>NZ_KZ454943.1:2302155-2485468 GCF_002797395.1 Bacillus solitudinis
AAGGGGCGCCCCTGCTAAGGGTGTAGGTCGTTTACGCGGCGCGAGGGTTCAAATCCCTCCTTCTCCGCCATAATTGTGGCCCGTTGGTCAAGCGGTTAAGACACCGCCCTTTCACGGCGGTATCACGGGTTCGATTCCCGTACGGGTCACCAAATTTCGTTTAAGATTAAGTGTGGAGGATTAGCTCAGCTGGGAGAGCACCTGCCTTACAAGCAGGGGGTCGGCGGTTCGAACCCGTCATCCTCCACCATATAGTTGGTCCGGTAGTTCAGTTGGTTAGAATGCCTGCCTGTCACGCAGGAGGTCGCGGGTTCGAGTCCCGTCCGGACCGCCAATTAATATCATATTTGCGGGTGTGGCGGAATTGGCAGACGCGCTAGACTTAGGATCTAGTGTCTTATGACGTGGGGGTTCAAGTCCCTTCACCCGCATCTTAATAACGTAATTAAGGATAGTTATATATATAGTTAATCGCTTAAGCGGTTGTGGCGGAATGGCAGACGCGCTAGGTTGAGGGCCTAGTGGGGGATAACCCCGTGGAGGTTCGAGTCCTCTCAACCGCACCAAAAATGCGCCCTTAGCTCAGCTGGATAGAGTGTTTGACTACGAATCAAAAGGTCGGGAGTTCGAATCTCTCAGGGCGCGCCAATTTTTATGTTTATATGTATTTTAGTTATCGGGAAGTGGCTCAGCTTGGTAGAGCACCTGGTTTGGGACCAGGGGGTCGCAGGTTCAAATCCTGTCTTCCCGACCATCATGTTTATTATATTATGCGGGTGTAGTTTAGTGGTAAAACCTCAGCCTTCCAAGCTGATGATGTGAGTTCGATTCTCATCACCCGCTCCATTTAAAACTAAATAATTTAATGAAAGTACTTTTTTTATGCCCTTTTACTAGGGGCCTGTAGCTCAGCTGGTTAGAGCGCACGCCTGATAAGCGTGAGGTCGGTGGTTCGAGTCCACTCAGGCCCACCAAAAAAAAGTATTGACACATTAACAAAATGTGTGTTAAGTTATTCAAGTCGCTAAAAACGACAAAAAAGTTCTTTGAAAACTGAACAATAGCCAAGCGAAAAAATAGAGATTGTTTTATTTCGATAAATCAAATCTCGTCAATTTATTATGTAATATCGTTAGCGATATTTTTGAGCCTGTTGGTAAAACAACTCAAACACTTTTATGGAGAGTTTGATCCTGGCTCAGGACGAACGCTGGCGGCGTGCCTAATACATGCAAGTCGAGCGGACCTTTAGGAGCTTGCTCCTAAAGGTTAGCGGCGGACGGGTGAGTAACACGTGGGCAACCTGCCCCTTAGACCGGGATAACATCGAGAAATCGGTGCTAATACCGGATGATAGAACGAGCGTTCATGCGCATGTTCTCAAAGATGGCTCCGGCTATCACTAAGGGATGGGCCCGCGGCGCATTAGCTAGTTGGTAAGGTAACGGCTTACCAAGGCGACGATGCGTAGCCGACCTGAGAGGGTGATCGGCCACACTGGGACTGAGACACGGCCCAGACTCCTACGGGAGGCAGCAGTAGGGAATCTTCCGCAATGGACGAAAGTCTGACGGAGCAACGCCGCGTGAGTGATGAAGGTTTTCGGATCGTAAAGCTCTGTTGTTAGGGAAGAACAAGTGTCGTTCAAATAGGGCGGCACCTTGACGGTACCTAACCAGAAAGCCACGGCTAACTACGTGCCAGCAGCCGCGGTAATACGTAGGTGGCAAGCGTTGTCCGGAATTATTGGGCGTAAAGCGCGCGCAGGCGGTCTTTTAAGTCTGATGTGAAAGCCCCCGGCTCAACCGGGGAGGGTCATTGGAAACTGGGAGACTTGAGTACAGAAGAGGAGAGTGGAATTCCACGTGTAGCGGTGAAATGCGTAGATATGTGGAGGAACACCAGTGGCGAAGGCGACTCTCTGGTCTGTAACTGACGCTGAGGCGCGAAAGCGTGGGGAGCAAACAGGATTAGATACCCTGGTAGTCCACGCCGTAAACGATGAGTGCTAGGTGTTAGGGGTTTCGATGCCCTTAGTGCCGAAGTTAACACATTAAGCACTCCGCCTGGGGAGTACGGCCGCAAGGCTGAAACTCAAAGGAATTGACGGGGGCCCGCACAAGCAGTGGAGCATGTGGTTTAATTCGAAGCAACGCGAAGAACCTTACCAGGTCTTGACATCCTTTGACCACCCTAGAGATAGGGCTTTCCCCTTCGGGGGACAAAGTGACAGGTGGTGCATGGTTGTCGTCAGCTCGTGTCGTGAGATGTTGGGTTAAGTCCCGCAACGAGCGCAACCCTTGACCTTAGTTGCCAGCATTTAGTTGGGCACTCTAAGGTGACTGCCGGTGATAAACCGGAGGAAGGTGGGGATGACGTCAAATCATCATGCCCCTTATGACCTGGGCTACACACGTGCTACAATGGATGGTACAAAGGGTTGCGAAGCCGCGAGGTGGAGCCAATCCCAGAAAGCCATTCTCAGTTCGGATTGTAGGCTGCAACTCGCCTACATGAAGCCGGAATTGCTAGTAATCGCGGATCAGCATGCCGCGGTGAATACGTTCCCGGGCCTTGTACACACCGCCCGTCACACCACGAGAGTTTGTAACACCCGAAGTCGGTGGGGTAACCTTTATGGAGCCAGCCGCCTAAGGTGGGACAGATGATTGGGGTGAAGTCGTAACAAGGTAGCCGTATCGGAAGGTGCGGCTGGATCACCTCCTTTCTATGGAGTTTTTACTCTAGTCGATATATGACGTAGGTCATATACGCTTTGGTCTTTTGTTCAGTTTTGAAGGAACTTTTGTTCTTTCTATAGGATAGTTCTTTGAAAACTAGATAATGAAATGTAAACATGAAAGTCAAGAAAATTCATGTTTAATCGGAGACGATTAAACAAAAACCTTTTTTAATTTGGTTAAGTTAGAAAGGGCGCACGGTGAATGCCTTGGCACTAGGAGCCGAAGAAGGACGTGACGAACGACGAAACGCCTCGGGGAGCTGTAAGTAAGCTTTGATCCGAGGATATCCGAATGGGGGAACCCATCATCCGTAATGGGATGATACCCGTATCTGAATACATAGGATACGAGGAGGCAGACCTGGGGAACTGAAACATCTAAGTACCCAGAGGAAGAGAAAGCAAATGCGATTTCCTAAGTAGCGGCGAGCGAAACGGAAACAGCCCAAACCAAGAGGCTTGCCTCTTGGGGTTGTAGGACGTCTCATACGGAGTCAGAAAAGAAGAGCATAGGTGAAGCGGTCTGGAAAGGCCCATCATAGAAGGTAACAATCCTGTAACCGAAATGCCCTTCTCTCCGAGACGGATCCTGAGTACGGCGGGACACGTGAAACCCCGTCGGAATCCGGGAGGACCATCTCCCAAGGCTAAATACTCCCTAGTGACCGATAGTGAACCAGTACCGTGAGGGAAAGGTGAAAAGCACCCCGGAAGGGGAGTGAAACAGATCCTGAAACCGTGTGCCTACAACTAGTTGGAGCCCGTTAATGGGTGACAGCGTGCCTTTTGTAGAATGAACCGGCGAGTTACGATCCCGTGCAAGGTTAAGCTGATAAGGCGGAGCCGTAGCGAAAGCGAGTCTGAATAGGGCGCCATAGTACGTGGTCGTAGACCCGAAACCGTGTGATCTACCCATGTCCAGGGTGAAGTTCAGGTAACACTGAATGGAGGCCCGAACCCACGCACGTTGAAAAGTGCGGGGATGAGGTGTGGGTAGGGGTGAAATGCCAATCGAACTCGGAAATAGCTGGTTCTCCCCGAAATAGCTTTAGGGCTAGCCTCGAGGTAAGAGTATTGGAGGTAGAGCACTGATTGAACTAGGGGTCCCCACAGGATTACCGAATTCAGTCAAACTCCGAATGCCAATTACTTATCCTCGGGAGTCAGACTGCGAGTGCTAAGATCCGTAGTCAAGAGGGAAACAGCCCAGACCATCAGCTAAGGTCCCAAAGTATACGTTAAGTGGAAAAGGATGTGGAGTTGCCCAGACAACCAGGATGTTGGCTTAGAAGCAGCCACCATTTAAAGAGTGCGTAATAGCTCACTGGTCGAGTGACTCTGCGCCGAAAATGTACCGGGGCTAAACGTATCACCGAAGCTATGGATTGACACCGTATGGTGTCAGTGGTAGGGGAGCGTTCTAAGTGCAGCGAAGTCAGACCGAGAGGACTGGTGGAGCGCTTAGAAGTGAGAATGCCGGTATGAGTAGCGAAAAGAGGGGTGAGAATCCCCTCCGTCGAAAGCCCAAGGTTTCCTGAGGAAGGCTCGTCCGCTCAGGGTAAGTCGGGACCTAAGCCGAGGCCGAAAGGCGTAGGCGATGGACAACAGGTTGAAATTCCTGTACCACCTCCTCACCGTTTGAGTAATGGGGGGACGCAGTAAGGTAGGGTAAGCGCACTGATGGATATGTGCGTCCAAGCAGTTAGGCTGAGAAGTAGGCAAATCCGCTTCTCGCGAAGGCTGAGCTGTGATGGCGAGGGAAATTAAGTACCGAAGTTCCTGATCCTACACTGCCTAGAAAAGCCTCTAGCGAGGTGAGAGGTGCCCGTACCGCAAACCGACACAGGTAGGCGAGAAGAGAATTCTAAGACGCGCGGGAGAACTCTCGTTAAGGAACTCGGCAAAATGACCCCGTAACTTCGGGAGAAGGGGTGCTCTAGTAGGGTGCAAGCCCGAGAGAGCCGCAGTGAATAGATCCAAGCGACTGTTTAGCAAAAACACAGGTCTCTGCGAAGCCGCAAGGCGAAGTATAGGGGCTGACACCTGCCCGGTGCTGGAAGGTTAAGAGGAGGGGTTATCCTTTTAGGAGAAGCTCTGAATTGAAGCCCCAGTAAACGGCGGCCGTAACTATAACGGTCCTAAGGTAGCGAAATTCCTTGTCGGGTAAGTTCCGACCCGCACGAATGGTGTAACGATTTGGATACTGTCTCAACGAGAGACCCGGTGAAATTATAGTACCTGTGAAGATGCAGGTTACCCGCGACAGGACGGAAAGACCCCATGGAGCTTTACTGTAGCTTGATATTGGATGTTGGTACAGTTTGTACAGGATAGGTAGGAGCCTTGGAAGCGTGAGCGCCAGCTTACGTGGAGGCGTCGGTGGGATACTACCCTGACTGTGCTGACATTCTAACCTCGGACCGTGATCCGGTTCAGGGACAGTGTCAGGTGGGCAGTTTGACTGGGGCGGTCGCCTCCTAAACAGTAACGGAGGCGCCCAAAGGTTCCCTCAGAATGGTTGGAAATCATTCGTAGAGTGCAAAGGCATAAGGGAGCTTGACTGCGAGACCTACAAGTCGAGCAGGGACGAAAGTCGGGCTTAGTGATCCGGTGGTTCCGCATGGAAGGGCCATCGCTCAACGGATAAAAGCTACCCTGGGGATAACAGGCTTATCTCCCCCAAGAGTCCACATCGACGGGGAGGTTTGGCACCTCGATGTCGGCTCATCGCATCCTGGGGCTGAAGTAGGTCCCAAGGGTTGGGCTGTTCGCCCATTAAAGCGGTACGCGAGCTGGGTTCAGAACGTCGTGAGACAGTTCGGTCCCTATCCGTCGCGGGCGCAGGAAATTTGAGAGGAGCTGTCCTTAGTACGAGAGGACCGGGATGGACACACCGCTGGTGTACCAGTTGTTCCGCCAGGAGCATCGCTGGGTAGCTACGTGTGGAAGGGATAAGTGCTGAAAGCATCTAAGCATGAAGCCCCCCTCGAGATGAGATTTCCCATGGAGTAATCCAGTAAGACCCCTCAAAGATGATGAGGTTGATAGGTCTGGTGTGGAAGCGTGGCGACACGTGGAGCTGACAGATACTAATCGGTCGAGGACTTATCCAATATTTCTTGACATGAATGTTTACACATTATCTAGTTTTGAGAGAATTATTCTTTCAATTACATCTTGATTTAACATCAAGACAAAGCTACTTGGTCTACACTCCTGCGTGCTGCGCTACTCGTCGCAAGCTAGCTAGGAAGTATAATCAGGTCGTAAGCTTGGTGGCGATAGCGAAGAGGTCACACCCGTTCCCATGCCGAACACGGTCGTTAAGCTCTTTTGCGCCAATGGTAGTTGGGGGCTTCCCCCTGTGAGAGTAGGACGTTGCCAGGCGATAAAGCACAATCCAAATGGATTGTGCTTTTTTTATTTTCTAAGAGTTAGATTTATATTGTGGCAAAAAAGCTGAGTTAGACAAAAAGTCACCCTAAAAAGGTATGCTGATTGTGTTCCTCTTGTTCTTGTGAAAGATGTGGGTAAGTGGAAAAGGATTTAGAAAAGATTTATGTATAAATTTAGATACACAATTTATTTATAAGTTTTCGTGTGGAATTTTAGGATAATATCTTAAAGTTTTAGGATTACGAAATAAAAAGAATGCGCTCACAATTTAATTGTAAGGTTAAAATTTATAAAAAATTAGGGTCATGGTCGTTCTGAGTGAAGTCAGCACACCACGAGCAGATCGAGTGATCGCTGATACGTATGCAACAATCTATATAAATTGAATTGAAATTGGTAGTACATGTCGAGTATGGTCCCTCTATTGATAATCTTCAAATAGAAGAGCGACTATAATTTGAGGAGTAGCAGAGTACTTTATAAAACAAGCAGGATGTTGCTAGGCAGAAAAAGCATAGCCCAATGGGTTATGCTTTTTCCGTATTCCTTGATTCTATATATCGTTAACTCGTTGACAAAATTGGTTAACATATCTAATATTAATGTAAACCTTTTTTAAAAATAGGTTAACAAATAGACTTGACCTTAAATCGTATTTTTTAAATGAAAGGGAAAAGGGGAAGGTTTATGCAGCATGACATCTATAGTGTAAGAATGAGAGCCGCAAAGGGGGGGAAACACGAAGAAGGTGGTAAGCATATTTCAGGGGGAGAAAAGCTCGTTCCTTATCCTGAAGTAAAAGATAGGGTCATCACTTTAGTAGACAAGGCCCTAACTCACTCGAGAGGCAATCCCGATTTTTTGCAAGTACAAGTAGAGCTTGTAAGGGAATCTCTTACGTATCTTTCTCCATTACATAGTCAAACAAACCGTGTCTCTAGTTTTCATGAAGGACGTGTTGTAGCAGCAAATTTATTAGAAAAATGTGGGATTCATAGAAAGGTCATTCACCAAACTTTCACTCTGCTTGAACAGCATGGTGGACTTAGGGGAGCCATTATTTTTGATATTCATTCGGATAAACGAATAGATACAAGAGAGAAAAAAGGAATACGCGTGTCACGAATGGATTGGGAGCAGCAAAATTTTGAAAGATGGGCGGAAAAAAATCAGCTTCCACTCACTAGTAGAGTAAAAGAAGCCATGACCTTAGCAACAAAAGTAGCCAACCACTCTGATACGGTTGCGGAATTGTGTTGGTCCGACGACCCAGATTATATTACGGGGTATGTTGCAAGTAAAAAGCTAGGATATCAACGAATTTCAAAACTTAAGGAATATGGAGATAAAAGCGGAGGACGTGTTTTTTTCGTTAATCGTTGTAAAAACATAGAAGCCTATATCGATTACCTTGAAAAAAAGCCAATATTTCTAGATTGGGGGGTGGAGAATGACACACAAATTAATTGAAAAAAGTAAAAAGCATTTATGGTTACCCTTTACACAGATGAAAGATTATGACCAAGACCCACTGATTATTGAAAGTGGTGAAGGAATTAAAGTGAAGGATATTCATGGTAAAGAGTACTATGATGGTTTTTCATCTGTTTGGCTAAATGTCCATGGTCATCGTAAGAAGGAATTAGATGAAGCCATTAAAAATCAGCTAGAGAAAATTGCACATTCCACGCTATTAGGAATGACGAATGTTCCGGCAACTGAGCTTGCGGAAAAGCTGATTGAAATTACACCAGACAAATTAACGCGTGTGTTTTATTCCGATAGCGGCGCTGAAGCCATGGAAATTGCTTTGAAAATGGCATTTCAATATTGGAAAAATATTGGGAGACAAGAGAAGCAAATCTTTATCTCGATGCAGAACGGATATCATGGAGATACGATTGGGGCAGTAAGTTTAGGAGCCATTGATCTTTTTCATCATGTTTATGGAGCGTTAATGTTTAAAAGTTATAAAGTGCCCTATCCTTACGTTTATCGCTCAGATAGCGGAGACCCGAGTCTCTGTCGTGATGAATGCTTACAGAGGCTTGAGGAATTATTAATGGAACGCCATGACGAAATTGCAGCACTTTCGATTGAGTCTATGGTTCAAGGGGCAGCAGGTATGATTGTCATGCCAAAGGGTTTCCTATCAGGAGTTCGGGAACTTTGTACAAAGTATGATGTGCTGATGATTGTCGATGAAGTTGCAACCGGCTTTGGACGGACAGGGAAAATGTTTGCTTGTGAACATGAGCAAGTTCAGCCGGATTTAATGGCAGCAGGCAAAGGCATTACAGGGGGGTATTTACCGATCGCCGTAACGTTTACGTCAGAAAAGATCTATGAGGCCTTTTATGATGATTATGAAACATTAAAAACCTTTTTTCATGGACACTCCTATACCGGCAATCAGTTAGGCTGTGCGGTTGCACTTGAAAATTTACGGTTGTTTCAAACTGACTCGATTGTTAAGAACGTTGCAAAAAAGTCAGAGCAACTTAAAGAAATGCTAGAAGAGCTAGCGTCTTTGCCTCATGTTGGTGACATTAGACAGCTTGGGCTGATGTGTGGGATTGAGCTTGTGCAGGATAAGGCGACAAAAGAACCTTATCCACTCGAGAAACGAATAGGCTACCGCGTTTCGTTGAAAATGAGAGAGCTCGGGATGCTAACAAGACCTATGGGGAATGTTATCGTCTTTATGCCACCACTTGTTAGTACGAAAAGGGAACTACAATTAATGGTCAATATCATGAAAATAGCTATTGAGGTCATACCACAAGAGGAGGCCATTCTCAGTGGACAGGACGTTTGATTCATGGTTATCGGAAAGAGTGACGAAAATAAAGGAAAAAGGCTTATATCGTACGTTGCCTGTTATAGACGTGAATCAGCGAAAGAAGCTCATTTTTTCCTCTAACAATTATTTAGGCTTGTCTCGTGATGAACGGTTGATTGATGCAGCTGAAACAATTCTTCATCAGTTTGGTACCGGGAGCACCGGGTCTAGGCTAACAACCGGTAATACGAAATGGCATGAGCTGCTCGAAAAAAAGATTGCCTCCTTTAAGCAAGCCGAAGCATCTCTACTATTTTCAAGCGGATACCTCGCAAATGTTGGTATTCTTTCTTCTTTACCTGAAGCCGGAGATGTCATTCTAAGTGATGAGCTCAACCACGCAAGCATTATCGATGGCTGCCGACTTTCGAAAGCAGAAACAATTGTCTACCAGCACGGAAATATGAATGATCTTGAAGAAAAGCTACGAGTCTCTCAATCCTTTCAGCGTCGCTTTATTGTTACAGATGGTGTGTTTAGTATGGATGGTGATCTTGCGCAATTAGATGAAATCATGTTACTAGCAAAATCCTATCATGCTTACGTAATCGTTGATGATGCCCATGGTACGGGTGTTTTAGGTAATGGCGGACGGGGAACTTGTGAACATTTTGGCGTAAAACCAGATGTGATGATTGGTACATTAAGTAAAGCCATTGGAACAGAAGGCGGATTTGTTGCTGGTTCAAAGCATCTACGAGAGTTTTTACTCAATCATGCTAGAACCTTTATTTTTCAAACAGCAATCTCACCAAGCATGTGTGCAGCTTCCTATGCAGCGATTGAAATCATTGAACAAGATTCCGAAATAAGAAAGTCCTTGAAGCGCAAGATAAATAAAATCAAGATGGCTCTAGAAGACCTAGGATATAACGTCAAAGGGGAGGAAACCCCGATTATTCCTGTCATCATTGGTGGGGCTGAAGAAACCGTTTCATTTGCGAAAAAGCTTCAAGACTATAACATCTTCGCTCCAGCCATTCGTCCGCCAACTGTACCGGAGGGAGAGAGCCGTATTCGTTTAACTGTAACTACGGATCATTCCGAAGCTGAAATCGTTCAGCTCATTCATGCGTTTAAATCAATAAAGGGACTTGAGGTGAAGATGTGAGAGGCGTCTTTATAACGGGCACGGATACGAACGTTGGAAAAACAGTCATTTCTAGTGGAATGGCTGGTGTATTAAAGGATCAAGGAATAGATGTTGGCGTGTTTAAGCCGATGTTGAGCGGCGTCAAACGGGAAGATCCCGACAGTGATACGTATTGGCTGAAGCACATGTCTGAAACGACCTTAACCCTTGGAGAAATTACACCCTTTCAGTTTAAAGAACCTTTGGCTCCAAGTGTTGCCCAAGTGTTTGAAGAAACAAACATTGGTCTTGAACAGATTATGCAACACTGGGAGCAAATTCGGCATATGCATTCGTTTTTTATAGCCGAAGGAGCTGGGGGAATTGCCGTACCACTAGGGAAAGATTTTTTAGTAAGTGACGTTATAAAAGCGCTAAATCTCCCTGTTGTCATTGTGGCAAGACCGAACTTAGGAACGATTAACCATACATTCTTAACCATCGAATACGCGAAAAAAATCGGTTTAACAATATGTGGAATTGTTATTAATGGTTTGAGCGATACACCAGATTTGGCGGAAAAGACCAGTCCAAAGGTAATCGAAGACATGTGTGGAGTGCCGATTTTAGGGATCACGCCGAGAATAAAGGATTTAAACGCAGAGAATAGGAAGCGCTTAGTGAAGGATTATGTGAATTTATCAATTTTTTACAACGAATTGGAGGGATGAAAGTGATGAAATGGGCTGAGCTTTCTGAAAAAGTGTTACAAGGACAAGAGTTAACGAATAAAGAGGCATATTCGATTCTCGAATGTCCCGATGAAGAAGTACTGTTATTAATGCATGCGGCTTACCAAATTCGTAAGCATTATTATGGAAACAAAGTGAAGCTGAACATGATTATGAATGCCAAGTCAGGATTATGTCAGGAAAATTGTGGTTATTGTTCGCAATCTTCCATTTCAGAGGCAACGATTGATTCGTATCGAATGGTCAATAAGGAAACCCTTCTCATAGGTGCAAAAAGAGCACATGATTTAAATATTGGAACGTATTGTATTGTCGCAAGTGGAAGAGGTCCATCCAACCGTGAAGTTGAGCAAGTCGTTGACGCGGTGAAAGAAATAAAAGACAGATATGGATTAAAGGTTTGCGCCTGTCTGGGTCTTTTAAAGCCTGAACAAGCAAAGCGTTTAAAAGAAGCAGGTGTTGACCGCTATAATCATAATCTTAATACATCAAAGAGTCACCATGATTCGATTACAACGTCTCATACATATAATGATCGAGTTAACACCGTTGAAATGGCAAAGGAATCTGGTCTCTCCCCGTGTTCAGGTGTGATTGTTGGCATGAAGGAAACGACCCAAGACGTCGTTGATATGGCGAAAAGCTTACGAGCGCTTGATGCAGATTCAATTCCAGTCAACTTTTTGCATGCGATTGATGGGACTCCGTTAGAAGGTGTAGATGAATTAACCCCCCTATACTGTTTAAAAGTATTGGCGCTGTTCCGCTTTATCAACCCAGCAAAAGAAATCCGCATTTCTGGTGGACGCGAAGTCAATCTTCGTGCCTTGCAGCCACTTGGTCTTTATGCCGCAAATTCAATATTTGTTGGAAACTATTTAACAACAGCTGGTCAAGCGGAATCTGCTGATCATAAGATGCTCCAAGACTTAGGATTTGAGATTGAAAGTATTGAAGAAATGAAAGCGAGTTTAGCTGCGGAATGAGCTTGTCTAACGATAGAAAAATTCATAGCTTACGAATATCGACGGAAGATCTTATTAAAAATGTATATCCTTTTTATGATGATATTCGCTCAATCAATCCGATTTATAAGGGGAGCTTTTTCAACTATCCAGGGTGGTATGTAACTGGATATGAAGAAGCAAGCTTTATGCTAAAGGACGTTCGTTTTCAAACTCGTCTTCCACTGCCGGAGACAACGAGAAAATACCAAAATTTAAAGAAGGTTTTAAATGAGATGATGCTCTATAAAAATCCCCCTGACCATCATCGTTTACGTAAGTTAGTCAGTGAGCGGTTTACTTCTAGAGCGCTAGAAGCACTCTACCCATATATTGAAGAACAGGCGTATGAATTACTTAAACATGTCACAAATCAAAAAAAGCTCAATGTTATTTCAGAGTTTGCTTTTCCTTTGGCGAGTACGGTAATCGCGAAATTATTAGGTGTACCTGAAGAAGATAAGGAGCAATTTCGTGAGTGGGCTCTTACGTTGATTCAAACCATTGATTTAACACGGTCCGAAGAAGAACTAGTGACTGGTGATAAAAATATTGTGGAAATGGTCTCGTATTTTCGAAAGCTCATTCGTAAGCGTAAACAGGATCCAAAAAACGATATAATCAGTTTATTGTTGGATGAATCGGAAGAGGAATTAGTATCCACCTGTGTGTTACTTTTGATCGCAGGGCATGAAACAACAGTGAATTTAATAGCCAATTCGATTTACTGTTTAGTTACAAACCCTAATCAGCTCCATCAACTATCTGAAAACCCGTCCCTCATTGAAGCGGCAATTGAGGAATGTTTAAGGTGTGAGAGTCCAACACAATTAACGGCACGTGTCGCATCAGAAAAGGTGAAGATTGGTTCATCTGTCATAAATAAGGGAGACCAGGTATACGTCATAATTGGCGCAGCAAATCGCGACCCTAGGCGATTTCGTGACCCCCATGTTTTTGATGTTTCGCGAAAACCTAATTCACATTTGTCTTTTGGAACAGGCGTACACTTTTGCTTAGGATCGACCTTAGCAAGAGTAGAAGCAAAGCTGGCCATTCAAGCCTTTTTAAAAAATACACCTGCCCTAGAGTTTGATGTTGCTACTGTTGATTGGAGGCACTTAGTCGGTTTTAGAGCGTTAAAAGAATTACCTCTTGTCGTGAAATGAGCTAAGAAGGTAACTGTAAAAAAAGATGTAGGATTAAAATTTACAATCAACAATACTTTTCCCTGAAAGAACAACATGATGAAATGAAAAAATAGCCATTGTGAGAGTAAGAAGTTGCCAGGAGATAAAGTACAACCTAAATGGGTTGTGCTTTTTTTGTGTTGCAAGGATTTAGTAGGCGAGAATTGGTAAACAGGGAAGGGGTCCATCATACAAAAAGCTCAAATGCTGTCGCTTATTTTTGACTAAGTTGCGATAATTACTAATGAAAGAACCTAGACGCTCTTCTAATGCTTATAGCTGACATGGGTCGTGAACTTGTTGGAGAAGATAGTTAGTGAGGAGTATAACATTATGAAAAGTCATGCACCAATTGGCTATAATTTACTAAGAAATTCTAGTAAGAAAATACTAAAAGCTGTAGCAATCATAGCCCATGAGCATCATGAGAAATGGAAGGGACTTGGCTACCTACCCTGAAGGTAAAGCAGGAGAAAATATTCATATATACGGTCGTATAATAGCATAAGCTGATGTGTTTGATGCGCTAGCAAGTGACCGAGTTTACAAAAAAGCGTGGGAATTGGGAGGCTACTGGAACAATTTCAGTAGCCTCCTCACCTTTTTTTTCGGTTTCGATAAAAGAACAAGCAGAGTAGAGCAATCGCAACCAATAGAACACTAGAAGCCGAATAAACTAAGAACTTATAGGTCTCAAAGGACTGTTTTATAAAGAACCACTTAACCCCAAGTTCATGTCCTATTAATATAAATAAGATAACCCAAATCAACGCGCCTACATAAGAATAAAGCATAAATGTGTGGAATCTCATCTTGGAAATTCCAGCAAGATAGCCCGTGATGTGACGAACGCCAGGAATGAAGTAACCAATTACGAGAAGCCAAGGTCCGTGTTTCTGAAATAAATATTGCGCTTGTTCCACTCGGGCGGGAGTAATTCTTATCTTTGAACCGTATTTTAATAGGAAGGGTAATCCTAATTTTATTCCAAGGAGATAACTTACGGTAATGCCAATAATTGCTCCAATATATGAACTAATTAAGGCTGTAATCAAAGTCAATCTTCCAATATAAGCATAATAACCGATTGTGATTAGCAAAATCTCATCTGGAATCGGTAATCCGATGATCCCCCCCACAAGGGCGAGAAGAATACCAAAGTATCCGTATTGAAGAATTATTTCTTTAACTAGTTCCATCCAATCATCTGCCCATTTCATTAAGTGTTATGATTAGTATAACGATTGAAGCTATAAGAAGAAACAAAAATAAATATTTGTTAGAGGTGCTCAACATCGACGGTGAGGACGAACTCTATTTTTTTTATTAAATAGTAAATCTCCGTAGTATACTGTTTTTCTGGGACCGAGAGGGTTAAGTCAATTTGTTGATTCCCATTATCTAAATCTTTCAGCTTTAATTTTCGAATGGTCATATTTGAATGCTTTTTTTCTTTTTGGGTTTTACCTTTTCTCTCTATAGCCTCGAGTAACTCAGTCATTTGTTGATTTGGCTCCATCACAATACGAACGGCGACATCTTGTTGACTTAATGAGGAAGGTCCAATCATTTTTAAAAGATACGGTATGATATTAACAGCGAATAAGATGAGCAATACTGAATAGAATGCTTCAATAAAAAACCCAGCTCCAATCGCAATGCCGAGCCCTGATGCAGCCCAAATCATCGCGGCTGTTGTTAATCCTGAAATAACATCATTACTCCGACGAAGAATAACACCCGCCCCTAGAAAACCAACACCGCTAATTATTTGTGCAGCAAGCCGCATTGGGTCAATATTGTTAATGCCCTCAGTGGCATACCGAATATAGGCTTCTACAGATACGATCGTCACTAAGCAACTGGCTACGCAAATAACCATACTAGTCTTTAAACCTAAAGGCTTATGTTTAATTTGGCGATCTATTCCAATAATTAAACCAAAAAATAAAGATAAGCTCAGCTTAATTAAAAGTTCATAATTTAGATATTCCATGGTGCCCTCCAAATGTAGGTTGGGAATGTGATACCATATTATAGTTGTTACTATAGGATATGAAATAAGAACGAGATTAACCATTTTAAACAAGCAAATGTTACGTTAGAATATAATTAAGGTATAGTGAGGGGAAGGACATATTATGATAGAAAAACAGTTTAATACGAAAACCGTACATTTTCAAAAAAAGGAAAATGCCCGAAATCAAAGTAAAGCGAAGCCAATTTATCAAACGTCAGCATTTGTTTTTACTGATTTAGATGATATGGAGAGCTATTACAAAGGTGAAAAGGAGTATCTATACTCACGCTATAGTAATCCAAACACAGACGATTTAGGCAAGGGTATTGCTCTTTTGGAGGGGGCTTGCGATGGAATTGCGACTTCTTCTGGGATGTCTGCCATTCTTGCTGGAGTTTTAGCTTGTGCAAGTCCAGGAGATCATGTCCTAGCGGCTGATGATATTTATGGTGGAACTTACGAACTTTTTGCGAAAGAACTTCCGAACCTAGGGATTGATGTAAGCTTCATTTCCTTTGAAAATCTAGAGAAGGTAAGAACAGCCATTTCAGAGAAAACCGTCCTGCTATATACTGAGTCGATTACAAATCCATTGCTAAGGGTTGAAGACTTAAGAGCGGTTTTTTCATTAGCAAAAGAGCATAAACTTACGACAATTATTGATAATACCTTTGCAACCCCGTATTTGTTAAATCCTATCTTATTAGGAGCGGATTTGGTCGTGCACAGTGCAACGAAATACATTGGGGGCCATAGTGATGTTTCGGCTGGTGTTCTAGTTGGGTCAGAAGAAATCATTACTAAGGCAAAAACAAAGATTGTAACGCTCGGCTGTAATCTCAGTCCCTTTGAAGCATGGCTTGCTTGTAGAGGGTTAAAGACGTTAAGTTTACGAATGGATCGGCAATCGCATAACGCAAAAGTACTTGCTAATGCGCTAAAGAAGCATAGAGGTGTCGAGAAGGTGTACCACCCTACTTTTGTCTCAGAAAAGGGGAATGGAGCGATGGTTTCTGTGCAATTGAGTGAACAAGTTGATATTGACACGTTTTTTCGTTCATTGGATTGGATAAAAATTGCTCCCACTCTTGCTGGAGTTGAAACTACGGTTTCTTATCCACTTCGTACGTCTCATCGAACCCTTCCTGAACCGTTACAAAAGGAATTAGGGATAGGGAAGCAGCTGGTTCGTGTTTCTGTCGGAATTGAGGATGATGCGGATATTATTGGGACATTTATTGAAGCGATTGAAGCCGCCGAAAACGTTAGCTAATAATGCTAACGTTTTTTTTTAGAAAACTATTGCATTGGTTGAAATGCTATGGTAAGATATATCTTGTGTCACAGAAAGTAGTTTGGTGGCGATAGCGAAGAGGTCACACCCGTTCCCATGCCGAACACGGTCGTTAAGCTCTTTTGCGCCGATGGTAGTTGGGGGATTCCCCCTGTGAGAGTAGGACGTTGCCAAGCTTTTTTCTTTAAGACGTATAGTCAACCTTAGATTATACCAGTAATTATATAGCGACGCGGGGTGGAGCAGTCTGGTAGCTCGTCGGGCTCATAACCCGAAGGTCGGAGGTTCAAATCCTCCCCCCGCAATACCGAAAATCGAAACAGCTTTGTTTCGGTTTTTTTTATGTGGATGACGATGTCAATTAGTTGATGTTGTCACATGAAAGGTTTACTAAAATCGATTTATGATATCATTATAAATAGTGGGCATTTTTTAGGAAATCGGATAAACTATAAGAAAGATAACCTTAGGAATAAAGTGTCCTAAGGTTTAAATTGGGTTAAAGAGAAAGGGGGATGTGGATACAGTGAGGGATGAATTTGCATTTATTAATCGTGTCACACCTAGCGAGACTTATCAACCCTCTCTAGTTATTGGGGTTGGTGATGATGCTGCCATCTACAAAGGGTCTTCGGAGTATGATGAAGTCATTTGTGTCGATACAATGGTAGAAGGAGTTCATTTCCGTCGTGATACGTTAACCCCTTTACAAGTTGGAAAAAAAGCGCTTGTCGCTAATATTAGTGATTTAGCGGCTATGGGGGCTATCCCAGCTTATTATCTAGTTTCAATTGCAATCCCTTCGAATTGGTCAGAAAATGAATTAATCGAACTATATAAAGGCATGAGTGACATCGCAAAAACATATAAAATGGACTTAATTGGTGGAGATACTGTTTCAACAAAAGACGCATTAATTTTATCAGTAACGGTCATTGGAAGAGTCGAACGGGGAAGAACGTTATTCCGAAGTAATGCCAAACCAGGCGATATCGTCTTTGTAACTGGTACAATTGGGGGGGCTGCTGCTGGTTTAGACATTTTATTTGGTAAAGGTTTAATGGGGCCTTTTACAGAAAATGAGCAAGTCCTTGTACGCTCCCATCAGGAACCGCTTCCGCAAGTACAAGCTGGTCGCATATTTGCATGTTCAAAATCAAGAATTGCCTTAAATGATATTAGTGATGGTGTAGCGAGTGAAGCGAATGAAATCGCAGAGGCCAGTCAAGTCCAATTAGAAATTGACTTGGATACTCTTCCCTTCCCAGTTGCAATGAATAAATGTACAAGAAGGCAAAAGCTTGACTGGGCACTGTTTGGTGGAGAAGATTATCAATTAATTGGGACCATAGACAAGAAAGACTATCCGACAGTTGTAGCGAACTGTGCACAATTCGGGATAAGTTTAACGAAAATTGGATTGGTGAAAGAAGGAGAAATTGGGGTCTTTTCAGTTTCAGGGGAAGAACGGTTGAGATTACATAAACAAGGTTTTAATCATTTCAGACGTAGGTGATAAATATGGAGCGATGGACGTTTACTACAGAATCTTCCGAAGAAACAATGGCGTTTGCCAAAAAGCTAGGCGAATTACTCATAGCTGGAGATGTGGTAACATTAGAAGGAGATTTAGGTGCAGGAAAAACAAGTTTTGCCAAAGGGTTAGCCAAAGGTTTAGGCATAAAAAGGAATGTAAATAGCCCTACTTTTACTATTATTAAAGAATATCAAGGGCGTCTGCCGCTTTATCATATGGATGTCTATCGTATGGAAAATGGCCAAGAGGAACTTGGGCTTGAAGAGTATTTTTATGGTGATGGTGTATCTGTTATTGAATGGGCGAGCGTGATAAAGGATCAATTGCCGGAAGCGCGACTTGACATTGAGCTTCATCATCTGGGTGAAAACAAGCGTGAAGTGCTCGTTTCGCCAAAAGGAACTCGTTATCAACAGTTATGTGAGGAGCTAGAAAAATGAGTAAGACATTAGCCATCGATACGTCATCCTTTGTTATGGGGATAGCGGTGATAGATGGGAAGCGTGTACTGGGAGAAGTTATAACAAATATTAAAAAAAACCATTCAATTCGTCTCATGCCTGCCATTACTGAATTAATGAATGAAGTAGATGTAAAACCTGTAGATTTAACAAAAATTGTTGTCGCATCAGGGCCTGGCTCCTATACGGGAGTTCGGATTGGTGTCACCACAGCTAAAACCCTAGCCTGGTCATTAAATATTCCAATTGTAGGAGTGTCTAGCTTAGAAGTAATGGCACAAAGTGGGTTTTATTTTCAAGGAATGGCTTCGCCGCTAGTCGATGCGCGAAGAGGACAAGTGTATACAGGACTTTACAAGAATGGTGATACTATGATGAACGATCAATTAATTTTGCTAGACGATTGGCTAACTATTTTAGAAGCAACAGAGGGAGAGATACTCTTCATTGGACAAGATGTTGACCTTCATCGCGATATGATTGAAGAACGTCTTGGCAATCGTGCGAACTTTGCACTTGAATCGATGGTATTACCTAGACCGAGTGAATTGGCTAGGTTGGGGTTAACGAAAGAAGAGGAGACATCGATTCATACCTTTGTCCCGAAATATTTGCAACTAGCAGAAGCAGAAGCAAAATGGTTAAAAACTGAGGAAGAAAAGAGAGAGAAACAATGATTGAACAAGGACAAGCCTGTATTCGTTTAATGACTGATGAGGATATTGACCAAATTGTCAGGGTAGAAATGGATTCTTTTACAATGCCGTGGACGGCTTCAGTGTTTGAAAATGAATTAATAAATAATAAGTATGCACATTATCTAGTCTATGATTATAATGGGGAAATCATTGGTTATTGTGGATTATGGGTCGTAATGGATGAAGCGCAAGTGACCAATATTGCCATTCACTCCGATTACCGTGGTCATAAGCGCGGTGAAAGATTACTGTCCTATGCCAAATCATTTGTTGCATTAATGGGGGTCAAGAGATTGTCTCTCGAAGTAAGAGTGAGTAATGTTGTTGCCCAGGGGCTTTATCGTAAATTAGGTTTTCAAGAGGGTGGCATTCGGAAAAATTACTATGCGGATAATTCAGAGGACGCGATAGTTATGTGGGTGAAAATAGATGAAAACAAATGAATGCATACTAGCGATTGAGACAAGCTGTGATGAAACATCAGCAGCGATTATTCGTAACGGAATAGAAATAGTTAGTAATGTCGTATCTTCACAAATCGAAAGTCATAAACGATTCGGTGGCGTTGTACCAGAAATCGCATCGAGGCATCATGTTGAGCAAATAACCATCATTATTGAACAGGCACTAAAAGAGGCAAAGATGTCAATGGATGATATCTCAGCAGTCGCTGTAACAGAAGGACCGGGACTAGTTGGTGCGCTTCTGATCGGTGTAAACGCGGCGAAATCATTGGCCTTTGCTCATAATCTACCTCTTATCGGTGTTCATCACATCGCGGGGCATATTTACGCAAATCGCTTAGTGCGGGAGTTGAAATTTCCTTTAGTTGCTCTAGTAGTTTCTGGTGGTCATACTGAGCTTGTCTTAATGAAGGAACACGGGAAGTTCGAAGTTATTGGTGAGACACGGGATGATGCCGTTGGAGAAGCTTATGATAAGGTAGCTAGGACATTAGGTTTACCTTATCCGGGCGGTCCTCATATTGATCGATTGGCTGCGTTGGGTGAAGCAACGATTGATTTACCGCGTGCTTGGCTTGAACCAGAATCTCTTGATTTTAGCTTCAGTGGCTTGAAATCATCTGTAATTAACACCCTGCATAATTATAAGCAACGTGGTGAGGAAATTGTGGTAGAAAATGTTGCTGCAAGTTTTCAAGCGAGCGTTATTGAAGTGTTGGTTAAGAAAACGAAACGTGCTACTGACCACTACGGAGTAAAGCAACTTCTCTTAGCTGGTGGAGTTGCTGCAAACAAAGGCTTAAGAGCAAAATTAGAAGAAGAATTTACTGAAAGTGAGATTGATTTAATTATTCCACCCCTTTCATTGTGTACAGATAATGCAGCAATGATTGGGGCGGCTGCTAGTATTAAGTTTAATTATAAGAATTTCTCTGGGTATGATTTGAATGGAAACCCTGGATTAGATTTAGAACAGCAATAATAAATGTTTAAAACCACGCATTGGTGCAGAAGATACCAATACGTGGTTTTTTTAGTAGAAACTTTAGTGAATGGTGTACCCAAAAAGGTTATACACAGATTTATCCACAATAGTGTGGATATTGTGGATAGTGGTCAAAAAGCTTTACGTAGAGGGATTAAGCATGTGATTAATTTTTTATGTGGATAAACTAGGTATATATGTTGATAGGTTATAAAATCCTACATAATACGCGCTTTTCCCTGTGTATAAGTCTGTGGGTAATGTGGATATGTCAGAAAATTATGCCGAAAAGGTTGATAAGTATGTGGAAAAAGATAATTGCGCTTACATATATACTATTTTTCTTTATGATTATTCCTTCTGCTTATGCACAAGTTGGGGAAGCTGAACAAAGTTCGACAAATGTTGTTGTCATGATTGTCCCCGGTTTTTCAATGCAAGAGGCTGAGTGGTTGTGGATGCATGGGGATAAGCGTCCGTTATGGGAGGATGCGGCTTTTGCTGCAATGAATGTTCGGTCTGCCGGCCCGTATTCCTATTTGAATAACATGGTTTCGATTAGTACCGGTAAGAAGGCATTAGGAATTCAAGATTGGAATAGCTATGAAATTGGTGAAGAGGTTGAGGGTACTCCTATAACCGATTTAATGAACGAACTCAAGAGTAGTAGAGCTGATACTGGCGTAATGCACCCCCATCTTTATCGTCTCCAACAAAAAAATTTGCAAAGTGATTACAGAGCAGAGGTGGGGATACTCGGACAAACCTTGCAAGAGGGAAATGTTAAGAGATTCGTTTGGGGACAAAGTGATACCCGTCATGAGGCAATTCGTTATGGATCTCTTTTTACAATGAATAGAAATGGAGAGTCAGATGGCTTTATTAATGCAATACAACGTAACCCTGAGGCTGCTTTTGGAATGGAAATGGATGAAGAGATTATTTTAAATGGGATGAGGAAGCAGCAAGAAAAAAAACGTTTTAATGTCGTGGAATGGGGAGATGTGTATCGCCTTTTTGAGCAAAAGCCTTTGATGGAACCTAGAAAGTTTGCTTTTGAATATGAAAGACAGCTTATTCGTTTAGAATCCTTTATTCACAACCTTATCAACATAGACTCTCACCATGTATGGCTTCTAGCACCGATGATGAACCAAGAAGCTTACGATAGAAAAGAACAGTTGGCCCCAGTATTTTATTGGAATAAAGAGGTGGAGGGTGCGTTAAGCTCACAAACGACGAGGCAGTCTAATCTAGTCAGCAATATGGACGTCGTCCCAACAATTATTTCAAGCTTTAACCTTCCTGTTCCAGATTCTCTTATAGGACACGTGATGGATGTAAATCCATTAGAGTCTGTGGATAAACAAATTGTTTTTTTGGAAATTGAAGAGATGGTTAGTATTTTTGCAAGTCGTGGAACGGTTTTATCAATATATATCACCAGTCTAGTTGTTTTATTGCTGGGTGCAGGGGTAGGCATCATTCTTGCAAAGGGACAAATGTTGTGGATAAAGCTAATAAAAATCATCTTAATTGCAGGATGGAGTTCTCCTTTTTGGTTTTTAATTTTGACACTGTGGTTTCACAAGGTAGGGGTCATAGGTTTTCTCTTTTTGTTAACAACCTGTTCCCTTATCTGTGGATACATATTTGAAAAGCTTTGTCGGCAGGCAGTAGTATTAATTGGCATACTTTTGTTTTTGACGATTACTGTGGATTTATTTTTAGGTTCGCCGCTAATGCAACGTTCGTTTCTCGGATATGATCCCATTATCGGAGCACGTTATTACGGGATTGGCAATGAATATGCAGGTGTCTATCTTATTACAGCCTTCGCTTGTCTAGTGCCAGTCTTGAAATGGGCCCGTAAATCAATAGTCGTTCTCATTATTATTAGTATGATGAGTTTTCAAGTTGTGATGCTTGGTAAAAATACACTAGGGACGAATGCAGGAGCTACATTATCCGCAGGTGTTGCCTATTTATTTATTCTCTATCTTGTTTTTAAACGCAAACTTTCGTTTAGTGTCATCCTACTAGTCGTACTTTTAGCTAGTGGTTTTTCGCTGCTATTGCTATACTTTCTTCAGCAATCAGGAAGCCAGTCTCATATAGGATTTGGTTTTGAAAGACTTTTAGAAGGTGACTTTCTCTATATTATTGATACCATTCAACGAAAACTTGCAATGAATGTAAAAATATTTAGACACTCAAATTGGACGCAGCTATTTATTACGAGTTATGTATTAGGAGCGGTTATCTTATGGAAAAGAAGATTACGTGTGGAAGGGTTTGAGGAACGTGTTTTTTTACAAGGAGGGGTCGTTGCTTCCTTTGCCTTATTAGTCCTTAATGATTCTGGCGTTGTTGCAGCAGCTACTTCAATGTTCTGTGTCGTATCAGCTCATTATTACTGGGTACTCACAAGTTATCAAAATAAAGTAGCCTAAATCCCAAAAGGAAATAGGCTACTTTACTTTAATCTTCTTCTTGTAACTCTTCCCACTCTTCCATTAACTGATCAATATTTAGTTTTCCCTCATCAACTGCCTGTTGATGGAAGAGTGCTTTTTCGTGATCAGAGTAAATTTCGGGAAGACATAACGCTTTTTCATGTTCTGTGAGTGATATTTCTAATTCTTCAATAAGAATCTCAATTTCTTCGATACGACGCAGGCGTTGTCGTTCATGTTTCTTTGCCTCTTTATCAAGGGTTCGTTTATCCTGTTTCTTCTCTTGGTTGAGTACTGGAGTGACTTCTTGTTCCTTTAGTTCCTCCCGCTGGCGAGTTTCTTCTTTCTTTGCTATATAGTAATCATAATCGCCTAAATAGGTTGTAATCTGCCCTTGATTTAGTTCGACCATTTTTGTCGCAATTCGATTTAAAAAATAACGGTCATGAGAGACGAATAAAATCGTACCAGGGTAATCAATAAGTGATGCTTCTAATATTTCCTTGGCATCTAAATCCAAATGGTTCGTCGGCTCATCTAGAATGAGGAAATTTGCTTGTTTCATCATAAGTTTTGCTAACGCCAAACGAGCTTTCTCTCCACCACTTAAGGTTGAAACCGGTTTTAAGACATCATCGCCGCTGAATAAAAAATTACCAAGAATCGTCCGAATTTCTTTTTCAGGAGTAAGACTATATTCATCCCATAATTCATTTAGGACAAGCTTATTGGATTGGAGATTGGCTTGTTCTTGGTCGTAATAGCCTATCGTTACATTACTTCCATATCGAATGGTTCCTTCGGCAGTAAGTTGCTTAATAATCGCTTTTAACAATGTAGACTTTCCCGCACCATTAGGGCCAACTAAAGCAACACTTTCCCCGCGGTCTATATCTAAACGGAGCTTGCTAAATATCACATCCTCACCATAGGCTACCTGCAAATCATCAACGCGAAGAACTTCATTACCGCTTTGCTTTTTTATATCAAATGAGAATGATGCTGACTTTTCTGAACCTGAGGGGCGATCCATTATCGTCATACGGTCTAGTTGCTTACGACGACTTTGTGCCCGTTTAGTCGTGGAAGCCCGTGCAATATTTCGTTGAATAAAATCTTCAAGCTTAGCTACTTCCCCCTGTTGTTTTTCATACTGTTTAAGTTCTTGTTCATAGCGAAGGGCCTTTTCTTCTAAATAAGCGCTATAATTCCCAATGAATTTTGTTGATTTGTAACGAGAAATTTCAACTACCTGGGATACTATTTTATCCAAAAAATACCGATCATGGGAGACGATAAGCACGGCTCCAGGATAGCTTAATAAATACTGTTCTAACCAAGTTAACGTTTCAATATCAAGGTGATTCGTTGGCTCATCAAGAATAAGTAATTCTGGTTTTTTTAAAAGTAACTTCCCGAGGGCAAGCCTTGTTTTTTGGCCACCACTTAATGAGGATATTTTTGTGTTGTAATCAAAGGAAGCAAAATTTAGTCCTGAGAGAACACTCCGAATATCAGCTTCATATTGATAGCCACCTTGATTTTTGAATTGAAGTTGTTTTTCGTCATAATCTTTTAACAATTTCTCGTATTTTGATGTGTTATTTAAAATGTCCGGAAGTGACATTTGCTGCTCCATCGATCTGATTTGCTTTTCCATCGTCCGTAGTGATTGGAATACAGTTAGCATCTCATCCCAAATCGATAGTGAGGATTCGAGACCAGTATCTTGGGCAAGATAGCCAAGCCCAATATCCTTTGGTACAATGATATCACCGCTATCAAAAGACAATTGTCCAGCAATTATCTTGAGCAGTGTTGATTTACCAGCTCCATTTCGTCCGACTAAGGCGACGCGTTCTCGCGTTTGAATATCAAACTTAATAGAAGATAAAATCGGCTCAGCGCCGAAGGATTTTGTTACGTTTACACATTGTAAAATTATCATCACATATCATTCCTATAAGACAGTCTTTTTCAAGTTTTAGTGTAACGTATTCTAAAGGTTTCAACAACTTCTTGAACAGTGAGTATTATCGATTACATCGGTTGAAAAATGGTGTACAATAGAACTACATTTTGTCTTGGGTTGATTTAACAAGACAGAATTGGGTAGAAGGAGGATACTGACAATGTCAGAACAAGCAAAGATACCTCAAGCCACTGCAAAACGATTACCTTTATACTATCGTTTTTTGGAAAATTTGCATGCGGCTGGGAAACAGCGTGTCTCCTCAACCGAACTAAGTGAAGCGGTGAAAGTAGATTCAGCAACGATAAGACGAGATTTTTCTTACTTTGGGGCTTTAGGAAAAAAAGGCTATGGTTATAATGTGAACTATCTCCTTACATTTTTTCGGAAGACATTGGATCAAGACGAGCTAACAAAGGTTGTTCTCGTGGGAGTTGGGAATTTAGGGACGGCGTTCTTAAATTATAATTTCTCAAAAAATAATAACACGCAAATTGTCATGGCTTTTGATGTTGATGAATCCAAGGTAGGCTCTGAAATAGGTGGGGTAACAATTTATAACCTTGCAGATTTAGAAACACAGCTTGATCCTGAAGTAACAGTGGCTATTTTAACTGTACCCGTTGTGGTAGCTCAAAAGATTGCTGACCGTCTTGTGGACGCTGGGATTAAAGGAATTTTAAATTTTACACCAGCACGTTTATCGGTTCCAGATTCTGTACGTGTTCACCATATTGATTTATCCGTTGAGTTACAGGCTCTCGTTTACTTTTTAAAGCATTATCCATTAAAAGATTAAGGACAAGGAGGTGCTACCTATGGGTGGTCTTGGAGCAGGAAGTATAGTGATTATTGCATTAGTCGCTCTATTAATTTTTGGCCCGAAAAAACTCCCTGAATTAGGGAAAGCCGCAGGGAATACGTTGCGTGAATTTAAAAATGCAACAAAGGGATTAGCAGACGAAGACGAAAACGAAAAGAAAAAAAAAGACGAGGACAACAACGCGTAAATAGGAAGGGTCTTTAAATGGAACCACGTGATATGTCGGTAATGGATCATATTGTGGAACTGAGACGAAGGATTATTATCGTCGTCGTCTTTTTTACTTTAGCACTCATTGCCGGTTTCTTTTTAGCCAAGCCAATTATTATGTATTTGCAAAATGCACCGACTGCAGCTGATTTACCGATGAATGCCTTTAAAATGACAGATCCTATCCGGATTTATATGACATTTGCGTTTGCGAGTGCGCTTATTATCATTTTTCCGGTTATTTTGTATCAGGTATGGGCTTTTATTCGTCCGGGGCTTCATGAAAATGAACAAAAGGCAACGTTGGGTTATATTCCACTCGCGTTTTTGCTGTTCTTAACTGGAATATCATTTGCTTATTTTATTTTGTTCCCTTTTATTATTCAATTTATGGGGAACCTAGCGGAACAGTTAGGTATCACAGAGCAATATGGAATTAACGAATACTTTACGTTTCTATTTCAAATCACTTTACCTTTTGGTATTTTATTTCAATTACCGGTTGTAGTGATGTTTCTTACTAGATTAGGGCTTGTTACGCCCGGTTTTCTTTCAAGTATTAGGAAAGTTGCCTACTTTGTTTTATTAGTTATCGCTGGCTTTATTACTCCACCAGAATTAATTTCTCATCTAATGGTAACCGGCCCCCTATTATTGTTATACGAATTTAGTATTTGGGTGTCACACTTAACCTATCGCAAGGTGAAGAAGGCTCAGAAATTAGCCGAGGAAGAACAAGGGAATGTTTAGAAAAAAGGCATGAGGGTATTTAATTAACCCTTAAGCCTTTTTTGCTGAGAAAGAACTAATAGTATACGTTTTTTTTTAGTTTTTAAGTGTGGCAATACAATCGACTTGTGAAATAGTGAACAAATTTTGAACGTTAGGAAAAATGGTACTCAGTAAGAGTAGTTTCAACTATACTAAGAAAGCAAAGGTTAGCAGTTTGCCTTACACACCATTGTGAAAATATTCACAATGATGTTCTTTATACAAATAACCCTATTAATAATAATAAAAGATGAAAAAGGTGAGCAAAGTGAAAAAGTTTCAGGTTCATGAAAGAAGGCTAATTATACTTTGTGTGGTCTTAGCTGTCATTATGTTCATATCCTTTGTAAGAAGATTCTTATTCTAAATCTTTAAGTATACATGTAAGGAGGGGAAAGCGATGATTGAGTATGATCCGGTCATATTTAGTCGGATTTTAACAGGAACAACACTGGCTTTTCATATAATTTTTGCAACGATTGGTGTGGGTATTCCACTTATGATTGCACTTGCTGAATGGATCGGGATTAAGCGAAACGATGAACATTATTTACTTCTAGCTAGAAGATGGGCTCGTGGATTTGTGATAACCGTTGCAGTTGGGGTTGTCACTGGAACGGCGATAGGTTTACAGCTTAGTTTACTATGGCCAAACTTTATGCAGGTAGCGGGACATGTTATTAGTTTACCAATGTTTATGGAGACATTTGCTTTTTTCTTTGAAGCTATTTTTCTTGGTATTTACTTATATACCTGGGATCGGTTTAAAAAGAAAATCTATCATTTCTATTTACTTATTCCCGTAGCCATAGGTGCATCGGCCTCGGGGTTTTTCATTACAACGGTTAACTCATTTATGAATACACCACGAGGGTTTGATATTAATAATGGGGTATTAACAAATATTAATCCTCTTGCTGCAATGTTTAATCCGGCAACTCCAACCAAAGTTGCCCATGTGCTCTCTTCAGCTTATTTAACCTCGGCTTTTGTGTTAGCGGCGATTGCAGCGATTGCTCTGTTACGAGGAAGAAATCATGTTTACCATAAAAAAGCGCTCAATTTAACAATGACCGTGGCCGCAGTATTTGCCATTTCTACGGCACTTATTGGAGATTTGTCAGGCAAATTTTTAGCGGAATACCAACCTGAAAAGCTAGCGGCAGCTGAATGGCACTTTGAAACGACAGGGGAAGCTCCACTCATACTTGGCGGGATATTAACGGCTGATAAGGAAGTAAAGTACGGATTAGAAATCCCCTATGCACTTAGTATTTTAGCGCACGGAAATCCAACTGCTGAGGTAATTGGACTCGAGGAATTTCCTGAGGAAGATTTACCACCATTCATTATTCATTATTTTTTTGATTTGATGGTAGCAATAGGAATGTTTCTAGCTGCTGTTTCAATGGTTTTTATAGTGATGCAACGAAAAAAGAACTGGAACGAACATAACCGACCACTATTATGGGCAATTTTCCTTGGAGCTCCCTTAGCGATGTTGGCCATTGAAATGGGATGGATGTTTGCTGAGGTTGGTAGACAACCATGGATTTTAGTTGGGTTAATGAGAACTGCAGAAGGAGCTACAACAGCGACACATGTTGATACGATGCTCTATATGTTTGTTTTACTTTATCTAGTTTTATCAATTTCAGTTGTAACGGTTCTCTTAAAAATGTTTAAGTCAAACCCTATAGAGCAAGAACTCCGTGATCGAGGCATAGAATAAGGAGGTTGAATGATGAGCTATGAAGTAATTGGTATATCGGTACTCTGGATTTTTTTATATGGCTATTTAATCGTAGCTTCAATCGACTTTGGTGCAGGATTCTTTAGTTATTATTCGGCAATTACAGGCCGTGAACATATTATTAATAAAGTTATAGACCGCTATCTATCACCTGTCTGGGAAGTGACGAATGTTTTTCTTGTATTCTTTTTTATAGGAATCGTTGGTTTCTTCCCAGCAACTGCTTACTACTATGGAACTGCGTTGCTTATACCAGGAAGCA
Source organism: Bacillus solitudinis (assembly GCF_002797395.1). Lineage (GTDB taxonomy): Bacteria > Bacillota > Bacilli > Bacillales > Bacillaceae_D > Halalkalibacter_A > Halalkalibacter_A solitudinis. The sequence continues at coordinate 2,330,861 of NZ_KZ454943.1, forward strand.
TCGCAATTGTTCTCCTTGCAATTCGCGGTTCATATTATGCTTTCCATCACTATGGAATAAAGAGAAGTCGTTTGTATCAATTTGTTTACGGTGCAACTGGACTGCTTATTCCTGCCTCCCTATCAGTCGTCTTAACGATATCTGAAGGAGGTTTCATACAGGTTAGAGCAGAACAAATTATTTTAGACTATCAATTATTATTTTCTAGCTTTTACTCGTGGACAGTTGTCATCCTAGCTATTGTTAGTGTGCTGTATATTTCAGCCTGCTTTTTGACGTATTATGCGTATAAAGCTCGGGATATGAATGCTTTTGGGATATTACGGGGGTATGCCCTATTTTGGAGCTTTCCAACAATCTTAGCTAGCATACTTGTTTTCTTTGCTTTAAATCAGCATAATCCCATTCATTTTGAACGAATGGTTGGATTGTCTTGGCTATTTAGTTTATCGTTTCTCTTTTTTCTTGGTGCTGTATATTTAATCTGGAAAAAGGAGAAGTTGGGTCTTGCCTTTGTGTTAGTGATGTTGCAATTTGCAGCGGCCTTTTTCGGATATGGTGCCTCTCACCTACCATATTTACTATATCCGTATTTAACAATCTATGATGGTTTTACAAATGAAACAATGGCGATTGCCTTAATTGCAGCATTCTTAGCAGGATTACTTCTGCTTATCCCATCATTATATTTGCTGATGAGACTATTCTTGTTTAACAACAATTATGTTCAAGGAAAAGAAACGAGGGGGAAATAATATGACGTTTTTTTTAATCATGATAGCACCACCGTTAATTGTTTGTTTTGCGGTAGCTAGTTTATTTTGGTGGGGAGCGAGAGGGAAAGAAACTTATTCAAGAAAGTAACGTTTAATACTTAAGAGAAGGGGGTAATTAATGCTAGAGTCTTTATCATTTTACCTAGGTGGGGGAATAACATGGGATTAATTAAATTCATGCTTATAGGTGTTTCTTTTCTTATATTAATGGCTTCTGATAGACAGGAAGAGTTGGGTAAGAATGAAGATGTTGTGGAAGATTATGAAACAACCATGCAAAGAGTATTGAATGATTGTTTAGTAAATCCTTCATTTAGCTGTAATATTGAAGAACATGCCGTAAGTGATTTAATTCAGTATATAGAGAATAACCCTGGTAGGTTTTCCTATCAGGATACTCAAACAATTACTAAGAATCGTGAACTAAGAAAAACCTTTTTAGATGAAGCTGAACAGATATTATATGAGAATGATAAAGAAGTTTTGTTATGGTAGATTCTAAATAAGTTCATAAAATTCTTTTATTTTCCAATCGAGTTTGTTACAATGATTTAGACAACTTCATAGTATTAACTAGGGGTGTCCCAAGTAGTGGGACTGAGAGAAAAGCATGTCTGAAGCTTTTTAACCCTTTGGACCTGATCTGGATCATACCAGCGTGGGAAAGTTAGCGTAGCGATTGATAAAAATAATGTCTCTACATAGTAGCCGGGTCCATCCAATTTATTTGGACCCGGCTTTTTATTTTTTTATCCTTCTCGTATGTACCCCGATCTCGTCCTTTAATTACACAAAAAAAGGAGAGATTTTTTTATGTCATCAACCATCAGCGAAAAAAACATTTCCATTATGTCTAGTTTTTCAGGAAGTAAGAAGGTATACGTAGAGGGGTCAAGGTCAGATATTCAAGTACCGATGCGTGAAATTGGTTTAAGTCCCACAACTGGATCTTTTGGCGAAGAGGTGAATGAACCAGTACGTGTTTATGATACAAGTGGACCTTATACGGACACAGGACATTCCGTTGATATTACAAAGGGTCTACCCGCGATTCGAAAGCAGTGGATTGAAGAACGTGGTGATGTCGGTGAATACCAAGGGCGTGAAATAAAGCCAGAAGACAATGGATACAAATTAGAAAATGATCCTAGAGCAAATGAAGCAGAATTTCCGGGATTAAAGCGCAATCCACTTCGCGCAAAAAAAGGGCATAATGTGACTCAACTTCATTATGCAAAGAAAGGCATAATTACCCCTGAAATGGAGTTTATAGCGATTCGTGAAAATATGGATGCTAAATATGTTCGAGATGAAGTTGCACGCGGTCGGGCAATTATCCCTTCAAATATTAATCACCCTGAAAGTGAGCCGATGATTATCGGGAGAAATTTCCATGTGAAAATAAATGCGAATATTGGGAACTCGGCTGTCACTTCCTCAATTGAAGAAGAGGTTGAAAAAATGACATGGGCTACACGTTGGGGTGCTGATACGATGATGGATTTATCAACCGGAAAAAACATTCATACAACACGTGAATGGATTGTTCGTAATACTCCTGTTCCAGTTGGTACAGTTCCAATTTATCAAGCGCTTGAAAAGGTGAATGGGGTTGCTGAAGATTTAACATGGGAAGTTTATCGAGATACATTAATTGAACAAGCTGAACAAGGGGTCGATTACTTTACTATTCATGCAGGAGTATTGCTGAGATACGTCCCACTGACAGCAAAGCGTTTAACTGGTATTGTTTCACGGGGTGGGTCGATTCTCGCCCAGTGGTGTTTACATCATCATAAAGAAAATTTCCTTTATACTCACTTTGAAGAAATTTGCGAAATCATGAAAACGTATGATGTTGCCTTTTCATTGGGTGATGGTCTTCGCCCCGGATCGATAGCAGATGCTAATGATGAAGCGCAATTTGCAGAGCTTGAAACACTTGGAGAATTAACGAAGCTGGCATGGGAGCATGATGTACAAGTCATGGTCGAAGGACCAGGTCATGTGCCAATGCATTTAATAAAGGAAAACATGGATAAGCAATTGGAGATATGTAAAGAGGCACCATTTTACACATTAGGGCCACTCACGACAGATATTGCACCTGGATATGATCATATTACCTCAGCTATTGGTGCTGCAATGATTGGATGGTACGGTACGGCAATGCTATGTTATGTGACACCCAAAGAACATTTAGGCTTGCCAAATCGTGAGGATGTCCGGGAGGGTGTCATAACGTATAAAATCGCCGCCCATGCAGCTGATTTAGCAAAGGGTCACCCTGGTGCTCAAAAACGGGATGATGCATTATCAAAGGCTCGCTTTGAATTTAGATGGAGAGACCAATTTAATTTATCCTTAGATCCTGAACGAGCAATCGAATATCATGATGAAACATTACCAGCTGAAGGAGCAAAAACGTCCCACTTCTGTTCGATGTGTGGACCGAAATTTTGTAGTATGAGAATCTCCCAAGACATACGTAACTATACAAAGGAGCATGGATTGGATACAAAAGAAGCAATTGAACAAGGAATGAAAGAAAAATCTGAAGAATTTAAGAAATCAGGCGGAAAGATTTATCAATAGAAGGGTAAGAGACAGTATAAAAAGTATATGAAGACAAGGGGTTGTGTCATAAGGTTAAACCTTATGACACAACCCCTTTTAATCCTTTTTCTTGTTTTTCTTTTGGATTCGTTTAATTGCACGTCTCAACAGAAAAAAACGGACAGCGATCATAAAATCAATCGTCGCAAAAGCAATAATTAAGTACGACCAAAAGTTCCAGCCTGCGGTGCTGACGTTCTGAATAGCAAAATACACTAAAAGCGCGCCAATGAAAAAATACATTAAAGCCATAGTTGTGGGAGAAGCTCTCATAAAATCCCCCTAATAATAATAATGGACATTTGCTCTAATTGCTCAAGTTGCTCCATCCACTCTTCCATTTTGTCCGCAAGCAAGACATTAACAACAGCGACAAATAGATTAATCGCTACATGGGCAATGATTGGAACAAGGATTCGCTTTGTTTTTACATATAAGAAAGCAAATACAAATCCCATCGCAGTGTAGACGAATAAGTGAGTGAAATCAAAATGAACAGCTGCAAAGATAACTGAGCTTATAAAACCAGCAATCCAAAAATTAAATCGTTTATAGAGTGCACCAAAAATAATCATTCGAAACACAATTTCTTCAAGAATAGGACCAATTATCGCGATCACTACTATAAAAGCTGGGAAGGCCTTGGCCATTTCTACAATTTCGGCTGTGTTATCAGACCCTGGTTCGATCCCAAGCAAAAACATTTCTATAAGCGCTGCTGCATATTGGGCACCAAAGACCATAAACACACCAAGAATGGACCACTTTACCGCATCTCCTTTAGAAGACCGATTCCGATCCAAATGCCGGTTCGTAATCTCAGGAAGTAACAAAAGAAGGATGATGAGTAAACCTAATGAAAACCCAACTAAGCTCCAAATACCAGGTATTTGTTCAAGAGGAATACCCAATTTAAGCAATAAAGGAGCGCCAAGTACAATCGAGAATTGTGTTAATAAATACGTTATGAGAATCCACCAATATCGTTTAGTCAAGATGTTATCTCCTTTTCGCTTTCTCAGTTTTCCATTTTAACATACATATGTATAAAAACTGAAGGAATGCGCCTTACCAAGTAGAAATAAAAAGAGATTAAATAAAATATTAATGGCAATAATAGCGATGTTATATAAAAAAGTTAAAAAAAGTAATATAAAATACTTGCAAAAGTATTGTGAAATGATTAATATAAGAATTGTGTTAGCACTCGTTGAGGTTGAGTGCTAATAAGAAAAAATACATAGGTCTTGAAGGAGGGTGTTTTCCTTGTTAAAACCATTAGGCGACCGTATTATTATTGAGCAAATTGAGTCTGAGGAAAAAACAGCAAGCGGGATTGTATTACCTGATTCTGCTAAAGAAAAGCCACAAGAAGGTAAAGTCGTTGCAATTGGAAAAGGTCGAGTCACTGATAATGGTGAGCGTCTTGCTCTAGAAGTAAAAGAGGGAGATTCAATTATTTTTTCTAAATACTCAGGTACAGAAGTAAAGTACGATGGAAAAGAATATTTAATCCTTCGCGAAAGCGACGTTTTAGCAATTATTGGCTAATAACTTTGGTGAGGATCCAAAGGATATTTTAACTTTAGGAGGTTGGAAACATGGCTAAAGATATTAAGTTTAGTGAAGACGCACGTCGTTCAATGCTACGTGGTGTGGACGCACTTGCAAACGCGGTGAAAGTAACATTAGGTCCAAAAGGACGTAACGTTGTACTTGAAAAGAAATTTGGATCGCCACTTATTACAAATGATGGTGTGACAATTGCAAAAGAAATCGAGCTTGAAGATGCTTTTGAAAACATGGGTGCTAAACTTGTAGCTGAAGTTGCAAGTAAAACCAACGATATTGCTGGTGACGGTACGACAACTGCAACCGTTCTTGCACAAGCGATGATTCGTGAAGGCTTAAAGAACGTTACATCTGGTGCAAACCCTATGGTTATTCGTAAAGGGATTGAAAAGGCAACAGTAGCAGCGGTGAATGAGCTTAAAAATATCGCAAAACCAATTGAAGGTAAAGAATCAATTGCACAGGTTGCGGCAATTTCATCAGGAGACGATGAGGTTGGTCAAATCATTGCAGAAGCAATGGAGCGTGTTGGTAACGATGGTGTTATTACAATCGAAGAGTCAAAAGGCTTCTCAACAGAGCTTGAAGTTGTTGAAGGTATGCAATTTGACCGCGGTTATGCTTCACCGTACATGGTAACAGATTCTGATAAGATGGAAGCGGTTCTTGATAACCCTTATATCCTTATTACGGACAAGAAAATCGCAAGCATTCAAGAAGTACTTCCTGTTCTTGAGCAAGTGGTTCAACAAAGCAGACCGATTCTTATCATCGCTGAGGATGTTGAAGGTGAAGCTCTTGCTACATTAGTAGTAAATAAACTTCGTGGCACATTCAATGCAGTAGCTGTGAAGGCTCCTGGATTCGGTGACCGTCGTAAAGCAATGCTTGAAGATATCGCAACTCTAACAGGTGGCGAAGTGATTACTGAAGATTTAGGCCTTGATTTAAAATCGACAGAAATCACACAATTAGGTCGCGCTAGTAAGGTTGTTGTAACGAAAGAACATACAACAATCGTTGAAGGTGCAGGAGACACAGCACAAATTGCTGCTCGTGTTAACCAATTAAAAGCACAAGTAGAAGAAACAACATCTGAATTTGACAAAGAGAAACTTCAAGAGCGTCTTGCGAAGCTTTCTGGTGGTGTTGCAGTCCTTAAAGTTGGGGCAGCTACAGAAACAGAAATGAAAGAACGCAAACTACGCATTGAAGATGCTCTTAACTCAACTCGTGCAGCTGTTGAAGAAGGTATCGTTGCTGGTGGTGGTACTGCACTTGTTAATGTTATCAAGGCAGTTCAAGCTGTTCAAGCAGAAGGCGATGAAGCAACTGGTGTGAACATCGTTCTTCGTGCTTTAGAAGAGCCTGTACGTCAAATCGCACATAATGCTGGTCTTGAAGGTTCGGTCATTGTTGAAAAGCTAAAAGGCGAAGCAATTGGTATTGGGTTCAACGCTGCAACTGGCGAGTGGGTAAACATGGTTGAAGCTGGAATCGTTGACCCTGCTAAGGTAACACGTTCTGCTCTTCAACATGCAGCAAGTGTATCTGCAATGTTCCTAACAACGGAAGCTGTTATCGCTGACAAGCCAGACGAAAACGCTGGTGGCGGCATGCCTGACATGGGCGGCATGGGCGGTATGGGTGGAATGGGCGGCATGATGTAATTAGGGTTTTAAAACCTTGTTATATCAACGTCTAAAATGATAATATGCTTTTCTTGTCCTCGGATTTGTCCTCATTTTATAAACAACACGGCAACCTATGACAAAAAAGCTAACTATAGGAGAAGGTCTTTCATCAGTTTGCTAAATTGGTGGGAGGCCTTTTCTTCCATATCAGCAGTCATATGAGCATAGATATAATTATATATTTTATGGAATAAACTGAAGGATGAGCTTAGCTTAGAAACAATCGCTAAAACCTACGTAAACTTAAAGCTTAAAGAGATTGAAAGCGGAGAACAAACTAGTAGCTTCATAAACGGTAAAATTGTGCCTTCTATAAAATTTAACAATCTTATTGAGGTTGCTGGATACCAACTAAAGCAAGCAATATATATCTACCAAAAACTAGAACAGTGTCTAAATTGTGAAGATATTTTTAAGAACTCCTGGATCAGTTTGCTTAAGAATTCAGTAAGGTCGTCAGTATAAATTTTTCATGTATATTTATCAGGGCTACTTACATTATTTCTTTCTGGAGAAATGACGTTTTCTTAGAAAAAAATGAATATACGATGTCCCCCTCCGCCCCGCGATGAACATACAAAAAATAACGGACTGGATACAATGGTGCCCAACCCGTTTTTTTTCTACTAATGAGATAACTTGAAACACTTTTTTTCGTCAATTCAAATACTCCACAACTTATCGAAACACCCTGAATTCATTGACTCAATTTGACTCTGCTAATAGCCTATCTATTTCAGCGGCCGCACGGTCCAAACCCTCCGTAACCGACAAATCACCCTCAAATATTTTATTCATGTACTCCGTATACACTCCATCGATTTTACTCCAGTTCATAACTAGAGGGAGCAGGATGGCATTTTTCGCATCTTCTCTATAAGGATAGAGGTAAGAATCTCTAGTTATTGTCGAAGTCTTGGCCGCTTCTAGGTTGGTTGGTATTAATTCGGTATGCTCCAAGAGTAATAACTGTGCTTTCTTTGCTGTCATCCATTTCATAAATGTCCATGCCTCAGCTTTCCTGTTACTCCCCTTCATAATGACCAGGTTTTCGCCACCAATTAACGAAGCAGGGCCATTATTTTGTGGGAATGGTACAGGAACGGTTAGCTTTAGAGCACAATCAAATTCTGATTCATCTAATAAACTGTAGAACCAAGGACCATCGTCTGTCATAAGCATATTTCCAGACTTTATCCGCTCCCAATTTTCTTCTGCACCTAGAGTGTCATGCGGAAGATCAATGAGATTTTCCTTATAAAGAGCTGTTAACTGCTCCACAGCATGGATGGTTTCGTCACTATTTAAATATCCAGAAGCAGTGTTTGCTTCCTCGTTAATAAAGGATCCGCCAAGACTATAAATGTATGGAATCGTATCCCATGGTCCTAAACCCCTGAGTCCAATCGTATATCGATAACGTCGGGCAAGCTTTAGCACTTCGTCCATCGTACTTGGGGGCTTGGAATAGCCCGCACGCTCGAGCAGTTCACGGTTAAAGATGGGAGTCTTTGTGTAAATGTTGAGAGGCAAAGAATAATACTTATTTTGATAGAGACCTATATTCATTAAATTTGTATGAAACCTTTTTCGGATGTGTTCGAAATCACCGAACCCGTCCAACGGTTCAAGAAGCTCTTTATATAAAAACTCGGGAATCCAGGCGAGTTGGAGCCGTACCACATCAGGACCACGTTTGGAAGAGGTTCGTGCGATTAAGGTGTTAATTAATTCATTATTAAAAGCCAAGTCTATAGACTCTACCTGAATGTTTGGGTTCTCGCGCTCAAAAGCAGGGATCAATACGTTATCGAGTAACCTGGTCTCTTTTTCGTTGTATGTGTGCCAAAACGTAATGACGGTTTTTTCGTCATCCCCAAACGTTTCAACCTTCTTTGGATCAGAGATCATGGATGGACTTCTACACCCGGCAAGCATTACGAGAATCAATAAAAAGAATATCCACCGACAACCCATAACGTAAACCATCCTTTCTTAATCAATAGACGATCTTGTCGCCTGTTGTTTTTCCCTGTACTCCATTGGAGTTAATCCGGTTCCTTTCTTAAACACTTTGCTGAAATACTTTACATCTTTAAAGCCCGAGGCCTTTGCTACATCGTAAATTCGATTTTCACTTTGCACCAATAGCCGCTTCGCTTCCCTAATACGCAGCTCGATCAAATAATCAACAAAGTTCCGCCCGGTTTGTTTTTTGAAATAAAGACTGAAGTAACTTTTACTGAGATGAACAATGTCCGCAACACTCTGAAGCGTCAAGTTCTCGGTATAATGCGCGGCTATATAATCCAACGCTTTCGTGATCAACTGATCGTCGTTTTCTTTATAGGTCAATTTTGGGGAAAAAGATGTTCCTATTTCCTCAAGTTGACTAATTAGAATTGATACCATTTGTTCCAATGTATCCGCCTGGCCAAGTAAATCGTGTTGCTCTGTGAGCAGTGACTCCGTGTTCATTTGGATTTGATAAGCTCCTGTAAGAAGACTACAGGCCTCTTGCTGTACTTGTTCCGGGGTTAACCCCCCGCTCTTCCAGCGTTTGAGCGCAACTTCAATCGCAGAGGAAACCGGATCGCCACTCTGAATCATTTCAAAGAATGGCGTCCAATCATGATGTCTTTCTGTTTCGACATGAGTTTCTGAACTGTTCATACAATACAAGCCGCCCAGCCCCTCAAAAAACCGCCTTTGGCAGGCCGAACGACTGTTGGCAAATCCATTGACAATGCTGGTGATACCTTGTTCTGTCACAAAACCGGCTGAGGTTGAAATCTCCCATTCCTTTTCCAATACCTGCTTCCACTGAAGAAGCCGCCGCTGGGCTTCTCCATCGTGATCGGGTAAAATGAGAAACATGTCGCTTTCGGCCACAAGCAGTGCCGCTCCTTCCTCCACTTGCAAATAAAACATTTTCTGCCATTCCTCCAATAGGAGCTGCACATAAAGATAGCCGTGATTTTCTCTCCATTCCTCCGCCCCATCGAGCATAAGATAGACACAAGCATAGGAATTTTCCAACCATGCCGGAGCCCAAGAGGTTGATGAAGGGGAGGTTTGTTCTTGTACGATCAATCTTTTAATTTCCTGTTCGACATTTTTTCGAGCCAGATAGACGGCTCCTTGTTGATAATGGTTTAGTTTGGAATCTTTTTTTCGTTCTTCTTCGAGCATCGAGATACATTGCCGAAGGACGGAGAGAAGGTCATCCTTTTTCATCGTTAGTTTTAACAAATAATCAACAGCACCCAGCTTAAGACCTTCTTTTACGTATTCAAAGTCGCTGTAATTGCTGATCAGGATCACTTTAAGCGATGGGTGAAGCTCTAGTGCTTGCTGCATGAGTTCAATGCCGTCGATCAATGGCATTTTGATATCCGTAATGAGAATATCATAGGAACGTTTTTCAAGAACAGTCAGTGCTTCAGCACCGTTGCCGTATTGGTCTTCAACGATTAGCCCTTCCTTTTCCCAATCAATAAAGGCAGTGATTCCTTTGCGAATGGCAGTCTCGTCATCCACGATAAGAACTCTATACATGTTATTCCTCCTTGTTTTTCAACAAAATGCGTACTGTGACACCTTGCTCCGGCTCGCTTGAGATAGACCAATTCCAATTTTGGTCATAATACAACCGCAGTGTGTCAAAGATATGGCGTAGACCGATACCGATATTTCCCTTTTGGCAGGCAGTTTCTGGATGATTCAATTCCTTCAACTTATCCTTCCTGATACCCAGTCCGTTATCTTTAATAAGAAATTCTAGATCTCCATTATAAAAATAGATCTTTATTGAGATTCGACCATCCGTATTTTTTGGGACGATGCCATGGAATATGGCATTTTCCACCAAAGGCTGCAAGAGCATTCGAGGGATAGATACCTTTTCTGTTTCTGGTTCAATATCCAGCTCAAGCTGGAATGTTTTTTCGTAGCGAAGCTCTAAAATGACTAAATATTTCTCGATAATGTCCAGTTCCTCTTTTACCGCTATAATGCTTCCACTTTTGCCCATATTCGCTTCCAACAGATGGTTCAGTGCTGACAATACAATAGAAGCTCGTTCGTTTTGATTTGAATCAATAAGCCAACGAAGAGTGGTGAGTGTGTTAAAGAGAAAGTGTGGGTGAACCCGGTGCATAACAGCCCGAAGCTCTGCATGATACTTTTCACTTTGCTCACTTTCCACTTGCTGCATCAAATTTTCAATTTCATAAAGCATTTCGTTAAACTGTTTGCTTAAAAAGCCGATCTCATCGGAAGAACTAACGACTGTTCTTTCTTTTAAGTCCCCTTCTTGAACTCGCAGCATGCTGTGGGTAAGTTGTTTTACAGGCTTGGTTACTTCTCCGGCAATATACAGCCCGATGGCGATCGCAATTAAGGAGAAGACACCAGAGGAAAAAAAGATCCACGATTGGAGACGATCCAACTGTCCACTGATTTCATGAACGGGGACGGTACCTACAAGGATCCAGTCGTTGCTCAGTTGCTGCTTAACCCCGTAATAAGGCACCCCTTCCGTGACAAACTCGAATTCTACGTGGTCTCCGACAATATGGCTGTATAAATCGGGATTTGATACCTTTTTATTGATCAAGTCGAGGTTGGAATCAACCATAATCCTTCCTTCGGTATTAACAATGGAAAATTTTCCTGTCTTCCCTAATTCTAATCGTTCAATCGTGTTAAGAATGGCCCGTCCGTCCAAATGAACCTGTACAAGTCCGATATTGTTCATTGTGTCAAAATCTTTTAAGACTCTGCTAACGGGAACAACCAGGTCTGTATTGACGCTACCACCGTGGAAGAGATCATACTGAATTCCTTGCCAAACCAAAGCTCCGTCCTTTCGTTTGGCTTCCTTTACCCATTCCTGGTCAGAAAGCTGTATTTTGTTAAGGTTTGTTTGGGCAAACGTACCGCTTCCAAAGCCACCATCTTCCTCTGTTAACACATAAACAATTTTGACAAAGGAGTTGGAATAGACAAAATTATTCAACAACGTATTTATATATTGAGAATTTCTTCTCTGTTCGGATAGAGTACTACTATTCAGTTGTAAAATAGCACGCTGGATCGTCTGATCGCTGCTAATAAAATCAGAGGTATCGATCCCTGCGTTTAAAATGAAAGAAAGCGACTCTGCTGTAGATGTAGCGATTTGAATGGTAGACTCCCGTACGTTCTTCTTCAAGATAGAATTAGACTCCAAGTAGAAAGACAAAGAAGTAAAAAGCGTCGGGATTAAAATCACGAGCAGAAAGGCCACTATGATTTTGGATGAAAAGCTTCTCGATAATAAAAATTTTCGGACCATAATACCCCGCCTTATTTATTTCTTCCTTTCATCATTTTACAGGTTGAGGGATGCATTTTACTAATGAAAATATTAAAAATCATCAATCTGTCCATTCTATTATGTTAAATTAACATATTATTTTTCAACAACCATATGATAAGGTGTTTTATTTTGAGAAAGGTGTTTTATTTTTAATAAAGAGAGAAAAATATTTCCCTAAAAAACACCCTGAGAAAAAACGACCAGTAAAAACCATAATCTAGCATCTATTACTAATTAATGGAAAAACATCTTTTGGAAGTGTCTTATTTAATGAGAAACGCAATAAATAATAGGTTGTGATTCATCAAGAATAAGTGGGGGTGAGCAAAGTCCTTTAGTTCTTTCAGTCTATATTCTTCTAAAATCCAACCTTTCTATTAGGTAAAAATAAAGTCTATACCCGAAATGGAAATAAAAGAACAAAACAAGCCAATACCAAGGTACAAGTAAGTTTTAAGACTATTCATAATCTATTTTTCCATTATTTTTTATTATTTTTCATTATTTGAGAGCGTATTCAAGTATTCATAGGAGTTTTTTCCGATTGTTCAGATTTTATAAAGTTGTTAATTTGAAAGTAAGCCTAAGGTGACCGAGTTCACTTTAGTTGAATGAATTGTCTTGCGCAAGACAAGCACTATTAAAATTAAAGAGGTGTATTATGAAGAAATTTAAAAAATCGATATTTGCTGTCGCAATGGTTACAGCCCTTGTTAGTACTTCTATTGCTCCTTATTCAGCATTAGCGGTAGATAAACCACACCCAGATATTCCGCTTGAAAAAGACAACCTTGAGCAACTTGTCGTGCAAACGATTGAACAAACGGAAACAGGTTTGAAATTAGATTTAGGATCTGAATACGAAGGGTATATTAATCTATTGGATGATGATATTGCCCAAGTCTCCATTGTAGAAGATGGGGAAGAGGTAAAGGACTCACCGGGGATTGCCAAAAAGAATTGGAAAACGCCTAACTTTAAAGCAACAGATGAAGGGCAAACATTTAAGTTAGAAACGGATGAAATCACTGTCGTCATTAACAAGGAGCCTTATGGTGTCAAAATGTTAGATAAGGAAGGCAACGTCATTAACGAGGACTACTCTGAATTTGGCTCATCAGCTGGTTATGAAGATGGGAAACCGTATGTATTCAGAGAAACAACAGATGATGAAGCATTCTACGGCTTCGGTGAACAGACTGGACTTGAGCTTAATAAACGAGGAAAAAGCATGGGGATGTGGAATACGGATAACTATGCTTACTCTAAAGAGTCAAAATATGTGTATGTGTCAATTCCATTTTTTATGGGTTTGAAAGATGAAAAAGCATACGGAATTTTCTTTGACAATACCCATCGTTCTTATTATGAAATGGCTAGTGAAAGTGATGACTACTACTATTTCTATGCCGATGGCGGACAGTTAAACTACTATTTTATTTATGGTCCCGAAATTAGCGATGTTGTCGATCAATATACAGAAATAACTGGTAAATATTACCTTCCAGCAGAATGGACAATGGGTCTGCATCAAAGTAAGTGGGAATACACTGCTGACGAAATTGTAGAAGTAGCACAAACTTATCGTGATAAAAACATTCCTTTAGATGTTATGCACTTTGATATCGACTATATGCAAGAGTACAGATTGTTTACATGGACAGAAGACTACAAACAAGCATTGGATAAATTGAAGTCTATGGAAGGGTTCCATGCGATTGCGATTAATGACCCAGCCGTGAAAAAAGAAGAAGGCTATTTTATGTATGACGAAGGAACGGAAAATGATTATTGGGCAAAAAATGCAGATGGAACGCCATTTGTTGGTCCAGTATGGCCTGGAGATTCGATGTTCCCAGACTTCTCAAAAGAAGAAGTAAGAGACTGGTGGGCTGATAAGCATAGCATTCTGTTTGATGCGGGAATCGATGGCATTTGGAATGATATGAATGAGCCTGCTGTATTTGAAGCAGAATCCTATTGGACTATGCCGCTCGATGCGTATTTCGGTACAGAGGACAATAAAATTTTACACGAAGAATATCACAATTTGTTTGGGCATGACGAAGCAGAAGCAACATATAAAGCATTTGAAATGCACAAGCCTGATGAGCGTCCGTTTGTGTTAACACGTGATATGTACGCTGGTTCTCAACGTTATTCTGCTCTTTGGACTGGTGATAACGTGAGTAATTGGGAGCACTTAGAAATGACTCTTCCAATGAACATGAACATCGGTTTATCTGGGGTTCCAATGGTCGGTGGAGATATCGGTGGATTTGCCGGTCGTCCAAATGGAGAATTATTTGCGCGTTGGATCCAAATCGGGGCTTTCTCTCCGTTCGCTCGTATCCATTACGACAGTGATTCAAAGGCAGACTTTAAACAAGGACAAGAACCTTGGGCATTCGGTCCGGAAGTAGAAGATATCAGCCGTAAATATATTGAAATGCGTTATCAGCTAATGCCTTACTTGTATAATGCAATGCAAGAAGCGACTGAAACAGGTAAACCCGTTCAGCAGCCGCTTGTCTACCATTTCCAAGATGATGAAAACACTTATGATATTCATAAGCAATTTATGTTTGGTGACAGTATCATGGTAGCTCCAGTTTTAGAAGAAGGTGCTACATCTGTTGAAGCATACTTGCCAAAAGGCGAAACGTGGATTGACTTCTGGACAGGTGAGGAATACGAAGGAAATCAGACAATTACGGTACAAGCGGAACTAGACCATTTACCGATCTTTGTTAAACAAGATTCGATTATTCCAACACGTGAAGTTCAGCAATATACGGGTGAAAAACCACTTGAAAATCTAGTACTTGACACTTACTTGGATGATCAAGCGACATACTCATTCTATGAAGATGACGCCAATTCACAAGACTATAAAAATGGCGAATATAACGTGACGAACTTTACTGTTAATAAGCAAAATAAAAACATCGTTACGTTTGAACAACAAAAAGAAGTTCAAAACTATAAAGATACTAAGTTGAAATCTTACACGTTGAAACTAAACAACACAGAAAAACCAAGCAAAGTTCAAGCTGCATCTAGCAAATATAAAGCAGTGAACAGCGAGGAAGCAGTAAAAGAAACAACAGAAACATATTTCTATAACGAAGAAGAAAATACGTTGTATGTGAACATCCCTGCTGATGAAAAACAGAAAGTACAAGTTTTCTTTAACGGAAACGACAGGTAACAAATAGTAGATTGTTAGAGTGGCTTTGAAGTTGCCAGGTGCCCAAAGAATGTCTAGGTCTTTCGGGCACCTGACCTTCACTTTACGTATATATTTATATATTGGAGGGAAATAGAAATGAAGAAAAAACTATTAGCAAGTGTTTTAGCTGGTTTCATGCTGACAAGCACAGTCCATAGTGTATATGCAGCACCCCCTGTAGAACAGAGTGTCCAAACGGAAAATGATGTGTATTACCAAGTACTCGTACGCTCTTTCGCTGATTCAAGTGGTGATGGAGTTGGGGATTTGCGTGGTCTTGCGGATAAGTTGGATTATATTGAGGAACTAGGTGCAACAGCTCTTTGGCTGATGCCGATTTATCCATCGCCTACGTATCATAAATATGATACGACAGATTACTATTCGATTGACCCGGAATATGGAGACATGGATGATTTCCGTTATTTAATAGAAGAAGCTGAAAAGCGCGGCATTAAGGTAATCTTGGACTTTGTCGTCAACCATACGAGTATTAAACATCCATGGTTCACTGAAGCAATGGATCCAGACAGTAAATACCGTGATTATTATATTTGGGCTGATGAAGATACGAATCTAGACCGAACAGGTCCTTGGGATCAACAGATGTGGCACCAAGCTGAAAGCGGCGATCATTACATGGCTCATTTTTATGATACACTTCCATCAGTTTTACCAGATTTAAATTTTCATAACCCGAAAGTCCACGAGGAAATTATCAATGCGGCAAAACACTGGTTAGAACTTGGTGTAGATGGGTTCCGTTTAGATGCGGCTCCACATATCTATTTTCCAGAAGAGGGATCCGCTGATGAGTATTATGATCATGAAGCGAACGTCGAATGGTGGAAGAAATTTGAAAGTGAATTGCAGAAGGTTAAGCCTGATGTTTATCTAGTAGGGGAAGTTTGGAAAGAAGAAAAGATTGTCGCTAACTATTATGAAGGAATGGAATCTCTTTTTAACTTTGACCTCGGTGATTTGATTATGAAGTCGGTTAAGACAGGAGAAAATCTTGGCATTGCCGAGCTTCAAGAACGAGTGCTTGCTCTTTATGACACGAAGAGAGAAGATGGCGCAACAGATGCGGTCTTTTTAAATAATCATGACGAAGTACGAACAATGACACAATTTAAGGAAGATGAAAAGAAGGCGAAATTAGCTGCGTCTATTTTGTTTACCTTATCCGGAAATCCGTTTATCTATTATGGTGAAGAACTAGGACAATTAGGCGATAAAACGAACGAACCGAACGAGTTCGGGGATAATCCTGACATCTATCTTCGTGAACCTTTTGTATGGTCTAAACAAGATGATAACTACCGCACATCTTGGGTTGAAACAAAATATAATACGGGTGAAACTGCAGTATTTGCCGAGGAGCAACTAAACGATCCGGATTCTATGTTCAGCCATTACCGTGAGCTAATTGAGGTTCGTCAATCAAGCAGCGCGTTAATGAAAGGCGGTATCGAAGCAGTTGAAACAAATGATGAACGAGTACTTGCCTTTAAGCGTTCGTATGAAGGTGAAACGAACTTAGTTGTGCATAACCTGTCTGATGAAACAGTTGAAGTAAGCTTATCAGATGATGAATTAAAGCATGCAAACATTTTATTTGCAACGGACAAAGTAAAGAGAAATCATGGACAGAAAAAAATCAACCTGACACTTCCAGGACAATCAAGCGTGATCTTGGAATAATATTTGTGGCATCAAGAAAAGTAGATGTCTCATAAGCTAAGAGTCTGACCCCTGGCATGCAATAGATTGTAATCGGGGTCAGACCCTTTTTTTAACAAGAATTGAGGGATGTAGATGAATAATCAAAAAGTAGTGACCCTTTTTTTCGTTTTACTTTGTGGAATATTGGTTTTTGCAGGGTGTTCTCAAACGGAACCACCTGAACCTGACGAGCCCGATGAACCTTCTGTTAGTGAACATGAAAACGGGCTAGTGGATATCTCTACCGATCAAGCAGCCTATCATCCAGGTGAATCCGTAACATTTCAGCTTTCTTTAGATGAAGAAATGAAAAAAGGAAAGTTAGTCGTACGCTATAAACATTTACATGACCTTGTTGATGAAGAGGAGATTCATGTCGGTGATGAGCAAGAAATTACGTGGGAATGGACACCGAGTGATGACGACTTTAAGGGATACATGGTTGAGGTTTCTTTAGTAAATGAAGAAGAGGATGAAATCGATCATTTGAATATCGCAGTGGACGTTTCCTCTGATTGGAGCAAGTTTCCTAGATACGGATATTTAGCAGACTTTCATGAGATGGAAGATGAAGAGCAGCGTGCTGTTATCGATAGGTTAAATCGATTTCATATTAATGGCATTCAATTTTACGATTGGCAAGATAGACATGATCATCCCCTGAAAACGGAAAACGGCGAGGTAGCCTCAACATGGAATGACATTGCCAATCGAGAAGTTTCAAAACTGACAGTCGAAACCTATATTGACCTTGCTCACGAAAAAAATATGAAGGCGATGAATTACAATTTATTGTTCGGTGCAAATGAATACTATGAAGACGAAGGAGTAAAGCGAGAGTGGGGCATTTTTAAGGATCCGAATCAACAAGAGCAAGATAGGCATCATCTTCCGGAAGAGTGGCGCGAGCTCTACTTATTTGACCCTTCAAATGCAGGCTGGCAACAATTTATTTTTGAAAAAGAACAAGCGGTTTTTGACCATCTAGCATTTGATGGGTGGCATGTCGATCAGTTAGGTCACCGTGGACAAATTTGGAATGCATTTGGTGAAGAAATTGAACTTTGGAAAACTTATCCTGTTTTTCTCGAGAAGGCAAAGCACGCATTAGGTGTCGATTTGGTGTTAAATGCGGTATCACAGTATGGACAAGCCGAAATTGCGCAGTCTCCTGTAAATTTCTTATATACCGAAACATGGGAGCAGCCTTATTATGAGGATTTAAAACGGATTATCGATGAAAACTGGGAGTTTAGCAACAAAGAACTTCAAACGGTCTTAGCTGCTTATATGAACTATGATCTATCTCATTCACCAGGTCAATTTAATACACCAGGTGTCTTGTTTACAGATGCTGTTATTTTTGCCTCAGGCGGGGCTCATATCGAACTAGGGGAAAATATGCTTGCAAATGAATATTTTCCAAATAAAAACTTAGAGATACCCGATGAACTACATGAGCAGCTGATCAACTATTATGATTTTTCAGTTGCCTATCAAAACCTTCTGCGTGATGGCGTGGAACAGGTAAAGAAAGAAGTTTATTCAAATGACATTTCGATAACGAGTCATGCAGAAATAGGTTCAGTGTGGAACTTTACGAAACAAAAAGAGAACAAAGAATTTTTGCATTTTATTAATTTCACCGAAGCCGCTTCGATGGAATGGAAAGATAAAATGGGGGAGCAAACGGAACCAGAATGGATTCATGATGTACCGATTACCATCCACTCAGAACAAGAGGTAGAGAAAGTATGGCTGGCTTCACCAGACATAGATCAAGGGTCAGCGCTAGAGCTTGAGTTTGAGCAAGAAGGGGACCAAGTTTACTTTACACTCCCAGCGCTAAAGTATTGGGATATGGTTGTGATCGAGTATAAATGAAATAATCCAAAAGGAAATGAGGGAGTCATATGAAAAAGCTAAAGAAAATCACTGTAGGTATCATCACGGCATCATTGCTTGCAGCTCCGTTTGCACAAGATACAACATTTGCTGCAACAAAACAGAATGAGAATGCTAAAGTTAGTATCCAAAAAGGACCAAAGGATAAATCAGGATGGGATAGAAGCTCCTTATCCTTTATTGGTGAAAACCTAACTTGCTATGGGGTTTCTGCCTCGATCAAAAATGGTGAGGACTCACGGGACATGCAAGGGGAAGTGGCGTATGAGGTTTACTATTCAGAAAAAGGAAATCCAAAAGGTGGAGAGGTTGTCGCTACAGGAGTGGTTCATGCGTTAGAATCTGCTGAAACACAGGAACTAACATATACACCAGATCAGCTCGTGGCTGGAAATTATATGTTTAAAGCCTATCAAAGTTCGAACCACCCAGGAAAGGGAGTGCTGTGGAGTGAATCAATCACAGTAACAGAAGAGTTCGCAGGAAACGAACCAATTGAACTCGAGCGCCCTCTTGATCAGTTTTTCAATTCTGAAGTTACCAATGGGTCCGCAACATTTACGGTTCCAGAGGAAATGGATCCAATTGAAATTAGCTTTACTAGCTACACGTATCCTGAAGGAACAGTCCTTGGAGAAGATGGCAAACCATATGAGGGACAGACGAGCTTTGATAACATCACAGACGTATATGGGCCTGGTACCTATACGATCGAGATTGATTTGCCAGAAGGTGATTGGCAGATAGATTTATATGTAGGATCTGAAATTGAAATATTGACTGAATGCGGACACCCGATCCATAAAATTATTGATGCCGATTATAGTGCCAAACAGAATTAAATAAAATAGGAGTGTTTTAGGATGAAAAGATGGTTAGTGAACTTTGGAATTACGGCTGGACTGCTTTCTTTAACTGCTTGTAACACCGGTGCTGATACAATTGTTCAGTCCGAGTCGGGTGATATAACGAAAGAGGAATTTTACAACGAACTAAAGGCTCACGGCGGTGACAAAGTTTTAAAACAGATGGTGGAAACGATGCTTCTTGAAAAAGAGTATAACGTAACAGATCAAGAGATTGATGCAAAAGTCAACGAATATAAGGAGCAATTCGGTGGGGAGGAAGGCTTAAAGCAGGCTCTTGTCGAAAATGGAATTGGAGATGAGCAAGCGTTTAGAAAGCTTGTTAAACGTGAGTTATTGGCTCAAAAAGCGACAACAGACGGAGTAGACGTTTCAGAGGAAGAAATAAAAAAAGAATTTGAAGATAAATACAAAGAAGAAATAAAAGCGAGTCACATTTTGGTCACGGACGAAGAAACAGCAAAAGAAGTGAAGGAAAGGGCTGATAAGGGCGAAGATTTTGCCGGGCTTGCTAGTGAATATTCAATCGATCCTAGTTCAAAAGACAATGGAGGCGACCTTGGCTACTTTAGGAAAGGGATGATGGTCCCTGAATTTGATTCTGTAGTATTTTCACTTGAAGTGAATGAAATTAGTGATCCCGTGAAAACTCAATACGGTTATCACATTATAAAAGTAACAGATAAGAAAACAAACACGTTTAAAGATAAGAAAGGTGTCATTGAAGAAAAGTTGACATTTGAAAAAGCGAAACCAATTGCTACAGTGATTTCCGATCTTCAAAAAGAAGCCAACATTACTGTCAAAGATAAAGAGCTAGAAGATGTATTAGAGACACCACAACAAACTGAAATGGAATAATAGCCAACCCTCTCCTTGATGATCGTCATAAAGGCTGCAAAGTCATAAAAGCTTTGCGGTCTTTTTCCTTTTCTAACAAATCAGTCGGTATGGTTCTAATTATTTTCAATTATCTGAAATTTAATCTTGTTTCACTGAATGAAGTATGTTAAATTTTACATATGAAACTGATGGCAGGAGAGAAGATATCATGAATGTATTTAGAAAAGGAAATAAAGAACTGATTAAAGATCTTAACCGGTCCCTCGTAATTGATCTGGTTCGCCTTCAAGGAAACATCTCGCGTACTGACATCGCCAAAGTTACGGGACTCGGTTTATCAACGATTACGAATATTATCGAGGAACTGATAAAGGAAAACCTGGTTACAGAGGTTGGAACAGGAGATTCGCATGGTGGCAGGAAGCCGGTATTATTAAAGTTTAATGGTGATTATGGTGTGATTGTTGGCATGAAAATAGAGAAACAAGATGTGAAAATGTGTCTAGCAAACTTGGAGGGAAAGATTTCACACAAACATCAATTTTCATATACTTCGAAGGAAGCGATGCAATTAACAACCGTTATTATTGAACAACTAGAAGGCTTCATCAAAAGAAATGAAAGCGATTCAAAAGTGGTGGGGATTGGAATTGCAACACCCGGGTTAGTAGATCAGGAAAATAATGAAGTGGTCTATTCACCGATATTAAAGATGGATCATGGAGATTTAAAGCCGATCGGCAGGCACTTCGATGTCCCTTTGATTATCGATAATGACGCGAACGTATTCGCTCTTGCGGAGAAATGGATAGGCGCAGGAAGAGACTATCGAAATTTCATTGGTGTTACAGTAGGAGCGGGTGTTGGGGCAGGAATTGTCATTGATCATACATTGTTTCGAGGAGACTTTGGCGGAGCTGGAGAGTTAGGGCATATCACGATTAATCAGGGAGACCGCCTCTGTTATTGCGGGCAGCGAGGTTGTTTAGAATTATATGCTTCAGATGCGTACCTTGTAGATGAGGCTGAACGAATGGTCTCAATTGGTGTTCCTACATTAATGGGGTCATTTAACCCGATTACACCAGAGAGTATTGTGAAGGCAGCTGAAAGAGGAGATCAATATGCACAGGAACTGCTAGAGAAGCAAGGAGAAAATCTCGCTTTAGGTATTAAGAATATGGTACATCTATTTAATCCAGAAGCCATCATTTTAGGTGGGGAAGGATTGAGAGAAAATGATTTTCTACTAAAAGGATTACATAAAGAATTAGCCGTCCATTTTTTCATCAAGCATCCTCGTAAACTTCAATTCGAAACTTCACAGCTAGGAGAGGACGTATGGTTGATTGGAGCGTGCGCGCTGGTTGTGAGCCATTTATTTAAAGTGCCTATTTATAAATAATAAAGGAAACGACTGCTGTTGTATCCTTGTGTTCAATTACTTCATTCACTGAATAAAGTATATACCTTCTGTTGCCTATGCTTCCATTGTAAGGATAATTTCCATTTTTAATGTCGTTTGAAAGTATATTCTTTTTTCAAGGAGAGTGTTACCGATGATTCAGCAGGTAAGTGATCAATTTTTACTTTATGCTTATACTCAAGCCCTGGCATTAAAGCTTAATTCTGATTTTATCTCTTTATTAGAAGAAGAACTGCACAAAAGAAATTTACTACTTATGAAGGATGAAATAGGTGAAAGGAAGGGATTAACGACAATTTGGAGCGGAGATGTTGATGCAAGCTGGGAGTCCTTTAGGCACAATATGCAATTAGGGTTGAGCTCTTCGATGTCAGGTATGCCTTACTTCACAACGGATATTGGTGGATTTAACGGAAAACCAACAGCTGAACTCTATACACGTTGGATGCAAGCTGGAGCTTTTATGCCGATCTTCCGTGCCCATAATTGCGAATGTGATGATCCAAGCAATACAAGAGAACCTTGGGCGTTTGGTAAAGAAGCAGAAAGCATTGTCAAACAAAGCATTGAACAGCGTTACCGACTGCTTCCTTACATTTATTCAGCAGCGAAACAAACAACGGATGGAAATGTATCGCTCATGAGACCGCTTGTCATGGATTACCCTACGGATACAAACGTGTATGGGATTGAAGACCAATGGAGGTTCGGTCCAAATATGCTCGTAGCACCGATTTCATTAGAAGGCATGTCTAAGAGAAGTATTTATCTTCCAGAAGGGACATGGTATGACTGGAGTACACAGGAATCATTTGCGGGAGGGCAAACGATAGAGTATGATGCTGATTTGTCTACGATTCCGGTATTTGTGAAAGAAGGTGCAATTATTCCGCAGCGTGAGGTTCAACATTATACAAATGAAAAACCTGCATCAGCGATGACAGTGAAAGTCTATCCAAAACAAAATGGAGAAGCTGCCAGCTTTATCTTATATGAAGATGACGGGCAAACCTATCACTATGAAAACGGTCAATCGGCTGATACAGAGTTTACGACAGTATCTAATGCGGGGAATGTCACTCTTGAAATTGCCGCCATGAAAGGCAAATTTGATGGACAGATGGAACACAGAACATGGACTGTAGAAATAAAAGTAAATGCAGACGATGAAAACGAAATTCAATTCGTTGAAAGAAACGGAAAAAAATTAACACTCGTTGATTCAAAAGAAGCAGTAGAAGCAGGTAACGATGTTTGGTACTACGAAACTGAAACAGATATGTTATTTGTGAAAACGGCAAAGGTATCTACTTCTGAAGCACAAGTGATTACGACAACGAGTAAAAAAGGAAATTTGAAGGCAGCTAGCAAGAACAAAGACAAAGTCAAGATACGGACTACGGTTAAAAAATAGGAAACAATGTTCAAGTTAAGAAGCCCGGCTATTGGGCCGGGCTTTGGTCATCATAAGGAAATATTATTCGATCATGATTAACGAAATCATTAATTTTGAATTTTTGAAAGAGTAATAGGTCGATATCGAGCACTGGTTTGAACTCCATTGAAAATATGAAAAAATCTATTGTCGCATAAAAGAATACGCTCTTTTTTTAACAACTGTAATGCAACTTGCCACTTATTTCACTCACCGAAGGATAAAACTACCAATCGTAAATCTCTTAAAGGAGGTGACTATAGACAACACGCATAAATGAAAGCGTTTAACATAATGACCTGTTTTATTGTTAATTAAAATGATCGCTTTCATTAGAATGTTTGAATGAAAAGGAACGCCAATTCATTTTTTTGTTACCTTTACTCTAAAAAATAGTCGTATGGCAAATAGGTGAAATTATTATCAGGAGGACAAAATGATGGTAAATAAAATCTACAAATCTTTATTAATTTGTATTTGTTTTTCTATGGTACTTATTTATTCGATAGACCCTGTTTTGGCTAGAGATAGTAAACACACTCGTCATGGATCTGGACCTATGTATTGGATGGCGTATGAGAATCCTTATGAAAATAATGTAGCGATTCCAGAAGACCGCTGGAAGAATAATATTGATTGGGTAGCAGAAGAATTTCTTCCTTATGGATATGACATGGTTAGTTTGGATGGATGGATTGAGGGATCAACACAGACAACACCCAATGGTTATGTGTTAAAACATAACGATAATTGGCAGTACACATGGAAAGAGTGGGGTGACTATGTACATGATAAAGGACTTAAATATGGAGTTTATTACAATCCACTTTGGGTCACTCCAGCAGCGGTGAATGACGATTCTAAAACGGTCATTCATAATCCTGATTTAAAAGTAAGCGATATTGTTAATACGGAAACAACAACAACAGATTGGAATGGAGAGACATTGCCGGGTGATCGGTTTGTAACGGATCAAGGTGAAAATTCTCTTTATTGGGTCGATGTTACAAAGCCTGGAGCGGAGGATTATATTAAAGGATATGTTCAGTATTTTAAAGATGCAGGAGCCAGCTTTCTTAGGATTGATTTCTTGTCATGGTATCAAACAGGCTTTGATGGCGGGTTAAATAAACAAGTGGGGAACGCTCATTGGGACGAATATGAAACAGCTCTTCGCTGGATTCACGAAGCTGCTGGTGAAGATTTGATCGTAAGCCTTGTCATGCCGTATTTGCAAAATCATGGAGAGGTAGAAGTAAAGTATGGCGATATGATTCGCATTGATGAAGATGTGTTTCATGGAGGATGGGATCACATAAGTGGACGCAGTCAAACATGGCAAGATGCGTGGTCTCAATGGAAAAATCCTTTCCAAGGTCTAACTGGATTTTCTGATATTGGAGGCCGGGGTCAAATGACACTCGATGCTGACTTTATCCGGATGAATAAATATGGGTCAGAAGCGATTAATGACAACGAAAGAAGAACAACGATTTCCCTATTCACATTGGGGGGATCTCCTATTGCTATCGCTGACCAATATGACACCATTAACGACACAGGATCAAACAATGAGCGCTTTTATCAAAACTCTGAGGTTATTGAATTAAATAAGCTTGGTCTTGTCGCAAAGCCAATATATAAAAATTCTAATCCTTTCTATCCGGGGGAAGGGTATGAGGAGGGAACAAGCCGTGATACGGAACGGTGGGTAGGTCAACTACCGAATGGCGAATGGGTCGTCGGGTTATTTAACCGATCCGATCAAAAAACAACGAAAAGCATTGATTTTAGTAGTGAATTAGGATTGAGTGGGGAAGCAGCGGTCCGTGATTTATGGGCTCATAAGGATCTTGGATATATGGATCATTACTCTGCTGAGATTGAACCGCACGATGTGAAATTACTAAAAGTGATCCCACGAAATAGTCATAAATATGAAGCAGAAGTCGCTTCTTGGATTGGAACAAACTTTAATAATAACCATACTGGACATTCGGGTTTTGGGTTTGTTGATAAATTTGAGGCTCCTGCAGAAACGAACGGGGAAGGACCAAAAGTTGTCTTTGCCGTCGAGGCACCAGAGTCTGGGTCGTATTGGCTCAACTTCAAATATGCAAACGGAACGGGTGGAGAAAGTTCTGCGACCGTCAATGTGAAAGATGGTTATAACCAAACGATTACAGAGGATACATTTGTTTCCCTTCCAGCCACATCAAACTGGAGTTCTTGGGGAAATAAAAATGTAGAATTAACATTAACGAAAGGATTAAATTTGATTACGATTGAACGTACCCCTTCAGATAAAGGTGCTTTTAATCTTGATTATATTGAATTTACGCCTCATTGGGGGAATGTAGTTAATAATTATGGTTTTGAAACGGGCGATATAAGTGATTGGACACAGTGGCGTCCAACTGATCAATCAGCAGCATATGGCGTCGATTCTGATGATGTGAATAGCGGAAAGTATAAACTGTTTTTTCACTCTCCATCAGCTTACAAGCAAAGTGTACATCAAACCATTACTGGTTTAGACGATGGAACCTATTATGTTAGCGCTAAAGTGAAGCGTCAAGGTACAGAACCTGTTACAGCTAGAATGGAAGTAACTGAGTACGGGGAATCCGATGTTTACGTAAATATTCCAAAAACGTCGGAATATCAAGAGGTATCTACTAAGGTTAATGTGACGAACGGAAAAATAGATGTTGGATTTTATATGGATTCACCTGGCGGAACATCTCTTCAGGTGGATGATGTAACAGTTACGAGAGTCTCTTTACAAAATTCTAACTTTCAAGATGAGTTCAGGGGATGGACAGTATCTAATATGGCTTTGGCCAAAATTAAACATGAAAACAATAACGCATATACAGACATCACAAGTTCTTCTAAATTCACATCAGACTTGTTCCGCTATGAGTCATTACAAACGGGAACGTATACCCTTAAAGCAAAAATCCGTCGAAGTGGTTCTTTTGATTCTGCCGGTCTTTATATAGATAAAGGCGGTCAAACATACAAAAATATTCTCTTCCCGGATCATTCTAATTGGACTGAAGTAACAATTGATAATATCAGCCTTACACGAGACGAAGTAATGAAAATTGGTGTATATGCAGAAGGTGATCCGGATGCATGGCTACATGTCGACAAAGTTTGGTTGGAGAAGAACTAAGGCTTTTAGAAGCAGTAATAAATCAGGCTTTGTATAAATCGTTTTGTTCCCACTTCCTTCATATTTATATTTAAATATAAGAAATAGCGTTAATATTATACGTTTAGAAGGTTCTCAACCATTTTGGTTGGGAGTCTTTTTTGTGTTTTAAGAAGTTGATTTTTTGCTGAGCTCCTATAGTGATTTGTGTTGGTCGTGATCCCTTTTAGGTTATCTAAGCCAAATGGGAATTTTTTGTATCATTTGTTTTGAATGAAAAAGAAAGCATTGTTTACAAATGCAAGTTATACATTTTTGAATAATTGTGGTTCATGATTGGACAATATCGACAAGTTTTCTATAGCGTGCTCTAGTTTACAATCGTCATACTAAAAGAAAACAAAGGAAAGGAGCGGGGGTTGATGTCTGCTATTACTGTGCTATCAGAAAATGGAGAGGAAAACAATGGAAATTTGAGCGAAGTGTATTACGCCATCTTTCGTTAAAGAATCTTCAAGCAAACATAAAAGAGTATTTTAAACCTGTTGTTCCTTTTCATTTTCTTTCCCACCCATTTGGATAAGGCTTTTCGTGGTGAGTTGACAGCGAAGTGGCGAGAGGGAAACCAAGATTTCGAATCTGCAAAACAAAGGTACGAGCTAATTCAAGAAGAACGAATTTTATTAGGAAAGCAAAAGAGAAATATCAGAAATAACTACAATGTTCAATGAATTCGATATGAAAAAGATATTGATGACAAGGGTTGGATATCTCTAAAAGCTAATATGTTTTGTTATAACATTAATTGTGGTGGTACACCTTCAAGAGATATATCTGAAAAAGGTGAGGTACCATTCCTTAAAGTATATAACATTGTTAACAATAAAGTAGCTTTTTCGTATAAGCCACAATTTATACCTAGATGGATACACGAGTCGAAGTTGAAAAAGTCTATACTGCATTCAAGAGATGTAATAATGAACATTGTTGGTCCTCCTTTAAAGAAAATTGCTATTATACCTGATAAAATACCCTGAGATGAATATGAATCAAGCAATAGTTAGATTTAGACCAATTAAATATGTGTTACCCGAGTTTATATACTATTGCTTGCAATATGATGAAACACTAAAGGGTGTTATAAATGAAACTAGAGGTGTGTTGGACAAAGTAATATCTCGGTTTCTCAAAGTAGAAATTTAGTTATGCCCATCCCTTCGTTTGAAGAACAACATGAAATTGTAAAAAGAATAAAGTTTCTGTTAGAGAAAGAAGATACAGTATACCAATTAATAAACGATAACAAGAATTTAGATAACTTAAAACAATCTATCCTATCTAAAGCTTTCAGTGGTGAACTAGGTACAAACGATCCATCAGAAGAAAGTGCTATTGAATTGCTAAAAGAAGTTCTTAAAGAACAAGTAAAATAACCGGATTTCGTGACCACATTCTGACCACGAAACATATATTAGGATGTATTATCCGTTTTTTATAAAAAGCAAAAAATCCCTATAAAATAAGACTTTTCGCAAATTATTTCTTTCGCAGTTTCTTCATATTTAATAAACAAATCAAAGAACGTAAAAAATACGGTCTTAAAAGTGTTTGCTACTATATTAGGCTATAGAAATGGTTTAAAATGATTAAGTAGTTGAGGACACCGTGTCGCCAATTTAAAAGCTTTAACTTATTCTATAAGAGTAACATAGCATCGGTGTATCGGTGCAAAATAAAAGCCTACAAACTAATGGTAGGCTCGATTAAAATGGGTAACGAAAGGGTAACATAGGACCGTAATAAGCCATTATTTTACGTTAAAGATGTTACAGTACAAATCCTACATATACGTTTGTATGACGCGAGTTAATCAACATACGTTAACTTGCGTTAAACATGTTACAAAGCGGAGGACTTATGGGCGGCATGATGTAATCTGCCCCCCAAGCCCTTGATAGATAAGGGTTTGTTAGTAAGGTGAGAGTGAAATGTTAACATTTTGCTAACATTGAGGATATTAATGGAGGCTTCTCATAAGTTCACTGAACTTTTGAGAGGCTTCTTTTTTCATTTCTTGTGTTACATGGAGACAAGGCGTTTCCATGATTTGTTCCAGTGAATCGGTGAAGCCCTTGCCTCTGCCAAAAGCAGAGCTGTGTGTATGTTTATGGTTGTAGAGGTTCATAGTTGATTTTAAAAACTTTGATAGTCTATCAATTCTAGTTCCAATAAACTTTGTGAGGATCGGGTAGATTGGGTGTCGGTTTACGTTTGCGAATACATAATCATTATCGTAATAGAAATTCCCGAACATTTCTTTTAACTTTTCTTGTTCAGCCTTGTGCTTTTTAAACAATTCAATCACTATTTCATGTACAGCAATTGTACGTCGAGAACGTTTAGTTTTTGGAGTTCCTAACTGGTATTCCTTTGTGGCATAGGGTTTCTCCTTTGAATCGGGATTTAGGCGACTATGATTCTACCAAGGAGAGACCCTTTTTTCATGTATTTTGCTCAAATCTTACCGAGCTTTCGCTTGCTGGCCTCCTAATCCAAGTAACGGTGTTTCTATTACTTGGATTAGGGGGTTTTTTAGTCTGCCAAAAACATCTTACTCATACTCTTTTTAGTTTAGTTATTTTATTAAAGAATGGATAAATAAGCGAGATAATAGAATAAGTTAATACTTTTTTCATAGATTTTGATTACTTGCTTGCTATTAAATACTTACACATACCGCTGTTCTCACTTCAACCCACGACTTTTTGTAATATCCTTCCATGTTGAATATCTTTTTTTTAATAAAATATTTTAGCCGTTGGTGAATTACATGAAAAATTTCTGAGCATTTAATAAACTGCTTTCATTTTTCTAAAAATGTATGACAGCTTTAAAATATATTGGAATTTTCAAGCTGGAGATAAGGTTCTACAATTAAAAGTGTAATCAAGTAACTCATTACTTTTATTTAAATAATTGAAGGGAAAGGGGGACGGCAAAAAGAGAGACATCATAATTTTTGAAGAGTTGATAAAAAAGGTGTAACAACAGAGGTTCAACAATAATGAAACCGCTGCCAGTTTAGGCATCTAAAAAAGTATTGAAAACCAAATAATCTAGTAAAAAAGGAGCTGGGAAAAATGATGAAGAGAATAAAACTTTTACCCTTTTTAAGCTTGCTGCTGTTAATCGTTATAAGTGTTTTAGGTTGTAGTCAAAGTAATGAAAGCGCTACAAATCCTGTTGAAGGTAGTGAAGCGAGTGAGGAGGTCACGATTGATTTTGCTATACATGTGGCAAATCCAGAAGATCAGGAACCAGCTTTTTACCAAACAGTTGAGAAGTTTATGGAACAGAATTCTGATATCACAATTAATTTACAAGGGACTGACCAACAAGAACATATTCGAAATATTAAAATGAAATCGCAATCTAATGCTCTTCCAGATATCTTTTGGATGTTACCAGCTTCAGCACAAGAGCTAGAAGAGGCCGGGCAACTTCTAGATTTAACGCCATTTTTCGACAACAACCCTGAGTTGGTTGAAAAGTTCCATATGAATATGTTTGAGACGTATCAAATCGATGGTAAGCAATATGGAATGCCTTATCAACCTTTAGTTACAGGGTTTTGGTATAACGAAGCTCTATTTGATCAATACAATGTAGATTTACCAAAAACATATGAAGATTTAACAGAAGCTGTAAAAGTGTTTGAAGAAAATGATGTTGTATCAATAGCAAAAGGTGCTAGAGATCCTTACTCTATTTGGGCGTTTCTAACGATGTTCTCTAGGTACGGGTACTTTGACAAAATTGATGACATTCTTGCAGGGGAAGAAAGCTTTCATAATGACGACTTTTTAAATTTCTATGAAAAGATTGATGAATTAAGAGAACTTGGGGCTTTTCCGGCTAATATAACAACGCAAAGTTATTTTCAGGCGGTAGAGACATTTATGACTGGTGAGGCTGCCTTACTTGATGCGGGAGTATGGGAAACCAAGAAAATAGAAGAAAGTGAATTGGCAAACGATGTCGGTTTCTGGTGGGGACCAACATTTGAGGATGGCGTAGGGAACCAGAATCTTTCTTCAATTGTCCCAGCAGCTCCTTTAGTTGTCGGCAAACATGTAGAAGATGATCCAGCAAAATATGAGGCAGTGATGAAATTCTTGCAATTCTACTATAGCGAGGATGGTGCTCAAATTATGTT
This sequence comes from Bacillus solitudinis, assembly GCF_002797395.1. Taxonomy (GTDB): domain Bacteria; phylum Bacillota; class Bacilli; order Bacillales; family Bacillaceae_D; genus Halalkalibacter_A; species Halalkalibacter_A solitudinis. The sequence goes on from NZ_KZ454943.1 coordinate 2,361,689, forward strand.
GGATAATCAAGTTCCTCCAATGATTGTGTTCGATGGTCAAATAGATGAAGAAAAACACCCGGTATTTTCCAAAGTTGTTGAACAAATGAATAGAACGGATTGGGAGAGTCAGCCTAATCAACCAGACCTAGTTATATCAGAATCGATTGCCAATGCCTTGTATGACAGTATTTATGGAGTCATGAACGGAATCTATTCACCGGAAGAGGCTCTTGATGTAGTAGCGAACAAAATTTCAGGACAGTAGGTAAAGGGGTTCTGCTACAGTGATTAGGCTGTAGTAGAACCATAAGAACGTATGATGTAGAACAAAAAATGATTCCAACATGGAGGGGTGAATATGCATTGGCTTAGTAAAAAGCGTTATATATGTTTCATGCTTCTACCTACCCTGTTAGTATATTCAGCTTATATAATTCTGCCTATTATAATAGCTTCTTATTATAGTTTTACTAGATTCTCGGGGATTGGAGCACCAGAGTTTATTGGTCTTAAAAATTATCAGGCCCTTTTGCAAGATCCGTTCTTCTGGGGTTCGTTAAAAAATACAGTCATTGTATTAGGTGTCACGTTGATCGTGTTAATACCGAGTGCGTTTTTCCTAGCATTGCTCCTTAATCGAGATGTCAAAGGGGCAAATGTTTTAAAAGCATTGAACTTTGCACCGGCTGTGATCGCACCGATTCTAGTAGGGTTGATTTGGGTATTTATCCTTGATCCGGATATGGGATTTGTAAGTGTATTTTTGCAAAAAATAGGCTTAGAACAGTTAGCTTTTCAGTGGATAGGTGGAACAACTCTTACACCGTACTCGGTAGGGGTAGTAGAAAGCTGGAGGATTTTGGGTTTTATCGCAACAATCTTTCTCGCTGGATTAGCTACTATACCTCGTGAAATTTATGAAGCTAGTGACATTGATGGTGCCAATCGTGTACAAAAATTGATTTTCATTACTATACCGATGTTAAATGAAACATTTAAGATCAACGTTATTCTTATTATCACGTTCTGTTTCAAAATATTTGAAACCGTACTCCAACTGACCAACGGCGGTCCTAATCACCTTTCTGAAGTATTAGTCACGTATATGTACAATGTGACATTCATTTCTGGTCAATATGGATATGGAATGGCCGTTGCGGTTGTAACCTTAGTAATCACAATCGTATTTACTGCTCTGTTTATAGGGCTAAGTAAAAAACGAGTAGAGAAGAAGGGGGTGTAATCATGAGTCAAGCAATGACACAAAGGCAGGAAAATCAGAATCTAGGAAAATCAGAAAAGAGCAGAACAAAAAGCAAGATTTGGTCGTACGTTCCTATTTACTCTATTACTTTTATTGTAATGCTGCCGTTTCTATGGATGATCCTTCTATCATTTAAGTCAAATAGTGAAATATTAACGAGTCCGTTTAGTGTGCCAACAAGTTTAAGTCTTGAAAATTACAGAAGTGCTATTGCAACTCTAGATCTCCTCTTAATGTACAAAAACACCATTATTATTGCTGTTATTACGGTTGTGGTAGTCATTATTATTACATTTATGAGTTCTTTTGCATTAAGCAGAATGGTATTTAAATCATGGAAATTAAAAGGAGGATTATATTATTTTCTATTACTTGGATTAGCTATTCCGCCTTTTATTCTTTTATTCCCAATCTATCGAATTACGATCATGTTTGATTTAATGAACACACATGCTTCCCTCATTTTGCCTTATATTGCAACATCTATCTCTTTTAACACCTTGTTGTTTATGGGTTTTTTAAAGGGATTCCCGAAGGAAATTGAAGAAGCAGCAATCATCGATGGGTGTAATCTATTTACTTTATGTAAATCAGTGGTCTTGCCAATTGTTATACCTGTTATTGCAACGATTTTTATCTTTAATATTTTATATGTGTGGAATGAGTTTCCATTTGCAGTCACTCTAATTAGTAGTGATTCACTAACGACTGTTCCACTAGGAATTTCGGAATTTAAAGGAAGGTGGAATATTGACTATGGTGGGATTATTGCTGCTACTGTACTAGTCATGATTCCACAACTTATTTTCTATGGCTTTTTCCAAAAGTATATTATTGCCGGTATGACAGCAGGTGCAGTAAAAGGCTAGAGTTAGCAACGTTTTAATTGTACGTCTTGCTATGAGTGGCTGTCCCATAGCAAGCAAATGAAGTTCAAATAAACACATGACATTTTGGAGGAGAAGAAACTATGAAAACAAAATCAAACGGGTTTATGCAAAATTTAACAACACACGCGGATGCTAGATCGGCAAGACTTTCAAGTTCAGACCAAACAGGTAGAAACCAAGATTATTGGTTAATTCCACCAAATGAATCAGTAGTATTAGGTGAAATCGAAGGACCTGGATGTTTGACTCATTTTTGGATGACATCTTTCTGCAGAAAAATTATGGGACCAAGTATTGTCGATCCGGCATTAGGAAGCAATGTAGCACCTGTTAATGAGATTCACAACGCATTAGGAGTTACGTGGGAAGAACAAGATCCGTTCTACTATAGAAAGGCTTTAATTAAAATTACGTGGGATGATCAAGATACACCAAGTGTGTTGGCTCCATTTGGAGATTTCTTCTGCGTAGGTCATTCATTGCCAGGGAACTTTGAATCAGCTCCATTTAATGTATCTGTTAAACCAGAAGAAGCGAATAAATTTGGTGCACCTGCTGCCCTAAACTGCTTCTTCCCGATGCCGTTTAACAAAAAAGCAAAAATTGAAATTGTGAACGAAAATACGTTGCCATTTGGTTTGTATTTTTACATTGATTATGAATTATATAAAGAGGAGTTACCTAAGGATACTGTTTACTTCCATGCAAATTGGCATCGTGAAAATCCTTGCGAAGGCTGGGGGAATGATCTTCAAGTGAATAGCCCTGCTATTCAAAGTGTGGCTAACTTATCGGGTGAAGAAAACTATGTCGTTTTAGAAACAGAAGGAAAAGGTCACTATGTTGGTTGTAACTTATCAGTTAATCATTTCCAAGGCAGCTGGTGGGGTGAAGGGGATGATATGATCTTCATCGATGGTGAGAAGCAACCAAGTATTAATGGAACAGGGAGTGAAGATTACTTCGGCCATGCTTGGGGAATGCAGAAGAATGCGTTTTTGTATAATGGTTCGATTATTCATGAAAGTGAAAAGCCTGGCTATCAAGTTTCGTACCGATTCCATATCGCAGATCCAGTTCATTTCTCTGAAAGCATTAAGGTTACACTTGAACATGGCCATGCGAATCACTTATCTGATGACTGGTCATCAACGGCATACTGGTATCAAACATTGCCATCTCCAAAACTTGATATTTTGCCAGTAGAAGACAGACTTCCCCATGTTGCCGAAATGCCTGTAGTCGTGCAAAAGGAAAAGCCAGTATTAAATGAAGAGCAGCAAAAAGCGTATGAATATGCAAAAGAGTTAGAAAAGACGTATGTAGAAGAAAAGAAGCATCAAATGGAATTAAAGTACAACAAAACAAGAGAATCACAACAAGGGAACATAGAGCACGCGAAACGAGTTAAAGGATCGTTAAATAGTAAATAAACTAAACGAGTTTGAGGTGAGTATCATGGTGATGACAAATACGAAACATGTAGAAGAACTTAAGAAAGCAAATGATGAAATTGCACTGAACAAAGGCAAAGTGGAAAATAGTCCTTATCGTCTTAAGTATCACTTTATGGCGCCTATTGGGTGGATTAATGACCCGAATGGTCTTGTACAGTATAAGGGCGAGTACCATTTATTCTATCAATATTATCCGTATGCTTCTAGCTGGGGTCCCATGCACTGGGGCCATGCTAAAAGCATTGACTTGGTGAATTGGGAGCACTTACCGGTCGCATTAGCGCCATCAGAATCTTATGATTCTGGAGACGTAGAGGGGTATGGATGTTTCTCTGGTAGCGCGGTTGTTGATAAAGAAGAACTTGTTTTGATTTACACAGGCCATGTTGATGGAAACGAACCCCAACAAGTTCAAGCGATTGCAACGAGCAAAAATGGAGTTTCTTTTGAGAAGTATGAGCACAACCCGGTCATTAACCAATTTCCTGTGGATGGTTCAAAGGATTTTAGAGATCCGAAAGTTTGGAAGCATGAAGATAAATGGTATATGGTCGTTGGTTCAAAAAAGGATGGCAAAGGGAAAGCCTTATTATATGTATCTACTGATTTAAGACATTGGGATTACAAAGGTGTTGCGGCAGAAAGTGACGGTACACAAGGGGATATGTGGGAATGTCCTGATCTATTTCCAATCGACGATCGTCATGTCTTGATCGTCTCTCCAATGTATGGGACTCAAAACGAAAAGCCGTTTTATGTAATTGGAAATATGAACTATGAAGAAGGTGTTTTCACACAAGAAACGTGCAAAACATTAGATTATGGCTTTGATTTCTACGCTCCACAAACATTGATAGATGAACAAGGTCGAAGAATTATGATTGGTTGGATGGAGAAGTGGTTAACAAAAATGCCTTCCAAAGAACATGGTTGGGCTGGGGCAATGGGCGTTCCAAGAGAGCTTATATTGGAAGGGGACGATATCCTCAAGCAAAAGCCTGTAGCTGAGCTAGCTGAATTACGATCCGACTATAAGAAATTAGAGGCATTTGAAGTTGTAGAAACGATGAATCTAAATGAAATCCAAGAAATCGTTTCAGAAACGATCATCGATTTTAATATTAAAAAAACAGATGCGACCGTATTTGGAATTCACCTTAGATGTTCTGAAGATGGAACAGAAAGAACAGAAATCTTGCTTGATCTTGAACAAAAAGAGATTGTCATGGATCGTGAGCACTCTGGTTGCGGAGAAAAGGGAATCAGCAAAGCACCGTTAACCATAACGGAAGATGGTACGGTCAATCTTCGTATTTTTATGGATACAACATCTGTTGAGGTCTTTGTTAATGAAGGAGAGAAAGTGATAACCAATCGAATTTTCCCAAATGGTGACAGTACTCAATTTAAACTTTTTACTAATGGGGGAAAGGTTAGTATCAATTGCATTGAATCTTGGAAACTAGATTCTGTTTGGACGTAATATTTTTAGTAGAGTAGAAATGGGATACGGGACCTTTGAAGGTTAGGTCCCATTTTCTTTTCTTGTAATGACATTAGACTCTGTTTAAAAAACATACTTAACAGAGAGTGAGGAATGTATATGCAATACACTAGTATGATTGGTGGACTCTATCGTATTTGTGAGTGGGTTATGCGACTTGCTTATGTCAATTTGCTCTGGATCGGTATATTTTGGTTGGGCCTTGTTGTGTTTGGTTTTTTCCCATCATCGGCGGCGATGTTTGCTGTAGTGAGGAAATAGGTGATGGGGGAGTGTGATACCCCTGTATTTCCAACGTTCTATCAAGCCTATAAAGAAGAGTTTCTGAAAATGAATCTACTAGAAGTTAGCTTAGGAAACAATGTATGATGTAACAGCATTAGGTGAGCTTTTGATTGATTTTACCCCAAATGGAACATCGGGAAATGGAAGAAGTTTGTTTGAACAAAACCCTGGTGGTGCTCCAGCAAATGTATTAGTCGCTTTATCAAAACTAAATAAACAAACTGCTTTCATCGGCAAAGTAGGCAATGATCAGTTTGGTCATTATTTGAAAAAGGTGATGGTAGATCATAAGGTTGATACGAGTGGCTTAGTTATTTCTCAAGATGTGAATACAACCTTGGCATTTGTTCATATAGATGAAGATGGTGACCGTTCTTTTAGCTTTTACCGAAAACCAGGTGCTGATATGACATTAGATAGCAAAGAAATAGACAAAAGTGTGATCAAGAATTCTCGTATTTTCCATTTCGGTTCACTTTCGATGACGCATGAACCAGCAGCGTCTGCAACACTAGATTCAGCTAAATATGCTATGGAGAATGGAATCATTGTGTCTTATGATCCTAATTTGCGACTGCCTTTATGGAGCTCACCTGAAGATGCTAAGAACATGATTATCAAAGGGTTACCATATGCAGATGTACTAAAAATCTCCGAAGAAGAATTTCAGTTTATTACAGGATACACAGATTTAGTGAAAGGTACAGACTATTTATGTAAGGAATATGGGATTTCACTTGTATTTGTAACACGTGGAAAACAGGGCTGTTTTTACCGAATAAAAAACTTTACCGGTAGTAAGGAAGGAATAAAAGTAGCGGCGGTCGATACAACCGGAGCTGGAGATGCTTTTCTAGGTGGAGTACTATATAAAATTCTTGAAGCAGGCGTACGACCTTCCGAATTAAAAATTGAAGAAGTCAAGGAAATGGCGGCATTTGCCAATAGGGTAGCTGCAGCCTCAACTACAAAAAAAGGCGGGATACCGAGTATGCCTTTCCTGTCTGAAATAGAAGAATTATTGAATAAAAAAATGAGTTAATTTAACATTAAATGATATAGAAATAATGGCTTATTTTCGGTAAATCACGAAGATATGTCGTTATTTTTTTGTTGTTAGATATTGGTTCAAAAAATAACTGACATTTTCAAAAAATATTAGAATGGTCTTTGTTATAATAAAAAGTATAAAATAGTAAGTAATAACTATTCCTAAAGACGGTTCAGTTGTATCAAGCTTTAACCGTAAAGATTGATTTATTTCCACAAGAAGAAATGAAAGCGTTGACATTAAAATAAGGGATTAGTTGATTGCAGTCATTAGTTTAATTAATTTGACATCCTGTTTTCGTTTACTCGTTGATTCAACTAAACGTAAGTGTTACTAGTTGAAAATAAAACATGTGGGAGAGCAAAATTATGAAGAAACGATATCAGAGCTTTTTGGTTTTGCTATTGCTTATACTAACGATAATTGGTTGTAACAACGCTGATGAAAATCGATCAAATGCTATCAATCATCAAAGTGTTATTGAACAAATAACGATTGATCTTGCTATTCATGCTGCTAATCCAAAACGACAAGAACCCGCACTCTATGAAATCATCCAGAAATTTATGGAGCAAAACCCCGATATTAACATTATTGTTCACGGAACGGAACAAAAAGCCCATGTAAAGAAAATGAAAATGTTGGCTCAATCAAATGATTTACCTGATATCTTTTGGGTGTTACCACATACTTCGACTGAGTTAAATGAAGCGGGATTGCTACTTGATTTGTCCCCTTTTATTGATGAAAACCGTCAACTAATCGAAAAATTCCATGCAAATATGCTCGAACCGTATAACGATAACGGTCAACAATTTGGACTTCCATACCAGCCTCTGGTTACAGGTTTTTGGTATAACAAAGCAATGTTTGATCAATACAATGTGCCTTTGCCAGAAACGTATCAAGACATGAAAGAAGCAGTAAAATTATTTAAAGAACAAAATATTGTTACGATTGCGAAAGGGTCTCAAGATCCTTACTCTGTTTGGGCATTTTTAACGATGCTATCAAGGTATGGCTTTTTTGATAAAATCGATCCCATCCTGGCTGGCGAAGAAAGCTATCAAAATCAGGACTTTCTTCAATTTTATAAAAATATTGACGAATTGAGAGAACTGGGGGCTTTTCCAAAAAATGTAGCCACTTTAAATTATTTTCAAGCAGTTCAAATGTTTTTAAATGGTGATGCAGCAATGTTGGACGCTGGAGTATGGGAAACAAATAAAATTGAAGAAAGTGAAATAGCGGAAGATGTTGGTTTTTGGTGGGGGCCTATTTTCAAAAACGGGATAGAAAAGCAAAAAGTCTCATCAGTCGTTCCTTCAGCTCCGTTAGTCGTAAGCTCAAAAGTCAAAGATGAAGATGAAAAATATGCTGCTGTTATGTCATTTCTGAAGTTCTATTATAGTGAGGAAGGAGCACAGATTATGCTGGATAATCAAGTTCCTCCAATGATTCAATTTGAAGGGGAAGTAGATGAGAAGAACCATTCGGCATTTGCTAAAGTTATGGAGCAAATGAATCAAACTGGATGGGAAAGTCAACCTAACCAGCCAGATCTCGTTGTCCCATCTCAAGTTGGAGATGCCATTAATGAAAGTATTTATGGAGTGATTAATGGTATTTATTCACCAGAAGAAGCTCTTGCTGTAGTAAGTAAGAAGATTACTGAACAAAATCGATAATAGCAGACAGTAAGATTATAAGAGGGATGATAGATGAGAATGTTGAAAATGAAGCAACGAAATCTGACAATAAAGCAGAAAATAATCATGTTAGCGATTCTCTCTACGTTAATTCCTTTACTAATTGTAGGAACGTTTGGTTTTTTATATTTAAATAAAGTAATGGAAAATAAAATATCAGATACAACCTCTAACTTTTTAAGTGTGATTGATTGGAACATTGATACGTTTGTTGCTGACATTGAAAGTAGCGCAAATATAATTGTTTCTTCAAATGAGATCCAAGGATTTTTGAATCATACAGAGTTGACGCTTGAATCGTATCAAATGCAAACAGCTACAAGGGATCTACTTATTAATGTGACCAATAATAAACCATATATCAATGCAGCTTATGTTGGTAATGAGCAAAATGAATACTTGCAACTTAGTCAGGGACAAAGTAATTATTTTGGAACTGTTTATGATCAGATAAATCGTACGGATTGGTATAATATGCTAGAACAACAAGACGGGAACGGGGTTTGGTTTAAAGGAATAGAAGCTGATTTTATTGAAAGCTCCAATCTATTAATGTATGGGAATTTCATTCGAGATTTAGAGACTGTGGAGAAAATTGGTGTTTTGATTATTAGTGTCGATAAATCCGTATTTGATAATATGTTTGAAAATATTAATAACGAAGAAGAGATTTTAATATTAGATCAAGAAACAATTATTTATTCGAACGAAAATGAAAACCAAGATAAATATAAGAGTATTATAGAAACGTTACAGAACCCAAAAGAAGCACAAATTATTGAGGTAGAAAACAAAAAATATATTTTGAATTATACTACTAATGCCATAACGAACTGGAAAATTGTAAGCGTGATGCCTTATGAATATGTCGTAAAAGAATTTAATTATATTAGAGCACTTACCGTTTTATTATTAGTTCTATCCTTTCTACTAGCAACAATAAGTGCCTTTTTAATTTCAAAAAAAATCACGAAACAACTTTCATTATTGAGAAATGTAATAGAGGATATGGAAAAAAGAGAAGTGGTGTCGAATATTGCGTTTGACTCTAACGATGAAATTGGAAAAGTCGGTAATCGCTTTGTACAATTGTATAACCGAAATAGTGAATTGACCGTCCAGCTATATGAGTCACAATTAAAAGAAAAAGAAGCTGAACTTTTGGCCCTTCAAAATCACATTAATCCACACTTTTTGTACAATACGCTTAATTCAATCTTTTGGATGGCGCAAAAAAGTAATGCGAAACTGATTGCAAAAATGGCAGTAAGTTTATCAAAAATATTTAAATTAACATTAAATGACGGAAAGTATATTACGACTGTAGAAAACGAAATTGATCAAGTGAAAAGTTATATCGATATTCAAAATATCCGTTTTGACAACAAAATTAAATACAGTATTGATGTTGACCCCTCACTTTTAACTAAAAAAATTATTAAATTGATTCTACAGCCACTTGTCGAGAATGCAGTTTATCATGGTTTAGAATTAAAAGAAGGAAATGGAAAAATCATAATCACTGGTCGAAAAGTAAATAATGCGATGATTTTTGAAGTCATTGATAATGGAATTGGTTTTGACACGGAAGAAGTAGCTGCAAGTAAGAAAGGATATGCTTTAAAAAACATAAATGAAAGAATTAAGTTACAGTATGGTAAAAACTATGGAATGAAAATAGAAAGTAAAAAAAACAGAGGGACAAAAGTAATCGTAAAGGTCGGATTAGAACTCGAGGGATTGCAAAAGGAAGGGGTGACTGAAAATGTATAAAATGATAATTGTAGATGATGAAAAAGTGGTATTAGATGGTCTGATTTCAGCAATAAATTGGTCGGATCATCAAGTACAAATTGTAGGAACTTCTCTAGACGGGAATACGGCATACAAATTAATTGAAGATACAAAGCCCCACATTGTAATGGCTGATATAAGAATGCCTGGATTGAACGGCTTAGACTTAATTGATAAAGTAAAGAATCTTGGGCATGATACCGTATTTATCATTATTAGTGGCTATACAGAATTTGATTATGCGAAAAGAGCGCTCAAATTAGAAGTTGTGGACTATTTAACAAAACCAATTGAGATTGATGAAATAATCGCTTCAGTAAAAAAAGCAATTAACAAGTTTGATAGTATTCAAGTAGAAAAACAGAATAAGGATAAGATTCAAAAATATGAATTGCAATTAGAAGAAAAATATATGCTAGATGCTATTTTTGGTCATCAATTAAGCGCTCATGAGCTAACGACTGAATTTGAAAATTGTACGGTACTCGTTTGTGGATTTACTTCCTCTAAAGGGCTAACTAAATATAAAGAGCGGGATTTTATTAGGCATCTAAAAAAACCTTTTCAGAAAAATGGAGACAATGGATTTGTATTTTTCGTTGATGAATATTTAGTTGTTGTATTTTCAAAATCGAATCAAGAGGAGAATAAAGCCATAGTTGATTTTTCTGAGTTAGTGGAAAATCAGGTTGGAGAAGTACCTATAATCGGAGTCGGGAATACGTATGATGATTTAACAGATGTTCAGCAATCATATAAAGAAGCAGTAGAAGTCTTTCACATCGGTATTTATTTAAATCGATCGTTTACGTATTACGATGCTTTGGAAAAAGTGGAATATAATGTAGGTGCTGATATGATCAAAATGATCGATAATTACTTCAACAAACAAAATTGGGATTTAAATAATCTGAACAAACTGATTGATGATTTATTACAATATTCTCAGCAAAAGATGCTGCCACCAGTCAAAACAAAATATATGTGTTTTAGGCTAATAATAAATGTGTTTGATTATGTACAGCAAGAATATGAAGTCAATGTTGAACAAATTTTGGAAGAAAAACATGTGATATATAACCAATTACATCAATTGAGATCAATTGAAGAGATGAAGGAATGGTTACTCGATAAGGGGAGTTTGCTCTCTGAGTATTTACAAGATAACCAAATATCGCAGAAAGAGAAATTAATTGTTGATGTAAAAAAGTATATAGAAAACCATTTTTGTGAAGTCATTACTTTGGACGATATTGCTCAACAATTTCATATTAGTCCAGCCTATCTTAGTAGCCTGTTTTCAAAAAGGGTTGGCATGACATTGTTTAAATTTATCATTGATATGCGAATGAATATAGCAAAGGAACGACTCAGAACAACCAATTATAAAATCTCTGAAATTTGTCATCAAATTGGATATGATAATCAACGATATTTCAACCAAGTATTTAAAAAGCATGTAGGAACCACGCCAGGTAAGTATCGTTCGGAGCATTTAATTAGGCAGTAACGTATGTGTAAAAGAATTCTTAGGATAATATAATAATCGACAAAATTCGGGACGGTGTCAGTGTAGAAGAAATCTTCAAGCTGGATAAAACGATCAAAATAATGCGGATTTATTTAGTGATGATTACTAGCAAAGTATGAACCACGGCAACACACTTTTGCTTGAAAATGCTAACTTGTTGTTAACACAATTGAGTAAATTTCATAATTTGAGTTCTTCGTCTTTCAAGACAGGTAAACAGCGTGGCATTTACTGCTACATTCTTTGTCATTCAGTGGTAAGAACTATGTCATGGTAACAATGTATTAAGAAATTATTTTTTCTCCAACCAAACTTGAAAAAGGTATATTAGAAGTGCAACCGCAATCATTATTCCATAGGTGGTGTGTGGTGACATTTCTCCTGAAGCCATCCCCAGTTTTTCCTGAATTGGATACCATAGATAAATGTATGCACCATCTAAAACTAAATTTACAATTAAATAAAGTTTAAATCTTCCGTATGTCCATTTAAAAATCCAGATAGTTGCTACTAAGTAGGCACTATATACCCAAGGGACATTAGCAACCTTATCCCAACCAAATAGGTCGGCTTCACGCCACCAATTATAGTGGTACGCTGCCTGATAAACTAAGGTGTTTATAACTGTTACAAACAAAGCTACTGGTAAAAATCTTTTAAGACTGGATTGACCAATGAATAGTAAAGAAAACCATGGAATTAAAAATAACAGCCTCATTATTATTTCATTAATAATACCCACATCCCAACTCATTGAATTATTTAATGAATAGTATGTGGAATTTCAATTGAGCAGATACTTAATTAGAAAAATAATTATTGAAATTGATTCTTCTTCTACAAGTTTTGTAATAGATAAAAGAACATAGTATCAATACAGATTACTTTCTTTTTGAAAGAACAAGAATAAATTTGTAATAAGTTTGGAAAGCACAATGATTACAATATAGGTTAAAAACAAGTGAAAATAATTAGTCCCCATATAAAACTTAAACAAGTTAAGAGCGACGAAAATAGGTTTAAGTAAAAACGAAAGAATTGCACTTAAGATAAGGGTATAGAGATAATAATTTTTATTTTTATTTATACACCACTGATACACCAGCATAAATAATACAGGAACAAGTGAGGCGTCCATTCCAAGGCTATTTGGAATAAACGGGAACATTTGGTGAGGATACGTCCAGTATCCTTGTCTTGTGCCGAACGCGTCGAAATATCCAAACCATACATGAACATTAAATCCAAAAAAAACCGATATGTAAGGCTTTTTTTCTATCGATTGTGAAGTAGATAATAATAAGTGGAAGAATGAACATGACAAGATTAAACCAAAATTCCTATGTGGAAAATGAAGAAAAATCGGTCCAATACGTGCTCCAGTTACTTGCTAAATCTTGCTGTTTCTCGGTGATTTTATCCAACATCTTTTCTTGGTTTGTCAATTAAATCCCTCACTTAACTGTTAATTACTAATTAGAATAACCTGATAGGTATTTAAAATGTAAAACTCAAGAATTTTTTGTCTCCATAGGGGCGGATTAATGTGATAATTCCACAAAAAAACGCCAACTCTTGATTTATCAAGGTTGACGTTTTTTACTTTTTCTCTAATTAAAAAGCTGAATTGGTTGGGGTCATCTATTTATGCTGCTTTTATATTATGAAATTATTTTCTGAGTGTTCTAGGGTACTACTATTGTAAAATAAATTAAACAAGCGCTTTTAGCACTTTGTCAATTGCAAAAGCAACACCATGTTCTGTATTTGCTTTTGTCGTGTAATCACATAGTTCTTTAATTGCGGGATCCCCATTTTCCATGGCGACACTTAACCCTGCTAGTTGTAACATGCTGTAATCATTGAAATTATCACCTAGAGCCATCACATTTTTCATTTCAATTCCTAACTTATCTGCATAAATCGATAAAGCCCTTCCTTTGTTAGCATCTGGGTGATTAAATTCTAGGTTCATATGTCCTGAAGAAGTAATGTTGATATCTTCATTTTTTTCTAATTGTTTGCGGGTATTCTCTAAATCATGGTCTTCAAGGGAAAATGCTAGAAATTTATAGATATTAATATCCTCATTATTGATGATTAAATTTAAATCTTCAATGATTTCAATTTTCTCGTCCTGAAAACGCTGCTTCATTCTTTCATTAACTGTATCAGTACTTAAAGTAGGATAATGGATTTTCATAATGTTAACGAGGATTCTGATAAACTCCTCCCTGCTAATAGAAAAGCCTCCATGACTCGTGAAAGCCTCAACATAAACGGATTCTTTCTCACAAGCTTCAATTATTTTTTCACATGCAACTTTGTCTAAGGGGATATTGCGAATCAATTCACCGTTTTCTAAATAGATTTGAGCACCGTTTAAACAGATGATAGGGCATGTTAAACTGGCATCTGCTAATGGTTTTAAGGCAGCTTCATAGCTTCTTCCAGTAGCAATAACTACCGTTATTCCAAGTTGCTGTGCTTTTCGAATGGCTGAAGCATTTTCCACACTAATTTCATTTGCTTCATTTAGTAACGTACCATCTAAGTCTGTCGCGATTAATTTCATAAGTTTCCCCTTTAACACTTTATTTTTATTTGATGAAAGTAGAAATAAGGCAATAAACAATTGAAGGTATATGATAGTTTTATGGAACATCATAAGGTATGTGATTAAATTTTGCAATATGACAGTGAATAAAAAGCACTTCGAAATTGGAAGGATTGAAGATGCAACTATTGGTAACTTAAACAAATAAGGTTGGTGGTTCGGGGGGATATGTTGGGAACGGATCGTTGAAGAGGGTACAAAAAAAGAGCTACCATTGGTATAAACAAGTAATTGAATCAAATGGTCAGAAATTGGATTAAATTATATTAAGAAGCTTCACCATGAGAAGCTTCATTTCGATAATCTTATACTATATTTTGATTTAGAGTAATATCGGTAGAACACTGGAAAACAAGGTCTATTAATTTCAATACGATAGAATTAAATCGATCTTTCTTTTATCAAAGGAGTATGGTAAAAATGAGTAATTTTTGGTACCGTTAAAGAAAAAACAAAGGAGAGAATAATATGACTCCGATTCTGAAAGTATCAGACTACTTAATTGCACATGCGAATGCCCTGGCTCTAGAAATCGTTGAAGGTGTTATTCAAGGTATGGAATTGAAAATCCCTGAAACGGAAAAAAATCAAGCAATCACTATGTATATAGGGTTTATGGTTTTTTTAGGAGAGTCTATTGGCAGGAATGAGGAGAAAATCCCTCTGTTTCTTATTGAATGGAGTAAAAAAAATGCAATAAGCCAAGTTATCCCACAAGGGAAAATTTCAGAAATCGTTGTCCGTTATCCTCCTACAAGGGTCATATTTACAGATGTTATCACCAGGATTAGTTTAGAGTGTGGGGTCACCTTGCAAGAACATGCTTTTGTTATAAAACGTATGAACGCTATGTTGGATTTGAGTCTTAATGAAACAGTTTGTGGATTTGAACGTCTTTCTGAGCAATATAAGGAGGAAACACAAAGGGAGTTAGCCCATCTATCAGCACCAATTGTACCAGTAAAGGAGGGTATTGTTATTCTTCCTCTAATTGGGGACATAGATCATTTCAAGGCTAAGCATATTATGGAGCAAGTTGTTCCCAAAATAGCGGAAATGCGAGTTAATTATGTTATTGTGAATTTTACAGCAATTTTAACTATCGATAAGGAAATTGCACTTTATTTACATCAAATTGGACATATGATTAATCTAATAGGGATACAAGTTATTGCAACTGGTATAGGTCCTGACATTGCTAAAACAGCTGTTAAGGCTGGAATTAGTCTTGCAAATATCCCGACTTTTGCAAATGTCCAGAAGGCGTTAGAATACATTGAATAATACCTTCAAGATGATTTAATAACAAGTTAGCAATACAAAGGAATCACTCCGCTATAATGAGGAAGTGATTCTTTTTTAATTATTATAAAATAGTAAAATGTTTTATACAGCCTTTTTCCCTTCGTCTGGTATCTCAATTTGCTCACTACCCAAATCTGGTAAAGAACGCTTGAATCCTTTTGTTAAATACCCAAGATAGGTCATGCCAATTAACAACATACAAAGCCACCTATAAGGGTTGGGAAATCTAGTAAGAATAGCAACCACGCAATAAAAGCAGCCCCTACAAGAGGAGAAAGTAGATTAACCGTAACACTTTTCAGTGAGCGAGTAGTTTGCTTTTGTTTATTCGAAAAGTAGAGGGTGATGACGCATAAATTAACAAAGAAGAAGGCAGTTAAGGCTCCGAAATTCACAAATCTCAAAGCTGCATCAATGGTAATGAAAATTGCTAAGAGAGAAATAATAGAGGAGAAGGCGATATTTAACACAGGTGTTTTATACTTTGGATGAATGTAACCAAAAAATTTAATAGGTAAAATTGAGTCACGTCCCATAACGTAAAGCAGTCGTGAAACGGCTGTGACAGAAGCTAGCCCTTGGGTGAAGATAGCAGCAATTAAAACAGTAATAAATAACGAGCTTAAGAAACTTCCGCCAACGACACTAACCAACTCAATTGAAGCAGAATCTGGATTTTCGAATGTGAAGTTAGGAACAATTAATTGAACGAAGTATGAGGTTGTCACGTGCAAGTCTCCTACAATTGCAATCATAATAAAAATTGCTTTCGGAATCGTTTTCTTTGGATTAATTGTTTCTTCAGAGAGAGTGGTCATCGTGTCGAAACCTAGAAAAGAGAAGATTACAATGGAGGCCCCTGCTAATACGATTGAGAGGGACATATCTGTATTAAGAAAAGGTTGCAAAGAAAAAATGGTTCCAGTACCAACGTTAGTTGCAGTCTGTGGCTTACACATGAAAGGGTTTCCGTTAGAAAAGCAAATGAAGGAATGTGGTGCTACCACATGAGGCAAGTACTGCCCCTAAATATCAAATGATTAAGTTACCTTCAGCCCTGCAAAACCTGGTTTGATTAAAAAAACAAAACGGAGGTGGTGCAATTCAATTAGAGATTTGGAAAATGTCAGTTTCACAATTTGGTGTGTTTGCAGCATCCATTTCAGCTCCGCTTGGGATTGGAAAAGTCGAGTTGGATGGTTCGGAGGTTCCTGGGTTTGTTTGTGAAGCGTACGCGGCAGAGAATGCCGAGGATATTACAGCATCAGGTGGTTGGAAGAATCTATTGCTGAGGAGTAAGACTGTATTGTGATGGATTTCTGAAGTGTTGAAGGCTTATTCATGAGGAATAAAAGGGGCGCAATTTTGGGAGGCCACTGAAAAGGGTGCTTTTCCTATTTCAGTGGCCTCTTAGTAATACGCGGAGCCGTTGCCCAGTTTTGAAAAGCCTTGCTATGAGTGGTTTTCTAAATAGCAAGGCGCGCAACGGGTGAAGCCATTACTACTTCCTCGAAATACTTTCAAGTGGTTTTTCAATGGCCTTATTTTAGATAAGTCTCTCTTTAGTTCACTTGAACTTTTGGGAGGTTTTTTTATATTTTCCGAGAATTTTTCTTTGTTTTTGATTCATATTTTGTCGGTTTCGGGACAAAATATCAAAATGCTTTTCTAAACAACAACGTAGAACTATTTAAGGAGCTGTGGTGACTAATGGCGAATAAAACTAAAAAAGGATTGGTTATTCTAGCTATCGGTTCCATACCACTTATTATGACCTTGGGTAATTCAATGTTAATTCCGATTTTACCAAGGATGGAATCCGAGTTAGGTGTTACTGCTTTTCAGGCTAGTTTAACGATAACCATTTTCTCAGTAACAGCAGCAATATCAATCCCTATATTAGGTTATTTGTCCGATCGCTTTTCGAGGAAAGCCATCATTATTCCTGCTTTGGCAATCTACGGGGCTGGAGGATTATTAGCAGGGGCAGCGGCAGCTTGGTTTAATAGTCCCTTCTTGTGGATAATGATAGGCCGTGCATTGCAAGGTATTGGGGCTGCTGGGACAGCACCAATAGCTATGGCCTTAACAGGGGACTTGTTTAAGGGGGGAGAGCAAAGTAAAGTATTAGGTCTTGTCGAAGCCTCCAATGGATTTGGGAAAGTTCTTTCTCCAATTGTTGGTTCTCTTTTGGCATTATTAGTCTGGTACGGGCCCTTCTGGGGATTTCCAGTGTTTGTACTTATTTCATTATTGTTAACAGGCTTCTTTGTGAAGGAAAAAAAGAAGACGAAAGAGCCACCACCGTTAGGGAAATATATTAAGGGGTTGTTCACAGTATTTAAACATGAGGGGAGATGGCTTTTTACCGCATACCTTGCAGGTGCCACCTGTCTGTTCACGTTATTCGGGATTTTGTTTTACTTATCCGATGTACTAGAAACAACTTATACAATCGATGGAGTACCTAAAGGAGCAATTTTAGCAATCCCTTTACTATTCATGATGACGACTTCATTTATTACAGGGAGTAAAATTGGAAAAGACTTAAACCGTATGAAGAAAATGATTGTTTTAGGTTTTACTATGATGACCATCTCGTTTGCAACGTTGGTTTTCTTTACAAATCTTGTTGCATTTATTGGGATTCTTGTAATTAGTAGCATTGGGACAGGTTTAGTTCTTCCTTGTCTAAATAGTCTTATTACAGGATCCGTTGGAAAGGAACGAAGAGGATTCGTTACCTCCTTGTATGGATCGGTTCGGTTTTTGGGGGTTGCTGCTGGACCGCCCATTTTTGAAACATTAATGAACTGGTCAAGAACCGGAATGTTCCTAACTACAGCGGGGTTAACTTTCTTGCTCGGGATCCTATGTTTGTTATTCATTCATGTTAAACACAAAGAAGGGTCAAAAGACGAAGCTTCTAATACGTTATTTAAAAAATTGCAACTGACGACAGAATAAACTTTAGGAGGGCCAATCGATGCAAATTTACTTTTCTCCAGAATTTATAAATGAGGATGCTCAGGTATTAAATGTTGTTTCTGATGAAAATAAGCCAATGGGGTATATGGCATTTTTAATGAACGACGAGAAGAAGAAAATCTATGTATATGGACAGCTTGAAGATGAGGGTGTAAATGAGGACTTTAAAGATTTGGTGAAGCCATACTTACAGGGTCTAACTAAATTAAAGCCAGAATTAGAAGTTTACTCATACTTAACAGTAGGTGGGAAAAAAGTTGAACTAGAAGCAGAGAAGAAGGAATAACACATATTTTAAAATAGGTGAATATCATATCCTAGTCTTGAAAATGGAGGATTAGGATATGGATATTTTTATTCAATTATTTGAGTTCCAGTATCTCCTCATTTTGGTTGTTGCGTTGATACTTGGGATTTTCGTTGGTGCCTTACCGGGTTTGACCCCAACGATGGGTGTTGCTCTAACGATACCCTTCACCTTTTCTCTAGGCCCGACGGAAGGGTTAATATTACTAGGAGGGATATACTGCGGTAGTGTATTTGGTGGATCTATTCCAGCGATTCTATTTAATGTACCCGGGGCACCAGCATCGGTAGCTACGACATTTGATGGGTATCCTATGACTCGAAAAGGAGAGGCTAGAAAAGCTCTCGAGTTGTCAACAATTTCATCTGTCATTGGCGGGTTAGTTGGAATGATATTACTGGTCTTTTTTGCACCTGTGCTTTCAGAATTTTCCTTAAGATTTGGCCCAACAGAAAGCTTTTGGATTGCGATTTTTGGTGTGACAGTGATCGCAGCAATTTCTGATGGAGAAGTTTCCAAGAACCTACTGGGAGGATGCGTTGGGATTTTTCTCTCTTTTGTAGGAATCAATACAGTAACCGGTACAGCTCGATTCACGTTTGGTATGGATAGTCTGATAGGTGGTTTTCACATTGTGGCTGTTCTAATAGGCTTATTCGCTCTACCTCAGGGGTTACGAATGATTGAGGATTTATATTTATCAGATAACCAAATAAGAAAGCCAATTAATCAAAAAAAATCGTCGGTCATAGAATCTTT
Organism: Bacillus solitudinis; assembly: GCF_002797395.1. Taxonomy (GTDB): domain Bacteria; phylum Bacillota; class Bacilli; order Bacillales; family Bacillaceae_D; genus Halalkalibacter_A; species Halalkalibacter_A solitudinis. Next base: position 2,381,132 of record NZ_KZ454943.1, read on the forward strand.
CTTTGATGTGTTGAAAAAGCCAAAAGCTGTTATTGTGGGGAGCGGTGTTGGGGCGTTTGTAGGAATGATTCCCGGAGCGGGTGGAAATATTGCAAGTATCCTTGCCTACAATGAAGTAAAGCGATTCTCAAAAAACAAAAAAGCATTTGGAAAAGGTGAAAAGCAAGGAGTCATTGCATCGGAAAGTGCCAATAACGCAATGGTCGGGGGTTCGTTAATCCCACTATTAACTTTAGGGATACCAGGATCTCCAACAGCAGCTATTTTCTTAGGTGGATTGCTTATTCACGGAATATGGCCTGGGAAAAACCTCTTTGTTGATCATGCAGATGTAGCATACACCTTTATTTATAGCATGGTTGCGGCACAGATCCTTTTGCTGATTGTAGGGTTATTTATGATAAGGTATATGATTAGATTGGTCAATATCCCCATCTATTTCATGGTGCCAATTATTTTATCCTTATCAATCATTGGTGCATTTTCAACACAAAATAGTACGTTCGATGTTTCGACAATGGTTATTTTCGGAATCGCTATGTTTATTTTACAAAAGTTTAGATTTTCAGCTGCACCTATCGCTTTAGGGTTTATTTTAGGGCCTATTGCAGAGGAAGGACTGTTACAGGGACTTCAAATTGGAGGGGCTAAAGGTTCAGCAATAGCTCATTTTTTTACTGGAACCTGGAATATTCTTTTGTTCTCCTTCATTATGCTAACGGTTTTGCTATCAGTTCTTCGAAGCATTAAGCATAGAAAGTGTTATTCTTCTTGGCAAGATATGGTTTCCAAATTTGTCCTAACTAGCTCAACCGGGGGTTGGATAATTATAGGCAGTATCTTTTTAGTATTCTTTTTGTTTATATCAGGGATGCCGTTTGAACAACGGTTTTTTCCTCAAGTGATCCTCAGCTTTATGATGATATTAGTTTCCATGGAAGTCTTGAAATCAGTTAGAAGTGAAAAAGAACAGCCTATAAAACGATCGTTATCTCTTATAGTCTTAATTGGAATGGTTTTAATTGTAAGCCTATCAATGAGCCTTATAGGATTTTATTTTCAAGTGTTATTTCTTATGCTCATTGTTCCTCTTTTTGTTTATTATAAAGAAAGAAGTCGTGTCCAGTTGTTAAACGTTGGAATCGTTTCAGTATTGTTTACCATCATTTTATACATCATCTTTTCTGTTTTTCTTAAAGTTCCTTTACCAACTCTTTTCTATTAAGTGTGTGTCCCAAAGTTGCAATCTGGTGCTTGGGACACACATTTATTAGTTTGTTACGTCTATCGATTCTAAAAGAATTTGATACTCATTTGTTCGTTTCCTTATATCTTCCAAAACTTCTTCTCGATTCATAATTAGCATATCAGCTCCGGCCACTTCCATTTCCTTTAAAAATTCCTCATCCTCCAATAAGTGTAAAAACGCTTCTTCTAATTTATCAATAATCTCGGGTGGTGTTCCCTTCTTAGCTGCAATTCCACGATCGGTACTCATAATGACTTCTGGGTAGCCTAGTTCCGAAAATGTAGGAACGTCTGGAGAAAAGGGGTGTCGCTCATCTGTAGCTATAGCTAAAGGAATTACTTCATCACCAAGGCGATAGATGTCTGAAAGGTTTCCTGCTACGATATCTGTATGTTCTCCAAGTAAGGAGGCTATGGCATCAGAGGCGCCTTGAAATGCAACATCTTCTACTGAGATATTAGCTGCATTCTCTAGTAGCAATATTGCTAAATGCTGACCTACAAATTTCCCGGCATGGCCAATTGTTAGTTGACCTGGGGCTTCTTCAGCCTTTGAAATAAATGCATTTAAATCGTTCATGTCACTATCACTACGAACCGCAAAGACCGTCGGATCGCCGCCCCAATTTACTAGAGGTTCAAATGTATCGATTTCAAAAGCTGTTTGTCCTACGAGGGGTTGGGTAATAATATGTGGTAAATTATAGGCTGCTAGTGTATAACCGTCGGGGTTAACTGTTGAAAAATGATTCCAACCTACTTGCCCTCCACCACCAGGTCTATTTACAATGACCAGCTCTTGACCTAGATAATCACTAGCATATTTTGAGATGATACGAGCCTGAGTATCGGTCGCTGCACCTGGGGAAAAGGCAACAATTAGTTGAATGCTGTTATTCGGAAAATCGTCGGTTCCATTTTGTGAAGAGCATCCCACCAGAAACAATAAACATAGAAATACAAAAACAGGGACAACCTTGATTTTAGCCATGCTGCACACACCCTTCAATTTGAGAGTTATTGAATAAGTATGTGTGAGATGTAATCTTTAAATGTTGTCTACTTTAATTAATAAAAACAAATAAATTATTTTTTTCGCCAACCCATCAACAGTGGTTTAGACAATGATACATTCACGTTATAGATGATATCCACAACCCTTGTAGCTATCCCCTGGGAAATGAGTGCTTGAATTACGATATGCCAATCAATAATCGAGGCGGTTAAAATAAATATAGACCCATTTAATAAGAGAAGGGGTTTTCCTGGTGGAATTTGACGGTGTTTTGAAAAGATCAGCGCAAGAACTCCCATCCCACCATTTGAGACATCTTGTCTTAAAAGAATCCCAACTCCGCAACCTAATATTAGGGATCCGATGACTAAGTCAATCCATACATTCGTGATCGGCATGTACTTGATCAAATCAAAATAATAAATGCTGAGAGATGTAATTGAAATCCCAAACATTGTTCCTAGCGCACTAGAATTACCTAACCATTTAATCGCTAAAACAAGTAAGGAAAAGTTAACAAACCAAAGAGCAAAGCTGAGAGGGATATTAAACCAGTAATTAATTAATACAGCTAACCCCGCTGCTCCCCCTGATGGTATGGAATGAGGGAAAAGAAATAGGGCCATCGCCAGACCTTGCAAAACCCCACCCAAAGCTATAATGAAATATGATCTAATAGAACTGTTCATATTTTATTTACATGTATTTTAATAATCTTTGTGGCTATTTTAATCCCCATTCAATACACCCTTTTTAAGTTGGACTTGTACCACTCTAATTCTTAATGTATTAGGGGCGGGGTGGAATTATGAGTTATTTCAATGGAACCAAAGGAGGATTAAATACTAAACCCTCCCAAAAAACAAACAAGAGAACCAAAAATACTTAGTACAACATAGGCCGTTAGCTTTTGCCACTCTTTCTTCATATAAAGCTGGGTCGCCTCAACACTGAACGTCGAGAATGTTGTAAAGGAACCAAAGAAGCCAATACCAATGAGTAAAAAGAGAGGATCTTTATACGGGGATAAGGGAATGGAACCATAATAGAGATTAAAGAAGACTCCGAGTCCGAAAGCTCCTACTAGATTAACGAACAGCATGGCAATAGGGAAGGGTGGATTAGGGTATCGTCTCATTAAAGCTAGTCCGATAAGATAACGTAGAATAGCACCTGTAGCACCACCTATGGCGAGTGATAGAATATTCACCTTTACGTCACTTCCTTCCTACGATGTTTATATTTCTTGGCAAGGATTGAACCCACAAGAAACCCAATTAAAGCAAGTAGAACGCCACCGAACATTGAGCCGAAGACATAAAGAGCTGATTGAAAAGGAGTGTATGTATAAAAAAGGAACGTTGCATCGGCTGCGAGCGTTGACATTGTCGTAAAGCTGCCGCAAAGCCCTACACCAAGGCCAACTTTCAGCCATTCTCTCGGGATAAGGAATGAAAACCATGCCGTGAGAAAACCTAAGATAAAACTTCCGGTAAGGTTTTCAAGGATCGTTCCAAATGGGTAACCTGTTTCGAGCATGGTAAGATTCAAGAAGTATCGTCCCAACGTTCCGAGTACTGCGCCAATACCGATAGATATCACATTTTTCCAGCTGTTAGTCAAGAGAAACCATCCAACCTTTCTTCTACAAATTAATAGAAATTGTTAAAGATTTCTGTAGTATAAGCGATGATGATTTCTTCTTAATCATAGCACAGCAATCCTTAAGCTACATAAGCTCACTTAAGAATGATTAAAGACATCGCCCGCCTCCCTCTTTGGCAAACGCTAAGGCAGCCGCTTTACCTATACCGCTATCGCCCCCAGTAAAAATAGCTACTTTAATTATATAATTTTCCAGATCCTAAATAGTTTTCATTCTCAGAAATCGGTAGTGGGTTCATAAGATATTCTAATCCAGGCTGTTGGTTTTGGGATTGTGGAGGGATTGGTATGGTCTTGAGTACTTTCTTTTCGGAGTAATAAGGATAGAGAGGATACATAAACAAACCTCCTAAAAATAGTGGTACCCTACCTTATTCAAAAGAAACGTGATTTGTATGTTTACATTACTAGAAACAAAATCTTTATTATATTAGACTGTAAGTAGACCGTCATAATTTAAAAGGGGTAACCATAATGATAAAAGATGATTCAGAGACCACGATGCTTATCGTCACATCCGTTTTGGCTGAAAAGGAAGCAGTATTGCGTGGATTAGGACAAGTTAAAGGTGTGCAGGTCGAGGTTGTAGGTGTTGGGATTGCGGCAGCCGCTGCTAATACGGCAGTCCTACTAGCCACTGCGACGCGTCCCTATAATTGTGTGATAAATGCTGGGATTGCTGGTGGATTTTCAGGGAAGGCAACCGTCGGATCGCTAGTGGTTGCAACGGAAATCGTTGCAGCAGATTTAGGGGCAGAAACATCTGAAGGTTTTCAAAGTATTGAAGATTTAAAATTAACGAAATCCCGGGTTCGTGTTGAGGATAGGCTGGTCGATTCGTTGGTTCAACGGTTAACAGAAAAAAAGCTAGAAATTAGTAAAGGCCCCATCCTTACTTTATCAACAGTAACAGGAACTTCAACAACTGCTGAGGAGTTAGCAATTAGAGTTCCGGGAGCTGTAGCGGAAGCGATGGAAGGGTACGGTGTTGCCGTAGCTGCTGAGCAAGCTGGAATCCCTGTTTGTGAAGTAAGATCGATTTCTAATATGGTTGGACCACGTGACCGTGAGGCGTGGCGATTACAAGAAGCATTAGCGGCTTTAGAGTCAGCTAGCTCTGTTTTTGCGGAGGTGCTAAGATGAATATTGCCTTTTCACCTTGTCCAAACGACACTTTTGTGTTTCATGCGTGGGTACACAACTTAATTAAAGGGGCTCCCGCACTTGATGTTACGTATGCAGATATTAATTTAACAAATCAATGGGCAGCGGAAGGGAGAGGTCCTGAGGTTCAAAAAATTTCCTATGCTGCTTTACCATGGGTAGTTAAAGACTTTTCTCTCATCCCTTGTGGAGGAGCTCTTGGAAGAGGGTGTGGACCTCTAGTATTAACGGCTGATCAAACGATAGACCCAGCGAGTTTATCTGGAAAAAGAGTAGCCGTCCCAAGCGAACGATCAACTGCCTATTTACTGTTTAGGCTTTGGGCAGCAAAGCATGTGCCAGGTGGTGTGGGTGAGATCATTGTTATGCCTTTTCATAAAATTATGCCTGCTGTTCGTGACCGGAAAATAGATGCAGGTTTAGTTATTCATGAAGCCAGGTTTACTTATCAGAATTATGGACTCAGTCAGTTAAAAGATTTGGGCGTTTGGTGGGAAGAGGATACAAAGCTACCCATTCCTCTTGGTGCCATTATTGCTCATCGTTCGCTGGATGTCGAGGAGATAACTAAGTGGGTCCGGCATTCAGTTGAGTATGCGTGGGCCAATCCAAAAGTCTCACGTGAATATGTTATGCAACACGCGCAGGAATTATCTTTAGACGTGGCTCAATCGCATATTGATTTATATGTAAACCAATATACAGGAGATTTAGGAACAGAAGGATTTGCAGCTGTAGATGCATTGCTGGGACGTGCCATTAAGGAAGGGCTTGTCCCAGAGTTTGATCTTAAATTATTACGTAGGTAAAGGATAATAGGGTGACTCTGAGATTAGAAACTAATCATTGAGACACCCTAATTTGATTTGGTAACGTATACAATGTGAAAATTAGTTGAGTTGATTTATTAGAGTTAAGGCGAAGTCTTTAGCTCGTTTTTTGCATGCTGTTGTTTTTCTCGAATTGTCACCTTTGAAAGATATTCAACGTATTTATCATCTCGTGTTAATGCAGCCTGATGGTGACGTTTGATATGGTACTCGGCATCTTCAAATGAAGAAAACGACTGGAGGATCTTTTCGTTTTTTTCAAGTACCCACTGTTCTTGGCCTAATTGGTAGATGAAGAAAATCCCCTGATTGACGGAATGATATAACGTGCCATTTCGAGAATTTTTCGTATTAAAGTGGTTGCGATGAGCATCGATTCTAAGTGGAGTTAGAGGAAAGACTTCAGCGATGAACCGATTGTAGGCATCCTCGGTTAGAACTGCCCCGGATGCTTTTGCGTGACCCCCGCCGTCATAACGCTTGGCGACATCGGAAACATCAATATGGTCATGAATTGTACGGAAGCTCATTTTCTTTCCACCAACATTTAGGATAGCAATATAGTCAAGATGTGGATTTTCTTTTCCAAGCTCATTTCCGAGTTCAGAGTGATAAGACTCCGCGTGAACAATGCCGACACACTGTTCGTTTATAAAGGTTTGAACAAGCTCACGTCGCTTTCTTCGAATATAACGTTCAATTTTTGTTTCTTCCATATCTAATACTTGTTGTTCAAACTCATCAAAGCTAAAATGGTCGTTTTCTTGGAGTCGTTTGACCATGCGTGCTTCAAATTCATCTATTGCAAGTAAAAAAAACAAGTCATTTAAACGCTTCGCCTCAAAATTTTGGTTTGTTTCCCATTCCCAAGTATCCCATTGGCGAACGAGTTCAACGAACTCTTCTATAGATGAAGATATTTGAATTAGCTTCTTCTTAACAAGATGGTCATAAAATAACGAGGTCGCTGATGCTAGGCGTCCATCCTCTTCTTCAACACGAACATGACCCCACGAATAGTCGTTTAAGTGAAGCGCAGTTTTATGGTGATCGATGAGATTTACAGAACCCTCCCTCGTAGAAAATGCTTCAAGCCTAGAAGCATTTTCATCATTTACTGAAAGGTCTGTAATCCAAATAATATCGTCGATGGGATGTCTTTCCAATAGTCGTGCTACTTGGGTGTCGAGACTTTGAACTGAATTGTAAAGAATGTCGGTATCTTGGCCAAAAGCAATTCGAGCGAGGATGCCGCAGCCAACACCGTCTAAATCATTATGTGTAAATAATCGATGCATTCTCTTTTCCCTCCCTGTGTGGAGTAGTATGTGCTTTTTTTAGTGATTTTATGGAATAGAATAGCTTAACCTTTAGATGATAAGTTAGATAACCTAAAATAGGTTTCAATTCGTTACATAATTGGGAATAGGAAGGCGATAACTTAATTTAAGGATATTAGTTGTAAGTATTATAGTGAAGCTTCCCAATATGACCAATAACTATACTAATTGGTAAAGCAAATGTAACGTAAAATAGGACTAATTGATGATATGATGAAACTAGAATGGTTATTGAATGGGGGCAAAACGATGCAGCATACTGTAGAAAGACTCGAAGAAGTCATTGCCAATATTGAACGAGTTGTAGTTGGGAAACGCAAAGAGGTGGAATTAAGTCTTGTTGCTTTATTAGCAGGAGGCCATGTTTTGCTTGAGGACGTTCCTGGTGTTGGTAAAACAATGATGGTAAAAGCCATAGCACGCACTCTTGGTGCAGACTTTAAGAGGATACAATTTACACCTGATTTGCTTCCCTCGGATGTAACGGGTGTGTCAATATTTAATCAACAATCGCAGTGTTTTGAATTCAGAAAAGGTCCGATTATGGCTAATATTGTTCTAGCGGACGAAATTAACCGCACCTCACCAAAAACTCAGTCAGCCTTACTAGAATCCCTTGAAGAAGGTAGTGTCACGGTAGATGGAGAGACGTTTCAGTTAGATAAACCATTCTTTGTAATGGCTACCCAAAACCCGGTAGAGTATTCGGGGACGTTCCCTTTGCCAGAAGCGCAATTAGATCGATTTCTTTTAAAGCTTAAACTTGGGTATCCAACAGAGGAAGAAGAATTAGAAATTTTACGAAGAATTGAACAAGACCATCCAATTCACCAAGTTCAGTCAGTGGTAACGCCGGAAGAAGTATTGGATTGGCAAAGACAAGTGTCGAAAGTTTTTGTGGATGACCACATTAAGAAATACATGGTTTCTCTCGTACAGGCAACAAGGAAGCATCGTGCAGTGGAACTCGGCGTCAGTCCTCGTGGATCGATTGCTCTGCTCAAATCCTCGCAAGCCTACGCCTTTATACAAGGTAGGGACTTTGTCATTCCTGATGATGTGAAGCATCTCTCCTATTATACTCTAGGCCATCGGTTGATTTTATCGGCTGAAGCAAAAATGACGAATAGAACGGGCGAAGAAATTATTGGTGAAGTTCATCAAAAAGTAGAGATTCCTGTATTGCAAAGAAGGTTGGCCCCGTCGTGAACAAGAACTTTCGCAGTAGGTTAAACATATTCGGTAAATATCTTCTCCTTATCATCTTTGTTACTACTGTATTTTCATATGCAATGTTTCAGGGTGGCTTTGTTAGTTGGTTTTTGTTTTATAGTGTAATTGCTGTTAGTGGATTAACTGTGGCTGTTTCCTTTTTTACCTTTAGAGGGTTTCAAGTTGAACGTGTGTTTAACAAGGAAACCTTGAATGCAGGTGAAACATTGCAAATTCAACTTACGTTAAAAAAGAAGGCCTTACATCCTTTTTTTTATGTTCGTGTCCTAGATAAACTTCCTGTAAATTTAGGAGAGAATGAGAAAAAGGGGGCCCTGTTTTTCTTTACCTTTTCGCGCCAACTTAAATTCTCCTATGAGGTAAAGGATGTGAGGCGGGGAGAGCATGTGTTTTCGGAAGTTGAGCTTGTATTTGGAGATTTATTTGGCTTATACGAAAAACGAAACACTGTTAAATGTGAAGGTTCTGTGCTTGTCTACCCATACTTTCAAAGAATTGAACATGCCGCTATGTCAAATAGTGCTGACGTGGTAGAGGGTACGGCGTCAACTCATTCTTTTGATGACGATCGATCCTTAGCAGGAGTAAGAGGCTATGTTCCGGGAGACCGCTTATCTAGTATAGACTGGAAGCAATCTGCAAGAAAGGGACTGCTCATGACGAAGGAATTTGAATCGTTTCGTGGTTCGAGAGTAATTGTTGCCTTCGATGCTTTTCAAAGGCACACGTTAGATTTGCACTTTGAAAAAACCGTCGAGCTTGCGACATCACTTGTAGCATCCCTGTCTAAGGTTCAACCATCGTTACAAGTGGCATTCTGGGGAGCTGATTGGTTAAGAGTAGACACTGACCAACATTCAATAAACTCGGCGTTAAAAATGTTTGCACAAGTAACTAAGGTAGATAAAGAAGCCCCGACGATTCACGGTTTGTATCAACAGTGGCGCGGTTCAACTGTTTATTACGTATGTTCTGAATTAAATGAAGGATTAGTAGAAACGTTTAAAGTGATTCGGATGCAGGGTGTGAATGTACAGATTTTCCTAGTAGTAAAACCAGAGCGTTCACAACTGCTTTGCGAACAACTTGAGAAGTTAGGTGTTAGCATCCATACGATTTCTGCATAAAGGTATATCATCTCCCATGTTTCATCAATTGATCCTGTATAGAAGGAGGTGTTAATAGTGTTTGAAAAAAAGAGACCGCTTGATTTAGGAAAGGACTTTTTTCTCTATGGGCTAAGCTTTCTCTTGTTAATGGAGTGGCTGTTACCTTTACCGAGAATTACGGATACCGGATTTATTCATGTGTTTGTGTTCGTAACAATTGCTTACTTTGTAATAACATTTCTTCAACTTCCAGTTATAGTCTCCAGCAGTCTTAAATTTCTCGTGACTTCATATGGGATTTTTCTTATGTTTTTCCAAGGTCCTTTTTTCTCAAAAGTATGGATAACTCTATTCGTTTCAGATTTATGGTTTAACGTTCTATTAATGATAAGAGGAGAATGGTACGCCTTAACGGATATGTTTCGTAGTTTTCTCTTTCTTGTACTGCTAGCTATTATGAGCTATCTATTATTCTATTGGATTGTTCAAGCGCGAAGAATATTATTCTTTCTTGTCTTTACAATTATGTATGTAGCCGTTATTGATACGTTTACTGTTTATGATGCGACGTATGCGATTATACGTACATTTATTATAGGCTTTCTCTTGCTAGGACTTATATCGATGTATCGAGTGATTGAACAAGAGAAACTCGGTTCTGCTCCCAAGTTATTGCCAGTAAGATTGGCAATGATGCTCGCCCTTGTTATTGTTGTTTCAACGTTGTTTGGCTTCCTTCTACCAAAACCTGAGCCACAGTGGGCCGATCCTGTACCTGTTGTTAGGGCAGCTGTCGGGCTTGGAACAGGTACAGGCGAGGGAATGCAACAAATTGGTTACGGGGACAATGACCAAAAGCTTGGTGGAGGCTTTATTGACAACGATACACCTGTTTTTTATGCGGCGGCAAATCGAGGACACTATTGGCGTGGAGAAACAAAAGATTACTATACAGGAAATGGCTGGGATGTTACGACGCCAAAAACAATGGAACTATCGTCAAGGTATGATGGCATAAACCATCCTGCTTTTGAGGTTGAAAGGCTGGAGGCGGAAGTTGCGTTCGCAGAAGAATCCCTTTCCAAGTACGAGCATCTCTTTTATCCGGGCGATCTGCTTACTAGAAATCAAATTATGAATGTAGATTTGAGTGTAGATCAGTTTACAGGCAAAGCAGAAACTTCACTGGACGGATCAGGGGTAGCCCTTTCGAATTACCGTCTAAATTATGTATATCCAAGCTATATTCTGGAAGAGTTAAGGAAAGTTAATGGAAACGACCCTGATGAAATTATTGATTATTACACGCAAATACCTGGAAATTTACCTGAGCGTGTTACGGAGCTGGCTGAGAAAATAGTTAGTGATATGGATAATCGTTATGACCGTGCTAAGGCAATTGAACGTTTTCTCAGTTCCTCAGATTTTACGTACGAAACAGAAGATGTACCTGTTCCGGGAAGAGGACAAGATTATGTAGACCAATTTTTGTTCGAAACACAACGAGGGTACTGTGGCAATTTTTCTACCGCGATGGTCGTGCTCTTACGAACGGTTGACGTTCCTGCACGATGGGTTAAAGGATTTACACAAGGTACTCAGGTTGATGTTTTAAACGATGGTCGTGCAGTTTATCAGGTAACAAATAGCAATGCTCATTCATGGGTGGAAGTGTACTTTCCAGATGTAGGTTGGGTACCTTTTGAACCAACGCGTGGATTCTTGAGTGCATTTGACTTTATAGCGCCTGACCGCACAACAGACGACCCTTATATGGAACGGTTAGAAGAAGATGAGGAAGAGGCCTCTCCTGCCTTTTCAGATTTAGAAGATAGCGAAGAAACTACTGGGCAGGAAAAGAAGGAAGCTGAGTTAGATGCCTTCATTGAGGGAGGAGCGAAATGGTCTATTCCTGGCGGCGGTTGGATTTTACTAGCTATAATAGTAACCACTACCTTAATTGGAATTGCACGTAATAAAAAAATTGTTCAGTTTTACTTGTTGAGAAGATTTAAAGGAAAAAGCGATTCGCAAACCTTCATACAAGCTTATGAAAGACTACTTTGGTTTTTAACATTTTCAGGGTATAAACGTAATGTTGGTGAAACACTAAGGGAATATGCTAAACGCTTAGATGCTATGTTTGGCTTGAACGTAATGAATGAAATGACCGTAGAATATGAGCGGATTATTTATGGACAGAAAAGCTCGAAATTGAGTTGGGATGAACAAAAAAATGGTTGGGAATTATTTGTTCGTAAAATCATTTCTTGACCATGATTTAGCTCATTGATAAAATGTAGCAGTGTTTAAAAGTAAATAATAAAAGTCTCCTTCGTATATCCTTAGAAATAGGGCCTAAGAGTTTCTACCAGATTGCCGTAAAAAATCTGACTATGAAGGCAGTTGAAGCTAGAATTCTGCCTTCTTTGTCGCTGGGACAATTTGGTGAATTCTAGTTTTTTTATGAACGTGCTTTTTGAAATCATAAGTAGAGGGTGTAGATAACATGGAAGTAACTCAAGAAATAATTGTTGTTCTCGATTTTGGAGGACAGTATAACCAATTAATTACTCGGCGAATTCGTGACCTGGGTGTGTACAGTGAGCTTCATTCTAACAAATTGACTGCTGAAGAAATTAAAGAGATGAATCCAAAAGGAATTATTTTCTCAGGTGGTCCTAATAGTGCTTATGTTGAAGGAGCACCAAAATGTGATCCTGCTATTTTTGATTTAGGAATTCCAATTTTCGGTATTTGTTATGGGATGCAACTAATGACGCAACATTTTGGTGGGAAAGTGGAAGCCGCTGATCACCGAGAGTACGGTAAAGCTACAATTAATATCGAAAATCAGTCAAAGTTATTCGAAGGGTTACCTATTGAACAGACGGTTTGGATGAGTCATGGGGACTTAATCGTGGCTCCGCCTGAGGAATTTGTGGTTGATGCGTTTAATCCATCGTGTCCAGTAGCTGCGATGAGTAATGAAGCACGTCAATTATATGGTGTGCAATTTCACCCAGAAGTGAGACACTCTCAATTTGGCGATGAGATGCTTAAGAACTTTGCTTTTGAGGTTTGTGGATGCAAAGGTGACTGGACAATGGGTAATTTTGTAGAGGTCGAAATTAATAAAATTCGTGAACTTGTTGGGGACAAGCAAGTGTTATGTGCTTTAAGTGGAGGAGTTGACTCCTCTGTTGTGGCAGTTCTAATTCATCAAGCAATTGGCGAACAGCTTACGTGTATGTTTATTGACCATGGTTTGCTTCGTAAAGGTGAGGCAGAGAGTGTCATGGAGACTTTTGGTAAAGGGTTTAACATGAACCTTATAAAAATTGATGCTCAAGACCGTTTCTTAGGGAAGCTTGCCGGTGTGTCAGATCCGGAACAAAAGCGAAAAGTGATTGGAAATGAATTTATCTATGTATTTGAAGAAGAGGCAGGAAAGTTAAAAGACATGGACTTCCTCGCTCAAGGAACTCTCTATACAGATATTATTGAAAGTGGAACAGATACAGCACAAACGATTAAATCGCATCATAATGTAGGTGGACTTCCTGAGGATATGAGCTTTAAGCTAATCGAGCCTTTAAATACACTATTTAAAGACGAAGTTCGTAAGCTTGGCACAGAGCTGGGAATTCCGGATGAAATTGTTTGGCGTCAACCGTTCCCGGGTCCTGGACTTGGGATTCGAGTACTTGGAGAAATTACGGATGAGAAATTAGAGATTGTTCGTGAATCGGATGCGATCCTACGAGATGAGATAAAAAAAGCAGGATTAGACCGTGAAATCTGGCAGTACTTCACAGCCTTACCTAATATGAGAAGTGTAGGTGTTATGGGGGATGCTCGAACGTATGACTACACGGTGGGAATCCGTGCAGTTACATCGATTGATGGCATGACATCAGACTGGGCTCGTATTCCGTGGGATGTTCTTGAACTCATTTCAACTAGAATTGTAAATGAAGTAAAGCACGTAAATCGGGTAGTTTATGATATCACTTCTAAACCACCGGCAACCATTGAGTGGGAATAGACGAATTATTATTGTATAAAACGTATTAACGTTCGGTTTTTAATTGACAAAAAACGACACGTTGATACTATTTGACTGTAAAGAAATGCTCTCTTCGTATAATTACAGGAATATGGTCTGTGAGTCTCTACTAAGCTACCTTAAAAAGCTTAACTACGGAATTTATATTATCCATTTGGGTAAAATGAGATATATGAGTTAATTTCTTTGTGTCGTCGAAGCTTCGTGAGAATATTCGCTCGAAGCTTTTTGTCTTATTAAGAGGTATTCGAGAATAGACTGCTGCGCAGCTTTTCTTTCAAACCTTAGCAAGACATACTTATTAGATATAAGGAGGTAGTCAAATGAACCGTTTTTTTGGCTTTAAAGAGCACGGAACATCGTATCGAAGAGAAAGCATTGCAGGGTTGACCACGTTTTTATCTATGGCTTATATCTTATTTGTAAATCCAATGGTACTTGGTGACGCAGGAATGGATGTAGGGGCAGTTTTTGTGGCTACGGCTTTAGCTGCAGCAATTGGTACCCTTCTTATGGGGATATTGGCGAATTACCCAATCGCGTTAGCTCCAGGGATGGGTTTAAATGCATTTTTCGCGTATTCAGTTGTGCTCGGAATGGGAATTGAATGGCAAGTTGCGTTATTTGGTGTATTTATCTCAGGGCTTATATTTATTTTAATTACATTGTTTAATATTCGAGAATTAATTATTAATGCGATTCCTGCCGAATTGAAATATGCAGCAGCGGCCGGTATTGGGCTTTTTATTGCGTTTATTGGGTTGAAAGGTGCTGGGATTGTTGTTCCTTATGAAGCAACGGCTGTGACTTTAGGTAATATGCATTCACCAGCAACATTATTAGCTATATTTGGTATTATCATTACGGTTATCTTTATGGTTCGTGGCTTTAAAGGTGGAATTTTTTACGGGATGATTGTGACGTCAATTGTGGGGATGGTTTTCGGAATTATTTCGATACCTGATCAAATTATTAGTCCAATACCTAGTTTGGCACCGACATTTGGACAAGCTTTTATGCTAGATTGGGGAAGTGTTTTTACAGTACAATTACTTATTGTTGTTCTAACATTCCTATTTGTTGATTTCTTTGACACAGCTGGAACGCTTTATGCTGTAGCGAATCAAGCAGGTTATGTGAAGGACAATAAACTACCTCGTGCAGGCAGAGCTTTACTGGCGGATTCAAGTGCCACATCAATAGGAGCAATTTTGGGGACGTCGACTACAACTGCTTATATTGAATCTTCATCAGGGGTAGCTGCCGGAGGCCGTACTGGCTTTACATCGGTAGTCACAGCAATTTTATTTCTATTGGCATTGTTTTTTTCACCGTTATTAGGAGTTATAACTGCAGAAGTAACGGCGGCGGCTTTAATTATTGTTGGTATCTTGATGGCGACCTCATTAGGTTTAATTGATTGGAAGAAATTCGAGGTTGCAGTACCGGCTTTCTTGACTATCGTCGCTATGCCTCTTACTTATAGTATTGCAACGGGGATTGCGTTAGGGTTTATCATGTATCCAATTACGATGATTGCAAAAGGAAAAAGGAAAGATGTTCATCCTATAATGTATGTATTGTTTTTCGTTTTCATAGCATACTTTGTCTTTTTAACAGAATAGGTAAAACAAGAGGTTGTCTTAAAAGATTTTTTAAAATCATTTAGGATAACCTTTCTTTTTAAATGAAAAAAGTTGTTGACGTTCTTTAAAGAAACTGGTAAAGTGAATCTCGTTGCTACGGTAACGGAAAACATTTTTCGAAAAAAAGGTTGACTCTTGATTGTGACTTTGATAATATAGAAAAGTCGCTAAGAGACGATGAAAAAGTTCTTTGAAAACTGAACAATAGCCAAGCGAAAAAAAGAGATTGTTTTATTTCGATAAATCAAATCTCATCAATTTATTATGTAATATCGTTAGCGATATTTTTGAGCCTGTTGGTAAAACAACTCAAACACTTTTATGGAGAGTTTGATCCTGGCTCAGGACGAACGCTGGCGGCGTGCCTAATACATGCAAGTCGAGCGGACCTTTAGGAGCTTGCTCCTAAAGGTTAGCGGCGGACGGGTGAGTAACACGTGGGCAACCTGCCCCTTAGACCGGGATAACATCGAGAAATCGGTGCTAATACCGGATGATAGAACGAGCGTTCATGCGCATGTTCTCAAAGATGGCTCCGGCTATCACTAAGGGATGGGCCCGCGGCGCATTAGCTAGTTGGTAAGGTAACGGCTTACCAAGGCGACGATGCGTAGCCGACCTGAGAGGGTGATCGGCCACACTGGGACTGAGACACGGCCCAGACTCCTACGGGAGGCAGCAGTAGGGAATCTTCCGCAATGGACGAAAGTCTGACGGAGCAACGCCGCGTGAGTGATGAAGGTTTTCGGATCGTAAAGCTCTGTTGTTAGGGAAGAACAAGTGTCGTTCAAATAGGGCGGCACCTTGACGGTACCTAACCAGAAAGCCACGGCTAACTACGTGCCAGCAGCCGCGGTAATACGTAGGTGGCAAGCGTTGTCCGGAATTATTGGGCGTAAAGCGCGCGCAGGCGGTCTTTTAAGTCTGATGTGAAAGCCCCCGGCTCAACCGGGGAGGGTCATTGGAAACTGGGAGACTTGAGTACAGAAGAGGAGAGTGGAATTCCACGTGTAGCGGTGAAATGCGTAGATATGTGGAGGAACACCAGTGGCGAAGGCGACTCTCTGGTCTGTAACTGACGCTGAGGCGCGAAAGCGTGGGGAGCAAACAGGATTAGATACCCTGGTAGTCCACGCCGTAAACGATGAGTGCTAGGTGTTAGGGGTTTCGATGCCCTTAGTGCCGAAGTTAACACATTAAGCACTCCGCCTGGGGAGTACGGCCGCAAGGCTGAAACTCAAAGGAATTGACGGGGGCCCGCACAAGCAGTGGAGCATGTGGTTTAATTCGAAGCAACGCGAAGAACCTTACCAGGTCTTGACATCCTTTGACCACCCTAGAGATAGGGCTTTCCCCTTCGGGGGACAAAGTGACAGGTGGTGCATGGTTGTCGTCAGCTCGTGTCGTGAGATGTTGGGTTAAGTCCCGCAACGAGCGCAACCCTTGACCTTAGTTGCCAGCATTTAGTTGGGCACTCTAAGGTGACTGCCGGTGATAAACCGGAGGAAGGTGGGGATGACGTCAAATCATCATGCCCCTTATGACCTGGGCTACACACGTGCTACAATGGATGGTACAAAGGGTTGCGAAGCCGCGAGGTGGAGCCAATCCCAGAAAGCCATTCTCAGTTCGGATTGTAGGCTGCAACTCGCCTACATGAAGCCGGAATTGCTAGTAATCGCGGATCAGCATGCCGCGGTGAATACGTTCCCGGGCCTTGTACACACCGCCCGTCACACCACGAGAGTTTGTAACACCCGAAGTCGGTGGGGTAACCTTTATGGAGCCAGCCGCCTAAGGTGGGACAGATGATTGGGGTGAAGTCGTAACAAGGTAGCCGTATCGGAAGGTGCGGCTGGATCACCTCCTTTCTATGGAGTTTTTACTCTAGTCGATATATGACGTAGGTCATATACGCTTTGGTCTTTTGTTCAGTTTTGAAGGAACTTTTGTTCTTTCTATAGGATAGTTCTTTGAAAACTAGATAATGAAATGTAAACATGAAAGTCAAGAAAATTCATGTTTAATCGGAGACGATTAAACAAAAACCTTTTTTAATTTGGTTAAGTTAGAAAGGGCGCACGGTGAATGCCTTGGCACTAGGAGCCGAAGAAGGACGTGACGAACGACGAAACGCCTCGGGGAGCTGTAAGTAAGCTTTGATCCGAGGATATCCGAATGGGGGAACCCATCATCCGTAATGGGATGATACCCGTATCTGAATACATAGGATACGAGGAGGCAGACCTGGGGAACTGAAACATCTAAGTACCCAGAGGAAGAGAAAGCAAATGCGATTTCCTAAGTAGCGGCGAGCGAAACGGAAACAGCCCAAACCAAGAGGCTTGCCTCTTGGGGTTGTAGGACGTCTCATACGGAGTCAGAAAAGAAGAGCATAGGTGAAGCGGTCTGGAAAGGCCCATCATAGAAGGTAACAATCCTGTAACCGAAATGCCCTTCTCTCCGAGACGGATCCTGAGTACGGCGGGACACGTGAAACCCCGTCGGAATCCGGGAGGACCATCTCCCAAGGCTAAATACTCCCTAGTGACCGATAGTGAACCAGTACCGTGAGGGAAAGGTGAAAAGCACCCCGGAAGGGGAGTGAAACAGATCCTGAAACCGTGTGCCTACAACTAGTTGGAGCCCGTTAATGGGTGACAGCGTGCCTTTTGTAGAATGAACCGGCGAGTTACGATCCCGTGCAAGGTTAAGCTGATAAGGCGGAGCCGTAGCGAAAGCGAGTCTGAATAGGGCGCCATAGTACGTGGTCGTAGACCCGAAACCGTGTGATCTACCCATGTCCAGGGTGAAGTTCAGGTAACACTGAATGGAGGCCCGAACCCACGCACGTTGAAAAGTGCGGGGATGAGGTGTGGGTAGGGGTGAAATGCCAATCGAACTCGGAAATAGCTGGTTCTCCCCGAAATAGCTTTAGGGCTAGCCTCGAGGTAAGAGTATTGGAGGTAGAGCACTGATTGAACTAGGGGTCCCCACAGGATTACCGAATTCAGTCAAACTCCGAATGCCAATTACTTATCCTCGGGAGTCAGACTGCGAGTGCTAAGATCCGTAGTCAAGAGGGAAACAGCCCAGACCATCAGCTAAGGTCCCAAAGTATACGTTAAGTGGAAAAGGATGTGGAGTTGCCCAGACAACCAGGATGTTGGCTTAGAAGCAGCCACCATTTAAAGAGTGCGTAATAGCTCACTGGTCGAGTGACTCTGCGCCGAAAATGTACCGG
Organism: Bacillus solitudinis; assembly: GCF_002797395.1. GTDB lineage: Bacteria > Bacillota > Bacilli > Bacillales > Bacillaceae_D > Halalkalibacter_A > Halalkalibacter_A solitudinis. The sequence goes on from NZ_KZ454943.1 coordinate 2,399,695, forward strand.
GGCTAAACGTATCACCGAAGCTATGGATTGACACCGTATGGTGTCAGTGGTAGGGGAGCGTTCTAAGTGCAGCGAAGTCAGACCGAGAGGACTGGTGGAGCGCTTAGAAGTGAGAATGCCGGTATGAGTAGCGAAAAGAGGGGTGAGAATCCCCTCCGTCGAAAGCCCAAGGTTTCCTGAGGAAGGCTCGTCCGCTCAGGGTAAGTCGGGACCTAAGCCGAGGCCGAAAGGCGTAGGCGATGGACAACAGGTTGAAATTCCTGTACCACCTCCTCACCGTTTGAGTAATGGGGGGACGCAGTAAGGTAGGGTAAGCGCACTGATGGATATGTGCGTCCAAGCAGTTAGGCTGAGAAGTAGGCAAATCCGCTTCTCGCGAAGGCTGAGCTGTGATGGCGAGGGAAATTAAGTACCGAAGTTCCTGATCCTACACTGCCTAGAAAAGCCTCTAGCGAGGTGAGAGGTGCCCGTACCGCAAACCGACACAGGTAGGCGAGAAGAGAATTCTAAGACGCGCGGGAGAACTCTCGTTAAGGAACTCGGCAAAATGACCCCGTAACTTCGGGAGAAGGGGTGCTCTAGTAGGGTGCAAGCCCGAGAGAGCCGCAGTGAATAGATCCAAGCGACTGTTTAGCAAAAACACAGGTCTCTGCGAAGCCGCAAGGCGAAGTATAGGGGCTGACACCTGCCCGGTGCTGGAAGGTTAAGAGGAGGGGTTATCCTTTTAGGAGAAGCTCTGAATTGAAGCCCCAGTAAACGGCGGCCGTAACTATAACGGTCCTAAGGTAGCGAAATTCCTTGTCGGGTAAGTTCCGACCCGCACGAATGGTGTAACGATTTGGATACTGTCTCAACGAGAGACCCGGTGAAATTATAGTACCTGTGAAGATGCAGGTTACCCGCGACAGGACGGAAAGACCCCATGGAGCTTTACTGTAGCTTGATATTGGATGTTGGTACAGTTTGTACAGGATAGGTAGGAGCCTTGGAAGCGTGAGCGCCAGCTTACGTGGAGGCGTCGGTGGGATACTACCCTGACTGTGCTGACATTCTAACCTCGGACCGTGATCCGGTTCAGGGACAGTGTCAGGTGGGCAGTTTGACTGGGGCGGTCGCCTCCTAAACAGTAACGGAGGCGCCCAAAGGTTCCCTCAGAATGGTTGGAAATCATTCGTAGAGTGCAAAGGCATAAGGGAGCTTGACTGCGAGACCTACAAGTCGAGCAGGGACGAAAGTCGGGCTTAGTGATCCGGTGGTTCCGCATGGAAGGGCCATCGCTCAACGGATAAAAGCTACCCTGGGGATAACAGGCTTATCTCCCCCAAGAGTCCACATCGACGGGGAGGTTTGGCACCTCGATGTCGGCTCATCGCATCCTGGGGCTGAAGTAGGTCCCAAGGGTTGGGCTGTTCGCCCATTAAAGCGGTACGCGAGCTGGGTTCAGAACGTCGTGAGACAGTTCGGTCCCTATCCGTCGCGGGCGCAGGAAATTTGAGAGGAGCTGTCCTTAGTACGAGAGGACCGGGATGGACACACCGCTGGTGTACCAGTTGTTCCGCCAGGAGCATCGCTGGGTAGCTACGTGTGGAAGGGATAAGTGCTGAAAGCATCTAAGCATGAAGCCCCCCTCGAGATGAGATTTCCCATGGAGTAATCCAGTAAGACCCCTCAAAGATGATGAGGTTGATAGGTCTGGTGTGGAAGCGTGGCGACACGTGGAGCTGACAGATACTAATCGGTCGAGGACTTATCCAATATTTCTTGACACATGTCACACTTTTCAGATTGTGACTCTGTTTACACATTATCTAGTTTTGAGAGAATTATTCTTTCAATTACCTCTTGATTTAACAAACATCAAGACAAAGCTACTTGGTCTACTCCTGCGTGCTGCGCTACTCGTCGCAAGCTAGCAAGGAAGTATAATCAGGTCGTAAGCTTGGTGGCGATAGCGAAGAGGTCACACCCGTTCCCATGCCGAACACGGTCGTTAAGCTCTTTTGCGCCAATGGTAGTTGGGGGCTTCCCCCTGTGAGAGTAGGACGTTGCCAGGCGATAAAGCACAACCCAAGGGGTTGTGCTTTTTTTAATTGTATAATATAAGAAAGCACAACTCAATTTAGATTGAAATGTGCTTTTTTACTTTCATAGATTTAATAATAGTATTTTTTGAAGCTGAACTATGAGTGAGGAGGCGATGCCAATCTTATAACATTTTGGACACGATCTAATGGAACGACAAACAACGTGTTATGGAAGGAAAGTGGAAAGTAGAGCAAGCTTTCATTTTCATGGTACACTTTTTAATAATATAGAGTCTGGGGGAATGAAATTGGTGTTTTCGGTAAAATCCATACATATTGGAAAACCTCGTCAATTGCAAATGAAAGGAAAAGCTATACAAAGTAGCATTTTTAAAGAATCTGTGACATCGAACGTAATGGTTACATCATTGGGAATCGAGGGAGATACTCAATCTGACCTTGTTAACCATGGGGGAGTAGATAAAGCTATTTGTGCCTATCCATTCGAGCATTATCCTTACTGGGAAAGAAAAATTAAAAAGGAATTAGAAGGTTCTGCCTTTGGTGAAAATTTAACATTAGAGGGACTTCTAGAGGATAAAATTCATATTGGTGATGTGTTTACATTTGGAAAAGCAATTATTCAAGTTAGTCAGCCAAGACAACCATGCTTTAAATTAGGTTTAAAACATTCAGAACCGAAGTTAACCTTATGGGTACAGGAAACAGGTTTTACAGGCTTTTACTTCCGAGTCTTAAAAGAAGGGGAAGTGGGTCAAAAAGACAGGTTAGAACTAATTGAAAGAAATCCAAGCTATCCCACGGTACACGAAACGAACCTTGTTAAATATGATAAAAATCCAAAGGTGGAAAGTTTAAAGCGTATGAGTGATATTCCAACACTTTCTGAAAGTTGGAAAGCTGAGTTTCGTCAAAGACTTCTGCGAAGCAAAAAGTAAACAATAATGTCTTTCTTCTATATAACATGCATGAGCTCGAATGATTTGGAGAATATTAAGTTTACAAAATATGTTAGGTGGTTAATGTATGCCTTCAATTATTTCTGTAGGAACTTATTCTCCTCCTTATGAATTAACACAGGAAATGACAACGGAGTTTGCACGTGAACTTTTTAGTGAGAGCTTTCAAGATATTGAACGTTTATTAAGCGTTTTTGTTAATGGTGAAATAGAAAAAAGGCATTTTGCTGTGCCCCTAAACTGGTTTAGAGAGAACCACACTCTCAAAGAGCGAAATGATTTATATATTGAACGTGCAACAACATATGGTGTTGAAGCGATAAAAGATTGCCTTCGCTCCAGCTTATTTTTAAATGAGGAAGTTAATGTGAAAGAAATTGATGCCATTATTCTCGTTTCAAGCACGGGGTTCTCAACACCGAGTTTAGAAGCTAGAATCATGAATATTCTCCCTTTTAAAACAACGACAAAGAGAATTCCTTTATGGGGTTTAGGATGTGCAGGGGGTGCCTCCGCTTTAAGCCGAGCTTTCGAATATTGCCAAGCGTATCGAGGTGCAAATGTTCTCGTTCTATGTATTGAACTATGTAGCTTGACGTTTCAACAAGAAGACCGAACCAAAAGTAACTTAATTGGAACTTCATTATTTGCTGATGGCGTTGCATGTGCACTCGTATCTGGGGAACAATCCAATCTCATTCATATATCAAAACAATCAGTACGTCCGGTGATAAAAGCAACTCAATCGGTCCTATTACCACATTCTGAAAGTGTTATGGGCTGGAATGTAAACGACAATGGGTTGAATGTAGTCTTTTCACGAGACATTCCGTCTCTTATTCAAGAATGGTTGAAACCTCATGTTGAAGATTTTTTAAATGACCATCAATTGAATTTGGAGCAGATTGAATCCTTTGTGGCACACCCTGGCGGAAAAAAAGTACTTCAAGCCTATGAGTATGCTCTAGGTTTTTCAAAGGAAGACATGGAGATACCGAAGCAAATCCTTCAACATTATGGAAACATGTCCTCTCCAACTGTTTTGTATGTTCTTAAGCAGTTTATGCTAGAACAGCAAAAAACGAATAATATAGGTTTGGTTGTGGCTTTAGGACCTGGATTTTCTCTAGAACAAGCAATCATTAAATGGGAGGCAATTCATTAATGACTATCATTTATCTATTAATTGCAGTTGTTATTGTTCAACGATTGATTGAATTGAAAATTGCCAGTCAAAATGCAAAATGGATAGTTAAACAAGGTGGGTATGAGGTAGGAAAAGACCATTATAAATTTATTGTAGCTGTACATACGTTATTTTTTGTGGCTTTACTAATTGAAATACTGTTATTTGAATTAACGTTAACATTATGGTCATTCATCCCATTTGGTTTGTTTGTAATCGCACAGTTTGGTCGGGTGTGGGCATTAACATCTCTAGGTAAGTTTTGGAATACACGAATCATGATTTTACCAGGAGCACGAGTTGTTGCAAAAGGACCATATCGCTTTATGAAACATCCGAATTATGTGATAGTTGTAGTTGAAATTGTGGCACTTCCTCTCATGTTTCAGGCCTATTTAACGGCACTTGTGTTTACAATGCTGAATGCTGTAGTTTTGTATGTGCGAATTAGGGAGGAAGAGCTAGCACTAGAAGCATTGACAAACTATAAAGAGGTGTTTAGCAATCGCAGGCGATTTGTTCCACGTTACGAGGATTGAATAAAGACATTTATGGAAAAGGTCATTATATGTTACTCTAAAATGAGAAGGTAAGGTACTAAAAAATGGAGGAAACGTCAATTGGTAAAGAAGCGGAAATGTAAATTTACAGTAGAGGACAATGAAACAATAGCTGATTGCTTAAAAAGGATAGAAAAAGAAGGGTATCAACCTGTTAGAAGAATGGAGGAACCAGTCTTTCAAGAAAAAAAGGTTGGAGGAAAAATGGAATATATTCCGATTAAGCAAAAAATCACTTTTGAAGGTATTTTAGCGGAAGGCGAACAATGATTGATAGACTTTTTAAATCGTTCGACTTTCTGTTGACATCGACTGTCGATACTTGTAAAATTAATGTGAATCAATCAGAAAAACGAAATACGACCTCATATAATCCTAGGGATATGGCCTAGAAGTTCCTACCTAATAACCGTAAATATTTAGACTATGAGGGAAAGTGTCGTCTTACAATAACACAAAGGTTTAAGCCTTAGTGTGCTTGAAGATGTCATAAAAGCGTAGAATTAGCTTACTTTCTCTCGATGAGCAGACAAAGACAGCTAGTTTTGCGCTTTTTTTAAGTAAAGCATCGAGAGGGGAAAAATGATGGAACCAGTAGTTGGTGTAATTATGGGAAGCACGTCCGATTGGGAGACGATGAGTCATGCCTGTCAGGTGCTAGAAGAATTAAATATCCCTTACGAAAAAAAGGTGGTTTCTGCACACCGTACTCCAGATTTAATGTTTACTTATGCGGAACAAGCTATAGAACGGGGATTTAAGGTGATTATTGCAGGTGCTGGAGGTGCTGCACATTTACCAGGTATGGTTGCGGCAAAAACAGTGCTACCTGTTATTGGGGTGCCCGTTCAATCTAAAGCACTCCAAGGACTTGATTCCTTATTATCGATTGTACAAATGCCGGGAGGTGTACCTGTAGCGACCGTAGCAATTGGTAAAGCAGGTGCAACAAACGCTGGCCTACTAGCAGCTCAAATTATTGGCTCTTTTGAACCAGCTGTGCAAGCAAGGCTAGTAGAGCGTCGTAGGAATACAGAACAAGTTGTTCTTGAAAGTAGTGATACACTATGAGTCGTTTTATCGCACCAGGGTCAACGATAGGAATCATAGGTGGTGGCCAGCTTGGAAGAATGATGGCTCTTTCAGCGAAACAAATGGGTTACCGTGTTGCTGTATTAGAACCATCCATTGATTCTCCTTGTGCCCAGGTTGCTGATGTCGTGATTGAAACGGCATATGGTGACATTGAAGGCGCAAAGCAAATTACAAAAGTATCAGATGTAATAACATATGAGTTTGAAAACATTGATGAAGAAACAGCCAAATGGATGACTGAAGAGTGTTACTTTCCTCAAGGTTTTGAGCTATTAGCAGTTACACAGCACCGGTTATTAGAAAAGGATAAAATCTCTTCATTAGGTGTGAAAGTTGCGCCGTATGCAGCGATTTTTGACGAGAAAGACATTGAAAAATCAATGCTATCAATTGGCTTTCCAGCCGTTCTTAAAACATGCAGAGGTGGCTATGACGGAAAAGGACAAGCTGTTGTGAAAAATGAACATGAACTCCGCGCAGCTGTATCACACTTATTGAAACAAGGAGAACTAGTGCTTGAAGGATGGGTTCCTTTTCAATGTGAAATTTCCGTTATTGTCACGAGGTCGACGCTAGGTGAAACAAAGGCGTTGCCAGTTGCTGAGAACATCCATCACAATAATATTCTACATCAATCTGTTGTTCCTGCTCGAATAACAGAACAGATGCAAAACTCAGCTAAAAACATTGCATTGACACTAGCGGATGGATTAAACCTTGTTGGAACATTAGCCGTTGAGATGTTCGTAAAAGAAGACGGTTCGATTCTTGTTAACGAACTTGCACCACGTCCGCATAATTCGGGACATTATTCAATTGAAGCATGTGAAACTTCGCAATTTGAACAACATATCCGTGCGATTTGTGGCTGGCCCTTGGGAGAAACCACATTACATTCTCCAGTTGTCATGGAAAATATACTAGGAGAACATGTTGAACCAATGATAGAAGCTATCCCTCTTATGTCAGGTGTAAAGCTGCATCTATATGGAAAGAAGGAAGCGATCGAAAAAAGAAAAATGGGCCATATGACTGCTCTAGGTGAAACAACTGCGAAAGCACTCGAAAAGTTAGCTAAATTACATCAGTATTAAAGAAATTTATATAGATATGAAGAAAGTGGAGGCTGGTAGCATGATAGAACGTTATACACGACCTGAAATGGGAGCGATTTGGACAGAGCAAAACCGTTACCAAGCATGGCTTGAAGTTGAAATTGTTGCGTGTGAAGCATGGTCGGAACTTGGAGAAATTCCAAAAGAAGATGTAGCGAAAATCAGAGAAAATGCGAGCTTTAATATTGAGCGTATTCTTGAAATTGAACAAGAAACTCGTCATGATGTTGTTGCTTTTACACGTGCCGTATCGGAGACACTAGGTGAAGAGCGAAAATGGGTTCATTATGGACTAACATCAACAGACGTTGTTGATACAGCTTTGTCTTATTTATTAAAACAAGCAAATGCCATTTTGGCGGATGACCTTGACCGTTTTCTTGCTGTTATAAAGGAGAAGGCCTTAGAGCAAAAATATACGGTGATGATGGGACGTACGCACGGTGTTCACGCAGAACCAACTACATTTGGTTTGAAATTAGCTTTATGGTATGAAGAAATGAAGCGTAATATTGAAAGATTCAAGCATGCAGCCGAAGGTGTTCGTGTAGGGAAGTTATCTGGTGCAGTTGGAACTTACGCAAATATTGACCCACGTGTGGAACAACTTGTTTGTGAAAAATTGGGTTTAGAAGCGGCGCCTATTTCAACTCAAACCCTACAACGTGACAGACATGCTGAGTATATGGCAACACTTGCTCTAATTGCTACTTCAATTGAAAAGTTTTCGGTTGAAATTCGTAGTTTGCAAAAGAGTGAAACACGTGAGGTTGAGGAGTTTTTTGCGAAAGGTCAGAAGGGCTCTTCTGCAATGCCACATAAGCGTAACCCAATCGGTTCTGAAAACATGACTGGGATGGCTCGTGTTATTCGTGGGTACATGATGACAGCATACGAAAACGTGCCACTTTGGCATGAGCGAGATATCTCTCATTCATCTGCAGAACGTGTGATTATTCCTGATGCAACCATTGCCTTGAATTATATGCTAAATCGTTTTGCGAATATCGTAAAGAATTTAACGGTGTTCCCAGAAAACATGAAGCGTAACATGACTCGCACATATGGATTGATCTATTCTCAACGTGTTCTACTTTCCCTTATTGATAAAGGAATGGCTCGTGAGGAAGCTTATGACTTAGTACAGCCAAGAGCGATGGAAGCATGGGAAAAGGGAGTTCAGTTTCGCGAGTTAATTGATGCAGAGGAAAGAGTTACGTCTATGCTTTCAAAAGAAGAGATAGACGAGTGTTTTGATTACAATCATCACCTCAAGCATGTAGATACGATATTTACACGTCTCGGACTAGAATAAGGGGTAGCTATCGCTCTTTATGTAAGATTATATGTCGATATCTTGTAACCGGAGGGTTAATTCATGGAAAAAAGAGACTTGCTTTATGAAGGTAAAGCGAAAAGAATCTATCAAACTGAAGATGAGCAAGTATTATGGGTTGAGTACAAGGATGATGCAACGGCATTTAATGGTGAAAAAAAGGATGTCCTTACCGGGAAATCCCGTTTAAATAATGAGATCTCCTCGTTGATTTTTAAATGCCTTAAAGACAATGGTCTCGAAAGTCATTTTATCGATAGATTATCTGAAACAGAACAACTTGTTCGCAAAGTAGACATCGTCCCACTTGAAGTTGTAGTTCGTAATGTGGTTGCTGGAAGTATGGCAAAACGACTCGGATTAGAAGAAGGGACACCTTTACTAAAACCTATTGTCGAGTTTTATTTCAAGGATGATGCGCTTGGTGATCCACTCGTCACTGAAGACCATATCTTTTTACTAGAAGCAGCAACGAAAGAAGAAGTAGAACAATTAAAGGTTCGTGCGATTAAGGTAAATGAACTATTAATCACGATGTTTGCAGGCATAAATGTAAAACTTATTGACTTCAAGCTTGAATTTGGAAGAACTGTGGACGGGGACATCTTACTAGCTGATGAAATCTCACCTGATACTTGTCGATTATGGGATAAAGACACGAACGAACGATTTGATAAAGATTTATTCCGTCGTAATTTAGGAAGCTTACAAGATGGTTACCAAGAAATTTTAACTCGTTTAGGAGGCACATCATGTTCAAAGTAAAAGTATATATCACGTTAAGAGAAAGTGTTCTAGATCCTCAGGGCGTAGCCGTTAAAAAGTCATTGCATGCGATGGAATACAAAGAGGTTGATGAAGTTCGTATTGGTAAATATATGGAACTGACGTTAACAGATAATACAAATATTGATGAGCGTGTAAAAGAAATGTGCGAAAAGCTTTTAGCAAACACAGTGATTGAAGATTATCGTTTTGAAGTCGAGGAGGTTGTATCTTCATGAAGTTTGCAGTCATAGTCTTTCCAGGATCAAACTGCGATTCTGATATGTACCATGCGATTCGTGACGGTCTTGGGGAAGAAGTAGCCTACGTACGCCATGATGAAACATCATTAGAAGGGTTTGATGCGATTCTTCTTCCAGGTGGATTTTCTTACGGTGATTATCTTCGTTCAGGAGCAATCGCTCGTTTCGCTCCAATTATGACAGCGGTGATTGAAGCTGCAGAACAAGGTAAGCCAGTCCTAGGTGTATGTAATGGCTTCCAAATCCTACTTGAAGCAGGTTTATTAGAAGGCGCAATGAAACGTAATGAAGGGCTGAAATTTATTTGCCGCCCAGCAACGTTGCAAGTAGAAAACGCCGCTACGATGTTTTCTAGTGGCTATGAAGCCGGAGAGAAAATTACCATTCCTGTTGCACATGGTGAAGGAAACTATGAGTGTGATGAAGAAACACTTGCTCGTTTAGAGAAAAACAATCAGGTGGTCTTCCGTTATGCAGATCCAATTAACGGTTCGCGTAATCACATTGCTGGAATTGTAAATCAAAAAGGAAATGTACTCGGAATGATGCCTCACCCGGAGAGAGCGGTTGAAGAGCTTCTTGGCAGTACAGATGGTATTAAACTATTTCAATCAGTTTTAAGAAATTGGAGGGAATCTCATGTCACTACTACTTGAGCCAACAGCGGAACGTGTAAAAGAAGAAAAATTATACCGTGATATGGGGCTAACTGACGATGAATTTGCAATGGTTGAAAACATTCTGGGGCGTTCACCGAACTACACAGAGCTAGGATTATTTTCGGTTATGTGGTCAGAGCACTGTAGTTATAAAAACTCTAAAGTAGTGTTAAAAAAGTTTCCTGTAACTGGAGAGAAAGTGTTACAGGGACCTGGTGAAGGTGCCGGAATTATTGATATTGGCGATGAGCAAGCGGTTGTTTTCAAAATCGAGAGTCATAATCATCCTTCTGCTATCGAGCCTTACCAAGGAGCAGCAACTGGTGTTGGAGGAATTTTACGTGATATCTTTTCAATGGGAGCTCGTCCCATTGCTAGTTTAAATTCTTTACGTTTTGGTGAATTAACTTCTCCAAAAGTCAGATATTTATTTGAGGAAGTCGTAGCAGGAATTGCCGGGTACGGAAATTGCGTCGGTGTTCCTACAGTTGGAGGAGAAGTTCAATTTGACCCTTGTTATGAAGGGAATCCTTTAGTAAACGCGATGTGTGTTGGGCTTATTGACCATAAGGATATTCAAAAAGGACAAGCAAAGGGTATTGGTAATACCGTTATGTATGTGGGAGCTAGTACTGGCCGAGATGGCATTCATGGTGCAACGTTCGCATCTGAAGAATTAAGTGAAAGCTCAGAAGAGAAGCGCCCAGCTGTTCAAGTTGGAGATCCTTTTATGGAGAAACTTCTAATTGAGGCCTGTCTAGAGCTTATCCATTGTGATGCTCTAGTAGGAATTCAAGATATGGGAGCAGCAGGATTAACGTCTTCTTCAGCAGAAATGGCTAGTAAAGCTGGTTCTGGTATTGAAATGAACCTTGACTTAGTTCCACAACGCGAAAAAGGGATGACACCATATGAAATGATGTTATCTGAGTCTCAAGAACGTATGTTAATTGTTGTTGAAAAAGGTCGAGAGCATGAAATTAAGGAAATAGTTGACCGTTGGGGTTTACATTCTGCTGAAGTTGGCCACGTTACAGATGACAAGCGTCTTCGCTTGGTTCATAAGGGCGAAGTTGTTGCAGACGTTCCCGTTGATGCTTTAGCAGAAGAAGCACCTGTTTACCATAAGCCTTCAAAGGTACCTGCGTATTATGAAGAGTTTCAAAAGCTTACACCGTCTACTCCAGAAGTGAAAGATGTAAAGAAAACATTATTAAATTTATTGGCACAACCAACAATTGCAAGCAAAGAGTGGGTTTATGACCAATATGATTATATGGTTCAAACAAATACAGTTGTAAGTCCTGGTTCAGATGCTGCTGTTGTTCGTATTCGTGGAACGCGTAAGGCGCTTGCGATGACGACAGACTGTAATTCTCGCTATCTGTACCTCGACCCTGAAGTCGGTGGAAAAATTGCTATCGCAGAAGCCGCACGTAACATTGTATGTTCTGGTGGTGTACCACTAGGCGTTACAGATTGTTTAAACTATGGTAGTCCAGATAAGCCAGAAATTTTCTGGCAACTAGAAACTTCAACTGATGGTATGAGTGAAGCATGTCGCGTACTTTCAACACCAGTAATTGGTGGGAATGTGTCTCTATATAATGAAACAAACGGTGTAGCTATCTACCCGACACCAGTTATTGGAATGGTCGGCTTGATTGAAGACATTGATCATATTACTACTCAAAGCTTTAAACAAGCAGGAGACTTAGTTTATTTATTAGGTGAAACGAAGCCTGAATTTGGTGGAAGTGAGCTGCAAAAGCTGATTGAAGGAAACATATCGGGGCAAGCACCTTCTATTGATTTAGAAGTAGAAAAGACTCGCCAAGCTGAATTACTAAAGGCTATTCAAGCTGGACTTGTTGCGTCAGCTCATGACATTTCTGAAGGTGGTTTGAGTGTAGCCCTTGCAGAATGTATGACAAGTGGAACAATCGGAGCACAAGTAACAGTTGCTGGAGAGCAAACTGCTGAATTATTTGCTGAATCACAATCTAGATTTATTGTGACAGTAAAGCCTGAAAATCGTGAAGCATTTGAGGCTGCTGTACAAGCACAAGTTATTGGAGAGGTGACAGAAGAGGCGAAGCTTGTCATTAAAGACAAGAACGAAGCAGTCATCCTAGAAGCAACGCAAGAAGAAATCGTATCGGCTTGGAAAGGAGCCATTCCATGTTTGCTGAAATCAAAGGCTTAAATGAAGAGTGCGGTGTCTTTGCCGTTTGGGGTCATAAAGATGCAGCGCAAATTACGTATTATGGGTTGCACAGTCTTCAACATCGTGGCCAAGAAGGCGCTGGGATCGTTGTGACAGATGGAGAAAAACTATCGATTCACAAAGGTCTTGGTTTAGTAAATGACGTGTTCAATCCTGATACTCTTTCTTCATTAAAAGGGAAAGCAGCCATTGGACATGTTCGTTATGCAACAGCGGGGGGCGGCGGCTTTGCCAATGTCCAGCCGCTGCTTTTCCGCTCACAGATGGGAAGCTTAGCGATTTGCCACAACGGAAATTTAGTAAATGCTAATAACATGAAACATCAGCTTGAAAGCCAAGGAAGTATTTTTCAATCAACATCTGATACAGAAGTTCTTGCACATTTAATTAAGCGTAGCGGGTTTCCTACACTAGAGGACCAGGTACGCAATTCATTAACAATGTTAAAAGGTGCGTATGCATTTGCGATTATGAATGAGGAACAATTAATTGTTGCTCTTGATCCGAATGGTCTGCGACCGTTATCGATAGGTAAAATAGGGGATGCCTATGTGGTTGCTTCTGAAACATGTGCGTTTGATATTATTGGAGCTGAGTATGTACGTGAGGTGGAGCCAGGTGAAATCGTTGTGATAGATGACAATGGCCTTAGAGCTCAACGTTTTGTAAACCAGACTGCTCGTTCAATTTGTAGTATGGAATATGTTTACTTTGCTCGTCCAGATAGTAATGTTGATGAAATTAATGTTCATACAGCAAGAAAAAGTCTTGGGAAGCAGCTAGCGATTGAAGCGCCAGTTGAGGCTGACGTTGTAACAGGGGTTCCCGACTCAAGTATTTCCGCTGCGATTGGCTACGCGGAGCAGACAGGTATCCCATACGAACTAGGAATGATTAAGAACCGTTATGTTGGTCGTACGTTTATCCAACCTTCACAGGAACTTCGTGAACAGGGTGTGAAAATGAAACTTTCAGCTGTTCGTGGTGTTGTAGAAGGGAAGCGTGTTGTGATGATTGATGATTCGATTGTTCGCGGAACAACTAGTCGTCGAATTGTAAATATGCTCCGTGAAGCAGGCGCGTTAGAGGTGCACGTTCGTATTAGTTCACCACCTATTAAAAACCCGTGCTATTATGGAATTGATACATCAACAACAGACGAACTTATTGCTTCAAATCACTCAATCGAAGAAATGCGTGAGATGATGGGAGCTGATTCTCTTTCATTCCTTTCAACAGAAGGATTAATGAAAGGAATAGGCCGTCCAGATAGTGATAGCAACTGCGGTCAATGTCTCGCTTGCTTTACTGGAGAATATCCAACGGAGATTTACCCAGATACATTGCATCCACATGCAAAGGTTTAATTATTAGGAGGTTTTAGACATGTCAGAAGCTTATAAACAAGCAGGAGTGGACATTGAAGCTGGCTATGAATCAGTGAAACGTATGAAAAGCCATGTAGAACGTACTACTCGTCAAGGAGTTATCGGTGGATTAGGAGGCTTTGGCGGGATGTTTGATCTCTCAAGCCTGAACTTAAAGGAGCCGGTCCTTGTCTCAGGAACGGACGGGGTAGGTACAAAGCTGATGCTTGCATTCATGATGGACCGTCATGATACGATTGGAATTGATGCGGTCGCTATGTGTGTGAATGACATTGTCGTTCAAGGTGCGGAGCCTCTTTATTTTCTAGATTATATTGCATGTGGAAAAGCAGTTCCAGAAAGAATCGAAGCCATCGTTAAAGGGATTGCTGACGGTTGTGAGCAAGCAGGCTGTGCATTAATCGGCGGAGAAACTGCAGAAATGCCAGGTATGTACGATCCTGAAGAATATGACTTAGCTGGGTTCTCTGTAGGTGCAGTTGAAAAGCAACAGCTTATTACAGGGGAGAACATTCAACCTGGGGATGTCGTGATTGGGTTAACATCCAGCGGGATTCATAGTAATGGCTTTTCACTTGTCCGCAAAATCTTTCTAGCTGACCACAAACTTTCATTAGAAGATACCTTAGAAGGACTAGAAGGTACACTTGGTGAAGCTTTGTTAACACCAACAAAGATTTATGTGAAACCTTTATTAAATTGTTTACGTAAGTTTGATGTTCATGGTCTTGCCCACATTACTGGTGGTGGCTTCTATGAAAATATCCCGCGGATGCTACCAAGTGGAACAAAGGTCGAAGTAGAAAACGGCTCGTGGCCAGTCCCAACAATATTCTCGTTATTAGCTGAATATGGAAATCTTACAGCGCGTGAACAGTTCTCAACGTTTAATATGGGAATTGGTATGGTTATGGTTGTTCCAGAAGAGCAGAAAGAAGCTGTGCTAAGTCAGTTAAAAGCGGATGGAGAAGAAGCATTCGTAATTGGTCGTGTGACAGCAGGCGAAGGGATAACAATTGGAGGCATTGACGCATGAAAGTAGCGATATTTGCTTCTGGCAGTGGTACGAATGCCCAGGCAATTATAGAAGCTGTTTTACAAGGAACGTTAGATATTGAAGTTGGACTGATTGTCAGCGATAAACCGCAAGCACGGGTTTTAGAACGTGCCGCTAAATACAATATTCCTACTTTTGCTTTCACACCGAAAAACTTTTCTTCAAAAGCGGAATTCGAGAAGGAAATTGTTGAGAAGCTTTATGATGCTAATATTGAATTTGTTGTCTTAGCAGGATATATGAGATTAATCGGACCAACTTTACTTGAAGCGTATGGTGGGAAAATGATTAATATTCACCCATCTCTATTACCTTCATTCTCTGGACTTGACGCGATAGGACAGGCCTTTCAAGCCAAGGTTAAGGTTACTGGTGTGACGATTCATTACGTAGATGCCGGTATGGATACGGGACCAATTATTGCTCAAGAAGCGGTTAGAATAGATGAAGAAGAAACACTAGAAACATTAACAAAGAAAATTCAAGCGCTGGAGCATCGTCTCTATCCCGAAACACTTCAAGTCATCAAGAAGCAAATGAATTTATAAAACTAGAGTGAGGAGGAGACTGTTTCCTCCTCATTCACTTTGAGATAAGAAGGGAGCAAGAACATGACAAAACGAAGAGCATTGGTCAGTGTATCAGATAAAGCTGGAATTGTCCCATTCGTTCAGGCTTTAGCAGATAAAGGATTTGAAATTGTTTCAACAGGAGGCACTCATAAGGCGTTGGTAGAAGCTGGCGTTCCGGTAACGGGTATTTCTGAAGTAACGGGTTTTCCTGAAATTTTAGACGGACGGGTAAAGACGCTACATCCAAATATCCATGGTGGTTTGTTAGCTATGAGAGAAAAAGAAGAGCATCAAGCACAGATCAAGGAACATAATATACAACCAATTGATGTGGTTGTTGTAAATCTTTACCCCTTTCAGCAAACGATCGCAAATAAGGATGCTACATTTGCTGAGGCGATTGAAAATATTGATATTGGTGGTCCAAGTATGCTTCGTTCTGCCGCAAAAAACCATCAGCATGTAACGGTTGTTGTGGATCCTGCTGATTATGATTTGGTTTTGTCTGAGTTAAATGCCGATGATAACGTATCAGTTGAAACCAAACGTAAGCTTGCTGCCAAGGTTTTCCGCCATACAGCTGCTTATGATGCGGTCATTGCTGAATATTTAACTGCCGCAGTGGGTGAAGAAAACCCAGAATCATTAACAGTTACATATGAAAAGAAACAAGTTCTTCGTTACGGAGAAAACCCTCATCAGAAAGCAACATTTTATAAAAAGCCGCTAGCAGATGCGAGCTCAATTGCTGCAGCAACCCAGCTACATGGTAAGGAGCTTTCGTATAATAACATAAATGACGCGGATGCAGCTCTCGCTATTGTAAAGGAGTTTAATGAGCCAACAGCCGTCGCAGTAAAGCATATGAATCCTTGTGGCGTAGGAACAGGGGATACAATAGAAGCGGCATATGACAAAGCATATGAAGCGGATCCTGTATCCATTTTCGGCGGAATTGTTGCATTGAACCGTGAAGTTGACGCGGCAACAGCATTAAAAATGAAAGAAATCTTCTTAGAGATTATTATTGCACCTTCTTTTACAAAGGAAGCCTTAGAGATATTAACTTCAAAGAAAAATCTTCGTCTTTTAACAGTTGATTTCTCAGGGGAAGATAAGTCTGAAAAGACATTAACCTCAGTTCATGGTGGACTACTGGTTCAAGATGAAGACCGTTTTGGATTCGATAACGCTGAAATCTCCGTTCCAACAAAACGTGAACCAACGGAAGAAGAATGGGCAGCATTGAAGCTAGCATGGAAAGTTGTTAAACACGTAAAGTCCAATGCGATTGTTCTAGCAAATGGTCAAATGACAGTCGGTATCGGGGCTGGTCAAATGAACCGTGTAGGCGCTGCAGGTATCGCTATCGAGCAAGCAGCCGAGCGAATTCAAGGTTCAGTCATGGGTTCAGATGCCTTTTTTCCAATGGGAGACACAGTTGAAAATGCAGGACAAGCTGGAATTACAGCAATTATTCAACCAGGCGGTTCAATACGTGACCAAGAATCAATTGATATGGCAGATAAATATGGCATCGCCATGGTCCTAACAGGCCTACGCCACTTCAAACACTAAAGTGAAAGTACAAAAAGGCCGATTTTGCCTTTTTGTACTTTCACGAAGCAAGAGCGAAGCCGCTGTATCTTTTAAGCCAGAATGAGCGCACTTCTCATTCGGGCGAACAGCGGGCGTAGCCTTGCAAAAAAAAGCAAAAAGGCCGATTTTGCCTTTTTGTACTTTCACGAAGCCGCTGTATCTATTAAGCGATTCAAATTCAAAGAAGAGTAATGGCTTTGCTCATTGCTTCTAGGTAAACTAAATTTAGGAGGGAAATGGTCATGAAAGTACTTGTAATTGGTAGCGGTGGTCGTGAGCATACGATTGCTTGGAAATTTGCACAAAGTAAACAAGTTGAGCAAGTGTTTGTTGTACCAGGAAATGACGGTATGATAGATATCGCTACACCTGTGGCTATTGCAGAAAGTGACCATGATGGACTCGTTGCTTTTGCAAAAGAAAACAATATCGAGTTAACATTTGTAGGCCCTGAGGTTCCACTTCTTGCTGGTGTGGTCGATCGTTTTCAGGAAGAAGGTTTGAAAGTCTTTGGACCGAAAAAAGAAGCTGCACTTCTTGAAGGAAGCAAATCCTATGCGAAAATGATTATGAAAAAATACAACATCCCTACAGGAGCGTATGAAACCTTTTCTAAATTTGATGAAGCCGTTGCTTATGTAAAAGCGCAAGGCGCACCAATAGTCATTAAAGCTGATGGGTTAGCAGCTGGTAAGGGTGTTGTCGTTGCAATGACGGAAGACGAAGCGCTACAAGCACTAGATTATATGCTAAATGACAAAGCGTTTGGTGATGCGAGTGCAAGTGTTGTGATTGAGGAATATCTTGAAGGAGAAGAGCTTTCTCTTATGGCATTTGTTCATCATGACACGGTCATTCCGATGGTTGGAGCTCAGGATCACAAGCGTGCTTATGACCATGATGAAGGTCCAAATACTGGGGGTATGGGGGCATATTCACCGGTTCCACAATTTAAACAAGAACAACTTGAGGAGGCCGTGCAGCGCGTACTTCAACCGACAGCTAATGCGATGATTACCGAAGGACGTTCATTTACAGGTATTTTATATGCGGGTTTAATGATGACGAATGTAGGGCCTAAAGTAATCGAGTTTAATGTTCGTTTCGGTGATCCGGAAACACAAGTTGTCCTTCCGCGATTAGAATCAGACCTTGTCGATGTGCTAGTAGGCTTACTAAATGGAGAAAAGCCTGAATTGACTTGGACAAATGATGCGATTGTTGGTGTGGTTATGGCGAGTAAAGGTTATCCGCTTGAATATGATAAAGGTGTAGTAATTAATGGTTTAGATAAGGTGGAACCAGAATCGTTATTATTTCATGCAGGAACAAAAAAGGTCAACGATAAATGGGAAACTAATGGAGGACGCGTCCTTTTATTGGCGGAAAGAGGAAAAACAATAAGTGAAGCGCAAGAGGCGGTATACAAAGCGATAGAAAATATACAATCTGAGGGTCTTTTCTATCGCACTGATATTGCTCAAAAGGCTATTTCGCGGAAGTCACTGTAAAACGAACCCTTTTGTCTTCAAGAAAGTGAAAATCGACCTTTTTCAGGGCCATTATTTCACGCGCTTTCTCATAAAAAAGTAGATGGTTGCAACAATGCATCCAATAATTAAAATATAAATAAATAATGTGTCAGTGGCATACTCTTGAATATTCAAAGGGAAATGCTCCTTTCAAAAGACCGTATAACACTGTCTCCAAGTGGTACGGTCTTTTTTTGTAGAAAACGTTTGGGAATTATTTGTCACACAATCATAACTTGTTTGTAGCTTGACCATCTATTATGATGGGTTTATAGAGCTATTTTCTTGAGATGACTCAGTTTGAGTCTCTTCATTATTAGAACCCACTGTTAGCGATTGAAATACAAACACCATTGGACAGAAGCGAGTTATCCCTTCTGCGACTTTCATGCCACCCATTATGGTGGCAATCATTGGCAAAGACTGTAGTGGTTTACGAACCATTCTTGCAGTGGCCCAGGCTAACAGGCAGAAACCACAGGAAATTCTCAGTAAGGCATTTAAGCGACCGATATTAGGTTGCATTTAAATCAGTCTCCTTTCGTAGGACATAATTATTTCTTACAAATATAATGTTAAGAGATTTTACAACGGTAATGAGTTAATGAATGAAATCATGTTACGATTAAAAAACAGGAAAAAGAAATGGGTGATGACAAGATGCCAGAAAGAATTTACCGATGGACCAAGAAAAAGCTTCGCCAACAGTTAGCTGTTGTTCGTGGAGAAGATGCACCAAGTCTTGTCCTCAAGGGCGCAACGTATTTAAATTTTGCTCGTCGAAAATGGTTGAAAGCGAATATATGGATTTCTCAAGACCGGATTGTCTATGTTGGTGATGAAATGCCATCGATGTTAACAGATGCAGAAGTCGTTGACTGTCAGAATTCTGTTATTGTACCTGGATACATTGAACATCACTCTCATCCGTTTCAATTATATAATCCCCACAGTTTTGCGAAATATGCGTCCACAAGAGGGACGACAACACTGATAAATGACAATATGCTTTTCTTTTTGCACCTTGGAAAAACGAAAGCGCTTTCACTAATCGAGGCCTTAGATGAATTGCCGACAACAATGTACTGGTGGGCCCGTTATGATGCGCAAACTGAATTATCTGGGGAAGACATGTTCTCAAATTCGAAGATGAAGGAATGGCTTGAGCATCACCTGGTTGTTCAAGGTGGAGAACTTACCTCTTGGCCAAAGGTATTAGAGGGGGATGACTCCATACTTCATTGGATGCAAGAAACGCAACGATTAAGAAAGCCGATTGAAGGTCATCTTCCAGGAGCTTCAGAGAGGACATTATCTCAAATGGCGTTGCTTGGTGTGACGTGTGACCACGAGGCAATGACTGGTGAAGAAGTATTAAGACGTTTAAATATTGGTTATACCGCGTCACTCAGACACTCTTCAATCAGACCAGATTTACCAAGACTGTTACAAGAAATGCAGGAGCTCGGAATTGATTATTTTGGGCGTTGCCTCATGACAACAGATGGTTCACCACCTTCCTTTTACGAAGATGGTGTTATGGATAAGCTTATTAAAATTGCTCTAGAAAATGGTCTAAAACCAGAGGACGCTTACGGTATGGCTACGTATTATGTTGCTAGGTATTATCATATTGATCATAAGTTAGGGATGATTGCTCCTGGCAGAGTCGCACACTTGAATTTCTTATCGAGTCCTAATGACCCTACTCCCATCTCTGTATTAGCAAAAGGTCAATGGATGGTTCGAGATGGCAAAGTGAATAATGGGTTTGAAACATTTCCTTGGGAGGATTTCGACATTGGACCATTGGAAATCGACTGGGATTTACATGAAGATGAATTGAGTTTTTCAATGCCGATGGGAATTGAGATGACTAACGCAGTTATTTTAAAGCCTTATCAAATTCCAATTGAATGCAATGAGCGAACACTGAGTAAACAACACGATGAGAGCTTTTTTGTCATGATAGATAAACATGGAAAATGGATGATTTGTACAATGATTAAAGGTTTTGCAAATGCAGTTTCTGGCTTTGCAAGTTCCTTTTCAAATACTGGGGATATTATATTGATTGGGAAGGATCTATCTGATATGGTTGCAGCATTCCGGGCGTTAAAGGACCAAGGCGGTGGAATGACAATCGTTGAAGACGCGGTCGTCATAGGGTCCATTCCACTTCAACTATTAGGGGTGCTCTCAACGAAATCAATGCAAGGAATTATGGAAGATGAGAAGAAGTTTGTTCAACTATTAAGAGAACGTGGTTACAAACATGAGGATCCTATTTATAGTTTACTTTTCTTTTCTTCGACGCACTTACCATACATTCGAGTTACACAAAGAGGAATTTATGATGTCCATAAGAAAACGATACTCTTTCCTTCGATTATGCGTTAAACTATAAAAGGATTAGTTTGATAAATAATAAGAGTAAAGGTCGTGACTCTCATGAGGAAATTTTTAACCCTTTCTGCCATGAGTTTCTTGTTGGTCATCTTTACGGCATGTGGGAGCAAAGAGCAGACAACAGAAGTAACACCAATGCCCGATGAACCAGTAGAAGAAATCCAAGAAACAGAAGATATTGAAGAAACTCCAGTGTTTGCTAATAAATTTCCGCTAACAGGTATTGGGACAGAAGAAGAACTAAATAGGCGAGCGGTCGGTGTTACAATTAACAACGACCCCGCTGCAAGACCGCAAACGGGTCTAGTCAATGCAGATTTGGTTTATGAAGTACTTGCAGAAGGTGACATTACTCGATTTATAGCATTTTATCATAGTGATTTGCCGGAAAAAGTCGGACCAGTCCGTAGTGGTCGTGCCTATCACATTGATTTGATTAACGGATATGACGCGTTAATGGTCTTGCACGGATGGAGTCCTGAAGCAAAGCGTTTGTTAGAGAGTGGAAAAGCTGACTATTTAAATGGTTTATACTATGATGGTACTTTATTTAATCGTTCAAACGAACGTAAGGCCCCACATAATTCCTATATATCCTTTGAGAATATTATTAAAGGATTAGGAGATGAAAGAGGCTACGAATTAACAGGTAAGGTAGATCCTTTAACGTTTTTTGATAGTGAAGACGTTTCTTCAGGAGGAGTAGAGGCAAAGGACATTACGATTACGTATTATGGCTATCAAGTAGGGTATGTGTATGATGAAGTTAGTGGAATGTACAATCGTTTTAATGGACAAACCATAACTGCTGACCACGAGACTGGGGAAGAATTAACCGTTTCAAATATTCTTGTTGCAGAGATGGACCATCGTGTTTTAGATGATAAAGGCAGACGATCGATAAACCTTACATCGGGTGGAAATGCGATTCTTTTTCAAAATGGTGAGGCTCTTACCGTTGAATGGATTAATGAAGATGATCGGATTATCGCTGTAAAAGATGGTGAGCATTTGCCTTTAAAGCCAGGAAAAACATGGATTAATATCATTCCAACTTCTCCAGGTTTAGGTGAAAATGTTACGTATTGAGGGAAAGGTGTGAGGTTTAAGTGCAAATCGATAAACTTCGTGGGAAAGACTTAGATCAGCTTTTTAATGCAATTCTTTCATTGAAAGACTTAGAAGAATGCTATGAATTCTTTGATGATTTATGTACAATTAATGAAATACAATCATTGGCTCAACGTCTTGAAGTTGCGCGTATGCTCCAAAATGGTTATACGTATCATAAAATTGAAACGGAAACTGGAGCAAGCACTGCCACTATTTCAAGGGTGAAACGTTGTTTAAACTATGGAAATGATGGTTACAAGATGACACTTGACCGAATTAAAGAAGATGAGCTTCAAAATGAAAAGTAAACCAGTAACCTCCGACATGCCTTGCAGTTGGAGGTTTTTTGGTACATAATCAGTCAGTCTATGTGAAAGAAAACTTGAGGTTTGGTAAAATACGAATACTATACTAGAAAAGGGGTAAAGCGATGGAGAAGAGATTAGCTGTAGCAGCCAAGCGAATTCCAGCTGACATTGTTATAAAAAACGGAAAAATTATTGATGTATTTAATCTAGAGCTTATAGAAGAAGACGTAGCAATAGCAGATGGATATATTGTTGGAATTGGTGAGTATGAGGGAAAAGAGATAATTGACGCTAAAGGGAAATTTATTTCACCTGCACTAATTGATGGGCATGTTCATATCGAGTCTGCGATGGTCCCACCTGAAGAATTTGCAAGAATTGTTGTTCCGCGGGGAGTAACGACCGTGATGGCAGATCCTCATGAGATAGCGAATGTTGCGGGGATAGTAGGCATTCAATATATGATTGAGGCCTCACGTAACTTGGCTTTAGATGTGAAAATTATGGTTCCATCTTGTGTTCCAGCAACTTCCTTTGAACATAACGGGGCGACGGTCACTGCCGAGGAAATTGAAGAGTTATTTACCAAAGGTGAAGTCTATGGTCTTGGGGAAGTTATGGATTATCCTGCGGTTCTTAGTGGTGAGAGCAACATGATGAAGAAAATCAACGCGGCGACAAAGCATCAGCGAATCATCGATGGTCATGCAGCTGGTTTAACAAAAGATGGCTTAAACGCCTATTGTACAGTGGGGATAAGAAATGATCACGAGGCAGTCTCTTCACAGGAGGCGCTTGAACGACTTCGACGGGGTATGTACGTTCTTATTCGCGAAGGTACTGCAGCGAAGGACTTGGAAGCATTGGTTGAAGTTGTTACGCCATTTAATGCAAGGCGCTGTGTGTTTGCAACAGATGATAAACATTTAGACGATTTAGTAGAAGAAGGTAGTATTGATGCTAGTATTCGTAAAGCAATTTCTTTAGGTATTTCCCCTCTTCAAGCCATTCAAATGGGAAGTTTAAATGCCGCAGAATGCTTTCGTTTATCCGAGAAAGGAGCCATTGCCCCAGGGTATGAAGCAAACTTCATTCTCCTTAATAAGCTCGAAACCTTTGACATCGATGAAGTATATGTTAAAGGTGAAAAGGTAGCGAGAAAAAGCGAGTTTACACTTCCTGATCCTCAAAAGACTAATCCACCTTCATTCTTAACTGACAGTGTTCATGTAAAACCTTATCTTTCCGATGCATTTCAGTTAACGATCGATAATCCAAATCAGGTTCATGTAATTAAAACAAACCCAGGCTCTATTATGACGGAGCATTTAATTGAAAAAGTAGACTGTACGGATGGATTTTTTCAACCTTCAATTAAAAATAATCAGCTTAAGTTAGTTGTTGTCGAACGTCATAAAAAACTTGGGCATATCGGGATAGGAGTAATAAAAGGAATACCAATTGAAGACGGAGCCATCGTTGCAACCGTAGCTCATGATTCTCATAATATAGTCGTTTGCGGGACGGATGATCGCAGTATTGATTGTGCAATAAAACATATTATCTCTATACGTGGTGGTATCGCTGTTGTTAAAGGAGAGGACGTCTTAGCGGACCTTGCTTTACCAATTGCGGGACTTATGTCGGAGAAGCCCTTTGAGGAAGTCAATCATTCTTTAAAGGAACTAGAGATAGCCCTCAATCAGATTGGTTTTACTGAGAGTTGGAACCCATTTCTCACACTCTCATTTTTAGCTTTACCTGTCATTCCGGCTTTGAAATTAACAGATACAGGCTTGTTTGATGTAGAACAATTCCGTCACATTTAACAAAGTATTAAATTAGTCAATGCAAGTTACTTTCTTTTATGTAGCTTGTATTGACCTTTATCAAAATTTATATTATTATCATTTCATGAAATGATAATAATGAAAGGGGAAAAAAATGGGCCATAAAAAAGCAGATGTCATTCTTCACCCGGTTAGAATGCGGATTATTCAAGCACTAATGTCTTATCAAAAGTTAACCGTTCAGCAACTAGTTGAAAAGTTAGAAGATGTTCCGCAAGCAACGATGTATCGTCATCTGAGAATCTTGACTGACGCTCAAGCTATTAAAATTGTTGAATCAAATAAAGTCAGGGGAACGATTGAAAAAGTGTATGCTGTTTCCAGAGAACAAGTAATCATAACGGAAAAGGATATCACCGAAATGTCTTCTGAGGACCATCTCCGCTATTTTATGATGTATCAAGCAAACTTATTGAAGGAGTTTGAAAAATACGTGATAAAACATAACTCCGAGAACTTTAAGCAAGACGGACTCGGCTACTGGCAATCAACACTTCATCTAAGTGATAAAGAATTTGCTGCATTTTCTGAAGAATTAAAGGCACTTCTTGAAAAGGCAGCTGAAAAGAAACCGACACCTGAACGAAAAGAACGAACAATGGCAACAATATTTATCCCAGGTGTTTGATCCATAACAGAGGAGTCTAGATGCCAGACCCTTGAGGAGGCGATGAAAAATGGAAGAAAGAGCTGTCATCTTTGAGCATAAAGGTTCTGTACATGGGACGCTATTAAAACCAACATCTACCGAGCGATCACCTGCAATTTTACTTTTACCGGGATCGGGGCCACTTAACCGTGATGGAAATAAGGGAAGAATGAAATTAAACTTATACAATAAATTAACAGAAGCTTTAACACAGTTGGGGTTTGTTACACTTCGTTATGATAAACGTGGAACTGGGAAAAGTAAATGTAAGTTTCTTGAGGTAGGTTTTTGGGATTTGGTAGAGGAAGCCAAATCCGCCCTCGACTTTTTGAAAGAGCAGTCTTTTGTAGATGAATCGAAGGTATTCATTGTCGCCCATAGTGAAGGAGCAATGATCGCACCTGCTGTGGTTAAACATAATCCGGTTGCTGGTTTAATTCTATTATCTGGTGCAGCAGAGACGCTTCATGAGGCAATGGTGTATCAAAGAAGCCAAATAGTAAAAGAGTTAAAAGATGTAACTGGCATCAAAGGGAAATTACTCAGCTGGCTTAAAGTAGTCAATAAAATAGAAAAACAGGGACCGAAATTTGATAAAAAGATGATTGAAACCGAAAAGGATGTTATTCGGTTTCAAGGAGTTAGGTACAATGCAAAATGGTTTAGAGAGCATTACCACTATAATTTAATAGGTACATTAAAGGAAATTAGCTGTCCTGTTTTAGCACTAACTGGTTCGAAGGATCTTCAAGTCACACCAGAGCGAGTCTATGATATTCATAAACTTGTCCAAGGAGAAACGACAGCTGAAATTATTAAAGATATGAATCATATGCTTAGATATCAGGAGAAGATGTATTCAATGTTGGAGTTGAAAAAGGCATATAAAGGAATGGGTAAACAACCGATTTCCCCTCGACTCATTGAAGCCGTAGATAATTGGTTAAGACGCTATGTTTGAATGGATTAATTTCTTACTCTTGACCGTAGTTTTCATGGGACAAATAGGTGGAATCACTTTATTATTTTTTAATAAGACGTGGGCAATCCTTTTCTTTACTGTTTATGTGATAAGTTCGATAATTTTAATAACAATCTTCATTATTGAAAGAAAAAAAGAAAAAAAGGAGGAAATAGATTATGAAAATTGTAACTACTGAAAATATAGCAGGGTATGAAATTATCGATGTATTGGGGTATGTAAAAGGAAGTACGATTCAAACAAAGCATGTTGGACGTGACATCACTGCCGCTTTAAAAGGGTTAGTTGGTGGAGAAATCAAAGGCTATAACGATATGATGATTGAAGCTAGAAAGCTTGCCATTTATCGTATGGTAGAGGAAGCAAAAGCAGGAGGGGCTAATGCAATTATTGCAATGAGACTCCAAACTTCTACAGTCATGGGTGCAGCAGCAGAAATCATTGCATATGGAACAGCAGTTATCATCAAGAAGAATGAAGTCTAAGGAAGTTCCTCTTAATATTGCTTCAATATTATTCAGGTCTAGACTGAAAAAAAGAGATTCGTTGTGCTAACGCTTCTCAAACTAAAGATAATTTTAAGAAAGAGGCTATTGAAAAAGGTTGGTTTTACCTTTTCAATAGCCTTTCTCCCTATGAATAGCAATAAGTCGGTGGTGTCTGCCAATTTTAGAGGAAGCCCTTAAACAAACACTCTCTTAATTAAACGTAAAATTCGTTCAAAAACTTCCTCGGTATCAAAGGGCTTCACAATATAGTCATCTGCACCGTTTCGCAGTGCATTTAAAATATGTTCTTCTCCTTTACGACCTGTTAGCATCGATATTAAGATGTTATCCCTCGGGTAATTCTCCCGCACATTGACCAAAACCTCCAGCCCATCCATTTCAGGCATAATTCCATCTAATAAAATGACATATTTTTCTGTAGGCTTATACCACTCAGAGGCTAGAAATGTGACACCATTGTTAAACTCAATGAAATTTATTTCGAGATTTTTATTTGAGTTCCATTTCGATAGGTACTTCATAAGTACTTTACGGATTAAATAAGAGTCCTCGACAATCACGATCGTCAGTCTTAGAACATGATTCGAAGTTTGTAGACTTTGGTTATAAAAAGCAACTTGATTTCGTCCAGCATTTTTAGCAAAATAAAGTGCCTTATCCGCTTCATCTAATAATTTCTCTATATGAAGGTTATTCGAGGAAATAACAGATATTCCAGCTGAGAAGGTGACTTGAAACCTAGTATCATTGGCAAGAAAGTCTTTCTGTTTAAGCGCTTCTTGAAGCTTTGCCATCTGAGCTTTGGTTTGTTCTCTAGTTGTATTTGGTAAGAGAATGACAAACTCTTCTCCCCCATAACGACAGATGATATCTTGCTCTCTTTTTATGCTCTGGGCCAATGAAGCGAATTCTCGTAACACTTCATCTCCAACAATATGTCCATAGGTATCATTAACAAATTTAAAGTGGTCAAGGTCGAGAAGAATAATTGAATACATCCCTCGATCCTTTCTAAACAAATTAAAGTAATGAATGATTTGAGTATTCATATATTTGCGGTTATATAGCCCGGTTAATTCATCGGTAATGACATATTTCTCTACTTCTTTCCGATGAGCTAAACGATTATAAACATTAGCAATAAAAAGATCTTGATCAATTGGTTTTGGGATAAAATCGATTGCACCAAGTTGATAAGCCATTAAACGATTAGCCTTATTATCTGCAGCGCTAATCAGTGCAATGGGAATGTAACTCTTTCTAGCCTTCACAACAATGTTTTGAAGAATAGTAAAACCATCAATGTCAGGCAAGTGAATATCAATCAATATAAGGGAGGGCTTAAAGTCATAAATCATCTCTAAGGCACGCTTCCCATTAGGGGCAACAATGACAAGAAAGCCTTCATTTTCTAGCAATTGTTTTGCAAGGGTGACAAAAGTAACATCATCGTCCACAAGTAAAATAAAATCTTCTTTACTAAGTTCTGTGCCGTCAGAATCAAGAAGATCCAATACATTCGTAACTTTGACTTTATCTACAAGTGAAATAATGGAAGAAGTATATTGTTGCCACTCCCTTTTGGACCAAAGAGTCCTTTCATGGCTATGAAAAGTTTCGATCATATCTGATAGGGCTGTAGAAATGGCATAAAGTTTTTCTTTTTCGGAAAGCTCTTTTATAGTATGGAGAAATTGATATAACTCATTGTGTGTTATTGACTCACGACATAACCAACCTTTAAACGTATCGTCCATAAACTCTAGAATTCTTCTGTTTTCCTTACTCATAGCAAACCTCTCCATATTTCTCTAAAATTGCATATTTAAAATTAATAAATATGGCTTTTTGTATAAGGCTATTATACCTTTAAAGTGTTATTTCTAGTGTTAATTTTTCTTTACGGGAAAGTAGCTATCCATAAAGATAACTAACAAGGTGTTCTTTAGTGAATGAATGATGATTTTACTTTATCAAATGTTGTTCTTTATGTATAATAGAAAATGATAATCATTCTCGTTTCGTGAAAGGATGTCTTTTATGCTTGATATCAATTCCTTACATAAATATGGACAGTTAATACTTGAAGACCACCAAAATAAAATATATGAAATAAGCTTTAAAAAGTTAAGTGAGCCAAACTCTTTAGAATTTGTACATAGATATGCCGAAAAGTTAAAGGCGCAAAAGCTTGAAGTCGCAGCAACGTACTTTTCTAGTTCATTTGGTTATATTTGTGCAGCTTTTCAAATGGTGCTTTCAACTCAAAACATGTCTTTGCCGATAAAACCTTCTACCACTGTTCAAATATTTCACAATAAAGAATATGATTATTATGCCTTAGCCTACAAATTTAATGAATGGCTACCAAATGAGGCCAAACAAGTAAGAGGAAGTGATTGGAGACGAGA
The DNA here is from genome assembly GCF_002797395.1 of Bacillus solitudinis. Lineage (GTDB taxonomy): Bacteria > Bacillota > Bacilli > Bacillales > Bacillaceae_D > Halalkalibacter_A > Halalkalibacter_A solitudinis. The sequence continues at coordinate 2,428,284 of NZ_KZ454943.1, forward strand.
GCAACTTACTAGTTTTTATCAAGGAACAGTGGCTCCTATTTTAATGTCACTCTCTCAAGTGACCGGAATTCGAATAAGAGAATTATGGGGACAGCTTCTCATTGGCCTCCATTATGGCCACCAAGTGGGTTTAGATAACATAACAGAGGTATCGCAATTAATTGCACTGAAGGAGGATTATAACTGGTTAATTCAGGAGGCTAATCCATCAATCTTTTTAAGTGACAGTCATCCACTCCGATTTCCACATCGGGAAGTTGAAAGCTTAAGGGAGCCCGATAAGATGATTCGAATGAAACCAACTTGTTGCTTATACTATGAGACAAGTGATTCAAGAAATACGAAATGCTATACCTGCCCCCGACTTTCTGAAGCGGAAAGAGGAGAGAGAAGGAAGAAGGCTTTGATGGCTAAGGGATGATTTTTCTGTTTAGAAGTTGTTATGTCATTAGAGAGACTCAGTTTTTTTCGAAGGTCAAAATTTTAATAAAGACAGAGTTAACAGGAGATTGGGAAGGAAATGATTGAAATTTCCTCAATCTATTTCAACCTCACTAGAAAAAATTTCTTGTAAACTAGTAGATGATCCATTAGTATGTACTGTATATCGTATTAATGAATCTTCAAAACAACTATATATTGATTTTGCGGAATAATTGGTGTCACGTTTGTGACTTAAAAGGGAATCTGGTGAAAATCCAGGACTGTCCCCGCAACTGTAAGTGTGGACGAAATGAGGCAACCACTGTGTAAATGTGCTAGAGATGGTGTTTACATGGGAAGGCTCAAAGTAGGGTGAAGCACGAGTCAGGAGACCTGCCATTATTCCTCAGTCAGCTATCTTCGGGGGATGAGAAGTGAGACGGCATGATAAAGTATTTGAACAAATTGTTCAAGCTGTCTTCAATACTCTCAGGTTGCCGTTTTACGCTCTTTCTCATACCGAGGAAGAGCGTTTTTTAATAGTAGACGAAAAAAGGAGAATGTGAGATGACAGTATTAATCAAAGATTCAATTGTAAGTGTAGAGACGGAGTTACGAAAGAGCTTTCCACATTTAGAACTGGACCAATGGGTTAACAATCTTCGTGAGCATCATTCATGGGAACAAGGAGCGTTACAAGCGTTAAACTACTTAGATGTTGATAATCCCGATTGGACATATGTTGCAGCAAGAAGTTACTTGCTATTTTTACGTGAACAAGTAAAGGAGTCACGGAGTAACAAAACGGAACGAGTTTATGACACGTTTGCTGGGATGGTTATTGAGCAAATCGATAAAGGAATTTATGACAGTCGCCTGCAAAGCTATTCCTTAACTGAATTAGAAAAACTATCACAAATACTTGATGACAAGCAGGATGAGAGGTTTACATATATAGGTTTAAAAACATTGGCAGATCGCTATTTAACAAAAGACTTTTCTGGTAGGTTAATTGAATTACCTCAAGAGAGATGGATGATTATTGCAATGATGTTGATGGTGAATGAGCCTGAGCATCAAAGGTTAGCACTTATTAAAGAAAGCTACTGGGCGCTCTCCCATCTCTATATGACAGTTGCGACCCCAACTTTAGCTAATGCGGGTAAAAAGGATGGTCAATTGTCGAGTTGTTTTATTGATACGGTTGAGGATGACTTACGTGGCATCTTTGATAGCTGTACCGATGCGGCCACTGTTAGTAAAAATGGTGGGGGCCTAGGTGTCTATTTAGGAAAAATTCGTGCAAAAGGGTCTTCAATTCGCGGCTTTCAAAATGTCTCATCAGGGGTTATTCCTTGGATGAAGCAATTAAATAACGTTGCGGTTAGCGTTGATCAATTAGGGCAACGACAAGGTGCGATTGCAGTCTATCTCGATGTATGGCATAAGGATATTCTCGCATTCTTAGATGCGAAACTAAATAATGGCGATGAACGTCAACGCACACATGATTTATTTACAGCGCTCTCGATTCCGGATGTATTTATGGAAGCTGTAGAAGCAAGGGATTCTTGGTATTTATTTGACCCTCATGAAGTAAGAGAAAAAATGGGATTCTCTCTTGAGGATAGCTATGATGAGCAACCAGGATCAGGTAGCTTTCGTGAACGGTATCATCTATGTATTGAAAATGTTGCGCTATCAAGAACAGAGTTGCCGGCTATTGAAATAATGAAACGAGTGATGATGTCTCAGCTTGAAACGGGCAGTCCGTTTATGTTTTACCGTGATACTGCTAATCGCTTAAATCCGAATCGCCATCAAGGGATGATTTATGGATCCAACCTTTGCACTGAGATTATGCAAAATATGAGTGCGACACATATCCTTGAGGAAGAGTTGGAAGATGGAAAAATTACGATAACGAAAGAACCAGGAGACTACGTTGTTTGTAATCTTAGTTCGCTTTCGCTAGCAACTGTTATGAAGGATGAAGTACTAGAACGCGTTGTGCAGATCCAGGTTAGAATGCTAGATAATGTTATTGATATTAATCGTTTAGAGGTGAAACAAGCACAACAGACCAATCAAAAGTATCGTGCAATAGGTCTTGGAACATACGGCTGGCATCACTATCTTGCCATAAAGGGGATAAGATGGGAGTCTGAGGAAGCGGTCCAAGAAGTCGAAACCGTCTACGAACGTATAAATCAAGCTGTTGTAAAGGCAAGCATAAATCTTGCAAAAGAAAAAGGAGCATATCCCGCTTTTGCAGGTTCTGATTGGGAAACAGGAGATTATTTTACGAAAAGACAATACACGTCACCAGAGTGGCAAAACATTAAAGATGAAGCTAAAACTCATGGGCTTCGTAATGGTTATTTAATGGCGGTTGCACCAAATGCAACAACTTCTTTAATTGCAGGATCTACTGCTTCAATTGACCCGATATTTGCGAAATTTTATATGGAAGAAAAGAAAAATTATCGTATTCCAGTGGTTGCACCTGATCTTAATGCCAATACGACCTGGCTTTATAAGCAAGCTCATTTAATCGATCAACAGTGGAGCATTAAACAAAACGGTAGAAGACAACGTCACGTTGACCAAGGTATTTCTTTTAACATCTATGTCCCAAACAATGTAAAAGCAAAAGAATTGCTAGATTTGCATGTGCTCGCGTGGAAAGAAGGATTAAAAACAACGTATTATGTGCGTTCAACCTCAACCTCGATGGAAGATTGCGAAAGCTGTTCAAGCTAATAGAAAGGGAGTCAGAGAAATGACCATACTTCAAACAAGAAAACTATATGACGTCACAGCACCAAATGCTTCGACGGGAATTATCAATGGAAAAAGCTCAAATGTCCTTAACTGGGATGATGTCAGATTTTCGTGGGCCTATCCACTTTATAAAAACATGCTCGCAAATTTTTGGACACCTTTTGAAATTAATATGACCCATGATGCAAAACAGTTCGCTTCATTAAGTGAAGATGAAAAAGAAGCCTTTAAAAAAATTATTGGTCTACTTGCCTTTTTAGATAGCATTCAAACTGATTACTCTATGCGAGTTACGGATTATTTAACGGATTCAAGTCTAGTCGCTCTAATGAGTGTCTTGTCGTTTCAAGAAGTGGTCCACAATCAGAGTTATTCCTACGTACTTTCGAGTCTTGTTCCTAAGGCAACGCAGGATGAGATTTTTGAATATTGGAAGCATGATCCGATATTGAGAGAGAGAAATGAATTTATTGTGAATGGCTATGAGGAGTTTGGTAACAATCCCACAGCCGAAACATTAGCGAAATCGATTGTTTACGATGTTATCCTCGAGGGAGTAAACTTTTACTCTGGATTTGCATTTTTCTACAATTTAGCGCGTCATCAAAAAATGGTTTCTACATCAACAATGATTAACTACATTAATCGAGATGAACAGCTACATGTTTATTTGTTTACAAACCTTTTTAAAGAGTTATTAAAGGAAAACCCAGAGCTTGATAATAAGGAAATGACTCAATTTGTTCGAGAATCCTTAATCTCTGCAGCTGAACTTGAAATTAAATGGTTTCGTTATATTATTGGTGAGAAAATGGAGGGAATTAATAGAGAGGAAATGGAGCAATACATTAAGTTTATAGCGAATAAGCGATCCATTCAGCTTGGCTATGATCATGTCTTTCCAGAATGTCGTAAGAACACAATGCGTTGGATTAAAGCCTATGAGGATGTAAATGCGGCAAAGAGTGATTTCTTCGAACAGAAATCACGCCAATATGCAAAAGTGTCAAGCGATAACGGGTTTGATGAGTTGTAATTTGAAGGCCATTGAAAAAGGTATGATTTTCACCTTTTTCAATGGCCTCATGATTTTTACCTTGGCCCTTATGTTATCAGTAGCAAGTTTAGTTCTTTAAACTATAGACAATGTCTACATGCTGTGTGGCTTGCACTTCTCCCGCCTCAATTGATGTTTGGCCTTGGTTTGAATCATACTCTTCCATTGATTCTTCCTTCGCATAATTCTGCGTAGGGAAATTCATTTGAGCTGCTTGATCGGTAATTTGGATAATTTCTCCACGAGTTTTCCCCACACTTTCAGCGAGCACGTCAGCTTTTGTGCTGGCTTTTTCTACAGCCTTCTTCAAAGCTTCTTGCTCTGCATGGTCAGAATTCTGTAACCCAAATTGAATATGTTCGATTTGATTAGCGCCTGCAGCAGAAACGTGATCAATTAATTCCCCAACACGGTCAATATCATGAAATTCAACCCGTAGCATGTGTTCAGCACGATATTGTTCTTTCCCGGTTGTTCCATCAGCGTTGTAGTTCTGATAAGGAAATACATGAAAACGGGAAGTTTGAATCTGTTTTTCATCGATTTCGTATTTCTCCAAAACTTTACGCACGGCGGTTATTCGTTCGCTGACCTTTTTTTGTGCTTCTTCCGCAGAGGAAGAGGTTACCTGAGCGCCAAAATGAACATACGCCAAATCCGGCTTCACTTTTACTTCCCCAGTGCCACTAACGACAACCGTTCCTTCTTTGTAAGAGGAAGATACTGCCTCGGCAATATTAGGTTGATTTGTCGGTAGATTCAGTGCTAGTTGGAATATAAAGAAAGCCCCCATGATGCCTAAAACTATCCCACCAATTTTAATTGTTTTGCTTCTTGTCATTAGTATCAGTCTCCTTTATTTAGCTATTAATGAAACGATAACAACTTGGTTAGGGTTACAAAATTTTAATAGGAATTCCATAATACTTCAATTTTACTGTGTGAAGCAGTGGTCCTTCGGTAAGTCGTTAATTAACAAGACTTACGCCAACCTCTTAAATTTTTGGACAAAAAGAAGGGAAGACAATTTCCCTACTTTTGGTGGCGGGCGACAAGCTTCATTTTCTTTGATATAATGACGTTCAGAATAACTGATAAACGTAGGAGTTGAGAGAGCCAAATGCTTGAATACCAGGAGTGGCGTCATGTATTTAAATTAGACCCAAATAAGGAATTATCAGATGAACATCTTGAATGGATTTGCGAATCGGGTACAGATGGACTGATTATCGGAGGCACGGACGGAGTAACACTTGATAACACGCTACAATTATTGGCTCGTGTACGCAGGTATTCCGTTTCATGTGCTCTAGAGGTGTCTAATTTAGAGGCGATTACCCCTGGATTCGATTACTTCTTTATCCCATCTGTGATGAATAGCCAGAATGTGAAATGGGTGTCTGGTTACCATCATCAAGCCATTAAAGAATTTGGTGCGATTATGAATTGGGAAGAAGTTGTGATGGAAGGGTATTGTATCCTCAATCCAGATGCCAAAGCTGCGAAGGTTTCAGAAGCTAATACAAGCCTTACGGAAGAAGATGTCATTGCCTATGCAAGAATGGCTGAGCATATGTACAATTTCCCGCTCTTCTATCTGGAGTATAGTGGTACTTATGGTGACCCTCTCTTGGTTGAACGCGTTTCCCAGGTTCTTCTGAATACTCGACTTGTCTATGGCGGAGGAATTAACAATGTCGAGAAAGCCAAAGAAATAGCTAAGTTTGCTGATACTGTTGTTATAGGTAATCTCATCTATGATGATATAAAGGAAGCAGTAAAAACGGTTTCAGCCGTAAAGGAACATTGAAATAAAAGTAAAGGAACGATAAACTATAAATAAGAACATTTGTTTGGTGGTGAAGGTGTGCAAGGGAAAATTATTGAAAAGATGTTAGAGGGTTTAAATCCTGAACAGAGAAGTGCGGTGACTCATACGGACGGACCGCTTTTATTAATGGCGGGGGCAGGAAGTGGTAAGACAAGAGTGCTAACACACCGGATTGCTTATTTGCTTAGAGAAAAAGGGATTGCGCCATGGAATGTGTTAGCTATTACATTTACGAATAAAGCAGCACGCGAAATGAAGGAGCGTGTTGCTAAGCTTGTAGGTCCGATTGCTGAGGATATCTGGATTTCAACGTTTCACTCAATGTGTGTACGTATTTTAAGACGGGATATTGACCGAATTGGTTATACCCGCAACTTTACAATTTTAGATTCAGCTGACCAGCTTTCGGTCATTAAGCAAATTATTAAAAAGAAAAATATCGATCCAAAGAAATTTGATCCAAGAAGTATTCTTGGAACGATTAGTAGTGCCAAAAATGAGCTTAAAAAATCAAAAGATTTTTCAGCCATTGCCACAGGTCTTTACGACCAAACGGCAGCTGAAGTATATGTTGAATATCAAAAGCAATTGAAAAAGAACAATGCTCTTGATTTTGACGATTTAATTATGAAGACGATTGAACTATTTAAGCTTGTACCGGAAGTGTTGGAATTTTACCAAAGAAAATTTCAATATGTACATGTCGATGAGTATCAGGATACGAACAAAGCACAGTATATGCTCGTCCGAATGATTAGCGACCGTTTGAAAAATATTTGTGTTGTTGGAGATTCTGATCAATCGATTTATCGTTGGCGAGGAGCAGATATTGCTAATATTCTCTCGTTTGAAGGCGATTATCCGAACGCAACGGTTATTTTACTCGAACAAAATTATCGTTCAACGAAATTAATTTTACAAGCTGCCAATCGAGTGATTGATAACAATCGAAATCGCAAACCTAAAAATCTTTGGACGGAGAACGATGCTGGCACGAAGATTGGCTACTATGCGGCAGATACTGAACAATCTGAAGCGCAGTTTATCGTAGAGAAAATACGTGAAAATATCCGTTCTAGTACGTATACGTATTCGGATATTGCCATTTTATATCGGACAAATGCTCAATCGCGTGTAATCGAGGAATACTTTGTTAAATCTAATATTGATTACAACATTGTTGGTGGTACAAAGTTCTATGACAGAAAAGAGATTAAAGATGTCCTTGCGTATTTACGATTAATTGCTAACCCTGATGACGATATTAGTTTGCAGCGGATCGTAAATGTACCAAAACGAGGAATAGGCGCGACGACGGTTGATAAAATTGGTGCCTATGCAGGAGGAAATGATTTGTCGTTATATTCCTCTTTACAAGAGGTGGAACAAATTGGGCTTTCCGCGCGTGTTGTCACAAAGTTAAAGGAATTTTCAGAGCAGCTTGGACATTGGGTTGAAATGCAAGAATACCTATCAGTGTCGGAGCTAGTTGAAGAGCTGTTAGAACGAACAGGTTACCGTGAAATGCTTAAAAATGAACAATCGATTGAGGCGCAAAGTCGTCTAGAAAACATTGACGAATTCTTAACAGTTACAAACGAATTTGAAAAGCAAAATGAAGATAAGTCGCTTGTTGCCTTCCTGACTGACTTAGCGTTGGTTGCTGACATTGATAAACTCGATGACGAGAATGAAGGGCGCCCCAAAGATGCAATCACACTAATGACACTACATTCAGCAAAAGGACTAGAATTTCCGCTTGTTTTCCTGATTGGAATGGAAGAAGGGATATTCCCTCATAGCCGCTCTTTGTTTGAAGAGGATGAAATGGAAGAGGAGCGTCGTTTAGCTTATGTTGGGATTACACGTGCAGAGCAGCATCTCTACTTAACTAATGCTAGACTAAGAACACTGTATGGTCGGACAAATACAAACCCACCATCAAGGTTTATCGCTGAGATTCCCGAAGAATGCCTAGAGTCGATGAATGAGGAGAAGGTAGCACCTGCAGGGATGAAAGCATCAAGAAGTCTTACCCAGACCCCTTTAAGACCAAGTATCTCAAAGCCAAGGACAGCTCTGACTGGCGGTGACCAGTTTCAGTGGACGGTTGGTGATAAAGCGGAACACAAAAAATGGGGAACTGGTATGGTTGTTAGTATTAAAGGTGAAGAAGATTCTGTTGAATTAGATATCGCTTTTCCACCTCCAACAGGAGTCAAAAGATTATTTGCTAAATTTGCACCGATAACAAAAGTGTAATAGTAAACTCTGAATTGTAAACAATCTTGAAAGGAAGAAGCCGATGGAAAGAACAGAAGCCCAAAAGCGCGTAAAAGAATTGCGAGAGCGGCTCGAGGAATACGGTTATCATTATTATGTCTTGGATGCACCACTTGTCTCAGACGCAGAATATGACCGAGTGATGAAGGAACTAATTTCAATTGAAGAAGAATATCCTGATCTCATAAGTGATGATTCTCCATCTGTGCGTGTTGGTGGCAAGCCGCTTCCATTTTTTGAGAAAGTGGAACACCAGACACCAATGCTTAGTCTTGGGAATGCTTTTTCTGCTGATGATTTACGTGACTTTGATCGGAGAGTACGTCAAGCAGTTGGAGATGAAATTTCCTATACATGTGAGTTGAAAATAGATGGATTAGCGGTTTCATTACTATATGAAAATGGTAGATTTGTAAGAGGAGCGACTCGAGGGGATGGAACGATTGGTGAAAATATTACGGCAAACTTGAAAACCATCCCCGCCATTCCCCTTCGCTTAAAGGAAGCGATCGAGGTTGAAGTTCGAGGCGAGGCTTTTATGCCGAAACTGTCATTTGAGCGTCTTAACGATGAAAAATTAAAGGCTGGGGAGGAAAAGTTTGCGAATCCACGTAACGCTGCTGCGGGATCACTTAGACAGTTGGATCCGAAAATTGCAGCAAAGCGTAGCCTTTCTATTTTTGTTTATGGGATTGGGAGCCTACAAGGAAAAGAACTATCGTCTCATTTTGAAGGAATTTCGTATTTAAGAGAAGTGGGATTTAAAACAAATGAGGAAAGCAGGCACTATCAATATATTGATGAAGTAATTGCGTTTACGGAAGAGTGGCTTGAAAAAAGAGCAGATCTCCCTTACGATATTGATGGCATTGTAATAAAGGTCGATTCTTTATCACAGCAAAAAGAATTAGGGTTTACCGCTAAAAGCCCTCGTTGGGCTATTGCTTATAAGTTTCCTGCGGAAGAAGTTGTCACAACACTTCTTGATATTGAGCTTAGTATAGGCAGAACGGGGGTTATCACACCAACCGCCATATTAAAGCCCGTCCAAGTGGCAGGGTCCATCGTGAAACGAGCCTCCCTTCATAATGAAGACTTAATCCGTGAAAAGGATGTCAAACTTGGAGATTCGGTCGTAATCAAAAAAGCAGGTGATATTATCCCTGAAGTTGTTAATGTGTTGCCAGAGTTACGAGATGGAACCCAACTAGACTTTTCAATGCCAACTCAGTGTCCAGCTTGTGAAAGTGAATTGGTCCGTTTAGAGGGTGAGGTGGCTCTTAGGTGTATTAACCCACAGTGCCCAGCACAAATTCGTGAAGGGTTGATTCATTTCGTTTCGAGAAATGCAATGAATATTGATGGATTAGGGGAAAAAGTGATAAGCCAATTATTCGATCATGAATTAATTCGCGATGTTGCAGATATATATAAACTTCAACGTAAAGAACTTTTAGAACTTGAACGAATGGGTGAGAAGTCAGTCGATAATTTGCTTGAAGCAATAGAAGCAACTAAGTCGAATTCGTTGGAACGTTTACTCTTTGGACTTGGGATACGATTTGTTGGAGCAAAAGCCGCTAAAACACTTGCCATCGAGTTTAAGACGATTGAAAAACTCTCTCAAGCAACAAAAGAAGAACTTGAAGCCGTTAATGAGATTGGCGAGAAAATGGCTTCCTCGCTCGTGCGCTACTTTAAAAAGCCGGAAGTCTCCGCTTTAATTGAGGAGCTCCGTCAATTAGGGGTCAATCTCTCCTATACGGGTCCGGTCAATGTTGCACAGGTAACAGACAATCCTTTTAAAGATAAGACGGTTGTCCTAACTGGGAAGCTACATCAATTATCACGTGATGAAGCAAAAGATGCGATTGAAGCATTAGGCGGCAAAGTAACTGGAAGTGTTAGTAAAAAAACAGATCTCGTCGTTGCCGGGGAGGATGCAGGTTCTAAGTTGAAAAAAGCAGAGGAATTAAATATTACAGTGTTGGATGAAATACAATTATTAGAAATTATAGGTCAAAAATAGAGAGGAGGAAGCGTCTCATGTCAAAAGGATGGGGGATAGCTTCTCTCGTTTTTCTTCTTTTCTTAACGGGTTGTTTCCCGATTTTACAACCTGACCAAGAAGAAATAGAATCAGAGGAGAATCAAGAAGAACAAGAGGTAGAAATTGTACCACCAGTAGCTACATCAGAAAATTATTATCAAAGTGTTTTATATGATGGGAGCTATTTACACGGCGAATCTAGAGGCTTTGGAAATGCAGTTGTATACAATCGACTAGATTTAAACCAACTGGAGATGGGATTAACCTTTGTTGCCCAAGAATATTTTAATCCAGAGCGATACTTTTTTAGAGAAGGTCAGTTTATTAAAAGAGAAGAATTGAATAATTGGCTGATGAGATATGATGCCGATTCAAACCCGTCTGGACTAAACCCTGAACTTGGTAAAGGGGAATCAATGCGTGAACGTGAAGAAAGTAACCCAAGATACGTATCACATATTATGGAACATAATTACTTAGTTCAGAATGAAAATGGTAATTTAGAGCTAGGTGGTATTGTTATCGGTTTATCGATGAATAGTGTATATAACTTTAAAGTAGAAGATGAACAAGGGCTCTTTTATTTTTACGAGACGGAAATCTCTGATGAAGCGATGAGACGTGAAGGTCAACGAATTGCCAATGAAATTGTTAGTCGTTTACGGTCTGAAAGCAGAGAAGAAGGAGCCTTTAATGAAATCCCAATCGTTGTAGCAATGTTCCGCGAACAACCACGCGAATCAGTGATTCCGGGTAATTTCTTTCTAAAAGCGATTGCTGAACCAGAAAACAATTTAGACCGCTGGCAAGAAATCAAAGAGCAATATTATCTTTTCCCTTCAAGCGAAGCAAACCAAGATGTTCGAAATGATGCTGACCAATTTCAGCGTTTTAAAGATGATGTTCAAGGTTTCTTTGATTCATACTTAGGTGTTGTTGGTAAGGGGCATTATGAAAACAATCAGCTTAAGGAATTACATGTTGAGATTCCTATACGCTTCCAAGGTAAAGCAGAAATCGTTGCACTTACTCAATTTACAGCGGATCGAATTATGCAACGTTTTCACGAAAATCTTAAAGTGACGGTTTATGTCACCTCTGTTTCTGGGCAACATGAAAGTATGATTGTTCGCGATTCGAATGAGGAACCATTCATTCATATTTTTGAGTAACAACTTCTTCTTGTACCGCTTTATATCGGCACCTCTAAGGTGAAACAACCTTGAGGTGCTTTTTCTATTTAGAGTAGGAGTAACGTAACCTTAAATTTCGATATGCTATTTTAGTGTAAACTAGAAGTGAGAATATAAAAATCACTTGATTGTCATGCTATATAAGAGCCTTCGTGGATTAAGCAATTCAATTATAGTAGGGATTTTTACCAATCACCTATGCAAAACAACGAGGGGGTTCTTATATGGAAAAGTGCTTACATTTCATTAATATGAATTTTTCAATAGAGGGGAGATTACGATGACGCTAACAGTAGCAACATGGGCATTATTAATTATTCCAATGCCTCTATTAATACTTTTATCATTATTGTCATTACGAAGAAAGGGTGAGTAGCATTGGAACTAGCAACGATTATTACATTTCTTGTTTATTTACTAGGAATGCTAGCAATTGGATTAATCGCATATCGATTAACAAATAATTTGTCAGATTATGTTTTGGGTGGCCGTAAGCTAACTGGAAGTGTCGCTGCGTTAAGCGCGGGAGCCTCTGATATGAGCAGTTGGCTATTACTTGGTTTGCCAGGTGCTTTGTACTTAAGGGGGATGGGAGAAATTTGGATTGCTATTGGGCTAGCAATAGGTGCATATTTAAACTGGCAATTTTTGGCTGTGAGATTACGTACCTATACCGAAATTGCAAAAGATTCAATAACCTTACCTGAATTTTTTGAAAATCGGTTCCATGATGACTCAAAGTTATTGCGGATTATTTCGGCTTTAGTTATCCTAATTTTCTTTGCGTTTTACACCTCTTCGGGATTAGTTGCAGGAGCGTTACTGTTTGAAGCTTCTTTTGGTATGACATATATCCAAGCATTGTGGATTGGTGCAATTGTTATTATCTCCTATACGTTTTTAGGGGGATTTCTAGCAGTTAGTTGGACCGATTTCTTTCAGGGAATCCTCATGTTCTTCGCCTTGCTTGTCGTGCCAATTGTTGCGATAACGAAAATGGGGGGCTTGGGTGAGACGATTAATACAGTGGGTATGATTGATCCATCGTATTTGGATGCGTTCCAAGGCGTCACAGTCATAGGGGTAATTTCCCTTTTAGCATGGGGCTTAGGTTATTTTGGTCAGCCTCACATTATTACTCGTTTTATGGCTGTAAAATCGATAAAAGAAATCCCAAAAGCACGTGCTACCGGTATGACGTGGATGGTCTTTTCTTTATTTGGAGCAATTTTTACTGGGTTTTCGGGGATTGCCTATTTCTCAGCTAATGGATTAGGAATGTCCCCTCTACCAGAAGGCGCTCATGAAACAGTATTTATTTTATTTACACAAATCTTATTTGATCCATGGATTGCTGGTTTTCTATTAGCTGCTATATTATCAGCGATAATGAGTACGATTGATTCTCAGCTTCTCGTTTCATCAAGTGCTTTGGCTGAGGATGTATACAAAGGCTTCTTGCGAAAGAATGCTACAGATAAAGAGCTAGTTTGGGTTGGGAGAATTGGTATTGTCTTAATCGCCATAATCGCGATAATACTTGCCTATAATCCTGAAAACTCGGTATTAGATTTAGTAGGATACGCATGGGCTGGGTTTGGAGCTGCCTTTGGACCAGTACTGCTTTTGTCGTTGTACTGGAAAAGAATGACGCGAAACGGTGCTTTGGCAGGAATGATTGTAGGTGGGCTAACCGTTATTGTTTGGGCGGAATTAGATGCAATTTTAGTTTATGTATTTGATATCTCTAAAGATGTTGTAAATCAAATGCCGCTTCTAGGGCTGTATGAAATTATTCCAGGCTTTTTACTAGCTGGTTTAGTTGCAATCATCGTTAGTCTTACAGGTCAAGAACCAGGAAAAGAAATTCAATTGGAATTTGAAAGGGCAAAAGCTGAGCTTAAGTAATAAATCTTATGGAAACTTAAGGGTTAATTGCCGTTATAAATCTTTAGAACTCAGTGGGCTTTGTTGCCTATAAGGGTGTAATTTGGTATCATTAAAAATATTGTCTAAGTACGAATATTAGTGGGGGTGAGCTTGAGATGTCACGAATCTCGAAAGATGAAGTAAAACACGTTGCGAACTTAGCAAGACTCGCGGTGACTGAGGAAGAAGTAGAAACGTTTACAAAGCAGCTAGATGCGATTATCTCCTTCGCTGAGCAGTTAAATGAACTCGATACAGAAGGTGTAGAACCAACGACACATGTCTTAGATATGAAAAATGTATTGCGTGAAGATAAAGCTTCAGAAGGATTACCGCTAGAAGATGTACTAAAAAATGCACCAGATCATGAAGATGGCCAAATTCGTGTGCCATCTATTATGGATTAATAGGGAGGACAAGCTTCATGTCATTATTTGACCATAAAATGTCGGAGCTCCACACAATGCTCCAGAATAAAGAAGTGAAGGTTTCTGAACTTGTCGGGGAATCGTACAAACGTATTGCTGAAGTCGACAACAAGGTTAAAGCCTTTTTAACATTAGATGAAGAAAAAGCACGCGCGTATGCAAACCAGTTAGATGAGGCTCTTGGAAAAGATTCAGAGCGGGGTTTGTTATTTGGTATGCCAATCGGTGTGAAAGATAATATCGTTACGAAGAACCTACGTACTACTTGTTCAAGTCGTATTCTTGAAAACTTTGACCCGATTTATGATGCAACGGTTGTGCAAAAACTTCAATCGGCTCAAGCCATTACGATTGGTAAGTTGAACATGGATGAATTTGCGATGGGTTCTTCTACGGAAAACTCAGCATTTCAAAATACCAGAAACCCTTGGAATCTTGATCATGTACCAGGAGGATCAAGTGGTGGTTCAGCAGCGTCTGTAGCTGCAGGAGAAGTTCCATTTTCATTAGGATCTGACACAGGTGGTTCAATTCGTCAACCGGCGGCTTATTGTGGTGTCGTTGGATTGAAACCTACATACGGTCGGGTATCTCGTTTTGGTTTAGTTGCTTTTGCATCGTCTTTAGACCAAATCGGCCCAATTACGCGTAATGTTGAGGATAATGCCTATTTACTTCAGACAATTTCAGGTATCGATCCAATGGATTCTACATCTGCAAATGTCGATGTTCCAGATTTTCTTTCAGCTCTTACAGGTAATGTAAAAGGGTTAAAAATCGCAGTACCTAAAGAATATCTTGCAGAAGGTGTTCAAGAAGAAGTGAAACAATCTGTTTTAGATGCTCTTAAAGTGCTAGAAAGCCAAGGGGCGACTTGGGATGAAGTGTCATTGCCTCACTCTAAATATGCTCTAGCTACATACTATTTATTAGCTTCATCTGAAGCATCAGCTAACCTTGCACGTTTTGATGGTGTTCGTTATGGATATCGTACTGATAATGCTGATAACTTGCTTGATATGTATAAGCAAACACGTGCAGAGGGTTTCGGTAATGAAGTGAAGCGTCGTATTATGCTTGGAACGTTTGCGTTAAGCTCAGGCTACTATGATGCTTATTATAAAAAGGCTCAGCAAGCTCGTACCTTAATTAAGCAAGACTTTGAAAAAGTATTTGAAAACTATGATGTTATTATTGGCCCAACAACGCCGACACCAGCATTTAAAATTGGTGAGCAAATTGAGGATCCATTAACGATGTATGCAAATGATATTTTAACGATTCCAGTAAACCTTGCAGGTGTACCAGGGATTTCTGTTCCTTGTGGCTTCATAAATGGGTTACCACTTGGTCTTCAGATCATTGGGAAGCACTTTGATGAGAATACGGTATACCGTGTAGCACATGCATATGAACAAGCAACAGATTATTCTAAACAAAAACCAACATTGTAAGGGGTGAAACAAAAGATGAATTTTGAAACAGTCATAGGACTAGAGGTCCACGTTGAATTAAAAACAGATTCAAAAATATTCTCGGCGAGCCCGAACCACTTTGGTTCTGAGCCGAATGCAAACACGAGTGTTATTGATTTAGGTTACCCAGGCGTATTACCAGTGTTAAATAAATCAGCTGTTGAGTTTGCAATGAAGGCTGCGATGGCCTTAAATTGCGAAGTAGCAACAGATACGAAATTCGACCGCAAGAATTACTTCTATCCTGATAACCCAAAAGCGTACCAAATCTCGCAATTTGATAAGCCAATCGGAGAACATGGTTGGATTGAAATCGAAGTGGGTGGGGAGAAAAAGCGTATCGGAATTACACGTCTTCATTTAGAGGAAGATGCAGGTAAGCTGACACACTCGGGCAACGGATATTCACTCGTTGATTACAATCGTCAAGGAACACCGTTAATTGAAATTGTTTCGGAACCAGATATTCGTACGCCTG
Source organism: Bacillus solitudinis (assembly GCF_002797395.1). Taxonomy (GTDB): domain Bacteria; phylum Bacillota; class Bacilli; order Bacillales; family Bacillaceae_D; genus Halalkalibacter_A; species Halalkalibacter_A solitudinis. The sequence continues at coordinate 2,444,215 of NZ_KZ454943.1, forward strand.
AAGAAGCATATGCGTACCTAGAAAAAATTAAGGCAATTATTCAATATACGGGTGTTTCAGATTGTAAGATGGAGGAAGGGTCTTTGCGTTGTGATGCTAATATTTCACTCCGTCCAGTGGGCCAAGAGGAATTTGGTACAAAGACAGAGCTAAAGAACTTGAACTCGTTTAACTTTGTTCGAAAAGGTCTTGAATACGAGGAAAAACGTCAAGAGCAAGTGCTTCTATCTGGTGGTATTATCGAGCAAGAAACACGCCGTTATGATGAAGCAGCAAACAAGACATTATTAATGCGTGTAAAGGAAGGATCTGATGACTATCGATATTTCCCAGAACCAGACCTTGTTGCACTGCACATAGATGATGAGTGGAAATCACGCATCTTTGCTGAAATTCCTGAGCTGCCGGATGCACGTAAAAAACGCTACGTTGAAGAACTTGGTTTGCCAGCATATGATGCGATGGTTCTAACGCTTACGAAAGAAATGTCTGATTTCTTTGAAGCAACTGTAAATAATGGTGGAGACGCGAAGCTTTCATCAAACTGGTTGATGGGCGAAGTGTCTGCATACTTAAACGCTGAGCAAAAAGAGCTTGAGGATGTGGCATTAACACCTGAAGGCTTAGCAAAGATGATTCAATTGATTCAAAAAGGAACGATTTCTTCAAAAATTGCGAAGCAAGTATTCAAGGACCTAATTGAAAAAGGTGGAGACCCTGAAGAGATTGTTAAAGCAAAAGGTCTCGTCCAAATTTCGGACGAAGGTGAACTTCGTAAAATGGTTTCAGAAGTACTTGATAACAATGCGCAATCTATCGAAGACTTTAAAAATGGTAAAGACCGTGCGATTGGTTTCCTAGTTGGACAAATCATGAAAGCTTCTAGAGGGAAAGCAAACCCACAAATGGTAAACGAAATCCTACTAGATGAAATTAAAAAACGATAACATATAGTTAGAGGCTGACTTTGGTGAGGCCTCTGAAAAAGGTTGGTATTCGCCTTTTTTCAGGGACCTTTTAAGTTAGTCTCTTTTTATAAACTTCGAGATTTTTCTCTAAACGTTCATAAATAGGGAATGTCTAAGTTTGTTTTTCAAGGTTAAAATGAGATACAATACAATGAAATAGTATGAAATAAAGTAGGGGATCGTATGAAACGAGCACGTCTGATTTACAATCCAACGTCAGGAAGGGAACAAATACGTAAGAATTTAGCCTATGTTTTGGAGCGATTAGAAAAGTCTGGATATGAAACGTCGACCCATGCAACAACAGGTGAAGGGTGTGCAAAAAGAGCTGCGAAGAAGGCGGGAGAGCATGGCTATGACCTCGTGATTGCAGCAGGTGGCGATGGAACAATGTTTGAGGTGGTTAACGGACTGGCACCTCTTTCTAAGAGACCGATGCTAGGACTAATACCTGCAGGAACAACGAACGACTTTGCCCGTGCGCTTGGGATTCCACGGGATATTGAAAAGGCATGTGACATCTTATGTAGTGACCAGGTCGAGCCGATTGATATTGGACAAGTGGATGATAGATATTTTATTAATATTGCAGCAGGTGGGACGTTAACAGAGCTTACATATGAAGTCCCAAGTAAGCTAAAGACGATGGTGGGGCAATTGGCTTATTATATTAAAGGTCTAGAGAAGCTGCCACAAGTTTCCCCTACGTTTGTAAGGATTGAATATGATGGGAAGCTTTTTGAAGGGGAGATAATGTTGTTTCTCGTCTCAAATACGAATTCAGTAGGTGGCTTCGAACGCTTAGCACCAAATGCGTCCTTACAGGATGGTATGTTTGACTTCATTATTGTCAAGAAACTATCATTTCCTGAGTTTGTCCACCTTGGAAGTCTCGCATTAAGAGGAGAGCATATCAACCATCCGAAAGTAATATATGTTCAAGCGAATCGAATAAAGGTACAAGTCGAAGGTGATATGCAATTAAACCTAGACGGTGAATTTGGAGGATTGCTCCCTGCTGAATTCGTCAATCGATACCAGCATTTCCAAATACTCTGTCCAAAGGATAAGAAGCGAAATAGAAGCCGTGAATAGCACTTCTCCCAATAAGGAGGAAGTGTTTTTTGTTTATAAGAACAAAGAGACACCAGCTTACTCCACGTTCTTGTTATCACGAATAGGAATGCACGACTGCCTTATGTTACAATGACAACATGATAAGAGGAAAAGGGCGAATGACATGACCAACTATGAAGTACCAGTAAAGAAAAATGATATCGTTGATGTGATGATAGAGGATTTGACACATGACGGGGCCGGAGTGGCAAAGATAAATGGCTATGCCTTATTCATCCCAAAAGCACTCCCAGGGGAGAAAGTGAAAGTGAAAATTGTTAAAGTAAAGAAGGGATTTGGGTTTGGACGAGTTCTGGAAACTCTTGAAGAAAGCCCTGATCGCGTGGATGCGCCTTGTCCCATTTATAATCAATGTGGGGGGTGCCAACTTCAACATCTTAGCTATGAGGCACAACTACGCTTTAAGCAAAAGCAGGTCAAGGATGTGCTTGAACGAATTGGCCAGTTACCTGATGTTTTGGTTCACCCTACACTTGGCATGGACGATCCGTGGCGTTATCGGAATAAGGCTCAGGTCCCCGTCGGTGAAATCGAAGGTGGCTTAGTAGCAGGCTTCTATCAAGAACGAAGCCACCGCATCATTGATATGGATCAATGTTTAATCCAGCACGAGAAGAATGACTACGTTGTCACAACTGTTAAAGAAATTGCAAAGAAATACGGTGTTCGAGGCTATGATGAAGAAAAGCATCGAGGGACATTGAGACATGTCGTGGCTCGGTACGGTAAGCAAACCGGCGACATTATGGTTGTACTCATTACAAGAGGCCCAGAGCTAGCAAATAAGAAAAACATAATTGAGGATATTCAGCAAGAAATACCGAATGTAAAATCGATTGTTCAAAACATTAATCCGAAACGAACGAACGTCATTTTCGGTGAGAAGACCCACGTGCTGTGGGGAGATGAATACATCTACGATACGATTGGTGATATTAGATTTGCGATTTCAGCACGTTCATTCTATCAGGTGAACCCAGACCAGACGAAGGTACTATATGACAAGGCCTTAGAATATGCGCAGTTAAGCGGAGGAGAAACTGTCATTGATGCCTACTGTGGAATTGGTACAATCTCTCTCTTCTTGGCCCAAGGAGCTAAACACGTTTATGGTGTAGAAATTGTCCCTGAAGCAATTACTGATGCGAAACGCAACGCCAAACTAAATGGTTTTGACAATGTGGACTTTGCTGTTGGAGAAGCTGAAAATGTCATGCCATGGTGGTACGCACAAGGGATTCGCGCAGATGTCATTGTCGTGGATCCTCCGCGGAAAGGCTGTGACGACAAGCTACTTGAAACGATTATAGCGATGAAGCCAGAACGAGTTGTGTATGTGTCCTGTAATCCAGCTACACTCGCACGTGATTTACGTGTGCTTGAGGACGGGGGATACCGGACAACGGAAGTGCAGCCGGTGGATATGTTTCCGTGGACAACACATGTGGAGAGTGTCACCCTTTTAACCTTATAAACATAGGGTTTTGACGGTTGTGAAAGGGTGAATGCTCACATTTTGCTCACGCTTCAAAAAGATAAGGCGTCGCTAACCTTTTTAGCGGCGTTTTCTTGCATGTCTTCAGTGACATGAGAATAGACATCTAATGTCATTTTTACGGTAGAGTGACCCAGACGTTCCGAGACAATTTTTGGATTCTCGCCTTTGCGTAAAAGTAGCGTCGCGTGTGAATGTCTGATGTCGTGTATTCTTATCTTCTGTAAACCAGCAATTTTTGTGACTTTATCCATATACCAAGCAAGTTGACGTCCGAAAATTGGTTTACCGTTTTCGCGAGGGCAAACTAATCCCCAATCTTCGTAGGCAGCACCGTGCATTAATTTCATTTCTTTTTGTCTGAGTTGGTGACGCTTTAACTCATTTATCAAATCATCCGATATTGTAATCTGGCGATAGGATGATTTAGTCTTTAAATCGGTAAATGTGAATTTGTTTGTAGGTTCATCATATACGATGGCTTGATTCACGCTGATTTTCTTTCTATCCATATCGACGTCTTTCCACGATAAACCAAGAAACTCACCTCTTCGCATACCTGTATGCATCGCAATAAGAAGAGGTATGAAATAGAAGGGGTTGTCCTGTTTGGCGAATGTGATAAACCGCTTCATTTCCTCAGAGGTCCACGTTGTCATTTTTTGCCTTCTTGGTTTAGGTATTTCTAACTGGCGAAATGGATTCTTGTAAAGTAAATCAGAATCAATGGCATAATTGATAGCTGCTTTAAATAAGATGAAGGTGTATTCAATATACCTTGGGCTACGGCCTTCTTCCAACATATCGTTAATCGCCTTTTGACCGTGGTGAAGTCGTAAGTCTTTTAATTTTAATTTTCCGAACGTAGGTAATATACGACGCTCCATGGCTCTGGTATAATTTAAGAAAGTTCTCGGTTTGACTCGATGTTTCGCGACAGAATCAAGCCAGTGCTTCATAAAGTCTTCGATGATTACATTTTCATTGTCGAAACTAATACCTTTATTTAATTGGTTAAGAAGCTCGGCTGCTGCTGCTTGAGCTTCTTTTTTCGTTTTAAAGCCTGACTTGCTTTTTTGTTTACGGTTTCCAGTAGCTGGGTCCCTACCAATGTCTATCGTAAAAGACCACTTATCACCACGTTTACGGAAGTAACCTTGCATAGTATCAACTCCTCAAATGATAAAAGGAACAATAATCAGATGAGAGCTTTGTGTAAACCAACATCATCATTATCATTCCTTTTTCTTGAAATATCAATCATTAAGAAAATCGTCCCATAACGTCGTATGCAAGTAACTCCTGTAAATCATCGACCAAAACCATATAGTATTCGGTTTCGTACACAGCTTCAGGATCGTGTTCTTGCCTTTGTAAATCTCGTTTTAATTGTTCTAAATCAATATCAAATTGATGGTCATGGAAGGGGCATTGCTTTAATGCACCTTGGGTGACACTCAATAATTTAAGGTCATCATGGAAATCCTCAACAGAAAAACGCTCAAAAGGACCCTCAATACTATAGGTTCTAGCCTCGTGTTCAGCATCATATCGCGGCAACATCATCCACTTTGGATATAATTCTCCATCAATCTCATCGTAATAAATCTTTAATGTCATGGTTGATTTTCTCCTCTCCTACTTGTCTCTTTAATTGGTCTAAGATTGCTAGTGTTGATTTGTAAACCTTTCCTTTTTGCAAAGAACGATTGATTCTGTCTTCTTCTCTTTGTTTCATCCTTACATAGTGAGCTTGTGTCTCGTTTTGCTGACGGATGATTCGAATACGTTCTTTAATCAGGTTCTCAGGCAATTGAAAGATGTCCACCAAAGAAGAAACGGAACGAAAATCATTCATAATTGGCTCAAATATGTACCGGGGCATGGATAGGTACTGAGAAGTCCAATATGCTTGACGTTCTTGTAGTTTCTCGAAATCTTGATGCATCATTCTTTGGTCTCCGCAATGTTGGATAAAGTGTGATAATTCATGAAAAAAATCAGAACGAATATTTTCATTTGGTTGTCTTTCATCCAAGTACATTAAGGCGCACTTGTCGTTGTAAAAACAATCGCTTTCATAAGGATGATAAATAACTTTGACATCGAACAAAGAGGATAAATTACTGATAGATAAGTCATGAGGATTTTGTATTTTTAACTCTTTATAGCGAATTGCAAGCTTCTCTTCTCTTATACTGGCAAACTTCACGCGACCACCACCAAAACTATTTGTCACCATTATACGAACATATGTTTGATTTGTAAAGAAAAGAAAAAGCCCATGTATTGGACTTAATCATTCTTTCGATTATCAACTTCTTTTTCCCATTCTAAGAACTTCTTAAATCTTTCTTCGAAATTCTCTAACTCATCTTTAGTTTTTTCTCTATTAGAATAACCGTCTTTCGCCGCGTAATTTAACCGACCTAGCAAATAATCAGTACTAACATCTAAAACATCTGCTATCTTAGCTAGCTCAAAGTCCTTGCATGGTCTACTGCCATTAATGATGCGGTTGAGGACACTCTTGTTTATACCAACTTTTTCAGCTAATTGATTTTGTTTGATATCCTTTTTTTCCATAATTGATTCGATTCTTTTACCGACATTCATAAAATCACCTTCTCTATTATCTACATTAATATATTAACACGTTTCTAAAATGGAAATAAAGTAATTGCTAAAAAAGAAATAAAAGGGTGTTGACATTTCTAAAATAGAAATTTATACTAGGGTTACAAGTTGCTGAAATAGAAATCAGGAGGTGAGTAGAGATGAGTGAAATTAACTTAGAATTTATCAGAAGCAAAAGATGCAATCGCGAGATAAGTATGCAAAGGATGGCTGAAAAATTAGGGTTTAAGAATGCTTCGACTTATCTAAAGTATGAGAATGGTGAGTACAGCCTTAAAGCTAATCACCTTCCAATTATTGCTGATATTTTATCTTGCGATATAAATGACCTTTTTTTAGTCAAAAAGTTGCTGAAATAGAAATTTATTGTTTCGGAATGTTAATTGTTTATTTCGACACTATATTCAATATTCCTTCAAAGGAGGTTGTACGTATGAAAAATCAAGAGGATTATCCTATTCTCATGCAAGCGCCGCATGTCGCTGAAATTGTTGGTGTTTCTCTTCGTATCGCTTATGAAATCATGGAACGAAAGGATTTCCCTTTAATTCGTATTGGGCGAGCTAAGAGAGTGGAAAAAGAAGCTTTTTTCAACTGGTTGATTGAGCAGTCAAGATTAAAAAGGGAGGCGTAATCCCATGCCAACACAAAGCTACGACTCGTGGAAATTAGATTCACCTGTTCAGTTTAAAAAACGCTTATGCAAATGTGGTTATTGCAAAACAGCATTACACAAGGGGGATGAAGCCATCCCATACCGTGATAGCTTTTACTGTTCGGAGGAGTGTTATCAAGAAAAGTTAGTCGCAATGAATGAACCTAATTTTATTAAATTGACCGAGGAGGCTATCTAATGAACGCATTACAACGAATCGAATTAGAAGAATTACAAGGTATGGAGTTAACAGAGGAAACGAAGGAGCGCTTTAAGATTGTCGACTTAGACCAATTAAACTGGGCGTTTCGTAAAATTGCCGCTTTAAATGAACAAAAGCAAGAAAGAAAAGCTTTAGCTGATGCTGAGATTGACCGCATTATGACGTGGTTGCAAGAAGAAGAAAAACCTATCGATAATTCAATTTCGTTTTTTGAAGGATTAATCAAACTCTATCACATGCAGCAATTAGAAAAGGATCCTAAAGCTAAAACGCTCAAAACTCCATATGGCAAATCAAAAAGTACAACTAGTAAGCCTGCACCTGAACAATCAGATAAGGATAAGTTGTTGGCTTATGTGAAGGGCGCTGAATTAACTGAGTTTATCAAGGAAGAAGTAAAGTGGGGCGATTTGAAAAAAACGCTCAACATTGTTGAAATAGACGGTCAAAAAGTAATTGTCTCAGCAGATGGTCAATGAGTGGAAGGTGTAACGATTAAACCAGGTGGCACGACATACAAGGTGGAGGTCTGATATGAATAACGTCATCATCTTAGGCGACAAATGGTTTGTTCCTGACGAGGACTATTACAACGGCATGCGCCCTATATCAGAAGAGGAGAAAGTGAGGTTGATGGAAGATGATATTTTCTGAAACAAACACCGAGGTTGCGCCTGCCCTTGCGAAAGCCTGGGCCGCGTTAGAAAACCCTAAGCACAATGCTAGTGTAACAGTCAAAACAAAAAGCGGTAGTTCATACAAATTCGATTATACAGACTTAGGTGGCATTTTTGACGAAGCAAAGCGAGTGTTTAAAGAGAATGGTCTAACCATCATACAGAATGCCTACACAGTAGTTTTAGAAGGTAAAAAACTAGTATCAGTTGAGACAATGCTACTCCATTCGAGTGGTGAATATGTAAAAAGTTTACCTCTCCAATTTGATGCTAATGCCTCTATGCAAGATATGGGTGGTCAAATTACTTATATGAAGCGTTATAGCTTATCAGCAATGTTGGGTCTTGCAACAGAAAAAGACGATGATGCAAACGGAGCGAGCGGAAATGAGTATCAATTTAATAACCAAAAAGGTGTATCGAAAGCGGCTGTTCTAGCTAAATGGAAAACACTAGCAGGTAGCGAGGAAGGGTTTGACGATTTTTACAACAAGCAGAAGGAACAAGGGTACAACGAGAATCAAATGGATGCTTTTCTTACGAAAAAGCTTCAAGCAAAACAAAAAGGGGCATAGCTTTGGTCGGCTGCCCCCCCTAACCACAAAGGAGTGATTACATGTCCACCTTACCACAAAATTGTAAAGTTTTCGAGGGTGACTATTACACACCCCTCTCCAAATATGAGAAGTTGCAAGCCGAAGCAAAGCGCTACAAAGAAGCCTTAGAGGACATTATTGATGAGAATAGCCTTGCCTCTAAAGGTATCGCTAAACGAGCATTGGGGGTGGAGGTATGACGCACGATGAGCGTATAGGCTTTACCATCGGAGCGGTCACTTGTCTCCTGGTGCTTAGCTATTCGGTGTACTGGAATTTCGTTACGTTTTAGTGAGGGTTAGACTCATATTGCGACATAAACTTTAAAATGCGACAAAGTCGTTAACAAAATAAAGAAAAGCAGAAAAATCACTTTTCTGCTTTATCAAGAACCACCTGATAACCATAAATAAGAATGGCAAAAGTAATGTAGGTAAGGAGGAGGTACTTACGTTTAAAGTTTATCAATTTGTATACCTTTAATTTTTGGTAAATTGAACTCAACGGAAATGCAAGGAAACTATTCATTATAAGATTTCCTAACATATATAAACCGAATTTACCGTAAGTTAGGCGAAAAATCCATATGGTTCCCATAAAAAAAGGACCGAATATAAAACTTAAATCATTAAATATTTTTGTTTTTATTCCACCATTAACTCTCCACAATTTTAGGGGAATAGCTAAAAAACTTACAATCAACACAAGTGAGGATGCAAATATCGCGGGTGCTGAATATCTTATAAAAGTTTTTTTAGGAAGAAAGAGAACTGACGCCCAAGATATAACAATCTGACCTATTCTAATAAACGTAGGAGACATTTCATTTGTTCCTTTCCATTTTTTTGTATTATGTGGACATCTCTTTATAATTATTCGCTTAATCATTTTAAAATTTTAACCTAAATGTCAATGCATAGCATAGTTCGAGAATACACAGCAAGAGGGACTCCCCTCTTGCCTGAGGAGGTACGCATGAGCTATGAAGTCCTCTCGAAAATACTACATTCCTTAGGAGGGAAGCCAGTGGATTTGAACAAACAGAAACACCTGGAACATCCGTTTTATAAAAAGGTTAAAGCTATTACCGATAATATCGCCATTGAACAAATTGTAAAAGGCTCTGAAAAATACAAGGAGCCTTTCAATCCTTCCAGTTGGAGTAATGAGGAGTTAGCTATCCATATCCTACAGGAGTTACGTGACGGACAAGTCTATGCGGTTGGGTTACTAGATAGGATGAAAGAACAAGAATTGGAGATTCAGAACTTGCGTAAGGAGAACGAGCGGCTACGCATAAGCGAGAACTACTTACAGCTGAGGTTGAAGAAGGAGGGGATGGCATGAGTCAGGAACAGATGCATGACAGGGTAATATTAGAACAAATTGAGGAATCTTGGGAAGAAGTTAAAGATACACCTGAGATTGAAATGTCACCCAAAGCTATAGATTGGCTCATCGAAAGAGCTAAGAAAGCCGAAAGGTACGAAGAAGTGTTACGTCAAATCGCTACACCCGGCACTGGTAGAGGGTACTGGGAAGCTAAACAAGCATTGGAGGGCAAGGAATGAGCATAACTATAATTGGAGATTCAGAGGTTAGAGAATACCAGGGTGACACGTTCCTTATCCGCATGACTCGCTACAGTGACCCCGAGCGAAAGAATGCTGCTAGAAATGCCGCTCGCTACTTAGGGAAGTCAGACTTAGATAATGTGCGTAGACCTCTTTCTATTATCAAACAAGGGCATGTGCCTGAAGTATTTCGTGGGGAGTTTGTCGAGTTTGAATTTGAGGACGTCTCAAAAGAAGTGTACGACCATATTATTACCTATACTACGAGAAATATGCGTGTAGCAGGTGGAAATCGAGCATTAACGAGTGATGATTACACGCTGCCAAGTGATAAGGTGAAAGACATTAATAGAATAGACTCAGCTGTACTAGTAAGCATGACGCAATATAATGCTTTGTTAGAACGTGGAGAAACGCCACAAGTTGCTCGTTCAGCCATGCCAATTGCGGCTAAACTTAATACCTTTGTCTATCAATTCAACTTCCTAACCCTCATGCAAGCCGTATTCAAACAGCGCATATGGGAAAAGGGAGCGCAAGGGAACACAGTAAAGGTCATTCAAGGCATGTTCGAGCTAGTTCATAGCGTTGACCCTGAGTTATGGGATACCGCATATGAATGGTTCGGAACCCCAGCTACAGAGTGGGTTGAGGTTAGAAAGAAATTGAAGAAAAAAGATATTACTGTAGGTGAGTTTTTCGGAATGTTGGAGCATGAGAGGTTTCTAGGGCAGGCAAATGAAGCTTCTGTTTTCAGTCAAGATTTAGAAGAATTTTTGAAGTTTAAATTTGGTCAGCAAAAGTCCATGTGGGATTAGGCTATTAAAGCGAAGGTGTCGGTATAGAGTGAAACTATGCAACAAAAGGAGAGAGTAAAATGGAGACATTTAAAGATTATATTGAACAACAAGTTAAACATGGTTACTTAGATAAGACTGATTTAGAACCTTTAAAATGTCAGCATTGCGATAGTAAAAACCTTGAAGATACAGGCTTTATAGTTGAAGAATTAGGAACGCATGTAACAACAGAATATAAAAAGGTTTGTAAAGACTGCAACAAAGAGGTTGGTTATTGGGCTTACGGCAATTGGCAAATTTGATGAACTGTTCGATCATACAGGCACGCAATAAAAAGGAGTGTGAAGAATGTACAAAAGTTACAGTGATACAAACGATTTATATGTAGTTGCTAACGTGGATGAAAACAATAATGTTATTAGCTTTCCGATGGGTGGAGGTAGTAGCACTAAGCCATCTATCAAAGCACACACAAACTTTATAAGCGCAAAAAGGTCAAGTAAGTTCTTTCGTAACTCAAAAGTGGTTAAAGTAACGAGCTTTGAGGTCATTGATGAATAGTAAAAGTATAGGAGACTCCCCTCTCCTTTCTTTTTTACCTAAAATGAGAACATACATTTGGTAATACATACCAAAAAGGAGGCAACCCTATTGAGTAGAGCACCCCCAGACACTATGCAGTTGGACGATGAGATTAATCATTCGTTTCCTCTTGCAAAACTAGTAATTCGTGAAGCTCACAGTTTAACACCTGGCACAAAGTAATAAGTGTTTCGTAATGAACTTGGTTGTTTTCATTTCTAACAAATTTATCTAATGTACGACGACTCATCGTGTGACCTTGTTCTTGTATCATACGGTGTAATTGTGAAATGCTGTTGACTCCCTTCTCTGCCATTATTATTTTTAAACGATTTTTCATAATCATGATATTTCCCTCCGACTACTTTTTAAATTTAACATCATTATATAAAATATTATAACTATAATACAGAGTTTTATAACTATTGTAGTCAAAATAAGCCGAAAGACCTATAAATGTTCGGTTGTCTATTTACTACAATTGTAGTAAAATTATATATGAAGGTAGGAAAGTGAGGTGACAGCATGAAAATCAGACATAACCTTCGAGTGCTCATGGCAAAGAGACGAGTCAAGTCAATTAAACAGCTTAGTGAAGATACTGGCATTGACTATGCGGTGTTAATCCAATTCAACAATTACAGGCAGAGAAAGATTGACCCTGTAGTTGTAACCAAACTCTGTGAGTATTTCGGATGCACTCTTAAAGATTTCCTTTATATCTATGAAGGGAACGATGGCACAGACGATGGTTTTCCTAGAGAAAAGCATTGCTCGTAAAAGGTAAGGAGGGAGGGACAGTGGACAAGCAGTCGGAAACTCAGCAACTTGATGCCGCTCTTGCGAAGTTTCTAAGAGACTATGAAAAGCAGAGCGGAACAGTTGTTGCATCATTTAGCAACTGGGAGAAAGGTCAGATTCATATACAAGTGAGGTGAGAGGATGGACAAAACAAAGTTAAATCAAAATGACCCTCATCATCAATTACTAATAGCAACATTAGCGGCTTTCGTTGATGATTTTGGTTATACGACTAGAGAATTATTTCAGTTAGTGGACCATAGCAAAAATCAGTTATGGCCAGCGCTTAGAGAAATAGAATTAGAGAAAAAGGAGAGTGAGTGAATGAATCACTTAATCACAACTAATCACAATGATGATGGTGAAATTATTGTAAGCGGTCGTGAGTTACATGAGTTTTTAGAAGTCTCTACTGAATATCGTAAGTGGTTTGGAAGAATGACAGAATACGGATTTGAAGAAAATATAGACTTCGTAAGGGTGACCCAAAAAAGTCCGACCCTTGGAGGACTGCAAAATATTGTTGATCATCACTTGAAATTAGATATGGCGAAAGAAATTGCTATGCTTCAACGTACTGACAAAGGTAAAGAAGCTAGACAATATTTCTTGAAACTTGAAAAGATGTGGAACAGTCCAGAAATGGTCATGAAACGAGCGCTTCAATATGCGGATAGGAAAGTAATGGATTTGAAGGTGAGAATCGAGCAAGACAGTCCTTACACAAACTTTGGAAAAGCTGTTTCAAATAGCGAAGCTGCCATAAGCATCGGTGAGTTCTGCAAGGTTGTTCATAAGGAGAATGGAGTAAAAATAGGCAGAAACAAAATGTTTGATTGGTTACGAGGAGAAGGTTACTTGATTTTGTCAGGTAGAGAGAAGAATAACCCAAAGCAGAAGTACATTGAGCAAGGTTGGTTTATATCTGTTCCTACTATCGTTAAGCGTACTGAGGGTGATGTTCAGTCGTCTACTACCCTTATCACTGGTAAAGGGCAAGTTAAGCTGTTGGAGCTATTACAAAAAGAAAAGACCCCTGCGTCAACAGAGGTCTCAAAAAAATAACCGATTCAAATCATTCCTGTACTCATTATATACCATTATGGTGCATTTGAGTACAGGAAATTACAGAAATTTTCAACAAACGAGGTGTAAAGCATGGCGGACGTAAAGTGGATTAAGCTCTCTACTCATATGTTTGACGATGAAAAGATACGCTTAATTGAACAAATGCCCGAAGCTGACACCATTTTAATCATATGGGTGAAGCTTTTAGCACAAGCAGGAAAGACAAACGCTTCTGGATATATTTACCTTAGTGAGACAATTCCTTACACAGAGGAAATGCTTTCTACCATATTTAACCGTTCTTTACCTGTGGTAAGACTGGCAATTTCTACCTTTCACCAATTCGGAATGATAGAGGTTTCGGAGGAAAAATACATTTCTATTGTTAACTGGGACAAGCACCAAAGTATTACTGGGCTTGATAAAATCCGTGAACAGACAAGAGAAAGAGTCGCTAAGCATCGTGAGAAAAAGAAGGAACTAGGGAGTAACGTTACAGGAAACGGTGACGTAACCGACATAGAACTAGAACTATATAAAGAAGAACTAGAAATAGATAAAGAAAAAGATATACCCTTTATCGAAATTGTAAATTATTTGAATCAACAAGCTCACAAGAATTATAAATACTCAACCAGAAAGACGAAAGACCTTATCAAAGCACGGTGGAATGATGGTTTTACTCTAAATGACTTTAAGAAGGTAATCGATGTTAAGTGCAAAGAATGGCTGAATAACAACGATATGAATAACTACCTTCGTCCAGAAACATTATTCGGTACCAAGTTTGAAGGCTACCTTAACCAGAAGGAGGTTGCACATGCAGACAATGGCGGAAGTGCTACAGAAGCTCCAAGAAAAAGCCTCTCAGATATCGCAAATGAAAGAAGCAGAAGAACAGTCCTCCAATCAAGAGAAGTCGATGAATCAGAATTGCCGCTGTGATGGTAAAGGATTCTACTTCAAAAAGGAACGTGCGCTTAAAGAAGATGAGGATAAGACACCGATGAACTGGCCAACTGGTGAACCGATGATGATTGAAATATCAGTCGAGTGCGAATGCACCATCAAGAAAAAAGCTAAACGACTTATGAGTATCAGTGAAATAACAGATGAGTTTAAGAAAAAGAGTTTCGCTAGTTTTCTTACAGAGGGTAAGGAACCGATTGTAGCTGAAATGAAAGAAATAGCAACGAAGTATTATGTGGATTACCCAAACATTAAGAAAGAACGTAGAAATAGCATTTCGTTCTTGGGACAACCAGGTGCAGGAAAGACACACTTACTATCAGCACTCGCTAACAACCTTATTACGAAGCGTTTACAAAGAGTACTATATTTCCCCTTCATCGAGGGATTCAACGACCTACGAGACGATTTCAACGCTTTAAACAGAAAACTAGAAGAGATGCAACGAGTTGACGTACTGTTTATTGACGATTTATTCAAAGGTAAGTGTAGCGATTGGGAAGTAAAGCAAGTGATGGGAGTTGTTAATTACCGTTATCTAAACAACAAACCTCTCATGATTTCATCGGAACATGACATCGATAAGCTTTGTGATATAGACGAAGCGTTAGGAACGAGAATTTATGAAATGTCGAAGGATTATACGGTGATGATTAAAGGCGATAGATGGAAACTGAATCATAGATTGATTGATTAGGAGGTTTTCGAATGAGATGTCAAAACGAAGGAGTGGACAAGCCCTATACCTGGGCTGCCCACTTCACTCCAAACTTGTGTGAATGCGCTAATTGTGAGCGTGGACGAGCGGAACGAAAAGCCAAGATGGAAGCGAAGTTAGCGGAGTGGAAGGAGAATATCGAACGGAGAAAGCAACATGGCGCGTAAAAGACGAGGCGATTGTGAAACAGACTTCGACTACATCGCATTGGGTGACGGAACATTTGAGCATGGATGGAAACAGTGGCAAAGAGAAGAAATTGCGGAGCTACTGAATTTAGGGCACAACGTATGGGACATTGGGAAACGTTACGACCGTGACCCTGACGAAGTAACCGTGTTAGCTCTCGACTTAGCACGTAGTGGAAAAGTGAAAAGAGCATATGAAGCATTTACAAGGGCGGTGTCATAATGGGAGATTACGCAAATCGAGCAAGGTACGACAATCCAGGTAAAACCACAGCAGTGAATTTCGGAAGAAAGCATATCGAGTTTGACCGCTCTGTCACAACACATAGATTAACAGCTGAGGAAATGGAGCTACTTACAACCGGGGAAAAGACATACGAAGAATTGGTAGCTGGCAAAGAGCCTATCAAAATGGAGATAGATGACTCAGAACTAACTTTAGAGACCTTAGTTGCTCTCAGGCACCAAGGATTAACAGATACAAAGATTCGGAGAAAGTACGGACTGGAAGAAAAGGAACTAAACGAAAAGCTTAAGTTGTGGCATATGCACGGTATCACGAAGCTGCACAACAAGAAAAAGCGAGAGGATGATGTTGAGATGGAGAAAAAGCCAGTAGGACGACCTAAATATAACGAGGTGGTAGCAGAACGTGACCGTTTCGAGAAGTTGTACAAGGATGAGAAGGCAAAGGCGCACAATGTCCAAGAGTACATGGAGCAGATTCGGGAGTTAGAGAAAGAGCTCAAAAAAATTAAAGGTGTTGCTGCTGTCTCTGTTCACAAAATTGAGCAGGTAAAGGAAGAGAACCAACGCCTACTAGCCGAGGTCAAACGATTGCAACTAGCTCAGCAAGAAATGCCGTTTACAGAAGACATCCAAGCTATTAAAGCAGAGCGTGAGTTGTTTAGAAACGAGTGGTTAAAGACTCAGAAGAAAGCTCTATAAATTCACTAAGGCGGTGATTCGATGTTCAGTGAAGTGAGAGCAGTACCCAAGATACGTTCAAAACGACCGAATCGAAAAAAGCCTAAGCTTGAGACGTACCGAGGTAGAGCCATACCCAAGCCAAAGGACAGAAGCCGTATCGACAAAAAGAACTATGACAAGGCGATGGAGTTGTATAAGCATCAATGCGCAGACTGCGGCAGTCCTCATGTAGAAATGCATCATATCGTGTTTCGTTCACAGTCGGGCAGGAAGGGTTATCGCAACCTGGTGCCGCTTTGTAAATTACATCATGATTTCTGCCATGAAAAGTTCCCAACTAAAGAGCTAAGAGAAGCTTACTCGGGTTGGTACGCTGAGATGTGGAGAGAGAAACATGAATTGAAGTATGGTCCATTCTTTGCTGCAGATAAATTTGACCTCTATAAAGCGAATCTCATATCAAACACCACAGACGAAGCCTTTGAGCGTTTTATGGAAGTGGAAGAGGTGAATGCGTGTGGCAAGGTGGGTAACGACTAAACAATTTGTTACAGCAGACCAGGACAGGCTTACAAGAATTATCGTGTATCCAGAAGGTGAAAACAAACAGCACATCAAGGGCGAGAGTCGAGGGTATCACCAAGAACGCATGCTGCTGATACCAAGGGAGCAGGGGTACGAGGTGAAGGAGTAGAGGAAAACTGCGAAGGAGATGACATGGCAATGTATTAACATAGGAGAAATGATAAAAAAAGCACCCGAAGGTGCTCTATGGAGTTGCTAAATGAGGAGCAAGCGAGCTGGAGGCTTTCTCATTAGTACATTCCGCCTACAAATGCTGCTCCAACAATAATTAATAAAATGAATAGAACAACAATTAACGCAAAATTGTTATCTTTTTTGCCATAATCATGCATGAAGTTCACCTCCAATATTAAGGATTAATACACTATATGTTTTAGATAGACAGTAGGTGTGGACGAACTTAATGAGAGAAATGTACATTTTTTGTATTTACAGAATTTCAATAAGAGCTACCTTCAATCGTCAGATCATAATGAACAGTTCGAGAAGAAAAAGACACACTTATCCCCACTATCCACAATTTAATCAACAGGGTAGATTTATCCCAATATTACATTACTAGAAAAAGAGAGCATTCACAATAGAGAACGGATGCTCTCATAGGAGGAAGCGGATGGGCTTAACAATACAAGATGGCATTGGATATGCAGATGTCTACAAAGGAAATAGCATCGTAGCAAGGATATGGGACAACGGCAATGGAGGGCACTTTGTAAAGGTGCTTACAGATGGCTTTGATATGAGTGTAAATAGTACGCAAGAGGCGCTCAAGGAAATTTCAAAAAGGTTGGGGGAAAAATAGATGTTAAATCGCGTAGTGCTCGTTGGGAGATTAACGAAAGACCCAGAATTACGTTATACGCCAAATGGTGTGGCAGTTGGGAATTTCACACTGGCAGTAAATAGAATACGAAAGCAAGAGAACGGACCTGATGCAGATTTTATCAACTGCGTAGTGTGGCAGAAGCCAGCAGAGAATGTAGCAAACTATCTAAAAAAAGGTAGCTTAGCAGGAATAGACGGTCGGATTCAAACAAGGAGCTATGACAACAACGAGGGTAAGCGTGTATTCATTACTGAGGTGGTCGCAGAGACCGTTCAGTTCCTAGAGCCTAAGAATAGTGGCAACCAACAGCAAAGTGGCTCACAAGGGCAACAAAAGCAGAATCAGAGCGGTTTTAATAGCGACCCCTTTGCAAATGATGGTCAGCCGATAGATATCAATGATGATGACCTTCCGTTTTGATGAGTATGAGAGAGGAAAGGAAAACTGTTTAATAGAGTAAAACTACAACATAAAGAAGGTGTGTAAGAATGGACGAATTATTAGATGAGCAAGTATGCCCGTATTGTGAACACGTTGTAGAAGACCACCAATCAAATTGGGAAGACGAAGAGGAAGAAATAACTTGTGACCGTTGTGATAAAGAATACACAGTAAAAGCAGTTTATCAATTCAAGGGATTTCAAATAGAAAAACAATGTGAACAATGTGGAGAATGGACAGATGACGGTATGGCACTTTGCGATTGCGAAGACAAAGATTAATGAACATTACGAGAACGAGGTGAACTTATGAATCGCTCTTTCATGATATTCGTCATCGTATCCAGAACGCGTTGGAGTGAAGATGCACTAGACGATAAAACTCATGCAGAAATTGAACAGTTATACGAGGAGGTTATGACTCGTGGCCAAGATAGCAAGTAATATTAGATTCACTATAGATGGCGAACCAGTGGCTCAAGGAAGACCGCGTTTCGGCAAAGGGAAAGTTTATGACCCTGAGAAATCAAGAAACTTCAAGCAATATGTGAAGCTTGTAGCTAGTCAGCATAAGCCTGAGAAGCCCATAGAAGGACAAATACAACTCATGGTTGAAATATACCGCTCCATTCCTAAAAGCATGCCTAAGTACAAACGTGAGCTAATCAAAGACATGAAAGTAAGACCTGTCACCAAGCCAGACGTAGATAACTACATCAAGGCAATCAAGGATGCGTTAAACGGTGTGATATGGCGCGATGATAGCCAAGTGGTGACATTGGTCGTTAGTAAGTGGTACAGCGAGAATCCAAGGGTGGAAGTGAATGTCATTGAGTTGGAGGGGTGAGTAAATGACTCAACCGAAAAGAACCATCGAACTTACTCAAATAACAGGCGAAATGTACGAGATAACAAAGCGTATGAATAAAGCCAGCAAAGAGATATTCCGACTCGCTGAGAATAAAGCCAATACAGAATTAGAATATAGACGTGAGTTAGGTAAGACCATTATCAGATTAAGGAGTGAGGGTGTGCAAGCTACTCTCATTCCAGATATGGCAAGAGGTGAGGTAGCGGAATTGAAGCATGCGAGGGATATGGCACTTGAGTTGCACCGAAGCGGACTAGCCTCTTTAGATGTGATTCAGTCTCAAGGGAATATCCTTCAAAGCATATCGAAGTACCAATCTGATATTTAGGAGTGATGTTGTGGATTATCTCATGTTCTGTAACTACTGCTGCAAGCCTAGTAAAATACCAACGTATATTGTGAGAGAATATTTTTCAATGGCAAGTCATGCGTTTTGCCAACATTGCGATGAACCTAACGAGATACCACAACAAGTGCAGTATGAAGCGATGAAGTTAAAGGGGGAGTAAGAATGAACACGGTGAAAATTATCTTTCGCAACTACAACGATATGATTAAAGAAATCGATATCCTTGAAACTCAAATCAAAATGACAATGAAAGAACGTGAGAATTGGTGGTTTGGCGGAAAGTTATTTCACCAGGTTCCATTAGATAACGCCGCCAGACGATGCGACTTACTTAGCGAGAGAATAAAACAGATGCACGAGGCTTTAGATGAGTTAAGACGAGGCAAACAAGAAATAGAAAGTAAGTTAAAGCGGTTGGGCGGATTAGAATACAAAATCGCTTATAAACGTTATGTGGAAGGCAAGACTCACCAAACAATAGCGACTGAATTAGGATATTCTCCTGAGCACATTAGACGAGTGAGTTCTCAGTCAAAACGCGCTACAAGAATGTTACAGACTCATTGATATATAAGTGTTATTATGGTAGTAGTAACAAAACTATCGCGAACAAACCTTAGTTTAACTTGTTTTTAATCTGATAATAACGCCTGTCACTTGAACGAGAGTTCCTAAGTGTGATGGGCGTTATTCTTTTTACGGAGAAGAAGCCAGACTAGTTAAAGCCTGACTCATAAAGGGATAAAGGCAAACCTCCTTTTGATAGACTGTCTCAAGGTCTATCGATTTTCCTGTTCCGCCGATACTTATGATAACACAAAACATTCTGATAATTGTTAAGAGGCTGTAAAATAAATGTTAATATTAAAGGATTTTCCACTTTTCTTGTCGAATGTACGGGGAGAAGGGGGAATTTATATGGATAAATATTTATTCGGAAAATTATTAGGTGAAACTTATCGAATTCAGAAAAGGCTAAACGATTGTCCGCCCGGAGTTGGTGATGATGTTATTTATGGCTTAGTTAACGGCATTGAAACGGTTGTAGATAGTCAAATTTCGGGATTGTCTAAAGTTGAAAATTGGGAAGTCGATGTAGTGGAAGGTGTGTTGAATGAAATTTTTATAGACCCGGACAAAACAGAAGCATTCTCGGGTTACTATGACATCGAGCCGGAGTTAGGCAAAAGAGGTGTCAGTAGAGGTAAAGCAATTGTTATTCTTACTTTACTGAAGGCGCAAGGTAGGTTTACTAATTTGATTGTAAAGATGGATAGTCCAAAATCTCCTGTAGAATGTAAGAGGTTTGAATTGTCAAATTGGGATAAATAATACATTAAACAAGGCTAATCCTAAGGGGTTGGTCTTTTTTAGTGTATTAAGAAAGGGTGATGACATGCAAGAGGTGATTCTTAGCCAAGAAGAATTAGAGGAACGACTAGCCTATTGGCAAGAAAAGCTAAGACTGCGTGATTGGATTATCACAATAAGAATAGTGAGAGAAAAGGAAATGGATCCAAATAGAGCTGCCGAAATCAGTTGGACGCTATCTAAGAAGATGGCATCCGTTCGAATATTGGACCCTATCGACTACCCTGATGGTCTTATGGCTATGCAAGACATGGAGAATAGTCTTGTCCATGAATTACTGCACCTGCACTTTGCGCCTATACATGAGGATGCACATGATAGAGAACATTACGAAGTATTTGAGGAACAGGCAATAGAGAGCATAACGCACGGACTGATAGCGGTAGCAAGAAAATAAACCTTTTGGACATACCGAATAGTTAGGGGATGAGGTGGATGTAATGAAACTCACAGAGAAACAGAAGCGGTTTGCTGATTATTACATCGAGACAGGTAACGGAGCAGAAGCTGCTAGGAGAGCAGGTTACAGTGGGAAGAACCATGACAACATAGCTACTGAAAACTTGCGAAAACTTGCGATTAGGTCATATATAGATGAGCGACTTGAGAAATTACAAGGTGAAAGAGTGGCAGACCAACAAGAGATAATGGAGTTTTTGACCTCTGTAATGCGCGGTGATATTGATGAGCCTGTTCCTATTTTAGATGGGGATGGTACACAGAGGGTAGTAAACCTTAAGCCGAGTGTCCAAACTAGACGGAGTGCTGCTGTTGACTTAGGCAAACGTTACGCCATGTGGACAGATAAACAGCAAATTGAAGGTAGTGTAGGTGTCACCATCATAGATGACATAGGTGATGAGGATGAAAGTTAAACTGTCCGAGAAAATCACTCCACATTTTCAATCATTTTGGAAGGTGTCAAATTCACATAGATATTTAAGGCATGTGTTAAAAGGCGGACGTGGTTCTGCTAAATCTACACACATTGCCATGAAGCTAATTATGGATATGATGAAGTATCCAGTAACTGGACTTTGTATCCGTAAAGTAGGAAACACGCTTCAAGAATCTGTGTATGAGCAATTGAAAGAGGCGATTGAGATTTTAGGAGTGTCGGAGTATTGGCACCCTAACCAAAGTCCTCTAAGGCTCACGTACTTACCGAGAGGGAATAAGATTATCTTTCGCGGTGCAGATGACCCGACAAAGATTAAGTCCATAAAGATGAGTAAGTTTCCTGTGGCTTTCATGTGGATAGAAGAATTAGCCGAATTTAAAACAGAAGAAGATGTATCGACTATCGAAAACTCTGTGCTACGTGCAGAATTGCCCGAGGGTCTTTTTTATGCCTTTTATTACTCATACAATCCACCGAAAAGAAAGCAGTCATGGGTGAACAAGAAGTATGAAACGCAATTTATTTCAAACAACACATACATTCATCATTCCACTTACTTGGATAATCCGCATATATCTAAAGCGTTTATTCAAGAAGCTGAGGAAGTTAAAGAAAAGCGTCCAGAAAAATACAAGTGGGAATATCTTGGTGAGGCAATCGGCTCTGGTGTTGTTCCTTTCGACAACTTAACTTTCCGAACCATAACGGATGAAGAATACAGTACATTCGATAACATCAGGCAAGGTGAGGATTTCGGTTATGCTGTTGACCCTTATACTTTCGTCCGTTGGCATTACGACAAGACACGAAAAAAAATATACGCAATGGATGAGTATTATGGTGTGAAAATCAGCAACAAAGAATCGGTCGAATGGGTTAAGAAAAAAGGCTATGGCGATAAAATGACCATAGCTGATAGCGCTGAGCCTAAGTCTATAGCTGAACAGAAGACGTATGGAATGCGTGTAAAAGGCGCTAAAAAGGGTCCTGACTCTGTCGAGTATGGTGAACGTTGGCTAGATGATTTAGAGGAAATAGTTATTGATGCGAAACGCACACCAAACATAGCGAGGGAATTCGAGTCCATTGACTATGAGACGGACAAGGACGGAAACCCAAGGGCAAAGCTAGAGGATAAGGATAATCACACGATTGATGCGACTCGCTATGCTTTCGAGGACGATATGAAGAAATCAAACATTGAAATATTACGCTAAGGAGGTGCCGCATGTTTTTTGGACGTACTGAAACAGAGTTAATCAATGAACAAATCACCAATCAATCCACAGTCACGAATGAATATATCATTAAAAAGTTGATTGAACAGCATGATACCACTGAAATGCAGGAAGGTGTCAGGTATTACTTTAATCAAAATGACATTCTAAGCCGTGAACAATACTACTGGAAAGATGGCCAACGAATAAAGGACGAAACGAAGCCGAATCACCGTATACCAAGTGGATGGCATAAACTTCTCGTTGACCAAAAGGTATCGTATGTAGCAGGTAACCCAGTGACCATTACATCAGATGACAAGGAGTTTGCTAAGAGACTCAACGAATACTTTAACGAGGACTTTGACGATGACCTGAGCGAGCTTGTGAAGAATGCCAGTAATAAGGGCGTGGAATACCTTCATCCGTTTATCGATGAGAATGGGTTGTTTGACTACATCATCATCCCGGCTGAACAAGTCATTCCCATTTACGAAGGGAAGCGCAAGCAGAAGTTACAGGCGGTTGTGCGTTATTACTATGTGAACAGGGATTTAGACAGCAACAAACAAGTCATTCGAGCTGAGTGGTGGGACACTAAGCAAGTTACCTACTATATCCAAGGTGACACAGGAGAGTTTGTGCTTGATACGTTTGAGGATACTAACCCTGAGAGTCATTTCACCTATAAGAAAATGGGTTATGGATGGGAGAGAGTGCCTTTCATTCCGTTCCGCAATAACGAGGAAGAGAAAAGCGACTTGATTTTCTACAAGAAGTTGATTGATGCCTATGACCGCACCAGGTCGGATGCTCAAAACAACCTTGAAGAAATTCAGTCGCTTATTTATGTACTGAAAGGGTATGAAGGTGCCAACTTAGCTGAGTTCATGGAAAACCTACGCTATTACAAGGCAATTAAGGTTGGTGAAGATGGTGGTGTGGATACAAATACTGCTGAATTACCAATCGTCACCGTAAAGGAAATCTTAGGGCTGACAGAAGAGGACATCATTGCGTTTGGTATGGGTGTTAATCCAAAACAGGATGCATTTGGTGCGAATCCTACAGGGGTTGCCCTTCAATTCCTCTATTCGTTGCTTGATATGAAGTCTAGTCAATTGGAACGTAAGTTTACCAAGGCTCTCAAACAGTTTGTATGGTTTTTTACAGAACACTTGTCGATATCCGAGAGTAAACAGTATAACCCTGAGACAGCGACTTTCACCTTTAACAATGCCATGATATTCAATGAGACAGAGCAAATCAATAACGCTGTAATGTCAGGTGGCTCACCTTCAGAAGAAACGGCACTTGCTAACCATCCGTGGGTAACAAATGTACAAGATGAGCTTAAGAAGAAGCAACAAGAGATAGACAGAATCGACCTTGATGTAGAAGGTGATGACGATGAGTCTACAGAAGAAATTTGAAAAACAAGATAAGGCTCTCAATCGCCAAGAGAAGGGTTTAGAGAAACGGTTAATACAAAACTACCAAGCCTCACTAAAAGAGGTGAGAAGCAAACTAGCGAAGCTTTACGAGACGACAAACGGCAACTACACGGATGCGGTAAAATTTAATCGTTTAGCTAAGTTAGAAAAAGAGATTGCAAAGGAAATCGGCAAACTCACCGGGAAAAATGCTCGAACGTTGCAAAATGGTCTTGGCTCCATGTACGCAGAGAGTTATTATCGCACGGCTTATATTGTGGAAGGTGAAGCGGCTGCTAAACTAGGCTTTGGATTGCTTAATCAAAAGGTAATTGAGAGAGCGGTAGAGAATCCGCTAGACCGAGTAGGCTTCCTTAAGCGTAATCGTGACAACCAAGCGCGGCTTACTCGTCAGCTACAAGAACAATTAGCACAAGGCCTTATCCAAGGGAAGTCTTATCAAGAAACTGCTAGGAACATTAAACAGCGTATGGATGTGGGGGCTTCGAACGTCATGCGTATTGTTCAAACGGAGTCTCATAGGGTGCAACAAGGTGGAAGGTTAGATAGCCTTCTAAAAGCTGAGTCTGCAGGTGTTGTTATGAAGAAAGTGTGGGTGGCTACATTAGATGGCGATACTCGTGACACTCACCAAGAACTAGATGGGCAATCCGTTGGATTAGGAGAAATGTTTGAAGTTGATGGTGAGTCTGCTGAGTACCCTGGTGGATTCGGTGACCCAGCGCAAGATATTAATTGTCGCTGTTCAACACGTGCTGAGATTGAAGGTTATGAGCCAAGTGTAAGGCGTTCCGAGGATGGGGTAGTCGAGCAACAAACCTATGAACAGTGGAAAGAAAATCGAATCGGCGCTTAACATGACAAGCCTCCTTCCTGTATAATGGGGAAAATAACCATTTGAGCGGAGGTGGACGTGTGGAGATTGATTTAAAGGACGTAGGGTTGCCGAGGCAGTGTCTTGAGTTAGTGGCAAGGGTTTACAATCATCCAAATAGCAACAAACATACACAAGATTTCATACGATTTGAGTTACAACGTGTATTAGGACGCGAATACAACATAAAAGAGTTTTTAAATGACAGGCGATATAAGCCTTAAACATAGATAGAGCGAAGTCATCCTTTTAGGGTGGCTTTTTTATTGGTCTTTTTAAAGGTTAGACCCTAAAGAAACGCATTCCTTAGCGCGGTGGGTAACGCGTCAAAAAAACTAATTAGGAGTCGATATAGATGGATTTAAAAGCGTTGTTAGGCGAGGAATTGTACAACCAGGTTATTGAAAAGGCAGGAGATAACAAATTAGCTGTAGTCAATAACGGTGAATGGTTCCCTAAAGAAAAGTTTGACACTGTAAACAATGACAACAAAGATTTAAAGCAACAACTTAAAGACCGCGACACACAGCTTGATGGGTTAAAGGGTAAGGCGAAGGATAACGATGACCTATTAAAACAGATTCAAGACCTGCAAGACGCCAACAAACAAACAGCCACAGACTATCAAGAAAAGTTAGATAAGCAATCGTTTGAGTTTGCTCTTGATAAGGCGTTGTCTGCTGCTACAGCTAGGAATCCTAAAGCGGTAAAGGCTTTATTGGATAGGGAGTCAATCAAGTTGGATGGAGAGAAACTTTTAGGTTTAGAAGACCAATTGAGCGCACTCAAAGAGAGTGACGCTTATTTATTTGGAGATGAACAACCTCCTGGACTGAAAGGTCGTCAACCTAACTATGAAGGTGGGAATCCTCCGCCTATTAAGGATAACCCTTTCAAGAAAGAGACTTTTAATCTTACAGAACAAGGGAAGCTCATTCGTGATGAACCCGAAAAAGCTAAGCAATTAATAAGCCAAGCAGGGGGCAATCCTGCACTATACGGATTATAAGGAGAGATTTAAATGGCAGTGACTAGAGTAGCGGATGTAATTATCCCAGAGGTGTTTAATCAATATGTTGTTAATACAATTGAGGAAAAGAGCGCTTTGGTGCGTTCTGGAATAGTAGCAGGAGTACCTAACCTGACTGTGCCAAACGGTGGAGATACGGTAAATATGCCTTTCTGGAATGATTTAGATGGTGACCCACAAGCGATTCAATCGGATTTCACATTGCAAACTCAAAAAATCAATTCTGGCAAAGACATTGCTCGAGTATTTGAATTTGGTCAAGCGTGGAGTTCGGAAGATATTGCCGCAGAACTTGCAGGCTCTGACCCAATGGCGGCTATTGGTAGTCGTGTTGCTGAATACTGGACAAGAGCTCAACAAAAAATGTTGTTAAATATGTTAGATGGTGTATTTGCTGATAACCTAGCTAATGATAGCGGCGATTTAATTTTAAACGTGGCGGATGAATCTGGAACAGGGGAAAACGCTAGTGGTGACGTGTTTATTGAAGGTGCTCAATTGTTAGGTGATGCGAAAGGGAAATTTACCGCTATTGCTATGCATTCGCGTGTACACTCGAATCTACAAAAAGCTCAAATGGTGGAATATTTCCCAGAAACGGACATTGATATTGGTTTTGGAACGTATCAAGGAAAAACAATCATTGTCGATGATGGGTTACCTGTAATTGATGGTACGACTAGCGGTAAAAAATATACATCTTATTTATTTGCAGGTGGTGCTGTTGGATATGTGCCGGGTTCGCCTAAAACACCGACTGAAACGGATCGTAACTCACTAAAGGCTGAAGATATCTTAATCAATCGTCAAAAGTTTATTATGCATCCACGAGGCTTCAAATGGGCAGAAGGTTCAGTCTTAGGAGAAATGCCTACACTCGCAGAAATGCAAGCTGCTGCTAACTATGACAGAGTCTATGAAAAGAAGAAGACGAGAATTGTAAAACTAATCACAAACGGTTAAGCGAAAGAGCTGGGTTTATCCTGGCTCTTTTTTCTTATGGAGGTGCAAAAATGGGAGCAACGACATTTTATTTATTGGAACAGGAAAAGAAACGGTTAGCGGAGCAAAAGGAAAAGGAAGCGGAAGTAATCAAGTATGAAACTTTTGCTCGTTCCAAACTCGAAAAAATAGGCAACGATGAATTGAAGAAACGCTTACAGCAATTAGGTATTGAATATGAATTGAATCAGACAAAGAAAGAACTGATTGTTCTGTTAATCGGTAAGGAAGAAGCGCCTGAACAAGTGGATTCTGAAGAGCAAGAGATTAAATCGGAGCAAAAAGAAAACGAAGAAAAGTAGGTGAATAAATGCCTATCACAACTGTAGTAAATGTAAAGGCGGTAATCGGCTCTAAGTACAAGGATGACCGTATCATAGCGTTAATTCCTATGGTTGAAAATGATATCAGAAGCTATTGCAACGACTCGTTCGCGGAAGGTATTCCAGAAGAATATGAGTTGAACGCTATTAAAATGATTCAGTTTCACCTAGAAAACAAAGCAGGGCTGACAAACGAAGGGTTATCACGTCATTCAGTCGGTTACTCTACCGAGTACCCTAAGAGCATTACAAGAGGGCTTAAGCGAAAGTTGGTGTGGTGATGCAAGCATTCTACACGAAACGCTTATCAGAGAGCGATAATTCTTTTGGTGGTGGCGGTGGTGGATGGGTTAATCACATTGAAGGGGAGGGAGCTATCGATATGCTGAGTGGCAATGATGCGGTCGTAGCTGGGCGAATCGATGAGCAATCCACACACATTTTAATACTGTTTGACATACTGGACATCAAAATAGGTGACGAAGTATATGCAGTAGGGAAACAATATCGAGTAAAGCATGTGGACGACCCTATGAATCTAGGGCGACAACTAGAGTGTTTGCTTGAGTATGTGGGGGTGGTTTCGGGTGAAGTATAAATCTAATTCAAAGGCGGTTATGCAAGCAATTAAAGCGGCTGAAAAGAGGACGTTGACTGCTATAGGGGTATTTGCTGAGGGCGAAGCGATTAATCGTGCTCCTGTGGATACTGGGAACTTAAGAGGTTCTATCACTCACCGAGTAGAAGAAGACCACGTTGTCATTGGTACACCTACCGAATATGCACCTTATGTAGAGAAGGGAACAAGCGGAGCAAAAGCACAAGCTTTCCTTGGTCCTGCAGTTGAGGGGAACATCGGTCGCATTAAGCAACTGGCAAGCGAGATGATGAAACTATGATAAGCCTACTTAATGCGACTTACGCAATGTTAGCTTCTCAACATTCACGCGTCTATTATGAAGTTGTCAGAAAAGACCCTGTAACAAACGAACCTCCACCTTATCCTTACGTTGTTTATAATTTTGCCACGGACAGCACACCAAGTTCTGATGCTATTAATCACATTCTTGAAGTGGATATATGGGATAGGCCTTCAAACGGTGACCAAACCACAATAGAGACTCTTACTGACCAAATAGACAAGCATTTGCGTGGGCAAAGGGTATTGGACGTCAATCAACTCCTCATCTTTACACGCATAAGCAAACTACCCTTAAATGACCCTGACCACATTATTAAGCGTAGGCAACTACGTTACCAAATAAAACGATACGAAAGGTAGTGACATAGATGGCAGTACAATACACAGGGTATACGGATAAAACGCCTGAGCGTTATTTATTAGATGCAGGGGCGGTATATAAAAATTTCGACTTTGATACGATGGTCGGCACGTTACTAGGTGCAACAAGCGGAGGCAATCAGTTTCAATTGACTCAAGAAAAACGAGAAATTGAGATTGATGGATTAAAAGGACGCGGTAAAGGTAACACCGTCATTGTGTCGGAAGAACCTATTTTGACAGTGAACCTAAAGGAACTGACTGCAGAGAATCTTAAGCTTGCGATTGCAGGTGCTGAAATCGATGCGGCTACTAATTTAGATTACGACATTATCACATCAAAAGGGAAAATTGAATTGACCGATTACCTTGATAATATCACGTATATCGGGAAGCTTAGCGGCTCCAATAAGCCAGTTATCATCATGATTGATAACGCACTTTCGATGGAAGGTATTGATATGACGATGGAAGATGATGGCGAAGCGATTGTACCTATACAGTTTATGGGTCACTACGATGCCAACAACATCGAACTAGGTACAGCACCATTTAAGATTTACTGGCCGAAGGAGGCTGTATAATGCGTAGTTTAGTGTTCAAGGACGTGTTTACCATGTCTCGCATTTTGAAAAAGATGCAAATTAAGCCTGAGTACAAAAAAAGCATGTCGCAAGAGGAGTTAGGCATTGAGATTATGCTTAAAGTTGTCGAGGGGATTGGTGATGCAGAACAAGAAGTAACGGCATTTCTTGCTGATTTAAAAGGAATTGACGTTGGAAGGTTGGCTACTTTCGATGCAGAGGAAACATTTGCGTTGATTGAAGAATTTAAGGAGCATCCACAGGTAAACTCTTTTTTGCAACGAGCTATCAAGTTGATGAAATAAAGACGCTTGACCTACTGTTAAAACGGTATGGCGATGCGTCTTTTATTATGTCTCTTGATATTAGTTATGGATTCGACCTGGTGATGGAAGCTAATGAGCAAGAGAATGAGAAGAAAGCTTGGGACGTGTGGCTGTCTAAATATCCGCACATGGATGAAAAGACCTTTGTTTCGTTTGAGGACTTCTATAAAAACAAAAAAGAGCACAAAAAGGCGGTAAAGCAGACGGATGAAGAGGTCATTGCCTATGCCGAAAAAATAAGATTGAGCTTGAAGCACTCTAAATAGGGTGCTTTTTTCTTTGCTCTCAAGAAGGGAGTGAGAGAGATGGAGATATTTCGTTTGATGGGCTCCGTATTTATCGATGATAAGGATGCTCAAAAAGGGCTAGACAACATAGATGATAAAGGTAAAAAGACGGAATCTAAGTTTAAAAAGGCATCCAAAGGAATTGCTATTGGTGCGGCTGCTATCGGAACTGCCGCTATTGCTGCAGGTGGAGCTGTGTTAGGACTTGCAACAAAAGCAGGTGATTATTCTGACCGAATTTTAGACCTTAACTCTATTACTGGTATGTGACATGCCGTCTTTTGAGGAAACTCATTAGATTATAAGTGCGGTATTAAGCGAGAAGGCTGGAATGCTAACTCGAACCGAAGGCTAGAAATTAGTCAGGGGCAACGCATAGAAGGTGAAATAATCCTTCCACGAGACCGCGCCACCCTAACGTAAAGACGAGGGTGAAAAAGTATGCTGAACTAACAGGAAATGAACTGTTAGAAGTAGAGGATAAAAAGCCTTTACGATAACAAAAATCGATGTCAACGGACGCTATTCAAGAATGGCAGAACGTAGCCAAGGTCGCAGGAGTAGAGACTGAAACGATTACCAAAGCATCCGAGAAGCTTACTAAGACCATGGATATGTTGGAACAAGGCACAGGAAAACAATCAGAGGCTCTTGCAGGCTTAGGAATGACATATGAACAATTAAACGCCGCAAGCCCTGACGAGCGCATGAACATGCTGACAAAGGCATTAGCAGGAGTGGAAGACCCGGCAGAACGTGCAAGATTGGGTACTGACCTATTAGGTGGTGCATGGAAAGACCTTGCCCCTGTCGTATCGATGGGTGTGGATGGCATGGATGATGCCAAAAATGCCGCTCATGAAATGGGTGCTGTTTTATCTGAAGATGCCTTGAATGATGCAAACAACTTCCGTATTGCGATGGAGAACGTCAAAACCACTTTAGGTGGACTCGCTATGCAAATTGGCGCAAAGGCGGCTCCTGTGCTAACAAAGGTTCTTATTCCTGCATTGCAAGCGGTGGTTCCTTATATTGTGAAATTTGGTGAGATTGCTTCCGATTGGATTATGAAAGTCATTGTGTGGGTGAAAAAGATTGGTGATAAATTTAAGGAATGGCAGAAGAATAACGCTAGTACAATGACCTCAATAAAAGATACCGTAATGAATCTGCTTAACTCGATTGTTAACCTTATTCAAGGGTTTGTGACCTTGGTGACAAAAGTATGGCAGAAATACGGTGATGACATTCTTAGGATAGCAAAATCGGCATGGGATTTAGTAATGAGCGCCATCAAGACTGTTCTTACTCTCATTACTGACATTTTTAATGTGTTTGCCGCACTCTTCCGGGGAGATTGGAAAGGGTTGTGGGAAGCAGTTAAAACATTAGCTGCGAATCTGTGGAATAACATCAAGGATGTGTTTGAAAAAGCGTTGGTTTTCATCTACAACGTTGTAAAGACCTACTCTCAAATGTACCGTGACTTTTTCGGAGCCGCACTTGAGGCATCTAAAGCCTTAGCAGTGAAAATTCTAACAGCTATCCGTGATTATTTTACGAATATTTTTAGCAACATTGTAGAAGCGACTAGAACTAAGTTCAATGAGATGGTAAATGCAGTCAAAGATAAAATGAATACAGCAGAACAAACCATAAAGAATATTTGGAATTCTGCATTAGGTTTTTTGAGGGCTATCTCTTTATATGATATCGGGAGGGATATTGTTAACGGACTTATAAACGGTATTAAGAGTATGGCTAGTGCTGTTGGAGATACCGTTAAAAATATAGCATCGAACATCACAACCGGTTTCAAAAATGCTCTGAATATTAATTCCCCATCAAAAGTAATCGAAAAAGAGGTAGGAGAACCTGTTGGTCAAGGGGCGGTTGTAGGGATGAAGAATACCATTCCGGACATTAACAAGGCGGCTAGAGAACTTTCTAACGGTGTGGTTGGAGGGTTCGGTAATCAAGAGCGACCTCGAGTAGTAGCTGATTCGTCGGAACGTCCGCAAATTGTGCAAAATAATACGTTTAACAGCCCGGAACTCCTTGATTCTAATATGATTATTCGTAAGCAAAAACAATTACAACAGCAATTAGCTTTAAATTTATAGGGGGTGAGGATTTGCAAAAAGTAACCATCACAAACGGTAGAGGAGAAAGTCTTGAAATGGGACTATCTCCTCCGTTTATCCTCTGTACACTTGAAGGGACAGGTGGAAACAGCACGAACGTTATTATGAAAACCTCTCCTTTCCAAGATGGCGCAACCTATATAGGGACTTTTTTAGAAGTGAAAGACCTTCATTTTCAAGTGGATATTTACGCAGAGACACCCGTAGAACTTTTTGAATTAAGAGAGCAGATTGCAAGGATTGTTAGTGCGAAGTCGGGATTAGGAAATCTTGTTTTTGAGTATCCAGGAGGAGAAAAGCAGATTGAGTTTACAGTAGATGAAGAACCTGCTTTTTTAACAGGAAAGGCAAATCGAGGTCCTACGTATCAACGTTTGACTTTCTCACTGGTATGCCCTGACCCTTACTGGAAAGATAAATCTGAAACCATTGATGAATTTATTTCAATTACAGGTGGATTAGAATTTCCAATTGATTTCCCTTCGCAATTCGGGGAGATTGATGTGAATACCTCTAAAATTATTGTAAATAAAGGGAATGCAGAGACTCCAATTAAGTTGGTTATGGATGGACCGTTGACGTCGCCTATACGTTTAACAAATGAAACAACAGGACAAACGATTGAGGTTAAACAAGATTTATTAGAGGGAGAAAAACTAGTTGTTATTACAGCATTCGGTAAGAAAAGAGTGGAGAAAATAAAGACAAACGGGGAAGTGATGAACGCTTTTAATTATATTAATTTTTTAACGACAGAGTTTTGGAGCCTTCAACCAGGTAATAATTTAATCAGTTATTCCACTGGGATTGAAGGAGAGCTTTCTCCGTTATATATCGAGTTTAATAATAAATACACGGGGGTGTAAGGGCATGGCAGAAGAGTTTTTTCCGTTTGACAGTATAGACGGTGATAGGAGCTTTTTGGCTCAAAAGTTCTCTTGGTATTTAGAGCGTTTTTTATCGAGTGGCGTAATTCATGTTAATAACAAACCCACTCTAAAAGTGACAAAAAGTGAGGGGTTGAACAGCGTTGTATCCCCAGGAGGAGCGATTATTAAAGGACGTGCTTATGAAAATACGGAGCCATTAACCCTTATTCACGTTGAAGGAAATGCAACTAATCCGCGAATTGACCGTGTGGTTGTGAGGCTAGATACAACCGTAGACAATCGGCATGTACGGGTCTTTATAAAACAAGGAACTCCTGCAAGTAACCCCGTCCCTCCGTCCTTGAC
This sequence comes from Bacillus solitudinis, assembly GCF_002797395.1. Lineage (GTDB taxonomy): Bacteria > Bacillota > Bacilli > Bacillales > Bacillaceae_D > Halalkalibacter_A > Halalkalibacter_A solitudinis. The sequence goes on from NZ_KZ454943.1 coordinate 2,477,334, forward strand.
AAGAAATACGAGTATATATGAGATTTCACTTGCCCAAGTGAGAGTGAATGCCGGGGGTAATACCATTAGTACGGTGGCAGATGAGAGATTAGATACAGTCGTTTGTGGTATTGTCTCATCCTTAATCAGTGTGCCAACAGATACATTTCAAGACACGTTTGATACCTGGTTTGAAGGTACAGAACAAGAAGCCATTGATTTGCTTCAACGTTTAGAAGCGGAGTTTGAGGATTGGTTTAATAGTGTCCAAGGGCGAGTAGGTACAGCGATAAGAATTGACTTAGCAGAACCGGAGGACCTTGTAAACAATGATATCTGGTTTAAGGTTGTGTTGTAATGTACCCATTAAGAATATTTGATAGAACAGTCGGCTTTTTAGGCGAAATCGATGATTATGAGAGCTTAGTTTTTGAGCGTAAATGGTATACGTTCGGAAGTTTTCAAATGACTGTTGATCCTAATAAAAATGGAGTCGAGCATCTTAAAAAGTACAATATTGTAAGCCTTGGAAGAGATAAGACCGGGTTTATCCTGCATAGTGAAAAGGATGCAGGGGATAACGAGAATTTATTGGTTAGTGGGCTTTCGTTAGGCGGTTTCTTGGAAACGAGACTCACTATTCCACCGTCCGGATCTGCATATGATCGGGTAAATGATAATGTGGAATCAATCATGAGGCAATATGTAGATAGAAATGTGATAAACCCTTTGGATTTAAATCGAAAAATTAAATTATTGGTCAACGGAACGAACCAGGGTAAAGGACCGACAACGTTTTATCAAACTCGATTTAAGCAGTTAGATGAAGAACTTGAGAAAATAGGAATTGCAAGTGGTTTAGGTTGGGAAGTAGTTATAGACTTTGAAAATGAGTGTTTTGTTTTTGAAGTTTATGAGGGCAAAGATTTATCCATTTTACAAGATGAAAATCCTCCGGTTGTTTTCTCTTTTGATTTTGACAATATCAAGAATCAAAAACTAGTCGAAAGTGAATATAGTTATAGGAATGTTGGTTATGTTGCAGGACAAGGTGAGGGAGACAATCGACATATTGTTGAGGTTGGAGATTCTGGAGGGTTAGAACGCCGAGAAGTATTTATTGACGCTAGGGACATAGAAAATCCGGAAGAGTTACCAGTCAGGGGAGAGCAAAAACTTGCAGAGTACGAACAAGTTTTTTCCTTTGATAGTGAAATTTTAGACCAATCAAACATGAAGTATGGAGTAGATTGGGACTTAGGCGACATTGTAACTGTACAAAATAGAAAGTGGAATGAGACAGCTCATAGGAGAGTGACTGAAGTAACAGAGTCCTATTCCAAGAGTGGATTGGAAATTTCGGTTGTCATGGGTAAGGCATTGCCCACACTTCAGGAGCGAATAAAGCAATTAACTGACGCCCCAGTGAAGGAATCGCCAACAGGTGATACTGGTGAACCGGGAGTCGATGGAGAAGATGGGACTGGCTTGCAGTACACTTGGAATGAGACTCAGCTTGGCATTAAACGTGAGGACGAAATCCACTATCAGTATGTGAATCTCCAAGGCCCTCAAGGAATTAAGGGTGACACCGGAGACATCGGGCCTAAAGGGGACAAAGGTGAAAAGGGAGACATTGGGGATACGGGTGACACCGGACCACAAGGCATACAGGGATTGAAAGGTGATACAGGCGAACCGGGCGCAGCTGGTCCAAAAGGAGACACCGGGGCGATGGGTCCCATTGGTCCTCAAGGTGAGACAGGTGCAATTGGACCTAAAGGAGATAAACCGTCGCATCAGTGGAGTAGTTACAGTTTGCGCTTTGAAAATTCTGACGATACTTGGGGTTCATACGTAAATATACGAGGAGCTCAGGGGCCACAAGGCGCGCAAGGCGTCCAAGGAGAAAAAGGCGAAACTGGCGATGTAGGTCCAGTTGGCCCACAAGGTGTACAGGGCGAACAAGGCCCACAAGGGATTCAAGGACCGCAAGGCGAACCTGGAACAAACGGCAAGACCTGGCATATAGGAACTGCAACCCCGGCTAATAGTTTAGGGGTTATTGGTGATTTGCATCTTAACCGCAACACCTGGGATGTCAGAGAGAAAACAGGAGCGAGTACCTGGACATTACGAGGAAATATTAAAGGTGAGCAAGGGATTCAAGGAATTCAGGGTATAAAAGGGGATACAGGAAGCGTAGGTCCTCAAGGTGATACGGGACCTCAAGGTTTAAAAGGTGATAAAGGCGAAACTGGGAATACAGGTCCAATTGGAGACACTGGTCCTCAAGGGGAGAGAGGAATTCAGGGAGAAACAGGACCAATCGGTCCACAGGGACTAGAAGGACCCCAAGGACCAGCAGGTAGTGATGCGAATGTAACAAATGAAAATGTGTTAAATGCAATCGGTTATACACCTGTTAATAAAAGTGGAGAGGAAATGACAGGGCCGTTAATACTACCAGCGAGTGTGTCGGGAGGGGCTCCTTTTAGACTTCCGCACGGTGTAGTGCCTTCTTCGCCTGTAAATGGTGATTTGTGGACGACAACAACCAACCTATTCGTTAGGTTTAACGGAACAACTAGAACCATTGCAAACACGAATTCTTGGAGTACAGTTACACAAATTGAAGCTGAGGCAGGCACTGCAACCACTCAGAGGTTTTGGACAGCTCAAAGAGTCAATCAAGCAATTCAAGCGTTACAAACGGTCAAATCTTTAAGTGGAAGAGCTTATTTAGAGAGACAGGTTGAAGGTAACGACCCTGAGAATACAGTTGTTTCAAAGAAATATGTGGATGATTCTATCGGAACAGCAACAGGGGAAGGATTTTCAGTTAGTCCTACACAACCCAATACGCCTATGTGGTACAAAGTTTTATAAGGAGGGACAACAAATGGCAGTAAAAAAGATAGAGATTAGACCGAATATCGGGACGAAAGAAAATCCAGATTATGGTGACGTGCTTTACCCGAAAACGAGTGCGGATATGGTCGTCGATGAAGCAACTGGTCAAAATGTTGCTACGCATTTGGCGGAGGATGCGATTGATGCACATAACGCAACTAGCATAACAGTAGCGGATGCAAACTCACATTTCACTGGTACAAATGTTGAAACGGTATTAGATGAACTTTTTACATTTGCCAATAACGGTAAAACGGATATTGCGTCTGTTATTGGCTCGCCAGCAACAGTTGGTGATACCTTTATACAATTAAAAACGCATATCCAAAATAGTAAGAATGATTTGGCTGCAAATTTAACCGCAAAAGGACAATCAAGTGTAGGTTCTGAAACATTAAATTCGTTGGTTGATAAAGTGCCATTAATTAACACAGGTAAAGGGTTTAAAATGGGAACAATACCAGGTAATTATGGTGCTAGTTGGTCAACGACAGCTACAGTCAGTGGGTTGCCATTCGTACCCAAATTCATAATTTTAACTTACTACGATAATAGTAATCCCGCAGGAACAATAATTACACACTCTGGGAAAATACAAAATCCAAATAATTCAACTTATCAGTGGTCTATTGTAAAAAACCACACGCAGGTAGGACTACGAGTAGCTTCAGAACCTACAACGACTTCATTTACGGTATCTTTTGATGGAACTGCACCTACTCAAGCTCATACAGGACTAACTTACATTGCTTTTGAAGATTTATATATTTAAAAGGAGGTTGCAAATAAATGAACACACTAATCGTTTATGATGACACAGGTTATGTAATATCTCAATCCCAAGGATTATCAAGAGAGCCTCAAGGAGTGCCTTTCTTGTGGGTAGATATACCAAGCAATAAAAGATTGAAAATAGCTGATGGAATCGGCATAGATGTTTCAGTTACACCACATCAAGCCATTTTAGAAGATATACCACCAAGCGAAATTGAAAATTTACGGTTAGAAATGGCTCAATCTAACACAGAATTATTTGAGATGATGATAGCTATGAGTGGAGGTACCGCCTAATGTTCAATGAAAACAGCAAGCTCGTACAAGACTATGTTCTGTTGATTAATAACGGTAAGAAAACAATTGATGACATACCTATCTTTAGCAATCTACGCGAGGTAGTTTCTAGTGTTATCACTAATTAAATTATTTTATCAAATATCAAAGGAGATGTTCAAAATGACATTCACTAAAAATTCTCGTATTGCTCAATCTTATGCGGTTTTAATCTTGGCGGGGCGGATGACCATTGATAGTGTGCCAAACGTGGGTAATCTTCGTGCTGTTGTTACTGAGATTCTTACTGGTGAACAGACAGTAGCTTAGTTTATAATCACCATAGAGGTGAGGGTCTATGGGGAAATTTTATAAACAATTTGTAGAAGCTGAGATAAAAACACGTAAGGGAATCATCGAAGATAGGAAAAGGATGATGCATTGGGGGTTAGAGCCTGGCTTACCTTCTTTTTTTGTGGAAAAGACAGATGAACTAAAATTAATGGTTCTACTGGCAATGGACAATTTCGCTTATAAATGTTTATGTGTTTATATTGAGGAGATCTTAATGCATCTTTTAGTTGCAGATGAAATGAACTCAGCTAATGAATTTATTGCTAAGCTTGAAGAAACAGAAAGAAAATATAGAGCTGGCCATAAAATTCTAAAGGAACTAAATGAACGCGGAATAATTCATGCGGATGACTATTGCTACTGCCAACGCTTTCTTAATGACTTTGAAAATGGTGGAGAAAGAATTAGAAACATAGAGGTTCATAACTTATATGCTGAGAAGATAAGTAATTTTGAATTAAGATCTGAAGTCTCTGGTGACATTGAAGAGTTTGGTAGAAATTTTCTTACTGAAACCATCAAAACCAATCCTGCGTTTATCCATATTGGAGCAAGAGACATGGTTTCTAGAAGGATTGTAGAAGACATGGCAGGTCTACATGATTTATTGAATAGAAACGTATCTTTACTTTCAAAATTAAATGGATAAGTTAAAACCGGAACTGATATTGTCAGTTCTTTTTTCGTATTAGGATGATAATCTTCATTAAGAATACATTGTAAATAAAACAAAAAATTAGTATTTATTGGAGGTTTCTTCCACTCCTTGTCGAATAATGTTATCAATAATAAGAGTGGGAGGAGCTTCAATGTCCAATACAGTTAATAGAAAAATCCATTTTTTTCGTATTGAATTTTTTGAAAGTCAAGCGGGTTCATCTAATTTTCGCATGCATTCAGATCCAATTAACGTTATTGAAAATATTACTAAACTAAATTTTATGGGCGATCATCAAAAATCACGATTTAAATATTACCAAAACAATGACGTGAGCTTCTTAAACGAGATATCAACAAGTAGTTTAGGACTGAGAGGTAAGTTTGCATTGTCAAGAAGAAGTTCACTTCCCGAATTGGAAACAGAGGGGGTATTAAAGCCCCTAATTATTCCCGCTAATAGCGGTTTAGCAGAAATAACTCATTTTGTTTATTTTCCTCAGAAAAATGTTGTTGGTGTAGAGTTCAATTTCTTTGGACCGAGGGCAACTAGCTTAGGGAATTATTTGTTAGATAAAAGTAGTAATTTCAATAATCGGTTTGAATATATTAAAATAGTCCCGATATTAAATCAAGATGTAGATAATCAGTTATCTGATATGGGTGAAGTTAATCTATTCACTATGGAAGTAGCAAGGAATGAGTTAGCTTTAATTGAGGAACTCGATCGCGATCTTTATAGTGCTTTTGATTCTGCTGCAAAAGTAACTGATGAAGCGGAATCTGTTGAATTGGTTCTACGTAAGAAGAAATACTCAAGAGGTGGTTTTACACTACCGTTTTCAAAGGAAAAGTTAAAATCAATACTATCAATAGGGGATAACAGACAAAAATTTAATAAGCTAAAAGTGGATGCTCAATCTAGGTCAGAGGAAAGAAATAAGGTGTTTGATTTATTAGAAGATAAGATGATAACATCCAAAAAAGTAACTACATTGGGTGGTAGAAGTAGGTCTGTTGATTCTGAAAGTATGTTTGAAAAAATAGAAGAGGCCTATAATGATCTGGAGAGCAATTTTTGATGAGAAAGATGAGGGTTGTCATGCGTAACCTATATAGAGCGCATTTTCTTGGAATTGAGCTTTGTGTATCTTTTGTTATCATCGGGTTAACCATTTTTTCATTGGATAAATGGGGAAGTTATAGCTTAATTCAAACAAATCTAAATGAAATAAGGGATGTATTTTATGGAACTTTAGCTGCTTTATCTGGTGCTCTCCTTGGTTTTGTAATTACTGGTCTTTCTGTATTGTTAACTTCAAGTTCTAATGAACAAATCGAAAGACTAAGAAAAAGTAAACAGTATAAAGTTGTCTTCAAGGTTTTCTTTAGTACGAGTAAATATCTTGGTATACTCTTGCTTACATCGTTAATATGTTTAGTTTTTGATAAGGATTCAAACCCTATGATTTGGTTAACATTCGCCTGTTTATGGTCATTAATGATAGTTACATTCAGACTGCTAAGGTGTATATGGGTACTTGAAAGAATTGTACAGCTTCATATTATCAGAAAATGATTCTAGGGATCTCTCTTAATTTTGAGTGAAACCTTTACTTATATGGATGATACCCTGCAGCAAGTGTTCAACAACATAAAATAATATGGTTCAAAAAAGAATCCTTAATCGAGGATTCTTTTTATTTTGCCCTCGAATCGAGTGGCTCTTAGAGGAGAGATGTATGATGAAATATCAAACGAACACACTTTATACGACAGTAACAGGCGGTGCTTTTGCAAGTGGCGCTTTTCTTTTAGGGGGGCTTGATAATTTGGTTATCGCATTAGCTATCATAATGGGAGTGGATTTTTTAACAGGAGTAGCAGCAAGCTTAGATAAAAACAGCACAGAAAAAACTAGTTCAAAAAGGGCGTTTGCAGGATTGGTTAAAAAAGGTGCAATGATATCCCTAGTTATTGTGGCCAATCAACTTGATGTGATAGCTGGTAGTGATTCGGGTTTTATGCGTAATGCCATGATTTTCTTTTTGATTGGTACAGAAGGTATTTCACTTTTAGAAAATATGAATAGATTAGGAGTGCCATTTCCAGACTTCTTAACTAAACGTTTTGAACAAATGACAGATATTAAAGGGAAGGATGAGAAGCAATGAACATTGTGGACATTCGAAGCAAAACACCGCGGCACTGGTTCAAAAAACTTACCTATCGAAGGCTTGAAGACATTCGTACGGTTGTTGTGCATCACGGGCTTACCTTACGGAAATTAGCAGGCACTAACATGGAGTCTTACCTTGATTTCCACGTCACAAAAAATAACTGGTCCATAGGAGGATATCCCCTTGGAGTGGAACCAGACGGAACGATAAAATTGTGTGCGGATTTTAATATCATGACTCCTCATGTAGGTAATAGTAACAAACATTCTCTCGGTATTTGTTTGCCGGGAGATTTTCGTTTTGAAGACCCGACCGAGCCACAGTATCAAAGCTTGTTATGGTTACTTGCTGTTTATTTACCGGAGCAGTTACCTAACGCATTTGACATAAAAGGTCATAGCGAAATGCCAGGTTACAGCTGGAAGGCCTGTCCGGTTATTAACATGGACAAGGTTAGAGCAGACGTTGTTAAGTATAAAAATGGTATCGATATTAATAAAGAGGAGGAAGACAATATGACAAAGACTCAGTTAGCGCCAGTCATTAAAATTTTAGAAATTTGGACGGATGTAAGGCAGCGCAACCCAATTGATAAGAGTTGGTTAGAAAAAGCTAAGAGAGGTGATATGACAGTCGCTGATTGTATGCGCCTCGAGTTTGAAGCGAAGGTAAGAGGGTTAAAGAACAGCGTATAAAAACAAAAAGCCCTCCTTGTGGGGGCTCCTCAGTATGTAATTTAATGCAAGTTAAACACTCACATTTCCAACAACCCTATTTGCCATCCACAACAATAGTTCTAATTCGGTATTTTTTAAACTTCGTTTAAGTTTTGTCTCAAAATCAAATCGCAACTTTTCGAAAACCAAATCTTTATCCAGTTTAATCCCTCCCGCCCAAGTTTAACTTACAATGTAAATTAAATTTCCCGATTAAACAGACTTAGTAAACTGACTATAAATGTTTAGTCGAGATTAATATCAACTGTTCGGTTCAGAAGTTCAT
>NZ_KZ454943.1:2486210-2614360 GCF_002797395.1 Bacillus solitudinis
CTCAGTATGTAATTTAATGCAAGTTAAACACTCACATTTCCAACAACCCTATTTGCCATCCACAACAATAGTTCTAATTCGGTATTTTTTAAACTTCGTTTAAGTTTTGTCTCAAAATCAAATCGCAACTTTTCGAAAACCAAATCTTTATCCAGTTTAATCCCTCCCGCCCAAGTTTAACTTACAATGTAAATTAAATTTCCCGATTAAACAGACTTAGTAAACTGACTATAAATGTTTAGTCGAGATTAATATCAACTGTTCGGTTCAGAAGTTCATTTTCTAACAATTCAATGAAATCACTATCCAAATTCATCTCTTTTGCTTTTTGATAAGCGCTTATCAAATCGTCATCGGAAATATTCTCTAACAAGTGTCTCTACTCCTTTCTATATTGTAGTGGAAAACCCTTTTACTAACAAAAAAAACATTCCCCCTTCTTAATTTAGTGAAACTGTCACCACCTAATGAGCCCTTATTTAAGACGAGTTTTATGATTCTGTCTTATGGCAACAATTCATTCTAAACCAATGAATTTTGCCTGACGAAAAATAACAAAACTAGACATATTTCGTTATTTTTGTAGTAGCAATAAAAAACCCCCATTTAGATGAGGGCTAACACTAAGTAAAAAAAGTTGTAGGTTTATAAAGCTACTTACGAGTGTCGTTCTTAAGTTGTTCTGTTATGATATCTAAGTTTTTCTTAGCTTCTTTATATTGAAGGTTAATATTAGTTAAATAGTATAGGTATGGACTATCTTGTTTTCTTAATAAACTGAAAACTAAAGGCTTTTCATGTTGAATAATTGCCATAATTTCCGAGGCGGGTAACGAGTATCGACCTGACTTAACTCTTATGAAATACTTAATAAAATTTTTAAAGATATACACGGAGTTTGGGTCGTCAGGGGTATTACGAAGAAGGGTTTCAAATTTTTTTAATGCCTCATTTAGTTCATATTCATTCATATTTAAATTTCTTCCTTTCTGAAAGTATGCTGCACTTTCAGAAATGGTTGAATTCTGAAGGCAGCTGGCTGACATCGGTTTCCCATTAGTCCCTGTAGCTTTGCGTCCTTACTTTTCAGTAAGTTTGCCGTTTTCTTTTTAGGTAGATGTATTTACGAGTTTAAAATTACCATAGTTAGTTTAACCTATATTTATGTTTTTAATAGTGTTAAATGGAAATAAGACAAAAAAATATAACTTAAGTACTATATTATAAAGAATTTTTTCCGAACATTTCTTTTTAAAATCTCTTAATATGTAAAAAATGGGGGTATATTGAATGAACCTTTGTAAAAGACTCTTAATCGATAGAACAAAAGTCTTAGTTAATATGGATTTTTCCGTTAGAGGTTCTTCTAAGCCTCAGTTCTCTTTCTTAGAGCTCTCATAAAAACCTACGCATCAACCCCACCACCGCATTCTTAATCACATGTGAGGCTAAATCCATTCTCTGCTCATATCCCTTTTTAGTAAGTTTGTAAACATAAATCTTAGCGCTACCCTCCGTCTCTCGTGGTCCCTCCTCGTGTATTTTAATCTGCCCCTTGTGTAAGGCTCTTTTTAAATCCCTTATCTCAGTGCCTACCTTAACAATCGCTTTATCCATTGCCTCGATATAAGGGTCTTTAATCTTTACGCCAGACGATTCTATGTGTTTCTTATCATGTTCTAAAGTTTTTCGGGTGAACTCCAAAAAGATAAGATTCCTTACTACCCTATTTTCTTCTTCGGTTAATCGCATGATTTCACCTCGTTTCTGTTTATTATATACGAATATTTGTTCGCTTTACAACTTGAAATAGAATGTATGTTCGTATATAATGAAATTAAATTGTAAGGAGGCGTCTTATGAAATTGACACACAAACAACAAAAGGTGCTCGATTGTATTGTCCAGTACATTGTCGAAAACAATTATCCGCCATCCTCTCGTGAAATTGGGGCCATTGTGAATCATAAGTCCAGTTCTACAACTCATGGTATTTTTGTTCGGTTGCGTCAGAAGGGGTACATCGATTGGGAAGATACAAAGCCGCGCACTTTACGTGTGTTGAAGGGAGCCTAAGATGAAAGGTTTATTTAATCGGAGTCTTAATAGTCGAGAAGCTATTCAAATGATTTATTTAGCGGCTGATGGTACAATCTCGCAGAGGTCTGTGACCGTACTTACGTTTAATGAAGTTCATATCATTTGTTATTGTCACAATAGAAAACAAAGACGGACATTTAAGATAGAAAATATTCTTTCGGTATTTCCGATTAATAAAAGGATTTATGCTTAGGCGCACAAGAGAGTGTGCCTTTTTTTGCGAAAAAAAGAGCCCTACATAGGCTCACTTAAACAACTTCCTCATCATTTTACCTGTCGCCTTTCCAGTAACACGTCTACCAATCCTCTTACCGACACGACCTTTTCTCACCGCGTCCACATCGTTCCAAATGCGAAGTATCTTATAGATGGTCGATTTCAAACTCATGCTATCACTCCTTTAAATAGTATGCATATTTCGCTCGTCCCAAAACATAGCTATTACTAGCGTAAAGCATAGTATTAGCTTTTACCTAGAATAACCCTCAAGTAGTACCGTCAAATATCCTTTTTGTCGGTCGTATCGCTACTATCGATTTCCTCATATAAATCATCAACTTTCACTCCAAGAAGTTTAGCTAATTTGAATGCCTTTTCCAAACGCGGATAAGACTTTCCGTTCCTCCACTTCGATACTTGTTCTTGTGTTACTTCCAATTTATTTGCTATATATTTACTCTTTAATCCTCTTTCGTCTAGTAACTCACCTATTCTACTTTTCATGTTATCACCCTATAAAATAATTCGCTATGCATTTAGGACAACCCTTTTATAATTTTAATATCAATTTTTTTGACATTTAAGTTATAGGTCAAGCAATACCGCTAATATCATGTATCAACAACCACAAAGGAAGTGATGAGATGTCCAATAAATGGGTACGTTCCATTAGCTTCAACAGAACCAACACAGATGACATTGCACGTTTGAAGTTGATTGGTAACAAATCGTTTTCTCGTTTCGTTAAGAGCTTACTGGATGCTGAAATTAAGCGAAAAGAAGTATTAGCGCCTGATACTAGCAAAGCCGATACACCACAGCCCCAACAAGGAGTAATACCACCTACGACCAAGCCAAGTATATACGATATTCATCAACAGAAACGGTCGGAGCGATCATACCAAACAAAACCTGTCTTAAATCCGATGCTTAAGAGGGATTAACATGATAATCGAAGCTTTGTTAGGTGGTGCATTTTGGTTCGGGGCCGAGTGTATGAAACGAGGAATAGGCGACAAACAAAAATTAGATAGGATTTTTCGCAAGTGTGGGCTGTATGTAAAGTATGACAAGAAAGAGGATACCCCTAAATTAATTCGAACAGCCAAAAAAGAAACTTACGTTGAATATGTGTACAGAATCCCGGAGGGTTTAGGTTTTAAAGACTTTGAAAAGAAGCGAGAAGTCATTGAGGATAGCTTAAACAGTAGCAAGGATTTATTTACCTTGTCAGACTTACGAGGGTTTGATATTAAAGGTGATTATGATAAACAGCTACAAGATATCAAGAAAAGCAAAAGACAACAGAAGGAGGTTTATATGACGTTCGATAAACTGCTCACATTGAAGGTATTTAACCAACCTTTGACCGACTTTCTTCTATATGAAAGCAACTGCAAAAGGTGGGAGGTTCCTATTGGTGCCACTCGTACCGATTATATCAAACACGACTTTGATAAGATTATGCACATGGTTGTGGCTGGAACAACGAGGTATGGGAAATCCGTCTTTCTAAAAAACGTGATTACGACGTTGTTAATGAATCAGCCAAGAAACGTTCTCTTTACTCTCATCGACTTAAAAGGCGGTCTAACCTTCAACCGTTACAAAGATTGCCCTCAGATACAGAGCATCGCCAGTGATGCTGATGAGTCGCTTAAGGTTTTGCAATCCATTAACAAGCAGATGGATGAAGTCATGGAGCACTTGAAAGAAAATCGGTATGAGAATGTACAAGAAGCGAAAATCCCAAACAGACATTTTATCATCATCGATGAAGGAGCTGAGCTTGCACCTGGTATCGAGAAGGATAAGGAATTAAGAGCCACTAAAAATAGTTGTGAGGTGATTTTATCACGCATAGCACGTATTGGAGGGGCTTTAGGGTATCGCCTTATCTATGCGACTCAAACGCCATATAGCGAGGTGCTGAACCACAACATTAAACAAAATTGTGATGCAAAGCTGTGTTTCAAGCTCCAAACAGATAAAGCGAGTGAAGTTGTACTAGGCGAAGGAATTACAGATGCTCACCATTTACCCTTCATTAAAGGTCGCGCTGTGTACCTCACTGACAGGAAACACATTGTCCAGACACCGATGATAGAAAATGATTTTATAGAGGGAGTGGTGAATAATGTTCAATAATATTCAAACAGTCGGAAGCATATCGGAGTTTTTAAGTGGGCCAGACAAAAGAGAAATCAAACGCGCTATAAAAAAATTCAATAAAAAAGCAGATGCTCACCATTTAAAAGCGTCTCTAACCACGCTAGTAACCGGAGCAACTGCCATTAGTCTCACCAACAGACTGTTTATTAATAATGCTTATGCAACTACAACTGAGGCTATACCTGTAATGAGCATACCTGGAAGTGAGTATGTCAAAGGAGCAGCAAAGGAGAAAATTGTTGAAGCCTTTATGCCGTTAGTGGATATGATTCAAGCTCTCTCGTATCCGATTGCTTTAGTCATGCTCACAGGGGGAGCGTTACTATTTATGATTAATCAAAAGGATAGAGGGTTAGGATTAATACAAAATGCCTCGATAGGTTATATCTTGGTTCAGCTAATGCCTATGATGATGCAGTTATTAGTGGGGATAGGAAGTACAGTAGCTTTTGGCATACCAATGACCACATGACCACATAATGACCACGCAATAAGATGAATTAGTGTTAGTTGGTTTACACTAAAGTTCTCAACTTGAAAATTATTATTCACTTAAGTTAAATAGATTCACCTATCTTAAAATAGGGTAAATACAATCTCGGAACAACACATGTGGAGTGCGTAGCGTTATTAACTAAGATATAATTTTATATTCACTTTTTATGTTTCACTTGGCCAAGTGGAGGGCGATACTTTTTATTAATATTCCACAACTATATTAAATAGAGAAAGACACTTCGTAAATACGAAGGCCTTTCTCGACAATTTTTGGGGTGTGCCATAAGGTCAAAATCTTATGATATACCCCCTTTTTCATCGCTTTATTTTAATTTGTTTTACTTTTTTGTATATTTAATACAAATCGAGCAAGGACGTTTGATTGTAACACACTGGCCTTATTAAAAGTTAGGATATGTGAGCATAGCAGGAAAACAAGCTTGTGCAGAACCATACTGTAGAGATAATCTGATGAAAAGTAGAGGTATTACACCCTAGTGGATACAAGTCAGTACCTTCTAAATCTAGTCACTTTTTATCCTTTATAAGGGAAAAGCAAAGATTATTTACTCGTAATCTGTTAATATAGAAAATATATGTTAACGCTTACAAATGTTTGGGAGCTCTTTTAACCTTGTTTGTATAAAAAGGGGTTTTAGATATGAGGTTTGGTTCTCTCTAATTTGTACAATGTTTTGTGCGAACGGTTTCTGAGACGGCAAATGACTCTCGATGTGTAACTTCTATTTGATGGAAGAAGTTAGTGCAGAAAAATTAACTTTGGGTTAAGGCTTTGTATGCTTGCTATGATAATATGTTAATCAATGATTTTCAGTGTGTATTAGGGGGGCCTTGTATTGATTAAAAACATTAGGGTTTCACATCGTGATCGTTCCTTTTATCTTCACTATGAAAACAAAGGGTTATCTGATGGAATGACTTCTTATCATTTACACAATGATTATGAAATCTATTTTTTAATTGAAGGAAAACGAAAATACACAATTGACAACAAACACTACATTATTCATGAAAATAGTTTAGTCTTTATTAATAGAAATGTTCTTCATCAAACATTTGCAATAAATGAGCCTCAACACAAACGTTTCGTACTTAATTTTCAAAAGTCATGTATTCCAAGTGAAGCCTATTATTTATTACAACTTTTATTTGAAAATGGTCCAACTATTCTTAAAGTATCGCTCCATGAGAGAGAACTTTTTCTTGAATTATTAAAAGGTCTTCAAAATGAGTATATAACCGATCAATTGGATAGTTCTTTATATGTTAAATCTTTACTTACTCAACTTTTGATCGCAAGTAAACGACTGTGTAATCAACAAAGCGTACCCTTTCCTGCAGCTATAGGGAAGTCGGGAACAAAAAGTGATATGGTTTCCTCAATGATTAAATATATACATGAACATTATGGGAGGAGTTTGTCATTGCCTAAGCTTTCTCATAAGTTTCATTTGAGTGAACATTATCTATGTCATATATTCCGTGAAGTTACTGGCTGTACAATTATTCAGTATATAAATGTTGTACGTATAAACGAAGCGAGGCGGTTACTTCTTGAAACGAATATTAAGATAAGGGATATTGTAACAAAAATTGGATTTTCAAACCATGTGCATTTTTGTCGTGTTTTTAAAAAAGAAGTTGGAACGTCACCTACTCAATTTCGGGAAGACTATATATAAAGATATATACTCTGCTAAAATACTATGTTGCGTTAAATAGCCTCTCGTTATATTGTGGTCTGTCTTTAATTTGATGTAAACGAAACCTTTCTAAACTATAAAGTGTGGAAGTAAGTATTAAAGGTTAATTGTGATCATAAAGGAAGGTAATATATGTAAAAGTTTACCTAGTATAATTAAACTGTTATTTGTTAAGAAGGAAGGATGCTACATAAGTGTGAAGTCAGTTTCCAAACAAGAGGCGATATACTTTTTAGTTAAAATCTTATAAAAATGCCTTCATGAAGGATTGGCTATGGTTTTAATATTTAAGAAAATAGGAGGGGAACAGGTGTGAATCAACATTATATTTTTGGAAATGAAAAACAAAACTACACAGTCATAAACGTAAACACATTTTATAATTCAAAACGAGGCTATGGTTTAGAGATGGGTTTTCCTGCAGAAAACACTAAGTCGGTATGTTTTCGCGCAGATGTTATTGCTGGAGAAGATTATCTCATTTGTTTGAAAATAAAAGGTCAAATGACAGATGAACAATGTTTACTCGTAAATGATGTAGAAATTAAAAAAGATTGGCAACAGGAGGAAGATAATTACTTCGTCAGTTATAAGTTTGCGGCGATTGAAGACAGTTTATTTTTGGATATGCCTGTGCCGTTTGAAGAATTATGTGAGCTGTCTATTTCGCTCTTACCAAAACGTATAGCAAGTGAATATCCTGTTATTTTTTTAATTAGCGATTCCACAGTGAAAACATACGATATTGATCAATCACCTATGGCAGGATGGGGGCAAGTCATTTCTCGTTTTTTAAAACGAGAGATTAGCGTTGAAAATCGCGCAATGGGAGGAAGAAGTACAAAGCTTTCTTACAAGGAAGGTAGGTTAAATGACTTGTTAGTAGATATAAAACCCGGTGATTACATGTTTATACAATTTGCACATAACGATATGAGTCGTGAAAAACCAGAACGGTACGTGACTATCGAACAATACAAAGATTATCTAAATAATAAGTATATAAAAGGAGCAAAGCAACGTAGTGCTATCCCTGTATGCCTTACCTCTACAAACAGAAGAACGTTTGATGATGCAACCGAAATATTTGTTGACTCTTTTCCAACCTACACTCTTGCAATGAAAGAAGTGGCGAAAGAAAATAAGCTTACCCTACTTGAATTAAATAAAAAAAGTCTAGCATTTTATAACTCACTTGGCATGAAAAATACAGACCCACTCTTCATGCAATTACGTCCAGGGGAACATCCAAATTATCTAGAAGGCTTAGATGACAATACTCACTTTCGAGAAGCTGGAGCTAAACAAATGGCACGAATGGTCATCGAAGAAATTGATGAAAAACTCCCAGAAATACGTCCCTATACATTGAACCCACAAGTCATTTTAAAAGAGGTCTTCCCTGACACAATGAATTATTGGGCACGAGATCAAGTGGAATTAATGGCCCGATTTGGCTTCATGGCAGGAGAACAGGACGGTCTTTTTCATCCAGAAGCTGACATTACGGTAGGAGAGTTTTTGTCTGCTCTTGAAAAATTAGAGAATAAGATATCACAGCAACGGGTTGTTAACACGATGAAGCTAAAACTTTCTGAAGGGAAACTATTAGACTTATATACTGTAACTTCGGCTGCTGCCTACTTAGGATTTCCAGACGTAAATGGACAGTTCCTTAGAAATGAGCCCAAAAATCTGATACAACCAGATGATAGATTAACCAAAGGAGAGACAGCTGCTTATCTGTACAAACTTTATTTTTATTTAAAGCTTAAGGAGCATGCGAGTACTTCTAAAGCTTATTAGTAGGGAAGGATCTATATTAAGGTAGGGAAATGTAACTACCTTAGGACGGAAACAAAAAGAGGCTGTCCATGCCTCCTCTCTAGTAGACGAGGGAAATGATAAAAAAGGCTCTAAGCGGTTTTAGTCCTATTTTTAATAGGGCTAAGGCCGCTTAGTTTTTTGAAGTTGATCATGATTATAGAATTTATGCACTCATCAACTGCAAGGCAAAGTTCGTCAAACTTATAATATCTCCATTTGAATGTTCACCAAAAAAGACTCATTCGAATCATTATCAGCAATTGTAAATGAAACCTTTCTAAACTATAAAGTGCGGAAGTCAGTATTAAATGTTAATTAAGAACATAAAGGAGAGCAGGATATGTAAAAGGTTTACCTGTTACAATTAAATTGGAAGTTCATAAGAAGGGAGGATGTTAAAAGCGATTATAATCTCTTTTAACTAAGAAATATGGAAACACCTACTAAAAAGGGTTTCGGGTTTAAGAAAATTGAGATTAAAATAATTTAATGGAGGGGTTACTTATGAAAAAATCCAAAAAACTTTTTTCGTGGTTAGGTGTTTTATCTTGTACAGCAATGCTAATAACGGCTTGTAGCCAAAGTGGAAATTCATCAACAAATAATGAAGGAAACTCCAATAATACAAATACAGAAGAAGTATCAAATGAACCTACAAAGATTACGATGATGACAGTGCTTCACACTCCTGAAACGCCATCTGATAAGATTTTAAATATGATTGAAGAAAAAACGAACACGGATTTAGATATTCAATGGGTTCCAGATAGTACGTATGAAGACAGATTAAACACGGCATTTGCAACAGGAACACTTCCGCAAATCGTTCCAATGGGTTTTAATATGTATGCTCAATTTAAAGAAGCGATTCGTGATAATCAATTTTGGGAAATTGGCCCTTATCTAGCTGAGTATGAAAATTTAAGTAGACTAAAGGATGAAGTACTTGAAAATACAAAGGTAGACGGAAAGGTTTACGGGATTTATCAAGGAAGACCTTTGTCACGTCAAGGGTATTTATATAGAAAAGACTGGGCTGATAATTTAGGTATTGAAAAGCCGACAAATACGGAAGAATTTTTTGAAATGTTGAGAGCGTTTACAGAGGATGACCCCGATGGAAATGGTCAAGATGACACCATTGGTTTAACAGATCGTAGTGATTTAATCTACGGGGCCTTTAAAACGGTTTCTTCTTGGTTTGGGACACCGAACGAATGGGGATTCAAAGACGATGAGTTGTTACCAGAGTTTATGTTTGATGAATATATCGACACTCTGGATTACATGAAAAAGATTCATAGCAATGGTTATATGAACCAGGATTTTCCAGTAACTAGTAAACCGGATCAACAAGCGATGTTTAAAAATGGAACTGCGGGTGTTTATGTTGGTTCAATAGGGGATGTTGCAAGTCTGTATAATGATGCAAGTGAGTTGAATCCAGATTTAGAATATGATGTTCACAACTATGTTGAAGGCCCACACGGAGAATTTGGTATTTGGGCAATTCCTGGGTTTGGAGCTGTTAACTTATTCCCTAAATCTGCAATTGAAACAGAAGATGAGTTAAGAAAAATTTTAGAGTTCTATGATCATTTAATGACAACTGAAATTGCGAACTTACTTGTTTGGGGTATTGAAGGTGAGCACTATGAAGTGATTGATGGACGTGCTGCACCAATTGAAGATAACCGGACGGCAATTGATAATGAAGTACGACCATTGTTATCGATAGAAATCGGTGAACCGGATACAAGTGGAAGATATGAGGGGTATAGTCATTACGATGTTAAAACAAAAGCAGATGAGTTAGTTGTTGATAATAATAACTACCTTGTTCACGACCCGACCGTAACACTTGATTCGGATACTTATGTTAAAAGTTCAGAGACACTTAAACAAATTATTGTTGATGCAACCTACAAATATATTTTAGGTCAAATTGACAAAGAAGGTTTTGAGCAGGCTGTAGATAATTGGAGGAAACAAGGTGGTAGTGATGTGATTGCTGAGTATAATGCTCACTATCAAGAGATTAATAACTAAACAGTAAAAAAGGGGGCAGATTCCAGGAAGCGAACCTCAACAAAACGGAAGGTTTAGTGAATAGAGATTTAAGCAACTATTAACGAGGGCACTGAAAAAGGTACGAGTTTTACCTTTTTCAGTGCCCTTTATTGAGCCAGGGTTATTTTCTTTAATCCCCCTTAAGTGTAAGAAAAAAACAAGCATCTTCACAAGAGGTAGGTCCTTTTTGAATGGAGAAACCCATTGGATGATCCTACATATTGGAGGATTAGTATGCAGTGACTTGCATTTACGGATCTGAGTAGACGCATGGAAAAGTCCATGTGTCTATTCTATTTCCAGAAAGTAAACTTGGAATTTCCGGGGGATAAGTATAATGAAACCCCAAATATTTTCCATAGCAATATGGGCACATTTTTTAAACAATAAAAACCGATGGAAAACTATGTTCTATGTGTTAAGCTTTTACTATGTAAACGCTTTCCTAAATATTGTATTAACATTCTACTATATTTACATTTTTGAAATTAGATATTGCTTAGGTGAAAAACTCTTATGTATTGCATGTTATAAACCAATATCTAGCTATTAACATGCTTATCAAAAAAATGATGAAGGAGGAAATGTACTAATAAACTTGAAAAACTAGTGCTAGTAAATCTATCCCAAAGTAAACCATAAAAGCAAATTGTCAAATATTCAGTTCATTAACTAAGGAGGAGATAGTAATGTTAAATAATCAATTGGTTCCGCTTACAAAAAAACCTATTATTTTTTGTGTTTTTACCCTAATTCTATTTATGAGTGTGGCATGTTCAAGCTCACTAAATAGTGAAGTTGCAAATGAAAATGGAGGAGATGGTCCACGGGAAATTAGTATTATGGCAAACTTCCATACAGCTCAAGTCGCTTCGGATAGGTCTATTATTGAGAAATTAGAGGAAATGACAAATACAAAGTTGGATATTACTTGGGTAATGGATGAAGTCTATGATGAGAAAATGAACTCAGTTGTTGCAACTAATACGTTTCCACAAGCAATGTTTGTGAAAAATAGTGAATCGTTTATACAGATGAAAGATTCCATTAATGAGGATCAGTATTGGGAAATTGGTCAATTTCTTGACGACTATGAATACTTAAGCAACCTTGATCCTGATGTGTTAAAAAACACAGCTGTAAATGGTGAAATTTACTCACTTTATTCGGGTAGACCATCGTCACGTTGGGGACTAGAATATCGTAAGGATTGGGCAGATAATCTTGGTTTAAGCGCTCCAACAACCACAGATGAACTGTATGAAATGTTTAAAGCGTTTACAGAGCAAGATCCAGATGGAAATGGTAAAGACGATACGATTGGAGTAGCTGTTAGTTCAGACTTAGTTTATGGTGGCTTTAAGTTTGTGAGCTCCTATTTTGGCACCCCAAATAACTGGGGTGAGAAGGATGGGAAATTGTTACCAGAATTTATGTTTCCTAGCTACATTGATACAATGGATTTCTTTAAAAGATTAAGAGATGAAGGACTTGTTAATCTAGACTTCCCTGTTACTAGTCAAACAGATCAGAACGCTATGTTATTAAGTGGTAAGGCAGGTTCTGTTGTTGGTTGTATATGTAGTGCCGGCGGTTTCCAAGATCAATTACAAGAATCAAATCCCGATGGAAGGTTAGATGTACAGAATCGTATCGCAGGACCTCATGGTGAACCTGGTACATGGTCTAGTTCTGGGTATGGAACAGTAGTCTTATTCCCTAAATCTTCTAATAAGACAGAGAAAGACCTTAGAGAAGTGTTAGCCTTTTTTAATGAACTAATGAAACCCGAAGTTTATAATATGTTAACATTTGGTGTTGAAGGTGAGCACTATGAAGTAGTTGACGGTAAAGCGAAAGGACTAACAGACAAGGAAGCTCAAGACTCGTTTCAACAGAGTGTTCGTCCGTTGTTAGGTTTAGTTATTGGTGATGAATCAACGGTTGATGCATTACAGCCTTATCCTAAAAATGAATTGTATGAAAAACAATATAATCAAATGCTAGATAACAATAATATTTTAATTAATGATCCAACAGCTCCATTAGATTCAAAAACTTACGGGGAAAAAGGGTCATTCCTTCAACAAATTATTGATGATGCGACTGTACTATATATGCTAGGTGATATTGATGAAGATGGTTTCCGAGATGCAATAGCTAACTGGGAGCAACAAGGTGGAGATCAAATTATTGCAGAATATAACGAAGGATACCAGAATTTACAGTAAGGACAATGATATAGGTTTTCTATCTTAAATAAAAACAATGAACGTACCGTAGGGAAACTAATCGGTACGTTCATTATTTTAAAATGATTGAGGAGGAACATGTTATGGAAGGTTATTCGATAAAAGAAGCCACAGTAGTTGTGGACCAAATTTTTACTGGATGTAATGGAGAAATAGTTGAGGGAAAGCAAACATTTAAGTTCATTCAAAGTGCAGTAGATAGTGTAGAACCGTCTGCAAATCAACCGTGTATTATCTATATTAAAAAAGGGATATATCATGAAAAAGTAGAAATAAACAAACCAGGGATCACTTTAATTGGAGAAGATCGAGACGAAACAATACTTACATATAATGTAGCAAATGGTAGTGAAAAAGCCGATGGAAGCACATACGGGACTTCTGGTAGCGCTAGTATAACAGTTAATGAAGAGGATTTTACAGCTTTTAATGTAACGTTTGAAAATGCCTTTGATTATTTTTTAGAAACAAATAAGGAAGAAGACGATTCAACAAAGATTAAAAATGTGCAGGCAGTTGCTTTTTGTACAGCAAGTAATAGTACTCGGACACGCATAACAAATTGTAGGTTTCGTAGTGTACAAGATACATTACTAACCAATGTAGGTACCCATTACTTTAAGGAATGTGTTATTGAGGGAGCAGTTGATTTTATTTTTGGTGGAGGTCAGGCTGTCTTTGATAATTGTAAAATTATTTCATTAGATAGGAGGAGCGAGACAAATAATGGCTATATAACAGCTGCAAGCACTTTAATTACACAACCATATGGCTTTTTATTTGAGAATTGCATGTTGGTAAAAGAAACAGAAGAGATGGCTGACCACTCCGTTTATCTGGGAAGAGCCTGGCAACCAGGTGGAAACCCAGATGCACAAGGCAGTGTACTATTTAAAAATTGTGAAATGGGTTCCCATATTAAACAGAACGGATGGACACAGATGGCCGGTTTTTCTCCAATGGATGCAAGATTATATGAGTATGGCAGTAAAGGACCAGGCGCTTTGTCAAGTGATAGTAGGAGGATACTTTCTGAAAAGGAAGCGATAGATTTTTCAAAAGAACGCGTATTAAAATGTTAACTAATTGGTCAATACACTTTATGGAAAGTATAGTAACTACATGTTTTGCCGACTTTTAATTAAGGAGATAAAATCTGTACTTTACAAACGAGGAAGTGTTTAAATGCAAAATATTAATGATGAATTGCTTATTCATGAAACAGTGCCTACATTTATAATTCAATATAAAACAAGCGACATTACTGCATCAAACTTCCATTTTCATTCAGGGTATGAAATCGTTTGGTTAAAGCAAGGGGAAGCAAAATATATTTTTGAGGAGAAAGTATATCATTTAACAAAACACCATGTATTATTATTTAAAAGTACTGAGTTTCATAAAGTTAGTTTAAGTGCTAACTCTGTCTATGAACGAGTCGTAATTATGTTTACTGATGAATTTGTTTCATTCGATCACCCGATATTAACAAAGTTCAAGCAATTTTTAGAGGATTTACCTTTGCCACATTACGTTCTGCATTTATTTACATGGAAAGCCGAACAATTTCAGCATATTGTCGATCATTTATTACGCGAACAAGAAAATAACCAATGGGAACAGAAGAGTGCATTGGAATTATACTTTCTTGAATTACTTCTATATTTAGGGAGAGAAATTCAACTTTCTTATGATCCAAAGTCTCATTTATCCGACTTTCAAGCCTCAAAGGATGTAGGTGTGCATGAGCGTATTTTAAAAGAAATCAATGTCATCTGGGATACTGATTGGTGCTTAGAAAATCTAGCAGATCGACTACATTTCAATAAGTATTACTTATGCCACTTTTTTAAAAAAGAATTTGGCGTTACCATTTATCAATATATACAACAAAGAAGAATATATGAGGCAAAGAAAATGTTAATTAATACGGACATGCCCATCCATAAATTAGCTAAAAAAGTAGGCTTCACTTCAGTTTCTAGCTTTATTCGAAGTTTCAAAAATCATGTTCGTATGACGCCGAAGAAATATAGACAAACAACAAATATTCCCTCACTAGAGTTTTAATTAAAAATAAAAGTGTTGTTACGATCCGAAACAGTACATGTGTATTCGATTTAAATATAGATATTAAAATCATATTTTTGTTAAATTCCAGATAGGAAGGTTAGGTTTATCCTTCTCTATAACTGACTATAAGTGTGCCTAAAGGTACTAATCTCTCGTTGTCTAATTAAGCCCATCAATTAAAGTTGATGGGCTTCTTCTTTACGGATGTTCAGTTTTGACTAATCTCTTAGTTGTTTTATTATTAATAGAAGCTACAAATTCTTTGAGAACTTCTAGGTATTCTCTAACAGAGTCAATATAAACCATTTCTTTCTCACCATGCCAGTCAAAGCCAACTGGTCCAAACTCCACCGCGGCACCACCGTATTTTGTGAAAAATTGACCATCGTTCGAACCGTGCTGACCATAAATATTTACTTGTTCGAGTTGAGTTTGACTTTTTATAGACCTCGCCAGTGCTTCGACATATGGATCATCTTCTTTCGTCTTAACTGGACCGTTGCAAATATGGATTTTAACTATATCTTCTGTAATCCCTTGAATCTGTTTGAAAATTTGATCAGGTGATTGGTCTGGTAAAAATCTGATATCAAGAGACATCTCACACTTTTCAGGTACCTTGTTGTAGACGGTCCCGCCTTTTATTTTAGCGAGATTTATAGACGGCTTGTCATACATCGGCGGGGCAGTCTCTTTTGCAAACGGAAGCTGAAGAATGTCTTCATAGAGATTATAAGCTTTCTTAATTGCATTATGGCCTTCCCAGGGTCGACTTCCGTGAGCAGGTTTGCCATAGACCTCAAAATCAAGCTGCAGTACTCCTTTAGATTGGATGGCAATTCCAAAATGTGTTGGTTCACCACAAATGATAAAATCACCTAAGTACCCTTTTTCTGTCAAGTATTTTGTGCCGTTAACTCCACCTGTTTCTTCGTCAGGCACAAGTTGAAGCATAACTCGCGTTTCTAGGGGACTGTCCTTTAGTTGTGCCATCGTCTCCATCATCGTCGCCACTCCTGCTTTCATATCCACCGATCCGCGACCGTACATCTTTCCATCAAGTATATAAGGTTGAAACTGTTCATCCGTTGCCTCGATGACATCTACATGACCATTTAAGACGATAGTGTTATCACCTTGGCCGATTTCAGACACTATCATATAATAACCATTATTTTCGATCCTTTTCACTGGGAGGCCTCGGTCTTTTAACCATTTTTCGCAAAAAGCAATAGCTTCGTTCGCTCCTTCTTTCCTTGAACTGTCTATTTTTATTAAGTCCTCTAATAAGGTGATTGGATCACCCATTTTATCCCTCCTAAGTGGCTAAAAGTAATTTTAGATTATTCACCCTCAATTTATACTATCTTGTATTTTAAAATCATAGGGCATACTGTTCTTTTCGTTTATCAATGCGAATAACAGTGTCATGACGGGCTAGTTCAATCCCTGAATCCTGAATCAACCACTCGTCATGTACCTCTTTACCCATAGTTAGTGCAATAATCGCTGCAGGAATATCCGCTCCTGCCGCATGGGAAAAGGCATACCCTCCACCAAAGCGAGGATTTATATCAATAACATAATAATTGGTACCATCGTAATACACATCAGTATTCATGTAACCAGCATGACCTAAGTTTTCTCCCATTCTCCGTGCGATTTCTAGTAATTCAGGGGGATTCTCTGTAATACATCTATCGATATCTCCACCTCGCATTTCCAATTGCTTACGAATAAGGGAAGTGAGAAAACGACCGTTTAAATCATTAAACATATCCACACTAAATTTTTCACCTTCGACTACTTCTTGGATAATCACATTATCCTCTGGATCGTTGGAAGTAGCGTCATCTAAGGGTGATTCCTTAATTTCACGAACGGCATGATTGTAAGCCAATTTCATATCTTCAATGTTATGGGCAAATTCAATACCTATAGACGCAGAGCCATTACGAGGCTTCACGATTAATGGAAAGGACACTTCGTTATTTTTTAAAGCATTTTCAGCATCTTCTATGTTTAGGTAAGAGAGTGGAGCCTTAACCTCAAATGCCTTCAGTAGCTCTCGGTATTTTCCTTTATCCCGTACCTTATCGACAATGTTTGTGTCCGGAATAAAAACAGAGACACCCATGTTTTCCAATTCCTCTTTGTGAGCAGATAGCTTGGGTACTTCCCAATCATTTAATGGAACAAGACATTTCACTTCATGTTTTTTGCAAATCTCAAATATCGCTTTCATATATCGCGAGTCTGTTTGATGGGGAATCACATAATTTTCATCTCCTACTTGGAGTGATGGTGCGTTATCCTCCGGATCGGCAACAATCACCTTTCCATTTATATCAGCTTTTCTTAATGCATCCTGAAAAAAACCGACAAAGTCTATGCGTCTTGCACTTGATGTTAGTAAGATATTCAAAGTGAATCCTCTCCTCGTGGTTTTAATTTGTCTACTAAACAAGACACTATTCTTTACCCATAAGCATAAACTTCAACCTACCTTTATAAAATTTTGAAGATTTTACAAAAGAAATATTCTCGTATTTTTAGTTTAGAAATTGTTATTGAAAATAATGGAGTCAATTCGAATTCAGTAAACATAATGAGACAGGTTTAGAGGAAGTGGAGAAAATTCTAAATTGGGAATTGACTTTGATATCGAATTACCAAATGCTATACTTCATAGTAGGCAACTAAGTAAAATTGAAATAGGTGATATTATTTGAGTAAAGCAAAGGGTAAAGGTGGAACAGGTAGGGGAACAGACAAAAAAGGATGGAACAGATGGCAAGCTAGTGCTAAGAAGGCAAAAGCCAAAGCGAAACCTTATAAAAGTAAAGAAAGTAAAAAGCAGACCGGTTCTGCAGCTTCTGACCATGAAAAAGGGGATTGACATTTAAGACTAAATCTAAATAGAAGAGGCTATCTCAAAAGCGGATGAAAAGGTTGCAATGGCTCCGCGCGCCCGCTATGAGACATCTTCACTGATTGCTTAAAAGGGTACTAAAAAAGGTGAAAACCGTGAGGCCACTGAAAAACCCTTTAAAAGCATTTCGAGGAAGCAGTAATGGCTTCACTCGTTGTGCGCCTTGCTATGAGAAAACCACTCATAGCAAGACTTTTCAAACCGGGCAACGGTTTCGCGCATTACTAAGAGGGCACTGAAAAAGGAAAAGTACCCTTTTTACAGTGCCCTCATCATACAATCCTTTTTGAGTATTGAAAGGATTTGGAGAATTTGTAGTGTATGTTTTTAATGAAATTATGTTATTTTTTTTAAGAAAAGGATTAGGACCAATTAATATCCCCTAAACTTTTTTTGTGAAATAGAGAACTACCAGACTATGCATCAGCTTCTGCTTCTTCAACCAAGAAATTATCTAATCATCGTTTGGGTTATACTGTTCCAATCATTAACCGTATTTCCAAAGTTTACAATCCTAAGATAATTTGCAGAGGTTGGTTCAATTTCATAAGTTTCAAAGGATGTTGTGTTTCCTGAACTTTCTCCCACGTAGACTGTGTTCCATTCAGAACCGTCCGTAGACATTTCAATTTGAAAACTTGATTTCCTCACATCGCCTTCATACCATGCAATAGCAACTTGTTCAATGGTATGTTCTTTTTCTAGTTCATATGCGATCCATTGATTTTCCCCATTAGCTGACCATCTTGTCAGGAAGTCGCCATCGATTGTATTCTCAGGGGTATTTTCATCCTGATATGAGCTGGCTGTTAATTTAATAGGTTCGATTTTCGAGTGTAACGGTTCAATGGATGAGATGCTAATCGGGCCATTTTCCTCATCTTGAAAGGTTGTTAGTCTTAAATACCTTGTTTCTGTAGGAAGAAATAAATAGGATTCCCCCTCAAAATCCGTTTCACTTATGGCGCCTTCCCAAACTTCTGTCCAAATCTTCCTATCGTTCGATACTTCTATTTTCGTATGGAGGCTATTTTCATATACCTCTTTCCAAATAATTCGTAACCCATAAAAAACATGTGTAAATCCAAAATCATACTCAATCCATTCCTCAGCGGCGGTTCCAGACCAAACTGTGTTCGGATTTCCATCCATTGTATTTTCAGGTCCATACCCGGTTTCGTTAGAGCTTGATGTAATATTAGAGACCCAAATGTTTGTTTTAGCTATTTCTTGAGATTGATACGAAATTTCTTGATTAAAATAGGCTAAACTTGAGATGAATAAAATTGCTACTAAGGCAACAGCACTCGATAATGGAACAAAACTCTTAAAAAAAGACTTTCTTTTTTTGTTCATTGTATGCTGTTTTACTGCTTCAACCATTTGTTTTTTCTTTGAATCATCTAAAGAATGTTTACTGAACACGTGGTGATCTAAACCACTTTTAATCCCTTTAAACTTGTCACTCATATTCTGACTCCTTAGTTAGTGTGACTTTTAAACGTTGTCTGCCTCGTTGTAACCGGCTCTTTACGGTTCCTACATTGACTTGTAAAAATTGACTAATTTCAGTTGAAGACATTTCATGATAGTAATATAAAATAATAACTTCTCTATATTTAACTGGAAGTGCTAATACATTTTTAGCTAGAGTTTTGTCTTCAGCTATTTGTATCACCGTATCTTCAGGCGAGGTGTTTCCCTTTTTGGGCATCAGCGATTCTAACAAGTCTGAAACAATGGTTGTTTTAAAGTAACTATTTCGTAAGATATCTTTACTTCGATTTGCTGCTATTTGATAAATCCATGTCTTTAATGACCCTTCATGACGAAAGGTATCTAAATTATCGTATACCTTTATAAAAACATCCTGTGTAATATCCTCAGCCATGCCCCAATCCTTCACATACGTAAAGGAGAAATTGGTTATCTGTTTTGCATATAGTTCAATTAATTCTTCAATAAGCTGCTCTTTATTTTTAAATTTACTGTTTTCTAAAAAATCATGATTGGACAAAAGAATCACTCCAGTAGATGTATGGAAGTTAAGAAGGTCCCAAAAGTCCTTTTTTGAGACTCATTTTTATAAACATAATGTCTAACTTAATAGATTATAACATTGCTTACTAATGAAATTTGGGTAACCTTTTAAATGAACTTTTGTTGATTAATCGCATATCAACATTAATTCCATTTATAATGGGTCGTACTTGGTAGAATGGATGAAAGGTTCACCTGTCTTCAGCGTTTGGCTTGAAATGTTATAATAAGATCAAATGAGGAAACAATAAAGTGTAAAACAAGGAGAATTCAATGAATAATTATAAATTGGTCATTCAATATGATGGCGGACGCTATAAGGGCTGGCAGCGGCTAGGAAATGGCGAAAATACAATTCAAGGAAAAATAGAAAATGTTTTATCAGAGCTAGTAGAAAATAAAGTCGAAATCATCGGGTGCAGCCGAACCGATGCAGGGGTGCATGCCTTTGCTCAAATAGCCAATTTTAAAAGTAGTGAGAATCTAACAGAGTCTGAAGTCAAACATTATTTGAATAGATATTTACCACAGGATATAAGCGTTACAGAGGTGACTCTAGTTAATGATCGTTTTCATGCGAGGTATAACGCAAAAGACAAAACGTATCTATATAAAATTTGGAACGAAGAGCATATAAATCCATTCATGCGAAAATACAGTATGCATATTGAGAAAAAGTTAGAAATTACAAAAATGAGGCAAGCATCTCAATACTTCATAGGAGAACATGACTTTACTGCTTTTTCAAATGCCAAGTCTAAGAAAAAGTCGATGGTGAGGAAAGTTTATGCGATCGATATTGAAGAGAATGCAGGCTTCATTGAGATTAAAGTACGAGGGAATGGGTTTCTTTATAATATGGTTAGAAAAATGGTTGGTACATTGATAGATGTTGGTTTAGGTGAAATAAAAGCTGAAAGTATACCAGAAATTTTAAAATCACAAGAAAGAAACCAAACAGGACGTATGGCTGATCCTGGTGGTTTGTATTTGGAAAAGATTGATTTTTAGATGGAAAGGATTCACGTTGTTGGTTTGGCTGTCACAAACTTTTAGGTCTTAGCTTCCTAAAAAAAATAAAAACTTGTTCCCTTGGTCAGGAACGAAGACGTAACAATGGCTTCTGTCGCTACTCGCCTTACGATGAGAAACCACTTATCGTAAGGCTTTTAAAAGATGTTGCGACTTCGCACATGCAAACATAGATATGGATAGCTACTCAGAGTTGTGGAAATTAAGTTTTTAGTCACTAATAAGTCACCATCTAGCTTCAGCGAGTGAGTAACACGGTCTTTGAAAAGCTTTTTTTAATATGTTCGTCGCGATTTCAGATTAATGATCCTCCTCTGAAATTAAGGGGCATTAAAGTTTCTACCTAAACTGTGTTATAGTTAAGGAAACGATAGGAGGTAGATATTATGAATCAAGACCAATTTTTTCTCTATGGTCAACAAAATCATATCCAATTAAAAGCAGAAAGAGCTTCATATTATCTGCAAGGTGAAATTATAGAAGCGTTTAGTGAAAACAATGAGGTTTATTATCTGTTTTTTTATAAATCCCAGTTCCTCACAGCTGCAAAAGCAACAAGACTTCGTCGCAACTCATTCATCGAGCATGCTTTTAAAAAAGGTATGGTTTTTGAGTCTCCTCATCCGTTAATTAACGTATTACTAACCTCCAATCAACCTTGCCAAATTATTAGCTTAAAGCCATTATTAAAAAAGCTCGAAGTGAATTACTCTCCACAGGAAAAAGCGCATATTCTAACCTTCTTTGAATCGTTTGTACCCAAAAAGCAATTGTTTGAAGAAATGATCTCGATTTTCTACGAATATCGTCGGAACGGACAGAGGTATTTGGGCTACCGAATTATTCAGATTTTAATGGATTTTGCCCCGAAGCATAGTTTGGTAAAACAGCTTGCCAAAGATCCAATGGCTAATAAATATGCTAGTCTTTACAATGAAGGCTCTGAGAAGTTGTTTGAAAAGGATTTGATTTTTGCAGAGAAAACACTTTATTCTCAAAAAGATAATGAGCAAAAGTTTAACCTACTCATAGCCCACTTGGAACTAGAGTCCAGATGGAGCGATTTGATAGCTATGTTTATGTATAAATTAATATTAACCCCTTCAACTGACTACTATAACCCTCTTAAAAAAACACTTGAACAGCATTTAAACGAAAATGAAACAGTCTATATTTTAGAGCAGTTATCCTGTCAACTACCCAATTTCCTTCCTTTGCAACAAGATTTATTTAATGAATATGTTAAAGAAAATAGGCTTGAAGAAATATTTACTATGATGAACAAATATGACTTTAAGCTCAGTAATGATCAGATTGAGACATTTGAAAACATGCTACAACAATTAGATTTAAATGCACATTCCTTGCAACCAGACAGGCTTAATCAATTGTTAAGCCCGCTGATTGACTTAATTCCTGAAAAAGCTGAACTATTGCTCAATAAATATGTAAGTTCATTATTGAAAAACTATGACTTAACTTATATTGGTGAGTGGCTCGCTCCTTTTAAAGAAAACCATCAAACACTAGAGGTTTTTAAAAGAATTGATACCATGAAGAAGCTTAGTGATGATTTAGACCAAATGCAAACTCTAGGAGAGCTGTACTATGAGTTTAAACACCTAGATAAAGCAATTGAGTGTTTTAGCTGGGAGATGGAATTGAAACCGAATGAACCCAAACCCATACAATGGATATCAAAAGTTTATCGAGACAAAGGGATGAATACGGAATCAGACGCATATCGCCAACTATGCATTAATTTGCAAAAACGAGCATAAAGATGGGAAGTCTTAAACAATCTCAATTCGAAAGAGGTTGTCTCAAAATCATAGGATATATCAATACTTCCGTCCCTACTCGTCTTACGCTAAGAAAAAACTACTCATCGTAAGGTCTTTAAAAAGATGTAGCGACTTCGCATATTGCTAGGGGGTGCGTCATAAGGTCAAAAACTGACCTTATGACGCACCCTCTTTTTTAAGATTGAAGCCAGATTTATAAAATATTGTTTCGTAGCTTTTGTACCAATTATGTGATGATTTTACGTATCAAGTATTAAGATAAAAGGAAGCAACATAATTTGAAGGAAACCCCAAATGACTTTATAAAATATGTCTTTAAAGGGAGTGGTTCTGAAATGAGTAGAATATTAATTAAACATGCAGAGATTATTACAATGAATAAGGATGAAGAAATAATAAATGCTGACATTTTAATAGAAAATGACAAGATTAAAGCTATTGGGACGGATTTAAAAGAAACTGGAGATGAAAAAGTGATTGATGCAACGGAAAGGCTAGTGATCCCAGGGTTTATACAAACACATATTCACTTATGCCAAACAATCTTTCGTGGAAAAGGTGATGACTTAGAACTCATGGATTGGTTAAAAAAACGAATATGGCCCCTGGAGGCTGCTCATGACGAAGAGTCTATTTATTATTCAGCGTTGCTTGGGATAGGGGAGCTAATCCAAAGTGGTACAACAACTATTGTTGATATGGAAACTGTCCATCATACAGATTATGCATTTAAAGCTATCGCCAAAAGTGGGATAAGGGCTTTATCTGGTAAGGTTATGATGGATAAAGGCGAAGAAGTGCCTCCTCAATTACAGGAAAAAACATCAGAATCAATTGAAAAAAGCGTTGCCCTTATGGAAAAATGGAACAACTTTGATAACGGCAGGATAAAGTATGCCTTCTCACCTCGTTTTGTTGTTTCTTGTACGGAAGAGTTATTAAAAGAAGTCAGTAGGCTGTCTAAATCCTATCAAGTCTATGTTCATACGCATGCTTCAGAAAATAAAGGAGAAATTGAAATTGTCGAGAGAGAAACAGGAATGAGAAACATTGAATATTTAGATTATTTAGGATTAGCGAACGAAAGATTAATCTTGGCTCACTGTATTTGGCTAAATGAAAAGGAAAAGACAATTATAAAAGAAAAAGGAGTTCACGTTAGCCATTGTCCGGGGTCTAATTTAAAATTAGCATCTGGTATCGCGGAAGTCCCTCATTTATTGGAACAAAGCATTTCAGTTAGTTTAGGGGCAGATGGCGCTCCCTGTAATAATAACTTGGATATGTTTAATGAAATGAGATTAGCAGCATTAATCCAAAAGCCTTCTCACGGGTCAACAACCATGGATGCAAAAACCGTTTTTCGTATGGCAACAATTAATGGGGCTAAAGCAATTGGAATGGAAGATCAAATAGGGAGTATTGAAGTTGGAAAAAAAGCAGATTTAGCTATTTTAAATCTAAATGATTTTCATACGTACCCATCCTTTGATGTTGACCCTATCTCAAGAATTGTCTACTCTGCCACTAGGGCTGATGTAGTAACTACAATAATTAATGGGGAGATTGTAATGGAAAATCGAGTCATTAAAACAATGGAGAAAAAAGTAATTTTACATGAAGCCAATGCTTCAATTAAACGTTTAATTAAAAAAATTCCATTACTTAGTTGATATTGATATAGGCTAGAACTTACGTATAAGCAGAAAGAAGAGTTAATCTATTTTTCTGCTTATACTAAACAGGATATTATAATGGTTAATATAGATAGATTTAAATAGTGCTAGTTCATTCTGGAGGTAAATGATTCGATGACCGTCTATATTCTGTCGGGGAAGCATTCTTGATTGAGCGGAATACTCGGGAAAAGGTCTTATAGGAACCGAATCCTGACTCAAGCGCAATCTCGGAAATGTTTAAGTCTGTTGAAACGAGTAAACCGCATGCATGCCTAATTCGTAAGTCATGTAGGAAATCAACAAATGTTTGACCAATTTGGTTTTTGAATAGGTCACTTAGAGAAGAGATGCTCATACTAAATTTTTCAGACAGAAATGGCAATGATAGCTCTTCATGGTAATGGAGATGAATATATTGAATGATATCCCAAATAAGAAGTCTTTTTGGCTTCTTATCCCACTTCTCCGAGTTATGAGGCAAAGCTTTGGCCCGTCTAGAACGATCAAATCTAATGAGAACCTCAACTAATTTTGCAACGAGAAGTTCTTTTTCCAGATCGATTGTTGTTAGTATTCTCTATACATTTCACAAAGTAAACCTTCTATCTGATTAAATTCCTTCTCTTCAAATTGCACAAAAGATGGTAGAAATTCCTCGGCTTCAAAGAGCAACGGATTCATTCGAGAATGCTGGCTATTAGTAAGAAGGTCCAGTCCGAAATTACAGTTGAAGAGTTTCCCTAGGGGCCGTTTCAATTTTATGGACTTGGTAAGGCATAACAAATGTAAATGTACCCGGCTTCATTAGATGTCTGCTTCCATTAATGAGTTCAGTGCCAAATCCTTTAATAACTAAGGAAAACTCAAAAAAACCATGGCGGTGTGCTGGATATCCAAAAGCTAATTGATTCATAGATACGTGAAAAGGAAATGGAGTATTAGCATAAGGAAACTCTGTAAGATGCCTTGGTAAGGATGTCATGCAACCTCCCCCTTTGGAAAAAGTGAGATACACTGGTTCAGTATCTCAGGAGGTATTGCAACAAAGGGTAGAAGACTCTACAGAAGTTCTCTTAAAGAAATCTGCTAAAGCTTATGCTGCATTATTTGAAAGAGCGAATTTAAATTGATTTTTTCTTTTATTTGGGTATAGTCGAGAGTATTTCCGGGTATTCTCGGTAATTAAGATCAATAAAAAGAAGTAGGAATCTTTTTCAGTTCCTACTTCTTTTTTTATGATTTTAAATGTTCTATTTAATCAACTGTTTGAACAAGTACTTCCTTAGTATTACTTCCCCATATAGCTACTCCTTCTTCTGATAGAGCAGTAAATGTCATTACAACACTTTTGGAGGTTTCGTCCCACTGACGGATAAATACACCATCATACATTAATCCATCAATTGTTAACTCAACACGATTACCGTCTACTTTTTCCCACTGACCCTGAACTGATCCGGTAATAGTGTTATCTTCTTGTAATCGGATTAAAGTGGATTCTTTGATATCGGCTGAAATGTCTTTGCCATGATTTATAAATCTATAATCACCAATTACATCCCCAGTGGCAACGTCATCGAGTGATTCACCCGCATATCGATAAGGAGCCACAACAGGCCAGTCATCTTGGTTCATGAACATTTGGTGAACACGGATTTCATGAGCCTCGCCTTTTCCGGGAAAGCGAGTATGGAAAATAAGAAATTGCTTTCCTGTTGCATTATCATAATAAGCTGAGTTGTGTCCTGGGGATACATAGCCGTGCTCCATACCCGAATGTGGTTCATCAGATACTTTTTGAAATAAGAAATTTCCAATCAGTTTAACTCCGTATGGCTCAATAGAACGGTCATCAAAGAGTGGAAGGTTCGGATCGGCCATGACTTCAATCATATCGTTTCCTTGTGAATCATAGTAAGGTCCATCGGGGTTTTTCGAACGCACTACGCGTTGGTTATACCCACCTGCAGCATCAAGTCCACCGTAAGACAAGTACATGTAGTAATAATCGGTATCGGGGTGGTAAAGAACATAAGGTCCTTCAATTCGACTATGATTACCGCCCATAACTCTTTTACCGTACCCTTGGTCAGGGAAAGGGAAGCCGGTATCTGGGTCCATTGCCAAAATAAAAATTCCACCCGAATAGGAACCATACATCATCCATAAGTCTCCACCTTTATCGAAGAATGTGTGAGGGTCCACAACATTAGGATGAACAGTTGCATCATAGGTCGTTCCATCTTCACTTGATTGGCCCCACATACCGGATTTTAGAAGAATGCCTAAATCCTCATAAGGACCTTCTATATCATCTGCGACAGCTACACCTAGTGCAGAGCGGGGAGAGTCACCCTTACAAGCGTGTAGTACATATAAAATCGCCCATCTTCAAGCTGGGTGACGTCAGCGGCCCATAACGTATCAGACTCCGCCCAATCAAACGTCTCTTTCAATTCCTCAACGACGTTTTCAAAAAGTGGATTAGATTCATTTACCCCATCGGCTACTTTTTGCCACTGCATCAAGTCTGTTGATTTGGCAGCAGCTAAATGAGAGCCAAATACATAGAAAGAACTGTTCACTTTAATGACTGAAGGATCATGTACAGAAGCGTTCGTAAAAAGATGTAGGTCTGTGTTTAGTCGCGACTCAGCTTTCTGTTCTTGATTTGGTTCTCCTGAAGTTAGATTTGTCTGGTTATTACAAGCGGTAAACAATAATAACAGCATTGCTAATAATATTGAGTGACCAAATATGTTTGTTTTCAATCTAGTTTCTCTCCTTTTATCTAGTAAAGTTAACGCTTTCAAAGATATCTATAATTAATAGCGTGTACCTTAATTTAATTTCTCCTTTTCTACAATTCATATTGTTAATTAATATGCTATTGATTAACAATAATATAAACTAATTGATATTTCAACTAATTTTGTTTCTATATTCAAGTAGAAAACAATAATAAATTCACGAAAGTTGAACATTACGTTAATAAGCCCTTAAAAATTGGTTGGTATGATTACAAGTAGAATGGATAAGGGAGCGTGTTCTCGATGATTTTGCCAAAAGTGTTAATTCTTACGACAAACTATGGGAATGGCCATCTTCAAGTTGCCCATTCCTTAGAGCAAGAGTTTGCGGATATAGGAATAAAAAACGTAATAGTAAAAGATTTATTCTATGAAACGAGTCCACTCCTTAATGAATGGACAAGAAAAGTTTATTTGAAAAGTTATACAACAGGTGGGAGACAAATTTATCGCTTTTTTTATTATAGTAGTAGAGAGATTTCAAAAAGGAAGAACTTGAAGTTACTCAGTTATGGTCATTCTAAGTTAAAGAAAATCATGGAGCAAGAGCAACCAAATTTGATTATCAATACATTTCCTTTCTTCGCTGTTCCTTTCCATAAAAATAAAACGAACTCCCTTCTTCCAACTTATAACGTCGTCACCGATTACTGCTTGCATCATTTATGGGTTCATCCAACAATTAATAAATATTACATCGCGACGCCAAAGTTAAAAGATGAACTCGTAAATGTAGGAATCCCTGAAGAAAAAGTAACTATTTCGGGTATCCCAATTTCAACTAAGTTTGACCAACCATTAAATGAACAGTTTCTAATACAAAAATATGCTTTAGATCCGTTAAAGAAAACAGTTCTTATTGTTGCAGGGGCATTTGGAGTTTCAAAAGAAATGAAATATATTTGTGATTTATTGAAAGATGACCCCATTATTCAATTGACAATTGTCTGCGGGAAAAACCGAGAACTATATAACCTTCTAATGTCAACGTACCGTGATAAAGAGAACATCAAGGTATTTGGTTACGTGAATCATATTCAAGAATTACTAAAGATAGCGTCTTGTGTTATTACCAAACCAGGTGGTGTGATTTTAACAGAAGCTATGGCTATGAATATACCGATTATTATACCGAGAGCTACTCCGGGGCAAGAAAAGGAGAATGCTTTATTTTTTGAAAGTCAAGGTGCGGCTATTAGAAGGGAAAGAGTGCCTCAGCTTGTTCTAGAAACAAAAAAGCTTATTCGTAATGAAGAAAAACAGCTGATGATGAAAGCAGCACTTTCTAGGATTCACGTGCCTCGTTCATCAAAAAAAATTACAAATGATATTTTACAGGACTTTTACTATCAACAAATACATCATCAACAAACAAACATATAGTGTAAACCGTCGATATGTTTAACCTATAAAAAATGTCCAGAAGAAGTATGTTTTGAAAATTTTTAATATCTTTACAAAAGATTAACATTTCATTTACATATAATTGATGATCCGGAGAAAAAGGTCAGTTAAGCTAGAAGAGTGTAGATTTTTGAAAAAAGGGTGAGGCTTATGAACCAAAAACAACTTTACAATAATAGAGAATTAAGTTGGCTAGCGTTCAATCAAAGGGTACTAGAAGAAGCGATTGATCCTCGTAATCTATTACTTGAACGTCTAAAGTTTTTATCGATTTTTAGTGCGAATTTAGACGAATTTTTTATGGTGAGAGTAGCGGGTTTGACGGATCAAGTTAAGGCAAAGTATGAAAAACCAGATAATAAATCAGGATTAACCCCAAAAGAACAGTTAGACTGTATATCAAAAAAAACGCATCAACTCGTTGAAAAACAATATGAGACGTATCAAGAAACGCTTCTCCCTTTATTACGGGAAGAAGGAATTTTGTTGCAACAGGTCGAGGAATTAAATCCTAAACAAATTAGTATGTTAGAAACATATTTTGATGAAAAGATTTATCCTGTGTTAACCCCGATGGCAATTGATGCTTACCGTCCATTCCCTAAGTTACTTAGTAAAAGTCTAAATTTAGCAATTGTTCTTACAGATAAGGCGAATCAAAGAAAAATGGCTTTCGTGCAAGTCCCTGCTGTGTTGGGGCGCTATGTCAAAATAGAACAAGGGACCACATTTGTTCTCTTAGAGAATCTTATTGCATTTTTTATCAATAAATTATTTAAAGGGTATTTGATAAAAAGTGTTCTACCATTCCGGATTACTAGAAATGCAGATTTAACGATTCATGAAGATGGGGTATCAGACTTACTCATTGAGATTGAGAAAGAATTAAAAAAGCGTAAGTGGGGGGCAGAAATTCGTCTTGAGGTTGCTGGACCAGTAGAGGATGACCAAGCTTTAGAATACATCCAAGAGCGTTTAGAGTTACAAAATGATGATACGTATATTGTCCAAGGTCCTTTGGATTTAACTTTTTTATTCTCATTCTATAAAGAAATTCAGACTCTCAAGCCTAACCTAATTAATAAACCGTTCATTCCTCAATTGCCACCACAAATATCTTATGGCGAAAATTTGTTCCAAAAGGCATTAGATCAAGATATTCTCCTTCACCATCCTTATAACTCTTTTGAACCCGTCGTGGAGTTAATAGCAAAAGCTGCAGAGGATCCCAATGTATTAACAATAAAACAAACCCTTTACCGTGTAAGTGGTGATTCATCAATAATTAAAGCATTAAAGAGAGCGGTTATTAATGGAAAGCAAGTGACCGTATTGGTAGAGCTAAAAGCAAGATTTGACGAAGAAAATAATGTGAGTTGGGCAAAGGAGCTTGAGAAAGAAGGCTGCCATGTTATTTACGGATTCACTCATTTGAAAACACATAGCAAAATCACTCTTATCGTTAGGAAAAGGAACAATAAAATTGAACGGTTTGTTCATTTAGGTACGGGCAACTATAACGATGCTACAGCTAAACTTTATACTGATATCGGTATAATTACGACAAATCCAAAGATCGGCGTAGATGCTACGAACTTTTTTAATTATATTAGTGGGTATAACGCCGAACCTAATTATAACTATCTTGTGGTAGCACCTCATGGGATTCGCGAGGAATTTATTACGTTAATTAACCGAGAAATTTTATGTCATCAACAGTATGGAAATGGTCATATTATCGCCAAGATGAATTCGCTATCGGATAAGATATTAATCGATAAACTTTATGAAGCCTCTAAGAACGGTGTGAAAATTGACTTGATTGTGAGAGGGATTTGTTGCTTAAGGCCTGGCATAAAGGGAGTAAGTGAAACGATTACCGTGCGTAGTATACTTGGTCGTTTTTTAGAACATAGTCGGATTTACTATTTTTATCAAAATGGTGAAGAAGGAACATATCTTTCTTCAGCTGATTTAATGACACGTAATATGGATATGAGGATTGAGATTTTATTCCCAGTTTTAGAGATTAGTTTAAAAACTACCGTAAAAAAATGGTTACTTCTTTATCTGTCAGATAATATAAAGGCCCGCGAGCAAAATGCTGAAGGTTCCTATCACTATGTGAAAAAAGATTCTAAAGTTCCTCCAATTCATAGTCAGGAAATATTAGGGGAAAGTAATACCTTTATGGAAAATAAGTGGTTATATAAGTATAAGCTCATAATTAAAAAGGCTAAACGTTTCAAAATCAAAAAAGTTATTCCTTTTTTATCTCAATAAAAATTGGATAAAGGCATGACTTGTATGGTGATTAAAAGATCAAATAAGCAATCTTAGGTGATAAGAAAATGGCTAAAAAAGTTCTAATTGTTTATGAAAACAAAAAAACGATTAAACCAATTTTTAGAAGGTTGGTAGATTTAGGTTTCAGTGTAGTAATAGGCCTTAATGGTGAGCAAGCTATTGAGGCTTTTCATAAGGAAGGACCTGAACTTATTATTATTGATGTTGCCATACCTAATAAAGACGATTTAGAAATTTGCCGATATTTTCGTAAAGCACAAGCCGATATTTTGTTAATTATTCTCGCTTCAAAAAGTGAAGAGGGGCCTAAGATATTAGCTCTTGAGCTAGGTGCAGATGACTGCATTATCAAACCATTTAGTTATAGAGAGCTTACAGCAAGGATGAAGTCTTTACTCCGAAGAAAAACATTTGTTTTAGAAGAAAGCCAGTTAACAAATGATTTGGTATTCTATCACAAATCTCGAAAAGTTTTATATAAGGGACGGGATATTTACCTAACTCCAGCGGAATTTCAACTTGTTTTACACTTAAATAGATACAGAGGTAAAATTGTCAAACGTGATGATTTAGTGAAATGCATCCATCATTCTTATTCTTCGAGAGAGAGAAGATCTCTTGATGTCCATATTTCTAAATTAAGAGAAAAGTTTAACAAAGAATTTATTAAGACAGTCTATGGAATTGGCTACCGATTAAAACCTTTCGACTCTGAAAATAAAATGTAGCAGGGTCGTGTTGTTACATAGTTAAGGTAGACCTGCGAGAAGTTTTTTGGGGACATTTTAGTTGAAACAAAAATGAGATAGGGGCTTTCTTAAAAGCATTTCAAGAGATGAAAATGGCTTACGTTCAGAGGCCACTGAAAAGTCCCTTTTAGGCAGATTCGCGGAAGAAGCAATGGCTCCACACGTTGTACGCCTGCTATGAGTGGGTTTCTCGTAGTAGGCTTAAGACAAAGCGACGGTTCCGCTCATTGCTGAAAGGCCACTGAAAAAAGATGAAACCGATCTTTTTCAGCGGCCTTTTCGTTCACTACTTTCCTTGCGATGAGGAAGCCAATCATCATAGATGTAGCGATTAAGCACATCACTAAGAGGTGTGTCATAAGGTTAAATTCCCCTTATGACACAGCCTCTTTCTGCTTGACTCAAAAAAATAAGAAAAGCTTAAATTACCCAGTTCAAGTGATTTCCCTGTCAAAGTTTAAATAATTAAAATATAATGGTAATAGTCCGAAAGGTGTTTTTTTCTCTTTTTGAAAGCGCTCTAATAAGGAATATTTAAATAAGGTGGTTTTGCAAATGCAATTGGAATATCTAAATAGAGGCCTTGTAGCTGTTTCAACCTCTGAAGGTGTTTATCTTAGCTGGAGGTTACTAGCAAGTGAAGTGACCGGTTATTCTGAAACAGGATTAGTTGGTACGGATTTTTACGTTTATCGAAATAATTTACTGATTGCTACCGTTAAAGACAGTACAAATTATTTAGATGATGCAGGAAAGGCTACGTGCAAATATTCCGTAGCTGCGGTAGTAAATGAACAAGAAATGAGTAGAAGTGACGACGTAACTCCGTGGGAAAAAGGATATTATGATATACCGTTACAAAAGCCAGCAGATGGAGTGACTCCCTCTGGTGAAGTCTATACATATTCCGCTAATGATATGAGTGTAGGCGATGTAGATGGTGATGGAGAATACGAATTTTTTGTGAAATGGGATCCATCAAACTCTAAGGATGTTTCTCAAAAAGGATATACAGGCAATGTATTTCTAGATTGCTACAAACTTGAGGGAACACTTCTTTATCGCATAGATCTTGGCGTGAACATTAGGGCAGGAGCTCATTATACGCAATTTATGGTATTTGATTTTGATGGTGATGGAAAAGCAGAGCTCATGATGAAAACAGCCCCTGGGACAAGAACCTTACTGTTTGATAAGGAAGGAAGTATGGTTACTGAAAGATTTGTTACATTACCTGAGAAGGATCGTCGTGCAGGTTATAGTCATTCAGACGATTATCGAATGAGTAGTGAAGATTATTATCATTATCTCGTACAGACGTTCATGGGTTGGCATCAGCATGAGGAAGTGCTGAACGGTCACTGGCCTTCTTCACTTGAGGAATGTTTTGGAATAGAGAAGCAATACCACTATCCATTACTACTAGAAGATGCCAAAAAACTCGCAACCTATTTTATTGATGTTTATGCACCAAATCGGAGTAAGAAAAATGACTTAAGAACGTTTGAAGGTTTTATTCTTGAGGGGCCTGAATTTTTAACGGTTTTTGAAGGATCTACAGGAAAAGAGCTTGAAACGATTCATTATAAACCAGGTCGCTTTGATGATGGATTAATGTGGGGAGATTACGCAATGCCACGTATTGAACCAGGAAACCGCGTTGATCGCTTCCTTGCTGGTGTAGCCTACCTAGATGGTGAGAAACCTTATGCAATTTTTGCTAGGGGGTATTATACTCGAGCTGTGATTATTTCCTATAGTTGGGATGGCCATCACCTTAAAGAATACTGGTGTACAGATAGCGGATGGACATCGATGAGCAATCCCTTTAATGACAATCCCCACCCAAGAGACGGAAGGTCAAAGGACTATGGTTCGATCACAAATCAGGGCGCACACTCATTAAGCGTGGCTGATATTGAT
This sequence comes from Bacillus solitudinis, assembly GCF_002797395.1. Lineage (GTDB taxonomy): Bacteria > Bacillota > Bacilli > Bacillales > Bacillaceae_D > Halalkalibacter_A > Halalkalibacter_A solitudinis. The sequence continues at coordinate 2,519,826 of NZ_KZ454943.1, forward strand.
GGGGATGGAAAGCAAGAAATTATTTATGGATCAGCAACGATTGATCATGATGGAAGCGTTTTATATAGTTCAACCGATGTGATGCCTCCGGAAAGTGCAAATCCTGGCAAAATAGCTAAGCTTGGCCACGGGGATACTTTGCACGTAGCTAATGTTGACCCAGATCGCCCTGGGCTTGAGATTTTCATGATACATGAAAATGGACGATGGGCCCCATATGGGTATACGTTACGTGATGCTGCTACAGGAGAGTTTATATACGGCGAATATGCTGAAGAGGATCGTGACCGGGGAATTGTTGGAGATGTAAATCCTACTTATCGCGGTCTAGAAACTTGGGCTAATGGTTTCGGCTTAAAGACAGCAAAAGGAGAACAAATTAGCATGGAAGCTCCAGGGACCAATATGACAATTAGGTGGTCTGGTGACATGATGACTCAAATTGTGGAGGGGACCTTTAATGATGATACGACAATTACCGATTGGGTTAGGGGTACTCTCCTGACAGCGAATGAAACAAGAACAAATAATGGGACAAAGGGAAATCCCTGTCTTGTAGCTGATATTTTCGGTGATTGGAGAGAGGAATTATTAGTTAGAACCTCAGATAGCTCAGCTATCCGAATTTACGTAAGTACAGAAGTTACAGATAGAAAGCTCTATACCTTAATGCATGATGCTCAGTACCGAACAGCTATTGCATGGCAAAATACAGTATATAACCAGCCTCCTTACCCAAGTTTTTATTTCGCATCAGATATAGAGTGGGGAAAGGTTCCGATTCCGAAATTTTGGACGGCCCAAGAAAAAGATAGTTAAAATGAAATTAAGACTGCCATATTGGTAGTCTTTTCTCTTTTAAAACTAGTACGAAGCCTATAAGGATTTACATTTATGGATCCATCAATTTATTATAAAAAGCTAAAGAATATAAGTTATTCTCTATCCTTTCTGGTAAGACTAAGCACTATAGTATTTAATTGGAGAGGGTGAATATACTTGCCGGAGTTACCTGAAATGGAAAACTATCGAACCCGCTTAAGTGAACATTTAATTGGGAAAAGAATACAGGAGATAACAATTACTAGAGAAAAGTCACTTAATGTTACCGTTGAACAGTTCAGACAACACGTAGAAGGACAAACGATTGTTGCAATTGATAGAAAAGCCAAGCACCTATTATTTAACCTTGAATCAGGAAAAGTATTATTGCTCCATTTAATGCTAGGGGGAGTGATGTATATAGGTGGAGAAGGTGATGCACCAAAACGAACGAAACAAGTAACGTTTATATTTGATGATTGCTCTTTGTTTTTGATGGGGCTCCGATTAGGATATTTGCATTTGCATAGTCTTGATCAAGTTGAGGAGAAATTACGAGACCTAGGTCCAGAGCCATTGGACGATTCCTTTACTTTAGATGCATTTTATAAGTTAGCTGAGAAAAAAAGGGGGATGTTAAAGTCAGCTTTGGTAAATCAAAAGTTTATCTCGGGTATTGGAAATTTGTATTCTGATGAAATTTGTTATCAATCTTGTCTCTTACCGCAGAGAAAAGTTCAAGAATTAACGATTCAGGAGAAACAAGCCTTGTATAGAAGTATTCAGGCAATATTAAAAAGGGGGCTTACTTACGGAGGTTATATGGATATGCCTGTATATAAGGGTGACCTATTAACTGGCCAATACAACCAACACTGTTATGTTTATGATAGAGAAGGTGAATTGTGCAAGCGTTGTGATTCTAAAATCTTGAAGGCTAAAGTAGCATCAAGGAAAAGTTTTTTTTGTAATAATTGTCAAAGGTAATTTATTTCAACCATCAATTTGTCGAATTAAGTAGAAAAGTATCTATTGAATAGTAGACCCCCTTATTTGTTTAAAGTAAAATAAAGAAGTTATAAGAAGGGGAGTTTGCCATGCAGGAATCAAAACAAGTAAAGATTATTGTTTCTGTAACGCTGATAATTGCCATTGCCTTAATTTGTATAGTTGGCTTAAAGGTCAGTGGAATTCTACATGATTCTAAAACAAGTGTTCAAGCTGATAAAGTCAAAGTGACGATTATTACGTCCGATGTGATTTCTGACCAAAGTTGGGGTAGTTTGGCATATAAAGGTCAACTAAAAATAGAGGAACAGTTTCAGGTTGATGTGACGTTGTATAGTGAAATTGCCACAGAGGAATTAATGAAGGAAACGGTAGAGAAAGCGGTTAAAGAAGAAACCGATTTGATTATTGGACAGGGGCGCGAATTCTCTAATGTGTTTACTCAGCTAGCAAACAGCCATACCAATATTCATTTTGTTACTATTCACGGGACTTCAAAGTATTCTAACCAATCAGTCTATACATTTGAACAAGGTGAAATTGAACACTTTGCGGCATTAGCAGCTGCACTAAAAACGAGAACGAAAAAGGTTGCTGTGCTTGATGCCATTGAATCCAGGGAAAAGAATCCAGAGTTTGAAAATGCTTTGGCTTATTATATACCTGAAGCAACATTTTACTATAAAGTAGTTAATAGTAGAGATGACAGTAAAAAAGCAATACAATTAGCAACAGAGTTGTTCAAAGAAGGTGTGGATGTCATATACACAAAAGGTAATGCTTATAATCTCCATGTTATCGAACTGGCTAAACAATACGGGATTTATGTCATTGGTTATTTAGATGATCAGTCGTATATTGCAAAAGATCATGTCTTAACAAGTGTAACTAATGACGTCTCTCAAATGTATGTAGCAATCATGAGAGATTATTTAAGTGAACATGGAATAAAAAAAGGAAAGGTTATGCTAAAAGAAAGTGATGGAATCTATCAACTTGCACCTTTTGGACCCATGTTTACTGATCGGGAAAAAGAAATGATAAATATAGAGATAGAGAAGTTTCAAAATGGAGAATTGAGATTTTAGTATGTAGAGTTAGCGGGGATGAGTATGAGACTTTTAAAAAATTTGACGTTTCGCAGTAAAATATTGGCTATGCTCCTGTTAACGACACTTTTATTAAGTAGCTATTCATTTGTGCTGATTAGCTCGATTGATGAAGTAAATCAAGTAAGTAATGAAATTCAGCACAATAATATTCCAGAATTAACTTGGATTTCTTATTGGGAAAAAGAGCTTTCTAATAAAGAGCATATGATAGAAAGCTATATTGCTAATGGCTATTGTTGTTATTTCATTGAAAATTATGAGTCTTTTCTCGAAAATTCTAAAGAACACACACGTCAAGAATTGACATCGGTTCCAGCCTCGTTAGAGCATGTTAAACGAGAAATAGACCTTCTAGATTTTATGGTTATGAATAATGTAAATGGATTGTTAGCAATTGAAGATCTGGCTGCAACGAAAAATTTCTTGAAGGAGCGTTATCTACCTAAATTACATGACATAAAGCAAGAATTAGATAAAGCCGAAGGAAATGTGTTTTCCTCATTAAACAGCCATTCTAGTCACTTTTCCTCTATTATTTCTGAGGCGCTTGTACTCCTCGTATTATTAACGAGTGGGGCGATGATAATATCTGGAGTTGCTGCGTATCGGATAAGTGCTAATTTGACACAGCCTGTTCAAAAAATGATAGATAAAGTTGACCGAATCTCTAAAGGCGAGTATGGGCTAAAGGTTGATGGTACACAGCAAGTTGAATTGCAACAACTTACTCAATCTATTAATCAAATGTCTAGTCGTTTAAAGGATTCTTTTCATACGATTCTTAATGATAAAATTTACCGAGAACAGATTCTTAATTCGTTACCAGTTGGAGTAATTACTATTGATGAAAAGACGGCTGAAGTTTCTTTGAACTACTCGGCAAAGCAATTACTAGGGGATGAATATGATAAAGCCAAAAAGGACTCCCTTTCTAACAATGAAAATCAACTTTTTTGGGGTGTACTAACTTCCAAGGAGATTAGCCATAATCTTAAGGTGCCTTTTCAATCGAAGGAAGGATCCCACGCGTTATTAATATCGCAGGCTGAATTAATGAATCAAAGGCAAGAAGTTATTGGACGGATTGTTTATTTTATAGATATTACAGAAACAGAAGAGTTAGAAAAACGTATGCATCACTCAGAAAAGCTAGCCCTTGTTGGTGAGTTAGCAGCGGGAGCAGCTCATGAAATCCGTAATCCATTAGCAGTTATTGATGGGTTTTTGAGTATTATGAATCATTCTTTTACGGAAGAGGATAAACAGAAATTTTATGTACCATTACTTTTAATGGAATTGAAGAGGATTAACTCCATCATTGAAGAAATGCTGATGTTAACAAAACCCAGTGCACCAATATTAAAAAAGGTGTACTTGGAGGATATTTTTAATGAGATTTTACCTTTAATCGAGCAATCCTCAGTTAATGAACTAATAGAATTTCAGATGAACCTTGAAAGAGTAGCATTATTTATTGACGAAAAACAGTTGAAACAAGTATTTTACAATGTGATTCGCAATAGTGTTGAGGCAATGGATGGGAAAGGTTGTATCTCGATTTATTCCAAGATTAAAGATGGATTTTACCAAATCTTTTTAGAGGATACAGGATCAGGAATTCCGGAAGTTCTTCAATCTTCAATCTTTGACCCATTTTTAACATCGAAAGAGTCCGGTACTGGGTTAGGGCTTACAATAGTTGAACGAATAATTGACAACCACCATGGAGTAATTAAACTCGTGTCCTCATGTGAAACGGGAACGGTATTTATGATTAAACTCCCGCTTGATAATTAATCAAAAAAGATGTCTGGAACTGTTTAAAGGCATCTTTTAGTTTCTACATACGTAGAGTCTATTTTACTTTGAAACCAAACTTTCCTATATTGGATTATTACTAAATGTTCATTACATTTTGGTCAATTTGCTTCAGCAATTATCCCGAAAAAAAACTCAGTCCTTATGAAAAATCTCTGATAAGAGTACTGCTAGAAATTTAGGTTTGCGGGACACAGAGTTGTTAATTAATCAGATAAAAGTACCAGGTAATGTGAAAAGAACGAGATTATTTCACATAAACTCATTAAACGCCAGACGTGTAAGAAAGTTAAATAAAGAATGTGGATGTACTATTTAGTGAATCTTATTTTGAAAGAGCCTTAGACGGTCGTTATTCGACCATTTAAGGCTCTATTTTGTTGTGGACAAACCACGGATTAACGAAGAATGTATAAGTGAATATTAGAAGCATCTGTACACATATATTAAATGTATGATATTTTTCCTGTCAAATTAATGGAATTTATAGGTTTGATTTTAGTAAAGTATAGGGAAGAAGAAAAATGTGCTATTAAAATGTATAAATTGAAGTAAAACCGAGAATGATAGAATACATGTTTCTTACTACGGCGGAGGAGGTATGTCATGAAACAGTATATCTTTTTCAGTCATTCAACGCCTCAAAATAGTAACTATAAAGAATATAAGATTGAGGCGAGTGGAATGATGGAAGCTTTAATAAAAGCAAAAAAGATGAAAGTGGCGATCGAAGCTGAAACCTTTACTCATGTTGACCTACAATTTAAAGGTGTCGTTTACTAAATAACTTTCGAGCGAAGAAATGAATAGTACCCAAAGAGGTTGTGTCATAAGGGAGGTTTAAACCTTATGGCACAACCTCTTTGCAATGTAGCGAAAGGTGTCATAATGTCAGTTCTTCAATGCTTTGTGCTAGCTACCTTTTTAGTTTTTAGATAGCATCCTTTGGCTGCGAATTCCTGTCTTTGGAAGCATTTTAATGAGATTACAGAATAAATGAAACAAAGAGGTAGGAAGGACGAAGGAAGGCGTGTTCCCAGAGGGAATCGCCCTTCTACTGTTATGAACGCGCTATTAAAAAGTAATCAAGTGATCTGACAACAATAAAGTGCACCTTTTTAGTCAATAGAGTTACTATTCTTAAACTAAATGGTTCCTTATAATAAAGTTAAGAAAGCGATTACAAAATGGGCGGTGAATTCAAATGGAAAAGACTTATGAAGTGAAGTTGAAGCCAAACTCCAAAACTAAGTCGGTTACAAAAAGTAGAGCAAAATGGAGTAAAATTCTATCCTATGCTGCATTTGTAGGACCTGCACTTGTTCTATTTCTCATTATACAAATTGTGCCGTTTTTCATGGGTGTGTATTACTCTTTTACATCATGGAACGGAGTTAGTTCAGCTATTGAGTGGGTAGGGCTTGAAAATTATAAACGAATTTTCACAAACGATCCAAAGTTTTTTAATTCCTTTATATTTACAACGAAGTTCATGGTGGCCGCGGTTATTATAAGTAACTTCATTGGGTTTGGGTTGGCATTATTATTAAACGCTGCACTAAAGACAAAAAACATTTTAAGAACCGTCTTCTTTATTCCAAATGTAATTGGAGGACTGTTGCTCGGTTTTATCTGGCAATTTATTTTTGTGAGAGGGTTTTCTGCAGTGGGTGATTTAACAAATATTCCGTTTTTTCAACTAGCTTGGCTAGGAGATGCGAACACAGCTTTTTGGGCAATTGTTATCGTTTTTGCTTGGCAAATTAGTGGATATATGATGGTTATTTATATCGCAGCTCTCCAAGGAGTGGATACCTCATTGCTTGAAGCAGCGAAAATTGATGGCGCTAATGCATTTACTTCTTTAACGAAAATTATTATTCCGTTAATTTTACCAGCATTCACCATATGTTTCTTTTTAACCATTTCAATGGCATTTAAAATATTTGACTTGAACTTATCATTAACTGGTGGAGGTCCGTTTAACTCCACACAATCCGTCGCCATTAACATTTATTCAGAAGCATTTACAAACAATAATTACGGTTTAGGTTCGGCTAAATCCATTTTATTCTTCTTAATCGTAGCTGTGGTAACAACGGTGCAAGTAATGGTCACGAAGAAGAGGGAGGTGCAGGCGTAATGAATCCAAGATACACATCAAAAACATTTGTTCTAGAAATTATGGGGATTATTTTAGGGTTGATTTTCCTGATACCTTTCTACTTTGTTATAGCCAATTCAGTAAAGAGCTTTTCCGAGATTTTAGTCGATGCTGCAGCTTTACCAAGTGATATTTTATTTTCAAATTACGCTAAGGTTTGGGACATTCTAAATTTCCCCTCAGCGTTTATGAATTCATTTTTAATTACCTTTTTCAGTATCGTTGGCCTTGTTATTATTAGTTCAATGGCTGCGTGGAAATTAGTTAGAAGCCCAGGGAAAATTAGTGGAATTCTTTTCATCATGTTTGTTTCTGCAATGGTTATTCCATTTCAGACAGTGATGATTCCTTTAGTTAAACTTGGTGGGATTTTAGGTATTATGAATAGCATCCCTGGGATTGTTATGATGTATTTCGGTTTTGGCGTGCCTCTTTCCATATTCCTGTACCATGGGTTTGTAAAAACGGTGCCCATTGAAATAGAGGAATCTGCAAGAATTGACGGTTGTTCCCAGTTTGGTGTCTTTTGGAGAATTGTGTTCCCGCTTTTAAAGCCAATTACGGTAACAGTCATTATCTTGAACACCTTGTGGATTTGGAATGATTATCTATTGCCGCTTCTTGTTTTACAAGATGCTTCATTACGTACAATTCCTCTTGCAACGAGCTCTTTCTTTGCTCAATATACAAAACAATGGGATATGGGTTTAGCGGCTTTAGTAATGGGAATTACACCGATTGTTATCTTCTTCCTATTTCTCCAGAAGCATATTATTAAAGGAATTGCTTCGGGTTCAATAAAATAATTGAGACCTGAATGTAAGCAAAAAAGGTTATAAATTTTGCTGCTCTACTATTAGAATGGCAAAAGTTAAAAATATGTAAGATAAAAATGAGACATTTTAAGGAGGGCAATACTTTATGAGACGGATTTTATTTCTTTGCTTATCTATGTTGATAGCTGTTGGGATTCTTGTAGCATGTGGTGGGAATACTGAAGAGACAGCACCAGAAAGTAGCGCAGGTGAGGATACAGAGGGGACAACAGATACTGGTGAAGTAGTGACACTTGATTTCTTCCAATTCAAAGTGGAAATTGCGGACCAACTTCGTGCGATGCTTGATGAGTTTGAAGCAGAACATCCTACAATAAAGGTAAATCTTGAAACAGTCGGTGGTGGTGCTGACTATGGTGCTGCCTTGCGTGCCAAATTCGCTTCTGGAGAAAGACCAGATATTTTCAATAATGGTGGTTTCAACGAATTAGAGCTTTGGAAAGAGCATTTAGCTGACTTGTCAAATGAGCCATGGGTTGAGAATGTTCTTCCTATCGGTAAAGTTCCTATGACTGACGATGACGGGGCGCTTTATGGTATGCCAGTTAACTTAGAAGGATATGGATTTATTTATAATAAAGATTTATTCGAGCAAGCTGGTATTACATCACCTCCTACGACACTTTCCGAAATGAAAGATGCTGTTCAAAAGTTAGAAGAAGCAGATATAACGGCATTTGCAGCAGGTTATGGAGAATGGTGGGTCATAGGTCAACATTTGTTAAATATTCCGTTTGCACAACAAGAGGATCCAGCGGCATTTATTCAAGGATTAATGGATGGAACGGAGACATTTGTTGGAAATAAGCATTTCGAAAGCTTTAAAGAAGTAATTGATACAGAATTACAATACGGAAATTCTAATCCACTAACAACTGACTACAATACACAAGTTACGTTGTTTGCTACAGGTGAAACAGCTATGCTCCAGCAAGGAAACTGGACTGAGAATATGATTTATGAACTTAACCCTGATATTAATATGGCGTTCTTACCGATTCCTATAAATGATGAAGCTGATGCAAATCGTTTACCAGTAGGGGTTCCAAATAACTGGGCTCTTCATAAAAACTCTGAGCATTTAGAAGAAGCGAAGTTGTTACTCGATTGGATGGTTTCTTCTGAAACAGGTCAACGTTATATGACAGAAGAATTTGCGTTTATTCCTGCATTTGATAATATTGAGCCAGCGGGACTTGGTGCTCTTGGAGAATCCATTCTCGAATATTCTGTAGATGAGAAGACAATTCCTTGGACGTGGTTCATGTGGCCAGACGGTGCAAGCCAAGATTTCGCGGCAGCAATCCAAGAATATGCAGCTGGTCAATCAGATTACGAAAAAATGTTAAATAGTTTCCAAGCTACTTGGAATGATTTTAAGTAAGTAATCATTTGAGACCTCTCTTCTCTATTCAATGGAAAGCATATCTATACGTAGATGTGCTTTCTATCTTATACTTACCTTATTTAGTGTTATAAGAAGAAGGGGAGGACTCTATGTGATAAAGAAAAGCATTCGGAATAAATTAATCGTATTGCTATTACTTATTACGGTTATTCCTTTTGGGAGTTCTATAGTAATTACATATATTTATACGAAGGATTCGTTAAACGATAAAGCCATTCAAGAAAACTTGAATTTACTTTATCAAGGGAAAGTAAATATTGAAACAAATATTAAAGAGTTAAATAATTTAACACTGTCAATTTATCGAAACCCTGATTTTATGAATTACTTAAAAATATCGGTATTTCCTACGGATTATGTATCAATGGGTATTGTAAACACCGCTCTCCAAACCTTGCTTTATTCGGACGACAGTATTAATCGAGTCTATATGTCGATTATCGGTAGTCAACGTCTCATCTCAGTTTCAAGGCGTTCTGCAGTTGTCTACACAGAAAATGTCGTTGATACAGATAAAGAGTACTATTTGAAAGCAAAAGAAAGCCCATACAATCTATATGTTGAATCGATGTATAATCCACGTCCTGAAGTTAAACGTTCGAATTCATTTACATTACACCGAGCGTTTATAAATGTACCTTCAGATAATTTACTAGCCTATATTTCTTTAGAAATGAATCCAGATAAAATAGCGGAGTTAAGTAATTTTCTTTACGACGAGTCAATTGAAGAGTTTTATATCCTTACACCCGAGGGCAATTTTATTTTTAGCTCGCAAAATGGGGAGTATGGCTTAGCGGGTGAAAATAAATGGATAAATGAACTTTTAAAAACAGAAGAGAAACGAGGCTATATCGAGTGGAGCGATAATTATTTTGAAGGGGTAATGGTGTATGAAAAAACGGATGAAGCTACAGGTGACTGGATATTGGTCAAGAGGCTTCCTTATACCACTCTCCACGAAAGTGCCTATGATGTTGCAATGATTAATATTATATTTGGCGTGATAGGGCTATCACTTGTCATTCTCGCAACATTTTTAGTTTCTGTAAAAATAACGTCCCCAATCCGGGTATTAGTTCAAAATATTAAGCAAGTAGAAAAAGGAAATATGCAAGCGCAATTTGAATCGTTAGGAAATGATGAAATTGGAATTTTAGGTGATAGATTTAAAAAGATGATTGAAAGGATCAATCAGCTGATAAATCGAGAATATAAGCTAGAAATTGAAAATAAAACCAATCAATTAAAGGTACTTCAATCCCAAATAAACCCACACTTTTTGTATAATGCCCTTCAATCAATAGGTACGATTGCACTTAAAAATAAAGTGCCGGAAATTTACACATCGATTACTGAGCTCTCGCAGATATTAAGATACGGTATGAATACCGATGAAGGAATTGTCACGTTGAGTAAAGAAATCAACTATACAAAGTCATATTTGCTGTTGCAAAAACAAAGATTTGGAGAAGACTTTGAGTACTCTGTTATCGTTAATCAAGATGTGCTGAATATTCGTGTGCCGAAAATGATTATTCAACCTATTATAGAGAATTATTTTAAGCACGGGTTTGGAAACCGTGATGGGGTTGGAAGGCTCAAAGTACAGTGTGAGCTAGTGAATAATGAATTGGTGATTACAATCGAGGATAATGGAGTAGGTGTAAGCGCGGAAAGGCTTGAGGATATCCATCGCCATCTAAATGCTGAGCATAACCGCGGGAAGGGAGATACAAACATCGGACTGAAAAATGTCTATGTCCGCTTAAAACTTTATTATTCTGAAAAGGCCATGTTAGAACTAGAAAATCTCGAGGAGGGTGGCTTTCTTGTAACGTTGAGGTTACCTGATGAAGTGGAGGTTGACAGGCATGAAGGCAATCATAATTGATGATGAGAAGCATGTTCGTGAAGGTCTACTCCTGCTAGCAGAATGGGATAGGTTTGGGATCGAAACAATTTATGAAGCAGCTGATGGCGAAGAAGCGATAGAAATCATCACGGAGCATCAGCCAGAAATTGTGTTTACAGATATGAGCATGCCAAGAAGAGACGGGATAAATTTGTTGAAATGGATTCACTCCTCTAAGCTAAATTGCAAAACAATTGTTGTTAGCGGATATGATGATTTTCATTATATGAGAAACGCGATTGCATTTGGGAGCTTTGATTACATTCTAAAACCAATTCAGCCAGGTGTATTAAATGATACTTTGGCCAGGGCCGTTCAGGAATGGAAGGAGCAGAGGAATAACCGATTGTCAACGCTTGAAAAGAATCGGGTGATTAATGAAGTCCGTCCGCTTTATTGGGATTACCTTCTTTCGAGTGCTTTAGATAAAGGGAAGTGGACGAAGCGTTCTATAGAACAAATCAATAAAGAATATGAAGTAGATGTTGCGTTTACTCCGATTACGTTGGCTATTTTACCAATAAATATGATGATTAAGAAGCGTTATCAAGGTGATGCTGATTTAGCTTTTTTCTCTTTATTAAACATTAGTAATGAAGTGATGAGTGAACGCAAATCCGGGGTCGCTTTTCGAAACTTAAATCAAGAAGACGAATTAATCCTTCTTTTCTGGAAGGAAGCTGGAATAGTAGATGCTGTTGAAACTATCGCGACTATGATTCATCAATTTACGAAAGTTCATTGTACGATTGTAATTGGTCAAACATCAACACAAATCTACGAAGTGTATGATTCAGCTGTTCAATCACTAAAAAAAATAAACTTGTTAGAGAGCGCATGGAACACGACAGTCGTAGCAAATAAACAGTTAAAAACCTTGCCTGTTCTTCACCTGTTTGATTACTCAGAGGAAATTAAATGGTCCATTCAAAGTGGTAGTACCGAGCAAGTTGACGAGATTTTAGAAAGAGTTTATAACACATTTGATAAAAATAAATATTTATCAATAGAGCAACTTGAAATTTGGGAAAATCAATTTGCGATATTAAAAGACCACTGGTTAAACGAATACGAAATTAATAAGCAAGACCCGTTATATCAAGGGGTTGATTATTGGAATAATGATGGTATGTTCTCGTTTACAAAATTTAAAGAGGAAAAGAGAAAAGAGTTTCACGATTTAATACAAACAGTATTTAATGTTCAATATAAAAAAGAAAAGAACAGTGTCCAAATGATCGAGGAGTATCTTCGTGATAACTACCAACGAGATATTAAACTTCAAGAGATTGCAGAACGTTTCTTTTTAAGTAGAGAGTACATTTCTCGAAAGTTTAAAGCAGATTACCAAATGACAATTACCGATTACCTAACGAAAATCCGAATAGAAAAAGCAAAGGAGTTATTAGAAAACCCATATTTAAAAATTTATGAAATTGCTGATTCTGTTGGTTATCAAAATGATAAATATTTTATTAAAGTCTTTAAAAAGCTAGAAGGAATGACACCGAAAGAATATCGAGCAAAAAAAACGAAATCATAGGAGGCTTTTACATGTTAAATGTTACGGTTTGGAATGAAAATCGTCATGAACAAAAAAATCCGCTTGTTAAAGAGGTATATCCAGAAGGTATTCACGGAGCCTTAGCAAGCTTTCTAATGGGAGAGAACGTTCAAGTTCAGACGGCGACATTAGATGAAGCAGAGCACGGTCTTACGGATGACGTGTTAGCTAAAACAGATGTATTAATTTGGTGGGGACACTTAGCTCATGATGAGGTAAGCGATGAAATTGTTGCCAAAGTTAAACAAAAGGTTCTTGATGGGATGGGACTTATCGTTCTTCACTCCGGTCATTTTTCGAAAATTTTTAAAACCTTGATGGGGACAACATGTGACTTAAAGTGGCGGGAAGCAGATGAAAAGGAAAGATTATGGGTTATTGATCCAAGTCATCCAATCGCTGAAGGAGTTGGTGAGTTTATCGAACTCGAAAAAGAAGAAATGTACGGAGAGCATTTTGACATTCCAGCCCCGGAACAGCTTATATTTATGAGTTGGTTTGAAGGGGGAGAAGTTTTTAGGAGTGGTTGTACCTACCAACGAGGAAAAGGGAAAATCTTTTATTTCCGTCCCGGTCATGAGACATACCCGACTTATTACCACGAAGATATTCAGCAAGTTATTAAAAATGCTGTGAAATGGGCTACGCCTACTAAGTTACCGAAGCCTGTTTATGGAAATGCTAAACCATTAGAAATAATAAAAGTAAAGAATTAAAAACGTAAGAGTGGTGTTAACTATGGAGAAAATTAAAATGGGAATAATCGGGGGTGGCGGAATTGCTCAAGACCGCCATATTCCAGCTTATCAACTTCTATCAAAAGAGGTTGTTCTTGAAGCGATTTGTGATGTGAATGAAGCCACGGCACAAACGGTAGCTGAAACATTTGGCATTCGACATGTATTTACTGACTACCATGATATATTCGAACATGTTGATGCTGTCACGATTTGTACACCAAATAAATTTCATGCAGAAATTACGATTGCTGCATTAGAAGCAGGTGTTCATGTCCTTTGTGAAAAACCGATGGCAATGAATACTGAAGAATGTGAGGCGATGATTGAGGCAGCAAATAAGTCTGGGAAAGTTCTCTCAATTGCCTATCACTACCGGTATATGAAAGATTCACAGGCAGCAAAAACAATGATACAAAAAAATGAAATTGGTGAACCCATCGTTGCGCGTGTTCAAGCATTACGCCGTAGAAAGGTGCCTGGTTGGGGAGTGTTTACAAACAAGGAGCTTCAAGGGGGAGGGAGCCTTATTGATTATGGCTGTCATTTTCTGGACTTATCATTATGGCTATTAGGTAATCCAAAGCCAGTAGAGGTTAGTGGGACGACTTATAATCATTTAAGTAAGATGCAGAATCAAGTAAACCAGTGGGGAACGTTTGACCATGAAACGTTTGAAGTCGATGATCATGTTACGGCCTACATTAGATTTTGTAACGGTGCATCTTTATTATTTGAAACATCCTGGTCAGCAAATATTAAAGAGGATAAAGAAACTGTAAGTATTTCAGGTCATACAGGGGGAGTTGACCTTTTTCCCTTTGAAATGAACCAAGCAAAGCACGGAATGCTAGTAAATAGTCAAGCTGATTGGTTACCGGGTGAAGACAGTCCTGGAGTTGCTCAGATTAAGAACTTTATTAATTCTTGTTTAGGGAAAGAAGAATTAGTCGTCAAACCTGACGAGGCTTTGCATGTGTCAAAAATTATTGATGCGATTTATGAAAGTAGTGATAGAGGTCAAAGTATTCAACTTAAGTAAGACCAAATACGAGGGGACTGAAAAAGGTCGTCTTTACCTTTTTCAGTGGCTTCGCAAATACAGGTGGATTTGTCTTAAAAGCATAAAAGGATATGATTATGGATCCGTTCACTACTTGCCTTACGATGAGAAAACCACTCATCGTAAGGCTTTTAGAAAATCTAGCGATTCCGTACATTGCTTAGGAGGTGTTCTATAAGGATAAAAACCGTTCTAATCATATAAATCCCGCTGTTGTTATAATTAAATAGCTGATTATAATAGAGAGAGGAACATAAAGCATTGGAGGTTTAATGGATTGGAAAGAATAGCGGTTTTTTGTGGTTCAAGTAATGGAGCATCTCCTATTTATAAAGAAGGCGCTATTCAGTTGGGAACAGAGCTAGCAAAACGGAACATTACACTTGTTTATGGAGGATCGAGTGTTGGGCTTATGGGTGCCGTTGCTGATACGGTCTTAGAAATGGGCGGGAATGTGATAGGCGTTATTCCAAAACTTCTTGCGGAACGTGAAATTGCTCATCTTCACTTAACTGAGCTTCACACAGTACAAACAATGCATGAACGAAAGGCTAAAATGGCTGAGTTATCTGACGGGTTTATTACGATGCCAGGTGGCGCCGGTACGTTAGAAGAGTTTTTTGAAGTATTTACTTGGAGTCAAATTGGTTATCACCAGAAGCCTTGTGGTCTTTTGAATATCAACCAATACTTTGATCCTCTTAATTTATTACTGGACCATATGGTGAGTGAGCAATTTCTCCAAAGACAATATCGTGCAATCGCTCTTAGTGACTCAAATCCAAGTGGTTTACTCGAGAAGTTCATGGCATATCTACCGCCGGCTATAAAAACATATAAGTAGATTCCAACGAGGGCACTGAAAAAGGTTGACTTTTCCTTTTTCAATGCCCTCTAAGTAATGAGCGCAGCCATTTGAATGGTTCCACAGACATATCTCGTGAAAAATTATTTTCAAAATTTCAATTTGAACAAATATAATCTATGTACTATAGTAAGAATAATCAAAGTAAATGAGGTGTGTGACGTGACAGAACGAAGATTTACAGTTGGATCTTTACTTAAGCAGTCAAATCTAGCGAAGGAACGTTTGAACACAAATAAAATAACTGAAAATGAAAACGAATCTAAGAACAAGGTTGTCGTCAAACAGCACGGAACGACCTATTCTGTTGATGTAACAGGTGCGAGAGAAAGTCTACTTGAAGCAGCACTCGGACAGAAGCAAAATCTTGATTACAAGTGTACTAAAGGTACATGTGGTAGATGTGAGGTTGAAGTTATAAGTGGAGTAGACTTTTTATCAGCGATTACAGAAAAGGAAAGCGAGAAACTACAAGATAGAGTAAACGAAGGTCATAGGCTTGCTTGCCAAGTAGAGATGAACTAGTAAGTTTAAAATCGACAAAATTTGTATAGGAATATTATCCATTGACAGCGACTCACATTCCTATTAAAGTAAGATTATTGTTTTTTACTGATATTCTAATAAAATAATCTCTTATTAAGAGTGGCAGAGGGACTGGCCCGACGATGCCCAGCAACCGTTCCATTAGGAAACGGTGCTAATTCCTGCAAAACGTTTCTGTTTTGAAAGATGAGAGAGGCTTATCTATGATGAAACCTCTCCTTATGGAGAGGTTTTTTGTGTAGGTTCATAAAAAAGAATTATCAGTAAATATGAAAAAGGGGAGTTAGAGAGATGATTAAGTCGTTGTGGAGAAGAACATTATTACCTGTTTTAGCACTTGGTTTTGTGCTAACAGGTTGTGGTGCAGAAGAAACAACTGATAGCACTGGTGAAGGTGAATCAGCTGAAAACGTGGGGGAAACGATTTCTCTAGAGAATGTACCTGAGCGTTTTACCACAGGAGAAAGCACGAAAGTTAAAGTAATTCGAAAAATTGGTGGGGATGATCATACAGCTCAATTTTTAGCCGGTGCCAAAGAAGAAGGAGAAGCTTTAGGCTTTGAGGTAGATATTTTCACAGCAAACGGTACTTCTGAGGCTTTTCATGATGCCATGGCTCAAGCAATTGAAGAAAGTTATGACGGTATTATCATTTCACATGGTGATGATGCAGCAACTATTGATTATGTTCAGCAAATGGCTGATAAAGATATCGAAGTTGTCACATTTGACTCTGAGCCTGGTTTAGCAGAGGTTGAAGGTGTAACTTTGACATCTCAAGATGACGAGGAGTTAGCTACTTTAGCTCTAAACCAGTTAGTAGAGGATTTTAACGGTGAAGCAAATGTTGTTTATCTTTGGGTAGATGGGTTCCCCCCAATGGTTCGACGTAATAATGTATACACAGAAACTTTAGCAAATAACCCTGGTATTGAAGAGATAGAACGCTTTGGTGTAGCTGCTGCGGATACATCGGTTCAAACCCAAAATGCTGTTGCTGCGATGCTCAATAAGCACCCAAAGGGTGAAATTGATGCGATTTTTGCAACGTGGGATGCGTTTGCGATTGGAGCAGCTCGCGCGATAAAAGAAGCAGGTCGCGACGAGATTAAAATTTATGGAATCGATGTTTCAAATGCTGATTTACAAGAGATGCAAGAGGAAGGTAGTTCTTGGGCCTATACTGCAGCTGTTGATCCGAAGCTTGTCGGTGCTGTTAATATGCGCCTATTAGCTAAGAAGCTCGCAGGAGAAGAGACTCCAGACACATACAATCTTGAAGCTTCGTTAATTTCGCAAGAAGCCTTACTACAAGCAAGTGAGCCCGTAAACATGGTGAATCTAATTGATACGGTTGATGGTTGGGGACAATCTGATGCGTTCGAGGAAGATTGGATGAAAAACTTAAAAGACCATTATAGTAAATAAGTAACAAGGTTAAGAGTAAACATTCTTCTTTGAAATAGAAGAGTGTTTACTCTTTCATAGGTTAGAAGGGGGGAGAGAATGTGACCGAAACCCAACTGGTGATGAATGAAATTTCAATTGAATTTCCAGGTGTAAGAGCGCTAAATCAAGTTAATTTCAAAGCATCTACAGGAATGGTGCATGCGTTAATAGGAGCAAATGGTGCCGGGAAGTCAACATTAATGAAGGTTCTCTCTGGTGCCTATACACATTACACCGGAGACATTTTGATGAACGCAGAACCTGTTACGATACGTTCTCCAAAGCACGCACAAAGCTTAGGAATACAAATCGTCTATCAGGAAGTTGATACAGCATTAATCACGTCACTAACGGTTGGTGAAAATATCATGCTAAATGATACGGTGAACCAAATGAAAAACAAACATTTGATTCATTGGAGAGAACTTCACCAACGGGCAACGGGTATTTTAAATAGTATGAATATTAAGGTTTCCTCCAAAGCACTTGTCAGCGAATTAACGTTAGCTGAGAAGCAAATGGTCTTAATCGCAAGATCTATTTCTACAGAATGTCGATTCTTGATTTTAGATGAACCAACTGCACCATTAAGTCATTCAGAAGCATTAGAACTATTTAGAATAATTAAAGAGTTAAAGAAAAAGAATGTGGGTATTATTTTTATCTCTCACCGCCTGCCCGAACTATTTACAATTTGTGATGAGATTACGGTAATGAGAAACGGAGAATTTGTAGCAAGAGAAGCTATTTCAGATACGACACAAACTAGAGTCGTAGAGCTAATGTTAGGAAAGAAACTAGAAGAACAATTTCCAAATAAACATACAAATATTGAAAAACCTGTCCTAGAAGTTCAAGGACTCTTTGATAAAACGAAGCTTAAAGATATAAATTTCACGGTTCAAGCTGGAGAAATAGTTGGAATTGCGGGTTTAGTAGGTGCTGGGAAAACGGAATTATGTAAAGTGCTTTTCGGCTACACAGCAAAAAGCAAAGGAACAATTAGATTAAAGGGGAAGCGGCTCAAGCTAAAAACCCCTTATGATGCAGTGAAGTCCCACATCGCATTAGTTCCTGAGGAGCGACGCAAAGAGGGTGTATTAGTAGAAGAGTCCGTTATGACCAATTTAACGGCCTCAAGTTTGAACCGATTTACTAGTCCCTTTGGTTTTCTCAACGTGAGATCAGAAAAAGAGAAAGCAGTCGAAATGATTAATCGACTTAATATAAAAACGCCTTCTCCTGAGACGATTGTCCAGCATTTATCAGGTGGAAATCAACAAAAAATTGCAATTGGAAAATGGCTCATTGCCGACGCTGAGGTATATATTTTTGATGAGCCAACAAAGGGTGTTGACGTTGGGGCAAAAAAGGATATTTTCGACCTCATAATAGAGTTAGCTAGACGTGGGAAAGCTGTGCTATATGCTTCCTCTGAGCTTGCAGAAATTATCGGAATCACCCACAGAGTTTACATTATGTATGATGGACAGTTTGTTAAAGAGTTAGAAACAGACCAATCCAATGAAGAGCAACTTTTATACTATTCAACAGGAGGGGAGGAATAAGATGAACCTGGAAAGCGCGAGACAAAATAAAAAAAGTATAGATTGGTTTAGTTTTCTTTATAAATACGGAACGATTGTTACGATTGTTGTTCTAATTCTTGTATTTGCTTTGTCCAACCCGGCCTTTATTCAGTCGAACAATTTAATCAATATCCTTCGTTCGATATCTATTGTTACTATTATTGCAATTGGCATAACGATATCTTTAACAGTCAATGGCTTTGATTTATCGGTTGGTTCAGTTGCTTCACTTTCTAATGCTGTTGTTATTTCAATGTTTGTTTGGTTTTCTCAAAATACATTGATTGCAATTTTTTCTGCAATCATAGCTGCATTATTAGTGGGAGCATTTAACGCATTTATGATTGTTAAAGTGAAGATACCTGATATGTTACTAACACTAGCGACGATGTTTATTATTCAGGGAATTGCCCTCACTTACACGAGGGGTTCAACAATTTCTCAAAATATGGTTATGCCAGATGGGAGCTTTGCAGAGGGATTAATTACACCTTTTTTCAAAAAGATTGGTCAAGTTCCTTGGATTATTCTTATTATGCTTGTTGTTGTCGTTGCAGTTCATATCTTCCTTACCTACACGAAGCATGGACGGTATATGTATGTAATAGGAGGTAACCAGGAAGCGGCACGTCTTTCGGGGATTCCAGTGAATAAGTATAAGGTGATTGCCTATCTCCTCTCAGCTTTGTTTGCAGCCATAGGAGGGATTGTCCTTGCTTCGAGAATTATGACAGCTGAAATTAGTGCAGGTGCCCCTTACTTAATGGATTCTGTTGCAGCTGCATTCATTGGCTTTTCAGTATTTGGTGCAGGGAAACCTAATGCCATAGGTACATTTTTTGGTGCCGTACTCATTGGGATACTTGCAAACGGGTTGGTAATGATGTCTGTGCCATACTACGCCATGGACATTGTAAAGGGAACTGTTCTAGCATTTGCCCTCGCATTGACCTATTATAAATATAAATAAAAGAGGCCAATGAAAAGGTGCGATTTCACCTTTTCATTGGCCTTTCAGCAATGTTCTATTTCCTTTAGGTCCAGTGAGAACCCCAAATTTTCATTTCCTTTAATATTTTATTTAAGGCATGCCCTTTCTCTGTCAATGCGTACTCAACTGTAACAGGAACCGTTGCGTAGACTTTTCGAGTAATTACACCGTATTCTTCTAAATGTCGTAAGGTATCAGTTAAAGCTTTAGGACTAATTTTATGGATGGCTCGTTGTATTTCACCAAACCGTTTCGTTCCTTCAAAAAGTTCTCTTAAAATTAAAAAAGACCATTTTCCTCCAATAATATTTAGTGCTTTTTCAATGGAACATTCAATGGCCACCTGTTTAATTTCACTCATGCTTTTAGCGCCTCCTCTAAAATTTATAATTACTATAAAAAGTATATTAACTCACATAAAATTAATTATAGCAAATATTTTTCAGTACTTGTAAAGAAAGGAGAGAAATTATAACCTCTTACTGTACTGAAAAAGTAAATGTAAAAGTTTTCTTAAAATAATAACAGAAGCAGAGGTGTAGATAATGAAAAAAGTAGTTGTTACTGGAGGTAGTGGTCTACTTGGACCGAGTGTTGTTCGTGAGTTTGTAGAAAGAGGTTACGAAGTTGTTAACGCAGATATCAAACATCCACAGGAGGCATTATGTAAAACAGTAATTACGAACTTAGAGGATTTAGGAGAAGTACATGGAGTACTAGCTGGTGCTGATGCGGTTGTCCATCTAGCGGCCATACCTGTTGCTTATTCTCATCCAAATGAAGTGACATTTAGAAATAATGTGCTAACAACGTATAATATCCTAGAAGCGGCTGCGAATCTTGGGATTAAAAAAGCAGTTATTTCGTCAAGTGAATCTTCATATGGAATCGTATTCTCAAAACAAGATTTAGAACCAACTTATGTGCCCGTCGATGAAGCCCATCCTCAGTTACCAGAAGATAGTTATGGTCTATCAAAAATTGTTAATGAGGAAACAGCCAAAATGATTAACCGCAGGACCGGAATGCAAGTTGTTTCAATGCGCTTAGGAAATGTCATCACTCCAGAAATGTATAAGAAATTTTCTAGCTTTGTAAAAGATCCTGAATTAAGAAAAACAATTTTATGGAGTTACATTGATTCAAGAGATGCTGCAGTGGCATTTCGGAAAGCTGTGGAAACAGATGGTCTTGGTGCAGTGGCTTTAAACATATCTGCAGATGATACAAGCATGGATATACCAAGTAAACAGCTTATGGAAGTTTGCTTTCCCAACGTAGCTTTTCGTCCAAACGATTTAGGAGAATTTGAAACACTTCTATGCAATAAAAAGGCGAAAGAACTATTGAATTGGCAACCTGTTCATCAATGGAGAAACTATGTGAAGAACAAATAACCCATGAAAAAAATGTTTAATATTTGGCAGCAGGTGTCTTAATAAGTCAAGAAATGCGACCTTTTGAGCACCTGTTTATTTTTCTAATGAATAGTGGAATGTTTAAATTTATAATTGTTTTTTGAACCCTAAAAAAGGACTTTCATTTAATTGGAAGTACATAATATTTACTTTTCTAGCAAGCTCTAAAATTAAAAGAAAATGAAATAGACAATGGCCGAGGTCATATGTATAATTAAAAACTAAATATATATTTTATTATATACAAAATTGTTTTTAATCGTTGTATGCAAAGGAGGGAGAAAAAGTGAAGTTTACGATTAAGGATATTGCAAATCTATGTGGTGTTTCAGCTGGTACGGTGGATAGAGCGCTTAATAATCGAAAAGGGATTAGCGAGAAAACAAGAAAAAAAATCCTCAAAGTAGCAAACGAAATGAATTATCAGCCTGATTATATGGCTAGAAGTTTAGTAATGGGGAAGACGATGACTTTAGGTATAGTTTTATTTGACCTTTACAATCGTTCTTTTGCGCAATTGATGAATGCAATTGAATTAAAAGCAAGAGAAAAAGGGTATTTTGTCTATATTACCTTAACCGATAAAAACCCTGAAAATGAAATAAAGTGTATTGACTATTTAGTTAATAGAAAAGTTGATGGTATTATTTTGTTTACGGTAAATAAAGGTCAGGAATTTGATGATTATTTAAGTAAATTTAGTGTTCCAATTGTGACAATTTTCAATTATATTTCTGACAACTGGGAGTACGTGGGTATACAGGAAAGAGAGGCCATGAAAGAAGCAGTTGATTATATTGCTAGTCAAGATTATAAACAGCTTATATATATCAGTCCTCCGTTGGCTTATTTAGGAAAGAGAAATATCTATACACAAGAAGAACGTCTCCAAGGGTTTTTAGAAGGTGTTGAAAATACCAATTTAAGTAACGCCCCGGTTATTATCAAAAATAATGAATATATTAAAGAGCTAGAGTCCATATCGTTTAGTAAAGTACAAAAGACAGCTATTGTGTGTTCGACAGATTTATATGCTTTGGAGGTAATGAATTTTTTAAAGGACAAAGGTTTAGATATACCGAGCGAAGTCGGTGTGATGGGATTTGATGATATTGATATGCTTAAATATATTACCCCTAGGTTAACGACTGTTAAATATCCAATTGTTGAAATTGGTGAACGAGCAGTGGAGAGCCTTATTCATAAAATTGTTGAGGGAGAATATTTATCTACGCCGTTGCTAGATTATGAAATTATAAAAGGAGATTCCATTTAATGTCAATAGGGGAATTTAAATTATGCTGTTGACGAATTTCTGTATGGGTGGTACTGTGTATATAACTTAATCAAAACGTTGTTGCTGCTTTCCATGTTCAGTCTTAATTTGATAGATTGTATATTGGCTAAGGAGTTTTTAATTCTTAATTACCGTGTACGTACACGGTTTAGGGGATATTAATAGAAGAAAATGACCGAAAGTTCGTTTTTTAGCTATTATTTTAAAGAGCATTTGTAAGCGCTGTCTTTGATAGTGTCATAAAAAACGAAAATATATTTTAATTATACCGTGTACGAACACGAATTACTAACTCTATGTTATACACCGTAATTTATTCTGAAAAACGTGTACGCACACGTATTTAAGGAGGTGATGGTAGGTTAGCGATGTTGTTTGAAGTTTTGCAATCTAATATTTTAGAAAGTAAGGGGGAGCAATGATGAAAAGAGGTAGTTTGCTATTTTTTCTTATTAGTTTAATGATTATGGTGCTAACGGCTTGTGGTGGTGATAATGGAGGAAATTCAGAGGGTGCTGATGCTTCCGAAGTAATCGGTGGCGAAAATGAAGATGCAACAGAATTAACGTTTTGGACTTTCCAAGAGTTACACATAAACATTTTTAAGGATGCCGTTGCACGCTGGAATGAAGAATTTCCTGAGCGCCAGATTAAATTGAAGGCGGAAGCGTACCCTTACGATAACATGCATAACAATCTTCTATTAGCCCTACAATCGGGAACGGGTGCACCAGATATTGTTGATATCGAACTTGGGCGTTTTCCAAACTATCTCCAAGGGGAACCTCAATTACTACCGATGAATGACTATGTTGAACCGGTTAAGGATGAATTTATTGAATCGCGTTTTGACATTTATTCAAAAGATGGGACTTACTACGGACTACCAACCCACGTAGGGGCAACAGTTGCTTACTATAATAAAGAGATTATGGATGCTGCAGGAGTTAATATTGATTCAATTATAACCTGGGATGATTATGTTGAAGCAGGGAAAAAAGTTGTTGAAAACACAGAAGCTACGATGGTTACTTTTGAAACGTCAGACTACTGGTCTTACTGGCCTCTTATTAGACAACAAGGTTCAGACTTCTTTGATGCAGATGGTGAAGTCACACTTGATAGTGAAATTAATATCAAAACGCTTGAGTTCATTAATAGTTTAGTTAATGAACACGAAATTGCTCAAATTGCTCCAGGTGGGGAGCACCATGCTGAAGAATATTATGGCTTCATGAATGACGGTGGTGCTGCTTCAATTCTTATGCCGATGTGGTATATGGGACGATTCACAGATTATATGCCAGACCTAGAGGGTAAAATGGTTATTCGCCCAATGCCTAAGTGGACAGAAGATGGTAACCGTTCTGCGGGTGCAGGTGGTACTGGTACTGCTGTTACTAACCAAACAGAACATCCAGATTTAGCAAAGGAATTCCTTGCTTACGCAAAGTTATCTAAGGAAGGCAACATTGCACTTTGGGAAATCATGGGCTTTGATCCACCAATGTGGACAGTTTGGGAAAGTGAAGAAATTAAAAAGGATAATAAATATTACCAATATTTTGGTACAGATATTTTTGATACTTTACTCGAGGTTCGTGATGAAATTGATTCAATTAACATTACAGAAAAGAATCCACTTGTACAGCAAGAGTTGACTACAAACGTTTTAAATAATGTATTAAGAACTCAATCGCAAACACCAGAAGAAGCGCTTAAACAAGCTGCAGAGGCAGTTCGTAATAATTAAGGATGAACTTTGAAGGTAGATAAGGTACATAATTGATATGTACCTTATGACCATTCAATATGGGGATTAATTTGAAATAGAAAGGAGTAAATCACTATGGAACCAGTTGTTACTACTAAAAAAAATAGTGTACCTAAGCGTCCAATAAGAGATTTACTTACGTCGAGGAAAATAGCACCGTACGTCTTTGTTTCACCGTTCATTATCTCATTCTTATTACTTTTTTTATATCCTTTAATTAACGGTGTTGTTATGAGTTTTCAAAGTATTTTACCTGGTCAAATTTCATTTGTGGGTCTGAGCAATTATGAAAGGATTTTAAATCCAACCTTCTATAAAGCTCTATATAATACAACGGTCTACGTTATATTGACAACGGTAATTCTCACAATATTACCCATGGTTTTAGCTACTGTATTAAATTCAAAGTTGATACGTTTTTCAAATATTTTCAGAGCTGGATTATTCATACCAGCATTGACTTCAACGATTGTCGCCGGTGTAGTATTTCGATTAATGTTTGGGGAGTCAGATGCAGCACTTGCAAATACAGTTATTGGTTTCTTTGGAATTGACCCGGTTGAGTGGCGTTATGGTGCAGGTACAGGTATGTTTTTAATGGTTTTATTATGTTCATGGAGATGGATGGGTGTAAACATTATTTACTTCATGGCGGGTCTAGCCAATATTTCAAAGGAATTATATGAGGCAGCAGATATCGATGGCGCAGGTATTTTTCAAAAGTTCTTCCATATAACTCTACCGTTATTAAAGCCCATAACGATTTACGTCGTAACAATCACTATTATTAATGGTTTCCGAATGTATGAAGAGGCTTATGTTTTCTGGCAAGATGGTTCACCTGGTAATATTGGATTAACAATAGTAGGGTATATTTATCAACAGGGTTTCCAAATGAATGATATGGGATTTGGCTCTGCAATTGGTGTTGTGTTGATGGCTATTATCTTTATCATTAGCATCATTCAACTAAAATTTTTCGGGGCTTTGAAGAAGGAGGGATAAATAATGAAACAAGGAAAATTACTATCAGTGTTCTTGACTGCAATTATTGCTATTATAGCACTTCTCGCTATTTTCCCGTTATTTTCTCTCATTATTTCTTCTCTGAGACCTTCATCTGAATTAATGAGAAACGGGATAACGCTATCAGTACCTTTTAGCCAACTAAATATTGACAATTATTTGTATATCTTTACCCAAGCCAGCAATTATTGGGGATGGTATGTAAATAGTATTATTATCTCGATACTATCAATTGTTCTATGCTTGTTTTTTTCTTCAATGGTTGGATATGCTTTAGCTGTTTATGAATTTAAGGGAAGACAGTTTATCTTTATCCTAGTATTGTTGATTTTAATGGTTCCTTTTGAGATTTTAATGCTTCCACTGTATCGTTTGATGATTGGAATTGGCTTAATTGACACGTATCTAGCTGTTATTCTACCAACAATTGTTGCCCCGGTTGCTGTTTTCTTTTTCCGTCAGTATGCTGCAGGATTACCAAAGGAGTTAATGGAGTCAGCGCGTATTGATGGATGTACAGAGTATGGGATATTCTTTAAAATCATGTCTCCATTAATGCTTCCATCTTTTGCAGCAATGGCAATTTTACAAGGTTTATCAAGCTGGAACAACTTCTTATGGCCATTGGTTGTCCTTCGTTCAAATAATATGTTTACGTTGCCAATTGGATTAGCTACATTGCTTACTCCATATGGTAATAACTATGACGTTTTGATTGCAGGGGCAGTTATGACTGTTCTACCTGTTATTATATTGTTCTTGTTTTTCCAACGTTTCTTTATTTCTGGCTTAACTGTTGGTGGGGTCAAAGGTTAAAATATTAAATGAGGTGAGAATTTGAAGCATCAAGCAATATTAAATTCTGATATAGAAAAAGGAACGATTAACAAAAACATTTATGGTCATTTTGCAGAGCATTTAGGAAGATGTATTTACGAAGGGATTTGGGTAGGAGAAGATTCTCCCATTCCAAACACAAAAGGAATTCGTAATGACGTTGTTGAAGCACTAAAGAACATTAATATCCCAGTTCTACGTTGGCCTGGTGGTTGCTTTGCCGATGAATACCATTGGAAAGATGGTATAGGTCCAAGAGAAGATAGAAAAAGAATGGTAAACACTCATTGGGGCGGGGTTGTCGAGAACAATCATTTTGGAACACATGAATTTATGCAATTATGTGAATTACTAGCGTGCGAACCTTATATTTGTGGAAATGTTGGTAGTGGAACCGTTCAGGAAATGTCAGAGTGGGTTGAATATATGACATTTAAAGGTGAATCACCAATGGCCAATTTACGCCGTGAAAACGGTAGAGAGGAAGCTTGGCCATTAACATACTTTGGAGTAGGTAATGAAAACTGGGGTTGTGGGGGGAACATGCGACCAGAGTATTATTCAGACCTCTACCGTCGCTATCAAACGTACGTACGAAATTATGATGGCAATAAAATTTATAAAATTGCTGGTGGAGCGAACGTTGATGATTATAACTGGACTGAGGTTCTAATGAGAGAATCGGCTCGCTTTATGGATGGTCTAAGTCTCCATTATTATACGATTCCAGG
The DNA here is from genome assembly GCF_002797395.1 of Bacillus solitudinis. Lineage (GTDB taxonomy): Bacteria > Bacillota > Bacilli > Bacillales > Bacillaceae_D > Halalkalibacter_A > Halalkalibacter_A solitudinis. The sequence continues at coordinate 2,546,796 of NZ_KZ454943.1, forward strand.
TGACTTTTGGTTAGGGAAAGGTGCAGCAACTGGTTTTCCAGAGGACGAATGGTTTATCACAATGAAGAAAGCATTTCATATGGATGAGCTTATTCAAAAGCATAGTACAATCATGGATAAGTATGACCCAGAAAAACGAGTGGGCATGATAATTGATGAATGGGGAACTTGGTTTGATGTGGAACCCGGAACGAACCCAGGCTTCTTATATCAGCAAAATACAATTCGTGATGCATTAGTTGCAGGTATCCATTTTCATATTTTCCATGATCATTGTGTTCGTGTCCAGATGACAAATATCGCTCAAACAGTTAATGTACTTCAGGCAATGCTTTTAACAGAAGGCGAAAAGATGATTCTTACACCAACCTATCACGTATTTGAAATGTTTAAAGTTCATCATGATGCAACGAAGGTAGAAGTAGACGTGCAAGCAGATACGTATGAGTATAACGGAGAAGCATTACCACAAGTAAGTGCATCTGCTTCGAAAAACTCCGAAGGAACCGTACATCTTAGTCTTTGCAATGTTGACCACAAAAGTGAAGCCAGTATTAATGTAAGTCTGCGTGGTCTTAACGTCGATGGGTTAAAGGCTTCTGGACGGATTCTGACGGCAACGAGTTTAGATGCCCATAATACGTTTGAGGAAGAAAATAATGTTAAACCTGAAGATTTCCAGACATTCACTTTAGAAGGAGATATATTAGCAGTTACATTGCCTGCGATGTCCGTTGTTGTTCTTGAATTAAGATAAGGAGGGGAAGTTCTTGGCATTCAATCATCAATGTAAAGGTTGCACAGGCGGGGTGTCAATTTCATCTGATCCGGTTATCTATTATTCGGACCCTTTATTAGAAGATTCATCAGAGTTTGTGAATGAGAATGTCTTAAAAGAGCGACTTGATTTATGCTTAAACTGCACTTCTTTGCAGTATGGAACAACATGTATGCATTCAGGTGCCTTAGTTTCCTTTAGGGCAAAGCTAAAAAACAAGGGCTGTCCATTTCCTGGATCGCCAAAATGGGAAAGTATAGTGTAAGGAGGGAAATCATGCAAACGAATGGACTTATGAGCAAACTGAATTCTATTTTATCCTGGGTAACAAAAATGGCTTATCTAAATGGGTTATGGTTGCTCTTTAGTATCATAGGGTTTGTCGTGATTGGTTTCTTTCCTGCGACTGTAGCCATGATGACAATTTGCCGAAAATGGTTAAATGGTGAGTCTGAATTTAAACTATTCCCAACCTTTTTATCGATTTATAAAGCCGAGCTACTATCTGCAAATTTACTAGGATGGATGTTTTCTAGTATTGGCATTGTTCTTTACTTTAACTATCTTGTATTACAAGCAAGTCCGGACGTTAACATCGTTATGGTTGCTGCATTTTACGTCATTGTCTTTTTATACGTCCTGACTTCAACTCACTTTCTACCAATCTATGTACATTATCACGTATCACTCTTTACTTGTTTGAAAAATGCTTTCATAATGGGCTTAGTGAATGTTCATATTTCAATAGCGATTGTTATTAGTCAATCGGCTTTTTACTACTTAATGTTTACTTACCCAGCAGGGGCATTATTTTTCTTAGGAAGTGTACTATCGATTATTCAAATGTGGTTGGCTTTTCGTTCTTTTAATAGGATTGAAAAAAAATCTGCAACTCTTAGTACTAATAAAATATTGATATAGGAAAATCCAAAGATCTTCGTGTTCGTACACGTATAGAAAGGAAGATAAAATATGACAATTAAAGCTTCTATGACTATTGATAAGGAATTTAAAATTGGTGAAATTGATAAACGTATTTATGGTTCATTTATCGAGCATTTAGGGAGAGCGGTTTACGAAGGAATTTATGAGCCTGGTCATCCTTCTGCTGATGAGCAAGGTTTCCGTACAGATGTAATAGAGTTAGTAAAAGAATTACAGGTACCACTAGTTCGTTACCCAGGTGGCAACTTTGTTTCAGGATACAACTGGGAAGATGGAGTAGGTCCTGTTTCTGAACGACCGAGAAGACTCGATCTCGCTTGGAGAACAACGGAAACAAATGAAATTGGAACAAATGAATTTATGGACTGGGCAAAAAAGGTTAATGCTGAAGTGAACATGGCGGTAAATTTAGGAACACGCGGGATTGATGCGGCTAGAAATCTTGTAGAGTACTGTAACCATAAATCAGGATCATATTGGAGTGATTTACGTATTGCTCATGGCCATAAGGAACCACATAAAATCAAGACCTGGTGTCTAGGGAATGAAATGGATGGTCCTTGGCAAATTGGACATCGTACCGCTGACGAATACGGACGAGTTGCAGTTGAAACTGCGAAGGCAATGAAGTGGGTTGACCCTTCGATTGAGCTCGTTGCTTGCGGAAGCTCAAATCGTCATATGCCAACATTTGCTGAATGGGAAGCAACTGTTTTAGACCATACGTATGAGCATGTTGAGTTTATTTCCTTGCATACGTATTATGGTAATCGTGATAACGACCTAGCTAACTATTTAGCTCAGTCAATGGATATGGATCAATTTATTTATTCAGTAATTTCGATTGCTGATTATATTAAAGCGAAAAAGCGTAGTAAGAAAACAATTAATCTATCATTCGATGAGTGGAATGTATGGTTCCACTCAAATGAAGCAGATAAGCAAATTGAGCCTTGGTCTATCGCACCGCCACAGCTTGAGGATATCTATACCTTTGAGGATGCATTGCTTGTAGGGAGTATGCTTATTTCAATGTTGAAGCGTGCAGACCGAGTTAAAGTTGCTTGCTTGGCTCAATTAGTTAATGTAATCGCGCCGATTATGACGGAAAAAGGCGGCGAAGCGTGGAAGCAATCAATCTTTTACCCTTATATGCATGCTTCTGTATTCGGTCGCGGTGTTGCATTACATGCTAATGTTAATTCACCGAAGTACGATAGTAAAGATTTCACTGATGTTCCATATCTTGATACGGTATCTGTTTATAATGAGGAGAATGAAACTGTGACGATTTTTGCGGTGAACCGTCATCAAACAGATTCGCTTTCACTTGAAGCAGATGTTCGTAGCTTTGATGGATACAAAGTCGTGGAGCATATCGTTCTAGAAAATAACGATGTGAAAGCGACAAATCAACACAATCATTCAAATGTGGTTCCACATAATAATGGAGATGCAAGTGTCGATGCTGGAAAGCTAACAGCTAACTTATCAAAACTTTCATGGAATGTCATTCGTTTAGCGAAATAAAACCCCGGTTTCAAAAATATGATTAAAATTAACTTAGAAGAGAGTATCTTAAAAGGTGAAGAACCTTTAGAGATACTCTCTTCTGCGTAGTGGTACTTTTTCTTTCATGAAACCTCGGGAGAATACATAACCTTTTAATAAGGATAGGAGGGATATGAGTGGAGGTTTCCGTCAGGCAGGGTGATAGTTTATGGTATTATAGTCAACTGTTTCAAATACCCTTTCGTTTAGTATTAGATTCAAATCTAGCTTTAAATCCGAACCAACTAGCAATTGGTACACGTGTACAAATTCCTGGATATGTTCTAACTACTTATTTAATAACTTCAGGAGAAACATTATGGGGTATTTCAACAAAACTGGGTGTCCCCCTTGACCAAATAGTATTAACTAATCAGCAAATTCAACCACAGTTTCTACAAATTGGTCAACGAATCGTGATACCACAAAGGATAATGACTAGCTTTATTGGTGGTCAGATTATTTATGATTCGTCTAGACTTACTCGTGACTTACAGCAGCTCGCAGAAGCCTATCCATTCATTCGGCGGGAAATAATTGGGTACAGTGTTATGGGGAAACCAATTGAAGAGATCCGAATTGGATATGGAACGAAAAGAATTCATTTCAATGGTTCCATTCATGCGAATGAATGGATAACGACGCCAATTCTCATGGAGTTTGTGAATGACTACGTAAGATCAATTACGAATCGGACGGCTATTAGAGGTCTAGAGTTGAATCGCTTCTATCAAGAGGTTCAACTTTCTGTTGTTCCAATGATTAACCCTGATGGGGTTGATGTGGTCATCAATGGTGCACCTTCCGTGGAGCCGTATCGTCGTGATGTTTTAGCAATCAACCAAGGTAGGGAAGACTTTTCTGGATGGAAAGCAAATATTCGTGGTGTGGACTTGAATAACCAATTTCCAGCAAGGTGGGAAGAGGAAGCCCTAAGAAAACCAAGTAGGCCAGCACCTCGTGATTTTCCTGGTTATGAACCTTTATCGGAGCCAGAATCGATTGCAATAGCGGAACTTACGAGAAGACGGGATTTCCAACGAGCTTTAGCCTTCCACACCCAAGGAAAAGTAATTTATTGGGGGTTTGATGGATTAGAGCCGCCAGAAGCCGAAGAAATCGTAAACGAGTTTAGTCGTGTAAGTAATTATTTGCCTATCCAATATGTTGACAGTTACGCAGGGTATAAGGATTGGTTTATTCAAGAGTGGAGACGCCCGGCATACACTGTTGAATTAGGTCGAGGAGTTAATCCATTACCACTCTCTCAGTATCAAGAAATATATCAGGAAGCATTAGGAATCATGTTAGCTGGAATTTATATGTAAATGTGACCATGGTAGGTTCATCCTATCATGGTTATTTTGTTAAAAGAGGAGAACCTTGCAATTTAAACTGTAATAACTAGAGGTAAAGTGTAAAATGATTTATGATAAAGTAAAAAGGCGATAGACGGGTAATTGGATGTACAAATGGAGGATTATATGAAAAAAGTTATTTCTTTTCTAAAGCCATATCGATTCTTAATATGGGTTGCATTAATTCTAATGTTTTTGGAGCTAGTTGTTGAGTTAATTCAGCCTTTGTTATTGGCAAAAATTATAGACGATGGGATTCTTGCACGTGATTTAAATGTGGTCATAAAATGGGGACTATTAATGTTAGGTCTTTCATTTATTGCTTTTATTTCTGGAATTATTAATTCTTTTTATGCAGCAGACGTTAGTCAAAGTACTGGTTATGATATTCGAAGTTCATTATATAAGAAAATACAAACCTTTTCCTTTTCAAGTTTGGAGCGTTTTGCGACCTCATCATTGATTACCAGAATGACAAATGATGTCACACAAATTCAAAACACGATATTTATGGGACTTCGAATTATGCTTCGTGCACCTCTTGTTGTACTAGGAGGGACAGGAATGATTCTTACCGTCAATCTAAAAATCGGAGTGATTTTCTTATTAACAATTCCTTTTATTATGGTATTGCTCATTTGGGTAGTGAAAAAGGGAAGAGGCTTTTTTTCACAAGTTCAAGAAAAATTGGATGGAGTTAACCATATTCTCCGAGAAAATCTAATTGGTATTAGGTTAATAAAGGCGTTTGTTAGAAGAAAGCATGAAGGTGAACGCTTTTCTTTACGAAATAAAGAATTAATGGAACGAACGGTAACTGCTTTAAGGTTAATGGAAATCGCTATGCCCCTTCTTCTTTTATTGATGAATGTCGCTATTATTGCCGTGTTATGGTTTGGAAATATAAGTATTCAAACAGGTGGTGTACAGGTTGGTGAAGTAGTCGCCATTGTCAATTATGCAACAAGAATTACGGCTGCTTTCACTATATTTTCAATGATTATTGTTGTCTTTTCACGGGCAAGAGCATCAGCCGAAAGAATTAGCGAGGTGCTAGAAATGGAGGATCCTATCATATTTAAAGAGCCCTTAGTTAGGCGAACGTTGAAAAGTGGAAAGATTGAATTCAGGAATGTGTCGTTTCGCTACGCAAATAGTGAGGAGTCTGTCCTAGAAAATATATCTTTTAAGGTGGAATCAGGTCAAACGGTCGCCATTCTTGGTGCCACAGGATCGGGAAAGTCTTCGTTATTTCAGTTAATACCAAGGTTATATGATGTAGAACAGGGAGAAATATTAATTGATGATCAGCCTATAAATGAAATAGAAGAGAGTGAACTGCGACCTCATATTGGTTACGTCCCACAAGAAGCTCTCCTTTTTTCAGGTACAATAAAGGAAAACATTGCATGGGGAAAGGATAATTCTAGTACTGAAGAAATTATTAATGCTGTAAAGGATGCCCAAATATATGAAACGATTTCTAGCTTACCTAACGCCTTTGATACGAAGATTGGTCAAAAAGGTATTAATTTATCGGGAGGTCAAAAACAGCGGCTTTCGATTGCGAGGGCATTAATCCGTAAACCTATGATCCTACTGCTTGATGACAGTACTAGTGCATTAGATGTGAAAACAGAAGCTAGATTTATAGATGCCTTGAGTGATTATTCCTGTACGATGTTAATTATTACACAAAAGCTTTCAACAGCTACAAAGGCAGACTATATTTTGTTGTTAGATGAAGGAAAATTAATTGCTAGTGGAGAACATCAATTGCTACTCAATGAATCATCCTTATACCGCAAATTGTATTACTCTCAATTTAGGGAGGAGGTTAAACCTCATGCTTGAGGAACTTTTGAGACCATTCCGTTATGCGCGTATACCGCTGCCAAAAAAGACAAGCTTTAAGAAACATGGAGAAAATAGACAAAGGGCAAAGGATTGGCTAGGTACATTGAAGCGAGTTTGGACCTATTTGGCTGTTTATAAAAAGCCACTGTTCTTTGTATTGTTTATGGTAATTGCCAGCTCGTTTTTAGGATTATTAGGTCCATTTTTAATAGGAATGGCCATAGATGATTTTCTAGTTGAGAGACAAGTAAATGGTTTAATAGAAGTATTAGTAGGATTATTAATAATCTATATTTTATACTCGGCATCATTGTGGTTACAAAATGTGACGATGATAAAAATTGCTCAGAAAACGGTGTACACGATCCGAACAAAATTATTTAAGCACTTGCACAAGCTGCCTATTCCATTTTTTGATAAAAGGCAACATGGAGAGCTAATGAGTCGCGTAACAAATGACATTGAAAATATAAGTGCAACTCTAAATTCATCAGTCATTCAAATCTTATCAAGTGTACTCACTTTTATTGGAATATTAGCCGTTATGCTTTGGCTAAGTCCGCTGTTGACTTTACTTACGTTAATCACTGTTCCACTTATGGTACTTGGCATGAAGTGGATTACGAGAAGAACGGAAGTCTTTTTTAAGGAACAACAAAAGCAGGTCGGTGACGTCAATGGTTTTATTGAAGAAACAATTTCTGGACAAAGAATCGTCAAAACCTTTTCGCGAGAGCAACACGTAATTGATGAATTTCTAATTAAAAATGGACGTCTAAGGAGAGCTAGTTTTTGGGCGCAAACTTATTCAGGCTTTATACCGAAATTAATGAATGTTTTAAATAACCTTAGTTTTACGATAATTGCCGCAATTGGTGGCCTAATGGCGTTTAATGAAATGATTTCTATAGGGGTTATTGTTATATTCGCGGAGTATTCTCGTCAATTCACAAGGCCTTTAAATGATTTGGCTAATCAATTTAATACGCTTTTATCAGCAGTAGCAGGGGCAGAACGAGTCTTCGATATATTAGATGAACCTATTGAAAATGACAAGAAACAAGCGAGGGCTCTCTCTTCGATAAAAGGTAATGTGAGGTTCGACCATGTATCGTTCTCCTATGGAGAGGAGCAAATACTAAGGGATTTGAGTTTTGATGTATCCGCAGGTGAGACAATAGCGCTTGTTGGTCCAACTGGTGCAGGAAAGACAACGGTTATTAATCTTCTATCACGATTTTATGAAATTGATGAAGGACAAATTCTCATTGACGAATATGATATGAAAACATTAAAACGTGAAAACCTTCGTCAGCATATGGCCTTTGTTCTTCAGGATTCTTTTTTATTTGAGGGAACTGTCCGTGAAAATATTCGTTACGGAAGACTTAACGCTACAGACGAAGAAGTCGAAGAGGCGGCAAAGTTTGCTAATGCTCACTCTTTTGTTAGTAAGCTTTCAAAAGGCTATGATACATTATTACTTCAAGATGGCAGTGGAATAAGCCAAGGCCAAAAACAGCTTCTTACAATTGCGAGAGCATTACTTGCTAATCCTGCTATTTTAGTATTAGATGAGGCGACAAGTAGTGTAGATACAGTAACAGAGATTAAGATTCAAGAAGCACTGCTACGCTTAATGAAAGGAAGAACAAGCTTTGTCATTGCTCATCGATTAAATACAATTCGACAGGCAGACCAAATCTTTGTATTAGTAGGCGGAAAGTTAATTGAAAGGGGTACTCATCACGAACTATTGGACTGTAAAGGGTACTATTACGAGATGCAAACGAACTAAATGTAAAACAAAGAAGGGCTTTTAAAAACTATGTCGAATGGATATAATATCAATTTTTTTAGGAGAAAAGCTTTATGGAAAAGCTAGACCTTATGGATGAGACATTCCTTTTAAATATATTAATTGTATTGGCTCCAGTACTAATTTATAGTCTGTTATTTGACGGGAAGTCGATAATTATAAGAACCTTCTTAAATGGAGGAGCTGCACTTCTTTGTATGTTTTACTCGTTTCCTATATTTGGTTTGTATTTTGACTTACGTTATATTCCGTTATACTTAGCTTTCCTTTATGGAAACGCTCGTTCAGGCTGGATGGTATTCATAGTAATAATTATTGCCCGAACGTATCTAAATGGAGATATGCTTTTAATTGGTTACCTAACTGCAGTCATTTCGGCGCTTATTCCATTTCTTATCATGAAAAGGTTTGCCATGATAGCGGATAAATGGAAAAGAGTGCGATTTGCTACGGGTATAGCCGTTTCGGCTGGTATTGGTCAAATAGGAATTATTTTGGGCATTCTAGACGTAAAGGGGAAAATAACCCTGGGAGAAGGAATCATTCCAGTAATGACTTATCAATTTTCTCTCATAATAGCCATGGTATTTGCTATTTTACTTCATGAGACAATTTTGGAAAGAAAGCGCTATCGGCAAGAGATGATACAAGTGGCGAAACTTCAAACGGTAAGTCAATTAGCCGCTTCAATTGCTCATGAGGTGAGAAATCCACTTACTGTCGTCAAAGGTTTTTTGCAATTAATGCAAAAGGAGAAAAATAACCAAGAAAAAGAAAGCATGTATCAATACTTGTCACTTGTGTTAACTGAATTAAATCGTGCAGAATCAATTATTTCTGATTATTTGAATTTCTCTAAGCCTCAGTTGAAAAAGCTTGAAAAGGTAAATTTAAAACACTGTATGGAGGACACGATTGTTTTATTAACACCACTAGCTCTTAAAGAAGGTGTACAATTATCAGGGCATTTAAAATTTCCAATGCTACAAATCGAAACAGATCCTTATCAGTTTCAACAAGCTATAATAAATTTTGTGAAAAATGCAATTGAAGCTACACCTCCAGGAGGGAATGTAACCGTTTGGATAGAACGGGAAGAATATAAAGTTGATATCATTATTTCAGATGACGGCCAAGGAATGACCAAGGAACAGTTAGCAAGGGTAGGGAATTTGTTTTATACCACGAAAGAGAAAGGAACGGGAATTGGTACAATGGTTTCGATTGGGATTATTGAAGCGATAAATGGAAAAGTATCCTATGCAAGTGTAGTAGGAGAAGGAACTTGTGTCCGTATTACACTACCGATATTGTTATGAGTCGAATTCAAAAATATATTAGTGAGTATGGTTGTTTACCAAGAAGAGAAATTGAACGTATGATTGGATCAGGTCGAATTACGATTAATGGAATCATAGCGGAACGAAATAGTGTCGTTTTAGATGGGGATATTGTTCTCATTGATGGTCAGGCATTAAAACGTAAAAAAAGAGATATTTATCTTTTGCTTAACAAACCTGTGGGTATAACGTGTACAGCTCAACCACTGATAAAAGACAATATTATTACATTTTTAGACTATCCTGAACGTGTCTTCCCTGTTGGTAGGCTTGATAAGCAATCCGAGGGCTTAATTATCATGACAAATGATGGTTCAATTGTTAATGAGATGATGCGGGAAGGCAATCATGAGAAAGAGTATATTGTCACAGTTGACCGTGTGTATACTGATCAATTTATTGAAGGAATGGCAAATGGTGTACCAATCTTAAATCAGGTAACAAAAAGGTGCTCGATTGAAAGAATCGATGAGTATCGTTTTCGCATTGTTCTAACACAAGGTTTAAACAGACAAATTCGACGAATGGCAAAATACTTTGGATATAATGTGATCCAGCTTAAGCGCGTTAGAATTATGAATTTGACCCTTAAGGGGATTTCCGTAGGTGACTGGAGGGTGATGACTGCTGAGGAGTTGAAAAAATTGAAACAGCTACTTAAAAACGAAGAATTGGATTGATAATCCGATTCTTCGTTTTTTTTAGAAGACTATTGATTTTTAGATTTTAGCGTCTAAATTCAACGTACTGCCAACTAAGACAAGGATGCGTGGGGCTGTTGCTTTACTTGTCGTTTATTTCCGATAATAATACCAACTAATATGACGATGACTCCAAACCACTGTAGTGGAGCAATATATTCAGCAAGAATGACTGCTGACATGATAATTGCTACCGGAAGCTCTGAGGAAGATAAAATCGTTCCAAGTCCAGATCCAACTCTAGGCATCCCAATAGAAAAGAGAAATGGGGGAAGTGTAACACCAAATAACCCTAAAAATATTCCGAATGGAGCGACACCAACTAAGGTATCCACGTCAACCAGAAAGAAAGGAGGGAAAATAATGAAAACAATAAGTAAACCACCGACGGCTAACCATGAACTCTTTTGGATAGCCGGGACATGTTTTCCCACGGTACCACTTGTATAAATAAAAATAGAAAAAGATAAGGCCGCCATGAGTCCCCAAATGGTTCCTATCCCCGAAAGAGATGAATTCGTTGTTTGGAACACACCAGCCGCAAAGATTGAACCTAAGATGAGGATAAGAATTGATAATATTTTTGTGACGCTTGGTTTCTTACGGTCTATTATATATTCAAGTAATGAACCAAGCCAGACAAACTGAAAGAGAAATATAATTGCAAGAGATGCATCTAAAGTTTGTAAAGATTGATAATATAAAATACCTGTTAAACCCATTGGTATGCCACTTACAATTAGTTTAAAAATTTCTCGATAAGATAGATATTGTTTCTTTACAAAAGGAAGGACCACCCATAGTAGCAATGTTCCACATAGAAACTGACTACCTGAAACTACTGCGAGGGTGAACCCTTGCCCGTAAGCTAATTTAACAAAGGTTGAAAGAACCCCAAAACAACATCCTCCTAAAAAAACCAGGGCAGCATACATCCAATTTTTCATATCATTGCCTCCATTATATATAAAATAAAAAAAGCCACACAGTCTGCTATTAGCAGCTGTGTGGCGAAACTAGAGGAATTGCTCTCTAGGAAAGTCCACGACCTAAAAGGTTTTTGGTTGTTATGTAATTCCGTTGTTGATTTTAACGCGAAAAGTTAAGAGTGTCAAGCCTTTCCCTTTTTGAACAGGCACTAAGAATGCACGCTCGGCCTATGGAATCATTGCAAACTTTGTAAGTAATCTTTTGATTACGCTCTTTTTATATTAAATTAAGTAATTGAACTTTTGTTTTATGGGTATACATAGAAGAGGTACTAATAATAAAACTGTAAACGGTAGAGAGGATGATAACAATGTTGTGGATCGAACGCATTGTTGACGGTGGGAATACACTGTTATGGACTTATGTTCTTATAGCTTTGCTTCTTATTTTAGGTGTTTATTTCACCGTAAGAACGGGGTTTGTTCAGGTTCGTTTGTTTAAAGAAATGTTCAGATTAATCGGGGAGAAGAAAGACGGGAAAAATGGTATTTCTGCTTTTCAGGCATTCACGATTAGTACGGCATCAAGGGTAGGCACAGGGAACCTTGCTGGAGTAGCCCTTGCTATTGCTGTAGGTGGACCTGGAGCAGTTTTTTGGATGTGGGTGATAGCCTTTATAGGAATGGCCACTTCCTTTATTGAGAGTACACTTGCACAAGTGTACAAAGTAAAAGATGGTGACCAATTTCGGGGTGGTCCTGCCTATTATATGGAAAAAGCTCTAAATGCTAGATGGTTGGGTATTATCTTTGCTGTGTTAATTACTTTATGCTTTGGGTTGATTTTTAACGCTGTACAAGCGAACACAATTACCCTTGCTTTTGAAAATGCATTTGGTGTCAACCGTCTTCTTGTTGGGGTTATTATTGCATTTATAGCAGGACTTATTATTTTCGGGGGAGTAAAAAGAATTGCAACCGTTACTCAGTATGTTGTACCAATTATGGCTATTCTTTATTTAATCATTGCTTTCTTCGTTGTTTTAACCAATTTAACACAAATACCAGCAGTTATTCAGTTAATCGTTTCAAGTGCTTTTGGATTTAATGAGGTTGTTGGCGGGGGAATTGGAGTGGCGATTATGCAAGGTGTACGCCGTGGACTTTTCTCGAATGAAGCTGGGATGGGTAGTGTGCCAAATGCTGCGGCAACAGCCAATGTAAGTCATCCTGCTAAACAGGGACTTGTTCAATCTTTAGGTGTGTTTGTGGATACCATGATTATCTGTTCAGCGACGGCATTTATGATTTTACTAACAGATGTATATCAATCGGGGGAATCAAATGGCATTGTTTTAACGCAGTCTGCCTTGACTCAGCATATTGGTGAATGGGCATCTAGCTTTGTTGCGATTGCAATACTTTTGTTTGCGTTTAGTTCAATTATAGGAAACTATTATTATGGCGAGACGAATATTGAATTCATTAGAGAAAATTCGATTTGGCTTATTATCTACCGCATTGCTGTTATGCTAATGGTTGTTCTCGGGTCGGTTGCGGAAATTATGTTAGTATGGAATTTGGCCGATCTCTTTATGGGATTGATGGCTGTTCTTAACTTAGTCGTTATCTTCCTTCTTGGAAAGGTAGCATTTTCCGTCCTCCAAAATTATATTGAACAACGAAATCAAGGGAAAAACCCTATGTTTTCATCTGAAATGATACCGGAACTTAAAAATGCAGATTGTTGGGATGGCAAGTCGGAAAAGCAACAACCATAAATAACTTTAGTGGAATTAGTCTTAAACCCTCCAAAAAAGTGAGGTCACTGAAAATGGCGAAAATCCCTTTTTTAGTGGCCTCAAAAAATTGGAGGGTTTTTCTTCGACTTGACCCATATTTTCTTAACTTGTCTCATATGGATAGATAAGAGAAGTGGAGAAGGAGAGAAGATATGAACCGATTTTTTCGAGGGGCCCTGCTGTTAATTGCTGCTGCATTTGTAGGAGAGTGCTTAGAATTTCTAATTAATATAATCTTAGCTAGAGAGTTGGGAGAAGAAGGATTAGGGTTTTATATGTCAATTCTTCCGACGATCATTTTTGTGGTCGTTATTGCTAGTATAGAACTTCCTATTTCTATTTCTAAATTTGTTGCTGAAAAGGACGAAATTTATCATCGGAGTATGCTGGTTCATGCTCTTCGGTTTGCCTCAATATGTGCAGTTGCCTTTATGATGATAGCGTTAATTGTTTTTCCTCTTATTCCTGTGTTTGAAAATTACCATCCGTGGGTTAAGTGGCTGTTAATTATATTGATCCCGACCATTGCATTTTCATCGGTGGCACGTGGTTATTTTATGGGCGCACAAAATATGAGGAAGATTGCTATTGCAAACTTTCTAAGAAGGGCAATACAATTGGCGCTTCTTATCGTAGTCTTTACATTCTTCTCTTTTGAAACAGAACTAGCAATATTTATTTCACTTTGCACGTTAGTTGCAACTGAAATGGTGGTACTTGCTTATTTAATGATCACCTTTCTTATACAGATGCGTGTATTAAAACATAATCCACGAGCAGAGCTACAAGGAAAAAAAGTACGCAAGGCGTTACTAGAGGTCTCTTTACCTACAACAGGGTTAAGAATTTTTCATGCTGCCTCTTTTGCTATAAAGCCATTTCTTATTAAAGAGGCTTTAGTTAGAGCGGGTATGGTCGATACAACTGCTATGGTCCAATATGGGAAGCTTGCGGGGGTTGCCTTTACAATTGGCTTTTTTCCGGCCTTTATTGCTCATTCGTTGCTGATTGTGTTAATTCCAACCGTTTCGGAAGCTTACTCTAAGAATGAAATTAATAAACTTACAAAACTACTTAGACAAGTGATGCTCATTACAGCCGCATACGGGTTCCCTGTTATGGCTTTGTTTTATTTGTACTCAGAGCCTTTAACAAGCCTGTTTTTTGAAGACTCTCCAGCAGCATGGTATTTAAAGATATTGGTTCCTTATTTTTTATTTCATTATTTTGTTATTCCGATGCAAGCCTACTTAATTGGATTAGGATTGGTCAAAGATGCATTCTTACATTCCTTATGGGCAACAACGATTTCGTTTATCCTCATGTTTGTACTAGGTTCTATGCCTAGTTTACAAATGGATGGGATTATATTAGGAATGAACATGGGGGCAGTTCTATTAACCCTTATGCATTATTTAACAATTTGCGAGAAAATTGGACTAACCATATTCTTAAGGAAAAAGAGATCATAAAAGGTTCCCCAAAAGGTTAACATAACCTTTTGAGGAACCTTTTTTGTATGTTAAGAGGTTGTTTAAAATGCTACCTACAAAATTTGCAATGAGTGAAATTAGTTGACTATCATGTATATACAAGTTAAAATGAAAGCGCAGACAGATTGTATATACAGGTTTGAAATATCGTAAAAAAGTAAAAAGGTTGAAAGAAAAGAATTAAAAACCTTTTTATCAAGGAGGGAAAATAAGATGAGTGCAATTAAGGAGTCAGCTAAGCAAATTCTAGATGCACTAGGTGGGAAAGAGAACATCGCCTCTGCAACACACTGTGTCACACGATTACGTTTAGCTTTACATGATGAAGGTAAAGTGGATAAAGGTGTCTTAGAATCTATTGATGTTGTCAAAGGTTCATTTTCTACGAATGGACAATTTCAAGTCGTTATTGGTCAAGGAACAGTAGATAAAGTGTATGCAGAATTGATTGAATTAGCTGGTCTAGCTGAAGCGACTAAGGAGGAAACTAAGTCTGCGGCAGAGAAAAATTTAAATCCCCTGCAGCGCGCTGTTAAAACTCTAGCAGATATTTTCATTCCAATATTACCAGCTATTGTAACAGCAGGTTTATTAATGGGGATTAATAATATTTTAACGGCCCCAGGTATTTTTGCAGAGCAACCAGTTATTGAGCTTTATCCACAATGGGCTGATTTTGCAAGCATCATTCATTTAATTGCTAATACCGCCTTTGTCTTTTTACCAGGATTAATTGGTTGGTCTGCAGTGAAGCGTTTCGGTGGGAACCCGCTTCTCGGAATTGTACTAGGGTTAATGCTCGTTCACCCAGATTTACTTAATGCATGGGGATATGGAGAAGCGAAAGAAGCAGGTGAAATTCCTTACTGGAATTTATTTGGCCTAGACGTTGCGAAGGTTGGCTATCAAGGCCAAGTATTGCCTATTCTTATTGCATCTTATGTGTTAGCTACTATTGAAATTGCTCTAAGAAAACGAATTCCTGACGCTTTTCAATTATTAATCGTTGCGCCAGTTGCTTTACTTATTACAGGCTTTCTTGCATTTATTATTATTGGTCCAATAACATTTGCAATTGGGAACGGAATTACAGCTATGTTCGTTGGGATTTTCGATAATGTACCAGCACTTGGTGGGTTGTTGTACGGAGCAATTTATGCACCACTTGTTATTACTGGTATGCATCATACATTTCTTGCAGTTGATTTACAATTAATTGGAAGTATAGGTGGGACATTCCTATGGCCAATCTTGGCATTATCTAATATTGCACAAGGCTCAGCTGCACTTGCAATGTACTTTGTTTTAAAGGATGAGAAAGTAAAAGGTCTTTCCATGACGTCTGCAATTTCTGCGTATCTCGGGATAACGGAGCCAGCAATGTTCGGGGTAAACTTACGCTATCGCTTTCCGTTTATTTGTGCAATTATAGGTTCTGCAATTGGGGCAGTTTGGATTACTATGAATGCGGTAATGGCGAATTCTATTGGTGTTGGTGGTCTACCGGGAATTTTTTCAATTGAAGCGGGAAAATGGCTGGTGTTCTTAGTCGGTATGGTAATTGCTATCGTTGTACCTGCTGTTTTAACCTATCTTTACGCGAAATTTAAGAAGGGTAATTTTTAATTAAACGCTTGATTAAAGACCATTAGCATCAAACAGCCTAACCGTTGTAGCTAGTGGTCTTTCTTATTTAGGGAAATTGAGGCAATACTTAATAAGCTGAAGGAGTGTGCGAAAATGAAAGAATGGTGGAGAAAGTCAACGGTCTATCAAATATATCCAAAAAGCTTTAATGATACAACGGGTAATGGTGTAGGAGACCTTCAAGGTATAATAGAAAAGCTTGATTATCTAAATGAATTAGGAGTAGATGTTATCTGGTTAACTCCTGTTTATTCCTCGCCCCAAAAGGACAACGGCTATGACATTAGTGATTATTACTCAATTCATGAGGAATACGGGACGATGGATGATTTTGAAGAGCTTTTAGATGAAACACATAGACGTGACATGAAATTGATTATGGACTTAGTTGTGAATCATACATCAACTGAGCATGAGTGGTTCAAACAGTCAAAGTCGTCTAAAGAATACCGTGATTATTATATTTGGAAAGACCCAATTGACGGAGGTGAACCGACTAATTGGGTTTCGAAATTTGGTGGTTCAGCTTGGGAGTTTGATAAGGGAACCAGCCAATATTATCTACATCTTTTTGATGTGACTCAAGCTGATTTGAATTGGGAAAACCCTAAATTGCGTAATGAAGTATATAAAATGATGCACTTTTGGTTTGAAAAAGGGATTGATGGCTTTAGACTTGATGTTATAAACCTAATTTCTAAAGATCAACGTTTCCCAAATGATGATGGGACAATACCACCAGGAGACGGAAGGAAATTTTATACAGATGGTCCTCGTGTTCATGAATATCTTCAAGAAATGAATGAGAAAGTATTGTCAGAGTATAACAGTATGACCGTTGGTGAAATGTCCTCCACGACGATTGACAGCTGTATTAAATACTCAAATCCAGGCCGTAATGAACTAAGCATGACTTTTAACTTTCATCATTTGAAAGTTGATTACCCCGATGGTGAGAAGTGGGCCGTTGGAGAAATGGATTTCTTAGGATTAAAGAATATTCTCTCTACATGGCAGGTAGCAATGAACAAAGGAGGCGGGTGGAACGCGTTATTCTGGTGTAATCATGACCAACCTCGTGTTGTCACACGCTACGGTAATGATGGTACCTATCATAAAGAATCAGCAAAAATGTTAGCAACGACCATTCACATGATGCAAGGAACACCTTATATTTATCAAGGTGAGGAATTTGGGATGCCAAACCCTAAGTTCGATACCATCGAAGAGTATCGGGATATTGAGACGTTAAACGCTTATAAAGAGTTAAAAGAGAAGCAGTTATCAGAGCAAGAGGTTATGGATATTATTCAAAGAAAATCACGTGATAACTCGCGTACACCAGTTCAGTGGAACGATAAGTTGCATGCTGGATTTACTACAGGTGAGCCTTGGATTGGAGTGAGTCGTAATTATCAAGACATTAATGCAGAGCAAGCACTAAAAGATAAAGATTCGATATTTTATCATTATAAAAAGCTGATAAATTTACGAAAAGATTTTGATATAATCACATATGGTGATTACAAATTATTAGATGAGAATGATGAACAATTATTTGTCTATTTACGTACGTGGAATAATGAACAGCTCTTAGTCATTAATAATTTCTTTGATGAGAAAGCTACTTATCGTCCATCAGAAAACTTATTAGAAAAGAACGCCACTCTTCTTCTGTCAAATTATCAGGAGCATCAACAGATTAGCAGCCAGATGACGCTTCAGCCTTTTGAGTCTCTCGTTTATCTTTTTAGAACGTGATAAACTTAGGGTGGGTGAATTGGGAATGACTAAAAATAAATTCAAGCTTATTTACGACGATTTAGCAAAACAGATACAAGGCGGAACATTAAATGTAAATGATCTCCTTCCCTCAGAGCATGATTTGTCAATTACGTATCAAGCTTCACGAGAAACAATTCGTAAAGCCTTAAAACTTTTGTCGGAGCATGGTTATATCCAAAAAATGCAAGGGAAGGGTTCAGTCGTTTTAGATATGAGGAAAATTAATTTTCCGATTTCAGGATTAGTTAGTTTTAAAGAATTAGCCGAAAAAATAGGGAAACGATCAAGTACCACTGTTATTTCATTACAGGAATTCACGTCTCAAATACGAATTCTTGAAGAAATGGAGTTATCTGATCCTGAAGAGGTTTGGGAGATTATCCGTGTACGTGACATTGACCAAGAACGAATTATTTTAGATAAAGATTATGTCATGAAAAGGGTTGTACCTTCCCTTACCAGAGAAGTGTGTGAACATTCAATATATGAGTATTTTGAAGAAAACCTGGGCTTATCGATAAGTTTTGCTAAAAAAGAAATTACGGTAGAAACACCAACAAAAGAGGATAAATTGTTACTTGATTTGGATGGCTATTCAAACATTGTTGTGGTTCGGAGTCATGTTTATTTAGAAAATGCTATGTTATTTCAATACACTGAATCACGACATCGACCTGATAAGTTCCGTTTTGTTGACTTTGCGAGGCGGGGAAAAAACTAAAGTTTATCATTCGTTTCTTTTAGCTTAGTTGGTTGTTATGAGTATAATCATTGTTGTGAGAGGTGGGGGAAAAGTTGTCAGTTCATGAATACACAGTACGAACACCTAATGGAGAAGAGGTCTCGTTATCAGATTATAAGGGACAGGCACTCCTTATTGTAAATACGGCAACAAAATGTGGGCTAACTCCGCAGTTTCAAGGTCTAGAAACATTATATCAAACTTATAAGGACGAGGGTTTTGTTGTTCTAGGGTTTCCGTGCAATCAATTCATGAACCAAGAACCATTAGGAAACGAAGAAATGATAAAAACCTGTAAGTTAAATTACGGCGTTACCTTCCCTCTTTTCGAAAAGGTGCTTGTAAATGGTACAAATGCGCATCCTCTTTACCAATATTTAAAAAAAGAACAAAAAGGTATTTTAAGTAACAAAATTAAATGGAATTTCACCAAGTTTCTTGTTGATCGGAATGGTCAAGTTACCGAACGATATGGTCCAAATGTGGAGCCTGGAAAAATTGAAGACGATATTAAAGAAGTTCTACTGAAGTAAGAAGTCTATTGATTTGCCTCTAATCAACTTTATGTCTTTAATAGTTAGTTGAAATGCACCTCTAAAATCAAGGAAGAAAAGACTTGTATCCATTAAGGAATAATGAGTTTTTTTTCAAGCTTTTGAGGTGCTTTTTGTTTGTAATAAAATGTAAAATCGATATCAAGTACTTAAACCACATCTAGTCATGTGAACATCGTGCATCCAAGGTAAGATTGCTATACAATAAGATTAAGAAATCATGTGCAAAGGACGGACGTTACGATGAGTATATTGCAAGTTGAACAATTGACGAAAACCTACGGAGATAAAACACTTTTTAATAATCTTTCGTTTACAATTTCAAAGAAGCAACGGATCGGTGTCATCGGTATCAATGGAACAGGTAAATCTACATTATTAAAGGTTCTTGCAGAGATTGAGGGAATGGACAAAGGTAAGTTATCACATGCAAATGATTTTCATGTCGAATATTTATCTCAGCAACCACAACTAGAGGAAAATCTAACTGTCCTTGAGCAAATTTACTTTGGTGATTCCTTAGTGATGCGAACAATGAGAGCTTATGAGCAAGCTATGTTGAAACTAGAGGAAGATCCTGAGAACGAAACATTACAAAAAAGCCTTTTACAGGTACAGCAGAAAATGGATGAGGTTGCAGCTTGGGAAGCAAGTACAACTGCGAAAACTGTGTTAACTAAATTAGGAATAACCGATTTTACAGCGAAGGTTGAGAAATTATCTGGAGGTCAAAAGAAGCGGGTGGCAATTGCGAAAGCACTCATTCAACCTGCAGATCTATTATTATTAGATGAGCCGACGAACCATTTAGATAATGAAACGATTGATTGGCTAGAAGGCTACCTCGCCCAATATCAAGGGTCTCTTATGGTCATTACTCATGACCGTTACTTTCTAAATCGAATCACGAATCAAATGTTTGAGCTTGACCGTGGGAATCTCTATCAGTATGAAGGGAATTATCAAACCTATCTTGAAAAGAAGGCCGAACGAGAAGATCAAGAAACCCTGCAAGAAGGTAAGCGGCAAAATTTGTTGCGAAGGGAGCTTGCATGGTTGCAACGTGGTGCAAAGGCAAGAAGCACAAAACAAAAAGCACGTATTCAACGAGTTGAAACGTTAAAGGATGATCAACCTTTAACAATCGTTCGAGACTTTGATTTTGCGATTGGCACAACACGGTTAGGCAACGAGGTTATTGAATTGCAAAAAGTGTCTAAATGGTATGAAGATAAATTATTATTTAAAGACCTTAGCTATTTAATTGTTCCAGGAGAAAGACTCGGAATCATTGGTCCTAATGGGAGTGGGAAAACTACTCTATTAAACATTCTTGCTAATCGGATGTCAGTTTCAGAAGGCAATGTAAAAATTGGAGAAACAGTCAAAATTGGTTATTATACACAAGAGGATGAAGAGATTGATGGAAACTTACGTGTCGTAGAGTACATAAAAGAGATTGCTGAAGTTGTTCATACAGTGGATAAAGAGGTTATTACAGCGGAGCAAATGCTCGAACGCTTTTTATTTCCTCGGTCAATGCAATGGACATATATCCGTCGCTTATCTGGTGGAGAAAAACGCAGACTATACTTACTTAGAGTACTAATGAGTGAACCAAATGTATTGTTTCTTGATGAACCTACCAATGATTTAGATACACAAACGCTAACTGTATTAGAAGATTATCTAGAACAGTTTCCTGGGGTAGTAGTGACGGTTTCACATGATCGCTATTTCTTAGACCGTGTAGTGGACCATTTACTGACGTTTGAGGGAAATGGAACGGTTAAACGGTTTCAAGGGCATTACAGTGATTATTTGGAGCAAAGAAAACTAGAGCTAGCGGAATGGGCTAGCACTGAAAAAATAGCGAAGGTACCTGTGAAAAAGGAACAAAGAAAAAAACTATCTTATCATGAACAGGTGGAATGGGATGGAATTGAAGATAAAATAACAGAATTAGAGCTAAAGAAGGAAGAACTTGACGAGAAAATTTCAAGTGCTGGGAGTGACTTTGGGAAAATTCAAGAGTTGATGAATGAACAGGAAGTAGTCAGTGAAACTCTTGAGAAGACGATGGAGCGTTGGGAAGAACTATCATTATTTATCGAAGAAATAAATAATTAATAACAAACGGCGACCTTGAAAGGGTTGCCGTTTTAGTTAAAAATACCCAAGCAAAAGAAAAAATTAAGTACTATTGAAATATTTTGATTGATTTTGGTTATTTGTGATTATATACTTATTATTAAGAAATAAGAGGTGTTTCTCTTGCTTACTGTTGAACGTCAAGAACGTATAATTTCACTTTTGAAAGATAGGTCAATTATTAAAATTCAAGATATTGTTGAAGTAACTGGGGCATCAGAATCTACTATTCGTCGTGATTTAACAGAGTTAGAGTTAGCGAAAAGATTAAAGCGTATACATGGTGGAGCAACTTTATTAAAGAGGAAATTAGACGAACCATCAATGGCTGAGAAAACAATCAAGAACAGTCATGAAAAACAACGAATTGCTCAAAAGGCTGCTGAATTCGTTGAGGAAGGTGATTGTATATTTCTTGATGCAGGAACGACCACTTTTGAATTAATTTCATACTTAAAGGGGAAAAATATCGTTGTTGTGACTAACGGACTAATGAATACCTCAGAGTTGATTGAAGCAGAAATTGAAACACATGTACTTGGGGGCTATGTGAAGCCCGGAACACGAGCATTTGTGGGACCAAGTGCGGTTCGTACGTTGGAAACATTTCGTTTTGATAAAGCATTTGTTGGTGCAAATGGTATTAGTATGGATGATGGTTGTACGACACCTGATTCACAAGAAGCATTTATAAAGGAGCTGGCTATTAAGTTCTCGAGAGAAAGCTTTATTTTAACTGATCATACCAAATTTGGGGAGACTTCTTTTTCGAAGTTTGCTGACCTCCATGAGGCAACTGTTATTACAAGTCAACTGGTTGATCAAGAATATTTGAGAAAACTCTCAGCAAAAACAATAATTGAGGTGGTTCAAGCATGATTTATACCGTGACCTTAAATCCTGCTGTTGATTATTTTGTCCATGTAGACAAATTCCAGCTTGGTCATGTTAATCGTTCAACACATGAAGATAAAGCTCCGGGCGGAAAAGGTATTAATGTATCTAGAGTGTTGAAGCGACTCGGCCATCAAAGTGAAGCTCTGGGGTTCATAGGCGGATTTACAGGGGAATATGTTAAGAAAACGATTGAGACAGAAGGGATAACAACTAGCTTTATACAAGTGAACGGCGACACTCGAATAAATGTAAAGATGAAAAGTGACACAGAAACAGAGCTAAATGGAACTTCTCCAGTTTTAACCGAGAGTAACGTAGCTGCACTAAAGGAGCAACTTAGGGGACTCACATCAGAAGACACGCTTGTTTTAGCAGGAAGTGTCCCGAATACATTGTCAGAAGACATTTACAATGAGTTAATGTCTTCTGCAAAAGGTGTGAAAGTCTTTATGGATACAAGCGGCATAGCTTTAAAGCATGCGGTAAAAGCAAAGCCGTCTTTTATTAAACCAAATCATCATGAGCTATCTGAGCTTTTTGATGTAGAGTTTACTTCTCCTGATGAAGCCATCCCTTATGTAAAGAAGCTTGTCGATTCTGGTATTGAGTATGTTCTCGTCTCGTTTGCTGGGGACGGAGCAGTGTTAGGCACAAAAGGTAAACTATTGTTTGCCAATACACCTAAAGGGGTGGTTCGGAACTCAGTGGGTGCGGGAGATTCAACGGTTGCAGGGTTTCTTGCAGCAAGATTGGAAGGTATGTCACTCCCAGATTCCTTTAGATTTGCCGTTGCATCGGGAAGTGCAACAGCATTTTCAACGGATTTTTGTCAGCGCGATGAGGTTTTAAAGTTAGTAAATGAAATCACTATAAAAGAATGGTGAAAGGGTGAGGGAAGATGAGGATATCTGATTTATTAAAAAGAGATACAATGCTTTTACAATTGAAAGCATCGGAAAAAGAAGCTGTTATTGATGAGTTAGTAAATAAGTTGAATCAAGCAGGTCGTTTAAATGACCGAGGTGCATTTAAGGAAGCTATATTAAAAAGAGAAGAGCAGAGCACAACAGGAATTGGTGAGGGGATTGCTATTCCTCATGCGAAAACGGCAGCTGTAAAAACCCCGGCAATTGCTTTTGGCCGCTCTCAAAAAGGTGTTAATTATGAAGCGTTAGATGGACAACCGAGTTATCTATTCTTTATGATTGCGGCATCTGAGGGAGCCAACAATGAACATTTGGAGACGTTATCGCGTTTATCTACATTTTTAATGGATGATGCGTTCCGAAAAACATTACTGGAAGCTCGCACAGAAGATGAAATCATTGCAGCAATTGACAGAAAAGAACTAGAGGAAGGCGAAGAACCAGAACCGGACTTGTCGGCGCCAAACAACGGTCTTCGTATTCTTGCTGTAACAGGTTGTCCAACTGGAATTGCCCATACGTATATGGCAGCAGATGCTTTAAAGGAACAAGCCAAAAAAGTTGGTGTTGGGATTAAGGTTGAAACCAACGGTTCTGGTGGAGTGAAAAATCGTCTTACTGATGATGAAATTCAAAAGGCTGATGCTATTATCGTCGCTGCTGACACAAAAATTGAAATGGAGCGTTTTTCTGGGAAACCAGTTATTCAAGTTGGTGTAACAGATGGAATCCGTCGTCCGAAAGAATTAATAGACCAAGCGCTTGAAGGAAGAGCACCAGTTTACAATGGTGATGGTCAAAAGAGAGAAGAAGGTTCTGCTGGTAAACGGACTGGATTTTACAAACATTTAATGAATGGTGTATCAAATATGCTTCCTTTTGTTGTCGGGGGCGGGATTTTAATTGCCATTTCATTTATGTTTGGGATTGAGGCTTTTAATCCAGAGCATGAAAGCTACAATCCTATTGCTGAAGCATTAATGACAATTGGTGGCGGTAATGCATTTGGATTAATGATTCCAGTACTAGCTGGTTTTATTGCTATGAGTATTGCTGACCGGCCGGGATTTGCTGCCGGTATGGTTGGTGGTTTTATGGCGGCAACTGGTGGTGCAGGCTTCTTAGGCGGTTTAATTGCAGGTTTCCTAGCAGGTTACTTAGCGCTCGGGGTTAAACGAGTTCTAACGGGTTTACCGCAAACTTTAGAAGGAATTAAAACAATTCTTTTTTATCCCGTTCTAAACATTCTTCTAACGGGACTAATTATGTACTGGCTTATCGGGCCGCTTTCCGCAATGAATATCGGAATGCAAAATTGGTTAAGTGGAATGGGTACGGCAAATATGGTTGTTCTCGGACTTATCTTAGGTGGAATGATGGCAGTTGATATGGGAGGACCTATAAACAAAGCAGCATTTACATTTGGGATTGCAATGATTGATGCGGGGAATTTGGCACCACATGCAGCTGTAATGGCAGGGGGAATGGTTCCCCCACTCGGTATTGCTCTTGCAACAACAGTCTTCAAGAAAAAATTCACTAAACAGGAACGTGAAGCGGGAAAAACAAACTATATTCTTGGGGCATCCTTTATAACAGAAGGTGCAATTCCTTTTGCAGCGGCCGATCCAGGTCGAGTGATACCATCAATTATCGTTGGATCCGCAGTGGCAGGTGCGTTAACAGCGATGTTTGGCATAGGATTACCGGCTCCTCATGGTGGTTTGTTCGTAGCGTTTCTTGTAGAGGGTAGTTGGATACTTTATTTATTATCTATATTAATTGGTGCAGTTATTTCTGCTTTGATGATTGGGTTATGGAAAAAGAGTGTAACAGTATAATTAAAAGCAACGATGGATTTTTCCATCGTTGTTTTTTTACATAATATAGAAAGTTGTTTATTGAGGGCTTTTTTCGATTTCTATATCATAAACATGTTATCCTAAAGTTAAGAGAACATTTACATCCAGTTTTAGTTGACAACAAATAGGGAATCACTAAAAATATGAACCATTTTTCTAGGGAGGGATGTAAGATGGAAAGTCAGGAAACGAGAAGCTTAATTGAAGAGGTTATGGAAGATTTATCGCAACGTCAAGGCTTTTTGGGAATTGAAGATGAAGAAAAGAGACATTATGTCTGCTCTTCTGCTAAAGAAATTTTGAAAACAACGGATAAGATTATTAAAAGCTACATACGTGTATCCACAGAAAAAAATGGACTTATGAGAATTCCTGCATACCGAGTGCAACATAACAACATAAGTGGCTTTTATAAAGGTGGTATTCGCTTTAGTGAGTTTGTGAATGAAGAGGAAGTAGAAAATCTGGCTATCCTAATGACTCTGAAAAACGCACTTCATCGACTTCCATTTGGGGGAGCAAAAGGTGGGGTACATGTTGATCCAAGAAAGTTCTCCGAGAAAGAATTGAACTTAATAAGTAAAAAGTATGTCCAACGTTTTGCACGTGACATTGGTCCGAATCACGATATTCCAGCGCCAGATCTAGGAACAAACGAAAGAATTGTTGATTGGATGGTAGGTGAATATAAAACGATTCATCCTGGGCAAGTATATCTTGGTTCATTTACAGGTAAAAGTGTTGAAAATGGTGGGGCTAAAGGAAGACGTGAGTCAACAGGCAAAGGAACATTTCTAAGTTATTCCTGGTTGCTTCAGGAGTGGGCTCAGAATAATTCAGAAGATGAGATTGTCAACCGCGGGGCGCAATGGGAAACTGTCAATAGACTACTTGAGCAAGAGAAGCAAGGTACGCCTATTCGCGTTGCAGTTCAAGGGTTTGGTAATGTCGGAAGTGTAGCCGCATCAGAGGCATATCAATATGAGAAGCTCAATCACCAAGTGGTAGCTGTTTCTGACCGATTTACCACGTTGTATCATCCAAACGGACTAGATATAGGGAAACTAACAGCATATACAAAAAAGGGTAGAGACTTGCCAGCAAATAGTGAACAG
Organism: Bacillus solitudinis; assembly: GCF_002797395.1. Taxonomy (GTDB): domain Bacteria; phylum Bacillota; class Bacilli; order Bacillales; family Bacillaceae_D; genus Halalkalibacter_A; species Halalkalibacter_A solitudinis. Next base: position 2,573,048 of record NZ_KZ454943.1, read on the forward strand.
TTAACAGAGGCTGGAATCGAAGCCGATATTATGCAAGTAAAGGATGTACTAACGATTGATACAGATGTATTAATACTAGCGGCGGTGGAGAATCAACTTGTCGTGGAAAATATGAGAGAGGTGAAAGCGAAGATCCTAGTTGAGGGGGCGAATGCGCCTATCTCTCGTGAAGCTGACGAGTATTTTGAAGACAATGGAAAAGTGGTCATTCCTGATATTTTGGCAAATGCAGGAGGGGTCATTGTCTCATATCTTGAATGGAAGCAAAGTCGCGTGACTGAGCTTTATTCAGAAGAAGATATTTTATCAGATATGTCTGCGCAAATGATTCAAACTTTAAAAGCTGTTTACGATGCGTACTTTTCGTCTGTGGAAAACACAATGAGATTTACATGCTTTTCTCTCTCTCTTGAACGGCTAGCAGGCTTGCTTTATCGTCAGGGAAAACTTTATTGAAAAATAAGCTAGCCAAGCTTGGCTAGCTTATTTAAAAGGCTGTTGCATAGCTTTTTCTATAGTATACTTAGCTTTTGATGAAGTAGAAAATGAAGAAGTTTACTGTCGCTTAGCAAAAAAAAGAAAAAAGGGCGAGTTACTGTATAAGGAGATTATTATGAAGATTGCACTTTATCAAATGAACATTGTACCTGGAAAGCCAAACGAAAACCTTAAAAAGGTCGAGCGCTGGATGACCGAAACATGTAAACAGTATAATCCAGATATATTGGTTCTTCCTGAAATGTGGACGACGGCTTATACATTGCCGCAGCTTAAAGATATCATGGAAGATGAGATAGTGGACGTTGCATCATTTCTAAGTCAACAAGCAAAGCAGCATAATGTTAACATTGTGGCTGGATCGGTTGCGACAATAGAGGGTACATCAATATACAACCGTACGCTTGTGTTTAATAGAGAAGGTCTATGTGTCTATCAATATGATAAAATCCACCTTGTTCCCATGCTAGATGAACATCTTTACTTAACAGGAGGAAAAGAGAAAGTTGCCACGTTTGAGTTGGATGGTCATAAAATGGGCGCTGTTATTTGTTATGATTTACGCTTTCCTGAGCTTGCGCGTCAGCTTGCTTTAGAAGGGGCTGAGGTATTTTTTGTCCTTGCAGAATGGCCTGAAGCCCGTGCTACACATTGGGAGGTTCTCCAGCAGGCGCGTGCAATTGAAAACCAGTTTTATGTGGTGTCATGTAACCGAGTAGGGGACTTTAATCAAGTAGAATTTGCTGGCCGGTCAATGGTAACGAGCCCATGGGGGGACGTACAAGTGAAAGGGAGTGCCAAACTTGAAGAAACACTCTTTTCGACAATCGAATTAACGGAGGTTCAACAAATTAGAGAGAATGTTCCAGTGTTTAAAAGCCGTGTGCCGCATCTTTATCAGTAAGCACCTATATAAAAGTAGGTGTTTCAAAAAGGACGAAAATACTCAACCTTTTTGAAACACCTTTTTTAAACGGACATCTTTTGCAATTTATGGATATAATTTAATGACTTTCCAGTACCGATTGCTACAGATTCCAAAGGGTTTGGTGCTAAATGGACAGGGACGGAGATTTCACCTGATAACCACTCTTGGATACCATTTAATAAGGCCCCTCCCCCAGTAACAATCACTCCACGATCGACAATATCACCACTAAGTTCAGGAGGACAATTTTCTAGTGTGGAACGAATGACTTCTAAGAGCTGAAGAAGGGATTCGGTCAGCGCGGATTGAATTTCGGTAGAAGTTAATATAATGTTTTTAGGTAATCCATTGACTAAGTCCCGTCCTCTAACTTCTGTCTCGACTTTAGTATGTTCGATAGGGGCATAGCCAATTTCAATTTTCAATTGTTCCGCTGTGCGTTCTCCGATTATTACATTGTAATGCTTTCGGACATATTGAATAATTGTCTCATCTAATTTATCACCACCGAGACGAATCGAATTACAAGTGACGATCCCGCCAAAAGAAATAATAGCGACTTCGGTCGTTCCTCCACCAATATCGACAATGACATTAGCGATCGGTTCATCGACAGGTAAATTTGAACCTATTGCTGCAGCAACTGGTTCTTCGATAATATGTACTTGCTTTGCCCCGCAACTACGAACGGCATCTAAGATGGCACGTCTTTCAACGGATGTTGAACCAGACGGAGCGCAAACAACAACATTTGGTTTACGAAAAGTAAGACCAAGCTTTTTTGCTGCTTTCTTCATCACTTCTTTGATGAGACTCGATGTAACATCAAAGTCAGCAATAACACCATCGCGAAGAGGTCTAATAGCGATAATATTTGTGGGGGTTTTTCCGATCATTCGTTTTGCTTCTATTCCGACAGCGAGTACCTCTCTGGTATCAGTATTAATAGCAACGACCGATGGTTCATTTAATATAATTCCTTTATCTTTACTATAAACAATAATATTTGCTGTACCTAAATCAATACCAATTTCATGATTTGTCCACATATTTATGTTCACCAACCTTATTTTTAAACGTTTAAGATGTAAGTGTAACAGTCAATAAGTGAGAATTATAGAGACGATTCGCTTATCTTCTTTGTAAGAGTGTGAGAGTTTATGAGAGATGTTAAAAATTAAGAGTCGAACACGCTATTAAAGTTGAAAGCATTGTTAAAACTAGTTATTTTGTTGTGTGTGAAAAGAGGTAGATGAGTAAAGGAGTATGTGAGTAAAAGAAAACGAGTAAGCATAGATGCTTACTCGATTGCTTGAGCTAGTTTCTTAATGACTTTCTAACTGTATTGCCTGTTTATCGCCAAGCTTTACAGGACCGCTTTTTAATATTCTAACATGCTCTCCTTCAGCAAGGTTTGTAAAAATGATTGGTGTTATTGTTGAAGGGACGCGTTCCTTAATGAAGGCTAAGTCAACACGAAGTAATTCCTGTCCTTGTTTTACCTGATCTCCTTGTTGAACAAGTGCTTCGAATCCATCCCCTTTAAGGGTAACAGTATCAATTCCAACATGAATGAGAACTTCTTTCCCGCTTTCTGAAACAAGCCCGATAGCATGCTTTGTTGGAAATAAGTTAACAACAGTTCCTGTAATTGGTGAAGCGATAATTCCGTTACTTGGGTTAATAGCAAAACCGTCTCCCATCATTTTCGTAGAAAATACTTGATCGGGAACGCTGCTTAATGGAAGAATTTCACCGTCTATTGGAATAGAAAAGTCAATTAAACCTGATACGGGTTGATTTGTTGTAACCTTATCTTTAGTTTGAACTGGGGTGCGTCCTTTAAGAATATCTTGAATTTGTGTTTTGATTTGGTCCGAACGAGGACCAAAGATAGCTTGAATGTTATTGCCCATTTGCATGACTCCTGATGCTCCGAGCTTCTTTAATGTATCTTTTTCAACTTGATTAACATCATGAACACTTACACGAAGACGAGTGATGCATGCATCTAAGTTCGCTAAGTTTTCTTTGCCACCAAGCGCTTTTAATACATCATAAGGTAAATCAGAAACTGAACCAGAGTTGTGTGTTTCACTCGACTCATCGACATCTTCACGACCAGGAGTCATGAGGTTAAACCTCTTAATAGCAAATCGGAATCCAAAATAATAAATAGCTGCAAAAACAAGACCAACTGGAATGACAAGCCACCAGTCTGTTCGACCTGGCAACACGCCATATAATAAGAAGTCAATGACACCACCTGAAAAAGTCATTCCAATTTTAACGTCAAGTAAGTGCATAATCATAAAAGATAGCCCTGCAAAAATGGTATGAATTGCAAATAAAATAGGTGCCACAAATAGAAAACTAAATTCGAGCGGCTCGGTAATCCCTGTTAAAAAAGATGTAAGCGCAGCGGAACCCATAATACCTGCGACCATTTTCTTTTGTGCGGGTTTGGCGCAATGATAAATGGCAAGAGCAGCAGCAGGCAATCCGAACATCATAAATGGGAATTTTCCAGTCATGAATGTACCTGCAGTCAACTCAGCTCCGTCGCGAATTTGTGCAAAAAAGATTTGCTGATCGCCTCGAGCTACCTGACCGGCGGTATTTGTATAAGAACCAAATTCAAACCAAAATGGTGAATAGAATATATGGTGAAGACCAAATGGAATTAATGCACGCTCAACAACACCGAAAATAAATGCTGCTAATGTCCGATTTGACTCAACCATGACATAGGATAAGTTGTTCATGCCAATTTGAATGCTTGGCCAAATAAAATGTAAGATAACGCCAAGAAATAACGCAAAGAATGCAGTAGCAATTGGAACAAAACGCTTTCCAGCAAAGAAACCAAGGTATGAAGGCAATTCAATATTAAAGAACTTTTTGTACATATAAGAACCTAGTAATCCGGCGAGTACGCCACCGAAGACCCCGGTTCCTAAGGTAGGAATTCCTAGCACCATTTGAAAATTAGGATTCTCTGGATTGACCATATCAGCTGTTATGCCGCCAGTGACGCCCATTGTAATATTCATAATTAGATAACCTATTATAGCAGCTAAACCAGCCACACCGTCTCCATCAGAGAGGCCAATTGCAACACCGACAGCAAAGAGAAGCGGCAGATTAGCAAAGACAATATCACCTGCGCTTTGCATAATGCTTGCAAGCATGACAACCCAACTTGCTTCGAGGGCCGGAATGGTTGCTGTGATATCTGGGTTTTGGAGAGCATCACCAAATGCTAGAAGAATACCAGCTGCTGGTAAAAGGGCAACAGGAAGCATTAAAGCTTTCCCGACACGTTGCAATATTCCGAAAGATTGTTTAAACATCGTACATTCCTCCTATATTTATTAATAGATTTTTGGAAATAAAGAAAATGCCAACAAAAAAGGCATGAGGGAAAAGGAGGACAACACAAAATTAGGATGAAGTCTTACTCAACCAATTAAGTGCAATCGCTTCCTTTCCTCTCATGCCTGCATCACCAGTAACACGGTAAGAAATTGATGGCTTATTTTATTTTTTAGATAGACGTTGAAGGTGCAATGTTAAATAAACGGCCTCTGCGTCTGGTACGGGTTTCTTTAAGGCTTGCTGCATAATCTTTATTAGTTTCCATGAAAGATTGTAGCATATAGGATATTCGGCCCGCAAGATGTTTTTTAGGGGATCTTGATTATCGATGTATTTGCCAGACTGAATGCGTTCCATTGCATGATGAAGGTGTCGTACAAGTCGCAAATAGTTTATGTCTTCGCGGTCAATACGAATTTCTAAACCTTGTTCGATGACTTGTACAAGCTTCCCAATAAGTTGGGTGTGGCGATTTACTTCTTGCAGAGAGCGTCTGGTCAATGCACTATGAATATGAAGAGCGACAAAACCAATTTCCCCCAGAGGGATGTTGATATTAAGGGATAGATTTAAATCATTAATCAACTCAGTTGCAACCCCAAACTCTTTTGGATAAGCAAGCTCAGTCTCCGAAAGAAATGGATTTTTTATATCAAGTCCTTGTTTAACGCGTTTTACTGCATAATATAAATGATCTGTTAAAGCGATATGAATATGTTCATGTAACTGAACATTAAAGCGAGTTTCCACCTTTTCAATTAAATCATTCATGAGACCTATAAAGGATTCATCAATATAATCCAGCAGTTGTTTGTACTGTTCTTGTTCCTTTTCTTCTCTTAACACAAAGAATTTTTCTGCTGTTTCTCCAGCGATATGTTCACCGGGAGCTTTACCAAAACCAAGGCCCTTACCAATTAGAACAACTTCATGGTACTCAGGATGAGAAGCAACGACAACATTATTATTTAATATTTTTTTGACGGTCAGCATTAGCATTCCTTCTCTCTCTAGATTGAATACCAAACGATAGATAGTTTTCATCATAGCGAGAAACAAAACGAACGTCAATATTTGTAGGACATGTTAGACATAATACATTTTAAATAGTTGGTGACTGTATATATGTAGATGCCACTTAGATTAAAATAATATAACAAAAACTTCTGAAACATAATCGTTTTGAATGATTACAAGACGTGTTATCATATACTTAGAAACAAAATAGATAAACGAATAAAAATGCTTGTCTTTAGGAGGGGAACGTTTATGGAAGAAAGTAAAATGCAATCGTACTTTGAAGAGCAACTGGCCGCCGCAAAACGTCAATTTGAGCGAACCATTGATTGTAAACATACAGAGTTTGATGACTTGTATCCATATATGACCGAACAACCTCAGTTTTTTTGGTATAAACGTTATGTAGCGTGGCAAGAGCTATTAACTGTTGTACGTATTGTTTCAGATTTACAATTTGATTGGAAATCTTCATTTCTTGAAAAACAAATTGCTTATATTGAATCAAGAGTATTAGATGCAAAGGTTCTGGATGATTGGTATGAAGGACTAGAGATTGAAGCAGAGCAATCTTCTCAAAATGAGTAATGGCCAAAGGTGAATTCCTAAAAGTATATAAAGAGATGGTTCGCTACATTGTAAAGGGGTTGTGTCATAAGGTCTTATGACACAACCCCTTTTTATGATCATCCCTCTTTTAGTTGAGAGTTAGCGCTTCAAACAAATGATGCATAGCATTAGTTTAATGTAATGTGAGAATCACGGTGCTGATAGATACCATCTAGTTTTTCACCAATGTCCTCTTCAATTTCCTGATTTGAAGGAAGTGAATCATAACTTTCAATAATAGTGAAGTTCTCAAGGCATAATAAGTGAAAGGGATACTTCTCACCACGGTCTTCGATAATTGCAAACAACTTATTCGTTTTGGTCGAAATTAAATCACCGGGTTCTTTAATTGAGCGCTTTCGATTAATGGTGATATTCATTCTCGTCCCTCCTATCTTTTTATCATTTTGGGAGGGTTTTCGGAGATTTATACATAATAAGGGATATCTCAAAAGTAATTCTTTTCTCGAGATATCCCTATTTTTATTTTTTCTTTTTGTTATTCGATTTATTACTACCGTTATCAATCATTTCGCTTGCCACATGTTCATTGAACATACTTTCTGTCGGTGTTTGGTTATTTGTTAGTGCTTTATTAGTTTGTTTACGTCTCGTCATGTAATTTGCCTCCTCTTTATTGTTTAAAAATCGATTCATTGTTACTATCTCTTTAGATAGAAAACTTATACGAAGAAGGTGCTAGTGTGGCTAAGAAATATTATGTTGTTTGGAATGGGCGAAAAAAAGGGATTTTCACCACCTGGGCAGAGTGTGAAGCTCAAGTAAAGGGATTTACCGGAGCGAAGTTTAAATCATTTCCTTCAGAAAGGGAAGCAAAGAGTGCTTTTGAAGAAGGAAAGATGTTATCACCCCGTAAGAATGGAGTAACTAAAAGAAATGTTGATAATGATTCAATAATTGAAGAAGTGCAATGGGATAGTATCTCTGTTGATGTGGGGTGCCGTGGAAATCCGGGAATTGTTGAATATAAGGGAGTCCATACAAAAACAGGAGAAATTTTGTTTTCGCATGATGAAATCCATATTGGCACGAATAACATGGGTGAATTTTTAGCAATTGTTCACGGACTTGCATACTTGAAGAAGCAAGGTAGTGAAAAGCCGATTTATTCAGATTCAATAACTGCTATAAAATGGGTAAAGCAAAAGAAGGCAAAATCTACACTTGAAAGAAGTGAACAAACAGCGTATATCTGGTCATTAATGGATCGGGCAGAAAAATGGCTACAAACGAATACGTATTCGAATCCAGTCTTGAAATGGCAAACAGAGAAATGGGGAGAAATCAAGGCTGACTATGGTAGGAAGTAATGAATAACACATGATTATCATGTATACATAGCATACTAAAAATACCGGAGTGTTAAAAATAACTAGGTAGGTCATGAGCTTGGGGAAAGTTTATTAACCAACCCATTAGCTCTATTGGTTTTTTCGGAGAACTAGAAAGTAGAAGGCGAAATTATCGATGGTTTATCCTTTGGTGAAGGCTGGATTAATAATCCAGTTTTATTTTTATACTGAAGTTGCCGTTTGGAGGGGTTGGGGGCTGGCTCTAAGAGAGCTTTTAGACATTTTTACTGCGGAAAAGCATTCTCAACCAAACGATTGCATTTGATAGACCTGCTATAAGATTTGCAATAAAATTACTACGAAAGATATATAAATAAACGTTTGTTTAAGTAGGGATCTCCCGAGGCGCTTGTCTTTTGGGACATCCCTTTTTTTATTTACTTTAATTGTTTATTTAAAATTATTATTAATAACTATTGACTTTGAAATTACTGCTATGTACAATAATAAACGTAATCAACTAATAATAATTATAAATAAGCTATTAAAGAGGTAATGAAAAATACATATAGTATAGGAGTGGTGAAACCAATGAGACTGCGTGAAGAAATGCCAGCATTAGATGGAGCAACGAAATGGTTAAATGAAGAAGTAACAAAGGGAGAGCTTCTTGCAAGTGGAAAGGCGACATTGTTTCATTTCTGGTCTGTTAGCTGCGGACTTTGCAAAGAGGCAATGCCTGAAATTAATGAGTTTCGTGATGAATATGAAGATGAACTAAATGTGATAGCTGTACATATGCCTCGTTCAGAAAAGGATTTGGATATGGCAGTTATCGAAGCAATGGCTCAAGGTCATGATATTCTTCAACCGATTTTCGTGGATAGTGAGCATAAACTTACTGATGCTTTTGAGAATAAATATGTTCCTGCTTATTATGTGTTCGATACTGAAGGCAAGCTCCGTCATTTTCAAGCTGGTGGTAGTGGGATGGAAATGCTCAGAAAACGCGTAAATCGTGTTTTAGAAAAAGAAACAAATTCTAATAACTAAAAAAGTCAGGTAGATAATATACATTTAAATAGGGGTTATCTTAATCATAAAGTAATAGTTTGAGTGAAAACCAAATAGGGAGGATTTAATACTATGAACAGATTAACTACAAATCAAGGTGTTCCAATTTCCGACAACCAAAACTCTCGTACTGCTGGTCAACGGGGGCCGACACTTCTAGAAGATTACCAACTAATTGAGAAACTAGCACATTTTGACCGTGAACGCATTCCTGAGCGTGTAGTCCATGCGCGTGGTACAGGAGCTCATGGTGTATTTAAAGTGAAAAATAGCTTAAAACGTTTTACGAAAGCGGACTTATTCCAAGAAGGAAAAGAAACACCTGTATTTGTTCGTTTTTCAACAGTTATTCATGGCCAGCATTCTCCTGAGACATTGCGTGATCCGCGCGGATTTGCAATTAAGTTCTATACAGAAGAAGGCAACTGGGACGTTGTAGGTAACAATCTACCAGTATTCTTTATTCGTGATGCGATGAAGTTCCCTGATATGGTACATTCTCTTAAGCCGGACCCTAGTACGAATATGCAAGACCCTGATAGGTATTGGGACTTTATGTCTTTAACACCGGAATCTACAAATATGCTTCTTCATTTATTTACCGATGAAGGTATCCCGGCGAATTACCGCCATATGAGGGGATCGAGTGTGCATGCTTTAAAGTTAATTAATGACTTTGGTAATACCGTTTACGCTAAATTCCGTTGGGTGCCTAAGCAAGGAGTTAAGAATTTGTCAATGGAAGAAGCGGCTGAAATTCAAGCTCATGATTTTAACCATGCAACGAGAGATTTAATTGAAGCGATTGATAAAGGGGATTATCCAGAATGGGATTTATTCGTTCAAATACTAGACCCTGCTGATATGGATAACTTTGATTTTGATCCGTTAGATGCAACAAAGGATTGGTTAGAAGAGGATATTCCTTATCAGCATGTTGGAACAATGACATTAAATAAAAATCCAGAAAATGTGTTTGCCGAAACAGAGCAGGTTGGTTTTAACCCAGGAGTAGTTGTACCAGGAATTGAACCTTCTGAGGATAAATTATTACAAGGGCGTTTGTTCTCGTACTCAGATACTCAGCGCTATCGTGTCGGACCAAATTACTTGCAATTACCGATTAATTGCCCCTTTGCACAAGTTAATAATAATCAACGTGATGGTGCGATGGCCTTTAAGCAACAAACAGGTAGTATCAACTATGAGCCTAATAGATATGAGAATACACCAAAAGAAGATGGTGCATATATGGATCCACAAATGCCTATCACAGGAGTAGCAGGAAGACAAAAAGTCGAAAAGACAAATGATTTTGGGCAGGCAGGAAAAATTTATCGTAGCTATACAAAAGAAGCCCAAGATGCACTTGTTAAGAATTTGACAAATGACCTTCAAGTTGTGGCTGAGCAAACGCAGCTTCTCGCTATTTGTAACTTTTATCGTGCAGATGAGGGGTTAGGAAAAAGCTTAGCAGAAGGATTGCAGCTTGATATTACACCTTATATACAACATCTAAGTAAATAATAATAATATAAAAATGGTGTCCCTGTGGTTTATTAACCCTTGAGACACCATTTTTTAGCAATGTGCATCGAACCATTGTATTTTATTTTTGGCTCTTTGAGAAAGCTTCAATGTTGATTAGTTCATAAAAAGCACTCATACTTTCCTTCACGAGACATAAATCTTTGCTTAACCACCTGGCGTGGAGTCCGACAGGATCAAGCTCTGTTACCGAAAATCGTACACCTGGAAGAACGGGCATTTGTTCTTGCAAGGAACGGAGCGAATCTATAGGGGTTGGACTAATAAACCAAGCGCTCCCAAAATAAGAACAATCATCAAGTAAGCCGAGTTGCTTTTTCGAAAACGAAGAGGGTTGAAGCTTTTGTCTATCGTAAGCAATGCAAGTCCCATTATAATCGATTTTTATCGAGGTATCGACCATCTCATATTTAAACATTTCATCATGTTTTTCACGCCCAGGCGAAAGAATATCTGCAAAGTAAAACGTTGACGAAGGTTTTAGTGAAACTGTAATTTTTTGCTTGAATCGTGCATCTTTAAAAGGAATAGTTGTTTCGGGATGCCAATATAGACTAGCGAAATCGTCGACAGCTAAATCAATCGTCTGTTCGGTTAAATCTCCACTTGCACGTGAAGGGTAGATTTTTGTTGATGATTGAGTAACTAAATGAGCTGTGGAGGAGGAAGCCACTTTCACTTGAATAGCGTTTCTATCTCCACTAACCATACCTCCAGAAGTATCAACTAAATAGACGGTTGCTTCCCCCTCATCGTTTAAATAGAGCACACGACTCACCCGAAGAGGGGGCGTTTGATGACAATGTAACAGTCGTGTTTTCCCTCTTTTTAATACAAATTCCAGGTCAAGTTTACCCTGAAGTGTTTGATGCTTCACATTATTCATGAAAGAGGTTGTTCACTGGGTTCAAAGTCTTCAAGTAATAGCTGAGTTTGAATCCATTTGATAATCTCGTCGATGCCCGTTCCTTTTTTCTGGTTTGCAAATACGAAGGGACGTTCCTTTCTAGCACGTGTTGCATCTGATTTCATTAAATCAAGATCGACTTCTACATAAGGAGCAAGATCTATTTTGTTGATTACTAATAAATCCGATCGTGTCACACCCGGACCGCCTTTTCTAGGAATGTCTTGACCCTCGGCAACATCGATTACATAGATGAAACCATCCACTAATTCAGGACTAAATGTAGCTGAAAGATTGTCGCCGCCACTTTCCACAAAAATAATATCTAAGTTATCAAAACGTTTTTTCAGCTCGTGAATAGCTTCAAAATTCATGGAAGCATCTTCGCGAATAGCGGTATGGGGGCATCCTCCTGTTTCAACACCAATGATGCGTTCTGGCTCTAAAACGCCGTGCTTTGTTAAATATTGCGCATCTTCTTGTGTATAAATATCGTTTGTAATAACACCAAGTTCATAATTTTCGTTCATAACACGTGTTAATCTTTCAATTAGGGCTGTTTTTCCGGAACCAACAGGTCCAGCAACTCCGATTCTAACTGGTTTCATAGCGTACATCCTTTCTATTTGTATACATTTAATTATGAAATGAAAAGTCTTGTAAATAAAAATTCATGTTCCATGGAAGCAAGTTCAATTCCTATCGCTTGGTTAGCGATATCATCAATGGTTCGATTTTCAATGTCTAAGGCTACTTGCTCACAGTCTTCTAAAATCTCCTCAATTGCTTGTACTCCTGCAGTTTGTCCTAGAGGGACAGCTCGAACTGCATTATGAATAAGATTTGCAAGCGAGGAATAGAGAAAACTGCTAATGGCAATTTGCAAAGGGATTCCTTGGATATGGGTATAAATCCCATAAGAAACGGCCTGATGACCATGCGTCAGGTTATCATTCACCGCTGCTTTCCATTCGTGCAGAAGTGAAGAAGAACAAAGCGGCGCAGCGGTTCCGAGGAATTGTCTTCCCATTTTGATACTGCCTTGACGGGATTCTTTTGCAAGCTTTAAGGAATGGCAAATTGCATCCAACTCATACAGTCTCTTGAAATGAGAGGAGGTAGCTAATGTTTGCCACACTTCCTTTACAAAAATACCATCACCAAAAGCTAAGTTCTCATGGAGAAACGTTCGGCAAAAGTTTAAAAGGGTTTCTTTGTTATGAATCAAGTCTTGTTGAATATATGTTTCCATTCCAAATGAGTGCGTATAAGCCCCTATCGGAAATGCTGAATCATTTATGTGCATGAGCTGAAGAAGTTGTTTCGTGCTCATCGTGGTGGTGATGGTGGTGTCCTTTGTATTTGAAGGCTTGGTTGAATCGTGTTTCTGTTTCAACATACTCAACCCCCGTTTCATTGAAAATACCTTCTAAAGTTTTGTCATAACGTACGATGATTTCGTTGTTTTCGACAATACAAGGAGTGTGACGATTACCAAGCTCAAAAGCCACTTTTCCCATTTCATTCATGTTTTTTGGTTTGATCACAAAGGCAGGTTCAAGCTTTGTTTGAACAACAATTGTTGTGGCCTCATCATGATATAGAATATCACCGTATTTAAGTCCTTGTTCCTCTAACACGATAGCAATTTCGCGACTACAGTCAGTTCTTTTACGGAGAATTCTTTTATTTAATTCCTCCCAATCAAGTTCAACCCACTCTATTGTGGACTTTCCGACGTTAAACGTTTCAATGTTACCGATAACTTTGTTTAATTGCATTGTTCATCCTCCTTAAAATAAGAAATAGCGCTGTGCCATTGATACAACTTCAAGTGGTTCGCATGTAACGACATTTCCATCGACTTTAACTTCATATGTTTCTGGATGAATCTCAATTGTAGGAGTCGCATCATTTAACTTCATTGATGATTTTCCAATGTTGCGACAGTTCTTTACAACCCCTATCATTTTTTGGAGACCTAAATCCCGGTGGACACCTTTATCAAAGGCAGCTTGTGAGAGAAATGTCATCGAAGTAGAATGACGAGCTTTTCCGAAACTACCAAACATCGGGCGTTGAAACACTGGTTGTGGGGTAGGGATTGAAGCATTAGGATCGCCCATTTGAGATTGAGCAATTAATCCACCTTTAAGAATTATTTCGGGCTTTACCCCGAAAAAGCGAGGGTCCCAAATCACTAAATCAGCTAATTTTCCCACTTCGATTGACCCGACCTCATGACTAATACCATGAGTAATTGCAGGGTTTATCGTATATTTGGCGACATACCGTTTAAGTCGGAAGTTATCATTATCGTATTCAGCGTCTTCTTTCAAAGCCCCGAACTGTTGCTTCATCTTATCGGCCGTTTGCCAAGTACGCGTAATAACCTCACCAACTCGACCCATCGCCTGCGAGTCGGAGGAAATAATGCTAAGAATTCCCAAGTCATGAAAAATGTCCTCTGCCGCAATGGTCTCCGGACGAATACGTGAATCGGCAAACGCAACATCTTCAGGAACACGTGGATCTAGATGGTGACAAACCATTAGCATGTCTAAATGTTCATCAATCGTATTTATCGTAAAAGGGCGAGTAGGATTCGTTGACGAAGGCAATACATTTGGGAATGCTGCAATTTTCATAATATCAGGTGCGTGACCTCCACCTGCGCCTTCTGTATGGTATGTATGGATAACACTGTCACCTATTGCCGCAATTGTGTCTTCAACAAATCCAGCTTCGTTTAATGTGTCCGTATGGATCGCTACTTGGACATCCATTTCATCAGCAACGTCAAGACAAGCTCGTATAGCCGCTGGAGTTGTTCCCCAATCTTCATGTAGCTTTAATCCGATAGCGCCGGCTTCAACTTGTTCTCTTAGTGGTCCAGGAGCAGAGCCATTCCCTTTTCCTAAATAACCAATATTCACAGGAAAGGAGTCTGCGGCTTCAAGCATGCGACTTATATTCCAAGAACCAGGTGTACATGTTGTAGCTTTTGTTCCTGTTGCGGGACCGGTACCACCACCAATCATCGTTGTTAAACCGGAAGAAATCGCAGTATCAATTTGTTGCGGGCTGATGAAATGGATGTGAGCATCAATACCACCAGCGGTAATAATGTGACCTTCTCCTGCAATAGCTTCTGTCGAAGCCCCAACAATCATATTATCGTCGACTCCGTCCATCATTGTTGGATTTCCGCCTTTACCTATCCCGACAATACGACCATCTTTAATTCCGATATCAGCTTTAATGATGCCAGTGTAATCAAGGATAGTCGCATTAGTGATAATTAAATCAAGTACACCTTCATCACGAGTATGTATGCCGCTTTGTCCCATCCCATCGCGAAGAACTTTTCCACCTCCGAATTTACACTCATCTCCATATACTGTAAAGTCTTTTTCCACTTCAAGCCATAAGTCTGTATCCGCTAAACGAACTTTATCTCCCACAGTAGGACCATACAATGCTGCATATTGTGCACGAGTTAGTTTCATTTCGCCTTTTCACCGCCTTTGAACTGTCGCTCTGTTACGCGTTGATTAAATAAAGTACGTAATTGTTCTAGTTCTCCATTGGTAAGACCATTTAAACCATAAATGGCTTTGCTTCCACCTACTTCAACGAGTTCCACCAATTTTTCCTCGCCTGGTTCGAACCTAACTGCTGTCCCAGCAGCAATGTTAAGTCTCATTCCATAAGCATTGGAACGCTCAAATGCCAGTTCCCGATTAACTTCTGCAAAGTGATAATGGGAACCTACTTGTATAGGCCGGTCTCCTGTATTTGCTACTCGTAAAGACTTTGTCTTTCTGCCCTCGTTTAGGATAATATCTCCTTTGGGTGTTTTAATTTCACCTGGTATCATAACTATCTCTCCTATTGAATTGGGTCATGTATCGTTACTAACTTTGTTCCATCGGGAAAGGTTGCTTCAACCTGAATATCGTCAAGCATTTCAGGAATACCATCCATGACATCATCTGATGAAAGCACGTGCTTTCCTTCTTTCATTAGAGTTGCCACTGTTTTTCCAGCTCGGGCACCTTCTAAAACAAAGCATGTAATCATCGCAACTGTCTCAGGGTAATTAAGTTTTAGTCCATTTGCTTTTCTTTGTTTGGCTAATTCCCCAGCCATAAATATAAACAACTTTTCTTTTTCTACTGGATTTAGTTTCAACTATTATCACCTCGTGTGCATATTAGCTTGTAGTTTATTAGAATTTAATGAACTCTCTTTAATATAAACTTCTCTTTAGTAATTCTCAATACATATGTCAACTTTTATGACGTGATAAGGTAAGGGAGCCTGTCAAGATTAACTAGGTAAATGAAATGGCAATTAAAACCTGTATTAAAAATACATCATTGGTGTGAGCTGTATGTGACTTATAAAGAATATTATCTTACAAACTTTGTAAGGAAGTATTTTGTGAGGTTTTGTAACACCAATGCTGTTATGTTAAAAAAAAATTGGTATTCTCTGAAATGTAGAAGAAACAAAAAAACAGGGGGTAACGTATTTGAAGAAATTAATAAGTAACTGGAAAATGAGTGTTGTTGGAATGTCCTTATTAGCTTTAGTGGCTTGTGGGGGAGGAGTGACTGATTCAACAAGTGGTTCCACAGAAGATTCGAATCAAGTAGAAGTTGAATCGGGTGAGGAAGTTGAAGTTGATGAAAGTGAACAAATTGCAGTTGGTATTCTCCATTCATTAAGTGGAACGATGGCCATGAGTGAAACATCATTAAGAGATGCTGAACTTCTAGCTATTGAGGAAATTAATGCTGCTGGAGGAGTATTAGGAAAAGAACTTGTTCCCATAATTGAGGACGGTGCTTCTGATTGGCCGACTTTTACGGAACGAGCTACTAAGCTACTTCAACAAGATCAAGTAGATGTGGTTTTTGGTGGTTGGACATCAGCCAGTCGGAAGGCGATGCTACCAGTATTTGAAGAAAATAATGGTCTACTGTTCTATCCTGTGCAATATGAAGGAATGGAAGCTTCGCCAAATATATTCTACACTGGTGCTGCACCAAACCAACAAATTGTACCTGCAGTTGATTGGTTGCTGGAAAATAAAGGAACAGAGTTTTTCTTACTAGGTTCAGATTATGTTTTCCCTAGACTTGCAAATGCAATTATTAAAGCTCAACTTGAAGAAAATGGCGCGACTTTAGTGGATGAGCAATATACGCCGATGGGCCATACAGATTACAACACAGTTATTTCGAGAATTCGCGATTCGAAGCCACAGGTTATTTTTAATACATTAAATGGTGATAGTAATGTTGCCTTCTTTAAACAACTTTCTGATGCAGGTATTACGTCAGATGATGTGACTGTTCTATCTGTAAGTGTTGCAGAAGAAGAGATTCGTGGGATTGGTGCGGATGTATTAGAGGGACATTATGCAAGCTGGAATTACTATCAAACAACAGAAACACCTGAAAATGAAACGTTTGTAGCGAAATATAAGGAAGTATATGGCGAGGAACGTGTGACGGGTGACCCTATAGAAGCAGCCTATCTTGCGGTGCATTTATGGGCGCTAGCTGTTGAAGCAGCGGGCACGACAGAAGTTGATGCTGTAAAGGCTGCGGCAGCAGGTATTGAATTTGAAGGTCCAGGTGGTCCTGTAAAAGTTGATGGCGATAATCAACATATCTATAAGACGGTTCGTATTGGTGAAGTGACAGCAGAGGGACAATTTAATGAAGTGTGGGATTCTGGTGATCCGGTCAAACCAGACCCGTTCCTAGAAGGCTATGAATGGGCAAGTGGAATTAGTAGTTCTGTAGCTCAGTAACGAAAATTGAGAATAAGGGAGGGTTCTTCCTCCCTTTATATTATTCAAAGGATGTGAACTTTATGGAAGGGATGTTTATGCAAGCTTTTAATGGAATAAGCTTGGGTTCCATTCTATTACTAATTGCACTAGGGTTGGCAATAACATTTGGATTAATGAAAGTAATCAATATGGCGCACGGTGAGCTCATTATGGTTGGTGCGTATGCAACGTATATTGTACAGCAAATCTTTTCGAACTATGTACCACCTCACCTATTTGATCTTTATTTTATCTTAGCTATTCCGTTTGCTTTTATTATTGCGGCATTAATCGGGATGTTATTGGAGTATGTGGTTATTCGTCATTTATATGGAAGACCTCTAGATAGCTTACTTGCCACATTTGGTGTTGGATTAATTTTACAACAAACGGCACGATCAATTTTTGGGGCTCCGAATGTTGGGGTAGAGAGTCCGAGCTTTTTAAAAGGGGGCATGCAGGTCATGTCACTGACTCTTCCTTATACGAGAATTTTTATTATCGCTCTAGTTATTTTATGTTTTAGTATTCTAGCAATTTATCTATATAAGACTACTAATGGAAGAAGAATTCGTGCGGTTATGCAAAATCGAGAAATGGCTATGTGTGTTGGTATTTCTTCGCGGAAAGTTGATATGGCGACATTTGCGATTGGGGCTGGTATTGCAGGAGTTGCAGGTGCGGCTTTAACTTTAATTGGACCGATTGGACCGACAATTGGTACGTATTACATTGTCGATGCCTTTATGGTTGTCGTTGTCGGTGGGGTAGGGATGTTGGTTGGAACGGTGGCCGGTGCAATGGGCATTGGTGTATTAAACACCGTTTTTGAGTATTGGACAGATGCTTCAATGGGAAAAGTATTAATTTTTGCTCTTATTATTATATTTTTACAATGGCGTCCATCGGGAATGTTTTCAATGAGAACACGTTCACTTGATTAATGGATGGAAGGAGGATTTAAATGAAATTTTCAGTTGCGAATTATCTTATAAATCGAAAATGGCTATTTTTAGTTATGATAATCATATTAGTTGCAATACCATTTTTCTTGTCAGATTTTCGGATAAATTTATTAGGAAGATACTTAGCTTTTGCTATTCTTGTTATAGGTCTTGATTTGCTTTGGGGCTATACAGGGGTACTAAGCTTAGGTCATGGAATCTTTTTTGGTATAGGTGCCTATATTATGGCTATTTATCTAAAAATGGAGGCATCATCAGGGGTTCCGGATTTTATGGTGTGGAATGGAATCACTGAATTACCGTGGTTCTGGGTTCTCCTAAAAAATCCACTAATTGCGATATTAGCTGGTGTAATGGTACCAATGTTTCTTGCTGCTGTTCTAGGATTTTTCACTTTCCGAAATCGTATAAAAGATGTATATTTTACAATTTTGACTCAAGCGTTAGTCATTGTAACAGTGACATTAATCGTAAGTCAACAGGATGTGACAGGTGGAACAAACGGTTTAACTGGTTTTACGACCGTTTTTGGTTATGCTCTATCAAATCCTGCGACTCAAAAAGCTATTTATTATATAACCATTGGCTTTTTAATTGCTGTTTTCTTCCTTTGTTACCGTTTGACGAATAGTCGTTTTGGTAAGGCGCTGGTTGCGATTCGTGATGGTGAAAACCGTCTTCGTTTCTCAGGCTATGATACTTCTATGTTTAAAGTGCTTATCTTTGCATTGTCGGCGGGTATCGCGGGACTAGCGGGTATGCTGTTTGTAATGCAAGTTGGGATAATCTCTCCAACGATGATGGGAATTGTCCCTTCGATTGAAATGATATTATGGGTAGCCATTGGGGGGAGAGGGACGCTAGTAGGGCCTATTATTGGTGCGGTATTAACAAACTTAGCAAAAACCTTCTTTAGTGAGTCTTATCCAGATATTTGGCTTTATTTCTTAGGGGGAGTGTTTGTAATTGTGGTGGTCTTTTTACCTGGTGGATTAATGAGTTTACTTGATAAATTTAAGGGAAAGGGTGACGGGAATGAGCAAAGTACAGTTGTCGCAAAGCGAGAAGTCAATCATCCTACAAGCTAATCAAATTTCAGTTAATTTTGGAGCCTTTTATGCAATTACTGATTTTTCCTTTGAGATTACCGATGGGGAATTACATTTTTTGATTGGACCAAATGGTGCAGGGAAAACTACATTTCTTGATGTTGTATGCGGAAAAACAAAAAATAGTAAGGGGGCAGTGACCCTTAAGGAGAAACATGATTTATCAAAGTTTAAGGAATTTCAAATTGTTAGAAAAGGAGTTGGAAGGAAATTTCAGGCCCCTTCAATCTTTAGAAACCTAACTGTGTGGGAAAATCTTGAGCTGGCAATGAAGCAGGATAAAGGCTGGTTTAGTGTTCTTAAAGCAAAAACAACACCGGAACAAGAAAAGCAAATTCTTGAAATGCTGAACTTAATTGGGTTGACTGAAAAGAGTGAATCTCACGCGAGGTTTCTCTCTCACGGGCAGAAGCAATGGCTTGAAATTGGCATGGTAATGATGCAAAAACCTGATTTATTAATGCTTGATGAACCGATTGCTGGAATGACTGAAGAAGAGGAAGAAAAGACAGGCGAACTTCTTCTGAAATTAAAACAAAAATGTGCAATTATTGTTGTAGAGCACGATATGGATTTTGTAAGAAAGTATTCTGAAAAAGTTACGGTGATGCACGGTGGGCAGTTGTTGTGTGAGGGGACGATGGAAGAAGTACAAACAAATGAACGAGTAATGGAAGTCTATCTCGGTCGTAAGGGAGAGGACAAAAATGCTGCAATTAAAACAGGTTGAGATTGCATATGACGAAAGTGTGGTCATTCGTGATGTATCGATGGAAGTAAAGCCGGGTCAGGTGGTCTGTCTGATGGGGAGAAATGGTGTAGGGAAAACGACGCTTATGAAAGCGATAATGGGGGTTTTATCAAGTAAGAACGGTCAAATTATCTATAATAATGAGGATATAACAAAAAAGAATCCGACATTTCGTGCCAAAAGAGGATTCGGTTATGTTCCGCAGGGGCGAGAAATTTTTGGTCATTTAACAGTTTATGAAAATATTTTAATTGGTTTGGAAGCAAGAAAAGATAAGAAAAAAACAATTGATCCTACAATTTATGACTACTTTCCTGTATTACATGAAATGAAGGATCGAAATGGTGGAGACTTAAGTGGGGGGCAACAGCAGCAGTTAGCGATTGCCCGGGCCCTTGTCTCGGACCCGAAGTTCTTATTGTTTGATGAACCGACTGAAGGAATTCAACCTAATATTGTAGCGGATATTCAAAATGTAATAAAGGATATTAAGGAGAATAAAAAAGAAACCTCGATTCTTCTGATTGAACAAAGTTTTGATTTTGCTAAGAGTGTCGCAGATTATTTTTATATTATTGACAAAGGCCGCATCGTCTATGAGGGTGAGGAATTAGTAGAAGAAGAGGTTAGTCGCTATTTAGCGGTTTAACGTAAAAAGAAGCTAGGATTAACTCCTTGCTTCTTCTTTTATGTGAGTTTAATGGGATGGTTCTTGCCTTAAATAGCGCTTGTCTTTCATGAAGAGACGCCAGAACCAAATGAAGATAGGAACGAGAATGGCCATGCCTACACCGTAACCGATTAATAATGAATGAAACATTGTTTCATTTGTAAAAGCATCATAAAGTGTCACATCGGGATAAAGAAAGTAAGGCATGTGAGCAGAACCGTAGGCAAAGCTCGCTAGCCCAAATTGAAGAGCAATGAGCAACACAGCAATTCTTGGATGACCGACACCAGATCGTTTTGAGGGCCACCAGAGGGCGCTATATCCAATTGCAAAAGCTAGCAATGATAAGGAGAATAAAAACCATTCGTTTGCCATATTTTCGAACATCCAGAATGCCTCTGGAATCAAAGTCATAATCGCAGCAACAGCGAAAGATAGCGTAATCGGTCCGAGAATAATGGCGTTGCGTCGGTAGACTAAGTAAGTCTCTTCTGAATTAGCCTCTCGTGCATAATCACTTAATAGTAAGGAGGAAAGAAACAATTCAGTACTAAGTCCAAACCCTAAATGTGTATAGAAAGTTGGACTTGAAAATAGTTGATTAACAAGCACGTATTGCCTATCCCCAACAGTTTCTATAAAGCCCCCTATGGCAGCCGGTAAAATACTGACAAGTAGCGCCGGAATAAGCAGACCGGTCACTCCTGAAATTATCACAAGCATATTTGTATATTTTTGAACCGTATAGGAGTAAACCATGAAGGCGCTACGGATCGTTAGAAGAAATAATACCAGACAAAAAGGGACTAGCATAAGAGTTCCTAAGGAAGAGGCTGCACCAGGGAAAAAACCAACCAAAGCAACAACTAATAAAACTAAAAAGACATTAGTTATTTCCCACGAAGGAGAAAGGTATCGATTTGCAACACTAGCTGCTTTTGTATCAGTTCGCTTCCTGTAATACATTGCCCAAAAGCCTGCGCCGAAATCAATTGATCCCGCCACGGCATAAATAAAGAGGAATGCCCATAGAATGGTTATTGCAATATAAACATCACTCATTATGTATTCTCCTTTCTATGACAAAGTTTGTAACTCTTTTGAAACAGGATTGCGTTGGAAATAAAAATGCATCACAAGTCCTGTTAGGACAAGTAAGAAAAGGTATAAGCTCATAAATAAAAAAAGAAGCATACCTAGATTTCCTGAAGGTGTAGCAGCTTCGGATGTAAGTTGTACCCCGTGAATGGTCCAAGGTTGTCTACCGGTACAACTAAAAATCCACCCAGTTTCAACTCCAATCATTGCTAAAGGACCGGAGCTAACAAGGATAGCGAGTAACCATTGTGGAAAAAGGACCTTTTGTTTTCTTCGAAGATACCAAAATACCCATGAAATTGCTGCTATCCCTAAAAGGGCACTACCAATGCCGACCATTACATTAAATAAGGTGTGGATGTATAAAGGGGGCCACTCCTCTCGAGGGAAGTCGTTTAGTCCTTTTATAACGCCCTCGGTTGACCCTGTTGCAATCCAGCTAAGTAGCCCTGGAATCTCAATCCCGCCGATAACGCGTCCTGCTTCAGGATCAGGGGTACCCATAATAGCTAGAGGTGCGTTGCTTTGTGTCTCAAACAGTCCTTCTGCAGCAGCTAGTTTAATTGGTATTTCTTCATGAAGCATAACAGCTGTGTCATGACCATTAAGCGCGGTGTATAAGGACATAACCAGAGCAACAGCTAGAGAAAGCATTAACCCTTTTCGGTAATAAGAGAGTTCTCTTTCACCGAGCCCACCGCGATATAGTTTATAAGCAGCCACAGCAGCTAACACGAATGCGCCTGTTAAGTAGGCGCTTGAAGTGACATGAATTGATGTGACATATACGCTTGGATTGAAGACGGCTTCTAATGGTCGAACATTACTTACTTGACCGTTAATATAATCAAACCCTCTTGGCGTGTTCATCCATGCGTGTGCGTCTGTAATTAAAACTGCAGAAGCTGTTGCTCCTAATGCGACGAAAAACACACTGATAATTCTCATTGTAGAGGTGAGTCGATCTGCAGCGTAGACATAGATAGACAGAAATAAAGCCTCTAAGAAAAAAGCAAAAATTTCAATTTGGAAAGGGAGGGCAATTACTTGTCCAACAATCTCCATGTAACCAGGCCAGAGCAAGGTTAACATGACGCCAACAATGGTTCCTGATGGAATGGCCACACCGAGGAGGATCGCAACCCCCTTCGTCCACCTTTTTGCGAGTAGACCATACTCTTCATCTTTTCGAATAACCCGCATAAGTTCGGCTAAAAAAATCATTAGAGTAATTCCAACACCTAATGTAGCGAAAATAATATGGAAAGCCATAGATGACCCGAAAAGCATACGCGCTAATAGTACATTATCCATTCTGCACTTCCTTTCGAAAAGATTTCCATTCCAACCATGCTTTTACTGTGCGTTAACTATAGGCATTCTATTCAAACGAAGATAAGTTTTAATATTAATCTTTCGAAGGGGAGAAGAAGGTCGAGGTGTTAACAATGAGATGGGAAGATTATTCTATTCAACGTCAAATCAGAGTGAAAGCATTAGAGCGTTTACTTCAAACCGAAAGTAAAGATATACTAACTCTTGATTACTTACTAGTTATTTCTGAAACAGAGCAAGAGCAATATTTATTAAGGCAAATAGTAAAAAGTAGAAAACAACAGTTTGATACATTAAGGAATATTTATAGGTATATAACAAGTAACCAAGTTCAAGTGGAGCAAGAAGTTTTTCGAAAACCTGTATCTTATAAAAAGGGTCTACAGAGTCAAAGGGAAATAGTTGAACAACGACGTAATTCATTATCGGGGCTTCTTCAACAAGTGATTAACCCATATGTCATCCAATTACTGCAAGAAACTTTACATTTGAACCACTATGAAGGGATTTTATTGAGACAGCTAGAACGATATGCAGAAAAAATATAGTTATCCACAAGTTGATCAATTAAAAATAAAGTAATACACAGACTTATCAACATTGTCCACAGGTTGGGGATGTGTTTATACACAGGATTATAAACAAGAAAAGACTTATTTACCCACAGGTAAAATGTGAACTTGTGGGTAAATATTTATTTAATAAATATGCTATTAAAGGGTTTACAAAGAAGTGAATAATTTGTTAAAATGTTTTTAATAATAAAAAAATTAAATATGTTATTTTTATAATAAAATTGAGCGGTTGTTCAGTGGGTGCTTTAGATTTATAATCATCTTTTAGGAGGAGATTCGTGATGACAGTATCAGAAAAGAAAATGATTGATGCTATGCAAAAGAAAATAGAGAAATTAACAGTAGAATTAAATGAACTAAAAAAAGTAAATCATAATGGTTTCGAAAAAGACGAAACTAATGATTTTCTCATACAGGTATATAATTAAGATGATTTGAGATGGTAACTTCGGTTAGCATCTCTTTCTTTTTTTATGTGAATATTGGTAAAATGAAGGTATGATATCGGGAAGGGGGATTTACAATTGGAGAAGAAAAAATGTCAGTCCGTTTGCACGGGCTTATGGGTTGGTGGAGTTGTAGCCTTATCTGTAGTGTTACTAAAAAAAGAGTGGCGCTCTAAGGTCTTTGAGGAAGCAGAAGACATTAAACAGCAGTCATCTGAAATGGTTTCTTTTATAAGAGAGAATAGACAAGGTATTTTCAATCAGGTAAAGACAACTGCCAGAGAGGTTTCGAATGTGGTTCAAGACATAACAGAAGATATTAAAAAGCTTACTTCCACTGTAAAACACCTTAAAGAGAGATCTGAGGAAATTGTAAAAGCAACAAAAGAAGCGGCAGAAGAAGTAAAGCAATTAAAAAAGTAAAATAACAGGTATATATTTATAAAGACCTAACCATAATAATGAGCGAGGAGTTAATAACTTCTCATTCACCAATAACTTCGAGTTTGATGTTCAAACAGCAATAGGGCTATTGAGGTGATTACATTGGACAGTGCACAGGTAATTTCAAGAATGTGATGAACATGAATGAGATGAGGTGTTTCTGAAAGAGAAAAATCGTTTCTACCCCAGATTGACTATTGAATACTAATACATTTGAAGGCTTTGGTGATGAAGAGGTGACCACATTGTGTTGGTCACCTCTTTTTTTATGACTACGTGAAGATTTTCAGTTAGAATAGAAGAGGAATTAGAGGATTTAAGCTTAGAATGGATGAGGTTCTTAGAGAAAGAAGAGGAGTAAGATGAAAACGTACGCCAATCAAATTGATTTTACAGATGGGAAAATCGCTAAAAAAATGGTTATATATTCTTGGCCGATATTTTTAAGTAATTTATTACAAACCTCCTATCAACTCATTGATTCTTTATGGGTAGGTAATTTAATAGGTCCAAATGGTTTGGGAGCTATTGCAATTTCAGGATCCGTTATATTTACGATATTATCGTTTATTATTGGTGTGAATGGAGCTACACTTACGGTTTTATCACAACGTCGGGGGGCTAATGATAAGCAAGGTTTACAGGATTCTTTGAATTCCTTTGTATTTGTTCTTGGTGGTTTAGCGATAGCTTTGGGCATCATTGGTTTATTATTTTCGGGGAAAATTTTAGAGTTGTTAGGAACCCCAGAAACAATTCTGCCATTAGCGCAAACCTATTTACAAATTAACTTTGTTGGAATTCTATTTTTGTTTGGTTATAATTTTATCGGCACTGTTTTACGTGCATTAGGGGATAGTAAAACACCAATTCGTTTTATTTCGGTAGCCGTTGTTTTAAATATCATCCTGAACCCGATTTTTATTAGTGTGTTTGATTTAGGGATTAATGGTGCAGCTTATGCAACAATTATTTCTCAAGCAACAGCGTTTTTTTATGGCTTATTTTTTTCTATTTACAAGGCTGGTGTCCCATTTACCATACCGAAACTTCCAGAGAAGAAATATTTTCTTGTCTTATTGAAGTTGGGTTTGCCATCTGGATTATCGATGATGGCAATATCAGCTGGGGTTTTAGCAATTATGTCTGTAGTCACAGGGTTCGGGGAAGAGGTTGTAGCAGGTTTCGGAGCTGTCCAGCGATTAGATAGTCTCATTATGCTACCTGCCTTGACCTTAGGATCAGCTGTAAACAGTATGGCTGGTCAGAATATTGGTGCTAATCTTTGGCAGCGAGTTCACGATATAGCAAAACAGGGCATCATTCTAATTATAACTATTTCCTTAACCATCAGTACTCTAATATTCATCTGGGCAGAACCACTTGTTCGAATGTTTATACAAGATCAATCAACGGTGGAATTTGGGACAACTTATGTAAGAACAATTGCTTTTTTCTATCCGTTTTTAGGAATTAACTTTGTGCTAAACGGTATTGTAAGAGCTTCAGGAGCAATGGTTCCAGTGCTAATACTTAATATTATTTCTTTTTGGATTTTAAGATTTCCACTTACATATCTTTTCTCAAATTGGTTTGGGGAAGTGGGCATCTCGTTAGGAATGGGTGCGAGTTTTGTTATAAGCAGTATTGTAGCGATGGGATATTATTTCCTCGGAAATTGGCGGAATGTTAGTGAGAAAGTTGACGAAATGACAAGAGGGAACTCAATTGGAGAAATAGCTACGACAAATGAAGACGATGAATGTCGTAAACAGCATTAGCCAATATCAATTAAAAGAGGGCACTGAAAAAGGTACTATGTTTTACCTATATTTCAATAGGGTCCTAATTAAAACCTTTATTTGTGACCGTAGTGGATATTTTTTTTGTTTCAGCGAAAAATATAAATAACCATAATGTTTCCAAGGGGGAATTTTCGTTGAAACGAATGATCGCAGTGGTAGTTATGCTAATGGTAATGAGCATGTCGTTCTCAGCTTTTGCTGAAGACGGAGGAAAAAAAGAGGAGAAAAAGAAATTTACAATACCGGACTCAGTATTAAACATTTCCAAAGAAAACACCTATACGAATCCCACTCAGGACTTACCTTACTTACAACCAAGTCAACTAGCTCAAGAGTTATTAGATTCAACAGAGGTTGAAATTGAAAATCCAGACTTAATTAGAATTTTAAACGAGTCGACAATTAATAGTAGTAAGTTGGCACTTGGATTTCGAGCTTCAATTTATTTGGGCGAATGGCCACTTGCTTATAAGTCAGATGGAACAGAAGTAAATTGGCAATTTAAAAAAGTGAATACGAATTATGTAGATAATCGAGGTGGACGAACTCCCCAAATTCTTACGTATTCCCAGGAACAACAAAAAAAGGTGAATGGGGGTCTAACGGCAAAAATCCCAAATAGTGAAGCCGTGAAGAAAATGATGATGATTAAAGCAGTAGAGTATACAAACTTACCGTTAGCCTTTGAAAC
The DNA here is from genome assembly GCF_002797395.1 of Bacillus solitudinis. Lineage (GTDB taxonomy): Bacteria > Bacillota > Bacilli > Bacillales > Bacillaceae_D > Halalkalibacter_A > Halalkalibacter_A solitudinis. Next base: position 2,600,057 of record NZ_KZ454943.1, read on the forward strand.
GGTTATTGGGCAAGGGACAAAAAAAGGGCAGACGTACAATATTCCCGCTAAACAGCTGGGGTATTTGCATAGTTATGTTCCAGCAGCAAATGAGAAAGGAAAGGTTACTTACGGAGAGGTATATCTGACATTTAAGGGTAGTAAACGTAAGCTTGAAGTGAAAAATGTAACTCAGCAAGGCATTAGTGCTTGGATTCCTGTTCAAGACAATTTATCATTTTCCTTTTTTGCAGCTAATCAACCTAGATAAAAAAAAGGTGTACCAGAAGATTAAAATAAAACCTTCTGGTACACTTTTTTGAGTGATTAATGAAGAGCGGCTCTACGCATCGCTTAGGAAAGGCTGTTGCGCGCCTTCTTAAATATTACTCTTTCGTTTTGAAAAGTCAATATCTGGGTAGTACATGTCTTTAACAAGAACATTCGGACCTAAGCATTTAACACTTTCACAATGGCAAGACAATGATTTTGCAATGGCACTTTCCTTCCAAGAATCATAAGCATCTTGGAGTTTTGTCGTTTGAATATTTCCTAAAGGCGGAGTATCTCCAAAATCAGTCACAATAATATTACCATCAAAAATATTAACGTTTAATCGTGAACGACCATCAGGATCATTTCGAACAGTGACATTTCTTTCGGATTGTAAACGCCTTTGTAGCAATAAATCTTCATCATTCATGCTGCATGGATAAAAAGGTAATGTACCAAAAAGCATCCATACATCTTTATTTCTATTATCAAGTAGCCGGTGAATTCCCTTTCGGATTTCAGGAAGGCTTGCTACTTCTATGTGGCTTGCAAAGTCACTTGGATACATAGGATGAACCTCATGTCGCTGACAGCCCATTTGAATAATTTGCTCATGGATTTGTTCAAGATGAGGAAGGGTTCGTTTATTAATCATCGTTTCAGCGGAAATCATTACTCCCTGACTTGTCAATTCCTTTGCATTTTCAACCATTTGCTTAAACAATTGTATTCGTCTTTCATAAGTAGGCTTTCTATCCATTACCGCAAATCCGATTTCAGCAAAGTCTTCAGGAGTTCCATAATTATGAGAGATATGGAGAACATCAAGATAAGGAATAATTTTCTCATATCGATTAAGTTCTAGTGTGAGGTTTGAATTAATTTGTGTCCTTGCTCCACGTCCATGAGCATACTCAAGCAACGGGACCACATAATTATTAACTGACTTAAGTGAGAGCATTGGTTCCCCACCGGTTATGCTAAATGCACGAAGGTGTGGAATCTCATCAAGACGTTTTATAATCATATCAAGAGGTAAGGGTGTGGGATCCTTCACTTGTAGTGTATAACCCACTGCACAATGTTCACAACGCATATTACATAGAGTTGTAGTCGTTAACTCAATATTTGTTAAACGGGACTCTCCATATGTGTGAATATCTTCGTATGCTTCCCACGGGTCATTAAAGGGGGTCATTTTCGGTAAAGATGTGTGTACCACAGGAATCTATCTCCTTTTTTAAGAAAGGTGCTTCATCCCATCATAACGTAAAAGTACATGCCGAAAAAGCTTTTTAATTTACCTCTATAAAAAAAGGGTGAGAAAAAAGAAGTAAATGACGTTTATTGTGAAAAAATAGAGAATTTGTTACACTTTATACGTTAAGAGGACTGGTGAAGGAGTGGTATGAATTGGGTGGACCCGTTCATAATAAAGCAGAGCAAATGAAGTATTTGCAAGGAAGATTTGAAATGTTAATGACTGTTTTAGATTCTATTGATGCTGAAGTAGCAGGCGTTGATGAAATTGACCGTTTATTAAAGATGCTAGATGATATTGAAACAAAGTGTAAACAATTCCGCTATGACTGGGCTGAGTAGGTGTGAGTGATGAATCTTTTCTTAATACGTCACGGTGAATCGGTAGGGAATAAATTAGGGAAAATTCAAGGGTGCTTAGACTTTGAACTCTCAGACTTAGGAAAGCGGCAAGCTGAGCTCGTAGGTGAATTCTTTAAAACAACACAATTGGATTATATTTATAGTAGTGATTTAGAGCGGGCTTATCAAACAGCGTATGCTATTGCAAAAAACAAAGAGGCAAATGTCCATAAATGGGATAAAGTAAGAGAAGTTTATCTGGGTCCCTTTCAAGGCTTAAGCCGGGAAGAAATCTTTTTGCAGTACCCTGAAGCAAAGGAACGCTCAATTTTAACATCAGGAGTAATGGGAACGGAAACAACTAATACCTTAACAGAACGCTGTAGATATGTCGTTAATCAGTTACAAAGAGCTCATTCTAAACATAACGTAGCGATTGTTTCTCACGGAGGGTTTATTAGTATTTTTCTTATGTATTTAATGCTTGGTGACGCATGGAAGGATAAGCATCGCCCCTTTCAAATTGATAATACTAGTATTACCCATATTGAGTGGAAAGGTATTGGTAATTCACCACTTTTTCACTATGTTAATCGAAATAACCATCTTATCTTTGATAAAGAGGATCAAAAAAAGGGCTACTGTAGTTAGAAGCTGAGGGACGTAAATGGTCGGTATTGCCGCCTTTTCGTCTCTTTTTTTGGGGATTTTAATCCATTGGGATAAGGACTTTCGGAATGTTTAGACTAGCAGTATAATAGAATGGAGACCCAAAAAAGATAGAACCTGAAAGGGAGATGTGAAAAGTGGAGAAGTTACAAGAAAGTATTTATCAGTTAATTGTTGAAACCTCAACAAATTTACCAAATGATGTTCGACGTGCGATTGCTACTGCAAAGACAAAGGAAAATGCAGGAACACGTGCAGCGTTGTCGCTTTCGACCATTTCGGAAAATATTCATATGGCCGATGAAAAAGTTTCTCCGATTTGTCAGGATACGGGGATGCCAACTTTTGAAATTAAAACGCCAATTGGAGTTAACCAAATAAAGTTGAAGAAAGCAATTTATGCTGCAATGGAACAAGCAACCAAAGATGGCAAACTTCGTCCCAATTCGGTTGACTCGTTAACAGGTGAAAATAGCGGTAATAATCTTGGTGCGGGAACGCCGGTCATCCACTTTTCACAATGGGAAGAAGATGTCATTGATGTTCGTTTGATTTTAAAAGGCGGAGGCTGTGAAAATAAAAATATTCAATATAGCCTACCAGCAGAGATAGAGGGACTTGGTCGAGCTGGTCGTGATTTAGATGGTATTCGTAAATGTGTTATGCACTCAGTGTATCAAGCTCAAGGGCAAGGTTGTAGTGCAGGATTTATTGGTGTTGGTATTGGTGGGGACCGTACAACAAGTTATTCGCTTGCCAAAGAACAACTATTTCGTACAGTAGATGACGTAAACCCTGTTGAAGATTTACGTAAATTGGAAGATTACGTCTTAGTAAACGCTAACAAGCTTGGAATTGGAACAATGGGTTTCGGGGGAGAAGCAACACTACTTGGCTGTAAAGTAGGAGCAATGAACCGCTTACCGGCAAGCTTCTTTGTTTCCGTTGCTTATAATTGCTGGGCTTATCGTCGTCTGGGTGTTGTTCTTGACCAAAACACGGGTGAAATTCAAGACTGGTTATACAAAGATGGAGAGCGTGTTGATTTAAACGATCCCTCTGAAGAAGTGGCAGCAACAGAGGAAAAGAAAGACGTTCGTGAAGTTGTTCTAGAGGCTCCAGTAACCGAAGAACAAATTCGTAAATTAAAGGTAGGGGATGTTGTTATCATTAATGGTATGATGCATACCGGTCGTGATGCAATTCATCATCACTTAATGGAGCATGAGGCACCAATTGATTTAAACGGTCAAATCATTTATCATTGCGGTCCTGTTATGTTAAAGGATGAACAAGGTGAGTGGCATGTAAAAGCTGCAGGTCCAACAACAAGTATTCGTGAGGAGCCTTACCAAGGAGATATCATGAAAAAGTTCGGAATTCGTGCAGTGATGGGTAAAGGCGGTATGGGTCCAAAAACACTTAAAGCACTACAAGAGCATGGAGGCGTATATCTTAATGCAATTGGTGGAGCAGCTCAATATTATGCTAATTGTATTAAAGGTGTAAAAGGTGTAGATTTAATGGAATTTGGCATACCCGAAGCTATGTGGCATCTTGAAGTAGAAGGATTTGCGGCGATTGTAACTATGGATTCCCATGGAAATAGTCTCCATGCAGACGTTGAAAAATCATCACTTGAAAAGTTAGCAGAATTTAAAGAGCCAGTCTTCAAATAAAGAAAACTTTTTCTTTCGAATGGAAAAGAGGAGAGTCAGGTTCTTGTGATAGATAGGATTCCAATAAAACTAAATTCAAGGTATATCAAAAGGTGCGATTCAACCTTTGATATACCTTTTTTGCGATGGATGCGAACCTTTTTTTGAAATGAAAGGCATACATAAAGAAAAAAGACAGGGATAAACTAATAAAAAAATAAGGGAGAATGATATACATGCTTAGAAAAACAACACTCCTTGCTCCATTGATTTTGATGTATTTATTTTGTTGTCTAGCTACAGATGCGTTTGGCTATGAAAATAAAACATATAATTGGAGCTTTAAACCAGAAAAAGACAATAAGCCTGTTACAACAGAGCCACATTATTTAGAGCTACTTGAGAAACATAGTAGTTTTTTTATTGGGGACACATCAAAGAAGGAGATATATTTAACTTTCGATAATGGCTACGAAAATGGCTATACAGAGAAGGTCCTCGATGTCCTAAAGGAAAAAGAGGTTCCCGCAACTTTTTTTGTTACCGGCCATTATTTAAATAATGCAACGGAACTTGTCCAACGAATGGTTGAGGAAGGACATATCGTAGGAAATCATTCCTGGCATCATCCTAGTCTCCCTGAGGTAGGGGATGGTCGGTTAATTGAAGAACTTACAAAGGTGAAAGAACGGTTTACTGAAATAACGGGTGTAAAAGAAATGAACTATCTGCGTGCTCCAAGAGGACAATTTAGTGAGCGTTCACTGGCATTATCAAATAAGATGGGGTATACAAACGTATTTTGGTCGATGGCGTATAAGGACTGGGAAATTGATAAACAAAAAGGTGGACAATACGCATATGAACAAATAATGAAACGAATTCATCCTGGAGCCATTATGCTTATCCATTCCGTTTCTTCTGATAATGCAGAGGCTCTACCACGAGTGATAGACGATGCAAGGAAACAAGGATATGAATTCAAAAGCCTTGATGAGATGATGCTGCAAAAAAAGCTTGAGGAGCTTCCTTTCCCATGAAGAAAGGGTGTTTGAAAAGTCATGGCAGACTTTTCAAACACCCAATTTACTAGTTGGCAAAACTTTCTTGCCCAATAGCTTCTGCAATCGTTTCAAGTGTACTTACATCCGTAACATCAAATGCAATTGGTTGACGGCTGCGAACAATCATCATGCCAATCTCTTTATTGGAAGAATTTTTAATGGGGAATTTAAGTTCGCCATTACATTCCCACCGTAAATCATCCTCCATATTAGAGGCTGCCACCAATTTGTGGTCAAGATTTTCATACATATAAATTCCGACCCAATTAATATAAGGCACTTCTGCTACGAGACTTTCCACAGTTTTGTTAAAAATTGACTGAAGTCCTTCCTTTTTATAGACATGAGCCATTATTTGTAATGATGCAACATCGGTTGGTATAGACAAAATCCATCTCTCCTTCACTGTTCGTTTCCTGCTACTATTTTAGCAGAGAATATACAGAAATATCGCTAGTAAGTTTAGGAAGAATGGCAGGAACATGCTATAATTGAGGCGCGAAATTATGGACGGAGTTGAAAAAAATGAACCAAGATAAGCAAAAAAAGGGTCTGCAGCAATCGGTATCCATAGAAATTGGACAAAAGCTTCCATTAACGATAAAACGACTTGGAATTAATGGAGAAGGTGTGGGCTATTTTAAACGTCAAGTTGTATTCGTCCCAGGAGCTTTACCGAATGAAGAAATCGTGGCAGAAATAACAAAAACAAGTCCTCGTTTTTCAGAGGCGAAAATAGTGAAAATTAGGACCGCTTCAAAAGAGCGAATTACTCCACCTTGCCCTATTTATAACGAATGTGGAGGTTGTCAACTTCAACATTTAAATTACGAAGCGACATTGCGAGAAAAGCGAGATATTATGAAACAAGCTTTTGAAAGACATACACGATTGACTACTGAAAATTTGGATATAAGGGAAACAATAGGAATGGAGGATCCCTGGTATTATCGAAATAAAAGTCAACTTCAAGTGGCAAAGAAAGGTGAAAAGGTGTTAGCGGGTCTTTTTGCCATGAATTCTCACGAACTTATCGATCTAACAGATTGTATGGTACAACATCCAGCCTCTAATCGAGTAACAACGGTAATTAAACAAATATTGAGTGATTTTAATATATCGATTTATAATGAACGTAAGAATAAGGGAGATGTACGAACGATCGTAACAAGAGTTGGATTCGAAAGTGGACATATTCAAGTAGTCCTTGTTACAACAAAATCGGACATACCTCGTTTAGAAGCAATTGTATCAGAGATTCAAAAAAGAATTCCAGAAGTTACTTCAATTATTCAAAACGTTAATGGTAAAAAAACATCATTAATTTTTGGCGAAGAAACAATTCATCTTGAGGGGGAAGAAGTTATTCAGGAAGTCCTTGGAGATATAACATTTCGCTTGTCAGCAAGAGCCTTTTTTCAATTGAACCCATTACAAACTGTACACCTGTATAATGAGGTAAAAGCTGCAGCTAAACTGACTGGCACCGAAAAGGTGGTTGATGCGTATTGTGGGGTTGGGACGATTGGCCTTTGGTTAGCTAAGGAGGCAGGAGAGATACGTGGGATGGATATTATTGAAGAATCGATTATGGACGCAAGGAGGAATGCTAAAGAACAGGGTCATCAGCATATGACCTATGAAGTAGGAAAAGCTGAGAAATGGCTTCCGAAATGGGTGAAGTCTGGTTGGAAACCCGATGTTATTATTGTAGATCCGCCGCGGTCAGGATGTGACGAAGAACTTCTCAAAACGATGATAGAGGTAAAACCGAAGCGAATTGTCTACGCTTCCTGTAATCCATCTACACTAGCAAAAGATATTGAAAGGTTACGGAAAAATGGGTACCAGGTAAAACATATTCAACCCGTTGATATGTTTCCTTGGACAGCGCAAGTGGAGAGTGTAACCTTGCTTACTTTAGGATAGCAAGGTTCTCTAGAACATTTGAATGGGGTTCAGTATTTTAGATGCAATACATAGAGACTTTACAGGCAAGAGATAGGATTGGAGAAATTGAGAACAGGGTACACTCTAGAAGGAGTAGTTACTCGTATTTTTAATATACTTTCTCTAAAAGTAATTTAGTAAAGGCTCTGCTTGTACTTTTTAAAGACAATAAGATTCATTCACTAGTCTGTACTAATAGAATTCTTGCAAGGTTTCCTTATTACTTGGAGGTTGTCTCAAAGGTTCAAAAAACCTTATGGGGCAACCTCTTTTTATGCCAAAATATTTACAATATTAATGTTTTTAAAACATAGCCTCCATATTGGCCTAACATTTGTGAGTTATAGTATTTATTGTAATAGAATTATACATAATTTGGAGGTTATATGATGTTGAGAAGAATATTGGGTGTAGGTATGACGGTAACACTTGCTGCAGGATTTTTGGTTGGATGTGGAAGTGGAAATGCAGCTAATGGGAGTTCTGTTTCTACGGTAGACGAGCTACGAGTTCAATTTGTACCATCACAAAATGCTGATACACTTGAAGCGAAAGCAAAACCACTTGAAGATTTGTTAAGTGAAGAATTAGATATGCCAGTAAAGGTAAGTGTCTCAACAGACTATAATACAATTGTTGAAGCAATGGCTTCAAAGCAAGTAGATGTTGGATTCTTACCACCGACTGCTTACGTATTAGCGAATGAACAAGGTGCAGCAGAGGTAATACTCCAGGCTGAGCGTTTTGGTGTAAACGATGATGGTACACCAACAGAGGAACTGGTAGATTTTTATAAATCAATGTTTATTGTAAAGGCTGATTCAGATATTAACAGTCTTAAAGATTTAAAAGGTAAGAAAATTGGATACCAAAATGTTACTTCTTCTGCAGGTTATGTTTGGCCAGCTGCTTCTTTAATGGATGTTGGTTTAGATCCGTTAAATGATGTTACACCGGTTACATTAAAAGGCCATGACCAAGCTATCTTAGCGTTATTAAACGGAGATATTGATGTCGCTGTTACCTTTCAAGATGCTAGAAACATTGTACAAGGAGATTATCCTAAGGTGTTTGAAGAAACAAGAGTTTTACATTTTACTGAAGCCATCCCAAATGACACAATTGCTGTTCGTGCTGACTTTGATGAAGAGCTAAATAAGAAGATTCAACAGGCATTTATTAACATTGGGAAAGATGAAGAAGGTCGTGAAATTATTCGTGATATTTATTCTCATGAAGGATATGCGGCTTCAGTTGATAGCAATTTTGATATTGTTCGAGAGTATGGTGAAAAGGTTAAAACTGAGTAGTAAGACCAAATTTAAAATGTGTAATGTAAATGCGGAAGGTGGCTGTGAAATCCAAGGTTAATAGGATATTTCTCAGTCACTTTTTATCAGTAAATATTGTAGAGGAGTAGCTATGATTATATTTAATAATGTCACAAAAACGTATCCTAACGGAACAAAGGGATTAGATAATATTAATTTGACGATTGGTGAAGGGGAGTTTGTTGTAATTGTAGGACTTTCAGGTGCTGGAAAATCAACACTTCTTCGCTCTATTAACCGTCTACACGAGGTAAGTAGCGGAGAAATTATTGTTAATAATCATTCAATTACGAAAGCGCGTGGAGGAAAATTGTATCGCATACGCAGAGATATTGGGATGATATTTCAGAATTTCAATTTAGTAAAACGCTCCTCTGTGCTACGCAATGTCCTCTCTGGTCGAGTTGGGTACCATTCAACGCTACGGATGATTTTAGGTTTATTTCCTGAAAAAGATATTAATTTGTCACTTGATGCATTAAAACGAGTCAATATTTTGGAGAAGGCATATTCTAGAGCTGATGAACTGTCAGGAGGGCAACAACAGCGGGTTTCCATTGCAAGGGCACTTGCTCAAGAAGCGAAAGTAATATTAGCTGACGAGCCTACAGCTTCTTTAGATCCGCTTACGACAAAACAAGTAATGGATGATTTAAAAAGGATAAATGAAGAATTGGGGATTACGATGGTAGTGAATCTCCATTTTATTGATTTAGCTAAAGAATATGCGACCCGAATTATAGGATTAAGAGCTGGAGAAGTGGTTTTTGATGGGCCGGTGGCAGAAGCATCTGAAGCTATATTCGCGGAAATTTATGGTAGACCGATCCAAAATGAAGAGTTATTAGAGGCAATGCAATGAAAGTTGTTGAAGTGCAGGCAGAGAAAATCTCTTCTTATCGTCGTTCAATAAAGAATAAAAAACATATGTGGACAGCAATTTTACTAATTCTTTTTATCTACTTAAGTGGTCATCAAGTCGAATTTTCCTTTCCTAAACTTATCATCGGTTTACCGAATATGGGAGACTTAATCGTAAAGATGATACCGCCGCACTTTGGATACTTTAGTCAAATTACACAACCCATTTTAGAAACGATTCGAATGGCTTTGTTAGGAACAACTTTTGGGGCTTTATTAGCAATTCCATTAGCTTTATGCTCGGCTCGAAACATCTTTCGGTCAAAGCTAGTCACTATTCCATCAAGGTTCTTCCTGAACTTAATTCGGACGATACCGGACTTACTTTTAGCTGCACTTTTTGTGGCCATTTTTGGTATTGGACCAGTTGCTGGTATCTTTGCTTTGACAGGCTTTTCATTAGGGATTATAGGTAAGTTATTTTATGAATCAGTAGAAGCGATTGATAAGGGACCACTCGAAGCAATGACAGCAGTTGGTGCCAATAAAGTTAAATGGATTATGTATGGTGTTATTCCACAGGTTTTGTCACAGTTCGCTTCCTTTGTCCTTTATACGTTAGAGGTCAATGTACGGGCAGCTGCTGTACTTGGACTAGTTGGTGCAGGAGGAATCGGTCTGTTTTATGAAAAAACTTTAGGCTTTTTTGAATATGATAAAACCTCATCTATAATTATGTTTACATTAATTGTTGTTTTGGCCATTGATTATATTAGTACAAGGCTGCGGGAGAAGTTATTATGAAAAAACAAAGAAATGTACAAAAGTCAGAACAAAAAGGTAAGAGACTTGGTCAACTGACTATTTTAGCAGTTATTATTTTACTTTATGTCTGGGCTTTTCAGGGTATTCCTGCTTTGGAGTTCAAAGAAACCTCTAAACAAATCATTACTGCAATTTTTAGCGGACTTATTTCTCCGGACTGGGAATATGTCTATGATCCTGCTGGAGAAGATTTGCTACGAGGAATTTTAGACACATTAGCAATTGCATTTTTAGGGACAATTATTGGGGGAGTGCTATGTGTCCCCATCTCTTTTTTTGCTGCGAAAAATATAGTAGCTAATAGGGCCGTGTCAGGTTCAAGTAAAATTTCTCTTAGCTTTATCAGGGTTTTCCCCGATATCATAATGGCTTTGCTATTTATAAAAGCGGTTGGACCAGGATCCTTCTCTGGTGTATTAGCTTTAGGAATTGGTTCTATTGGGATGCTTGGTAAATTGTTTTCTGAGGAAATTGAAAGTGTAGACTTAGGCCCGTCCGAGGCTCTCATTGCAACAGGAGCAACCCCCCTTAAAACATTATGGTTTGCGCTCATTCCGCAAATATTGCCAAGTTATGTATCGTTTATCCTCTATCGCTTTGAAATTAATGTACGAGCCGCTACGATACTTGGAGTTATTGGAGCAGGAGGGATTGGGACCCCTTTAATTTTTGCTTTAAGTGTACGTGATTGGGAACGTGTTGGGATAATACTTTTGGGTGTAATAATGATGGTAGCAATTATTGATATAATATCTGGTAAAGCCCGTGAGCGCCTCACCTAACAAACAATAGTCTTGAAATTACTCTTATAACCGTAAATATCTTTGCTATCAATTTATATTGAGAAAAGGGGATGTGCCATAATGTCTAAACTGACCTTACGGCACATCCCCTGCGGCTTTTAATCTGAATTAGCGCGGTCAGTCATCCGCCAATTAATTACCCCTACTAGTGAAAATAAAATAAAAAGCATTGTATAGACACGAGTAGACCAATTACCGATTCCTGTAAATGCAAGAAATAACCAAAGAAGGGCAGCAATAAATAAGATAATACTTCCGATTGGAACTTTTTTCATGAATTTCCCCTCCGTTAACAGCTATATTAGTAATATAAAGTATCCGCTATTAGAGGGAAATTATGCAACAAAGACTCTGCCAGTGGATTGTGTAATTATCAAACAATTTTAAGTGTTCCTAATGTATATTTATGCTAACTAAGATAAACTTTTTATAATACCAGTTGCTAGAATGGGTCAAACTACTAAAGAAATTATAATAAAGGAGACCAGCCATGAAGCAATCTAAAAAGGGATTAACACAACACGATGCCAATGTAGTAGCAGAAAACTTACACCAACCGTCCGATTTTCACAGCTCTTTAGAAGTAGAACAAGGGCTCGCAAAAACTCATGAACAAGTAAATGATACTCTTACAGAGGGAACAATTGATGGGAAAATTGATGATTATGAAGGAAATAATATTAACCTTTCTAGAGAGAACTATGGAAAAAGCAATCAATTCAAAAAAGGAAATTAAACATTCGAGAGAAGATTAATCTTTTTGGAGAGTACTGAAAAAGTGAAATAAAGGGCCATTGAAAAAGGGAAAATTAAGAGGGCACTGAAATAGGAAAAGTACCCTTTTTCAGTGCCCTCGAAAACCGACCTTTTTTAGTTGCCTCTCTATTTGACAACCTTTTTTGTTTTCTTCCCTGTTTCTTCTATATTATGATAAGAAAAAAGGAAGGGGGGTCGAGTGTGAGAAGCATTGATGATACGTTGTTTAGCATTGTAAAGGAGCACCAACCTTTTCAATGGCAACAAGATCAGGTAAATGATGAAAAGAAAGAGTATCTCTCCTTTTACCAATTCGATGTCTCAAAGGTTACATATCATTCCGGCTATATACAGGGTAAAAATACATCGCTTTATGTTCAATCTTTTCGACCGAGTATACCGAAGGCCATTTGTCTAGTTCTTCATGGATATTTTGACCACGCGGGCGCATTAAGCAGGTTAATTAACTTTTTAACAAGGAACGGAATTCACGTGATATCCTATGACCTAGAAGGACATGGTCTTTCTGGTGGAGTACGGGCAACAATCGCCGATTTTTCAGACTATATAGAGGATTTTGAAACTATTTATCAAGCCTTTTTAGCAGATACTTCTAAGTCTATATATTTTATTGGACATAGTACGGGAGCTGCCATTGCATTAAGTTATCTACAAGAAAATTCCGCCTCTTTTGGAAAGATATGCCTAGTTTCACCTTTACTCAAATCTCATATGTGGTTTGCTTCAAAGGTGGCATTAAATATTGCTTCACCCTTCACACAGCAATTGAAGCGCACAACGAAAGAAAGTACCTCTAACCCAATTTATAATGATTTTCGCAGGATAGATCCCCTGCAGCATGATAGAACACCATTAAGTTGGGTAAAAGCGATGTATAACTGGTTTGATAAAGTAGGGAATAAATTAGGGTTGGATCCATCGATTCTTGTTATTCAAGGAAATCAGGATACAACCGTTGATTGGCAGTTTAATATGAAGTTTTTACAAGAACATTATCCCAATGTACAGATTACATTAATTGATGAAGGCAAACATCAGTTATTGAATGAAAGGAAAGAAATTTGTGACAGAACTTTTTCTATCATAAAACGCTACTTTTCCAGTTCATGATTGAAGATTTGTTGTCAAGAGTTAAACTAGGCCACTACTGCAATGAACTCTGCAACCGTTCTACGGGACATGAAGTCCCACAGATTAATCCATATCAGTTACCCGTATAACCATTGAGACAAGGCATAGAAGATAGGAATGCCAACAGCTAAATTAAACGGAAACGTAATCCCAAGAGCAAGTCCAAGATAGATAGATGGATTTGCTTCGGGTACTGATGTTCGTAGTGCCGCTGGTGCAGCAATATAAGAGGCACTTGCACAAAGGATGCCTAGTAACGTTGCTCCACCAACGGATAGCCCGATAAAAGACGCTGTGATAATTCCGAGAGCTCCGTTGAAAAGAGGAAGGGCAATTCCGAAAAGAACTAAAGGAAGGCCATGTTCACGTAATGCTGATAACTGTTTTCCTGCAATTAATCCCATATGAAGTAAGAAAATCATTAATACACTTGGATATAGGTCGATAAATAAAGGTTTAATAATATCAATACTTGTACTAGCAGTGGCAAATCCTATGACTAAACTTGCTGTTAGAACATAAACACTTTTACCAAATAGGCTTTCCTTAATAACTTCTTTGTTTAAAAGCGTGGAAGAAAAGGCACTAATTCCGACTTGATGACGCGCTACTTGGAAATTTGCAGGTTTCTCTAAAAATCGAAAAATCATCAAAGAAATAAAAATTGCAGGTATCTCCATTACAACGACTAGACCACTCATATAGCCTTCAAATGGTGTCTGCATGTTTTCTAGAAAAGCTAGAGCGGCCCCAAACGTTACAATACTAACCGAACCATAAGTTGCCGCAAGAGCAATTGAATTGTCTAAGTCTAGTTTTAGTACTTTACGAAGGAAAATAAGGACTATGACTGGGATAACAGTTCCGAGAAATAGTGCTGCAGCTATAGGTTGAACTAGATCACTCAACGGATATTTTGAAAGTTCAATCCCGCCTTTTAAACCAATTGCGATGAGCAGATAAAGACTTAAAGCGTCTCCGATACTTTTCGGTATTTCTAAATCGGAACGAAGAATGGAAGCTAATAAACCAACCGCAAAAAACAAGACTGTTGGGGTTAAAAAGTAAGTTAAAATTAATTCAAACATCGTAATAAATCCTCCTAAATTTAATCTCTAACTTATGGTTCAGGCTTTTTTACAAAAAAAAACAGCCTCACGTTTTAACGTTGAAGCTGGTTTATTGTCTTCCATCGCTGAAAAACTAATCTACCCAAATATTAACTAAGAATTTGTTCAAGATTTTCACTTAACGTAAAGACAATTACCCGTTCTCCCGTTTGGGTGCTAATATCTGTATGGAAACTAACTACTTGAATGTCAGTGAGGCTACTTAACAATACTTTTAGTTGCTCACTTCCTGATTCAATTAATTCAGAACG
>NZ_KZ454943.1:2614370-2649370 GCF_002797395.1 Bacillus solitudinis
GAAGAAAAGGCACTAATTCCGACTTGATGACGCGCTACTTGGAAATTTGCAGGTTTCTCTAAAAATCGAAAAATCATCAAAGAAATAAAAATTGCAGGTATCTCCATTACAACGACTAGACCACTCATATAGCCTTCAAATGGTGTCTGCATGTTTTCTAGAAAAGCTAGAGCGGCCCCAAACGTTACAATACTAACCGAACCATAAGTTGCCGCAAGAGCAATTGAATTGTCTAAGTCTAGTTTTAGTACTTTACGAAGGAAAATAAGGACTATGACTGGGATAACAGTTCCGAGAAATAGTGCTGCAGCTATAGGTTGAACTAGATCACTCAACGGATATTTTGAAAGTTCAATCCCGCCTTTTAAACCAATTGCGATGAGCAGATAAAGACTTAAAGCGTCTCCGATACTTTTCGGTATTTCTAAATCGGAACGAAGAATGGAAGCTAATAAACCAACCGCAAAAAACAAGACTGTTGGGGTTAAAAAGTAAGTTAAAATTAATTCAAACATCGTAATAAATCCTCCTAAATTTAATCTCTAACTTATGGTTCAGGCTTTTTTACAAAAAAAAACAGCCTCACGTTTTAACGTTGAAGCTGGTTTATTGTCTTCCATCGCTGAAAAACTAATCTACCCAAATATTAACTAAGAATTTGTTCAAGATTTTCACTTAACGTAAAGACAATTACCCGTTCTCCCGTTTGGGTGCTAATATCTGTATGGAA
This sequence comes from Bacillus solitudinis, assembly GCF_002797395.1. GTDB lineage: Bacteria > Bacillota > Bacilli > Bacillales > Bacillaceae_D > Halalkalibacter_A > Halalkalibacter_A solitudinis. The sequence goes on from NZ_KZ454943.1 coordinate 2,615,101, forward strand.
ACTAACTACTTGAATGTCAGTGAGGCTACTTAACAATACTTTTAGTTGCTCACTTCCTGATTCAATTAATTCAGAACGCATTGTTTTAACAGACGTAATCCCGGCAGAGGTTTTCGAAACCTCTCGTTCTGCTGGAGTAAGAATACCCTTCAATTGGATAATAATGATATTTCTAAGAATATCTGTTTTCACCTGTAAAGGTCCTCGGCCAAGATACTCCTTTTCCCACTGGGTAAGTGCTTTGCTAATATCAGCCTCAAGCTGACCTTTCGTTATACGAATCATGTAGGAAGCTCCTTTCACATAAAAAAGGTATACCCCCTTAAAGAAAAGAGATATACCGCTCATTTTACATCCTTTCTCCCTTGAAGAACAGTCACCTTCATTTTACACCTGCAAGAACAAATCTTTCAGTTGCACAATGCTTATAACTTTGAAAAAGAGAGAAGTACATAATAATTTTCGGAAACATCATGGTTCATATAATAATACGCTAGCCAAAGGATGTATGTCAATCATATTTAGTAAAAGAAAGATATATTAAAAAATATGAAAAAATGTCGGAAATTGCGTTAAAGTTATTATAAAATAGGGTATATGTTTAATTAAAAACTTCTTGAATTAGGAGGAATAAGTCTAGTATGAATACAGAGAGAAAGAATCAAATTCCTTTGTATCAATGGTTACTAGCCATTGGAACGATTATTGCACTCCATCTCGCTTATCATTATATTTCCCCTCTGTATTCTTTCAATTATTTTTTGATTGGGATCACACTAGATATTGTATTTGTCGTATTAGTTATAACTATGTGTTTCGTTATTTACAATCGACAGAAAGAAAAAGATGAAACAAAGAAGCAATTAGAAAGTATTTATGAAAATGTAGATGTCATATTATGGATAAAGGATATTAAAACAAATAAAACCTTAAATATTTCTAACCAAGTGTTTAATATGTATGGATATACTATAGAGGAGATAAAGGAAAATCCCGAATTATGGTATAAGGCGATACATCCAGATGATTTAAAAAAACTAGAAATAGAGGGCTGGCAACTGTGGTCTAAAGACCAACTTCATTCAACGGTAACCTATCGAATTATCCATAGGAATGGGGAGACACGCTGGATACGGGACCATGTTTACCCCATTTTCTCAGCAGGTGAACTTGTTCAATTAGGAGGAATTATTACAGATATAACGAAGGAAGAACAGGCTGTTAAAGAAATGCGTTTTTTAGCTTACCATGACCCTGTCACAAAACTTCCGAATTATGAATCGTTTAAAGAAGAGGTTACCTCTAAATTGAATAAGAGAAAAGCTGAAAATACATTCTGGCTAATTGAAATTAAAATAAGGCGGGTAAAATTCATTCGTGAATATGTTAGTCAACGAATTGCAGATGAGGTTGTTTTCGTATTAGCTGATAGGCTTACGTCTATTTTATCACCCTTAATACTTGTTTCTCGTATCACTGACAGTCGCTTTGCATTGATGATACCAGATGAAACAAAGTGTGAAATTGTTAAGATTCTTAAGAAAGTAGTAACAACACTTGAAAAGCCTTTGTTTATTGAACAATATAATTTCAATATGGATGTGAATATAGGAATAGTTGAGTGTCCTAGAAGTGGAACCGATTTAGATGAATTGGAAAGAAATGTTCATTATGCGCTGAATTATGCAATGAAAAGGCAGCAACGATTTTCATTTTTTGAAAAAACGATGGAGTTACCATCGACTGAGCCATTCTTAATTGAGGATTTGCGTAAGGCTATTGAACGTAATGAATTAATGTTATATTATCAACCTAAAATAGATATTCAATCAGCGAAGTTTTTCGGGGTTGAAGCCTTATTAAGGTGGAAGCAAGAAGCGGGGACTTTCATATCTCCAGTTGATTTTATCCCTATAGCAGAGGATACAGGTCTCATTTTACCAATAGGAGATTGGGTGTTAAATGAAGCATGTAGACAAATGAGAGAATGGATTGACTGCAAGGTTCCTATAAATGGCGTGTCAATTAATTTGTCTGTCAATCAGTTATTTCAGCATAACTTTATTGGACAGGTGAAAGATATCTTAGAAACATATCAACTAGAATCAAGATTTATAGAATTTGAGATTACAGAGAGTATGGCAATGGATGAAGCTAGGATTAAGGATGTATTAATGGAACTAAAAGCTCTTGGAATTAGACTTAGCATGGATGACTTTGGTACGGGATATAATTCGTTTGAACAACTTCTACAAATGCCACTTGATATTCTAAAAATTGACCGATCGCTAGTAAACAAAATTGAGTTAGATTATCGTGCTGAAAAAATAATTTCAACATTACTTTCTATGGCAGAGAATTTAGCAATGGATGTGATTGTGGAAGGAGTAGAGACGGAAGAGCAATTACGTCTATTATATAAAAAGGGCTTCAAAGTTATTCAAGGATTTTACTTAAGTGAACCACTTCCAGCAGACAAAGTTATGATTAGACAAGAAGAAATTCGCGGAAAAATACTAAAGCTACGTAATAAGATTAAAACTGTGGATTTATGAGAGACTTGTAATTGAAAATGAAAAGGGGGAAGAAGATATGAACCTCTATAAGGCACACTTTGTTCATCCTTATACACAAGTTCCACTTATAATATATTTTAACGAACGTGATGGAGTGGTTACCTTTGAAAAAGATGAAGAGATACTAAATATTATATTAAAATTAAAACAAGATTTAGCAACAAATGAAGAGTTCCAACATAATTTAAGCCAAACGAGTAACATGTGTAAAACGCAGTATCCTCTTGAGAGTTTTAAAGATGTGTACGAGTTTCTTGATAAGCTTGGAATTGAAGGTGAAGAATTGCTTTTTAAACAGGTATATGTTCATTAAAAAAAAAGACTCTTCCTTTAGTTAAAGGAAAAGTCTTCTTCTTTAGTCAATCCTTGTTTATTAATCTTTATCTACAGGATAAACTCCGTTTTCATCATGGACTTCATTTCCAGTAATTGGCGGATTGAAGACACAAACCATTCTCATATCCGTATCAGGATGCGCACGAAGTAGATGCTCGTCATGCTCGTCCAATGCATAAATCATATCTTTTTCGATTGGCCATACTTTATTATCTCTTAACGTAACTACCTCACCTTTACCTTCGATACAATAAACAGCTTCAAGGTGATTCTGATACCAAATATGAGTTTCAGTTCCGGCTTTAATAATTGTGTCATGAACCGAGTAACCCATACCATCTTTCTTTAACAAGAGTCTACGGCTAACCCAGTTTCCTCCATCTACTTCTTGTTTGGAACCAATAATGTCTTTTAAAGAAATAACTTTCACCTAAATGACCTCCAGTAATAATTAATCTTATAACGTCTCTTTTAAAAAAGGAAATAGTGAGGGTGTCTAAGTAAGCGTCACTTAGACACCCTCTAGTATTATTCTTTACGATGTAACAGGTTCTTTTGAACCAATAACTACTGCTTTTACGCTTTCTTCTAATATCGCTAGACCTCTATCTAAACCTTCGTCGTCAATTGTTAACGGAGGGAAGAGTTTAAATACTTCATCATTAGGACCAGATGTCTCGATAATTAGACCACGTTTGAATGCTTCGCTAGCTACTTTAGGAGAGAGTCCCTCAACTTCAGACATGATCCCAACCATATAACCTCGTCCGCGTGCCTCACCTTGTATTTCAGGGTAGTCAGCAACAATTTTTTCTAAGAAATTAAAGATTTTTTTAGATCCTTTTTCAATGTTATTTTCGAACTCAGAGTCCTTCCAATAAGAAAGCGATGCAGTTGCTGTGATAAATGCGTGGTTATTTCCACGGAATGTCCCGTTATGTTCACCCGGCTCCCAAATATCTAACTCAGGGCGGATAAGGGTAATAGCTAAAGGCAGACCAAAGCCACCAATAGATTTAGACATACACACAATATCTGGCTTAATTCCTGCTTTTTCAAAGCTGAAGAATGTTCCTGTTCGGCCAACCCCTGCTTGAACATCATCAACAATTAGAAGAATACCCCAACGTTTACAAATCTCTTCGATTCGTTGTAGCCACTCGAAACTTGCAGCATTTATACCACCTTCACCTTGGACTGTCTCGAGAATCATTGCAGCAGGAATGGCTACGCCACTTCCCTTATCATCAAGGAATCGCTCGAGATACTCCAGAGTGTCGAGTCCGTCATTGACAAAGCTGTCATAAGGCATTGTTACAACGTTGTGTAAAGGAATCCCAGCACCCTTTCTTTTAAATGAATTACCAGTAACTGAAAGAGACCCGATTGTCATACCATGGAAACCATTTGTAAAACTAATAATGTCAGTTCTACCAGTTACTTTTCTCGCAAGTTTAAGTGCACTTTCAACTGTATTCGTACCAGTCGGTCCAGGGAACATAACTTTATAATCAAGATTACGTGGCTTTAAAATAACGTCATTAAATGTTGTTAAAAATTCAGCCTTAGCAGTTGTACCCATGTCTAAAGAGTGTGTAATTCCGTCATTCATGATGTATTCTACTAATTTTTCTTTCATTTTAGGGTCGTTATGACCATAGTTTAGTGCACCAGCACCGGAAAAGAAATCTACGTATTCCTTACCGTCTTCATCCCACATTTTATACCCTTTTGCCTTTGTGAAAACAGTTGGAAAGCTTCGGATGTAACTACGTACTTCTGATTCTAATTGCTCAAAAATATTAATGTTTGTTTTAGTCATTTTAATAAACTCCTCCTAAGATACTATACATAGTATAGGTATGAATTATAGCTTTCAACAGGTAAATCTGAATACATTCGTTACTATTTTAAAGGTCCTACTCTAAATGTTAATTCCTCTTCATGGTTGTCACCTGGGAATAATTCTTCACTAAAGCATTCCTTTACTTCACAGTTTGTATCCTGATCTCGTGCAAGTCGGCGAAATAGAGATTGTGATGCTTGGTTTGAAGGTGTAATTGTTGCTTCAACATACCGAACATCTTTACAACCTTCACGCATGATTAACTCCTTCAATATTTTAGAAGCTAACCCTTTTCCACGTTGAGAAGAATCAACCCCAATTTGCCAAACAAACACGACATCCTGCTGCTCTGGAGGGATAAATGCAGTGACAAAGCCTACAAGCTTTTCACCTTCTTTTGCAACAACACAGGTTTCAGAGAAAAATTCACACATCATAATATACTTATACGCAGAGTTCTGGTCGAGAGTAGAATTATTGACCAGTTCCCACATTGCGGCACCATCCACTACAGTTGGTTTTTCAAAGCGTAACGTTTCTGTAGTATTTTTTAGTGCGACAGCTGTTTGACTATTAATATTCATTGCCCCCTTTTCCTCCTTCAAGTCTTACAAAATATATTTCAGTTCCGAAAGAAGGTTAGTATATATAACTAAGGTATTTCTTTCCCCTTTTTCAAACTTCGAAACCTTTAATTTTTAATTTTTTTAAAGTGTACTTTGTAAGCACCGCTTATAAATATCATAAGGGGATGGAAGATTGAAGGCAAACAAGGTTATCAATGATTAGAAGGCTTAATTGGGGTTAAGAAGGATTCATCCTGATCTAGAAGCTATGATTGTTGTAAATGCTAGCAGATCGTAATGTATTCTAACATTTTGAGAATTTATGAAAAAAAAGCAAGAATTTAAATATGTGTTAAAGCGAGTCTCATCAAGTCTTTGGACAGTTTTTATAAAAACAACAAGAAAGATAAAATAACACGCACAAGTTTTAAAAATAAACTCGTACATGTCATTTTTCGCTATGCTTTTACACATTATCCTTCCTTTTTTATGATTTCTTGCTCATTTTAGCAGCTCTATCTGCCGCTTTAAATTCTCTTTGATAATTAACCTCTTGTGCTTTACTGAGTGTACTGTGTTCTTCTTGAACACGACGCTTTTTACTTTCCATCGTAATCGCCTCACTTTCTCTTTTGGTATTTATAAGTTTGGACAAAAACAAGAAAAATATTCCTACTTAAATAATTAACCCGTCAGCAATAAAAAAAGAGCTGTGGATATAATCCACGAACTCTTTTTTGACTTATGCTTCTTTTGCTTCAAGTTCAGTTTCTTGTAAAGTTCTCATTTTGTGCAAATGATATTGATCTTTCTCTATTTGGAATAAATTGTAAATGTTGTCTGATATATTAATTTGGTTATAAATATCACGGCGAATGTCATTGGCGATTGAACAATAAGGTAATTTAGATGCTGCCATGAAAGAACGAACATTTTCTTGACGGATTCTCATAAACACTGTTTGAATTTCACATGAAAAAAACACTTCATCAAAAAATGCATCCTTTGCTACCTTGTTATAGCCCTTTCCAAAGTAGGGCTTACCAATCCAGGTTCCAAGAAAACCACTTTTTTCTGAAACATCGAACAGGTTAATGGTGCCGATTGGAGATCCCCATTCGTCAACAATTGTACGTGAAATAAGCTCGCCACGTTCCTCTGCTTCGATCGTTTGTTTTGTTAAAAAGACAAATTCATCATATGAGGATGCTTTCTGTCTAACATAGGGAAACACAGCGGGATCCACTAACAAATCATATAGAGCATGACAATCTGAGACGTCTCGTTTCTTTAAAATCACGTTAAGCCCTCCTTTTTAGAGGGCAGAATAGTAGGTCCACCCTCGAATTTAATAATTATTAATATCAAATTCGGGGTGGGAATCGAACCCACTAGAACCAGCTATGCTGGTGACGCACCAATTGTCTTCCCAATGCTTATATAATTGAATATACTGCTATATTACTCCATAATAGAGGATAATGTGCATTAAAAAACTGTTACATTATAAAATACGCTCATATGCTCATTAATCCTTCTATATAATAAATGTTTATTGTGTAAAAAGATACCCTTTTTTATTAAAAATTTATGAAGAAATTTATGGATTTTTTACGGTGTTTTCTAAAGCGGTTGTTAGCTCTGGATATTTAAATTGATAGCCTTGAAGGATCGCCTTTTTAGGTAGAACTTTTTGCCCGTCAAGTACAAGAGTGCTCATTTCTCCTAAGGCTATTTTTAAGGCGAAACTAGGTGCGGGAAGCCAGTGCGGTCTATTTAAAACACTAGAAATAGTTTGACCAAATTCTTTCATTTGAAGAGGATTTGGTGAAGTAAGGTTTAGTGGTCCTTTGATATGATGTTGTTCAATTGCAAGGATGAACAGCTCAATAACATCATCAATATGAATCCATGAAATCCATTGCTTTCCAGATCCCATAGTTCCTCCTGCAAAAAGCTTATAAGGGAGGAGCATTTTGGTTAGCGCCCCTTCATTCTTATCTAGAACAACGCCGAGCCTACAAAACACAGTCCTTACTCCAAATGATTGAGCAAGACTTGCTTTAGTTTCCCAACGTCTAACCACATCTGCAAGAAAACCCTTATCGACAGGAAGTGAGTCTTCTGTAAATGTTTTCGTTAAAGAGTTACCATAATATCCGATTGCAGAAGCGTTGATTAGTAATTCGGGTTTTTTCCCTAATTTGGAGATGATATCAATCAATTCTTCAGTTGTCTGAATTCGACTGTTTAGGATACTTGCTTTCCGATCGTTAGTCCAACGTTGCCTTCCTATCGATTCCCCAGCAAGGTTTATAATGGCATCAATATTTTCTAAATGACTACTTGGATTGGATTTATTATGAAGCCACTCTACATAACGCGTATTTGGAAGGGGCGGTTTATTTTCAGCAGTTCTCGTCAAAATAATAAGGGAATGACCTAGGCTAATTAAACGCTTGGTTAACTTATTACCAATAAAACCTGACCCGCCAGCAATTGCTATCTTCATAAGAGCCTCCCTTCGTAGTATCCTTATAATTGAATATACCCATTATGAGTTTAAAACCAAACGTTTATCTATAATTGTAAAGAATGATTTATTAGTTTTAAGAAGGGTGATATACGTGGTTAAAATAACAAAAATTACAGTACAAAAACGGAATTTAGAGCGCTATAATATTTTTCTGGCCCGCGGTGAAGGAGAGGAATATGGGTTTAGTGTTGATCAAGATGTATTAATTAAGTGTGGTCTGAAAAAAGGACTCGAAATAAACGAAGATGAGATTAAAGCGATTATTGAAGAAGATGATAAAAAGAAAACATACCATCTTGCTCTTCATTTTCTTTCTTATAGGATGCGGTCAATTGGGGAAGTTAAGTCATATTTAACAAAAAAAGAGCGTCAACAATCCCATATTGATTTTACGGTGGAAAAATTGATTGAACAAAGGTTTTTAGATGACAAAGCTTTTGCAGAGGCTTATGTTAAAACAAAAAAAAATACAACATTAAAAGGCCCCAAAAAAATAAAACAGGAATTAAAGGATAAAGAGGTGTCGGAAATAATTATTGACCATGCACTCTTAATTTACTCAGAACATGAACAATTGCTCCGGTTAGAAAAATGGCTAGATAAACAGTGGAGCCGAAAAGGAAAACAATCGCTCGTAGCATATCAGCAAAAATTAGTGCAAAGGTTACTCAGTAAAGGGTTTAATTACGAAATTATTGATCAAGCTCTCAAAAAGGTAGCAATTGAGGAAAATCTTGAAGAGGAGTGGGAGGCTGTATTATATCAAGGCATGAAAATTAAGCTGAAACAGGAGAAGAAGTTCAAAGGATGGGATCTCAAACAACGAATAAAGCAAAACTTATACAGCAAAGGGTTTTCCGCGTCACTAATCGATAAATTTATTGAAGGAAATTATGAGGAATGATGACTTCGCATTTAGGATAAGTGTTTCGGAATAGTTATAAATTTTCTGCTATACTAAGGAAAACAGGCTCTAGAAAGACGAGGGATTAGTCGTGGTGGAGAAACGCTTTAGTGAGATGACTGAGTATGAACTTAGAAATGAAATAGCTAGACTAAACGAGAAAGCAAAGAAAGCGGAACAGCTTGGGATGATGAATGAATTTGCAGTATATGAAAGAAGAACATTAATGGCAAAAGCTTATCTACTTAAACCTGATAATTTCAAGCCAGGTGAAACCTATGAAATGATCGGAGGGAACTCAATATTTCAAATTTCCTATATGAATGGTCATTTTGCATGGGGTTATCGTGATAACGGGACGACACTAGATGCGGTACCGATTTCTTTGTTAAAAGAGAAGCCAATCTAGGCTTCTCTTTTAAAGATTGTCTGGTGGTTCTACTTTACTTATCTCCAGAATTGGCCATTCGTTCCTGAGGTTGTGTATTAATTGAACCATCTGGTCGTTTTGAGGCATTCTCTTCTTTTGCCCTTGGTTCGCCTGAAAAAGACATTCGATTTGGAAATCCTTTTTCTTTATTTCGCATATGAGTTAGTCTCCTCTCAGTTGTTCACTTATAGTATGAGCAAGCATGAGTATGAGTATCGGACGTAAATCCTGTAAAAGGAGGAATAAAATATGGAAAACCGTTATGAAAGACTAACAGAAGAACTTTTGAAAATAAATCAAGAATTAACGTACGGTCAAGCGAGAACGTGGGTGGAAGGCCTTTGGGAGGATTTTGAAGTGACTCGTGCAAAATCCGGTCGCTCATATCAAGGACAGGATACGACGGAACAAGTTGTCTTAAAGTGGATTAAACAGTATGGTCCATACTTACACCAATATGCTTCAAAAAATGAAAAATTTGCTCACTTAAAAAATGATACTCATACAAAGCATTAATAAGAGGGTGTCCTGAAGGTTGTAACCTCCAGGACACCCTCATTCAAAGTTTAGTCCGTAATAATATTCAATTTTTTTTGTAACGTTTGTTCGCTAAATACCCAACCAGTGTAAGAGCTAATAACATTTAAGTTCTGGTCGAGTTGGACAATTGCAACAAACGGATAATGACCCTTACTTCTATATCGTAAATCAACAAAACGAACTTCCGTGATATTCTCTTTAGCTTCTGTTTCCCAACGATACGTAGGGGAAAATGAGAGAAATGCTGCTAAATTTGGATCTTTACGTGCTGCATTTATAATAGGAGTATCTGGAATCGGATCAAAGGTATACTGTTCAAAGAAATTAAGTTGATTCATTCTAGATTCAGCTACAAATAGCGTGTCAGGCGTACGAATAACTAAATGCCATTGATTCCAACGAATTGTTGGAGAAACAAAAATATGCGTCGCATTGGGATGAAGCCTTCTAGCATGAGTAACAACCTTCCTCTTCTCATATACTCGCCAGACATAATAAAGAAAAATGACGATATATAAGGTTAAGAACGTACTCCCTGGCTCACTTCCTAAAGCCCACATAGCAATGGCTCCTAAATGGGTAAAGAATATAAAAGGGTCAAAAATGTTGATGATACCAAGAGCAATCCATCTATAAGAGATTGGACGCAAAGCCTGTGTCCCATAGGCATTAAATATATCAACAAATACATGAAGAAAGACTGCAAGAAAAGTCCAAAGAAACAGCGTAACCCAATTTACTTCGGGTACAAATAAAGTAATACCTGCCGTAATAATAATTGGCCATGAAAATACAGCAGGAATCGAATGAGTGACTCCACGGTGATTACGGATATAGACAGCATTATTACGTAGTTTCAACACCGTATCAAAATCAGGAGCCTGTGAACCAATGATTGTTGCTAATAAAACAGATGTCTGCATGATAGGATCATTAGCAACGACAGGATCCAAGGTAGCGAGTCCTCCTAGGGCAATGCCCATTACTACATGAGTTCCAGTATCGATAAAGCACCAACCTCCTTCTCGGTAAGTATCCAGTTCTCATGATATAGTTTATTTATACCCGATTTACAACGGTTTAAAAAGAGGAGTTTAGAGATTATGACAAAACCTTTACAAATTTTCATGGAATATAAAATAAATAAAGAAAATCTACATGAATATGAGCAAGCTATGGTCACGGTTCTAGATACTTTAACAGAATTTGAAGCAACAAATATACAGTGGTTTATTTCTGAAGAACAGCCCTTTTTATTTGTTGAAATGTTTCAGCTACCGACCACCTCTCATTATCATGCACTAAAAAAGCTTCGACAATCACATGAACACCCTATCTTCGGTAGTATTATACCTTACATACAAGGTGGAACAGATAAAATACATTGTTGGGCGTTTCAGCGTAAGGAGTAAGATATGACACAACATAAACTTTTACAAAATTTTGAGATAAAAGGGTACCAATCAGCTCTTATCGAATGGTTTGATGATAATCATCGTTCATTACCTTGGCGTGAAAATAAGGATCCGTATCGTGTATGGGTTTCAGAGATTATGCTTCAGCAAACGAGAGTCGATACAGTTATTCCTTATTATTTGAACTTTATGAGAGAGTTTCCAAGCCTAGAGGACTTAGCGACAGCCGAAGAAGACCGCTTACTAAAAGCATGGGAGGGTCTTGGGTATTACTCACGTGTGCGTAATTTGCAAACTGCAGTTAGAGAGGTTGTCTCAGAATACGGGGGACAAGTCCCTAAGACAAGAGCAGAAATTTCAACACTTAAGGGTATAGGTCCTTATACAGCAGGGGCAATTTTAAGCATAGCTTATGGAAAGCCAGAACCTGCTGTTGATGGGAATGTTATGCGTGTTCTCTCACGGGTTCTTCTAGTTAAGGAGGATATTGCAAAGGCGAAAACACGAAAACTTTTTGAAGAAATACTATATGAACTAATTCCTCAGCTAGACCCTTCGGCCTTCAACCAAGGATTAATGGAATTAGGAGCGTTAATATGTACACCTACTTCTCCTGGGTGTCTTTTATGCCCAGTACGTACCTATTGTAGAGCCTATCATGCCGGACAAGAGCATAACTTGCCAATTAAATCAAAAAAGAAAAAGCCAATTGAAAAAAAGATGGCGGCATTAGTTCTTATAAATAAAAATGGAGAAGTATTAATTGAGAAAAGACCTGAGATAGGGTTATTAGCAAGGCTGTGGCATTTTCCTAATATTGAAATTACCCAAGAACAATCGGGAGTAGAGGAGTTAGTATCATTTTGTAAATCAGAATATGATGCTTCAGTTGAAATCGATACTCCAATTCAATTCGTTCAACATGTTTTTTCTCATTTAATTTGGAACATAACTGTTTATGATGTTACTATTGAAAACCAATCAATTGAAGAAACTGAGACGAGAAAATGGGTTAGTTGGAAACAAATAGAGCAATATGCGTTCCCGGTCTCTCATCAAAAGATAATAGAACATTGTAAAAAGGAGGCATAACATGGACTTAGGTTTAAAAGATAAAGTTGTACTGATTACAGGCGGTTCCAAAGGGATAGGAAAGGCTATCGCATGTGCTTTTCTTGAAGAAGAAGCAAAAGTTGTGACTATTGCCAGAAGTGTAAAAGTTGGGTTTAAGGGTGAGAATATGTTTAATGTTCAGGCTGACTTAACTAGTGAAGCTGAAAGACAACGAGCTTATTCCATGGCAATGGAAGCCTTTGGAAGAATTGATATTCTAATTAATAATCTGGGTGGGAGTAACGGTGGTGCAGTTGCAGAGACATCACTACAATTATTTCGTGACGCGCTAAATTTAAACTATTTATCAGCAGTACACCTAAGTCAACTGGTTCTCCCTCAAATGAAAAAGCAAAAAAGTGGGAGTATTATTAATATCTCTTCAATTTTTGGGCGAGAGTCCGGGGGGAAACCAACATATAATAGCTCTAAAGCAGCTATGATAAGCTTCACAAAAGCCTTGGCTGACGAAGTGATTTCCGAAGGGATCCGTGTAAATGGGATTGCCCCTGGATCAATTTTACATTCTACAGGAAATTGGCAAAAACGCCTTGATGAAAATCCTCAAAAAATAAAACAATTTGTCTCAGATGAAATTCCTGCTGGACGTTTTGGGACCCCTGAGGAAGTTGCGAATGTCGCTATTTTCCTAGCATCTGAAAAAGCTAGCTGGATTGTAGGAGCAACGATTAACGTAGACGGCGCCCAATCAAAATCAAATTTCTAACAAAAAACCTCACTTGAGTGAGGTTTTTTGTTAGAATCCGCACACTGATCGATTAGTGTCTGTTTAAGGGAACTATTCTTTTTTGAACAGACACTAGAGGATACATGATTTTAGGTTTTTTGGTCATCATTTATTAAATGAATTTCTTCAATTTTTGCTTTAGTTTCTGATGTGCCCAGATGATAAAGAGCTTCGTACACATCATTTAGGCCACTTTGATATTCATTTTTATCCTGATCGACTTTTTTGTCATCGAAGTGCCTAAATGTAAATAAGTTTCCAAGTTCGACATCATGGGCCTGGACGTTACGAAGTAAGTCCTCAAGTGCTTTCTTCTCAGTAGGAGTAGCTTCAATTTCGTACTCAATTAATTGACCATCGTCTATACGAGTTGGACTAATCGTTTCCATGCTAATAGGATTTAAATTTACATAGTATAAGGATTTTTCCATATGGATTCCCCCTTCTATTCTTATTGATACAATTCCCAAAATGTATAACTGATATCCAAAACAATGTCAAAATTCTTAATCACCATGTTCTTAGAAAACCTTCAGTTAGACACCCTGAGGAATGAAAACCAGTTGCTTCGATTTTGTTAGGGGTCAGTCCCAAGATGTTCACAGGATACCAATATGTTTAGGAAAGTGAAAATCACGCTTTCTCTGCACTTCGACTCTAACCACTTGCATAGGCTTTCACCTGTGCAGTGGTTTTCAATCGATCCGTGAACTAGTTTTCATTTCTAAACGCTCTACAAAAGTTTAATAATTGTTATATAATAGGAAGCAGTGTAAATTAGTTGTAAGACAAGTATAGTTTATTGTTAGAAAGGATTATGTGATGGTACTTAACATGATTGCAGGTGTTACTGTCTTAACCTCCTTTATTTTTGTTGGAGGTTACATTGTCAGGGACAATCCTATTTACGAACAATCGTCCTTTAAAACAAGATGGCTGATAAGTATACTTTCAGGTACGGTTGGAATTTTATTAATGTTATATGGTTCTTATTTTGGAGAAGTATTAATTGATTTAAGGTATCTCCCGGTACTTCTTTCAGCTCTGTTATTTGGATTTCAATCAGCAGTTATTACGTCAATCATCATAGGGGGTTTTCGGTTTTTCTTTATAGGTGGGGGCTATTCTTCACTAATTGGCTTTATAACCATCGTAATCTTAGGGATTGGATCTGGGTTGATTGGTTATTACCTAAAAGGACTAGGAGTCAGAAAGTGGATTATTCTTGTCGTATATGGTGGAGTGATAGGGAATATCACATTATTTATACTAGGAATGGGAATAACTGTTCATCTTGTCTACACGTTCCATTACTCTGCAGGTAGCTTTCTATTATATTTTTGTTTATCATACATTCATGATTCAAATGTTTTGTATCGAAAGGCAAAAAGGGAGGCGTTAACAGATCATCTTACTGGCTTAGGTAACATGAGGGCATTTACTGGATTAATAGAGGATAACGTTCTTAATTCAGGGAACGAATCGTATTCATTATTAATACTAGATATTGATCATTTTAAAGCAATCAATGACACGTATGGTCATCTTGCAGGAGATGAAGTATTAACCAATTTCGCAAGGTTAATGATGAAAGGATCAAGAACTAAGGATAAGCTGTTCCGAAATGGTGGAGAAGAGTTTGCGGTTGCGATGCCTAATTGTTCGAAGGAAGAGGCTCTCGACATAGCTGAAAAAATCAGAAGGATCGTGGAGGATAATACCTTCCACGTGTTAAATCGAGATATTTCTATTACTACTTCAATAGGAGTGGCTACTACTGAGGACGGGGCAGTACCGTTTAAAGAGTTATATCGCAAAGCTGACCAAGCCTTATATAAGGCAAAGCAAAGCGGACGCAATAAAGTATGCGTATAAGGGAGGGAAAGGTTGATGGTTTACATTTTTCCCCTCCCTATAAATTAAGGAACTAAAATAATACGACCGTTATAGGTTTTTTGTTCCAATGCGTGATGTGCTTTAGCGGCATCACCGAAAGAAAAGCACTTTCCAATATGAGCATGAAATGATTTAGCTTTAAACTCATCCGAGATGAATTGCCCTGCTTTTAGTAATTCTGTAGCCGGCGCACTAAATAGTAAGACCCCCAGTAAGGACGCATTCTTCATATTTAATTGTCTCCATAAAAGAGGAGGCGTATTATCAATAGGTGAACCAATTGTTACAATCCTCCCCCCAATTGAAATCATTTTAAAGTCCTTTTCCATATTTTCACTTAACGACATATCTAATATGATAGAAACGCCTTTCCCATTTGTGAGAATATTAACTTTTTCCTCCACGTCGGCTTCTAGATAGTTAATAACTTCATCGGCTCCTGCCTGCTTAGCAAGATTTTCTTTTTCTTTGTTACTGGTAGTTGCAATCACGGTCGCTCCTGCTTGTTTTGCAATTTGGATTGCGGCGAAACCGACAGATCCGGCCCCTCCGTAAATTAACACTGTTTCACTAGACTTAACATTTGCCCGGTAGTGTAGAGCTAAATGTGCAGTCATAAACGGCATCGCTAAGGCAGCACCTTCTTCAAAGGATAGGGCTTCTGGTAAGTGAAAAGCAAGATTCTCAGGAAGGCAAATAAATTCGGCAGCAGTTCCCTTGACGTTAGTCGTCCAAATCCGATCCCCAACCCTTAGGTTTGTTACGCCGGTACCGATTTCAATTACTTCTCCAGCAACATCAAAGTGAGGAATATGTGGGAATTTTTCTACAGGACGAATTCCTTTTCTAAAGTATGTATCAACTGGATTTATTCCACTAGCCCCTACTTTAATGAGAACTTCTCCATCTTGCGGAGCTGGCACTTGAACGTCACTCAGCTGTAAAACACTAGGATCTCCATATTGCTTATAAATAACAGCTTTCATTTCTTCATCTCTCCTCTTAAAGTAATGGTTCTAACCGTCGAGCTGCTTCCTTTAGTTTCGCCCCATCTTGGACAAGTGCCAAACGGATGTAACCTTCTCCTTCACTTCCAAAAGCATGTCCAGGTGTGACTACGACTCCGTTATCTAATGCTTTAAGAGTAAACGACATCGATGTATACCCTGCTGGAACCTTTGCCCAAATAAACATACCGCCGTCCGGAGCGCGAACTTTCCAGCCAATCTGATATAAGGCGGAGATCATCGTCTTTTTTCGATTTTCATAGAGGGATTTATGTTCCGCCAAAAATGATTCACCATTTCTTAATGCAGTGATCGCAGCAGCTTGAAGCGGATGAAACATACCATAATCGATATGTGACTTAATCGTTGCTAATGGTTTTAAGAATGTTGGATTGCCTATTGCATATCCAATTCTTGCCCCTGCTAAATTAAAGCTTTTTGATAGAGAATTCAATTCAATTGCCGTTTCCTTTGCTCGTGGTAAAGAAAGAATGCTTAATGGTTCATGGCTATCAAAAAGTAACTCAGAATACGCAAAATCAGAGACAATTAATATCTCATGTTTTAATCCAAATTCAATGAGCTGTTGAAAATAAGCCTTAGAAGCAACGGTTGCACATGGATTACCAGGATAATTGATAATCATCATTTTTGCTCTATTTTTAATATCATCAGCTAAAGAGTTAACATCAAACATAAAATTATTATCTGCATTCAGTGGATAAGGGTAGATCTCAGCTCCAGCGATTTCGACACTCGCCGCATAAATTGGATATCCAGGGTTCGGGACGAGCAGAATATCCCCTTGATCTAAATAAGCCAAGGATAGATGGGCAAGACCGTCCTGTGATCCTAGTAATTGAAGGACTTCACTTTCTTCTATTTCAACATGATAGCGAGTGTTGTAAAATTCACAAACAGCTTTCCTAAACTCAAGCTGGCTCGTAATAGCATATCCGTAGAGACTGTCATCCGAAACATGAGCTTGCAATGTCTCTTTAATAAATCGTGGAGGCGGCAAATCAGGACTGCCGATACTTAAATCAATTAAATGTTCACCCGATTTTAACTTCTTAGCTTTTAATTCGGCCATTTCTGTAAATACACTAGTTGTTAGGTTTTTAAGTCTTCTTGAAGGAAACATGCAAACACCACCGTACGAAATTTAGATTCCATTCTATTCTACCTCGAAATTAGAGTTCTCGCGATATTCCGTTGGCGAAAGTCCTGTCCACTTTTTAAATTGTTTAGAAAAATACAAGGAATCCTGATAGCCAACTGAAGAAGCGATTTGTTTAACCGTTAAAGGCTTTTGTAACAAAGACTCCGCTTTTTTCATCCGGATGTCTAGGAGTAACTGACTTGGCGATTGTCCTGTATGCTGTTTAAACATTTTTGAAAAATATGTACGGTGATAGCCAAGATTGTCTGCAATGGTATGAATTGAAAGTGGCTCAAAATACCGTAAAGTTAATAATCGAACGACATCCTCAATTTTTTTTTGGAGATCATCAAGTTGGTTTGAAGCAATAGGAGTTGGATGCCATCCTTTTATATCAAAATAGTCTGCAAAAATCAATCGCAAAAAGGCATTTGCTTTTAAATTACAGTTTGGTCTTTGTTGTTCTAGTACTTGATATAACTTTTGAAACAAGGGTTCTAATGCTATATTTTCTTCAAGCGGTCTTACTATCGGTGATTTGGGAGTAATATCAATTGCCTCAAGCAATGTTTCAAAATAGACTCCTCTAAATCCAACCCACGTATAATACCAGGGGTCGCTGCGGTCAGATTCATATGTCACCAACTCCCTTGGAAAAATAAAGAAACTATCTCCAAGTCCTAATCGATGTGTTTCTTTGTTACTAGTAAAAGTTCCTTTCCCACCTAAGACAAAGTGTAATAAATGATAATCATGCACTTGAGGACCCACTTTGTGAAAAGAATAAGTTTGACTATATCCACTAAAAAGGACGTGATTTTCCCCTAGTTTGGAATGAGGATTAATGGCAACTCTTGAATTTTCTGATTTCACGTTCATCCATCCTTTAAACTTGAGGTTTATTAGTATTCTACAGGGAGATAGCAAAATAAACTACATTTATCCATGAATTAGTGTGTTTGTTCCATGTGATTTTTAAGGAGACCCTTTTATACTTAAAGCAAATCTAATAAGAGGTGATTATTAAAGTCTAAAATTACATTTCTAGGTGCCGGGAGTACTGTTTTTGCAAAAAATGTATTAGGTGATTGTATGCTTACACCAAGCTTACAAAGTTTTGAATTTGCTTTATTTGATATTGATCAAGAAAGACTACAAGATTCTCTCAATATGTTAAATAACTTAAAAGAGGGCCTTAACAGTACCGTTCACATTAAAGCGTATACCAACCGGAAAGAGGCCTTGCGAGGAACGAAGTATGTTATTAATGCTATTCAAGTAGGGGGTTATGACCCTTGTACGATAACAGACTTTGACATTCCTAAAAAATACGGCTTACGTCAAACAATCGCTGATACATTAGGAATCGGGGGGATTTTCCGAAATCTTAGAACGATACCAGTGATGTTAGACTTTGCTCGTGATATCGAGGAGGTTTGTCCAAAAGCTTGGTTCCTGAATTATACAAACCCAATGGCAGCCTTAACGGGGACGATGATTCGTTACGGTGGAGTGAAGACAGTTGCACTCTGCCATAGTGTCCAAGTTTGCGCGCCTGGGTTACTTGAACGAGTTGGTTTGGATAAGGACAAAGGGGATATCAAGTGGAAGATTGCGGGAATTAACCACATGGCATGGCTCTTGGAAATTACTCGTGACGGAGAGGATGTATACCCTGAGATTAAGCGTCGTGCAAGAGATCTTCAAAGCGAGAAACATGATGATATGGTACGATTTGAGCTTATGGATCGATTTGGTTACTATGTGACGGAATCCTCGGAGCATAATGCGGAGTACTTTCCTTATTTTATCAAGAAAAATTATCCGGATTTAATTGACCAATTTAACATCCCGCTAGATGAATACCCTCGTCGTTGTATCGAACAAATTGAAAATTGGAAAAAAATGAGAAGTGATTTAGTCTTAAGTGAAAATTTAACTCATGAAAGAACCCATGAGTATGCTTCGTTTATTCTGGAGGCAATGGAAACAGATCAGCCATTTAAAATTGGAGGAAATGTGTTAAATACGGGTGGGTTGATTTCGAATTTACCTGATAAAGCGTGTGTAGAGGTTCCTTGTTTAGTTGACCGTAATGGCATACAGCCTACATATGTCGGCGAGTTGCCTGAGCAGTTAGCTGCCTTAAACCGTACGAACATTAACACACAGTTGCTGACGATTGAGGCAGCAATCTCACAGAAAAAAGAATATATTTATCAAGCGGCATTACTGGACCCGCATACCTCAGCCGAATTATCAATCGATGAGATCGTTGCTTTATGTGATGATTTAATTAATGCTCATGGTGATTGGCTACCAACATACAAATAAAATTACCGCTATAAATTATTATCGAGTGTAGCGGCTGTATTTAGATAATGTATTTGAATAGGAAGGAGAGTTATGAAAAAATTATTGTCTTTAAGCTGCTATACGTTCTTATTAATAGGATTCATGCACATAATGATAGGCTCACTATTGCCATCAATTTTAAGTTATTATGGGAAAACTTATACTGATGGAGGAACGCTGATTGCTATTCAGTCATTGGGACTTTTTGTTGGGGTTGGACTGTCTTCACTATGTGCAAATAAAATTGGGAGAAGATGGACCATTGTTTTCTCATGTGGATTAGTTGCGATATCCCAAGCTGTTTTTGCCTTACTATTGCCATGGGCCTGGTGGTTGCTGTTTGTTTTTATAGCTGGGATTGGTTTTGGGGTGATTGAACCTTTAATTGGGGCGTTAATCATTGATACAATAAAAAAGAACACTGCCGTGGCTTTTAGTAAGCTTGAAGTTTATTTTGGACTAGGTTCGTTAATTACCCCCATCGTAAGTGGATGGCTTGCAACAACGGGCAATTGGAGATTTTCATTTTTACTATTAGCCGTATATGCTTTAAGTATTAGTGTAGTATGGATGAAGCTCTCATTTGGTGAACTAAATGAAGCACTAAAGCGAAGTCAACTAGCCATTAGTGAAAGTAAAGGAAAGAAAACAACACATAAATCTCTTTATTTTGGGTTCATATTCTTTTTTGCGGTCTATGTTGGAGTTGAGGTAAGCTTTATGAATTTCTTACCATCCATGCTCGTACATCAGTTAAATACTGGGACATTTCAAGCTACTTTTAGCGTAACACTGTTTTGGGGGGCAATGGTGGTAGGGCGCCTCATAGCGGGACATATTGCTGAAAAAATTAGCTATGCTCGTTTTTTACTAGGTTCCTCCATTTTTACTGTTGTTTTCCTTTTTTGGACGGGAACAGTTCACCAGTTATGGGGCATTTATGTTTTAGTCTTTTTAGTTGGATTAATGATGTCAGGGATTTTTGGAATTGCAATGGTTTATGCGAATCGGATTTTGCCAGGTCCAACGAGCCGAAATACGTCTGTTTTTATAGCTGCAGGAGCAGTTGGGAGTGTTATATTACCAATTGTTACCGGGCTTATCATGGATTATTTATCTACCTTTCTTGTAGCGGTTGCGTTGGCAGTACTATCATGTTATATGGTTATTTTTATTTATCGAATTCAAAAGGTTTCAATCGAGAGGAGAAGCGGTTATTGACCCGCTTCTTTTCTTTTTTTATGAAAAATCACACGAATAAAATGAAAGAAAAACCAACTTTTTAGTGCGTTAATCAAAATGCACGGTTGTTCCTTGTGTATATGTGGCATCTTGCTTTAAACCACCACGAGATTCAATTTCTTTAATAATTTCACGATGAATGGTAACGCCTTCCGCATTTAAATAGGGTGTAACTTGTTGCATATTATGGTGATAATAGGCCAACTCTTTATCTGTCCAATCTTTTTTTGACATCATGGTTAACTCTGTCATATCACGACCTACGTACATATGTGTCCCTCCTAAAAATAAACTTGTTACAAAATTAGTGTTCCTGTTCTCCAAGAGACCTATACGATATAATAAAGACAATTGGTTGAAAATGGAGGAGAAAATTATGGAACAAAAAGTAGCGCTTGTAACAGGAAGTAGTCGGGGAATTGGAAAAAGGATTGCTCTTAGATTAGCTGAGCAGGGATATGACTTAGTTATTAATTACGCTAGAAGTAAGCAAGCAGCCCTCGATACAGCTGCAGAAATTGAAGCTCTTGGAAGAAAGGCGTTAATTGTAAAGGCTAACGTGGGAAAGCCAGAGAAAATTAAAGAATTATTTTTACAAATTGATGAGCAGTACGGTCGGTTAGACATTCTTGTCAACAATGCTGCTTCTGGTGTATTAAAACCTCTTATGGAACTTGAGGAAAGTCATTGGGATTGGACAATGGATATAAATAGTAAGGCACTTTTATTTTGTGCGCAGGAAGCTGCGAAAAGAATGGAAAAAACAGGAGGGGGATCAATCGTCAGCTTAAGCTCTCTCGGTTCGATTCGTTATTTGAAGAACTATACGACAGTTGGGGTTTCAAAAGCAGCTGTTGAAGCATTAACACGTTATCTTGCTGTGGAATTAGCGGAGAAAGGGATCGTTGTTAATGCCGTATCAGGTGGAGCAGTTGACACAGATGCACTTACGCACTTTCCAAATCGTGAGGAGTTGCTTAATGATGCAGCTAAGAGAACACCAGCAGGACGAATTGTTGAGGCAGAGGATTTAGCTAATACGGTGATGTTTTTGCTATCCGATCAGGCCAAAATGATTCGGGGTCAAACAATTATAGTTGACGGAGGCATTTCACTGCTCGCTTAAAGATTTGTGTATAAGGGATTACCTTCTCGGACATCTTATTATTTGTGGAGGTGATATCAAATGGCTAACCAACAAAACCAACAGGCTAAAACAAATGCACAGCAAGTAAGAAAGCAAAATGCTGCTTCTGCTCAAGGTCAAGGCTTTGATACAGAATTTGCTTCTGAAACAAATGCTCAAGAAGTACAACAGCAAAATGCTCAAGCTGAAAGACGTAAGCAACAAGCGTCTTCAAATCAACAACGACAACAATAATGAGATAGGAAGCACCCTCTGGCTAAACGTCAGAGGGTGTTTTTTTTATAGTCGACAACTCGTTGGCGACGACAGCCGAGCGAAGGGAGGGTCGGTTTTACATAGTCGACAACTCGTTGGCGACTTTTACATAAAAAACACCTAAAATTAATTTACTCTTGCCTTAACGTTTCAAATAAGGAGCGAAAACTGTATAATAGTAGAGAATGTAAGAAATGTGAAGCATACGTAACTGAAAAAAGGTAGTGATTAGAGCGGAAAAAGTACGAAAAAAGCTGCTCTACCTACTGACGTCCAACAAATAAAATGGAAGGAGACGGTTATGAATTTTCCCAAAGTAGGTAGCAATATTCAAATCCAAAGCTACAAGCATAATGGATCTATTCATCGCACTTGGGAAGAAACTATCGTGCTTAAAGGGACGTCAAAGGTTGTGATCGGAGGAAACGACCGAATTTTAGTGAAGGAGTCTGATGGTAGAAATTGGAGGACGCGTGAGCCTGCTATTTGTTACTTTGATTCGGAGCAATGGTTTAATATGATCGGCATGATACGGGCGGATGGAATTTACTACTATTGCAATCTTGGATCCCCTTTTACATGGGACAATGAGGCATTAAAATACATTGACTATGACCTTGATATTAAAGTCTTCCCAGATATGACCTTTAAGCTTTTAGATGAAGATGAATATGACCTTCACCGTAAGGAAATGAATTATCCTCCTGAAGTAGACGTAATCTTACAAAGGAGTGTTGATGAGTTGATTTCGTGGATTCATCAAAGAAAGGGGCCGTTTGCTCCCCAATTTATTGAAAACTGGTATGAAAGGTTTTTACAATACCGGTAAAACATCATAGGAAAAGCCTGGTTTTCCAGGCTTTTTCTGTTGGCAAGTACATAAGCTATATTTAGGTGGTGATTTCCTCTGGGTAGTGTAAAACGTTATATGGCATTTGTGAGGCCTTATAGAAAGTTGATTTTGATAACAATAGGGATTGGGGTTTTAAAGTTTGGAATTCCATTAGCGCTACCTCTTGTCATGAAGTATGTCATTGACGATATTATTTTAGCGGAAGCATTAACTGCAGACGAGAAAACGTCCACATTGTTTTGGTTGATGAGTATAATTTTTGTTATTTTCGTTGTTATCCGCCCACCCATTGAATATTATCGTCAATATTTTGCGCAATGGATCGGAAGCAAGATTCTCTACGATATGCGGGATCATTTGTTTGGACATATTCAAAAATTAAGTTTGCGGTTTTACTCTAACCGAAAAGTTGGAGAAATTATTTCAAGAGTCATTCATGATGTTGAGCAAACGAAGAATTTTGTCATTACTGGCTTGATGAATGTGTGGCTTGATGCGTTTACCATTATAATTGCTATTATTATTATGTTGAATTTAAATGTCTGGCTTACGTTAGTGGCAATTGCAATGTTTCCATTCTATGGTTTTTCGATTAGGTACTTCTACGGACGTCTTCGCCACTTAACCCGAGTTCGTTCCCAAGCATTAGCAGAGGTACAGGGGCACTTACACGAAAGAGTACAAGGAATGAATGTTATACGAAGCTTTGCTTTGGAAGATTATGAACAGCAAAGTTTTTCTGTGAAGAATGGTCGATTTTTAGACAGAGCACTGGATCATACCCGGTGGAACGCTAAAACCTTTGCGGTAGTAAATACGATTACCGACCTAGCTCCATTGCTCGTCATATTAGTTTCAGGTTATTTAGTGATTCAACAGCAATTAGAAGTTGGGACGATGACCGCCTTTGTACTTTATATGGAAAGATTGTACGGGCCATTGCGGAGATTAGTCAATTCCTCAACAACGTTAACCCAGGCGATTGCTTCAATGGATCGTGTGTTTGAATTTATCGATGAGAAATATGACATTGAGGATGAACCAAATGCTCAGCGCCTAACAAAAGCTCGTGGAGATGTGACCTTTGAAAAAGTTACTTTCTTCTACAATGAGGAGGAAAAACCCGTTTTAAAGAACCTCAATCTCAATATTCGTCAGGGCGAAACCATTGCCTTTGTTGGTATGAGTGGGGGTGGTAAGAGCACAATAATTAGTTTAATTCCTCGCTTTTATGATGTGACTGCTGGGAGAATCTTAATTGATGGAAAAGATATTCGCGAATATAAAGTGAGGAGTTTACGTGATAATATCGGTATGGTTCTCCAAGATACAATTTTATTTAGTGATTCCGTAAAATTAAACATTCTAATGGGGAATCCTAATGCCTCGGACGAGGAGGTTATTGCAGCGGCAAAAGCAGCTAATGCTCATGATTTCATAATCAATTTACCAAATGGTTACGACACCGAAGTGGGTGAACGTGGAGTTAAGCTCTCGGGAGGACAGAAGCAACGGGTGGCAATTGCTC
The DNA here is from genome assembly GCF_002797395.1 of Bacillus solitudinis. Lineage (GTDB taxonomy): Bacteria > Bacillota > Bacilli > Bacillales > Bacillaceae_D > Halalkalibacter_A > Halalkalibacter_A solitudinis. The sequence continues at coordinate 2,639,556 of NZ_KZ454943.1, forward strand.
GTGTATTTTTGAAAAATCCACCTTTGCTTATATTTGATGAAGCTACTTCTGCTCTTGACCTAGAAAGTGAGCATGCGATACAAGAAGCTCTTGAAGTTTTAGCGAAAGACAGAACGACGTTTATCGTAGCCCATCGATTATCAACAATTACACACGCAGACCGAATTGTTGTAATTGAAAATGGAGAAATCGTCGAAGTTGGGAGTCATGAACAATTATTGGCCAAAGAAGGAAGCTACAAAAAACTTTTCCAAGTCCAACAACTTAATTAAAAAAAGCAATGGGCGAGGCCACTATCCTGTTTGAAAGGAGTGAGCCAAGCCATTGCTTTTTTATTTAAACGTATATAGTGTTACTCTTCTTCGGACTTCTGAATACGAACGTAATTTTCATCTTTATGGTAACTAAAAAAGCTGTCAACAAGATTATCTAAATGCTCGAGTTGTTCTTGATATTCTATAATTTGCGAAAACATTGGTAATGTATGGATCCATTGATGCTGGTCCGTATTCTCTTGTTCATATAGTTGAACAAAGAGAGTAGTTAGTTCAATTTTCCCCTGGTTAATTCCATTTATTATTTCCTCTGCAGGCTGCGATGTAACTTTTCCAACATAGCGTAATAAAATTCGGTCGTGATAATTCGTTAGTTGATCAAGTTGGGATTCGATTTTCTTTTGAAGCTCTTCAGGCAAAGAATGCATTTCATCAGAGCGACGTTCTAGATTTTTTAGAACAAACAGTGCCTTTTGCGTTGTTATAACCATTTGTCTAAAAAGGACTACTTTACGAGCTTTTGCGTATTTATTTTTAAGGAAGTAATTACGTTCTTCCTTATAAAGTATATATAGGTTTTCTAGTTGTACCATTTGTTCTTCAAGGCGCGTAATGTCTTTCTTTAACATCCGGTGATCAGAGTCTTTGCGAATTAAGAGCATTGTCCACTGCATAATATCCTCGGAGGCCTTTTGAATTTTATAGTAAAGCTTTGTTTCATAGCGTGGTGGAATAAAAACGAGATTGACAATAAAAGCTGCTAATACACCAACCATAATCAAAACGAATCTACTTACAGAGAATTCAATAAAGCTCTCGGAAGGACTTTCCATCACAACAATAATTGTAACAATTGCTAGTGGAATAGTTGAAGATTCTAGTTTTACCTTAAGAATGATTGCAATGGCCACTACAACAACGAGACCTACAACGAAAGGTTCGTGACCAAAAGTCATAACAAAGATAATTCCTAACACGGCTCCAATGAAATTGGCTTGAATTTGATCGAGTATCGTCTGGAAGGTTCGGTAAATAGATGGTTGAATAGCAAAAGCTGCGGCAAGGGCTGCAAACATCGGTGGTTCTAACTCAAACCAAATTGCAAGGTGGAACGAAAGGATGATGGCTAGACCCGTTTTAAAAATACGAGCTCCAAGTTTCATTTCGTAAAAGGTCCCTTCTTGTTTAGAATTTAGTTATCTTAGCGAAGAGGATATTATCCAGATTAGAGCATGTTCGTACATTGCGTAGCGTCCGTTTAAAAAGGGTGGTTTTCACTTTTTGAACAGACACTACTAAAGAATTCGCCGTTACGTACTATACAGTGTCTAATAAAGAGAATCAATAGTTTTTTGCGATAAAATTAGGTCGTAATAAAAAAAGGGCGACTTAAGGTTAATAGCCTACCCATGGTACACCCCATCAAATTTAGAATTTCGTTGCAATAGTAGCAAAGGAGCGATCGATAGCACTCAGTGTAATCTCAATATCGTTATCTGTGTGAGCAGTGGTAATAAACCAGGCCTCGTATTTTGAAGGAGCAATATTAATCCCTCGCTTTAGAAGCTCTTTAAAGAACAAAGCAAATTGTTCTCCATTTGTTTGCTCAGCTTGTTCATAGTTTTTGATTTTTTCAGTTGTGAAATAGATGGTTAATGCGCCTTTAAGGCGATTGGTAGTTGCCTGAATTTGATGCTTTAATATAAGGGAATGGATGCCATCTTCTAATTTTTTTCCGAGTCGGTCTAACTCTTCGTAAACGCCATCTTGTTTTAGAACTTCAAGACAGGCGATTCCTGCACTCATTGAAGCTGGGTTTCCAGCCATTGTCCCTGCTTGATAAGCGGGCCCTAGTGGAGCCACTTTTTCCATAATCTCAACTCGTCCACCGTAAGCTCCAATAGGGAGACCACCACCAATGATTTTTCCAAGAGCCGTCATGTCTGGTTCAACCCCAAGAAGATTTTGAGCTCCACCGTACATAAAACGAAAAGCAGTAATTACCTCGTCATAAATAACAAGTGCACCTGCTTCATGAGTTAGCTCATTGATGGCTTCTAAAAAGCCAGGTTCGGGTTCAACTATACCAAAATTACCTACAATTGGTTCGACCAAGACAGCAGCAATCTCATCGCCCCATTTATGTAATGCTTCTTTGTACGCACGAATGTCATTAAAAGGGACGGTGATGACTTCTTTTGCAATATTTTGTGTGACTCCAGCAGAATCAGGAATTCCAAGTGTTGATGGGCCTGAACCAGCTGCGACGAGTACCAAATCGGAATGACCATGGTAGCAGCCGGCGAACTTGATGATTTTATCTCGTCCTGTGTATGCGCGTGCCACTCGGATTGTCGTCATAACCGCTTCCGTACCAGAATTGACAAATCGCACCTTCTCCAAAGAAGGTATGGCTTCTTTTAACATCTTCGCAAATTGATTTTCTAGGCGAGTTGGCGTTCCATATAAGATGCCAGCCTCTGCAGCAGATTGAATAGCTTTGGTAATATGTGGGTGGGCGTGTCCAGTAATAATTGGCCCGTATGCTGCAAGATAATCAATATACTTATTTCCATCAACGTCCCAAAAAAAAGCTCCTTTTGCTTTTTCCATAAAAATAGGCGAACCGCCCCCTACAGCTTTGTACGAACGTGAGGGGCTGTTAACACCTCCAACTATATGCCTTTGTGCTTCAGCGTAAAGATTTTCTGATGTGTCCCAATTCATATGTAACCTCCAAATAAGATCGAGTTGTATGTCCTGATTGTTATTCAACCATATGTAATCGAGTTCAGCAAGTTGATGACTAGCTTGTTAAAGTTTTTTATATAGGAAAAGTAAGTTTTGTAAAGAAAATTCTATGAAAAATATGATAGACCGACATATAATAAATAAAGAAGTTTTTTATGTAGGAGTAGGGGTTGGCATAATGAAAAAAACGTTGTCTTACATAGGTAATCAAATACGTCATATAAGAAAAGAAAGAAACTGGACATTAGGGGAATTAGCAAAAAAGAGTGGATTGACTTTGAACTATTTGGCACATATTGAGAGAGGAAAAGTAAAAGTTAGTGTAGCTAAGCTTGAAGCAGTCATCGTTGCCTTAGGTACAACATGGCATAACATTTTACCGCCAGATTATGAAGAAGAACATAAATTGAAGAAAGAGGTGATCACCCAAGTGAAGGATTTAGAAAAAGAGGAAAATTTCCGATTGTTCATGGCACTTATTCGGGAGATGAAGGAGCAAGCGGGAGAGGATGGAGATTACGATAACAAAGTTCAGTAAATAAAAGTTGAATAAAGTCTTCTTCTAATTCAAACTCTAACGCACGTAAGTAACTTTGAACAAGTAGTTCATCAGTCAAGGATTCCATAATACCACACCCCTTCTCCTTAAGTTAAGACGCTTTTTAATAAATTTAGTTATAAATATATTATCAATTTTTTGTATCTTTTACAAATTTATTAATAATATTTATTAAATATTAAATAGTCTTATCCGAGGAGGAATTAAAGCCTGTTGTTTGAAATGGGTCTGCCTTAAGGGGAGAGTAAGGGTCTTGTTTTAGGAGACGCATTATGGTTAGCGTGGTCGTCTAGCCCTGTGAAACATCTTTCGTCTATTTTAAATCAGTCCTCATATATTTATAATGAGGTGACGATGGTGATGATATCGATGCTCTATTTTATTTTACTTGCTGCGACAATTGGCATAGTAGCTAGTTTCCTATTACTAATTCATAACAGGCCGATAGTTAGAGGTGGTCAACCTGTTTCATTAAGGCACTTTTTATTATTAGTGACTGTCTATGTCACGGTTACTTTTGCTTTCTCTATCCTATATATAGGTTTAGAGCTTCTCGATATTCATGTTCTGACAGAAGGAAATCAACTCGTAGGTGGGAGAGTCTCACATTTAATTGAAGATGCGATTTATTTTAGTGCTGTAACAATGCTATCAGTAGGATATGGAGATATTGTGCCGATAGGGGCAGGTAGAGTAATTGCTATTGTCCAAGCAATGTTTGGTTTTTTACTCCCTGCTGCTTTTGTTGTGACAATTATAAGAAAATAAGTTGCCAGAGAACGAAACATCAGCTACGCTTATAGGAATAATGGTAATTATTGAAAGGATGTGCTCATATGACAGTGGAAATGGGACAAGAAGTTCCTCATTTTTCTTTACCTGCGAATGCAGGAGAGTGGGTATCTCTCAGTGAATATAAAGGAAAGTATGTTGTGCTATACTTTTACCCGAAGGATATGACTCCGGGGTGTACTACCCAGGCGTGTGACTTTCGAGATAAAATAGAAGAATTTAAGGAGCTTAATGCGGTCGTAATGGGGGTAAGTCCTGATCCTATTTCCAAACACGAAAAATTCATTGAAAAGTATCAACTTCCTTTCCTACTCTTAGCAGATGAGAAGAATAAAGTAGCAGAATTATTCGATGTATGGAAATTGAAAAAGAATTTTGGTAAGGAATACATGGGTATTGAGCGGTCCACGTTTGTAATTGACCCTAAAGGAAAATTAATCAAAGAATGGCGCAAAGTAAAAGTGAAAGACCACGTTGAAGAAGCACTTAATTTCATTAAAGAACTCGAGTCCAAGTAATGAATCTAGGAACGCCATTTTAAAGAAGAGAATATAATACAGTAAAGTAAAGTTAGTGAGGAGGAAAAACGATGAAAATGCTTGTGTGTATTATTGATAACTTTTATGCAGATTACGTTGAGAGGAACTTAAGAGAAAAGGGGTATCGTATGACAGAACTTGCAAGTTCTGGGGGCTTTCTTAAAAGAGGAAATACGACCTTTCTATTTGGTGTAGAAGAAGTAGATCTTAAGGAGCTGCGTCAATCATTACAAGAGGCCTGTTTGAATCTAGAAAAGAAGAAGCAGCGTAAAGCCAAACAAGTACATCGTTATACATCATTTTTAATGGATGTTAAAGATACAGCACCTCTCTTTGCCATACACTAAAATGATAATTACTATTAACAACGTTGACAGTATTGTCCCTTCTATACTATACTAATTATAAATATTATAAAATAAGAATCATTTTCCTGAAAGTGAGGTGCATGACGATGTCTAATCATCGCTTGCAAGAAGCCATTGAAGCTCTTAAAAGCACCCGTGTTCGTATGACTCCTCAACGTCATGCTATCTTGGAATTTTTATATGAAACGCTGACGCATCCTACAGCCGATGAGATTTATAAGGCACTTGAGAATCGCTTCCCGAATATGAGTGTAGCAACCGTTTATAATAACTTACGTATGTTTAAAGAAGTTGGAATTGTAAAAGAGTTAACTTACGGGGATTCATCTAGCCGATTTGATTGTGTAACATCGGATCACTATCATGTTATTTGCCAAGAGTGTGGAAAGATTGTTGATTTTCACTATCCTGGTTTAGATGAGGTTGAAACATTGGCCGAACATGTAACTGGTTTTCGTGTTCATAGCCACCGAATGGAAATCTACGGTACATGTCAAAACTGTGTAAAAAAACTTCAGCATTAAAAACATAACAAAGAAACACATATCTACGAGTAGATATGTGTTTCTTTGTTATGTTGAGTTAGCTCCGCGAGCGCTGAGAGTCCTTCTTATTATAATCTTCGTTAAATTCTTTACCCTCTAATGATTTGTCTAAGGTGAGTGGTTCACTGCAACTCATGCAAGCATCGACACGACCTAGCATTTTTGTGGCTTTTCCACAATTGGGACAAATAACTTGAATTGTCTTCGTTGAGAGCATACCTATCCAAAAATAAACTACGGTACTACCGATAATGCAAAGTAAGCCGATAATCATAGCTATCGACATTAAGAGTGGAGAGGTTCGAAAGAAAATACCGATATACATAATGAGAATACCAATAAACACAAGCGAAAGTGCAAAGGTACGAATTTTATTAATTTTATTAGAATACTTAATACTCATGACTTGTCCCTCCTACTTGAGATTATAGCATAGTAGATGTGAACTTCGTATGAAAGATAAAAGAAAAAAAGGAGTTCCTTCATATAATGTAGAAACACTTGTTTAGACAAGATTAACAGGCTAGGATGATGGCCATAGGAGGATGCGGTATGAATATGACTTTACGCCAATTATACCAGGATAGAGCGGGTGAGCCAGACACTTTTGCAATTTCAGTATTAGAAAAGGATCACTCCCCTTTATCCAATACGGATGGCTTTGATGCGATTATACTGTTAATTAAAAAAAATCCACAGGTAGATTGGCATGTGAAGCATTATCTCGTTCAAGGCAAAACCGTTGCCTTTCATGATTTAAGCCAAGCTATGATGCATCATTCATTAATTGCTGGGAATCAAAGGAGGTTAGTTGACTGGTTAGTAAATGGGAAGATTGTCTTTGATCGAAATGAATTTTTACAGGGAGTTAAAGAGAGGATTGACTCATTTCCACCGGGTGACCGTTCAAAGAAAATGACGATTCAGTTTGCGAAAATGATTCGTCGCTTTGAAGAAGGGAAAAAACTATTTCAATGCGATCATCACTTTGATGCATTTAGTAATATGATGCACGCCCTTCATCATCTCGCAAGATTAGCTGTCATACATCAGGGGTTTTATCCTGAGGTGACGGTTTGGGAACAAGTTAAATATATCGAACCAGAGACGTATAAACTTTATCAAGAACTATTAAATAGTAAAGAGTCCTTAGATAAAAGAATTGAACTTCTTATACTAGCAACAGAATTTGCTATTCATTCAAAAGTTCATGTAGGTAGTCAGCATTTGCTCTCTCTTTTAGAGTCGCGTTCGGGTTCATGGTCCATATCAGAGTTGATGCAATTACAAGAAGTAGACGATTATAAGATTGATTTAGAGTTAATGATGAATTATCTATTAGAAAAACGCTTTGTCTCTGTTGATTGCAAGCCTTCTAAATCAAAAGGAATTGATCATTTATATTATAAGGCGAAAAAACATTGTTAAAAATGTTGACTTTAGAATTTCTATGTGATAAATTATTACTTGTCGCTAAGAAGAGCGGCGGTGAAAAAAGTTATTTTAAAAAAGTTATTGACACATCATTCGAAACTTGTTATGATGTAAAAGTCGCCAAAACGCGACAATATAGTTCTTTGAAAACTGAACAAAAGCCAAGCGAAAAAATAGAGATTGTTTTATTTCGATAAATCAAATCTCGTCAATTTATTATGTAATATCGTTAGCGATATTTTTGAGCCTGTTGGTAAAACAACTCAAACACTTTTATGGAGAGTTTGATCCTGGCTCAGGACGAACGCTGGCGGCGTGCCTAATACATGCAAGTCGAGCGGACCTTTAGGAGCTTGCTCCTAAAGGTTAGCGGCGGACGGGTGAGTAACACGTGGGCAACCTGCCCCTTAGACCGGGATAACATCGAGAAATCGGTGCTAATACCGGATGATAGAACGAGCGTTCATGCGCATGTTCTCAAAGATGGCTCCGGCTATCACTAAGGGATGGGCCCGCGGCGCATTAGCTAGTTGGTAAGGTAACGGCTTACCAAGGCGACGATGCGTAGCCGACCTGAGAGGGTGATCGGCCACACTGGGACTGAGACACGGCCCAGACTCCTACGGGAGGCAGCAGTAGGGAATCTTCCGCAATGGACGAAAGTCTGACGGAGCAACGCCGCGTGAGTGATGAAGGTTTTCGGATCGTAAAGCTCTGTTGTTAGGGAAGAACAAGTGTCGTTCAAATAGGGCGGCACCTTGACGGTACCTAACCAGAAAGCCACGGCTAACTACGTGCCAGCAGCCGCGGTAATACGTAGGTGGCAAGCGTTGTCCGGAATTATTGGGCGTAAAGCGCGCGCAGGCGGTCTTTTAAGTCTGATGTGAAAGCCCCCGGCTCAACCGGGGAGGGTCATTGGAAACTGGGAGACTTGAGTACAGAAGAGGAGAGTGGAATTCCACGTGTAGCGGTGAAATGCGTAGATATGTGGAGGAACACCAGTGGCGAAGGCGACTCTCTGGTCTGTAACTGACGCTGAGGCGCGAAAGCGTGGGGAGCAAACAGGATTAGATACCCTGGTAGTCCACGCCGTAAACGATGAGTGCTAGGTGTTAGGGGTTTCGATGCCCTTAGTGCCGAAGTTAACACATTAAGCACTCCGCCTGGGGAGTACGGCCGCAAGGCTGAAACTCAAAGGAATTGACGGGGGCCCGCACAAGCAGTGGAGCATGTGGTTTAATTCGAAGCAACGCGAAGAACCTTACCAGGTCTTGACATCCTTTGACCACCCTAGAGATAGGGCTTTCCCCTTCGGGGGACAAAGTGACAGGTGGTGCATGGTTGTCGTCAGCTCGTGTCGTGAGATGTTGGGTTAAGTCCCGCAACGAGCGCAACCCTTGACCTTAGTTGCCAGCATTTAGTTGGGCACTCTAAGGTGACTGCCGGTGATAAACCGGAGGAAGGTGGGGATGACGTCAAATCATCATGCCCCTTATGACCTGGGCTACACACGTGCTACAATGGATGGTACAAAGGGTTGCGAAGCCGCGAGGTGGAGCCAATCCCAGAAAGCCATTCTCAGTTCGGATTGTAGGCTGCAACTCGCCTACATGAAGCCGGAATTGCTAGTAATCGCGGATCAGCATGCCGCGGTGAATACGTTCCCGGGCCTTGTACACACCGCCCGTCACACCACGAGAGTTTGTAACACCCGAAGTCGGTGGGGTAACCTTTATGGAGCCAGCCGCCTAAGGTGGGACAGATGATTGGGGTGAAGTCGTAACAAGGTAGCCGTATCGGAAGGTGCGGCTGGATCACCTCCTTTCTATGGAGTTTTTACTCTAGTCGATATATGACGTAGGTCATATACGCTTTGGTCTTTTGTTCAGTTTTGAAGGAACTTTTGTTCTTTCTATAGGATAGTTCTTTGAAAACTAGATAATGAAATGTAAACATGAAAGTCAAGAAAATTCATGTTTAATCGGAGACGATTAAACAAAAACCTTTTTTAATTTGGTTAAGTTAGAAAGGGCGCACGGTGAATGCCTTGGCACTAGGAGCCGAAGAAGGACGTGACGAACGACGAAACGCCTCGGGGAGCTGTAAGTAAGCTTTGATCCGAGGATATCCGAATGGGGGAACCCATCATCCGTAATGGGATGATACCCGTATCTGAATACATAGGATACGAGGAGGCAGACCTGGGGAACTGAAACATCTAAGTACCCAGAGGAAGAGAAAGCAAATGCGATTTCCTAAGTAGCGGCGAGCGAAACGGAAACAGCCCAAACCAAGAGGCTTGCCTCTTGGGGTTGTAGGACGTCTCATACGGAGTCAGAAAAGAAGAGCATAGGTGAAGCGGTCTGGAAAGGCCCATCATAGAAGGTAACAATCCTGTAACCGAAATGCCCTTCTCTCCGAGACGGATCCTGAGTACGGCGGGACACGTGAAACCCCGTCGGAATCCGGGAGGACCATCTCCCAAGGCTAAATACTCCCTAGTGACCGATAGTGAACCAGTACCGTGAGGGAAAGGTGAAAAGCACCCCGGA
>NZ_KZ454943.1:2651870-2902532 GCF_002797395.1 Bacillus solitudinis
CAAGACAAAGCTACTTGGTCTGCTCCTGCGTGCTGCGCTACTCGTCGCAAGCTAGCAAGGAAGTATAATCAGGTCGTAAGCTTGGTGGCGATAGCGAAGAGGTCACACCCGTTCCCATGCCGAACACGGTCGTTAAGCTCTTCAGCGCCAATGGTAGTTGGGGGCTTCCCCCTGCGAGAGTAGGACGTTGCCAGGCGAAATTTTATTTATTCCACAGTAGCTCAGTGGTAGAGCTATCGGCTGTTAACCGATCGGTCGTAGGTTCGAGTCCTACCTGTGGAGCCAATACGGAGAGCTGTCCGAGCTGGCCGAAGGAGCACGATTGGAAATCGTGTAGGCGGCGTAAAACCGTCTCGAGGGTTCGAATCCCTCGCTCTCCGCCAGAGTCCTTTTTTAAAAAATGGCCCGTTGGTCAAGCGGTTAAGACACCGCCCTTTCACGGCGGTATCACGGGTTCGATTCCCGTACGGGTCACCATTTTTTCAAAAATAAGTATGGAGGATTAGCTCAGCTGGGAGAGCACCTGCCTTACAAGCAGGGGGTCGGCGGTTCGAACCCGTCATCCTCCACCATATCTATTCAATAACGTCGCGGGGTGGAGCAGTCTGGTAGCTCGTCGGGCTCATAACCCGAAGGTCGTAGGTTCAAATCCTTCCCCCGCAATTAAATTGGTCCGGTAGTTCAGTTGGTTAGAATGCCTGCCTGTCACGCAGGAGGTCGCGGGTTCGAGTCCCGTCCGGACCGCCATTTTTAAAATATATAGTTTTAGTATTATGGCTTGGTAGCTCAGTCGGTAGAGCAATGGACTGAAAATCCATGTGTCGGCGGTTCGATTCCGTCCCAAGCCACCATCTTATGCCGGTCTAGCTCAATTGGTAGAGCAACTGACTTGTAATCAGTAGGTTGGGGGTTCAAGTCCTCTGGCCGGCATCGTACTTATACCTTGAAACCAAAAGTTACCTATTGACTAAAAGTTTCATATTGTGTATTATAAGTATTGTTCCTTTGGAGGGGTAGCGAAGTGGCTAAACGCGGCGGACTGTAAATCCGCTCCTTTGGGTTCGGCGGTTCGAATCCGTCCCCCTCCACCATTTGTACTTAGGGGTATAGTTTAAAGGTAGAACAAAGGTCTCCAAAACCTTCGGTGTGGGTTCAATTCCTACTACCCCTGCCAATTATATTATGGCGATTGTGGCGAAGTGGTTAACGCACCGGATTGTGATTCCGGCATTCGTGGGTTCAATTCCCATCAGTCGCCCCATTTTAATTATTGGGCTATCGCCAAGCGGTAAGGCAACGGATTTTGATTCCGTCATGCGTTGGTTCGAATCCAGCTAGCCCAGCTTTATAAGCGGAAGTAGTTCAGTGGTAGAACACCACCTTGCCAAGGTGGGGGTCGCGAGTTCGAATCTCGTCTTCCGCTCCATTTTTTTGTCTGTTATAATGGCGGCATAGCCAAGTGGTAAGGCACGGGTCTGCAAAACCCTTATCCCCGGTTCAAATCCGGGTGCCGCCTCCATTATTTTTTTGCCGTGCCGGGGTGGTGGAATTGGCAGACACACAGGACTTAAAATCCTGCGGTAGGTGACTATCGTGCCGGTTCAAGTCCGGCCCTCGGCACCATTATTTTAATATTGCGCCCTTAGCTCAGCTGGATAGAGTGTTTGACTACGAATCAAAAGGTCGGGAGTTCGAATCTCTCAGGGCGCGCCATTTTTTGCCGGTGTGGCGGAATTGGCAGACGCGCACGACTCAAAATCGTGTTCCTTCTGGAGTGCCGGTTCGACCCCGGCCACCGGTATTTGAAAGTCAGTAATGACAACAAATCGCTTAATTTGAGCGATTTTTTTATTTGTCTAAAAACGTATATATGGCTTAAAGAAATTTTGAACAATAGGTATAAAAATTACTATGACCATAAGAATATGGCCACTATAACATCAGAAAGGACAGCTATCCGCATGAAAGCTTATGCTTGATAACTGTCCTTTCCTTTTTAGGTTATAATTGAGGAATCAGTTAGTTAGGAGTGAAAACATTGAAAACCATTGTAATAATCGGCGGAGGCATTACAGGATTAACTACGATGCACTATTTACAAAAGATAAAAGCAGAGCATAATCTAGATATCGAGTTAATCCTTTTAGAGAAAAATGATTACTTAGGTGGGAAAATACACACGGTTAAGCATGGAGAATTCATCATGGAAACTGGAGCGGATTCAATCGTTGCACGAAATGAAAGTGTCATGCCCCTAGTGAATGATTTAGGCTTAGAAGATGAGGTTACTTTTAATGCCACAGGTATTTCATATATTTATTCAAACGACAAATTGCATCCTATTCCGAAGGATACCTTTTTTGGAATTCCAACAAGTAAAGAATCTTTGTTTAGTAGTACGTTAATCTCTGAAGAAGGGAAACGTGTTGCATTAAAAGATTTTGAAACAGAAAATAAGTATTTTACCAAGGAAAGTTCTATTGGAGAATTTTTGGAATGTTTTCTGGGTGAAGAATTAGTTGAAAAGCAAATAGCACCTGTTATCTCAGGGGTCTATTCAGGTGGGCTAGACAAACTCACACTTGCTTCTACACTTCCATATTTGCTTGAGTATAAAAATAAATACGGTAGCATAATGAAAGGATTATCTTTAAACATAGAAAAATTTCAAGCTGCAAACAATAAAAAATTTCTGTCGTTTACTAACGGATTATCAACAATTATTACGAAGATCGAAGAAAATCTGAAAGAGTCTTCCATAGTAAAAGGCGTTACGATTACAGATATTAGCAAAAGTAATGATAAGTATGAGATTTTACTTTCAAAACATCGCCCAATCCAAGCAGATTACGTGGTTTTATCCACTCCACATCATATTTCTCAGAGCTTATTAAAAGATAGAGAATTGGATAAAGACTTTAATAAATTAACAAACTCTTCAATGATTAGCATTTATCTTGGATTTGATATTCCAGATGAACAGCTTCCTGCTGATGGCACTGGTTTCATTGTTTCAAAAAATAATCATATTCATTGTGACGCTTGCACATGGACGAGCAGAAAATGGGCACATACCTCAGATAAGGGTAATTTATTAGTCAGACTGTTTTATAAAAGTTCAAATCCATCCTTTGCTTCATTGAAGGATATGGACCAGAACGAATTTATTCAAGTTGCTTTAATGGATATTGAAAAAAGTTTAGGGATAGAAGGAAAACCCCGTGCTGTTCAAGTAACAAATTGGGATAATTTGATGCCAAATTACCATCTAGAGCATAATAAGGCGATTCGCTCCTTAAGTAAAAAAATGTCTTCTCTTTTCCCTAATGTAACTTTATCAGGTTCTTCTTATCATGGAGTTGGAATAGGAGCATGTATTAAAAATGGCAAAGAGACTGCCGAAGAGATTGGAAATAAATTATTAAGCGAAAATAGATAATATAGTAATTAATAAAAAAAGGCAACTTGCTTAGAAGCAGGTTGCCTTATTCTTATAGGGTTGGATTTGTATCGCTCACTTCTAATTAATTATTTAAATAACACATGGTATGTTAAGAACATCATTGATAGAATACCTGGGTTTTTCAGCTTTTTATTTGTCATGTGAATGCCCTCCTACTTGGTTTCTATTGGTTAATTAAATAATAACATGCTTTAAAATCACTGTAAGTGAGTGCGGTAGATTATATAACGAATAATATAGGTATCTAATATATACCTTTAGATAAATAACATTTAATAAGAAAAAAAGTTGAGAATCACTTTGCCCTACGTATATAATAAAAATGATTATCATTATTGTTTGTGACAGATAGAAAGAAGGAATAAATCATGATTCGGCGTTTCTTTTCATACTACAAGCCCTATAAAGGGTTATTTTATTTGGATTTTTCTTGTGCGGTTGTCGCGGGACTTTTGGAACTAGGTTTTCCACTTGTGGTTAATATTTTTATTGACCGGCTCTTACCGAGTGAAAATTGGACGCTTATTACATGGGCGTGTATTGGCCTACTTGTTCTGTATATGGTGAATGCTGGTCTACAGTATGTGGTGACATATTGGGGACATATGCTTGGTATTAATATTGAAACAGATATGCGCAAGAAGCTATTTGACCATGTTCAAAAGCTCTCTTTTCGGTATTTTGATAACCATAAAACGGGGCATCTTATGTCGAGGCTAACAAATGATTTAATGGAAATTGGTGAGGTTGCCCATCATGGTCCAGAAGATGTATTTCTAGCATTTATGACTTTGTTTGGTGCGTTCTTTGTGATGCTTTATATTAACTGGAAGATGGCCTTGTTAACATTTTTCGTTATTCCATTTTTGATTTGGTTGGCGGTTTATTTTAATAAGAAAATGACGGGCGCTTTCCGGAAACTATTTACGGATATTGCTGATTTTAATGCAAGGGTTGAAAATAATGTTGGGGGCATTCGAGTGGTCCAAGCATTTGGAAATGAAGAATATGAAAAAGCTCAATTTGCAGTGAATAACCAACGTTTCCGTTTAACGAAATTATTTTCTTATAAAATCATGGCGCAAAGTTCATCATTTAGCTATATGCTGATGAGACTTGTTTCTCTGTTTGTACTCGTGTGTGGCACGTATTTTGTCATTCAAGGTGAATTATCCTACGGTGAATTTATCGGATTTGTCCTATTAACAACAGTTTTATTTCGCCCTATTGAAAAAATTAACGCTGTTATTGAAAGCTATCCGAAGGGGATTGCTGGTTTTAAGCGCTATACAGAATTAATTGACATTGAACCCGATGTTGCCGATGCACCTGATGCTGTTGAAGTTGAACACCTAAAGGGGGATATTCACTATGATAAGGTTTCGTTTGGCTATGAAAATGAGAGCTCCATATTAGATAATATTCACCTTAGCATTAATGCAGGAGAGACCATTGCTTTTGTAGGTCCATCCGGTGCTGGTAAAACAACGTTATGCAGTCTGTTACCAAGGTTTTACGAGGTAACTGGTGGTAGTATTAGCGTGGATGGAATGGATATTCGTAAACTTAAGATGTCGTCTCTGCGCAAACAAATTGGCATTGTACAGCAAGATGTCTTTCTCTTTTCAGGGACTTTGCGAGAGAATATCGCATACGGAAAACTAGGGGCCAGTGAGGGTGAAATTTGGGAAGCAGCGAAGCAAGCACAGCTTGAGGAATTAATATTGTCACAACCAGAGGGTCTTGATACCGTAATTGGCGAGCGAGGAGTAAAGCTTTCTGGTGGGCAGAAACAGCGGCTGGCGATTGCCAGGATGTTTCTTAAAAACCCTCCGATTCTCATTTTGGATGAAGCGACATCTGCCCTTGATACTGAAACGGAGCTAGCTATTCAGCAATCACTTCGAGAATTATCTGAAGGACGGACAACTCTTGTTATTGCACATCGTCTTGCAACGATTAAGGATGCAGATAAAATTGTTGTTGTTACAAAGGAAGGTATTAGCGAGCAAGGTAGTCATGAAGAGCTGCTCGCAAGGGATGGTGCATATCGTAAATTATACCGTGCCCAGTTTGCGATAAAGTGAGGAATCAATTCGAAGTTGTTTCTGTTTGTTTTTAAATAGAGGCAACTTCTTTTTAAGTTAAATTCATAATTTTGAAGGTTTATGATAGGTATGTAAAGAAGAGATTATTATTGTAAGCGCTATATATACCAGATTAAGAGGATGAGAGGAATGATAAATTATGAGTAATGTAGTTCAAGGTGAATTACTTGATAGGGACCTTCATCCAACTGTTATGGCGTATTATTTTAAGCAATGGCTGGACTTTCAGATGGATAACCATACTCATGATGGAATTGAAATCATGTATGTCATTTGTGGGACAAGTAAAGTGACGATTAACGAGGAATCATTTGAAATGAAAAAAGGCGACCTTGTTATCTTAGATGCGACCATTCCTCACCGGCTACATGTTGAAAAAAACTCCCCATGCCGAATGTTAAATGTAGAATTTATTTTTACCAATAGGGAATCTGCATTTCCCTCTATACGTGAATTAGCGAAAGAGGCTGGTGAGATTGCTACATTATTTGGTCCTCAATTAACTTACTTCGTAACAAAGGATACAAATGATATTTTCGTCACGTTGAAAAGTTTAGTTCTTGAACTCGACCGCAGACAATCAAATCAACAGATGATGATCCAACTATTGCTTGCTGAATTATTAATTCGTATTGCACGTTTGGTAGATGAAAAAGAAAAGATGATTCAACAGCCATCTGATTTATATGTCAAAAAAACAATTGATTACATTCATCAAAATTACGATTGTGAGATTCAAGTTAAGGATATCGCGGCTGCGGTTAATTTACACTCGGGCTATTTACATCGTATTTTCAAAGCAAATGTAGGGCAGACAATTATGGAATACTTAACTGAGCTAAGGATGTCCAGGGCAAAGATGCTTTTAATGAATACAGATATTCCAATTATTGAAATATCTGATTATGTAGGGATAAACAGTCGGCAATATTTCAGTACAGTGTTCAAAAAGTATACAGGAAAGACACCAAATGATTTCCGAAAAGAAGTGAATGTTGAGAAGCGAAAGCCAGCATATTAAAGAAGTGGGTTTAATACGAAGCTTTATCAGGTCTCAAGTCATTAGACAGAAAGTTGTACTTATTATCATCCTATAACTAAATACCCTCTGCAACTGACAAATTTTTATGTAAAGAAGAAAAAAGTTAAAACCATTTTCTTCTTGAATTTAGTTGGGGATAATCGAATAGCTTAGGCTTACTTACAGCGATATTGTTATTAGTTGAGTTCCGTTTTTCCTTATCTCTATCTATTAAAGAATCAAGCTTTTGAATAGCCTTTTCTAGTTCTTCTTCATTTAAATCACCCCGTGCATATAAACTACATATTATGCCATAAGCAATTGCTTTTGTATCAATGTCTACTTTTACTGTAAGGTCAACTTCTGAGTTTCCACTATGCCCCACCATTGTATTAATTTTGTTTTCTTCAGGTCCCTGCATATTTTATCCTCCTAATATTGGAAAGGGATACTAGAAAGCTAGTATCCCTTATTAGATGTTTCTTAAATGTCTAGTTCTTGATCTTGTTCTTGGTCTGAATCAGCATCTGATCTTGCACGTACTCTGGCTCGTGAGTCACTATCAACAGTTATATCTACATCCAACCTAGAGTTTCCACTATTAAAAACTTTAGCTCGGGCGATACTTGTGTTTTTGTCTTTTAAACTAATATCATTTTCATTATCAAGATCATTATCAAGTCTAGAGTCTAGTTCCGTATCTACATCAACGTTACTGCGTACATTACTGTCAGCATTATTCCTTGAACCGCTTCTATTACCGAATACGTCTGGGTTTCTCCATACTCCACTCATTGTCTCCCTCCTTTCGAAATAGACTTAATATAATATATTCAAATTAACAATTTATGATTGGACAACTGTATGAAGATACTAGCGTATTTATTAGAAGATGGTTAGAAAACCATTAGTATTTTTTTATATATTGTGATAAAGGAAACATATTCTTAGATTTATCTCCCTTCTATGTTGGGACTATGTGACCGAACTTCATTTAAAATAGAAACATTCTGCACAAGAAATGAACTCGTTACAGTTTTATGATTGCAACGTATTAGATTAATTATTTGAAACATAATAAAACGTATTATTAAACAATAGTCGTTACACTATCCTAATTAATAAAATTTTGAAAGAGCAGGTGCTTCTATTTGCAATTATCGCCTAAAATATACCACTCATTTATTAGACCAAAATGGACAACTGAAAAATATATTCATAATCATATTCGACAGCACTTTAATTTCACAAATAAAAAAATTCTCGATTTTGGAGCCGGTACCGGTGCTAATTGCACGTTATGTTCGCCTTCTTACTATTTAGGGCTTGACCCCGATTCTCACAGAATTAATTTTGCAAAAGGTATGTATCCCCATTATCAGTTTGAAGTTTTTACGGGGAACGAACTTCCAGTAGACGATAATAGCTTTGATTTCATTTTAATCATTGCTGTGCTACATCACATTCCTCCAGAAACCATCCACTGCTATGTTAAGGAATTTAAAAGAATGTTAAAACCAGATGGAAGAATCGTCTTAATTGAACCTTGCTTTTTTGATAAATCCCCGATTGGTAATTGGTTTATGAATTATTATGATAAAGGGGACTATATTCAAAGAGAAGAGGATTATTTAAATTACTTTATTAAAGAAAATTTCCGTTGCAATGTGTTAAAAAGGTTTAAAAAATGCTTTCTTTATAATGAGCTGTATTTTACTGCCTCATTATAATTTCTTTATTCATACCTCCTGAAAGTCTTACTAACATTAATATGCCTCTTTGGCTCAATAAGTCAGAAAAGCTATAGTCATTTAATGATTCAAATAATACTTATTCTATTTTTCTCAGGTCAAAAAACAACGTCTATTCTTTAGATGCAAGAGCAACGTCACTGTTTATTGAGTTAACACTTGAAGCGTATCGAAAAGGTTTTGAGCCGGAAGAATTTGACTGTAAAAAAAGGATTTTCCAGTGATGAAGTAACCTTTTTAGATGGCGTGTGACATTTCAATCAGGAGCAGAGCAATTCCTTGGCAAGCGAGTTTTCCTGAGAGGTTTATTCGTACAGGTTTTTTGGAGATGCTAACCGATGCGATTATCGAGGGCTTTTATTAGGCTGTTGGTGTGTGGTGCCAAAAGCATGGTAAGGTCTTTATTGCTCATTTAAAAGTGGAAGAAAACCCATTCTTTCAGCTGATTTATAGTGGTTCAAGCTTTCAAGTGTTAGAAGGGTGTTACATTACCAGCAATTGATATATTGGAACGTTTTCCAGCAAATTACTAAGCCAAGAATGGTTCCATCGATTTCTGTCAGCAAGGAAGAGGCAGTACTTTGGTGGAAGCAATTGAAGGTTCTAGCTGGGCAATTATTCCAAGCCTTCCGTATGAGTAAGTATGGTGAATATGAACTAGACGGCAAACCTGAATTAATTCTACCTTACCCTCATTTGAAAAGCTTAGGTAGCAGCAAGAAGTTAATTAAGATAAATGATTATATCAAGAGCAGAAGCACAGCTATCTACTTTTTTTGTTAATGTGTATTCAGAAGTGGTTCGTTTAAAAACTTAAAAACGCCTTTAGTTCCTCAAGACAATGAAAAACCTATTCGTATGATAAGTTACTAGAAATCCTTAAATTAGTTAAGACACCTTAAATTAATATCGATAGCTTAGTTAGTAATTTCTCTTACTAATTAAGCTATTTTTATTTGCGGTAATAGTTAATCAGTTATGGACAGGCTTTCGACCTAATTTAAATAGTAAGCCCTTTCACGAAGCAGGTCGAATAATTTAGAATAATCCGTTGTGTAACCAAGGATTGAACAAATCGCGATGAAGATTGTCGTTTTTTGTCGCTTAGTTTACATGCTTATTTAAAGGATATGTCCTAATTTAAAAACGGGAGAAAAGGCCTACTGTTTATAGTTGTTTATAAATAAAAAGTGTCTTGAAAGAGCTGGCAATTGGTAACTTAAAATAAAAAGAGTGAAGCTGAGCTTACAAATTAAATAGTTTCTAACTAGCGGTTTGGAGAGTCGGACTGCTTTTATTTTTTTGTTATTTCAATGTAATTGTGACTTTATACACTAGTCACTAGACCTTTTTCAATAAAGAAAAGTAAGTAAAGGACATTGATAATTTAGTAAGATTTGACAGGTGCTCTCAGTTATATAAAATACTTGTGAAACCT
The DNA here is from genome assembly GCF_002797395.1 of Bacillus solitudinis. Lineage (GTDB taxonomy): Bacteria > Bacillota > Bacilli > Bacillales > Bacillaceae_D > Halalkalibacter_A > Halalkalibacter_A solitudinis. Next base: position 2,661,652 of record NZ_KZ454943.1, read on the forward strand.
ATGTAATTATTTTACATCATAATAATGTCTCAGCTTTAGAGAAAGAGAGGGCGTCGTATGCTGGAGTCAAAACGGAGAGCAATTATATTTTTAGTGCTCGCTTTCTTATTAGCCGTTGTCGCTGGTTTTGTTTTTTTACAGAAAGTCAGTGCAATTAATTCAGAGCTCGGAGGAATGACAGAGGTTTTTGTTGCAAACAAAGAAGTTTACTCAAGAGCTCTTATTTCTCCTGAGGACGTGATGGTGATGAGCATCCCGAATCGATTCGTAACAGAGTCTCATATTGTTGATTACCAAGACCTTCAGAATAAAGTGTCGATTGTTCCTCTATCAGAAGGGGATTTAATTACAAAAAATATGCTGAAGGACTATGCGCAATTGCAGAATGAAGAAAATCGATTGATTACTGTTATGGCAGGAACGAGTGTTGTGTTTGATCAACAATTAGAAGCAATGGATAGGGTAGATATTATCGTATCTGAAAATTTTGATGGAAAACCAAACACTACTCTATTTATGAGGGATGTTCTTGTCGCAAGAGTAGCAAGTTCTGGAGGAGAATTTCAAGGAGTTCAACTCGAAATGTCGGTAGAACAGGCACAGCCTTTTATTCATCGTCAAAACTATGCTGATCAGATGAGACTTTTAAAATCTAATATTGGTCGAGAAAATAATGAAGAATCGGTTGAAGATGAGCCGGTGACTGAATCAAAGGAAAGCGTGGAGAAAGAAAAGTCCGAGGAAACGCCTAAAGAAGAAAAGCCAAAGAAGGATGAGCCAGCGCCTATAAAGGAAGAGTCTGAAGAAAAAAACGATGATAACAAAAGACAGGAGTAAGGTAGGATGAGCGTACTAAATATACTAATCGTGTGTGAGGAGGAAGAGTTCAGTTCCCTCATTCGTTCAAAGTTACCAGAAGAACATAAGGTAACGGTTGTATCGAAGAAAGATGTAGGGCCTGAAATTGACCGGATTTCTCCAGATTTAGTCTTCGTTATTGAAGAGGACGATGCAAAAGGGATAGAAATCATCCAAACGATTCAAGCAGAGTACGAGGCAACGTATTTGATTTATTTCAGTCACAACCAGGATTTTGTGGCTTTAAGAGATGTGATTCGAGCAGGAGCAAATGATTACTTTGTTTTACCTGAGGAACTCGATATTTTCGCACAGAAATTCAGTTCAATAGCTGAAACGGCTGTCAGTCAAAGTGATGATGGTGGAGTGAAGGCTTTTCGTCGAGGAAAAGGAAAGGTCTATTCCTTTTTTAGTGGAAAAGGTGGTAGCGGAACAACACTTATGTCTCTATCCTTTGCTCAAACATTAAAGCTTGAATCAACGGCGAATGTTCTATTTATTGATTTGAATTTGCAATATGGTGGAGCGGAAACATTTTTGGGGATTGAGAGTCACCGTTCACTTGCCGATCTTATTCCTGTTATGAATGAGTTAAATGAAATGCATATTCGGAATGCCCTTGAATTTGAAAAACATTCTAGGCTGGAATTGTTGCTAAGTCCGTGTGACGCAGAGGCAGCAGAAGAAATGAATGAAGTGTTTATTTCTAAGCTTATCCGAACATGCCGCCGCTTTTACGATTTCGTCATTATTGATTTACCTCATTCAATGAATGTTAATACATATACAGCAATAGAAGAGTCAGACAAAATCTATTATGTCCTAACTCTTGATACACCATCCTTTAAACTATTTCAACGAATTGAAGAGTTGTTCCAACGTTTGACTGTTCAAACAGAAGACAGACTTGAGTTTATTGTTAATAAGGTAAACAAAGACAATGAAATTAAACCAGTTGATTTAAAGAGTTTAGTGAATTTCCCAGTTGCTTTAGAAGTTAGGAAGGATATTAAAGGTGTTCAGTCTGCGGTGAATGTAGGTGAACCTATGCATAAGTCAGTAGATGATAAAAAGCTCCCTTTACCAGCAAAGGACCTTCGTAAATGGATTCGTGCTTTCTTAAAGTAAACAAGTGTTTAAAGGCAAGTCATTAACCTCGGGTGAAGATTCGTAAACTTCGGCACTCGACATTTTTTGCTGTCCTCCTTTATAAGTCGTGATTAAAACTAATGAGGTGAAAAAGATGTCTCTTTTTAAACGCAAACAAGAACAACTAGAAGAAGGAAGCGCTATACGTCAGGAAGAGGTTTCTTATCAACAGGAAGACCCATATCTCAATCAACTGGTTGACCACTATAAAAATCGTTTGTTAACGGAAGCTAATTTAGAGCAATTAACAAGTTTAAACCAACGAGAGATGCGGTTATCAATCGAACGTTTTATTTCCAAGTTTATGAGTGAAGAGAAGGTTATTCTTACTCGTCATAAAAAAGAACAGCTTCTAACAAAGCTGATTGATGAATCGGTAGGTTATGGGCCACTTGAATCCCTTCTATATGATGAAAATATAACGGAAATATTAATAAATGGACCTAATCAAGTACATATTGAAAAACAAGGTCAGCTTCAACAAATTGATATGAAATTTCGAAATGAAGAGCATCTCCGTCATATTATTGACCGAGTGGTTGCTCCGCTTGGCAGACGTATTGATGAAAGTTCGCCAATGGTTGATGCCCGGTTAGCGGATGGAAGTCGGGTTAATGCGGTCATTCCGCCAATAAGTTTAAACGGTACGCTAATTTCGATTCGGAAATTTCGAAAGGACCCTTTCAAGATTGATGAATTGATTGAATTTGAATCAATGACTTCTGACATGGCAATCTTTTTAAAATCCATCATCCAAGCAAAGACAAATGTCTTGATATCAGGGGGTACGGGGAGTGGGAAGACGACATTACTAAATGCGTTAGCTGCAGCTATTCCTGGAGATGAGAGGGTTATTACGATCGAGGATTCTGCCGAATTGAAGCTTGACCGGCCGAATGTAGTTGGGATGGAAGCACGACCGCCAAATGTCGAGGGCCGTGGGGAAATCTCAATCCGGCAGCTTGTGAAAAATGCATTACGAATGCGTCCAGATCGAATTATCGTCGGAGAAGTGCGTGGTTCTGAAGCCTTTGATATGCTCCAGGCGATGAATACTGGTCATGAAGGTTCAATGACGACAGTGCATGCGAATTCACCGAGAGATGCACTTGGAAGGGTCGAAGGAATGGTGATAATGGCAGGAATGGACTTACCATCCTCTGTGATTCGTGAATACATCGTCGGGGCCGTTGATTTTATTGTCCAAGGAGACCGGTTGTCAGATGGTAAGCGAAAAATTTTATCAATAAGTGAGATTAAAACAGCTGAAAATGGTCAAGTAGAGGTCAATGAAATCTTTACTTACAGGCGAACAGGCGTCGGAGAGAACGGTGCAGTTTTAGGCTATCACACAGCGACGGGGTTTAAACCAAATTGCCTTCCACGTTTAAGGGCATTTGGTATTGAAATGAATGAAGCTATTTTTGAACCGAGGAGTGAGGCAAATGAGTGAAGCCATACTCATGACGGTTGCAATCTTTACTGGCTTTATCGGAATTTATTACTTTTTAGAATACCGCGCCACCAAAAAGGTATGGAGACGCAAGGTTGAGAGCTGGTATACATACGGCCAGAAGCGAAAAAGCTTTATCGTTGTTTTAGGAGATCGCTTTGACCAAACACCATTTGCTGCAAAAATGGAGAGTAAGCTAAAAAAGTCAAACATTGGCCTTACCCCTTCAGAATTTTATGGACTTCTTTTTGTTGGAGCAATGGCCCTTACACTTATTATCAGCAACGTGTTAAATATGGGGATCATGGTTTCATTTTCCCTCTCGCTTTTAGCAGTGCAAGGGATTCAGATTCTTTTGTTTATCGTTCGTAGTAATAAATATCAAGAGCAGTTGAACAGACAACTTTCTGAGATTTGTAGAATGCTAGCGAATGCGACACGTTCGGGTATGACCATTCAACAGGGAATTGATTTAGTTGCGAAAGAAATGGCATATCCTGCGAGTGAAGAATTTAAAAGACTTTCTCAAGAAATGAGATTAGGTGTAAGTTTTGAACGTGCGATGATACAGCTCCAAGAACGAGTGGATTCAAGAGATTTCAAATTGTTTATTGCTACACTGCAAATTCAAAAGCGTGCTGGTGGGAATTTATCTGAAGTTCTAGAAGAGATGTCGATTACGCTTGAAGAAAGAAAAATTCTTCAGCAAACAATTCAGACGATGACCGCAGAGCAACGTTATATCGCATGGATTCTTCCACTAATGCCGATTCTTCTAATCTTCATTATGAATTCAATTATGGAAGGATTCATTGATCCACTGTTCAGTCTAGTAGGTGCCTTTCTTTTGGCGATTTTCGCTACGAGTACAATCATCACTTATTTTTTAATTAAAAAAGTAACGAACATAAGGGTGTAGCGATATGGATGCATTAGCAATTATCAGCGTATTTCTAGCATTGTTCCTTTTAGGACTAGGCCTAAAGGATTTGTATAGTTATTGGATGGAGAGAAAAAAAGTAGTCACACATGTCCAAGAACTAACCGGAGAAGCATTTACGGTTACGAAGCAAAGAAAAAAACTGTCAGAGAAAATGTTTGAACGAATTAGCAGCTATGCTGACGATTTCACAGGACTAGGACAGCGAATTAATTTTTTCAGTGAACCTCATGAAATTGAAAATCTGATCCAAAAAGCAGGTTGGTCAAAACATACAACGATTGAGAAGTTTCAGGGTCTGAAAATGTTCTTTACCTTTGCAGGACTGTTCACTGGAGTCATTCTTTTCATGATTGGATTTCCCTTCTCTCAGTACTTAGTCATCTTTCTACCGATTTTTGGTTATATAGGAACAATCCTTTGGTTGAAAAGTGCAGCGAAGTCTCGGCAAGAGCAGCTACGTTATGATCTGCCCGATTTCTTAGATACCGTGAGCGTCACGGTTCAAACAGGTGGTGGTTTAGACCAAACATTACGTGAAGTTATTAAGTATTTTGATGGACCATTGCGTGAGGAGTTTTCACGTTTTAATCAAGAAATCGAATTAGGCGTTCCCCGAGAGCAAGCCTATCGCGACTTGCTTAAACGCAATGATAATGAAGAGTTTCAGATGCTTATTAAGGCGTTAATTCAAGGAATGAATTTAGGGGTTCCCATTGCGACAACGTTTAAATTACAGGCAGAGGATTTACGGGCACTTCGCAAGGAGCAAGCAAAAGAAAAAGCAGCAAAAGCAGCACCAAAAATCACACTAATCACCACATTCATCGTCGCACCAACTGTCATTATGATGATTGCCGGATTGATGATTTTGAATATGTTCTTTGGTGATAATAGTATTTTAGATTTGCTGTAAATAAAAAGTAAAGAGAGACTACTCGTTTCTTTTTAACTATAAAAACATTAATTAGGAGGATATAACTATGAAAAAAATAATCGGTTTTTACACAAAGGTTGTAAGCTATCCACAAAATGAAAGAGGATCACAATCATTGGAATGGATTGGGATTGCCGCAGTAATTGTAATTTTAGTAGGGACGATTTCGACAGTTTTTGCGGGAGATAATACTTTTGCAACAGCTATTTTGAATAAGCTGAAAGACTTTGTCAGTAAAATCGGATAGGTTATCGATGAGAGTTAGATTACTATTCTTCTCTCATCGATAAAGTACATAATTCAATGCCTATAGGAGGACGTTAATGATGAACTTAGGTAGAAGACTACAATATAAGAATCTAGTCCTTTTCATTTTAGCGATAGCTATTATCACTGGGTGCTCAAAGGAAAATAGTGAACTAGTAAAAGAAATAGAGGAAATACCTGATGAAGAAATAAAAGCAGAGAAGTCTGTTGAGAAAGTTGTCGAAGAACCCACTTTAACAGCTTTAGCTGAGATAGAGGGAGACATCGTCCCAACAACCTTAGAGGACGTACTAAACTTTTCAGCGGGTCCCTTTGCTGGTCTTGAGTTTGATGAGGAAGATGAACAGTTTCAGGAGGCACTCGCACCATTACCTGCACTTGGGGAAGATGCGAGTGAAGAAGAAATAGAACAATATTTGTATAACATTCTCCAGTTTTATGCAGAGGAATATCCAGATCCAAACGTATTAGTGAATCGCTGGGAACAACTTTCCTTTGGTTCCCCAGAAGTGGAAGACCCTCGGTACGAAATAAAAGAGAACTTTAATGTGGAGATTATTTTAGATTCTAGTGGAAGCATGAAAGAAGACATTGGTGGTCAGCAAAAGCTTGATTTAGCGAAGGAAGCAATTTTAGAGTTTGCGAATCAATTGCCTGAAGAAGCAAAAGTTGCCTTAAGAGTATATGGCCATATTGGCCAAAGCGAGGAAGTTTCGTGTAAGAGAGCGGATAGAGTCTATGATTTGCAACCATACAACGAAGCTGCATTCTCAGAAACATTAGAAGAGTTTTTCCCGAACGGATGGACACCGATTGCTCATGCCCTTGAAGAAACTAAGAAGGATTTTGCGGAGTTGAAAGGTGAAAACAACACAAACGTCATTTTTCTAGTCAGTGATGGAATCGAGTCGTGTCACGGAGATCCAGTTCAAGTCGCCAAGGAGCTAGGGGAATCCGATATTATGCCAATCGTAAACATCATTGGTTTTGATGTGCCAAGCGATGAACAGCAGCAATTAAAGGATATGGCTGCAGCAGCAAATGGCGTGTACACATTAGCAAAAAACCAAGATCAACTAAGAGAAGAATTAAATAGAACAAATGAAATGGCGCAAATGTGGTTTAAATGGTGGGGAGACTCTAAACAGGAAATATTCACCTCACAATATGAACAAAAGAAAGAGATAAATGATGAAAGTTTTTTATGGAAAAGTACAGCGAATAGAGAGTGGAATAACGTAGTAACCTCTGTAAATCTCTTATGGAAGAAGGACAAAAAAATTAGTCTCGAACAGTCTAATATAATGGGCGAAATTTTAATAGATAGAAGAGATGCAATTCATGAAATAGGAGATACTCTCTTTAATCGAATGACGGAAAGTAATACAGAAACATTTGAGAGTTTAAGAGAAGAGATTGACAAAATGTATGAGGATCAGAAAAGAAACTAACTATGAATAGAAGCATCCTTGTGACTCAATACACTATTTAAGGATTGAGAGGAGAAAAAGGATGAAAGGAAAAAAAATCCGCTCTAGAATCGCACTACTACTAGCCTCTTTTTTTATTTTAATTAACATCATTGGACCAATAACAGTCATTGCTGCATCACCTTGGTCCGGAAACACATGGGAAGGTCAATCTTGGCAAGGAAACACATGGGAAGGGACACCTTGGAAAGGTCAATCTTGGCAAGGAAACAGTTGGGAAGGAACAGCTTGGGAGAGTGACTCTTGGACGAGTGAACCGTGGTCTAATGAGGGAGGGCAAGGAGGCCAATGGACAGCTAATCAATGGTCAAATGATTCATGGCAGGGAAGTCAATGGAACAACAATCCTTGGCAAGGAAGCCAGTGGAACAACCCTAATTGGAATCCTTGGAGTAATATTCCTGGAGGCAACGGACAATCATGGTCAGGCAGTTCATTCTCAGGCAACGGGTGGAATAATCCAAACTGGCAAGGAAACCAGTGGAATGGAACTTATGGAACGGGAAATCCGTGGGATGGTAACTATGGAACTGGTTACCCTTGGCAGTATCCAGCTGGAGTAAGTGGAAACCCCTGGTCGGGAAGTTTTGGTCCAGGAAACCCATGGGAAATTAGCTCGGGTTCGGGTTCAAGTTTTTCAGGAAATGCGTTTAATTCAAATGAATTTACGGCACCGTTTTCCGATGTCGGTTATTATGAATTAGGCAAACCGAGTACCGTCTATGAGTGGCAAAAGTTTCTAGGGAAAGATATGCTAGGTGGAGTTATAAGTGTTGTAGACTCTGAAAATGGTTTTACAAATGGACAAATTGGTCGCAGTTTACTATTCTCATCAATGAAAATGGCAACAAAGCAAAACAATGAAGCAGTTTCCGGTGCATTTAACCTTATATCAAATGGAAAGAACCTAGTTGAAGGTACAAAAAGAGCAAATGAATTAATGAATTATTTAGGTGCTGAAAGAGCAGTTAGAGGGGCTACTGAGGTATCTAGACTTGCGGGACAAACAGCCCCAGCCTTTAAAGCAGTCAGTCGTTTAGGGGCAGCTGGGGCTGCAATAGGAACAGTTTTCTCTGCTGTTGATACTGTTCAAAATTTTAGTAAGGGCGATGCCCTAAGTGGCGTAGGAAGCCTTGGAGATACATTAATGGGGGCTGGGGTAGTCGCTTTAGCATTTCCTGGTGGTCAGGCAATTGGAGCTGGTCTAGTAGCAACAGGAGCTCTTCTTTCCGTTGGAGCTGGGGCGGTAAAAATGTGGAGAAACAGAGAAAAAATCATTAGTGATGGCAAGAAAATAATAAACTCAGGTGCTAAAGCTCTTGATGGTGCGAAAAAAGGCTTAGGAAACATGTTTAATAAAGTTACATCGTTCTTTGGAGGTTAATAATGTTTGAACGTATTATAACAAAATATAAAAAATGGTTGGAAACGTACCACCTATATAGTTATTCAATTGAAGAAAATGGAAAAAACTATCATTTTGTTCAGTATTCACGGTTTAATAAACCTACAGATGGATTAGTGTTGGATGAACAAGGAAATGTAACGGATGTAGTTACTGCTCAAAAGATTGCTAAGACTGTCCTTGTTTATAATAGTTGTATGATCAATTCCCTTAGGCTTGATCAGATGAGAGCGAAAGAAGAAGAATTGCCTAAAGAAATGACAGTAGTATTAATGAATTTACAAAACATAAACATTGTTCCTGCCCAACTGAAGCTAGATATTGAACAGGTAATAAAAGCATATAAAGAACATATTGACGGCCAAGAAATACTTGATGAAATTGGAAAGAATATTGACCATTTAGATATTGAGCAGGTTAGAAGAAATAATCTGCTCACATCATTAGAAGCACAAAAGGCTAATGATTTAGAAAATAGTTTTGATGAACATGTATACAGGCAGGCACTATCTATGCATATGACAGTTGAAAATCGTAAAAATATATTAAATTGGATTACTGAAAAGCAACAAGAGAATTTATCACCAGAGGTTATCGAAAAAATGAAAGAGGCGGAGAGTCTACTAGAGCATTCATTAAAAAGTGTAGTCTTAGCAACATTAAAAAGATCTGTGCAAAATTTCGAAAATAAAGTTTCACCACTTACAAGTGTAGATTTTGAAAATAGGGTTAATGAATATATTAAAAAAATAAAAGAAATTGAACGAGTTAGATATGAAAATCATGTCAAGTTATTAAGAAATCCTTAGAATCAAAGAGGAATGGTTAAATGAAACAACAGAAAATCCGACTCATTAATTTGATTAAACATAACCAACGCGGATCGGCGACAATTGAATTTATTGGGATGGTTCCCTTCGTCTTTATGCTTCTTATGATTGTTTTGCAGTTTTTTGTGGCCGGGTTTGCTGTGTTCTCCGTTCAATCAGCTGCCAATGAGTCAGCAAAGGTGTATGCGGCGACAAATGATATGGTGAAAGCCGAAACGGCGGCCCGTGATGTGTTAATAGCTAATTCAAATTTATATGCCCCAAGTGGGAGCTATTCCTCGATTTCTCCATCAGGTAGTGAAGCTTTTACGTCACAGGTGAATGTAAATTTAAAAATACTATTTCTACCTGACGAAATACTTGGATATCCGACGACAATTCCGATTACTCGCGACGTGAAAGGAAGACGATTAGAATGAAGAGCATTCATTCAGAAAAAGGTAATATAACAATTGTAACCCTTGCCTCTATGGGGGGAATGATTGTGATGTTTCTGATTATATTTAGTATGGCGAATGCATTTTTAGTGAAAGGAAAGGCAACAAACAGTGCTGAGCAGGCTAGTATCGCTGCTTCTGCGGAAATGTATAAAGCTATTAATGAAGCAATTGATGAGTATGATGCGCAATTAACGTTGGATGATTTGTTAGCTGAAACGTTGCGAGATAAAATTCAAGACCGGAAACAGTCAATAATGAGACCGATTTCTGACTCCGAAAAAGAAAGAATAGCAATAAATGACGTATTGTCTTCGGAACTAAGCGTTCTTAATCTTCAACTTAGTCCCATTTTAAGGAATAAAATGACTGGAGCTCTCACAAATGCCCAACAAGCAGCGAGAGATGTCATATTGGCAAATGGCGGAGAAACACTGAATGGGAAAATTATATTCTTTAATTCTAATCATCAGATCGAAGTTCATGCCTCAGCACGTTACGAAGCTTTTTTTATGGATTCTCTCATTGATGAAAGTAGCCGCAATATTAGCGATGAAGGATATGGACCGAAACTTTCATTTTTGGAGAAACTATCTTGGTCTGTTCAAGAACGCAATTTTTAATAAAATGATAACAACTAATCAATTAGCAAAGGGGATGGATGATGAACATTCTATCTCAATCGTTTAGTTTATATACAAGAAATATTGCAAAGCTATTAATATTATGTGTGACGGTGATTTTACCATTTCTTATTCTGCATCTCTATTTAACAAATTATTTATATGCAATTGCTCAATTTTATTCTACGTCGTTCCTAGCAGATTTAGCGAATGCTTTTTTAATGGTCTTTTTCTTTCTTATTGTTCAAATACCTTTTATTGAGTTTTTTAATAGTGAGTTAGAAGGAGAGGAGCACGTATTAAAGAGGGCGTATGTTGCCTTATTTGACCGTGGACTTGCTATCTATGTTTTCGCTATTCTCTTTACGGTTGTATTCTTACTAGGGATCGTTTTGTTGGTGATACCTGGTATCATCGTATTTATACTCTTATTTTCTGTTCCGTACTTATCTATTATTCGACAAAAGCCAATTCGTAAAACGCTCTCAACAGCAATTCATATTGGGAAAAAGCGATTCTTTCGTTTCTTTTTTGTCATATTTTTCTTAGGAATGATTGAAATAGTTATTAGCTTTGTCATTTCGTATGGGGTGATGAGTATTACAGATAGTTATTTAGCAATTGCTGGGACATCAATAGTATTAAATCTGCTATTTGTACCTTTTTACGTAGCTTTATTAACAACAAGCATCAAGAAGTGGTCAGATGAATTGTCGATATAATCTAATAGCAACAATTTACGACAAAGAAACAGGTCAACTAATGCCAAGTTGACCTGTTTTTAGATCTAGCTTTATCAATAGGTTTCTTAATAAAGTGAACTCAATTACCTAAGTTTCTCAATTCTATGCAAATGTGAAAATTAACGCGTATTTACAAGCTGATGGAGATGTTTTGGTTCAAGAACAACATATTTATCAGTTTAGTGGTGAATTTGGTGGAATTATTCGTGAGTTAATTTCGAAAAAGGCACCGAAATGCTTCAATTTGAAGCATTTGAAGAAAATAACCCCAATATTGTAATCAGCGGCAAATATTTGTGTTGGAATAAAAAAGAATGCGAACATAATCATCATACTAATTATTTTTTAGCCATGTTTTATCTCCCACCTTTTCAATTTTATATACGCAAATACAAGCAATAGGTTTCAAGCAGTCTTTTTCAGTTCAGTGCTACTGACACTGCCTTCAAAATTAGTAGAAGCCTATACTAGTTTACTTAATTAATACATTAACTATATATTCGAGACGAATAGAGTAGTTTCATTTTCTTATATTTTTGTTCAGAACTATATTATATATATAATCTAATGAGAACGCTTTATACTAATCTTGAAGCGAGATGTTGATTGTAAATAGCTAAGTATTACAAGATAAGTTGTTAAGGAAGTAATGACTGAAATATAGTAGATATCACATTTTAGAGAGGTTGATTTTAAAATGAAAAAATTCTTACCTATTAGCGATAAGATCCCCAAAATACTACATGGAGCTGATTATAATCCAGAACAGTGGTATAGATACCCACATGTATTGGAGGAAGATATCCGTTTAATGAAGCTTGCAAACTGCAATGTTATGTCTGTGGGAATATTCTCATGGGCAACACTTGAACCAAAAGAGGGAGTCTTTACCTTTAAGTGGTTAGATGATGTACTGGATACCTTTGCTAAGAATGAAATTTATGTCTTTTTAGCTACTCCAAGTGGAGCGAGACCTACTTGGATGTCACAAAAGTATCCAGAGGTTCTCAGAGTTAGTGAGAACCGAGTAAGGAATTTACATGGAGCTCGCCATAATCATTGTTTTACCTCTCCTGTATATCGTGAAAAAGTGGAAATTATCAATACTAAATTGGTAGAACGTTATGCTGATCATCCTGCTGTTATTGGTTGGCATATCTCGAATGAATATAGTGGAAACTGTCACTGCCACTACTGCCAAGAGGCGTTTCGTGATTGGGTAAAACAAAAATATACCACATTAGAAGACTTAAACCATGCATGGTGGACGACGTTTTGGAGCCATACGATTACAGATTGGTCTCAAGTAGAATCACCTGCAAGACATGGTGAAATGTCTGTACACGGGATGAATCTTGATTGGAAGCGTTTTGTTACTGATCAAACAGTAGATTTTTTTAAGCATGAAATTGGTCCGATTAGAAAAATGGGTTCTAATTTACCTGTTACGACTAATTTTATGGAAGCATTTGAAGGACTTAATTATTGGAAATTTAAAGATGTCCTTGATGTTGTCTCATGGGATTCTTATCCAACTTGGCATGAGTTTGATGATAATAGTGAGCAGGCGGCTTGGGTAGGGCTAATTCATGATATGAAACGATCACTTAAAAATGGTAAACCTTTTATGTTAATGGAAAGCACACCAAGCTCTACAAACTGGCAAAAGGTCAGTAAACTGAAAAAACCGGGCATGCATTTTCTCTCTTCGTTACAGGCTGTGGCCCATGGTTCCGACACGGTTCAATATTTTCAATGGCGTAAGAGTAGAGGTTCAAGTGAAAAGCTTCATGGCGCTGTTGTTGATCATTATGGGAAAGAAGACACACGTGTTTTTCGCGATGTAGCTAATTTAGGTGAAGCTTTAAGTAAATTAGATGCATTGGTTGGAACGACAGTAGAACCAGAAGTTGCCTTAATCTTTGATACTGAAAACCGCTGGGCCATAAAAGATTCACAAGGACCACGTAATGTCGGTATCCATTATGAAGAAACGATTCGTCGTCACTATCGTCCATTATGGGATCAAGGTGTCCCTGTTGATGTCATTGATATGGAATGCGATTTCTCTAAATATAAAGTGCTTATCGCCCCAATGCTCTATATGGTACGACCAGGGGTAGGAGAAAAGATTGAACGCTTCGTTGAAAATGGTGGCACGTTTATTACAACATATTGGTCGGGAATTGTTGATGAAAATGATCTTTGCTTCTTAGGTGGTTTTCCAGGCCCCTTACGTAAAACACTTGGTATCTGGTCAGAAGAAATAGATGGACTCCATGATGGTCAAACAAACGGTGTCACCATGACCAAGGGAAATACTTTAGGATTAGAAGGAACCTATGAAGCTATTGAATTATGTGACCTTATCCATTTGGAAGGGGCAGAAGCCCTAGCATATTATCAAGAGGACTTTTATGCAAACCAACCTGCGTTAACGGTCAATTATTTAGGGAAAGGTAAAGCTTATTATATTGCATCGAGAAATCAAGAGCCTTTCCATACTGACTTTCTATCTCAGGTAATAAAGCAAGAAGGTATAAAAAGGGTTATTAATACTGATCTCCCAGAAGGCGTAACTGCACAAATGAGATCAGATGGAGAGAATGAGTATGTATTTTTATCGAATTTTGGTGAAAGAGAACAAAAGGTATCTCTGACAGACGCCTACTATGTAGATTTACTAAATGCAGAACCAGTTGCAAGTGAATTAACGCTTACTCAATATGAAGTACGTTTGTTAAAACGCAAGGCGAATTAGAAAGGTCCCTGAAAAAGGGGCGCGCGACGGTCGGATCTATTGCCGCTTGCTTAAAAGCTTTTCTTGTGAATAACCTTTTTGAACAAGAACTAACAAGAAAATAAGACAAAAAAAGGCTCCAGAATATTAATTCTGGAGCCTTTTTTGGTAGGAATATAATATAATAATGAAGTAGAAATTTACGATAAAAGTAGCTTTGTCATTGAGAAAGTAGTAGGTGAGAAAATGATATGAACAAGAAACGATATGTTTTTTCATCATTAGAACGGAATCTGCCATTGTTTGTAGAAAGTATAGGGTACAATCCACTAGAACATGATTTCTCTAGACCAGATGGATATCCCTACTTTCACTGGCTACAAACACTTGATGGAAAAGGGAAATTTAATTATGAATCTGGAAAGACTGAATTTTTAACAAACGGCAATGCGGTGTTAGTTACACCTTTTACCCCGCACACATATTCCGCAGCAAGTGAGAAGTGGTCGACTATTTATATTACATTTGGTGGGGTAGCAGTTAATCAAATACTTGATGCATTAGAATTAAACCGTTCAGCTTACTTTACTGAAATAGAAAATTCGCCGATTTCTGGTATTGCATTTGAGATGTTAACTAAAATTGAAAGAGAGTCTGAATTTTCAAGACTTGACCTTTCAAGTGACTTATACCATTTTCTAATTACTTTAAAAAAATATGGAAAATCAATTAATCAGGTATCTTTATCACAAAATTATGATAAACTCAGACCTGTCGTTACATGGCTTGAAGAAATGTATTACCAAGATATCGGTTTACCTGAAATGGCTCAAAAGGCTATGATGAGCGCTCAACATTTGAATACTCTTTTTCATGATACGTTTAGGGTAAGTCCTTATTCCTTTTTGATACAACTTCGGATAAGAGAATCGAAAAGAATAATGGTATCAGACCCGGTAATCTCGTTAAAAGAAGTATCCAAACAGGTCGGATTTAATGATGTGAGCCATTTTGTGGCAACATTTAGAAAAAAAGAAGGAATCACTCCAAAAAAATATAGAGATTTACATCTTTCAAGTGAATAGTTAATTAGCTATTACTTTAAGAACCTTCGAGAAATACTTGACGCATTTAGTCTTCAACAATTAAAATTATAAACAACGTTGTTAAATAACTCACAAGGTTATTGAAAAAGTGAGTTTTCATAGAACAGAGGAGGATAATGATGGATGTTGTAACGATTGGCGAAACGATGGTATTATTTACGCCTGAATCATCACCATTAATGAGATATTCTGCTACATATTCTCGGAAATTTGGTGGAGCTGAATCAAATGTGGCAATTGGTTTAACTCGTCTTGGACATGAAGTTGGTTGGATTAGCAAGGTAGGGAACGATGAGCTTGGAAAAGGTATGCTATCATTTATCCGCGGAGAAGGTGTTGATGTATCACAAGTTACTAAATCTGATATTGCACCAACAGGTCTTTATTTTAAAGAAGTAAGACATGCGAATAATGTTCAAGTACAGTATTATAGAAAAGGATCTGCAGCAAGCACGCTTTCCGTGGATGATTTAGATTCAGCTTACATTGCAAGGGCAAAATATTTACATATTACAGGGATTACACCGGCACTTAGTGAGAATTGCTATGAAACCATTATGAAAGCGATTGCGATAGCAAAGGAAAACGGGGTGAAAATTGTCTTTGACCCCAACTTAAGAAAAAAGCTTTGGAGTGAGGAACGTGCAAGAGAAGTCTTACTCGAAATTGCTGCAAAGTCAGATATTATTTTGCCAGGGGTTTCTGAGGGTGATTTCATGTTCGGAGAAAAAGACCCATTAAAATTAGGGGAGCTATTCTTGGAATTAGGAGCAGAGCTTGTTGTTTTAAAAGTGGGGGCTAAAGGTGCTTATTACTTTACAGAGAAGGAGCATGTATTAGTACCAGGGTTTCCGGTAGAACAAGTTATCGATCCAGTTGGGGCAGGAGATGGATTTGCAGCTGGAGTGATTTCTGGGTTGCTAGATGGTTTGCCGTTACTCGAAGCCGTTGAACGAGGTAATGCAGTCGGTGCGATGGCAACGATGGTTCCAGGAGATTTTGAAGGTCTTCCAACACGCGAGGAAATTGCAAGCTTTACAAATTCAAGTGAGGAAGAGGATATAAATCGATAAGGATTAATAGTGGGTATTTATCGAGGAAAGGTGCCGCAAATGAGTTAGGGTTGCGGCACCTTTTCTATTAAATTATTTCCTTTTGTTCTGCCGTTTTTTATATATTGAAGGTCTTCCCAGATCGTACAGAGGAGGGGAAAGAGTTGCTACAACGAATTAATTTAGTTTTGCAAAATTGGATGCCTTTTCTTACACCTATTAGCGTCTTGTTAGGTGTTACGATATTATCAGAGTTTAGCTCACTATCATTTTTAGTGAAGTGGATTTTTGCATTTATTAGCTTTGCTAGCTGCATAGGATTGAAAGTTCAAGATTTACGTCAGACATTGGCTCGCCCAATGCCAATTTTGGTATGTTTGTTCCTGTTACAAATTCTGATACCAATTATTGCGTATGGAGTTGGAAACCTCTTTTTCAGTGGAGATATTTATACGATTACTGGTTTGGTATTAGCCTTTACGATTCCAACCGGAGTCATTTCATTAATGTGGGTAGCGGTGTTTGGAGGAAATAGGGCAGTGACACTTGCTATTGTCTTAATTAATACCATTTTATCACCTATTTTAGTGCCCTTTACATTAAAACTTTTAGTTGGTGCTAAGGTTTCCATGGATAGTGTCGGTCTAATGAACGGTTTACTATGGATGATCGTGATTCCTTCTCTTCTAGGGCTTTTCTTTAACAAAATCACAAAAGAAAAAACCAAAGAATTGGCGGCTACTTTGGCTCCTTTTTCAAAACTGGGTGTTATGGTTGTTATTATAATTAATAGTGCTGTTGTAGCTCCATATTTTCGAGACATGAATTTTAAAATTATTCTTCTTGGAATTCTTGTCTTTGCAGTGGCTTGCTTTGGTTATTTTAGCGGTCTCTTTGTAGCTAGAATATTAAAATGGGATCAGAGTGTTGCAATTAGTTTAATGTTTAATTGCGGCATGAGAAATAATGGGGTGGGGGCAGCATTAGCAATTACCTATTTCCCAGCTGCAGTTGCGTTCCCTGTTGTCATCACAATTATCTTTCAACAGTTTTTGGCTTCACTTTCTGGGAAAATCGCTCGGAGTTATTTTGATAGAGAAGAAAAAAAGCATAAAGAAAACCTTAATTTGTCAGTTGGAAAGTCTATGTAAAAGAAGGGTATTCAAAAAGGTCGTTCTAACCTTTTTGAATACCCTTCTTTCTATATTTCATCTCTTAGACTTGAGACTCTTCAGTATTTTCCTTGCATGAATCGAATAAACTTAATTCAGGATCCAAAATGATAGAATTATTTAATTCTTCACTTGAGATAATTTCAAGTAGTGTTTCTGTTATTCTCTTTGCTATACGATTAATGGGGACACCAACAGTCGTAGGTTGAATCTCAATATTCTCGAACTGCTGAATGTTGTCGTAACTAATAAGTGAAATCTTTTCGGGTATTTGCACCTTTAGTTCTGTTGTTGCCCGGAGAATACCTCGAGTTAAGTCATAACTTCCACTTATAATTGCAGTAGCTGGTATTTTCTTGTTCGAGAAGAAAGACTTTGCTGCTAGATACCCGTCGTATAGCTCTAACCCATTAGTGGGGATAATTAACTGATTATTAATAGAGAGATTTCGTTCCTCCATAGCTTCTTTATAACCTAGATATTTTTGTTTTTGCAAAGACTCTGTTTCAGATAAATCACCAAAGAATGCAATATTCCTATGACCAATTTTAAAAAGATAATCGACAGCTAACTTAATAGCAAGTCTTCGATTCACATCAATTGTGGGGTAAACGGAGTCTTCTTTAATGCCGTAATATAAAATAGGCACAGTTGAATTTATATGCTTTGATTTGTCAATTTCATCTTTATTTTCCCCAAAGACTAAAATGGCATCAACTTGTAATCGATTAAATGTCTTAATTGCCGATTCTAATTTATTGATAGAAAGTAGTGTAGTATATGAATGTTCTTCTAATTGTTCATTAATAATGGTAATTAATTTAGATGGTGCAACTCTCTCTATAGTCGGCCACACCACGCCAACTGTATACGATTTCTTTTGCACTAAACTTCTGGCCACAATATTAGGCTGATATCCTAACTGTTCAGCAATTCTGATAATTTTCTTCTTTGTTGGCTCTTTTACAAGAGGGCTGTTTCTTAAAGCTTTTGAAACAGTAGAGTAACTGACACCCGCTTGTTTTGCTATATCTTTAATCGTGATTCCCATGACAGTCCTCCAAATAATTAGAAAAAAGTATTACAACGTTGTTAAAATTAATTATAACAAAGTCAAAAGAAAAAGATAAGTATTTCACTATTAGAGTTATAAGATACGAAACAGTGTACTAAAGAAAAAGTCTTTAAATGAATGAATTTTCATAATATAAAAGTCAAATATTATTGACTAAGAGTAAATAGTTTTATAAAATGAAATAACAACGTTGTTATTAGAAAGCAACAAAAGGAGGACCAAAGATGAAAGCGGATTATATTTTAGTGCATGATGCAGATAACGTCATCGTTACCTTAAAGGAATATCATGAGGGTGAAACTCTTGCTGTTGGGAATGAAAGCATTGTTTTAACAAGTGCTATTACAGTTGGTCATAAAGTTGCTATTAAGCCAATTCATAAAGGTGAAAATATTATTAAATACGGTTTTCCTATTGGTCATGCCACTAAGGATGTTTCAGTGGGAGAATGGGTTCATTCACATAACACGAAAACAAATCTTGAGGGGACCCTTGAGTATACGTATGAGCCGAGTGATTCAGTTAAACGAGAAGTTACTCCGTCTGAACGTACGTTTAACGCTTATGTGAGAGAGAACGGAGATGTTGGAATTCGAAACGAAATTTGGATTATTAATACGGTCGGCTGTATTAATAAAACAGCTGAGGTTTTGGCTAAACAAGCAAACCAGCAATTCCAAAGTGAAGGCTTTGATGGTGTGTATCATTATCCACATTTATTTGGATGTTCTCAGCTTGGTGATGACCTCCATAATACACAAAAAATACTCAGTAATTTAGTCCATCATCCGAATGCTGCGGCCATACTTGTACTAGGTTTAGGGTGTGAAAATAATCATATTGCTGAATTTAAAAAAATAATTGGTGAGTTTGATGAAAAACGAGTGAAATTCCTTAGTGCACAAGAGGCAACTGATGAATTAGAGGAAGGGCTAAATTTTCTTGAAGAGCTAGTTGAATACGCTAAATCTTTTAAACGCCAGCCAGTTCCAATTTCAAAGCTTAAGGTTGGTTTAAAGTGCGGTGGATCTGACGGTTTTTCTGGAATTACAGCTAATCCTCTTGTTGGTTCATTTTCAGATAAGTTAATTTCACAAGGTGGTTCAACCGTGTTAACTGAAGTGCCAGAAATGTTTGGTGCCGAAACGATATTAATGGGTAGAGCAAAAGATGAAAAGGTCTTCACTGGGATTGTGGATCTAGTAAATGATTTTAAAGAATATTTTATTAAACATGATCAAGTAGTTTATGAGAATCCTTCTCCAGGAAACAAAGATGGTGGAATTACGACACTTGAGGAGAAGTCACTTGGCTGTGTTCAAAAGGGTGGGTTTTCCCCAGTTGTTGATGTTTTACCATACGGTGGGCGAGTAACAAAGCCTGGTTTAACTTTATTGCAAGGTCCAGGAAATGATCTTGTGTCAGTGACTGCATTATCGGCTTCTGGAGCACATATTGTTATTTTTACAACTGGAAGAGGAACGCCATTTGGGGGACCCGTGCCAACTGTTAAAATGTCTACAAATACACCTCTTTCTGAAAAGAAGAAAAATTGGATCGACTTTAATGCAGGAGAGCTTGTTCAGGGGAAAGAGATGGGCGAAGTCACAGATGAATTATTTGAATACATTATCAAATTGGCTTCTGGTGAAGTGAAAACTAACAATGAGAAGAACGGATTTAAAGAAATCTCCATTTTTAAGGATGGCGTTATTTTATAAAATTGTCTGGAGTGATGAAGGTGAAACAGCTTAGTAAAGCGTTGAGAAAAGAAGACATTTCACAACATGTCACATATGAATTCCAAGAGTTACCTGAGAAGGTTATCCAATTCGGTGAGGGTAACTTTTTAAGAGGCTTTATAGACTGGATGATTCATGAGATGAATAAACAAGGTTTATTTAACGGGAAAGTCGTTGCGATTCAGCCGACCCCTCATGGAAAGGTTGTTCCAAAATTAAACAAGCAAGATAGCCTATATACAGTTGCTCTAAGAGGAATAGGGAATGGGAAGGTTGTTGAGTCTAACGAAATTATCTCTTCAATTTCTAGAGGGATTAATCCGTATACCGACTGGAGCGAAGTTTTAAAGGTTGCAGAGTCAAGTGATATTCAATTTATGTTTTCAAATACAACAGAGGCTGGATTAACGTACTCAAAAGAAGAATATAGTACGGAGTCAGCACCGCTATCTTTTCCTGGTAAAGTAACAGCGTTCCTACACCATCGTTACAAAGTAATGAACGCTTCTCCTGATGCTGGAATGGTGATTATTCCTTGTGAGCTTGTTGAGGGGAATGGGGATTTATTAAAAGAACTAGTCATTAAAATTGCGAATGATTGGGAATTATCTAGTGAGTTCATTCAATGGGTGGAAAGTGAAAATCAATTTTGTAACACATTAGTGGACCGAATCGTAACGGGATACCCTAAAGATAACATCGAAGAGTTTCAAAACCTCCTAGGCTATGAAGATATTCTTTTAACTGCAGGTGAGCCCTATCATATGTTTGCGATTGAAGCGGGTGAAGAAGTAGCCGAACGAATTCCGTTTCATAAAGCGGGATTAAACGTAAAATGGGGAGATGTTACACCGTTTCGTGAATTAAAGGTTCGTTTGTTAAATGGGCCTCATACAATGATGTTTGCAGCATGTTATTTGTCTGGAGCGGATACGGTTCTTGAAGCAATGGAAGACAATGATTTAGTTGCATTTGTGAAGCAAGGGCTTTATGAGGAAATATTACCAACAGTCAAAATGGAGGAAGCGGAAAAGAACAGCTTTGTCGACTCAGTAATTGAACGTTTTTTAAATCCCTATAATCGGCACTTTTTGGCTGACATTGGAATGAATGCTGTTTATAAGTTTAAATCACGTTTAATTCCATCCTTATTAGACTATCAACAATTAAATAATAAACTACCTCGTTCTATCATATTTTCACTTGCTGCACTAATTGTTTATTATCGTCCGGACAGAAAAGAAGGGGAGTTCTTAGTAGGAAAGAGAGGAGACATTGAATATACAATTCGTGATAATAAAGAAGCTATCACGGTGTTTAGTAAGGTATGGAGCCAATTTGATAACAAACCAGAAAGTGTTAAAACATTAGTGGAGAAGGTTCTTACTCAATCAGAACTTTGGGGAATGAATTTAACTACAATTGATTCTTTAGTAGAATTAGTTGTTTTCGATGTTTCAAATATTCTTGATCTTGGTATGAAAGAGAGCCTTAAACAAATTACGCATGTAAAAAGCTAATAATTTCAGATTGAAAAACTACCTACTGGAGGCGTTTTAATGTCTTATGAACTGGTTGATAAACTGAAAAAACAATACTTGGCTGGTTGTGATAAATGGTATTCATCAAGATGGCATTACATTGAAGGCTGTATTCTAAAGGCTTATTTGGACAGCTATGAACAAACAGGTGATGAAACAGAGTATATGTTTGTCAAAGATTTTATTGACCGTTTAGTCGATGAAGAGGGTAATGTCGAGCAAATTGATATTGAGTACTACAGCATTGATCAAATTCGCATGACAGCTATCCTTTTCACCCTTTACAAAAAAGAAAAAGATTTGAGATATAAAAAGGCTCTTGATTTAATCTATAACCAACTTGCTACCTATCCAAGAACAGAAACTAAGAATTTCTGGCATAAAACCAATTATCCACATCAAATTTGGATGGACGGTCTTTATATGGGTCAGCCTTTCTATGCCCAGTATATAAAGGAATTTGCTGAAAACAAGGATTATTCTGATACGTTGAATCAATTTAAACAGGCAAGAGAACTACTTTTTGATGAAAGCACCCAATTGTATTTCCATGCCTATGATGAAAGTCGTAGTATGTTCTGGGCTGATAAGGAAACAGGACTTTCTCCTCATGTATGGGGTCGAGCAGTCGGATGGGTTGTCATGGCTCTTGTAGATATTCTTGAGTTGCTTGAGGGGGAGGATGTCGACGTATCTGACCTAAAGTACATGCTTCAAGAAACTATAGATGGAATGTTAAGATATCAACACTACAGTGGCATGTGGTATCAGGTTGTTGAGTTAAGTGGGCATAAGGGTAACTATCTGGAATCAAGTGGCACGTTGATGCTTTCATATGCTTTATTAAAGGGAGCACGTCTTGGGTACTTAACTGATAAGTATATTCAGTATGGTAAAGCAGCCTTTGACGGTACAGTTGAACAATATGTTAGCGAAGAAAATGGCGAGGTTTTACTTGGGGGTATTTGTAAAAGTGCAGGACTTGGAACTCATCCGGAAACAGGTGTTGTAAGAAAAGGCGATTATGACTACTATATTAGCGGAGAGCCAATTGTCACGAATAATGGACATGGTGTTGCACCTTTATTAATGGCCTTCAATGAAGTGAAATTACTCGATAGAGTGGTCCAAAATTCGTAATAACTTTAAGTCTTGCAACAAGAAAGACTTTTCAAATCAACAGGATGAAAGTATACTAGTTGAGAAAATAGAGAATATTTAAACGATTGTGGAGGGAACTATGAATTTATTAGAACAGATTACCGAGAGTGGTATTGTCGCAGTTATTCGAGGATCAAAGCCAGAAAATATTATTTCTATTGCGAAAGCATTAAGTGAAGGTGGAGTTAAAGCCTTAGAAATCACGGTTGAAACACCTAAAGCAATGTCTATCATCGAAAAGGTTGTTTCTGAACTAGATGGTGAGGATGTTATCGTCGGTGCAGGTACAGTCCTTGATGCTGAAACTGCGCGAGCGGCAATTTTATCGGGTGCGCGTTTTGTTTTTTCACCAACTGTTAACGTTGAAACGATTAAAATGTCAAAGCGTTATGGAGTCATAAGTATTCCTGGTGCAATGACACCAACTGAAATCCTAACAGCGTATGAACATGGAGCTGACTTAATTAAAGTATTCCCAGCAAACGTTGTTGGTCCAGCTTTTATTAAAAATGTGAAAGGCCCACTTCCACATATACCGTTAATGGCAACGGGGGGAATTGATGTCGATAACGCCGGAACCTTTATTAAGGCTGGTGCCGTTGGATTAGGTGTTGGTAGTACACTTGTTCCATCTGTTGCAACTGTGGATGAAGCTGTATGTCAAACCATCACAGAACGTGCTAAGCGTTTTGTTGAAGAAGTAGCAAAAGCAAGAGGCTGAATAGTGAAAGGAGCTGTCTTAAAGATGGCTCCTTTTCTCGTTTAAAATATAAGAAAGAAAACTTGAAGAAATGTAGGGAGACTTTTGAGTGTCATAGAAGAGTAATACCTCTAAACATTGCTTCAAAAAAGGTTGCTACGGCTTTTCTTGTTAATAGGTTTACAAATGTTCGTTTTCGTTCGATAATAAAGATATAATTAGTCTAATATTTGGAGGAGCGCCATGCTTTCAGTCGAACGCTACGAAAAAATTCTTGAACAATTGGGTAAATATAAAATTATTAAAGTATCAGAAATAAGTAAGGATCTAGGCGTAACGGAAAAGACAATTCGAGTCGATTTCGAAACGCTTGAAAAAAAAGGGTTGTTAAAACGTATTCATGGAGGAGCTGTTTTGCATGAGGAAGAAGGCAGAATCTTTCCAGTTAATGAACGACAATCGATGCATAGTGATAATAAAATGGCCATTGCAATAGAAGCAGTTAAATTAATAAAGCCTGATGAGACGATCTTAATTGATGGGGGGAGTACAACCCATGCAGTCGCAAAGTTATTAGGTCAATTCCCAGTTACGGTCATCACAAATGACTTGAAAATCGCAAATGAATTATTGGAAAAGGAAAAAGTCCAGCTTATGGTTTTAGGAGGGACAAGAATTGGTACATCATCTTCCTTATTCGGCCCCGAATCGACAGAATTATTGAAACGAATTAGAGTAAATCGGCTTTTTTTTGGAGCTACTGGGGTCTCTCTGGAACATGGCTTAACAGTGTTAAATAGTCTACATGTTGAGTGGAAGAAACAAATCATTCGTTGCGCAGATTGCGTAACATTATTAGCCGATTCTACAAAATTTGAAAAAGTAGGTTTAATTCAATTTGCAAAAATAGGGGATGTTGATGAAATTATTACAGATTCAAAACTCGATCCTCTGGTTAAGGAAGACCTGGATAGAAAGTCTAAATTAGTCACATATGCCATGATTGAGTAAATTAAATGAATCAGGGGTTGTTATTATTGTCACTCGTTCGTTTAAGTGCTATAATCGAACTATAATGAACCTAAACGAACAAAGCGAAGGAGGTCTTCCGAATATGCAAGGATTCTCGTTAGAAGGAAAAGTAGCCTTAGTAACAGGAGCAAGTAGAGGATTAGGACAAGGTATGGCAGTTGGTCTTGCAGAGGCAGGCGCAGATGTTATTGGAGCTGGCGTGAGTAATATGTCAGAAACGAAGCAAAAGGTTGAGGCACTTGGTCGTAAGTTTTATGAAATTAAAGCAGACTTATCACAATCAGGGGCAGCCAAGCAATTAGTTGCAGATGCAAAAGAACAAACAGGGAAAATTGATATTTTAGTAAACAATGCAGGGATTATTCGTCGTGCCGAAGCTGCAGATTTTACTGATGAAGATTGGGCAGCGGTTCTTAATGTAAATATTAATTCTGTTTTCACACTATGTCGTGAGGTCGGAAACCATATGCTAGAAAATGGTTCTGGTCGCATTATTAATATCGCATCAATGCTTTCGTTTCAAGGTGGACTTAGAGTTCCAGCTTACACAGCGAGCAAGCACGCAGTAGCGGGATTAACAAAGTCACTAGCAAATGAATGGTCAAGTAAAGGTGTAAATGTAAATGCTATTGCACCAGGTTATATGGCAACAGACAATACTGCTGCATTACGAGCAGACGAAGCTAGAAATTCATACATTACTTCACGGATTCCAAAAGGTGAGTGGGGAACACCAGAAGATTTAAAAGGTCCAGTTGTATTTTTAGCCTCAGATGCTTCTAGTTATGTTAACGGACATATCTTATGTGTTGATGGCGGATGGATGGGTTCTTAATTTATACAAGTATCTCTAAGTAAATCTTAAATTATATAAATCTATAAACTAAAAGGAGCGTTGTTTTATGGAAAATAGATATGCTGCACATCCGGAAGATTTCAAAAACTATACAACAGAAAAATTAAGAAAGGATTTCTTAATTGAATCATTATTTGTTGAAGGCGAGCTTAACATGGTCTACACACATTATGACCGTACAGTTGTAGGGGGAGCAATTCCTACAGATAAACCGCTAAAGCTCGATGCAGGAGACTTCTTAAGAACAGAGTATTTTCTTGAAAGACGTGAGGTTGGTATTGTTAACATCGGCCCAAAAGGGAAAGTTGTAGTAGATGGCGAAGAATTTGAATTAAATAAGCGTGATTGTTTGTACATTGGTCTTGGCAAAAAGGAAGTTACATTCCACAGTGAAGACCCTAAGAACCCAGCACGTTTGTACATTGTTTCGGCACTAGCTCATAAAGAATACCCGACAAAGGTTCTTGCTATTAAGGATGCTGTACCGACAAAGCTTGGTGCAGATGCAGAATCCAACAATAGAACTATCTACAAATATATTCATTCTGAAGGTCTTCAAAGCTGTCAGTTAATGATGGGTATGACTCTTCTTGAGCCTAATAATATGTGGAATACAATGCCTGCTCATATTCATGATCGTCGTAACGAAGTTTATCTATATTTTGATATGGATGAAGATTCAAGAGTATTCCACTTTATGGGGCAACCAAACGAAACACGTCATTTAGTCGTGAAAAATGAGCAAGCCATCATTTCACCACCATGGTCAATTCATTCTGGTGTGGGAACGAAGAACTATACGTTTATTTGGGCAATGGCTGGTGAAAACTATACATTTACCGATATGGACTTTGTAAAGATGGAAAATTTAAAATAAGGTAAACGCCCGGATGACTATCATTCGGGTTATTTTTATCTTTAGAAAGTATAAACTTTTATGAGTAAATGGAGAGAGTGCTCCTAAGAGGCAGCGTAGCTTTTCTTATCAATTTGAATGATAAAAGTCTTGCAAGCTATTATGATTACGGTTTATAATTAATAATATAAGTACAATGTTGCTTTTGGTTTATTTCTTTAAAAATAACAACGTTGTCATTTCTGGATGGAGGGAAAGTAGAATGAAATCATTTATTCATGAAGACTTTGTTCTTAATAGTGAGGCTGCAAAAATTTTGTATCATGACTACGCAAAAGATATGCCTATTTTCGATTATCATTGTCATTTAAGCCCTAAGGATATTGCTGAAAACCGTGAATTTAAAAATATATCCGAGATTTGGCTGCACGGAGATCATTATAAATGGCGTGCAATGAGAACATTGGGCATTGATGAGAGTATGATTACGGGTAACACAGATGATAAGACAAAATTTCAACAATGGGCGAAAGTAGTTCCACATACAATTGGAAATCCTTTGTACCATTGGACTCATTTGGAATTGAAACGCTATTTTGATGTTGACGTATTGTTAAATGAGGATACAAGTGAAGAGGTTTGGAATCAGTGTAATGAATTGCTTCAACAAGATGATTATCGTACTCAAAAAATTATTGAAAAATCAAATGTAAACGTCATTTGTACCACAGACGATCCGATTGACGCTTTAGAATATCATCAAAGCATCAAAGAAAATAAAGCGTTTTCAACGAAAATATTACCAACATTTAGACCTGACAAGGCGTATGAAGTATCTGCTCCTCAATTTACTGACTATGTAAAAAAACTCGCAAAAGTTGTTGAAAGAGATATTAATGTTTATGATGACTTACTAAAAGCGATTGAAGAGAGAGCTAACTATTTCCACGAAGCAGGTTGTAGAATTTCAGACCATGGTATCGAGACGATTCCGAATACTCCTTGCACGAAGGAAGAAGCATCGGCTATTTTTGCAAAAGCAATTAGTGGAGAGACAATGACGAAAAAAGAGGAGGAACAGTATAAAACGTATACATTACTTTTCTTAGGTCGACTCTATCATTCTTTAAATTGGACAATGCAGATCCATGTTGGTGCCATTCGTAATAATAATAAGCGTCGTTTCGAAACATTGGGTCCAGATACAGGAT
The DNA here is from genome assembly GCF_002797395.1 of Bacillus solitudinis. Taxonomy (GTDB): domain Bacteria; phylum Bacillota; class Bacilli; order Bacillales; family Bacillaceae_D; genus Halalkalibacter_A; species Halalkalibacter_A solitudinis. The sequence goes on from NZ_KZ454943.1 coordinate 2,689,028, forward strand.
TTGACTCCATTCTTGACTTTGAACTTGCAAGACCGTTAAATGCCTTTTTGAGTCAGCTTGACAATGAAAATGAATTACCAAAGACCATTTTATACAACCTAAATCCGATACACAATTATGTAATCGGTACAGCAATTGGAAATTTCCAAGCGAGTGGAACAAGAGGAAAAATCCAATTTGGATCGGGTTGGTGGTTTAACGACCAAAAAGATGGGATGATTAGACAAATGACAGACCTTGCTAATTTAGGACTATTAAGTAGTTTTGTTGGCATGTTAACAGATTCAAGAAGTTTCCTCTCTTATACTAGGCATGAATATTTTAGACGCATTCTCTGTGACATCGTCGGTGGTTGGGTTGAGAGCGGAGAAGCGCCAAGAGATTATCAGTTACTAGGAAACATGATTCAAGATATTTCTTATACAAATGCTGAGAATTATTTTCAAATCAAATAGATTAAAAGCCTAAAAGTATATGGCAATGGCACTGTTCGCCTCTCCGCATGGCTTTGCTTTTAAAAACGTAGCTATTCCATTGCTTAGTGGGTGTATCTTAAGGTCAAGAAACGACCTTATGACACACCCCCTTTTTCCCTTTAAAACATATTTCCTTCTTTTATAGGAGAAACTTTCAAAAGGAAAACATATAGAGGATGGTGTGAATAGATGAAAAAGGTGGTCATAATTGGTGGGGCCGGAACAATTGGACAGATTTTAGCAAAAGGACTTGGGAACCAATACCATATCGTAATAATGGATAAAGAAATTGAAAATAGCGTTAATCATTCAAGCCAAATTCAAGTTGATGCCACAAACTTTCAAGATTTAGTAAATCACATTCCTAAGGATACAGGAACAATAATTAATTTAATAAAAACAGATACGAATGATGCAATTGAAGAGCTTGAAACGTTTGACCGGATGACGGATGTTTTTTTCAAAGCGACCTATTATATCTTAGCTGCTGCAAAAGAATTGCGTATCCCAAAGGTAATCTTTGCCAGTAGTAATCATGTAACGGATTTTTATGAAGAAGATGGAAAATCGTTACTAGACCGTGAAATCACGACGAATGATTATCCGAAATCTAAGGGGTTATATGGCCTCTTAAAATTAGCTTCTGAACAAGCAGGTTTTCTTTTTTCGCTACATAGTAAGCTTTCGGTTATTAACATTCGAATTGGGTCGGTTCCAAAGGATGTAACCTATGAAGACGTTTTAGAAAATGAGAGATTAAAAAAAACACTATTATCCAACACAGATGTTGTTGATTTATTTCGACTGGCGATTGAAGCTAAGGTGAAGTTCGGGACGTATTATGGGGTTTCTGATAACCCCGAAAAGCCATGGGATATGTCAAATACAAAAGCAGAATTAGGTTTCATATCAACTGAAACAACTAAAGATATTTTAAATTGAACATCCATTTTCAGTACCTTGATTAAATAGAAATGGTCCGCTCGTTACGCGCCCTGCTATGGGTAAACCACTCATAGCAGGGCTTTTCTAATTGAAGAAAAGGCTGCCCTTCAATTATGTAGTTTACTTTTTCTATTTCAAAATCATATACCTGTAAAAAATAGATGTAAAGCTTGAGTTTCGTTATATGGTATGATAAGTAAAAATGTATAGGCTTACATTAGAACAGTTAAAAGAATAATCATATCGTTAGGAATCCTTATTCAATGAAGAAACTAGGGCTATAGATTATATACAAAATCTTATTATACATTAAGATGAAAGTAAGCAAGTAAGCAAGTCTTCGATTAGGGGGAAACGAGTATGCAACTGAAAAAGTTTTTGAACATAACTAGCTTGCTTACAATGGTATGGATGCTAAGTGCATGCAATCCAAAGGAAGCAACGATACCAGAGCAACAACATATAAAGAACTTACCTGAAATTTCAATGATGCTTAATCTTCATACTCCAGAAGTACCGAATGAAAGAATTCGTTTATTACTAGAAGAAAAAACTGGTACAAAATTGGATATACAATGGGTACCTGATAATAATTATAACGACCGGTTAAATACGGCTTTCGCAACAGGCACATTACCAGATGTTGTTTTAATGGGCTTTCCAACATTTTTACAATATAAGGATATGATCCGAGACGAACAATTCTGGGAAATTGGGCCGTATCTTAATGAGTACGAGAACTTAAGGAAGCTTGATTCAAAGACGTTAACGACAACATTAGTAGATGAGAAGCTTTATACGCTTTATCAAGGCCGTCCTGTATCAAGACAAGGAATTATTTATCGTAAGGATTGGGCTGACAATTTAAAACTAACAGCACCTCGTTCCACAGAGGAATTTTTAGAGATGGCAAGGGCCTTTACTGAGGATGATCCGAATCAATCGGGGAAAGCTGATACAATTGGTTTAGTAGATCGTAGTGATTTAATGTATGGTGCATTCAAAACAATTTCTTCATGGTTTGGGACGCCTAATGAATGGGGAATGAAAGACGGAAAGCTTCTTCCAGAGTTTATGTTTGAAGAATATATGCAAACATTGGACTTTGTAAAAAAGATTCATGAAAATGGATATATGAACAATGACTTTCCAGTGACAAGTAAAACGGATCAGCGTTCGATGTTTAAAAATGGGGTGGCTGGGATGTATGTCGGCTCCATGGAAGATGTGGAATCCCTATATCTTGAAGCGAAAGAGCACAACCCATCTATAGAATTTGACGTACACAATTATGTGGAGGGTCCAAATGGTCGATATCAAATTTGGGGTATTCCAGGGTTTGCTAGTGTTGTACTTTTTCCCAAGTCTTCAGTAAAAACTGAAGAAGAATTAAAAATAATCTTATCCTTTTATGACTATCTTATGAAGCCTGAAATTGCTAATATACTGATCTGGGGAATTGAAGGTGAGCATTATACGGTTCAAAATGGGAAAGCAAAGATATCTGAGGATAGAAGGAGTTTTGAACGAGAAGTTCGACCGTATTTGTCAATGGAAATAGGTGAACCTGAGACAAATGGTAGATTAGAGCGTTTTAACGAGTATGAACCAGCTATAAAGGCACAAGAACTTAATATTGATAATGAAAAGTATGTTATATCAAATCCTGCCCTAACCCTTGATTCAGAAACACAACTTCTTGATGGGGAACGGCTATCAGAGATGATTGAGGATGCAACGTATAAATATATTTTAGGTCAAATTGACCGACAAGGTTTTGAAAGAACGATAGAAACATGGAAAGCTGAAGGTGGATTAAAAATTATTGATGAATTAAATGCTCCTCGGAAGACAAGTAGAAATTTAGCGCAATAATCAGCAAACCCGCTTAACCATAGAGTTAAGTGGGTTTCTATTTGTTAGGAGAGATTAATGGATTAAAAGATAACTATTTTTTGGTGTATTCATAACAATGAAGAATTGTTTACTTTATTTGTGTATAATAGGAGGATAGGGAAGTAAGCCCTTTCAGGTGATGAATATAAACTTAAAAGAGATAGATTGTGAAAATGAGGGTGGTCATGATGCGTCATAGAAGCTTATTAGCCAAATTAATTATTTTTGGGTGTGTTTTAACAATTATTCCAGTCGTTTTTTTAGGCGTATTTTCATACACTCAATCCTCTGGACAAATTCAGGAAAAGGTTAATAGAGAAAGATTACAAGCAATAAAGCAGTTGAATACCAATGTAGAGCAAACATTAACGACTGTTTATCAGAATTTAACGAATATTATTGATTCCTCTGAGTTAGAAACCGCGATTAGAAGTTCTCTTATAGGTAAAGATTTTAAAGAGTATCGCGATTTACGCAGGGAAATGAGTAAAATTCAAACATTTGATTCAAAAGTTAGTGAATTGGTTATTTTAAATTTTCAAGAAGATTGGATTATTAATAACTCAGGATTATATCGTCTTTCGAATCACGCGGATGAGGAAACGTATTTATCTTATCTAGGGTTAGAACTTAATTCATCATGGTTGTTATTAAAAAATGATAAATTTGAAGATTCTTCATCTAATTTAAACTGCGATTATACAATTAGTCTTATTAGAAAGCTTCCACTAAAAATTAGTCGTAAATATGGACTTGCCTTTGCAAACATTCCTGCTTGTAGTTTAATTGAAATGGTTGATATTGATGAATTCTCTGATGTGATGATTATGGATGAAAACTATCGAATTATTGTGCATCGCGATCCATCATTTATAGGAAAGTCATTAGCTGAAGTAGGGTATGTTAAGAATTTAGATCCATTTACAGGGAATTCAGGTCAATTTGATACTCGAATTGACAATAAGAGATATACGGCAAGCTATTTAAAATCTGATTATAATAATTGGACGTATCTTTCTTTTACTTCCATTGAAAATTTAACGGAAGAATCTAAGAAGATTGGTTGGCTTACGTTTTTTATTACATTTATCATTATTTTAGGTTGTATTTTAAGTGTTTGGGTAGTTAGTCGAAAGCTTTATTCTCCTGTTAATAATTTAATGAAGTATATAGATGAAAATTGGCCAGCGCAAAGCAAAGAAAAGAAAAATGAGTTACAAATTATTGAAGAGCATATTCAAGACCTTTTCTCATCAAAGTCAAATTTAGAAACTGAGCTAAAAGAACATACACAGCAAGTACAGTCATTATTCTTAAATCGCCTTTTTCTAGGAACGATAAAGAAAAGTGACATTCCCGGAAAGCTAGAATACTTTCAGTTTGATGCCACGGTTAATAACTGGGATCAAATGACGGTTTTGACCTTGCATATAGATCGGGAAGAGAACTCTAGATACCAAGAAAAAGATATCGACTTGTTGTCATTTGCAGTGAAAAATGTTGTTGAAGAAACAATTACAAAGGAAAATAGATTATCAACAGTTTGGGTGGATCAGACACTTGTTATTCTTACGGGGATCTCTAAAGAAAGCGACATTGATCTTAAAACATTTGTCTATGATATGACAGAAATGTTGAAAGCAAATATTGAAAAGTGGATCCATATCTCTGTGAGCATTGGGGTGAGCCTGCCTTTTGAACATATTAATGAGGCACATCGTGGTTATTTAGAAGGGGTAGAGGCGTTAAAACATCGAATGAAGCTTGGAAATGGAGTTATTATTCACTTTAGTAGCATAAACTCCGGGAAACACTCAGTTATTTTTGATTATCCTCAGCGGACTGAAGAGGAAATGATGGTAGCTATAAAGATTGCAGAAGAAGAAAAAGCTCTTCAGTTACTTGATAGCTGGATGGAAAAAGCTTTTAAAAATACCCAATCTCCTAGAGAGTATCAGATATCGATGATGCGCTTATTAAACAATTTGTTGATGGTTAAACAAGAGAGTGGTATAAGTTTTCAGCAACTTGAGGTTTTCCATGCTTCTCTATATGAGGAACTTCTTCAGTTACAAACAAAGGAAGAAATTAAAAAGTGGTTTAAAAACCGAATGATTTTACCAATTATATCAATTTTAAAAGACCGGAGTGATTCCCAATTTCATAATCTTTCTGAGAAAATTATTGATATGATCCATAGAAATTATGATAAGGATATTACTTTGGAAGAATGTGCGGCAGCATTGCATTACAACGCAAATTATTTAAGTAGTGTTTTTAAGCAAGAAACCAATTACACGTTTAGTGAATACTTAGCAATGTATCGGTTTAAGATTGCAAAGAAATGGTTAGTTGAAACGGATATGGCTGTTAAGGAAATTGCAGAAAAGCTCCAATATAAAAATTCTCAAAATTTCATTCGGTCATTTAAGAAGCAAGAAGACGTGACACCTGGTCAGTACAGACAGAAGTTTTTAAAAGAATAGTTCAAATCAAATTTCAAAAGTGACCATGGAAGGTGAAGTAAATATTCCGTGGTTACTTTTTTGTTATCTTAATGCTGTATGATAATCATTTTATTAGATTGTAGTTTAAAAGAGTGAAAGAATCCATTAATATAAAGGGTTTCGGCTAGTAGGTGAGATAGAGATTATAGGCAGAATCGGTAGGACGATCGTATAGTGAAGCTAAGCCATAAGGCAGGTTGGTACATTTTAAAAAACTAAGGTGGTGGTAATCCCCCAAAAAGAAAACGCTCTCATTAGAAAACGAAATTCGAAAAAGGGGTTAATTTTTCAGAGTTAAGTTAAGAAAAAGTATTATTTCAACATTTCACTTCATTTTGAAAGCGTTAACAACACAATAAGATATGGAGGGTTTAATTCATGAAAATTTCAAAAAAGTTTCTATCATTACTTTGTATGTTCACTCTAATTCTCGTCATCCTTGCAGCTTGTGGAGGTTCAGATGAGACAACAACAACTGATAATAAAGAAAGCGATACTAGCAATAATGCTGATGAAGCTCCATCGGATGAGCCGGTTAAAGTTACAATGATGGCCAATCTTCATACACCTGAAACACCGAATGACAAGGTTTTAAATATGATTGAAGAAGCAACAAACTCTGAGCTTGAGATTCAATGGGTACCAGATTCAACGTACCAAGATAGATTGAATACAGCGTTTGCAACAGGCTCATTACCGCAAGTTGTACCAATGGGCTTTAATATGTTTGTTCAATTTAAAGAGGCAATTCGTGATGACCAGTTCTGGGAAATAGGACCGTATTTGGAGGAATTCGAAAATCTAAACAAGTTAAAGCCAGAAATCCTAGAAAATACGATGGTTGATGGTAAGATTTATTCTTTATATCAAGGCCGTCCGTTATCGCGTCAAGGTTTCATTTATCGTAAAGACTGGGCTGACAATTTAGGATTAGAAACACCAACTAATACAGAAGAGTTTTACGAAATGGTTCGCGCGTTTTCAGAAGATGATCCTGATGGAAATGGAAAAAATGATACAATCGGACTTACAGACCGTAGTGATTTAGTATATGGTGGTTTTAAAACAATTGCATCTTGGTTTGGAACTCCAAATGAGTGGGGAATCAAAGATGGTGAGTTACAACCAGAATTCATGTTTGATGAGTATATGCAAACACTAGATTACTTGAAGGATATTCACAGTAATGGTTATATGAATCAAGATTTCCCTGTAACAAGTAAGCCAGACCAACAAGCAATGATTAAAAATGGTACAGCTGGGGTTTACGTTGGTTCAATGCCAGATGTTCAAAGTCTTTATAATGACGCTGTTGAGTTAAACCCTGACTTAGAATACGATGTAGCAAACTATATTGAAGGTCCTGATGGCGAGTATGGAACTTGGGCTATTCCAGGTTATGGAAGTGTGTTCTTATTCCCGAAATCAGCAATTGCAACTGAAGAAGAGTTAAAAGCTATTCTTGGCGTATTTGATAAGTTTATGACTACTGAAGTCGCTAACTTAACTGTATGGGGAGTTGAAGGCGAGCACTATGAAGTAATTGACGGACGTGCAGCAGCTCTTGAAGATAACAGAACGGCTATTGATAATGAAGTTCGTCCATTAATGTCCCTTGAAATTGGTGAGCCGGAAACAAGTGGTCGATATGATGCATATAGCCATTATGAAGTAAAAGCAAAAGCCGATGAATTAGTTGTCGAAAATAACGATTACCTTATTCATAATCCAACTGTTACACTCGATTCAGAGACATATGTAAAGAACTCTGAAACGTTAAGTCAAATTATGGTTGATGCAACATACAAATATATCCTTGGACAAATTGACAAAGATGGATTTAATGCTGCAATTGAAAGTTGGAAAAGTCAAGGTGGTAGTGAAGTAATGGCTGAGTTTAACGCACATTACAATGAAATTAACTAATAAAAAATGAACGAATCTGATTTATAAATCAGATTCGTTTTTTTTTTGGAGGTATGAGTTTTTTGAATTAATTCACAGAGGGCCGAGCCGAGGTGGGAAACGATTGTTATGAAATGCGAATAACTGCTACAAAAGTACGAATAAAAAGACAGAACCACGAATTTCCCATTCAGAACCGAGAATAAATCCATAAAATAACGATTAAATTAAACAAGCCGCATGATACCAGAGTTCAAGGAGCAGAGGTGGATCCTTGGATTAAGAATTACCATCGTTCTAATTATAGTAATCTAGTTAACCACTAAAGTTATTCTCTATGTCATCCTTATCATCACAAATGAGTAGGTAAACACGGTTCTGTTGATTTTAATGTAAGCACAATTGAAAGCCTTTTCACCCTGTTTGTGAATGATTCAATGATTTAGATAATCACCAGCTTAGATTACCTCGAAAAAGCCTGTTATTTCAAGGGTTTATCTACATTATAATACGATGATTATAGACGTTATTATTGATATAGAATAATCTGAGTACAAGAAGTTGATATGAAAAAAGTAAAAACAAATTAGCATGTAAGAGGGAGATGAGTATATGAAAAGTAATGTAGCTGTCGAAGAGACAAGAGTCATTACAAAAGCTGAGAAAAGGGCAGTGTTAAAGAAACGTATATTAAAGAATAAATTAATCTATTTAATGATTTTGCCTGGTCTCGTTTATTTCTTTATTTACAAATATGTTCCAATGTACGGACTCATTATTTCATTCCAAGATTATAAGCCTTACTTGGGTATTACAGGAAGCGAATGGGTGGGTTTAAAGCATTTTGAACGTTTATTTACGAGTCCTGAGTTTTGGATGATTTTTAAGAATACACTTGTCCTGTTTGCGCTTCAAATTATTGTATTCTTTCCAATTCCAATTATTTTTTCATTAATGCTTAATGAAGTAAGACATATGTTCTTTAAACGAACTGTACAAACACTGATATACATTCCTCATTTCATGTCTTGGGTTGTAATCGTTTCCATTGGCTATGTAATCTTAACTTTAGATGGTGGCTTCATAAATGGAATGCTTGAAGCATTGGGCTTCCAAAAAGTGAACTTCTTAATGAATGCAGATTGGTTCAGACCTATTTACATTTTACAAGTTATTTGGAGAGAAGCTGGTTGGGGGACAATCATATTCCTTGCTGCTATTGCTGCAGTAGACCCTCAATTATATGAGGCTGCAAAAATGGATGGAGCAAATCGCTTTCGTCAAATGTGGCATATCACATTACCGGCTATTCGTAGTGTAATCGTAGTTCTATTAATCTTAAAAATTGGTGATGTACTTGAGCTTGGTTTTGAACACGTTTACTTACTATTAAACGCTTCAAACCGTGAAGTAGCTGAAATTTTTGATACGTATGTGTATACAGCTGGTTTAAAGCAAGGGCAATTTAGTTACAGTACGGCTGTAGGATTTTTTAAAGGGATTGTAGGACTAGTTTTAGTCATTGGTGCTAATAAATTAGCGAAAAAAGCTGGAGAAGAAGGTATTTACTAATTTTCATAAGGAGGAATTAAAAATGATTGGAGATAAAGCAATAGGAAGTCGTATTTTTAATGGCGTTAACGCTATCTTGCTTGCGCTAATTGCCATAATAACTGTATTGCCATTTCTACACGTCATTGCCGCATCGTTTGCAACAGGTGCAGAATTAGCAGAAAAGCGTTTTCTACTGTTTCCAACAGTATGGAGTTTAGATGCGTATCGTTATATTTTTTCAACAGATACAATTATGAAATCAATGTTGATATCTATTCTTGTAACTGTAGGTGGTACAGTGTGGAGCATGCTGTTATCTACATTAACAGCATACGGACTTTCTAGACGTGATTTAGTAGGTAGACGTTATATTATGTTCTTTATCGTCTTCACGATGCTCTTTAATGGGGGGATGATACCTACATTCTTAATTGTTCAACAAACAGGGTTATTAAACTCATTATGGGCGCTTATAATTCCGGTATCAATTAACGCGTTTAATATGATTATCCTAAAGAGTTTCTTCCAAAACCTTCCCGATGGATTAGAAGAATCTGCGAAAATTGATGGTTGTAATGACTTTGGTATTTTATTCCGGATAGTTATTCCATGTTCAATGCCTGCAATAGCAACAATTTCCCTGTTCTATGCGGTAACATATTGGAACACATATATGCATGCTATTCTTTATCTTAGTGATTCTGCCAAATGGCCAGTGCAAGTGTTACTTCGCCAAATTGTTGTACTAGCAAGTGGATTAAGTTATGACGGGGCTGAATACACAAATGTTCCACCACCAGAAATATCAGTTAAAATGGCGGTTATTGTAGTAGCAACGATTCCAGTATTATTGGTATATCCTTTCTTACAAAAGTATTTTGCTAAAGGTGCACTAATAGGATCAATGAAAGGTTAATTTGTATAATTATTAGAAGTGAAAATCTTATAAAGCGGGTGACTGAATGATTGCTGATAATAAAGAAAACGTAGTCAAAAGTTTAGAAGAGATGGAAAACCTGTTTGATGGATTTTTCCACTGGCTGGCTGGACAATATGATCCAGTCAGCGGTGGTTTCTATTATGCGAAAAGTTCAATCGGAAACCACAGCTTAATACCTGATATAGAATCAACTGCTCAAGCACTTAATATTTTGCTAAGAAATGATTTAGTAAAAGATCTTCCTGAGCAAATGAGAAAGCAAATGGTTCAGTTTTTTCAAAATAAGCAAGATAAAGAAACTGGCTACTTTCTAGATGAAAATCCATTAATGAAACTTGATGAAGTGATGGTTCACCGTGCAATAAATTATACAGCTGGCTCACTTGCAAAGCTTGGAAGTACTCCGTTGTATTCATTGCCGCTTGAAGCAAACGCAGCGCCTGATTATGTAAAATCCACAGATAGTTATTTAGAGAAATGGAAAAGTATTGATTTAAGAAATAGTTGGAGAGGCTGTGATTTATTAGCCAGCTCATGTGTGTATATCGGACAAATGGCCGATGGAGAAAGAGAGTCCTTTCTTGAAGAAGCAGTGCGTTATCTAGCTAGCATTCAAGATCTCGAAACTGGATTATGGGGAGAAGGAAGCCTATATGTCCGGATTTCAGGTACGTTTAAGCTGCATACATTCTATAGTCGATTTAATATTCCGATGCCAAATACAGAGCGTATCTATCAAAGTATCCTCAAATGTCTTCGAACAGAAGAAGCGATAGATATGTGCTATATTCGAAACCCAATTGACTTATTATCCTATATGGGTCTTGAGATTCCACAAGCAGAGTTACAAGAGATAATCGATACAACGATTCGAAATATGAGAAAACTTAAGAGAGAAGATGGGGGATTCTCTAGAGAACTAGATCATTCACCACCTGCACCAAATGTCGCTCAAGTTAAAAAGGGTGAGTATTATCCTGACATGCCAAAGGCTGTTAACTTAGGTGAAGGCTTAGTCGAGGGTGATATGAACGCGAGTACACAAGCAACATTAATTCGAATTCAATGTCATAAGTTAGTAGGTATACCGGTTGGCCCAATAAAAAATGCTAAAGAATTCTATTCATTCTTTTAGTGAGAGAAGTGTTACTAATGAAACTCTTTCAACTTCCGAAAGAAAAACGACTTTCAGAACAAGCGATTATCATGCTGACAAACCAGACCATTTTTCAGTTTGGAAATTCACTATCCCTTATTTTTATCAATTTGTACTTATGGCGGTTGACGAATAGTCTACTGATTAATGGTTTGTTTAATTTAATAGCGTTAGTTTCTCAAGCGTGTGGAACGATGTTAATGGGGGAATTTTCAAAGAAAAAAGGTCGTTTAGCGATTTATCGCTATGGTATTTTTTTAACGGCCTTTTTCTATCTATGGATTATCATTGCCCAAGAAAACATTGTTCAATATTTTTACTTGTTTGCCCTTTTAAAAGGAATTTCACAAGCGGCTTACTGGCTTGGATACTTCACACTGGTTCATGAAGTTTCAACGAATCTAAACAGGCATCGCTATCTTGGTTGGAACCAAATAACGATGGCTAGTGCAAACTTAATAGGCCCTGCCATTGCAGGTGTTATTATTAGTATGAATAGTGAATTAAGTGGTTATATTATCGTCTTCTCACTAGCCTTTATCATGTTTTTAATTGCGACGCTTGGAAGCCTTCGTATTAAAAAAGAGACAACACACCATAAAGAATATTATATGAAGTACTTACGGTTAATCTTGAAAAAGAAGCCGACTTTTTTTAATGCGCTTCTAGGCTGGTTCATCATAGGGTTTCCTCAAGGGATTCTCATGTATATCCCGCCTATTTTACTTTATAATATCTTTCCCGATGAGGGCTTTGTTGGTTATATGAATGTTATTTTCTTAGGAGCTTCAATTCTAGCAAGCTATATTTTTGCAAGAATGGCAAATATACATTCAACGAGAAAGTACTTATTTATTGCAGCGATTGGGATGACTGTCTCATCGGTCTTTCTTATGTGGGAAATTGCGATTTGGTCCGTTGTCTTGTTTATGGCGTTTAGTTCCTTATTTAAACCCATTCAAGCAAACACTTATGCTGCTTACTATTTTAAATGGATTGATAACATTCCACTTCAAGAAAACTTCCGAGTTGAATCGGTGGTACTTCGTGAAGCAATTATTAATCTTGGACGCGCGTTAGGTATTGTTATTTTTATGATTTTTTCACAGGAAATTAATACCACAACAATACCTTGGATTATTGTGTTTGTAATGGCTTTACAATTTTCAATTCCGTATTTAGCGAAGGAAAAGTGATTTTCAAAAACAATTAACAGGAGGAGATTAGGATGGCGAACATTGGAGAATGGGAAGTAGTAGACAAAGGTGTAACAAGAAAAATACATCAGCCAGGTACGCATATTATGATGATGGAGGTCAATTTTGAAAAAGGAGGCATGGGTGCAGAACATAGCCATCCCCATGAACAGTTTACGTATTGTTTGGAGGGAAAGCTAGAATTTAAAGTAGGAGAAGAGACAGTTATCCTCTCAAAGGGTCAAAGTTTGCATATCCCTGGGGATGTAATTCATGGTGTGATTGCTTTAGAGCAGAGTGCATTACTTGATACATTTACTCCGCTTCGTGAAGACTTGTTAAAGTAAAGAGGAGGAGGGATTCTCATGAATGAAGAAAATACTCTAGGTGGGCAACAAGGTGATTTGGGAAATGGAACATTTTTGAACCCTATATTGGGAGGTAATTATGCAGATCCTTCTATTATTAGGGTTGGTGAAGACTATTATATGGTTCATACCTCCTATCAATATGTGCCTGGCTTAATTATTTGGCATTCGAGGGATTTGGTAAATTGGGAGCCAATTGGAACGGCTCTAGAGCATCTAAATGGCAATGTCTGGGCTCCTGAATTTGTATATCATAATCAAACCTTTTATATTTATTTTCCTGCGGACAGAACGAATTGGGTGACAAAAGCAGACAATCCAAAAGGACCGTGGAGTAAACCGATTAATTTAAATACATCTCATATCGATCCGGGTCATGTAGTTGGCCCGGATAATAAGCGATATATGCATCTATCAGGTGGGAATATGGTTCAGCTAGCTGATGATGGGTTATCGGTAGTTGGCGAGGTTCGTCACGTTCACGAACCATGGAAATACCCAGATGAATGGGAGGTTGAGGCGTTTAGTCCAGAGGGACCTAAGTTAACATTTCATAATGATTATTATTATTTAACTGTGGCGGTCGGAGGAACCGCAGGGCCACCTACAAGCCATATGGTGGTGACCTCTCGTTCGAGGACGCCTTGGGGACCATGGGAGCATTCACCCTTTAATCCAATTATAAAAACGAATTCAAAAGATGAAAAATGGTGGTCACAAGGTCATGGAACATTAATAGATACGCCTGATGGTGATTGGTGGATGGTCTTCCATGCATATGAAAATAGACTTCATACAGTTGGTCGACAAACGCTTTTACTCCCTATTGAGTGGACAGAAGATGGCTGGTTTAAAATTCCTGATGGTGTAACTGCTGAGCAAACGCTTACTAAGCCAAAAGGCGAAATAGTAAAACATGGATTTCCAATAGTTGATCATTTTGAAGGAGAAGAAATCGGCCTGCACTGGCAGTGGTTTGGTGAGCCAGATCGATCACGATTCTCTGTTGGTGAAGGAGCTTTAACGATCCAAGGTAAAGAGAGTGATGAGGTAGCATCGCCACTGCTTTATATGGCGGCTCATCGTTCCTATGAAGTTGAGGTTGATGTCAGTGTTGAAGGCGAAGCGCTCGCAAGGTTTATGCTGTACTATGATCCTACTTCTTATTTTGGACTTTCCGTATCGAAAGAGGGAGTTCAACACTTTCGAACCTTCAAAAAATATACAGTTAAGTCTTATAAAGGCCAAGCGATTAAGCTTCTGATTAAGAACATCGATAATATCGTCTCGTTCTACTATAAAGAGACTGAAGGCGACTGGGTGAAATATGATAAAGTGATTGATTGCTCAGGGTTTCATCATAATACGTTTGGTGGGTTTTTAAGTTTGAGAATTGGGATAGATACGATTGGGCAAGGAAAAGCAAAATTTAAACATTTTCAATATCGAATCCTTTAGGAGTTGAACTGAGATGGCAATTTATGACTTAACCAACTACGGAGCTGTAGGAGATTCAATTGTTGATAATACGGTAGCGTTTGCGAGTGCAATTGAGGCCTGTGCGAGTGAGGGTGGAGGAACGGTCTATGTTCCAGCAGGAAGGTACCTAACCGGACCAATTACATTAAAAAGTGATATTACCCTCTATGTTGAATCTGGTGCAACGGTTCTTTTTAAAGATGATTTTGAAGCGTATCCTGCTGTTGAAACGAGATGGTCGGGCTATGAATGCTATGGGTTTCACCCGTTAATTTATGGACGTAATTTACAAAACGTCACGATAAAAGGGGAAGGAACCTTTGATGGCCAAGGTAGAGCTTGGTGGAACTCCATTGGTGATTTAAAGAATGGAAATCCGTATTCATCAGATCGAACGGAAGAAATTCGAAGTCTTAATAAAGAGATCGTTCTAAATACCAATCTGCTAGAGTGGGACTCTCAATTTTTACGACCACCTTTATTGCAATTAATTGGTTGTGAGCACGTTAAGTTAGAAGGAATCACCTTGCAAAACTCTCCATTTTGGAATACTCATCTAGTATATTGCGATGATGTGAGTGCGCGGGGGGTTACTTTTAAAAACCCTTCCGACACACCGAATGGTGATGGCTTTGATATTGACTCTTGTTCGTATGTTCGAGTTTCAGATTGTCACTTTGATGTTGGTGATGATTGTCTTTGTCTAAAGTCAGGAATTAATGAAGATGGAAGAAGAGTTGGTAAACCGACAGAGCATGTCACAATTTCAAATTGTACGATGAAGGCGGGTCATGGCGGGGTCGTTATGGGAAGTGAGAACTCTGGTGGAATTCAAAACGTGACAGTAACAAACTGTGTGTTCATTGGGACGGATCGTGGTATTCGTATTAAAACGAACCGCGCGCGTGGTGCATACATTAAAAATTTACTAGTTAACAATATTTATATGGAAGATGTATTTTGTCCATTTGCAATTAATTCATTCTATCGTTATGGTGTTGATGAAAATGACACGTCAATGACGAGTCCGAATGCCATACCCATTTCAGAAAAGACACCACTCATTGAACATATACACATTAGCAATGTAACCGCAAAAAATTGTCGGGCAGCTGCTTCATTTATTTATGGTTTACCGGAAATGCCTATAAAGGATGTCTACCTACGCCATGTTACCTTTGAAATGACGAAGGACCTGAAGGAGCAAGGTGGCGAGCCAGATATGGTGAAGGAAGAAATCATCATGGCTGGCGAAGGAATGTACTGTAAGCATGTTGAAGGAATTGAATTCCATCGCGTTCGCATTGAAACAAGGCAAGGTCCAGCACTAATCATAGACAGTGTATCTGATGTTGAAATTGATGGTGTTAGTATGAAACACATCCATGAGAATACACCGGTTATTACTCTGAAAAACACGACGGATGCCTTTATTACTGGGCGCCAAGCGATGACCTACACTAAGAATTATGTAGAGGTTCAAGATGATTGTAACAGTATTATCTTAAATGGGGAACCGATAGAAAGGACATAGGAGGAAAGCCAATGTGGGCACCAGATCAATTTATGGAACAGCTCTATCATGAGACATATCCTGATACTAAAAAAGAATATAATCTTGAATGGCAGGCTCAGGTAAAAAAACAATTTAATGAGGCGCTTGGTGAGTTTCCTAATAAAGACAATGAATTTAATGCAAAAACACTTGAGAGAGTAGAGTTTGAGGATTTTGTACGGATTCGCGTCGAAATAACAACGTTTGCTTCGTTAAGAGTGCCTGTTTACGTATTATTTCCTAAGGAGAACAGTGGAGAAAAACGTCCTGCGGCACTTGCTTTACACGGCCATGGCTACGGTAGTAAGGAAGTGGTTGGTTTAAACGTTGATGGAACGAACAATCTTGAAGAGCCCCCAGGCATTCACAAAAACTTTGCGGTGGAACTTGTTCGGCGAGGAGTAATTGTCATTGCTCCTGAGTTAATTGGATTTGCTGATAGGAAGCTAGAAAAAGATTTCATCCCAGAAGCTTCGTCAAGTCATAACTCATGTTTTGCTTTAGCAAGTCAGCTTCTGTTAATGGGAAAATCTTTAGCAGGATTACGTGTAGCTGAGTGTAGAAGAGTGATAGATTATTTAACGGAGTTAGACGCGGTTGATTCAGAAAACATCGGTATTATCGGTCTATCGGGGGGAGGTCTCGTTGCAGCATATACAAGCGCTGTTGATGAAAGAGTAAAGGCAACAGTCATTTGTGGCTATACGAATACATTTAAAGGTAGCATTATTGATCGTAACCATTGTCTTGATAATTATATTCCTGGCGTATTGTCGTTTGCAGAGATGCCAGAATTAATCGGATTAATCGCGCCCCGGCCTTTATTTATTGAGTCGGGGATAGACGATCCTCTTTTCCCGATTGAACAAGTTAAGGTTGCTGTTAAGACACTTAGAGAAATCTACCAGAATTTCGAAGCAAGTCATGTTTTAGATTCACATTATTTTAAAGGAAAACATGAAATCAGTGGGGAAGAGTCCTACGACTGGTTGATGACACAATTAAAAAAATAGAAACATAGTAGCGGAGAGAAACGAGGGAGAAAAATGAGTAAAGCAAAGCATGTTTGGTCAGCAGATCTTGGAGATGGGACGTTTCAAAATCCCATTATTCATGCTGACTATTCGGATCCAGATATGATTCGAGTTGGCGAAGATTTTTTCATGGTCTCATCAAGTTTTAATATGTCACCGGCGTTACCTATTTTACATTCTAAGGACTTAGTAAACTGGAAAATCATCAATCATGTTTGTGAAACATTCCCGTATGCCCATTTTGATAGACCTCGACATGGTGAAGGAGTTTGGGCGCCGAGTATCCGTTTCCACGATGGGAAGTTTTGGGTATTCTTTGGAGCCCCGGATGAAGGGGTTTTCATGAGCAATACGGAGGATCCATTTGGTCAATGGTCACCGCTTCATCTAGTCAAGGAAGCAAAAGGATGGATCGATACTTGTCCATTTTGGGATGATGATGGTCAGGCATATCTTGTGAACGCCTTTGCAAGAAGTCGAATTGGTTTTAAACATATTCTCAACATATGTAAGATGAACCCAGATGGCACGGAGCTTCTTGATGAAGGTCAATATATATTTGATGGAACGAAGGAACATCCAACGATTGAAGGGCCAAAAATGTATAAAAGAAACGGTTACTATTACATTTTCGCTCCAGCTGGTGGGGTTGCCACAGGTTGGCAAACGATTCTTCGTTCAAAAAATATCTATGGACCTTATGAAGATAAAATTGTTCTTCATCAAGGGAACAGTGACGTCAACGGGCCCCATCAAGGTGGTTGGGTTGAGCTTGAGTCAGGAGAGTCGTGGTTCCTTCACTTTCAAGATAAAGATGCATATGGTCGAATTGTTCATATGCAGCCGATGTATTGGGAAAATGATTGGCCTGTGATGGGACACAATGTTAATGAAGATGGTATTGGCGAGCCAGTGAACCGTTGGAAAAAACCAAATGTAGGAGTAACCTCAGATCAGATTATTGCACCACAAACTAGTGATGAGTTTAGTAGTGATAAGTTAGGCTTACAATGGCAATGGCGAGCAAATGTTAAGCATGAATGGTACTCTCTTAACGAAAAAGAGAATCAGCTTAGACTTTTCGCTAAGCAACAGCCAGAAGGAATTAAAACATTTTATGATACACCTCAAATAGCAACTCAGAAATTTCCTGCGCCTACATTTACAGCGACAACAAAAATGTCCTTTTCTTTCGCATCGCCATATGATGCTGCAGGGATTATAGTATTTGGCTTCCACTACGCTGGATTATTGGTTAAACCAGTAAAAAATGGTTCAGGCTTAGAATTAGTTTATTTTCACGGAGAGCATGAAAATGAAACAACGAAAGAAACTGAACAGAAAATGAAACATATTGATTCAGATACAATTTATTTTAGAGTTAGTGTGTTCGAAAAAAACAAGGAACCAAAATGTCATTTTAGCTTCAGCCTAGATGGAGACACATACGAGCAAGTAGGGGATGAGTTCACAGCAACGGTTGCAAGGTGGATTGGTGCACAAGTTGGAATGTTCTGTGTGAATAGAGACCATCAAGCTAGTGATGGATTTACGGATGTTGACTGGTTTACTATTGAATAAGGGAGATGTAATAAATGAAAACAGTTGTTAAAGGAAGATTTGCACTAGAATGGGCAGAGAAAGCATGTCAAAGTCTTATGGGTCAATTTGAACCAATTAAGCTCCCCCCTGCAGACAGATGGCATTATCATCAAGGTGTATTTTTATGCGGGATGCATAGCGTTTGGCAGGAAACGAAAAAGGAAGAGTATTTTAATTACTTTAAAGAGTATGTAGATAAGCTTGTAGATGCAGAAGGGAATTTTTATTTTGCTAGAGATGAGCTTGATGCAATCCAACCAGGTTTGCTCCTACTTCCCCTCTACCAAGAAACGGGTGAAGAACGATACAAGGTTGCAGCAACGAAACTTAGAAATTTACTAAAAACGATTAATAAGACGTCTGAACAAGGTTTCTGGCACAAGGATAAATATCCTTATCAAATGTGGCTTGATGGTCTATATATGGCTGGTCCATTTACGGTTCAATATGGTCAACAATTTGCCGAGCCTGAGCTAGTCGACTTGGTTTTATATCAAGAATCATTAATGAGAAAGAATACAAAGGACGAGGAGTCTGGATTATATTTCCATGGGTGGGATGAAAACCGTAAGACACCATGGTGTAATCCAGAGACAGGGGCAGCACCTGAAATTTGGGGGCGGGCTCTTGGTTGGTATGGCTTAGCAGTTGTTGACATTATTGATTTACTTCCAGAAAACCACCCAAAAAGAGCAGAATTAATTTCTGTAATTAGAAATCTTGTTGAAAACTTAGTCCGTTATCAGGATGAAAAGTCAGGGTTATGGTATCAAATAGTTAACAAAGGACATTTAGAAGACAATTGGCTCGAAAGCTCATGTTCAAGCTTATATGTCTATACCATTGCAAAAGCAGTAAATAAAGGGTACATTGATGCCTCATACGTCGAAACAGCCCAAAAGGGTTATGAGGGAATAATCAATCATAAGATTGAAGAGCATGAGGATGGGAGTCTATCATTAACTGGTATTTGTATTGGTACCTCAATTGGGACTTATGACTATTATGTTGCTCGTGATACGAGTGAAAATGATTTACATGGTGTCGGGGCATTTATTCTTGCTAGCATGCAAATGCATCAATTAAAGAGCCAGTAGAGCCAGTAAGAGGGTTCTCCTCCCTTTTTTTAAAAAGCCTCAAGCAATGAGTGAAACAAAGGGAACCGTTGTCAAACCTTTTATTCACTTTAAAGCGTAATCCAAAAAACCTTTCTTCTAAAATGCCTTAATAGACAAGAATCCTAGATTTTCCGTCTATTAAGGTATTATAATTGTGGTAGCATATAGTAGAGAAAAAGAAGAGTAGGTGGAGTTATGAAACAAGTGTTGAGATGGTTTGCTTTAATTACTGTTGCATTAGGTTTGACGGCATGTGGTGGGGACGAGGTTGAGACAATTAAAATCGCTTTTTATTCAGGTTTATCCCATGATTTGGCTGATGATATAGAAGTGATGGTAGGAAATGGCTTGGGTGAAATGGTAGAGGAACCGACCATAGAACTACATCCAGGAATGTATGAGAGACTAATAGTGGATTTAGCTACCCATGAAGGGGATCTTTTGATACTAAGAGAAGAACTCATGTCAATGGCATTTGATTCAGAGGGTCTAATTCCTTTAGATGCCGCGATTGATGAGGCATTTTTTTCTCAAATTTCATCCCGTTATAAGGATGTGAATGAGGAAACAGGAGAGCAGCATGTGTATGCGATTCCATTAGAGAATGACTCCTTATTCCTACGTGAGTTAGGAGTGGAACTTGAAGAGCCTTTAATTGCCATAGTTCCTATATTTAGTGATTACTATGATGAGGCTATCGAAGTCATTGCCCACTTGGCACAAAAGGAGGAGTAACCACAATGGAAATGGGAGGATTGATGGGAGGCTTCTACAGGGTCAGTGTGTGGGTTGCGCGTTTTGCGTACATTAATATACTATGGATTGTATTTACCCTTATGGGGCTTATTGTCTTAGGATTTATGCCTGCTACGGTAGCAATGTTTTCGATAATGAGAAAATGGGTGACAGGTCATCACGATATCCCCGTTTTCCAAACATTTTGGATTCACTATAAATCTGAGTTTCTTAAATCAAATATTATTGGTTTGTTTGTTATTTTATTAGGAATCATTCTTTATATTAATTTCATGTTTGCGCAAGTGCCTGGTACGGTTATGATGGTGATTCGTTATGTGCTTCTTTTTGTAAGCGTACTTTATATTGTAATGGTTCTTTATCTCTTTCCAACGTATTGTACATTTGAATTAAAAATTCCTGTTTTGTTGAAAACAGCACTTCTGCTAGGTTTGGCTTATCCTCAATTTACGATTTTAATGGTAGTTGGGGTACTGCTTATTCAAACTTTACTTATGTATGTCCCAGGGTTAATTCCATTCTTTGCAGCAAGTTTTTTAAGTTACACTCTCATGTGGATTGCACAAAGAGTCTTTAACAGAGTTAAGAAAAAAGAAGAAATGCTTCAACAAAGTTAGCAATTAGCTATAGGCAATGCTTAAGGGGTATTACAAAAAGGTTTTTCACCTTTTGTAATACCTTTTTCCCTATTCGCTGAATAAAGAAGTTTAAAGTGGTGAAAATATTATAGAAAGGGATATTATGTATAAAATGGTAGGAGTGAGTGATTTGAGCAAAAACGAAAAAGACTTGTACATACGCCCCAAGGCAGCCACTGAAGAAGAGATGTTAACGAACCGACAAGGTCACCCTGTCACAAACAACCATAATGTTCGTACAGTGGGGAATCGTGGCCCAATAACCCTTGAAAATTATGATTATTTAGAAAAGATTAGTCACTTTGACCGCGAACGAATTCCTGAGCGGGTCGTTCATGCACGCGGTGCTGGGGCGCATGGTTATTTTGAGGCGTATGGTACTGCAGGAGATGAGCCAATTTCTAAATATACAAGAGCTAATTTATTCCAAGAAAAGGGTAAAAAAACACCTGTCTTTGTACGTTTTTCAAGTGTTGTTCATGGCGGTCATTCCCCCGAAACATTACGTGATCCTCGAGGTTTTGCAGTAAAGTTTTATACAGAGGATGGAAACTGGGACTTGGTTGGTAATAACCTGAAAATCTTCTTCATCCGTGACCCTTTAAAGTTTCCGGATTTGGTCCATGCGTTTAAGCCTGACCCACTAACGAATGTTCAAGATGGAGAACGAATATTTGATTTTATCTCCCAAACGCCAGAAGCCATGCATATGATTACCTTTTTATTTTCACCATGGGGTATCCCAGCAAACTATCGTCAGATGCAGGGTTCTGGTGTTAATACATATAAATGGGTGAATAAAGAAGGAACGGGTGTCCTAGTAAAATACCACTGGGAACCAAAACAAGGAATCCGCAATTTGAAACAGGATGAAGCGGAGCAGGTCCAAGCGAAAAATTTTAACCATGCAACTCAGGATTTGTATGAAGCTATCGAAAAAGGTGACTTTCCAGAGTGGGAGCTATTCGTACAGATACTAAGTGATGATGAGCACCCGGAGCTAGATTTTGATCCATTAGACCCTACAAAGTTATGGTATAAAGAAGATTTTCCATGGGTACCAGTAGGCAAGATGGTACTTAATAAAAATCCTGAAGATTATTTTGCTGAAGTAGAGCAGGTTGCATTTGGAACAGGTGTTATAGTTGATGGATTAGATTTTTCTGATGATAAACTTCTTCAAGGAAGAACCTTCTCTTATTCTGATACGCAACGTCACCGAGTTGGCACAAATTATTTGCAATTACCAATTAATTCTCCAAAAAAACATGTGGCAACAAATCAACGTGGTGGACAAATGGAGTATCGTGTTGATAAAGGCAAGAGTCAGAATCCCCATGTGAATTATGAACCCTCTGTATTAGGTGGGTTAAAAGAATCCAAAAACGATGGGATCGAGCATACACCGAGAATTGAAGGAAACCTTGTAAGAGAAACGATCGATCGCCGTAATGATTATGGACAAGCTGGAAAAACGTATAGACGATTTTCAGAGTGGGAGAAGGACGAACTAATTAAGAATCTTGTTACTACTTTAAAACCATGTGTTCAAGAAATCCAAAATCAAATGGTAAATCATTTGATCCAATGTGATAAAGATTATGGAACGAGACTGAAAGATGGCTTAGAGAAGGCGCGGGACAAGATGTCGTCTCGAAATTCAATCGGCGGAAATGATGCTGATGAAGCTGTAAATCAAGCTGAACAAATGAGCCATCCTTCCGATCCTTATTGAGATAAAGGGTTTGCTCTAAATTAACAGTTTATATTAAATACTACTTGATAATTATTATAATTAGAGGTATACTAAGTATAGATTTTAAAAGGAGCGTGAAGACTTGACGAATTTAAAACAAACGTTAAATACTCAATTAGCAAATTGGAATGTTATTAATACGAAGCTACACAATTACCATTGGTATGTAACAGGTCCGGATTTTTTTACATTACACGCAAAATTTGAGGAGTATTATACACAAGCTGCAACATATATTGATGAGATTGCAGAGCGAATTTTAACTATTAAGGAAAAGCCGGTTGCAACACTTAAAGAGTATTTAGAGGTTGCAACGATTAAGGAAGCTAGCAATACGGAGGAACCTCGAGATATGGTCGCTACGATTGCAAAGGACTTTGAACAAATTATCAATGAATCATCTACATTAATCGAATTAGCTACAAAGGCAGATGATGAATCAACTGCTGATATGTTTATTCAAATTAAAACTTCGTTAGAGCAGCATGTTTGGATGTTAAATGCATATCTAGGGTAAGGGCGGTGACATAAGGGCGGTGACACGAGTGATTATGATGCTCGTGTCCTTTTTTTACTTCTAAGAAAGGTGCTGCGCAGCCTTTCTTAGAAGTAAAAAAGTGATAAATAGTTTGAAGTGATTCAAGGAACCTAATTGAGTGATACAAAGAAGAGCAATGGCTCCGCACACTGCGCGTCCTCTACAAGAAAAGCATTTGTAGAGGACTTAAAACCTGGCAGTGGCTCCACACATTGCATAAGAAAGGCTGCTGCGCAGCCTTTCTTATGTTTAACTTTGACTTTTAAAAGGGAATTAAATAATAAACAAGAATTAATAAAGATGAGAAGGATTATGAAAGGGGAACGAAGATGAATATGCTTATTAATGGTAAATGGGTAGGGAGTGATTTGCCTTCTATTGATGTTGTAAATCCAGCAACAGGTGAGCTAGTAGGCACGATCCCAAATGGCCAGAGTGATGAAGCGAAGGGCGCTGTGGACGCTGCACAAGAAGCCTTCGTGAGTTGGTCGTCGAAAACGGCAGGAGAAAGAAGTACAGTGCTCATGGATTGGTTTAAGCTGATTCAAGAGCATCAGAACGAGATTGCGACGATTATGACGAAGGAGCAGGGTAAGCCGTTTAATGAGGCTTTAGGTGAGGTAGCTTATGCAAATTCGTTTATTCAATGGTATGCAGAGGAAGGAAAACGTGTATACGGGGAGACGATTCCTGCTTCCGTTCCTAATAAACGTCTTTTTGTTCAAAAGCAACCAGTGGGTGTCATTGCTGCAATAACACCATGGAATTTCCCTGCGGCAATGATTACGAGAAAGGTGGCACCCGCTTTGGCAGTTGGTTGTACTGCCGTCATTAAACCTGCTGAACAAACGCCGCTAACTGCTTTAAAGTTAGCTGAATTAGCGGTAGAAGCAGGAATGCCACAAGGTGTGTTAAACGTAGTTACAGGAGATGCAAAAACAATTGCTGATGTATGGCAAAAGGATGAAAGAGTCCGTAAACTGACATTTACAGGGTCAACAGAAGTAGGGAAGCTACTGATGAGCGGCGCGGCACAAACAGTAAAAAAAATCTCTCTTGAATTAGGAGGGCACGCTCCTTTTATTATTATGGATGATGCGGATTTAGATGTTGCGGTTACTCAAGTGATTGGTTCCAAGTTTAGAAATGCTGGGCAAACCTGTGTCTGTGCAAATCGAATTTATGTGGCAACAGAAATTAAAGAAGACTTCTTGCAGAAATTTGAGGAAGCGGTTAGGCAATTAAAAGTAGGGAATGGACTGGAGGAAGGCATCGAAATTGGACCTCTAATTGATGAGTCTGCTGTAAAGAAGGTTAGAACTCATATCGAAGATGCTACAGCACAAGGCGCCAAAGTGCGCACAGGTGGTAAGGTACGAGAGGGACAATTCTTTGAGCCGACGATTATTGAAAATGTAACGGAAGATATGCTATGTATGAAAGAAGAAACCTTTGGACCGGTGGCGCCAGTCTCCACCTTCGACACGGAAGAAGAAGTTATTCAACGAGCAAATAATACACCATACGGATTAGCTGCCTATGTCATTACCCGCGATATTGGTCGAGCCATACGTATAAGTGAAAAACTAGAATATGGTATCGTGGGCATTAATGATGGTCTACCTTCTGTTCCTCAAGCTCCGTTCGGCGGCTGGAAGGAAAGTGGGATTGGTAGAGAAGGTGGGCATTATGGCTTGGATGAGTTTTTAGAAGTCAAATATATATCAGTCGCTTTTTAAGAGGTTTCATGTTTCAACGTTTAAGAACCAGTGAGTTAACTCACTGGTTCTTTCATTAGATGGAGAAAGCGGTAGGATAATAATAAGCCAACCAAATACAAAACTAAAGCAAAATAAGCGGGGAGTAGATGGATGTAGCTGGTATATCCGATGGCGTAGTGGATGGCTAGTCCTGAGATAAAGGCTGGAATTCCTCCGAATAAGTAAGCCCACCAAACCCACTTTTGACCTTGGTGAAATCCCCATAAAGATATCATTAAAACGAGTAAGCCAACACTGAGTAAAGCACTACCGAAACCAGCACGGTCATGAGCGATCACAGGAATGAGCTGCTGATTAAAAGTGTCTAGTGTTTCGGGGGGCATACACAAATAGAAAAGATCGGTTGCCACAAAAACATGGGTTATGCCGATGTATGAGATGATGATACCACCCAAAATAAATGAGAATCCCAAGAGGACAAAAGCGAACTGTCCATATAATGCCTGTTTCCACACCATGTGATTATTGCGATTGGCTGACTTTGGGGTACCTTTTAAGTGGCGTGTTTTTAGAAAGCCGTGAAGATAAAATGGAGCCAAAATAAGCCAAAAAATAAGGTGTAACCAGTCAAAATAACCAAAACCAATAAATAGCAGAATGCCAAGAAAGCCAATGATTGCTGCTATATCTATGGCGTTTTTGGCCCAGAGTAATTGTGAGCGAATACCATACCTTGCTAAATACATATAGAGTATAGCACCTGAAATCATGGTTCCGGCTAATGTTACTCGGTCATGAGCCATAAAATAAAGTATTCGCTCATTAAACAGGGCCAATGAGGCGCGATCCATTTGCAAAAAAAGCTCATCATAGGGAAGAATAATTGTTGTCATACTTACACTTAAAGCAATGAGCCCACCAATTAACATAAGAAACCCAAACAACCAATAAGAAAACCAACCATATGCAGGCGGAGTTGAGGCTAAGTGACTTGAACTTAGCTGTGCTTCTTTAATTCGTTTAACAAGACCTGGCCCAGTGTGAACATAGCCACCTGATAGCATGACTAAATTAGCACCAGCTTCAAATAATTTAAGTGCGTCTATTGGTTCGACGATTTCTCCTACGCTAATAATGGGAAGAGAGAGGTTTTGTTTTTGAATCAACTCAAGTGCGTGAAGATGAGTTTCAATGTTAGTAGACGCAGATTCATCTAAAACTAATCCTGAAATAAAAGAAGGGATGGTACCCAGTAAATATTCATCAACCTTATTTGTAGGAATAGCTAAGTATATTGGTTTTGTTTTTTGGAAATCAAATGCCTCTAGTTTATCTATCATGTCATATTCGATAATAAACAAGTCACTATATGAAGAGAGAGAATGGATCATTTCCACAATTTCATTCTTTTCTCCTCTAAGGCGAATGATAAGAGGCTGATTACATTCTAATAACTTAAGCTTTTGAAGGGTCGCTTCTAGTCCAATTGATTCCATCTTGCTAGGAAACGTTATCTTCCCGTCTGCTCTACTAGGTTTAACTCCTACTTCTGGTTGTTTCGTGACAGGACCAATCTCTAAAAAACCAAATCCTAGGTTCGAGAAAGCTTTTGTTCCTGATAATAAGGGATCAATTTTTCCCGAGAGTCCAATTGAGTTTCGATAGGTTATTAATTGAATTTCCTTTTTTAATAGTGGAGAAGATTCTTCTCTACCAAGAAAGTTGATTAGCTCTTTTCCGAACGGAATAGATGCGATATGATTCATTCTACGATGAATAAATTCTCGGGAATGATATGGTGACAGTTTTGATAAAAGTGGCTTAAATACAACATGATAAGACCAATCTGGCATGGGTTCACCTCTTGTTATAGAACTAGTCTTACGTTAAAGTAGTAAGGAATTGGAACTACCTAAAAACTCCTTATTCTGTATAAACTGAATAAGATGCATCTCCACCATGAATTTGTGTGAACATCTTCGCCACAGCTGCAACAAGCTGATTTGCTTCCGCTTCGGACATTGAAGGTCGAAGATAAAGAACATGAAGGGCACTAGTTGTAGTAGGATGAACACATGAACGAGTGGAGTCAACAATAGGTGAACCAAATGGACCTGATGAATCAGCCGTTACTATTTTACCCGTAAGCGTATTAATACGACCGTTTACTCCATCATACGTTTCGTTTTCCTCTCCTAACCGAAGAGTGATATCACCACTCAGTGAATCTAAGTCATAAATCCCCATTGGAATTTCATATTGAAGGGAAAAAAATGTATTCAAATCAACTGCTGAGTGGACGAGTGGAAGTGGTTCTCCCTTTTTTATTCTACGATAAAGGGCTTCAGCTGAAGGTCGATATTTTGATGGGGAAATATTCAATTTTTTAAACGTTTCCCTCCATTCAGTAATTCCTTTATAATCAGTTATGTCTTTGCTTTCTAACTCTACTTTTAATGTTTCTTGAAAAAACTGTAATCGGCCTTTTAACATTTGTGGTGAATCGCCAATCACGATATGATGATAAGTAATTAGTCCAATTTTTAGAGTTGGGACAAGTGATGAAATATTTTTACCAATATGGAAGTCAGCCAAAGAGCTTCACTCTCCTTACAATAGATATTAATTTAGTTTAGCATATTTGAAAGAAAAATTAGAAGAAAGGTGATGGGCCATGATACTCGCCCAATTTAAAAAGGAACTCATTGCATATAGTAAGACTATCGGGGTAGATAAAATTGGTTTCGCTTCTGCAGATCCCTTTTTGCAGTTGAAAGATCGATTATTATTGCAACAAGATTTAGGCTATCAATCAGGGTTTGAGGAACCTGATATAAAAAAGCGTGTTTTCCCGAAAAAAAACCTAGAGGAAGCAAGGTCGATTATTTCGATTGCATTAGCGTATCCCTCAAAAATGAAAAAACCGCCCAAAAGTACAAAAGAAGATAGAAGGGGAATCTTTTGCCGAGCATCATGGGGAAAGGATTACCATGATGTCTTACGTGAAAAGCTTCATTTGCTTGAGCAGTTTGTTAGGGAGCGTGCACCTGAGGCAAAAACAGTTTCAATGGTCGATACGGGTCAATTATCTGACCGGGCCGTTGCTGAAAGAGCTGGAATAGGTTGGAGCGGAAAAAATTGTGCAATCATAACCCCGGAATTCGGGAGTTATGTTTATTTAGGGGAAATCATTACGACTCTCTCATTTGAGCCGGACGAACCGATAACAGAACAATGCGGAACGTGTAATAAATGTGTGGATGCGTGTCCAACTGATGCCCTTATACAAGGAGGGCAGTTAGATTCCCAAAAATGTATTGCTTTTTTAACACAAACAAAAGGGTTCTTACCAGAACGGTATCGGAATAAGTTAGGAAATCGCTTATATGGCTGTGATACATGTCAACAGGTATGCCCGGAAAACAAAGGAAAAGACTTCCATATTCATCCTGATATGGAACCTGACCCAGAAATCGCTAAACCAAAGCTTATTCCGCTCTTAACGATAAGTAATCGTGATTTCAAAAAAAAGTTTGGTCATATTTCAGGTTCCTGGCGTGGTAAAAAGCCGATTCAACGAAATGCGATTATTGCACTTGCTCACTTCAAAGATAAGAATGCATTACCCCATTTAGTTAAGGTGTTGAAAGAAGATCCACGTCCTGTTATTCGGGGAACAGCAGCATGGGCAATAGGTAAAATTGGAAGTGAATTAGAGGAATCTTTTCTGATAGCTGCCAAAGAAGGGGAAAAGGATGATGAGGTTCTCCAAGAGATAGAATCAGGATTAAAAATGCTTGAAAATAAAGAATAGACAACTGGTAAAGTTCGTATTGTAATGTAAGAAGATGAAAAAGACTGGACAATTGGAAGGAAGGGTTTACATGACAGCGCAAGTGACCTTTTTTGTTGATGAAATGGATAGTCCTCTTGGTACTCTTACAATCGTTGCCACGGATCGTGGTGTATGTCATATTCATTTTGGCTCATTGGATAAATGTACGGTTACGTTAAAAGCAAGGTTGAAGAAACAAGGAATGAAAGGGGAACTAGTACGTTGCGATCAAACAGTAAGCCTAGTTAAAGACCAACTTACAGATTATTTTAATGGCCACCGTGTTGCTTTTGATTTGCCAATGGACTTATATGGAACAGCATTTCAGAAAAAAGTCTGGAACGCGCTCCGGGATATAGGCTATGGTGAAACACGCTCTTATAAACAAATTGCTCAAGAGATTGGTGCACCTAAGGCAGTTAGAGCTATTGGAGGGGCCAATAACCAAAATCCTCTTCCAATTATCGTTCCTTGTCATCGTGTTATAGGAAGCAATGGAGCGATGGTCGGTTACGGTGGTGGAGTCGACAAAAAAGAACTTCTTCTATGTTTAGAAGGGGCAATTGAAAAGATATCGTAAACAAAAACCTCTAGTTCTACTGGAGGTTTTTCCTATGATTAGAAGTTGGTGAATTGCGACAGGGTGACGTTTAAAAGAAAAGGTTGAGTTTTAGCATTATTTGGGTTGTTATCATTTTTGTCAAGCACTCAATCATATGATCCTTAGACGGTAGGAAGGGAGGAAAAGCGTGTCTACTAAGTCAATTAAACAAATTCATGAGCTTGTTAAACAACGGAATGAAGCATTTATTGGAGAACGAAACGTTTATTACTGTAGAGAGAATGAGCGCGAATGCCTTGACAGAAAGCGATCTTCACTAGGAAAGAGAGGGGCTGAAATTGTTAAGTCTAAAGTGAATGGAGAAGTTATTCGTTCTCAGAAATTTGAAAAGACAACGAAAATTGACTATGTTATTCACTATGAACAATTGATTCGTTTGCAAGAGAAGCTGTACCTTGAAGAGCAAATTCAACATCGACGCGCAACCTTTTATGGCGGAGAACTAAAGGATGATGTAGAGTTAACAAATGCAGAAGCTGTTAAAGAAGAGGTGGTAAAGACGAATCTGTGGATAGAGTCAGAGTCTAATCAAAAGAGAGAAAATCTTTCACGCTCCAGTTATAATCCACGAGAAGCTGTCCGTTATGCTGAACGGTGGTGGAATGATTACAATCCCAACTACAAACGTTTTACAGATAATTGTACGAATTTCATCTCTCAATGCCTCCGGGCGGGTGGGGGTACGATGAATGGTTATCCGAATCGTTCAAAAGGGTGGTGGTATCAGACAAATAATTGGAGCTTTAGCTGGTCTGTGGCTCATTCAATGAGATGGTACTTAAGTGGGTCACAGCAGGGATTAAGAGGAGAGGAACGATCGAATGTGACTGAGCTTCAGCCAGGGGATGTCATTTGTTATGACTTTAATGGAGATGGTAGATGGCAGCATACGACCATCGTAGTAGCAAAGGATGAAAATGGAGAGCCATTGGTAAATGCACAAACAACGAATAGCAGAATGCGTTATTGGAAATACGAAGATTCTACAGCGTGGACACCGAATATTAAATATAAATTCTTCCATATTGTTAATAAATAGGCTTAACTTATTTATAGAAACATCCTTATTTTATGTACAGGTATTACAGGAAAATGTTCTAGTAGAAGGTACAGATGGTAAAAGACTTACTCACAGTATAAATTAACGGATGTCTTCCTTAGAGCTTGTCGACGTATCAAAGCCGGCAAGCTCATCTTAATAGACAAAGAAAGGTAGAAGAAGCGTAACTTTTATTTGAAATCTATTTTTGCTTAGTCCTGTTGTTTTCGAAATAACCATAAAAGATGCTATAATGAAAAATAGTTTTACTGATAAGAAATAGAGGTGCAAAAAAGTGGGATTACATATTGTTCTATATCAACCGGAAATTCCAGCAAATACGGGGAACATTGCAAGAACTTGTGCAGGTACGGATACATCGCTTCATCTAATTCGCCCATTAGGATTTTCAACAGATGATAAGATGTTGAAACGAGCAGGGTGTGATTATTGGCCAAACGTAAAAATAAATTATTATGATTCTGTGGACGAGCTGTTTCACACGTTTCCAGACGGGGAATTTTATTTTATTGAAACAGTAGGAACAAAAAATTATAGTGAGTTTGACTATAGTGATGAAAAAAAGGATCATTTCTTTGTATTCGGTCGTGAAACAACTGGGCTACCGGAGGATTTAATTAGTCAACATGTCGAACGCTGTTTTAGAATTCCACAAACGGATAAGGTTCGGTCCTTAAATGTTTCAAACACAGCAGCGATTATTATCTATGAGGCGATTCGCCAGCAAGGATTCAAAGGTTTAAGTTAAAAAAACGACCCTTCTCTTAGAGAAAGGTCGTTTTTTTATTAGTTCTTGTGAGGATTGTCGTCATAGCCTGCTGTAAAGATAGAAGCAAGGAATGTTACACAAACCCCAAGGATAATAATTGTACCCATTTAGAAGAGCCTCCTTGTGACACTACAATCTTACTGTTTATTATAAATCAAAAACAAACAGATTGAAATCAAAAGCAAAGAAATTTTGGTGACAAGCTCATGTCATTTTCTTTTAGTTGAACGATTCAGCAATTATGATTCACTTTAGAATTACGTTATACTTTAATTAGAACAAAGTAGAGGAGGAAGTCATATGTACGTAGTAATGAATGAATTGCACGTTCCTAAGCAAGCGAAGGAGCATCTTGGGGGAAGATTTGGCAGTGCCGCTGATAATATGAAAAAGGTACCAGGTTGTTTAGAATTTATGTTTTTAAATAACGAAAACGAAGAAGGTAAACAAGTTGTTTTCACTAGATGGAAAACGAAAGAGGATTATGAAAATTGGTTACATAGTGACGCATTTAAGCGAGCCCATCAAGAAAAACGTGAATCTAAGGAAAAAGGTCCAACTACATCTAGCGAACTAAATGCCTATACTGTACTTCATCATTCAAAACCAACAGACCAGTAAGGTTTTAACTTGGCATAGTAAAGAAAAGAAGGAATCACCTACTTATTGTGATTCCTTCTTTTTCAATATGTGTTTGATTAGGTAGGATTGAACAAATTATTTACTTGCTAATTTCGGAGAACCTCTGTAAAATCATAAAGATTGTGGATTATTTAATCCAAGACAGGAGCA
Source organism: Bacillus solitudinis (assembly GCF_002797395.1). Classification (GTDB taxonomy): domain Bacteria; phylum Bacillota; class Bacilli; order Bacillales; family Bacillaceae_D; genus Halalkalibacter_A; species Halalkalibacter_A solitudinis. The sequence continues at coordinate 2,721,246 of NZ_KZ454943.1, forward strand.
CTTTATGATGTCGAATCGGTATATTACCAGCCATTTTCCGCTTATAGCGATATTACTATTTAGCTTGGCTTTTGCGCTATACTCACAAGTTTTCTTACTAGAACAGCTAGTAAATGTTGGCTTATATGAAGGAATGCGTGAATTCTTTTCAGAAAATGGCATTAAACTCACATTACTATTTCTATTGATGCTCTTCTACTTTATGATTTTTTCGGCGTTAAAGTTAATTGCTGACACGACCGTCGAGCTTTCGATGCTGTTCTTTTCTAAAGATGTAGAAGGGAATGAATTAAATAAAGTAAGGTCAGGTTCGTGGATTTATTTGATAGCAAGCGTACTTTCCATACTTTTATCTCAAGAAATAATTATTCTCTGTATGATTTTTATCTTAGCAAGTATCGTTTATTTTACTTACTTTGTTTATAAAGTAAGCGAGTCCCTACTGCTTCAGGGTTTAATTGGTCTAGTTTTCTTTCATACGATTTTTTGGTGTACGTTTATTCTAGCTATTATCTTTGCTGTCGTGAAGCTCTATAATAGTTTAATCGCAAGTCTTCCATTATAAAAAAAGAAGTCCGTTGACGTTTGAGGTCACTGAAAAAGGTATGATACCTTTTTCAGTGGCCACTTAACGTTTAGGCTATTTTTAATGTCATTATTTAAGAATATCTTTCCAAATTAGCAAATGTGGACTTTGAGAGTATATAGTGGATAAACTTGCTGGAGTATCCTTTCCAACCCAAACGCCTGCTGTATATCGGTCAGTTAAACCTACAAACCAGATATCGTTATAATCATTGGTCGTCCCTGTTTTTCCACCTGAATATGAAGTGTTAATTTGTGCTTTTTGACCCGTCCCACTTGTCACAACGTCAGAGAGAAGCTGACGCATCTTGTCATTGGTTCCTTGCGACCAAATAGGAACTGCTTTCGTATCCCATGTATATAGGAGTGTCCCATCTTGTGCTTTTACCTTACGAATGGCATAGGATGGAATAAAGTTTCCTTGATAAGCGAAAGTGGTAAACGCACGAGTGAGCTCGAGTGGTGACATTCCGTGTGTAAAACCTCCAAGCGCTGCCGGTAAATTATAATCTTTCGCTGAAATTCTACTAAACGGAAACTTTTCAAGATATGAAAAGGCTGTTTCAACACCAACCCGCTCTAGAATACGGACAGCCGGAGTATTGTACGAATTCTTAAAGGCAGTAGAAAGCGAAACTGTTCCATACTGACCACCTCCGAAATTTTTAGGACAATACGTTCCATTGCAAAAGTGATTAGCATTTATCGTACTATGAAGTGGGATTTCCATCTCTTCAAAATACGGTGCGTAAACAAGTAAAGGCTTAATTGTTGATCCAGGTTGACGGAAGCTTTGAAAGCCCCGATGAAAATCAAATTTATTATAGTTTCTACCGCCTGTAATGGCGACGATTTCCGCACTTTGGTGATCAATGACTACCCCAGAACCTTGGATATCGCCTTGTAAATGTCGATCAAATGCAGCAACTGCATTCGTTTGTAATGCTGGATTTAAGGCTGTTTCAATTTGAATTCCTTGTTCAAGCAAATCTTGCACACGTTGGTTAAGTTTATCACGTATGGCTTGAGATGCTTCCTCTGACCCAGCTTGTGAGAGTTGTAAAGAAAACCCTTCAGCCTGCGAAATGAGTTCAATTAATTCGTAATGAACATATGTCACATAGTCAGGAAATTGATCAGTTCGTTTTTGAACATTTAGATTAATTTGTTGCAATAAGGCATCCTGATGCTGCTCAGAAGTAATGGACGATGCCTCAAGCATTTTATCCAAAATCCATTCTTGTCGGAGTTTGGTTTTCTCAGGGTATTTTAACGGATCATAATGTGACGGGTTATTTGGAATCGCGCTTAAGAAAGCGACCTCAGCTAAAGTTAAATCCTTACTACTTTTGCTGAAATAAAATTGGCTAGCAGCCTCAAAACCATAAATGCGGTTTTGAAAAAAAATAGTATTTAAATAAAGTTCAATAATTTCTTCTTTACTATATCGTTTTTCAATTTCATGAGCATACAATAGCTCACTCATTTTTCGGTTATATGTTTGTGCATGTCCTAAGAAGAGATTCCGTACGAGTTGCTGAGTCATCGTACTGGCCCCTTCTTCAATATTACCATGTTGAGCATTTGAAAAGAGCGCTCGAGCAATTCCAATACTATCATAGCCCTTGTGTTCATAAAAGCGTTTATCTTCAGTTGAAATAAAGGCATCTATGACCAATTTAGGGATGTCATCATAAGGTAAGTAAATGCGGTTTGTATCGCGAAAAATCGTAGAAATGAGTTTTCCATTCTGATCGAATATTGAACTATTCGTAGATAGAGCAATCTCATCCAATTCGACTTGACCATCTAAAACCTGTGAAAGGCTTTGTACATCATGAACCTCGGCCGTTACCTCTAGCAGTAAAACAGAAAAACCAATAAATAATAAGATAATTATGAGCCAGCCTGTACTAGCTTTTACCATTTCATCAACTCTTTCTATTCCTACGTTCAAGCTTTATTGTACCACTTTTAAAGGAGTTTGAAATGTTCTGTCATGGTTTTCGTTCATTATTAATAAGAATAAGAAAGCATGTTTTATAGGGCAATTAGTGGAAATCAAAAAATGAGGTGCATGTTCAGGCTAGCTTATGCATATGTTTAACTAATCTCGCGCTTGATCACGAGAATGGAGGCACGCCACATGGATATTTTAAAAAAGATTGAACAATTTAGAGACGAAGAAGAGAGTTTAAAGTGGGAAGGTACATTTCAGGACTACTTAGATTTACTGAAGGAGAAGCCACATGTCGCGCAGACGGCTCACTCTCGGGTGTATAATATGATAAACGATGCAGGAGTTGAGGAAGAAAACGGTACGAAAAAATATTCTTTTTTCAGTGAACAAATTTATGGATTAGAAGAATCAATTGAAAAGTTAGTAGAAGAATATTTTCACTCCTCAGCAAAGAGGTTGGATGTGCGCAAGCGTATCTTGTTATTAATGGGACCGGTAAGTGGAGGGAAATCGACGCTTGTTACGATGCTAAAGCGGGGATTAGAACAATATTCTCGTACGGACGCAGGGGCAATTTATGCTATTAAAGGCTGCCCTATGCATGAGGATCCACTACACTTAATTCCTCAGCATTTAAGAAGAGATTTTTACGAGGAATATGGAATTAAAATTGAAGGAAATCTTTCCCCACTAAATATGATGAGACTTGAAGAAGAATATGGCGGTCATATTGAAGAGGTGGTTGTTGAACGAATATTCTTCTCAGAGGATAAGCGTACAGGAATCGGAACCTTTAGTCCTTCTGATCCTAAATCACAAGACATCGCTGACTTAACTGGGAGCATTGATTTCTCCACTATTGCAGAGTACGGATCGGAATCAGACCCGAGGGCTTATCGGTTTGACGGGGAATTGAACAAAGCAAATCGAGGAATGATGGAATTTCAAGAAATGCTTAAATGTGATGAAAAGTTCTTATGGCATTTATTATCGCTAACGCAAGAAGGGAATTTTAAAGCAGGACGCTTTGCGCTCATTAGTGCGGATGAACTTATTGTTGCTCATACAAATGAATCCGAGTATAAAACGTTTATTTCTAATAAAAAGAATGAAGCCCTTCACTCACGGATTATTGTCATGAAAATTCCTTATAATTTAAAGGTTAGTGAAGAAGAACGTATTTACAAGAAAATGATTCAAGATAGTGATCTATCAGATGTCCATGTGGCACCACATGCTTTAAAAGTGGCTGCCATCTTTACGATTTTAACTAGACTAGAGGATCCAAAAAAGCAGGGAATTGATTTAGTTAAAAAAATGCGCTTATACGATGGAGAAAGTGTAGAAGGTTTTAATGCTCAGGATTTGGAAGAGCTGAAAACAGAATACCCGGATGAAGGCATGAAAGGCATTGATCCTCGGTATGTCATCAACCGGATATCTTCAGCGATTATAAGGAAGCAATTAACATCGATAAATGCTCTGGACGTACTTCGTTCGATTAAAGAAGGGCTAAATGAGCATGCTTCTATTTCTCAGGATGATAAAGAGCGGTATATGGATTTCATTGGAGTTGCTCGTAAAGAATACGACACAATAGCAAAAAAAGAAGTTCAAAAAGCGTTTGTCTACTCTTATGATGAATCAGCAAAAACATTGATGGATAACTATCTTGATAATGTTGAAGCCTATTGTAATAAAAATAAGCTTCGTGATCCTTTAACTGGTGAAGAAATGACACCAGATGAAAAATTGATGCGATCAATTGAGGAACAAATTGGTATTTCAGAAAATGCAAAAAAGGCTTTTCGAGAAGAAATCCTCATACGTATATCTGCCTATGCACGCAAAGGAAAGAAATTTGATTACAATTCTCACGAGCGTTTGCGTGAAGCTATTCAAAAGAAGCTCTTTGCGGATTTGAAAGATATAGTCAAAATAACAACCTCTGTGAAAACACCAGATGAGTCACAATTGAAAAAAGTAAATGAGGTTATCGCTCGATTAATAGATGAGCATGGCTACAATTCAACCTCGGCAAACGAATTGCTTCGCTATGTCGGCAGCCTACTAAACCGTTAATGTGAAGAAGGGGACAGTCGCCTGAATTAGGGACTGTCTTTTTTTTATCGCATTCTTGTCGCCGGTTAAAATAAATGTTAGATTATAGAAAAGATTTAGTATGGGGGACATGCCAGTGGAAACAAAGAAAAATGAATGGTTAGAATGGTTAAAAGCAATCATTATTGCCCTCGTATTAGCGATTATTATTCGAACGTTTATTTTTGCTAGTTATGAAGTACAAGGTGAATCAATGATGCCAAATGCACAAGATGGGGAACGTTTTATCGTAAATAAAGTTGGGTATGGGATTTCCGCTCCAGATAGATTTGATATGATTGTTTTTCATGCGACAGAGGAAGATGATTATATTAAACGAGTCATTGGGCTACCGGGAGACTTAATTCGTTATGAAGATGATGTTCTTTATATTAATAATGAACCTATTGAAGAACCGTTTCTTGAAGAGCGCCGAGCTAGATATGAACAAGGTTTTTATACGAAGAATTTTATTTGTCCGGAAGTGGTTCCGCCAAATCATGTTTTTGTTATGGGAGATAATCGCGCCAATAGCCTTGATAGCCGCAGAATCGGATTTATAAGTAATGAGCAAATTGTTGGTAAGGTTGACTTAAGATTTTGGCCTATTAAAGAGGTAGGGCTAGTCCACTAAGAACGTACATTTCCTATTGAAATGTACGTTTTTTTCTACTTTTCTAAGGTCAGAGAGGAATTGGAAGAAAGCTTGTCCGACGAAAAGGAACCAATTTGTCAGAATTTATTAGCAACTCTTCTTCCTGTTTGCATAAGATAGAGTAAGCTATCTCATTTGACACTTCTATTTTTTTATAAAACAAATGACTCGAAACCATTTTATGCACTATCTAGTCAAAATGTGAATCGCACATTTATTTTTTTAATGATAAAAAGTTTGTGCTGTGTTTAAAAGCAGAGAGCAATAGCTTCACTTCATTGCTTCTAAGCGAAGTATGTTAGCGAAGGTATGTATAGGAAGAATGTTCAAAAAAATAGGGAGGGATAACAGTGGAAAAAAACAAACAAAATTTTGTCGTGTCGCATGAGAATTGGACCCTCCACCGCAAGGGTTTCCAAGATCAACGTCGTCACCAAGAAAAAGTACAAGAAGCGATAAAAAAGAATCTCCCAGACCTTGTTAGTGAAGAGAATATTGTCATGTCCAATGGCCGGGATGTTATTAAAATTCCAATTAGGTCCCTAGATGAATATAAAATTAGATATAATTATGATAAAAATAAGCATGTGGGTCAAGGAAAGGGAGATAGTAAAGTAGGAGATGTCGTTGCACGTGATCCTAATGCACAGCGTCAGCAACAACAAGGACCTGGAAAGGGGCAAGGAGCTGGGGACCAGGCGGGTAATGATTATACAGAGGCTGAAATTTCAATCTTGGAGCTTCAAGAAATGCTGTTTCGTGAACTAGAGTTACCTAATCTACAAAAGAAGGAGCAAGATGAAATTGTTATCGAGGACATTGCCTTTAACGACATTCGTAAAAAAGGGTTAATGGGAAACATTGACAAGCGTCGGACGATTTTATCAGCGATTAAACGAAATGCTTTAGAAGGAAGACCGGGACTCATCCCCATATATAATGATGACCTTAGGTTTAAAACATGGAACGAGGTCGTTCGTCCTGAATCAAAGGCAGTCGTGCTAGCGATGATGGATACAAGTGGATCTATGGGGCGCTGGGAAAAGTATATGGCAAGGAGCTTCTTTTTCTGGATGACCCGTTTTCTCCGCAGTAAATACGAAACGGTCGATATAGAATTTATTGCGCATCATACGGAAGCGAAAGTCGTTTCTGAGGAAGACTTTTTCTCCAAAGGGGAAAGTGGGGGAACAATTTGTTCATCAGCTTACCGAAAAGCTCTCGAAATGATTGAGAAAAACTATGATCCGAAACGCTACAATATATATCCCTTTCATTTTTCTGATGGTGATAATCTCACATCCGATAACGCGCGTTGCTTGAAACTAGTCGAGAAACTGATGGAAGTCTCAAGCATGTTTGGGTATGGGGAAGTGAATCAGTACAGCCGCCACTCCACACTTATGTCCGCATATAAAAATATTACCGATCCCCGTTTCCGTCATTACATCCTTAAGGAAAAGGGCGATGTGTATCATGCGATGAAGACGTTTTTTAAGAAAGAGGAAGAAAGTATAATTGTGTAGCCAAAGTGGCCGCTTACGTTAAAGAAGCAGTACTATTTTTCACGGTACTGCTTTTTTTGTGTGCGTTGTAACAACGTAAGCGTCAAATGATCCCCACCTATGAGCTGGATGGGGATTCATGTATGATTTATTTACTTTTCAGGACGCGACACTGGTTCGGAAGCTCCTTCGATCAAGGGGCCAGCTGGTCTAATTTGAGCTAGAGTTATAAAGGACCAGCAATAGATGCGGTGAATTTAAAACGTTTACTCAATGTTCCGATTACAAAACAGAGTGTTTATTTATTTGGAAATTCTTTATCAACTGTAGCTAGAGCAGATCCGATGACCTGATGCATGTCAAAATACTTATAATTAGCTAGTCTACCGCCAAAAATCACATTTTTTTCATTATCAGCTAAAGCTTTGTATTTTCTATAAATTTCATTATTCTTACTATCATTAATTGGATAATAGGGTTCATCACCTGGCTTCCACTCGCTAGGGTATTCTTCTGTAATAATGGTCTTATCTTGCGTACCAAATTCAAAATGTTTATGCTCGATAATTCGTGTGTATGGAGTATCTTTGTCTGTATAGTTGACCACTGCATTCCCTTGGTAATTATCTGTTTCAGCCAATACCTTTGTTTCAAAGCGCAGGCTTCTATAATCAAGTACACCGAATGTATAACTGAAATATTGGTCAATCATACCTGTATAAACAACTTTGTTTGCTAACCCTTCTAATTCCCTACGTAGTTCAAAAAAATCAACATTTAGCTTTATATCAATACCTTCTAACATTTTTTCAATGATACTCGTATAACCGCCAATTGGAATTCCCTGGTAGCGGTCATTAAAGTAATTATTATCATAGGTAAATCGAACGGGTAGCCTTTTAATTATAAAAGCAGGTAATTCTTTAGCAGGTCTCCCCCATTGTTTTTCGGTGTACCCCTTAATTAATTTTTCGAAAATATCTGTTCCTATTAGGGAGATGGCTTGTTCCTCAAGATTTTTAGGTTCTGTAACACCGGCTTCTTTTTTTTGGTGTTCGATTTTCGCTTTGGCTTCATCAGGAGTGACAACACCCCACAATTTATTAAATGTGTTCATATTAAAAGGGAGGTTATATATTTCTCCTTTATAGTTTGCAATTGGCGAGTTGGTATATCGATTAAACTCAGCAAATCCATTGACGTATTCCCAGATTTTTTGATCGTTAGTGTGAAAAATATGGGCGCCATATTTATGAACGTTAATACCTTCAATCTGTTCTGTATAAACATTCCCTCCAATATGATCTCTTTTATCAACAACTAAACACTTTTTTCCTCTTTTGTTTGCTTCATAGGCAAATACTGATCCAAATAAACCAGCTCCTACTATTAGATAATCGTACATGTAAACTCTCCTTAATTGCTGTATTATCTAAAATAAATTTCCCTAATTTCAACAAAGATAAATAGGGATGGAAGGATTATAACAAAGGAAATCAAATAAATAAAGATTAGGAAAAAGTCATTAATGTTATGAGTTATTAGTACTATCAAGCGATAGAGTTAATTGCAATTTGACTTAATAAAGTGCTATACTAAGCTTTAAAACTGATTTACAATGTAGAGCGAATACAAAAAAGGTGAAATTATGAATATAGAGGCACTGCAACTTTTTAATAAGGTGTATCAGATGAATAGTATCAACTCTGCGGCTAAAGAACTATTTATTACCCCCCAAGGTCTTAGCAAGACGATTAAACAACTTGAATTGGAATTAGAGACTGAGTTATTTGATCGTGGTCCTAGAGGAATGGTGGCAACAGAGGCAGGAGAATTGCTGTATGCAAGAGCTCAGCATATCGTTTATCTGATGGAAGATCTAAAAAAAGAAATTAGTATTATTAGCGGTAGTAAAGGAACGTTAGATGTTGTAGTCACATATTCATCAACAGCTGTGATACCCATTGAACTTTTGTATGATTTTTCTAAGGATTATCCTGATATCCAAATTAAGATTAGGGAATTACCAGATGATTCTTATCTTAATCAAATATTTCAAGAGGAAGTAGATATTGGATTAGTAACGGATTATGAAGATATTGAAAACTGTGAACATGAATTAATTGTTCTAGGAGAAGCTGTAGCTGTTGTCTCGGAAAATCATCGTTTGGCCGATAGAGACGAAATTTCGATTGATCATCTTAAGGAAGAGCCTTTAGTTGTCAAATCTGTTGGCAAGGGGAAGGACCACAGTTTTGTTGACATGTGTTTAGATAAAGGCTTTACACCAAATGTGGTACATGAATTTGGCAGTATTTTATCAGCTCACAGATTATGCGAATTGAATGGGTTTGTAGCCATATCAGTTGATTTCGTTGAAGCTACCTTGAAAAAAAATAATTTAAAGGTCATTAGATTAGCAGAGAAAATCCCACAAAATATCTACTTAGTTTCCCGAAAAAGGGGTATTCAATCGAAGGCTATTTTATTATTTAAAAGCTATATTAAAGATAAAACAGAGAATAAGTAAGTCGATTTGATGTGCTAAAAAGCCCGTTGAATCGACTTTTTTCGTGGCGGCAAACTAAAAGTTACTACCCCTAAACTTTTGGTTTATAGTGCAATCGACAAATGTGAAGTAAGTTTAATGTGTAATCATAAACCGTTTTCAATTTTTCTTTCCAGATTGTTAGCGCTTTACTTGATGAAGGAGGGGAGTTTTATAACTCGTTTGCAACAAAAATGTACTATTTTCTTAAACTATTGATTTAACTGGGGGTTAGAAGAAACATGGCTAGAAAAAAAATGAGTAAGAAAAAATTTCGTATTTTGTGGAGTTCGATTTTAAGTGTTTTGTTAGTGATTGCTATCGGTACGAACGTCGCATTAGCTTATTATTCCGAAGTCATAACGTCATATTTTACTAAAATTGACATAACGAGTAGTGAATCGGTTGAAGCTCGTGAATATGCAACAGAAGTTGCAGAAGGTATTGCTGATGAAGGTATTATTCTTTTGCAAAACGAGGAAAACGCTTTACCGCTTCATGAAGGAACAAAAGTTAACGTGTTTGGTTGGAGCTTTACTGCACCGATTTATGGTGGTACTGGTTCCGGTGGTACAGACGCATCAACTGCCATTACACCTAAAGCGGGTTTTGAGGCAGTAGGAATTGAGATCAACGAGGAATTATATAATGCTTATACAGAAACAGGTTTGACAAGACCGGTACTCGGTATTGAAGGTCAAGACTGGACAGTTCCAGAGCCTAAGCCGGAAGAATTCTACACAGAAGAGTTATTAACTCAAGCGAAAGAATTCTCTGACACAGCGGTTCTCTTTATCGCCCGTTCTGGTGGGGAAGGTGCGGATCTTCCACAAAGTTTGTTTGGACCAGATACGTATGACCCAGAAGGTAGCCCACATTCACCGACGGGACAAAAATTTGGTTTTGAAGATGACCAAGATCCAAATAAACATTATCTTGAACTTACGAACAGAGAACTAGGTATGTTAGAAGCTGTAACCGAAAACTTTGAGAATATCATTGTCGTTGTTAACAGTGCAAACACATTTGAACTTGATTGGGTTAATGATTATGACCAAATCAAAGGTGTTGTAAATATCGCAGGACCAGGGCAAAGTGGATTTGGTTCTCTAGGTCAAGTACTTGCTGGTGATTTGAATCCTTCTGGTAAAACAGTAGATATCTTTGCTAAGGACCTTCAGGAGGCACCTGCAGCAACCAATTTTGGTGACTTTGATTACGTTCTAGAAAATGCTGATGGAAGTTTCTCAACAGCAACAGATGCTAAAGGCGTTCCCTTGAAATATGTAGACTTAACAGAAGGAATCTACGTTGGGTATCGTTATTATGAAACGGCTGCCGCGGAAGGCAGTATTGATTATGATGAAAAAATTCTCTATCCATTTGGTCACGGGTTAAGCTACACAACATTTGACCAAGAAGTAGTAGCTGACAGTGTAACATGGAATGAAACAGACATTTCTGTTGATGTAGAGGTTACAAATACAGGGGCTGTCGCAGGTAAAGAAATTGTACAACTTTATTACTCTGCACCGTACACGGGAAAAATCGAAAAAGCATCTGTTAACCTTGCAGCATTCGGAAAAACAGGTGAAATCGGGCCAGGTGAATCAGAGGTTGTTACGGTATCATTTCCAGTAGAAGAAATGGCAGCATACGACCACAACAAATTATTCAGTGCCAATGGTGCATATGTACTTGAAGCAGGCGAATATAACCTGATGTTGATGAGAAACTCTCACGAAAAAATCGCTGATGTAGCATCACAAACACTTTCGGAAGTTGTTTATGACGAAACTGGGCGTTCTTCTGATGAGCAAATTGCTGTTAACCAGTTTGATGAAGAAGTGGCAGGTGAAGGAAGCATTGACACCTATCTTTCTAGAGCTGAAGGCTTTGCAAATCTAGATATAATTAATCAACATGAAACATTTACAGTTATGAATGAAGATGGCAGTACGAGCGAAGTACAAGGTACATTAGTCGATACGGCATTTGTTGATATGGTAAATAGTAAGCGTTATGATGTGCCAGCTGATACACATGAAACTGCACCGATTACTGGTGCGAAAAATGGTTTAGTGTTAGAAGATTTTGTAGGTGTACCTTATGATGACGAAAGCTGGGAACCGTTGCTTGATCAATTAACGGTAGCCGAATTAGTAGATGTCTTTAAACACGGTGGATATAAAACGGCTGAAATTGCATCCGTTCAGAAACCAGTTACTAGGGATTACGATGGTCCATCAGGTATTAGTAATTTCATTTCAAGTACGCCATTCTCAGGTATTCCATTTCCTGCGACAGTGATGCTTGCTTCAACTTGGAACATAGATCTTGCTACTGCAATGGGTGAAGCCATTGGTGCTGAAGCACAATCTTATGGTGTGACTGGTTGGTATGCTCCGGCAGCGAACATACACCGTACGGCGTTTGCTGGAAGAAACTTTGAGTATTACTCTGAAGATCCATTGCTTTCTGGTAAGATGGCAGCTGCAACTATCGAGGCGTATCAAGGTAAAGGTGGATTCGTTGTTATGAAACACTTTGCATTGAATGACCAAGAAGTTAATCGTACGTATGGTGTTTTAACATGGGGCGATGAACAAACGATTCGTGAAATTTACTTGAAACCGTTTGAGATTGCAGTAAAAGAAGGTGGAGCATTAGGAATGATGTCTTCATTTAACAGTATTGGAAACGTATGGGCTGGTGCTGATGAGAGTCTTCTTAAAGAAGTGTTACGTAACGAGTGGGGCTTTAACGGTTTGGTTAACACAGACTTCTTTATCCAAGATTCGTACCCATACATGAATGCTGAACTAGCGGTACGTGCTGGTAACGATATCCTTCTTACAGGTGTTGCACCATTTGGCGCGCCGGAAGTGAATACAGCAAGTAATGATACATTATGGGCGATGAGAGATGCTGCTAAAAACGTACTGTACACGGTAGCAAACACGAGTGCAATCGATGATGGAATGAGCACAGATACACCAAAATGGATTGTCAACACAATTATTATTGATATTCTTGTAGGTTTAGGTATCATTCTAGGTTTCTTCTTTACATTCCGTAATAGCAGGAAAAGAGAGGAAGAACGAGTAGCATAGGTAGCATCAAGAATCTAAGATTGTAAGTCTTGTAAACTTAATGAACAAAATTATATTTTAGCGGTACTCCTGTTAGGAGTGCCGCTGAAATTGCAAATGAGGCATCGACATGAAATACAAAGACATAATAGAAAAAATGACACTAGAAGAAAAAGCATCCTTAATGTCAGGAAAAGATTTCTGGACAACGCAAGAAATTGATAGACTAGGAATTAACAGTATCTTTCTTGCAGATGGACCGCATGGGATCAGAAAACAAGCGGAGGCAGCTGACCATCTAGGTCTGAATGAAAGTATTCCGGCAACTTGTTTTCCACCCGCAGCAACAGTAGCGAATAGCTGGAATGTAGAACTCGGAGAGAAAATTGGACAGTATCTTGGAGAAGAGGCCGTTGCACAGAAAGTAAATGTCTTACTTGGTCCTGGTATTAACATGAAAAGGGATCCTTTGTGTGGAAGAAATTTTGAATATTTTAGTGAAGACCCATATCATGCAGGGAAACTAGCGGCTGGTTATATAAGAGGGATTCAGTCTCATGGAATTTCAGCATGTGTCAAACACTTTGCTGTAAATAACCAAGAGGAAAGACGAATGTCTATTGACACAATTGTGGATGAAAGAGCGTTAAGAGAAATTTACTTAACGGCTTTTGAAATTGCCGTTAAAGAAGGTAAAACAAAGACAGTGATGTCGTCCTATAATATGCTAAATGGCACCTACACAAATGAAAACATTCAATTAATGAGAGAAATTCTTCGTGATGAGTGGAAGTTTGATGGAGTTGTTGTCACGGACTGGGGCGGAAGTAATGACCGTGTTGCAGGATTACAAGCGGGCAACGAGTTAGAAATGCCAACGACAGCTGGAGAAACAAATCAAGAAATTATTCAAGCAATCAAGAGTGGAAAAATTAAAGAAGATGTATTAGATGAATGTGTTAATCGTTTACTTGATTTAATCATTTCAACAGAAGAAGTATATAGCAAGCCGCAGCATACAGAATTTGAACTAGATGAGCACCATAAAGTTGCACTAGAAGTAGCGGAAGAATCGATCGTACTCCTTAAAAATGAAGGAAACGTACTACCGTTAAATAAAGGGATTAAGGTTGCTATAATTGGGGATTTTGCCGAAAATCCAAGATACCAAGGTGCGGGTTCATCCATCGTTAATCCTACTATTTTAGATAATACGTTAGAAAGTTTAGATGGATCTGGATTAGTTAGCATAGGATACGAACCAGGATTTGAACGTTATGGAAGAAAAAGTAGGAAAAAAATAGATCAAGCATGTGCACTAGCGAAAGAAGCTGATGTTGTTCTTTTGTATATTGGTCTAGACGAAGCGACTGAAGCTGAAGGACTTGATAGACAAAACATGAAATTACCGGCTAATCAGATTGAATTATTACATGCTTTGTATGAAGTGAACCCGAATATTGTGGCGGTACTTTCTAGCGGAGCAGCAATCGAAATGCCATGGATCGATAAAGTAAAAGGGTTATTACACGGGTATTTAAGCGGTCAGGCAGGAGCTAAGGCCATTCTTCGAGTTTTGACTGGAGAAGTAAACCCATCTGGAAAATTAGCAGAAACATACCCGATCCGATATGAGGATACACCGGCTTATTACCATTTCCCTGGTAAAGAAGTAAGTGTTGAATATAGAGAAAGCGTGTATATTGGGTACCGTTATTATGATAAAGCGGGCATCGATGTTCGTTTTCCATTTGGATTTGGATTAAGTTATACCGTATTTGAGTACTCAGATATTCAAGTTAGTAAGGCCGGTGTCACGTTCCGATTATCGAATAGAGGCGATGTCGCTGGTATGGAAATTGCACAGATGTATGTAGCTTGTCAATCTGACGCGATTTTCAGACCGATGAAGGAATTAAAAGGATTTACTAAAGTATTTTTGAATCCTGGAGAAACGAAAACAGTAATGATTCCTTTTGATGATAAGACATTCCGTTATTTTAACGTAAAATCAAATCAGTGGGAAATTGAGGAAGCAACCTATGACATTATCATTGGCGCATCAAGTGTGGACATGCGACTAAAGGATTCCATTTTTGTTGAAGGTACAAATGCACCACTTCCTTATGACAAAGAGAAGCTACCTACCTATTATTCTAGTAAAGCTAATAGCGTAAGTGAAGCTGAATTTGAAGCTCTTCTTGGGCGTGAAGTGCCCGTTTCTACTTGGGACAGAACGAAGCCACTAGGTTATAACGATACAATTGCACAGTGCCAGTATGCAAAGGGGGGATTTGCAAGATTTGCTTTTCGTTCTATATCTTTTGCCCATTGGTTCCTAAGAAAAATTGGAAAAAGAGAATTAGCGAACCTCATTATGATGTCCGTGTATCATATGCCATTTAGAGGAGTGGCTAGAATGACGGGTGGCGTGATCAATATGCCTATGCTCGATGGGATTTTAGTGATTGTAAATGGACATTTCTTCAAAGGATTGCGTCACGTAGTAAGAGAAAGAAGTAAAATGTTGAAGATTGCTAAAGACAATAATTAACATAGCTGTGAGTGACAAAGGAGAGGTAAAATGGGTATAGAAAAAGTAACAGAAAAAAAGCCAGTTTCAGGACCTCTTAGGTTCTGGGCAAACTATAAAGAGAAGCATCCTAATATTTCACAATTTCTAGTATTCTTTTTATTGAGTAATGGTATAACTGTGCTACAAATTGTGTTAATGCCATTATTTAAAAGTATATTTGCGCAAACCTCATTAGTAGACACGAGTTTCCGTATCTTGCAGTTTGGGCAAAACTTCGATGGCAGTCCTTATTATGTTTTCGATTATGCAGCAGGTGCATTGTCAGCAGGCGGTGGAGGAGGATTAGCTTACTTCCTTGCCGTACAGATTACGATCGCGATTGCCCAGATTATTAACTTTTTTGCTCAAAGAAGTATTACATTTAAATCGAACAGCAACATTTGGAAGGCTGCTTTCTGGTATTTTATAGCTTATATCTTAATAACGATAGGTGCTGCTGTAGCTCAAGGCTTCTATAAAGCTCCGATTTATGATTTGTTTATGAATACGTGGGGAATGGATTCATTTGGTGAGACTGTAGCAGATGTCATTACGATGATTATCAATAGTGCTATTGCTTTCTGGGTATTCTTCCCAATATTCAAAATAATTTTTAAACAAGAGCCTGAAAAGCAGGACTAGAAAAGGTAGTGTATGTATGAAATTATTATCAGTAGTTATACCTTGTTATAATTCACAAGATTATATGAGTTATTGTATAGAATCCCTATTGCCTGGTGGAGACGATGTAGAAATACTGATAGTGAATGACGGCTCAGTTGATCACACAGCAGCAATTGCTGATGAGTATGCATCTAAGTACCCTAACATGGTTAAGGCCATTCATCAAGAAAATGGTGGACATGGCGAAGCTGTTAATGCTGGAATACGACATGCATCCGGACTGTATTTTAAGGTTGTAGATAGTGATGATTGGGTTGATATTAGGGCATATTTGAAGGTTTTAACAACATTAAGAGAATTAAGTACGGACGATAATATGGTCGATATGGTTATAAGCAATTTTGTTTATGAAAAAGAGGGTGCGAAATACAAAAAAATCATGAAATATGACAATGTCCTTCCACAAGATGTTATTTTTGGTTGGGATGACATTAAGCAATTTCGTAAAGGACAGTATATCTTGATGCACTCTGTTATTTACCGGACACAATTGTTGAAGGATTGTGGCTTAGAGCTTCCAAAGTACACGTTCTATGTCGACAACTTGTATGTCTATGCACCAGTGGAACATGTAAAGAGAATATACTATGTTAATGTTGATTTATATAGGTATTTCATTGGAAGAGAAGATCAATCGGTTCAAGAAAATATCATGATTAAACGTATCGATCAACAGATCAAAGTGAATAAGCTAATGATTGACTGTGTAGATATCGATTCGATTCAAAACGAGAATCTAAGACACTACATGTTACGACATTTGGAGATTGTCACTGTTGTATCATCGATCCTATTAATCCGTTCTGGAACGGCGGAAAACCTTCAGAAGAAAACTGAGTTATGGAAGTATATTAAAGACAAAGATACCCGACTATATCGTAGTTTGAAGTACGGGATTATGGGTAATTTAATTAACCTTCCAGGGAGTGCAGGGCGAAAGGTTTCTGTTGGGGCATATAAAATCTCTCAAAAATTAGTTGGATTTAATTAAGGAGGTTGTTCAAAAAGCGTGGTTTTTCCCTTTTTGAACAACCTCTCAGCAATGAGCCGAGCCTCTGCATGCTTTTAAAGTCGCACGATGAGTTTCTCATCGTGCGACGAGCAGCGCGTGGAGCCATTGTCATGTTTTTGGGGTGCATTTTGAACACGATCTTAAACAACGGACTTAAAAATCTAATATAAAAACAATGAGAATATCATAATGATGTTCTCATTGTTTTTATACAAAATCAGAAAGTATAAAATTTCTAGTGAATCAGAGAAGGTTAGAAAGCTTACTTAAACAAAAGCCTGCTCTGCAGGTTTTGTTCAATGTTGCATGTTTCAATTGAATTGAATTCACTAATCCGGGGAGCTAATTTGAGGTTTTCTGTTTTTATTATGGATATTAGGTGTTTAATTCTGTTAATATATGGGTGGATTAGAAAAGACCAAATGAATTATAAGTATTAGAAAATAGATAGAATCTATTGTAAAATAGCTCTATGGTGAAGTAAATAGCAAAATAAAAAAGGCTTTCGGAAGTATCTCTCTTGTGGAGTGCCGCTGAAATTTAAATGAGGAATTGAAATGAAATTTCAAGAATTAATTGCACAAATGACGTTAGAAGAAAAAGCATCTTTGATGTCAGGAAAAGATTTTTGGCAAACAAAGGATATAAAGCGTCTTGGAATTAATAGTATGTTTCTTGCTGATGGCCCGCACGGAATTAGAAGGCAAGAGGTAGCAGCGGACCAATTAGGATTAAATGCCGGTATACCAGCGACATGTTATCCAACAGCGTCTACAGTAGCCAATAGCTGGAATACTGAATTAGGTGAAAAGGTTGGAGATTATCTTGGTGAAGAGGCCATTTCCCAAAGAGTAAATGTTTTACTTGGACCAGGAATTAATATGAAAAGAAACCCATTATGTGGACGGAATTTCGAGTATTTTAGTGAAGATCCTTACCATGCAGGGAAAATGGCTGCTAGTTATATCAAAGGAATTCAATCTCATGGGGTATCTGCTTGTGTAAAGCATTTTGCAGTGAACAATCAGGAAGAAAGACGAATGTCTATTGATACGATAGTTGATGAGAGAACGCTGAGAGAAATCTACTTAACCGCTTTTGAAATAGCAGTTAAGGAAGGAAAAACAAAAACGATTATGTCTTCCTACAATAGATTAAATGGTGTTTATACGAATGAGAACCAGCATTTAATGAAAGATATTCTTCGAAATGAGTGGAATTACAGTGGGGTTGTTGTTACCGACTGGGGAGGAAGTAATGATCGAATAGCAGGTTTGATCGCAGGAAATGAACTTGAAATGCCAACCACAGCAGGTCAAACGGATCAAGAAATTATTGAAGCGGTAAAATCAGGAAAAATTAAAGAAGAACTACTTGATGAAAGTGTAGATAGACTACTTGATTTAATTTTTTCAACTAGTGAAGTATTTGAAAGACCGGGAAAAAAGGAATTTGATATCGAGAAACATCATAGAGTAGCTCAAAAAGTAGCGGAAGAATCGATTGCCCTTCTCAAGAATGAGGACAATTTATTACCTCTTAAATTCGGTAAAAAGGTCGCCGTTATTGGTGATTTTGCGAAGGATGCACGGTATCAAGGGGCGGGTTCTTCCATTGTAAATCCTACAATACTTGACCATACAATGGATTGTTTTGAGGAATCAGGTATTGTTAGTATTGGATATGAGCAGGGCTTTGACCGATATGGAAAGAAAAATAAAGAACTAATCACTAGGGCGTGTTCACTTGCTGAAAAAGCAGACGTTGTATTTCTTTACATTGGTTTAGATGAAGTAACAGAGGCTGAAGGTTTGGACAGACAAAGTATGAAGATACCCCCTAACCAGATTGCTTTGTTAAATGCTTTATATGAAGTGAACCAAAACATCGTTGCTATCCTTTCCTGTGGTTCTGCAGTCGAAATGCCATGGATCGATAAAGTGAAAGGCTTACTGCATGGATACCTAGGTGGACAAGCGGGGGCGCGGGCTATTCTTAGAGTTCTCTCGGGTGATGTGAATCCTTCAGGTAAATTGTCTGAGACGTATCTGCTCCGCTATGAGGATACACCTTCCTACTGTAACTTTCCTGGTAACGAAGCAAGCGTGGAATATAGAGAGGCGATATATATAGGCTATCGTTATTATGATTCGGCGGATGTAGATGTCCTCTTCCCGTTTGGTTATGGACTTAGCTACACCACTTTTGAATATTCTAATATACGTGTTGATAAAGATGGAGTAACATTTAAATTGACTAATACTGGACATGTTGCAGGCATGGAGATTGCTCAGTTGTACGTTGGTTGTAAATCTGACGCTATCTTCCGTGCTAAGAAGGAATTAAAAGGGTTTGATAAGATATTTATAAATGCAGGCGAAACAAAAACAGTGGCTATCCCGTTTGATGATAAGACTTTTCGCTATTTTAATGTAAAAACCAATCAATGGGAAATTGAAGAAGCAGAATATGAAATCATGATTGGTGCATCGATCGCTGATATTCGTTTGAAGGAGACGATTTTTGTTGAAGGAACAGGGGCTCCACTCCCGTATAATAAAGAATTGTTGCCTTCCTATTATTCGGCAAAAGCAAACAATGTGACCCAAGATGAATTTGAGGCTTTAATTGAAAGAAAAGTACCAGTAGCGACTTGGGATCGAAGTAAGCCACTTGGGTACACTGACACGATTGAACAGTGTCAATATGCTAAGGGGTTATTTGGGCGACTGATGTATTACTCCGTTGTTTTTGTCCATTGGTTTCTGTGGAAGGTAGGCAGAAGAAGTACGGCAAACCTTATTATGATGTCCATCTATCATATGCCGTTTAGAGGAATTGCGAGATTAACAGGCGGAATTGTGAATATGCCAATGTTAGATGGGATATTAATGATGGTAAATGGACATTTCTTTAAAGGGTTAAGTCATGTGTTTAAGGAAAGAAAGAAGAAAGTAAAGTTGGCAAAGTTCCACTCATAGTTGGGCATTGACTCAAGCCATTTTGATGATGAAGCATCAAAACGGCTTGTTTTTTTATCCAGTAAACAATTAGTTTATCCTCCGAACGGTTAGTTGATGGTTAAGTCCGAGAATTGCTGTAGAATAAAACATATAGAATGATCGTGATAAAGGGAAAGAATAGGGGCCATAAATCGATGAAAAAACAAGCTTTTAATCCATTTTTACCAAGTTACGAGTATATTCCGGATGGTGAACCTTATGTATTTGGAGATCGATTATATGTCTACGGTTCTCATGATAGGTTTAACGGAAAGCTATTTTGTATGAATGATTATGTTTGTTGGTCTGCTCCAATTGGTGATTTAACGGATTGGACATACGAAGGGGTTATCTATAGAAAGGTACAGGATCCTAAAAATCGAATAGGGCTTTATCAAATGTTTGCTCCGGATGTCACAAAAGGAGTAGATGGAAGGTATTATTTATATTATACACTTGGCTTCCGAAGTATAATGGCTATTGCTGTTTGTGATAAGCCGAATGGAGCATTTGAGTTTTATGGTTATATCAGTCTACCAAATGGAGAACTTTTATGGAATAAAAAAGGGGATCCGTATTTGTTTGATCCAGGTGTCTTTGGTGACGATGATGGAAAGGTCTACTTGTATTCAGGGTTTGCACCAAAGAAAGGGGTTCCTAGCATTCTTACTGACTTTAAAAGGAGAACCTTTAGAGGGGGCTACGTCATCGAGTTAGAACCTGATATGAAGACAGTGAAAGGGGAGCCAAAACTGGTTTTTCCTAAAGTAGGTGAATCGGAAGGAACTGGTTTTGAAGGACATGAATTCTTTGAAGCCTGCTCTATGAGAAAAATAGAAAATACGTATTACTTTATCTATTCCTCGATAAATGGACATGAATTATGTTATGCAACGAGCAAAAGTCCTGTTGGGGGATTCGAGTATGGCGGAACGATAATTAGCAATGGCGATTTATTTATTAATGGTTTTTCAGAGGATAATAAGGCTTATAATTATATAGGGAATAACCATGGCAGTATTGTTTGTATTAAAGAGCAATGGTATGTGTTCTACCACAGACAAACGAACAGACATCATTTCTCTAGACAAGCACTTGCGGAACCGATTGAAATAAAAGAAGATGGTACGATCGCACAGGTGGAAATGACGAGTTGCGGGTTGAACAATGGTCCTCTATCTGGAAATGGAGAGTATGAGGCACGAATTGCATGCCACCTCATGTCAGAAAAAGGGGCAGGAAGATATGGGACATATCTCGGGAATATAAGATTTAAGAACCATCCCTATTTTACACAAACGGGTAAGGACAGAGAACATAATCCGACACAATATATAGCCAACATGAAAGATGGAGCTGTTGCTGGTTATAAATATTTTATGATCAAGGATGTAAAGGGAATGGCTGTACAAGTTAACGCCACAGGTATTGGTGAAATGCTGGTGTCAACCGAACTCAATTCCGAACCCATTGCAAGAATCCCAATTACGAAAACCAAAGGTTATACCTATTTTCAAACGCGAGTGACTATCCAAAATGGCAAACAAGCATTATATTTCACTTATAGAGGGTCTGGTAAGATAGATTTTAAGTCGTTTATTTTAAAATAATATTTGTGGATAAGCAATAATAAGCCAAGTGCCAGCCTCTCAGTCGGGTAATACGTTATGGTAATGAGAATCAAGCACCTTTTCTCGAGTGTGCGGCAGAGGTGAAATATTGAATCACAGTTGCCTATTAGTAGGTTTATTATCAGGGATTTGTATTGATTTTATCCATTTAAGATGCCAAGGAAAAGGCGACGTGTATCATGCGATGAAGATTTTGAAGAAGCAGGGGTCACTGGCTTAAGTATTGAACATCCGCTTGCAGTTCTAGTCTGTGAGCGTTTTTTTATTGCTCAATATGGATACAGATGGAATATTAGTAGGTATAATAGAAATATTAGTAATTAGATTTAAAAGAATTGGAGGAATGAAATATGGGCTTTTTAGATGGTTTTATGGGAAATGCTTCAGAAATTAATATTAATGAGGTAAAAAAAGAATTTGAAAAAGTATTAACGAGTGGAGAAACTGTGGATAAGGCTTATAAGTTAATTAGAGATATGTTTATTTTTACAAACAAAAGATTGTTACTTGTTGATAAGCAAGGTTTGACAGGGAAGAAAATAGAACTCCATTCAATTCCCTATAAAAATATTACTCATTTTAGCATCGAAACTGCGGGTAACTTTGATTTAGATGCAGAGTTAAAAATTTGGATTTCGGGTAGTTCAACACCTATCCAAAAACAATTTAATAAAAGTTTAAATATATATGAACTTCAAAGTGTATTAGCCGAATATGTACTATAGTATTAAAACAGGTGAATGTATTAATAAACTTGATTAGGAACCAATAGCTACAAGCATTTTTCGAAGATGGAACATTCAGTCTGGTAGTGCTCGAGTAAAGGCAGTAAATAAATGACCGAGAGTTAATTAGAGTATGAGGGTGTTTGAAGAGGATGACTTCAAACACTCTCTATTTTTATGGAACGAATTTAAGGATCTTAATAACTTGTGGATTTATGCATTAACTTCTTAGATGTACTATAAAAAGTGTTGCTTTTTCATAGAAATCTAACATTTTTTATAATTAACCTTACTTTTCTTTATTTTAATGAAAGTGCTTACATAATAAAATAAGAGTAACTTGTTAGAGAGGGGATATTATATTGAGAAAATTTACACTATTCGCATTTATCGTTTCGTTCATGCTGTTGTTTGTTGGATGTAGTTCGCAATCGGAGGAAACGGGTTCTTCTTCTGAAAAACCACAAGAATCACAAGGTGAGAGCGAGGAAACAATTGAATTACGTATGGCTTGGTGGGGAGGTCAAGAAAGACATGACCGTACTCTGAAGGTTGTTGAATTATATGAAGAAAAGAATCCGAACGTTAAAATCGTAACAGAGTATTCAGGTTTTGATGGATATTTTGATAAATTATCAACACAAATTGCTGCTGGAAATGCGCCTGACATTGTTCAGTATGGAGGCAATCTAAATGATTTTGTTAACAAAGGAGTCGTTTTGCCACTAGATGACTATGTAGGAAATGAGTTAGAGCTTAGTAAGCATGACCAGAGTATGGTTGATGCCGCTACATTTGATGGTGAATTTTTTGGTGTCACACTTGGAACAAATGCAAGAGGTGTCCTACTTAATAAAACATTATTTGAACAAGCAAATGTAGCTTTACCTAGCGAGGAATGGACATGGGAAGAGTTTAAAGAAACTGCTAATCAGCTTTCTGCTAATTTAGAGGGGACTTACGGCACAGCAGATTTTCAAGAGGATGGATTTGGAACATTTTTAGCACAGAAAGATAAATACACCTATTTGAACGGAGAAGTGGGATTCGAAGCTGAAGATGTGAAAAACTGGTTTCAACTTTGGAAGGATTTAAGAGAAAGTGGCGGTGCTGCAATCGCTGAAGTTCAAGTTTCTGCTACACAAACCCCTGAACAATCCTTGATTGTCCAACGGAAAGTTGCTATGGAAGCTATAGCAAGTAATCAACTTGGTGCATATTTAAATGCAACTGAAGACGAATTTGTATTGTATATTAACCCCTACGACAGTGAAACAGGAAAGAATGGAGTTGGGTTAAGACCAAGTCAATTTTTAGCAGGTTCGGCAAATACATCACATCCCGAAGAAGTAGCAAAATTCTTAAACTTTTTTGTTAATGATTTAGAAGCTACGGCTATTTTAGGTAATGATAGAGGTGCGCCAGTCAATTCAGACGTACGAGCATCTTTAATCGATTCTGGTGATGAAGTGGACCAAGCGATTTTTGCTTATATTGATTGGGTCAGTAATACATCAGATGCTCCCTATATTCCTAATCTACCAGGATACAATGAAAATACGCAACTCTTTACAGAAACAAGCGAACGTATTTCATTTGACCAAGCAACCGTAGAGGATGCGTCAGAAGCATATTTCAAAGAGTTATTAGATAATATTGAAAAGTACTCTGAGTAATTATTTCAATGAAAGGAAGTGACTCGCGATAGCCATTAAGCGGGTCACTTTTTCTTAGATAACAGTAGGAGGGGTGGACGTGGAAAACTATACGGAAAAAGAAAGCTCGATTATCAATGTAAAACCTAACCAAACTAAGAATAAAAGAGCTAGAAAGAATAGTATCATTGCCTATATATTTTTACTACCCTGGTTATTTGGATTTTTCGGCTTAGTGTTAGGGCCAATGATTAGTTCACTATATTTATCATTTACCCGTTTTGATTTAATGAACCCACCTAAATGGATTGGTTTATTAAACTATCAGCAAATGTTTCAGGACCATCGTTTTTGGGATGCTGTTAAGGTTACATTAACATTTGTTTTAATCGCAGTACCTACACAACTAATAGCAGCCCTCCTCGTTGCCATTCTGTTAAACAGAGGAATGAGAGGAATCGGAATTTACCGAACGGTCTATTATTTACCTTCATTATTAGGGGGAAGCGTTGCCATCGCCCTACTATGGAAAAATTTATTTGGTATTGATGGCTTAGTAAATCAAGTTTTGGTCTTTTTTAATATTGCTGGAAAAGGCTGGGTATCCCATCCGGATTACGCATTAAATACACTGATTATCTTAGCTACTTGGCAGTTTGGTGCTTCAATGGTTATTTTTTTAGCGGGATTAAAGCAAATACCAACCGAGTTATATGAAGCTGCTTCTGTTGATGGTGCAAGCAATACAAGAAAATTCTTTAAAATCACATTACCTCTTTTAACTCCGGTTATTTTCTTTAATTTGGTTATTGAGTTAATTAAATCAATTCAAGTGTTTACCTCTTCATACATCGTTAGTGAAGGGACAGGAGGACCAGTTAATTCAACTCTATTCTACACGCTCTACCTTTATCAAAAAGGGTTTTCGCATTTTGAAATGGGCTATGCTTCAGCAATGGCCTGGGTACTCGTTATCGTATTAGGTACCATGACAGCGATATTATTCGTTTCATCAAAATATTGGGTCTACTATGAAGATGGGGGGAAATTATAAATGAACAAGCAAACACCACTTAAAAGAATCTTTACTCACCTATTTATTATTTCCTTAGGAATTCTCATGCTGTACCCAGTGTTATGGATGATTTCAAGCTCAATCAAACCCGAATATCTAATTTTTTCGTCACCAGGTCTATGGCCTAGTGAAATTACATTTGAGAACTATACAAAAGGTTGGAATGTTGTTCGTGATATTACTTTTGGTTCCTTCTTTAAAAATTCATTTTTAATTAGTACCATTAGCGTGGTTGCCAATCTGGTAACTTGTTCGATGGCTGCCTATGCCTTTGCGAGGCTGAAGTTTCCATTAAAGAAACTATGGTTTGCTTGCATGCTCATGACGATCATGCTCCCAGCACATGTCACGTTAGTTCCTCAGTATACAATCTTTCATTATTTAAATTGGATTAATACCATTTTACCTTTAACGGTACCGAAGTTATTAGCGACGGATGCTTTTTTTATCTTTTTAATGATTCAATTTTTCCGAGCCATTCCTAAAGAATTGGATGAAAGCGCAACGATGGATGGTTGTGGTATTGTACAAATTTATGCACGAATTATTATGCCATTAGCTGTTCCTGTCTTAATTACAACGGCTATCTTTACATTTATTTGGACATGGGATGACTTCTTTAGTCAAATATTGTATTTAAATACTGTTGATAAATTCACGGTACCGTTAGGATTACGGTTATTTCTGGATTCACAGGGGGATTCCTCGTGGGGATCAGTGTTTGCCATGTCAGTCCTTTCTTTAATGCCAATTGCAACGGTTTTCTTTATCTTTCAAAAGTATATTGTTGAGGGGATTGCTACTACAGGATTAAAAGGGTAAAATTCTAACAATGTTTTCCTTCATCAAATATATTCAAAGAAAGGCCATCTATTATGTTTAGAAAATTAACCACCATTATGGTCATCAGTTTTGTTATGGTCAATGGACTTTTCCTTTCCGGACTTAGCTACGTATCTTACAAATACTTTTTTAATTTTACTTCGGAAGAAATAAGTGAAACGAGATTGACACTGCTAAATGAAAGTGCAAAAAAGTTATCTGGTTTTATAACAAGTATAAGTGAGGCAGGAATGTACATTGCAATCAATCAAAATGTAATTCAAATGTTTTCAGATGATCCTGCAAGTACTTATGATGCTATTGCAGAGCAACGTGAATTGACACAACTTATTAATGGTGTGACTAGCTTAAAAACGTTTATCGATTCAATTGAGATTTTTACAGACAGATATGAAAATTACCCGAGGATTCCTGGTAAAATCGTTCAACCTAAAGATATTCTTGAGAAAGAGGAATGGTTCAATCAAAGTTTCGGGAAAATGGATAATGGGTGGGTTCCTAAACATCAATCATCATTTTCAAATCAAGAAACGATTAGTTATGTGCATCGAATTATGAACCAGCGTGGGGAGACTGTTGGCTATATTAAAGTAAACGTTCTGGCTCGTACCTTTTTTGAATACATGTCAGATAAAGATTTATTAAAAGAAACGAATGAACCACTAATCCTTTTGAATACCGGAAGAAGAGTCATTGCTCAAACCCATACATCTGAATCGTTTAGTGTACTAGATGAACTTACAACATCGATTTCGTCAGAACCTTATAAGATGTTAACTGAGACATACAATGATTATTCAAACTACCATGGGTTGATAAAGCATGGAAATGAACTGTTCTTAGTACTAATATCAGAACCCAATTATGAACAATGGAGTTTGGTTCAACTAATCCCTGTTGACCCCTTATACGAAGAGACCAGAAAGATTGGGTTATATATTTTTTTTATGGGTCTATGTGGGCTATTATTATCCATCCCTATCGTGTATTGGGTAGGGAAGCGTTTTACCGTACCGATTTCAAAGCTAATTACTGGGATGAGGTATGTCGAAAAAGGTCGTTTTGATAAAAAGGTCGGACCTTATTATATTGAAGAATACGACATTTTAGCTAATAATTTTAATCGTATGACTACAGAACTTAATGAAACATTAAACAATCTAAAAAAAGAGAACGGTTTCAGAAGAGAAGCGGAACTTCGTGCTCTGCAAAGTCAAATCATGCCTCATTTTCTATATAACACATTAGACATGATTCGTTGGAAAGCTATGGATCATAATGCAGAAGATATTAGTCTTATGGTGAACCAGTTAAGTAAAATGCTTCGTATTGGTCTAAGTGGCGGAGAAAAATTCATCTTGCTGAGAGATGAACTAGAACATGCAAAAAGTTATATTGAAATCCAACGCGCCAGGTTAAAGGAGGATATTACCTATGAATTAAAAATTCCCGCCTCTCTAAAAGATTTGTATGTCCCTAAAATTATATTGCAGCCATTTATCGAAAATAGTATGAAGCATGGCTATACTACTACTGAAGATAAAGTGCGAATCATTATTTTTGCGAAAATCGTGAAGGAAACAAACAATAACTGGCTTGAAATTACAATAAGTGATTTTGGTGGCGGATTACCTGAGGATTGGAATTTAGAAAAGACTAAAGGGATTGGAATAAAGAACGTACAAGAGCGAATTTGGATGTATTGTGGGTATCCGTATGGATTAAAATTATTTAATCACGCTGAGGGAGGAACCTCTGCTCGAATCGTACTTCCAATTATTAAAGAGCATGAAGAATTGAATGTTTGGATCGAAAAACAACAAGAATGGTTTGATGGCACGAGGAGGGGCAGATAATCATGAGGTCTGTATTAATTATTGATGATGACCCTGAAATAAGAAAAGGACTTTTCAATCACATTCCATGGAAAAGGTTAAATTTATCGGTTACTGATACAGCAAGTGATGGGGTGGATGCACTAAGTAAAATAAGGAAAAGTCCACCAGATATTCTGATTACAGATATTTATATGCCCAAAATGAATGGATTGGAATTAATAAAGAGCTTGTATAAGGAATTTCCAAAAATCAGTATTATCATTCATAGTGGCTATGATCATTTTGAGAATGCCAGAGAAGCGATGCGTTATGGTGTGAAGCATTTCTTTTTAAAGCCTTCCCCCATTCAGGAAATCGAAACTGTTTTGTTAGAAATCACACAAGAAATTGAAATTCAAGAAAAACATAAATTACTACTAGAAAACTATGAGTCCCAGAGAAAAGAATATCTAAGCTATACAAAAGACGCTCTCATTAGGGAACTTCTAATTACTAGATATAAATCTTCTGATATTCCGAGTGAGAAGCTAGAACTATTAAATCTGTCTAAAGATCAGAATATTGTTGTTAGTACTCTTACTGTTATTCGGCCAACTTATTTAACAAAAGCCCTTGAACGCGAATGGCAATTAATGAAATTTAGTGCAGGAAATATTATTTTAGAAATGATTGATACTCATGAGATGTTTTCTCAAGTTGATATTCATGTCGTTGATTACTCAGACTCAACGTTTGTATTAATTTTTTTTGGAAATAAAAAAACAAATAATTTAAACAAGATAAGCTATGAACTATCGAATAAATTGATGAAGACAATATTATTTTTCTTGAAACTTTCTATCATTGTTGGGATAGGTCGTATGAAAACAGGTGTTCATGAAATTATCGATTCGTACCTTGAGAGTCAGCGTGCTTTAGAAGCGGCTGAATATCAAGAATTTAATAAAGTATATACATTTGAAGTGGTTCAAGAGCAGGGGGAAGTAGAGTCTTATCATTACCCGTTTGAGTTGTTAAAAGACATTCATGAGGTGGTCCTCCAAAAGGAACATGAAGGTCTAGTATCCATTTGGGACAGTTTTGTAGCGACATTACAAATTGAAAAAACGCTGCCTCTATTTATTGTTCAAAATATTTGTGTCAGCACACTGAATGCCATGATGATGAATTCACATTCTAAAGGACAATCAGCGCACGAAATCACCGATATGTCCCAAACGATATTGAACGTATATTCGTACCGAACAATAAATGCTTTGATTGAATGGATGGGTAAACAAATTAATGAATGGGTGGGTCAAACAAAAGAAGAATTAACAGGAAAGAAAAGTCACAAGTTGATTCTAAGTGTTAAAGACTACGTGAAAGAGAATTATGACCAAGAAATTACGCTTGCAGAAATTGCTGATTCGTTATTTATAAACCGTAACTACTTATCGCAACTATTTAAAAAGGTTACTGGAGAAAGCTTTGTGACTTATTTAAATAAGTTTAGAATTCAGAAAGCAAAAGAGAGGTTAAGAGAGAAGAAATACATGATTTATGAAATAAGTGAAATGGTAGGCTATCAAAACCCTACTTATTTCAGTCAGGTGTTTAAGTCAATAACTGGAGTGAGTCCTTCCGAATTTCATTGAGGAATTCAATTATAAAAGGTAAGAGGAAAGGAAATGGAAATGCTAAGAAACGAGCAAATACAAGTTAGAGATCCATTTGTTTATGTGGATGAGAATGAAGGGAAGTATTATCTGTTTGGTAGTACAGATAAAAACATATGGGGCCCTGGTACGGGATTTGATGTCTACATTGGAGGAAACTTAGAAACATGGGAAGGACCTTTTCCTGTTTTTCGTCCAAACGATGAATTTTATTCTGATGAAAATTTTTGGGCACCAGAGGTACATCGTTATCAAGAGAAATATTATATGTTTGCTACGTTTCTAAGAAAGGATAATCAAAAACGTGGAACAGGTATTTTAGTTTCAGATAAGTTAACGGGCCCATTTGTTATGCATAGTATTGAACCGGTTACACCTAAAGAATGGTATTCACTAGATGGCACTTTGTATGTTGATGAAAACAGGGATCCTTGGATTGTCTTTTGCCATGAATGGGTCCAGGTAGGAGATGGTGAAATTTGTGCGCAACGGCTATCACTTGATTTAAAAGAAACTGTTAATGAACCTATTGTATTATTTCAAGCATCTGATGCAGCATGGCCAACTGCTTTCAACCATGATAGATTTCCAAACCAAGATAATTTTGTAACAGACGGAACGTTTATGTTTAAAGCTTCAAATGGTGAATTAGTTATGTTGTGGGCGAGTTTTATTGATAATATCTATGCCCAAGGAATCTCAAAATCTACCACAGGAAAAATTACTGGCCCATGGAAACATCAGAAGGCTCCCCTTTATGTAAATGACGGGGGGCATGGAATGTTGTTTCGAACATTCAGCAATCAACTTATGTTAACTTTACATAGACCAAACAAAACACCGTTAGAACGGCCTATATTTATAAAGATAACCGAAGCAGATGGTGTCCTAAGAGTTGAAGAATAACAAGTATGATTTGCATAATGAAAGGATGTTTTCATAGATGAACGTTTACGAAAGTGTATCAAATGTAAAAATTGCTTATATTGGCGGTGGCTCTAGAGGATGGGCTTGGGGACTAATGAGTGATTTAGCGATGGAACCCCAGCTATCTGGCCATGTGAAGTTATATGATGTTAACCTAGAAGCTGCTCAAAGTAACGAGAAGATTGGTAATCGATTATCTGAACGAAAAGACGTTGTGGGAAAATGGACGTATGAAGCGGTGCAAACTCTTGCTGAAGCTTTAGAAGGGGCAGATTTTGTTATAATTTCAATTCTCCCAGGAACATTCCATCAAATGCGATCAGATGTTCATTTACCTGAACAATATGGCATTTATCAATCAGTTGGCGACACCGTCGGACCTGGTGGACTCATTCGGGCGTTGCGAACCATTCCAATGTATGTTGAGTTTGCTGAAGCGATTAAAGAGTACTGTCCAGATGCATGGGTCATTAATTTCACAAATCCAATGACACTTTGTGTAAGAACGCTCTATGAAGTATTTCCAAAGATAAAAGCAATTGGTTGCTGTCATGAAGTATTTGGGACTCAAAAACTATTAGCACGTATGGTAGAGGAGTTGCAAGGCGATAAACAAGTACACCGTGCAGAAATAAAGGTAAACGTACTTGGAATTAATCATTTTACTTGGATTGATAAAGCCACTTATCAAGGCACTGATTTAATGCCTCTTTATGATGATTTCGCAAATAAATACTATAAGGAAGGATATGAGTTATCAAGTGCTGGACATTGGATGAATAGCACATTTGCATCAGCACATCGCATTCATTTTGACTTGTTCCTTAAATTTGGGTTAATTGCAGCAGCTGGTGACCGTCATTTAGCAGAATTTATGCCTCTTCATTGGTACTTGAAAAATCCTGAAACGGTTAAGTCTTGGAAGTTTGGTCTTACAACAGTCGAATGGAGACTCGAAAACAGAGATAAGTTAATAGAAACTTCAAAAAAACTTGTTAGTGGAGAAGAATCTGTTGAATTAAAGTCAACAGGTGAGGAATCTATTGGAATGATGAAAGCACTACTCGGTCTTGAAGACTTAATTACTAATGTTAATATGCCAAACAGAGGCCAAATGGGTGGAATTAAAGAAGGGGCAGTAGTAGAAACGAATGCTTATTTTAGTGCTGACTCGGTTAGGCCTGTTTTAGCAGGAACACTGCCACCTTCAATAAATAAGATGGTCGTAGCTCACAGTTATAATCAAGAAACCATTTTAAAGGCTGCACTTGAAAAAGATAAGAAGTTAGCATTTAGTGCTTTTTTAAATGATCCCCTAGTTATGATTGATGTTAAATCTTCAAGTGAATTATTTAATCAAATGCTTGTCAATACAAAGGAGTATTTACCTGGCTGGGAGTTATAAATTGGTGATAGAGGTGAGTAAAAGTTATGAAAATTGATCGGAAAAACCTTATTAAAAGACACTGTCCTAAAGTTTCAAAGGTGGAACCATTGTCGCCTTTAAGTGTGGGGAATGGTGAGTTTGCCTTTACTGCGGATATCACCGGTTTGCAAACGTTTCCAGATAGTTATGAGGTTCCTTTAGGTACACAATCAAACTGGGGTTGGCACTCTACAAACCAACCCAATCAATATACACTTGCTGATATTGACTTTCAATCATTAGAAACCTATGGAAGGAAAGTAGATTATCCGATTTATCCAGGAACGAAACCAGAGGCTTATCATTGGCTAAGACAAAATCCTCACCGGCTCCAACTGGGACAGTTATCTTTACTTCTATATAAGGAAAACGGAGAACTTGCTCATCTCGGGGACCTAGAAGCTATTAACCAAATCTTAAATTTATGGGAAGGTTCTTTGGACAGTGAATTTAAGGTTCAAGGAGAATCTGTTTTTGTGAAAACGGTTTGCGATCCAGACGCGGATCGACTAGGGGTAAGTATACAATCGTCTCTATTAAGAAAAGGGAGACTCCAAGTTATGGTCAAGTTCCCTGATCCGGATGTTTGTTCTGATGAATGGGAAGAAGCCACTCAGTTAAAGTGGGAGAATAGCGGACGTCATAGTACGACTATTTTAAGTCAATCAAATCATAGTGTTAGATTCAAACGTCAGTTAGATTTAGATGGATATGAAGTAGCTTGGGAATGGAGTGAGGGGGTTCTAAAGGAGATATCAGAGCATGAATATATTCTGGAGTCTGGAGACATTGCAGAACTCACTTTTTCCATATCCTTTGCTACAAATTCACCTTCAGTAAGTGAATTTGAAGACATTGTGTATCAAAGTAAGGAGCACTGGGAAGCTTTTTGGTTGAATGGAGCTGCGATTGACTTTTCTGATAGTCATGATCCTAGAGCGCATGAACTGGAAAGAAGAGTCGTTCTATCTCAATTTTTAACAGCGATACATAGTGGAGGCTCCCTTCCTCCACAAGAAACGGGATTAATGTATAATAGTTGGTTTGGGAAATTTCATTTAGAAATGCATTGGTGGCATGCGGCGCACTTTCCACTGTGGGGGAGAACTCAGATTTTAGAGAAGAGCCTAGAGTGGTATCGAACAATTTTACCATTAGCGAAGCAATTGGCGGCTTCTCAAGGTTATGAGGGTGCGCGGTGGCCGAAAATGGTGGGACCAGAAGGGAAGCAAAGTCCTTCGACAATTGCTACCGTGTTAATCTGGCAGCAACCTCATCCGATGACTCTAGCAGAGTATAGCTACCGGGCCAACCCAACTAAGGAGATTCTTTTACGATATAAAGAAATTGTTTATACATCTGCGGATTTTATGGCTTCCTTTGCAGTTTGGGATGAAGCTAGGGAGGAATACGTCCTTGGCCCTCCTCTAATCCCTGCTCAGGAAAATCACAAACCCGAGGAGAGTATTAATCCTCCTTATGAATTAGAGTATTGGAAATTTGGATTAGACATTGCGATAAAATGGGCGGAACGACTTCAAGAGCCAATATCGTCTAAATGGCTTAATGTCTCACAAGCTTTAGCAAAGCCTCCACATGCGGATGGCGTGTATTTGGCACATGAGCAATGTCCTCATACATATACTCGTTATAATCACGATCACCCCTCGATGGTTGGTGCATTAGGGATGTTACCAGGAACATTAATTGATAAGGCGATTATGAAGCGAACCCTATTGAAAGTAAAGCGGGAGTGGGATTGGGATTCCGCTTGGGGCTGGGATTTCCCCATGTGTGCAATGACAGCAGCACGGTTAGAAGAACGTGAATTAGCTGTTGAATTTTTACTCTTGGATGCAAAGAAAAATACTTACTTAGCGAATGGTCATAATTATCAACGACCTGGTCTTTCAGCCTATTTACCGGGTAACGGTGGGTTGTTAACAGCGGTTGCTATGATGACTTCTGGTTGGCACGACTCAGAACTAGATTCACCTTTGTTTCCGGAGGATGGGAATTGGAACGTGAAATGGGAAGGACTCAAGTCCATACTATAGTATAAAGTTCATTTATGTCACATATACAAATAAAAGCCTCTTACCTACAGTATAGACTGTAAGTAAGGGGTGCAGTAAATAAAGTTTTAAATTGTATAGAAGGTAAGCCGCCCTGTTATGAATAGGGTGGTTCTTTAATCTCTAATCCATAATGTATAATGGAACATATAATTACAATTATGTACATCGAAGTTTGCATTTAATGTGGTAATCTATGAAATTGCTCATAACCGGAGAGGGGATTAGAAAAATGAAGAAAACTGATAAACTTTCTATTATCGGAGTCCCGATGGATCTTGGTCAAAAACGCAGAGGTGTGGATATGGGTCCCAGCGCGATGAGATATGGTGGTTTAATTGAAGAGCTACAAGATTTAGGTTTCACACTGCGAGATTATGGAAATATCTCAATTAACCGTTCCGTAAAACGTGATGCCAAAGAAGAAAACCTCGAAAATTTGCATGAAGTCATTCATGCGAATGAGGAGTTACGTGCATTGGTGGTGGAGATTCAGGAAGAAGATAGTTTTCCGCTGATTCTTGGAGGAGACCATAGTATAAGTATCGGTTCTATTGCAGGATTAAGTGAAAAGTATAACAACCTTGGTGTTATTTGGTTTGATGCTCATGTTGATTTGAATACGGCAGAAACCTCCCCTTCTGGAAATATACATGGAATGCCACTTGCTATAAATTTAGGAATTGGTCATCCGTTACTAACAAATATAGGTGGATACTCTCCTAAAGTCAAACCGGAACATATCGTAATTATTGGTGCACGTTCAATTGATGAGGGGGAGCGTGAACTAATTAAGGAATTGGGAATTAAAGTGTATACCATGCATGAAATTGATCGTCTTGGAATGACATATGTAATTCAAGAGACCATTGAATATTTATCAGAGCGAACGGATGGAGTTCATTTAAGTCTAGATCTAGATGGGATTGACCCTATTGATGCTCCGGGGGTAGGGACGCCAGTTCTTGGAGGTATTACTTATCGGGAGAGCCATCTTGCACTTGAAATTCTCGCTGAAGCTGAAATTATTACTTCTACGGAGTTTGTTGAAGTAAATCCAATCTTAGACCATAAAAATCAGACGGCAGATGTTGCCGTAGCGTTAATCACATCGCTACTTGGAAAAAAGTTATTATAGTTTAAAAAGGGGACTTTTTAAGCGAAGCTACTACAAGTTTTAAAGCCTTAGTGTAAATGTTTTATTAGAGTAAGATGAGTAGTATGTAAGCCATTGCTCTAAATTTCTTAAAATAGTAATGTGACAAAATAAAAATAGAATTCAAAAGGTGTATGTGATCTCTTATGGACTTTTTTTTAACTGTCTGAAGAGTCGATTAATTGTATCAATTCCTATCAATTCCTTATACAATAAAGTTAAGAGACTTTTAAATTGATTAGAGTATCTCAAATATACATAGAGGTGGATATTTACTTGATTACTTTTATAGAACGAAGAGTACTAATACTGATAATCATTGGTTTTTTGGTATTCGTTTATTCATTATTCTTTCAAAACGCTTTTATGGAATATATATCTACCGATTATTTATATATTCATAAGGTTTTGGATTTATTTACTATATCCATTGCACTTGCCATTTTTGTATATGGATGGTTGACACTGCGGCATACAAATGAAACTGTACCGTTTCTAATCACGAATGGGTTTTTAGCTGTAGCGATTTTCGAGGTTATTCATACGTTATCTTACAAGGGGGTCTCATTTGATGAGGGATTTCAAACAACTGTTTGGCTAGGGGCTCTAGTTTGTTTGACTGAATTGCTCGTTCTTACAATTGGAATTTATTTTTTGAAAAAAATAGAAAGTGTTCAAGCCCCGTCTATGAAATATATTTGGGTTGCTATTACCGTAATTTGGACGATTATTCTATCAGTTTTCATTGTCCAATCTAGTAATACTCTTCCTTTTCTAGTGACGGAGGAATTAAAGCCAACTTTCCTCAAGAATATAATTGAAATTACTAGTGTGTGTATGTATTTAGGGTTTCTCCTTTATTTTTTTAATCGATATAGTGAAAAGAAAAATATTATCTACCTTGATTTATTATTAGCATGTTGCTTTATGATTTATGGTTCATTAACGGTTTTAACATTTCGAACTATTTATGAAATAGCCATTACAGCGCAAGCATTTAAAGTGATTGGGTATTTCTTTATTATGAAAGCGTTCTATTATTGGCATATACAGAAATCCATTGCCGATAAAGAGGAAACGGAACAAAAGCTCCTACATGTTGAAAATGAACTTGAGTCGCTTTTTAAATATACCCCTGACGCCATTGTGATTTTTGATCGTGAAAGTCAACTAATTTTGAGAAGTAATCCGTCTTTTAGGAAGATGTTTGGCTTTAAGCGGAATCACAGTCTTTATTTAGAGACCATAATTCCGAAAACAGCAGGGGATATTAAAACAAAACTAGAAGCATTGAAACCTGGACGTTCATATACCAATTATCATACTCAGTTGCAATGTAAAGACGGAAAGTTAATTCCTGTAAGTGTAACTATCTCACCGATAAAAGCAGTAGATAGTGAAAAGAATAACCGCTTTTATGCAGCAATTATTCGTGATGAGACGGAGAAGAAGCAGGCTGAGAGTGCCATTCAAAATGTGCGTAGGGAGTTACAGGAAGCCATTGAGCAACACCAGGGAGCAATATTTAAAGTGAAAAAGGTTAATGGAAGCTTTGTCTATACTCTTGTGGATGGTCAAATGCTTAGAAAGTATTATTTTGTTCCAACTGACGTAGTTGGGAAAACTCCAGGTGAATTGTTCCCAATGGAAAAGGCAGTTAAGCTTGAAGAAAAATATGAGCAAGCATGGCAGGGAAATCAGCTAACGTTTCAATCTGATTTACTCTCTGATATTACCATTCTTATCTCTCTCAATCCTAAAATCGAAAATGGAAAAACCGTTGAACTTATCGGGTCATTTATTGACATTACAACATTAATTAAAACAGAAGAACTACTCAGGAAATCGGAAAAGCTTTCAGTTGTTGGTGAATTAGCGGCCGGTTTTGCTCATGAAATTAGAAATCCGTTAACGACCATAAAGGGATTTCTTCAGCTGCTAGAAACAACCGCTGAAATTAAAAATAAGTCTTACTTGAGTATTATGCTTCAAGAGATTGAACATTTAGAAATGATTACAAATGAATTCATGGTTGTTGCTAAACCTCAAGCAATACAGTTTCAAAAAGAAGATTTAGGAGAAGTACTAGCTACAGTGAGCAATTTCTTACATCCGCAAGCCTTATTAAAGGATGTTGAAATGTATATTGAAAAACCAGAGTATCCAATACATATTTTTATTGATAAAAATCAATTACGTCAGGTGTTCATTAATCTTTATAAAAATGCAATGGAAGCGATGCCTGAAGGAGGGGTAATAATCACAAGGGTCTTATTAGTAGGGAGTGAAGTTTCGATAGCTATTACGGATGAAGGGATAGGCATTCCAGAAGAAATTATTGATCGATTAGGGGAGCCATTTTATACCCTAAAAGAGAAAGGAACCGGCCTTGGACTAATGGTGAGTAAAAAAATTATAGAAGCGCATCAAGGTACACTTGAAATAACTAGTAAAGTAAATGTAGGAACGACGATGACCCTTAACATACCTTTAGCGATAGATGAAGACAAAAAGTATCAACCCAGTTATTAGGAACTGAGTTGATACTTTTTTTAGAGGGCTTGCTTTTGCAATGCTTCATCGGCATCTGCTTGTTGTTTTAACTCAGCATCGGTAAGATAGTATTCTTCACTGAATGAGTTTTTGGGCTCTTCAAGAGTGAAATAACAGACGATAAAGCTAACAAACGCCCCTGATGCTAGGATAAAGAAAAATTGCTGCGGTGAAACAAAGGTAAACAATGTAAGATAAATCGTTGCACCAACGTTACCGTAAGCACCTGACATCCCAGCAATTTGTCCAGTAACACGTTTTTTAATCATTGGAATTACTGCAAAGGTCGCACCCTCCGCCCCTTGGATAAACATTGACGTTAATACTGTAACAGCAACGGCTAAGACTAAAGGCCAACTAGAATCCATTAAACCCATTAAGATGAGGCCTATTGAAATTCCTAACATATAGACAAGCATAACTTTACGCCGACTTCCCATTCTGTCGGAGAGAACCCCCCCCAGCGGGCGAGCAACTAAGTTAACAAAGGCAAAAGAAGAAGCAATTAGTCCAGCAGTTGCTGGTGTTAACGAGAAAGTTAATTGGAAAAACATTGGAAGCATTGAAACGATGGCTAGTTCTGCACCAAAGTTTGCAAAATACGTACTATTTAAAGCTCCTACGTTTTTAAATTTATATTTGTCTTCTTCTGGCACCCCAGCTTTAAGGCGAGGTACATTAACTTTTAAAATATTAAAAACTTGATAAATAACCACAAGTGTAATAACAGTCCATATAATATATAGTGCTTCTTCTGAAATGAAACCAAGTCCCTCAAGTCTCCAAGCACTAACAGCAAGCGCACCACCTAGAGGTAATGTCCATGCGATTAATTGGATAAGGTCACCCCAACTACTAATTTCAAGAGCAGAGGCTCTTTTCGGCTTAATTAAAGCTTTTCCTTTTGGAGTATCTCTTACGAAAATATAGAAGATTATCCCGTAAACAAAACAGACAACACCCGTAAAGGCTAGGGCATACCTCCAACCATTGTCTCCACCAAGGATAGTTAGTGCAAACCATGGTAATAACATGGCAGCCGCAGCTGAACCAAAGTTACCCCATCCCCCGTAAATACCCTCAGCAAAACCTACACTCTTAGGAGGGAACCACTCGGCTACCATTCTAATTCCGACAACGAAGCTGGCACCGATGCTACCAAGAATAAGGCGTGATACCATTAATTGTGCCCATGTATCACCAAAAGCAAAGGTAATTGCTGGTATTGACATTAAAATTAGTAAACCTGAATATACAACTCTTGGTCCATATTTATCTAATAATGAACCAATGATAATTCGTGCAGGGATTGTTAGAACAACATTACAGATTCCTAATGCAGCGATGTGTTGAGGTGTTAACCAATTCATATCCGCCATTATTGTTGTTGCTAGAGGGGCCATGCTGTACCATGCGAAGAAAGAAACAAAAAATGCAAACCAAGCAAAATGTAACATTTTAATCCGTTCGTTTTTAAATTTAAATAAATCAGTAACTGTCATTTAAAACCCTCCTCTTAAATACATGTTTGATTTTCTTTTTATTTTTACATGAATATTTCGACTTGTCTGAACTTTGGTCAGATAGGTTAACAGTGTTTCGATAACCTGGGATTCACCTTCCTTTTGATGATACTTTGTTGAGCAATAAGAACGTATATCATATTAACCTCCCTGTGAAATACATGTTTTGATGTTGTTATTTTTACACGGCTTTTTCATTCTGTCTTAAAAATTGAGAGATAATTTTACATTGAAAACGTTTTCCAATAAAATTGAGCGTTTAAAGTTAAATCTAAACTATTTATCCTAAGCGTTTGCCGAATAGGGCCGATTTCTCACCATTTAAACAGAAACGGAAGTGCGGAGGAATGTTTATTAAAGGCCCTTTTAAACTCTAATCTCGGGGTATAAATGAATTTATCTTTAAAATAGTCATTTTGGGACTTTCTAATGTTAGAATTTCTCACGTCCTGATTGAATAAGAGTTTGAAAGTTAATAAGTTAATTAGAACCAATAAATTAAAATAATATTTGTAGTTAAAAGGGGTAGGGATTTCAGGAACATTACAAAACATCTTTACTGTCTGGTTAAATGCTTAAAACACATACCTTTTTAAGTTAAGGATTATATGGTATCTGTTAGTAAGAGAACGCCATAAATGAACCACATTAAAGCGTTCTCTTTTTTCAATGAATGAGAGTGTTGTCATCTCAATGATTTGAATGATAGAATATTCGTAGTCAAGGTAAAGTTTAGGAGGGAAGCTTGTGAGATTAGTCACTCGTTCAAATTTTGATGGTCTTGTTACTGCAATGCTACTAAATCAATTAAATCTAATTGATGAAATGGTGTTTGTCCATCCAAAAGACGTGCAAGATGGAAAAGTTGAGATTACTGCAAATGATATATTAACGAATGTTCCGTATGTTGAAGGTTGCGGAATGTGGTTTGACCATCATGCGAGTGAGCTAAGACGAGTGAAGGCTGAAAATTTTACTTTTAAAGGAGACGTGCGTCCTGCAAATAGTACAACTCGCATAGTTTATGATTATTTTGGTGGTAAAAAAAAGTTTGGTACGAAGCTTGATGATATTATGAGTGGTGTTGATAAAGCCGCTGCTGCTAATTTCATTAAAAAAGATATCCTGTATCCTAAAGGATGGGTCTTAGTATCTTTCATTATGGATGCAGGTGCACAAACAGGTATAAGTAGTTTTCAAAATTACACGATAAGCCCCTACCAATTAATGGAGAAGCTTGTTAAATTATGTGCAGAAAAGAATGCTATTGAAATCCTTGAGGATCCTGATGTACAGGAAAGAGTGAAGCGTTATTTTGAATTAAATGAAGAGTTTCAATCGATGTTAAAGAAGTATTCAACAATCTATGAGAATGTTATTGTTACTGATTTACGTGGTGTGGAAGAGAGCTTGCCAAGCAACCAGTTCCTTGTGTATGCGCTTTACCCTGAACAAAATATATCTATATCGATTGTTGATGGATCTAATAATAAGGTATGTACAATTGCTTGTGGTCACAGCGTTATTAATAAAACGTCCACTATTCATGTTGGTCAGATAATGGGGGAGTACGGTGGTGGTGGGCAAAAGGCGGCTGGAATGTGTCAGGTTGCTTATGAAGGGTCGGATGATGTTATTGCTACCCTAGTCCATAAATTGATAGAGAATGGTTAATTTTAAAACGTAGGAAAAAAGGGTGTTCAAAAGGTAAAAACCTTTTGAACACCCTTTTTAAAGGCTTTTTTATCGTTTAAGCTTAGGGAGGTATAAGTAGGTCCCAGCTCGCCAAAGCCATTCAACCGGACCTATATAACAATGAGTAATCCACCATTTACTAAAGAGAATTTGTAGATAGAAAAAGAAAAAAACAATGATGACTCCTGCAAAATAGCCAATTTGACCAAATAGTCCCAATCCATATCCATAAAAGAGACTAGTGAATACTACAGACTGAAGCAGGTAGTTTGTTAACGAAAGTCGTCCAACATAAGCAAGAGGCTTTAGTAATTGTATTCTTTTTTCATTAGAGATGACTAGAACAATACTGGTCGCATAGAACATTGCCACAAGTGGCCCTCCGACCATAGAATGAAGCATTTCAAATTGCTCAGAATCATTAATGGTATAAGCAATTTTACTAGGAAAACCTATAAGCAAGGTGGCCCACCATATTTTTTTCATCAAAACATGGTGTTTTCGAGCTTCTAGTAACCAATTTTTTCGAGCGACGTAAGCTCCGAGTAAAAACATTCCAAGTACAGATACTATACCACTTCCTAAAATAACGATATCACCTATCCACCCCATTCCTAGGGGGTCTGCATGAAGACGGAAGGAAACGACTTCATGATAGGAGCCCGATGTGAGAATTTCTTTTTCGTTAATAGAGTACGAAGTTAATGATTCATTAAAAGCTGTCATTGAACCATCATCTTCAGGAGAGGCGATAGAAAGAGCCATAAGCAGTAGCAAGATAAGAGCCCAAATAAGTAACCCTTTTTCAGATAATTTCAAGAAAAAGAATAGAAGAAAAGAGGCTAACGCATACATAAATAAAATGTCTCCATCCCAAATTAAAAGACCGTGGATGTACCCAAGAGCAAGTAAAATAATCATTCGTCTCCAATATAACGGAGTAAATCGAAGTGACTTCTGTTGAAGACGTTCTTTTAAGAAAGCCATGCCATACCCAAAAAGAAAGGAAAATAACGTATAAAAGCTTGCTTGTGCAAAAATGATAATAACAACTTCAGTCACGCGGTCAAGAAGCCCAAGTGGATAATAGTCGTGCAAGTTAGGAATCAGAAAAAGTCCAAACTGAAAATGCATACTGTTTGCTAGTAATATTCCTAAAAGCGCAAAACCTCTCATAATATCGAGTGAGAAAATGCGATCCGATTCTTGAATTGATGTAGGTCGATTTTTCATTGGATTTCTCCTTCTCTCGTTATATAGTCATTGTAAATTATTGTATTCCGTTCTACAATATGCAGATTGTATGTAGTTCTATTTAAAACATAATCGATTCTGAGCGGATTTCTTACAGAATGAGAGCGGCTCATGTAAACTATTACTTAATACTTATTAAAAAGAAAGGAGATTAGAATGATTCAATCTAAAGTAATTGACCTTATTAAGAGTCATCGTTCAATTAGGAAATTCACAAAAGATCCAGTATCCAAGGCATCCATTAAGGAAATTGTTGAAGTGGGGAGATGGGCGCCTTCTTCGCACCATGTTCAAGCGTATAGCATTATCGTTATTGAAGGTGAGGAAACGAAACGTAAGCTTGCTAAATTAGTAGGAAATCAACAATATGTGGCAGAGTGTCCGGTCTTCTTTGTTATCTGTGCAGATTTTCAGCGGTTAAAATGTGCGAGTGAAAAGCATAATGAACCTTTTGAAGCTGGGGGGGCAGAGCAATTGTTAGTTGGCGCTGTTGATGCTGCATTAGTGGCTCAAAATATGCTTATTGCCGCAAGAGCATTTGGACTTGGTGGCGTTATGATTGGTGGGATTAGAAATCAACCGGAAGAGGTTACTTCCCTCCTGAACTTACCGAAATATGTGTTTCCTGTGATGGGATTATGTGTTGGTGTACCAAATCAAAATCCTGAACAAAAACCACGTTTACCTATAGGAAGTGTCGTTCATCATGAAAGGTATGATGAAGCAGTAGATGCATTAGAAGATTATGATGAAGTAATGGAAGCATACTATTTAAAGCGTACGGAAGGAAAACGTATGGATACTTGGACTAAGCAAATGGCAAAGCATTTTTCTACACCAAAAAGAGCGCATATTGGCGATTTTTTGAAAAAGCAAGGATTTTTATCAGATTGAAATTTCCTTGACAACACAATTGTTTTTCTATAAAATCTCACCATAATGTTGCTTGAAAAACTAGGAACTCAATTAACTTAATTTGTCATTGATTGTACAAAAAGCCTCTTTTTATACATGAGAAGAGGCTTTTTAATATGGATACAGTTCTATCTTAAGGAGAAAAGTCAAATGAATACGTTTAAACAATCTGATGCATTACAACGTTTGCCAAAGCAATTCTTTTCA
This sequence comes from Bacillus solitudinis, assembly GCF_002797395.1. GTDB lineage: Bacteria > Bacillota > Bacilli > Bacillales > Bacillaceae_D > Halalkalibacter_A > Halalkalibacter_A solitudinis. Next base: position 2,764,120 of record NZ_KZ454943.1, read on the forward strand.
AATTTAGTAAATAAAGTAGTGGAGTTAAAAAAGAAGCATAATGATGTCATAAATTTAGGTCAAGGAAACCCAGACCAGCCTACTCCGACTCACATTGTAGAAAAATTAAAAGAAGCATCTGAAAATCCAATCTATCATAAATATTCACCATTTGATGGCTTTCCTTTTTTAAAACAAGCCGTTGCCGATTATTATAAGAGAGAATTTAATGTAGAGATTGATCCAACAAAAGAAGTCGCTGTATTGTCTGGAACAAAAACAGGACTTGTAGAAATTAGTCAATGTTTTTTAAATCCAGGTGATGTTGCACTTGTTCCAGACCCTGGCTATCCAGATTATTGGTCTGGCATCGCTTTATCAGGTGGGGTGATACACCCGATGCCATTAATAATTGAAAATGACTTTCATCCTGATTTTTCTTCAATTAAAGAGACTGTTCTACGATCTGCTAAATTAATGTTTTTAAACTACCCCAATAATCCAACTGGAGCAACTGCAACACCAGAATTATTTGAAAATGCTATTTCGATTGGTAAAGAGCATGATATATGTGTCGTTCATGATTTTGCTTACGGAGCAATAGGCTATGAGGGTGAAAGACCGATGAGTTTTTTAGAAATTCCGGGTTCGAAGGAGGTTGGTGTTGAAATGCTAACTCTTTCCAAGACTTATAATATGGCCGGGTGGAGAGTCGGTTTTGTTATCGGAAATCCGAGGGTGATTGAAGCGATTGAACTAATTCAGGAACATTATTATTGTAGTTTATTTGGTGGTATACAGGAGGCGGCAGCTCATGCATTGCAGGCGGATCAATCCTGTGTGCAGGATTTAATTAAAATGTATGAAGGTAGAAGGAATGCATTAGTCAGCGCCGCCAAAGAAATTGGGTGGAATGTGCAAGCACCAAAAGGGTCATTCTTCGCTTGGTTTCCGGTTCCTGGAGGTTATAGCTCGGAACAATTTGCAGAGCGGTTACTCGAGCAAGCGAGAGTTGTCGTAGCTCCGGGTATTGGGTTTGGGACATATGGCGAAGGGTATGTAAGAATTGGGTTGCTAAGTAATGAGGAAGACTTGCGTGAAGCAATGAAAAGGATAAAAGAACTTAATCTTTTTTGAGCAGAAATAATAACAACGATATGTTGAAAAGAGGTCGATACATATGAGTGGGATAAACAATATTTTTTGCATTGGAAGAAACTATGCCAAACATGCGACGGAGCTTGGGAATGAAATTCCAGATTCCCCTATTTTATTTTCAAAGCCTACTCATGCTCTAGCTAGTGCAAGCGGTCATACCTTAACATTCCAAAAGGGAAAAGGGGAGATCCACCATGAACTTGAAATTGTTTTACTTATAGATCGTCCGGTGAAAAAGGGAGACAAGCTTGAAGATGTTGTTTCAAAGATGGCATTAGGAGTAGACTTAACACTGCGAGATATTCAGTCTGATTTAAAGAAAAAGGGGCAACCTTGGCTTAGAGCTAAAGGATTTAAAAATTCTGCGATTATTACTGATTTTTGGAAGTTTTCAGGAGTCGAACAATGCGAAAATTTTTACCTGGTCAATAATGGAAGAGTAATTCAAGAAGGAAATGTTCAAGACATGATTTTTGATTTTCAGTCAATTATCGATGAGTGTGAAGACGTCTTTGGTTTAGGGACTGGAGATATCATCTTTACAGGTACACCAGAAGGGGTAGGACCAATTTCAGACGGTGATGTTTTTAAGATGTATTGGGGAGAAGAGGAAAAGGGTCAATTTCAAGTTTCTATAAATTAAAATAAGGGATGTGTCATAAGCAGTCTTTGACCTTATGCCACATCCCCTTACTTTTTATTAGGAAGCTGAATTTCTAAATGTTACTCACTATGATAAGGAGAATTTGTTGCTTTTTCTGCCCGCATTTGTTTTTTGAACCGATGTGTTTCAGCCACAACAACACCAGAAAGGCCGAGTAAACCTATTAAGTTTGGAATGGCCATCAAACCATTCATTATATCAGCTAATCCCCAGACTAAGTTTAAACTTGCCCCTGCACCAAGGACAACGGCTAAAACATAAGCAATTCGGTAAATGAAAATTGCTGAAGGTGATTTAAATAAATAGCCGATACATTTTTCCCCATAATAAGACCAACCTAAGATTGTGGAGTAAGCAAAGAAAATCATACCAAGGGCGACAATTATCGAACCGATGGGCCCGAGGAAGAATTCAAATGTTGCCGATGTTAAAGCTGCCCCTTTGAGGTCGCCGATATAAAGATTTCCCATCACGAGAGCAATTCCCGTAATCGAACAAATAATAATGGTATCAATAAATACTTGAGTCATAGATACAAGAGCTTGTCGCCCTGGATAGTCTGTTCTTGCAGCTGCTGCGGCTATTGGAGCTGATCCTAAACCAGCCTCATTAGAAAAGACACCTCTAGCAACGCCGTATTGGATAACGACACCGAGTGCCCCACCTGCTACCGCTTGCCCTGTAAAGGCATCAGAGAAAATAAGACTAACAGCACTAGGGACAAGAGAAATATTACTAATAATTAAAATAAGTCCTGCTATGACATAAAATAAAGCCATGACTGGAACAATGAATGCTACTGCACGTCCAATGCTACGAATTCCTCCTAAAATAACAATCCCTGTAAATAGAGCTAATAATCCTCCGGTAACCCAAGGATTAATTCCCCAATTACTTTCGATAACATCTGCAACTGAATTTGATTGAACGGTATTTCCGATTCCGAATGCAGCTATGGCTGCGAAAGCTGCAAAGGCGATTCCTAACCATTTCTGACCTAATCCTTTTTCAAGATAATACATTGGTCCGCCAGCCATCTCACCATTTTCCCCTTTTTCACGATACTTAACTGCTAAAATAGCTTCTGCATATTTAGTAGCCATTCCAAATAGGGCGGACAGCCACATCCAAAAAACAGCACCTGGCCCACCAATTACAACAGCTGTCGCGACCCCGGCGATATTTCCAGTCCCAACCGTCGCGGCAAGTGCTGTCATTAATGATTGAAAATGGGATATATCACCTTCAGACTTTTTATCCTGTGTCCGACTGAATGCAAGCTTTAACGCATATGGCAGAGTAGAAAATTGTAAGAATGATAGACGTAGCGTTAAATAAATACCGGTACCGACTAATAGGATAAGCAGAGGTGGCCCCCAAATAAAGCTATTAATCGAATCGATGGTCTGCATGAGTGTACTTTTTTCTTCCATAGCACTCATCCTCCTTTTTCTAATAATATAAACTATACTCTGGAAAAATACCTACTTTGTCAATGTATAGTTTTTTCCAAAAAAGAACTCTAAAGATTTTTATTATTAGAGAGAAGGAGTGAGTGATGATTCAAACAGCTATTTTTGCGCATCGAGGGTTTTCTAGTCAATATCCGGAGAATACAATAGCCGCCTTTCAAGCGGCTACCGAGGTTGGTGCTGATGGAATTGAGCTCGATGTACAATTAAGTAAAGACCGTGTTCCTATTGTTATTCATGACCATATGCTCGAGAGAACTACGAATGGAAGCGGACGTGTAAGCTCTTATACCGTTGAAAAACTAAAACAATTTGAGGCAGGAACTGGGAAGTGGAAGAATGAGAAAATTCCTACCCTAGAGGATGTCTTTATTTGGGCAGAGGGTAACACACTTAAGGTGAATATCGAGATAAAATCAAACGTAGCAAAAAAGAGAACGTTATGGAAACGAATTTTAAAGCTGATAGAAAAGTACAAAATGGAACAAAGAGTGATTATTTCTTCATTTGATCATAGACTTATTCGTCGAGTCAAAGAAAAAGCATCTCATTTAGAAGTAGCTATTATTACGCTAGCTACACTGAAGCATCCTGAAGAAGATATAGCTTTCGCTGGAGCAGAGGGTTACCATTTTCATTATTTATCACTGGATGAAGAGGAAATCAAATATCTTCTCACGAAAAAAATTAAACTTAGGCCTTATACTATTAACGATAAACTAGTTATGAAACAATACATGAAACTTGGTTGTCATGCTTTTATTACTGATGATCCTAAACTTGCTCTTGAGGTAAGAAATGAGTTCAAAAGAAAAGCAGCCGACTTTTAAGAAAGCGGCTGTCTTAACTTAGAGGAGGGACGACTCTGGTTGCTCCAATACACTAATATTGAAAGCAAAAGAATGTAATTCAAAAAGTTTCTAGCTCATTGTCACAGGGTGAATACCCCAAATCTCATTTGCATACTGAGATACTGTACGGTCACTTGAAAACTTTCCTGAATGAGCAATATTCGTAATGCTTTTCTTTAACCATATCGATTGTTGGCGATATGTTTGGTCAACAAGTTGCTGAGCTTCTACATATCCATCAAAATCCTTTAATACGAAAAATTCATCATTTCGTTTTAGAAGAGAATAGTAGATATGTTTAAACTCGACGTCGTCTTTTGAGAAAAAGCGAGTAACAAGTTGATCCATCACCGTTCGAATTCGTTGGTCACTGTTGTAGACATCTCGAGCGCGATAGGTCCCCTTTTCTTGATAGTCGAAAACTTCCTCAGAGGTTAAACCAAAAGTGAAAATATTTTCTGGGCCTACCATTTCTTTAATTTCTACATTTGCACCATCATGTGTTCCGAGTGTAAGAGCCCCGTTCATCATTAATTTCATATTACCTGTACCTGAAGCTTCTTTACTAGCTGTTGAAATCTGTTCGCTTACATCAGCTGCCGGTATGATACGCTCAGCAAGGGAAACATTATAATTTTCAAGGAAAACAATTTTTATTTTATCTCTAGACGCAGGGTCTGAGTTAATTTTCTCAGCTGCAGCAGTAATTAATTTAATAACATTTTTGGCGAAATGATACCCTGGTGCTGCTTTTGCACCAAAAATAAACGTTCGCGGGGTCATTGGTAAATTTGGATTTTCACGGCATAATTGGTAAAGATGTAAAATATGAAAAATGTTTAATAATTGTCTTTTATATCCATGTAGTCGCTTGATATGTACATCAAAGATGGAAGTTGTATCAATCACGATTCCGTATTTCCCATGGATGTAAGCAGCAAAGTCCTCTTTTTTCTTTTGTTTTACGTTAGCGATAGCATTTTGAAAAGAGGAATCATTTGCAAAAGGAAGAAGCTGTATCAGTTTTTTAGGTTCTTGAATCCAACCATTTCCTATCGTTGAAGAGATAAGTGAAGCTAATTCTGGATTGACATTAAGGAGCCAACGTCGATGAGTAATTCCATTTGTTTTATTATTGAAGCGTTCAGGGAAAATCTGATAAAAAGGTTTCATCACTTGTTTTTTTAATATCGTTGTATGGAGCTTTGCAACGCCATTAATACTAAAGCTACCGACCATTGCTAAATGGGCCATATGAACAGTACCGTATGATATGATGGCCATCTGCGCAATTGAATCACGAAGGCTTGGATGTTCGTACCAAATTTGTTTACAAAAGCGCTCGTTGATTTCTTCGATGATCATATAAATACGTGGAAAGAGGTCGCGAATCATGTTCTCTGGCCACTTTTCAAGTGCTTCATTTAAGGTTGTATGGTTTGTGTATGCTACTGTGGAGGTTGTAATAGCCCAAGCCTCGTCCCATCCCAAACCTTCATCATCCAACAGTAAACGCATAAGCTCTGGTACGACTAAGCTTGGGTGTGTATCATTTATTTGGATTGCTATTTTATTAGGAAGATTTTTAATGTGATGATGAGTTTGTTTATGTTTTTTTATAATATTTTGTAGTCCTGCTGAAACAAGAAAATATTGTTGTTTTAAACGAAGTATTTTTCCTTCATAAAAAGAATCATCAGGATATAGGAATTCAGAGATTTGCTCGACTGAACGTTTGTAATCTAAATAATGATAATAGTCATGTCCGTTAGGGGATTGGAAGTGGAAATGATTGTTCATTGATTCTGCACTCCATAATCGAAGAGTATTAACAACCTCATTCTGATAACCAACGATAGGCACATCATACGGAACTGCTCTTACACGTTCATAATCGACATGCTTAAAACGAAGATTGTCTTCCTCATAATAAACCTCTACTGTTCCTCCAAAACGAACTTCAACCGCTTCTTCTTCTCTTTTTGTTTCCCACATATACTCATCTTTTAACCAGTAATCGGGAAGCTCAACCTGGTATCCATTCACCATCTTTTGTTGAAATAGTCCATATTTGTAGCGAATGCCAACCCCATGCCCTGGGAGTTTTAAGGAGGCTAATGAATCGAGAAAGCAAGCAGCTAGTCTTCCGAGTCCACCATTTCCAAGTCCAGCATCATGCTCTTGTGAGAAGACTTTATCTGTATTTAACCCACTCTCCATTAGAACTTCCTTACAAACATCAAACCAGCCTACGTTTAACAAGTTATTTTCAATGAGGCGACCTAATAAGAATTCCATCGATAAATAGTAAACTTGTTTATATTGACCTTCTTGATAGGATTTTTGCGTGTGCTGCCATTTTCGGTAAATTTCATCTTTAATCATTAAGCTAATTGCTTGAAACACTTCTTTATCTGTTGCATCCTTCATACTTTTACCGAATGAGGTTGTTAGCTTCTCGCGAAATTCAGTTAGGAACATTTCCTTAGTTACGGTCAACGTTCTTCACGCTCCTTTTCATTCAATTAGCTTTTCATAGAGATTCATGTAAGTTTTTGCTGACTCGGTCCAGCTAAAATCAGATTGATACACATTATGACAAATTTCAACCCACATCTTTTTATCTTGGTAAAGTGATAATGCACGTCGGATAGTATAAAGGAGGTCATCTGCATTAAAATTTGTGAAACTAAAACCATTTCCTTCCCCTGTTTCTTCATTGTATGAAAGAATTGTATCGTTTAACCCACCCGTTTCACGAACAATTGGGACACTTTCGTAACGAAGGGCAATAAGTTGGCTTAAGCCGCATGGCTCAAATTGTGATGGCATTAAAAACATATCAGAAGCGGCATAGAATGTACGAGCTAAGCTCTCATCAAAGGCTAATTCTACATGCATTTTATCGGGAAATTTATTTTTGAAATATTTAAAGGCCTGTTCAAATTCAAGATCCCCCGTGCCAAGAATCGTTAATTGAACATCTTCAGTTTGAAGTAATTCTTCGAGGATATGAAGGATAAGTGGTAAGCCTTTTTCAGAAACTAGACGAGAAATAATTGTTACCATCGGTGTTGAATCTGAGATGTTGAGATTGTATTTCTCTTGGATATATCTCTTGTTTTTTCGTTTTTTATCTAAGTCATGAGAATAGTTGAAAGGAAGAGCTTTATCGGTTGCTGGATTAAAGTCATTAGTATCAATTCCGTTGATGATACCGGTTAATGTAGAGGAACGTTCATTTAAAATAGTATGTAACCCTTCACCGAAATGAGGAGTTTTAATTTCCATTGCATACGTCGGGCTAACTGTTGATACCCAATCAGCGTGGATAAGAGCAGCCTTCAAGAAGTTAACAGAATCGCCCATCATGAGACCACCAATATGGGTCTCATCAAGATGTAGCAATTCATGAAAAATAGAAAAAGAAAATATCCCTTGGTAACGTAGGTTATGAATGGTGAAAAGAGTTTTGACAAGCTTAGAATGACGACCCGCTTTAATATAAGCTGGAATAAGACCTGTTTGCCAATCATGGCAATGAAGAATGGAGGGGTCTAAATTCAAATAGTCAATACTCGCTAAAACAGCATGAGTAAAAAACACATAGCGCTCGGCGTCATCAAAATGTCCATAAAGGGAATCACGTTTGAAATAGTACTCGTTATCAATAAAATAATACGTAACATCACTTTGTTTTATTTTAAAGAGTCCACAATGTTGATTTCTCCAGGTAACATTGACTGAGAAAGAGCCAACGAATTCAAGCTCTTTCTCATATTCTTCGGGTAGCTTTGAATGTTTGGGAAGAATAACAGTTGTTTCAATTTTTTTATTTCTAGCTAACTCTTGAGGAAGAGATCCAATTACGTCAGCAAGGCCTCCGGTTTTAAAAAATGGCGTACATTCTGATGCAACCATCACAATATTCAACATATATTTGCTCCTTCCTTAAATAGAGTTAGAAAAATGAATTTAACTAAGTCAATTAGAAGAGAATCTTGATGTAAGACCTTGCGTTTTATTGTTCTAAATGACTTTCCGTTTGGCGATAATATAAGGCTGTTCCTTTGCACCTATAAATGTTCTTTTTGGTGAGAGGAGAATATCTTTATCTAGAATCATGTTTTCTAAAATCGTTCCTTGATGAATATCACATCGTTGCATCACGATTGAATTTCGAATAACTGCATCCTTATGAACATGAACGCCTCTAAACAGAATACTATTTTCAACTGTGCCTTCAATTAAGCAACCATTTGCTATTATTGATTGATGAACTATGGCCTCTTTCGAGAAATGAGTCGGGGGTTCATCTTTAATTTTAGTATAAATCGGATTTCTGTTTAAAAATAGCTTTTTGTAAACACTTTTATCTAAAATCGACATACTATGCTTGTAGTAGCTATCGATAGAGTTTATAACAGCAAGGTAACCTTCATATGCATAACAACTTACTTTCAACTTTGAGAGATTGGCAAGGACACCATCTAGTAAAAGATGTTGGTTGTTTCTTGCAATGCAATAGTCAACCAGTTTTAATAGAACGTCTTTTCGAATAATATACATCTTCATATAAAGATTAGGATTACTTACATCTGTTGTTATCCGTTCTAACCTTCCGCCCTTGTTAAATTCCAGTTTTTGTTCAGAATGAAACTCAGGTTCCATTTTACGGGTATTGTGGTAAATGATTGTAACATCTGAATTAGTAGAGAGGTGCTGATTAAAGACTTCTTTATAGTTGATATTACAAATAAATTGACTTCCGGTAATAAGTACATGTTCTGCAGAACCCCGTAAAAAGAAATCACGATTATTATGAAAATGTTGTAGTTCTCCCTGGGATAAATCGGTAGGATCGTGCCAATCTGGAGGCAAAATGAAGAGTCCTCCTCTTTTGCGGTCAAGTTCCCACGGTTTTCCTGTTCCTAAATGATCCATAAGGGAACGGTATTTTTGACGTGTGAAAACGGCTACATCGTGAATTCGTTCATTTACCATATTTGAAAGGACAAAATCAATGAGGCGGTATCTCCCGGCAAAAGGGACGGAGGCTCCGCATCGAAAATAAGTGAGTTCACGTAGTAAATCTTGTTCTCCATCTAAATTAATAACCCCCATTAATTGTTTCATTAAATAAACGCCATCCTCTCCTGATTTATCTTTGCATGACTGAGATTTTTTCAAAAGATGTTCCTTTGTCAATTACTACAACATCCTCACTCAGTAGAGTGGTTCCGTCGGGGATTATAGTGTCCTCAGTTACAATTACTTTTTTTAAGTTAACATTTTCTCCTATTTTAACGCCTGGCATAATGATTGAATCCTCAATTGTACTATTAATAGAGACTTCAACATTGTGGAAAAGAATGGAGTGGTTTATTGTGCCATCAATCATACAACCTTCATGGACTAATGAATTGGTTATACTTGCTTCTTGAGATATGAATTGAGGGGGGAGATTAGGATTAACGGAATAAATTCGCCACTTTTCATCAAGAAGTTGAAGAGAAGTAGAGTTTAATAAATCCATATTAGCTTCCCAAAAGCTTTGAACGGTACCGACATCTTTCCAATATCCGTTAAAAGGATATGCAACTAAATTTCGTTGATCCGCTAGCATAGCAGGGATGATGTCCTTGCCGAAATCATGACTTGAATATTCAAGTAGAGCATCAACATTTAAATATGACTTTAGTGTTTCCCAGTTAAAAATATACACACCCATTGATGCAAGGTTACTTTTAGGGTAGGGAGGTTTTTCTTCAAATTCAGTAATCTCCATGTTCACATCAGTGTTCATAATTCCAAACCGAGATGCCTCCTCCCAAGGAACTTCAATCACTGAGATTGTTGCGTCAGCATTACGGCTTTTATGGAAATCTATCATTAAACTGTAATCCATTTTATAAATATGGTCACCTGATAAAATGATAATATATTCTGGTTGGAATTGTTCAATGAAACTACAATTTTGATAAATAGCATCAGCGGTCCCTTTATACCAAGAAGCACCTTTTTTCTCGATAAATGGTGGAAGGCAGGTTAAGCCGCCTTGACCTAAATCCAGATCCCAAGGCGCTCCATTCCCCAAATGTCGATGCAAAATGAGATGCTCGTACTGAGTAAGTACCCCGACGGTATCAATTCCTGAATTAGTACAATTGCTTAATGGGAAATCAATAATGCGGTATTTTCCCCCAAAGTGTACGGCAGGTTTTGCAATTTTGCTTGTAAGACTTCCTAAACGCTTTCCTTCGCCTCCCGCAAGTAGCATCGCAACGCATTCTTTCTTTTTATTCACACAGACTCCTCCTAAAAGCTAAAATGAACAACGGATAATTCGACAGTTATGCAAACAAGCATAGTCAAACGAATCTATCTATGTATATGTTTTGGAGAGCGCTCACAATACCAGTTTGTTCTTTATTTTTTATTTTTATTTTCTCTAAAATCACTTAACCTTTTATCAGAACTAAAGTAAGACTTTTTACCTGTTCAAATAATTATTTTAAATTTTCGCTAGAAACGGATATTATTTTGTAAATATTTCAAGTTGGTTATTGCAATTAGTAGTAAAGTCTCTGTTTATTCCTTGTTTTTACCTAAATAATCGGGAAAATAGCGAGAATAACAAAAAAGTATAGCTAAAATGATGGTATTTATAATAAGATAGATACAAATCTATAAGACTAGGGTGAGGCTTGTGTCCGTTCAGATAAAGCCGTTTTATGACAAAGAAAAAACCTGTTTATATTGTAAAAAAACCTTTAGTACTAAACGTTTACGTACAAGATTTATAAGAATTGAGAAAATTGATAGTGATTTCCATACTGAATATAAAGACCCTAAATTTAATCCCGTTTATTACGAAGTTGATGTTTGTCCGCAGTGTGGGTTTGCTTCTTCGGAGATGTTTTCCTCGCATTTTCCATCTGGTACAACTCAAGTAATAGCAGAACAGTTTAAAAACTGGAAAGTACAGGATTTTGGACAAGAAAGAGAATTAGAAGTGGCGATTCGGGCCTTGAAATTGGGTGTCTTATCAGGCATTTTAAAAAAAGAAAAAGAAGTCGTTGTCGGTGGACTCTGCCTACGTTTGGCTTGGCTTTACCGGTCTTCAGAAGACGAAGACCAAGAAATCCGGTTTTTAAAGAAAGCTCTTGATCATTATAAAGAGTCGTATCAAAAATCAGATTATCTTGAGACTCAAATGTCAGATATAAAGTTGATATATTTAATAGGAGAGTTGAGTCGGCGTCTTGGAAGGGATGCTGATGCAATTAATTATTTTTCTAAAGTCATCCAACATAAAAACAAAGCATTTGAAACGAAAATTGTCGATATGGCGAGAGAACAGTGGTATAGCATTCGTCATCAAAGTGAGCAGCGAGCGACAATTTAGAGAGAAAAATCACATTGAATAATAGAGCTATGATAAAATAAACAACAAAACAACTATGCATTTCGACAGGTTTTTACTGAGCGAGAAGCTTTGGAGGAATAGAAGTGAATGTGAAACATGTGAACGCTATTTGCCAAGCTACGAGAGGAATACTATCAAGTCATTTTGGTATAGATGTAACCCTGCTTGCGCCTAAGGCGGGTACTGGGAGTGTACCGTCAAATGACATATCCGTTATACTTGGTGTGAAAGGTCAATTAACAGGTCAAATCATTTGTTCCTTCTCAGAAGATACAGCGAAAAAGATTGTAGGAGCAATGATGGGTGGAATGATAATAGAGAATTTGGACGAAATGGGCTGGAGTGCTGTACAGGAATTCGGAAACTGGGTGGCAGGTACGACAGCTACAGAGCTCTCCAAGGAAGAATGTATTATTGATGTCACGACTCCAATTGTGAACGAGGGTGAATCGAAATTTCATGCTGGAAGTCCATTTGTTACAGTACCATTAGATAGTTCAATTGGTGGAATTGATGTTCATATTTCAGTAAAAGAGCAATAAAAAAGCGAATTCGGTGGTGCTAATCATCGATTCGCTTTTTATTATTCTAAAAAAAGGCTGGTTAGGTATATAACAATTAGTAGTAAACATTTCTATACAAAGACTTCATCAACGTGTAAAATAGTCTTTTAGGAATTTTGGTTAAAGTTTAGCAGGCAAGGGAGATGAGAACATGTCTGATATTGTAGATGTTTCTAGATTTGAAAAAAAGATGATTATTCGAAACACTGAGGAAAAAGATTTTGATGCGCTTTTAGAGATGCAAAAACTATGTTTTCCAAATATGGATCCATGGGAGCGAGAGCACTTACAAAGCCATATAAATATATTTAAAGAAGGTCAATTTTGTGTTGAATATGATGGGGAGATTATTGGTTCATGCTCAAGTTTAATAATTAATTTTGATGAGTATGACGATCAGCATACATGGGATGAGATAACAGACAATGGTTATATTACAAACCATGACCCAGAAGGATTCAATCTCTACGGAATTGAAGTAATGGTTCATCCAAAGTATCGCCGTATGAAAATTGGTCGCCGGTTATATGAAGCAAGAAAGGATCTTGCGCGGGAACTCAATTTAAAAAGTATAATTATCGGAGGAAGAATTCCGAATTATTATAAGCATGCTGATAAATTAACCCCACGTCAATATGTAGAAGAAGTTTCCTTTCATAATATTTTTGACCCTGTTTTGACGTTTCAAGTGATGAACGGTTTTACGTTAAAGCGGATTAATCAAAATTATTTGGAGGATGACAAAGCATCAATGCGTTATGCCACCTTAATGGAATGGAATAACATTGATTACCGTCCAACGACGCCAAAGCGCCAATTTAAAACAGCATTTCCAGTTAGAATTACGACGATTCAATATGAAATGAAAAAGATTTACTCATTTGAAGACTTTGCTGGGCAATGTGAGTATTATACGGATGTTGCTGCAAGTTATAATTCTGATTTCGCTGTTTTTCCGGAAATCTTTACTTTGCAGCTATTATCATTTTTACCGGAAAAAAGCCCAAGCCAAGCGATTCGTCGTTTAACAGAATTTACAGAGGATTATATTGAATTATTTACGACTCTAGCAGTTAAATATAATGTCAATATTATCGGTGGGTCTCATTTCGTTGAAGAAGAAGGGAAGATTTATAACATTGCTTATCTATTCCGTCGAAATGGAACAATTGAGAAGCAATATAAGCTTCATATAACACCAAATGAACGTAAATTTTGGGGGATTACAGGTGGAGATAATGTCAATGTCTTTGATACGGATTGCGGAAAAATCGCTATTCAAATCTGCTACGATATTGAATTTCCAGAACTTGCGCGTATAGCTGTTGATAAAGGAGCAAATATAATCTTTACCCCTTTCTGTACAGATGATCGCCAAGGTTATTTACGTGTTCGTTATTGTTCACAGGCTAGAGCTATTGAAAATCAAGTATTCACAGTTCTTTCGGGAACTGTAGGGAATTTATCTGAAGTTGAAAACATGGATATCCAATACGCCCAATCAGGGATATTTAGCCCATCTGATTTTACGTTTGCAAGAGATGGTATTGTTGGTGAGTGTAATCCTAATATCGAAACGGTTGTCGTAGGAGATGTTGATTTAGAAAGTTTAAGACGTCATCGTCGTGCAGGCAGTGTCAATCAATTACGGGATCGCCGACATGATATTTACAGTATTCTTTATAAGCAAGACTAGCAAAAAGGCTGTAACCTTAAGGATTAAAAGGTTACAGCCTTTTGCGTTTACGAGGTTTACCTCTCTTCTTGGATGGAAACGATGATAATACATCTAGAATAGAACAGGCTGTTCAAAACTACTATGTCTTAGTCTAACATCACGATAAATGAAAAATGGTATGTACCTTGTTTAGTGGTGTTAAACAATTTTCTCTTACCTACAGATTAGTTTAATGTAAGAGGGAGTCCATCCTTTTTGAACAGCCTCTAGAAGGAGAGATATGTCATGAGAATGGAAAAAGAAAAAACAGTACCTCCTTTATATTTAGCTGGTGCGCTGCTGCTTTGTTTAACGATAATATTGATATATCAGAGTTTTTTTATAAAAGAAGAAGTGACGATGTGGCGTATTGAGCTTGTTGGATCTGACGAGACTTACGGCACGGGCGAGGTAGTTAACCTTCAAATGTTTCTTGAGGATGAAGTAGGAATGCCTATTGAAGATGCAACGGTTCATCTTACGCTCGACAGACCTGATACTGTACATAACCTAGATAAAGTAATGCACCACGTCGAGGGGGGCCTGTATGAGAGAGAAGTAATTTTCTCTCTACCGGGACTCTGGATAGGAATGGTTGAAGTGAATAGAGGAAGAAAGATTTACTTAAATCAATTTCTACTTAAAGTGGAGGGACCAATTATTTCGGAAGAGAAACGAGATCCAGCGGATAATTTTAATTCAAACCAACCAGAAGCAGAGAAATTCTTCAAATGATAGAGAGGAGAAGGTAGACTTACCTAGCTTTTTCTTCATTCTCCGTTTAAATTGCGATATGATATATAGTAGTGATTTAAAAAGGGAGAGAAGTCAATTGTCAAGCTCGCACGTAACAGGAAGCTTTCAACTTATGAAATCTTTAAATCGTTCGGTCATCTTAAATACAATTCGTCAATATGGACAGATTTCAAGGGCTGATATTGCTAAAAAGACGAAACTAACCCCTCCAACTGTAACTAATATTGTCGGGGAATTATTAGAAGCAGGTCTTGTGAGAGAGAGTGAAGTCGGGGAATCAAAAGGTGGTAGAAAGCCCATATTACTAACCATAGCTTCAAAGCACTCTTTTATCATCGGCCTAGATGTTGGGGGTCATCATGTACGTGCAATTTTAACAGATTTAAATGCAGAGATTGAAATACAGCAAACAGTTGAGCTACCATCTCGTTTGGATAAAGAAATATTACTTCAAAATTTAGTATCTATTATTGGAAAGTTGCTGGCTGAAACATCAATTCCAAAAGAAAAGCTACTTGGAATTGGTGTTGGCATGCATGGGATTGTTAATTATCAAAAAGGGGTCTCTGTATTTGCACCTAATTTTAATTTAACAGATATCCCGATAAAAGAGCACTTAGAAGACCATTTTTCTTTACCGACCTATGTTGAAAACGATGCAAGAGCATTAGCATTAGGTGAAGCTTGGTTTGGAAATGGACGTGATATAGATAATGTAATTTGTATTAACGTGGGGACCGGAATTGGAGCTGGGATTATCTTAAATCATGAGCTTTTTCACGGGGAAAATGGAATCGCTGGTGAGTTTGGACATATGATTGTTGATTTAAATGGGAAAAAGTGTACATGCGGGAGCTATGGTTGCTTACAAACGATCGCAAGTGGTGGGATGTTACGAGAGCATGCGTTAAAGGAAATTGCTTTAGGGAGAAAAACGAAAATTATTGAAAAGGTTGGGGCACAAACGGATTTAATTACTGGCTCACTCATCCATCAATGTGCGTTAGAAGGGGATAATCTCTCAATCCAAGTTTTGGAAGAAACAGGCAGGTATTTGGGGGTAGGAGTGACGAACTTAATTAATCTTATGAACCCTAATAGAATTATTATTGGTGGAGGTGTTTCAAAAGCAGGGGACTTTATTCTTGAACCGATTCGAGAAGTAGTCAAACATCGTGCTCTTACTCCAAAAGCAAGAGAAACTGAGATCGTTATATCTAAGCTAGGTGAGTACGGAACTGTAATAGGGGCAATAACGCTTGTCCTTAAAAATATTTTTTCTCCGCATGTTTCATGAAAACGGAGGCTATAGAAAAACCACTGCGCATAAGTGGTTTTTTTATGTTATAATCTTAATAAATTAATTTAATTAAGTTAAGGGCGAGGTGTTAGAGATGTCAAATCAACAGGCATTACTAGAACAATTTCAGGTGACTTTCTCTCCAAATGATAAGAAAACTAGACTATTCTTTGCTCCCGGTCGAGTGAATCTTATTGGCGAGCATACTGATTATAATGGTGGTTATGTATTTCCAGCAGCTTTAACAATTGGTACGTATATGGTGATTCGCGAGCGTGAAGATGGGATGTTCCATTTAGCAAGTACAAATTTCGAACAAAAAATTTCGTTTTCAATAGAAGAACTCTCCTATAAAACAGAGGATGATTGGGGTAATTATCCGAAGGGAATTATTCGGGAATTAGTGGATGCGCATGTATCTATAAAAGGAGCAGATATTTTATTTGAAGGGACAATTCCGAACGGAGCAGGTCTTTCATCATCAGCTTCAATTGGAATGGTAACAGCTTTTGGATTAGCAGCGTTAGCTAATGCATCAATTTCTCGAGTTGAACTGGCAAAGCTGTGCCAACGAATGGAAAATCATTTTATCGGAGTCAATAGTGGGATTATGGACCAGTATGCAGTAGGACTTTGTAAAGAAAAGCATGCGATTTATCTAAACACAATGACAATGCATGCGGAAGATGTACCATTAGAGTTGCACGGTCATAAAATCGTTATTACGAACACAAATAAACGTAGAGGTTTAGCGGATTCAAAATATAATGAGCGTAGAGCGGAATGTGAAGAAGCATTAGCAAGAATTCAAAAAGAAATGCCTTCTGTTCAAACCCTCAGTGATTTAACGGAATTAGAGCTCCCTACCATCGAAAATTTAATAGCTGATGAATGTTTATTTCGCCGTGCAAAGCATGTTATAACTGAAAATAAGCGTACAAATGATGCAAAAGAGGCACTTGAAGCTGGAGACCTTCAATTATTTGGTCAACAAATGATTGGATCTCATGTTTCTTTAAGAGATGATTACGAAGTAACAGGTAAGGAATTAGATTCATTATTTGATGCGCAACGTCAAGTAAATGGCTGTGTAGGAACCAGAATGACGGGAGCGGGTTTTGGTGGTTGTACAGTAAGTTTGGTTAAAGAGGAAGCTGTTTTAGCTTTTCAGGATGAGGTAAAGCACAAGTATGAAGTCGAAACTGGGCTCGTACCGACTTTTTATATTTGTGAAGCTGGAAATGGTGTTCATGAGATTCAGATGGAGGTGCAAGGCTAATGGCAATATTAATAACTGGTGGAGCAGGCTATATTGGAAGTCATACCGTCCTTTATTTTCTCGATCAAGGAGAGGATGTTATCGTTCTTGATAATCTAGATAAAGGACATCAGCAAGCCATTCTAGGAGCAACGTTTTATCAGGGATCTCTTCAAGATGAAGCCTTGTTAGACAATTTATTTTCTAAGCATGATATTGAAGCAGTCGTTCACTTTGCTGCGTCCTCTTTAGTTGGTGAGAGCGTCGTGAAACCGCTTGAGTATTATGAAAATAATGTCATTGCTACGCACTCACTTGTTAAGCAAATGGTGAAGCATCAAGTAAAAAATATTGTCTTTTCATCAACAGCAGCGACATATGGAGAGCCAACCTCTATCCCAATTAAGGAAAGTGACCCTACTAATCCAACAAGTCCTTATGGTGAAACTAAGCTCGCTATTGAAAAGCTTTTCCGTTGGTGCGACGGGGCCTACGGATTAAAATCTGTTAGCTTACGATACTTTAATGCAGCAGGAGCAGATCCTAAAGGACGAATCGGGGAGGACCATACTCCAGAGTCACATTTGATTCCGATTGTTCTTCAAGTGGCACTTGGTCAAAGAGATAGTGTCCATATCTTTGGCGAAGACTATCAAACAGAAGATGGCAGCTGTGTAAGGGATTATATCCATGTAATGGACTTAGCAGAAGCACATTATTTAGCACTACAAAAACTACGTCGGGATAAAAAAACGGCGGTTTATAACCTAGGAAATGGAACCGGCTTTTCCGTTAAAGAGGTGATTGAAACATGCCGAAGCGTGACCGGTCATTCAATTCCAGCAGTTGTTTCTGAGCGTAGACCAGGAGATCCTGCAACCTTAATTGCCTCAGCTGATTTAGCTCAAGATGAGCTTGGATGGACTCCGAGGTATAATAAATTAGATGCCATCGTGGAGCATGCTTGGAATTGGCATAAATCTAGGCCGCTTGGGTATGGAAATTTCTAACTTGTTGGTGACTCCTTTCCAATATCCTCTGACTCGATTATAATGACTATGTAGTTAATTCGTTCGAAAAAAAAGACTGCAGTAGCCAACAGATTATACTTCTAGTCCTGTTGAGCTGTTGTAGTCTTTCTTTGTCTAAAGTTAGGGGGATTATGATGGCCCATACATTTTCTGGGGAAATGAGAAATCATTACATATATGAATTAAAAGATAATGAATTTGACGTACTCATTATAGGTGGAGGGATTACGGGGGCGGGAGTGGCATTAGATGCACAAGCTCGTGGCTTGAAAACAGTTCTCATCGAAATGCAGGATTTTGCAGCGGGTACATCAAGCCGAACAACGAAACTTAATCACAGTGGATTACACTACTTGAAGCAGTTTGATGTAAAGCTGATCTCAGAGGTAGGGAAAGAACGTGCAATTATTCACGAAAATGCGCCTCATGTCACAACACCCATGTGGGTGCTTTTACCATTTTATAAAAATGGTAATTTTGGCAAGTTATCAACTTCGCTAGGGTTGAAAATGTATGATAATTTAGTTGAGGTTCGAAAAGAAGAACGAAGATTTATACTAAATAAGAAAAAAACGACCGAAAAAGAACCTCTTTTAAAACAAGAAAAGTTAAAAGGATCTGGTCTATATGTTGAGTACCGTACAGATGACGCGCGACTAACAATCGAAGTCCTTAAGGAAGCAGTTCGGCATGGCGTAAAAGCCGTGAATTATGCAAAGGTTGAATCGTTCTTGTATAAGGAAGGTCGAGCGGTTGGAGTCGTTATCGTTGATCAACGCTCTGGGGAAGCTTTTAAAGTTTATGCCAAAAAGATAGTAAATGCTTCTGGACCATGGGTAGATACGTTGCGAGAGCAAGATCGTTCAAAAGAAAAGAAACAATTAAAGCTATCAAAGGGTGTTCATCTTGTCTTTAATCACACTAGATTTCCAATCCAACAAGCAATTTACTTTGATGCGGATAAAGAAGGCCAGATGATGTTTGCTATCCCTAGAGACGGGAAAACATATGTTGGGACCACCGAGACGTTGTATGAAAATCATATTGCAGAACCGCGGATGACTGAATCGGATCGAGATTATGTACTATCATCTATTAACGAAATGTTTCCAATGGTGAAACTATGCTCACAGGATATTGTATCGAGTTGGGCAGGTTTACGCCCACTCATCTTTGAACCGGGGAAAAAAGAATCTGAACTCTCAAAAAAGGATGAACTCTTTGTTTCTGAGTCAGGGCTTGTCTCGATTGTAGCAGGAAAGTTAACAGGCTATCGGAAAATGGCTGAGCGAGTTGTAGATTTGATTGTAAAGGATTTAAGAGGAAACTTTGTCTGTGAAACGGATTCAATTACGCTTTCTGGTGGTCATGTTGGTGGAGCTACAGGATTTGAGAGTTTTAGGAAGACTAAAATAGCTGAGGGGCAGATGCTAGGCTTAGAGACAGGAAGAGCAGAAGAGTTAGTTCAGAGATATGGATCTAATGTCTCAAAAATATATGCAAGAATGAAAACAAACAAGAAACAGTCGGAAGCATTTCACCTTCCATCATCGCTTTTAGCTGAACTAAGGTATGGAATTGAGGAAGAAATGGTTATTACTCCTTTAGACTTTTTTCTGCGACGAACAGGTGCTGTTTTTTTTCAATTAGACTGGGTTGAAAAATGGAAAGTCTCGATCCTCCGTTATTTTAGGGATTTATTTGAGTGGAACGAGGAAGAATTAGCAAAAAATGAAGCTGAACTTGCAAAAGAAATCTTTTTTGCAAAAACAGCTATACCTGACGAAGTTGAACATAAACATTAATAGTCTTGACTTTATTCTACGTTTTATAAAGGATTTTATTAGAATACGTGGAATTGTTAAACGTATAGGTTGTTACTAGGCTGTTAGGAGGAGATTGGATGGGTTGGAAAGAACTTTACAAAAAATGGTCATCATTTAGTGCGTTAGAGGCTGAATTAATGAATGAGTTAGAGTTACTAAGTGGACAAGAGGTACAATTAGAGGATTGCTTTTACAAAAACTTAGAATTTGGTACGGGTGGGATGCGTGGCGAAATAGGCCCAGGTGTTAATCGTATGAATACCTATACTATTCGTAGGGCTGCTGAGGGGTTGGCTCGCTATATAGAGGCACGGGGTCAAGAAGCGAAGGATAGAGGGGTAGTTATTGCTTTCGACTCGCGCCATAAATCACCGGAGTTTGCTTTACAGTCAGCTCTTACACTTGGGAAACATGGAATTAAGACCTATGTTTTTCATGATTTACGACCAACTCCAGTGCTTTCTTATGCTGTAAGACATTTAAATGCTTATTCCGGAATTGTTATTACAGCAAGTCATAATCCTCCAGAATATAACGGGTTTAAAGTATATGGTCCTGATGGCGGCCAGCTTCCTCCTGGACCTGCAGAAGAACTCGTTAGCTATGTTGACAGCATTGAAGACGAGCTACTTATTGAAGTTGGGGACGAGTTGGATTTAAAAGGACAACGATTACTTGAAATTGTTTCTGAAGAAATTGACAATGCTTATAATGAAAAGCTACAAACGATTCTAGTAAGGCCTGAACTTATAAAAGAACAAAGCGAGGAAGTAAAGATTGTATTTACCCCTTTACATGGGACTGCAAATATACCTGTAAGACGGGCTTTAGAGACGGCGGGCTTTAAAGACGTTACGATAGTTGCGGAACAGGAATTACCGGACCCAAATTTTTCAACTGTTTCTTCCCCAAATCCTGAGGAACACGCTGCCTTTAAACTTGCGATAGAGTATGGGGAGAAAGAAAACGCCGATATACTGCTCGCTACAGATCCTGATGCTGATAGAGTAGGTCTCGCTGTTAAAAATCATGATAATCAATATACGGTGCTGACAGGTAATCAAACAGGTGCATTAATGCTTAATTATTTACTAACCCATAAACAATTAATCCCTGAAAATGGAATTGTTTTAAAGACAATTGTTACTTCAGAGATTGGGCGGGCTATCGCTGAGCAATTTAATTTAAAGGCAGAAGATACCTTAACAGGATTTAAGTTTATTGGTGAAAAAATGGGACAATATGAACGCAGTGGTGACCAAACATTTCTATTTGGCTATGAAGAAAGCTATGGCTATTTAATTGGAGATTTTGTTCGAGATAAGGATGCTGTTCAAGCGTGCTTGCTAGCTGCTGAAATGGCAGCCTACTATAAATCTAGAAACATGAATTTGTATGATGGGTTACTCGAGGTTTTTGAAAAGTATGGTTATTATCTTGAAGGATTAGAGTCGTTAACGCTAAAAGGGAAAGCAGGAATTGAAAAAATCAATCAAATATTAACATCATTCCGTGAAACGCCTCCTACTGAATTAAATGGTACACGTATTGCATATATTGAAGATTATCTAGAAAGTAAAGAAACAGCTGTTATATCTGGTGAAACCGCTACGATTCACTTACCTAAGTCAAATGTCCTAAAGTATAAATTAGAAGATGGATCTTGGTTCTGTATACGTCCATCAGGAACTGAGCCCAAGGTTAAGTTTTATTTCGGTGTTAACAAAGATACATACGAAGCAAGTCAGGCTGCACTTGAATCATTAAAGCAGTCAGTGATGGACCAGGTTTATGACATCTCTAATAGTTTGGTGAAATGATGTTTAAAGAGTAGTGTGATGAGGGAGGGTATCCTAAGGGTTCAACAGAACCTTTTGGATACCCATTCTTATAAAATCTTTGTTAAATTAATTTACTAACTAAAATGATTGATGTAAGATAAAACTAAGAAAAAGCTTTCCTCTTTAAAAGTGGAGGAGATAAGTAAGAGAGGATGTCAACGGTGAGTGTAAACATTCATAAACAAATAGAACGACTCCTACAGTATGGGTTAAAAAAAGACCTCATAACGAATTGGGATATCGAATATAGTCGAAATCAACTACTTAAAATTCTCGATCTTGATGAAGCTGAACCAGTAACTATACAAAATGAGAATTTAGAAACGCCTGTAGATATATTAGGAGAAATTTTAAAATGGGCAGTAGAACATCATCGTCTTGAAGAAAATACAGTTACTTATCACGACCTTTTAGATACACAAATTATGGGCTGCCTAACGGCGAGACCATCTGAAGTAATTAAGGACTTTTACAAGAAATATCATGAAAGTCCTGAAGAAGCAACAAAGTTATTTTATGATTTTTCGAAAAATGTTCATTATATTCGTACGGATCGAATTGCAAAAAATGAACATTGGTACGCACCGACTGAGTACGGGGATTTAGAAATTACTATTAATTTATCAAAACCAGAAAAAGACCCAAAAGCAATTGCTGCAGCAAAGAATTTAAAATCAAGCTCTTATCCTAAGTGCTTGTTATGTAAGGAAAATGTAGGGTTTGAAGGCAGAGTGAATCATCCTGCTCGTCAAAACTTACGAATTATTCCACTCACTTTAACAAAGGAACAATGGTATTTACAGTTCTCGCCTTACGTATATTACAATGAGCATGCAATTGTCTTCTTAGGTGAGCATGAGCCAATGAAAATCTCTAAGAAAACATTTGCAAGATTGCTCGAATTTATTGAACAGTTTCCACATTATTTCCTTGGTTCAAATGCAGACTTACCGATTGTGGGCGGTTCAATTTTAAGTCATGATCATTTCCAGGGTGGTAGTCATGATTTCCCAATGGCAAAGGCACCCATTGAGAAAAGCTTTACCGTGAATGCTTATCCTGGTGTTAGTGCAGGTATTGTAAAATGGCCAATGTCCGTTGTTCGTTTACAAGGAGATTCACAGGAACAACTTATTCATGCAGCAGAGTATATTCTAGAGAGTTGGAAGCAATATGAAGACCGCTCTGTTGATATATATGCATTTACTGGTGAGATACCTCATAATACAATTACTCCAATTGCAAGACGTCGTGTAGAGCTTTTTGAGATTGATTTGGTTTTACGAAATAACCGTACGACAGAAGAACATCCGGATGGTTTATTCCATCCTCATGCAGAGGTTCATCATATTAAAAAGGAAAACATCGGGCTTATTGAAGTGATGGGCTTAGCTGTCTTACCTGGGCGCTTACAGGAAGAACTAAGTGAACTTGCGGATGTACTCCTTGATGAGAAGGCTAAGCAAAAAATTGAACAGAATGAGATTATATCCAAGCATGCCGGTTGGGCTTTACGAGTACGAGAAAGCCATCCAGAGTTATCTGGATCAAATGTTCTAAACATATTACATGATGAAGTTGGTCAAGTCTTTGCTAAAATTCTTGAACATGCAGGTGTTTTCAAGCGGGATTTAGAAGGTCAAGCTGCTTTCGAGAAATTTATGCACTCTTTAAACAGTGAAAAATAAGTATCGATAAGGTTAGAAAAAGAATATCCCGTCATTATACAAGGATGTACAAAAAAGAGGAAAACTTTTTGTACATCTTTTTTCTTTTTCATGATATTGCTGGTAGACACATAAAGTGTTATAAGCAGGATGAAGGAGGGGTAATGATGACAACTGAACAATGGAGGCAATTGGAGCGGTCAATTGCTGAGATAACAGAGATAGCTGAAGGGTTTGGTCTTGATTTTTATGAAATGCGATACGAAATATGCCCAGCAGAAATTATTTATACATTTGGGGCATATGGAATGCCGACAAGATATAGCCATTGGTCGTTCGGAAAACAATTCCATAAGATGAAATTACAATATGATTTAGGATTAAGTAAAATCTATGAACTTGTTATTAACTCAGATCCCTGTTATGCCTTCCTATTAGATAGTAACTCTTTAATACAAAATAAGTTAATTGTCGCACACGTATTGGCGCATTGTGATTTCTTTAAAAATAATGTTCGCTTCTCAAATACGCGACGAGACATGGTTGAGAGCATGAGCGCAACAGCTGAACGTATTGCTAATTACGAGCATGTTTATGGAAAGGAAGAAGTCGAGAAATTTCTAGATGCGGTTCTAGCGCTACAGGAACATATCGATCCAAGTATGGTTAGACCAAAATTGGCTTGGAGCATGGATGATGAGGTTGAGGAAACTCGTAAGCGTGCAAGTGAATATGAGGATTTATGGTCATTAGATGGTGAGAAGAAAAGTATTGAGCCAAAACAAAAAAAGCGTAAATTTCCACCAAGTCCAGAGAAAGATCTTTTGCTGTTTATTGAAGAATATAGTCGAGAATTGGAACCATGGCAACGGGATATTTTAACAATGATGCGTGAGGAAATGCTATACTTTTGGCCGCAATTAGAAACAAAAATTATGAATGAAGGCTGGGCATCGTTTTGGCACGCGCGTATTTTACGTGAAATGGATTTAACAGGAGAAGAAACAATCGAATATGCGAAATTAAATGCTGGTGTTGTTCAACCATCAAAAACGTCAATAAACCCGTATTACCTTGGGATAAAAATATTTGAGGACATTGAAGAGAGATACAATAATCCGACGGAGGATATGATGGAAAGACAAGGTGTAAAGCCTGGAAGTGGTAGAGAAAAAATGTTTGAAGTTCGAGAAATTGAATCAGATATATCCTTTATTCGAAATTATTTGACGAAGGACCTCGTTATGCGTGAAGATATGTATTTATTTCAGAAACAAGGTCCTGATTATAAAGTTATTGATAAGGAATGGCAAAGCATTCGTGATCAACTAGCCCAATCGAGGGTGAACGGTGGTTTTCCTTATCTTGTAGTAACAGATGGCGATTATTTGAAAAATGGAGAGCTATACATTACACATTCATTTGAGGACACCGAACTGGATATTAGCTATTTAGAGAAAGTTCTTCCGTACCTTCATCAGCTATGGGGGAGGACAGTTCATATTGAAACAACAATAAATGAAAAGCTGGTTGATTTCATTTATGATGGAAGTAAAGTACACCGAAAGTATATATAAAGAAAAAACCACATTCAAAATGAGGGCACTGAAAAAGGAAAAGCACCCTTTTTCAGTGCCCTCTTAATGATGAAGGGGGATAAACCTTCTGGTCAGTAGAGTTCTTCTGGATATACGTTCCACAGTATAATACAATATATAAATGTAAGTTAACAAAGTGGTCTTGCAACTGTAAGGAGGTAGCAAATTGAACCGAATGACTTTTTATTATTTTTTAACTAGTGTCATATGCTTAATTGTCATCGTTTTATTAGTTCAGTTATTGGTGAAAACGCTTTATTTACCTACCTCTTTTTCAGAGGGATTAAATAATGAAAATGAGTATCATGTCGTTTTAATAGCAGAGGAAGTGGACAATAATTATTGGAGGCTTTTAGAAAAGGGAGCAAGAGAAGTTGAAGAGGAAAGAAATATTATACTTGAGTACAAAGGTCCAAATCGATCTAATGTTGAGGAACAGATGAAAGTTATGGATATGGCGATAGCCTCTAAGGCTGATGGGATTATTGTTCAAGCCTCAAATGAGGAATTATTCACACCTATAATTAATAAAGCAGTGGAAAATGGAATACCAGTTATTACTATTGATGCCGATGCGCCAAATAGTAAGCGTTTTGCATATGTAGGAACTGATAATTACCTATCAGGCTGGAAAGCTGGTAAAGCTCTTGCTGAGGATATGAAGGGACAAGCAGTTGTTGGTATTATCACTGGAAGTCTTACTTCTTCACATATGCAGCAACGAGTTCAGGGCTTTAAAGATGCAGTGAGTCACTTAAAGGGGATAGAGATTATAGCGATTGAAGAATCAAATATTATGAGAATAGAAGCAGAAGAAAAGGCAAATAAAATTCTTACTGAGTTTGAGAATATTACAGCTTTTTTGGGAACGAGTGCTCTTGATGGTCTAGGGATACATGCTGCAATTAAGCGTTTAGGCAAAGAAGATCAGGTGTATGTTATTGCTTTTGATGCATTGCCGGAAACCATGAAATTACTTAAGGAAAATAAGATACATGCAGTCGTTGCTCAAGAACCTTATGAAATGGGAATTAAGGGAGTTGAGCTATTAATATCTGTCTTAGAGGGAGAATTTGTAGAAGACTTAAACTATACAAGTACGAACATACTCCGTAATACGATTGAGGTGAAGAGTCAACGACCATGACAAAAATACGCTCAAAATTACTGATTTATTTTTCGGTTATAATTTGTTTAATTATTACGATATCATTATTACTATTCGAAGGTAATCAAAAGGTTTTTGATTTATATGACGAGAGCTTAGAAAGGTTCTTACTTTTAAATGAAGTAACTCAGTCAACTAATTTGGTGGTTCAATCATTGTCTATTTATGCACTTGAACCAGTGCCTAACAACCTTGAAGAATTTGAGAGAAATAAGTCAAGTCTTACCAGTTTACAAGGTCAAGTTGATAATCTTGTTCAACGTGAAAATCAACGTATTTCGATTGAAAATTACGAAAAAATGATTTCTAGTTTTATAAGACAGTCCGACCGGGCCATAGAAGGAGTTCAGTTAGGTCAAATCGAACGTTACTCTTACCATATTAGTGAGGCGGAAACCATTGCCAATTATATCCATGAAACGACACTTTCATTAATCAATGGGGAACTAAATCATTATCAGGATGTGTTTCCTGAAGTAAATGAAAGCATAGATAGTATCCAACAAATTGGGTTAGTCATTTTTTCTGTGATTATTATATTTAGCGCATTGTTTGCATTTTGGTTTTCAAATGGTATAACGAAAACGATTAATAGTTTAACAGAAGCTGCAAGAGAAATCTCTAAAGGGGTTTTTACAGGTAAGGATGTAAATGTGTCAACAAAGGACGAACTTTGGTTTTTAACAAAAACATTTAACTATATGCGTCAGAATATTCATCACCTTATTCAAGAAATGGAAGAAAAGTCACGACTTGCCCAACTATTAAAGGAAATGGAGCTACGTAGCCTACAAAATCAAATTAATCCACACTTTCTTTTCAATACGTTAAATACGATTTCAAAAACGGCTTACTTAGAAGGTGCTGAACGAACAAATAAGTTGATTTATTCAACGTCCTCATTGCTTAGGTATAATCTTGGAAACCTCGATAAACCAATTGTCCTAAAAGATGAAGTGAAAACGGTTCAGGATTATTTTTTTATTCAAAAAACACGTTTTGGTGATCGAGTAGAATTTGATTTAAATGTCGAAGAGACCTGTTTATCTCTTTCCATTCCGTGTTTAACCTTACAACCAATTGTTGAAAACTCATTTATTCATGGAATAGAAGAGCTTACAGCAGGCGCTAAAATCGGGTTAAATATTTACCGTGACAATGAGGAAGTTATTATTGAAGTGTCTGATAATGGAGTTGGTATGGATAAAGAAACACAAAGAAAGCTTCTTGCTACAGGAGATGGTGGCGATGAGGAGGACCTAAAGAAGAGTGGGCAGGGACACTCCACAGGAATAGGGATGAAAAATGTCATAAGTCGACTTGAAATCTTTTACAAGAAAAAATGTTCGGTTTCGATTGAGTCTGAGATTAATCTAGGAACAAAGATTACCTTAAGACTTCCGTTTACTTTTTGAATTTAATCGCATGCCTTCTTTAATAATAGTTCTAACTATATTGTCGTTGGTTTTATATTTTGCGATCACTTAATAGAGAACCTAAAGAAAGGGATTACCTCGGTATGCACTTTTCTTTTTTTGGTAAACGTAAAGTCTGGAGTCATCAATGTGAATAATTTATTTGGCAAAAAGAGCGTATTTAAGTTTAAACCGATACAAAATTCAAAAAATCGTTGAGCGGGTGTTCACTTGTTCGAATATTTCTACTATAATATAGAGATAGAAATGAGAAGTTGTTTAAAAACTTACAAATAGAGGTGTCTATCATGAAATATGGGTTTGCAGAGCGCGTTCGTCATCTTCAATCTTCGGCCGTTCGCGATATTTTAAAAGTAGTCGGTCAAGGAAACGTCATCTCATTTGCTGGCGGATTACCAGATGATGAGTTATTCCCAATGGAAGGGTTAGAGGATGCATTTCAACGTGTTTTTGCAACCGGAAAAAGTTCATTGCAATATGCAGAAACAGCTGGATATCGCCCGTTAAGAGAAGTTATCTTAGATAGAATGGCACGTAAAGGGATTGATAGTTATTCTCCTGACGAAGTACTTCTAACCACAGGTTCACAACAAGCAATAGATTTGTTCTCACGAATAATGATTACACCGGGAGATATTATCTTAACTGAGGACCCAACATATTTAGCTGCTCTGCAGGTGTTTAAGTCCTACGAAGCTACAGTTATCGCTGTTGATTCCGATAATGATGGGATGTTACCAGAAGATTTAGAAGCGAAAATAAAGGAACATAAACCAAAATGTGTTTATGTGGTACCAACGTTTTCAAATCCCGCTGGCAGAGTATGGTCACTCGAACGTAGAAAACAATTAGTTAATCTTGCGCACAAGCATCATATCGTTATTTTTGAAGATGACCCTTATGGGGAAATACAATTTCTGAAAAATGAAACGTATACGCCACTGGCTGCACTTGATGATGGTACGCATGTTCTTTACACAAGTACGTTCTCAAAGACTGCTGTACCTGCTTTGCGGACAGGATGGATTGCTGGGCCATATCAAGTTATCCGAATGATGTCACAAGCAAAGCAAGCAAATGACTTACATTCAAATTCATTGGCTCAGCAAGCTCTTTACCAACTTTGCTGCCACTTTGATTTAGATGGTCATATTCAGAATTTAATTAATGTCTATCAAAAAAGAATGGAAGTAATGGTGCGGTGTCTAGAGGAAGCAAATCTCTCGAATATGCATTTTGTAAAGCCGAAAGGTGGCATGTTTCTTTGGATTGAATTAGATGAAAGAATTAATACAGCTGAACTATTAAATGAGGCAGTAAAACGTGGTGTTGCGTTTGTACCAGGAGAACCATTCTACGCAGGCATACCGAAAAAGAACACGATGCGATTAAATTTCACTCATTCAACTCCAGAGAAGATTGAAAAGGGAATGGAGTTATTAGTGAATCTACTTGCTGATACAGCTGAACAGCAACATCTCTATACGTAAAATGATATAGAAAAAAAGGGTGTCAACAAGGTTATGTAACCATGTTGACACCCTTTTACTAACTTTTACTCTACACCAGTACTAAAAAAACCAATTGAACTTAAGAAAATGAGGAAAATTGCAATTGGTGCTAAATAGCGTAGAAGGAAAAGCCAAAGTTGACCGATAGCAGAATCGCCATAATCTGAATCACGTAATGCATCGGCTTTCTTCCAACCCCAGCCCATAAATAGAGCAATAATTAAACCACCAAGAGGTAAGAAGATATTTGAAGCAATAAAGTCAAAAGAATCAAGGATATCTCTATCTCCAATAATGGAAATATTCGATAATACACCTTGACCTAATGATGACGGAATTCCTATTAAGAAAATAATTCCCCCAATAATTAGAACTCCCTTTTGGCGAGTCCAAGAAAATTTACGAATGAAATAAGCGACGGCAACTTCAAGTAACGAAACGGCAGATGTTAATGCAGCCGCTGCTAGTAGGAAGAAGAAAGCTAAACCGAAGATTCCACCCCCAAAACCAATACTATCAAATACATCTGGCATAATCATAAACACGAGTCCAGGACCAGAGTCTGGGGCAATTCCAAATGCAAAAACTGCTGGGAAAATCATAATACCGGAAATAATTGCAAATAGCGTGTCTAATCCGGCTACGCTATAAGCTGCTCCTGGTAGATTTTCCTTTTGAGATAAATATCCACCATAGGTAATTAACGCGCCCATTCCTAGGCTTAATGAGAAAAACGCTTGACCAAGCGCAGCAATATAAATTTTGGGGTCTGCAAGAGCACTCCAATCAGGAGTAAATAAAAAGGCAAGGCCTTCAGAGGCTCCACCAAGCGTTAAACTGTAGATAGAAAGAACAATGAGCAGGATACCGAGTAGTGGCATTAAAATTTTATTCGCTCTTTCAATCCCTTTTTTAACACCTACGAAAACGATTCCAATTGTTAACACCATAAAGATAAACTGCCATATTAACGGATGCCATGTGTTCGTGATGAAGTTAACGAAGAATCCATCGTATCCTTCAGCTGGCATTGTCCATAAATTACCTGTTAGATAATTAACGAAGTAGTACGAAATCCATCCAGCAATCACACCATAAAATGATAAAATCATAAACGCTGCCGCTACACCCATAATCCCTGCGACTTTCCACGGCTTACCTGGTGCAAGTTTTTCGAATGAGCCTACAGCATCACTTTGTGCTTTTCGCCCAATTGTAAACTCCGCCATAATAATAGGAATTCCGATTAAAAGAATGCAAATGAGATAAATTAGTAGAAATGCTGCTCCCCCATTTTCTCCTGTGACATAGGAAAAGCGCCATACATTTCCTAAACCAACTGCCGAACCCATTGCTGCTAAAATAAAACCTAATCTAGAAGTCCATTGTTCGCGTCCTTGTTCTGGCACAAGTATTCCCCCTTTAGAAGTTAAAATAATAATTCTGATATACTATACCATAAAAATAAAAAAAGTTGAGTAAGAAATTCCGCAATTTCACATAAAAAAGTCAATTACTTATATATTGGCTTTTTCCACCATTTTTAAACGTGAAATTCTTTCTTCAGGATTTGGTTTTATTTTATAAAGCTTTATAGACTACTGGGGAATTCCATAAATTCTCAAAATAAAAAATACATATCATCTTACATTTTAACCACACTATAAGTACACAAGGAGGTGAGATACATGGCAAACAACAATAGTTCAAACCAACTTCTCGTACCTGGTGTCCAACAAGCTCTTGACCAAATGAAAATTGAAATTGCTCAAGAATTTGGTGTTCAATTAGGCGCAGATGCAACATCTCGTGCAAACGGATCTGTAGGTGGAGAAATCACAAAGCGTCTAGTTCAGATGGCTGAGCAACAAATGGGTGGTTTCCAACAACAATAATTATTATATATGATGGCTTTAAAAAGAGGTGAGGTCGTTCCTCACCTCTTTCTTAAAGTGAATATGAGGTGCTTTATGTCTATGTGTCCAATTTGTAATGGGTTTGAGAAAATTAAACAAACATGTAGTTATTGTGAAAATGAACTTATTGATTATGGTCGAATTTTAGACTATGAGGGTAAATATAGTGCTTATGAAGAAATTGAGATAAAAAAAGAATGTGATGAAATTCCGAATGATGCAAAAGAAAGTCAATGTGCTCATTACCTAACTTGTGTCGGTTGTCAGCAATCATCTATTTTTTTAGTTCAAGAACAGTAAAAAGCGCTTTTCATCAGTTATGATAAAAGCGCTTTTTATTATTTGTTTATTAACGGATACGTAGTTCAGAGTCTTTATCAAAGAAGTGACACTTATTCATGTCAAATGCAAGATCAATTGACTGTCCACTAGTAATATCTGTTCTAGAATCAACACGTGCTACGAAATCTTGACCCAACACCGTTGAGTAAAGAATAGTTTCAGCACCTAATAATTCTGCTACATCGATATCTGCCTTAATTTTTGAACCAGGTGAAGATTCAATAAATACTAGCTCATCATGGATATCTTCAGGACGAATACCAAGGATTAATTCTTTGCCGTCATATCCATTTTCTTTAAGAAGCTTAACTTTACCAGCAGGAACATTAACAGAAACCGCTGGTGAGTCAGCGCCGCCAATTTTGAATGTATCTCCTTCTAATTTCCCGGCAAGGAAGTTCATAGAAGGTGAACCAATAAATCCACCAACGAATACGTTTTCTGGGTTATCGTATACATCTTTAGGTGAACCTACTTGTTGAATGAAACCATCCTTCATAATGACGATACGTGTTGCCATTGTCATCGCTTCAGTTTGGTCATGAGTTACATAAATTGTTGTCGTTTGAAGACGCTTATGAAGCTTTGTGATTTCTGCACGCATTTGTACACGGAGCTTTGCATCAAGGTTTGATAATGGCTCATCCATTAAGAATACTTGAGGGTCACGAACGATTGCACGTCCAAGAGCCACACGCTGACGCTGACCACCTGACATTGCTTTAGGCTTACGGTCAAGCATTTCAGTTAATCCCAAGATTTTTGCTGCATCACGTACACGCTCATCAATTTCAGCTTTTGGAAATTTACGAAGCTTAAGACCAAATGCCATGTTATCATATACATTCATATGGGGATATAATGCATAGTTTTGGAAAACCATCGCGATATCACGGTCTTTAGGAGCAACATCGTTCATACGCGTGTTCCCAATAACAAGGTCACCCTTTGAAATATCTTCAAGACCTGCAATCATACGTAGAGTTGTTGATTTACCACAACCAGATGGACCTACGAATACGATAAACTCTTTGTCTTCGATATGAAGATTAAAATCTGTAACCGCTGTAACGTCACCATCATAAATTTTATAAATATTTTTCAATTCAATATTAGCCATGTTTTGTTACCTCCTCGAGTTATTAAACAAATTGTAACCCTTTTCATTCTATCAATCTATGGGTAGCCTGCACAAAACTCTAGGCGACTTTTTGTGCAAGCTGTCGGAAGGGGCTATCATCCACGTTCATTTAATAGAAGAAGAAAATGCATGAGGGCAGCTTGAGGAAACTGTTTAATATCAATATTCGTTCGTTCAACAAACTTATCAATACGGTATTGGAGACTATTTCGATGCATAAAAAGAGACTTTGCAGCTGCAGAAGCATTTAAGTTATGTTGAAAATAAACACTAACTGTTTTCAAGAGTTCATGATCTTCAGCAAGATCTTTCGATAAAATATGTTCTAAAATGTAATGTTTTTTTTTCGTTTCGAGCGTACTTAATATGTAATAGACTATTGCTTCATGCTCTAGAAACACTTGTTTATTTGGATTTGCTTTGAGCACTGCACGGAAGCAATCATTCTCCCAAGAAAATTGCTCACGACTGAATGCTGTTTTAACAGTCGATCCAATTAATAGAGTTAAGTCAACGTAAAAGTCAGAAGCGATCGCTTCTACAAAGCCAAGATAATCAGGCGTCTCAGCATGAACTTGTTCTTCAGTCACAATAATACCATGCAGTTTATCTAACCAAAGTAAAGTAGTTTCGTTGAGTGCTACGTTTGTCCATACTTCTTGGAATGAGTCATAATCTTCAATTTCTCGATCCAAATGAAAATGAATAAAGCGGATAAGGTCTGTTTGGGGTATTGTTGATTCTTCATCAAACAACCACTTCATCCAAAGTTTTTCTGATTTTGACTGTGGTTGAGGTACATGTTGATAATCATCAAGTAACATTGATAAAAGTGTGCGTTCTTTTACAGTTATCTTGTCTTTCCAAAACCCAATTGGTTGTTTTTTATCATCTTGAAGCCAAAGGATATCTGGATGTGGGTGCGGAGGATGATTTGTTACTAACGCATCGGAAAAATGTTGTTTTAACGTTTGTTGTATCATAAGCTTGCACTCCTTCTTCACTTTCCACTCTTTCTTAGAATTATAGCAGAAATAGAACCACCTCTCGACAAAAGCAAGAGAAGGTTCTATTTTTTGTAGGTTAAAAAGTACATTACTTTGTAATAATTAATCTGTAGCAAGAATGATTTCGGGTGAGGCTGTTGGATAGCAATGAAGGTAAAGGTATAATTCAGCTTCTATTATTACTTATTGGGTGGTGTTTCCTTTTCAAAAGGACGTGCTTCTTCAATTTTGCCTGCCTGTGTTCCATTAACCGTTCCACGGCCAAGGCCCTCACTAATCATTCGGTCAACATCAACGAAATAATCTTCACGTCCCTCATATTGTTCATCTTTTTTTGTCATGAAGGTCCCTCCTATTTTTTAATCGTTGTGCAAAGGCTTCGTCGCTGCTCATAGAAAGATTTTAGGGGTACTCCTACCAATTGCTACGACTTCCCTGTTGCTTCGTGTCCATTTAAACGGACAATTTAACTGTTTCTTAGTGTAACACTCTAGGCATAAACTTATTCATAAATATAGGTCTAGGCTTCTTGAGTAATGTCGTCTGAGTGCCAGTGACCTCCTCCAAACCATAGGTAAATCTGGTCATCTTGAGTTTTAGTATATGAAAAGCAAACGAGGTGGGCTTGTAAGGCCATTTTTATTGTTTCCTTATCGTTATAGCTTATTTTTTGATAGCAAACTCCAAGTTCATCAATTAGAGAAGCAAATAAAGTTGTTTTTAAGTGGGTATTTTTGAATCGAGGGGATAATAGAACAGAGGAAAATGTTGTCCCATAGTTAATGACTGCTGCGAATGCAATAATTTTTCCTTCCCAAAAGGTCAGTTTAATACATGTTCCAGGCTCATGTAAGTGATGTTTCTTCATCTTGAATAACTTTTTGTATACATATTGACTAGCTGACTTATCATAGCGTTTGACAAAATTTAGGATGGGTCGACGATATTTTTCCCAATTTTCGTATGAAATCGTAACAATTTTCATAATGAAACCTCCTTTTTCGTTTCTTCAACTAGCTATGAAAATGTATTCTATCGTATACTATGTGTTAAATGCCTAATAGGTGAATGACAAGAGAGGTGAAAATGGTGAACAATGTTTTGTTTATTGGTTTCATGGTCGCAATTGGATCCGCGATTGGTGGCATGACCAATTCTTTAGCAATAAAAATGCTCTTTCGTCCTTATAAAGAAATGAAAATTGGTAATTGGAGAGTTCCTTTTACACCTGGCTTAATTCCAAAACGACATGATGAGTTATCAAAACAGCTTGGTCGTATGGTAGTCCAATATCTATTAACAGCCGAAGGACTTGAAAAGAAAATGAAGAGTTCAGGTTTTGTGGAAGGACTAACGAATTGGCTCCAAGCAGAAGTTAAGACGATGCTTCATAGTGAGAAGAGCGTTGCAGATTTTATGAAAGAGAAGTTATCTATTCCTGAACCTAAAAAAGAGTTACTGAGTAAAACTGAAAACATAATTAATACAGGAATTGATCGCTTCTTTGAGTACAATCGTGAACAAACTATAGCGACAACCTTACCCACAGCATTTCAGTCACAAATTGAACAGACTATTCCCAAACTGACTGAGTTTATTTTGCAGCGGGGACAAGCCTTTATAGCAGGTCCAGAAGGTAAACGTCAGCTTAGTCAAATGATTGATCGTTTTTTTATTGATAAAGGGGCACTAGTGCAGATGATTTCGATGTTCCTAGGTAATGAACGCCTTGTAGATAAGGTTCAACCAGAATTGCAAAAGTTTTTGAGAGATAAGGGAACAAAAGTTATATTAGAACAAATGTTAACCACTGAGTGGAAGAAGCTAAAAGAAAAGCAAGTAGCGGATTTCGAAAAGCATGTGAATAAAGAAGAATTGGTTGCGGGTTTTGTACAAATTATTGATAAACATCTTCCACCTTTTCAATGGTTAGAGCAATCTTTGAAAGAATGGACACCGGATTTTGAAGAAATGATTATTGAAAAGTGGGTACCAACAGGTGTGCAGTTAGTGAGTGATTTGTTATTACTTCATTTAGAATCTTTATTGCAACGTCTGCACCTTGAAGAAATTGTTCGTGATCAAGTTCAAGCGTTTTCTGTTGAAAGACTAGAGGAGCTGGTCTTATCAATATCGAAAAAAGAATTTAAAATGATTACATATCTAGGTGCTGTTCTTGGTGGAGTGATTGGATTGATTCAGGGGTTTATAGTGCTTCTGATAGGGTAAGGATGACTATGACGATGTGTATGAGATGAATTGTTGGCAAAGACGTGTTATAGTCGAAAAGACTATGTTTTAAGGAGAGGGTTTAAAATGGCAAATGTATATGATAAGGCACATGAATTAAAGGCAGCAATAGGAGAAAGTAATGAATTTTCAGATCTGAAATCGTTGCATGAGCAAATTGAAGCTGATGAAATTGCAAAGAAAATGTTGGACAACTTCCGTCAGCTTCAACTTGAATTACAACAAAAGCAAATGCAAGGACAACAAATTACAGAAGAAGAAGCAACAAAAGCACAACAACAATTTGAATTGGTTCAACAACATGAGCTTGTTTCAAAGTTAATGGAAGCTGAACAGCGTCTAAGTGTCATCATAGGTGATATTAACAAAATTATTACAGAACCGCTTGAAGAGATTTATGGACAATCAGATAGTGAATAACAAAAAAGTAAAGAACCGCTAAGAAATTAGCGGTTCTTTACTTTTTTAGCAACTAAGGTTCCTAGGTGAAGGATAAACCCTGCAAATAAGCCAAGTGATATGCTACCACCTGCAGCTAAACTTGTAATTTTAACAGAGTGGTCTGTTAATTGAGAAAGGGTTAATAATAGAAAGAATAAAGAAGGTAAGAGGTAAAAATTAATGAATGTTTTCATGTTTATCTCCTTGAACGTATGAACGTTTATGCTCAGTATAATCGTTCCCCAATAATTCGTCTATTTAGCAGCGTGTTCTAATTAAGAACAGATTCACATAGCCTTTATATAACAGGCTGCTTTTGAACAGAAGCCGTGGCTGACAACGAGAAGAGGGGGATGTATGTATAGTGACTTATCGATTATTAGCCCTAAACATTGATGGAACCATTTTACGATCGAATTCGCGTATTACTAGACAGACGAAAGATGCAATCGAGTATGTGAAAAGCAAAGGAGTCTATGTAACACTGGCAACAGCAAGGCCATTTCCTTCCGCAAAAAAAATTGCAAAATCTTTAAAGATAGAGGGTGTGTTAGTTACAAGTGACGGCGCATTTGTGGCAGAAACAATCCAAGATCCTTTATTAAATCGTCAAATACATGAAGAAACGGCTTTACAGGTTGTTGAAGTTCTTGAACAGTATGATTGTCATATTCGATTACTAAATAACAAATTTTCTATTGGAAATAAGGTTAGACAAATTAATCATCTCATTGCAAAGATGACGATTAATGTTGGCGAACCGTTCTTTTATCCAATTACATTTGTTGATTCGGTTTATGATTATTTATTAAATGAACCAATGTCTCCACAAAAGCTACAAGTACAATTTTTAGACATAAAGGAACAGCAAACTGCCCGTTCTGAAATAGAAGAGTTGGTGAATGGGATAAGAATATTTGAATCCTCCTCGGGTCGTTTGGAAATTGTTTCAACAGGCGTCTCAAAAGTAAGAGGTCTTCAGGCAGTCGGACAACATTTAGGGATTTCATTAGACGAGATGGTTGCGATTGGATCGTACAAAAACGATATCGAGATGATTTCACAAGCTGGTTTAGGAGTGGCAATGGGTAATTCATCTGCTGAAGTGAAAGAAGCAGCTGATTGGGTAACTCGATCAAACAATCAACATGGGGTTTCCTATATGGTTCGTGAGGTATTTAGAAAGCAGCTTCGCGTTCAACACTAACAGTCTCAAATGAGGCTGTTTTTTTCTGGTAGTAGAATCTATTTTTGATTAGAAGGAACACCAGCTAGTCCTTCAACCAATTAAATCCGTTTTATTTCAAGAAGTGGGTGTGATATGATGAAGTAAATATAGAGAAGGGGGGTCGAAACGGATGTTGGAAGTGATTACAGACATGACTATGCTTTGGTTTAGTGTTGTCATAACAGTGCTTCTCATAGCTGCTTTTGCAAGGTCAAGTCTGTCTGGATTTGAATGGAAGATTAGAACGATTAGAAAAAACCACTTTAACCAGTTCGATGTACAAAAATGTTTGGAAACAACGCATACTCGTCCTTCATCAGTTGTTTATCGACCAAAAATCCCAGCGATTTCTGATAAAGTTAATCCCGATGATGAAGAGGAACAACCTCTAGTTGTTTAACTTAGCAAAACCAACCAACTAGGAGGAAGTTAAATGAAAAGAACATACTGGTTCATTGTCGTACTATTTTTATGTATAGTTTTTCTGTCAGGATGTGGAGTTAATCAACAACCTATTACTGCTGAAACTCAAGGGATTTGGAATCACTTTTTTGTGTATCCAATGTCTTGGTTACTAATATTTTTTGCTGGACTTTTTAATGGGAGTTTCGGTTTGTCGATTGTTATCGTAACGGTTCTTATTCGTTTTGTATTGCTACCTTTAATGTTGAAGCAACAAAAAAGTTCTCGTTCAATGCAGGCACTCAAACCGCAAATGGAGGAACTGCAGAATAAGTACAAAACCGAAGAAAAGAAGAAGGACCCAAAAAACGTTCAAAACATGCAGAAAGAGCTTATGGCGCTATATCAGGAAAATGGTGTCAACCCTATGGCAGGTTGCTTACCTATTTTTGTTCAAATGCCGGTTATGATGGCGTTTTACTTCGCGATTATGAGAACAGAAGAAATTGCACTCCACTCATTCCTATGGGTTGATTTGGGCAATCCAGATCCGATGTTTATTCTGCCGCTCATAGCAGGATTAACGACATTCTTACAAGTAAGAATGACGGCATTTCAGCTTCAAGGACAAATGAAAATCATTATGTATATTATGCCAATTATGATTATCGTAGCTGGAGTTACCTTACCTTCTGCCTTATCATTGTACTGGGTAGTAGGAAATGTTTTTATGATCATCCAGACGTATTTTACAGTAGTTCGTAGTATTCCGAGTAATGTAACTGACATCTCAAAATAGTAACAAAAAGGGGATTTAAGGAAGGTCACTGAAAAAGGTACAATTTTCACTTTTTTCAAGGGCCTTTATTTAATGTTAGTTAGGTAGGACTATAATCTCCTTTTTAATCTCCGCATTCACCTATCCACACCTTCCTGCATAGGCTACGTAGGTAAAGGAGGAGGGTGACACCATGAATCAATATCAACAAATGAAATCACTTTGTCAGCAATACTTAAACCAACCTGTTAATATGCAAGTGCATGGGCAACACTTATATAATGGAGTTGTTGAATACGTTGACGATGAAAACGTCTATGTAATGGTACCAATTGATGATCAGGGTCAACACATGGATTTAAAAGAATTAATAGCTACACCTGGAGCATTTGATACGACTGAGTCTGAGCATATACCTGGAGAATTCTCTGAGCAGCAGATGCGTGGGAACGAAGATGCGAGGTTCTTTCCTGGGGGCTATGGAGGCTACGGTTATCCAGGTTACGGTTTTTATCCGGGCTATGGCTATCCAGGCTACGGACCATTTTATCCTTATCCCAGACCGAGATTTAGAGGTTGGGGAAGAGTAATTTTACCACTAGCTGCTCTAACCGCTATCGCAGCATTATATTGATGAATTAGTAGAGGTTGTCGATAAGGCAACCTCCACTTGTAAGATTATTAACGGTTTTAAGAGAAGTTTGTTCCCCGGGAAATAATTAAGTCGAAAAAGGTAGGTTATTTGTTAAGGACAAGCATTATAATGTAACAATTAGATGACCATTTTGAAAGTTATGTTTCATTTAGAGTAATTGGTGGAAAACCTAATAAAATAAGTGTATTTTAAATAGTAAGAAGTAGAAGATGCAGGAGGGCATAAGATGAGTGAGTATCTCGTTTATCTAGTAGAAGATGAAAAGAACCTTTCGGAGGTTTTAAAAGCGTACCTTGAAAAAGAGGGTTGGGTTGTCAGGGTATTCCATGATGGGGATGAAGCGAAAGAAGTAATTGAAGAAAAACCCCATTTATGGATTTTAGATATTATGCTTCCTGGTACCGATGGTTATCAATTATTAAAAGCGATAAAAGAAAATGAAGATACCCCAGTTATTTTCATCTCAGCTAGAGATCAAGATTTAGATCGGGTGCTCGGACTTGAAATGGGAAGCGATGATTATTTAGCAAAGCCATTTCTACCCCAAGAACTAATAATCCGTGCAAAAAAACTTTTAAATCGTATTTATGGGACAAGTAACCAAGAACAGAAAAAAATTGAATTAAATAGTTACATTATCGATCCAATAGGACGAACGGTCATTGATTCTGAGTTAGATGATAAAGATGGTATTGATTTGACGACAAAGGAAATGGATTTAATTTTACTGCTAACAGCGGAAGTCGGAAAAGCCCTATCACGAGAAAAAATTATAGAGCATGTTTGGGGTGAAAACTACTTTGGATCTGAACGAGCAGTGGACGATGTCGTTAGACGAGTAAGAAAAAAAATGCCAAGAATTCACTTGGAAACATTGTACGGCTATGGGTATAGGGTTTTATCTTCATGATTAAAGTAAATTTAACGCAAAGGATTTGGCTTGCGTTTATTTCATTAATTGTTCTAGTTGGATTGTCTATGATAATTATTTATCCTATTTCGATTAAAGGGACATTGACAGAAGAAACCTATCGAATTATCGAGCTTGAACAGACGAGGTTAGCATATCCACTTCTTGATTTAATAAACCCACCAAGAAATGAATTGGATTTTATTGAACGGCGAGAAGCAGAACGGTCTGTTGGACACTTTTTTATATATGCGACATTAGGACAAACACCGGAAGGATCTGCCCTGCCACCGGTAGAAGTGTTGCAAGAAATGGCTCAAAATGCGTATCGCCAAGAAATGGATCGAGGGCGTTATGAAATTCAATATCGGGGGGCAACTGTATTTTATGTAATTACAAAAGCACAAATTTCTGGTTCCTCAGCGTTTCATATATCATACATGTGGGATACATATCGTGACCAAATGGTTAATCGTCTTTGGGAACGTCTCATGTATTTGTTGTTATTAACTAGTGGGCTTAGCTTATTGCCTGCAATTTGGTTGAAACATTACTTGAGACAGCCGTTGATTGTTTTAGGAAATCATCTAGATCAAATAGCCAATCGAGATTGGAAAGAACCATTGAAATGGCAGGGGGATGAGGATTTCCAACGGTTATCAGACCAATTTGAGAAGATGCGGCAAAATTTACATAGTTATGACCGTGCGCAAAAAACATTTATTCAACATGCCTCACATGAACTAAAAACACCAATAATGGTCATAAAAAGCTATGCTCAATCTGTAAAAGATGGCATTCTTCCAAAGGGAAATATTGAACAAACGATGGATGTTATTGTAGAAGAAGCAAATCGAATGGAACGTCGAGTCATTGATATGATTTATTATACAAAGCTCGATTCTCTTAAAGAAGAGAGTCCTAAGCATGATGAGGTTATTTTTGGGTCGATTGCGTTTCAAATTGAAGAACGATTCCGTGTACAACGGGAGGATGTGAAGATTGTCATCCTTGGTGCTGAGGTCCGTATGCAAGCTGATCATGAACAACTTGAAGTATTGTTAGAGAACCTTGTTGAGAATGCGCTTCGTTATGCAGAGAGTACGATTTGGGTTCAGGCTACTACCTATGAGGATAAAGTAGAAGTCACCGTAGAAAATAACGGTGAGCACATTCCGGAATACGACCTTCCACAACTTTTTAATCCTTTTTATAAAGGGAACAAAGGTAAGTTTGGCCTAGGATTAGCGATAGTGAAACGAATTGCTGAACTTCACCAAGCATGTCCCAAAGTTGAAAATACTGAAAAAGGAGTTAAATTCACCATTATATTCCCCATTATTCCCACGCAAACTACTAAAGGAAAAAAAAGAGAGAAGAAACAATGAGTCCACTTAAAAAGGTAAAAAATCAACCCTTAAAAGACACTTAAAAGCTGCAATTTTCCGGTGCGTTGCGGCCAACTATGAGAAACCCACTCATAGTTGGCTTTAAAGAAAGCAAGGAGTACTTCTCTTTCTCCTTGACTATTTACCTATTAAAATTATGCTATAATTAAAGAATGAGGCTATTTTGTAAAATGGGGTGTGAAAATGAGTAAGGGTATTCGATACCATCAGGTTGGTGACGCGGTGCAAAGTTATTTTCTAGTGAAAACATCAACTAAAGCAATAGCTAGTAATGGAAAGCCTTTTTTAACGCTTGTTTTGGGTGATCAAACTGGAGAAATTGAAGCCAAATTATGGGGGTGTTCTCCCGAAGATGAGGCAGCTTTTGTAAGCAAAGAAATCGTTTTTATTCAAGGAGACTTTATTGAATATCGTGGTCGAAATCAATTAAAGATTGGTAGCATTCGACCAACAACTGCTATGGATAATGTTAGGGTTGCTGACTTTGTACGTTCGGCTCCACTTTCACCAGAAGACATGCTTGATCAGGTCACTCAGTTTATTTTTGAGATGAACAATCCTAATATACAAAGGATTACTAGACATCTCATTAAAAAGCATCAGCAAGCATTTCTAGAATCACCAGCTGCTACCAAAAATCATCATGAGTTTGTTTCTGGATTAGCATATCATGTTGTATCAATGTTGAACATTGCAAAAAGTTTAGCTACTCTTTACCCATCTTTGGATGCTGATTTGCTGTATGCAGGTGTCATTCTC
Source organism: Bacillus solitudinis (assembly GCF_002797395.1). Classification (GTDB taxonomy): domain Bacteria; phylum Bacillota; class Bacilli; order Bacillales; family Bacillaceae_D; genus Halalkalibacter_A; species Halalkalibacter_A solitudinis. Next base: position 2,806,583 of record NZ_KZ454943.1, read on the forward strand.
CATGATTTAGGTAAAGTAAGAGAGCTTTCAGGTCCGATTGATACAGCCTATACACTTGAAGGTAAACTACTTGGACATATTTCAATTATGGTTAATGAAATTGCTGAAGCGGCTAAAGAATTAGGTATTGACGAAGAAGAAGTATTGATATTGCAACATTTAGTACTGAGTCATCATAGTAAAGGAGAATGGGGAAGCCCAAAGGCTCCTGTGGTCAGGGAAGCAGAAGTACTACATATGATTGATAATATTGATGCAAAAATCAATATGATGGATAGAGCATTAGATCGTGTTCAACCTGGAGAATTTTCAGAACGGGTAATGGCTTTGGAGAATAGGAGTTTCTATAAACCAACGTTTCATGAGGCCCCACTGGATATATAAAGTTCTAATCTTAACTGCTTGTACATATAGTCTAGTAAGAAGCGGTTAAGGAGGAATGAAATTGAATAATCAAAAGACGAATAAACGATTTGCACTGGTTCTATTGCTGGTTATTGCTGCTGTTTTCCTAATGACCCAAACTCCACTAGGTGTAATTCTTTTTGGGAGTCCTTGGTGGGTTTATCTTGTACTCATGGGGATTGTAGGAAGTGGATATCTATGTTATAAATATTCGCGAGAAGAGAGAGAACTTGAGGAAAAATGGATAGAAAAAGAAGGGCATGTTTTCATGGAAAGACTTATGGAAGAGAAAGAAAAAAGGGCAAGTCAAAAAACCTAAGTACACTTAGGTTTTTTGACTATGAATTGAAATGTTAACAGTAAGCAGAACCTACGATAATGAGTAATATGAAAAGTACGACGATTAATATGAAATTATTTAGTGGTGTACTCGGTACAGGTTCTAACATGTAAATCATCCTTTCATACTTAAGTTAAATCCTCTTACTTACGTTATGCAATTGTCTAGATGTTGCGATAAGTATTTGCTGATTATTATAGAAACAAAGAAACGGAAAAGGTCTAAGCCTTTTCCGTTTCTTTTGTAATATTATTGTTCAATAGGTAATGTAGCGTCAGGACTGTCAAGAATTGATTCGAAACGTGAGTCTTTGAACTCGATATCAGCATTCTCAATCAATTCATTAAGCACGGTCTCTTGTGTCTTCTTCTTTTCTTGAATTAACGTTTCTTCAATTTCTGCTTCTACATCTTCATATGTTTGCACGCGTGTGTCTGTTACTTTAATAATATGGTAGCCATACGATGTTTCAACTAGATCACTTACTTTCCCAACTTCAAGTGAGAAGGCTACTTCCTCAAACTCAGGAAGCATTTTCCCTTTACCGAAAAATCCTAGGCTTCCACCATTCATTGCTGAACCAGGATCGGTTGAGTGTTCCTCAGCAAGTTTTGCAAAATCTTCACCTGCATTTATTTGTTCAAGAATATCACGTGCAGTTTCCTCATCTTCAACTAAAATGTGACTTGCTTCAACCTGCGTACTATAAACCTCTTCATTTTCTTTAAAATGAGCTTGTTTATCTTCCTCTGTTACTTCAATACCTTGCATAGTAAGCTTTTCAATAATCATTGGAGGGATAATATACTCGTTTGCAAATTGTTCAATAGAGTCAACCTGAATATTATACTCGGTTTCCAATATATTAAGAAGCTCCTCGTCAGTTTCCAGACTAAACTGAGTTCGTAATGCCTCAAGCTCTTTGTCAATTTCTTCTTGAGGTAATTCAACAGATTCTTTAGCTTCCAATACTAATTGGCGCTGAATAAGCTCTTTTAACGTGGGCTCCCCGTAGCGTTCTTTCAGTAGTTCGACAAACTCTGATTCTGTGATTTCCGTGCCATCGATAACTACAACTGGAGAATTATCGGAAGCGGTTTCTTCATTGTTACAGGCTGATAGGGCAAGTACACAAGCAAGACCTACAGCAATAAACGAACGTTTTTTCATGACGAACACTCCTTAATCTTAGCTTAATATATGTGTGAAAAAAATCATCCTGCTGATTTGTAAAAGTAACAATTGTATAACTTGTCTTAAATCAGACAAGTGACTGAATTACTATCCATCAGAGCAAACCAAAAACTTTTCACAAAGTTTACTATACCATAAATGACATTTGAAGAGAAAGCTTTTCAAACATTAGCAAATAAAAATTCTGAAATTAGTGAAAATGCCCAGTACGAAGAATGTCGTATTGCATAGGATACATTAACAAAGTACAGAGGAGGTGTTATTATGTCTCACGCATACCAAGGTGGATTTGCGTTAATTGTTGTGTTGTTCATCTTATTAGTAATTGTAGGTGCAGCTTGGTTGTAAAACCGCACAAACATCTCTGACTAAAAAAAGGAGGCTTTTATTAATGAGTCACGCATACGGAAGCAGCTTCGCGTTAATTGTTGTGTTGTTTATTCTATTAGTAATCATTGGTGCATCTTGGATGTACTAAAATTAACAAAAAAAAGAGTGAGGCATGATATGCTTCACTCTTTTTTGAAAATAAGAAAGTGCTTTTTAGTGAGTCAAAGAAGAGCAGTGGCTCACACACTGCACGCCTCTACACGAAGAGCACTTGTAGAGGACGTAAAGTCTGACAGTGTTCTCCCCATTGCTTATAAGAAAAGTCTGCTACGCAGCTTCTTATAGTAGTGAGAGAAAATCATTGTATTATGTAAAGAGAATTTTTACATAAGTTGACGTTAATAAAATCGTCATTAAGATATTAATTGTCCGAAAGAGCTTAGGCTGTTTTTCAGACGGGATTTCTCGGCGATCACAAAGTGCATCTGTCATGGAATTAATGACGAATAAAATAAAAACAGCAAATAATACAATAAAGAAGACCATCTAATTGCCTCCAGTCTTACGATGTCTTACTCTAAACTTTATCAAAAGTTATCACAAAAAGATAGAAAAATGCATGATTTTCTAAAGGAATTATAACTAATAACTGTCAATCATTTGTTTTCTACTAAGGGAAGATTTACAATTAAAGAAGAATGACAATGGAGTGAACATAATGAATAGACAAATATTCACTTGGAAAAATGGCTTTTTCTTTTTAGTCAGTCTTTGTATACTTATCTTAATATGCTTATTTATTTTCGTTCAACGTTACTTACCTGAAGTTAACTCAAACCATTGGATTGATAATCAAGTTGTAGGGGAGAAGGAGTCAACATTCACGATTCATACAGACAGAAAACGATTAAATTACTTTATAAAACAGCAAATTGAAGAGCAAAATAGTGAGTTTCGTTATATGGTTGAATTACAAGAAGATTATGTTCATTTTAGAACTATGTTTACAATACTTAGACGAGATGTGCCTGTCACAATTAACTTTCATCCAGAAGTTTCTGCACAAGGAGATTTACTTCTACATGTACGGATGTTTTCAATAGGGGGACTGTCGTTGCCAGCAGACAGAGTGATGCAGTTAGTAAAAGAATTCGTCGACGCGCCTTCTTGGATAGAAATCTATCCAAAAGAAAAAATGGTTTTTGTAAAGGTTACTCAATTGAGAATCGATGAGAGAATCTCATTTCATTTTTCCTCATTTGATTTAAGGAGAGATAAGATTGAGCTAGATATGACGATCCATTAGATAAAGGCTGCCAGTTTCAGTCTGGACAGCCTTTTCTTAATGAATTATTTGTTGTTTAACTAAAATATGAACGCCTTCTGAGTAATCTTCAACAAAGCATTGCTTTGGTGCCTTTAGCACGTAGGAGACATAGATGAAATCATAAAAGCAAAGGCCGAAGTTAATTGAAGCTAAAACAGAAAACAAAGGTAAGTAAGAAGGGTAAACAATAGACGCTATTCCGGATGCTAGTGTTAAGACAAAGACGGGCATTAATAAGGAAATGAGATAAACTTTTTTTGAGATCGGTGTACATAATTTCAAAGTCATAATAGGAAACCCTAAAACCCATCTCCATGAGATAATGGACTTTTTTCGGCAAATCCAAATTGGTAGGCAATGTAATAATTTATGAAACACGATAACGGCAATCAGCCCTATAATAAATAAACCAAAGTCTAATTGTACTGTATGGTCTGATTGTATAAATGAACTAATTAGTAAATAATAAAGTAAAAAAGAAACGAGCATGTTACAAGCGGAAAACATGATTAGGCGCAACGTCCCATAATCACGAGCAATATTAATTGTTTTCCAGCAATTCATTGTTGCACCTCCTCAATCTACTTGAATAATCTACTCCCTTTTCTTATATAAATCAATAGGTATTTAAATAGTCGAATGATTCAAAAAAAACAATGTTCTCCAAAATAAAAAAAACCTAGCAGCGCTAGGCTTTATTTATTTAGAAGGTGTGTCGAGAGCTACTGCTTGTTTTAGTTGAATTCGACCATCAAGTTCAATGAAATCTTCATCAAACTTTAATAAGGATTGCTCAAAGATATCAATAAAGTCAGGGCCATAAATATGTCGTAAGATGCTAATGATTTCTGAGAATTCAGGGAATTTTCCATACAAGTCTTTAATAGGTAAGGCCCCCCCATGCACGCTGTGTGTCATAGGTTCATACGTTTCTAGTGTTTTTAATAATAGTTCTTGCCCTTCTAAAGTTAAGCAAACATACGTGTTCCGTTTATCTTCCTCTTTCTTTGAGAACGTGAGATATCCTCGATCCTCAAGTTTCTTTGAGAAATTAAAGGCTGTTGAAACATGCATAACTCCAAATTTAGCAATATCTGAAATAGAAGCCCCGTCTAAATGATAAGCAATCCATAGAATGTGGTGTTCATTAATATTTAAATCAAAAGGTTTTATCCATGTTTGCCAATCCTTTTCGACGGTTTTCCACAGAGCTTTACTTAACTGTGCGACCTTATGACTGAAAATAACCGATTGTTTTAAAGAATAAGGTGCGTCTTGGTTCATTGTTCTCCTCCTAGTGGAAAGAATTAGTAGCAAAAGTATACCTCGATATCAATTCTTCTTATATTATGACAATAAATTTCAAAAAAAGGAAGAAAAAAATAAATTTTAAAACTTTTTGAATAATTTCATCAGAAAAAAACCAACCAGCTAGTTGCTGGTTAGCTTCTTAACATTTTCAAGATTTTTTCTTAGCCCATCAATATCTTGTTTAAGTAGCTGGATGGATGGTTCAATATCTTTTTTCCAATCATTAATAGAATCCTTCATTTCGAGACTAATGAATTTTGCACTGTCTAAGCTTACTTTTGCGGTCTCTTTCACCTGTTGCTTCAATTCAATACTATTATTTGAAATCTGTCCTACCGAGTCACTCATCGATTTTAATGTGTTTTTACACCTGATTTGCACTTCTTTTCCTGACTTCGGTGTTGTTAATAGTGTTGCAATACTTGCAAGTGTTGTCCCTACAGTAATACCTAAGAGAATAGATTTTGAGTTCATTGCAAAACCACCTTTATAAAATATTGTCATGACATGGGTAAATCCTTCATATTGTTATGAAAAGGAGGAGTCACATGGATGCATTGATTCTTTTGCTAATTGCAATTTTCTCACTCACTACTTATGGTTTGGTGTATATTACATTCAGAATGTGCAAAGGGACAGGCAGTGTAGAAAAAAAATATTGGAAACATAAATTTCTTATAATGCTAGTAATTGTGATTATAAGTGGGGTTGGTACTGCATATTTAACTATAGGGATTGGTTGTTTTACAGAATAGGAGTTAAGTGGCTCCTATTCTGTATTAACAATTATTTTTTGAAAGAAATCATATAATCTCTGAGTGCTACACAAGCCTCAAGTGGTACTGCATTATAAATAGAAGCGCGGCATCCTCCAACGGAGCGATGTCCATTTAGTCCAACAAAACCTAAATCCTTCGCATTAGCTAAAAAACGTTTACTGTCCTCTTCTGTTGGAAGATTGAAGGTTATATTCATCAGAGAGCGACTACCTTTTTCTGCATGGCCCGAGTAAAATCCATTGCTTTCATCAATTGCATCATAGATAATCTTTGCCTTTTCTGCATTTTTTGCTGCGATAGTATTTGTGCCACCTTGTTCCTTTACCCAGTTTAATACATTTCTAAGCATATATATCGCAAATGTAGGGGGGGTGTGGTAGAGAGAATTTGTTTCTGAATGTGTTTTATACTGCAACATTGTTGGAACATGGTCAACGTTGGATTCTAATAAGTCTTTACGAATAATCGCCACAGTTACTCCAGATGGTCCAAGGTTTTTCTGTGCTCCTGCGTAAATCAATCCAAACTTCTCAACGTCAAGAGGACGTGATAAGATATCACTGGACATGTCAGCAATTAACGGGGCATGATTTACTGTTGGGAATGACTGCCACTGTGTTCCGTAAATCGTATTGTTTGAAGTGATATGAACATACGCATCGTTTTCTTGGTATGTTAGTTTATCTAGACTCGGTATGCTTGTATACTTTGTTTCTTTTGTTGATGCCGCGATTGCAGTTTGACCAATTAATTTTCCTTCTTTTATTGCTTTTTCTGACCAAGATCCTGTCAATACATAATTTCCAATTTTACCTTCTTGTAAAAAATTCATCGCAAGCATCGAAAACTGGAGACTTGCTCCGCCTTGCAAGAAAAGAACCTCATAGTTTTCAGGAATGGAAAGTAATTCTTTTAAAAGTTGAATTGCTTCATTATGTACGTCTTCATAGGCTTGACTACGATGACTTAATTCCATTATAGACATTCCGGTATTTTGAAAATTGACTAATTCTTTTTGAGCTCTCTCTAGAACCTCTTTCGGTAAAGCAGAGGGGCCAGCATTAAAATTGTACACACGTTCCATTTCTCCTACACTCCTTTATCTCTTCAATACATATTGAATGTTCAGAATACGATTATCGTATCATAATTCAGGAACAAAAAGATCAGCTATTTCAGTAAATTTCTGTTCCTTGTATAACTAATTAATTTGTTAAAAGAGTGACTTATCGTTCAGTTGGTATAAATGTTGAGATAGCCTCTGCTATTTGGTTTAGGTCATCGCTTGAATATTCGGAGCCATGTTCTTTCCAAACAGCCCCATAGCCATCTCCTTTTCCATAACGTGGAATTAGGTGAGCATGGAAGTGAAAGACCGATTGTCCTGCTGCTTCCCCGTTATTATTAACCAAGTTTAGCCCAATAGGTTTGTATGCTGCTTTTAAACCATTAGCAATTTTTGGGAGTGCGGAGAAGATGTGCCCGGCGATAGTGGGGCTTAATTCAAAAAGGTCAGCTTTATGCTCTTTAGGAATGACAAGGGTATGACCTTTTGTTACTTGGGTAATATCTAAAAAGGCGATAACGTGTTCATCTTCATATACCTTTGATGATGGAATTTCTCCATCTATGATTTTACAAAAGATACAACTGGATTCATGTGACATAAAAACACCCTTTCTCAACTTTTCTTAACTATAAACGAGTGGGGCAAGCGGATGCAAGTCGACAAGGATTATATGGCGACAGAAGGTGTTCAAATTGAATTGGTACTTGAGAAGTATACATGAGGAGCTAGAGTGAAAAGGTCAGTAATAGGAGACCCTACTACTGACCTTTTCACTCTATCCTACTTTAAAACCCGAAAAATAAACGGAATTTTATAATGCTCCCCTTCATAAGCTTTAATTGCTGCAAGGATTGTGAAGACTAAAGCTGCTATACCAATGATTGGAAGAAGAATAAACCCTATCAAGATAATGACTAGAATGCCTGAGATAATACTATATACTGAATAAGAGATGAAGAAATTAATATACTCTTTGCCGTGGAAATCAACAAGTTCTGATTCATCTTTCTTTAGTAACCAAATAATCAATGGTCCAATAATTGCTGTAAAGAAGCTAAGTAAATAGATAAGCATGGCGAACATTCTCTCGTCTTTTTGTTCCAAAAACTCACCCCCTTGTGATTGTTTTTCCTGTATCATGTAAATGTAATTGATATAGATTTTACATGATCCTATTTAATAACACTAGGAAAAAAAGAGTCCGTGTCGAAGCTTAGTAATGTGGTCTTTCTAATATATAAGGATAAGGCTGATTGAATACCTATGTAAATAGTATAGAAAAGGGAGAGCTTTCATGACTGAAATTTTAAAAATAAAAAATGTCACAGGTGGGTACCATCCCCAAAAACCAATATTACATGGCGTGAATTTCACTGTGAATCGAGCTGAAATTGTTGCATTAATTGGATTGAATGGTGCCGGGAAAAGTACGACAATTAAGCATATACTTGGTCTCCTTGATCCACAGAAAGGAGAAATTACGATAAACGGGAAGACCTTTAAAGATGACGCGATTACATATCGTCAATCTTATACATACATCCCTGAAACCCCAATTTTATACGATGAACTAACATTATGGGAGCACTTGGAACTGACGGCACTTGCGTATGGACTTGATCAGCGAGTATTTGAGGAACGGGCTGAAAATCTAATGAAGGAATTTAAAATGCAGAAAATGAAAAAATGGTTCCCTAGTCATTTTTCTAAGGGAATGCGCCAAAAGGTCATGATCATGAGTGCTTTTCTCGTAGAGCCTCCTGTTTATATCGTAGATGAACCAATTGTTGGTCTCGATCCTTTAGGAATACAATCATTTTTAACGTTTATTTCGAACATGAAGGAAAAAGGATCAGCGGTCCTGATGTCTACACATATATTAGCGACTGCGGAGCGCTATTGTGATAGGTTTGTGATTTTGCATCAAGGGCAGGTAGTCTTAATGGGGACGCTTGAGGAAATGAGGAAGACACTTCAATTACCACATGCAACTCTTGATGAGATTTACATTGAGATGACAAAGGAAGATGTTTTATGAAAGAGGGCATGATGCTTTGGAGGGAGCGACTATCAACCTACTGGAATGAGGCAAGTCGTTACCTGAAACTCATTTTCAACAGTGGATTTTTATTTACGGTGTACATCTTATTTATTTTAGGAAGTTATTACTACAGTCAGTTGCTTGAATGGCTTCCAGAAACATTTCCAGCAGTTGGGCTTTTTACAGTCATATTTACTTGGTTATTGACTAGAAGCCGGGTGAGGACGTTTGTGAAGCCTGCAGATATTGTTTTTCTTTTACCACTTGAATCAAGGCTTGATAACTATTTTAGAGCATCACGAATTTACTCTTATGTTCTTCAAAGCTTTGTACTCTTCTTTGTTATGATTATTTTAGGGCCATTATTTTTCTTGAGAATTGGGGAAGATCCAAGTGCCTTTTGGTTTTCAATGTTGGGGTTATTGCTCGTAAAGGCTTGGAATATCTCGGCGAATTGGAGCGAAATGCGATTTTCTAGTCAACAGGAGCTCTCGTTACATTTTGTATTAAGAGGAGTTCTAAATGGGTTTTTTGCTTACTTGCTCTTCTCGGGGGCTCATATTGCCTTGGTTGGGACTCTTCTCGTGATTATGGTGGGCTTGCTGGTGTTGTATTACCAGCCTGTTTCTAATAAACGTTCCCTTAAATGGGATCATCTTATCAATGTAGAACAGCAAATGTTGATGTTTTTCTATCGAATTGCTAATCTGTTTACTGATGTACCACAATTGCGAAAACAAATAAGAGAGCGTAGATATTTGAACTGGGTATTGTCATCGTTATCAGCAAGTCGTCAATCGATTTATCATTATTTGTTTGCTCGTTCGTTTATTAGAGCAAATGATTACTTTGGCATTTATGTTCGCTTAGTTATCGTTTCGGTCATCTTGGTTATGTTTCTACCGAATGGTTGGTTACAATTAATTGTCGGTTTATTATTTTTACATATGGTGATTATGCAACTCTCTACACTTTGGTATCATTACGATACAGTTATATGGGTCGATTTATACCCTGTTAAACCAGAGTCAAAAAAAGACGCGTTAACCTCATTGTCTTTAAGGTTACTTCTCTTAATGACAACGGCTCATGTGATTATGTTACTCATTACTTCCGATGTAATAATTGCTTTGATGGTTCTCGTTTTCGGATCGGTCTTTAGCTACTATGGGAGTACACGACTTCTTCATAAACGGAAAAAAGGTGTCATGTAAGGTCTCTTGCACACATGTAATGATTGAAGAGGCGTTAAATGGAGGGACTATGGGATGGACTCAGATGTAATTGAAGAGCTTGAGCGATGGAAGAGAAAGATGAGGAAGAGACAATCTATGACGGGGCGTTATGCCAAAAGTTTACAGATGAAAATGAACAATTTTGTTCCCGAGAAAATCCATACAGTCGTTTCCACAAGTATAAAAAACATGGTGCAAGCAACATTAATAGGTTCTGAATATACGTCAAAGAAGGAACCACTTACCGGGTTCTCTTTTGAAGAACGTGAGAACCAGGTAGACATTCTTTTAAAACGATACAAGCGCACAGCGGCTATTGAAGGGGCAGGGACAGGAGCAGGAGGTTTATTACTTGGTATGGCCGATTTCCCTCTCTTACTCGGAATTAAAATGAAATTTCTTTTTGATACGGCCTCAATCTATGGGTATGATGTTCGTGATTATCGAGAGCGTTTATTTGTGCTACTCCTGTTCCAACTAGCCTTTTCAAGTGAAGAAAAGCGTAGGAGTTTGCTCGCACGCTTGGAAAAATGGGAGAGTGAACGAAACACGCTTCCTGAAAAAGACGAGTATTTAGAGGACGTAGATTGGAGGAGTTTTCAGATCGAATACCGCGATTACATCGATTTACCAAAAATGCTTCAATTAATTCCTGGATTTGGTGCGATAATTGGGGCGACAGCAAATTATCATTTTCTTGATATATTAGGAAACACAGCAAAGAATGGCTACCGTACCCGTTGGTTAGAAGGTAGGAACTACCATTAAAGGTTTTAGTTTTTGAAAAATTAGCATTAACTTATAAAAAACGCGCAGTCCTAATTAGGATTGCGCGTTTTTTTATAAGTTAAATGGAATAAATCGAGCTAAATACGCTGACAATACGCTGAATTTTCCCGTGAACAATAAGATGCCCAGGGCAACCATTACTCCTCCACTTACTTGTTGTATTTTAGGAAGCCATTTATTTAGTCGGCGCATCTTATCTAATGAACGCGACCATAACAAGGCAACGCCAATAAAAGGAAGACCAAGCCCGAATGAGTAGATTAGTAGCATAAACATACCAGTCCACATCGTTTCGGACTGCCCTGCAAGAATAAGAATCGAAGTTAGAACTAAACCGATACACGGGGACCAACCTGTTCCAAATAAAAATCCTAATAATACAGAATTCACAAAGCTTGCTGTTTTTTTCGGTTTGGCTGGTATCTTTTTTTCTCTAAGCAGCATACGAATTGAGATAACTCCCATCATTTGGAGACCAAAAACTGTAATGAAAATTCCACCTATTTGTTCAAAAAGTTGACGGTTATTCCAAAAAGCTTGACCAATAAAGGTGGATGATGCCCCGAGTAAAAGAAATATGATTGTAAACCCAGAAATGAATCCTATGCTTCTAGACAGGATAATTCTTCTTTGGGCTGCAACCCTATTATTTTCTATCGACGAACCTGTTAGCTGCGCTAAGTAAGCTGGAACAAGTGGAAAGATACACGGTGATAAAAAAGAAACGACGCCAGCTAGGAACGCAAGCCATATAGTGACTTCTGTCAATTTGATTCCCCCCAATGCTTCTATCATAAATTGTATTAAATAGTTTATTTTATTCTAGCATGTTGATTTTATTATAACGAATTGTTACGACAAATAAAGGAATCAATCCAAAAAGTCATCGAAAGGACATAGGTCTTACAGAAATCTCAGCCTTAGGACTGAGATAAAACCATTCTAGAGTGAGAAGGCAAACCTTCATGTTTCTCCTACAATAAGAGTAGTTAAATAAACAAGGAGGCAGCAAACATGAAACGTTCAGGAAAAGCAGTGGGTGGTTTTATTCTCATTTTAATTGGAATCAGTCTTATTTTTAGTCTGATTGGGGTACATCTCGGTGGACTCATTGGGATAGCACTTGGAGTTGGGGGCTTATACTGGGGGTTCTCCATTTACCGGGAAAGGGGGAGATGGTCATTTTCTAGTATTGTGTTAATTGTCATTGGAGCAATGATACTCTTCGGAGGTTTAGGAGGCATCATTAGTCTAGTGATTGGAGCAGGGCTTGTTTATGGGGGGTATCGATTAATTAAGCCAAGACAGGAGGAAGAGTTGGATTTAAGTGATGATACAGAATGGGCTAAACCCGTTTCAACCTATGATTCAATTGATGAAGAATTTGCACGTTTGATGAAAAATAATAAATAACTGGAGGTTAGTAAGATGCCATTAACAAGAATTAGACGATTAGTAGAAGCAACAATTCATGAAGGGCTTGACCATTTAGAAGAGCCTGTGATGATGGTGAAGCAATATATGCGTGATTTGAAGGCAGAAATGTCCAAAGTAGAGGAAGCAATTGAGAAGCAGAAACGACTTCACCATCTGTTAACACATGATTTGCAGGTAGCGAGGGAGCTAATGAATCGTCGAGATGCGCAAGCAACATTAGCTATTGAAGCAGGGGAGGAAGATTTGGCTAGACGTGCATTACTTAGCAAGAAGCAGGCTTTTGAACAAATACAGAAGTATGAGGGCCTCCTCAAAACAAGTGAGAAGCAACTAGAAGAACGAAATATACAACTAGAGCAAGTTAGAAAGAAGTATTTGGCATTTCGTGACAAAAAAATAGAATTAACACTACGTGTTCAGGCTGTAAAGGCTGAGGAACAGTTAAAACAATTTAAGAAGAAGGACAGTACACGGGCAATTGAAGAAGGCTTTGAACGAATAGAGGATCGAGTCTTCGATATGGAGATACGAACAAAGCAACCAATCGAAAACTATCTATCTCCAGAGGCAGACGCCACAATTGAGGAAGAATTGCAAGAAATGAAAGAAAAATTAATGAAAGATAAGAGCGAGGCATAATGCCTCGCTTTCCTCTTACTATATAGAAAGAGCTTTTTGGCGATAGGAAGATTTTTCTATATAGTAAGGGAGACGGGATGAAGGAGAGAGAATAGTGAAAAAACTTGCTGGGATCATATTAATTGTAGTCGGCAGTATGCTCTTATTAGCGACTGTCCCATCATTGTTTCAAGGAACTTCAAAACAAGCAGTAGTGACAAATGAAGTTGCTGAAGAAATTGAGGGTGTAAATGCGCTATTATTATCAAGTACCGCTGTAGACTGGGAAGTTGAAAGATACGAAGGAAGCGATGTGATTGCTGTTCTTTATGATTCAAGTGGAAAACGTGATCTTTCGTTAAAGAGGAAGGGTCGTGCACTAGATGTACAAGTGAAGGAGCAAAAAGGCTTTAATTTATTTGCATTTACCTTCACATCAAAATCTTCAAGTGTTAAATTACAGATACCTTACCATTTTAAAGGGAGTGTAGAGCTAAGTACAGTGTCAGGTGACGTGGTATTTTATGATGATATGGATGCAGATTTATTATATGTCAATACAGTGTCAGGTGATGTTGCAGGAAAGAATTTAAATGTAACTGATTTACAATTAAATTCAACCTCGGGAGATTTGCTTGTTGAAGAAGTCCAAAGTGAAAAGACAAAATTTCACACAGTTTCTGGTGATGTTAGGATTACGTCTCTTCTAGGAAAACTTGAAGGGAAAACGACCTCTGGAGATGTGATAATAAGTTATACTGACGAAAATCGAACAGCAAATCTTAAAACGATTTCTGGTTATATTCTGGTAAGTATTCCAAATGGAAATGCCAACATCTCATTAAAAAGTACTTCAGGGGATCTTTTAGTTAATTTGCCTCTTACTGAACAAACAGTCCAAAGCCGTGAAATTTTTGGTAAAATAGGTGAAGGTGAATTTCCTGTAAATATGTCAACTGTTTCAGGGGATATCATTCTCGAAGAATAAGATAGAAAGGAGAACGGGGAGGATGTCCAAAAAATCATTGCTTGGTATCATCATTGTTATTATTGGTGTGAATATTTTCTGGAATTCAATTTTTTCTCATTCTGGTTCATTACTTGCCCCAATCATCTTTTTCGTTCTTGGTCTCTTCTTTTATAAAAGAGATAGAAAGGTAGTAGCAACTATTTTTTATATATTAAGTGCGAGTATTTTTTTCGATCAGTTGTTTAGTATTAATTTGATTTCTTTATTAATTGCTGTGGCTTTTCTTTATTATGGACTAAAAATGGTTCGAGAGAAAAAGGAAGATAAAGAAGAGAGAAAGTCTAAACAGCTAGAGAAATCGATAGTGAAACAAGAAGAACAGACGAAGGATTATAAGGCACATGTGGCAGCTAACAATGTAATAGAGGAAGACAAAAAGTCGGAAGTAATGGCTCAAAATGAGACAGTTAGTTCTAAGAAAGAGCAAGCTACTAACCGATTTGATCAAAGATTCTATTCAACTCCTACTATTAGAAAAAGTCTCATCGGGGATATTCATTATACGAAAGAGCAGTTTGAACTTCGTGATATGACAATTTGGAATGGGTTTGGGGATGTGAGGCTTGACCTTTCAAAGGCGATTATTCCAGAAGGTGAATCTGTTGTTATTATTCAAGGGTTAATTGGTCAAATCGATGTGTATGTTCCTGATGATTTAGCGATAACCGTACAAGCAAGTGCGATTATTGGTGATGTCTCTCTTTTTCATGAGAAGCATGGAGGAGTAAATCAGCAACTGTATGTCTCAACCCAATCCTATAAGCAAGCTCCTAGACGGGTAAAGTTTATTCTTTCGACTGTCATCGGGGAAGTGAAGGTGAGGGCTGTATGAGAAAAAGAATGGCCCGGTTACAATGGCAATTTATTCGCCAAAGCGTTCTAGTCACTTTTATAACTTCGCTGCTATTATTATTTATGATTACGTACGAAGATCCAAGAGGACTGTTACTAGTTTTCGACAGGCAACTAGTAGGTATACCTGTCTTGATGTGGGTTGTTTTAATGATTATTATTACAGGGTTTTCAAGTGGTTACATTCAAGCCGACCCAATAAAAAAACGAATTGACCTTCTGCTGCACGGGGCTGCCCGTTATGGGCGTGGGACTTTTTCGCACCGCATGGACTTAGAGGGAGAAGATGAATTAGCAGAGTTAGCTGAAAGGCTGAATCAAATGGCTGTTCATATCGAGGAACAAGTGGCTTCTTTACAAAGGCTATCATCGGAACGTGCCCAAATGCAGGAAACGGTAAAAAAAGCGGCTGTGACTGAAGAGAGACAGCGTTTAGCACGAGAGTTGCATGACGCAGTAAGTCAGCAGCTATTTGCCATTTCAATGATGACCGCTGCCATTAAACAAGGCTTTCAGAATGCAGGAGAAACGACAAGGCAACAAATGGAACTCGTTGAACAAATGGCTAATACAGCTCAAGCTGAAATGAGAGCACTCCTCCTACATTTACGTCCTGCTCATTTAGAGGGAAAAAGTCTAAGAGAAGGGATTAGAGGCCTGTTTGAGGATCTTGAACAAAAGCAAGATATGGAGATTATTTGTGAAATGGATACAGATACGTCTATACCAAAAGGAATTGAGGACCAAATCTTTCGTTTAATTCAAGAAGCCATTTCGAATATTCTAAGGCATGCGAAAGCAACCCATGTTGAATTTCAATTAAAGCAAACGAGCTATGAGTTAAAAGTTAAAATTATTGATAATGGGGTCGGTTTTCATGCGGAGAAAGTAAAACAGGGTTCGTATGGGATGCAAACGATGCGTGAGAGAATGAACGAAATTGGGGGTGTGTTGCAAGTGGTGTCTGTACCAAGTAAAGGTACGCAAATAGAGGCAAAAGTTCCGATTGCCTGGCATGGGGAGGATTCGCGTGATTAAAGTGTTGCTCGTTGATGATCATGAAATGGTAAGGATGGGTCTCAGTGCTTTTTTAGCTACCCAGGCCGATATGCATGTAGTTGGTCAGGCATCAAATGGAGAAGAAGGGGTAAAGCTAGCGCTTGAGTTAAAGCCAGAAATTATTTTAATGGATTTGGTTATGGAGAAGATGGATGGGATTGCAGCCACTTCTGAGATTACACGTCAAATGTCCAATGTGAAAATCATTGTTCTTACTAGCTTTATTGATGATGAAAAAGTCTACCCCGTTATCGAGGCTGGCGCATTTAGCTATTTATTAAAAACCTCACCGGCTTCCGAGATTGCAACAGCTATACGGTCAGCAGCTGTAGGTGAACCAGTTGTTGAAGCAAAGGTTACCAATAAGATGATGCAGCGAATGAGGACATCTAAAGAAAAGGCGCTTCATGAAGAATTAACGCCACGCGAACTGGATGTTCTTCAGCTTATTGGTGATGGAAGGAGCAACTTGGAAATTGCTGAGGTTCTTTTTATAGGTATAAAGACGGTTAAAACACATGTTAGTAACATTTTAAACAAACTTGATTTAGAGGATAGAACACAAATTGCCATTTATGCTCATCGACATGGTTTGGCTAAATAGTATCTAATTAGTAGCTGCTTGCTTATTCATTATGTAGGCAGCTTTTTTTATAGATAACGTCTGAAACCATTATTTTGAATAGTACGTAGAGAAAAGTGAGGGCTCAGCTAAACATTGTTTTTTTCGTAGTTTGTCAGGGTATAATGACAAGAGTCACCTAAAAGGGGGCAAATTCTTGAAAACAAAAGTTAAAATACTGATTATTTCTGGTGCATGTTTAAGTGTTATTTTGTTTAGCACGTTAATTTATGTGGCTATCATCCTTGCTGGTAATTATGTGATAGATAATGAGAAACTGATATCGGATGTGGCGACTACCTTGCTAGATGAAGAAGGAGAGCTTGTCACAAAGCTATATAGTGAAAACCGCGAGACTGTTTCTATTCAGGATGTTCCTCGGCATGTACAAGATGCTTTTATTGCGATTGAGGACAACCGGTTCTATAATCATCACGGAGTAGATCCACGGGCGATTACCAGAGCATTATATCGGGATATTATAGCAGGGGCGAAAGTTGAAGGTGGAAGTACGATTACGCAACAGCTCGCAAAAAATGTATTTTTGACTAACGAAAAGTCTTGGTTCCGGAAAACAAAAGAAGTATTGATTGCAATGAATTTAGAGCGACGCTACAGCAAACGCGAGCTTCTTGAGCTTTATTTAAACCGAATTTATTTTGGCCATGGTGCATATGGAATTCAAGCTGCTTCGAAATTATATTTCAACGTGGATGTTAGCGAACTAACCATCGACCAGGGTGCCTTACTTGCAGGTTTGGCAAAGGCACCTAATAGTTACTCACCCATTTCAAATCCTGAAAGAAGTAAACAAAGACGTGATCTTGTGCTCACTGTGATGGAGAGGAATGGATTTTTACACGCTAGTGAGTCGGTAAGATACAAAGGGAAGACTGTGAATCTTAATGTGAACCGTCTTTCTGAAAATGAGGCATATTTAACATACATTGATATGGTTTTAAAAGAGGCTGAGGAACGTTATTCTTTATCAAGTGATGAGGTGTTAAGGGGAGGATATACGATTGTCGTCCCTATGAATAGGCAATTACAAGAAACAGCCTATTCTTTAATAAAGGACGGACAGTATTATCCGAAACAAAACCAAGATGCCGAAGCAACGGTTTCTTTGATGGATGTAAAGTCAGGGGGTATGCTTGCGGTCCAGGGTGGAAGAGACTATGTGAGACGTGGCTTAAACCGAGTAGAGGTACAGCGGCAACCTGGTTCATCATTCAAGCCACTAGCGGTATTCGCTCCAGCCCTAGAACAAGGCGATTATCATCCTTACTCCTTATTACGTGATGAATTAGTAGATTATAATGGGTATAGTCCAAGGAATTATAACCATCAGTACTCGGGTGAGGTAACGATGTATGATTCGATTACTCATTCTATCAATGCACCTGCTGTTTGGTTATTAAATGAAATAGGAATTGAAACATCGCTTGAAATGTTGGAGCGATTTGATTTATCTATTCCTGATAGAGGACTTGCTCTTGCTCTTGGCGGTCTTGAACAAGGAGTCACCCCTCTGCAAATGACAAAAGCGTACCGAGTGCTCGCCCATCAAGGTCAAATCATCGAGCCCTATTTTATCAAAGACATTTATGACCAGAACGGAGACTGGATAGGTGGGGCTGAACAAATAGAAAAAGAAGTAATTTCTCCGCAAACTGCTTGGTATATGACAAGAATGTTGGAATCTGTTGTAAAGGTCGGAACCGGAAAAAATGGACAAACAAGTCTCCCATTGGCAGGTAAAACAGGAACCACGTCATTTACCGGGGTAGATGGCGGAGCAAAAGATGCTTGGTTTGTTGGTTATACTCCTTCTGTCGTCGGAGCAATTTGGATGGGGTATGATACGACGACGTCTGAAACGTACCTACAAGGAGGAAGCTCTTATCCGACCGCTCTCTTTAAAGAGCTGATAAATAAGGGTCCACATCATTTAAAAAGGCTGGCATTTGAGAAGCCAGAGGGTGTTGATGACCTTGCACCGCCTGTTCGTTTAACGCAGATTAATGATTTATCGGCAACCTTGGCGATGGGAGGGAGTGGTTTTATGAGTGTGAAATTGAATTGGACTGGCGTTCCTGATGAGAGAGTTCATTATCAAATATATGAGATATCAAAGGGAGAGCGTACAAAACTTGCTACGGTTGTTGGGAGTGAGGAATATCTTGTCACACGGTATAATCCATTTTCCTCTAAAGAGTATGAAATCGTCCCGTATGACTCTACTACAAAAAGGTTAGGTGAACCCTCTAATCGGACAGGGATTACTTTTGAATTCGGTTTTCATTAATTAAGCTTTAACTAATGATGGAACCTATTATATTAGTTTGTTGTTCGTTTATGGTTAAATCAATAAATAAGTTTTTTTAAATGGAAAAGAGAACGTCTGTATAAGTTCGTTTGTCTCAATATCAAAGTATCCGTCAGAGAGGTAGCCCCTTTGGGTTGCCTCCATTTTTCTACCATATGGGCGCAGAGGAAGTGTTATCTTGTTGTACGTAGGGATATCATTAGATGTTACCTATGCTAACATTGGGAAATTTAAAATTCTATCGGTTTGTGTGATAATCTTCACAAAGTTTGAAACGAATTTGACCAAAAATTTCATAGAATTTATGACAGTTTAAGCTGAAAGCTATACAGTTATTTGGTTGGTCTTTATAGTTAAGGTAAGATAGAGAGACATAAAATAATATGAAAAAATGATTTTTTGTTCAGCTTGGATTAAAATAGGAAAAGAGTCGTATAGAAAGGTGTGGCGTTATGTTATTTAATGATCAATTTTTAAAAGCATGTAGAGGAGAGGAGCATTCTCATGTTCCTGTTTGGTATATGCGTCAGGCGGGTCGGTCACAGCCTGAATATAGAAAGATAAAAGAAAAATATTCGTTGTTTGAAATTACTCATCAACCTGAGCTATGTGCCTATGTAACAAAGCTCCCTGTTGATCAGTATAACAACGATGCAGCGATTTTATATAAGGATATTATGACTCCACTTCCAGCTATCGGAGTAGATGTAGAGATTAAATCAGGTATTGGGCCTGTTATTGATAATCCTATTCGGTCCTTAGTGGATGTCGAAAAGCTTGGAACAATATCGCCTGAAGAAGATGTGCCTTATGTTTTGGATACGATTAAGTTACTCCGTGAACAATTAACTGTTCCCCTCATAAGTTTTGGTGGTGCACCGTTTACCTTAGCAAGCTATATGATTGAAGGTGGGCCTTCGAAGAATTATAACCAAACGAAAGCGTTTATGTACGCTGAGCCAGCAGCATGGCATTTACTAATGGAGAAGCTTGGCGAGATGACAATTACATATGTAAAATCACAAATACGTGCAGGAGCTCAAGCAATACAAATATTTGATTCCTGGGTCGGTGCATTGAATGTTGCAGACTATCGCACTTACGTAAAACCGGTTATGAATAAGATTTTTATTGCATTAAAACAAGAAAATGTACCATTAATTATGTTTGGTGTAGGTGCAAGTCACTTAGCAAAGGAGTGGAATGACTTACCACTCGATGTTGTCGGATTAGATTGGCGTTTATCCGTAAATGAGGCCCGTGATTTAGGTATCCGTAAAACAGTGCAAGGAAATTTAGATCCTGCTATTTTGCTCTCACCTTGGCATGTTATTGAAGAACGAGCTAAAGCTATTTTGGATCAAGGAATGAAAACACCTAATTTTATTTTTAACTTAGGACACGGTGTTTTCCCTGAAGTGAATCCCGATACATTAAAACGTTTAACCGCATTTGTTCATGAATATTCAAGTAAAAAATAATACCTTTAGAGGATGTGTATGAATGACTAAAAAACGTTACGGCTTATTAGTAATGGCTTACGGTACTCCAAGAAGTAAAGAAGAAATAGAGCCTTACTATACTCATATACGGAGAGGAAGAAAACCTTCTTTTGAAGCATTAGCGGAGCTAACGGAGCGTTATGAAGCGATTGGAGGAATAAGCCCTTTAGCGAGAATTACGGAAGAGCAAGCATTCGGTCTTGAAAAACATTTAAATGAACAATTTGAGGAATATGAATTTAAATCCTATCTAGGATTAAAACATATTGACCCGTTTGTCGAAGAGGCCGTTTTGCAAATGAAAAATGACGGTATTGAAGATGCGATTAGCATCGTCCTTGCCCCACATTATTCTACATTTAGTGTTAAGTCTTATAACGGACGAGCACATGAAGAGTCTGAGAAAATTGATGGGCCAACTATACACAGCATCGATAGTTGGTATGATGAGCCTTCATTTATTCAATATTGGGCGAAACAAGTTAAACAAACAATAGAGAAGATCGAGGATAAAGAGAAAGCGTGTGTGATATTTTCAGCACATAGCTTGCCAGAGCGTATTATTGCAGCTGGAGATCCTTATCCCGAACAGCTTCAAGAAACGGCAGATTTAATTGCAAAAGAGGCAGGTATTACAAACTATACAATTGGCTGGCAAAGTGAAGGGAATACACCAGATCCTTGGATTGGGCCAGATGTTCAAGATTTAACGAGAGACCTTTTTAAGGAAGCTGGATATACAGCAATGGTTTATTGTCCAGTTGGTTTTGTCGCAGACCATCTCGAGGTTTTGTATGATAATGATGTTGAGTGTAAAGCGGTGACGGACGAGTTAGGAATTGATTACTATCGACCTGAAATGCCCAATGCCAAACCTGAATTTCTCGATATTTTAGGAAATGTAGTTAAGAAAAAGTTAGCTGAGAAAGAGTGATATGTTGTAAATTATACATACATGATGCTGTTATCAAGTAACTTGCCAGGTGCCTGGTGGAACGAATTTGACTTAGCTAATTGTTCATGAAAGTCGAAGAAGCGTTCAACAAATTTTAAGTGAAATGCAGGGAGCCGGGAGAATTTCTCGGCTTTTTTTGATTTTTAATAAGAAGATGGTTATAATGACATATTAATGTCTTTTGGTGATACTCGAATAATAGTATCCTGATTTGTCCAAGTTATGGTAAGATAAGCCCATGTAATCTAAATTGGAATTTTGATTTTAGACGAGGAGATTCATGATGACTAACAAAAAAGATGTCTTACAAGCACTTCGTCATACTCGTCATGATTGGCTAAATGTAATGCAATTAATAAAAGGTAATTTGGCGCTTAAACGGTATGATCGAATTGAGAACATCATCGAGACCGTCACCCAGAAATCAGTAAATGAGAGTAAAATGTCAAGTATGGGAGTACCTGAATTAGCCTTATATTTGCTCACGTTTAATTGGTACTGTCATTCTTTAAAATTGGATATTGATGTGGTGGGAGGAGAAGTCCGTTCTTTCTCCGCAAAAGAGCAACAATTAAAGCTGCTTTGTAAAGCGATTATAGAAAGCTTATCAAAGTTTAGTGCAAAGGATACGGAGAATTCTTTGCTGCTAATTTTTTTGTTCAAAGAAGAAACATGTGAAATAACATTTGATTATCATGGAAAACTAGAAATGAAGGAAAGTGATTGGTCTCCAATTTTGCAAAATTTGGAGACAGAAGTGAATCTTGTAGAATGGGACGAACATGAATGTGTTCTATGTACTAGTTTCACACTAAATTGAGGTGAAAATCATGTTTGTTGATAAGGTAAAGGTTTATGTTAAAGGTGGCGACGGAGGAAATGGAATGGTCGCTTATCGCAGAGAGAAGTATGTTCCAGACGGAGGCCCTGCCGGTGGTGATGGTGGGCGTGGCTCTAGTGTAGTATTCGAGGTTGAGGAAGGTTTACGCACGTTAATGGACTTTCGTTATAACCGACATTTCAAAGCACCACGCGGAGAACACGGTCGCACAAAAAATCAGCATGGAAAAAATGCAGATGATATGATCGTAAAGGTACCACCAGGAACAACGGTAATTGATGAGAAAACTGGTGAAGTAATTGCCGACCTGACAGAGCATGGGCAAAAGGCGGTCATTGCAAAAGGTGGTCGTGGTGGTAGAGGGAATACAAGGTTTGCTACGCCAGTAAACCCTGCTCCAGAAATTGCTGAAAATGGCGAACCAGGTATTGAACGAGATGTGACATTGGAATTAAAGGTCTTAGCCGATGTTGGATTAGTTGGCTTTCCAAGTGTAGGTAAATCAACGTTATTGTCGGTCGTATCAGCTGCTAAGCCTAAGATAGCTGATTACCACTTTACAACAATTACTCCGAATTTAGGAGTGGTGGAAGCTGAGGACAACCGAAGCTTTGTCATGGCTGACTTACCAGGACTTATTGAAGGCGCGCATCAAGGTATTGGGCTTGGTCATCAGTTCCTTCGCCATATTGAACGGACAAGGGTCATTGTTCATGTTATTGATATGTCTGCACTCGAGGGTCGCGATCCCTATGAGGATTATTTAAAAATTAATGAAGAATTAAGACAGTATAATTTAAGGTTGATGGAGCGTCCGCAGCTCATTGTAGCAAATAAAATGGACATGCCTGGCGCAGAAGATAACTTAGCTGCATTTAAAGATAAAATTGCTGAAGATAGTCTTATCTTTCCGATTTCAGCGATTACCAGAAAAGGACTAAGAGAACTGTTGCTAATGATTGCTGATAAAATTGAGCAAACACCAGAATTTCCATTACATGAGGAAACAGACCAATCAACTCGAGTGGTTTATCGCCATGAAAAAGAAGAGGTACCTTTTATTGTTACACGAGATGATGATGGGGCTTATGTGATTTCTGGTGCAGATGTAGAAAAACTATTTAAAATGACAGATTTTACTCATGATGAATCGGTTCGTCGTTTTGCTCGTCAACTCCGTGGTATGGGTGTCGATGATGCGTTGCGAGAACGTGGAGCAAAAGATGGCGATTTAGTCCGCCTTCTGAAATTTGAATTTGAATTTGTTGAATAAACTGTCCTTCTCCTAAGGACAGTTTTTTTGTGTGTGCGTACAAAAACATTATTTAAGGTTGTCAAAAGAGGATGTGATATTTATAATAAGTTGACGGTATGTTATATAATTCGCAAGATTATGTGCGTTGCTTAAATGAAAGTGGTGATAAATTTGTCACGAAAACAATTTTATTTGGTACGAGAAGATATGCTGACGGACGCAATGCAAAAAACACTAGAAGCAAAGGCATTATTAAGCTCTGGAAAAGTAAAGAAGATTTATGAAGCCGCACACCTTGTTGGTCTTAGTAGAAGTGCTTTTTATAAATACAAAGACGGGATTTTTCCCTTTCATACGATGGTTAAAGAAAAAATTATTACTTTATCAATAAATTTGGTTGATCGTTCAGGAACATTATCTCAGCTTTTAACAAAAGTTGCTGAGACAGGTGCTAATGTGTTAACGATTAATCAAACAATTCCATTGCAAGGAAGAGCTCATATTACATTATCGATTGATACAGCACCAATGTTAATTGAACTGGATGATTTAATAGTTAGCATTGAACAGGTAGAAGCAGTCGAAAAAGTAGAGCTAGTAGGATCGGGTTTTTAAAGGAAGGAAGAGATAAAATGATTAAGGTCGGTTACTTGGGACCAAAAGGAACGTTTACCGAAATGGCAGCAAGAGCACTATTTCCTAACGAGAAGCATATTCCATATCAGACAATCCCATTTTGTATGGATCGTGTTGCATCAGGTGATGTTGATATCGCTGTTGTTCCAATTGAAAACGCAATTGAAGGATCGGTAAATTTAACATTAGATTATTTAATTCATAAACAGAGGCTTCCAATTATTGGTGGAGTCACCATACCTATTGAGCAACATTTTCTAGCTCATCCAAAGCAAATAGAACAGGGTTTTCATGCGGAAAAGGTTATTTCTCATCCTCATGCGATTGCTCAGTGTCATGACTTTCTACAAAGAACCTATCCGTCGATTAAACTTGATTATATGAATTCAACAGGTACTGCAGCACAGTGGGTGGCAGAACATCCAGAAGAGCCGGTAGCAGCTATTGCCAACGAACTTGCGGCAAAGGAGTACGGTTTAACAATTGTGCATGAAAATGTACATGATTATGATAATAATCGGACACGATTTCTCGTATTGAGCCGTGATGGCGACACCTATAAAGTTAAGGGCCCGCATGTCATTGGAGACAAAACTTCATTAATGGTCACTTTGCCTTCAGATTATTCAGGAGCGCTTCATCAAGTATTGTCTGCATTTTCTTGGAGAAAGTTAAATTTATCGAAAATTGAATCAAGGCCAACAAAGACAGGTTTAGGTAATTACTTTTTTGTCATTGATGTGGAACAGTTGATGGATGATGTTTTAATTCCGGGGGTCATTTCGGAGTTGAAGGCATTAGGCTGTGGTGTTGATGTACTTGGAAGTTATACTTGTTATTCACTGACGGATTTACGCACAAAAGCCAGCTCTCCTACCGCATAGGAGACTGGCTTTTTATAATCAATCTTAACTTAAAATAATACCTTTTTTTGTTAGTTCTAGTTCGACCGCGTCAAGCTGGTGGGGCGTATTCGCCTCAAGTTTATGCAAATGAACGCCTTCTGTTAATTCGGATAATAATGATGCTTTTGTTTCTAAAAGATTGTTACAAAATTGCTCAACTTCCTTTCGAGTCGAAATCATTAACGAAGCGGTCAAATCACCATACATTGCATGCTCAACCATTACGTTAACTACTGTTACTCCATGATCAACGATGGTAATTAGTTCTTCACGGGCTTTGGAGCTATCATGTTTGCAGGCTATGATTCTTTGTACCCTTTTTGGGGGAGCGCTTTGAAAATACATATATCCTTGGGCGGTAGCCAAAATCGGTTCATTTTTGGCTTTTAAAATTGAAATGTCTTGGACAATCACTTGTCTACTTACATTTGCTCTTTTTGCGAGCTCACTACCAGTTAAGGGGTTTGAGCTTTGATTTAACCATTCTATAATCATTCTTCTGCGTTCATCACCTAATATTTTTTTACCTTCAGTCACAATTTCACCCATTTCCGTAATTGGTAGTAATTTCAGATATGCATTTGGTGAGGGCTTCCACATCTTCATCTTTCGTCATCTTACCAAATGTAATACGAATGAATTCATGTGCTTCCTCGGTCGTCCGTCCTATTGCGAGTAGGGATTGAGGTGGTGCGGTTTGTCCTGCTCGACATGCTGAACCAGTAGAAATTGCAATTCCTTTCCGATTACATTCAAGCATAACAAGTTGGCCCTCAATTCCCTTCAGCCTCATTCCAATGTGAAAAGGGAGGCGTTGAGTAGGATGACCTTCAAAAACAACAGAGGGATTCATCGATAAGGCTTCTATAGTACGAATTCGTAAATTCAATAAGCGTTTCATATCTGCTTCTGACTCCTGCAGATATGTTTCTGCAGCTGTTGCGAAGGACACGACACTTGGGACATCGACTGTACCTGGTCGAAATCCATATTCATGGGTGGTCCCCTTTAAAAAAGATTGCCAATGTAAAGTGGACCGAATAAAGGCAGCCCCAATTCCCTTAGGGCCATAAATTTTATGTGCTGAGATGCTTAAGCTTGATAAATATTCTACCGGAATCTTAAGCTTCCCGTATGTTTGCACGCAATCGCTATGAAAAAGAATCTTTTTCATAGCTAGTATTTTACCAAGCATAGCTAAATTTTGCACAGTTCCGAGTTCACTGTTTGCATGAGCAAAAGTGGCAAGAATGGTCTCTTCTTGAATTGATTCAAGCAGTGCCTTCTTTGTAATAAGACCAAATTTATCAACGGGAACGTATGTGACAGAAAAACCTTGTGTTTGTAAATAATAAATGGCCTGAAGAACAGAATGATGCTCGCACCGTGTTGTTAAAATGTGTTTACCTTTGTGCTGATATGCTAGCGCAAGGCTTATTAAAGCTAGGAAATTAGCTTCTGATCCTGAACCGGTAAAATAACATTCACTTGGCTGCATATCTAAGCTTGCAGACAATGATTTTCGACTTAAATAAAGAACTTGTTCAGCCTCTTGTCCAAATTGGTGGAGACTATTACTGTTACCAAAGAAATTATTGGCAGCTTTTTGATAGGCTTGGAGAGCCTCATCTGACATCGGAGTGGTTGCACTATAATCAAGATAAATCATGATATCGACCGACTTTCTAGAATATTGAGTATACGTGAAAATAGTCTGTTTTGAATAATAACATAAAAAAGCACTTGTCACATGTATTATTTTATGTAAATATAGGTGTCAAGACAACTGTAAAGTGTTTGGGGGAATAATCATGGCATCAAAGGGTGCGGATGTTCTTATTATTGGGAGTGGGATTGCTGGGTTAATGGCGGCTCATCTTTTAGCTGACAAAAAGAATGTGATTTTAATCACAAAATCTAAAGTGGAAGTTAGTAATTCAAGTTGGGCTCAAGGAGGTATTGCTGCTGCCATAGGTCCCGATGATCATTGGAAATATCATTTTAAAGATACATTACTTGCTGGCCAAGATCACCATGTACAAGATCATGTGGCAATGCTTGTACAGCGTGCTCCAGACTTAATAAAAGCCATGAAGGAGTTAGGTGTACCATTTGATACGACTAGTGAGGGCGAGTTTTCACTAGGTATGGAAGGTGCGCATAGTAGAAGACGTATTGTTCATGCACATGGAGATCAAACAGGAAGAGCATTTACAGACACTTTAATAAATAAATTACAAGGTCGAGTAACCTTTGTTGAAGAAACAATGGCTTTAGAATTATTGAAGCAAAATAATAAAGTGATTGGTGTAAGAACAAATAAAGGAAAATTCTTAGCAAATGCTACAATCCTAGCTACAGGTGGTGCAGGTCAACTTTTTAAACGAACATCAAATGTACGAGAAGCAACTGGTGACGGATTTGCACTTGCATATCGCGCGGGGGCGATGTTAGCAGATATGGAATTTGTTCAGTTTCATCCAACCATTCTGTTTACAAAAAATAAAGCAATGGGGTTAATTAGTGAAGCAGTACGTGGAGAGGGTGCAGTACTAGTAGACAATTACGGAAAGAAAATTATGGAGGATCACCCACAAAAGGACCTTGCCTCGCGAGATATTGTTAGTCGTGCGATCCATCACGCTTATTTAGAAGGCAGAGAAGTCTATTTAGATTGTCGAATGATTCGAGATTTTCCAACACGATTCCCGGGGATTTCACGTATTTGTGAAAAAGCGAGCATAGATTTAGATGAACGAATGTTACCTGTGGCCCCGGGTGCTCATTTTATGAGTGGTGGGGTTTGGACAGATCAATGTGGTCGTTCTAGTGTTGAACAGCTTTATGCTATTGGGGAGGTTGCTTGTACAGGTGTCCATGGAGCTAACCGATTAGCTAGTAACTCTTTGCTTGAAGGTCTAGTTTTTGCAGAAGCTGTTTCAAAGGATCTCCTTACACAAGAAAGCTCTCCAGTTTTTGAAGTAATTGAAACATCAAAGGTTGTGGGTCACATACAACTTCCTTCAAAAGAATCTTTGCAGGAAAGAATGACAGAGTGGGTTGGAATTGAGCGTGACGCCAGTTCTTTAATGAAAATGAAGCAGTGGCTTCAACCATATTTGTCATTTGTGAAAAAATCCGTATTCCAAGATAAAGAGCACGTTGAAATGGCTAATATGCTTCTTGTTGCTTCTATTATGACAGATGCGGCATTTACTAGAACAGAAAGTCGTGGTGGGCATTTTCGATCGGATTATCCGGTAGCAAATGATGATAATTGGTTAAAAAAGTATATCACCACATCTTTAGATAATAAGGCAAATAGTAAAAATGTAGTGCTGGGTGCCCAATCATAGCAAAGGAGAAAAGAGATGAATCCTTTATTAGTTAAAGAAAAACTTCAACATTTTCTTATAGAAGATATTGGAGAAGGCGATGTAACATCTGAAATGGTGTTTACAAATGAAGAAGCTGAAGCGGTTATTATTGCAAAGGAATCAGGTGTATTAGCGGGCCATTCTCTAATTGAAACTGGTTATAAGTTGCTTGATCCAAACATCCTGGTTGATGTTAACGTTATCGACGGAGAAATTTTTCAAAAAGGGGATACGATTGCAGTTATTCGTGGCTCAGTGAAAAGCATCTTAGCGGGCGAACGAGTTGTGTTAAATCTCTTGCAAAGAATGAGCGGAATTGCAACAACAACGGCTCAAGCAGTAAATAGCTTAGATGATGATTCTATTCGAATTTGCGATACACGTAAAACGACTCCGGGACTTAGGATGTTTGAAAAGTACGCGGTTCGATGTGGTGGAGGCTTTAATCATCGTAAAGGTCTTGAGCATGCTGTCATGCTAAAAGAAAATCATATTGCCGCATGTGGAGGGATTGGGGAAGCTGTGTTTAAAGTCCGCTCTCAAATTGGTCACATGGTGAAGCTCGAAGTAGAAACAACGAATGAACGAGAGGTAATAGAAGCCGTAAATGCAAAAGCAGATGTTATTATGTTCGATAATTGCCCACCAGAGGAAATCAGGTCTTTAATTCAGCATGTACCAGAAACCATTATTACGGAAGCATCTGGAGGAATCAATGTGGATACCCTTTCCACATTTAGAGGGTGTGGAGTAGACTATATTTCACTTGGCTTCCTTACACATTCTGTTAAATCAGTTGATTTGAGTCTACTGATACGAGAGGGGAAAAACACATGAAATTATTAGACCAATTAAATCAAGTAGAGCGAATTCCTGAAAAGTATGCAAGCATGACTAAGGAAGAAAAAGAGAGTCGGATTCTCGAGATAAAAGAGAAATTCGGAAAACGACTTTATATTCCTGGTCATCATTATCAACGTGACGAAGTCATTCAATTTGCGGATTCAACAGGGGATTCATTACAGCTTGCGCAACTTTCTCAAGATAATACGGATGCAGAGTTCATCGTATTTTGCGGTGTCCATTTTATGGCAGAGACAGCGGATATGTTAACAAAGGATAATCAACATGTTATTCTTCCTGATTTAAAGGCAGGGTGTTCAATGGCAGATATGGCAACCATTGAGCAGACAGAACGTGCTTGGGTTGTACTTCAAGAGCTATATGGGGATTCAATTCTACCATTAACATACGTAAATAGTACCGCTGCAATTAAAGCTTTTTGCGGAAGGTATGGAGGCGCTACGGTAACATCATCGAATGCAATGAAAATGGTTGAATGGGCATTTACTCAAAAGGAACGTTTATTGTTTTTACCCGATCAACATTTAGGTCGAAATACAGCGTTTGATTTAGGAGTCAAATTAGAGGAAATGGCTGTATGGGACCCTATTGCTCACAAGTTAGAAACTGATAAACCTATTGAAGATATTAAGGTTATTCTTTGGAAAGGTCATTGTTCTGTACATGAGAAATTTACGGTTGAGCAAATTAACCAGTTACGAGAAGAAGAACCAGATACAAAAGTAATTGTACATCCAGAATGTCCGCATGAGGTTGTCGAACGTGCTGATTTAAATGGTTCAACTCATTATATTATTGAAACGATAAAAAAATCAGTGCCAGGGACAGTGTGGGCTGTTGGAACCGAGATGAATTTAGTAAAAAGATTAGCCACCCAATATCCGGAGCAAACGATTAAATCATTAAATCCAAATATGTGTCCCTGTTTAACAATGAACCGGATTGATTTGGATCACTTAGTTTGGTCATTGGAATTGTTGGAAGAAGGAACCCTTCATCATCCGATTCGTGTAGACGAAAAGACGACAAAAGAAGCAAGATTAGCACTTGAACGCATGCTGAATCGCCCCTAAATAGAAGGCTACCAAAAAAGGTATTTTTACCTTCTTTTGGTAGCCTCTTTAATATTTAAGGATGTCTAAAAAGATAATTTTTAAATCTTCTCCAGGAAATTGAAAAGTAAGCTTAATTGCTCCGTGGTCATAATAGTCATAAACCCATTTTTAAATCATACAGTATACGGAGAACCTGTGAGAATTAGGATTTTTTTATAGTTCATATTTCTTTATATATCATGAGTGTGTCAATTCGCCTAATTCATCATAGAATGTTTAAGAATGGAAGAGGAGGGGGATTTAAAACGTGAAAATTCATATCGTTCAAAAAGGGGATACATTATGGAAGTTAGCACAAAAATATGGTGTGGATTTTGAACAATTAAAAGCTGCTAACACTCAACTATCTAATCCAGACATGGTTATGCCCGGCATGAAAATTAAAATTCCAACTAACAGTGTACCGGTAAAAAAAGAACAACAAATTGCTCCAAGTGTCAAGGAACAACCAAAGGTTTCCAAGAAAGAAGCACCAATTCAACCGCAAGTGCCAAAAATGGATATACCTAAAATGCCACAGCCACAACAACCAGTACAGCCACCACCATACGAAATAAATAAGAATATGTATGAATCGAATACCAATGTCTACTTTTATAAACCTCAACAGGAAAAGCAACAAAAACCTATACCATCAGTCCCGAAGCCACCAATTCAAGCCAAGGAGCCTACTAAAAAGGAATATATTAAAAAAGAAGTTCCCAAAGCTCCAGTAAAGCAAATGCAACCAAAGCCGCAAGTAGCTTCTCAAGCACCACAAGTACCGAAACAACTACCGCAACAACAAGTACCTTTAAATGTCCCATATTATGAACAGCCTTGTGTGCCACCACAACAACCGTTTTATGATTGCATCCAACCAGTTAGTCCCGTCATGGCTGGTTGCTCTCCATTTGGATCTCCTTATTTCAACCAAATTCCAGGATCACCAATGGGAGGCTACGGAGCAGGAAGCCCAGGATCACCAATGGGAGGCTACGGAGTAGGAAACCAAGTTCCGGCAATGGGAGGCTACGGAGCAGGAAGCCCAGGATCACCAATGGGAGGCTACGGAGCAGGAAGCCCAGGATCACCAATGGGAGGCTACGGAGTAGGAAACCAAGTTCCGGCAATGGGAGGCTACGGAGCAGGAAGCCCAGGATCACCAATGGGAGGCTACGGAGCAGGAAACCAAGTTCCGGCAATGGGAGGCTACGGAGCAGGAAACCAAGTTCCGGCAATGGGAGGCTACGGAGCAGGAAGCCCAGGCTCACCAATGAAAGGCTACGGAGCAGGAAATCAAGTTCCGGCAATGGGAAGCTACGGAGCAGGAAACCAAGTTCCGGCAATGGGAGGCTACGAAGCAGGAAACCAAGTTCCGGCAATGGGAAGCTACGGAGCAGGAAACCAAGTTCCGGCAATGGGAGGCTACGAAGCAGGAAGCCCAGGATCACCAATGGGAGGCTACGGAGCAGGAAACCAAGTTCCGGCAATGGGAAGCTACGGAGCAGGAACCCAAGGCCCAGCAATGGGAGGCTACGAAGCAGGAGACCCAGGCTCATCAATGGGAGGCTACGGAGCAGGGAACCCAGGTCCAGCAATGGGAAGCTACGGAGCAGGAACCCAAGGCCCAGCAATGGGAGGCTACGGAATGGGATACCCTAATGCTCAGCCAACAAGTTTAAACAATTGTCAAGAGTGTGGACCGAGTCAACCTATTATGTACGGGCAAAATGGTCACTTAACAACGTATCAAGAAGCGCCTCATCAAGGCCCTCTTCAATCGTATCCTGAAACAGATTATGATGACTAAAAAAAGCCTCACCTCACCTCAAACTTGGGGTGAAGTGAGGCTTTTTAGATTAATCTAAAGCATAAGTCTTTTTAAAATAATCATTCAAATATTAAACCTTTGACGCGCTTTCGTTTCCATCATGTCCAGTAAGTAACAGTGTAAAGAAGGTCTCCTCTAGACAACATAATGATTGAAAGGGGGCTTTCTAATGAAAAAAATCGCAATGTCGGTAGCCGCAGCAACTATGATTATGGGTGGTTTAACTGGATGTGGAACAGACAACCAAACAGGTATGGGTGGAAACAACAATGGTGCTAATGCACAACAAATGCAGGGAACGAACACAGGGCATCGCGGTCAAGGTCCACTTACTGAAATGATGACTCCTGATACTAGAGGTCGCGGTGGTCAATTTGGAACAAGCCGTACTCAGTTAAATAATTATCAAACACGTGGATTAGGGGAAGGACGCCAATCAGGTTATTTACCCCAAGGTAATTATCAAGGAAACACTGGGTTAGACCGTACTGGCGTAACAAATGATACCGTTACAGGTGAACAAGGTAGACCTCGAGGGACTCAACAGCAAATTACTGATGCAAATCGAACGGGAACAGGATTATTTGGTGGACAAGGAAACCAACAAGGAAATCAAGGAACAGGATTATTTGGTGGACAAGGAAACCAACAAGGAAATCAAGGAACAGGGTTGTTTGGTGGACAAGGAAACCAACAAGGAAATCAAGGAACAGGGTTGTTTGGTGTACAGGGAAATCAACGA
This sequence comes from Bacillus solitudinis, assembly GCF_002797395.1. Taxonomy (GTDB): domain Bacteria; phylum Bacillota; class Bacilli; order Bacillales; family Bacillaceae_D; genus Halalkalibacter_A; species Halalkalibacter_A solitudinis. Next base: position 2,839,355 of record NZ_KZ454943.1, read on the forward strand.
GGAAATCAAGGAACAGGGTTGTTTGGACAAAATCAGCGAGGTACAGGCACAACGGGTATACAAGGTAGTCAGCAAAGAGCTGGTACCGGACATTCCGGTATAACAGGTAATAATCGTCCGGGCATGGTCGATGAGGATGGATTATTAAGAGGAACTGCGCGGGATCGTGCTGGCATGCTTAATCAGAGACGTGGACATGGTGAAATGAACTTACAACGACAAGGTCCACGTCACCAAGGGCAAAGCATGGTAAATCAAGGTGCTGGTCCGAATGTCCGTACTGGTCATACGGGTACAACTGGTCAGACTAACCAAGGTACCACGGGTCAACAGACTAACCAAGGTGCATTAAATTACCATAAAGATTACGATAGTCGTACTGCACAGCGTATTGTTAGTCGTGTTCAAAACATGAATGGCGTAGAAGATGCTCGAGCCATTGTGCATGATGACGAGATTGTAATTGGGATTCAAGCTGATAATGATGTAGAACAAGTAAAACAAAAAGTTGAACGAAAAGTAAAAAGTCTTGTTAAAGACAAAGAGGTACATGTTGTAACAGATAATGATGCAGTGGGCCGTATTCGTACGATGGATAACGAATTAAGAACAGGTGCTGCATTTGATGAAATTGGTTCAACATTCGAGCAAATGCTCGGTGATTTAGGCCGTGCGGCTCAACGTCCTTTTGAGCGTTCGCGTTAATAATGAATGTTAGACAGAGGGAATTTTCCCCTCTGTTTTTTTACATAGATAGCACTTAATAAAACAAAAAAATAAAAGTGGTTATGGATAACGAAATAAGCGTGCATACTAGAGATTATAAGAAATTTACAAATGGTGGTGAAAATGGTGAAGGGATTACAATGTTTTTCTCGAGTTAAAGAATACCCGTTCATCACAATAGTGATTATCATTGGAATGTTAACTTTAATTTATCCAATGGTTCAAAAGACGCAAGCTCAAGAAGTCAAACAAATTACGAATGAAGCTGCAACGATTGAAGTGATACTTGAGCGAGAATATTTGGATGGTGAATTATCCGAGGAACGCGTTCAAGAGACGATTTGGTCAATGGAAGATTTTTGGGCGTATTATCAAGATTGGATGTTAATTGATCAAAGTGAGGAAAGAATAATCTTTAGGCAACGTGTAAATGACATTTCCCCCCTTTTAAAAGTAAATGGTTATTTTGGGATTTCAGAAGATGGTACTTTAAATATTTATGAAGGTAATCCAAACAATGCTCAAATTATTCAATCATTTTTTCAAGTAGATACGACTAAATTAAAAAGCAGACAACATCTTGATTTGAAAAATGGAATTCCTGTTGAAAGTCGTGAACACTATAACGAAGTTCTCCATGTCTTTAGTCAATACAAAACTAAAGAAATGTAAAAGCCAAAAAAGCTGATTCTAAATTGAATCAGCTTTTTCGTTACTCTTATGTTAGACCTAAACGTAAATGTGATAAAATAGAAATAAATGTTCGCATGTGGAGAGGAAGTAAACAGGTGATTGATTTTATACAAGGAAAGCTTATTGAAGTTGAAACACAGTATACTGTTATCGAAAATCAGGGAATTGGCTATCAACTATATTGTTCGAATCCTTATGTCTTTCAAAAAGATATTGATGAGGTAGTTCGAATCTATACATACCAATACGTCCGTGAAGATGTCCTCCGATTATACGGATTTAGAACAAAGGATGAACGTTCTTTGTTTGAGAAATTACTTAATGTTTCTGGAATAGGTCCAAAAGGGGCTTTAGCAATTTTAGCATCAGGCCAACCTGAAGATGTTGTGGCTGCAATTGAATCTGAAGATGAAACGTATCTCGTTAAATTCCCTGGAGTGGGCAAAAAGACAGCGAGACAAATCATCTTAGACTTAAAAGGAAAACTGGATGAGTTTCAAGCGAATTTACTACGGCCTCACAAGGAAAGTTTAGGAAATGAAAGAGCTATTTCCGAAAATAATGAACTTGAAGAGGCATTAGAAGCTTTACAGGCGCTTGGATATGTTGAAAAAGAGTTAAAAAAGATTCGTCCACAGTTAGAGGAAGAAAAGCTTGCAACGGATGCCTACATAAAGAAGGCATTGCACCTTCTTTTAAAAAGGTAAATAGGAGGGAGTAAGATGGAAGAACGAATGGTATCTGCAGAGATCCAAGAGATTGATCATTCAATTGAACAAAGCATCCGCCCACACAATTTAAGTCAATACATAGGTCAAGAAAAGGTGAAAAGAAATCTTGAAGTATTTATTGAGGCTGCAAAACTAAGGGAGGAAAGCCTGGATCATGTCTTACTTTATGGTCCGCCTGGACTAGGGAAAACTACGCTCTCTGCAATTATTGCCACAGAGATGGGTGTGCAAATGAGAACAACTTCTGGCCCGGCAATTGAACGTCCGGGAGATCTGGCTGCAATATTAACTGCGTTAGAGCCTGGAGATGTGTTGTTTATTGATGAAATTCATCGCCTGAACCGCATGGTTGAAGAGGTTCTTTACCCAGCAATGGAGGATTTTTGTTTAGATATTGTCATTGGAAAAGGTCCAACGGCCCGTTCTGTAAGGCTGGAGTTACCCCCTTTTACATTAGTTGGAGCGACGACTAGAGCGGGGATGTTATCGGCTCCTTTGCGTGATCGTTTTGGCGTTCTTGCTCGTTTAGAGTATTATACAGAACAGGATTTAGCTGTAATTGTTGAACGTACTGCAGAAATTTTTGCTGTGGAACTTCATCCGCTAGCAGCTGAAGAAATTGCTAGACGTTCAAGGGGGACGCCTCGTATAGCAAATCGTTTATTACGAAGAGTTCGAGATTTCGCTCAAGTGCAAGGCGATGGAACAATAACCCCTGATTTGGCTCAATCAGCATTAGGGAAATTGCAAGTTGACCGTCTAGGACTTGATCATATTGACCATAAATTATTAAAAGGAATGATTGAAAAGTTTCGAGGGGGCCCGGTTGGACTGGAGACAATCTCAGCAACTATAGGTGAAGAAGCTGACACAATTGAGGATGTATATGAACCCTATTTGTTACAAATTGGCTTTTTGCAGCGTACACCACGTGGTCGATTGGTGACGCCATTATGTTATCAGCATTTTCAACTGGAGGTTCCTAAGTCATGAGTTCAATTCCTAAACTTCTAATTGGATTAGGGATTACATTAATTGTCATCGGATTAATTTGGCAAGTAGGTGGTAGATTACTTCCATTTGGAAAACTGCCAGGCGATATTCTAATTAAACGCGAAAACACGACGATTTATTTTCCAATTGTGACATCGATTATAATTAGTGTAATTCTTTCTGTCATCCTCTTTATTGTCGGGAAATTCCGCTAACAGTTAGCAAAGACTTGATTATTAAAGTGAGGTTCTGTATGCTTTAAAAGATGTAAAGGTACGGACATCATGAAAGGTGAAATGAAAATGGATGTGAATGATTTTGACTTTAATTTGCCGGAGGAGTTAATTGCACAAACTCCACTTCTAGACCGAACAGCGTCTCGTTTACTAATCCTTGATAAAGAGACAGGTGCAATGCAGGATAGTGCGTTTACCGAAATAATCAATGAACTAAGGTCTGGTGACTGTCTTGTTCTAAATGATACAAGGGTCATGCCAGCGAGGTTATACGGGGTGAAGGAAGACACAAAAGCAAAAATTGAAGTTCTCCTCCTGAAACAGCTGGATGACGACAAATGGGAGACACTTGTTAAGCCAGGAAAGCGTGTAAAGGTTGGGACGACTATTTTTTTTGGAGACGGACTCTTAACTGCTACGTGCGTAGGAGAAGCAGAGCACGGCGGAAGAATCCTGAAAATGACTTACGAAGGAATATTTCATGAAGTGTTGGATGAATTAGGTGAAATGCCTCTACCTCCATATATTAAAGAGCAGTTAGATGATCAAGAACGTTATCAAACTGTTTTTGCAAAAAATCGTGGATCTGCTGCTGCACCAACTGCGGGACTTCATTTTACGACAGATTTACTTGAGCAAATCCAACAAAAAGGTGTTCATGTTGCCTTTATTACTTTACATGTTGGACTTGGAACGTTTCGTCCAGTAAATGTGGAGTCAATTGAAGAACATGAGATGCACTCCGAATTTTATCAGATGAGTGAAGGAACCAGTCGATTATTAAATGAAGTTCGTGGTAATGGTGGAAAGATTATTGCAGTTGGTACCACATCTGCACGAACCTTAGAGACAATCATGAACGAGAATGGGGCTTTTTGTGAAGCTTCAGGGTGGACATCGATTTTTATTTACCCTGGATATACTTATAAAGGAGTAGATGGATTATTAACAAATTTCCATTTGCCAAAGTCCACACTTGTCATGCTTGTTAGTGCATTGGCTGGTCGAGAGAATATTCTCCAAGCCTATCAGCATGCAATAGATAGGAAATATCGCTTTTTTAGCTTTGGCGATGCAATGTTTATTCGTTAAAGCATGTACAAGGAGGAAGTAAGATGGCTGCTGTCACATATGAATTAATAAAAACATGCAAACAATCAGGAGCTAGACTTGGACGCGTCCACACGCCTCACGGTTCCATCGAAACACCTATTTTCATGCCGGTTGGAACATTAGCTACGGTAAAGACAATGAGCCCCGAAGATTTATATGATATGAATGCTCAAATTATTTTGAGTAACACCTATCACCTCTGGCTTCGTCCAGGCCATGAGATTGTGAAGGAAGCTGGCGGTCTGCACAAGTTTATGAACTGGAAACGCCCCATTTTAACAGACTCTGGTGGATTTCAGGTCTTTAGCTTAAGTGACTTGCGCAAGATAGAAGAAGAGGGTGTTCATTTCCGAAATCATATGAGTGGGGAAAAGCTCTTCTTAAGCCCTGAAGGTGCAATGGACATTCAGAATGCGCTTGGGTCCGATATTATGATGGCATTTGACGAGTGTCCGCCGTTTCCAGCAGAGTTTGACTATATGAAGAAGTCAGTGGAACGGACAAGTCGGTGGGCGGAGCGTTGCCTCTCAGCCCATCAAAGACCAGAAGACCAAGGTTTGTTTGGTATTGTTCAAGGAGGAGAATACGAGGAACTTCGTAAACAAAGTGCGCAGGATCTTGTTTCTCTTGATTTCCCTGGGTATGCCATCGGGGGTTTGTCGGTTGGAGAGCCTAAAGATATTATGAATCGAGTATTAGAATTCACCACCCCGTTACTTCCTGCGAATAAGCCAAGGTACTTAATGGGTGTCGGATCTCCTGACTCGCTTATAGATGGAGCGATTCGTGGAATCGATATGTTCGATTGTGTTCTTCCAACAAGAATTGCTAGAAATGGGACATGTATGACAAGTGAAGGTCGGCTTGTTGTAAGAAATGCAAAATATGCACGAGACTTTAGACCTTTAGATGAAAATTGTGATTGTCATGTTTGCCAAAATTACACAAGAGCGTACATTCGTCACCTCGTAAAATGTGAAGAAACGTTCGGATTTAGGTTAACATCTTACCATAATCTATATTTCCTGTTAAAATTAATGGAGCAAGTGCGACAGGCGATACGTGATGATCGTTTGCTTGACTTCAAAGAAGAGTTTTTTGAGCAATATGGTTTTAATAAACCCAATGCGAAAAACTTCTAAAGTTATGATTAGAAAGGAGGGGAAATTTAATGGAGATTCTTGGTACTTTATTACCGCTAATTTTAATGTTTGCGATTTTTTACTTTTTGTTAATCCGCCCACAGCAAAAGAAACAAAAGGCTGTTCGTGATATGCACTCGTCACTTAAGCGTGGAGACAAGATTGTTACAATTGGTGGTCTACACGGAACAATCGATGCCATTGATGAGGATACTATGGTTATCCTTGTAAATGATAATCGAAAACTGACATTTGATAAGTCAGCAGTAAGAGAAGTTGTAAATCCAGACTGATTATGCACTCTTACGTACATAAGATAAGTAGCAACACCATTGTCTGCTTCTCTTACTTCAATAAAAAAGAAAACTCGGTTATGAGACCGAGTTTTCTTTATTTTTTATTTGAACTTGAACCTGATATATTAACCCCAATAATGCCACCGCATGCTGCTGCGAATAAATATCCCCCATGGAACATGTACTGCTCTATTGAAAATCCGTTGTTATAACCTAAATATTGAATGAGAAACGTTAAGACAGAAAATAACAGGGCTGTAACCGCGCCTGCCATCCATCCTTTCTCACGAGCTTTTGCCCCTGATACAAGTCCACCGATGAACATTGCAAGAAATGCAGTGACTAAAATAACCCAATAAAAGGATTGTTCAGTAAATGATGTAAATTTCAAAACAATGGAAACAACAAAACTAAATGATAAGGCAACCACTAAGATAGTTGCCACTCCAAAGAAAACTGCTGGTAGAAAGCCTCGATATGCCAAGAACTCCTCTCCTTTCTAAATAATAAAATAACCATACTACAGCTTATTCAGGCTTGTTCAAAATAGACGTATTAATTGTAAATGGTTTTGGACATGTTTCATGGAAGCTTGTCATAGGATGGTAGAAATGTGCAGGAGAGGAGAACAAAAATGGGAGTGACCTTGGCCTTAATCATTTTTATCATTAGTTACTTCTTTATCATAACTGAAAAATTTAATCGCGCTGTAATCTCATGCCTTGGTGGCGTTCTTATGCTTGTTACGGGCATTTATGGGGTTGATGCTGCTTTTTTACATCATATTGATTGGCATACGATTACGTTATTGCTTTCGATGATGATTTTAGTCTCGATTACGAGTCAAAGCGGTTTTTTTGAATATGTAGCGATTACTCTTGCCAAGAGGGTTGATGGACGTCCAATTCCATTATTGATTATGATTTCAACGTTAACTGCTTTTGGTTCTGCTTTTCTTAATAATGTAACGACAGTGCTACTTATTGTTCCAATTATCTTTACCCTAACCTCTTTATTGAAATTAAATGCAGTACCATTTTTATTATCAATTGTCATGGCATCGAATATAGGAGGAACTGCAACGTTAATCGGAGATCCTCCTAATTTAATGATTGGTCAAGCAGTAGGGCATTTAACGTTCAACGATTTTCTCATCCATTTAAGTCCCGTTGTTTTTTTCATTTATGCTGTCATAATGGTCGGACTTGTTCTTTATTACCGAAGACAGTTGAAGGTGCGCAAACAGGATCAGGCAAGGTTGCTGGCGATTAATCCAAATGACTTTATTAAAGACCGGGTTTTATTGATAAAATCGGTATCGGTTCTTACTGCAACAACGTTTGGTTTTATGATTCAACCCTTAATCGAAATTGACTTAACAAGTATTGCAATGGTTGGAGCATTGCTACTTATGCTCATTACTCACCAAGAACAAGATATGGAGGAAGTATTTCGTTCTGTGGAATGGGTAACCTTGTTCTTCTTTGTCGGTTTATTTATGTTAGTAGGTGGATTAAAAGAAGTGGGAATTATTGATGAAATTGCTAAATCAATTATTTATTACACTGATGGCGATTTGCCAAAAATGGCTTTATTTATTTTATGGGGATCAGGAATTTTATCTGGTTTTGTAGATAACATCCCGTTTGTTGCTGCGATGATTCCTGTTATTCTTGAATTTCAGCAATATGGGATGACAAATTTAGATCCTCTTTGGTGGGCACTTGCACTTGGAGCCTGTTTAGGAGGGAATGCGACAATTATTGGAGCAACAGCAAATGTAATTGTTGCAGGGATGGCGTTGAAACAAAAGCAAGGCTTTAGTTATTGGGAATTTCTAAAAGTTGGGATGCCGATAGCACTCGTATCTTTTATCATCTCCACTGTTTATCTGTATTTCCGTTATTTAATTTATTTTTAATTGGTTTGTTACCAAAAGCTACAATTCATGTGTGCTCTCCACTCGGTCATACTACACTTAAGGAGAATGTAGGGGAAAGGGGAGAGCGGTATGGACTACATAACAATTATAGTGCGAACAGTTTTTATTTATTTTATTATTTTATTTATTCTTCGGTTTATGGGGAAACGTGAAATCGGACAATTATCTCTTTTAGATTTTGTTGTCTCTATTATGATAGCCGAGTTAGCGGTTATTTCGATTGAGGATGTAAATGTACCGATGATGAACACAATTGTTCCCATTTTAATGTTATCCCTTATTCAAATTGTTTTTGCGTACGTGTCTTTGAAGAGTGAAAAGGTACGGGATTTAGTTGATGGGGAGCCTTCTGTACTTATTAATGAGGGGAAAATCGATGAAGGAGAAATGAGAAAACAGCGCTATAATTTTGATGATTTGCTTGTTCAATTGAGGCAGAAAAACATCAGTAATTTATCAGATGTTGAATTTGCTATTTTAGAGCCTTCTGGAAAACTCTCTGTAATTGAGAAAAAAGACCATTTACAACAGAATGTACCTAAAATGCCGCTACCATTAATATTAGATGGAAGAGTCCAGCATGATCATTTGAAGAGAATTGACCAAACACCGCTGTGGTTAAGACAGGAAATGAGAAAATTAGGTTACCGAGACATTAAAAAAATTTCGTATTGTTCGTTAAAAGGTGACCATTCATTTTATGTTGATTTGATGGATGAAAAGTAACAAACTCCTTCGTTTATTGTGACAAGGGAGTTTTTTGTTTGCGCTTAGCGCTTTTGTATTCGGGACAGGCGATAGTGTCATGTTCGTTTCACAAAAAGCAGTTGAGGATAGTCTCAACTGCTGCTTTTTGTATATTTCGTTAAGAAATCAACGAGGAGCAAACGCACATAGCCATTTGCCGATTACCGGGACCCGGATTAATTCTTCACGAAGTACAAGCCCAAGCAAAATCATGACCACACTATAAAAAGTGGTGATTAATGCTATACATAGGACAGTTTTTATTAAAAGTGACGAGTCAACAAACGCATACGTATATAAAAGAAAGCCAAGCCATGCCGTTGAACCAATGAGTAGAATTGCTTTGATGATTATTTTGACGTCAATCGTGAAGCTTATCATTTTTACGACGGATGCAAAATGAAGCATGGTGACTAGGATAAACCCAATTACAATAGCTAGGGCAGCCCCCATAATCCCAAATTCTGGCCTCGAAGCAAGAACGAATATCGCTGCTGTTTTTATAGCTGCTCCAAATAAACTATTCATCATTGCAGCTTTAGCAAGATCAAGAGCCTGAAGGGTAGCCTGTAGTGGTCCCTGGAAGTACAAAAAAATGGTAAATGGCGCCATGATTTTAACATAGGAAGCAACGGTTGGCGCATCGTACATAAGTGTCATAATAGGTTCGGCGAACGTATAGAGGACAACAGCTGATATTCCCCCGGAAATCAAAGCAATTCGTAAAGCCTGACTTAGTCGGTGGTGTATTAACTTCGGTTGATTATTAGCAGAAGCTTCACTAACAGCAGGTACAAGTGAAACCGATAACGAATACGTAATGAATGTGGGTAACAAAATAACAGGAATGACAAAGCCCGCAAGCTCACCATATTGTTTAGTTGCAATAACAGTAGCAACACCTGCTAAAGCAAGGCTTTGTGCAACGACAATCGGTTCAAAAAAGAGAGACAAGGAGCCAATTAGTCGACTACCTGTTGTTGGTAATGCAATTCTCATTAAGTCACCAAATGTTTGCTTACCTGTTTTAACAAAATCAAAAAAATCACGCCTTACCTTAAAACGCTTATTCTGTTTAAACATGAAAATCATGTATAGAAGTGAAGCGAATTCACCGATAACAACAGAAAGCATGGCCCCAGCAGCGGCATACTCTACACCCATTGGAAGAAACGCTGTGGTCATAACTGCGACTAACGTAATTCTAACCACCTGTTCAATAACTTGAGAAATAGCGGTAGGTTTCATATTCTGACGCCCTTGAAAGTACCCTCGCATGACCGAAGAAAGTGCAACGATTGGTACGATGGGTGCAATCGCAATGAGGGGGTAATAGGCTCTTGAATCGGTCAAAAGGTGATTTGAAACGAGCGGTGCAAAGGCGATCATGGCAATTGTGAAAATAATGCTTAAAGTACCTGTCACAGAAAGAGCAATAACAAGAATTCGTTTAATGCGTAATCGGTCACCGCTTGCCTCTGCTTCAGCTACAAGTTTAGAAATAGCTACAGGGAGTCCTAACTGTGTTAAAGTTATGACTAGTAACAAAGTTGGCACTGCCATCATATATAGACCAACACCTTCAGCTCCCATGATTCTTGCAACAACAATTCTATTTACAAATCCAAGTAGCCTCGTAATTAGACCTGCAATTATTAGGATGAACGTTCCCTTCAGGAAGGTCTGTTTTGTCATTTAACTGCCCTACTTTCCTAAAAAATGATGGATATTTTCCGTTATTATTTATATGCTTAGTAATAGGTCAAGCATGACAAGTAGTTTCAATGATGACATTAAGAAAAAGAACTTGTTTTTCTATCAATCTCTTTTTCCGTCAAATTTTGAGGAAACTTTCATCGCAAACTGAATTAACTTTGGTTTTGTTAATTATTAAATTAGGCGTACATTTTAGTAAGCTTCGAAGGAGAGGAACGGTCGTTGAAGGAAACCATTGAACATTTTATTTTAGAGAATTTTGGATTTTTGCCACCTGAGTTGTTGGTTGTATTTGTTTCCGCTTTACCAATTTTGGAGTTGCGTGCAGGAATTCCGCTTGCCTTTCTCCAAGGTTTATCAGCTACGGAAGCTTTTATTTATTCAATGATTGGTAATTTACTCCCAATCATTCCGATTTTAGTTTTATTTCGGCCGATTAGTAAATGGATGCTCCGTTTTTCGTTATATAGACGTTTTTACGATTGGCTGTATAATCGAACAATGAAGAAAAGTAATAATGTTGAGAAATTTGGTGCACTTGGTCTTATTTTATTTACAGCTGTTCCTTTGCCAACAACAGGTGCTTGGTCTGCAAGTCTTGCAGCGATACTCTTCTTTATTCCGTTTAGATCAGCTTTACTATCGATAGCTATTGGGGTGGTCATTGCCGGTTTAGGGGTTACTATCGCTATTTATTCTATTTTTTAACTTGCGAGGTGTTTTATCTATGGAGGAGAAACAGCAATTTGATAGTTGGAGAGAAGATGTAAGTCCTTGTTTACAATCAAAACTTGATGAGTTTCATTTTCTTGGCTATGGCCGGGCAACATCGGAGGATATATGGAAATGTGTCATTCACCGTCTTAGAAAAAGAAAAGATTTTATGCATCTTCATGAATTTGTCAACGTATTGTTGACGTTAAAGCCACAGGATTATATGACATGGTTAACGGTCAACTCTTATAAAGAACCAGAAGATTGGTTTTTTGAGTTAAAGAATAAATCATAAGCATCGCTAGGCAATTGACAGGGATTTTCATTGACCGATATAATAGGACTATTGTGTAGATATGAATGCTTGTCATTTCCGACAAGCATTATTGCGTTAATTGAAGGAGGCTTTTTAGGGACATGGTGAAAAAAGGACGGATTTATGCTTTTTTTCTCATCGTACTTATCCTCGGTGGAATCATGAGTCAGACGGTGATGGGGATTACGAAAGAAATAAAGCTCGGATTAGATCTTCAAGGTGGATTTGAAATTCTGTACCAAGTCCATCAAGCGAATGATGGTGAAGACATTAATGACGACACGTTGAATGCCACAGTAAGCGCACTTAATCAGCGTGTAAATGTAATCGGTGTCTCAGAGCCTAACATCCAAATCGAAGGGGATGACAGGATTCGCGTTCAACTTGCTGGTGTTGAAGACCAACAAACAGCTCGTGAATTATTATCAACAGAGGCGAACTTAACATTTCGTGATGTAGATGATAAGGTATTATTAGATGGAAGTGATTTGAAAGAAAATGGAGCAAGTGCTTCGTTTAAAGACCAAACAAATGACCCGATTGTGACACTAACTTTGAAAGATGCAAAACGATTCGAGGACGTTACACGAGAAATTTCTCAACGGCCTCCAGGTGAAAACTTATTAGTAATTTGGTTAGATTTTGAGGAAGGCGTTGACTCATATAAAGAAGAGATGTTAAAGCCAGAGCCTAAATTTCTTTCTGCAGCAAGTGTAGAACATACGATTCCTTCTCGTGATGTAATGATTAGTGGTAGTTTCACACTTGAGGAAACAAAATTTATCTCAGAAGTTCTTAACGCTGGTTCACTACCTGTTCAATTAGAGGAAATTTTCTCGAGTTCTGTTGGGGCGTCACTTGGAGAACAAGCGATGCAAAAAACAGTGTACGCAGGATTTATTGGAATCATTTTAATTTTTGCCTATATGCTTTTTTATTATCGTTTTATGGGTGGAATTGCTGTTATTACATTAAGTGCGTATATTTATTTGGTTCTCTTAGTCTTTAATTTGATGAATGCTGTTCTTACGTTGCCTGGTATCGCTGCTCTCATATTAGGAGTCGGAATGGCTGTTGATGCCAACATCATTACATATGAACGGATTAAGGAAGAAATTCGTTCAGGGAAATCTATGATGTCATCCTTTAAAGCGGGAAGTCGCCGCTCTTTATCTACGATATTAGATGCAAATATTACAACTATTTTAGCGGCTACTGTGTTATTTTCTTACGGGACAAGCTCTGTTCAAGGGTTTGCGGTTATGTTGATTGTCAGTATATTAACAAGCTTTGTTACAGCCGTCTATGGATCAAGACTTCTACTTGGGCTTTGGATTAATAGTCGCGCATTAAATAAAAAGCCAGGCTTTTTTGGAGTAAAGGAAGGTGAAATCAGTGAGCTTTAATTTTCAAAAAAGAGAAATTGATTTCGTAAAACACCGGAAAAAGTACTTTATTTTTTCTTCTGCCTTTGCTTTGCTTGGAATCATTTTATTACTAACAATGGGCTTAAATTTAGGGATTGATTTTGAAAGTGGTTCGCGCGTAGAAGTTCTTAGTCAAGAACCTTTAACTGCGGACCAAGTGTCTAATGAATTTGCTCAGATTGGTGAAGGATATGAGCCGAGTGATATTACCCTAGCAGGAGACCAAAATGAGTTAGCTGTCGCACGTTTTGTTGACATCCTAGACGCAGATGACATTTCAGAAATTCAAACGCATTTTAAAGAAAAATATGGTGCTGAGCCGAGCGTAGGGACAGTTTCTCCCACAGTAGGAAAAGAATTAGCTCAAAATGCGATAATTTCCGTACTTATTGCTTCCATTGGGATTATTATATATGTAACAATTCGCTTTGAACTTTTGTATGGAATTGCGGCGATTGTTGCACTATTGCATGATGCATTTTTCATTATAGCTATTTTTAGTTTACTTCAGATTGAGGTGAACGTTCCATTTATTGCAGCGGTTCTGACTATTGTTGGTTACTCAATAAATGATACCATCGTTACGTTTGACCGAATTCGTGAAAACATGAAGCTCACTAAGAGAGTAAAAGATTTTAATGATCTTGCGAATATCGTTAACACTAGCTTGGTTCAAACTATGGCAAGGTCCATCAATACAGTTCTAACTGTTGTATTTGCTGCCGCAGCAATTATGATATTTGGTGGAGAAGCTATTCGTTCTTTCGCGTTTGCACTATTGGTTGGTCTTGTAGCAGGAACATATTCTTCGATGTTCCTAGCCTCGCAACTGTGGCTGATCTGGAAGTCGAAGCAGCTTAGTAAACAAAAATTTAAAAGTTCACCTGACCCAGAAGAAGAACCGACCGTTTAAAACAGCTAAGACCATGGTATTTGCCATGGTCTTTGTGTTTGAGGAGGGAAGTAACATTTTTTGCATACCATCAACTAGTTCTTGGTAAAATAAAGAGGGTTAGATATTTAAAAAGAGGGTGTTTATATGGAAGAATCAGACATTCGTTATCGAAAGGTACGTTTTGCAGCCTGGATTGGTATTATTGGTAATATTGTTTTAGCCATTATAAAAGCTATAATTGGTATTATGGCAAATAGTCGTGCTTTAATAGCGGATGCGGTTCATTCTGCCTCGGATGTTGTTGGTTCTGTTGTTGTTTTAGTTGGAGTTAGGGCAGCTAAAATGCCTCCAGATGAAGATCATCCATATGGTCATGGCAAAGCTGAATCTGTTGCAGCAATTATCGTTGCTGTTTTATTAGTTATTGTCGGATTTGAGATCGCTTTAAATGCATTTCAGTCGTTCTTTGAACCTGTGGTAGTCCCTAAAATGCTAGCGATTTATGCAGTGCTGTTTTCGATACTAGTAAAAGAATTAATGTTTCGATATAAGTATAATTTGGGTAAAAAATATAAGAGTGAAGCATTAATGGTAGATGCTTGGCACCATCGTTCAGATGTTTATTCCTCGATTGCGGCTTTAATTGGGATCGGTGCTGCTATTTTAGGTGGGTACCTAAATATCCCTTTCCTCGTTTATGGAGATGCGTTAGCCAGTGCGTTTGTTGCCGTGTTAATTGCAAAGATGGCTTGGACGTTAGGAAAGCAATCCATTCATAATGCGCTTGATCATGTCTTACATGAAGAAGATACGGTTGAGATGAAGAATGCAGCTGCAAATGTAGAAGGTGTATTGAATGTTGACGAGTTTTTGGCGAGAGAACATGGGCACTATGTTATTGTAGATATTAAAATTGCAGTCAATCCCGAAATAACGGTTCGGGAAGGTCATGCGATTGGAAAGAATGTCAAAGTGCGGTTACTCGAGGATAAGCTTGTTCAAGATGTCCTCGTTCATATAAATCCGTATGAAAAAGTATCCGAATGAGGAGAGAGGAGGATATGACATGAAAGGACAATGGGGACTAATCGGAGGCATACTGGCTGCGATAATTATTGCTGTCTTTGCAGTGATTAATGTTGAAGCGGTAAGAGTCAATTATTTATTCGGTGTTGCGGAATGGCCATTAATATTAGTTATTTTAGGTTCGGTGTTTATGGGTGCAATTATAGCAGGGGCTCTAAGTATGGTTCGAATTTATCAGTTGCAATCAGAAGTAAAACGATTGAGGCTAACAAATAGTAAAGAGTTTAAAGGAAAGAATGAGACAAAAGCTACAGAGAAAACTCTTCATACTGAAGATAGAAAATTGGAAAAAAACACAACAAATAACTAGCTTCCACTAAGCATTGTCACCTCTTGACGGCTCCTGTATAATGGGATGGTCAAGGGGTGTTATCTATGTTAAAACCTAAGGCTAGATGGAACATAAAAAGTCAAGAAATCGAAAAAGTACATGCGCTTGCTGAGGAATTAAAGATTGCTCCACTTGTTGCAAAATTATTACTAAATCGAGGAATTGATACGATAGAACGAGCACGAAAATTTTTATATAAGGAACAGATGAGTTTTCATGATCCGTATTTGTTAGATGGGATGAAAGAAACGGTACTACGAATTCGCGAAGCTATTGAAAAAAAGGAGCGTATACTCGTATTTGGAGACTATGATGCAGATGGGGTTAGTAGTACGGCAGTGATGGTGTATACGCTTCGCTATTTAAATGCAGACTTTGACTATTACATTCCTAATCGGTTTACTGAAGGTTATGGTCCGAATGAACCTGCTTTACGTAAAGCAAAAGAAGATGGCTACAGCCTTGTTGTCACAGTAGATACAGGTATTGCTGCCGTACATGAAGCGGCTATTGCAAAAGAAATTGGCTTAGATTTCATTGTCACTGACCATCACGAAGCTCCCCCTATCTTACCGGCTGCCTATGCGATTGTTAACCCTAAAAAGCCCAATTGTCCTTACCCATTCAAGGGATTAGCGGGTGTTGGCGTTGCTTTTAAGGTTGCTCAAGCACTTTTAAATCGTATACCGATAGAGCTATTTGATATCGCTGTGATTGGGACCATAGCAGATTTAGTTCCGTTAGTTGATGAAAATCGTCTTTTGGCAAAGGAAGGTTTGATTGCTCTACAAGAAACTGAGAAACCTGGATTAATAGCTTTAAAGAAAGTATGTGGATTTGGAAGTGAAGCGATTAGAGCCGACCATGTTGGTTTTGGAATTGGTCCAAGAATTAACGCGGCTGGTCGACTTGCTTCTGCTGACCCTGCGGTGGAGCTTTTAGTAACTGACGACCAAGAAAAGGCTAGACAATTGGCAACAGAGATAGATGCTCTAAATAAAGAACGACAATTTATCGTAAATGAAATTGCAGAAGAAGCAGTTGATATGGTAGAGCGCTTATACCCAGCTAAAGAAAACAATGTCTTAATCATTGGTAACTATGGATGGAATGCTGGTGTAATTGGAATTGTGGCTTCAAGGCTAGTGGAACGGTTTTACAGGCCGACGATTGTTCTTAGTTTTGATGAAGAAAAAGGACAAGCAAAAGGGTCGGCTAGAAGTATTGCAGGTTTTGATATGTTTGAAGAACTCTCAAAGAGTCGCGATATTCTGCCACATTTTGGAGGACATCCAATGGCTGCAGGACTTACAATGAGTCTAGTAAATGTCGATTTATTACGCGAACGCTTAAACAAGCAGGCGAGTGAATCGTTATCCGCTCAAGACTTTATTCCGATATCACAGATTGATTTAGTAGCAAGTGTTGATGAAGTGTCATTAAATGTTATTTCGCAGTTGGAAGAGCTTGCTCCTTTTGGTGTTAGTAACCCAACGCCAAAAGTCATGCTTGAAGGTGTTAATCTTGCAGAAATGCGTCGAATTGGGAGTGACTCTAACCATTTGAAAATTAGCTTTTCCCAAAATGGGGGAAACTTAGATGGCATCGGTTTTAATTTAGGGCATCTGCATGATGAGATGTCTTCATCAGCAAAAATCTCAGCGGTAGGAACTCTTTCAATTAACGAGTGGAATGGAAACGTGAAGCCTCAAATGATGATTGAGGACATGGCAGTTAAGGAATGGCAGCTCTTTGATTGGAGAAGCATTCAAAAGCAAAGAATCGCAGAAAGACTAGCACAATTGACGGAAGATAATAGAGTATTGGTTGCATTTCGTTCTGATACGGCTAGAAAATTAGCGATACCAGAGAAGATGTCGGTTCATTTAGCGACTGGTCCTGATTTGAACCTTACTGGTAAATACGTAGTGTTACTTGATTTACCATATGAACGCACTGAAATCAAAGAGTTTTTTTGTGGAAATGGTTTACCGGAACGAGTTTATACAATTTTTCATCAAGTAGAGGATTCCTTTTTTACAACGGATCCGACTCGTGAACAATTTAAATGGTTTTATGCTTTTTTGCTAAAACAAAAAACGTTTGATGTAAAAAGAGGTAAAGAATTAGCGAAATATAAAGGGTGGTCTGAGCAAACGGTTGAATTTATGTCCAATGTGTTTTTAGAGCTTGGGTTTGTTACAATAAATGATGGTTTGATTATTGCGTTGGATAACCCAGAAAAGAAAAGTCTTGAAGAATCTCATACATTTAGACGAAAGAAAGAACAAGCACAGCTTGAAAATGAGTTTGTGTATTCATCCTATGATGAGTTGAAAATGTGGTTTGACCAGTTTATAAAGCGGAAAGAACAAGAAGTCAAGGAGACGGTGTAAATGGATTTTAAGAAGTATATTACGATTGTGGAAGATTACCCCAAAAACGGTATTCTCTTCAAAGATATTACAACACTTATGCAAGAGGGTGAAGTTTACAAGGCTGCCATTGATGAAATGGCTGCTTTTGCTCGCGATAAAGACATAGATTTAGTGGTTGGCCCAGAAGCGCGAGGTTTTGTTATCGGCTGTCCGATTTCATATGCGCTCGAAAAGGGATTTGTTCCTGTGCGTAAAGCTGGAAAATTACCACGTGATGTCATTTCTGTGGACTACGGTTTGGAATATGGAAAAGATGTTCTAACGATTCATCGTGACGCCATTAAAAAAGGACAACGTATTTTAATTACAGATGACCTTTTGGCAACGGGAGGTACGATTGAAGCAACCATTAAGATGGTTGAAGATCTTGGTGGTATCGTGGTTGGCATTGCATTTTTGATTGAGCTTGGTTATTTAAATGGGCGAGAGCGTTTAAATAACTATGAGCTGTTTTCTTTAATGACATATAATTAAAAAATGATGTTTAAAAACTTGGAAGTTTAGTTAGACACCATAGGGGATGAAATGGGTCTTTGAATGGGAAGAGAGGAGAGCCTTGCTTTAGGAGAGATTCCAATGTCTTAGGAAAAGATAAAGCACACTTCCCAAGCCACCTTTACGCAGAAGCTTTAAAAAAGTAAGTGCTCACATTATGGGCACTTTTTCTTTTATCGTGAGAAGTTATTCTAGAGTAATCATGTTATACTGAACAAAGAATAAGGTAAGTAGAACAATTTCCTTCATTTCCCCTTTACATCTAGGGAAAACTTAACGATAATAAAAAGAAATATTGAATCGTAAAAATAAGGTGATTCCATGACAATAGATCAGGTAATAGAAAAAGCGAGTCGCTATTTGAATGAAGAGGACGTCGCTTTTTTGCAAAAGGCATATGAATTTGCGGAGAAAGCACATAGTGGACAATACCGAAAATCAGGTGAGCCCTATATTCTACATCCGATCCAAGTAGCTGGTATTATTGTGGGGCTCGATCTTGACCCTAACACAATAGCGGCTGCATTTCTTCATGATGTTGTAGAAGATACGGATGTGACTGTCGAAGAAATTGAACGTGAATTTAATGACCAAGTCGCTTTATTAGTAGATGGCGTCACGAAACTAAAGAAGTTTAAATATAAGTCAAAGGAAGAGCAACAAGCGGAGAACCATCGGAAAATGCTGGTTGCAATGGCAAAGGATATCCGAGTGATCCTTATTAAGCTTGCGGACCGTTTGCATAATATGCGGACCTTAAAGTATATGCCTCCTGAAAAGCAGCGGGTTACCTCAAATGAAACATTAGAAATATTTGCTCCACTCGCCCATCGTCTCGGGATATCGACTATTAAGTGGGAACTAGAAGACACGGCATTACGTTATTTAGATCCGCAGCAATATTACCGAATCGTTAACTTAATGAAGAGGAAGAGGGCTGAACGAGAGAAGTACTTATCGGATGTTATTAATACGATTGGTGAACACTTGAGTGAAGTCAATGTGAAAGCGGAAATTTCTGGAAGACCGAAGCATATTTATAGCATTTACCGAAAGATGGTTATCCAAAATAAGCAATTTAATGAAATTTATGATTTATTAGCCGTTCGGATTATCGTTAAAAATATTAAAGATTGCTACGCAGGCCTTGGAGTGATTCATACCTGTTGGAAGCCAATGCCGGGCCGATTCAAAGATTATATCGCGATGCCTAAGGCGAATATGTATCAGTCTCTTCATACAACGGTAGTTGGTCCGCTTGGTGACCCATTGGAAGTGCAAATCCGTACTGATGACATGCATCGTGTTGCCGAGTTCGGGGTTGCTGCTCATTGGGCTTATAAAGAAGGGAAGTCAGTATCCTCGATTAATAAGAATTCATTTGAGGACAAGCTAACTTGGTTTAGGGATGTCATTGAATCGCAAAATGATACAAATGATGCTCAGGAATTTATGGAGTCATTAAAAACGGATTTATTTTCGGATATGGTTTTCGTATTCACACCAAAAGGGGATGTGATTGAGCTTCCTCGCGGTTCGGTTCCTTTGGACTTTGCTTATCGTATTCATAGTGAAATCGGTAATCGCTGTATTGGTGCGAAGGTGAACGGGAAGATGGTTACTCTCGACCATGAGTTAAAGACTGGTGATATTATCGAAGTCATGACATCGAAACATTCATATGGTCCAAGTCAAGATTGGCTAAAAATCTCTCAGTCTTCACATGCTAAAAATAAAATTAAGCAATGGTTTAAGAAAGAACGTCGTGAAGAAAATGTCGAAAAGGGTCGCGAGATTGTTGAAAAGGAAATTCGTTTACTAGACTTCAATCCAAAAGAGGTTTTGACCCAGGAAAACATTTCAGAAGTCGCTCACAAATTCAGCTTTGCTGGTGAAGAGGATATGTTCGCGGCAGCAGGTTACGGTGGGATAAGCTCAAAGCAAATTGTTAACCGTTTAACAGAGAAGCTTCGAAAGAAACTGGACCAAGAGCAAGAAGAACAATCTCTTGCTGCGGCATTAACTGATATTCAGACCGTTGCACCAAAGAAAAAAACAAATTCAGGTGTTAAGGTAAAGGGTGTGGATAATCTACTTATCCGACTTTCACGTTGCTGTACACCGGTCCCAGGTGACGATATTATTGGTTACATTACAAAAGGTAGAGGTGTTTCAATCCATCGCTCTGATTGTCAAAATGTAAAAAATGAAGAAGCACAGGGACGATTATTAGAGGTTGAATGGGAAGGTGACCATCAACAAAATAAATCCTACAACGTGGACATTGAAGTAACGGGTTACGACAGACATGGACTTTTAAACCAAGTTCTTCAAACAGTTACTGAAACAAAAACGATGATTAATGCAGTTTCAGGTCGATCCGATCATCGAAATAAGGTTGCGACAATCCATTTGACAATTTCGATTCATAACATCGACCATCTCCATAAAGTTGTGGAAAAAATAAAACATCTTCAAGATATTTATTCAGTGCGTCGGATTATGCACTAATGTAAAATGATAGGTAAGCAAGAGGTGAATGATGTGAAAGTGGTTCTTCAACGAGTGAGCCATGCGTCAGTGTCGGTACAGCAAAAGATCGTAGGTCAAATTGAACACGGTCTAGTTCTTCTTGTCGGGGTGACCCATGAAGATACGATTCAAGACGTTGAGTATATGTCGGAGAAAATTATTAATTTGCGGATTTTTGAGGATGACGAGGGTAAGATGAATGAGTCCCTTCTCGATGTAGGTGGTCAGATTTTATCTGTATCACAATTTACACTTTATGGCGATTGTCGTAAAGGGAGACGTCCTAACTTCATGGAAGCTGCGAAACCTGATGTTGCGATCGAGTGTTATAATCAATTTAATGAACGACTAAAACAAAAAGGAATTCGTGTGGAAACAGGTGTTTTCGGTGCAATGATGGACGTTTCTCTTGTTAACGACGGACCTGTTACCATCATTATTGATAGTAAGTCTTAAAGGATATCCCAAAAGTCATGATTGACTTTTGGGGATATCCTTTTTAATATATTTGAAAGAAATCAAAAACAATTGGACATGCTAGTAGTAGGACATTTCGGAAGGAACGGTGACGAATGAATACTAGCATGAATCAAAAATCGCATCAACAATCTTCTCAGCCTTTATTTCATGTTGATGTACATAGTTATATGGCAAAGGAAAATCAGCAGACGAATATTGAATTGGCTACTGAATTTGGTATTTCATCAAGAGATGCGAAGTTGCTGAAGAATAAGTTATCTCGTAATTGATCTATTGACATCGCATGATTTCATCCGTATGATTATAAACGATAAAAGAAAACTTAGCATTCCAAAGAAAAGGCAAAGTAATTAAGACACCAGATTTTAATAGAGAGGAGAGGTCATGGCTGAAAGCCCTCCATTTCTGACTTAATGAAAGAACACCTTTGAGGATTTTCCCTGAACGTGTAAGTAGTAGGGGGAAACGTAGCAGGCGTTAACTGTGTAAAGTGGAAGCAACGATTGCTTCAATTAGGGTGGCACCACGGGTAACTCTCGTCCCTGATGATTATTCATCAGGGATGGGAGTTTTTTTATATTGAATTATTTTAAAGAAAAGAAGGTGAAAGTATGAGTCAAATCCAGATTCCACGAGGCACACAAGATATTTTGCCAGGGGATGTTGAACTTTGGCAATACATAGAGACAAAGGCTAAGGATGTATGTAGACGCTACAATTATCATGAAATTCGCACACCTATTTTTGAACATACTGATTTGTTCCAGCGAGGTGTTGGCGATACGACAGATATTGTCCAAAAAGAAATGTATACATTCGAAGACCGTGGCAAGCGAAGTTTAACTTTACGTCCAGAGGGAACGGCGGCTGTTGTACGTTCATTCGTTGAAAAGAAGCTTTATGGAAATGCAAATCAACCTACAAAGCTATACTATACTGGTCCAATGTTTCGTTATGAGCGTCCACAATCAGGTCGAATGCGTCAATTTATTCAATTCGGGGTTGAGGCATTAGGAAGTGATGATCCCGCTCTCGATGCAGAAGTTCTAGCCCTTGTTATGAGTATTTACGGAGAACTTGGTTTAAAGGATATTAAGCTTGTTATTAATAGTCTTGGTGATAAAACAAGCCGTGATGATCACAGACAAGCGTTAATTAACCATTTCAAACCGAGCATTACTGAGTTTTGTGAGGATTGCCAAGGACGTCTCGAGAAAAATCCGCTACGGATTCTAGACTGTAAAAAAGATCGCGAGCATCAGCTGATGTCGACGGCTCCATCTATTCTTGCCTATTTAAATGAAGAATCAAAAGCTTATTTTGATAAAGTGAAAAACTATTTAGATAAAATAGGAATTGCATACGAAGTAGATCCAACGCTCGTAAGAGGACTAGACTATTATAATCATACTGCCTTCGAAGTGATGGCAGTAGGTAAAGGTTTTGGAGCAATTACGACTCTCTGTGGTGGAGGGCGCTACAATGGACTTGTTGAGGAAATTGGTGGACCACCAACCGCTGGCATCGGTTTTGCCTTTAGTATTGAACGCTTAATTATGGCCCTTAAGGCACACCAACTTGAATTGCCATTTGAGCAGAATATTGATTGTTACCTCGTCTCGCTTGGAGAACAGGCAAAGGAAAAGACTGTTGAGTTACTTTATCGGCTGCGTGCTGCAGGAATACGTGCTGACAAAGATTATTTAGACAAGAAGATGAAAGCACAATTTAAAGCAGCTGACCGTTTAAAGGCCTCCTATACCGTGATTTTAGGAGACGATGAGCTTGCAGTAAATAAAATTAATGTCAAGCACATGGAAACTGGGGAGCAGGTCGAAGTAGCAATTGATTCATTAATCGACTACATGAAAACACAACTTGAAGGAGGAAAAGAATTATGATTGGAAGAACACATCAATGTGGAGTACTTGGAGAACAGACTGTAGGGGAAAAGGTACAATTAAAGGGCTGGGTGCAAAGACGACGGGATTTAGGACAAGTTATTTTCTTAGATGTTCGTGATCGTTCTGGTATCGTCCAAGTTGTTTTTAGTCCAGAGATTAATGACGAGGCATTAAAAGTTGCCGAACGTATTCGTAATGAGTATGTGATTGAAATTGAAGGAACTGTTATCTTGCGTGACCCAAAAACAGTAAACAATAAGCTAGCAACAGGTAAGATTGAAGTACATGTACATGAAATTAATATTTTAAATGCTTCTAAGCCGGTTCCGTTTGCTATTGAAGCGGATACTGATGCATCTGAGGATGTTCGTTTAAAATATCGCTACCTAGACCTTCGTCGTCCTGATATGCAAGAGATTTTTAAGCTTCGCCATCGTACGACAAAGCTTATTCGTGACTTCCTTGATGAAGAAACTTTTCTTGAAATTGAAACACCAATGTTAACAAAGAGTACACCAGAAGGAGCACGTGACTATCTTGTTCCAAGTCGGGTGCATCATGGTGAATTTTATGCCTTACCACAGTCGCCACAGTTGTTTAAACAAATGTTAATGGTATCTGGTTTTGAGCGTTACTATCAAATTGTACGTTGCTTCCGTGATGAGGATTTACGTGCAGACCGGCAGCCTGAATTTACACAAGTCGATATAGAGACTTCTTTCATGGACAAAGAAAGTCTAATAAACATGACAGAGCGTATGATGGCTAAGGTGTTAAAAGAAACTAAAGGTGTGGAACTGTCGTTACCATTACCACGCTTAACGTATGATGAAGCAATGAATCGTTTTGGTTCTGATAAGCCTGATACACGTTTTGGCTTGGAGTTGATTGAGCTATCAGATATCGTTAAGGATACAGAGTTCAAAGTATTCCAAGGTGCTTTAAAGAGTGGCGGTATCGTTAAAGGTTTGAACTTAAAAGGTGGGGCAGACAAATTATCTCGTAAAGAAATTGATGCTCTAACAGACTTTGTAAAACAATACGGCGCGAAAGGTCTTGCCTGGTTAAAAGTTGAAGAAGATGGACTTAAAGGACCAATTTCTAAATTCTTTGAAGATGAGCAAGCTCAAAACCTGATGAGTGCCTTAGATGCAGAAGCTGGAGATTTATTATTCTTTGGTGCAGATAAAAAGCAAGTGGTCTATGATAGTTTAGGTGCTTTACGTTTAAAATTTGGTAAAGATTTTAATTTAATTAAAAAAGATACGTTTAATTTCCTTTGGGTGGTTGATTTCCCACTTGTTGAGTATGATGAAAATGCGAAGCGTTATGTCGCTCTACATCATCCGTTTACAAGTCCGAAAAAGGAAGATATGGCACTTCTCGAAACTGATCCCGCGAGTGTCCGTGCTGATGCCTATGACCTTGTTTTAAATGGTTATGAGTTAGGTGGAGGTTCTCAACGTATTTATCAACGCGATATTCAAATGCAAATGTTCAAGGCACTTGGATTCTCAGAAGAGGAAGCGTGGGAGCAATTTGGCTTCTTACTGGAAGCGTTCGAATTTGGAACACCTCCTCATGGTGGAATTGCGCTTGGTCTTGACCGTATGATCATGTTATTAGCTGGTCGTTCGAATTTGCGTGATACCATTGCATTCCCGAAAACCGCAAGTGCAAGCGACCTATTAACAAATGCTCCTAGTGAAGTTAGTGTAGAGCAATTAATCGATTTAAACCTTTCTGTTATTGGAAAAAAATCAGAAAAAGTTAATTCCTAATCCTTGAAAACCCTCTAGTTAGAGGGTTTTTCTGTGCGGAATTTTTCATTTTATGATTTGACAATGGAAAAAAACAAACGTATAATCAGCTTCGTTGAGAAACGTATATGAAACTATCAAGAGCGGCAGAGGGACTGACCCTATGAAGCCCGGCAACCTGTTTTGCTTGCCAGTAAACAAAGGTGCTACGTTCAGCAGAATGATGACATTCTGAGAGATATGAGAGGCATGAAACCCTTTCCGAATGGAGAGGGTTTTTTGAAAAACTAAAAAGTGTACACAGTTTTGTAGGAATTCTTGGAGATTAGGAATTTTAAAGAAGAATGGTTCCGTATATTAACTTCAGGGAAATGCTTCTAAACAGCTTTTCTTATAGAGGGAGAGATAACATGCTGAAAATAGGTTTAATAGGGTACGGAACGGTTGGGAGAGGCGTTTATGAAAGATTAGAGGTTTCAAAAGCTTCGATATCAGCCGTATTAGGTGAAGAATGCCACGTCGAAGCTATTCTTATTAAAAACGAGCAAAAGCATCGTTTACTAGAAAAGGAATGCTTAGTAACTGTGGATTGGGCTGAATTTCAACAAGCAGGTCCTTTCGATCTCATTTTCGAAGCCATTGGCGGGTTAGAGCCAGCATTAACTTATACATTAGCTTATCTTGAGAAAGGGATACCTGTTATTACCGCTAATAAGAAGCTTGTTGCTGAACATGGAGCTAAATTAGAGGAAGTAGCAGAAAGTAATCAAACCTATTATGGTTATGAAGCTGCCGTTGCAGGGGGAATACCAATTATAAATGTTTTAAAAGGACTTCTACCTACCACAGGAATCTCACGAGTTTCTGGAATTTTAAATGGGACGACTAATTATATGTTAACGGAGATGATTGAGAATCACCGTAGTTTTGCAGAAGTACTAATAGAAGCACAAGAACTTGGTTATGCCGAAGCTGACCCAACCGATGATGTTGGTGGATTCGATGCATGGTATAAAATTCGAATCCTTAGTAGATTATGTTTCGGGCAGTGGCCGAATACTGAGTTATTTCATTGCCAAGGACTAACAGCATTGGAGGATTGGCATGCCGAAGTCGGTGAACGAATCGGTCTAAAGTTAAAATTAATTGGAGAAGCACACTCGATAAATGGACATGTACATGGGTCAGTCGCTCCTGCATTTTTAACAAAAACAGAGGCGCTTGCCTCCGTTTCGGGTGTAACGAACGGAGTATCTCTTGAAGGGAAGGACATAAAACAATTATTGTTTATTGGACCCGGAGCAGGCAAAGAAGCTACGGCTAACAGCATGGTTGAAGACTTTCTTTTTCACAGACGTTATCAAGGAAATAGACTTTCAGCGAATGTAGAAAGTATAGAAGAAATACCGTTTCGTTATTCGCTTGTTTTTATAAAGCAAGCTGAGCGCGACACTGCACTTCAGTGGGTAAAAGAACAATTTATTCAAGTTAACGAAACATACTCTCACCCTGAAGGCGAAGCGTGGTTAGTACCTTCTGTATACGAAGTGAACGCTCAATTTCCTAGTTATCATGTGTATGGTGAAATTACTAGTAGTTACGCAGAGGAAAGCTCCTC
The DNA here is from genome assembly GCF_002797395.1 of Bacillus solitudinis. Taxonomy (GTDB): domain Bacteria; phylum Bacillota; class Bacilli; order Bacillales; family Bacillaceae_D; genus Halalkalibacter_A; species Halalkalibacter_A solitudinis. The sequence goes on from NZ_KZ454943.1 coordinate 2,865,686, forward strand.
AGCGCAACTCGGGACGTTCTAATTTTAGCTGTTGGTAGGCAGAAATAAATTGGAGAGGTTCTTCTTTAATGTAGAACGATCGAACACCACTTGAAGTATGAAGATATAGAAAACCCATTGCATTCTTTTCTGGTTTCTTACGGTACGAGATATCAAAAATAGAGGTAATGGGGAAGCTTTCATCTTTGACAAGTAGCTTATCTTTGCATAACGTGATGTCGTAGGAAGTTTCTATAATCCGTTTTTCGACCCATCCTATTTCTTGATGAACGTCCACACATGTTTGTGTTGCAATAATTTCCATGAAAAAGCCACTCCTTTTCTTAAAACTCTATCATAAGGAAGGTTTCAAACCAAGTAAAGTGAAAAGAAGAAAAAATCTGAAAGCGCTTGCAACTTTTAAATACATATGCTATTATATAAACAGTAAACAAGATTCCTGAGATGTACGTTACACACTGTACGTTTTGAGCCAACATTTTTTGATAGGGAATTTACGTTGTTTGTTAGATTACAAGCCTTCATTGCGTAGAGGACGTAAGAAAATAAACACGAAGTACCCACCTGTGAAAGCAGGTTCAAAACAAAAGGATACACGGCATATTCGGGATTCTTGTTCCACAATTTCCATTATGTATATTTCACTTCAAAACAAGTTAACCTATAGTTAGCTTGTTTTTTGGGGTTTTCGTGATGAATGCACATTCAAAAGGAGATATTTCGATAGAAAATGACGTTAAATATTAAAAAAAGTCAGAAAGGGCTACATATAAAGCGTCATTTAATGGTATAATGATTCCCGTTATTATAGTTTAGAAAGGTGGAGGTTATATGCCGCAACAAATTGGTGTTATTGGTCTAGCAGTCATGGGTAAAAACCTAGCTCTTAATATTGAAAGCAGGGGTTATAGTGTTTCTGTTTTTAACCGTTCTGCTCAAAAAACGGAAGAATTCTTATCGGAAGCAGTAGGAAAGAATGTCATGGGTACATATTCAATTGAAGAATTTGTTCAATCTTTAGAAAAGCCTCGTCGCATCATGATTATGGTTAAAGCAGGTGGTCCAACAGACGCAACAATTAGTCAGTTGAAACCATTCCTTGATCAAGGTGATGTTATTATTGATGGAGGTAACGCTTATTTCGAGGATACGATTCGTCGTAATAAAGAACTTGAAGCAGATGGTATTCGTTTTGTTGGTACAGGTGTTTCAGGCGGAGAAGAAGGCGCACTAAAAGGACCTTCAATTATGCCTGGTGGCCAAAAGGATGCGTATGAATTAGTTAAGCCGATATTTACTGATATTTCTGCAAAAGTAGACGGAGACGCTTGTTCAACATATATCGGTCCAGACGGTGCAGGTCATTATGTGAAGATGGTTCATAACGGCATTGAGTATGGAGATATGCAATTAATTACAGAAGCATACTACTTAATGAAACAAGTTCTTGGACTTGATGCACAAGACCTACATGAGACATTTGCTGACTGGAATAAAGGTGAGCTTGATTCTTATTTAATCGAGATTACTGCAGATATCTTTACTAAAGTTGACGAAGAGACTGGAAAGCCGCTTGTTGATTTAATTTTAGATACAGCTGGTCAAAAGGGTACAGGAAAGTGGACAAGTAAAAGTTCACTTGATTTAGGTGTACCACTCTCAATTATTACAGAGTCTGTTTTCCAACGTTTCCTTTCAGCGATGAAGGAAGAGCGTGTGAAGGCAAGTAAAATTCTTAAAGGGCCTAAAGTTAAGCCTTTCGATGGCGACAAAGCAGAATTTATTGAAAAAATTCGTAAAGCTCTTTATGCAAGTAAAATTTGTTCTTATGCGCAAGGCTTTGCTCAAATGAGAGCAGCTTCCGATGAGTATGACTGGAATCTAAATTACGGTGAAATCGCTATGATTTTCCGTGGGGGATGTATCATTCGTGCACGCTTCCTTCAAAATATTAAGGATGCGTATGATAAAGATCCAGGTCTAACAAATCTTTTATTAGATTCATACTTCCAAAAGAGCGTTGAAGAATATCAAGATGCGTGGCGTGATGTGGTTGCTGAAGCTGTTAAGCGTGGAATTCCTGTACCAGGATTTGCAAGTGGTCTGGCTTATTTTGATAGCTACCGTGCAGAAACATTGCCTGCAAACCTTTTACAAGCTCAAAGAGATTATTTCGGAGCGCATACGTATCAAAGAGTTGATAAAGAAGGCGTCTTCCATACAAACTGGTTCTAGTATCTAATACAGTCCGTTCAAAAAGGGAGCGTTTCTACCCTTTAGAACGGACTTTTATTATGGATACGTCTACTCCTTTCGTGTGATTTCGACTTTTCGTTGTTGCTATGATATAGTCAAAAAATCAATAAAATTGAAGGAGGAATAAATCAAATGTTGCACCAATTTTCACGAAATGAATTAGCAATAGGCCGTGAAGGTCTTAATTTGCTGAAAAATAGTACGGTTGCCGTACTTGGCATTGGAGGGGTTGGTTCGTTCTCTGCGGAAGCCCTTGCTCGTTCCGGGGTAGGCAGACTTGTATTAGTTGATAAAGACGATGTTGACATAACGAATGTTAATCGACAAATTCATGCCTTGCTTTCAACAGTGGGGCGTCAAAAAGTTGAGTTGATGAAAGAGCGAATTGCTGACATTAACCCGGAGTGTGAAGTCATTGCCTTGAAAATGTTTTACACTGATGAGACATATGAACAATTTTTTAGCTATAATTTAGATTATGTCATTGATGCAAGTGATACGATTTCATATAAAATTCATTTAATGAAGCAGTGTTTGGAACGTAAAATGCCGATTATTTCAAGTATGGGTGCGGCCAATAAAATGGACCCAACTCGCTTGAAGATTGCCGATATTTCAAAGACAAGCTATGACCCAATGGCGAAAGTTATTCGCACTCGCTTAAGAAAAGAAGGAATTCACAAAGGAATTGAGGTTGTCTTCTCAGAAGAGCAACCAATTCAAATCCGTGAAGATATCCGCAGGGACATTGTTCCAGAAGCAGCAGAAGAGGGTAAAATTCGAAAGGCAAAAATGCCACCTTCATCTAATGCGTTTGTCCCGTCTGTAGCGGGTTTGATTATGGCTGGCCACGTTATTACAAACTTGTTAAAAAATATAGAGATCTCTCGATAAAAGCATCAGATTTTGATGCTTTTTTCTTTTTATATAGATAAATTGCCCTAAATCTACTATACTTAACTTACATGAAGGCATTAGTATGAATATAGTGATCTGATGACCTTACCACTCGAGGAGGAAACGATATGAATGTTTCATTATTTATCACGTGTCTTGCGGATGTCTTTTATCCAGGTGTCGGGAAAGATGTAGTCGAAGTTTTAGAACGTGAAGGATGTAAAGTTGACTTTCCGGCACAACAAACCTGCTGTGGCCAGCCAGCCTATAATAGTGGTTACCATCGTGAGTCTAGAGATGTAGCTAAAAGTATGATTCGAGCATTCGAAGAATCAAAATACGTGGTAGCGCCATCAGGATCTTGTGCGGCGATGATTCGCGAGTACCCACATCTATTTGATGAAGATAAAGAATGGAAGGCAAAGGCGCAAGCTTTAGCTGAGAAGACATACGAGTTTACACAATTCCTCGTCGATGTCTTAAAGGTTGAAGATGTTGGAGCTAAATTACCTATTAAAGCAACGTACCATACGTCTTGTCATATGACTCGTCTTCTTGGTGTTAAGGATGCACCGATGAAGCTTTTAAATAACGTAGAAGGTTTAGAATTTACGAGTTTACCAAATAAAGAAATTTGCTGTGGTTTCGGTGGAACATTTTCAGTAAAAATGGTGCCGATTTCAGAGCAAATGGTTAATGAAAAAATTACACATATCGAAGAAACTAATTCAGATGTACTTATTGGGGCTGACTGTGGGTGTTTAATGAATATCGGTGGACGGATTGACCGACAAGGAAAGCCAATTAAAGTAATGCATATCGCACAAGTATTAAATCAAAAATAAGAAAGGAAGGTGAAAAAGTATGGCCATGAAGATTGGGGAAATTGAATTTTTTGGACGTGTCGATAAAGGTATAAAAAATGATTTCATGCGAAATGCAATGGTATCGGCGCAGGAACGTTTAAAAAATGGACGGGTACATGCAGCAGAAGAATTGGGCAATTGGGAAGATTGGCGTGATTTATCGGAAGAAATAAGACAGCATACACTGGAAAATCTTGATTTTTATTTGGAGCAATTAGCCGATAATGTAACCAAGAAAGGTGGACACATCTTTTTTGCGCAAACCGCTGAGGAAGCAAATGAGTATATAAAAAAGGTTGTAGCAGAAAAAGAGGCTAAGAAAATAATTAAATCAAAATCAATGGTTACCGAAGAGATTAGTATGAATGAAGCACTTGAAGCAATGGGCTGTGAGGTTATTGAAACGGATTTAGGAGAATACATTCTTCAGATTGATGACCATGATCCGCCTTCGCATATTGTTGCTCCGGCGCTTCATAAAAACAAAGACCAAATCCGTGATACGTTTCAAGAGAAAAAAGGCTATAAGAACTCTTCAAAGCCAGAAGAATTAGCTCTTTTTGCTAGAGAACAGCTTCGTCAGGAGTTTTTAAGTGCAGATCTTGGGATAACAGGGTGTAACTTTGCTGTTGCGGAGTCTGGAAGTATTTCACTTGTAACGAATGAAGGAAATGCGCGTCTAGCAACATCGCTACCAAAAACGCAAATTACGGTTATGGGGATGGAGCGGATTGTTCCAACATGGGAAGAGCTTGATGTTTTAGTAAGTATGCTATGTCGTAGTGCTGTTGGCCAAAAGTTAACAAGCTATATCACGGGATTAACCGGTCCAAAAGAAGAGGAAGATATTGATGGCCCTGAGGAATTTCATCTCGTAGTTGTAGATAACGGACGCTCAAATATATTAGGAACAGAATTCCAATCTGCTCTCCAATGTATTCGCTGTGCAGCCTGTATTAATGTTTGTCCGATTTATCGACACATTGGAGGCCATTCGTACGGATCAATCTATCCAGGTCCAATTGGAGCAGTTCTTTCACCACTATTGGGTGGCTATGATGATTATAAAGAATTACCTTTTGCTTCAAGCTTATGTGCGGCTTGTACTGAAGCATGTCCAGTTAAAATTCCATTGCATGACCTGTTAGTGAAACATCGTCGCAATATGGTTGAGGACCAAGGTAAAGGTTCTTTCGGTGAAAAGTTAGCGATGAAGGGCTTTGCTATGGCTGTCACGTCGCCCAAGATTTATAATGCTGGCTCAAAGTTTGCACCAACAATGATGGGACCATTAGTGAAAGACGGGAAAATTTCAAAAGGACCAGGGCCAGTGAAACCTTGGACAGACATTCGAGATTTTCCAGAACCGAGTAAAGAATCATTCCGAAAGTGGTTCTCCAAGCGGGACAAAGGAGGTAAATCATGACAGGGGTAACGCATAACAAAGACGCTTTCTTGAATAAAATTGCTGAAAGTTTAGGACGTGAACGAAGAAGTACGGGAGTCACAAAGCCAGTATGGAAAAAGCAGCCTCAGTTTGATGTGTTTAAGGGTGAGAACCAAGACGAATTAGTGAAACGTTTAGAGGAACAGTGCAAACGAATACACACACGTTTTGAAAAAGCTACAACAGAGACTCTTCCTCGTGTCTTGCAAGATGTAATTGACTTATATGAAGGTGAGAAAATTATAAATTGGGAGGATCCGAGGTTCGAAGAGTTTGGCTTAACCCCACTTTTTCAAACGCTAGGTGATGCTGGGAAGTCGATTCATTTCTGGGATAAAGAAAAAGGGAAAGAGAACATCAGCATTGCGGAACAAGCTGATATAGGGATTACATTCTCAGATATGACACTTGCAGAGTCAGGAACGGTTGTGTTATTAAGTAAATCTGAAAAAGGACGTTCAGTGAGTCTCTTACCAACTAGTTATATCGCGATTATCCCCAAGAGTACAGTTGTTCCAAGAATGACTCAAGCAACTACCATGCTCCATAAACTTGCACAAGAGGAGGGTCAATTCCCTTCATGTGTTAATTTCATTTCCGGACCGAGTAATAGTGCTGATATTGAAATGAAATTAGTTGTGGGGGTTCATGGACCGATTCGTGCTTGTTATATTATTGTTGAGGATAAGTAAAAAGTATTATAGAAAGAAGGTCAGACTTTACTATTACTAGCGAAGTCTGACCTTCTTTTATTTTGCAATTTTTTCAAGATTTCCATTTTTGTCCATTTTGAAGGCGGCATTAGATAAAGGCTCTTCATCTTCCAAAATCGCCATTCGTCTAGCCCGATTCATAATTTGAATAAGAGACTGGTAATCTTCTTCAATGATGCTATTGTCTTGCTTTATTTTTTGTAACTCGCTTTCTAGTTCACGATTTCTAGTCAACAGCTCCATGTTTTCCTTTAGAAGAGTTTCATTCTCTCTTTGGATACGTGTTTGTGACTGTCCGTCTTGAGAAAGGGACTGCAAATATTGAATCACATTATCAATTGATAGTTCAGACGCTGCTTCCATCTGTAGGCTTGGACGTTTTGGTTGTGCGATCATTGGTGTCGTCCATAGAGGTTTATTTGGCGTATAATAGCTAATAGAGGCAGCTCGCTTTCTTTCTTTTCTTTCCTTTTTTGCTTCAGCAATTTGTCTTGTATAACGTTGACGCACGACGGCATTCCACCGAAAGCCACAAGCCGCAGATGTACGATTTAATTCGTCACCAACTTCATCAAAAGCTCTTAATTGTGTACTACCTTCGCAAATATGTTTTATTACCGTTTCTGCTAATAATACATCATCCTCATGAGACCATGCATCCTGTCTAATTTTCATTTTCATTCATCTCCTCATATTTTAAAAGTGTTGTGTTATAACTACTCTTTCCAAAATGAGGAGATTGCATACAAGTATGATAGAAATTTTTTGTTTTTTAAGCTAATTTAATTTAAAAAGCAAAATATGTTTTAATCTAGTTAATTCTAATATAGTTATAAACTCAAACCTGAAATTTGTAGATTAGCATTTAGAGTAAACATTCATACTTATAATTAATTTAGGGATAGAAATTTGAGTAACGAATGTTGAAAAGATATTAGTGACCTGGGCCTGCTGATGATATAATAAATTCAGGAAACTCCATGTGGATATTTAATTAATACATATATCTCAAGGATCTCAATCTTAGGTGAAAGTAGCGTTATGAAGTAGAAACCACCTGAAGCGAGGGGATAAGATGAATAAAACCATATTAATTACCGGAGCAAGCAGGGGGCTCGGTTTAGCATTTACAGAAAGGTATCTAAATGAAGGATACATCGTTTTTGCGGGAATACGAAAGATAAATGAGAATATTGAAAGATTAAAGCACAGTTATCAGGAAAGTTTGCTTCCAATAATCATGGATATTTCCGATGATCACTCTGTTATTCATGCAGCTGCTGAAATAAAAAATTATTCTGGTAAATTAGACATTATTATTAATAATGCAGCTTCACGCTTTCCAGAAACAAATAATAATTTAGAAGATGTAAGTCTTGAGGTAGCAATCCAATCTTATAATATCAATACACTGGGTCCGTTGAGAGTAGCGAAGAATTTTATCCCTTTTGTAGAAAAAGGCCAAAATAAAATGTTTGTAAATATTTCATCAGAAGCAGGCAGCATAGAAACATGTAAGCGTGATAATGAATTTGATTATTGCATGTCGAAATCTGCATTAAATATGCAAAGTGTGATACTGCAAAACTATGTCAAACCTCAAGGAATTAAAGTGCTAGCTATTCACCCAGGTTGGATGCACACGGATATGGGAGGTGAAAAGGCCCCTCTTGCTCCAAGCCAATCGGCTGAATCAATTAGCAAACTTATTAAAACGTATCAAGGTGATGTCGACGGTCCTGTTTTTCTTGATTATCAGGGAAATGTCTTTCCATGGTAACGTTAAAGATTTGTTTGAAAAAAGAAGAAGGTGTCTAAAAAATGCACCTCTTCTTTTTTTAAAGAATTAGTTAATGTATTTCTTTTTGAAGTTTTTCATAGACTTCTGCTAATGCCTGTTCAAATTTCCCAGTGCGCTTAGGTTCGAAATAGTGTTTATCTTTTAAACTGTTCGGTAAATATTGCTGCTTTATCCAACCGTGCTCATAATCATGCGGATATTTATATGAAAGACCACGGCCAAGTTGTTTTGCTCCTTGATAATGAGCATCTTTTAAATGCTGTGGTACTTCCCCAATTTTTCCACTTCGAATATCAGTTAAAGCTGCATCAATTGCTTTATAGGCAGAGTTTGATTTAGGCGACAAGCAGAGTTCTACAACGACATTCGAAAGCGGAATGCGTGCTTCTGGAAATCCAAGGCGCTCGGAGGCTTCAATAGCTGCTAGGGTTCTAGCACCTGCCTGAGGGCTTGCTAGTCCTATATCTTCATAGGCTATTACAAGAAGTCTGCGGTTAATACTAACTAAATCTCCGGCTTCAATTAACCTGGCAAGATAGTGAAGAGCCGCATCGACGTCACTGCCTCGAATTGATTTTTGAAATGCGGAGAGAACATCGTAGTGAGCATCCCCGTCTTTATCATGCTGAAAGCTCTTCTTTTGTATACAGGACTCTGCGGATGCTAGTGTAATTGTTTTAACTCCATTAGTAGGAAAGGTTGAGAGAACGGCTAGTTCTAACCCATTTAATGCTGCTCTAACATCACCACCGCAGGCAAATGCAAGATGTTGAATAGCTTCATCGGAAATAGAAATGTTTTCGTTTCCGTACCCATGTTTCGTATCTAATAAAGCACGACGTAAGGCTTTTTCAATGTCGGTTTCATTCAATCGTTCTAATTCGAAAATTTGACTGCGACTTCGGATTGCCGGATTAATAGAATGAAAAGGGTTTGCTGTTGTTGCTCCTATTAAGATTAAAAGTCCTTTTTCTAAATATGGCAGAAGAAAATCTTGTTTGCCTTTATCCAATCGATGGACTTCATCGAGAATTAAAATTAATTGTCCATACATTTTAGCTTCCTCAACCGCTATTTCCATATCCTTTTTATTATTGACGACTGCATTTAGCATTTTAAATGGCGTATCCGTGCTTCCCGCAATTGCTCTGGCAATTGAAGTTTTCCCGATTCCAGGTGGGCCGTATAAAATCATCGAAGAAAGCTGCCGAACATCAATCATCCGGCGCAGAAGCTTTCCTTCACCAAGTAAATGCTCTTGACCGATAACGTCTTCAATTTGTGTAGGTCGCATTCGATATGCTAATGGTTGCTTTCGCATACGCTCAACTCCATCTCGTAGTGTGTGTATGCTTAGTGTAATAGATTGAGGATTAAAAGCCAATGGTTCCCATTTTTTGTTTAATTCATACCATTCGGGTAGAAATTCATGCTATAATAGCAAGGAATTATGAAAGGAATTTAAACATATGAAACGGCTTAACATATACAGGTGGATGATTTTCACCATGGGACTGATGGTCATGGCGCTTGGTTTCGCGTTTATGATTCGTGCAGAACTCGGAAGTGCTCCTTGGGATGTGCTGCATATTGGCTTAACCTTACACTTTGGATTGACTGTAGGAACGTGGTCGATATTAATTGGATTTCTAGTCCTTATGCTCACATTCTTTTTAACGAGGGAATGGCCAAAGCTCGGGGCTTTTTTAAATATGATTTTTTTAGGAGTATTTATTGATATTTTTTTGTGGATGATGCCAACCCCTGATAGTTTAATGGGAAGATGGACATTTCTCATTATCGGTATACTTGTCATTGGGTACGGGATCGGTTTATATATTGCACCAAAATGTGGGGCAGGACCAAGAGATATATTAATGCTTGCTCTAACAAAACGTACAGGCTGGAAGGTGCAGTGGGTACGAAGTATGATGGAGGTTCTTGTCCTTTTGATTGGATGGTATTTAGGAGGACCAATTTTTATCGGAACACTTATGTTCTGTTTTGGTATTGGTACGGTGGTTGGCTTTTCCATTCCGCATTGTCAGCGATTGGTCGATTTTATTTTGGAAAGAAGGGAAATATATGAAAATCTCAACAAAGGGTCGATACGGGTTAACGATTATGATGGCATTAGCAAAAAGAGCAGGTGAAGGACCAGTTTCTTTAAAATCTATTGCTAAAGAATACAAATTATCTGAGCATTATTTAGAGCAGCTCATTGCACCACTTCGAAATGCAATGCTGGTCAAAAGTGTTCGCGGAGCATATGGTGGCTATATGCTTGCGAAAGAAGCAAGTGAAATTACAACTGGTGATATTATTCGTGTATTAGAAGGACCGATAAGTCCCGTTGAGGTAATGGAAGATGAAGAACCAGCCAAACGTGCATTATGGATAAAGATTCGGGACGCAGTTAAAGATGTACTCGATAATACAACCTTAGAGGATATGGCTAACTTTGAAGATGAAGGTGATCAAGAGTTCTTTATGTTCTATATCTAAGAAGTGGTAATTCATTGTGATTGTTTACGGAACCATTGCTGAAATAAAAGATTTAGGGAACCCTATCTTTGACTCTTTCAATGGTTCCGTTTAAAATAGTCTTCATGCTATACGAAGTAAATGAATTGATGGAAAAGGTGAGAAGCATGGAAATAATTTATGTAGATCATGCGGCTACGTCCCCAACTCATCCTGATGTTATTGCTGAAATGATGCCATATTTCGGTGAAGTTTACGGGAATCCCTCGAGCATCCACCAAGTCGGAAGACAGGCAAGGCAAGCACTGGATCAGGCCAGAGATGTAATTGCAAAGCACCTGCATACAAAACCTCAATCGCTTATTTTTACAAGTGGTGGGACTGAAGCAGACAACCTAGCGATTTTGGGTTATGCATTAGCACATAAAGATAAGGGCAACCATATTATTACCACAGCTATTGAACATCATGCTGTGTTGCATACATGTCAACACCTTGAGGAACAAGGATTTGAGGTTACGTACCTACCAGTAGATGAGACAGGTAGCGTATCAATTAATGACATAGAACAAGCCCTTCGTGATGAAACCATACTCGTTACAATTATGTATGGTAACAATGAGGTAGGTACAATTCAGCCAATTCAAGAAATTGCTGAGCTTTTGAAAAACCATCCTGCTGTTTTTCACACTGACGCTGTTCAGGCGTATGGACTGGTTCCATTAAAAATGGATGAGTTAGCGGTCGATCTTCTATCAATTTCAGCCCATAAAATTAATGGGCCTAAAGGAATAGGACTTCTCTATGTGCGTGATGGAATCACATTAAAACCTACCCTATTTGGTGGTGAGCAAGAGCGCAAAAGAAGAGCAGGGACTGAGAATGTTGCGGCTGCAGTCGGTTTTGCTAAAGCTATAGACCTTACAGCAGGAAATCTAGGGGCGAAGGAAGAGGCGTACGTAACGTACTCGTGCCTTTTTTTTGATGCATTTTCAAGGGAAAACCTTACTTTTTTTGTGAATGGTCATCAACATAAACGGCTTCCCCACATTTTAAATGTTAGTTTTCCTGGAGTGAATATTGAATCATTGCTTATGAATTTAGATTTAGCAGGTATTGCTGCGTCTAGTGGGTCTGCATGTACAGCGGGAGCGATTGAACCGTCCCATGTCCTTGTGGCGATGTTTGGAGATGAAAATGAACGGGTTGAGTCAGCAATTCGATTTAGTTTTGGGATAAATAATACAATCGAACAAATTGAACGTGCCGCCAAAGAAACGGCAAAGATAGTAAAGAGACTCCAGCAGAATACAGCGTTTATTGAATAGCTAGAGTGAAGGATGGTGAAAAGCATGAATAAACGTCCTGAAGAAACACGTGTCGTCGTTGGAATGTCAGGTGGTGTTGATTCGTCAGTTACAGCTTTGCTTTTAAAAGAGCAAGGCTATGATGTGATCGGGATATTTATGAAAAACTGGGATGATACCGATGAATCAGGGTTTTGCACTGCGACAGAAGATTACGAGGATGTTATTCGGGTGTGCAATCAAATTGGGATTCCCTACTACGCAGTTAATTTTGAAAAGCAGTATTGGGACAAAGTGTTTACGTATTTTTTAGAAGAGTATAAAGCAGGAAGAACACCAAACCCTGATGTGATGTGTAATAAGGAAATTAAATTTAAAGCATTTTTAAACCATGCACTAACGCTCGGTGCAGATTATGTAGCAACAGGACATTATGCGCGAGTGGAAGAGATAGAAGGTGAAATTAAACTTTTGCGTGGTGTCGATGATAATAAGGACCAAACGTATTTCTTAAATGCTCTAACTCAGCAGCAGTTGTCAAAAACAATGTTTCCAATTGGACACCTGCCCAAAAAGGAAGTACGTGAAAGAGCTGTAGAAGCTAATTTGGCCACAGCCACGAAAAAGGATAGCACAGGAATTTGTTTTATTGGCGAAAGGAATTTCAAAGAATTTTTGAGCGAGTTTTTACCGGCTCAACCAGGGAACATGGAAACGGTAGAAGGCGAAGTGAAGGGTACGCACGATGGCTTAATGTATTATACTTTAGGGCAACGGCAAGGGTTAGGAATTGGTGGAGCAGGAGAGCCTTGGTTTGTAATAGGAAAAGATTTGGAGCGAAATGTTCTTATCGTTGGACAAGGGTACCATCATGAAGGTCTCTACTCTGAAGGGCTTGATGCCATTGGAATGAATTGGATTTCGCCAAAACCTATTGAAGAAGAATTTCGGTGTCTAGCAAAATTAAGATATCGTCAGTCTGACCAGGAAGTAACTGTTTATCCTAAAGAAGATGGAACGATGCGAGTTTTCTTTCATGAAAGACAAAGAGCTGTAACTCCTGGACAAGCCATTGTTCTTTACGAAGGCGATGTTTGTCTTGGTGGTGGCACAATTGATTATGTGATTAAGAAGTGGGGAAATGCCGAGTGAGGCATTTTCCTGTTTTTTTTCTGTAATCATACGATAACTTTGAAAGCGAAACGTGGTATGATTTTAGATAAGAATCTTTTAATAGGAGGCAGGAAACTTGAACGATAATGAGCAAGGCATTACCTACATGAATGAAGGGAAGTATGAAGAAGCTGCCAAGGCTTTTAATGCAGCGATTGAAAAGGATCCAAAAGATGAAACAGGTTACATTAATTTCGGCACTTTACTTGGAATAGTCGGTGAGTTTGAAAAGGCACTTACTTTTTTTGATAAAGCGATTGGATTAAATGAACATGCAGCTACGGCGTATTATGGTGCAGGTACGGTTTATTACAAGCAAGACCAATTTGAGGAAGCGACAAAAATGTTTAAGCAAGCGTTGGAGAAAAACCTAGTGGAAGCCGACGTTTATTTTATGCTTGGCATGAGCTATTACCAACTCGGTGCTCTACCACATGCTCAAGCAACGTTCCTGCGTGCGATAGAGTTAAATGAAGCGGATGTTGACGCAAGATTTCAATATGCGCTTTGCCTAGCTCAGCTCGAGCAAGTTGACGAGGCTGTCTTGCAGCTTGAGCGAGTCGTAGCTGAAGAGGAAAATCATGCAGATGCCTTTTTTAATTTAGGAGTTGGCTATGCTTATCAGGAAAAATTGGCTGAAGCCCTAGCGGCATTTAAGCAAGCCCTTCATATTCAGCCTGATCATGCTCTAGCCGCTAACGGAAAACAAACGATTGAACAAGCCTTGAACTAAGGGTGATATAAAATGAGCGTTGAACAAATAGAGCATGAGGGTAGTCCTACTATTGAGCGTGGTTATATAAAAGGTGAAGTTCTTCATATTGTTTTTAGAAACGAAGAAAATTATTATACAGTAGCTGTTATTCGAATTCGAAAAACAAATGAGGATTTCAAAGAAAAGAAAGTAACAATTGTCGGGGTATTACCTCAGTTAGAACCGGAGGAGACGTTTGTCTTCTTTGGGCAATTTATTGATCACCCACGCTTTGGAAAACAATATCAGATTGAGCAATTCCGGCGGGACTTACCACAAACAAAGCAAGGGATTATTCTATATTTAGCAAGTGATCGCTTTCCGGGTGTCGGAAAAAAGACGGCCGAAACCATTGTAGAAACTCTTGGAGAACGGGCAATTACCCGGATAGTCGAGGACCGTTCAGTCTTGAAGTTGGTGCCAAAGCTTTCTAAGGAAAAAGCAGATATGCTCTATCAGCAACTGATTGACCAGCAAGGAGTTGAACAAGTCTTAATGGTCTTGTCAAACTATGGGTTTGGCCTCGAGTTATCAATGAAGGTTTATCAAACGTATAAGGCACATGCGCTCGAGATTTTAAACTCAAACCCCTATCAGCTTATTGTTGACGTAGAGGGAATTGGTTTTCGGAGAGCCGACCAATTAGGGGGAGCTATCGGGCTTACTGGAAATCATCCAGAGAGAATAAAGGCAGGTTGCTTGTTTTTAATTAATGAATTATGTATGCAAGATGGACATGTTTATATAGAGAATTTGGAGTTGATTCCTCATGTACAGCAGTTATTATCTTCACCTGATGTAGTCATCGAAAGGGAAGAAGTCGTTGAACAAATTCATCATATGGATGAAGAAGGGACGATTGTCATCGAGGAAGAACGTGTGTATATTAAGTCCTTATACTTTGCTGAAAAGGGCTTGGTATCAAGCATTTGTCGACTGTTAAGTGATGAAGTGAAGGATGAATTTCCAGAAGCTGAGTTCTTAAAAACGATTGGTGAGCTTGAGGAAACTTTCTCTATTGAATATGCACCATCGCAAAAGGATGCCATTCAAACAGCTCTGTCATCACCCTTTATGATTTTAACTGGAGGTCCAGGAACGGGAAAGACTACCGTTATTAAAGGAATCGTTGAATCATATGCTCGGTTACACGGCCTCTCCCTTGATCAGAGAGCGTATACGAGAAGCAAGCCTTTTCCAATTTTGCTTGTTGCTCCTACAGGACGAGCGGCCAAGCGTATGAGTGAGGCAACAGGTCTTCCGGCAACGACCATTCACCGTCTCCTTGGGTGGAAAGGTGGAAGTGGTGGCTTTGAAAAAAGTGAATATGAGCCGTTGCAAGGTGAGTTGTTGATTGTAGATGAAGTATCGATGGTTGATATTTGGCTTGCTAACCAACTGTTAAAAGCGGTCCCGAAAGGAATGCAGGTTGTTTTTGTTGGCGATCAACATCAACTTCCTTCCGTCGGTCCAGGACAAGTCCTTCGAGATTTATTAGACTCAAAGGTCGTACCTGTTGTGCCACTTATCGATATTTACCGTCAAGCGGAAGGATCATCGATTATTGAACTCGCACATGAAATGAAAGAAGGAAAGCTTCCTGAAGATTTAACAAAGGCCCAGTCTGATCGTCGCTTCTTTTCATGCGGGGCGGAGCAGGTACAGGATGTTGTTTGGCAAATTTGTGAAAATGCAATGAAAAAAGGTTATACAGCGAGAGAGCTGCAAGTATTGGCACCAATGTATAAAGGGAATGCGGGTATTACGGAGTTAAATACGATGCTTCAGCGTTTATTTAACCCACCTTCTGAGCAACGACGTGAGCTTCTATTTGGAGATGCCATCTATCGAACTGGTGATATGGTGCTACAGTTAATGAATAACCCAGAAGAACATGTGTATAATGGTGATCGTGGAGAAATCGTTGCTATTTTTTATGCAAAGGAAAATGAAGAACGCCAAGATCAAGTCGTTATCTCGTTTGAAGGCACAGAAGTGGTCTATAATAAAAAAGACTTAAATCAAATTACTTTGGCCTATTGTTGCTCTATTCATAAATCCCAAGGGAGTGAATTTCCGATTGTTGTGATGCCGATTGTTAGAAATTACGCACGCATGCTAAGAAGAAATTTAATTTATACAGGAATTACCCGCGCCAAACAATTTCTTTTGCTATGTGGTGAAGTTCAGGCTATCCATACAGCTGTATCTAAAAATGAGGAAATCATCCGTCATTCAAAATTAACAGAAAAGCTGATGACATTGCCCCTTTTAAGTGAAAATCCAGACGAGAACCATGACCAAAATGAAAATGGAAATGGTCAACCAACATAAAGTAACAGGGACGATGCAAACTATAAATGTTCGGAGAGGTGGCGATCACTTTGCGGACATTTTCAACGATTGAAGGTCTTCCTATCATCAACCTATCGTCGGGAAATGAATGCGGCCATGTACTCGATCTGCTGTTTACTGGTCGATATGTAACTGGTTTCGTTATTGACCAAAAAGGGTGGTTTAATCATCACTTGTTTCTTCCACTATCTTCCGTGTCGAGTTTTGGTCATGATGGGCTCATGATAGATTCAAATGCAAAGCTACAACCGTATGAAAAAAGTACAAATGTTCATCCCTTAAAGCTCGGGAAGAAACGAGTACAAGGAAAGCCGTTGTTAACAACGGAGGGTGAAAAAATTGGATTGGTAGAAGATGTATATTTTTCTGAGGAATTGGGGACGATTATAGGGTATGAAGTGACAGATGGATTACTCGCCGATATCGTCGAAGGACGTAAAGTTATAAAGTCTAAAGGTGAACTGACGGTTGGAGAGGATAGAGCCATCCTGTCAATATAGAAGGAGGCCTTTATCATGCGTTGCCCAAATTGCCAAAACAAAGACATAGGAAAAATTGGTACGAATCAGTACTATTGTTGGAATTGCTTTGTCGAGATGAGTCTTTTACAAGGAAAACTCTCTTTGCACCAAGTGGAGGAAGATGGTTCGTTAAGTTCTCTAGATGATTTGTTTGAGGAACAGGACCTTCAAGTTGAGATGTAAACCAAACTAATAGGTGGTGACATCAATGAGGAAAACTATGACTTCACTAGTAGCAATTGGTATTGGAGCAGCTGCTTATTCAATGAGTAGTCAGCGTACCAAACGAAAAGTGAACCGATTTGTACAACAGCAAGCTCGAATGTTTAGATAAGTCATTAAAACCGACCAGTTTTTTTTGGTCGGTTTTTTTTTGAAGATAGAAAGCTTGTTAACAGAAGAGCGCTTGTAGAGGACTTAAAAACTTACAGCATCCTCTCTCCTTCCTTCTAATGCTGGTACCGTTCAATTATTCAGGTCTGGGACTTATTGGATTGCAGTCGGGCATATCAAGTTCAGAAGACTCAGCAAGCTTCATTAAATAATAACACTCCTCCCTAGCCATATGGTCGGCCATCAAGGTCGAGAGGGTCCCTAGTAACTTATTGGTCATCTCTAACTCTTCTAATTCGTCTAAGAATGCTTTAAATAAAACGATTTCGAGCTTAACATCTTCGTTAAAACGTGAAAGCGCTGGAAACTTTTCAACATTTGCCCGTAAATAACCAGCCATTTCAACTGCCTTGATATAAAACTGCTCAAAGGTTTTGATAAAGTATTCACTTTTTTTTGTGAATTTTTTTTCGACTAAGTCAAGCGAGTCATTAATTCCTCCGGCATGACCAGCCGCGTCAAGCAACCATACTAAATGATGATGCAAGGGGTGACAAGGAGGAGGAGATGTCTCTTCAATTAAATAAGGCAGAATTCTTAAGTACTCCTCCACCTCATTAACCATGTGATTGATAAACGTAGGAGGTAATTGAATAGAAATATTACCAACAAGATGTTCTTTAATTATTTCAAGCTTATAATCTCGAATGTGCTGCGCTTGCTTAAAAGCGAGTCGATTCAATTCAGCTAATTTGGTCCCGGTTGGATTTAAACGGGCAACGGCTAAAAGCTTGTCAAAAATACTAATAAATGCCTCGGCTTTCTTTATATATTCTTCTTCATTTGGTGCTAATGCTTCGTGAATCATCCGGGCATGGTCGCCGAGTACTTGCAACCAAAATTGATGTTCAAACCAGGCTGTTTCGGGATAACGACTCATTCATATAGCCTCCTTATTTTTCTCTTCAATAAGATATATGAGCTAAGTTGCGAAAGCTTGCAATAATTTGAAGAAAGGTATGCAATATTTTTTATTAAACCGAGCAACCTATTAAGGGAGGTGAGTAGATGGAAAAAGATTTACAGCATAAGTGGCTTATTCGGCTTATTCTCATCTTGCTAATCCTCCTAATTGGGTTTATGCTTTTGCAGCTTTCACCGCTGTTTTTACCTTTCTTTCAAGTTGTTAAAGCGCTGTTAATTCCAATTGGGATAGCCGCGTTATTTTCATATTTGCTTCATCCTCTTGTTGAAGAGTTACATCATCGAAATATGCCACGCCCTCTTGCAATATTGTTTATATTTATTGGGATTATGGCACTATTTACCTTTGGAGCAATGATTGGTGTACCTGTTTTAATTGCCCAAATTCAACGCGCAATGGTTGATTTTCCCGAACAGATAAAAGGCCTTGAACAAATGGCTGTTCAAGCAGAAGAACAAATAAAATCGCTTCCGTATCCTATTCAAGAGCATTTTCAAGGCTGGTCAAAACAGATAGAAATGCATAGTGTGAATGCGCTTGATCAATTGGAACGAATCATGGTCATTTTATTGCAATCCATGCTTGCTTTCATTGTTATTCCTTTTTTAATCTTCTTTTTCTTAAAGGACTTTGAATTAATTGAAAGGTCCGCATGGTATTTGACACCAAGGTCTTGGAGACGACCATTAAAGCTTTATATTAAAGATGTTGATGTGACTTTTGGTCGGTACATCCGGGGCCAATTGTTAGTGGCATTATCTGTTGGGGTTATTTCCATCACAGGATTATGGCTACTAAATGTGCCATATCCCATCATTCTTGGTTTATTTATCGCTGCTACTGATTTAATTCCATACTTTGGACCATTCATAGGGGCAGTTCCTGCAGTGATTGTTGCTTTTCTTGATTCGTGGCAATTAGGACTTTTAACGATGGCCCTTATATTTGTCATTCAACAAGTAGAAGGGAATGTTCTTTCGCCACTTATCGTTGGAAAGACGTTGCATCTGCATCCAATGCTTATTATCCTTGCTTTGCTAGCGGGGGTTGAAGTTGGAGGTGTTCTTGGTTTACTACTCGCAGTACCTATCCTCGCCATTTTGAAAGTGACCTTGCTACATCTTCGCTTTCATTTGATGAAACATTGACATTTAAACGTTGGATTTTTATAATAGAAAGGGCAGTTTCAGAATAGAAAAAAACGTAGACGGAATGAGTATGTGACAGACCACTTACAGAGAAGGACTCCCATTGGCTGGAAGGAGTACTAGTGAAGGGTTACAGAAAGCTACTCCAGAGTGCAGGTGAAAACCTGTCGTTTGCCGCGTTAAGGCTATGAAGCGATGGATGCAGAATCCATAATTAGGGTGGTACCGCGTGATGATAACTCTCGTCCCTTCTGGGATGGGGTTTTTTTGTGTTTACATAAATATGATAAAGGGGATTAAATGATGAAAAAGCTAACATCAGCAGAAGTACGTCAAATGTATTTGGACTTCTTTAAGGAAAAGGGGCATGATGTCGAACCGAGTGCATCTCTTGTTCCACATGAGGACCCAACACTTCTTTGGATTAATAGTGGGGTGGCCACGTTAAAAAAATACTTTGATGGCCGTGTGATTCCTGAAAACCCTCGTATTACCAATGCTCAAAAATCAATTCGAACAAATGATATAGAGAATGTTGGTAAAACGGCACGCCATCACACATTTTTTGAAATGCTCGGAAATTTTTCGATAGGTGATTATTTTAAAGAAGAAGCAATCGAATGGGCGTGGGAATTTTTAACGAGTGAAAAATGGATTGGATTTGAAGCGGACAAGTTGTCGGTAACGGTTCATCCTGAAGACATGGAAGCATATGATTATTGGCATAAAAAAATTGGCATCCCTGAGGAACGCATCATTCGCCTTGAAGGAAACTTCTGGGATATTGGAGAAGGACCTAGTGGACCAAATACGGAAATTTTTTATGACCGTGGCCCAGATTATGGGAATGATGTATCAGATCCCGAACTATATCCTGGTGGGGAGAACGATCGTTATTTGGAAGTGTGGAATCTTGTGTTTTCGCAATTTAACCATAATCCTGATAATACTTACACTCCTCTCCCGAAGAAAAATATTGATACAGGGATGGGGCTTGAGCGGATGGTTTCTGTCATCCAGGATGTTCCTACAAACTTTGAAACAGATTTATTTATGCCTATTATTAAAGCAACTGAACTACTTTCAACAATTAACTATGGAGATAACAATGAAAATGACGTTTCATTTAAAGTCATTGCTGATCATGTCCGTACGGTAACGTTTGCGGTTGCAGATGGGGCATTACCTTCAAACGAAGGACGCGGGTATGTTTTGCGCCGTTTGCTTCGTCGTGCCGTGCGCTATGCAAAATTAATTAATATTGATCGTCCATTTATGTATGAGCTTGTACCAGTCGTAGGTGAAATCATGGTTGATTTCTATCCCGAAGTGAAAGAGAAAACAGAATTCGTTCAGAAAGTTATAAAGAATGAAGAAGAACGTTTCCATGAAACGCTCCATGAAGGGTTAAGCATTCTTGCTAAGATTCTAAATGAAGCCCAGGAAAGTAACAAAAAGATTATTGATGGGACCGATGTATTCCGTTTGTATGATACTTATGGCTTTCCTGTCGACTTAACAGAAGAGTATGTTGAAGAAAAAGGTTTAACGATCGACCGTGAAGGTTTTGAAATTGAAATGGAGGGCCAACGGACGCGTGCTCGTTCAGCTCGCCAAGAATCTGGGTCGATGCAAGTACAGGATGAACTCCTTGGAACGATAACAGTAAAAAGTACGTTTGTAGGTTACGAAAAGCTAGTAACTGAAGGAACGGTTGAATTTATCATTCATGATAAACAGCAAATAGATGAAGTTGAAGCAGGTGCAGAAATTCAGCTTATTTTAAGTGAAACGCCTTTCTATGCAGAGAGTGGTGGCCAAGTTGCCGATACTGGTGTCATTCGTGGTGAAGGGCTCCTCGTTGAAGTTACAGGTGTTAAGAAGGCGCCAAATGGTCAACACCTTCACTCGGCTGTTATAAGAGAAGGCTTATTAAAACAAGGCATGACCATTACGGCTATCGTTGAAGAAACTGAACGTGTTGGTATCGTGAAAAACCATACCGCAACACATCTTCTTCATCAAGCATTAAAAGATGTGCTTGGCGAACACGTCAACCAAGCAGGATCACTCGTCTCGGAAGAGCGTCTGCGCTTTGACTTTTCTCACTTTGGTCAAGTAACGGTGGAGGAGCTAGCAAGGGTCGAAGCAATTGTAAATGAAAAGGTTTGGAACACGTTGCCTGTCGATATCGCTGTTAAAAAATTAGATGAAGCAAAAGCAATGGGAGCGATGGCTCTTTTCGGGGAGAAATATGGAGAAACAGTTCGTGTTGTCAAAGTGGGAGATTATAGCCTAGAGCTTTGTGGTGGTTGTCATGTTCATAACACAGCTGAGATTGGGCTTTTTAAAGTCGTTTCAGAATCTGGAATTGGAGCAGGAGTGAGACGGATTGAAGCAGTAACTGGTAGAGGGGCCTATGAATTTATGAGCAGTCAAATTGATTTGCTTAAAGATACAGCTTCTCTTGTTAAAGCGAAAAATGTGAAGGATGTTCCAACTCGGATTGAGGGACTGCAACAGCAAATTCGAGAACTTCAACGTGAAAATGAATCATTAACAGCAAAAGTGGGCAACATGGAAGCTGGAAATCTTGTTGATGAAGCAATAGAAATTGGTGGTGTTCGTGTCCTATCAAAGCAAGTAAATGCAGGTGATATGGATAGCCTTAGATCAATTGTTGATAAGCTAAAACAAGATTTAGATTCAGGAGTGATTGTTCTTGGATCGGTTTCAGGAGACAAGGTAAACCTTGTTGCGGGTGTGACAAAGGATTTAATTAGTCAAGGGTATCATGCAGGGAAACTTGTAAAAGAAGTAGCAACACGTTGTGGAGGCGGCGGTGGTGGTCGCCCAGACATGGCACAAGCTGGAGGGAAAAACCCAGACCAACTGGAAGAAGCTCTTGCTTATGTGAAGGAATACGTAAATACGATTTCCTAATTTTAGACTTATGGTGTACAATGGAAGTAGAAAAAACGTTGTAAAAAGATGTAAGAAAGAGGTGTTCGTGATGAGCTCTATGGACAAAACGATGCAATTTAATTTTCACGATGACTCGGTCGATGTTGATGTCCATGAGGTATTACTTTCCGTGTATGAGGCTCTTGAAGAAAAAGGCTATAATCCAATTAACCAAATAGTTGGCTATTTGCTATCAGGGGATCCAGCATATATTCCACGTCATAAGGATGCTCGTTCGCTTATTCGGAAGCTTGAGAGAGATGAACTCATTGAACAGTTAGTTAAATCTTATTTATCACAGCACCGTACAGGAGAATAAATGAGGATACTTGGATTAGATGTAGGAACGAAAACGATTGGTGTGGCTTTAAGTGATGAGCTTGGATGGACAGCGCAAGGTTTGGAAACAGTAAGAAGGCAGGAAGATGAGCCTGAAAGTGATTTTGAGTCAGTGGCAAGGATTGTTCGTGAGTATGAGGTTGAAACGATTATTGTCGGTTTACCCAAAAATATGAATGGAACAATTGGCCCAAGCGGTGAAAGTTGTCAAGCATTTGCGGACAAGCTAAAAGAATACGTTTCATCCGAAATAAAAATGTGGGATGAAAGATTAACGACAGTCGCTGCTGAGCGTATGCTAATTTCGGCTGATGTTAGTCGTAAAAAAAGAAAGAAAGTTATAGACAAAATGGCAGCTGTCTTAATTTTGCAAGGATATCTTGACCACAAAGGAAACTAATTTTAAAAAAGAGGTGCGATACATGGCACAAGAAGAAAAAGAGCGCATTGTTATTCCTGATGAAAATGGCGACGAACATTTATTTGACGAATTATTCAAGTTCACTGTTGATGAAACAGGGAATTCATACATTTTGGTCACGCCAGTAGGTGACCTAGAAGGCGAAGACGAAGACGAGGATGTTGAAGTTTTTGCATTTCGTTATGAAGACCGTAAAGATGAAGAAAATGACATAGCCTTGTTCCCTGTTGAAACAGATGAAGAATGGGAAATTGTTGAAGAGATGTTAAATACATTTTCCGAAGAAGACGAGGAAGAAGAAGTAGAAGAATAACGTGAACAAGGGCCAGCTTCTGTATGAAGGCTGGCTTTTTTCTGTTTTTCCTGCTGACAACCTCCAAAAATGTAGTATAATGGTACGGTGTAAGGAGGAGAAAAATGTCTGATTCTAAGGAAAAACCAAGAAATCCATTATTAGAAGAAAGAGTTTCACAGGCGAAGGTTGTTCGTAAAATCGTCTTTTTTTGTGTGCTTTTTATCGTCATTTTAGGCGGGATATTAGCAATAACTGGCTATAATTATATTAAAAATGCTTTAGGTCCTATGGACGTCGAAAGTGAAGAGTTGGTCGAGGTTACAATCCCGATAGGCTCATCTTCAAGTTCAATCGGAAAAATTTTGGAAGAGGCTGATTTGATTCGGAATGGGACGCTGTTTCGATATTATGTTCGTTATAAGAATGAATCAGGTTTTCAAGCAGGAGATTATGCTTTATCACCATCAATGACAATGGATGAAATGATTATAGAATTAAAAGAAGGTCGAATTCTGCAAGAGGCTGAGCTCATATTTACGATTTCTGAAGGAAGATGGTTAGAAGATGTTGTAACGGTCATTGAAAAAGAGACAAGCCATTCAGAAGAAGATATAATGGCAATTTTAACGGATCAGGAATACATTGAAAGTTTAATTGAAATGTATCCTATGTTGTCAGAGGAAATTTTAAATGAGGGTATTCGATATGCACTCGAAGGTTATTTATTTCCAGCTAGGTATGATTTTATAGATGCAAATCCTGCAATTGAGGTCATCATTGAATCAATGCTTACTCGTACACAGTCAATTGTTGATGAACTAGCTTCAGAAATTGAAGAGAGTGGGTATACAGTTCATGAAATCATGACACTAGCATCCATTATTGAAAGAGAAGCTCAGACTTCAGAGGATCGTTATTTGATTAGTGGTGTTCTATACAACCGTCTTGATCGAGGGATGATGTTGCAAGTTGACCCAACTGTGGCTTATGCACTCGGAGAGCATCGCTATATGACGACGTATGAAGACTTAGAAATTGATTCACCATATAATACGTATCGGATTGTTGGTATCCCCATTGGACCGATAGCCAATCCTGGTAAAGATGCCATTCAAGCAGCTGTGCGACCTCAAAGAGAGGATTATCTGTTTTTCTATGCTCGTTATAACGGTGAAGTAATTTATAATGAGACGTTTGAAGAGCATAACCGTACACTGCGAATGTATCGAGAAGAATGGGTTGAAGGCCAGAAGCAAGAAGAAGCGCAAGAGTGATAATGATAGTAGGGGATGTGTCGTGTGCACATTCCCTCTTCTTTATCACAGAAGGGGGCATTTGTCGAATGTTAGATGTTCAAGTAGAAGACTATTTAAAACGATTAGTTCCTACAAGGGGAAAGCAGATAGAAGAGATTGAGGCGTATGCTAAAGAAAACGAAGTACCAATTATGGATTTAGTCGGAATGGAAAGTTTACTTCAACAATTAAAATTAATTCAGCCTAAAAGGATTCTTGAAATTGGTACAGCCATAGGTTATTCAGCAATTAGAATGGCAGAGGCCTTACCAAAAACAGAGATTGTAACCATTGAGCGGGACGAGGAACGCTTTAACGTCGCCAATACAAACATAAATAGTTTAGGGTTTTCTAAAAGAATTACGATTTTATTTGGAGATGCACTTGATTTAGCTGAAAAACTTGAAGAGCCCCCCCTATTTGATGTATTATTTATTGATGCTGCTAAAGGTCAATACCAGCGTTTTTTTGATTTATATAGCAAGAAAATAGGCCCAGGTGGAGTAATCTTTTCGGATAATGTATTATTTAGAGGGCTAGTAGCCCAAGACAATATTGAAAACAAACGTTTAAGAAGCTTGGCAAAAAAGCTTCAAACATATAATCAATGGCTAATGACACATCCTAATTATGAAACGAGAATTCTTCCAGTTGGGGATGGTTTAGCTATTAGTATTAAGAAGGGATAAGGGTGATCCTATGAAGAAACCTGAATTACTTGTAACACCAAGAGATGTGGAGGCAATTGCTACGTTAGCTAAAGCTGGTGCAGATGCCTTTGTCATTGGTGAACAACGATATGGTTTGCGCTTAGCAGGTGACTTTACACGAGAAGAGATCAAAGAGGCAACATCATTTGCTCATGCTAATGATAAAAAGGTGTATGTCGCAATGAACGCACTTTTTCATAACGAAAAAATTGAGGAACTTGCTGACTATGTTCGTTTCTTAGAGGAAGTTAAAGTAGACGCCATTATGTTCGGCGATCCAGCTGTGCTCATGACTGTACGTGAAATGGCTCCTTCGATGAAGCTTCATTGGAGTACTGAGACAACGGGAACAAACTGGTTTACGGCTAATTACTGGGGGCGTAAAGGAGCAAAACGCACAGTTCTTGCTAGAGAAATTAATATGGACGCGATTGTTGAGATAAAAGAAAATGCCGAAGTTGAAGTTGAGGTTCAAATTCATGGTATGACAAATATGTTTCAATCAAAACGAACATTAATTGGCAACTATATGCAATTCCAAGGTAAGAATCTTGAGGTGGAACGGACAGGACAAGATAGAAACCTTTTCTTATTAGATGCAGAGCGTGATGCTAAATACCCGATTTTCGAAGACGAAAATGGAACTCACATTATGAGTCCGAATGACATGTGTATAATTGATGAACTCGAAGATATGATCGATGCTGAAGTCAATTCATTTAAAATTGAGGGGATACTAAAGTCAACTGAATACATGGAGAAGGTAGTAGCATTATACCGTGAAGCGATCGATTTATGTGTGGAAAATCGAGAGTCTTATGAAATCAATAAAGAAAAATATATTGAACAAATTGAAGATATTCAACCAGAGAACCGTAAGCTTGATACCGGCTTCTTCTTTAAAGAAACGGTGTATTAGGAAGGAGGAACAATGATGGAAACAACAGTAGCACGTCAAGCTCATAGTAAGCGAGTTATTACAAAAAAACCTGAATTATTATCTCCTGCTGGAAGTCTAGAAAAGCTAAAGATAGCAGTACATTACGGAGCAGATGCAGTGTTTATTGGGGGTCGTGAATTCGGACTTCGCTCGGGTGCTGATAATTTTTCAATTGAAGAAATGCGTGAAGGTGTGGAATTTGCTTCTAAATACGGCGCGAAAATCTATGTGACAACTAATATTTTTGCTCATAATGAAAATATGGACGGACTAGCGGAATATCTTCAAGCAATTGAAGGAGTAGGAGTAACTGGTATTATTGTCGCTGATCCGTTAATTATTGAAACCTGTAAAACCGCGGCGCCAAAGCTAGAGATTCATTTAAGCACACAGCAATCTCTAAGTAACTGGTTAGCTGTTAAGTTTTGGAAAGAGGAAGGACTTCACCGAGTCGTTCTTGCCCGTGAGGTTGGTCTTGAAGAGATGCTTACAATGAAGAAGAATGTTGATATTGAGATTGAAGCGTTTGTTCATGGAGCTATGTGTATCTCATACTCCGGTCGATGTGTGTTAAGTAATCATATGACAGCCCGAGACTCCAACCGTGGGGGCTGTTGTCAGTCCTGTCGTTGGGAATATGATTTATTTGAGTTAAATGAACAAGGTGAGAGAGCATTATTTAATCAGGAAGATGCCTCGTATACGATGAGCCCGAAAGATTTAAATTTAATTCAAGCCATTCCGAAAATGATTGAAGCAGGTATTGATAGCTTGAAGGTAGAAGGTCGCATGAAATCGATTCACTATGTAGCAACGGTTACTAGTGTGTATCGAAAAGTGATTGATGCGTATTGTGCGGATCCAGATAATTTTCAAATTGATAAAGCATGGTTGGACGAACTTGAAAAGTGTGCAAATCGTGATTTTGCCCCTCAGTTTTTTGAAAAAGTACCGACATTTGAAGAACAAATGTATGGTAATCACCCTAAACGGACAAAATATGACTTTGTAGGCCTCGTACTTGATTATGATGAGGAGTCACAAATTGTGACCCTGCAACAAAGAAATCATTTCAAGCCCGGCGATGAAGTTGAATTCTTTGGACCGGAAAAAGATAATTTCATTCAAAAAGTAGGTACCATTTGGGATGAAGATGGAAATGAATTAGATGCAGCTCGTCACCCGTTACAAATTGTCAAATTCAAAGTGGAAGAAAAGGTTTTTCCGCAGAATATGATGAGAAAAGAAGTAAGATGATGGTTCATTATAGAAAATTGATTTTTTCTAGTAATAAAATCGACTCAATGATTGAATAGAACGTGAATTTGTAATAGCATAAGGAAAGCGAGGTTAAACACCTTGCTTCTTTTTCTACATATGTATCGAATTTCTCTATACATGGCAATTATTTTGGAGTTATATTGAGGAGTGAATGGCAATGGCTGAAGAAAAAAAGCATTATATGACAATGGATGGAAAACGTAAGCTAGAGGATGAGTTAGAGTTTTTGAAAACGGAACGACGTAAAGAAGTCGTTGAACGTATAAAAATTGCTCGTAGCTTTGGAGACCTTTCGGAGAATTCTGAGTACGACTCTGCAAAAGAGGAACAAGCATTTGTTGAAGGTCGAATCGCACAGCTTGAAAAAATGATTCGAAACGCTGTTATGATTGAAGAAGAAGTCGGTTCTGCAAATGTTGTTACTTTAGGAAAGACAGTAAAGTTTATTGAGCTACCTGACGGGGATGAAGAAGAATATACGATTGTAGGTAGTGCTGAATCTGACCCTGCCGAAGGAAAAATTTCAAATGATTCTCCAATGGCGCAAAGCTTACTTGGACGTTCTGTAAAAGATAAAGTGGTTGTCAACACACCAGGCGGAGAAATGGAAGTTGAGATTTTAGAAATTCGTTAAAGAAAAAACTGCTCATCTTTTTGAGCAGTTTTTTTTGAATGCGGTTTAATTTGATTATCCTCCAAAAAAGAAATCAACAACGTTTGAAGCAGTAGAGGCTTGTTTATTATAAAACTCTGAATAGCCACAATTTGTACAATAAACAACGACAAATTTATTGTGTTGAATATCAAACATTTTTGATAGACCTGTTCCAGTTGTGGCAATTTCCTTTGTCTCGGCTTTCGTATGACCACACTTAATACAACCTCGTTCTTCCATTATTAACCCCCCTTGGTAAATATACTTTATAGAGCGAATAAAAAAGTATTTAAAAGATTAGCATGGCAGCGTGAACGCACAACTTCGGACTATGCTTTAATGCTTCACTTATAGTATAAACGTTTGGAAAAAAAGGTTTCAACGTAAACTAAGTATATATAATCATTTATAGTAGGCATAGCTTAAAAAATGATAAATAAGACTGATTCGCGTTCCTGGTAAACTTTTTGTATAATTAGGATGGATAGAGAAAAAAGGAGTGAACGAATAAATGGGTGGAACTCGATTTGAATACCGAAAGTCAAAACGGTTAAACCGTTTCTTAAATACAGCGATTGGGATTGTTGTGGTTTTAATAGGTTTCTTCGCTGTTCAGATATTTTTTGGTTCGACGGAGTCTGAAGAAGTCGCTGTAGTACCTGAAGAAGAAAATATAGAGAGTGAAAATACAGAGAATGAAAACTCAATTTCAGATGAGGTAGGAAGCTCTCCTACCGAAGAGACGCCTGTACAAGATGAGGACGTGGAACAAGGTGAGGATGAACTAAATGAGGATGAAACTGAAAATGGGTTGGAACCTGTGGAAGACGGACAATGGCAGCCTGTTGGAACCTCACAAACCGGTGAATTCACCCCTGACTTTACAGAGAATAGTGTAAACTGGAATGAAATGACACGAGCGTTGCAGTATGCCACTGGTCTTAGCGAAGATGATATGATTATATTTTGGTTAGGAAATGGCGGTTCAGCAACGAGTGCAGTTGGTACAGTAAGTGCAAAAAACCAGCAAGACCAACCATACCAAGTTCGACTTGAATGGGTAGATGGTCAAGGCTGGCTTCCTGTTGAAAAGAAACAACTAGAATCAAATCCCTACCGCTAACGAGCCTTTTAATACCTAGGCTCGTTTTGCTTTAAAATGGACGACAGCTGTGTAGATAGGATAGCCTGATTTGTGATGATGATAAATGTGATGTTGAACATGATAAACCTCAAGTAATAGGGCTTTGTTTACATCAATCTGGTCGTTTATTTTGTTCTCTAATGCTTCAAAACTAGTTTCTTCAAAGCATTCAATTTTGTCTTCAATCCGTTCTAAATAAATGGACATTTCTAGCCTCTCCTTCAACCGTTAGTTAGATTATCATAATGGAGATAACGGGATAAAACAAGTGAATTTACAATGAGAGATGTGTATACTTGGAAATAGATAAACTGAAAGGGTGTTAGCGTCAGAATGAGAATTGGAATTATAGGTGCGATGGATGAAGAAGTGGAATTATTAGTAAGTAAGCTAGACAATCCAAATGATAAAACCATTGCAGGATGTGAATTTCACGAAGGTACGATTGAAGGCACAGACGTGGTTTTATTGAAATCAGGAATTGGAAAAGTTAATGCAGCAATTGGGACTACATTGCTTATTCAGCTATATCAACCTGACCGAATCATTAATACAGGATCAGCAGGGGGTTTTTTAGAAGGTTTGAAAGTGGGAGACATCGTCATTTCTACGGAGGTGCGCTATAACGATGTCGACGCGACTGTATTTGGTTATGAATTTGGACAAGTGCCGAGAATGCCTGCTTACTTTACACCCAATCAAGAGTTAGTTGATATCGCGGAAATTGCAGCAAAAAAAGTAGGAATTTCTTCGGTGAAGGGGCTCGTTTTATCTGGTGATTCGTTTATGAGCGATCATGAGCGAGTAGAAGTTCTTAAGACGCAATTTAAACAACCTGCTTGCGCTGAAATGGAAGCTGGAGCGATTGCGCAAGTCTGTCATCAATTTAACGTGCCATTCGTCATTATCCGCTCATTATCAGATATTGCTGGTTCAGATGCGAAGGTGTCCTATGATCAATTTTTAGAAACGGCTTCCGTGCATTCTGCCAAACAAGTTCTCCTTATGCTTAAGGCGTTATCCTAAAATCGAGGTAAGGTTGAAGCACTAAAAAGGTAAAAAACGACTTTTTTGATCCTCAGAGAGAGATTTGGCAATGGCTCCGATCGACGCGGTAAAGTCTTCCTCTTCTTATAAACATTACATCATTCAATCTGATGAAAAGATGATAGAATGAATAGGAGAGTAGGAGGAAGATATATGGAAAATAAAATTATACAAGACTTACAAACAAAAGTTGCAGATTATAAACGTTTTGGGTTCATTTTGTTGTCATTAAGTATCTTTCTTTTTATCGGATTAATTGTTCCTACAAGTGGAGTGGCTGCTGAATTTAAGGGCTTTATCGTCGCAGGCGTGTTTATTATGCTTGGACTTGCTTTCTTTTTTCACCGTTTGGCCATGAAGGTGCAGCAGAAATTATATAATGAAAAAAATTAAAACGAAGTGGCTATAAAAAGCTCTTAAATTATTATAGAGGCTACTGAAAATGGGAAAGCAACCCCTTTTCAGTAGCCTCTTATTTTATTAGCTGTTAAAGAAGTATGCTAAAATAGAAAAGATTTACTTTGAGTATATTGGATGGAAGCGGGTGAATGTCGGTATGAGGAACGTACGGGTAACGAAACGGCCGCTAGTGTTAGTGGCTGTCATGTTAGCGATGTTTATGGCTGCGGTTGAAGCAACAATTGTTGCAACGGCTGTACCAAGAATTGTCGCGGATTTAGGGGGCTTTTCTTTATTTAGTTGGCTTTTTTCTTCCTATCTTCTTATGCAAGTTGTCATGATACCCGTTTATGGTAAACTTTCAGATTTGTATGGGCGTAAGCTTATTTTTTCGATAGGTATTGGGATTTTTTTAATAGGATCTCTGCTATGTGGTTTATCAACAACCATGGAATTATTAATAATAAGTAGGTTTATTCAAGGAATTGGAGCCGGAGCCGTGCAGCCGATAGCAACAACGATTGTCGGGGATATGTATACCAAGGAAGAACGCGCGAAGATACAAGGCTATTTGGCAAGTGTTTGGGGTGTTTCTGCGATAGTGGGGCCAATCCTCGGTGCCTTTTTCATTGAATATCTGCATTGGTCTTGGATATTTTGGATTAATATTCCTTTTGGTATTCTATCCGTTCTCGGTGTGGTTTGTTACCTACAAGAATCAGTTGAAAAACGAAAGCGTGATATTGATTATAAGGGGGCCTTTCTATTACTGATATGTATATCGTCCTTTATGGTTGTCATGATTCAAGGTGGTGTTGCATGGGGATGGGTATCAACCCCTGTATTGGTTTTAAGCCTAGTTAGTTTGATGACATTTTGTCTATTTATCGTTAATGAGAAAAGTGTGAAAGACCCAATAATGACGCTGTCACTTTGGCAACAAAAGGGGTTGCGATATGCAAACATTGCTTCGTTTACTTCAGGAGCCATCCTCTTGGCTATCTCTAGTTTTTTACCTACATATGTTCAAGGTGTGATGAATGAATCTCCGCTAATAGCAGGTTTAACACTTACTGCCATTTCGATTGGATGGCCGATTTCATCAACCATTGCTGGTAAATTAATGCTAAGAATAGGATTCCGTGTTACAGCGATAATTGGAGGCTTTGCATTAGTCGCTGGAGCAACTGGATATTTGTTATTAGTTGTGATACAAAATCCGCTTTGGGCAGCACTTTCTTCCTTTTTAATAGGAGTCGGTATGGGTTTTGCAACAACGACATTTGTGGTTTCTATCCAATCAACAGTTTCATGGAATGTCAGAGGAGAGGCAACCGCACTAAACATGTTTATGAGGTCCCTTGGTGGGGCTGTCGGTGTTGCTTTTCTTGGAGGGTTGTTAAATAGTCGATTGCAAAAAGACTTAGCTGAACATGCTGATGTTCTCTCATTCGAACCAACATTAGATGTTATTAATACATTACTGGAGTCGGAACAAAGTTACGTGTTAGCAAATGAGGAACTAACGATATTACAAGCAGCTCTTTCAAATGGGCTATCAGTTGTTTTTATCGGGCTTTTAGTCCTAGCGCTATTAAGCTTCTATTTTATATTTCGATTACCAAAAGACGCACCAATACAAAAAACCGAGGATGTCTAAAAAAAAGGACTATCTCGGTTTTGTTAATTGAAGAAAGTGGTGAAGGATGCGTGCCGTCAATCCCCAAATGACATACTGCTCATAGTGATAAAAGTATTCTACAAAGCTATCGACACGTTTTTTATAGCGGTCTTTATTTGCAATTAGCTCAAATGGAAAATCAGAAGACGGTTGGTATTCCACCTGCATATCGTAACGTTCAGGTTGGTGAGTGTGCAGATAAGAGAGCGGAACCATAAAAACATGGTCAACTTCGGATAGATTTGAATTTAACATAGCTAAATCATGAATATGCGCAACAAATGGATGAATAATCCCACGAAACGGGGTCACGACGGTATCAAGCGGAGCTATTATTTCGAAATCGGACGCAGGTATACCGATTTCTTCGGTTAGCTCCCGAACGGCCGCAGCTTGAGGCGATGGATCCGTTTCGTCAATCCTCCCACCAGGGAAACATATTTCTCCGGGTTGTTGATGTAAAGAAAGAGCGCGAACTTCAAAAAGTATATTGAGTTCATTATTATGTTCAACTATTGGGAGGATGACAGCAGAATGGCGTTGATTTTGTTCCCCAAGAATTCGAGGACTTCTCCCTTGTAACTGAGTGATGTGTTTCAACTTAATAACTCCTTTCATAAATTCAGTAAACTTATTAGCTAGCCTACTAACGTTATTTTTTATGCTGGGGTAGACGTTTGTATGTACGCATAACATGTTTTCGGATAAAAAGTTTTTTAACAAAAGACGGCTAGTCTAGAGGGCACGGAAAAATGAAAAGCCGACCTTTTTCGGTGGTTTCCTATTTTTCTTGATTATACCACGAAGCTCTCTCCATGTTTTTCAATACAGGGTGTAAGACTTTCTATAAAAAGTTGCTTTATTATTATCTTTTTTACTTTTACTGTTAGAATTTGTAACAAATTCACTGCTTAATCTTGTCTATTAAGTTAAAGTAAAGACAGGAAAGGTCCCAGACCTAGCTTCCAATAAAGTTCTCTACTCTCCCCTTTGCGAGTAATTCGTTTTTTCGAATTACTCATTTTTTTGTTAATTGATTCCCTGTAACTTCCATTAAAATGATATTTTAAAAGCGCATACAATAAACTTGGAAAAGGGGATGATAAGGGTGAAGATGACATAATAAGGAGATGAATGAAATGAAATTAATTACAAAATTTTTGATTTGTTGTTTAGTATTTAGCGCATTTGCCGGAAGTGGCTATGCGAAAGAGGCTGAGTCTGATAGCCTTGTTCGTTTTGTACACGCCTCACCCGATGCTCCTCATATTGATATTTATGCTAATGATGAACTAATTCTAGAAGCTTTTTCCTACTCGGATGTGAGTGAGTATTTTCGTGTCCCTGCTGGTACTCATACAATTGAATTCCACTCAGAAGAAACAGATACAACGGTTATTTTAGAAGAAATTACCGTCGAAGAAAACACTCATTATACCTTAGCTGCTATTGGTGAACTTGAGGAAATTACCCTCACATCAATGGTTGATGACAAGGATACCAGAGAGGATATGACTAAAATTAGGTTAGCTCACTTCTCAACAGATGCATCCGCTCTTGAACTCGCAACACCAATCGGAAATGAATTATTCCAAGAAGTTATTTACTCTCAAATAACAGATTATATGGAGCTTGATAAAGGTATCCATCATTTCGAATTACATTTAGCAGGTAGCGATGATGCCGTTGTTGACCTTTATGATTTAGAGCTGAAAGAAGGTTCTGTCTATACGGCAATCGCGATAGGGCTGGTCGAAGGGGATCCCGAATTCGAGGTTATCCTGTTAACAGACTCGATGCCGATGCCTGATAACATACCGAAAACAGGACTTGGTGGCGCATCTCCACTTCAATAATATGAAAACCATTTTAAGTTTTTTATGTGGAATACTCTTGTTTGCAAACCCTGCCTATGCTAAGCCGAGTTTGACGGGAACAGAACCGATTCTGTTAAAAATTCCATCACTTCAAATTGAAGCGCCAATTAAACCTTTAGGGGTTAATGAGATGTATCAGGTACCTGCTGATGGACAATCAGTTTTTTGGTATAAGGATGGTATCAATCCTGGAGGTAAAGGCAGCGCAGTGATTGCGGGTCATTTTGATGATTATGAAGGACCGGCAGTTTTTTACCCCTTACGTAGCATTCAAGCCGGTGAGATGGTTTATATTTTAGATCGGGACAATCATCTTTTAATGTTTGAAGTTGAAGAAATCACTTCTTTTCCGAGAGAGAATACCTCCGTTGAGGATATATTTAAAACAAGCGGACAACCATATTTAATCCTTGTTACATGTGAAGGTTTTTATAATAGAACCCAGCAAACACACACCCATCGGTTAGTCGTAAAAGCAAAGCGTGTCGGCACGTATCATACTTATAGACCCAAAACCGAACGAGTCGAATAAGGCTTGTTCGGTTTTTTTTTCTAAAACAATGTAACAAATCCAAACATAAGATATAATAAGAATAACTAATTTTTGCTCAGTTTTTGTCGATTATAGAAGTTTGGAAGGTAAGGGGTAGGCATCATGGACGTACAGTCTAAAGAAAAGGACATGTTAAAGTTACTCGAACAACTCGTTAATATTGATAGTGGTTCGTATCAAAAAAAGGGGATTGACCAAATTGGGTCGATTTTATCTGAGAAATTTGAGCTGCTTGGTTATGATGTTACTGAAATCAAACAAACACAGCGCGGCAACCATTTAATCATTACACACCCAACAGTGGCAAACCCATCAGTTGTTATCGTGGCTCATATGGATACTGTTTTTAAAGCGGGTACCGCCGAAAAGAGACCATTTAAAATTGAAGGTACACGGGCTTATGGGCCCGGCGTAATTGATATGAAGGCAAGCCTAGTTTCCGTTCTTTATGCCTTAGCAGCGATAAAGGAAGCAGGAAATGATGCTTATCGTCAAGTGAAGGTATTGCTAACTACTGATGAAGAAATTGGTTCAATCACGTCGAGGAGCCTTATTGAACAAGAGGCAAGAGATGCTGCTTATGCATTAGTGATGGAGCCGGCTCGGAAGGATGGTTCTGTTGTCACAGAACGCCGTGGTAATGGAACATTTACGATAAAAGTAAAAGGAAAAGCAGCTCATTCAGGAATTGAACCAGAAAAAGGAAGAAGTGCTATTGAGGAGCTTGCTCATAAAATTGTAAAGCTTTATGAATTAAACGACCATGAGCATGGAGTGTCGATTAATGTTGGAATAATAGAGGGCGGCGCATCGGTGAACACCGTTTCTTCACGAGCAATAGGTCACATTGATGTTCGTGTAGCAACTCCCGAACAGGCAGAAGAGCTTGCTCATAAAATTGAAGAGGTGTGCGCCTCCTCCGACGTACGAGGAACGATTATTGAGTTAACGGGGGATATTAATCGTCCACCGATGATAAAAGATGAAAAGATCTCAGAATTACTTCATATTGTCCAAGATGTCGGAAGAGAATTAGGACTCGATATTAAGGATACCAAAACAGGCGGGGGATCAGATGCCTCGTTTACTGCAGCACTTGGAATACCAACATTAGACGGACTGGGTCCCGTTGGTGGAAATGCACATAGCGAGAAAGAATATCTTGATATTTCCTCGTTTGTCGAGAGAACCACTTTGCTTGCTAAAGTCATTCAACGTCTTGATGAAATTCAAGCAAATAAAAGGATGTACAAGAAGGTTGATTTTTAACCTTTTGTACATCTTTTTTTATGAGAGGATTGACTGCTCTAAAGGAAGGAAGTGAAATGAAAAAAGAGTTTAAAAAACATTCTTAGGTGTACAGACACGACCAAGCCCAATTCGACATACGTATGAAGTATGGAGAAAATGGAGGTGATGTTGTGTCAAGTATACTCGCTGCAATTTCCTATTTTGTAAAGGAAGTCGTTGTTTTTGTATCATATGTAAAAAACAACGCTTTTCCTCAGCCTCTGAAAAAGGAAGAGGAACGTAAATACTTAGAGTTAATGCAGGAAGGTGATGAGGAGGCACGCAACCGGCTCATCGAGCATAATTTACGCCTTGTTGCTCACATCGTCAAAAAGTTCGAAAACACACGTGAAGATACAGAGGACCTCATTTCTATAGGAACGATTGGATTGATAAAAGCTATTGAGAGTTATTCAGTTGGAAAAGGAACGAAATTAGCGACGTATGCGGCACGCTGTATTGAAAATGAAATCCTCATGCATTTAAGAGCATTGAAAAAGGTAAACAAAGACGTTTCCTTGCATGATCCGATTGGGACAGATAAAGAAGGAAATGAAATTACGTCTGCAGGTTATCTGTGAGGGTATTTCATTGCCTTTTTATTGTTAAGCTAACGATTTAAAGGGTTTGTTTCTTCCGTTCAAACTCCTTCCAGGCGTACTGTAAATAATTCACTCCTAAATTATGACCTTCTAAAATTAATAATGGAGTTTCATGTTTAGGGTCATCTTCTCCAAAAATACAATGAACTTTATTTGTGTCGGGGTGTATAGCGAAGTAAGAGTCATCAAATTGAGCATGACAATTCGGACATAAAACTACTAAATTTTCTTTTCTATCATCACCACGATGTTTTTTATTATAAGGTTTTATGTGATGAGCTTCAGTTAAAAAAGACCCGTCTGCCCTTTTTAAT
>NZ_KZ454943.1:2902542-2947646 GCF_002797395.1 Bacillus solitudinis
AGGGGAAACATTTGTCGTAGAAACCACTGACTGGCTTTATGGTTACCAAAAATATGAAATTGAATTGGTTGAAACTATTACTGACGGATCTTTAGCTTGGGACATGATTAAAAATGCAAACATGTTCAATGACGAAGCTTCTGAGGGGAAAAAATACGTCTTAGCTAAATTCAGAGTAAAGGCTTTAGATCTACAAGTAGAACCACTACAGGTGAGAGGCGTACTCATTGATGCAGTTTCAAAAACAGGGACTGTATATAGTGAATTTTCATTTGTCGTAGTTCCTGAACCTGTTCTGAGTACAGATTTATATATTGATGGAGAGTACGAAGGATGGGCTTCATTTATGGTCAACGAAAATGATGAACCTTTGCTAGTTTGGGAAAGAGGTTCTGAAACTGAACTTTGGTTCAAAATGAATTAACAAAAATTATATTCGGTTTTTCAAGACAGATAACATATAGAAGGAAATGAAATTACGTCTGCAGGTTATCTGTGAGGGTATTTCATTGCCTTTTTATTGTTAAGCTAACGATTTAAAGGGTTTGTTTCTTCCGTTCAAACTCCTTCCAGGCGTACTGTAAATAATTCACTCCTAAATTATGACCTTCTAAAATTAATAATGGAGTTTCATGTTTAGGGTCATCTTCTCCAAAAATACAATGAACTTTATTTGTGTCGGGGTGTATAGCGAAGTAAGAGTCATCAAATTGAGCATGACAATTCGGACATAAAACTACTAAATTTTCTTTTCTATCATCACCACGATGTTTTTTATTATAAGGTTTTATGTGATGAGCTTCAGTTAAAAAAGACCCGTCTGCCCTTTTTAATTTCAAACGACAAACTTGACACTCATGTTGATAAAATTGTTTTAAACTTTGAGCAATTCGAGAATCTCTAACAAGTCTCTGTATAGTTATTTTATCTGATTGAAGATTTCTATCGTTTTCCATGAAAAAGGCCTCCAAATCCTCTATATTAATATCTTTAATTTCAGAATATAATCCAATCTGTGGTTTTATAGGATTTTTGCGGAGTATTGATTCTAATGAATACTGTTTAATAACACTATCTTTATTTTCACTTTTTCTTATAGATAAATATTCGTTTAAAGCATCATAAAAATATTTATTCTTTTCTTGGAGAAGAAGAATGTCATAGATTCCTATACCATCTGTTGCATCAAGAATATAAAAAATCATACTTTTAACTAGTATATCAGTTGATATTTTTTTGCTATTTACTAAATCCTTATTGTCATTTCTATTCAAACTACCAAATAAATTTGTTATATGCCCATTGGTAATCTGGTTTTTATCATATAGTAATAGATAATTTGAATTAACTTCAATATTATTTCTATATCCCCAATACTGATTTAAATAATTATAAGTTATTTCATTCATCTCAATCCATTCAACTAAATGCAAATTATCTTTTCTTCTAATATTACGTATTAACTTATTTTTTAGGTCAATGTCATCTAGCCTTAAATTTAGTATGAATTCTTGTTTAAACATACAAAAGAAGGCTAATGAACTAATCAGTGGTACTAATAAAGATTCCTGTCTGTTTTTATATATCACTTTGTCACTAAATAAATTACGTATCTCTTGAGGAGTTAAGAAATTAGTATTTTCTTTTAAAGGAATTGAATCTTTTTGAGAACTATAGACGTTTTTAATTATGTTTAGAAGCTTATAATAAAGCGTTTCATCTTCTAAAAATCCCTCTTTTTGATAGAAATCTAGCAAATTAATTAAAGTTGGTCGAACAGAATTTGTTTTTCGCGTTATTCTTGAAATATTTGCCTCGCTAAAAATCTTAACAAAATTATCATTTTCTACTTTTTCTGAAATTAGGATATCAAGAAAATCTTCTAGAATCACCTCATAACGTGAGTATGTACTTGGCATTAACTGTAAAGTTTCTAAAGCGTATTCTTTAAATCCGTATAAAACTAAATTTTTTTCATGGATATCGAACATTTAAACACCCCATTGTGACTGTTAAGTTATAATATCTAATATTAACAAAATATAATCAATTTTTGTTAGTATTTTCAAATGAAAAAGGGTTGCCATTTTAACCAAATGGCAACCTCGGATACAGCACCAGCTCAAAATCATCGAGCTTTTGGTGCTTTTCTTTTTTATATTCTGCTTTCTCTAAAACTGATTTAAGTAATTCATTTTTCTTCTCTACATCCTGAAGCTTATTGTAAACTTGTATTACGTAGGTCAATTGAGGAATAATCTGTTGTTGTGCTGTTTCTCTTTCCATTTCCGTTGTAATATCCTTTTTTGTTCGTTTGATTAATTGTGTGAATTCCTCGATTTTTTTAACAAGTGTTTGGGACCTCTCAATAAAAGTTTCCTCATCATAAATCCCACGCTCAAGAAAGTCATGCAATTTACCTTTTTGTAAGAGCAGTTCCTCATGTTGCTTTTCTAAATTCAGCAACGCCTGTTTTTTTACCTCCAGGAGTGGACGTTCTTCTTTTGTTTCAGGCTGTTCTTCTTCCCATGTAGCTTTATAATTACTTAACCAATCACGTAGTGCCTGTATTAATTTTTCTTCAACTAGACTTAAACGAGTGCTTTTACAATTGCATGAACGATTGTAGCAGATAAGATGCTCACTTTGTTTTGTATAAGGTCTTCGAACCATCTTCATACTGCATTTCTTACAGATGATTATGCCAGCGAGTGGGTTGGTTACACCACTAGCTAATTGGTAGGGGACATGGTATTTCCCTTTAAGTATCTGTTGAGCTGTATAAAATGTTTCATCTGACACAAGAGCTTCATGTTTTCCATCCACAACAACCCATTCATTACGCGGTCGTGTTTTTGTATCTTTTGATTTACCAAGCACTGCGGATTTAGTAATCTGTTTTTTCTTCCAAACAACCTTCCCAATGTAAACTTCATTTTTAAGGATGTTTAGTATTGAGTGAGCAGCCCAATTGCGTCCTGTATATGTTTTATAACCCAAGCGGTTTAATTCCAAAGCCACCTTACTGCCACCCATTTTTTGTTTTGTATAGAGGTCAAAGATGAGTTTTACAACATCGGCTTGTTCTGGATGTGGTTCCAATGTACGACCGTTCTGTAAGTCTTTTAGAATATAGCCATAAGGAGGATTGGTCGCTATATAATTACCTTCTTCAATGGAACGAAGGCGACCACCTTGTAAACGACGAGTAATGAGTTTGAGTTCTTTACGTGCCATAAATGCTTCAAATTCGCTATATTCTTCGTCCCATTCATCAGAAAGATCGTATGTTTTCCGCGGTGTAACGATTTTCGTTTTAGCCTGTTGGAAGGTCTCCAGAATCAATCCTTGCTCTCTCATATTACCGCGTCCAAGACGGTCCATATCCATTACAAGGACTGCATCATACTTTCTTTCTTCGACTTCCTTTAGAAGTTCTAACATTTCAGGACGATGCATAAGACTTTCACCAGAAACGATTTCCTGTCTAATTTTGATGATGTTTAACTTTTGGTGTTGAGCGACTTTTAAGAGAGCTTTTTTATGTTTAGTAAGTGTTTCACCTTCGCCACGAGATTCAGCTTCAATGTCTGCACGTGACTTTCGTAAGTACATACATACTCTTTCCATTTGCATCACCTATTCCATTATATTCATGTGAGCATGTCCTAATTAAGAAAGGTAAAAACGTCGTACATTCATTTGCAACAACTCTTCTAGGTCATCAAAGCGAACAAGGAAGTACTGAGAATCGTTTATATGTTCCATATTACCACCATTCTTTGTTAAATCATCTACAACACTAGGTATATGAACAGAAAAGTTTTTCTCATTGAACGGGTCACGAACTAGGGAGGCTTGAGTCACGGTTACAACGGTCATAGAGTCATGAAAGTCTTCTGGCCAGAATCGTTCAAATGGTGCTTCAATTGAGTAATTAGCATATTCCTCCCCAGTATCAGCAGGTAAAAGCATCCACTGAGGATAGAATCCCCCGTCAATTTCATCGTAATAAACGCTTAACATCATAGTTCAATTTATCCTCTCCAACTTGTTTTTTTAATTGATTTAAAATTGATAAAGTAGAATCATAGACTAGGCCTGGCTGTAGAGACTTTTTTCTTCTTGACATTTCAGAACGTTTAAGCCTGTTTTGAAATTGTTGACGCAAACGTTCACGCTGTATCGTTTGAAATCGCTCAATAATGTACTGTTGTGGAAGGTCAAATAGTTCCTGTAATTTTTCGATTGATTGATACCGGATAGCCATAGGTTCAAAAATATGCCTAGGCATGGATGAATATAGGGTAATCCAACGAGCTTGATTCTCTTGTAGTTGTTCCATTTCACTGGTCATTTCTTTTTGATTGCCAGGATGAAAGAGAACGTGAGATAACTCATGGAAAAATTTATACCGCTGTTCCTGGTAGGGGAGTCGATTATCCACAAAGATGACTGCATAATCATCCTCGTCTTCATTAATACAGTTGCATCTTCTAGGATGGAAGATAAGATCTATCTTAAAGACTTCACAAACATTGTCGATGTGTAAGTCTTGAACAGTAAGAATACCTTTGCTTTTCATAATTTCTGTAATTTTTTGTTCTTTGAAAGTCGCATAACGCACTATTACTCACCGCCGAGAAATGATGTAAGACTATGTTCCTAATTATACAAACGTACGTTCTTGTTGTAAAGAAAAAGAAAAAGCCCAATATTTGGACTTGGAAATTAACTCTTTAAATCTTTATATTCCTTTAAAAACGATTCTGTATAATCAAATAGGTTATTAAAATTTATTTCGATATATTCTTGTACCTTTTGTTGAAACAAGAAACGTGCACATTTTTCGAGAAGGCAGAGCTTTTTTATGACAATATGTAAGTCGAAGAATTCATCAAAGTTTAAATTCTCACTTATGCTTAATATAAACTCTGAATCTATTTGCAATAAAATTACTGTAATACCTTCTAAAACCTCTTGGTTACCCTCTGTAATCTCTAGGGATAACTCCTTAAATTCATGCTTTACTTCACTTAACAATTCATTAAGTTGAAGAATG
This sequence comes from Bacillus solitudinis, assembly GCF_002797395.1. GTDB lineage: Bacteria > Bacillota > Bacilli > Bacillales > Bacillaceae_D > Halalkalibacter_A > Halalkalibacter_A solitudinis. The sequence goes on from NZ_KZ454943.1 coordinate 2,907,605, forward strand.
TGATGATGATTATGTTCTAATTCACTAAGCGTTTTTTTATAGATATTTTCTTGTTTTTCTTGTTTTTCATTCTTTTCTCGTTCAACATGTGTTTGAGTCTGATATATTGCAACTTGGTAAGCGATGTAACCACCTATTAATCCACCAATTCCGGTACCAATTATACCCATAAAAGCAGTGAAAATCGTATCTAAAGGATTCTCGAAGTCATTAGGGAACATTAAGGTGAAAATAAAAAAAGATAAAATTAAACCTACTGAGAACCCCCAACTTATGCAAACATATTGCAAGAATTTATTATTTAACATGAGAAGTTTGGATCTCCATTACTTTCTTTTTAAATCGTTCAACCAATGGGCTGATAGGGTTACCTTTTTTATTGATATTTTCCTTGAAGACTAAATCAATATCGACACCCTCAGAGTCATCCCCTTCATCGTGGGCTTGTGAAAATTCAGTTAAAGATGAAGGGGATTCTGGCTTTAAATGATCAGGCAACCCTTCTAGTGCTTGATAAGTTGAATTCGGGTCCGACTTTTTTTTAGTCAAAATTTCATTAGGTATATCTATATCATCTTTTAACTTAAATAATACTTTGATATAGGGACGAATTGTTTGTAAACTATAACGTTTTCCACATTCGTCACAATGAAGTACGTCTTCATCTATGTTACTAAAATATATCCTACTGCTATGACAACTACTTCTTGAACATTCAAAATAAAATATAGTATCAAAAAGCCCATCATCTTCGTAAGTTAAGTACATAAAAAGCTTAACACTTTCATTTATAGTTATGCCATTTTCCATTGCAAACTTATAAGGGCTTATAAAAGTTGAAAATGCATCTGTTTTTCTAATAAATAAATCAATTTTTTCAATTGTGATTTTCGGAAAGAGGCTTTTAATGTCCTGGCTCCTGTAAATATGCTCTAACTTTTTGTAGTACAAATTCCTCCTTCTCCTTTCTGTCTGGTCCTCTCATTGTGTAATAGTAGTGGGTTATTAGGTAATCATTTCTGCCTTCAAATCGGACATCTACATAATTTGGTTTTTCTTGGGTTGACCCTGGTAGGTACCAAAAGAATCCGGCTTCAGACATTTCATTATTTTTAAAGATAAGCTCTTTTAGATGCCAATAAACTTTTGAACCATAGATGGGACTTCTATTCTCAGTACGGGTTGAAGCTCTTGTATATCGTCCTTCCCTAAAAATAAAACGGAAAACCCAACCACTTGAAAAAAGAGTATCAGCACATTTTTTTGAAATGTCTTGGAACAATACAGATTTTATTTGCTGAATATAGTCATCGTTGCAAGGCAAGCCTTTTTCAGTTAGAAAATCTTCTATATCTTTTTCAGTGTTTTCAGGTACTTCAGCAGATAGAAGTGCTTCAGCTTCCGCACTTAACTCTTTGAAATGATAAGATATTAGTTTTTTTGGAGTTTCTTCTGAAAAGCTTGTTACGTTAAGGCTCAGTTCATTAAAGAAAGAATTATCTTCATTTTCGCCGTTCAAGATGCCTTTTAAACGCTTAAGTATATCTAATTGATCTAGATTGAAGTTATCGATTAAATTTTGATTAAATTTAAATAGAACAAGATTCTGTACTAAATCAATTGTAACACCACAAAAGAAATGTTGGTTAAAATTATCAACAATAACGTTCCCAATTTTGAATAAAAAATTAATGCTTTCTGCTTCACCTTCTTTAGATTCAATACGTGTTGTACACAAAGTAAAATCATATGCTGACAAGTCAGCTGTTAGAAGTTGATTTGTTTTAAACTCCACTTTAAATTCCACAAAAAAATTAGTAACTTCTTTAATATCGCGGTGATTAGCAAATTTTATTTCATCAAAAGGGTAAATACAGTGCCAATTATTATTAGAGTAGAATAATTGATCATAGAAAAAACGATCAAGATCCTCAGGCGAAAACGATGTTTCTTCTTTTAGCTCTTCTTCAAGCATAGCTTTAATCGGTACATACAATTCTTGTCCACTTGCAGCTTGTATACGGACTGTCCTTTTTTTTACATTATGGTCTCTAAAAAATTGTTCAAAATCTTTCTTGAAAATATTCCTAAGTGTAAACAAAGAAAGCAAATTTATCTCCCCCATGAAGCTCTATATATTTATGTTAACCAAACAAGACACGCTTAAAATAAGCAAAGCGTGTCTTGTGGTCATTTATTCTTAGTATCCTTATTTATGATCGCTCGTCCTTTTTCAATCGATCTTGCATACGCTTCTTCATCTTACGGTACTGCTCCAGCTGCTGCTTTAAGTATTCTTCCTCGTCCTCATCCTCTGGATTTAACCCGCCACCGTCGTAGGAAATGTTGAGCATACCTTTTGGATTGTCTACTCGACCGAGGAGATAATCGGTTGTTACATCGTATAAATCTGCTAGCTTAACAAGCATTTCATTATCTGGTTGACGGATTCCATACTCCCAATTTGCATAGGTAGATACGGTCTTTATATTTAACTTTTTAGCGACAAGAGATTTTGTCCAACCTTCTCGTTCTCTCAACTTTTCAAGTCTTTTTCCAGTGACGCCTTCCATATGATCACCTTTTTTTCATTTTCTGTGTAAATTTTATCATGTTTTACACTAATAAAATAAATAGTTACACAAAAAGAATAAAAATTAGTTGACTTACACAAAAAGAGTAAGTTATTATGTGGTTAAGAGTTACACGAATTGAGTAAAAGGGGTGATAAAAAGTGACACTAACTAAGTTGCGTGAAACTCGCATTTCTCAAGGTAAAACCCAGACTTTTATGGCTTCAAGTCTTGGGTATAAGTCTGTTAGTGGTTATGCTAACATTGAAATGGGCAGAACCAAACCTAGTCTTGAAAAGGCAAAACAAATTGCTGATTTACTAAACGTAGATGTACAAATGCTTTTTTTTGATGAAAAGTTACACGTTATGAGTAAAACATTTACTGCATAAGGGTTTGAATTTAATTGTTTATTCATTGTGCAAGTGTAATTCTATAAATTTGAAATTAACGAAAAAGGAGGTTGAAATTAATATGGCTGTCCCACAGCGTTTACCTCATATACTGTCACGAGGTGATTCGATGACAGAGCAAAAGTACGATGCTACTTATCGATTTGGCAAAACTGTCGTTCATGTGGTGAGTCCTGGTGAACTAAGTCAGGAGGAATTTGATAAACGGCTAAAAGCATACCAGAGGGCAGGGTGGTCAGCTTGGAATTCATTAACTACTGACCAAAAACTCTCTTTAAATGAAGCTGCTGCATCGAGTGAAGACTCCCTGTGAGTCTTTATCAATAGGACAAGTATTTATAAGTCAATTATAAACCCGAATCTATACCGGTTCTATTCCAATATGGAATGGTGGTGAAAACGTTGAAATATGGAATACTTATGCGTGCGATGAGGGAAAGAAAGGGGTACAGCCAAGAGGATTTAGCACACCAACTTAATCTTTCTCAATCATGCGTCAGTAAATTCGAGAATGACCGAAAAACTCCAGACCTTACTACATTTATGTTATGGGCAGAACAAACTTGTGCCAAGGAAGTGGCAATTGCATTTTTATATGGGATTGATGGTGTAACTATTCTGCAAAGTATTATGCAGGTGATTACAGGTTACATACGGATATTTCAATTTTAAATTGGAGGGAATTATATGAAAACTCAACCACTAAAGCAATCTAATCGAGCAGAACTAGCACTTATTATCGATGCAATGCGTAGATATTTATTTTTAGTAAAACGCTCATCACAACGAATAATTTTATCGGATTATGTAAAAATCATGAAAGCAGGAACAGAGGCAGAGTTAGATGGAATGGGCATGAAACATATTTCAAGCGCTTTGAAAGCAAAAGCAATGGATCTTCAAATGAGGTATGGGTTTAATTCTACGAAACAAGAAAGAAAGATGATGTATAACCTAGCTTTTAACATCGAAATGAAGAGAATTAAATTTCAGCAGAGCTTTTACCTTTTACACATAAAAAAAGAAGAGCCAACTGCTCTAACAGTTAGCCCTTCAAAAGTTTATTCACGATGATTTAATTTTATCACAATTATAATTGTGCGACAAGCTTCGGCTTTGTCGTTGAGGTCTCAACAATATTTATCATTTCTCTGCCTTATGAATAAATTTTGAAACTTCAACGGTGCAGCTGGCATCAGAAAGAAGGTGATAACAATGAGTAGAAAAGATGTTCTAAGAAGAATCGATATTCTTCAACAGGACTATTGCCATACATGCCAACATGTTAAAGCAGACCGAAGTGCTTCATACCACGCCATTTGCGGTAAATGCACGATTGGTAAACGAATTAAAGCTCTTGGAGACCAATTAGCAAGACCTGTTATTCCCTATAGGTGGACAAAGGAAGAGAGCTTTTACGCTTTAAATCATATCGATGTGTTGGGTCTTATCAGTGGTGTTCCAAAAGTATCAAGAAAATTAGCTCTTGATGAAGTCGATGTAGAAACACATTATTTTAGAAAAAAAGAAAAAGCGCATCACACCAAAGCGGTATAATACGCGAACCCAAGGATTATTATACCAATAATTGTGATGAGGATAAAGGCGGAATGATTGTGTTTGTTGAGATATCGTTACCAGCATTCTATTACTCTCTTAATACTGAGCAGTATGCTAGGTTTTTTATTCGTAAATATCACCCTGAATTACGGTTTTCTCATATGAAAGGGAGATATGCAATGTGCGAACGTGAACAGGCCCTCTCATTACCATTTAAAAATAGACAAGTCCCTAAGCCAAGAAATCAAAACAAACTTTTATAAGGGAGGGATGAACTGTGATACAAGTAAAAGAAACGAACCTTGTGTTCATCGATGAGACAAGACCTGTTACAGACAGTACCACGATTGCTGAAGCTTTCGAGAAAGGACACGATAAGGTGTTACGGGATATCCGCTCTCTTAAATGCTCTGAAAAGTTTCGACTCGCCAATTTTGGAGAGTCTTCATACAAGAATAAACAGGGACGAATAATGCCGATGTACCTAGTCACTCAAGATGGCTTTGCAATGTTAGCAATGGGGTACAAAGGAGCAAAAGCGATTGAGTTCAAAGAGCGCTACATCAATGAATTTAATAGGATTCGCCATATTTTGGAGAGTCGTGAACACGAGCAAAAATTGTTGGAATTACAAAGTGATATCACACTAGTATCCTGGGAGCAGAAGCAGATTCAAAACGTAATACGTCACGTCATTTTGTCCAGATTCTTATCCATTAGTGATAAGGCAAGGAGGAAATATTACGTTCGATTACATTCAGACTTACGTATGAAATTTGATGTTGATTCTTTTCGCGATATAAGACGTTTCCAATTTGAAGAAGCGTTGTCATTTATTAAAACATGGGACTCTCCAAATTTGGCGAGTCATAAGGTGAGCATATGAAGGGGAACTATTTGCTTAACGAATATCCGTTACTGGTCTTGCCGTCACTTGCAACAAAAATCGGTTTGAATCAAGCAATTATTTTGCAACAATCTCACTATTGGTTACAAAAAAGCCAGAAGAAGCATGATAATAAACTATGGTTTTATAAGACGCATGATGATTGGTGTGCAGAATTGCCGTTTTGGAGTAAGAGTACCATCCGTCGAACGATTAGCGAACTTGAGAGGGACAAGCTCCTTATCACAGATAATTTCAATTCCAAAAAGTATGATAAGACAAAATGGTACACGATCAACTATCCATATTTAAAAAAATTGATGAGCAGTCCATGTGTTCAAAATGAACAGTCCGTGTGTTCAGAACGAACAGAGGATGTGTTCAATTTGAACAGACCTATACCAGATACTCCTACAGATATTGTTGTTGATGAAGATGATAAAGAGCAAGCGCCTGAAATCACAAAGACAACTGAACGTGAAAACGCAATTCAAGCGCTAGAGCAATTTTATTTACAGAAAAAAGGCTCAGGGATGTTTTGTTCAGCACATGATATTCAAGCGATTGTCGAAGTCATTGACAACGGTGTAGGTTTGAATGAGGCGTTGACATGGACGAACGAGGTCTTTAATCAATTTAAACCTAAACATTCTCGTGACCAAATTAATTCGTTTAGCTACGTTGCTCAGTACATACTTAGCAGACACCATGAACAAATTGAGCGACAGAAGGCGTTAGAAGGAGGGGAAGAACAAAATGAAAAGCGTGAAAGACGCCCTCAAGGAAATGTCAGAAGCCAATCCACGTCTAGCGGAACGGCTGAGACAACTGGAACAACACAAAAGCAACGTCTTGTCGGGAAAAACGGAGAGATACCGGATACTGAATGCGACTTCTAGCTGTCCTTTTTCAACTTGTGACAGTACAGGATGGCAGCATGTTGAAGATACGTATTATCACTTTCTCCAAAAGAAAGAGAAGCTTGAGACGAATCATATCACTTATCGTGTATGCGAGTGCAACGGAGAGCGCCAGCAACGAAAAGAGCTTGAGAAGACATTACGAAATGCGAAAATACCTGACAAGTTTCTTGATGCGAGTATTAGCAATTTTGACTTGATGAAATACGAAACTGATGAATCGAGGAGCGCCGCCGCTTACGCAAAAAGAATCGCCGCTAAATTTGTTGATAAGTTCGAGGAGATAAAAGGTGATGGCAAAGGCATTTACTTTTTTAGCATAAAAAAAGGTAGTGGAAAGTCAAGACTTGCTATCAGCATAGGCAACGCACTTTTAAAAAAGCATGGTGTTATTCCGCTTTATATTCCTGCAACAGATATATTTTCTGAGATTCAATCCACTTTTGATTCGGATAAAAGCACAACAACAGTAGTTAATGCTTTTAAAAGTGCTCAATTGTTAATTATTGATGATATCGGTGTAGAGGAATCGACAAGTAGAAAGAAGGATAGGAACGCTTGGAAGGAACGCATGATGACCGAGATTTTAGAATACCGGATGAACAATAACTTAATTACTTTTTTTACAGCAAATTTACCAATTGATCATTTGTCATCTGACACTTTGTATCCTGGCGGACGTGTAGAAAGTCGTGTGAGGAAAATGGCTTATGAAGTTCACATGCCTGAGGAGAGCGTTCGTGATGCTGAGGCAGAGGAAGAGAATCAAGAATTTGAGAAAAAATTGCTAGGTTAGGAGGGGAAACGATGTGCTATATTTGCGGTCAAACTGATTGCCAACCTTATGTAGACATGGGGTTTGGTTATCAATTCAACCCTTGTCAAAGCTTCACCCAAGAAGAATTAGCAGAACGATACGAAGCGCGGAAAAAGTATTTGCTTCAACTTTTTGCAGAACACGGAATCCGAATCGAGGTGGCTGTTGATGAGTCAGTTGTTGAGTGCGTATGAGAATAAACGCGAGCAATATATTTTCAATCTCAAGAGCCGAGGTATTAGCTTTTCAAACGGCCGCAAGATAAGCGAGTTAACACTAACAGAACTTATTCGTGAGTGGAAATGGTTAGAAAAAGCGAGGAGGTCGGAAAATGAAATGTCCTTTCTGCGGAAGCGAGAATCAAAAGATTCATAAGACATTACTATCGACCATTGATATTACGACTGGCCAAAGAATACCTGTTGAAATGTGCGAAGATTGCGTAGTCATTACAGTTGAATTATTGAGAGGGGAACATAGAAATGAATTTGAAGACGCTATTTGATAGACAAAGAGATTTGGATCAGAACATCATTGAAAGCAAAAAGTTAATCCCAAGCACACTTTTTTCAAGAAAAATTTTAGCTTTACTCGTTGAGTTGGGAGAAGGAATAAACGAATGGGGAGCATTTAAGTTCTGGAGCAATGACCAAATTCCAAGAAGAGATGAATTACTTGAAGAAATAGTTGATTTTCTGCATTTTATTCTCTCGTTAGGGATTGAGTACAAATATGAGATATTAGCCATTAATTGTATTGCCATTCCAGTAGAAAATGACTTCGAAACAGATATAACAAATAGCTTCATCATGCTTTATCACCGCATCACCCTATTTTATATCACACGTAGTGCAACAAATTACTGCTACGTTTTTCAATCACTGGTGGATCTTATTCATGATATAGGTTTTAAGTGGGAAGAAGTTGAAGAAGCCTACGAAAACAAAAATCGTATTAATCATTTGAGACAAGCGGAGGGATACTAATGAAATTTTTATTGAAATTAAAAGAAGTTGTTGAGCAAACTAACGAGGTAATTGATAGCGCTAAGGCAATAAAGCAAGGAAACGGCACAAAGAATATCGGCGCAAAAATTTTGAAGAAGAAAGCAAGCAAGCGAATACCTAAATTATTTAAATAAAAAGCCCCCCTCTCAAGCAGGATGACTTAATAAATGACGGTACGTTTATTATATCACGCTTGGGAGGGAATGGCATGGAACAAAATGCAATCCTAGTAAACTTTGAAAAAAGGACAGCTGAGATAGATGTGAGCACGAATCAGATATTTGTAGTGAAGGACGGTTTAGTAATAGCAATTGATCCACCTGCTTCTGGATATGGAAATCAAGTAGCCGTTTGGATGGGCGGAAAAGTGGATCGGGTGGAGAGTACGGAATTGAGGAAGTTGAAGTGAAGACAGGAGGGTGAAGCATGAGTTTGTTAAAAGAAGCAGAAGGTGAATTTTTGAGTGCAACTGTGTAATAAGTAATAAGCCTGCTTCAATTAGTTTTCGGGAACAGGCTTGTTAGGAGCTTTCCTAATTATTGCTATGAAAGCACGAGAAATTAGAAATGTTATTGTCATTGAAAGGAAACTAATAAATGAATTCCATCCCTTGTTGAAACTAATTAAATCTGTTCGTTTTTCAAGAAAGTGTTCGATTATACTCATAGGAATACTAAAACATAATGTTTTAGTCAAAATCCCAAAAATATTTGAGGTTTTAGTAACTTGATTATAATAGACACATGTTATTGGAAATAATAAATAATCAAATATATAGCTAATGTCACAGCATTTTGCTAATTGAACTGGATATTTAATATAACCTCCGCGAACTAATAATTTATCTAGTATGGATGAAAGAAATCCTTTGAACAGAAATACTATCATCCAATCTTTAGCTGGTGGTTTTCTGATTAAGTTTGCACATGCAATGACACCAAAGATTAACAATAATCTTAGAATGTTTTTCTCGAATGTTTGTTTCATGAGTACACCTCCGATTTTCAGTTTGTCTATTTATTTGATTTTTATTCAGACTCGATTGATTATGAAAAAATGATGAACAGTACGTAAAAGAAGCGAAGTTTTAAAAAAATATTTTAGCCTAACCGAGAACCGGAGGGCACTGATAAATGACGATTTAGTTCGTTGTTTGTTGGTGCCCTCTTTTTTATTTCAGAAAGGGTGAGGAGAATGACAGAATTTCAGAAACATTTATGTAACTGGTGCGACAAAAATGGAATGCCTTTAGAAAAGAAAGTTATGAAGAAAGAAAAATCAAATAAAAAAGAGTTCCTTTCTAAGCAAGACCTCGAGGAATTAATGGGTTTAAGGAGACCAACTTACGGACGTAGACGGGGTTCTTTAAGACAAAAATAAATTATAGGAGGCGATTCATTATGCAGCAACTTATTAAAGAGTACAAAGAATCATTGAAGCAAATCGAGGTGGCGAAGTGTAATGCAGTTATAGAGGATGATAAAATACTTCTTGGTAACATGGCTAGTGATTTGAAATATGCTCTTGAATGGATGCGGTCTGGTCGTCGTCCAGGACATAGAAGAGGCATTGAACGAAGAGCAGCTTATCAGAATGAGCAACCACTTGACCCACTTGTAATGCAATCATTTGTTGCTGAAAGTACCACTAGCCATACGGGCATCACAGAATTTGAAAAAGAAAGAATTAAAGAAGCTTTAAGTAATTTGACAAGCAGAGAAAGAGAGATTTATGTATTAGTCAGAGGACATTGTTTTTCTAGGCAAGAAGCAGCCAAAATGTTAGGAGTAAAGAAGGGGACTATTAATAAAATCCTTTCAAGATGTGATGAAAAAATTAAAGTTAAAAAGTCTACTTCCTTATTCTGTGAGCCGCTAGCAAATTAGCGGTTTTTTATTTTTATTAAAACTTGTCTCCCGTTTGCCACCTATAAGTAAAAAGTAATTTTTCTGAAAGGAGCGTGATGGCATGTGAATTTCGTCCAACCGATTCGGGACCCTAAAAAGATTAATGAAATTAGCGTTTTTTTACGTCTGAAAAGCGAGAGGAACTTTATGATCTTTTTTCTTGGTATTAATACAGGACTAAGAATAAAAGATATTTTGAATCTCAAAGTTAAGGATGTCAGTGGTCATTATCTTAGTTTGAGAGAGTTTAAAACGAAGAAGCAAAAACGTCAGCGCATCACACCGGATCTTTATCGGGAACTGCAAAGGTACTGCTCTGGTATGAAAGATGACGAATATCTCTTTCAATCACGTAAAGGCAGAAATAAACCAATAGTACGTGAGACGGCATATAGAATTTTACGTGAAGCAGCTGAAGCTCATGGGTTAGATGAAATTGGTTGCCACACGTTGAGGAAGACTTTCGGATATCACTTCTATACTCAAACAAAGAATATTGCACTTCTCCAAAAGCTGCTTAATCACACCGACCAGGCAGAGACACTTCGATACATTGGCATTGACCAAGATGCTATGGATAATGCGATGAGGAAGTTTAAAATCAGTTAAATAAAAGGTGCTTGTATAGATATTTCTTTACCCTTAATATCACATAAATTTATAGTTGTGACGTTCAATTTTCAAGGCTAATTAAACGTAGTTATGATAAGGGATTTGAGAGATGGCTGAATATAACTCCCTCTAAGATATGTGACGTTCAGGACGAAGAAATAAACCTGTTAAAGAAAAACGATGCTTTAGACATCGTTTTTCTTTGGTTGTGGTGTTAAAAGAATACGGGGGTCCAATCCTTCATTAATTAATTTTTTTCTTGTTTCAAATTCAATATTATCGGCTGTTTCAAAATTTCCATCGGTTGAAAATACTTGTCTGAATGCTCTTCGAACCTGTGCTTTATTTAGATTGATTACTTCATTACTACCTAAGATATTCAATTGGTCTTTTTTAAAGTGTCGAGGCAAAGAATTTTTCTCAAACAATAAAAAAATAAACCGGGGGGTTAATGGAAAATAAATTTCATCGGAAAGTATAGTGTAATCAACGGAGCCGGTAACGCCTTTTCGATTATGTACACCTTGGAGAGATTCACGCATAGCAAACGGACTATCGGAAGTATAAAGATAATTTGATGTGTTATTCTTACCGAGTATCCAATCATAATTAGTCAAAAGTGTATCGGTGATTTTATCAAGATAAGAGCTTGCATTTTTCCCATATACATCTGTCAATTCCAAATCCATATACATCAGCTGATGAGCAAATGCTGGATGAACGGGAGATTGGTCCATGTAAATGTTTTTTGCATCAGTATTTACACGAATGCTCTCTTCTCTGAACTTTCTAGTTCTGATATGCTGAAATGCCATAAATTTTGCAACTATACTTTTTTCATCTTCATTTATTTGATATTCATTTACGTGAAGTAATTGAGGTAGAAACTCATTTATAAAAGACGCAAACTTGTCCTCATATCTCTTATTGGTTTGGCTCTCAAATTGCTGACCAAGAGAAATATCTCCAATATGATCAAAGTTATAAAAGTGTTCTTCACTTGCAATGCTTCTTACACTTGAACTGAATTTTTTAAGTTCAAATTTGTCATAAACAAAAATTCTATGTTTTTTACCTTTTGCGAACTTCCGAAGCATAAACTGAGGAACATAATGTTGATTCTTAACGATATTGGTCATGATTTACTCCTATTCACCAAATTTTTCTATTATGATAGATTTGGCCCTGTTTAGATGGTTTTGGATGAAGGAATAATTAAATAGCCTTTCAATAAACAACTCTATAAATCAGGGCATTGCAAACTTTTAATATGATGATTTTTTTTAAATGTAACTACTCAATATAGTGGTCAAATGAATTAAAACGTTAAAAGGCACCCCAACTAGGGTGCATTGTTTTGTTATCCTTTTGGGGGATAAGGATCGTTACCATAACTGTCTTTATCTCTGATCCGGCCATCTGGTCGATGGATTATAACTTCGGATTTTTGATTACGAGCTATTGTTCGGGCTGCATCAATTGCTTCTTTCTGAGTCCTGTGAATCGAGGTAGCTTTTTCGTTACCTGCTCCTTGTACTTTCCATCCCTTTTCGTTGGGTGTAACATGTTGGTTTTTACTCATAAGTTCATCTCCTTTCTCTAACTAATTCTATATTTATATTAAATGTCCTAGCAATTGTCGGTATTTGACGAAAGAAAATTGTAGGACGAAAGCCTCTTTTGTCGTAATTTAGACAGAGAGAAAGGAGGTGATTAAATGTTTGAAGGTATTAGATTGAGTGATGCAATTAGCACTAAACCATTGTGGCTTTTAATTATTATGATAATTCTTGCAGGTGTTTTAGCGGGAATAATAAGCAGATATGTACCTAAGTTTATGGTGAGGCCCTTAGGGGCCATATTTATGACAGCAGCATTAGCTGGCTGGGGCTATTTTACTTTTTATTTAAATGGATATGAATTATTAAATAAATAAATAAATTTCACTTTATTATAATTACTATTATTAAAGACCATAAGAGACTTAACTTTGTAGAGCATATGGGAATGAATAAAGACCGATATGAACGTAGAGGCAGAGCTATTAGGAGGAAATAACTTTATTTTCTCGAATATTAATTATATAGATAGGAGGAAGGTTATGAAACTAATTGAGCAACATATATGTGACTTAGAATTAGATGAAGAAGGATTTGAAAACCGTTCGTTAGCGGAGATAATTAGAGATATGATTTCTGGGTTCGAAACGAAATCCAATATAGTCTTACTTGATCAATTACACCATTGGAAAAATAATAATTATGTAATAGTCCTAAACGAATACGAGAAAAGTTAAGCACTCCTAACAGGGTGCTTTTTATTACGTCTTGAATAGTTTTGAAAATACAACTGTTAATTTAATTATAATTTCATTTATTAAGGACATAATAAGAGAGAAGAGGGAGCATGAAATCCCTCATTCAAATATCTTAAAGGCCTGCAATCCATTTAACTAACAAGATGATGGAACAAATTGCAGGCCAGTTAATATAAAGAAACAAATCTTTGTACTTGAGCATCATTCGATAGGAACACCTCCTACACTTATAATGCTTTAAAAATCGATAAAATATTTGTGTATGAATACATTCCTAAATTTGGAGTGCTTTTTAGTGTGAATAAATACTAAAGAAAAGAAGGTGTCATTATGGAAACGGGATCAACAAAGGATTTAACAAAAGAACTGTCAACGCGGGAAGGAATTTCAAAATTAGATATTGAACCCTATGAAAAGGTGAAAATAATTACTGGACAAGGCGAACGTGAATTCACGGGTCCAGCAATTATCATAGTGAATCAAGATTAGAGGATGCGTCTATAGCGGTAGACGTCTTTAATATGCCTTGCATGATAACCACCGTGGGACGGTGCGCCCATTAAACCTTTATAGGTATGAGGTGGTACATCAAAGTAGTCATAGACAGTATGATTTTGAAACTCAATCCTAAGTGTCTGTGAATTTGCATCATACCCTATGTGGAGCAGATTAGATGAATCGACATATTGCATAATCATTATAATCACCTCCTTTATTACAATATTCGTCAAAATAGTATATTTTTCCTCTTTTTGGATGGATAGATTAAAATATCAAACCTATTTTTGTTTGAAGCACTTAATTATGAGTGCTTTTTATTATGTCTAAGGAGTGTTAGGAATGATTGTAATAAGAACGATTGACCAAGCAATTGTAAGGATGGAAGGCACACCAGAAGGGATTGAGCAGTATGATAGGTTAAAGTCTGAACCAATTCACTTTGAACCAATGCGGAATGGTGTGGAGGATAAGGAAGGTTTTTGCAACAGTAACAACAATAAAATTGGGTCCTTCTGAGCAATAAATTTTACTGCGGGTGCGTACGAGCCCGGAAATGGTCTAGTTTTTATTTCAAAAAGGTCGTTTCCGTTTCCTGTTTATAACGTTTGGGAAATAATCTTAGAAAGGTGGTGAACCCCTTGGTAGTTAAAGAAAAGAAGGAAAGTAGCTTTATAGTTACGACAAAAGAAATGTCGGAAATATTGGGTTTAAGTGATCGTAGAATTCGGCAATTAGAAAATGACGGGGCGTTAGTAAAAATCACTCATGGGAAATTCGACTTGCCAGCTTCTATTCGAGCTTACATTAATCACCTAAACACCGATACGGTAGAAGAATTAAACAAGACAGAAGAAGAAGCATTGTGGACGAGAGCTAGACGTCAAAAGGCAGAGTTAGAACTTCAGATTATGAAGGGGGAACTCCACCGTTCTGAAGATGTTAAGCGAGTAATGAATAATATGCTAGGGGCATTTCGTGCCCGTATCCTTGCAATCCCCTCTAAAACAGCAGGACCGTTACAAGGTAAAAGTGATTTCAATGAAATTAGAGGCATTTTAAAAGAATCAGTGTACGAAGCCCTAACTGAACTGTCAGATTATGATCCATATGTATTTTATGCGGAAAGTAAAGATACGCTTTCTATCGATGAAGAAAGTGAATCAGTCGCGGATCAGATTGATAAGGAGCTTCACAACAATGGTTCAAAAAAGAAAAAGTGATACTGAATCCTTTTTTAAAGGGATTATAAAGTCTGTTATCACACCACCACCTGATTTAACAGTTTCAGAATGGGCTGATATGTATAGAAAGTTATCGAGTGAATCATCATCGGAACCAGGACAGTGGAGAACTAGTCGAGCACCTTATCAAAAAGAAATATTGGACAGTATAAACGACTATGATTCAGAAAAGGTGATCATTATGTCCTCTGCCCAGGTTGGTAAAAGTGAACTTCTTTTAAACGTAGTCGGTTATTACATTGACTTTGATCCGGCTCCTATCTTATTAATGCAGCCAACAGTGGATCTTGCTAAATCTTTTTCAAAAGAACGATTGGCACCAATGATTCGCGATTCACCTACATTAAGAAAAAAGGCTTCAGATGAGAAGAGTAGAGATAGTGGTAATACTGTTATGCAGAAGACGTTCCCGGGTGGATATATTGCTATGGTTGGAGCAAATGCACCTTCTGGACTTGCATCACGGCCAATTAGAATACTACTAGCAGATGAAGTTGATCGTTTTCCCATAAGTGCTGGAACAGAAGGGGATCCACTTTCTTTAGCTGAAAAACGAACCAATAACTTTCAAAACAGAAAGAAAGTCTTTGTTTCGACTCCGACCAATAAGGGCGCAAGTAGAATTGAAACTGAATTCGAGTTTAGTACACAGGAACATTGGAATTTGCCTTGCCCTTCTTGTGGAGAGTATCAACCTCTGCGCTTTCCACAGCTTCACTTCGACAGCGCCTGCATGGCCTGCAAGAGTTGCGGAACATTGCATGACGAATATGAGTGGAAGTCAAGTGAGGGGAAGTGGATTGCAAACAATCCTAATGCTAAAAATAGAGGATTTCACCTTAATGAGATGGTCAGTCCTTGGCGAAAATGGCAAGAAATTATTGATTCTTTTAAAGAAGCCAATAAAAAGGGTCCAGAAGCCTTAAAAGTATTTGTTAATACTGCATTGGGTGAAACGTGGGAACCTAAAGGTGACGGAATTGAATCAGAAGACCTTCTTGATCGCCGCAAACAATATGACTGTGAAGTTCCTAATGATGTTCTTTTATTAACGGCAGCTGTCGATGTCCAGGATAACCGCCTAGAGTATGAAATTGTCGGTTGGTCCATCGGGAAAAAGTCTTGGGGCATTAAATACGGTGTGATCATGGGGGACCCCGGTCAAGAGTTTGTTTGGGATTCACTAGACCAAGTTCTTTTCAAAGAATATAGCAGAAAAGATGGTCAAAACCTTAAAATCATGACCACCTGCATTGATTCCGGGGGTCACCATACAAAAAGAGTGTACTCCTACTGTAAAGAACGTGAATATCAGCGCGTTTGGGCTATTAAAGGGGTGGGGGGAAGCGGAAAAACCTTCATTCAACGACCAAAAAGAAGAGATGATTCAGGTGTTTGGCTCTTTACACTTGCTGTTGATGTTGGAAAGGATGCCTTGGTTTCGAGATTAAGTATCCAAGATGATGAGGTAGAGGGCTATTGCTACTTTCCCATTGACACCGATAAAGGTTATGATGCAGAATATTTTAAAGGTTTAACCGCTGAGCATCGTGTTATCCGACATAAAAACGGACAACCAGTGATTAAATGGGAAAAGAGAAGGTCCGGTGCTCGAAATGAACCATTCGACTTAAGAAATTATGCTATGGCAGCTTTTGAAATTCTTAATCCACAACTTGAAGCAATCAAAGAACGAATCGATACAGGACAACAACCGAAAAAGTCACCAAGAAAACGGAGAAGAATGATATCTAAAGGGGTTACTTAATGCTTTCTGCGACATTGCAGAGGGCTATTTTTATGTAAATGAGGTGAGAAGATGACAGTAATCAACTTAGAAAGAGCTCATAAACACTTAGAGGCATGGTTAGAAGCCGAATTAGCTGTTTCTACGGGACAATCTTACAGTATTGGGACAAGAAGTTTAACAAGGGCGAATATATCAGAAATTCGAAAACAGGTTACGTATTGGCGAAGTGAAATTTCTAGATTACAAGGTAGAGGGCGAAGGAAAGTTATGAGAGCTATGCCCTTGGACCTTTAGGAAGGAGGTAAATCGAATTGAGTAAAACCAATCGAGTAAGAGCACCAAACCGTTTAGTAAATCGTAGGAGTAAGGCTAAAATTGTCAACCAAGGCTATGGGAGTCATGGAGCAAACTCTCAAAAGAAAAGCCTTGCAGGGTGGATGTCCCAACCCGGTTCCGCTCTTGAGGACATAGAGCACAATATAGAAAAACTTAGAGACCGCTCAAGAGACCTTTTTATGGGCGCTCCTCTTGCAACAGGTGCATTAAAAGCAATTAGAACAAGCGTTATCGGTACTGGGCTCAAATTGAATACACAAATTGATTACGATTATTTAGGGATGTCAATGGAAGAGAAGGACGCATGGGAAACAAAGGTTGAAAGAGAGTTTTCTTTATGGGCAGACAGTATTCATTGTGATGCACAGCGGATGAATAATTTTTATTCCCTTCAACAATTAGCGTTTTTATCTTGGCTTTTAAGTGGTGACAGTTTTGTTTTACTTCCAGTTATACCAAGAGAAAACATGCCTTATGACATTCGGGTCCAAATCCTAGAAGCTGATCGAGTGAGCACCCCTAAGACTGAATTTGATGGAAAGATTGTAAATGGAGTTGAAATCGGCAAGTATGGTGAAGTTGTGGCCTATCATATTGCTCAAAAGCATCCTCACTCCACCACTTTCTCGAAACAAGAATGGGTAAGGGTTTCTAAATTTGGAAGAACAACAGGTAGACCAAACATCTTACACCTAATGGAATCAGAACGACCTGAACAGAGAAGAGGCGTGCCGATTTTAGCGCCAGTGATTGAATCTTTAAAACAATTAGCTCGTTATTCTGAGGCAGAACTGATGGCCGCAGTCGTGAGTGGCATGTTTACGGTATTTATTAAAAGTAATAATCCTGATGAAAGACCAATGGGTGAAGGTGTTCCGGTTGAGGATCAAGTTGGCGATATGGACGAAGGTACTTATCAGATGGGGAACGGTTCAATTGTTGCATTAGCGGATAATGAAGATGTGGTAAATTCTAACCCTGGCAGACCAAACACTGCCTTTGATGGTTTTGTAACATCTATTTGTCGCCAAATTGGTGCAGCGTTAGAACTCCCTTATGAGATATTACTTAAGCATTTCACTAGCAGTTATTCAGCGAGTCGCGGTGCACTGCTTGAAGCTTGGAAAATGTATCGTATGCGTCGGTCTTGGATGGCTGCTGATTTTTGCCAACCGATTTATGAAGAGTGGTTAGCAGAAGGAATTGCGAAAGGGCGAATTGAAGCACCTGGTTTCTTTGAAGACCCAGTAGCCAGAAAAGCATATTGTGGAGCTGAATGGAATGGACCAAGCCAAGGTCAATTAGATCCGCTTAAGGAGGTGAATGCAGCTACTAAACGGATTGAAGAAGGACTAAGCACCAGGACTCAAGAAACGGTTGAGCTTGGCAATGGTGACTTCTTCAGAAACCATAGCCTACGTGTTGTGGAGGAAAATTTAAGAAGGGAAGGAGGAGTGATTAGCAATGGTCAAACACAATATGCGGAACCTATTCAACAAAATCCGGATGGGCCCGACTCAGACGAGCAATAAAAACAGTTGGCAAGTTAAAAACTTGTCTGAAACAAAAGGCGAGGTCTTGATTTATGGCGATATTGAAGAGTATCGGTGGATGGAAGAGGATGTGACGGCTTATAATTTCTCGAAAGAATTGAAGAACTTAGGAGATGTCACTGAAATTGATGTACGTATTAATAGTGGAGGCGGTAGTGTCTTTGCTGCACAAGCGATTTACAGTCAATTAAAGGCACACGTAGCCAATGTAAACGTCTATGTGGATGGATTAGCTGCTTCTGCCGCTTCTTTAATTGCAATGGCAGGTGATTCTATTAAAATGCCAGCAAATGCCATGATGATGATTCACAACCCAATGACGATTGCTGTTGGATGCGCGAAAGACTTTGAAAAGACAATGGACACACTTGGAAAAGTGAAAGACTCAATTCTAGCGACCTATGAAGCGAAGACAGGTCTTTCTCATGAAGAATTATCGCAAATGATGGATGATGAGACCTGGTTAACAGGAGCAGAAGCAGTTGAAAAAGGTTTTGCTGATGAATTACTGCATTCGGTTGAAGTGACAGCTTCGGTTAAAGGGAAGCAACTCATAGTAAACAGTGTTAAACATGATTTATCAGCCTTTAAAAAGAAACCAGCTTTTCCTGATAATGAGCAAGAACCTCAAAACTCATTTAAGGATATGATGGCTGAATTTTTCAACATGTTTAAGAACAGCAGTCAAAATGTTGCTGATAATAAAATAAATAAAGGTAATGAGGAGGAAGAAGACTTGAAAACATTAGAAGAATTAAAGAATAAGTACCCTGAACTTTATAACCAAGCTATTCAAGAAGGGGCAACTGTTGAGAATGCAAGAATTAAAGAGATTGATGAATACACTGAGCCTGGTTTTGAGGAAATTATGAACGAGGCAAAGGCAGATCCTACTATGACTGTTGAATCGGCTGTTATGAAACAAACAAAGGCAATGAAAGAGTCCAGAAACAAGCAGAAAGAAAGCCACAAGAATAAAGGGAATCAATTTTTAGAAAATAGAAAGTCTGATGCTGGAGATTTAGAGGGGATTGAAGGAGATTCGGCTCCAGAAGGTAATGGGAATGAACAGAAAGAAATTGAGGACCATGCTAAAGCTATCGCTAATGCGATTAATAAAAATCGAGGAGGGGTTAAATAATGCCGACATTAGACACTTTTGAAAGAGATAATTTGTTTGCTGGTGGAATTCAACCTGTTGTAACAGATGCTATTACTCTTGTAACAGGTACTTCATATGTGAGAGGTACAGTTTTAGGTATTGTAACCGCAAGTGGAGAGGCAAAAGCTGTTGATTCAGTAGCTACAGACGGTTCTCAAACTCCTTTTGCTATTCTTGCTGAGGATGTTGATGCAACAGGCGGAGCAACTCCTGCTGCTATTTATTTAACAGGAGAATTCAATGAGAATGCTCTTACTTTTGGTGGAACTGATACTACCGCAACACACACAAGAAAATTACGCGATATCGGTATTTTCTTAAAAACTAACCAGGAAGCTTAAGGGGGAATAATTGATGCCAATTAATATCTATGATACACGTACAATGTTAGCTGCAATTGAAATGAGAAAGCCGGTTCATACTTTCTTAAAAGATACATTTTTCTCAACTCCAAAAACGTTCACATCCGAACATGTAGACGTTGATTACTATAAGGGTCGTCGTAGATTAGCACCGTTTGTATCATCGAGGGTAGCTGGAAAGGTAATGGATCGAGAAGGTTTCACTACTAAGACATTTAAGCCCGCTTCTATTAAACCGATGAGAATTATCACTGGGGACGATATTAATAAGCGGTCACTAGGAGAAAATATTTATTCAGCAAAAAATCCTGATCAAAGAGCTGCAGAATTGCTGGCACAAGATTTATCTGATATAGATGAAGCTATCTCTCGCCGTGAAGAATGGATGGTGTCTCAAATCCTATTTACTGGTCAAGTTGAGATTAAAGGAGAAGGAATTGAGCGAACATTAGATTTTGATTTCACAAACAAAACAACATTGAGTGGTACAGCTTTGTGGAGTGATGCAGGTAGTGATCCAATTGCAAATTTAAAACAATGGAGAACAACCGTCATCCAAAATTCAGGAATTACTCCTGATAGAGTAATTATGGCATCCGATGTTGTTGATTCTTTTATTGGTCATGAAAAGGTTAAAGACGTAATGGATAATCGTCGAATTGTTTTAGGTCAAATTAACCCTACTACTCTACCAAACGGTGTTACTTATATCGGTTCTATTTCTTCTTTAGGATTAGATATTTACAGCTACGACGAGTGGTATTTTGATGAAGTTGCTAATAGCGAACAACCTATGATTCCCTCTGGAAAGCTTATGTTAGGATCGACAAGAGCACGTTCTTCTATGCTATACGGCGCTGTTACATTGACAAATGCCAAAACAGATAATTTTACAACATACGAAGGAGAACGAATTCCAGATTCATGGATTCAGAAAGACCCGGCGGCACGTTTCTTACAAATCCACAGTCGACCGCTTCCAGTTCCTCATGAAGTGGATTCTTGGTATGTGGCGACAGTCCTATAGGAGGGTAATCAATCATGATAAAGTTAAAAGAACCAGTAGTTCATGATGGCGCTTCTTATGAAGCGGGGGAGCTAATTGAAAAAATTGAAAAGAATCAAGCACAGCGTCTCGTTGGTTTAGGAGTCGCTTTTTTTGTGGCTGAAAATAATTCTCCTCCTTCAAAAGAAGGTCTTGAACTTTCCTTTGAAGGAATTGAACTTGAAGAATTAAAAGAAGCTGCAAAAGATGCTGAGGTGACTTTTAATGCCCAAATCGGTCTTGAAAAGCTGATCGAACGAATCAAGGAAGAGGGAAAAGTAGAAACTGTCTTATCTCAATTTGATAATGGTGAAGAGTAATGCCTAAATTAAGGGATTATTTTTTTTCGGATTTATTGACCTTTATTAATTCTGATGAATTTGCTGTGAAAGCTATCATAGAGGACGAAGAAGTAGACGTTGTTCTTGATAGTGACAAGTTAAAAGAACGACAAATGAATAATCATACAGAGGGGATCCATACCGAGGAGCTCCTTTTTCATGTTTCTAAGAGTGGGCTTTCTTTCTACCCACGTTCAGGTAACCGTGTGAGAGTTGACGGGTCATTGTGGAAGGTCATCGACGTCCAAGAAGATGAAGGACTTTTTACCATTACTGTTGAGTGGGTGAGTGCATGAAGATGCTTGTTACATCTGATGAAAAGATGCTCAATGATGTTCAAGAACGTCTTAGTCAGTTTCCGCAAAAAGCCCCTAATGCTATCTCTAGTGCTTTAAACCGTGGGGTAACAAACATGAACAGTAATTCTAGAAAGGAAATTCGGAAAGATTACAACATCAAAGCTGGAGACATAAGCCCAACTTTGAAGGTGTTCAGAGCTTCTCGGGCAAGTCTAGGTGCTTCTGTTCAATCAAAAGGCGGAGTAATACCTCTTGAACGATTCAAAATATCACCAAAAACAATCAATCCTAAACGAAAAACACCAATTAAAGCAGCTGTAAAAAAAGGCGGTGCAAAGTCTTTAGGTAGTGGCTTCGTGGCCGATATTAGTGGTCCCAAAGTTTTTAAACGGACAGGTGAATCTAGATTACCTATTAAACGTTTATTCGGTCCGTCTGTCCCACAAATGCTAGAGAATGAAAGAGCACGTGAGGAAATCCAAAAACAAGGGCAAGAAACTTTCGAGAAGCGTCTGGAGCATGAAATTAATCGTATTCTTGAAAAAGGGAGAGCGTAGCGATGACTCCACTTGAACTACAATCAGCATTGAAAAAGCGTGTTGAAAAAGCGGTTATTGATTTATTGTTAAATTCTTCTGAAGGTGTACAAAAAACGATTCAAGTCTTTGAGCAACACCTTCCAACAAAAGCTAAATCCTCGACAAGAAATCCTGAGAGCACTCTTTACCCTTGTGTGATCGTCTACCTTGACGGTGGCGATCGTCAAGATTTTGGCGCCCCTCATCAAGCTAAGTTCTTTTTGGTTATCGGTGTATACGATGAAGAGAGTAATAATCAGGGTTATAGAGATGCGATTAGTATAGCCCAAAAAATCATTCAGAGTTTAGAACGACAACCAATGATAGAGGGACGCTTCGAATTACAATACCCTCTTAATTGGAAATACAGTGATGAAGAAAATGGGCCTTATCATTTTGCTTGGATTGAAGCTAATTTTGAACTACCGCACTCAAAACGTGAAGATGTGGAGGGTTATATATGAGCAAAAGAAAAAAAACTAGTGAAAAGCAAGTTATTTATTGTGGTCCTTCTTTAAAGAATGTTCAGCAATATAGTATCTATCGTGGTGAACCTCCCGAACACGTAAAAAAGCATATGGAAAAAAGCGCCGTTGTAAAAGAACTCTTTGTTGAAACGGAAGATTTTGGTCGTATTCGCAGAAATATAAAGATGCAAGGAACTCGAGAGAATCAGCTTTATTTAAAGGCTCTTGAATATGTGAAAGGAGTGAATAATTGATGGCATATGAGCATGGTATAACTATTTTGGAGAATCCAACATCGATTCAACAACCAGTCGAGGCATTATCGTCTATCCAAGTTGTATTTGGGACAGCCCCTATTAATTTAGCAGAAGATATGTCTTTAGTTGTAAATGAACCGATTTTGGCACGTACCTTTGACGAGGCAAAAAGAAAGCTAGGGTATTCAGACGATTGGGAGAAGTACACACTCTGTCAGTCTATGGATGCAACTTTTAAGCAAATGAAAGTCTCGCCTATTGTGTTTGTAAATGTTCTTGATCCAGCTACTCATAAAGAAGCAGTAGCCAGCCTGTTAATCCCGGTGGTAAACCAAGAATCTAAAATTGAGCAAGAGGGAATTTTACTTGGGTCACTTGTAGTTAAAAGTTCCGACGGTTTAACTACCTATATTAAAGATACAGATTATATTGCAAATTTTAATACTAAAGGTCATGTAATTATTTCTGTATTAAGCGGAGGAAGTATTTCAGGAACAGAATTACAAGTCGATTTTGACAAACTAAATCCTACAGCTGTTACTAACGCAGATATTATTGGAGGTTATGATTCTGCTACTAATACTTATACAGGAGTAGAAACTGTTACGTTAATTTATCCAAAACTAAACGTGGTACCAACAATTTTATTGGCTCCTGGCTTCTCTCATCATAGTGAAGTAGGGGCTATTATCGTTGCTAAGTCGCAAAAGATTAATGGAAGTTTTAACGCTTCGACTGTTCTTGATGTAACGGGTGTGACTAAAGAAAATGCAATTACGAATAAAGAAACAAACTTATATGATGATAAGTCGTCTATTATTTGTTGGCCAAAAGCGAAAATTAGAGGAAAAACTTATTGGTACAGTGCGATTGTAGCAGCAAGAATGGCACGTACAGACGCGGAAAATGAAAGTGTACCTTTTAAGTCACCATCTAATAAGCGTATTTCCATAAGCGCTATGGTAAATGACAATGGACAAGAAGTATTTTTAGACCAGGTACAGGGAAATGTTTTGAATGCGAAAGGGATTATTACAGCTGTCAACATGAACGGATGGAGAATTTGGGGTAATAATACGGCTGCATTTGATGCAGATGCAGGAGAGGTAATGGACCCGAAAGATCGTTTTATCGCTGTTCGTCGTATGTTTGATTGGTGGGGCAACTCATTTATTCAAAATTACTTTGATAAAGTTGATGATTCTACAAACTATCGATTAATTGAAAGTATTGTAGACAGTGAAAACATTCGTGCAAATGGCTTTCAAGCTCGTGGTCAAATTGCTGGTGCTCGAATTGAATTTAGGGAAGCAGACAATCCAACCTCTCAGATTCTTGACGGCAAGATCCAATTCATTCAAAAAATTGGTTTCTTTACACCTGCTGAAGAAATTGTAAATGTACTTGAATTTGATCCAACTATTCTAACAGACTCTTTATTTGGAGGTGAGTAAGCATGAGTAATCCAATTCCAGAGAAAGTCATTAACTATAACGTTTATGACGATGTTGATAAGTTAGTAGGCGTTAATGCTAGTGTAACTTTACCTAACTTTGAAGCAATGACTGAAACAATTAGCGGTGCTGGTATTGCTGGAGAGTTTGAATCGGTAACACCAGGTCATTTCGGAGCACAAGAATTAGAAATTCAATTCCGAACTATTACCGAACAGTCGTTTAAGTTATTCCGTCAACGTGGTCGTTCAATCGTTTTACGTGCAGCACAATCAAGCTACGATATGGCGGGGGGTGTTTCTCGTCCGCGAGCTTTGAAAATAACCTTTCGAGGTCAGCCCAAAAATCTAAACTTAGGATCGGTTGCGGTTGGAGGAATGACTGAGACGGCGAATGTGATGGAGATTCTTTATATTAAGATTGAAGAGAATGGGAGAACAGTGCTTGAATATGACAAGTTGAACTTTGTCTTTATTGTGGATGGAGAAGATATCCTTGGCAATATTCGAAATATGATTTAAGGGGAGAATAGAGGATGGACGATTATAAAATCACGTTTAAGAAACCTTACTCTTTTGAAGGTAAGGAGTACACAGAAGTTGACATCTCAGGAATAGAAAATTTAACTACAAAAGATTTAATAGATGCTGATAAACACTTTAACGCATCAGGACAGATGGCGATCATGAACGAAATGACCACAGGCTATGCTTGCATTGTGGCTTCGAAGGGGTCGGATAAGCCAGTTGAATTTTTCGAAAACCTTCCAGCTTCTGATGGTCTAAAGGTGAAAAACAGGGTGATGAATTTTTTGAACGTATAGGTCTTGCCAAACGAGATAAGCAAAAATGGTTAAGACCAATTGACGGACGCAAACTTAGAAAAGTATGCATCCGTCTTTCTTTTTCTACTCATACAAGTATTCAGACATTTTTGGATATGAACTTGCACGAAATCTCTGACGTAATCAGTGAGGTAGAGGAGGTGAGGAGAAGAAAATGAGTAGTCAAAAGATTTTCGATATTGCTTTTAAATTAGGAGCGAAATTAGATCCTTCTGTAAAGAAAAACTTTTCCGCTGCTGGCCAACAATTGTCTAATATGAAAAAAAATATTGGCGGTGCTGTTAAAACAGCCGCAAAGCTTTCTGTAGGTATTGCAGCCGCCGGAACTGCTGCCGCGGGCGCTGCTGTCATGATGGCAAATAAGTTTGCCGCCACTGGAGATAGGATAGACAAATTAAGTCAAAAAATAGGTTTAAGTAGAGAAGGGTTTCAAGAGTGGGAATTCATTCTTTCACAAAGTGGAACCGATATTGAAAAAATGCAAACGGGTCTTAAAACGTTAAATCAACGGATGGATGAGTCTACAAAAGGAACAGGCAAAGGCGCTGAAGCATTTAAAGCCCTCAAATTGTCTGCCACTGATAGTTCAGGAGCATTGAAGACGCAAGAGCAAATGTTTGAGGAAACGGTAAAAAAGCTTCAGGAGATGCCCGAAGGATCAAAAAAGGCCCAATTAGCTTTTGAATTATTCGGGAAAGCCGGACAAGAGCTTATGCCTCTTTTAAATGGCGCTGCTGGTAGTGTAGACGAAATGAAAAAGAAAGCACATGACCTTGGTATTGTTATCGGTGACGAAGGTGTAGATTCAGCCATTCTGTGGACAGATACAATGGATCAGGCAAATCGGGCACTCGGCGGTTTATTCAATGTCGTTGCCGGTAGTGCGATGCCAGTCATGCAGAAATTCTTGGATTATGGTATTTCAAAACTTCCAGTTTTGCGAGAAAAAGTAACTAACGCCATGACGATTGCCGGAAATGTAATAGGATGGGTTGGAGAAAAGGGAACCTCGGTTTTTAGAAGGGTACAAGTGGCCATTCAAGATAACATGCCCACTATACAGGCGTTACAAGCAACTGCTATTGATTTAGGTGGGCATATAAAAGGGATATTCCAAACTGCTAAGCCCTATATCTCATGGTTTTTCCAAAATGGCATACCTGCAGCTGTTAATGTCTTAGCAGGACTATTAGATGGTGCAGTTAATACGTATAATTTCATTACAAATAATTGGTCTTGGATTGCTCCAATTGTAGGTGGAATTACTGCTGCATTAATAACTTATCGTGCTGTTACTCAATCGATTATCTTAGTCAAGGGCGCACTTGCAGCAGCTCAAATAGCATGGAATATTGCCATGACCGCAAATCCTATTGGGTTAATCATAGTAGGGATCGGTGCTCTAATCGGGATCGGTTATCTTTTAATAAAAAACTATAAAGAGGTAGGTGCGTTTTTCGTTGGTCTCTGGACTAGTTTTATCGGATGGGTTTCACCAGTTGGTCCTGCCATTAGTAATACTTTTACAGGAGCCTACAATGCGATAACGGGTTTGTTTTCAGGTATTGGAGGATGGTTCGGAAGCATTTTGAACGGTGTTGTCGGTATTTTCAAAGGAAAAGTAAATGGAATAATAAGTATCGCAAATGCGGCAATCAGTGGTTTAAATAATGTTAATGTAAGTATTCCAGATTGGGTACCTGGTCTTGGTGGCAAAACGTTTGGAGTAAACATACCAAAAATCCCAATGCTGGCCCAAGGCGGTATCACCACAGGGGCAACCTTAGCTATGATCGGTGAAGGAGCTGAACAAGAAGCGGTTCTTCCATTATCCAAACTTCAAGCTTTACTGGATGATCCTTCAGGAGACAAAGGAACAACAAATAATAACAATGGAACAGACAATGACTTTACATTTGTTTATAGCCCTAACATTACAGTTGAAGGTAATGCAGATCAAGAAACTATTAGGCAAGCTTTAGGAATGAATTATGCAGAATTTAAGAGATTCATGGATCGCTATAATAAAGAACGCAATCGACTCTCATTCAATAATTAGGAGGTGGTAGAAGTGAACTATTCAACGGTGTCTGGTGATACGTTCGACAAAATTGCATTTGAACAATATGGTGATGAAAAGCTAGCCTTACAAATCATTGAAGCAAACATCGAACATGCAAGTGTCTTGACTTTTGGGTCAGGAACTGAGCTGACGATTCCCGATGTTGAAGTGACTCCTATTTCTAATCTACCTCCTTGGAAGAGAGGAGAGTCTTAATGGAGGCAAGACGAGCATCGGTGGCAGTTACTTATCAAGGTATTGACATTACGGATGAAGTTTCTAAGGATTTATTAAGCTTTGAATATACGGACAATGCAAGTGGGGATAGTGACAGTGTTAGTCTTACTTTAAAGGACGATAAGAAGATATGGTTACGAGATTGGTTCCCAGAGAAGGGTGACATCATCTTACCAACAATACAAACGACCAACTGGCGACAAAAGGGTGACAAACAGTCTCTGCCATGTGGTCGCTTTTTTGTTGATGAACCTTCTTATGAGGGAAGACCTGGTGTGATAACACTAAATGCTGTAGCTTCACCACTGAATAGTAATTTTTCTTCCGTTGCTAGAAGTAAGTCTTGGAGAAACATCACACTAAGAGCCATTGCAGGAGACATAGCAAAACGCGCAGGTTTACAACTTCAATTCATGGGTACCAACAATCCACGTTTTGTGGAGAAAGCTCAAACAGAAGTGTCTGATTCTTCCTTTCTCTCTGATTTGTGTGAGGAAGAAGCTCTTGCAATGAAGCTAACAGATTCAAAGATTGTTATTTTTGATGAAAGAGAATTCGAAAGAAGAAAGGCAGTGGTAACCTATAGTGAATCAAATGATAGGGTTATCGGTTATTCATTTAGAACTTCTCTAGCAAACACCAAATATGCAGGGGTTAATGTGAAATATCATGACTCTTCCTCAGGTCAAACTATCTCCTATCTGCATACAATTGGAGAAATTGATGAGAACAGCAAAATATATCAAGTGAATAAAAAGGTACGTAGCGGTGACGAAGCAAGACGATTGGCACAACGGACGCTTAGAAAGTTAAACAAGCGAGAAACAATAGCTAGTCTAACTTTGGTAGGCAATGTAGAACTGTTAGGTGGGGTTTGTGTCAACATTAAAGAGTTTGGGGCATTTACTGGAAAGTACTACATTGAAAAAGCAACACATTCAATTGGTGGATTTCAAACGACAATCGAAGCACGAAAAGTACTGGAGGGATACTAATGGATGCCATGACACTTGCTCGTAACTTAATACGTGTTGGTCGAGTGAATTCAAGAAACTTAAATAATGGGACGGTGGAAGTCATTTTCCCTGATAAAGACAACTTAGTAAGCTCTCCTTTACCCGTGTTAGAGTCCGTTACATTCCCTTCAGTGAATGACCAAGTGCTTTGTGTGTTCCAGGGCAATGCGCTAGAGCAAGGCTATTGTTTAGGTCGTTTTTATTCGAGAGAGAATCCACCTCAACAGCTGGGAGGTGGATCATGATAGGATTTTATGGTGATATTATTTTTGAATCGAATGATAAGCGTATTCTAACCTTTCAAGGATTCCAACGTGAGACACAAAGCCGATGGGCTAAACATGATGTAATCGGTCGGAAACCCGCCTCGGAGTTCATTGGACCTGATTTAGACACCGTATCGTTTACCGTAAACCTTAATGGAAATTATGGTGTAAAGCCTCGTGAAGAAATGGAACGATGGCTTAGGAAGTGCCGATCTGGAACGGTAGAAGTATTAGTTATCGGAACTCGAGTACTTGGTGTAGATAAATGGAAAGTTTCAAGCGTTTCCCAAATGTGGAATGTGGTCATGAATCGAGGAGAAGTGTTTAGTGGAAGTGTTGATATCGAACTAGAAGAGTATGTGGAGGAATTACGATGATCGACTATGAAGCTGTAACCATCGAATCTATTGATTTTTCTGCACAAGGAACTGAGGAAGTTTATGAGAATCTTAGAGTGCTGTACACCACCCCTTTGGGTAGTGTGCCCTTTAACCGTAGCTTCGGAGTGAGTACAGACTTTTTAGACGAGCCTTTACCTATTGCAAAAGGTTTCTTAATTGTTGAATACAGGGAGAAAACAAGACGTTTCGAACCTCGTGCAACTGTGCAAGAGGTTCTTTTTGATGAGGATGTACAAACAGGACGTATCATACCAAAGGTGGTGATTACAATTGACCTTGAAGCTGAGTGATTTACCTGAAGTTTCTTTTGTAGAAAAGGATATTAATCAAATCTTGAATGATATGATCCGCGGCTATGAACAAGCCTATTTTGAACAAACAGGTGTTAGAAAGATACTACGACCTGGAGACCCAATTCGTATCTTTTTATATTCTCAAGCATTAAGAGAATTACAGTTGCGTGTAATAATCGATGATTCAGCTAAGCAAAACCTCCTGAAATACTCCAGAGGGGACTTTCTTGAAGGTTTAGGTGCATTTAGTCGAACGAACCGTTTTGATGCCACAGCAAGCCGTGTGAGGACGAAATTCAACTTAAGTGAAGCTAGACCAGTAGATGAAACCATTCCACAAGGAACTAGGGTTAGTCCAGGAGGAGATATTTATTTTGCTGTGATGGAAGATACTGTGGTCCCAGCAGGGCAAATGAGTGTTGAATTTTTAACTGAATGCTTACAAGTAGGTGTTGTTGGTAATGGTTTTACTCCAGGTCAAATCAATATTTTGGTAGATCCATTACCCTGGATAGCTACTGTTGAAAATACTGAAGAGAGTCTTGGTGGTATTGATAGGGAAGGTGACGATTCATTTCGAGATCGTATTCACTTGGCTCCAGAAGGTTTTTCAGTTGCTGGTCCTACAGGAGCTTATGAATATTTTACTCGTGAATACAGTCCATTAGTGGAAGATGTTCTAATTACTTCTCCATCAGCAGGTGTTGTCGATATTAGATTACTTCTAAAAGATGGGGACCTTCCTACACAAACGTTTCTAGAAGGGATAAATGTGTATTTAAGTGATAAAGAGAGACGACCGTTGACTGACAATGTACTTGTTAATGCTCCTATCACTGTGAGCTATAACCTTGATGTGACTTATTACATTCGATCAGATGATTCGTTAACCGAGACTGAACTTAAAGCTCAAATAGAAGCGGCCATTGATGAATACATTACATGGCAACGTAGTAAAATCGGCCGGGATGTTAACCCATCTGAACTAATGGCTCGAATAATATTGGCAGGAGCAAAACGAGCAGATGTTGTGTCACCCATATTTGCAACAATAGCTGAAAATGAAGTCGCTGTAATTGGAACAAAAACAGTAATTTACGGGGGGCTAGAATAATGAGTAACCGAACGATTTACGAAGTGAAGTTACTCGACCTTCTACCTGAAAATTTAAGGACAAATCCTGATATTGTAGCTGCTTCAAAAGCTGTTGATTCAGGATTTCTAGTCATTGCTGAGCAAGCAAAGGATTTAGTTATCTTACCTAGAGTAAACCAGCAACCTGAACCGATACTCGACCACCTTGCTTATTATTTGCATGTGGACTTCTATGATCAATCTCTTTCTATAGAGACTAAAAGAAAGCTAGTTCAAGAAAGTGTTTATATCCATCAAATTAAAGGCACCCCTCGAGCAGTAGAGGTACTAATTGAAACCTTATTTGATGAAGGTGAAGTGGTAGAGTGGTTTGATTATGGAGGAGCACCGTATATGTTTAGAGTTGAGACACCCAATGAGTCGGTCACACAAGAAAGAGCTTCTGATTTTATTCGTGCGCTAGACTCAGTTAAAAACATTCGCTCTCATTTAGAGAGCGTTATTATTTTACAAATAGAAAAAATGAATCTTTTTTATGGTGGCTTCGTTCATATTGGTAGTTATGAGACATACAAGCAGGTAGGTGATTAATAATGAGTACATTTGGCGGTTTAACCCTCACAAATAAAGGAAAGACGCTTCAATCGAAAGCCCAGACGGGTGTCCAACTTAATTACACTCGAATCGTTTTAGGAGATGGAGAATTAGGATCTTCATCTATTTTGGAACTGAATGCTTTAAAAAACGAAAAGAAATCGTTGGATATTACTAAATTAAAAATATTAAGTGGTGGGCGTGCTGTTGTAGGCGCTGTTCTCTCTAATCAAGAAATGACAGAGGGATTTTATTGGCGTGAAATCGGGGTTTTCGCACAAGACTCTGACGCAGGAGAAGTACTTTATTGCTATGCAAATGCAGGTGCACTCGCTGAATATATCCCAGCCGGTGGTGGAAGTGACATCATCGAAAAGAATATTGATGTTCAAACGCTTGTAGGGAATGCGGAGAATGTCACAGCCACCATTGATAGTTCACTGGTATTTATGACAATTAAAGATTTAGAACGACGCATCAATCAAACAGACGAAACAACAGGGGTTTTATACAAGCTGGGCTTTGATAACGGCAAATTATTTTTCGAGGAGGTTAATTAATGTCTAACTATTTTCTTCTAACGCTCGACACGACCGGACCATCGAATCCAACTTTTGTAATCGAGGGCGGTGCGGCATTTTCAAATGATGTGTTTGTGAATTGTGCAATTAACACAGGTGACGGAACTAAGACAGGTTATCAAATGAAAATCTGGGGAGAAGTCGATGCTACAAATGAAGCGACCATTCAACCTACAGAGGCTGAATCTACTTGGATTACCTATCAGTCTACGAAACAAGTTAAGCTTTCAAGTACAGATGGGCCAAAGACACTCTATCTTAAGTTACGAGATGATGTCCAGAATGAATCGGCACAAGTAAGTGACTCTATTACACTTGACACAACTAAGCCAATCGTGACGATTTCAGGACCTGACGTTTCCAAGGTTTCTAAAAAATCAGGTAAGGATGTTGCAGCATTCAGCTTTATGTCAGACCAAGCTTTCGCTGAGTACAAAGTAAAAGTTGTCTCGTCTACAGGTGCAGCACATGATACAGGAACACAAATTTCAACAGCAAATGGATCAACAAATATGTTTGGCACAACAGGAGCCGCGGACACTTCTATTAATTGCTCTATCAATGGAGCGGACCTTGAAACAGCAAGTGCTGGTGACGGA
The DNA here is from genome assembly GCF_002797395.1 of Bacillus solitudinis. Taxonomy (GTDB): domain Bacteria; phylum Bacillota; class Bacilli; order Bacillales; family Bacillaceae_D; genus Halalkalibacter_A; species Halalkalibacter_A solitudinis. The sequence continues at coordinate 2,939,951 of NZ_KZ454943.1, forward strand.
GAAAAGATTATCAAGGTGTTCGTAAAAGATTCCGCAGGCAACTGGAGCGTGTAAGGAGGGATAGCTAATGGCATCTCCTCAAATAAATATTATTAACGTATCTTCTTATAAAATAAGTGATGAAGATGGCTATGATACGTGTATTGTAACGTTTAAAGCTGACCAGCTATTAAAAGGATACCGCGCTTGTGCAGGAGGGATTAACTACCTTTCAGGATTGTTGGTTGGGAAATCAGATGATTTGTTTCCTTCTGAAAATCTATATCCTTCCGAGGACCTTTACCCTCAAGATTACACTTTACCAGCGGGAGTTGAACAGATATTTGTCATTTATTTTTATGAGCTTCAAGAAGACAGGGAGTATCGTATAAATATTTATGGAGTAAACGAACAGGGGGAGTGGACGCCTTATGAGTAGCTTTGTTTTAGAATTGGACACGACTCCCCCGGTTATCGAGATTGTTGCTCCAACATATACCGTTTCAGACGCTGAGACTGAAATCATTGTTGATTCAAATGAGATACTGGCTGAGTATCAAGACATTCACATTGTGGACAGTTCGGGTAAGCGCCATGATGTGATTTTTCTTTATCAGGGAGATTATTTTTATGGGAAACTGATATTCAACGAATTTTCAATTGGTATAGCGACAATTTATGTCCGAGTGAAAGATGAAGTGAGCAATCTATCAGATTTAGCGAAGAAAACCATTGATATCAAAAAGTCGGCACGCCTTTCTTTAGAAGTTGAAGAAGCGGTTCGTAGTTTAACGACAAGCAAAGCTTCTCTAAAAGTTATTGGGGATAGAAGAAGTCGGAAGCTCACCACAAATGGTAGAGAAAGAAATGTATCTGTAGCTCATTCTGTTCGCAAAGTCGAGGTGAGGAAAGAATGATGTATCAATTCGGGAATACGGTTCGCCTTTCGTCCATCTTCTACGATTGGGATGGCAATGTAGCGGAACCTGACCTTGTTAAACTAAAAGTTTACAACAGCGGTTATCAGAAAAAAGAAGAGTTCAGTTTAGGTCCAGCTAATAGGAAAGACGATGGGGGATATTTTTATGATTGGACACCGAAAGAAACTGGCGATTTGATTTATGAATGGTATGCAGAATTAGAAGGAAATCCGAGTCTAAAACGAGATCGAATTTCAATTAAAATGCTGTAAAGGGGGAGGGGAATGTGGCGTATGAAAAAATCAACTTTCAAAATGATAGTCCTCCAGCCGCAAATGCTAACAATTTAAATCATTTGCAAAAGCAATATGAGGAAGCAGTAAAGTATACCGATGAAGCAATAAAAGTGAAGGATGAAGTTGTAATTAAGTCTTATAAGTTTGGCATTGAAAACGGCGTTATATTTTTAGAGGAGGTTTAAATGTATGGCAATAGGAGATCGGATTTTTGTCACTACAAAGGCAGAACATGATGGATTGCAGCAAGAAGTTACTGCGCATCAGGCGGAGGATGCGATTGATGCACATAACGCAACTAGCATAACAGTAGCGGATGCAAACTCACATTTCACTGGTACAAATGTTGAAACGGTATTAGATGAACTTTTTACATTTGCCAATAACGGTAAAACGGATATTGCGTCTGTTATTGGCTCGCCAGCAACAGTTGGTGATACCTTTATACAATTAAAAACGCATATCCAAAATAGTAAGAATGATTTGGCTGCAAATTTAACCGCAAAAGGACAATCAAGTGTAGGTTCTGAAACATTAAATTCGTTGGTTGATAAAGTGCCATTAATTAACACAGGTAAAGGGTTTAAAATGGGAACAATACCAGGTAATTATGGTGCTAGTTGGTCAACGACAGCTACAGTCAGTGGGTTGCCATTCGTACCCAAATTCATAATTTTAACTTACTACGATAATAGTAATCCCGCAGGAACAATAATTACACACTCTGGGAAAATACAAAATCCAAATAATTCAACTTATCAGTGGTCTATTGTAAAAAACCACACGCAGGTAGGACTACGAGTAGCTTCAGAACCTACAACGACTTCATTTACGGTATCTTTTGATGGAACTGCACCTACTCAAGCTCATACAGGACTAACTTACATTGCTTTTGAAGATTTATATATTTAAAAGGAGGTTGCAAATAAATGAACACACTAATCGTTTATGATGACACAGGTTATGTAATATCTCAATCCCAAGGATTATCAAGAGAGCCTCAAGGAGTGCCTTTCTTGTGGGTAGATATACCAAGCAATAAAAGATTGAAAATAGCTGATGGAATCGGCATAGATGTTTCAGTTACACCACATCAAGCCATTTTAGAAGATATACCACCAAGCGAAATTGAAAATTTACGGTTAGAAATGGCTCAATCTAACACAGAATTATTTGAGATGATGATAGCTATGAGTGGAGGTACCGCCTAATGTTCAATGAAAACAGCAAGCTCGTACAAGACTATGTTCTGTTGATTAATAACGGTAAGAAAACAATTGATGACATACCTATCTTTAGCAATCTACGCGAGGTAGTTTCTAGTGTTATCACTAATTAAATTATTTTATCAAATATCAAAGGAGATGTTCAAAATGACATTCACTAAAAATTCTCGTATTGCTCAATCTTATGCGGTTTTAATCTTGGCGGGGCGGATGACCATTGATAGTGTGCCAAACGTGGGTAATCTTCGTGCTGTTGTTACTGAGATTCTTACTGGTGAACAGACAGTAGCTTAGTTTATAATCACCATAGAGGTGAGGGTCTATGGGGAAATTTTATAAACAATTTGTAGAAGCTGAGATAAAAACACGTAAGGGAATCATCGAAGATAGGAAAAGGATGATGCATTGGGGGTTAGAGCCTGGCTTACCTTCTTTTTTTGTGGAAAAGACAGATGAACTAAAATTAATGGTTCTACTGGCAATGGACAATTTCGCTTATAAATGTTTATGTGTTTATATTGAGGAGATCTTAATGCATCTTTTAGTTGCAGATGAAATGAACTCAGCTAATGAATTTATTGCTAAGCTTGAAGAAACAGAAAGAAAATATAGAGCTGGCCATAAAATTCTAAAGGAACTAAATGAACGCGGAATAATTCATGCGGATGACTATTGCTACTGCCAACGCTTTCTTAATGACTTTGAAAATGGTGGAGAAAGAATTAGAAACATAGAGGTTCATAACTTATATGCTGAGAAGATAAGTAATTTTGAATTAAGATCTGAAGTCTCTGGTGACATTGAAGAGTTTGGTAGAAATTTTCTTACTGAAACCATCAAAACCAATCCTGCGTTTATCCATATTGGAGCAAGAGACATGGTTTCTAGAAGGATTGTAGAAGACATGGCAGGTCTACATGATTTATTGAATAGAAACGTATCTTTACTTTCAAAATTAAATGGATAAGTTAAAACCGGAACTGATATTGTCAGTTCTTTTTTCGTATTAGGATGATACTGCGCACTAATGTGTATAAGTAAATAAAAATTTGTATTGATAAATAATCGTATGTGTTGGACAATATTACCATGTTCTTAGGTGGTTTATTGGTAACAACACGGCGCAATATCACACTGAAAGAAGAGGTTTACGAGGAATTTTGTAAGTATGCTAGTAAAAAAGGCATTAAAGTTTCTACGTGGATCAATATCCAGATGAAGCAATTCATCGAGGAAGAAAAAATGATTGAAGAAGTGAAGAAGAAGCGCTCTTAAACGAGCTTTAATGAGGTGGAATAGTTGACGGAAGTATGGAACCTTGCAGGAGCAATCATTTTAAGTTTTGGTGGGAGTGGGGTGATTTTATTAGGTCTCTCAAGTTGGTTGGGGAGAATATGGGCAACAAGGATACTAGAGAAAGAAAAAAAGGAACATACGCTTGAAATTGAGAATTTTAAAAGTCAGTTACAAAATAAAATTAATGTTGCTAATTCTTTAATTGATAAATCTGTTCATGTTACTAAATTACAGTACGACAAGGAATTTTCTATATATCTCGAAATATGGGAACAACTATCTAGTTGTGTTGTAAGCACTAAAAAATTGTATCCAAGTGGTGTTCAAAATATACCTTATGATGAAAAAGAATTAGAAGAGTTTAACAAAAAAAAATGGGCTGAATTTGCTACAAATTATAATGACTTTTCAAATATAATAACTAAGTATGCCCCTTTTTATGAAGAAAAATTGTATGAAAAGTTTATAGAACTAAGAAATCTTTGTAGTCGACAGGGCAAGATTTTCGAAATGTATGAGTTTGATGTGAAGTACAGTGCCACTTTTACATTTTCAAGAGATGCGAAACTGACTCCTGAAGAACATAAGGAAGTATACACTGAATTTCATGAAAAAGTAGCTGAACTGCAGAAGTCTCTTACAAAACAAATTAGAGAACACCTAAAAAGTTTACAGGCAATAGAACACTAACTAAAAAACATGTCTAAACATAATGGTTATCAAGAATCCTTAATCTAGGATTCTTTTTATTTTGCCCTTACATTAAGAGAGGGCTCTTAGAGGAGAGATGTAATATGAAATACCAAACGAATACACTTTATACAACTGTAACAGGCGGGGCTTTTGCAAGTGGAGCTTTTCTTTTAGGGGGTCTTGATAATTTGGTTATTGCATTAGCTATCATAATGGGTGTGGATTTTTTAACAGGAGTAGCAGCAAGCTTAGATAAAAATAGTACAGAAAAAACTAGTTCAAAAAGGGCGTTTGCTGGATTGGTTAAAAAGGGTGCAATGATATCCCTAGTTATAGTGGCCAATCAACTTGATGTGATAGCTGGTAGTGATTCGGGGTTTATGCGCAATGCCATGATTTTCTTTTTGATTGGTACAGAAGGTATTTCTCTTTTAGAAAATATGAATAGATTAGGCGTGCCATTTCCAGACTTTTTAACTAAACGATTTGAACAAATGACAGATATTAAAGGGAAGGATGATAAACAATGAACATTGTGGACATTCGAACCAAAACACCGCGTCACCCAACGAAAAAGCTCACCTATAGAAAGCTAGAAGACATTCGTTCTGTAATTGTGCATCACGGGCTTACCTTACGGAAATTAGCAGGTACTAACATGGAGTCTTACCTTAATTTTCACATCACAAAAAATAACTGGTCCATAGGAGGATATCCCCTTGGAGTGGAACCAGACGGAACCATAAAGTTGTGTGCGGACTTTAATATCATCACTCCTCACGTAGGCAATAGCAACAAACATTCACTAGGTATCTGTTTACCTGGTGATTTTCGTTTTGAAGACCCCACCGATCCACAGTACCAAGGCTTACTTTGGTTACTAGCTGTTTATTTACCTGAGAAGTTACCTAATGCTTTTGAGATAAAGGGCCATAGCGAAATGCCAGGGTACAGCTGGAAGGCATGTCCGGTTATTAACATGGACAAGGTTAGAGCAGACGTTGTTAAGTATAAAAATGGTATCGATATTAATAAAGAGGAGGATGACAATATGACAAAGACTCAATTAGCTCCAGTGATTAAAATTTTGGAAATCTGGACGGATGCAAGGCAGCGTAACCCTCTTAATAAGAGTTGGTTAGAAAAAGCTAAGAGAGGTGAAATGACGGTCGCTAATTGTATGCGCCTCGAGTTTGAAGCGAAGGTTAGAGGGTTGAAGAATAGCTTGTAATAAGAAAAAGCCCTCAGTTTGTTGGGGGCTTAATAACAAGGTTTTTAGTTTCTATTTCCCTATCTTTAAACCTCGTTTAAGTTCAAAATCAAATCGCAACATTAGATAGAGTAAAAGTCCCTATTTAAGGGACTAATTATTGTTTACTCTTTTATTTTGTATCCACCCAACATCTTTGGAGTTGCTAACTCTTTGTTATAAGTATCTTTAAAATATACCGATATTGAACCTTCCGCTTTTCCACTATTTAAAACTATTTGTTGCACAAGTCCACCTATTTGTTCGGCAAATCTCTCTTTTTCATGCGGGGCAGAGTAGTACCAATTATCACTTACAATTACATCAACTAACCTCCAATCATTTCCTCCTAAGCGAGGCATGATTTCCACAATAATACCTTCAGAAAGAGAAATCATTTCCGAAATTGCTTCATTGAAAATTTTATCAGTTTGAGCTTTTACAGTTTTTTCATCGGGATAAGGAAAAGTAATAGGTTGAATACCACCATTAAAACCATCAATATTATTTGCTGATGCTAAATCACCGGTCATGTTTTCACCAGCTGTACCATATACAGTTTTTATCGCCTCAGGTTGTGGGTTCTCGTCATAATTAAACGGAAAGTTAACCATGGCTGAAAGATACCCGACATCCCAAGTAGAAAGATCAAAGGTGACAGCGGCCACTCCATCTTTAACCTCAATGAAATCAGACTCAATATCAAAATTTGAATTGAGTACAGACATTTCAAAAATAGAACCGTCTGGAGCATTTGTGTTTGCTGTTAATGTCACCTGACCATCTGTTTGTTCAATATCAAGTTTTGCTTCAAATTCAGTAGGTGATTCCTCAGGTATTTCTATGGGTTCTTCAACATTAGAACTAACTTCTTCTGCAAGATTTTCGACAGGTAAAGGCTCTGAAATAGCCGTAACCTCAGTACTAGGCTCTGAGTTTGCGATACCTATAAACATAAGTGCTATAAATGAATAAAAGATTGAAGCAGTAACCATTTTCCATCTTTTTTTAGAACGAAAACCAAGTATTTTATTGACCCATTTTCTACTAACAATTTCAATTTTAATATGTTCTTGTGAATTAATAGATTGTATGAAAGTATTAGGCATATTTATTTTTAAATCAAGAAGGGTTTTGCCAGAAAAATTAAATAATGTGGTTGTAGCAAACTTATCAATTGTTACAGAGTCAAAATCATTCCAGTGGTATTGTCCTTCCTGAATAATTTCTTTTTGATTAGCTGAGAGTTTAAACAATCGAAATCCTTGTTCATTTATACAAATATAAAAATTACCTAGTTTACCTTTAATAGTTCCCTGTGTGATATCCTTATATGATTCACCTGTATCTTTCATATAAATTGTTATAAGCCTTTTAGCAGTCTCGATTGCTAAAGGTTTTTTCTCTTTTTTACTCAAATTGAACCCCTCCTATTTTCCTAAAATTTATTATGACAACTTATTCTATTTATTGGAATAGATTCGACAAAATAAGTGTTCATTCGACTTAGGTCTAGTACCAAAAGTCATCTCTTTTTCTCTAGTGTAAGGTTTTCAGATTTTTTGTATCTGATTAGATGTTCTCTTAACATTGTTAGACGGTCAAATAAATTTGTAGGAATTAGCTCCAGTGATTAATTTTTTGGAAATCGGATAGATGCAAGGTAGCGTAACCCAATCGGTAAGAGTTGGTTGGAAAAAGCTAGTAGAGGTGATATGACCGTAGTAAATTGTGTGCGGCTTGAATTTGAAGCGGAGGTAAGAGGGTTAAAGAACAATCTGTAAATAATAAAAAAACCCCTCCTTGTGGGGGCTTCTCAGTATGTAATTTAATGCAAGTTAAACACTCACATTTCCAGCAACCCTATTTGCCATCCACAACAATAGTTCTAATTCGGTATTTTTTAAACTTCGTTTAAGTTTTGTCTCAAAATCAAATCGCAACTTTTCGAAAACCAAATCTTTATCCAGTTTAATCCCTCCCGCCCAAGTTTAACTTACAATGTAAATTAAATTTCCCGATTAAACAGACTTAGTA
>NZ_KZ454943.1:2947656-2951955 GCF_002797395.1 Bacillus solitudinis
CAGTACTAGGCTCTGAGTTTGCGATACCTATAAACATAAGTGCTATAAATGAATAAAAGATTGAAGCAGTAACCATTTTCCATCTTTTTTTAGAACGAAAACCAAGTATTTTATTGACCCATTTTCTACTAACAATTTCAATTTTAATATGTTCTTGTGAATTAATAGATTGTATGAAAGTATTAGGCATATTTATTTTTAAATCAAGAAGGGTTTTGCCAGAAAAATTAAATAATGTGGTTGTAGCAAACTTATCAATTGTTACAGAGTCAAAATCATTCCAGTGGTATTGTCCTTCCTGAATAATTTCTTTTTGATTAGCTGAGAGTTTAAACAATCGAAATCCTTGTTCATTTATACAAATATAAAAATTACCTAGTTTACCTTTAATAGTTCCCTGTGTGATATCCTTATATGATTCACCTGTATCTTTCATATAAATTGTTATAAGCCTTTTAGCAGTCTCGATTGCTAAAGGTTTTTTCTCTTTTTTACTCAAATTGAACCCCTCCTATTTTCCTAAAATTTATTATGACAACTTATTCTATTTATTGGAATAGATTCGACAAAATAAGTGTTCATTCGACTTAGGTCTAGTACCAAAAGTCATCTCTTTTTCTCTAGTGTAAGGTTTTCAGATTTTTTGTATCTGATTAGATGTTCTCTTAACATTGTTAGACGGTCAAATAAATTTGTAGGAATTAGCTCCAGTGATTAATTTTTTGGAAATCGGATAGATGCAAGGTAGCGTAACCCAATCGGTAAGAGTTGGTTGGAAAAAGCTAGTAGAGGTGATATGACCGTAGTAAATTGTGTGCGGCTTGAATTTGAAGCGGAGGTAAGAGGGTTAAAGAACAATCTGTAAATAATAAAAAAACCCCTCCTTGTGGGGGCTTCTCAGTATGTAATTTAATGCAAGTTAAACACTCACATTTCCAGCAACCCTATTTGCCATCCACAACAATAGTTCTAATTCGGTATTTTTTAAACTTCGTTTAAGTTTTGTCTCAAAATCAAATCGCAACTTTTCGAAAACCAAATCTTTATCCAGTTTAATCCCTCCCGCCCAAGTTTAACTTACAATGTAAATTAAATTTCCCGATTAAACAGACTTAGTAGCCTGACTATAAATTGTTTAGTCGGGATTAATATCAACTGTTCGGTTCAGAAGTTCATTTTCTAACAATTCAATGAAGTCAGTATCCAGATTCATCTCTTTTGCTTTTTGATAAGCGCCTAACAAATCGTCATCGGAAATATTCTCTAACAAGTGTCTCTACTCCTTTCTATATTAGAATTAAAAACCCTTTTATTTACAAAAATGTCCCCCTTTCTTAATTCAGTTAAATTGTCACCTCCTACTCAGCCGGTATTTAAGACGAGTATTATGATTCTGTCTTATAGCAACAATTCATTCTAAACTAATGAATTTCGAAAGACGAAAAATTACAGAACTAGTAGATTTGGCTTATTCTTTTATATTTATACAAAAGAGCCCTCAGTTGCCTGGGGCTCTCATAAAAACCTACGTATCAAACCTAAGACTGCATTTTTAATAACATGTGAGGCTAAATCCATTCTCTGTTCGTATCCCTTTTTAGTAATTTTGTAAACATAAATCTTAGAGCTACCCTCCGTCTCTCGTGGTCCCTCCTCGTGTATTTTAATTTGCTCCTTGTGTAAGGATCTTTTTAAATCCCTCATCTCAATGCCCACCTTAACAATCACTTTATCCAGTGTCTCGATATAAGGGTCTTTTATTTTCATCTTTGATGCTTCGATGTGCTTCTTATCGACTTCCATTGTCTTCCGGGTGAACTCTAAAAAGATAAGATTCCTCACTAACCTATTTTCTTCTTCGGTTAATCGCATGATTTCACCTCGTTTCTGATAATTATATAAGAATACACGTTCGCTTTTCAACTTGAAATAGAATATATGTTCGTATATAATGAAAAAAAGAGCAAAGGGTGATTATTTTGAAGACCTTAATGCAAGCGCAAAGAAAGGTACTAAACTGCATACAAAACTATATTGACCAATATAATTACTCGCCTTCTTCTAGGGAGATTGGCGAGCTTTTAAATTATAAGTCCTCTGAGACTATTCACGGGCACTTTGTTCAATTTTTTAAAAAAGGGTTATATAGAATGGGCAGCTACAAAACCAAGAACATTAAGAGTTTTGAAGGGAGCGTAAACTTGTGGATAGTATTTTAAATAGAGCCGCTAACAGTGAAGAGAGGATACAAATTATTTACCTTTCTGATAAAAAAGTACTATCACAACGGGTTATTACCGTCTTAAGCCTAAATTCAACGCACGTTGCTTGCTATTGTCATTTCAGAAAACAGCGAAGGTTATTGAAGTTATCCAATATACTTTCTGCCTTACCTCTAAATAAGAGGAGATATGCTTAAGCGCACGCACTTTATTCAATAAAAAAACTCTATAAGGATAATTTTCTCTCAATCTACTCCTTTATCTATAAAAGTGCTAAAATGTAATAGAATCTAAATATTGGGAGGTATAAAATGAAAAGTTTTAAGTACATAGCACTATTTCTTGTATTCTTATTGATTCCATCAATGGTGTTTGGTGAAACTAAATTTTCTGATGTAAGCGCAGAATTTTGGGCAACTGACGAAATTGAGTTTTTAAGCGGTGCAGGAGTTATTGGGGGTTATGCAAACGGGAACTTCGGGCCTAATGATAACGTAAAAAGAAGCCAAGCAGCTGTCATGATTTCAAGGGCCTTAGATTTAGATCTAACGGGAAGACCGGATCCGGGTTTCAATGACGTTAAGTCAAGTTACTGGGCTTACAAGGAAATTAGTGCAGTGGTGGATGAAGGAATCCTTCCTAAAAGCACCTCTTTTGAACCAGAAGTTCACCTCAAGCGTTCTGATATGGCCAGAGCTTTAGTTAATGCATATGGTTTAGAAGGAGAATTCAATAAGTCATTCTTTGATGTCCCAAAGAACCACTGGGCGCATTCGTATGTTTCAAAGCTTGCAGCCAACAATATTACAACCGGGTATGATGACGGGACATTCAAACCTAATAATTCTGTTACACGTGCGCAATTTGCTGTATTCTTTGCAAGAACCCTAGATAGTTCATTTAAACCAAATTCTCGCAGCAACCCTGCTAGTAAAGGGGAAACATTTGTCGTAGAAACCACTGACTGGCTTTATGGTTACCAAAAATATGAAATTGAATTGGTTGAAACTATTACTGACGGATCTTTAGCTTGGGACATGATTAAAAATGCAAACATGTTCAATGACGAAGCTTCTGAGGGGAAAAAATACGTCTTAGCTAAATTCAGAGTAAAGGCTTTAGATCTACAAGTAGAACCACTACAGGTGAGAGGCGTACTCATTGATGCAGTTTCAAAAACAGGGACTGTATATAGTGAATTTTCATTTGTCGTAGTTCCTGAACCTGTTCTGAGTACAGATTTATATATTGATGGAGAGTACGAAGGATGGGCTTCATTTATGGTCAACGAAAATGATGAACCTTTGCTAGTTTGGGAAAGAGGTTCTGAAACTGAACTTTGGTTCAAAATGAATTAACAAAAATTATATTCGGTTTTTCAAGACAGATAACATATAGAAGGAAATGAAATTTCACTCATTGATGTTCTCCAAGAAGACTCAGAAGATATTGTTGATGTCATTCAAATGAAAATGGAAAAGAAGCAAATTTACGAATATATTCATGTCCTTGATGAACGTGAGAAGGAAGTTGTCGTTGGACGATTTGGTCTTGAAAATTTAGAAGAGCGAACGCAACGTGAAATTGCTAAGGAACTTGGGATTTCAAGGAGTTATGTGTCACGGATTGAAAAGAGAGCGCTAATGAAGCTTTTTCATGAGTTTTATAAACAAAGTCAAGGGAAACGATAACACATGGTTTCATGTAGAAGGAATTAAAAGAAAACATTAAAATTACGATGCTCTCTTTAATTCGCAAATAAAATCATCGGATTGCTTTTTTGAAAAAAGTTTTAAAATGAGTAATTGGGGTAAAAAGTTAAGTGGGTAGCATCTTAGATTGACTACCATGAACCCAGACCGCACTTTTAGAGTGCGGTTTTTTTGTTTTCTTACGGAAATAAAGTAACCCATTTCTAAGATTTTTCTTCTTCCAGAACAATATATGGAAATAATAGTATAGTGATATGTAAAGGAAGGAATACATATTTTCTGAAATGTAAAATACCGAATCGGGCTAGGGTTTGGTCAAGGACGTAAGTTAAAGCTATTAAGAATCCTGTTAAGCGTTTGTTTAA
>NZ_KZ454943.1:2951965-3944121 GCF_002797395.1 Bacillus solitudinis
CGGGTATGATGACGGGACATTCAAACCTAATAATTCTGTTACACGTGCGCAATTTGCTGTATTCTTTGCAAGAACCCTAGATAGTTCATTTAAACCAAATTCTCGCAGCAACCCTGCTAGTAAAGGGGAAACATTTGTCGTAGAAACCACTGACTGGCTTTATGGTTACCAAAAATATGAAATTGAATTGGTTGAAACTATTACTGACGGATCTTTAGCTTGGGACATGATTAAAAATGCAAACATGTTCAATGACGAAGCTTCTGAGGGGAAAAAATACGTCTTAGCTAAATTCAGAGTAAAGGCTTTAGATCTACAAGTAGAACCACTACAGGTGAGAGGCGTACTCATTGATGCAGTTTCAAAAACAGGGACTGTATATAGTGAATTTTCATTTGTCGTAGTTCCTGAACCTGTTCTGAGTACAGATTTATATATTGATGGAGAGTACGAAGGATGGGCTTCATTTATGGTCAACGAAAATGATGAACCTTTGCTAGTTTGGGAAAGAGGTTCTGAAACTGAACTTTGGTTCAAAATGAATTAACAAAAATTATATTCGGTTTTTCAAGACAGATAACATATAGAAGGAAATGAAATTTCACTCATTGATGTTCTCCAAGAAGACTCAGAAGATATTGTTGATGTCATTCAAATGAAAATGGAAAAGAAGCAAATTTACGAATATATTCATGTCCTTGATGAACGTGAGAAGGAAGTTGTCGTTGGACGATTTGGTCTTGAAAATTTAGAAGAGCGAACGCAACGTGAAATTGCTAAGGAACTTGGGATTTCAAGGAGTTATGTGTCACGGATTGAAAAGAGAGCGCTAATGAAGCTTTTTCATGAGTTTTATAAACAAAGTCAAGGGAAACGATAACACATGGTTTCATGTAGAAGGAATTAAAAGAAAACATTAAAATTACGATGCTCTCTTTAATTCGCAAATAAAATCATCGGATTGCTTTTTTGAAAAAAGTTTTAAAATGAGTAATTGGGGTAAAAAGTTAAGTGGGTAGCATCTTAGATTGACTACCATGAACCCAGACCGCACTTTTAGAGTGCGGTTTTTTTGTTTTCTTACGGAAATAAAGTAACCCATTTCTAAGATTTTTCTTCTTCCAGAACAATATATGGAAATAATAGTATAGTGATATGTAAAGGAAGGAATACATATTTTCTGAAATGTAAAATACCGAATCGGGCTAGGGTTTGGTCAAGGACGTAAGTTAAAGCTATTAAGAATCCTGTTAAGCGTTTGTTTAATTTGTAATGGTTTATAGTAAATAAAAGAGAAACAATTATAGAATAAATCGGACTGATGATAAAATGCTCTCTCCATGTACCGGTTTTTAGACGAAATCTATATAAATCTTTTATAGCAAAGCCATATAGGCTGTTTGCATGGATAACTAAGTAGACAAAAAATTTCGTAATTCTTTGCAGTATGAAAGAATGTCTGCCCTTAAACCAACCGTCACTAATGTAGAAATATAGTAAGGTCAATAAAAAAGTATAGTGAGATTTCCATGTTTGAAGTTTGAAGATATGTTTCTTTATGAAAATTTTTTCAATTATAAAAAAGTAGAAAGAGAAGGCCATTTTACCTTTCCACTTTATTTTTATCGCCGTAATAAAGGTTGCTGTTATTGGAATAATGATGGCTTGAGATAAAATGGCGCCAAATACGTTATTGATGTATTGGTGTTTTAGAAATTTTGGGTAATAAGTGTACATATTAAAAAGATTCAGTACAATGTATTCAAATAGATAGGCTAGGGCAGTGTTGCTGAGTAGTAAAAGCAAATATGATTTTCTGTTATCTTTTTTTAGAAATATAAAACCAAGCATCGCTAAATGAATGAGGACTAATATAATAAATGGGTAATTTTTTTTATTAAAAATCATTTTTACCTCCTTATGTAGGTCTTATATCCTACGCCGATTAAAAATCTCTACTTCTCTTAGTAGTAGTATTCGGAACTTACCAACATTCATTCGTTCCTAATTATGTCAGATTTATCTTCTTTTACAGATGCCCTTGATTAAACAAAGGCATCTGTTTTTTATTTATATCTATACCAACTTACTCCAAGAATAATTAATAAGATGACAACGACGACTACGAAAGCAAAACCGACTCCACTTCTGTATCTTTGGGCTGGAGGGGGACAACAATAACGGCCATACCAAGGTTCGTAATAGTACATAGTGATACCACCTTTCTAAAGAGTTTCTACATTTTATGCTAGGTATATGGCTTGAGGGACTAGGTGTATGCGGAAAAAGGTTAATTGCTGCAGACCAAATATTCTAAATATTCGGGGTTGACGAAAAGATAACAATCTTATATTCTTAAAATAGAAGTAAATAACAAAACTAAGTTTTATATTATAAAACTATATTTGTATCATTATAAGAACATTGTTTTATAATATAAAACAAATGAGGGGCGTTTCGATGAAAACTTTGTATCCTAAGATTAATAATTCGATTAATCCGTATCGAGACAATGTTCAAGGAAAGGCGAACGAGCCGATTACAGTCGCGGGATTACTAGACCGTTCAAAACAAATTTTAGGACCTGAGTACGAAGGGTCATCTCCTGATTGGACGCTCGAGGAAATTTACAACCGTTTGGAAGAAAATGCACCTCGTATTGCAATAATCGGAGGGTCTTCGGACCACCCAGCTCATATTATGGATTTTAAAACAACCTCACATGCGGCGATTCGTATTTGGCAAAATGGTGGAGTTCCTTTTAACTTTTCCACCCCTGTTATGTGTGATGGGACTGCACAAAGTAATCAAGGCATGAGCTATTCCCTGCAAAGTCGAAATGCAGTGGCTGAGATGGTTGTTAATCAAATGGAAGCTCATAGCTATCATGGTGCCTTTGTCATACAAGGATGCGATAAGCAGCCGTTAGGTGTTGTAAGTGCAATGGCACATCTAGATAGAATTAGGCAGTATCGAGGTGAAGCACCCTTTTTTGCTACATTTGCACCTGCACATGTTCTTCAAGGTGGGACCATCCCTACCGAATTATTTAAGGAACTTGAGGAAGTAGCAAAAGTAGCGGAAGGCCAAGGAGCAAATGATATTGCAGATGACCTAAGAGATGCAATGGATTATATTCTTCAATGCTCTTCAAATACCGCCTTCCAAGGGGTTTTAGAACGGGCAACTGAAAGAGGCATCATTACAAAGGCTGTTCATAAAGATTATGAAAAGCGACTTGCTGTTGCCACATGTGATGGAAGTGGAGGTGTATGTGCGTTTAATGGAACGGGGAACAGTTCAAGACATTTGGTGGCAGGAATGGGTTTGGTTCATCCTGCTGTAGAGCTTTTAACCCAATCTCCTAACCAATCACAAGTTAACGAAGCACTTGATAGTTTAGCAGGGATGATTAATAATCCAGTATTCGGTGCCGCCAATATTATGGCCACAAACATTCGCAATGCCATTCGAATACATAGTGCATCAGGTGGTTCGACCAATCTAATGATGCATATTGTTGCAGGCATGTTATATGGGGGTTATAAATTTAGTCTATGGGATTTAGATGAGATTCATCACTCTCACCCCATTCCTGATTTATTCAACTATAGCCTGACGGAAGGGCGCGATATCTTTTCCTTAGCAATGCAATGTTGTGACAGTGAGAGTAGAGGAATGGAGACTTTATTTCATGAACTACTTGAAAATGGAGTGCCGATGGACGTAGATGCCCCAACCGTTGCGGCTAAGACATGGCGGGAACGATTAGCCAAGACCGATAATCTTTCGGCAGATCATGTTAAAGAAAATCCAATTATTTTAAAAAAGCCACGACGATCCTTTAGTGGCGTTGATGTACTAACAGGAAATTTCTTTGAAAGTGCTGTCGTTAAAATTAGTGGAATGCCTACACCTCAGCTGAACCAATTTGATAAAAAAGTAGCTTTTGTTCTTTATTTTGAAAATGAAGAAGAAGCGAACCGAAATCTTTTGGATGCTGATTTATTAAAAAGACTTAAGAAAA
Organism: Bacillus solitudinis; assembly: GCF_002797395.1. Classification (GTDB taxonomy): domain Bacteria; phylum Bacillota; class Bacilli; order Bacillales; family Bacillaceae_D; genus Halalkalibacter_A; species Halalkalibacter_A solitudinis. The sequence continues at coordinate 2,955,993 of NZ_KZ454943.1, forward strand.
ACCAAAGCTTCGCGCATCAGAATATGCTATCTCTGTTGAGAGAAAATGGACCTGATTTCTACGAGACCTGGAAAAACGATGATTATGAATTACTTTTCGATAAAATGGTCGAAGAAAGCATCTTGAAAATTGCAATTATCGTCTCAGGACAGGGACCTGTTGCTTTTGGAATGCCCGAAATGTTTACGCCGATGCAACATATCAACGCCAATCGTCAGTTAAAGCGAGTTGCAACATTGATTAGTGACGGTCGCTACTCAGGCGTCACATATGGTGCTGCAATTGGACATATGACCCCTGAAGCTATGGAGGGTGGGGGTATTCTCTATTTAAAAACAGGTGATTTGCTTTATCTTGGATTACGTGAACGCATCCTCAATTATGTTGATGAAGCCTCATTCCAAGCAGGTCAATTAACATTCAATTTTAACGACATTAAGTCGTCTCGTGAGAAGCTAGCAGAGGAACGACTTTCTTCAATTAAAAAACGTCAAAAATTTATTGCGGCTAGTAATCGTATGGTTGGGCATACCGATGCAGCATCTGGTGTAGTGCCAATGGCTGTATTTGAGGAAGCTGAATTAGATTATAAGAAAGATGGATTAATAAATTTCAATACAGTAGTGAAATAAAGGAGGAAGTCAATATGGAGCAAACACGACAATTTATTGAAAATTTAGGTTTTCCATCAAGTGATTGTCATCACTTACCCACATCATCTAAAACATTTCCTGATGGAGCACAGTACCGAGTTGAAATCCCAAGTGTAGAAGGACCGGCTTCATTTGAAGCAGTGATTGAGTCATGTGAGCAATATAATGTGGAGATCCATCGGGTCTCACAAGGAAGTGGAATTATGCTCCTTACTGATGAGGAGCTCAAACAGATGTCTGAGATTGCTAGACGAGAGAAGCTAGAGATAAGTCTCTTTGTAGGACCGCGTGGCAGCTTCGATATTACACCGATGCAGTTAGCTAGTGCTGGGAAGATTGCAGGGCTACGCTCGCAAGGGATGGACCAACTTGTTTATGCAATTGAGGATGTAAAGAGAGCATGTCATTTTGGAATTCGCAGCATTTTAGTTGCCGATGAAGGCTTACTATGGCTTGTAAATGAGTGCAAGAAAGCAGGGGAATTACCACCCGATTTAGTAGTGAAAATCTCTGTGCAAATGGCTCAATCTAATCCTGTCTCCATCCGGATGGTTCAAGAAGCTGGTGCTGATACCTATAACGTACCAACAGATTTAACATTAGCCAAATTAGCAGCTATTCGGCAAGCCATTGATATCCCCATTGATATTTATGTTGAGGCGCCAGATGATATTGGTGGGTTTATTCGTCACTATGAGATACCTGAAATTATCCGAGTGGCGGCACCGGTATATATTAAATTTGGATTGAGAAATTCGCCGAATATCTATCCATCTGGCACTCATTTAGAAGCAACATCGATTGCTTTATGTAAAGAAAGGGTTCGAAGAGCGAAAATTGGGCTTGATATGTTAAAACGTTATGCACCTCATCTTAAAACTTCACATAAGGGAGCAGAGGGACTCGGAATACCTGTTGAAGCAGTTGGTACGAACTCTTGATAGAAGTGCTCATCTGATCGTCTGTGATATGATAAAGTTAACAAACTAGAAGAAAAGGATGAGCAATGTGCCAATCATTCAATCAGTAGAAAGAGCTCTACGAATTCTCGATTTATTCGATGAATATCATACAGAAATAAAGATTACCGACATTAGTGAACAAATGGGCTTGCATAAAAGCACGGTACATTCTTTATTGAAGACTTTACAAAAACATCATTATATTGAACAAAATCCCGAAAATGGAAAATATCATTTAGGATTAAAATTATTTGAGCGTGGTCAATATGTTATCCAAAGTCGAGATTTACGTTCAATTTCTAAAGAGCATTTAATCAATTTATCAAGGGAAACAGGAAAAACCGTTCATTTAGTCATTCTTGATGGAATAGAGGGTGTCTATATTGAAAAGGTAGAAAGTTCCTCTGCAACAATTGTCTATTCGAAGATTGGTAAGCGTGTACCTATTCATTCAAGTGGGGTTGGAAAAGCTCTTGTTGCATTTTTAAAAACAGAAGAAATTGAGCGGATACTTGACGGATATGAGTTTACTCCGCAAACACCACAAACGATTACAAGTCACGAACTCTTTCTGCAAGAGATTGAAAGAATTCGAGAAATAGGTTACGCCATCGATAACCAGGAAAATGAACCTGGGGTTTACTGTGTGGCGATGCCAATTCGAGATTATAGTGGTCAAGCGATTGCTGCGATTAGCATATCGGGGACATCAACAACTGTAACGAAAGAAACTGTGAAACACAGTGTTGAGCTCTTAACGGCTACGACTCAGGAAATTTCAAAAAAGCTTGGATTTGGCTTTTAAATTCATCAGGAGGAGATTGGAAAGTCAGTTAACTCTCATTTGATGTGAAAACAATGTTCTATGATATAAAACAATTGGAAGAGGTGATTAAAATAAGGATCATACGTTTTAAAGAAAATAAAGATGTTAAGCTTGCTGCCCTTACGGATGACAATTATCTTTATGAACTCCCCTTTGCATCATTTCTAGATATTGTTCAATTGGCAGATAAGAGAGAAGAGACTCTATTAAGCGTTATCAAAGACGTAATCTCTAATAGTGTACCGCTTGATTGTGTACTTGAAGATTTAAACGTGTTGGTTCCCATTGAAGCGCCTGAGGTGTGGGCATCTGGGGTAACGTACAAAAAAAGCAAAGAAGCGAGAAATTACGAAGCAACAGGTGGAAAGTTAGATGCCGCCACTTTTTATGACAAGGTTTACGAAGCAAAACGCCCTGAGATATTCTTGAAATCGACGAGTTCACGAACGGTAGGACCTGGCGAAGAAGTATATTTACGTTCTGATTCGACTTGGCAAATCCCTGAGCCTGAACTAGGACTAGTGTTGAGTCGGGATGGAAGGATCCTGGGTTATGTTGCTGGAAATGATATGAGTTGTCGTGACATTGAGGGCGAAAATCCTTTATATTTGCCGCAAGCTAAAATATGGAAACATTCTTGTTCGATCGGACCTGCCATTCGCTTAGCAGAAACAGTTGATAATCCATACGACTTCGATATAAGTTGTCGCATCTATCGTGGCGGAAAAATTGTATTTGAAGGGACAGCTAACACCAATCAATTAAAAAGAACCTACGAAGAACTTGTATCGTATCTCATCCAAGACAATGATGTTTTTGAAGGGACGATTCTCTTAACGGGAACGTGTATTGTTCCACCGAATGAGTTTACCCTTGCAGAGGACGATTTAGTTGAAATTGAGATTCCTAGTGTTGGTATATTACGAAACGAAGTAAAGACTCAACATAAGTTAGTAAAGAAAGGATGACGAGAAAAATGAGCGTACAAACAGCGGTAACATGTCTAAATTTCATTAACGGAGAGTGGCATCCCAGTGAGCAGGAGGCTGTAGATGCAAGTATCAATCCAGCAAATAGAAATGAAGTGGTCGGCTATGTACAAAAATCGACAATTCAAGATTTGGATAAAGCAGTAGAAGCTGCTAACCGTGCGAAAAAGGCATGGAGAAAGCTCTCAGGTGCAGCTAGAGGTGAGTATTTATACAAGGTGGCAAATATTCTAGAGAAAAATATAAACATCGTAGCTGAAACAATGACTAGAGAAATGGGAAAAACCTTACCGGAAGCAAAGGGTGAAACAGCACGTGGCGTCGCGATTTTACGTTATTATGCTGGAGAAGGATTACGCAAAATTGGTGAAAATATTCCCTCAACAGATAGTGAAGCCCTTATGTTTACAACGCGTTCACCATTAGGTGTTGTGGGTGTCATTACCCCTTGGAACTTCCCTGTCGCTATACCAATTTGGAAAATAGCCCCCGCCTTAATTTATGGAAATACAGTCGTTCTTAAGCCAGCCCAAGAAACCGCAGTCACAGCATCGAAAGTAATGGAGTGTTTTGCCGAAGCTGGGTTTCCATCTGGAGTTATCAATATGGTGACAGGCCCTGGTTCTGTCATTGGTCAAGGAATCATCGATCACCCTACTATTGATGGTATTACATTTACTGGGTCAGATACAGTCGGAAAACGGGTAGGCCAAGGTGCACTTGCTCGAGGGGCTAAGTATCAGCTTGAAATGGGTGGAAAAAACCCTGTTATTGTGGCAAACGATGCGGATCTTGATTTGGCTGTTGATGCAACGATTAGTGGAGGTCTAAAATCAACTGGACAAAAGTGCACAGCGACAAGTCGTGTAATTGTTCAACAAGATATTTATGAGGCATTTAAAGAAAGATTAATTGAGAAGGTAAACCAATTACAGGTAGGGGATGGGTTGCAAGCTGAAACATGGATGGGACCTTGTGCTAGTGAGTCACAGCTTAACACAGTTCTTAGCTACATAGAAAAAGGGAAGGAAGAAGGAGCTACTCTGCTAAGTGGAGGAAATCGGTATGAGAATCCTGAATTAGCTCAAGGCTTTTATGTACAACCGACTGTATTTGAAGACGTAAAGAGCGAAATGACCATTGCTCAAGAAGAAATTTTTGGCCCGGTATTAGCTTTAATGAAAGTTGAAACAATGGAAGAGGCACTTGAGGTAGCTAATGATGTGAAGTTTGGATTAAGTGCATCAATCTTCACAACAAATATCTCAAGCATGCTTTCCTTTATAAATGAGATGGATGCTGGCCTAGTCCGAATCAATGCTGAAAGTGCAGGGGTTGAATTGCAAGCGCCATTCGGTGGTATGAAGCAATCTAGTTCTCATTCACGAGAGCAAGGTCAAGCAGCCATTGAATTTTTCACATCAATAAAAACAGTATTTGTAAAAGGTTAATTAAAGGCCTTCTGGACATGGTTCAGGAGGCTTCTACTATGTGCAGTCAATGATTGATAGGTTAAATAAGAAAGGGGTTACACATGAAGCCAAAAGTTCTAGTCACACAAGTACTTCCTCAAAAAGTAGAGGACTATTTACGCGAACATACCGAAATTATAAAGGTACAACTTCTTTCCGAAACAAACTTGGTAGAAGCATTAAATGAAGTTGAGGGTATCCTTACAAGTGGCCTTACTATTGATAATGATCTTCTAGACAAAGCCCCAAACTTGAAAGTTGTAAGCAATCAATCTGTTGGCTATAATAATTTCGATCTCGATGCGATGAACAAACGTAATATTGTCGGAACCCATACACCGAATGTTTTGGACGATACGGTTGCTGATTTAGTCCTTTCATTAATGTTAGCTTCCGCTCGTAGAATACCGGAGATGGATCGTCTCGTTAAAGAAGGAAACTGGTTGAAAAACATTGGTGAAGAGTTATTCGGAGTTGATGTACATCATGCGACAATTGGAATTATTGGGATGGGTAGAATTGGTGAAGCGATTGCAAAACGGGCTATTTACGGCTTTGATATGAAGGCGCTTTATTATAATCGAACAAGAAAAACAGAAGCAGAAAATAGACTCGGAGTAGTCTATGCAGAAATGGATCAACTTCTCCAGCAATCTGACTTTGTTGTTCTAATGACACCGCTTACGAAGGGAACAGAGAAATTCTTTGGAGAGAAACAATTTACTTTGATGAAACAATCAGCTATTTTTATCAATGCTTCAAGAGGTGCAACGGTAGACGAGGAAGCGCTAATTCAAGCATTACAAACAGGTGGAATCTCCGGAGCGGGATTGGATGTTTTTACGATAGAGCCAATTGACCTAAATAATCCATTACTGAAAATGGAGCAGGTTGTCACGTTACCACATATCGGTTCAGCTACGTTAAAAACAAGGCATGACATGGCAGAACTTGCCGCAAAGAATCTAGTTATAGCACTTAGTGGGGAGCATTGTCCATGTGTTGTAAAAGAGTTAGCAAAATGATTTACAGCAAATAAATAATACCGCCTTGACAAGGCGGTATTTTGACTATTCGGTTAGCCAGGCTTTTACATGTTCCCAGTGGGCTTCATCTTGAGAACCAAATGGTTCGTCTGGGGATTCCATTTTCTCTAATAAAATCTTAAGGCTTTCTTCTTCAACTTCTTTGACTAGAGGGAAATTTGCTTGGTCCTGATTGGACAAGAGAATATCAAGACTTTGTTCTGGATGCTCTTTCGTTTCCTCATATCCTTTTTCAGCAGCTCTCCAAAAGGCATCAACAAGGTCTTGATTGTTGCTAATCATGTCTTCATTTGTAATTAACACCAGCTCATAATAAGAGGGAACCCCATAATCTTCAGGGTTAAAGTAGGAGATATCAAAGCCCTCATGCTTTAAAACAGGGTACTCATGATTAATGTAGGCACCAATAATTGCATCAGCACGCCCACTTGTAATTGCTGCACCAAGCTCAAAGCCTACATCAATCATATTAACCTTTGAGAAATCTCCGCCATCTTCTTCAACCATCGTTTTTAAAATTGCCTCGTTAAGGGGGATTCCTGGAAATCCAACTGTTTTACCTTCTAGATCAGCAGGACTAGTAAAGCCGTTTTCCGTCAGAAACATGACATGGTTTAGCGGAGAACGAACAATGGGTGCTACTCCTGTAACGGGTAGACCTTGTTCTTGAGCAAGTAGAATATCTGGCTGATAGCTAAGTGCAAAAGAAATGGCACCTGATGCCGTTAAATTAATGGGATCTGTCGGGTTTGCTGGAAATACGAGCTTTACATCCAGACCTTCTTCTTCAAAGTAGCCATTTTCAATCGCCACATATAAAAAGGTATGAACAGCGTTTGGGTACCAATCTAGCATAACTTCAACTTCTTGTAGTTCTTGGTTTTCCTCTGCGACTGGTGCTTCTACTTCACTAGGGCCAGCTTCCGTTTCTTGTTGCAGTTCTTCTGTTTCATTGGTTGTGTTACATGCAGCTAGCATGATGATGCCAAATGATAATAGCAATGTCTTTAATGCGTTCATTTTGTTTTCCTCCAACGTAGTAAATAAATTTCTAATGCTTTTATAAGTAAAAATCCGATAACTCCAATTAGTGAAAGCCACACAATAGGGGCGAATACTCCTGGACCATCGTATTGACTCATCATTCTTCTGCTAAAATAGCCAAGACCTTTATTTGCGCCAAGCCATTCGCCAATTGCCGCTCCTATAACACTCAAAGTTATTGCCACCTTCATCCCTGAAAGAAAAGAGGGAAGAGCAGTTGGAACATAAAGCTTTCGAAACGTATCAAAACGGCTTGCCTTCATTGTTTTAAACAATTCTCTTAATGCAAGTGGGGTTGATTTTAACCCATCAAAAGTGTTTACGGTTATAGGAAAGAATGTAATTAATACAGTTACAACGACTTTACTCCAAATAGAATAGCCAAACCAGAGAACAAAAATCGGCGCTAACGCAATAATTGGTATTGTCTGCGACATGACTAGTACAGGGTAGAAGGTCTGTTCTAAAAGGCGACTCTTATGCATGGAAATGGCTAAGAGGACACCAAGTATTGTGGAAGCAAGTAAACCAATTACAATAATAGATAAGGTAGCAGGGAGGTGGATATAAAATAAAATGTCATGTAACTCGACCATCTTTGCACCAATTTCATAAGGACTAGGAAACAAATAAGGTTTTTGTATGATTTTGGCAATCATTTCCCAAGCAATGAGAAATGTCATGATTAGTAGAACAGGGCCGAAAACAGAAAGCTTTCTACTCATCATCTCACCTTTTCTCTTAAGCTCGCTAATATTTCCAGCTTCACTTCAAACAGTTCGCCTGAAATCATTCGTGGACGAGGTTGTTGTAAGCAATAATTATCATATCTTTGTAAGGGGGTGTTATTAAAGAGTAGAATCCGGTCTGAGAGCATAATAGCCTCATCAATATCATGAGTCACAAACAAAATCGTTAAACCCAATTGTTTCCATATACGTAATAGCCACTCTTGCATTGAAAGTCGGGTCATCGCATCTAAGGCACTAAATGGTTCATCTAGAAGCAAAACTTCACGACCACTTAGCATAGCTCTAAGAAAAGAAACGCGCTGTCTCATGCCTCCTGAGAGCATATGAGGATAATAAAGCTCAGTACCGGTTAGACCGAAATCTTCAAAGTAAGCTTTTGCCTGCTTGTGAGCAAGCTTTTTTTTCATCCCTTGAAGTTCAAGAGGGAGTGCAGCATTTTCTATTACGGTGCGCCAGTCCAATAGAAGATCTTGCTGTGGCATATAACCAACGGCATTCTTCCGATCTGCAAGTGGCTGTCCCTGAAGTAATATCCTTCCTTCCGTTGGTTCCTCAAGTCTCGTTAGCAAGCGGAAAAGAGTCGACTTTCCAGCTCCGCTTGGTGCTAAAATAGAGACGAACTCGCCCTTCTTGATACCAAATTCTAGCTCCCTAACTATCGTTGTTTTTGCATCATTATAGGCAAAAGTGATGTTCTGAAAAGAGACAGCCTCATTATTCATCAAAAGGCCACATCGCTTGTTGATAGGACATTTCCCAAAACATGTACTCAAAACGACTTGTGTTTAGAAAAATTTCTTCAAGGCGTGCTAACTCACCCTCGCTCTTTCCGTGAGTTAACTCATTTAGTAAATCGATGAGCCAGTACGCTAGCTCACCAAATTCCTCTGATTGGTACATGGAAACCCATTCTCCGTAAATGTCATGCTTCATCGCTCCTGGTATTTGACTTAGCTCTTTGCCAATTTCATAGTAACTCCATGAACAAGGTAAGACGGCTGCGATTAACTCAGCTAATGAACCGCGTTGAGCTATGTTCAGCATATAGCTACTGTAAGCGAGTGTTGTGGGAGCAGGTTTAGTTGCTTCAAGATTTTCTGTACTGATACCTAATCTTTCGGCATAAGCACGATGTAGGCTCATTTCTTCATTTAGTGTAGCATCAAGGAGTTTTGCAAAGGTTGACATTGTTTTTAAATCCGGAGCTTTTAGGCTACCGAGTGCAAATAAACGAGCAAAATCAATTAAGTATACATAATCCTGACACATGAAAAATTTAAATTTTTCAATATCAAGTGTCCCCTGACCAATCCCCTGAACAAATGGATGCTGATGACTTTTCTGCCAAATGGGTTTTGCTTTCGTATGTAATCGTTTTGAAAAGGTCATTTACGACTCCTCCTTTTTGCTATTACACCATTCGTAAATAAACTGGATTAGAGTTTTTGTATAGGTGATGAGTTCATCAATTGATAATTGTTCATTAACAGCATGTGCATCTTTAAGTTGACCAGGCCCATAAATGACGGTTGGAATATTTGCATGGCCGAGCCAACCACCATCAGTTACTGTTTGGGACATACTAACCTCTGGTTTTGTACTGAAAACCTTGTGATGAACAGAGGATAATTTTTTTAGACCAGGCCAAGACTTGTCAATGGCTAATGAAGGAAATACCTCGCCACGATCTTCAATCATTGAATTACCTCCCCAACGAAATAATGGAGGGTTTTCCCTTAGCCAAGGGTCAGCTGCAGCTACAGCAAGTAAATGCTCCTCAATTTCCTTCGTGACGCTTTCATAGGATTCGTTTGGATAAAAGTGTACAGTGATCCATAAGGCGCACTCATCGGCGATAAACGCGGCATGACGGCCGCCTTCGATAACAGCGGGATTTATCGTGTTCGCACCAGCCGGAAAGCCTGGGTAGGATTTTGTAATGGCCCAGTGTCGTTCTAACTCCTGCAAACCGTTAATCAACGTAGCCATTTTTTCAATGGCGCTGGCTCCGAACAAACCTCCACCAGCATGAATCATTTGGCGTCTCATGCCGTCATGATGTGTTTGAGGACTCTTGACAGTCACCCAACCTGTGATAACGCCCCCTTGCCCTTGTATCGCACAGTGGCTTGTATCTGCCACAATGGCAAACTCAGCTTTATATCCCCGCTCACAGCACTGCTTGGTTCCTGCTTCACCTACTTCTTCTCCAATTACAGATTGAAGTAAGACATCTCCCTTTAACTCGATACCAGCCTCATGAAGAAGTTTTAAGGCAAAAAGGCAAGCAGCTACGCCACCCTTCATATCAGCGACTCCTCGCCCATATATGGTTCGCCCTTTCACCGTGGCATTAAACGGAGGAGTCACCCAAGGTTCTCCTTCTTCTATTGATGCGACATCAACATGACCGTTTAAAATGAGGCTGTTGTAATTCGTTGAATCGGTCCCCTGTTGAAAGGCAACGACATTAGGATCATTTGGATAAACATCCCATTTGTCGATGCTACACCCTATGTTTTGAAGATAGTCTGCAATATACTGTTGAATATCTGACGTGTTTCTTGCGGGAGGGCTTGGTGTACTGAATTGGACAAGATCAGATAGTAATGCGATCAATTCTTGCTCACGCTCTTCAACATTGCTTAATACGAAAGAAATTTCTGTCATATGAATCTCCTTTCATGGACTTTAACTATTAAAAGTAAAAAAACCACCTCTGAAAGCAGAAGTGGTTTTAGCATGTAGTTATAAGAATCAAAAGATAATCAATATACTATCTTCTTATCAAATTAACACGCCACTTCCCTCCGCTAGCATTATCTAGTTCAGGTTATAGGGTTAAGGCTTAATAAACTACCTCTCTCAGCTTTTTAGCACCCCTAGTGGTCATAAAATTTAAAATTATTGTAATTTACTGGTCCATAGCCAAATTATCATAGTTTTAAATAAAAATCAATGATTAGTCAAGAAGGCTACTGAAAAAGGTCAACTTTTTTAGTAGCCCCTGTCTTTACGTCCGTCAAACTTTTTAGTGGATGTAATGAAAAAGAAGCGGAGGACTTGTCCTTCGCTTCTTTGCGGTTAATTTCTTAGTTGACTGCGTCTTTTAATTGTTTACCTGGCTTGAAAGCAGGATTTTTTGTTGCTGGAATTTCAATTTCTTGGCCTGTTTGTGGATTGCGACCTTTACGAGCAGAGCGCTCACGAACTTCAAAACTACCAAAACCAACAAGCTGAACTTTGTCACCTTCAACAAGTGCACTTGTGATACTATCAAACACAGCGTCCACTGCTTTTGAAGCGTCTTTTTTGGAAAGGTCTGCTTGCTCAGATACTGCATTGATTAAATCTGTCTTGTTCATGAAAATAACTCCCTTTCATACCTTGTTTAGAAAAACAACTTCTACCTAATGAACAAAGTCGTTCGTTCTTCATAACGAGTAATCTGTAATATATTACACAAGTAAAAATAACCTGCAATTCAAATTTACTCATTAACCCTAGCTGTGTCAAGACTTTGCACGGAAATTAAACCATTTGTAGCCATTTTTTTCATGATTTTAGACATATGACCGCCAAAAATCATGAAATTTGTAAAATCTTGAAGAAATCAAGGGAAATTAAGTTTTTTTGTTGGAACCCTATTTTTTTGTTCTTTTGCTTAAATAGACGAAACGAAAATCGACGAAAAGGGGAGAAATTTACATGGAGGAGAGATATGTAAAAATATAAATCGGTCGCTTTTATTGGTAATTTGTCCTTTTTGTTTTTTTACAGTATGATTTTAATCATAACTTAAAAGGGCGTTTTTTTATTGAACAGACACGAAGCCAATGAATAGCCCTTAAAATGCATTTATTTTCTTATAAATAAGTAAGTGTACAATTAGAAACTAACAAATGGGAGGGGAGTTAGGTCGATGATAAAGAAATTACTTTTTCAATCGTTTGTAGAGTTAAGTAATCATCGTCTACAGTCTTATGTATTAAAATCTTTTGCGTCGTCTAAGTGGAGTAAGCCTTTAGTTCCTATGTTTGTAAAAACATTTAAACTCAATAATAAAGAAATGCTTGAACCAATAGAAAGTTATTCAAGTTTGCATACTCTTTTCATCAGACACTTAAAACCTGAATCTCGTCCAGTTGCTCAAGAGAGAAACGCCTTTGTAAGCCCGGTTGATGGAATCTTAGCGAGTCAGGGATCTATCGAAAGAGGTAGTCAGTTTACTATAAAGGGACAACAATACTCATTAGAAGAAATGCTTGGTTCGGATGTGGCAGCAACGCCCTATCATGAAGGTGCATTTTTCGTTTTATACTTGAGTCCAAGTCATTATCATCGCATCCACAGTCCAGTTTCGTGTCAAATTATAAATCAATGGTCATTAGGTGGAAGATCTTATCCGGTAAATGAGTTGGGAATGACTTACGGGAAACGCCCGCTTTCACGAAACTACCGAATCATTTCGGAGTTACAATATAATGAGAAAAAAATAGCGTTAGTAAAGGTTGGTGCAATGAACATAAATACCATTGAATTAACCCATGACTCCGCAAGTCTGAGTAAGGGAGAAGAAATTGGTTACTTTTCATTTGGTTCAACTATTGTCTTACTTGTAGAGAAAGGGCTGTTGAAATTTGAAGGAGAAAGTATACCAATGGAAGTGAAAATGGGACAAAAAATAGCAACGATTTTGTAAAAAAGAAAGGTATGCAGGTTCGCATACCTTTCTTTTCTTAATGTTGGACGGATTTACTTCTTTTTTCTTTAGAAACTACTTTTAAATCATCTCTAACACTTTTCCCCCATAAAGGGACATTTGTGTAGTATGCAGCTCGGCTGATTAAGTGCCCAGCAACGGGGGAGGTAATAAAGACAAAAAGAATTCCGAGAATTAGACGAGCATCAAGTCCAGACTCCTGATAGAAAAAAACAAGTGCACCTAGTAAGATAAAAAGCACACCAAGTGTTGCACTTTTTGAGGCTGCGTGAGTCCTCGAGTAAATATCTGGTAATCGCAACAAACCAATTGTTGTAACAAGGCTTAAAAAGGATCCCAAGAGAACGAATACCGCTACTACTACACTACTTATCTCTGTCACGGTCAAGAACAACCCCTCTCTCAATGAACTTTGCAAAGGCAACGGTACCGACAAAGGCTAGTACTCCGACAAGTAAAATCACTTCTAGAAATGCTGAAGTTCTTAGTAGAATGGATACAACTGTAACAATAGCAATGATCGTAATACCAATAGTATCAAGTGCTATTACCCTGTCTGAAGGAGAAGGTCCTATAATAATTCGATAAATACTACCCATAAGTGAAAGAGACAAAATGGCTAATGATATTATTAAAATCATATCGAACATTACTGGCTCACCTCCATAATGGCTCGTTCAAATGAATTTTTAATCGCAGAAATCGATACCTCAATGTCTTCAATATTCATGGCATGGATGTAAAGCGTCCGTTGGTCTTCAGAAATATCTACAACAAGTGTTCCAGGAGTGAGAGTTATTAGACTAGATAGAAGTGTAATTTCCCAGTCAGTTTTAAGGTCTGTTTCTAAGGCAAATATTCCAGGTTTAATATTTAGCTTTGGACTTAGCACATGTTTAACCACAGTAACATTTGAAAGAAAGAGTTCTTTAAAGAAGAGTAGGATTAGTTTGATAATGGCATAGACCTTTATCAAATAGAGCGGCTGATGAAAAAATCTGCGTACTACAAAAAGAATCAACCCCCCTACGACGTAACCAATGATGAAGGTTGGTAAGTCCCATGCGTTATACAAAAACATCCATACAAACGAAATTGTCAAGTTGATTAATAATTGAAAGGCCATGATAACCTACTCCTTTAATACGGCTTCAATATAAATATCAGGGTTTAGTAAGGTTGTTGTTGCATCTGCAACAAATGGATAAAGCCATTCTGCTCCCATTCCCATAATAAAAGATAAACCAAGTAGAATGAGACTTGGGTATACTAGCCCTTTAACATTCCCACGCTTTTCTAATGGAGGTATGTTTTCCTCCCCTAGTATAACCAGGAAGAAGACTCTCATTACTGAGTATAGAACAAGCAGACTAGAGAGTAATAGAATGGCGACTGTCCAATATTGTTCAGCGATGATACCTCCCTGAATTAGCATTAATTTACCAAAAAAACCACTGAATGGTGGAACCCCTGCCAAAGAGAGGGCGGCTGCGAGAAACGACCATCCGAGTATGGGGTATTGCTTCATAAGGCCACTTGCTTTTGACATACTCGTTGTTTTTGTAATGACTATGATAGCCCCAATAAGTAAGAACAAAGCTGCCTTTATAAGCATGTCATGTAATAAGTAAAAGATTCCACCAAATAAACCAGGTTCGTTAAATGAAGATAAACCAAAGATGATATAGCCCACCCCTGCAACGACATTATAGACAAGGATTTTGTGAAGATTTTGGTAAGCTACAGCTCCAATTACACCAGCAATCATTGTAATAGCAGCTAACCCACCTAAAATCTGGTGCGTAATCTCAGGATGATGGTAGAAAATAATTGTGAAAACGCGAATAATTGCATAAATACCTACCTTTGTTAGTAACCCAGCAAATAAAGCTGAGACCACTGGAGGTGGCGCTGAATATGAACCGGGTAGCCAAAAGTATAGTGGGAAAATGGCTGCCTTCATACCGAATACAATTAAAAAAAGTAAGGCAATGACAGTAACGATGGCAGGCTGTTCAATTTCAGCAACTCGCTGAGATAAATCAGCCATATTCAAGGTTCCTGTTATAGAATACAAAAAGGCAACGGCCGTAACGAATAGGGCAGAAGAGATAACGTTAACTAATACATATTTAAGAGATTCTTGAAGCTGAACTTTTTCTCCTCCAAGCACAATTAATGCATAAGAGGACATAAGCAACACTTCAAAAAATACAAAAAGGTTAAATAAATCTCCGGTTAAAAATGCACCGACAACGCCAGTGATTAAAAACTGTAACAAAGGATAAAAAAAGTAAGCTTTTCGATCTTTGTCTAACCCTCTAACCGAAAATAAAAAACAAGCTAATGCAACAAGCCCAGTAAATAAAACGAGTAAAACAGCAAGGGAATCGGCAACTAAAACAATCCCAAAGGGGGGACGCCATCCGCCTAGCTCGTAAGTCTGGACCCCGTTCTCTAAGACAGATAGGAGAAGGATAAACGTTGCAATGACCATAGCAATAATTGAGAATATACTCAGAACTTTTTGAACTCTAATACTGTTCCTAATAAACAAGAGTATAATTCCTATGAGCAGTGGTATAAGTAATGGTGCAATAATAAGATGATTAATCATGATCTATTCCCCTCAACTTTTCCATGTCGTCGGTTCCGTGCGCTTTATAAGTACGATAAGCTAAGACTAAGAAAAAGGAAGTAACCCCAAAGCTAATAACGATTGCAGTTAGAATTAAAGCTTGTGGCAATGGGTCTGTATATGATGCCGCTTCTTGTCCAAGTAAAGGAGCGGCTCCCTTTTTTAAACCTCCCATTGTCAGAAGGAGTAAATGAACCCCATGGCTTAAAATACCAGTACCTATAATAATTCGTGTAATATTTCTTGATAAAATCAAATATGTTCCAACAGTAAAGAGAAGCCCTACTACGATCGAGATAAGAATTTCCATTTAGTTATCCTCCCCGATTGTATAAATGATGGTTAACGTTACACCAATTACAACAAAATAAACACCGATATCAAATAATAATGCAGTTGCTAACTCCGTCTTTCCTAAAAGAGGTAGGTAAAAATAATCGTACGTATGGGACAAAAATGGACTGTCAAAGACAAAGGATCCAATCCCAGTAAGAACTGCTATTAATAACCCTGTAGCAGTTAAAATTTTAAAGTCGAAAGGAAGGATGCGTTTAATCGTTTTTATATCAAAGGCAATTCCTATTAGTACAAATGCTGCTGCTGTCATTAATCCACCAATGAAACCTCCACCAGGATTGTGGTGCCCTGC
Source organism: Bacillus solitudinis (assembly GCF_002797395.1). GTDB lineage: Bacteria > Bacillota > Bacilli > Bacillales > Bacillaceae_D > Halalkalibacter_A > Halalkalibacter_A solitudinis. The sequence goes on from NZ_KZ454943.1 coordinate 2,971,747, forward strand.
AAGAAAAACATAAATGGAGAAAATAATTATAATAAACGTAACTAGTTGAGTTGCTGTTTTCAATATAACATCATTTGGACGCATTAGGATTCCCCTTTCTCTAGGCGCAATTTAACCATTGAGTAAATCCCTATAGCAGCGATGGCTAACACAAGAATTTCAAATAATGTATCAAACCCTCGGAAATCAACTAAAATCACGTTAACCATATTTTTACCACCAGCTTCATCATAGCTTGAGTTTACAAAGAAGCTAGCTAAAGATTCAAAGCTTTTTGAATGATGAGATGAGATTGCTAAAACAGTGACTAATATTCCGACTCCGAGACTTACAATTAAGTTTGTAAATCGGAATGGTATTTTTTCGAACTTGGCTTTGAACATCGGTAAGTGATAAAAGCAAAGCAAGAATAATACCGTGGATACGGTTTCGATTACCATTTGTGTTAATGCTAAATCTGGTGCTCTAAAAAGGACGAAGAACAGAGCAAGAGAATAGCCAACGGCGCCTAAGCCGATAATCGCTGTTAAGCGAGTTCGGGCGAGAACTACGGTCACTGCAGAGATACACATAACAACAGCTAAAGCTGCTTCGTGGAAGACAATAGGTGCACTCTCAACACCTGATAAAGTAACAGCATTTAGTTTGAAGAGCATATAACCTAGGAACAAGACCATAAATGAAAAAATGTAAATTAAATATTGACGAATGCTTCCTTTCATGAAAGAAGAGGTTACTCTATGACTACTACTTGATAGAAGAATAAGCGTACCGTCATAAACGCGATTTAAAGGATCGCGTTCGTGCAAGTAAATAGAAAGCTTAGCCCATTTTCTCATCAGAAGAAATAGCAATGTTCCTAGCACGACAACCCCAATTGTCATAAATAATTCTGTATTGAATCCATGCCAATGATAGATGTGAACATAAAATTGTTCTCCTGGACCTAAGACGGTAGGAAGAATCGCGTTCATTGCAGGCTCAATTAGAGTATAGGCTAATAAATTGGGGAATAACCCAAAAATCACCACTAAGGAACCAAGAACGATAGGACTAATTAACATCCCGAGTGGAGCTTCATGCACGGGCTTATCATAATTTTCTTTCTTAAATTTCCCGGTAAATGTTTTGAAAAACAAAATCATACAATAAAGAAATGTGAAAATACTAGCTACCCACGCTAATACAGGAAATAGCATTCCGACTGTTTGCATATTAAAAATTTCAAGTTGGGAAGCGTTTAACACACCAGTAAAGAACATCTCTTTACTTAAGAAACCATTAAATGGGGGTAAACCGGCCATCGAGGCTGTCCCAATTAAGGAGATGGTAAATGTAACGGGCATTATCGTCATTAATCCACCAAGTTTACGAATGTCTCGTGTTCCAGTTTCGTGGTCAATAATCCCTGCTGTCATAAATAAGCTTCCCTTAAATGTTGCATGGTTAATTAAGTGAAAAATCGCTGCAAGTGTAGCAGTAGTATACATGGTTGTATCAGTTCCGTATCCATAATAAAGGGAAGCTGAACCAAGACCGAGTAAACACATGATTAATCCAAGCTGACTGATAGTTGAAAAGGCAAGTATACTTTTCAAGTCTTTTTGGCGAATAGCCGACAAGGATCCCCATAATAGGGTCACAATTCCAAAACCAGAAAGTAACCAAAACCATTCTTGACTTCCTCCAAAAACAGGTGTAAATCGTGCAACTAGGTATATTCCTGCTTTAACCATTGTGGCAGAGTGAAGGTAAGCACTAACAGGAGTAGGTGCTTCCATTGCATCTGGTAACCAAATATGGAAAGGGAACTGCGCAGATTTCGTAAAGGCTCCTAGTAAAATAAGTAACATTGCCGGTAAAAATAGTGAATTCGTCGTGACTAAATCAAGAGAACCAATTATCTCTCGGATACTAAACGTCCCGGTCATCACATAAAGAAGCGTAAATCCACCAAGCATTGCAAAACCGCCAAAAACTGTAACCATCATAGACTTTTGTGCACCATAGATAGATTTTTTACGGTGGTACCAATAACTAATTAGTAATGAGGAAGCCAGACTTGTTAATTCCCAAAACGTGTACAAAACAATAAGGTTATCTGAAAGAACGACACCTAGCATAGCCGCCATAAACATAAGTAAATACACATAAAAATTGTTGAGGCGCTCTGTTTTTTTTGATAAATAGTAAATTGAATAAAGAACAACTAAAGCGCCAATTCCTGTAATTAATAATGCGAATAATAAACTGAGGCCATCAATAAAGACAGTGAAATGAATACCTAATGAAGGAACCCAAGGTACTGTATGCTCTATAACATTACCTGCAGATGTGGACGGTAAAAAACGAATAAAGTAAATAAATAAAATTAAAGGGAGAGCCAAAACAAACCATCCCGTATGTATTTTCCTTAAATACTTATACAAAAAAGGAATTAAAATCGCTAACAATAAAGGCGATATCGTCGCCCAATGTAAAGCTGTCAAAACACATACCTCCTTAACCCTAGCTTTTTCTAATTTCATTGTGGACCTAAATATGAACTTTTTTATTCTAGAATGCAAATTGACATCAAACCCAAAACAAATTATAACCTAATTTGTTTTGGTGTGCACCCTTGAAGAATCTAGTGCTAACACGTTTTTAATTAATTGTTAAATATGTAGAAAGACGATTATTATTTTAAAAATTTTTATTTAAAAGAAGAAATGTATAATTTTCCAAATGAACGGAACCCTAGATTCATAAAGCAATTTGAACCGGGGTGGAATTTAGTATGAGAACGAGAGAAAAGGCATTAGCGAGTATAAGTATTTTTCTTGTTTTATTTTCGGGAGCCTGGTATGCCAATGAATTTAATCAACGGACCATTCACAGTAAGGGCTATGATGATGTGGGAAATTTAAGAGTTCAGGATATTGATGAAGACATGATTCCTATTACTACACCGTTTAAACCTAGGGAATACATTCGTATTGGTACTCGGACCATACCCGCAAATTAAACAAAAAGAAGGGAGTCTTTTGAAGACACCCTTCTTTCTTGTGTTATGAAGTTAACTTTATTTTATCAGATAAAGAACGTCTGATAATTTCAATGCGTATTAATTCAATAAAATCATGATTTAATTCTAATTCAGTTGCTTTATAATATGTTTCAATGAGAAGCTCGTCTGATAAATTCTCCATGAATCCCTGTCATACTAGTGACAGGTTCACCTCCTTAGTTTAATGGCTAGTTGGGAAAATTTTATTGTTCTAAACGTCTGAACTATTTCATATTATTGTAAGTTTTGGTTTATCTCTTCATATCCTACCACGACTCTGAAAAGAGAACAACCGTTCGATTTATCCACATATTCCGGTGGATAACCTGTGGGTTTATTGTTTATGAGGTTGTAAAGTGTAATTACACCAACGTGTATAAACGTGCATAACGTTATCCACAAGTGTTGATCGATGCTTTTTTTTGTCGAAAAAAAATTTCCCTTTTTTCCTTAAGACGCTTTATCCTCCATTCCTTATAAAAATACCCAGTTTCGATTGAAAAAAAACATAGTTAACGGTATAGTTAAAGTTTGATTACAGTCGTTAAAAGATAAGAGGTGGAATTGTGCTGAAAAAACTACTTCCAAACGAATATGTAAAGAGTATTTATGATATTGATTTTGATAATTTAAAGAAAAATGGAATTAAAGCGATTATCACCGATTTGGATAATACATTAGTTGAATGGGACCGACCTAATTCTACTCCGGAAGTAAGAGAATGGGTAAAAAAGGTTGAAGAACTGGGCATGAAGGTAACGATCGTGTCGAATAATAATGAGAAGAGAGTCAAAGCATTTGCAACTCCAGAAAAAATGGTTTTTATCCATAGTGCTAAAAAACCAATAGGACGATCTTTTCGTCTAGCGTGTAAGAATATGGGAGTTATACCGTCAGAAACGGTGGTTATCGGTGATCAAATTTTTACGGATGTGCTTGGAGGAAATAGAGCAGGAATCCAGACAATTCTTGTTGTCCCAGTAGCAAGTACGGATGGGATAGCGACAAAGTTTAATCGAAGGATGGAGAGAATCATTTTAAAATGGATGAGGAAAAAAGGGTTGATTCAATGGGAGGATTAGACAAAATGGACGAACAGAAAATTATTTGCGCAGGCTGTGGCGTAGCGGTGCAAACCGAAAACAAGCAAGAACTAGGCTTTGTCCCTAAATCTACATTGGAAAAAGACGTGATAATTTGTCAACGTTGTTTTCGTTTGAAGCATTATAATGAAGTACAGGATGTTTCTTTAACGGATGATGACTTTTTGAAAATATTACATACGCTGGGACAAAAAGAAGCATTAATCGTTAAGATTGTTGATATTTTTGATTTTACAGGAAGTTGGCTTCCAGGTCTACATCGATTTGCAGGAAAGAATGATGTGTTATTAATTGGAAATAAAGTTGATTTACTACCGAAATCATTAAACCAGAATCGACTTATTAATTGGATTAAAAAGTCGTCAAAAGAATTAGGGTTAAAACCAATCGATGTATTGCTAATGAGTGCTGATAAAGGTGAAGGTGTTTTAAATGTAGCTCAAGAAATTGATAGGCATCGAAAGGGAAAAGATGTGTACGTTGTCGGATGTACCAATGTAGGTAAATCGACCTTTATTAATCAAATTATAAAGCAATTTGATGGTGATACGGAGCAACTAATTACAACATCTCATTTTCCAGGGACGACTCTCGATATGATTGATATTCCTCTCGATGATGGTAAGGCTCTTTATGATACTCCTGGTATAATTAATCATCATCAAATGGCTCATTTTCTAGATAAGAAAGAGCTAAAAGTGATTACACCGAAAAAAGAAGTAAAGCCAATGGGCTTTCAACTTAACACGGAACAAACACTGTTTTTTGGAGGCTTGGCCAGATTAGACTTTCTAAAAGGTGAACGGACAACCTTTACCTGTTATGTTTCCAACGATATAACAATCCACCGTACAAAGCTTGATAAGGCTGATCAGTTGTACGAAAACCATCTAGGTGAGTTATTGACCCCACCTGGAGTGGAAGGAAAAGAGCAGTTGCCTCCTTTAGTGAAGCATGAGTTTTATATCAAGGAAAAGAAAAGTGATATCGTCATTTCCGGCCTTGGTTGGATAACGGTTAGTGGAGACAATCTTAAAGTTCAAGCCTATGCACCTAAAGGAGTGGGCGTTTCAATTAGAGAATCTATTATTTAAACCAAAAGGGGAGAACGAGAGTGGAGAAGCTATTTGGCTTATTTGGGCATCCCGTTACACACTCTATGTCACCAATGATGCATAACGATGCATTTCAACAATTAGGAATAGATGCATCGTATAAGTTATTTGACGTGAAGCCCGAGTTTTTGAAAGATGCGGTATTGGGTATAAGGGCCTTAAACATAGTAGGATGCAATATAACGATCCCGCATAAAGTAGCTGTGATGGATTTTTTAGATGAAATAGATGATGAAGCCAAAGAAATTGGAGCTGTTAACACCATTGTAAACCTGGATGGGAAACTAATAGGCTATAATACGGACGGGCGTGGGTATTTGGAATCCTTAGTTCCTGTGCTAACGAAACGTTTAACGGAGCAACGCGTACTTGTGTTGGGTGCTGGCGGGGCTGCTAGGGCTATCGTGACTGTTCTTGCGCGTGAAGGTGCCCAGGAAGTCATTGTTGCAAATCGTACTCTTTCTAAGGCAAAAGATCTTGCTACTTTAACAAATCATGATATTATTGCAACGACAATTGAAGAAGCTGCGACGGAATTAAATCAGTTTGATATTATTATTAATACCACCTCTGTTGGGATGAGCCCAAACATCGAGGATATTCCAGTCTCGTTAGATAAACTAAAAGCAGATTGCGTCGTTAGTGATTTAATTTACAACCCAATTCGAACGAAACTTTTAATCGAGGCAGACAAACGGGGAGCAAAAATATTAGACGGCGTTGGTATGTTTGTAAATCAAGGCGCATTGTCTTTTGAATATTGGACAGGTCAAAAACCGAACCGTGAGAGAATGGCTCAATTGGTCTATCAAAAACTTGGAGGAACATTATGCTAACAGGAAAACAGAAACGTTTTTTACGATCAAAAGCACATCACTTAAACCCAATCTTTCAGGTTGGTAAAGGTGGAGTGAATGAAAATATGATTAAACAACTCTCAGAAGCTTTAGAAGCTAGGGAATTATTTAAAGTGAGTGTTTTACAAAATTGTGAGTTTGAAAAAGAGGATGTAGCTAAGGAAATTGTCAAAGGGACAAAAGCAGAGCTCGTTCAACTTATCGGAAGTACTATTGTCTTGTATAAGGAATCAAAGGAACAAAAGAAACTAGAACTTCCAAATTAATGGAGAAGGGAGGTCCACCAAATAATGAGACGAATCGGTTTATTCGGTGGAACTTTTGATCCTCCACATGTTGGTCATATGTTAATAGCGCAGGAAGCTAAGATTCATTTTAAGCTGGATGAAATCTGGTTTATCCCAGTTCAGATTCCCCCCCATAAGGAACGAGATTTACTAACATCGAGTGAAGAACGTCTTGAAATGTTACGATTGGCGACGCGAGACAACCCTTATTTCCATGTTTCGACAGTTGAAGTTGAACGAGAAGGGAAATCTTATACCATTGACACAGTAAAGAGGTTAAAGAAACAGTTCCCGGATGATAAGTTCTTTTTTTTAATAGGTGGAGATATGATCGATTATTTACCAAAATGGGAAAAAATCGAAGAACTCCTTTCAATCGTAACGTTTATTGGAGTTAAAAGACCAGGCTCTGCTTCTAGTTCCATTTATTCGAGTAAAATTAAAGAGCTCGAAATGCCACAGGTTGACTTTTCTTCCACAATGATTCGTGAACGTGTAAAGCGAGGACTTCCTGTACGCTATATGGTACCAAGAACAATTGAATCCTTTATTGGAGAAAGGGGATTATATGGAGAGGAGCAAGGCATTAGAGATCGTTAAGCCCCATCTAACAGCCCACAGGTACGAGCATACACTTGGAGTTATAGAGACGGCAGTGGAGCTTGCTGAGCGTGTAGGTGTTAATAAACAAAAAGCAGAACTAGCTGCAGTCTTTCATGATTATGCAAAGTTCCGAGATAAGAATGAAATGCGTCAACTTGTTAAGGAAAGTCTACCTGATAAATTAATTTTGGAGTACGGAAGTGAATTATTACATGCTCCGTGTGGTGCTTATTATGTGGAACATGAAGTAGGTATTACCGATAAAGAAACGCTAGATGCAATTAAGTATCATACTACAGGTAGACCGGGGATGACATTACTAGATAAAGTATTATATTTAGCCGATTATATTGAACCTGGGCGCGATTTTCCAGGAGTAGCTGAGGTTCGAGAGCTTGCTAAAACGAGTATAGACGAAGCAATAATTCAAGCTTTGAATAATACTATGATATTTTTGTTGAAGCGTAGACAGCAAATTTTCCCCGAGACATTAGCTACGTACAATGATTTAATAAAAGATAGAAAAAAGGAGAAGTGATGGAGTGAATTCAAACATTTTAGAATTAGCCGTTAAAGTTATAGATGATAAGCGAGCAGAAAATATCGTTGCTTTAAATATGAAGGGTATTTCATTAATTGCTGATTATTTTGTTATTTGCCATGGTAACTCAGAAAAACAAGTGCAAGCCATTTCCCATGAATTAAAAAAAGCATTTCAAGAAGAAGGCATTGATATTAAAAGATTAGAGGGTTATGACCAAGCAAGATGGGTCCTGATAGACCTCGGTGATGTTGTTGTTCACGTTTTTCATAAAGATGAGCGTCAATACTATAATCTTGAAAAGCTTTGGGGAGATGCACAAACTGTTGAGATTGAAGGAGTTCTTGGGTAATGGAATTAAAACCCGGTTATACAGTGACTTTAAACGTTGCAAGGACAGCTGGTTTTGGTTATTTCCTTAATTTAGGGGAAGAGGATGTGTTGCTTCATGAACGTGAAGCAACACGTAAGCTGGAGGTAGGCGAAAGCGTTGAGGTTTTTCTTTATCATGACCATCAAGAGCGACTTTCAGCAACGATGGAAGTTCCTTTCTTACGAGTTGGTGAAATCGCTTGGCTAGAAACGGTTTCGGTGAAGACGGGTCATGGTGTGTTTTTGAACAATGGTGTCTCTCGCGATTTGTTTTTATCAATGGATGAATTGCCATATGATCGTGCGCGTTGGCCACAACCTGGAGATAAGCTTCCTGTTTCGATCACTTGGGACAAACGAGGAAGAATGATGGCTAAACTAGTCAAAGGTGAAGCTATTGAATCTCAATCAAAAGCAGCAGCAGACATTATGATGCATAAAGAGATTCAGGGCTATGTTTACCATTATCTCGATGAAGGCGCACTTTTGCTAAGTGACGAGGGTTATCTTGCCTTTATTCATGAGGATGAGATGACGCAAAAGCCACGTTTTGGTGAACATGTAAGTGTTAGGGTTATCTATGTAAGACCAGATGGTAGACTTAATGTAACCATGCGTCCTTTACGTTCAGAGCAACAGGAAGATGATGCAGAGAAAATATATCAATATCTTCAAGGCAGAGGTGGTTCAATGCCTTATTGGGATAAAACGCCCCCTGAAGATATAAGCCAACGCTTTGGAATAAGTAAAGCCTCGTTTAAACGTGCACTCGGGAAATTAATTAAAGAAAATAAAATTGAACAACGTGATGGTTGGACCTATTTAAAGGAGAAATCATGAGTTACCAAAAATTCGCCTCCTTATATGATGCATTAATGGAAGAAGCACCCTATGAGGAGTGGGTTGAAGTTTTAAAACGTTCTATAGGAAAAAAGCATTTACATGATATCTCTATTTTAGATGTTGCTTGCGGGACAGGTGAACTTTTAATCCGACTCCTGGACGAAGGAGCGGATGTGGCCGGGGTTGATTTATCCGCTGATATGCTCGTCATCGCAAAAGAAAAATGTGAGGTATCTGGTTATTCGCCCCTACTCTTTGAACAGAATATGGCTGACATGCCTAAATTGGGTGAATTTGATGTTGTCACAGCGTTTTGTGATTCACTTAATTATTTAAGTACGGAGCAAGAGGTACAAAAAGCGCTCAAATGCTTTGCGGAACAATTAAGCTCAGGAGGTATCCTCTTGTTCGATGTTCATTCAACCTCAAAGATTGAGTCGGGTTTTATTGGGCAAACCTTTGCTGATGATGGGGAGGATACAGCCTATATATGGACATCGTTCGCGGGGGAACATCCTTACAGTGTAGAACATGAACTTACCTTTTTTGTGAAGCGTGAATCAGGGTTGTATGAAAGATTCACGGAACTACATAAGCAGCGTACATTCCCACTATCTTCATATCAAACATGGCTTGAGGAAGCTGGTTTTGTTGTTCAAGATTGTTTTGCTGACTTTGAAAGCAAGTCTCCTGATCCTAAAAGTGAACGAATCTTTATAAAAGCTCAAAAAAAATAAGCTTGCTATTTATGGATTCATATTGGAAAATAAAGGGGTATCTCAAATTTAACTTGAGATACCCCTTATTCTTGATACATTTATGAACGGTCAAGAGATTGCTTAATTTTCTCACGTTCATGATCGTATTTAGCATGAGTCTGCTGAAACAAATGATCGAACATTAGACCGACTTCTTCCTCTAAAACCTTAATGCCTTCTCCTGTAATCCCACCTGGCACGCAAACTCGCTCCTGAAGTGTTGGTAATGTGTAGTGCCCTTTTTCAAGAAGTTTACCCATTCCAATCATCATATTTGTTGCAAGAAACGTCGCTTCCTCGTTGCTGATTTTTGTTTGTCTAACAGCTCCATCTACAAATTGTTGAATAAGGTAACTAAAGAAAGCAGGACCACAGCTTACGATATCTGAAGAAACCCTTGTTATATCTTCCTTAATTAATAAAGGTTCTGAAATAAAAGACATCAATTTCGTAAGTAAATCTTTGTCTTCTTCATGGCAACGCTCACCGAAACTGAGAAGTGATGAACCAGCAAGTGCTCGGTTTAAAATACTAGGAATTGCTCGTGCGACCTTACAATCTACTTTCGCTTCAAGCTGTTCAACTGAAATAGGACTTGTAATGGAAACGAGAATATGTTCCGCAGAGCAAACGGGGGCAATTTCATCAATGACTTCAGGAAACTGAAAGGGTTTTGTACAAAGAAAAGTTATATTGCTCTGTTTTATTACGTCTACAGGGCATTTTTCAACATTTATTCTTGGAAACTGCTCTTTTAATTTCAAAGCTTTTTCAATCGTCCTATTTGCCAAAAACACCTGATTTTCTTTGACAGCACCTGAATCAATGAAAGATTCGAGTAAAATTGTCCCCATACTTCCCGTACCAATAATTCCAAGTTTCATGGGCTCTCCCTCCTTCTCCATAATACTCACCTTGATATCACTAAGATTATACGTATGCATAACATCATGAAAGTATGATGGGAAAATTTAGGTTAGTTTCTAGCGAAGGCGATCACCATGTCTTTTGTTACAATTTTGCGCATAGGGAAGTGGAATTTAGTTGCGATTTGGTTCATTTCCTCTGTTATTTTATTAAGTTGAATAACCGAAACCTCCTCTGTCAACTTCGCTTGTTCAATTAATCGTTTAATTTCCTGCTCACGCTTGGCATCAAGCTGAAGAAATTGTTTCTGAGCTTGGCGATGGTTTTTAACTTGTTCGGCAATTTGGATATGGACACTCATGTTGAAGTCCCCTTTCTATATAAAAAAATTAATCGGAGTGAGTCATATGAACTTTACAAAAAGAGAACAAATTCTCATGACCCTATCAGGCATTACTATACTCCTTGTAAGTTTAGTGTTGTTTCTTAGTTTTGGCAACCATTCTAAGCTAGAAAACGCTGAGTCGGATTATTTGTTTTTAGATGAGGTTACAGAGGACGAGCAAGAGGATTCAATCGAAACAGACACAACGATTGTTATTGATGTAAAAGGAGCAGTAAACAAACCTGGAGTTTACGAAGTTCAAAATGGAAGTCGAATGTTTGAGGTGATTGAGCAGGCAGAAGGGTTTACAGAGAACGCTGATCAAAAAAGGGTGAATTTAGCATCCATTCTCGAGGACGAGGTTTTGATTTATGTTCCTGAGGTGGGCGAAGAAATGGAAGAGTCTGCCTTAATAGAACAGGAACATAGTAAGGGGAATGAGGGGAAATTAGCCATTAATCAAGCTTCCCCAGCAGAATTTGAAGCTTTGCCTGGCATTGGCCCCGCAAAAGCGAATGCCATAGTATCGTATCGTGAAGAGCATGGGCCTTTTAATGAGATTGAAGACCTCCTCAAAGTTTCTGGCATTGGGTCTAAGTCCTTTGAGCAGCTTAGAGAGTTAATAAAAATCAAGTAAAAATTATATGAATTTTTAAAATATTTTGATATGATGGATACGTTATAGTAACTATTTTGGGAGGTCGAAAAGATGACAGAGCGGAAGTGGGCACTTGAAACAGTTGCAGTACATGGAGGGCAAGAAATTGACCCAACTACAGGATCACGTGCTGTTCCAATTTACCAAACGACATCATATGGATTTAAGGATACAGAACATGCTGCAAATCTATTTGGCTTAAAAGAATTTGGAAATATTTACACGCGCATCATGAATCCAACACAAGATGTGTTTGAAAAGAGAGTAGCAGAACTTGAAGGTGGCATCGGAGCATTAGCGACCGCAAGTGGCAGCTCAGCAATTCATTTAGCTATTTTAAATATTTGTGAGCAAGGTGATGAAATTGTTGCATCAAGCGCACTCTATGGTGGTACATATAATTTATTTGTTCACACGTTCAAAAAAATGGGGATTACGGTTCATCTTGTCGATGGGACAGACCCATCTGCATATGAAGATGCGATTAATGAGAAAACAAAACTTTTATACGGAGAGATGATTGGAAACCCAAATGGAGACGTTCTAGATATTAAGGCAGTAGCTGAAGTCGCTCATAAACATGGTATCCCTCTTATGGTTGATGCGACACTTGTAACACCTGCACTTTGTCGTCCGATTGAACATGGTGCCGATATTGTTATTCATTCTGCTACTAAATTCATTGGAGGTCACGGCACCTCTATTGGTGGGGTTATTGTTGATAGTGGGAATTTTGATTGGACAAATGGGAAATTTCCAGGTCTGACAGAGCCAGACCCGAGCTATCACGGTCTTGTGTATACAGAGGCGCTTGGACCGCTCGCTTACATCATTAAAGCCCGTGTACAGCTTCTACGCGATTTAGGGCCGGCGATTGCACCTATGAATTCCTTTCTCCTTTTACAAGGTCTTGAAACCTTGCATCTTCGTATGGAGCGTCATTGCGAAAATGCAAGAAATGTTACAAAGTTCTTGGAAGAACATGAACTAGTTGACTGGGTCTCTTACGCAGGATTATCCTCACATCGTTCTTATGAGGTGGCTCAAACCTATTTACCAAAAGGACAAGGATCCATTTTAACATTTGGAATTAAAGGTGGACTTGAGGAAGGGAAACGCTTTATAAATGCATTGACAATGTTTTCGCATGTCGCCAATGTTGGAGATGCAAAATCATTAGTCATTCATCCTGCAAGTACGACGCATCAACAACTTTCTGAAGAGGGTCAACGTTCTGCTGGTGTGTCACCAGATTTAGTTCGTTTATCCGTTGGTATTGAACATATTGATGATATATTGGCTGATTTAGAACAGGCTCTACGTGCAAGCCAAGGTTAATGCTATAGCTTTATAGTTTAAACGAGGGTGATGTAGAAAATTCAACCAACATTAGAGGCTATTAAAAAAGGGAAAACAACAAACCTTTTTTAGTAGCCTTTTTCAGACGAGAAGCTACTTTTGAGAAAATTACTTGATATAGACATTGACTCACTTGTCTCGAGTTTTTAAACTAAAGAGGAAACAAAAAAAGAATCGAGGCTAACTAATGGAACGGATTTCATGGAATCAATATTTTATGGCACAAAGTCATCTTTTATCATCAAGAAGTACATGTACACGTTTAATGGTCGGAGCCACTATTGTGAGAGATAAACGAATCATTGCTGGGGGTTATAATGGATCTGTATCTGGGGAGGACCATTGTATTGATGAAGGCTGTTATGTTGTCGATAATCATTGCATAAGAACGATACATGCAGAAATCAACGCTCTCCTCCAGTGTGCAAAATTTGGTGTACCAACTTCTGGTGCCGAAATATATGTCACACATTTCCCATGTGTTCATTGCTCAAAAGCGATTTTACAGAGCGGAATTAAGAAAGTGTATTATGCGAAGGATTATAAAAATCATCCTTATGCGATTGAATTGTTTAATAAGGCTGGTATTGAGGTTGTTCAAGTAGAACTTGAGGATATGGTATTTGAGCGATACGATAAAGAGAAACGACAGTTAACCACTGATTTGTTACACTTATTGAAAAAAGCTGGAGCAAATGAGGATGAGCTTGAATTATTAACAAATAAGGCGAAACAATTTTATACATTGCAGGAGAACAATCTTGAGTAAGGTGGGGTTGTTACTTGTAACTTCGGCGATACTCGGCCTTTGCATCTCAATTAGAGGGCCGAGTGTGATGCTGATTTTAATGGCCGTTCTGTTAACAGGATATAGCGTCCTCGATCGAAATTATTCTCGTCGAAACCTTCTTCTTATTTTATGTGCTTTTTTTATTTATGCATGCATTGGTACATGGACCGAACACAGAAACCAAACGATCCATCAACAAGGAGAACAACGTGTTTTAGGTACGTTAGAGTCTATTCCTAAAATTGATGGTGATACGTTTTCAGTGAGGCTGAAAGCGACATCAGGCGAGCTGATGCAAGTGCATGCCTATCTTACAAGCGAACAAGAACGTGATAATTTGAAAACTCTTCAGCCAGGAAATCAATGCGGAATTATTGGAAAACTCCAAACACCTTCCCCCCCTACCAACTTCTATCAATTTAACTACCAACGCTATTTGTATGAAAAAAACATTCACTGGATAGTAACCCCTAACCCTACATCAATTTCTTGTCAACGTAGCAAAGGAACTGTTATTCACCGTCTCCATAGTTGGAGAAATGAACAAATCAAACGCATTGAACAGCGTGTAGATCCAACGCTTTCCGGTCTGATGATTGCGCTGATTTTTGGTGAGAGGGACTACATAGAAGGAGAGATTATTGACGCTTATCAACGTCTAGGAATTATTCATTTATTGGCTGTTTCTGGTCTGCATGTGGGTCTCATTTTAGGAGCATTGTTTTACATTCTTATTCGCATAGGGGTCACAAGAGAGCGGACGATGGAGAGTTTGATGGTTCTGCTTCCTGTTTATATGCTAGTTGCCGGAGGGGCTCCTTCCGTTATTAGGGCTTCTTCAATGGCATTCATTGTACTTTTTTGCTTACGTATAAGGTGGAGGCTTCAACCGTTATTTAGTATATATTTAGTTTTTCTCCTATATACAGCTTTCCAACCTTATGCTTTGTTTCAGATCGGGTTTCAGCTCTCTTTTCTCAGTACATTTGGTCTTCTTATTTCGTCTTCGATCATCAAACGATATAGCCTAAGAATTTCTCAATTAACAGCGATAACTCTTATCGCACAACTACTGTCTCTACCTTTGATTCTCATTCATTTTTTTGAATGGTCTTGGATAAGCTTACCTCTAAACTTAGTTTATATCCCATTAGTTAGCTTTGTTATCCTGCCTTTAACATTTATATCCTATTTGTTGCTCTTTCTTCCAGCTACCGTTAATATTCCTCTGCTGATTTTAGAAACCATTATTCAGCCTCTACACAACGGGTTGCAAACAATTCAAACTCAACCGCTATTTATGTTAATTATTGGACAACCTTCAATTTATATGGTTTTCCTTTATTTCATATTAGTGCTATATATGTTGATGAAATGGGAAAAGAATGGTTTCTTTTGGTGGATCAAGCCTATTTCCCTTTTTATTGTCTACCTTGTGCTATTACTATCGCTACCATCTATTAATAATCAGGCTGTAATCACAATGATTGATGTGGGGCAAGGCGATAGTTTCCTGATTGAATTACCTTATCGAAAAAAGGTCTATCTTATCGATACAGGAGGACTTGTCCAATTTAATAAAGAGGATTGGCGTGAAAGAAAAAACAGGTTTGATATTGGAAAAGATGTGGTACTTCCATATTTAAAAGCAAGAGGGATTCGCACGATTGATATGATGATGTTAACCCATGGGCATACTGACCATATTGGTGGTGCTAGTGCGTTAGTAGGAGTGATAAATGTTAAAAAAATACTTTATGCGAAGGGACCTGTTGAAGGACCCTTTGAAAGAGAACTTCTTCAACAATTTTATGAGCAAGGAACGGAGATTGAATTCGCTAAAGAAGGCTTAAGATGGAGAACAGGAACGAATCAATTTGCGGTACTTGCCCCACAAGGACATGAACAAGGGTTAAATAATCAGTCGATCGTGTTGTACGCCGTTATTGAGGGGATTCGTTGGCTTTTTACTGGTGACTTAGAGGAAGAAGGGGAAAAACGGTTGATGAGGCAATATGAAGATTTGCAGGTGGATGTTTTAAAAGCAGGCCATCATGGTAGCCTCACCTCTTCAAATGACTGGTTTATTAGTCATATTAATCCCAAGGCTGTACTTATTTCTGCAGGAAGGCGAAATCGATTTGGCCATCCTCACCCCGAAGTTGTTGAACGCTTTTCGGCTCTAAATTCGTTAATTCTCCGAACCGACCAAATGGGGGCTGTTCAACTTTCCGTAAGGAACAATCAGATTCGTTTGAAAAGTGTGATTCAACAAGAAAAGCAGGAAGAGCCAAATTAGACTCAACCTGCTTTTAACCTTATGTCACATAATTGGCTTACATGCTTCCGAACACATCGACTAAAGTCGCGATAATGAAAACAAATGCAAAAAAACCAAATGAAGCGACAAAGGCAACACCAGAATCGATGGCATCATTACGTTTGCTTTGTACATCTTTCTCAAAATGATTCATCTGGCACCCCTCCTTATTCAACATTTAGTATACGTTATGATGGGCGAAAAAGCTAGATGCTACCCTAGGCATGCCCTGCCAATTTAAACGATGTTCATGAAATTGTAAAACTCCCTCTACTGTAAAGAGTTGTCACCTATAAAGAAGCAGTGCATAGGATATCATAACAGCATATCGGTCATGGTTACCGTCGTGAACGAGAATACCCGGGCTCTCTGTTTATGGCGTTTATCATAAATGGGAGTCTGGCTTTTAGAGGCCGGGCTCCTTTCTCCATTTATGCTTGTCATTCTTAGTTTTTTTCAATAAGCTTAAGGTGTAAGAAAACTTGTAGGAAAAATGGGGAACCTATATGAATTATCTACAGCTTAAAAAAGAGATCCGTCAAGGACAAATTAAACCAGTCACCTTTATGTATGGAACACAATCCTTTCTTATGGAGGATATTATTCATGATATAACCCGCAAATCAATGTCTGCCGAAGAAGCTGAAGTAAATATTACATCCTTTTCTCTCGTTGAAACACCTTTAGAAATAATCATAGAGGAAGCCGAAACTGTTCCATTTTTTGGTGGGAAGAAACTTGTGATCGTGAAGGATTTTCATCTAGTATCTAGTCAGAAACAAGACTCAAAAATCGAACATGAGCTACAAACTTTTGAACGATACATAGAAAATCCCGTTCCTGAAACTGTCCTTATACTAATGGCACCTTATGAAAAATTAGACGAACGAAAAAAGATAACTAAGCTAATTAAATCGCATTCAGTGGTCGTTGAAACGAATCCATTTGATGAAAAAATGACGGAAAAGTGGATTGATGAACAGGCGCAGCTAAAGCAGTTTTCTTTTACCATACAAGGAAAACAAAGGTTGATGGAAAGGCAAGGCACAAACCTTCTTATGCTTGCATCAGAAATTGAAAAACTATCTCTCTTTGCTGGTGAGGGAGGACGGATTGATGAGACGATTGTGGACGAGCTTGTAGCGAGAACGTTAGAACAAGATGTCTTTGAGTTGGTTAACCATGCTGCCAAACAAAATATTAGTAAAGCATTGACGATTTATCATGATTTATTAAAACAGAAAGAGGAGCCGCTAAAAATATTAGCGTTACTGACAAGACAATTTCGTATTTATTATCAAGTGAAGGAACTAAGTCGAAGAGCGTATTCACAAAAGCAAATTGCAAGTCAATTAAAATTGCATCCTTATGTTGTGAAATTGGCACAGGGCCAAGTCAATCGTTATGAGGATCGTATGTTGTTAAGTATTCTCTCCCGTGCGGCAGACACGGATTACGCTATTAAGCGGGGAGCCATGGATAAAGTACTGGCGGTTGAATTGTTCCTAATAAGTTTTGCAAAGCAACAAGCATAAAAAAACGACTCCAATAAGGGGTCGTTTTTTTATATTATGCAGAAAGTCCGTTTAATTTTTTAGCTAAACGAGACTTTTGACGAGCTGCTGCATTTTTATGAATAAGACCTTTGTTAGCAGCTTTGTCAAGCTTCTTAGCAGCTTCAACATAAGCTGATTGAGCTGTAGTAGCATCACCGGCTTCAACTTTAGCTTCAAAGTTCTTAATCGCAGAACGAAGAGCAGACTTCACAGAGATATTTTGTGCGCGACGCTTGTCGTTTGTCTTTACACGCTTAATTGCAGATTTAATATTTGGCATATCTTTCACCTCCTAAAAACATCATGTTCATGTTCACGTTCACCAGTCCATCTATGATATGAACGGTTTTGCTTCCTAAATTAAGTAAGGATGATACGTATCGCATCATCAATACAACAATCTGCATTCTATCAAAAATGAACGAAAAATGCAATAGAAGAATGAAAACTCACACGGTAGGAAACGCTATTTTTAAAGGATTTTTTGAGGAGAGTGATTAGGTTGACAGAGGATTTAAATTTAGAGCTCTTTCAAGTTCGAACAGATTTAGCTGTTGAGGCTCATCAAATCGTATTAGAACAAGACAATGCCCACTTACAGAGTAAAGCTCCAAAGACAATTAACGGGGTTCAAGTCAAGGAAGAAACAATTGATGGGGTTAAGATAACTCGTGTTGAAATTAGTGAAGAAGGGGCAACGCGTCTTGGTAAAAAGGCGGGGAATTATCTAACCTTTGAATCGTTAGGAATTCGTAAAAAGGACACAGCGCTTCAGGAGAAGCTTGAGACAGTCTTTGCTGATTCTTTTCATCAATTTATGATTGAAATCGGGATTAGACCTGAGGACAAATGTTTGGTTGTTGGTTTAGGGAACTGGAATGTCACACCAGACGCACTGGGACCAATTGCAGTTGAAAATCTGCTAATTACACGACATCTTTTTCAGCTTGCCCCCGAACAGGTACAGGAAGGGTTTCGTCCAGTCAGTGCAGTAGCCCCAGGAGTTATGGGTCTCACCGGTATTGAAACGAGTGATGTAATTTACGGCATTATCGAAAAAACAAAACCCGATTTTGTTATCGCAATTGATGCACTAGCTTCCAGATCGATTGAACGAGTGAATGCAACAATTCAGGTTTCTGATACAGGCATTCACCCAGGTAGTGGTGTTGGAAATAAGCGTAAGGAACTAAGTAAGGATACGCTTGGAATCCCAGTTATCGCTGTTGGTATTCCCACAGTGGTTGATGCTGTTTCGATAACGAGCGATACGATTGATTATGTGCTCAAACATTTTGGACGTGAAATGAAAGAGGGGAATAAACCTTCAAGGGCATTAGTGCCAGCTGGTATGACGTTTGGCGAGAACAAGAAACTAACTGAAGATGATTTACCTAATGACGAAAAGCGACAAACAATTATGGGGATGGTTGGAACGCTTCCTGATGAAGAAAAGCGTCAACTTATTCGCGAAGTGTTAGCACCACTTGGCCATAACTTAATGGTCACTCCAAAAGAGGTAGATGTCTTTATTGATGATATGGCAAATGTAATTGCAACTGGCTTAAACGCTGCTCTGCATACACAGGTTAATCAGGGAAATGCAGGGGCCTATACTCACTAAATAGGCGACAACTCGTTGGCGCCGGCAGCCGAGCGGAGGGAGGCTCAAGGTCTTGATTTTAAGCGCGACAACTCGTTGGGTCTGAAACACACTTTTAAGGTTTTTGAAAAGATGAGCGAATCTTTTCAGGACCTTTTTTTGTTCTAAAAAAATTTCTTGCTTCATAGGCTGAATGGACAAGCAATTGTGAAAGGGTGGATGAACTTGAAAAGAAATCAATTTCAAAGCTTAACAATTCATATAAATAGGACGAGCATAAAAAAAATAGTAGTCTTTATTATTCTAGGAATGATGGCTTTATTTATCTTTACAGGGATGCTTACATCCATTGATTCCAGCTATGGTTTAGCATCTTCTTCAGTTCATGAATGGGCGACGGATCTCTCGGGCGAGCATTTTGTCCATGTTATGGGCATGGAAAATCCTTATTATAAACAGGTTCTTCAAGAAGATAGTAAAGAATTAAGCTTATCTTCACTGATGTTTGAACTGACAACTAATATTAATCCTGACGATCCTAGAAGTTTATTAGGTAGAGAACTTCCTGGATTTGCGTTATTCGATGGACAAATCGTTGTAGCTGGTAAAGGTACAGATTATACGAATCTACCAGTTGAATCAGCTCCTCCAATGGAAGTTATGATGGCTGAAAGGGAAGCGACGCAGGAAAGTTTAGCTCGTTTAAAAGAGCTAGAAAAGGAAGCCAAAGAAACTAAGGAATCAACAATTGAACGAAAAGTTGTCCATATTATTCACTCGCATAACACGGAATCATTTTTACCAGAGTTAGAGACCGATGTTCCCAATGAAGCATTTCACAATAAAATTAATATTACACTCGTTGGTGAAAAGTTAGCTCAAGAATTAGAAAAACGGGGCATTGGGACGGAAGTAGAACGTAGGGATGTTCAGGGGAGTTTAAATAAACGAGGATGGCAGTACTCGAAATCATACGATGCTTCACGAAAATTTGTGAAAGAGGCAATGGAGGAAAATACAGACTTAGAATTCTTTTTTGATTTACACCGAGATACATTACCGCATGACCAAACGACCGTGAAGATAAATGGTGTGGAGTACGCAAGAACGGTGTTTGTCATTGGCGGGAATCACAACAGTCATAGCTATAATCTTCATCTAGCTCAAGAGCTTCATAAATTGCTTGAGAAGCATTACCCTGGAATGAGTCGAGGTGTCATTACGAAAGCAGGTCCGACTACAAATGGTCGATTTAATCAAGATTTATCGAAAAAATCCGTATTGATTGAAATGGGTGGAGTTCATAATACCCTTGATGAAACCTATCGTTCTGCTCAGGCAATGGCTGAAATCTTCTCAGTGTTTTACCAGGAGCAACATGAAAAAGAGAAGGGAGTCGAATAAAACATGAAGCGGTTCGTTGTGATGGTATCCAGCATTGCGCTACTCTTGCTATTAGGAACGTTATTAGGAGTTCAGCATATGAATGAAAAGCTAGGAATATCCCAACCGAGTCAGCTTCTAATAGAAGATTCGAAGACAAAAGACCCAGACAAATCATCGGTCTCTTCTATTTCCAAAAAAGGAGAGGATTTAAAACAAAAGAGACAAAAGGTAGAAGAAATCGGTAAATTTAATTTTTTTTCAGATTTAGGTACTCAACTCTCAGAGGGGCTACATGCGTTAAGTCGAGCTGCCCTCTCCCAGATAATGTCTTTTGTTCATCAGGTTCTAAATGGAGAACGTACTGAGGAATGATAAAGGCGATGGCCGAAAGGGATGGAAAGAGCCACCTTTTCGGCCATCGTTTTTATTTTGAAAGAAAGGAAGGTATAAAATTCTTTGAGGTGAGTTAAATGTAAATTTTGAGTGAAATATGCTCCAAGTCAGCGACAAGGAAGACAATTGTTCTGGACTTTAAAGCAGGGGAGTAGCTCCGAACAAACAAAAAGCCGTTTTGCGGTTTTTTGTTTTTAATTTGAACCATTCACCTTTATATATTGTATAGACCTTCTCGGATTGGTATAATTGAAAATAGTGTATTTTGCACGATAGTAGGAGTGATCACATTGGATAATGAACAACGACTGAAACGTCAATCAAAAATTCGTAACTTCTCGATTATTGCTCACATAGACCATGGAAAATCAACGTTAGCTGACCGCATCCTCGAGAAAACTGGTGCTTTAACCGCTCGAGAAATGAAAGAACAAACGTTAGACGCGATGGATTTAGAGAGAGAACGTGGAATTACGATTAAGCTTAATGCAGTTCAATTAACATATAAAGCAAGCGATGGCGAAGAGTATATTTTTCACTTAATTGATACACCTGGCCATGTCGATTTTACGTATGAGGTATCTCGGAGCTTAGCTGCATGTGAAGGCGCTTTGTTAATTGTTGATGCTGCGCAAGGAATTGAAGCACAAACTTTAGCTAATGTATATCTAGCATTAGATAATGATTTAGAGATTTTACCTGTTATTAATAAGATCGATTTACCGAGTGCTGATCCTGAGAGGGTGAGGCAAGAAGTAGAAGATGTTATCGGTTTGGATACATCCGATGCGGTATTGGCTTCTGCAAAAAATGGAATCGGTATTCAAGAGATTTTAGAGCAGGTCGTTCAAAAGGTTCCTGCTCCAACCGGTGACCCAGGAGCTCCGTTAAAGGCATTAATTTTTGATTCACTTTACGATCCCTACCGAGGGGTAGTTGCCTATATTCGTATCGTTGAAGGTACGGTAAAGCCGGGTCAAAAAATCAAAATGATGGCAACGAAGAAAGAGTTTGAAGTACTTGAAGTCGGTGTGTTTACACCGAAATCAGAAAAACGAGATGAGTTAACTGTCGGAGACGTAGGATTTTTAACTGCTGCAATTAAAAATGTTGGGGATACACGTGTTGGGGATACGATTACCAATGCTGTCAACCCAGCTGAAGAGCAGTTGCCAGGATATCGACGGATGAATCCAATGGTTTACTGTGGACTTTATCCTGTTGATACTAACGAATATAACGATTTACGTGAAGCGCTTGAAAGACTAGAGCTAAATGATGCATCTTTACAATATGAGCCTGAGACATCACAAGCACTTGGCTTTGGCTTCCGTTGTGGTTTTCTTGGATTGCTCCATATGGAAATTGTTCAAGAGCGTATCGAGCGTGAATTCGGCATAACATTAATTACAACAGCACCAAGTGTTATTTACAAAGTAACGATGACGAATGGAGATTTCGTCCAAATCGACAACCCGGCAAATATGCCAGATGCACAAAAAATTGAGCATGTCGAGGAACCTTATGTAAAGGCGACAATTATGGTTCCGAATGATTTTGTTGGTTCTGTCATGGAGCTTTGTCAAGGAAAACGTGGCGTTTTTATTGATATGCAATATTTAGATGAAATTCGTGTGCAAATTGTTTATGAAATTCCACTTTCCGAAATTGTTTATGATTTCTTTGACCAACTAAAATCAAATACAAAAGGCTATGCTTCTTTTGATTATGAGTTAATTGGCTACAAGCAATCGAATCTTGTGAAAATGGATATTCTCTTAAACGCAGAAACGGTTGATGCACTTTCAGTTATTGTTCACCGAGATTCCGCGTATGAGCGTGGCAAAATCATCGTTGAAAAATTGAAGGAGCTTATTCCGCGTCAGCAATTTGAAGTTCCTATTCAAGCTAGTATTGGTCAAAAAATTATTGCACGTTCAACAATTAAAGCGATGCGTAAAAATGTATTAGCGAAATGTTATGGGGGAGATATCTCTCGGAAGCGAAAGCTTCTTGATAAGCAAAAAGAAGGAAAGAAAAGGATGAAGGCTGTTGGAAATGTTGAAGTTCCGCAGGAAGCCTTTATGGCCGTGCTTCGGATGGATGATTAGTCTTAGGTTTAAACCGCAGGAGTTTCCTGCGGTTTTTCTAACTGCCGAGATGAGGAGGTTATCAAATGATTACAGCAGCATATGTGCATATTCCTTTTTGTGAACACATTTGTCACTATTGTGATTTTAATAAAGTCTTTCTAAAGAACCAGCCTGTGGATGACTACATTCAATCATTGTTGACAGAGATGAAGCTAACAATGAATCAGACGCCGACAAAGAAATTGACATCGATTTATGTTGGGGGAGGCACCCCGACAGCTTTATCTGCTAAGCAGCTTGAACAATTGTTAAAGGGAATGAATGAGATTCTTCCAGTGAAGGAAATTGAGGAGTACACAGTAGAAGTAAATCCTGATAGCTGTGACGAAAGCAAGCTGATTGTTTTGAAGGAAGCCGGGGTCAATCGTTTAAGCATGGGTGTTCAATCATTTGACCAGCATTTGCTTGAAGGTATAGGCCGTACGCATTCAAAGGAAAGTATTAAAATGGCGATAGAGAAGTGTCGTGAGATTGGGTTTTCAAACATATCAATTGATTTAATGTTTGGCTTACCCCAACAATCACCAAGTCAATTTTCCGCAACCTTGGAACAAGCAATCGCTTTGGAAATTGAGCATATTTCCGCCTATTCTCTAAAGGTAGAAGAAAAGACTGTTTTCTATAACCGCTTAAGAAAGGGACAACTTCCCCTTCCAACTGAGGATGATGAAGTTATGATGTATGAGATGCTTCAGTCTGAGTTGATGAAAGCGGATTTTCATCAATATGAAATAAGCAATTTTGGAAAACGAGGATATGCAAGTAAACATAATTTAGTTTATTGGAACAATCAAGAATATTACGGATTTGGCGCTGGTGCACATGGGTATGTAAATGGTGTGCGGACCCAAAATCACGGTCCTGTATCAAAATATATTAAGGCTATTAACGAGGGAAAACTGCCCTACTTGATCGAACATCAGGTTACGAGGGTTGAACAGCTTGAAGAAGCGATGTTTATGGGGTTGAGAAAGACTGAGGGCATATCTAAAACTGACTTTAATAGAAGATACGGTTTTAGTGTGGAAGAGCTCTATTCAACTCAATTAGAGAACCTCTTTGAACGAGGATTGCTGGAAGACAAACATGACTTTCTTCGATTAACGAGTGAAGGGATTCTCCTTGGAAATGAAGTCTTTGAAAAGTTTTTAGCTGTTCTAGAGAAAGAGCGTATTCAAAGAGTCTAGTTAAAATTAGCAATGGCTTGCATGCTACTTAGTGTCTGTTTAATATTGCTTTTATAGTGTGCGCAATTAATGAATAGATAGACACTTAAAGAAAAATTTAACGGAATTTCCTAATGGAAATCATAGTTAATAAGCATTATATATTGACAAATGAACAGCGTTTTGATAATTTATCATTAGATTTAGCACTCGTAATGCCTGAGTGCTAACAGGGGTGATATGAATGTTGACAGAGAGACAATTATCTATTTTACATGCGATTGTCGATGATTATATTCGTTCTGCGGAGCCAGTTGGTTCTCGTAGTATCTCTAAGCGCGATGATATTACATTCAGTCCTGCGACCATTCGAAATGATATGGCTGATTTGGAAGATTTAGGATTTCTAGAGAAGCCCCATAGTTCTGCAGGACGTATCCCTTCTCAAAAAGGGTATCGCTACTACGTAGATCATCTCTTACTGCCGCATCATTTAACCGATAAGGAAGAGGCAGATATTCGTTCTCTATTTACGGAACGAATGCAGGAAATTGAAGAAGTCATTCAACAATCAGCGCGAATTCTTTCAAATATGACAAGCTATATTTCAATTGTTCTTGGACCAGAAATGTTTGAAACGAAACTGCGTAACATTCAAATTATTCCACTTTCTAAAAACTCAGCTATTTTAATTTTAGTAACGGATACAGGGCATGTTGAAAATCAGACAATCCAAATCCCAGATTCGATTGAAGCAGGTGATTTAGAAAGAATTGTAAATATTTTGAACGAAAGATTAATGGGTGTCCCGCTCTTTCAGCTTAGAATGAAACTAAAGAAAGAAATTCGGGACGTCATGCGAGCACATGTCAATAACTATGAACAGGTGTTGAGTTCCCTCTCCAACTCGTTTGATATCGGTAAATCAGAGAAAGTATTTTATAGTGGGAAAATGAACTTGCTAACTCAACCTGAATTTCGAGATATTGATAAAGTAAGGGTCCTGTTGAATATGCTTGAGGAAGAACAAACGATGAATCAAATTCTTCGAGCGCAAAAACATGGGGTCCAAGTGAAAATAGGAGAAGAGAACAACCTTGAGGCTTTTGACCATTGCAGTATGATTACAGCGAGCTACTCAATTGGTGGCAAGCACATGGGGACAATTGGTATACTAGGTCCAACGAGAATGGAGTATCAACGAGTAATTGGAGTCGTTGATTCTGTTTCCAAGGATTTGACAAAGCTATTAACAAGCTTGTATCAACAAGGTTAGAAATGGTAATATTGACAATTAGTTGTGAAGTCTAGGCTTCAACAGCTTTTTGTCATGAATACATAGGAAGTTTACTTTAGTGGGAGGTGAGAAAGTTGACTGAAAAAGAATCACAAGTTGTGGAAGAAGAAGTATTGAATGCTGATGAAGTGTTAGAAGACTCAGAAGAACAAGCAGATGCCGATCACGAAGGGACTACTGAGCAAGCAGAGCAAAATCCTTTGGAAGTAGAGGTTGCAGAGTTAAATACGCGATTGCTACGAGTACAGGCAGATTATGATAATTTCCGTCGTCGCTCTCGTGAAGAGAAAGAAGCGGCAGCAAAATATAGAGCACAAAGTTTTATTGAAGGTTTATTACCTGTTATCGATAATTTTGAGCGTGCCCTAGTTGTTCAACCTGAACAGGAAGAAACAAAAACTCTTCTCCAAGGAATGGAAATGGTCTATCGCCAATTACAGGACATGTTAAAAAGTGAAGGTGTAGAAGTAATTGCGACGGTAGGCGAGGACTTTAATCCTCATTTGCACCAAGCGGTTATGCAGGTGGAAGAGGAAGGGTTTGAATCGAACCAAGTTGTGGAAGAATTACAAAAGGGTTATAAACTAAAAGATCGTGTATTACGGCCATCTATGGTTAAGGTAAATGCATAATTTGCATAATCTATATTTCATGAATATTGATGTTTAACATTAATTTAGGAGGAACAAATAATGAGTAAAATTATCGGAATTGACCTTGGGACAACAAACTCTTGTGTGGCGGTAATGGAAGGCGGGGAAGCAACTGTTATCCCGAATCCTGAAGGAAACCGTACAACACCATCTGTTGTTGCGTTTAAAGACGGAGAACGTCAAGTTGGGGAAGTAGCAAAGCGTCAAGCTATCACAAACCCAAATACTATTATTTCAATTAAACGTCACATGGGAACAGATCATAAAGAAACAATCGAAGGAAAAGACTTTTCTCCACAAGAACTCTCTGCAATCATCCTTCAAAAATTAAAGTCTGATGCAGAAGCGTATCTTGGAGAAACAGTAACAAAAGCTGTTATCACAGTCCCTGCATACTTCAATGATTCACAACGCCAAGCAACAAAAGACGCTGGAAAAATTGCTGGACTTGAAGTGGAACGTATCGTGAATGAGCCGACAGCTGCAGCACTTGCTTACGGGCTTGAAAAAGAAGAAGACCAAACGATTCTTGTGTATGACCTTGGTGGTGGTACATTTGACGTTTCCATTCTTGAGCTTGGAGATGGTTTCTTTGAGGTTAAAGCAACATCTGGTGATAATAAGCTTGGTGGAGATGACTTTGACCAAGTAATTATTGATCACCTAGTTGAGCAATTTAAGAAAGATAATGGCATTGATCTTTCACAAGACAAAATGGCGATGCAGCGCTTGAAGGATGCAGCTGAGAAAGCGAAGAAGGACCTTTCGGGTGTTACACAAACGCAAATCTCTCTTCCGTTTATTACTGCTGATGCGACAGGACCTAAACATCTTGAACTTAGCTTAACTCGTGCAAAATTCGAAGAACTCTCTACTGACTTAGTGGAGCGTACATTAGGGCCTACTCGTCGTGCAATGCAAGATGCTGGTCTTTCTGCAAGTGAAATCGATAAGATTGTTTTAGTTGGGGGTTCAACTCGTATTCCTGCGGTTCAGGATGCGATTAAGAAGCTTACAGGCAAAGACCCTCATAAAGGAGTAAATCCAGATGAGGTTGTAGCGCTTGGTGCTGCTATTCAAGCAGGTGTGTTAACTGGAGATGTGAAAGACGTTGTGCTCTTAGACGTAACCCCACTTTCGCTTGGTATTGAAACAATGGGTGGCGTATTTACGAAGCTAATTGAGCGAAATACAACGATTCCAACATCAAAATCGCAAACATTCTCAACTGCGGCTGATAACCAACCGTCTGTTGATATTCATGTTCTTCAAGGTGAACGTGAAATGGCTGCATACAATAAAACATTAGGTCGTTTCCAATTGTCGGATATTCCACCAGCACCACGTGGAGTTCCTCAAATTGAAGTGACGTTTGACATTGATGCTAATGGTATCGTTAATGTTAAAGCGAAGGACCTTGGTACGAACAAAGAACAATCGATTACGATTACGTCTTCTTCAGGTCTATCTGATGATGAAATCGAAAAGATGGTTAAAGATGCAGAGGCAAATGCAGAAGAAGATAAAAAGCGTCGTGAAGAAGTAGAGCTTCGTAACGAAGCGGATCAACTTGTTTTCTCAACAGAAAAAACGTTGAAAGACCTTGGTGAGAATGCAGACCAAGAAGAAAAGGATAAAGCAGAAGCGGCTAAAGAAAAGTTAAAAGCAGCTATTGAATCAGATAACATCGATGAAATTCGTACGGCCAAGGATGAGCTACAAGAGATTGTAATGGCTCTTTCTACAAAGCTATATGAGCAAGCTGCTCAAGCAGCACAGCAAGCGCAAGGTGCTGAAGGCGAAGGTGGCCAACAAACCGACGATAACGTTGTTGATGCAGAATACGAAGAAGTAAAAGAAGAAGAAAAGAAGTAATGATATAAGAGCGATTGACTTACTAGTCGCAATGTGCAGAAAAGTCAAAGTCAGATGTTATGACTTTGGCTTTTTCTACGAGAGTGTTGTAAAAATAAGGACGGTAAAAAAAGAACCCCTTATCTTGCAAAAAATCCGATAGTGATGGTATGATGAACGTTATGTAATAGAGTCGGGAGTGGATGACATGAGTAAACGAGATTACTATGAAGTCCTTGGTGTTGATAAAAATGCATCGGTTGATGAAGTGAAAAAGGCTTATCGAAAACTTGCTCGCAAGTATCATCCAGATGTTAATAAAGCAGCAGATGCTGAGGATAAATTTAAAGAAGTTAAGGATGCATATGATACGTTAAGTGATCCCCAAAAGAAATCACGCTACGACCAATTTGGTCACACCGATCCAAATCAAGGATTTGGTGGTGGCGGTGGAGACTTCGGCGGTGGCTTTGGTGATATCTTTGATATGTTCTTTGGCGGCGGTGGTGGACGACGTAATCCAAATGGTCCTAGACAAGGGGCAGACCTACAATATACGATGACAATGGAATTTAAAGAAGCTGTATTTGGAAAAGATACCGAAATTGAAATTCCTCGAGAAGAAACATGTGACACATGTACAGGATCAGGCGCAAAGCCTGGGACAAAGCCCGAGACATGTTCACATTGCGGTGGTTCTGGCCAGCTTAACGTTGAGCAAAATACGCCATTTGGACGTGTAGTAAATCGTCGCGTATGTCAACATTGTGAGGGTACAGGAAAATACATTAAGAGTAAATGTTCAACATGCGGTGGAAAAGGCAAGGTTCGAAAGCGTAAAAAAATTAAAGTCAACGTTCCAGCAGGTATTGACCACGGCCAGCAGCTTCGTGTCCCTAATCAAGGGGAAGCCGGTGCAAACGGAGGGCCTCCAGGAGACTTATATGTTGTCTTTAATGTAAAGCCGCATGAGTTCTTTGAGCGTGATGGTGATGATATCTATTGTGAGATGCCACTAACATTTGCTCAGGTTGCCCTAGGAGATGAGATTGAGGTCCCGACGATTAACGGAAAAATCAAGTTAAAGATTCCGGCAGGTACACAAACAGGTACCGATTTCCGATTACGGGGAAAAGGTGTTCCGAATGTTCATGGGCGAGGCCAAGGGGATCAGCATGTGAGAGTTCGAGTTGTTATTCCTAAGAATTTAACTGATAAGGAAAAAGAACTAATTCGACAATTTGCTGAAACATCTGGTGGACAGCCTGACGAGCAAACTGATGGTTTTTTTGCTAAAGTAAAAAGAGCGTTTAAAGCTTAAGGATAACAAAACGAATAAGGGAAAGAAAAACTTGAATCGGCACCAAGCACGCTTTTTATGTAGCCTAAGCTCGGTGCCAATCAAGTCCTTCGATTAGGAGTGTTGGAGATTATGAAATGGTCTGAATTTAGTATTCATACATCGCAAGAGGCTGTTGAGCCTGTATGCAACATCTTACATGAGGCTGGAGCAAGCGGAGTCGTTATCGAAGACCCAGCAGACCTTGTGAAAGAATGGGGCACCCGTTATGGGGAAATCTTTCAACTCTCACCTGATGACTATCCGGAAGATGGTGTAATGATAAAGGCTTATTTTCTAGTAAATAGCTTTTTATCAGAAACGATTGAGAAAGTGAAAGAAGCGATAAAAGGTTTACTTCTGTATGACATTGACTTGGGGCATAATAAAATCCATCTTATTGAAGTAGATGAAGAGGATTGGGCAACTGCTTGGAAAAAATATTATAAACCTGTCCGAGTATCTAACTCCATAACAATTAGTCCGACGTGGGAAGACTACCAGCCAGTTGAAGGTGAGACGGTGATTGAACTAGATCCGGGAATGGCCTTTGGAACAGGTACTCATCCAACAACCGTACTCTGTATTCAATCCTTAGAGAAAGTACTTAGCGGTGGTGAACATGTCATTGATGTTGGTACAGGATCAGGTGTGTTAAGTATCGCTGCGGCAAAGTTAGGCGCAAAGCAAGTTCTTGCTCTTGACCTTGATGAGGTAGCAGTTAAAAGCGCATTGATGAATGTAAAAGTAAATCATGCTGAGGATGTTATTTCAGTTAAACAAAATAATCTGCTTGAGCATATTGAAGGTCCATATGATGTAGCTGTAGCTAATATTTTAGCGGAAGTGATCGTTCAATTTGTTCAAGATGCGGCAGCGATCCTTAAACCAGGTGGAAAATACATTACATCGGGGATTATTAAACGTAAGAAACAGGAAGTAAAAGATGCGCTTGTTGAAGGCGGTTTTTCAATAGATGAAGTATTAGAGATGGACGATTGGGTGGCGATTATTTCTACGAAGTCTTAGAATGGTGAGGGCGATACGATGCAACGATATTTTGTTGCGCCTAGTGCGATGACAAATCATACAGTTTCGATTACTGGAGAAGATGTAAAGCATATTACGAGGGTTATGCGAATGCAAGAAGGCGATCAACTTATTTGCTGTGATAATGAATCGCGTACGGTACTTTGTACGATTACGAGTTTCGAGGAAAATCTCGTTAATGCTCAGATTAATGAGACACTTCACCCAAATACAGAGCTCCCTATTTCAATCACAATTGCACAAGGATTGCCCAAAGGTGATAAGTTCGATTTGATCGTCCAAAAAGGAACAGAGCTTGGAGCGCAGGCGTTTCTTCCTGTTGCAGCTTCTCGCTCTGTCGTGAAGTGGGATCCTAAAAAAATGAAAAAGAAGCTAGAGCGTTTGGAGAAGATTGCTAAAGAAGCTGCGGAGCAATCGTACCGAGAAAGAATTCCGACAGTCTTAGAAGCTCATTCTTTTTCAGGACTGATAAATAAAGTGAAAAGTGATACCTATAAAGCCAGTATTGTTGCTTACGAAGAGTCCGCAAAGTCAGGAGAACGAAGCCAGCTTGTGCAAAGCTTGCAAATGTTGGATTTGGGGGATTCTCTTTTAGTTATTATTGGGCCAGAAGGTGGTTTTTCAGAGAAGGAAATTGAAGAACTTGTACAAGCAGGTGCAGTGCTATGCGGGTTTGGACCGAGAATTTTACGTACAGAAACAGCAGGACTATATGTTCTGGCTGCTGTTTCCTACCATTTCGAATTAATGAGGTGAAGTACCAATGACTACTGTAGCGTTTCATACCCTCGGTTGTAAAGTAAATCATTATGAAACAGAGGCGATTTGGCAGTTATTTAAACAAGAAGGCTACGCTAAAGTTGAATTTGAAGCTAAATCAGACGTGTATGTGATTAATACTTGTACGGTGACCAATACTGGCGATAAGAAGAGCAGACAAGTGATTCGTCGTGCAATTCGTAAAAACCCCGATGCAGTCATTTGTGTAACAGGATGTTACGCGCAAACATCACCAGCAGAGATTATGGCGATACCAGGTGTAGACATTGTTGTTGGGACTCAGGACCGGACAAAAATGTTGGATTTCATTGAGCAATTTAAACGTGAACGTGAGCCAATAAATGGTGTTGGTAATATTATGAAGTCACGAGTATATGAAGAGTTGGATGTCCCGGCATTTACAGACCGTACTCGTGCTTCTTTAAAAATCCAAGAAGGCTGTAATAACTTCTGTACGTTTTGCATAATCCCCTGGGCTCGAGGGTTGATGCGTTCACGTGATCCGCAAGAAGTCATCAAGCAAGCAACTCAATTAGTTGATGCGGGCTACAAAGAGATTGTTTTAACAGGTATTCACACAGGAGGATACGGTGAAGATCTAAAGGACTATAGCTTGGCAAGACTGCTCGAAGATTTGGAACAAGTCGAGGGATTAAAACGTATACGTATTTCCTCGATTGAAGCGAGTCAATTAACGGATGAAGTGATTCGGGTGATTGATAATTCGGAGAAAGTGGTACGCCATCTCCACATTCCACTGCAATCTGGCTCAAATACGGTGTTAAAGCGGATGCGTCGAAAGTATACGATGGAATTTTTCGCAGAAAGACTAGAAAGACTTAAAGAAATTCTTCCCGGGCTTGCAGTAACATCTGATGTTATTGTTGGCTTTCCAGGGGAAACCGAAGAAGAATTTCAAGAAACCTATGATTTTATTAACACACATAAATTTAGTGAACTTCATGTATTTCCCTACTCGAAACGAACAGGTACCCCTGCGGCTAGAATGGAAGACCAAGTCGATGAAATGGTTAAAAATGAGCGGGTTCATCGATTGATTGGTTTATCAAATCAGCTTGCAAAGGAGTACGCCTCACAATTTGAAGGGGAAGTTCTAGAAATGATTCCTGAGGAAGAAGATAAAGACCAACCAAACAATGACATTTTTATCGGATATACAGATAATTATTTGAAGGTAAAGGTTCCGGCAACGATAGATTTAGTTGGACAAGTAATTAAGGTTAAAATTACAAAGGCCGGCTATCCTTTTAATCAAGGTGAATTTGTACGTGTTATCGATTCAGAACCAAAACAAGTTGTAAATGGTTAAAAGAAAGTAGATGACCAAAAGGAATTAAAAAAACGTAATGGCTCTGTTTATTAATCGCCTTGCGATGAGTAACCCACTCATTGCAAGGCTTTTAAAAGATTTAGCGACTTCGCATTGCAAAGGGGGTGTGTCATAAGGTTAAAACCACCCTTATGACACACCCCCTTTATGCGTTTTGAAAAGGAAAAGAAGACCTTGCGTCACTTTTCTTATTAAGATAAACATAGTAAAATAGAAAGATTAATTAGTTACCTAAGGGGATGTTGACATTGAACCAAGCTATTGCATCATATATTGACCATACAGCATTAAAAGCGGATACGACAAAAGAACAAATCGTGAAACTCTGTGAAGAGGCAATAAATCATCAATTTGCATCGGTTTGTGTAAATCCAACATGGGTTAAGCTTGCTGCTACTTTACTAAGTAACGACTCAGTTAAGGTTTGTACGGTCGTAGGCTTCCCATTAGGTACTTCGACATCGGAAGTTAAAGCGTTTGAGGCAACGAATGCTATTGGAAATGGAGCTACAGAAATTGATATGGTTTTGAATATTGGAGCATTAAAAGATAGAAATTTCGAAGTAGTCGAAAAGGATATACGAGCAGTTGTAGAGGCTGCGGGGGATAGGGCATTAACAAAGGTTATTATAGAGACGAGTCTTTTGACAGAAGAGGAAAAAATACATGCATGTGAATTAGTTGTAAAAGCGGGGGCTGCTTTTGTCAAAACCTCAACGGGATTTTCAACTGGTGGAGCGACTATAGAGGACATAAAACTGATGAGAAAAGTGGTTGGTCCTGAGTTAGGTGTAAAAGCATCAGGAGGTATTCGAAATGCAGCTGATACGTTGGCGATGATAAAAGCAGGAGCAACACGTATAGGAGCAAGTGCTGGAGTCTCGATTATAAAAGGTGAGCAAGTAAGGACAGATTATTAACCCATAAAACTGATAAATAGAAGGTGGGAAAATGAAAGCTATTTTTCTTGGAATTATTGCATCAATGTTTTTTTCATTAACATTTATTTTGAACAGGTCAATGGAACTGGATGGGGGAAGTTGGTATTGGAGCTCCTCATTAAGATTCTTCTTTATGGTTCCTTTGTTATGGTGCATCGTTTGGCTACGTGGCGGGATAAAACCATTATTTCTTCAAATGAAGAAACAGCCTCTCTATTGGGTGATTTGGAGTTTCTTTGGTTTTGTATTGTTTTATGCTCCTATTACATTCGCAGCTTCTTTTGGGCCAGGATGGCTAGTTGCAGGAACCTGGCAGATAACAATCGTTGCTGGTCTCTTATTGTCACCTTTGTTTTATGAGCGTTCACAAATTGGCAGTGAAAAACGCAATGTACGTCAGACGATCCCGTTTCGTTCTCTTTGGCCATCATTGATTATACTCGTAGGAGTTGCCTTTATTCAATTTCAACAAAGTGAGCATATGCCTGTATCAATCTTACTATTAAGTATTATTCCAATTATTGTTGCAGCTTTTTCGTATCCGTTAGGAAATCGGAAAATGCTTGAACATTTGGGTGGGAAAATTGATACTTTTCAACGAGTATTAGGAATGACATTGGCTACATTACCTTTTTGGTTTGTCATTGCAAGCATTGGTTTTATACAAGAGGGGTTGCCAAACTCCGGTCAAGTTTTGCAAAGTTTTATGGTCGCAATCTTCTCAGGGGTTATTGCTACAGTTTTATTTTTCTGGTCGACGGATTTAGTTAGAGAATCCCCACAAAAGCTTGCTGCAGTGGAAGCTACACAGTCGGGGGCAGTGATGTTTGCGTTAATTGGAGAAATATTATTATTATCTGCCCGCCTCCCCTCTTCATGGTCATTAATTGGACTTGGCTTAATTATTATGGGAATGCTCATTCATAGTTTTATGTCAATAGGATTAAAAAGTCCAAAGGTTAAAAACGCAACCAATCATGGAAATGAAACCAAGCTGAGTTGATTCAATTCAACTAGAATTGGTTTCGTAAAGTCGTTCAATAAAGAGGGCAAAATAGTGAACAAACGGTAACATGATTAAAGAACAGCTTATATTAAATATTAAGCTTGCGTGCGCCAATTGCATCATGGGGATAGATGTTAATGAGATCGAGAGCGAGCTGAGTCCTTGAATAAGTGGGAAAAAGAGTAGTACCCCAATAAGATTTAACCAAATATGAGAATAGGCTACGAGCCTGGCCGCCGAACCGGATCCAATGCTAGCAAGGTACGCAGTTATACATGTACCGATGTTTGCACCAAGCATTATGGCAATGCCCGAATGAAGTTCTAAGATATGATCGTTCATAAACCCCATTGTAATGGCTGTTGTTGCGGTACTAGACTGAATAATGGCCGTTAGTAAGGTCCCAATCCCTAAGCCAATAAGATTGTATTCATTAGTTAGTTCAAAGAAAGAATGTATGATTGGTAACGATGCGAGAGGATAGGCAAGTTGTTCAAGACCATCCATTGCAATGAAGATGCAAGAAAGTCCAAATGCTAAACAACCAATTCCATAAGCAATAATCGTTGGCATTAGCAGCATAACAAGTCCAATCACAAGCATTGGGATGATCAAGGAAGACAAATCAAAGGATATAATTTCTGTTGTTACTGTTGTTCCAACGTTTGAACCAAGGACAATACCAATCGATTGCCTGAAGCTTAGAAATCCAGCAGCTACTAGACCAACTGTTATCACCATAATTGCGGAGCTGCTTTGTAAAAGCGCAGTTGCCACTGCTCCGACTAGGAGACCACGCCAAGGTGAACTCGTTAATTTGTAGAGATTATCTTTTAGTTTTTTTTGTCCAAGCTGGATAAGTCCTATTCTCATAACAATCATGCCGAACAAAAATAATGCAATAAAGACAACAAATAATGAAAACAATTCTTTAAACATTCACTCCACCTCTTTACCCAATCTATGGACAAGAGTTTTGTTGCATGACAATAATTTTTAAGAGGCCTGTTCAACAGCAACCCTGACTGTAATAAGAGTGGACACTGTAGCCTTTTTAAAACTCTATTTTTTAGAAACTCGTTTTACGAAAACTAATGTACAGAGAGTGAGAAGAATTGTTTTATACATATTATGGGTGCAGAATAAAAAGGGTGTTCTAAAAGAGAGATAGAGATTACGATCTTTGCTAAGAGTCTGTTCAAAAATGGTTAAACCATCTTTTAAAACGGACTTCTAAAGGACTTTAGGCGGAAAACTTGCCGATTTTAAGTTGACCATTTATAATCAATATATTATAATTTAAAAAGACGTGCACATAAATAGTTAATGCTACGTCTTGAGTTGGTTGTTTCGGAGGGAGGGAAATATAATGGCAGAAACTCGTGTTCGCAAAAACGAATCGATTGATGCTGCACTTCGTCGCTTCAAGAGATCACTCTCTAAAGAAGGAACGTTGGCTGAGGTTAAAAAGCGTAAGCACTATGAAAAGCCTAGTGTTAAGCGTAAGAAGAAATCTGAAGCAGCAAGAAAGCGTAAGTTCTAAAGAAGTGAGAGGGTGGATTCATTGAATCTTCTTGAACGGTTGAACCAAGATATGAAGAATGCGATGAGGAACAAAGATAAGCAAAAACTCTCTGTCATCCGTATGGTAAAGTCGTCGTTGCAAAACGAGCAGATTAAGCTCGGACGTGAGTTAACAGACGATGAAAGCCTTACGGTGTTAAATCGCGAACTGAAACAACGCAAGGATTCCCTCCATGAGTTTGAACAAGCAAACCGTGAAGATTTAGCTTCCAAGCTCCGCGATGAACTCGTAGTGCTTGAAGACTATATGCCAGAACAGCTTTCTGACGAAGAGGTAACTGAAATTGTAAAAGAAACAATTGCGGAAGTAGGTGCCTCCACCAAAGCAGACATGGGCAAGGTCATGGGAGCAATCATGCCTAAGGTTAAAGGAAAAGCTGATGGTGGTCTTGTGAATCGGCTCGTACAACAACACTTATCATAATGACACAAACGCCTTATTTCTAATCCGTTTAGGAATAAGGCGTTTTTTATATTGTTGTTAAATTCTCGAGAAAAATGATAATTCTAGCTATTTATTCGCGATATATGATAAAGTTTTTTTGATAGGCTTAAAAAAATGAAACCTAATGTGTTGTTTGTGCGTAAATGAATAAACTAAAAGAAAGGAGGTCGAGAAATGAGCCGGTCTTTAAAATTATCTTTGTCGCTTAGTTTAATATGTCTTGCTTTTGTTCTTATCCCTATTCAGATGTTTGTGCATAGTAATGAAGCCAGTGATAGTCCCCTTGTCTATTACATTCCAGTTGAACAGACGGTTGAGCGTGGACTTGCAGCATTTATGAAAAGGTCCTTTGAAGTGGCAATAGCTGAAGGGGCCGATCATATCGTGTTGGAAATACATACACCAGGTGGGGCTGTAGATGCAGCGGGTGAAATTGCAAGGCTAATCGCAGATGTTGATGTACCAATAACAGCTTTTGTAAATTCAGAGGCAATTTCTGCTGGAGCCTATATTTCTCTGAACGCTGACCAAATTGTTATGGTTCCAAATGCAAGCATGGGAGCGGCAGGAGTAATTGATGGGGCTGGCAATGCAGCAGAAGAAAAAACACAGTCGTTTTGGCTGAGCCGAATGAAAGCTGCGGCTGAAATAAATGACCGTGACCCGATGTATGCACTTGCAATGGCTGATCGTAGTATTGAGATACCTGAATTAGATTTAACAAGTGAAGAATTTCTAACGTTAACTGCTACAGAAGCTTATCAAGTTGGTTATGCGGAAGCTATTGCTGCTAACCGCCTTGAACTACTCCAATTTCTTGGACTAGAGAACGCGGTTGAACGAGAAATGGAAGTTAGTTTCTCTGAACAGGTTGCTAGATTTGTCACACATCCTGTCGTGATCCCAATATTGTTATCAATCGGGAGTTTAGGGCTGGTTCTTGAATTATATTCACCGGGGTTTGGCCTACCGGGTATCATGGGACTTTCCGCGTTATTATTATTTTTCTTCGGTCATTTGTTTGCCGGATTTGCAGGATGGGAATCATTAATTTTATTTGTGGCTGGCTTCGTTCTAATTATCTTTGAAGTCTTCGTCCCAGGCTTTGGGATATTCGGACTCTTAGGTATAGCAGCCATTATCGGTGGGATGCTGCTCGCTTCATTTTCAACAACATCGATGTTAGTATATATTTTAATTTCCGTTATTGTTACAGCGATTGCAATGATTTTCATCTTCCGCTATTTTGGTAATCGTGGTCCTTGGAAAAAAATTATTCTCACCGCTTCAACAAGTACTGAAAAAGGCTATATCTCAAATGAAACAAAAAAAGAGCTTATGGGTCAAGAAGGTGAGACTTTGACGCCGCTTCGACCTTCTGGTTCGGCCGTTTTTGGTGATGAGCGACTTGACGTAGTCACCGAAGGAGGATATATTGAACGGGGAAAACGGATTCAAGTTATTTATACGTCTGGTTCGAGGATCGTCGTTCGTGAAGTTACAGAAGACAACTAAAAGGAGGAATTTTAAATGCCAATAGATGCAGGAAGTCTTGGTTTATTAATTGGTCTTGGGCTAATTATCATTTTTTTAGCTATACTTTTTACGTTTGTACCGGTCATGCTTTGGATTTCAGCTTTAGCTGCTGGAGTGAAAATTGGGATATTTGAATTAGTAGGGATGAGATTACGACGGGTAATTCCGGCCCGTGTCGTAAACCCATTAATTAAAGCGGTCAAAGCAGGAATTGATTTAAGTACATCAAAATTAGAAGGTCACTATTTAGCAGGTGGTAACGTTGACCGTGTCGTCAATGCTTTAATTGCTGCGCAACGTGCTAACATTGATCTTAGCTTTGAGCGAGCTGCAGCCATTGACTTAGCAGGTCGTGATGTATTAGAAGCTGTACAAATGAGTGTAAATCCTAAAGTGATCGAAACTCCATTTATTGCTGGGGTAGCGATGGACGGTATTGAAGTTAAAGCCAAGGCACGTATTACTGTTCGTGCCAACATTGACCGCCTAGTTGGGGGTGCTGGAGAGGATACAGTTATCGCTCGTGTTGGTGAAGGGATTGTATCCACAATTGGTTCTGCAACCAATCATAAAAAAGTACTAGAAAATCCTGATATGATTTCACAAACTGTTTTATCAAAAGGTTTGGATGCAGGTACTGCCTTTGAAATTCTATCAATTGATATTGCAGATATTGACATCGGTAAAAATATTGGTGCTGAGCTTCAAACAGACCAAGCAGAAGCAGATAAGAAAATTGCACAAGCGAAAGCTGAAGAGCGTCGTGCAATGGCTGTAGCGAATGAACAAGAAATGAAAGCTAGAGTTGAAGAAATGCGTGCAAAGGTGGTTGAGGCAGAAGCTGAAGTTCCTATGGCGCTTTCAGAAGCATTACGCAAAGGAAACATGGGTGTGATGGATTATATGAATTATCAAAACGTAATGGCAGATACTGATATGCGTGGGTCGATTAGTAAGGCTACAGATGATGACTCAGATCCTAAACGTGGCTAATAGTTCTGCATCTCTCCTAGAAAAGGAAGGAGGAGAATAGGTTGCAAAATCTTTTTGAATTAATCTTATCTAACTTGTTTTTTGTTGTGTTGATTATTGGTGGTCTTTTGAGTTTTTTCAAGAGAGTTGCACAAGGAAATGCGCAGCAGGAGCGTCAGGAACAGGGTCCACAATCAGAAAAGCCTGGAAAAATTGATTGGAAAGAAATTTTTAATCAAGAGGCTAATGAGCAAGACGATCGGCCGCAACAACAGCAATATGAAGAAGAACCCGTTAGTTTTGAACCAGTTTCACATGAAGTTGAAATAGCTAAGGTTCAAAATGATGACTTGCAAACTCGTCGTGAGGATCTAATTCAACGACGAGAAATGTCGAGAGCGCGATCGTCCTCTTATGAGATTGGAAAGCAACCAGTTACCAAAAATAGAGGTTTAGATTTAAATCTAAATAAACTATCTAATAAAGAGGCCATGAAAGCTGTGGTCTGGTCTGAGGTACTCGGTAAACCTCGTGGTCGTCACCCTCACCAAGCGTTTACTCAACGGAGCCGAAGTCGATAGAAGTAGTCAAAAAGAAGTTAGCCTTAGCGCTGGCTTCTTTTTTTGTTCTCTTCATTTTTGATTACTCTTTCCTAATATTTTTGGTGATATGCAAAGCACTTTCTACATAAAAATGAACATAGAGGGGGTCGCCGCATGAAAAGAATAAAACAACAAATGCAATCATGGATGACAAAGCAGTTGCAACTACCTGCTGATGTGATGATGGATTTACCTCGTATTACAATGATCGGTCAACTTCATATCTATATAGAAAATCATCATGGGGTATTGCGTTTTTCGAATCAAGAATTGCGTTTACTATTAAAGCAGGGACAGCTGCTTATTAAAGGCGACCATTTTGTAATTAAGACGATATTACCTGAAGAACTTTTGTTAGAAGGGCGAATTGACCATGTGCAATTTATCCATGAGTAAATACATAGATGTATGGACGAAGGGGGTAGGATATGAAAAATAAATGGATAAAAGGGATTCGAGGATACGTTAGAGTTCGAATTGAGGGAGCGTATCCAGAACGCTTTCTGAATCGATGTATTGAACATCACATTCTTATTTGGGGGATAAAACGTGTAGGAGAGGAACGTATCGTTTGTTATATGGAACTAGACGATATTCCAAAAATCAGACCTTTGTTAAGAGTATCTCATTGTAAAGTTAGCTTTACCGAGCGGCGAGGGGTGCCATTTTTTTTAAGAAAAATGGTCAATCGCTTAGGATTTGTAACGGGTTTAACGTCATTCCTTATTATTATGTTTATTTTATCAAACATGGTATGGAATATAGAGATAAAAGGAGCCTCTCCTCAAGTAGAACATGAACTTAGACAGATTGTGTTTGAGATGGGGATTAAACGAGGCACCTTTCAATTTAACTTACCGAGTGTAGAACATATTCAACGAGATGTGACAGAGCGGGTTGCCGGTGCAACCTGGGTTGGTGTCCGTCAAAAAGGGACGACCTTTGAATTTGAGGTTGTCGAGCAGAAATTACCCGAAAAAGCAGAGAGTTTAAGTCCAAGACATCTTGTCGCAAAGAAGAAGGCAATTATTCATGATATTTTTGTAGAGCATGGTCAAGCTCAGGTAAAGCCGAATGACTTTGTTGAAAAGGGTGATTTGCTTGTTTCGGGATTTATCGGAAAGGAAGGAAAAATAAGAATTGTGCCAGCTGAAGCCACGGTGTATGGAGAAATTTGGTACAAGTCAAATGTAACGATACCGTTAGAAAGTATCTTTACAACGTTAACTGGCGAGAAGAAAACGAAGCATTACTTATCTTTTGCTGATTTTGACCTACCGATTTGGGGATTTGGAGAGCATTCTTATCAGGAATATGAAACCTTTGAACAAAAAAAGCCGTTTCAACTATTAAAATGGTCGATTCCTGTACATTATAAACGTATAAAGATTCAAGAAACCTCTAAATATAAACGAAATTATTCTGATGAAGAAGCCATTCAGGCTGCTCAGGAGATGGCACTTTATGAGTTAAACCAACAATTACCAGTAAATGCCGAGGTGATTGGCGAAAAAGTTTTGCATGAAGCTGTGGAGAATGGTAAAGTGAAATTAAAGATTCATTACCAAGTAATAGAAGATATTACATCGGAACAGCCGATTATTCAAGGAGATTGAGTCTATTGTCTGAAATGAAGATAATTAAGCTAGAGGTTAGAGATGCTAATGAAACACAGGCTCTTATTGGTCCTCATGATCGCCACCTTAAACGTATCGAGGAACTCTTGAATGTTTCAATTGTCACACGTGGAGAAGGCATTTCTGTTACTGGTGAACCAGTTAAAATTGAACAAGCTGAGAAGGTTTTTCGTGCCTTGGTTCAATTAATTCGTAAAGGTATTTCTTTATCAGAGAGAGATGTAGTGTATGCAATTGGACTTGCTGAGAGAGATCAATTGGATGAGTTATATGAATTATACGACCAAAAGGTAGCAAGTAATGTAAAAGGAAAACCGATTATTGCAAAAACATTAGGCCAGAGACATTATGTCACTGCTATTCGTAATCGTGATATGGTGTTTGGGATAGGGCCAGCTGGTACCGGAAAAACCTATTTAGCTGTTGTGATGGCCGTTACTGCTCTTAAAGATGGGTATGTCAAGCGGATTGTTCTTACACGACCAGCTGTAGAGGCGGGAGAAAGCTTAGGTTTTTTGCCTGGTGACTTAAAAGAAAAAGTCGATCCGTATTTACGTCCTCTGTATGATGCGTTGCACGATGTACTTGGAACAGAGCAAACAACTCGATTAATGGAGCGTGGAACGATAGAAGTAGCTCCCCTCGCTTATATGCGTGGTCGTACGCTAGACGATGCATTTGTTATCCTTGATGAGGCACAAAATACCACGCAAGAACAAATGAAAATGTTTATAACACGACTTGGGTTTGGTTCTAAGATGGTTATTAATGGTGATTTAACACAAATTGATTTACCTAGAGGGAAAAAATCAGGGTTAAAAGTAGCAATTGAAATTTTGAAACATGTAGGAGATATTGGATTTATTTATTTACAACAATCCGATGTGGTTCGCCATACGTTGGTTCAGCAAATTTTGAATGCTTATGAGTCTTCTGATAAAGAAGAATAGGATATGTGGACGCTCCTTTAGAGAAGGAGTAACAGACAAGACCCTCCCAAGAAGAGGGTCTTGTCTGTTAAATCTACTAATGTGATAGCGAGAAAAAGAAGAGGTGAAGAGAGTGAGAAAACGTTCACCAATAGACCAAATGCAGTGGTGGAAGCTAGTGAGTGACCATCAGTATATAAGAGGAATTTTATTTTTCTGTCTTGGAATATTTATTTATTTACTAATGCTAGATAACGTTCTTCCTGAAACTGTAGATATACGCTTATCGCAGATTGCTGAACAAGATATTCGTTCCCCAATAACGATTGAAAATAAAGTAGCGACAGAGGAAAAACGAAGTGAAGCTGTAAATGCGATAGGACCAGTGTACGAACAAAAGCAAGAATATGCCCAAACGCAGGTAGAGAAGGTCAATGATATTTTTGAGCTTATAAAAAGTGTTGGCCAAATGAAGTTAGGAAATACAGATGAAGGCGATGCTGAGAATGGGGAAGTCAAATTAGAAGAAGAGCTCGCTTATATTAAAGAGGTCTTATCATCTGGGACAAGCAATGACTTATCGGAAGAAACAATTGTAACACTGCTTGAGGCTTCGGAAGGGCAATTAAAGATTGCGAAAGAAGCAACGACAAATGCAGTACATGAAGTGATGAACCAAACGATTACCATTCGTAACCTAAACGATGTGAAGGATAGAGTCGAAGAGCAGTTTGCCATTTCAACAGTAAGTAACCGACTATCAGATGCAATGGTCGAAATCGCTCAATTTGCGATTATTCCGAATTATATCTATGATGCAAATTCAACAGAACGCTTAAGGCAAGAAGCTTCAGAGACAGTGGATCCGATTATGATTCGTGAAGGCCAGTTAATTGCAAAAGCTGGTGATATGGTTAATCATGATATTTATGAGCAGTTACGATTAGTAGGATTATTAGACGATTCTTTTAATATCTTTCCCTATATTGGGTTGGCCATGCTTGTGCTATTAATTACATGTATGCTCGCATATTTTGTAAACGAATCAAAAACGTCTGTCCAAAAAAATAACAGCCATCTCTTAATGTTTACGTTGATTTTTATTGTGACGGTCGTCATTATGAAAATATCAAGTCTTTTAGAAGGGCTTGACTTGTTAGGAGTAGGGTTTGTTGTTCCAGTCTCAATGGGGGCGATGCTACTAGCCTTGTTAATTCATACAAGATTGGCTATTTTTACGAGTATTATTTTGGCGGTTATTGGAAGCATCTTCTATAGTAATGATACAATTGGCTTCTTTAACTTTTCATATGGAGTATATATATTATTTAGTTCAGTTGCCGGAGCGTTTTTCTTAAGTCGTTCTAATCGTATTTCACGCATATTACGAGCAGGTCTTTTCGTTTGTGCAATTAACAGCCTGAGCGTTTTAGCATTACTATTAATTAAATCAGTCCAAAGCTCTTGGATTGAAATTGGAATGCACGTAGGATTTGCCATTCTTTCAGGATTTATTGCTGTTGTGGTGACAATAGGATTATTACCGTTTTTAGAGGCTGGATTTGGCATTTTATCAACAACAAAACTCATTGAGTTATCAAATCCAAATCATCCTTTACTTAGAAAAATTCTAACCGAGGCACCTGGAACATACCATCATAGTGTTGTGGTCGGGAATTTATCTGAAGCGGCATGTGAAACAATTGGTGAAAATGGTTTATTGGCAAGAGTCGGTGCCTACTATCATGATTTAGGTAAAACTAGAAGACCTCATTTTTTTATCGAAAACCAGATGAAAATGGATAATCCGCATGATAGGATTTCACCACAATTGAGTAAAACGATAATCATTGCTCATCCTTATGATGGAGCAGATCTTTTAAGGGAATACAAAATGCCGAGAGAAATTATTGATATTGCTGAGCAACATCACGGAACGACGTTATTAAAGTTTTTTTACCATAAGGCGAGTCAGGATTCAGATAAAACTGTCCCAGAATCGCAATTCCGATATCCAGGTCCTAAAGCTAAGTCAAAAGTAGCTGCTATTGTTGGGATTGCTGACAGTGTTGAGGCTGCGGTTCGTTCTATGCAAAAACCCACACCAGATAAAATTGAGAACCTAGTTCGAAAAATTATTGCTGATAAATTAGAAGATGGGCAGTTTGATGAATCAGATTTAACGCTTCGTGAGCTTGATCAAATCGCAGTTTCGATTTGTGAAACATTAAAAGGGACTTTCCATCAAAGAATTGAGTACCCAGAGGAAGTTAAAGGAAAGGAAGAAAAGTCATGAACTTAACAGTCGATTTACAAGATAAAACAGAGAGTTTAACGGATGACCAACAACAGATTGTTATGGATATTGTAAAAAAGGGAACTGAAATGGAAGGGTTAGCAGGAGAAGTAGAGCTTTCCATTTCATTTGTTGATAACAAACGAATCCAAGAAATTAATCGGCAATATCGGGATAAGGATCAGCCAACAGATGTGATTTCGTTTGCTTTAAATGAACAA
The DNA here is from genome assembly GCF_002797395.1 of Bacillus solitudinis. Lineage (GTDB taxonomy): Bacteria > Bacillota > Bacilli > Bacillales > Bacillaceae_D > Halalkalibacter_A > Halalkalibacter_A solitudinis. The sequence goes on from NZ_KZ454943.1 coordinate 3,016,404, forward strand.
GACGAAGAAGAGCTAGACATAGTCTCAGAAGATATGCCTAATGTCCTTGGTGACATTATTATTTCTGTTCCTCGGATCCAAGAGCAAGCAACGGAATATGGACATTCTTTTGAGCGAGAACTAGCGTTTTTAACCATTCACGGTTTTTTGCATTTGCTTGGATATGACCATGAAACAGAAGAAGAAGAAAAGGAGATGTTCTCGAGGCAAGAGGAGATCTTAGCAGAATATGGGCTTACACGATAGAAATCGAAGAGGGTTTAAACGGTTATTACGTTCATTTGGCTATGCGTATACTGGTCTGCGTTATGTATTTAAATATGAACAAAATATGCAAGTTCATATCGTAACAGCTACCGTTGTTCTCATACTTGCTGCAATTTTAAGACTTCCCTTGCTCCATTGGTTGATATTGTTATTAGTGATTGCGGGCATGTTTTCATTAGAAATTATGAATACAGCAATAGAACGAACCGTGGATCTTGTCACGAATGAGTTTCATCCATTAGCTAAAAGGGCAAAGGATATTGCAGCAGCCGCTGTTTTTGTTTATTGCATGTTTGCTGTTATAATCGGAATACTGATATTTCTTCCGTCTATTTTGAAGCAGCTAAGCTAAACAGAGTGGAGATTATATGAGAGGAGTACCTCTTAGTCATGTGGAAAAGGATTCAGAAAAATATTATTGCAGGAATTATATTTTTATTACCCGCAATAGCAACAATTTATGTTATCCAATTATTATTTGGCTTGATTGATTCTTTCCTCGGTTCCTTTATTACAAGTTTTTTAAAAGTATTAAATGTGATTACTTTTGATAATGGTCGCATGTTTTTTTTAGGCGTGTATACACCATTTTCGGAGCGTCTTCTTGGTATTGGTTTCGTGTTAACAATCCTGTTAGTAACATGGGTAGGGGCGATGCGGCTACAAGGGAAGGGATTACATATCTTTAATGCGATTGATCGTACCTTTCGAAGAATTCCAATTGCTAATTCCATTTACACGTCGGTTGAACAAGTCATTCATGCCTTTGCACAAGAGCGTTCATCGTTTAAAAACGTCGTTTTAGTTGAATACCCGAGAAAAGGTTTATACACGATAGGCTTTCAAACTGGAGATTCCAAAGGAGAAGTGCAGCGAGTAACCTCTCGTGCATGTATTAATGTATTCCTACCAACTACGCCAAACCCAACATCTGGTTGGTTGGTTCTTGTTCCTAAAGAAGAAGTGATTTTCTTGAATATGTCTGTAGAACAAGGATTAAAATTCATTATTTCAGGTGGAGTTGTCGTTCCGCCAGACCCGAGTAGTGAAGGAGAATATGCTGAAGCGATTGTAGATGAATCGAATATGATTGTCCATGTTAGACCAATGGGGAAGGATGAAGATAAACATGAATGATCAATTATTAATTGATGCGGCGAAATCAGCAAGAGATCAAGCTTATGCCCCTTATTCCAAGTTTAAGGTTGGAGCAGCGTTATTAATGAGCGATGGAACGGTCTATAAAGGTGCCAATATTGAGAATGCGTCTTATGGCTTAACCAATTGCGCAGAACGTACAGCTTTATTTAAAGCCTACTCAGAAGGTAATCGAAATGTTTCGATGCTTGCTGTTGTTGCAGATACAGAAAGGCCCGTTCCACCATGCGGAGCATGTCGGCAAGTGCTGGTCGAATTATGCAAGCCATCAACAATTGTATTGTTAACAAATTTAAAAGGCGATGTGTCAAAAGTAACGGTAGCGGAACTTTTGCCAGGAGCCTTTACAGCGGAGGATATGAATGAATAACGAAAATAATCAAACGTTTAAGTCAGGTTTTGTTTCAATTATTGGCAGACCGAATGTGGGGAAATCAACATTATTAAATCACGTGGTTGGACAAAAAATAGCGATTATGTCGGACAAGCCTCAAACGACTAGAAATAAAATTCAAGGTGTCTATACGACCAACGAATCACAAATCATCTTTATTGATACGCCTGGAATACACAAGCCCAAGCATAAGCTTGGCGACTTTATGATGAAGGTTGCGCAAAATACATTGCGCGGGGTAGATCTTGTTCTTTATGTTATCGAGGCAGGAGAAGGGTTTGGTCCAGGAGAAGAGTTTATCATTGAGCGATTAAAAGAAACCTCAACACCAGTATTCCTTGTCATAAACAAAATTGATAAAGTTCATCCCGATGACTTACTAGGGATTATTGAAACATATCGAACAAAGTATGATTTTAAAGAAGTTATTCCCATTTCAGCATTGAATGGCAATAATGTACCAACGTTGTTAGAACAAATCCTTCAATATTTGGAAGAAGGGCCGCAATACTATCCAAGCGATCAGGTGACAGACCATCCGGAACGCTTTGTCGTTACAGAGCTTATCCGTGAAAAGGTTTTGCATCTTACTCGAGAGGAAATACCACATTCCGTTGCGGTTGTCATTGAACAAATGAAGCAGCGCGAGCGAAGTGAAACTGTTTATATTGGTGCAACGATTATCGTCGAGCGCTCCTCACAAAAAGGGATTATTATCGGTAAACAAGGGAGTATGCTAAAGGAAGTAGGAAAACTTGCTCGAATTGATATTGAAACATTACTTGGTTCAAAGGTTTTCTTAGAGCTTTGGGTGAAAGTGCAAAAGGATTGGCGAAATAAGCCAACCCATTTAAGAGATTATGGATTTAGGGAAGACGAATATTAAGTAATGAATTAGTAACAGAATTGTTATCATTTTTTTACAGAGAATTAACAATGGCTGGGTGTCCAGCCATTGTTTTTTAATTTTGAAACCGTTATGATAATGGTAAGGTGAAGGTTGAAAAAAAATCCAAGCCCTAACTTGTCAAGAATGGTTAATTAACAATATTTCCTTAACATGAAATGAGCAAATAAGGTCATCATATAAGTAGAGAACGTTGAATCTTGATAGAGAGGTGGATTCTGAAATGCTCGATTTAACTTGGAAAGTATTTTCGAAAACAGGAAACGTTGATACGTACTTATTAATCAAGGAGCTAGAGCGAGATTCAGATGAGCAGTTCGGACAAGAAGACGTTGAAATGGGTGGCGAACAAGACGCTCATACACACTGATATATGCACCTCCTAGGTGGTGAACGAAGCATGTTACAGAAGGTAGAAGGAATCGTTATTCGTACAACAGATTATGGAGAATCCAATAAAATTGTCACTATTTATTCAAAGGAACTTGGGAAAATAGGTGTTATGTCAAGAGGATCCAAAAAACCAAAAAGCCGTTTGACAGCGGTCTCACAGCTGTTTATTCACGGAATGTTTCTCCTACAAAAAAGCCAAGGGCTTGGTACGTTAAGTCAAGGGGAAATCATTGATTCTTTTCGCGAGGTTCGGAATGATTTATTCCGAGCCTCTTATGCAACATATGTTGTAGAGCTTACGGATAAATTAACGGATGATCGGAAGCCAAGTTCCGCCATTTTCAATTTATTGTCGCAAACGTTACACCTTTTAAATGAAGGGGTCGAACCAGAAATATTATTAAGAATTTATGAAATGAAAATGCTCTCTGTAGCCGGAATTCAGCCACAACTGGATGAATGTGTTCATTGTCATTTAACCGATCTTCCTGTTGCTTTTTCCATTCGCCATGCGGGTTTTTTATGTAAGCGTTGTGTCCATATCGATGATAATGCCAGGAGGATATCTCCTCAGACGGCTCGATTATTGCGATTGTTCTTCTATATTGACCTAAATAGACTTGGACAAATTTCTTTGAAAGAGGAGACAAGAGCAACATTACGTGCTATTATCAATGACTACTACGATGAATATTCGGGTGTAACATTGAAATCGAGAAGATTTTTAGAACAACTAGAAAAAATGGACCTTCCAAAACCTGATTCAAGTTGACACGTCAATTCTTTTTTTAGTATGATGCAAGTAATATGATATGTGCAGTGAGAAAGAAGAGTACATACTAATTTCTAAAAAAAGCGACCCTAGGATGGTGAAAGCTAGGGATTTAGAAAGTATGGAAGGGCGCTTTTGAGCACTTGGAATGGAAAGTGATTCTAGTAGAGAGATATTTGCTACTTTGAATAAATAGGGTGGAACCGCGGGAGAAGGCTCTCGTCCCTATGCGATTGTTTATGCATAGAGACTGAGCCTTCTTTTTGGTATTTATCTCTCTTTGCAGGAAAGCTAAAGGAGGAAGAAAAATGAATGTTCAACAAATGATTTTAACTTTACAAGAATTTTGGGCAAATCAAAATTGTATGATTATGCAAGCTTATGATACAGAAAAAGGTGCAGGAACAATGAGCCCATTTACGTTACTACGCACAATTGGCCCAGAGCCATGGAATGTGGCCTACGTAGAGCCTTCGAGACGTCCTGCTGATGGAAGGTATGGTGAAAACCCTAACCGCTTGTACCAACATCATCAGTTTCAAGTAATTATGAAACCTTCTCCCACAAATATTCAAGAGTTATATCTAGACAGTTTAAAAGCACTTGGTATTAATCCTTTAGAGCATGATATCCGTTTTGTGGAAGATAATTGGGAGAATCCGACACTTGGTTGCGCAGGGCTTGGTTGGGAAGTTTGGTTAGATGGCATGGAAATTACCCAATTTACGTATTTCCAATTAGTTGGTGGTCTTGAGGCGAACCCAGTTTCCGCAGAAATTACATACGGACTTGAGCGTTTAGCTTCATATATCCAGGATAAAGAAAACGTTTTTGACCTTGAATGGGTTGATGGCTTTACGTATGGGGATATATTTAAGCAGCCTGAGTATGAGCATTCAAAATATACGTTTGAAGTGTCGGATAGTCAAATGTTATTCTCCCTATTTAATACCTATGAGCAAGAGGCAAAACGTGCTCTTGATGAACAGCTTGTTTTTCCAGCTTATGACTATATTTTAAAATGCTCGCACACATTTAATTTACTTGATGCCAGAGGCGCTATATCCGTTACGGAACGAACAGGGTACATTGGACGTGTTCGTAATCTAGCTCGTTTAGCTGCAAGATTATATTTTGAAGAACGAGAAAGACTTGGTTTTCCAATGTTAAAGAAGGAGGAATCAACCAATGAGTAAGCGTGATTTTTTAATTGAAATTGGAGTAGAAGAATTACCAGCAAGGTTTGTTACGGATTCAATGAATCAGTTAAAAGATAAGGTTACAGCTTGGTTACAGGAACAACGGTTGGACTTTGATGGCATCCAAGCCTATTCAACACCGAGACGATTAGCCGTGCTAGTTGAGGGTCTTCTTGAAAAACAACCTGATGTTGCAGAAGAAGCGAAAGGTCCTGCTAGGAAAATCGCCCAGGATGGCCAAGGAAATTGGACGAAGGCAGCTCAGGGCTTTGCGAGAGGGCAAGGTGTGAGTACAGACGATTTATTCTTTAAAGAATTAAAAGGCGTTGAGTATGTTTATGCTAATACGTTCACACCAGGGCAAGAAACAAGAAAGCTTCTTCCGCAAGTAGAAGGGTTGATTACGTCACTCCACTTTCCTAAAAACATGAGATGGAATCAATTTGATTTACGCTTTGCACGTCCAATTCAATGGCTAATAGCTCTATACGGCCAAGAACTTATTCCTTTTTCCATAACAGATGTAAGCACGAGTAAGAAAACTTTTGGTCATCGTTTTCTAGGAGCGGTATTCCAGTTAGATGAGCCAAAGGATTACGTTCGTAGGCTTGCTGAGCAATTTGTCATTGTAAACCCTTCTGAGCGAAAACAGCTTATTCGTCAACAAGTTGAAGCGTTGGCCAAATCAAACGAGTGGACAGTTCCAATTGAAGAATCGTTATTAGAAGAAGTGACAAATCTTGTGGAATACCCAACAGCTCTTTTTGGTAGCTTTGATGAACAGTTTCTCACCATTCCAAAAGAAGTACTTATTACATCGATGAGAGAGCATCAACGTTATTTTCCTGTTCAACAAAAAGACGGAACCCTACTTCCATTTTTTATCACAGTTCGCAACGGAAACGATCAACATCTTGAGAATGTCGCAAAAGGGAATGAAAAAGTTCTTCGTGCTCGTTTATCGGATGCTGCATTCTTCTATGCTGAGGATCAGAAGCTTGATATTACAGCAGCGCTGTCTAAGCTTGAGAATATTGTCTATCACGAAGAATTAGGTTCAATTGGAGATAAAGTGCGGCGTGTTCGCGATATGTCAATAGAGTTATCTCAGCTTTTAATGGTTAATGAAGCGCAAAAAACAGAAATAAACCGAGTTGCAGATATTTGTAAATTCGATCTTGTTACTCAAATGGTTTATGAATTTCCGGAGTTACAAGGACGGATGGGTGAAGTCTATGCTTCATTAAAAGGAGAGCCTGAAGCAGTAACAACAGCAATTAAAGAGCATTATATGCCTCGCTTTGCTGGTGATGCTAGTCCATCATCATTAACAGGGACAATTGTAAGTATTTCTGATAAAATGGATACAATTATAACTTGTTTTTCAATTGGATTAATTCCGACAGGTTCGCAGGATCCTTATGCTCTAAGACGTCAAGCTGCAGGCATTGTTCAAATGCTAGTTGATCATCGTGTAGATATATCTTTAGATCAGCTTATTGAAACAGGCATTACCCTAATTGAAAAACGCCAATTATTGAAGCGTGACAGAGTAGAGATGGAAACAGATCTAAAGGAATTTTTTGCGTTACGAATAAAAAATACACTTCAAGAACGCGGGACTCGTTATGATGTCATTGATGCCGTTCAAACTGGAAAAACATCTCACGTCCTTACTGTACTAAGGAAAGCAGACTTTCTTATGAAAGAATTAGAAAACACAGAGTTTAAACAAGTTGTAGAGGCTTTAAGCAGAATTACAAATATTTCAAAAAAAGCAGAATCTATACATCAGATAAACGAGGTCCTTTTCGAAAAGGAAGAAGAAAAAGAATTATTTGAACAATACAAGGTTTTAAAAGAATCCGTTGAGAAATCATTAGCAGATAAACGAGTAGATAGGGCTTATGAAGCACTTGTAGGCATAGTGCCCACAATTAACCGTTATTTTGACAATATTATGGTTATGTCTGATGATGAATCGATTAAAAGAAATCGGCTCGCACAGATGAAAGCATTAGCATCCGTTATTCAATCCTTTGCGAACTTTCAAGCAATAGTCTTTGCATAAAATGGCTGAAATCATAACCTTTAGAGCATGTTCAAAATAAAGTTCCATGTCAGACGCCACGAGGAATTTAAAACCCGTTCCTTTATAGGTAGTTTGCAACCTATCAGGGTTTGGACTCAAAAGGTTAGTTTTACTTCTTTAGTGGATATGTATCATGGTTGGCTTGACGTCCTTTTTATTCAGTAAGAACCTTGTCTAGTGGTATTAAAATAATCTATCTTTTTATCTGTAGACTAGTTTTGGATAAAAAGGATAAAGTCATTCTTTTTTTGAACAACCTCTTTTAGTAATAGAGTGTATTTTGTATTTAAAGGCGGTGAAACCAATCGAACTCACTAAGCGTCAGGAACGAATCGTTGAAATTGTGAAAAGTAATGGACCAATCACCGGTGAACAAATCGCTGATCGACTTGATTTAACAAGAGCCACGCTTCGACCTGATTTAGCCATTTTAACAATGTCAGGGTATTTAAATGCTAGACCTCGAGTCGGATATTTTTATACAGGTAAGACTGGTACCCAAATGCTTTCAGATCAAGTTAAAAATATTACCGTTGACCACTATAAATCTCGTCCAGTTATCGTGCAGGAATCTTCATCCGTGTATGATGCTATCTGCACGATGTTTCTTGAAGATGTAGGTACGCTCTTTGTTGTTGATAAACACACTACATTAGTTGGAGTCTTATCGAGAAAAGACCTCCTGCGTGCTAGCTTAGGAAAACAAGAGCTTGAAACGATTCCTGTAAGCATTATTATGACAAGAATGCCAAATATTACAGTTTGCGAGAAAGATGACTTAATTATTGATATAGCAAGACAACTTATCACAAAGCAAATTGATGGGTTACCCATTGTTCGTAGAGTCGATTTTGGCTCAGGATATGAAGTAATTGGAAGAATTACAAAAACAAATATTACTTCCTTGCTCGTTGATTTAGCAAAGGATGAAATGATTTGAGTGAGAGGCTGTTGGCCGAGGAGGAAATTATGGGAGAAATAACGCACCGTCCTGTTGTATACGTTGTCTCAGATTCCGTTGGTGAAACGGCTGAGTTGGTTGTGAAGGCAGCTGCTAGTCAGTTTAGGGGATCTGGTGTCGAAGTCAGGCGTATTCCTTATGTAGAAGATAAAGAAACAATTAGTGAAGTTGTATTTCTTGCGTCTCAAGCGAAAGCACTTATTGCGTTTACATTAGTGGTTCCGGAAATCAAAGAATTTTTGATTAAGAAGGCGGCAGAGCTACATGTTGAAACAGTTGACATTATCGGTCCGATGTTAACAAAAATCGGAAATATTACAGGGAAAGAACCGCGCTACGAACCTGGATTAATCTACAAGCTAGATGAAGATTATTTCAGGAAAGTTGAAGCAATTGAATTTGCGGTTAAATATGATGATGGTCGTGACCCTAGGGGGATTGTCCGAGCAGATATTGTCTTAATTGGGGTATCACGTACCTCAAAAACCCCACTTTCTCAATACTTGGCTCATAAGAGATTAAAGGTTGCCAACGTTCCACTTCTTCCGGAAGTAGAGCCACCAGAAGAATTATTTAAGGTGGCACCTAAGAAATGCATAGGGCTGAAAATTAGTCCTGAGAAGTTGAATGATATTCGTTCAGAACGTTTAAAAGCACTCGGTTTAAAATCTCAAGCAAATTACGCTAATATTGAACGAATAAAAGAAGAACTTGAGTATTCGGATAAAATAATGAAGCGAATTGGGTGTCCGATTATTGATGTTTCTAATAAGGCGGTTGAAGAAACAGCTAATTTAATATCAAGTATGTTTCACAAAAAATAAACATCTCATGACGAGATGTTTATTTTTTGTGAGGTTCTTAAGCAAAGGACTAGTCAAATGACGATTTTACACGTATAATTAAGAATTGTGTTCCTAAGGAAATATTAAATGATAGGTATAAATATGATAAAGAACAAATAAATTTAAAAAGTCAAGACTTTTTCTGTGTTTTTTGGTAATGATAGTAAGGTGAATAATATGGCGAAAAGGCAAGACCTAATCGTTCGACAAATATCATCGAAATTCTTTTGTGATAAAGCAGGAATTTAGAAGGGGATGTTGAATTCAAATATAATGAATAGAAAAAATCTAAGTATGTACGTAGATGCAGACTCTTGTCCCGTTAAGGAGGAGATTATTCAACTTTGTCAAACGTATTCGGTTGAAATGATTTTCGTGTCTTCTTATGCACATGTGATGACGTTACCCTCCTCTGTGAAGCAAATAACGGTTGATACAGATAAGGAAGCAGCTGATTTATACATTATGAACCATATTCAACGAGGTGACTTCTGTGTTACTCAAGACCATGCCTTGGCATCCTTACTCCTGCCAAGAGGTGCTGAAATTCTTTCACCGCGTGGAATGATGTACACAAATGAAAATATCGATCAATTATTGAATGTTCGTTATCTTTCACAGAAGCAAAGGCGAATGGGTGGAAAAACCAAAGGACCTAAAGCCTTCACCGAAGAAGATCGTCGTCAATTCATTAGCAGTCTCGAAAAAATTCTTGCAAAAAAAGAAGGACTATAAGAAAAAAACTCGAAATTAAGAGTTTGTTCGCGAAATATAAAGATTGGTGATGCTTATGAACAGCCGCATAGCTGATGAAAAAGTTGAACAAGTTCGCCAGGCAACAGATATTGTTGAAGTTATTAGTGATTTTGTTCAATTAAAAAAGCAGGGAAGGCAGTATGTAGGTCTTTGTCCTTTTCACGGTGAAAAAACACCATCTTTTTCTGTTTCTCCTGAGAAACAGCTTTATCATTGCTTTGGGTGCGGAGCAGGAGGAAATGCATTCTCATTTCTGATGGAGATAGATGGTCTACCATTTATTGAATCAGTGAAAAAGTTAGCAGACCGCGCGAATATTGAGCTACCTGTGTTTGAAATCACAGATCGTTCAAACGGAAATGAACCTCATGAGAAAATGAAAGAAGGCCATATTTTAGCTACGAAATTGTATCATCACGTGCTAATGTTGACTGAGCAAGGTGCAGCTGGTCGAGAATATATTGCACAACGAGAATTTACACAAAAACAGATTGAACATTTTCAAATTGGGTTTGCGCCAAATCGCTGGGATTCATTAACAACGATTTTTCAAAAGAGAAATATTCCCTTAGATAAGATGCTTGATTCCGGTTTACTCGGGCAACGAGAATCTGATAAAGGGTATTATGATCGTTTTCGAAATCGAGTAATGTTTCCGATTTGGGATGGCCAAGGCAATGTGATTGCTTTTGGTGGACGTAGTATTGGTGAGGATACACCCAAATATTTAAACAGCCCTGAAACAGCTATTTTCCATAAAAGCCGGACACTCTATGCACTACATTTAGCGAGACCATCGATTAGAAAGGAAAATGAAACCATTCTATTTGAAGGGTACGTTGATGTTATCGCTGCATGGGGAGCCGGAGTAACAAATGGGGTTGCAACCTTAGGTACTGCGCTAACAGCAGAGCACGCAAAAATTTTGCGAAGGAATGCGGAAACAGTAATCATTTGTTTTGATGCTGACCGAGCAGGGATTGATGCTTCATTCCGTTCCGCTAGTATTCTTGAGGAAATTGGATGTCATGTTAAGGTTGCACTGATGCCAGAAGGTTTGGATCCTGATGACTTTATCCGCAAATTTGGAGCCGAACGCTTTAAAACGGATGTAATAGGGGCAAGCTTAACATTAATGGCTTTCAAAATGCGTTACTTGCGAAAAGGAAAGAACTTACAAGATGAAGCGGATAGGATGCAGTACATTAAAGATGTTTTGACTGAGATAGCTTCACTAAGTCGTGCGGTTGAAAGAGACCACTACCTAAGACAAGTGGCAGAGGAATTTTCACTATCATTGGATGCTTTAAAGCAGGAGCAATTCCAGATTTATCGATCGCTGCGTCAACAAAAAACGTCTCAAACAAAAGTTGAAACATCATCACCCTCTTCGCGACGTAAGTTAGAACAAAAGAGACTACTTCCTGCCTATCAAAATGCAGAGCGGTTATTGCTTGCACACATGATGCGAGATGTCGATATTGCAGAGAAAGTACGCGAACGTTTAGGTGGTCATTTTAATGTCGATGAACACCACGCGCTTGTCGCCTACTTGTTTGCCTTTTATGGAGAAGGAAATGAGCCAAGTCCAAGTCAGTTTATACAGAGACTTAAGGAAGAAAGCTTAAAAAAGCTTGCGACAGAGCTCGCTATGCTCTCTATAAACGAGGATTGCTCAGAACAAGAGTTACTTGATTATATCAAACAGATTGAAAATTATCCGAAATGGGTAAATATACAACAGAGAGAACTAGAAATGAAGCAGCAGAGGGATCCGTTGCTTGCTGCAAAGCTTAAAATGGAAATTATTCAGATGAAAAAAGAACTGTTAGAACAACGATAGAAAATTTTGTTTCGGTTGTGAACAATGGAAGGAGGGGATCGAATGGCAGAAAAACCATTACGCCCATTAGCGGAAGGTGAGTTATCCATCGATCAAGTGAAAGAACAATTAGTGGAGGTTGGGAAGAAGCGAGGTGTTTTAACGTATGCAGAGATTACAGAGAAACTTGCAGCGTTTGAACAGGATTCTGACCAAATGGATGAATTTTTTGAATACCTCGGAGAACAGGGAGTGGAGATATTAAACGAAGCTGATGAAGTAATAAATCTTCAGCAAGCTGTTAAAGAAGAGGAAGAATTTGATTTGAATGATTTAAGTGTTCCACCAGGTATTAAAATTAACGACCCGGTACGTATGTATCTTAAAGAGATTGGTCGTGTTCCCCTACTTTCCGCCGAAGAAGAAATTGAGCTTGCAAAACGTATTGAGCAAGGTGACGAGGAAGCGAAGCGCCGCTTAGCGGAAGCAAATCTTCGTCTAGTTGTATCAATTGCAAAGCGTTATGTAGGACGCGGAATGCTATTTCTTGATTTAATCCAAGAAGGAAACATGGGTTTAATTAAGGCTGTTGAAAAGTTTGATTATGAAAAAGGGTATAAATTTAGTACCTATGCTACATGGTGGATTCGTCAGGCGATTACAAGAGCAATTGCTGACCAAGCAAGAACGATACGTATCCCTGTTCACATGGTTGAAACCATCAATAAATTAATCCGAGTCCAACGTCAACTTCTTCAAGACTTTGGTCGTGAGCCAACTCCTGAAGAGGTGGCAGAAGAAATGGAACTAACTCCTGATAAAGTAAGAGAAATTTTAAAAATTGCGCAAGAGCCTGTCTCACTTGAAACACCTATTGGTGAAGAAGATGATTCTCACTTAGGAGATTTTATTGAAGACCAGGAAGCGCTTGCGCCGTCTGATGCTGCAGCTTATGAATTACTAAAGGAGCAGCTTGAAGATGTGCTAGATACTTTAACAGACCGTGAAGAAAATGTCTTGCGTCTAAGATTTGGTCTTGATGATGGCCGTACTCGTACGCTTGAAGAAGTTGGTAAAGTATTTGGTGTAACGAGAGAACGGATTCGTCAAATTGAGGCTAAAGCCCTACGAAAGCTTCGCCACCCAAGTCGAAGCAAAAGACTGAAAGATTTCTTAGAATAAAATGGTAGCGATGGTTTACTTCATCATGAAGTAAACCATTTTTTCCATCACCTATATATTGGGAGGAAAAGGGATGGATCCAAAGAGAAAAGAAACACTTATTAAAGAAATAAAGTATTGGAAGAAGTCAAAGCTTTTACCAGAACATTATTGTGAATTTTTATTAACGTTGTATACAGAAGGTGAAGGAGATAAACAAGTGTCTTCACCAGAAGGTACAGCCACTTTCGTAAATAAAGGATTACTTTTTCGATTTGTTGCTGTTCAACTTTCATTAGTAATAGCTGTTCTTGTGATTTATTTTACTGATTTCTCGACGCTAATGCAAATAGGGGTAGTTCTTTTATTTTCGACAATCATTTTTTTTATAGCAAAAAGTACGATTATGACTGTAAGGACATTAGGTATATTTTATTTTCTTATTGGTGCTTTACTGCTATTTTTATTAACTGTGCAAGCGATTGTGACTTATACAAATACAAATCAATTTATGCTTGCAAGCGCCGTGTTTGTACATTGTGGCGCATGGGTTTTTATAGGTTGGAAATGGAAGATGATGTATTTTACAATAGCTGGAGGATTAGGTGTTGTTATACTCGCTCTCTTTTGGTTTCGATAAAAGAGTGACAAAAAAAGCAAAACTAGAGTTAGGCTCTTTTCACTTAGCTATTTTTCAAGTAAAATAAGTAAGGAATGTTTAACCGTCTACATAGTTGACGTGTCTATATGAATAACATAACGTGTAAAGGAGGACATCAACATGAAGGGAAGACCACTCGTACCATTTGCTATAACTGCTATTATCGGTATCCTTCTTATGATTTCATTATCATTTGTCGGTTTAAATCAGCGTGCAGAAATGAACGCAGATGAGCCTGAAGCCGAAGAAGAAGTAACGGAGTTTGAGGATCCGGTTGCTGCTGGTGAAGAGCTTGCTGGACAATCTTGTATTGCCTGTCATGGTGCGGACCTAACTGGATCAGGTGGCCCTGATTTAACTGCACTTGAAGGGAAATATAGCCAAGAGGAAATCGCTGGGATTATTCAAAATGGACAAGGCGCTATGCCTCCCCAAACAAATCTAAATTCAGTAGAAGCAGACGCGATAGCACAATTTTTATTATCAAATTCTCAATAACCAAAAGGCGGGGGTATAAAACTCCCCGCCTTTTTCTATAGCCGCCAACTCGTTGGCGGCGCCAGCCGACCAAAGGGAGGATCAAGGGTTTAAAAAAAGCCGACAACTCGTGGCGGTTTTTTGTGAGCTTGCATGTTATTAAAGGAGTCGATAAGATGAAGATAACTTACTACACAAAAGGTGAAGAGAATGAATGAGCGACAATTATCAGAACGGTTAATTCGAGTGGCGCAGTATGTTCCAGCAAATGTGAAGGTAGCTGATATCGGGTCTGATCATGCGTACTTACCCTGTTTCCTGTGCCTAAGGGATAACTCAATCACTGCGATTGCGGGGGAAGTAAACGAGGGACCTTATCAATCAGCTGTTAATCAAGTAAAACGAGTCGGATTAACAGAACAGATTTCAGTTCGTAAAGGAAATGGACTCGAAGTAATTGAGGCTGGTGAAGTGGATGTCATTACCATTGCAGGTATGGGAGGCGGGTTGATTACATCCATTTTGGAAGAAGGTAAACCTAAACTATCTGGTGTATCAAAATTAATTTTGCAACCAAATGTATCGGCTGATCATATTAGGAGATGGTTACTTTCAAATGAGTGGCTATTAGTATCAGAAGAAATTCTGGAGGAAGATGAAAAAATCTACGAAGTATTAGTTGCCGAACGTGGGAGTGATAACTCATTTTATGAAGAGGATAGGGAAAGAAAGCTATTATTAGGTCCTTTTCTCATGAATAACCCAAATCAATCATTTAGAAAAAAGTGGTTAGCTGAGATAAGGAATTGGGAGCGGATTATTAAGAAGTTACAAGAAGCCACTCCAAATGAGGCAAGTTTAGAAAAGAAAAAACAACTTCAAATTAAAATTGATATGGTTGAGGAGGTTTTATTACGTGGCTAAATCTGTAAATGGACAAACTTTAATTCAACATTTTGAAGCATGGTCGCCGAAATCACTTGCTTTAGAGGGGGATAAAAATGGATTGATGATCGGCACATTAAATAAGCCTGTAAAAAAAGTCATGGTGGCGCTTGATGTCTTGGAAGACGTTATCGATGAAGCCATATCCGAGGGAGTAGATTTAATTCTTGCCCATCACCCGTTAATATTTAGACCGATGAAAAAAATTGATGTAAGCACGGCACATGGGCGCATCGTAGAGAAGGCGATTAAGCATAATGTGGCGATTTATGCGGCTCATACGAATTTAGATGTCGCCACGGGCGGTGTAAATGACATGATGGCAGAAGCCCTTGGTTTACTTGATACAAAGGTCCTTGTACCAACAGAAACCGAGTCTCTAAAGAAGCTTGTTGTATTTGTGCCTAATACGCATAAGCAGCAAGTTCAAGAAGCAATTGGAAATGCGGGGGCAGGTCATATAGGGGCTTACCGAGACTGTGCTTTTACGACTGAAGGTAATGGTATGTTTCGTCCTGAAGCCGATGCTTCGCCGTTCATTGGGGCATCAGGTAAACTTGAGGTGGTAGAAGAGACGAAAATAGAAACGATTATTCCTGCTCACTTACAAAATCGTGTGGTAGCGGCGATACTTAAGTCTCATCCATATGAGGAGCCTGCATATGATATTTACCATTTGGATAATAAAGGTAGCGTTCTCGGGCTTGGGCGAATCGGCCATTTGCCAGAAGAGATGACCTTAGCTGATTTTGCTGAACACGTAAAAATTGCTTTTGATGTCAAGGGTGCCCGTGTGGTAGGAAATCTTTCAGAAAAGATAAATAAAGTAGCCGTTTTAGGTGGGGATGGCAACAAGTATATGTCACATGCTCTTTTCAAGGGAGCAGATGTGTTTGTAACTGGAGATGTATATTATCATGTTGCGCACGATGCAATGATGGATGGATTAAAGATTGTCGATCCAGGTCATAATGTCGAGAAAGTCATGAAGAGAGGGGTACAGCTGTATTTGCAGAAATTTGTGAAAGAGAAGGGATATGATACGGAGGTTATCGCTTCTGCTGTTCATACTGATCCATTTCATTTTATTTGAAAAATAAACCCCCAACAGATGAGTTGAAAATCAGTTGGGGGTTTTAGATATTTGGGCTTGGGGGTGGCACTATTTTATTTTTACTTTTGGTAAAATCTTATCAAGTTTTACCATTTGTTCACGGCCCCACGTACTCTCATCGGTTGCTTCATATTTTTCGAGGAATGTAATGACTTCTTTTGTAATTGGAGTAGGCGTTGAAGCACCTGAAGTAACCCCAACTGTTTCTACTCCTTGTAGCCATTCTAAATCTAATTCGGATAAATCACCGATTCGATATGCCTTTGTTCCGGCAATTTGCTCAGAGACTTGAGCTAAGCGGTTCGAGTTATTACTTTTAGGGTCTCCAACCACAATGACGAGGTCACATTCCTTTGCCTGCTCTGCAACGGCTTCTTGTCGAACTTGAGTCGCTAAGCAAATCTCGTTATGAACTTCTGCACTTGGATAGCGTTCCATTGCCTTTTTCATAATTTCTGATACGTCCCATTGACTCATCGTTGTTTGGTTTGTAATAATGATTTTATCATTATCTAATAATTTAAGTCTTTCTACATCTTCAACGGATTCTACAAGGTGAACGGCCTCTGGTGCTACCCCAATTGCTCCTTCTGGCTCTGGGTGACCTTTTTTTCCAACATAAATGATTTTATAGCCTTCTGCTTCCTTATCCCGAATTAAATCATGAGTTCTCGTTACATCGGGGCATGTGGCATCAACAACAGTTAAGCCTTTTTCTTTAGCAAGTTTTCGAACTTCAGGTGAGACACCATGAGCTGTAAAAATAACGGTACCCTTTTCTACCTTCTTTAAAATTTCAACACGATTCGGACCATCAAGAGAGATAATCCCATCGTTTTCAAATGCATTGGTTACATGTTGATTATGAACGATCATTCCTAAAATATAAATAGGACGTGGTAAATCTAAATTTTGAGCAGCTTGTCTTGCAAGTACCATAGCATCTACAACCCCATAACAATAGCCACGGGGGGAGATTTTAGTCACATTCATGAAAGGACCTCCTATAATGAGAGCCCCTGTTTCAACTGAAACAGGAGCTTGGTTTCCGTCCTATATTATAAAGGAGAGAAGAAAGACTTACAACGAAAATGCTTAGTTTGTATTTGTATTCGTGCTCGCGCTCGCTTTCAATTCAAGCAAGGTAGTGTCTATAAATTCGTAAGCTTGCTCTTCCGTCATGTCATTCATTAAGACAAGCTCACTTGCAATCATTTGGCGTGCCTTTTGTAAATGATTTCGGTCTTGAATATGAAGTCCATTTGCTCGTTCCGCTTGTTTTCTAGAAAGTGAACAAATTAAATGGGCTGCATCAATTATGCTACCACTTTTCAAAAGGTTTTCAGTTTCGCGAGAGAAATGACTTGTAGAAGGCGGAATATCAGGACCATTCTGAAGGGCTTCTATAAGTTCACTCAGGTCTGCCTGATCAATAACCTTACGTAATCCAGAATCATCAATTCGATTTTCTGGGAGCATTAGTTTTACATCCACAAGTGGGAAGTGAAGAATGAAATAAGAGTGTGTTTCCCCTAACACATCCTTTTCTTCAATATCCTGAATAGTTCCAGCACCGTGGTAAGGATAGACTACGTGGTCACCAACTTTAAACATGGGCATTCCTCCAATCGAGTAATACCCTTATTATAACATAAATTTAATCAAAAATAAAATTGTACTATTCAGAGTCGAATGTTGTCAATTAAAAAATCTTAAAAGACGTATATTTTTAAATATAAATTTTCGGAGCGGGTATCCCGTTAAATGTCTCTTTTTTTGAGGGGCGACTTTCAACATTCCTTTCTGCTAGTTGTGTCTCATCTGCGATGGCAACTGGTACGACTGGTTCATCGTTTTCGCTAGAGGGAGTAGTGTCTTCTGATTCAGATTGGTCACTACTTCTCATAATTCTCCAAATTGCAGGCATATTTCTAATAAGGGGTCCGTATTGTTGAACCATTGGTACCACCTGTTGAGTTATCCCAAGCACTCGTTGTGTGTTTTGAAGCATTGAGGCAAAGTTCAGACCAGATAAACCAGTGCTAGCGCCTGGATTTAAACCACCAGTAAATGTAGCTGCTGAACTAGGATTTAAAGCTCCACCGAATAAACGAGCGAGTAGACCACCACCGCCTCGTGCAATTCCAGAACTGCCTTGAGCTAAAGCAGGGTTAAACCCTCCCATCGCATTCATAGGCATTCCTTGAAACATCGAAGGCTGCAGAAATTGCGTAGGTTGCATCGGAAGCGGGCCAAGAGGCGGGCCCATATAATGTTGCATATGAGGTTCTCCTTTCTAGAAATGGTGACAGCGGTGTTTTGGTTGCCAATACTTCATAAAAGTAACTCTCATAAAGGATTGAATTGAAGCAACAAAACCCTGACTGCACTAAGAAAAACACTGCACAGCTTTTCTTAGTAAATTTCCTTTAAGATACCTATATGCCAAGTTCATAAAAAAGGTGCTGTTAACTCAGGATAAGGATATAGATGTGCCTTTCCATCAAATGATTGGAGAAGTAATATATGAGGGTTAGCCTTTATGTTACAATTTATGCTAAAATGAACTATTGCACGACATAGATTCGGACGAAAGTAGGAGTATAAAATGAACTCAGATAATTTTAAGCGGTTTGAACTAAAACCTTTCCTTATTGAAGCATTAGCAAAACAAGGTTTTACATTGCCAACAGAAATTCAAGAACGTTTAATCCCAGCAATCCGTAATGGGAAGGATGTAATCGGTCAATCCCAAACAGGAACGGGAAAAACCCTTTCATTTCTGTTGCCAATTCTTGACCGGATTGAACCAGAAAAAAATGAAGTACAAGCGGTTATAACAGCACCAACGCGTGAACTAGCAACTCAATTATTTAATGAATTAAATAAATTACTCGAACATTGTCCTTCAGAGGCGTTAATTCAAGCCAAGCTTTTAGTTGGCGGGACGGATCGCGCTCGTTCAGCAGATAAATTAAAAGTTCAGCCTCATATTGTTGTTGGGACTGCTGGACGAATTGGTGACTTAATGGAAGATAAAGCGTTACTGGTCTATACTGCAAAGATGCTGGTTATCGATGAAGCAGATCAAATGCTTGATATGGGGTTTATTGCTGATGTCGATAAAGTTGCAGCCCGAATGGCTGAGAATTTGCAAATAATGGTATTCTCTGCAACGATCCCAGAAAAGCTCCAACCATTTTTGAAAAAATACATGAATGACCCAAGACATGTTCATGTTGAACCAAAATATGTAACGGCAACTAAAATAGAGCACCGTATTGTACCACTACGTCATCGGGACAGGCTTTCGTTTGTTGTTGAATTAGCAAAATCCTTAAATCCTTATTTTGCGATCATTTTCACGAATACGAAAGAACAAGCGGATGAGGTGACTAACTCAATGCTTGAAGCTGGATTAAATGTTGAACGGATTCATGGTGGGTTACAGCCGAGAGAGCGTAAGCAAGTGATGAAGCTTGTGCAAGAAGTGAAGATACAGTATTTAGTCGCTACAGATTTGGCTGCTCGTGGCCTTGATGTAAAAGGCGTAACACATATTATAAATTTTGGTTTACCCAAAGATTTAGATTTCTATATTCACCGAGTTGGTCGAACTGGTCGGGCGGGCATGGACGGGATAGCTTACACGATTTATGATTTAGCAGACCAACAATCCATTGAGAAACTAACAAAACGAGGCATTCGATTTACGTATTATGACTTTAAAAAAGGGGAATGGAACAAGTTAGATAAACCTCCAATTGGTCTTCCTGGTAAACGTCGCTCGGTGTCTACTTCTAAAGGCACAGAAAAGAAAGGGACGCCATCCTCTTCAGGAAAAGCTGTTGCAAAACCAAAGAGAGTAAAACCCGCATACAAGAAAAAAGCTCGCTTCAAACAAGCGAAGGAAGCACAACGTCAGCGCCGCATTTCTTCACGGGATAAGAAGTAGCAGGTAAGGGAGAGAGAAACATTGACTGTAAAAATTGGTTCACATGTATCAATGAATGGAAAGAAGATGTTAGAAGGTGCTAGTGAAGAAGCCGCTTCTTACGGGGCATCCACCTTTATGATTTACACGGGGGCTCCCCAAAACACGAGAAGAAAGCCGATTGAGGAATTAAATATTGAAGCAGGTCTAGCTCATATGAAAGCCCATGAAATGAAGGATATTGTCGTGCATGCTCCGTATATAATTAATATTGGGAATACGACAAAACCAGAAACATTTGAACTAGGTGTGAACTTCCTTCGTTCAGAAATTGAACGTACGGAAGCCTTGGGTTCTAAACAAATTGTTCTCCATCCCGGTGCTCATGTTGGGGCCGGGACAGAGGCTGGAATTGCTAAAATTATTGAAGGGTTAAACGAAGTACTTCAAACAAAAAATGATGTACAGATAGCTCTTGAGACCATGGCAGGAAAAGGAACGGAATGTGGTCGTACTTTCGAAGAACTTGCCGCGATAATTGATGGGGTTACACATAATGAGCGGTTATCAGTTTGCTTTGATACGTGTCACACGCATGATGCTGGGTATAATATTGTTGATGACTTTGACGCGGTATTAGACAAATTTGATCGGTTAATCGGAATTAAGCGTCTGAGAGTTCTTCATATTAATGATAGTAAAAATGAGCGCGGGGCATCCAAAGACCGTCATGAGAATATTGGTTTTGGTCATATTGGATTTAAAGCCCTTCACTATATTGTCCATCATCCTCAGCTAAAGGATGTTCCAAAAATTCTTGAAACACCATTTGTTGGAGAAGATAAGAAAGATAAAAGACCTCCATACTATCATGAGATTTTAATGCTAAAAGCTGGAGAGTTTGATGAGACGCTTCGAGACAAAATTTTAGCACTATAAAGAAACTAGATTTGGGAATATTTCCAAATCTAGTTTCTTTTAATGTGTGTTAGAAAATATAGTTAAAAAGCAATGGCTACTAAGGGAGTCGCTCATTGCAAGTGCATGTTCAAAAAAAGGAAACCCCTTTTTGAACATGCACTATTTAGATAATCAATGAATTACGTTAAATAATGACTAAATTGATCCAGAAGTTGAGTCACAACTTTGGATACATATGGGTCAATTTCTGTTTGCAAACGATTAAGTAAGCGGTGAACTTGTTCTTGATTTGCTATATCAATTTTTTCTGAACGGAGAATAGCTACGACGTCATTAGCTTGATCCATTGTGATTGAAACTTTATGCTGAGATGCCAAACTAAGTAAATCTTGGGGTGAAATTGAATTGACCTTTTGATTAATAAGTTGCTGCATGATAGAGTTCATGAAAGCACTCCTTTTTAAAAATCAAGATGCTACATTCTATGAAATCACGGAGAAATTTGTGCGAAAAAAAAGGAAATGAACAACAATCCTCGAATATCACTTAGAAGGATAGTTTATGTAGGGTTTTGAGTAAAGGTAATTGCAGACTAAACGGTTTGAGGAAAAGCATTGATGGGAGGGGCTTTATGGATAAGAGACAGATAATTGAACAAGCTGCCCCTAAAGGGAGAAGTACAATGTCAGTAAACTCGATTTTACCGGTAAATAAAGAAAATATTCAATCGATATTGTCCAACGAAAATTCGTCGACAACCGATGAACTTACATATTATATTGAAGAGCTAGGGATACCATTCCTAAAAGTAGACAGTCAAATGAATGTAGTAAATTGGAGTCTTTCTGTATTTGACTTATTGGATGTAAGTGAGGAAGTATTTTCCAGTAACAGTACTTTAGGTGAATTAGAACAACACTCTTCTCAGTTTACTGTCATTAGAAATAGTATGGAGGTAGCCTTTCAAACAAATAGTGTTCAGGAAGGTCTAATTGAAGAGGAGGATTCTCTCATTCGTATTCGTACACTTCCTACACTAAATGGAAATGCCGCATACGTTATGTTGGAAGACCGTTCCTTACAAAAGCAATTTGAAAATCTTTTAACGTTTCATCATCAAATGGAAGCGGTATCTCATATTGCAGCGGGCGTGGCTCATGAATTAAGAAATCCACTTTCAGTTATAAAAGGATTTTTACAACTAGCAAAGTTAACAAATGACTTTCAGAAATATTACGATACCATATTGTCCGAGTTAAATAGAATGAATGGAATTATTGAAGACTTTTTATCTGTATCAAGAAAAAAAATCGATAGAAAACCCCAGTCTCCAAGTGAAATTATGGAGTCATTAATGGAAATTATGAAGTCAGAATGTTTGTTGCACAATGTGGAATTTACTGTTGATGTGAAACAAACGTCAGCTTTCGTACATGTAAATGAATCAATGATTAAACAAGTGATGTTAAATTTACTTCGAAATTCGGTTGAGGCATTTGGTAAACTGAATACAAATCGTTGTTTTTGGATAGAGACAGAGGTTGATGAAACAGAATATTATATTCACGTTCATGATAATGGTAAGGGGATACCCGAGGAAGTGCTAAATCAATTAGGGAAACCCTTTTTTACCACGAAGGAAAAAGGAACAGGAATAGGAATACCCCTTTGTAAAAAAATTATAGAAAATCATGGTGGTACGTTTCAAATTAAAAGCAAATATAATGTAGGAACAACTGTTAGTCTTTCATTACCATTATTCAAGTAAAAAGGTCTTTGCAGGTGCAGAGGCTTTTTTTATGTGCTTCACTGGAGGTGAATTGCTTTTTGGAATTGCATCAGAGACAATTTTCTTATTTACAAACGAAATATGAACAGCTATAATTGCACAAATGAACAAAGGTTTCCTTAGGGCAACTCTTGTTCTCTAGTGCTATTTTTCACCTATTTCATATGATAACCATAAAATAAATATTGAAAATATATTTGTGTCCACGTAATAAGTCTATAAATCTAATTAAAAGTTGCCTGCGGGCAAAATATTTTGTCGAATGCAATTATAGAAAATGGAGGAGGACATCAATGAGTAAGATTGTTGAGGTAAATCAATTATCTGTTTTTTACGAAAATCATCAAGCAATAAAAAATGTGAGTTTCGCAGTGGAGACACCTAGTTTAGTAGGCATAATTGGACCAAATGGGGCAGGCTTTAGTAAAAGCAATTCTCGGCTTAGAAAAATCTAAGGGGAAGGTTGAGGTGCTGTAACAGAATATAAAGAATGTCCGTCATAGAATTTCCTATGTTCCCCAACGAAATCAAATAGATTGGGATTTTCCTGTCCTTGTTGAAGATGTTGTTTTAATGGGCCGCTATAACCGCATTCCCTGGTATAAACGTGCTAGTAATCGAGACAGGGCTGTCGTTCAGGAGTCTTTAGAAAAGGTAGGGATGCTTGATTTTCGAAAAAAGCAAATTGGGGAGCTGTCTGGAGGTCAACAGCAACGAGTATTTATCGCTAGAGCTTTAACTCAGGAAGCTGATATTTTCTTCTTAGATGAACCATTCGTTGGAATAGATGTCACCTCCGAAGAAATCATCATAAATTTGTTACGCAAATTGCGTAGTGAAGATAAGACGGTGTTTGTCGTCCACCACGATTTGAGTAAAGTTGAGCAATATTTTGACAATTTGATTTTAATCAATAAAGAGTTAATCAAGTTCGGTCAAGTTGAGCAAGTATACAAACCAGATATTTTATCAGAAACATATAAAGGTAATATGACATTCTTTGGACAAAAAGATGAGGTAATGGTGGTGAATAGTTAATGAATAATATTTCTTTTTTTCTAGACCAAGTCTTTCAATATTCTTATTTACAGCAAGGATTAATTGCTGCGATTTTGGTAGGAATTATTTGTGGAGTAATTGGTTGCTTTATTATTTTAAGAGGAATGGCATTAATGGGAGATGCGATTTCCCATGCTGTTCTTCCAGGTGTGGTCATTGCTTATATGCTTGGGACGCACTTTTTTGTTGGCGCGGTTATCACGGGAGTTTTAACCGCTTTATCAATTGGCTATGTCGCACAAAACAGTCGGATTAAAGACGATTCAGCAATTGGGATTATGTTCACAGCCGCGTTCGCATTAGGTATTGTGCTCATAACTGGCTTAAGAGGAA
Source organism: Bacillus solitudinis (assembly GCF_002797395.1). Lineage (GTDB taxonomy): Bacteria > Bacillota > Bacilli > Bacillales > Bacillaceae_D > Halalkalibacter_A > Halalkalibacter_A solitudinis. The sequence goes on from NZ_KZ454943.1 coordinate 3,040,364, forward strand.
CTGGGGTAGATTTATGGCATATTCTGTTTGGAAATGTTCTCGCTGTTTCAAGAACAGATTTATGGGTCACGCTCGGAATTGGCGCGTTTGTCTTAATCGTAATTTTTATTTTTTACAGACCGTTACTTATTAGTACGTTTGATCCGATAATGGCAAAGGCTACAGGAATTCCAGTAAATCTTATTCATTATGTTTTAATGTTGCTGCTCTCACTTGTTACCGTTGCTTCATTGAAAACCGTGGGAATTGTATTAGTGGTTGCAATGTTAATCACACCTGGGGCAACGGCTTACTTATTAACAGACAGATTACCAATTATGCTATCACTTTCAGCACTATTTGGTGTAGTATCAGCAATCGTTGGAATTTACTTTTCCGTCATTTACGATGTGGCATCGGGAGCGTCAATTGTATTAGTTGCTTCCTTCATGTTTGGGTTAGCTTTCTTCTTTTCACCAAAGCAGGGGATTATTACAAGATATATTCGGGCAAGGCGTGTACAAAATGAACCATCATAATCCACTCTTTAAGAGGGCACTGAAAATCGTACCATTTTCAGTGCCCTTGAAGCAATGAGCAGACGCACAACATGTGGAGAGGTTGCCGCTTGCTCAAAAACCTTTTTCATTTCTTAATCCTCTTCATGATTAAGATGGCGACTAACCATTTCATAAAACTGAAGTTGGCTTTGAATGGGTTGTTCAAAGGGAGGTCTTTCTACATAATGATAGGTTCCATCAGAACTTTGCTCACGAGCTTTCATATTGTCTTTAAGAGAAATATCTAATATATGTCGGATTCGTTTTTTAATGGTTTCATCAAAAATTGGAAATAGGATTTCAATCCGTTTCTCCATATTTCGAGTCATCCAATCCGCGGATGAAAAGAATAATTTTTCTTTACCACCGTCATAAAAATAAAAAATTCGGCTGTGTTCCAAAAATCTGTCCACAATACTTCGTACAATAATATTTTCACTAACACCACGTATGCCAGGACGTAAGCAACAAATACCACGAACAATCAAGTCTATTTTCACCCCAGCTTGAGATGCTTCGTAGAGTTTTAAAATGATAGGTTTATCGGTAAGTGAGTTCATTTTTGCGATAATATAACCGTTTCCATGCTTTTTATGGCTCTCGATTTCTTCTTCGATTAAATCGAGGAAACGAGCTCGAATTTCGAACGGAGCTGTTGAAAGATGGTGACGTTTAGGCTCCTCGCTGTACCCGCTAAGATGATTAAAGAAATTGGTTGCATCAATTCCAAACAGCTCATCTGCTGTTAATAAGCCCATATCCGTATAAAGCTTAGCTGTTGAATCATTATAATTTCCTGTACCAAGATGTACAAAGCGTTGAATTTGATCTCGTTCGTGTCTGACGATAAGGGTAATCTTACTATGAGTCTTTAATGAAGTAATTCCATAAATAACATGGACACCAGATTTTTCAAGTTTTTTGGCCCATTGAATATTATTTTCTTCGTCAAATCTAGCTTTTAATTCAACTAAAACAGTCACTTGTTTACCTTTTTCAGCAGCGCGCCCTAGAGAATCAATAATTGGCGAATCACCACTTACTCGGTAGAGCGTTTGTTTAATTGCGAGTACATTTGGATCATCTGCCGCTTGTGAAATAAAATCAACAACAGGTTGAAATGATTCGTAAGGATGATGAAATAATAAATCACGTTTTAAAATTGCCTCGAAAATATTTTCTTCATCTAGTAAATCCTCAGGTGGTTGAGGAATAAGTGTCTCATTGGCGAGATGTTCATATTCCTCGGATAACTGTCCGTATAACCGGAACAAGAATGTTAAATCAATTGGACCATTTAAAGAATAAACGTCGCCCTTATGAATTTCTAGGACGTCGAGAAGTAGGTTTAAAACGTTTTGATCCATCAGTCCATCTTGCATTTCAAGACGAACTGCGGCTCCCCATCTGCGCTTTTTCAATTCCTTTTCAATCTCACGAAGCAAATCTCGAGCGCCTTCTTCATGAAGTGTCATATCTGCATTTCGTGTAATTCGAAAAGGGGAAACGGATTTAACATAATATCCAGCGAATAAACTTTGAATAAAATGACTAATGACATTTTCAAGTAAAATAAATTGTTCTTTTCCTACTGGTGAAGGTAGTTTAATATACCTTGTCAAAACAGCTGGAACTTGTACAATTGCTAGACGGTCCTTTTCCATTTCCATTTGTGGTCGCAGAACAACAGCTAAATTTAAGCTCTTATTTAAGAGCATCGGAAACGGGCGGTAGGCATCAATTGCCATTGGGGTAAGAACAGGGAAAATATAATGATTGAAACGATGTTCAAGAAACTCCAGTTGTTCAGAGGTTAATTCCTCAACGGAAAGAAATTGGATCCCCTCTTGATTAAGCATTGGCAGGAGCGTCTCTGAATAGACATTATCTTGGAGACGAACTAATCGTTGATTCCCTTCACTGATTTTCGAGAGTTGCTGCTTTGGCGTAAACCCCGCCTTATTTTCTGGTTTGTTAAACCCTGCTTTGACTTGGTCTTTTAATCCAGCAACACGCACCATGAAAAATTCATCTAAATTCGAGCTGAAAATCGCCAAAAACTTCAAACGCTCCAGAAGAGGATTCCGTTCATCGATTGCTTCTTCAAGGACGCGTTCGTTAAAAGCAAGCCAACTTAACTCACGATTGTTATAGTAGGCCGGATTGTTTAAATCGATTAATTCAGTTGTGTTAGAGTTAGTATGCATAAGAGACACCTTCTTTCGATCAATGATTTCTCTCTTTACATTTTATCAGCCCAATGTAAATTTTATGTTAAGATTTTATGCTTTGAAGGCTGAATTTTTTTAAAAGAAAATTGTATTGGACACTTTATTGCTTTTTCTAGATGTTTTTTATGTCTGAGAGTTTGCAATTCTTCAAAATGTGAATCTTCTTGAACATAGAATGGAATAATCCACTCGTCTCCACATTGTTTGGCTTGTCCAATTCCTGAAATCACTTTTCTCCGTGAATAATCAAGACTATAAGCTATCTTCATTATTGCCCCTAAAAATTCATAAAACTTTAATTGTTTCTTTTTCAGAAGCTTTGAGAAAGGGAGAGCATTTTGCTGTAGTTGATTTTTTGAACGGAAGGAAGAAATAAAGGCTATCGCTAATCGCTCTTCATGTGAAATTCCTTCAATCGTCATATTAGTTAATAAATAAAACGTATTTTGACTACTGGCTTCATTATTTATAAATTCACCTATGTATAAAACACGTGCACTCGACTTAAGTAAATGCTTTGCTTCTTCAGGAGAGTGCTCGATGCGACATGCAGACTTGAATTGTTCATAGAGCTGTGATGCAAGAAGGGAAATATGATTAACTTGACTTAAACTTACTTCATAATTATGTGATAGCTGATAAAAACTCTCCTCGACCACGTTTGGGAACCGATTTGTTTCCATTGGTTGCAGAAGTTTCTCATAAAATAATCCATCACGAAGACCTTTTCTACTCATAATAAATGAGTTTGTTCCAACAAGTTCAGTTAACGAAGTAATGACTTGGGAAGCAGGAATAATAATATCTGCCCGGTCTTTAGATAACCCATCAATATTTTGGCGTTCTTCGAATGAAGAAACCTTCAATTGCTCATTAATTTCTTTGAGATCTGCTGTTGGAATTTCATATTGATGCATTCCAGCAAGAGGATAGTCCAATTTTCGTTGATGAATAAGTGAAAGATTTCTTGCACTTCCTCCAATTCCAATTACGGGATATTCTTCGTGTGATGTAAGCCAAGATAACGTTCGTATTTCACCTATAATAAATTTTTCTAACATCATCATTTCTTCTTCTGTAGGTTGTTCACCTTGAATAAATTGGTTTTGTAGAGTGATTGCCCCAAAAGGGAAACTGTGGTAATGCAGAAGTTCACGGTTTTTAAAAAGTGTGATTTCTGTACTGCCTCCACCAATATCAACAGTGATGCCATTTTTAATACTCATGGAATTAACGATAGCTAAATACCCGTAAAATGCTTCTTCTTTCTCAGAAAGTACCCGAATGGAGAAACCAACTTTACGTTTAATGTGCTCAAGTATTTCTTTTTGATTGCTTGCTTTTCTAAATGCAGCTGTTGCCACAGCCATTACATCTCTCACACGGTGATAGGTAATCACATGTTTAAAACGGTGGAGTGTTTCAACTATAATATCGCGGCCTTTTGGTGTTAATTGACCTTGGTTGTTAATATGAGAACTTAGTCTAGCAACAGTTTTAAAGTTATATAACTCTTTATAGCATCCATTACTGTCAATAAAGTTAATGACTAGCCGTACTGAATTTGAACCAATGTCAATGATAGCGAAACGTTTTTGATTCATAAAAAGGTCACATCCTTTTATATATATTAGGTATTATTGTACAGCTTCTTCCTCAAACTTGCACCAATCGAAAGGGTGGACAGAAAAGAAAAATCTATTATAATTAGTTCATATGCAATAAATCGTAATCATTCTTAGTTTGATTTTAACTGTTTGAAAGAGAGTAGGGATTTAATATGGAGATAGAGGAACAACAATATATCGTTGAAATAAACCAGGTTTCATATCAATATAGTTCAAGGAATGTTCTTGAACAAATTACGATGCCAATAAAGAAGGGGGCATTTCTTGGCCTGGTCGGCCCAAATGGGTCAGGTAAATCAACGCTCATAAAACTTATTTTGGGATTATTGAAGCCAGATAAAGGCACGGTGAAACTCTTCGGAGAGCCTGTAGATAAATTTAGAAGCTGGGATAAAATAGGGTTCGTCTCCCAAAAAGCAAATAGTTTTAATTCGGGTTTTCCTGCGACTGTATTTGAAGTGGTCTCGATGGGGTTATATGGAAAGGTTGGCTTATTTCGTTTCTTAACGAAAAGGCATAAAGAAAAGGTAAAGGAAGTTATCGAGAGTGTTGGTATGGGGGAATTCATTCATCAAAACATAGGCGAACTCTCGGGAGGTCAGCAACAAAGGGTTTTTATTGCAAGAGCACTTGTTAGCGATCCTGAATTGCTTATTTTAGATGAACCGACAGTTGGTGTTGATGTTTCGAGTGTGCGAAATTTCTATGATATGCTGAGTAAACTTAATAAGATTAACGGAATTACTTTATTGCTTGTCACGCATGACATGGGTGCGATGACCGACCATGTAACAGATGTTGCTTGCTTAAATAAACATTTACATTTTCACGGCAATTCAAAGGAATTTGAGGATAATAAAGACTTGTCTGAATTTTATGGCCATGATGTTCACATGCTGACACATAACCATAGTCACGGGGGCCATTAATATGTTAGATGCCTTTTTTCATTATGAATTTTTACAAAATGCACTTTTTACTGGAATGATGATTGGCTTATTGGCTCCAATGCTAGGAGTCTTTTTAGTTGTGAGACGGATGTCGTTAATCGCAGATGCACTATCACATATTACGTTAGCTGGTATTGCGGCAAGCTTACTATTGTCTAAACAAGTTGCCTTTTTGCAAGGATTAAACCCTTTATATTTAGGGATTATATTTTCAGTAAGTGGCTCTTTGTTTATTGAGAAGCTTCGAGCTGTGTATAAACACTATAAAGAAATTGCCATCCCAATTATTCTGTCTGCTGGGATTGGTTTGGGTGTTGTGTTTATTTCTCTTGCTGACGGTTTTAATACCGACCTTTTTAATTATCTATTCGGAAGTGTAATCGCAGTTAGTCGCTCTGACTTGTGGACCATTTTAATTATTACCGTCCTTGTGTTAACTGTCCTTATGTTATTTTATAAAGAATTATTCTTTCTATCATTTGATGAAGAACAAGCAGTTGTGTCTGGAATAAATCGTCGACTTATTCATTTTGTATTTATTGTCATGGTGGCTCTCGTTATTGCTGCTTCAATGAGAATTGTTGGGATTCTTCTTGTTTCCTCTTTAATGACTTTACCTGTCGCAGCAGCGATGAGGCTTTCTAGAGGATTCAAGCAAATGTTTATATATTCAATCATATTTGGAGAATTATCGGTTATTGGTGGACTAATTGCAGCCTACCACCTTGATTTAGCTCCAGGTGGTACAATTGTTATTCTGGCTGTTCTCTTTTTATTAGGCGCCATTTATTATGGGAAATTACGACGGTACTTCAATACTCGAACTTTGAGGTCAGATTCTTAGACTAGGACTGCTTCGTTGTTTCTTTAGTAGGTCTCATGTAAAATGTAAGAAAGCAAGTGAACGGAGGGCGCAGAGACATGAATGTTGCTGGAGCATTAGAGCGCATGAAAGAAAAAGGTTATAAGTATACAGGTAAACGTGAGGATATGTTACGTTTGTTTGCTGATGAAAAACGCTATATTTCAGCGAAAGACGTTTTAGAAAACATGCAAGGTGATTATCCTGGATTAAGTTTTGATACCATTTATAGAAATTTATCACTCTTCGTTGAATTAGGTATTCTTGAAACAACCGAACTTGAGGGCGAAAAACGTTTTCGGTTTCAGTGTTCAACAACGCAACACCATCATCATTTAATTTGTTTAGATTGTGGTAAGACAAAACATATTCATAGTTGCCCAATGGATGGCATTCATGAGCAGTTTCCTGATTTTGATGTGATAGGTCATAAGTTTGAAATTTATGGTAAATGTGAACAGTGTCGGGATTAAAACATATTTTTAACTTTATTGACGTGTTGTCTCGTACAAAAGTGAGGAGACGTGGATAGTGAGGTATAATGAACCGTTTGATGATGATAAAATGACAGAGGTTCAGTTTCAAGCAATGGTGTCAGTTACCATTTATAAACTCGAAAAAAATAATGCCTCCAAATATCTCACTAAATTTCTAAAAGATGTGTACACTGAGATGAAGAAGCTTGAAATCTCATCTAAAGATAGCTTAAGCAAAGATGATGATTCTCTTTTTGATAGTGCAGCTGCAAATTTGAAAATTCCTTCAGGAGCGTATAAGGCATTCTATGAACAGGCTGAGACACAAATGGAAGTAATGCTACGTAAAAGGACTTAACAGAGAGACTCTCCAATATTTTTCATGAGTGTTTATGATATTTTGCCATACCCTATTTATAGGGAGGGGTGACGAGATGGCAAAACCAGTCGTTAAATGTAATGTTGCAAATTGCACCTATTGGGGAGACGGGAACCACTGTCAAGCGGATTCCATCCTAGTTGAAATTGATGCTCATGCAAACATAGATTTTTCTATGGAAGCTGGAGAAGAGCCTTACGGAAAAGCTGAGCATAAAGATAAGGTTGATCATCGAGTCGAAACGTGTTGTCATACATTCCGCCCGAAAATATAATAGAAAGAGACTGGCAATTAGCCAGTCTCTTTCTATATTAAGACGTTGTTTCCATCATCCATTGATCAACCCAAGCCTTTGCTTCTTTCCAACTATATGAACGTATCACATTGTTTGGAGCTGGTAGACGATTGTATGGGGTATCCATTAAAATAACCGGAATATTAAATTCCTCTGCAATTGCGACGGCATTATCATGTTTGTCCTCAAAGAATATATCAATATTATGCGTGCGAACTGCCTCGAGTTTATCATGTTTTCCGACTAACTCAATGTGTTGAAAGGGTAGCTGTTTAGATGCAAACCAGTTCTTTGTTCGTTCTGCGTGATGCTCTCTTCGAGCTGTAATGTATATTAAATCGTGTTGCTTCTTCCAATCGTGTAAGATTGCCTCAGCGAAGGGGGCTAGTTCAGCCTGTTCATAAATCATCCCTTCATACTTTCCCATCCAATCCCAGAATTCAACCTCTGTAATGTTCAATACAGAGGTTAAATCATATTCAGTTAAATCTTCTAATGTTAACGTACGCTTGAAATGCTTATTTAAGTGTGGAACAAATGTATTAGGATCTGTCACTGTTCCATCGATATCTAAGCCAAATCGTTTTCTAACAGACATATCTTCACCTCTGATGTTAAAATCATACCTTCTACAATACAGGAAAATAGATGTTAGGTCTAGGCTGTTTCCTAAACAAGAAAACATTGACTCCTATAAAATTCGTATTTTGCTTCATACTATTACTGCTCCCCGAAACAAAAGAAAGTGAGGGATTCGTATGGCAGATGACCGAGATCCGAACAAAGAACCCATTCGGTTAGTTGACGATGAAGATCGTTCTCTAACCTTTGTGGACACACATGTTGATAATGGTGATGTAAACACAAGACTTAACACAGAAGAAGTTAACTCTGATGAAGCTGCTTTCCAAGAGGAAACAGCTGCTGAGTATGCCTCTGTTAATGGATTGAATGCGGCACGCCCATTCGATACCCAAGTGGAAGAACGTGAAACAAGTGCAATGAATGAGGATAATGTGACAGCGGGGCGTGGTATCGGAACATTTTCCCTTGTTCTATCAATTTTATCCTTGTTTTTCTTACCAGTACTTCTAGGAGCTGCTGGGATTGTCGTAGGCTTTGTATCACGTCGTTATGGTGCCACCGCGCTCGGAAACTGGGCGATTGGAATTGGGGCAATTTCGATACTCATGACCGTCTTTTTCTCACCGTTCTTTTAACGGAATGAGAGGGGAGCAAAAAAAGAAAAAGCATAAGCCTATGGCTTATGCTTTTTCCAATTCACGCTGCTTCTGAAAATGCTCTTCAGCAATGATGTCAATCTCCTTTTTCAACTCTTCAACCATAATTTCTTCAGGAACCTTACGAACAATCTCACCTTTTCTAAACAGTAAGCCTTCACCGCGGGCTCCAGCAATTCCAATATCGGCTTCTCTAGCTTCTCCGGGTCCGTTAACAGCACAACCAAGAACAGCTACTTTAATCGGTGCTTTTATTGTGGAAATATAATCTTCAATTTCATTCGCAATGCTTATTAAATCAATTTCAATTCGTCCACAGGTTGGACAAGAAATTAATGTAGCGGCATTAGCAGCAAGTCCAAAGGATTTTAATAATTCACGCGCAACTTTTATCTCCTCGACTGGATCTGCACTTAATGAAATTCGAACCGTATTTCCAATCCCCATATTTAAGATAGCTCCAAGCCCTGCAGCACTTTTAATCGTACCTGCAAAGAGAGTTCCGGATTCTGTAATACCGAGGTGCAACGGATAATCAAATGCTTTAGCGGCTTTCTCATAGGCTTCAATCGCTAAGTTAACATCTGAGGCTTTCATGGAGACAATAATATCATGAAAGTCTAATTCCTCAAGAATACTAATATGGTGAAGCGCGCTTTCAACCATTCCATCGGCAGTCGGATAACCATACTTTTCTAATATGCGCTTTTCTAAAGAGCCCGCATTAACCCCGATACGGATAGGGATACCTTTTGCTTTTGCTGCTTTTACAACAGCTTCAACCTTATGACGTTTACCAATGTTCCCAGGGTTAATCCGAATTTTGTCGGCACCACCCTCTATAGCTTTTAATGCGAGTTTGTAATCAAAATGAATATCGACTACGAGAGGTATAGAAATTTGAGCTTTAATGGCTGAGATGGCTTCTGCTGCGCGCATATCCGGGCAGGCTACACGAACAATTTGGCATCCAGCTTCTTCAAGTCGTTTTATTTCTGCGACAGTTGCTTCAACGTCATGTGTTTTTGTTGTTGTCATACTTTGTACAACAACTTCATTGTTCCCACCAATCGTCAAATTACCAACCTTGACAGGTCTTGTCTTTGTACGATGTGTTAATTCGGTCATTGACCAATCGCTCCTTTAATACGAAGTCATCTGGCTTCGTCTTGACTGAGGTACGACTTCATTTTATCAACCTCACCTTTTGTTTGGCAAGAATAAACTTAATCTATTAATAAATTGGAAACAAGTATGTTTTCCCAATTTGTAGTGAATCTGCTTTCGTTCCAGGGTTAAGTTGTTCAAAATCATACATAATTTCTTGGATAGAAGGAGAAATTGGTCCTTGATGTAAATGTTCCACGATTGACAGGACCGTATAGCCTGGTTCGACTACAACTTCTTGATAAGGATCGTTATGAACCAGTGTATTCGGGTCAATGTTATTGTCCAATTTCTGATTTTTAACTTCCGTCTCCTCATTAATAGCTTGGGCTTGTTTAGTTAACCCATTGGGTAAAGTGCCAATTGTTAAATCATAATAAGTACTATATAAAATAATAAGAACAATGAGAAAAAGACCTATACGCTTCAATTCTATTCCTCCTCTGTGTCGAGTTTCCATTAAAAGTATATGTGTTATTTGGACAAATATGACAAGTTTTAAAAAAAAGACAAAACATATTCTATAAAAACGTGAATAATATGAAGAGACAAGTTTAACCAATACATTATAGGTGTTATACTTGCTGTAACTCTTCAACCAAATTAAAGTTAATAAATAAGACGATTGCCTCTTTTATTTTTATTGTAAAATGTGTTTCCTAATAAGGAGAACATTCGTTATATTAGTGTTTGTTCAAAAAAGGGGAGGTTTTTTCATTTTTTGAATATGTTTTACAAACAAGTGTGTTTTAATGTAGTCTTCCAATGACTGCAAAAAAAAGGAGTCGATGATAATGAAAAGTTTATGGACAAAGGCTTTTATGCTTTTATTTGTATTTGCATTACTTATTCCATCCTTAGTGATGGCCGACGCAGCCCCTGGTGATGTTATTGTCACTTTAGGAGAAAATTTAACTGAGGAACAGAAACAGGATTTATTAAAGGAGATGAATGTCTCTGCGGAGGGTGTTCAAATTATTTCTGTTTCGAACGAAGAAGAACATCAATACTTAGGAAATTATATAAGTGGTTCTCGGATTGGGACTAATGCCCTTTCGTCAACAAAGATTACCATCACTGAGCCCGGTTCTGGCTTAAATGTAGAAACGAATAATATTGACTGGGTATCTGAAGGAATGTACGCTAACGCTCTTGTAACGGCAGGTGTCGAGGATGCAGATATTTATGTGACTGCACCCTCTAGCGTCTCAGGAACAGCGGGGCTAACTGGTCTAATAAAGGCCTATGAAATTGCAACGGAAATTGAGATACCTGAAGAGCAAAAACAAATTGCGAATGAAGAAATGGTGAAAACGGGAGAATTAGCGGATAATATTGGCGTCGAGCAGGCGACAGAGCTAATGAATCGGATAAAGGAAGAAATTGCTAAGAATCCTGTTGAATCGGAAGCAGATTTAAGGGAGTTAATCCAACGCATAGCAGGAGAACTAGGGATTACTCTAACCGAGGAAGAATTAAATGGATTAACTTCTCTTTTTATGCGAATGAAAGATATGAATATTGACTGGAATCAAGTGCAAGAACAAATCACTAAAGTACGTGATAATTTAGGGGAGTTTCTAAATAGAGAAGATACACAATCCTTTATTCGAACGCTACTTGATGTTCTGAATAGTTTTATTGATTCAATTGCTAATTTTTTTAAATCGTAAAAAACTTGGAGGAGAGGGGTGACCCTCTCTATTTCTCGTTGAGGAGTTAGCAAAAGCGACTAGACTTCTTTTACATATGTAGCCCGAGTTACGTAAGCTTGGACGGAAGAACTTGGTTTCAACGGAAATGCTTTTTTTCGCTTTTTAAGTTTCTTGTTAGTCATAATCATACACCTCCGTAAAGGTAGGTTATGTAATTTAGTTCTTTTCAATCATTTTTGAAACAAAGACAGGAAATAATCGTATAGTAAAAAGAGGAGGAATGTCTTATGAGTTGGCTTGATTCACCAAGCATTGGATTTATTGTTGTGTTTCTAGGTACCCTTTTTTTGTTTGGGGAATTGTTAGTAAGGGCAAAAGGACTTTTTGCATTACTTGGAACGCTTATTATGGCACTGTATTTCTCTTATCATTTATCAGGCGATGTCGGTTTATGGGTAGTAATTCTATATATTCTCGGCTTACTACTAATCGTGATTGATGGAAAAGTTATTACAGAGGGGACTGTAGCATTACTAGGTGTTGTGTTAATGATTGCAGGTCTGGCTTTACCCTCACCTAATGTTATTTACGGTGTTCTTGTTTCAATGGGCTTTCTAGTTGGTGGTTTTAGTGCAAGTCTTTTTCTTAGAGTGTTTCCTTCAAGAAAAATGTGGGATAAAATGACGCTAAAAGACCGCATGACAAGTGATTTAGGATATAATTCTTTAAACGATGAGTATCGAAGCCTTGTTGGTAAGCATGGAAGAACACTAAGCGTTTTCCGTCCAACTGGTTCTGTAGAAATTGAAGGAAAACAATACAGCGCGTCAAGTGGTAGCCAGTGGTTAGAGGCAAATGTTGAAATTGAAGTTATTTCTGTTGATGGAACAAGAATTATTGTCAAAAGAAGGGAAAGTGAGTAGAGACTCACCTTCCCTTTTTTTTTCTTAGTTTTGGAAGCGGAGTTCTTCTAATTGCGAAATAGAGCATGGTTAAGACCCCTATGACTAAAAATAAAGGATGTATTGATATAGCAAACGTATCGACCCAAGAAAATGCAACAACAGGCAATGTCGCTGAATAAGCTGTCATTAACCATAAATGACGGTAGTGAAGAGATTTGCGTCGACCTCTTAGAAGAAGTCCTAATGTTGCTATACCTGTAATGCTAATAAAAGCTATTCCGGTTAGTCCGGAATAGATGAACACCCCGATTATGATTAATAGTAGAGGCAAAAACCCATGTAAGTTGGAAACTTTTGTTAACAATTCATCTTTGGACAATTCCTGAACGCCAAGAAGAGAATAAGAAACGGATTGAGACACACCATAATTAAAGACAATAAGTTCATGCGAACGTAAGACAATGCCTTCCCCTTTAAGGAATAGTTCTTCATCTTTATATGAATTAAGAGGATCAATGATAAAGACACCATCAATTAAGTCTTCATTTAGATATACCGAAGAATTTGATACTTCGAGAGCTCCATTTTTTAAGGAGAAAGACGGAATGTCATTTGTTAATATTGTTTGCATTTGCCGAACACCGTCAGTTAATGTCATGCTTAAAAGAATAATAAATGGTAGACAAGAAATCAGAGCAAACACGAGTACGTGTATAATGGATTTTGTAACTGGTTGGAAACGGCTAGAAGCTAAATAGCGAAAATTATGAAAAGATTTAAGGAAAGATTGAAGAAATGTCATGATCCACCTCGATAATATACTCCATCTAATTGTAATCGATAGAGGGGACATGAACAAGATAAAAGGGAGTTTATTGATTTAAAGTGTGAAATTTTTAAAATATTATTTACAACACTTCATGAATGCTTAATAATAGACAAGGTGTCATTTGTTGAGGTTTGTCGAAAGGGGAACGACTAACTTTAAAAGACGAAGGGATGAGAGATTGTGGATTTACAGACTTTGTTGTTTATGTTTTTCGGAGGCTTAGGGATTTTCCTTTTTGGTATTAAATATATGGGAGATGGTCTTCAGAAAGTAGCAGGCGAACGATTACGTGATCTTTTGGATAAGTTCACAACAAATCCTCTTATGGGAGTACTAGCTGGGTTAGTTGTCACAGTATTATTACAAACAAGTACAGGGACAACGGTACTAACAATTGGACTTGTTAATGCAGGTTTCATGACTTTACAGCAAGCAATTGGGGTTATAATGGGAGCGAATATTGGTACGACGGTTACTGCTTTCATTATAGGGATAAAAATATCTAAGTACGCCCTACCAATTATTGCTGTGGGTGCGGCATTGATTTTCTTTATTAAAAACAAGAAAATTAATAATTATGGACAAGTTATTTTTGGCTTTGGTGCCTTGTTTTATGGACTAGAGCTTATGGGGACTGGGCTAAAACCTTTACGTGAATTACCATCCTTTATTGAGTTAACAATTAGTATGAGTGATTCGCCGTTACTAGGTGTATTAATCGGTACGCTCTTCACCGTAGCAGTCCAAAGCTCGAGTGCGTCTATCGGACTTCTCCAACAATTATACGACCAAGGCGCTATGGATTTAGCTGCCGCCTTACCTGTTTTATTTGGAGATAATATTGGAACGACGATAACAGCTGTCCTAGCCGCAATCGGTGCTTCAGTAGCTGCAAAGAGAGCAGCTTTAACGCATGTCATCTTTAATTTAATTGGGACGATTATCGTGTTAATCATCTTCCCGTTTTTCTTGAGTTTTATTAGTTACTTAGCAGTTCAATTAAATTTAAATTTACCAATGACGATAGCATTTGCACATGGGATTTTCAATGTATCCAATACGGTGATTCAGCTTCCATTTGTAGCTGTTTTGGCTATCATTGTGACAAAATTAGTTCCCGGTGAAGAGTTTAGTGTTGAATATAAAGCAAAACATCTTGACCCAAGGTTTATCGGAAGCTCGCCAGCAATTGCATTAGGGCAAGCAAAGCAAGAGGTTCTTAGAATGGCTGATTTCTCAGAAAAAGGTTTAGTTGAGGTAAGTCAATATTTGATAAATGGTCAAAAGAGACATTCTGAAATGGCCATCCAATTGGAAGATGCAATTAATAATTTAGATCGTAAAATTACAGAGTATCTAATCCAAATCTCATCTCATTCACTCTCTGGACAAGATTCAAAACTGCATTCTATGCTTCTTGATACAGTTAGAGACATCGAACGAATCGGTGATCATATTGAAAATATTGTTGAATTAAAGGATTATGAAAAAGCGAATAAAGTAAACTTATCGGAAAGAGCACTTGACGATTTGAATGAAATGTTTGATTTAACGATTTCCACTCTGCGAGAAGCTATTTCATGTCTAGATAGCGGCGATATCGAAAAAGCAAAGTCTGTTCTTGCAAAAGAAGAATTAATTGATAAGATGGAACGGAAATTAAGAAAGCAGCATATCCTTCGAATAAACGAAGGGAAGTGTTCAGGATCTGCTGGAATTGTTTTTGTTGACATTGTAAGTAATCTTGAACGAATTGGTGACCATTCCGTAAATATCGCAGAAGCTGTAATTGGGGAAGACCACTAAAGGAAAAGTGTACAAGCTTAGTTGATATATAGAGGCGAGGCAACTGAGGAAGGTGAAAACCCAGAAGGTACTGAAAAAGGTAAAACCAACCTTCCTCAGTGCCCTTAAAAACTAACCTCTTTCAGTTGGCTCTTATCTTATTTTGTCGTTCAAGAATGAAAATGTGGTTTTTTAAGTAATTCAGGGTGGAAAAGGTTGCTAATCAGCTTTTTTTAGAAAAACAGCTTGTCTATTGAATCTCGCTATGTTAAAGTATGAATGCAGCAATTGTTTAAGAAATTGCAGAAAAACTATTGACGAGATATTAATATAATGTTATTATATTTCTTGTCGTTATTATTCCACAGTAGCTCAGTGGTAGAGCTATCGGCTGTTAACCGATCGGTCGTAGGTTCGAGTCCTACCTGTGGAGCCAAAATTTTTTTGGCGGTGTAGCTCAGCTGGCTAGAGCGTACGGTTCATACCCGTGAGGTCGTGGGTTCGACTCCCTCCGCCGCTATATTCTTTAACTTTATAATGGCGATTGTGGCGAAGTGGTTAACGCACCGGATTGTGATTCCGGCATTCGTGGGTTCAATTCCCATCAGTCGCCCCATCTAAGGACCCTTAGCTCAGTTGGTTAGAGCAGTCGGCTCATAACCGATCGGTCGTAGGTTCGAGTCCTACAGGGTCCACCATATATATATTATCGGAGGAATACCCAAGTCTGGCTGAAGGGATCGGTCTTGAAAACCGACAGGCGGGTCAAACCGCGCGGGGGTTCGAATCCCTCTTCCTCCTCCATATTACTTATCCAAAAGACGTGTAGAACGTCTTTTTTTTGTGTTTTTGATTGTAATTGGGTTGAAATCCAATTATGCTTTTTAGCGAATGCTAAACAAGGTGTGTGCGGAATAAAAAGGAGCGACACTTTCCGTGATCGTAACCCCTATAAGAGAGAGAATAGGAGGTCACTGAAAAAGTCCCTTTTAGCAGATTCTAGGAAGCGGCAATGGCTCCGATCGTCGTGCACCGCTATGAGAAACCCGATTATAACGGACTTAAAAGAAGGTGACGTCTGCGCTCATTTAAAGGAAAGTCCAAGTCATTACACCAAGCCCGATACAGTAGATGGCAAACAGACTAAGCTTAGTCTGTTGAACCATTGAAATAAGCCATTTAATCCCAACGATAGCAAATATAAATGATGATATAAATGCTAGAATCAATGGGACAATATCATGTGCTTGTAGAAAGCTTGACGAAATCTCAGGTATTTTTAAAAAGGTTAATCCACCAATGACAGGTATAGATAAAAGAAAAGAATACTTAATAGCAGTATCTCTTTCTAAGCCACACCATAAGGCTGCGACAAGTGTGCTCCCTGACCGTGATATTCCAGGTATGACTGCTAGAGCTTGCCCAAAGCCAATCAAGATCCCATCTTTCCAGGTCATTTGTTCAACGTCACGTTTTCCTAGATGAACCCCATGCTCCATTAGGATTAAGAATAACCCAGTGATAATTAACGAGGCTCCAACTGTAGCAGTGCTTCGGATGCCTTCTCCCAAACCTTCTTCAATTCCTTTTCCAACAATAAGTGTAACCAATGTTGATAAAATCATCAGTAGACCAAAACGGAAATTAGCTTTTGTACGTTTGTTTTTTTTAAATAAATAAGCAATGAAATCTTGAAGGATTTTTAGTAGTTCATAACGAAAATAAAATAAAACAGCAAGTAACGAAGCGAAATGTAAAAAAATCTCAAAAGTTAAATCGTTCTCTCCAATGTTTATTGAAAATACTTTTTCAAAAATGAGTAAATGAGCAGTGCTCGAAATTGGTAAAAATTCTGAAATCCCTTGAATAAACCCGATAAACAATGCTTCTAACCAGTTCATTTAACTATTCCTCCCGTCTGGTGATCTCTCCGTCCATTTTATGGGACAAGAATTCTCGATATGCCAGTTTATTTATGGGAGGATAGGGTAGCCTATATATGTTACAAGATTATAAATTAAAAATTTACTCAAGAGCTTTTCATTGCAAGAATGTGAAGAATTTGGTATTGTAGGAACTGGAAGACTTATTAAACATTTCTGTTTCAAAAGTCAGGTGGAAATTTGGGGTGTTTACTCCATTATTAATTAAATTGTAATTCATTTTTAGGAGGAGATTTAACATGGCATACGAAGTACCGCAATTACCTTATGCAGCAAACGCACTTGAGCCTCATATTGATGAGCAAACAATGAATATTCATCACGGAAAGCATCACGCTACATACGTCGCGAAACTAAATGCAGCATTAGAAGGTCATGCTGATTTGGCTAGCAAAAGCATCGAAGAGCTTGTTAGCAACTTAGATGCAGTTCCAGAAAATATTCGTGGAGCTGTACGTAATAATGGTGGTGGACACGCGAATCATGCACTATTCTGGCAATTATTAAGCCCGAATGGTGGCGGGGCTCCAACTGGTGATTTAGCTGCAGCAATTGACGCTGAATTTGGTGGCTTAGAAGCGTTTAAAGAAAAGTTTGCCGAAGCGGGCGTAACTCGTTTTGGTTCAGGCTGGGCTTGGTTAATTGTTGATGGTGGAAAACTTGCTATCACTAGTACTCCAAATCAAGATACGCCTCTAATGGAAGGTAAAACACCAATCCTTGGCTTAGATGTATGGGAGCATGCATATTATCTTAACTATCAAAACCGTCGCCCTGATTACATTAATGCTTTCTGGAATGTTGTAAACTGGGATGAAGTTGCAAAACGTTTTAATGAAGCAAAATAAATGTGCATAAAACTTTTTTTAAAAAGAACTAAGCGAATGTCGCTTAGTTCTTTTTCTTGTATAACCATGCTTGCACGAGACACACTACCTACTAAGGGTGGTGGAGTCGGTGAAAAAGTCATTACTGAATAAAGTGATTGGAGACATAGAAGTAACAAGGGATTTAAAATTATTGCTTATCATAGGTGGGCTTTACGCATTAAGTATTGCGTTATCTAATACTTTCGTAAATGTTTACTTATGGAAGCAATCAGGAGAATTTATTGATCTTGCCTTATATAATTTAGCCTCCGTTTTCTTACAACCGATTGCGTTTATATGCGCGGGAAAAATCGCCAAAAAGGTGGACCGGGTCATTGTTCTTAGGGCAGGGGTTATTTCTCTGGCTATCTTTTTTTCGACTGTTCTATTTTTAGGTGATCAAGCGAATGAATATTTAATTATCCTAGGGGCATTAATTGGTACTGGCTTTGGGTTTTATTGGTTAGCTTTTAATGTATTGACATTTGAAATTACCGAACCAGATACACGAGATTTTTTTAATGGTTTTTTAGGCCTTTTAACGTCATTTGCTGGAATGATAGGACCCATTCTTTCCGGGGTTATCATTACTCGGATGGAAAAATTTACGGGGTATACAGTTATTTTCACGATATCCTTAGTCTTGTTCGTGGCTGCAGTACTAATCAGCTTTATGCTAAAACGCCGTCCGGCAGAGGGGCAGTTCTACTTTAGGAGAATATTCCAAGAAAGAAAGAAAAATGAGAATTGGAAAAGAATTTTATACGCTCATTTTTTTCAAGGGCTTAGAGAAGGGACCTTTGTCTTTGTTATCGTTGTTTGGGTTTATATTGCAACAGGAAGTGAGCTGGCAATTGGTACGTATGGGTTAGTAGCCTCTGCGGTTCAGTTTATCACGTATTATTTTGTGACAAGATTAATTAAATCACAATTCCGGAAGCGCATGATCTTAACTGGTGGATTATTAGTTTATGCTGCAATATTCCTCATTGTATTTGATTTAACCTTTACACGTCTCATTCTATACGGAATCGTTGTCTCCATTGCTTACCCTATGTTACTCGTTCCTTATGTTTCACTTACCTATGATGTGATAGGAAAAGGGTGGAAGGCGGCAGAAATGCGAATTGAATATATTGTTGTTCGAGAACTTTTTCTAAACTCAGGAAGAATTATTTCTGTCCTTGCTTTTATTGGTACCATTCTCATTTTTCCTGAAGACAAGGCGATACCCATACTTTTACTTATCTTAGGAGCAGGACATACTATGATTTACTTCTTTGTACGAAAAGTACGTTTTAAAGACGATGATGAAAAAGAAGGCTATATGTTTGCAAGGCAAAAAAAGGGAGAGGGCGATTCAGGTGGAACCTCTGTATAGTGGCTTTAATTGGTCGGGATTTCCTTGTGATATTCGTCTATATTATGCTATAATAATCTCTACAAACAGCAAAGTGCCTGGCGTGTTTGTGAGCTTCACCTTGTTTCGAACCTTGCATTTTTTCAGGGAGCTTTATATTGAAAATCGGACAGCAAGCCAGCATCTGTACTGGAAGTTGGATGATGTTCTGCGAGCACCCACCTACTTAGAGTAGGTTCATGAAACAACTGAAGCAACGGCATGCGCGGGTATACATACATGTTAATAGACACCTAAATGAGGTGTCTATTGTCTTGTCTACAAAAGGAGCGCAAAGTAACATGGGGAGAGATAAACAGAAAAAAAAGAGACATGTTCCATTACGATTAAATGTGTTGTTTTTTGCCATCTTTATTTTGTTTTCGGCGCTAATACTTAGACTCGGTATGGTGCAAATTGTTCAAGGGGAAGAATTTGTAAAAGACCTTGAACGGACAAGCAACACTACGGCAAGGATTGATGCACCCCGGGGATTAATTTATGATAAATACAATAATATTATTGTTGATAATGAATTAGAACTATCTGTTACCTATACAAATCCTTCTCAAAGAACACGGCCGGAACTCCTTCTTGAGATAGCTAAAGATTTAGTAACGTTAATTGACGTTGATACCGCTGAAGTGACTGAACGTGATAAAAAGGATTTTTGGCTTCTCCAGCAACCACTTGAGGTAAAATACGCTTTAGTAACGAAAGAGGAACGAAGTCAACTAGAGAGTTCAGAGCAATATCAATTAGAGATTAAAAGAATTACAGAGGAGCACTTGGCCGAATTAACAGAAGAGGATATTAAAGTGCTTGCAATTTACCGGGAAATGGCGCGGGGGTATGCACATGTACCTCAACGAATTAAACGGGGTATTACTCAGGAAGAAGCTCATGTACTTAGTGAAAATTTAGATAGTCTTCCTGGTGTTGATATTTTAAGAGATTCACGGAGAAGTTATGTCTATGGAAATTCTTTGCGAAGCGTATTTGGTTCAAATGGTTCTATTCCTCGAGAAAAGCTAGATTACTATCTTTCAAGGGGATATGACCGCTCAGATTCGGTTGGCATAAGCTTTCTTGAGCTACAATATGAGGATGTACTGAGAGGCCAAAAGGCAATCGTTGAAAGTATAACAACGTTAAGTGGGGCTCAAACGATAAACAAATCAGTACAAGAACAACTTGGCCGAAGAGGAAATGATTTAATTCTCACGATTGATATGGAATTACAGCAGAAATTAGAAGCTATCCTGCAGGAAGAAATGAAAAATTCTCCAAATGCATTTATTAAAGATCGACAAGCCTACGCAATTATGATGGATCCTAGAACTGGGGATATTTTAGCAATGGCTGGTTATTGGGATCCGGCAAATATAGAGCGAAGTCAATATGATGATCATATTGGCAATATTAATAAAGCATTTGAAATGGGTTCTTCGGTCAAAGCGGCTTCGGTATTAACAGGATTTCAAACAGGTGTTACTAGTCCCTATACTAGATTTAATGACCGTCCAATTAGGTTGCCAGGAACTCCTGAGAAGAAATCATTCCGGAATCACGGTTTACTTGATGATAAAAAGGCGTTAGAAGTGTCATCCAATGTCTACATGTTTGAAATTGCGATGAGAATGGCTGGATACAATTATTCAAGTCAATGTTGTTGGAATGCTGCTACAATTGAAAAGGCTTATGAGGAA
Organism: Bacillus solitudinis; assembly: GCF_002797395.1. Classification (GTDB taxonomy): domain Bacteria; phylum Bacillota; class Bacilli; order Bacillales; family Bacillaceae_D; genus Halalkalibacter_A; species Halalkalibacter_A solitudinis. The sequence continues at coordinate 3,061,226 of NZ_KZ454943.1, forward strand.
GCTCGTTATTATTTTAGCCAATTTGGATTAGGAGCAGACACAGGAATTGACCTCCCATCAGCATCTTCTGGATTAAGCGGCGGTATTCAGCGCGCAGGTAATTTACTTGATTTATTTATTGGGCAATTTGATACGTATACTCCGTTGCAATTAGCCCAGTATATATCGACCATTGCCAATGGCGGCTATCGAATGCAACCGAGACTCGTTAAAGAGATTCGAGAACCTACGTCGAATAAAGAAGAGCCAGGGGCTGTTATTCAACGTTTTGAACCAACGATACTAAATCGGATTGATATGAGTGAGGCGCAGATTAACCGAGTGAAAGATGGGTTAAGAGGTGTGATGACAAATGGAACAGCGAGTGGAACATTTGGCAATGAACCTTATCAGCCTGCTGGGAAAACAGGCACTGCGCAAGTACGGGTCGCTGTCGGCGAGGGTGAAAATCGTCGCTTTGTTGATGGAAATACCCAAACACTCGTCGGATATGCTCCGTATAATAACCCAGAAGTGTCGTTTGCTGTTGTTATGCCTTATGCAAAAAGAGACTCTGCTTCAGGGGCGAATGGAAATTTCTCTAGAAATGTCAGCCAAGCGATGCTTCGGGCTTATTTCGAACTTAAGGAGCAACGAGAGGGACCGAAAACTAAAAAAGATGCCTCGAAACAAGAGAGCATTAACTAAAATAGAAAAGCAGACAATCCAATATAGAGGATTGTCTGCTTTTTACTTGTTTTTAAGGAATATGCTTAGGAAATAATTTCCGCTATTTCCTGAATACTCATATCGCTGCGAAGAATAAACTCACCGGTACGAATTGATTGAGAGCGGTTTGTGGTTTGAATATAGTCGAGAAACTCTTCTTCAGATGTGATAATATGACCTTGCATGAGTTGGTGTGCCACATTTGTACTGGTCATTCCTGATGTTACTGTTAGAACCATGGTATAGACGGTTACGGTCTCAGCTTGAACATTATCAGGTAAATCTTCTTCTATCTCGGGAGTTTCAACGACAGGTTCTTCTATTAGCTCTTCCTGTTCCACGCTATCTTCTTTCTCTATCTTCACGCTGTATCCTATATTCTCAAGTTCAATAATCATTTCAGCAGATGATAGACTCTCTGAAACAGGCGCTTCATCAAAATAAAGGGCACTACCACAAATCACAGTGGTAATAAGAATACCACTTGCTAAGCCTCTAAGACCGCTTTGACTCATGTATAAGGCCCCCTCTCCGGTTCTTCACCAAGATAAGGCTCGAGTAATCCTTCTACTTCCATCGTAGTAAGGGTTGTTTTTAGTGCAATCTCCTCAATAGTAAAGTCCTCATTGTAGAGTCGTACCACATCTTCGAGAAGTTGTTGCTTTGTAGTTGATCGTGAATGTGATGATTTTGGGAGCGGTTGATGACCAATTAGTAATTCTTCTTCAAGTATTCGTATTTTCTTTTTTAATTGATAGATTTCTTGCATAAGAGTTATTGAAAAATTCTCCATCTGACGTTCGACTTCCTTTGTTCGATCTTTCTGAAAGATAGATAATATAAACAAAAGAATTGCTACAGATATCAGAATGATTAGTGTCCATTCAATCATTAAAACCCTTCCTTCTTGTCTAGTAGGGTTATAGAGTTGTTCTCAAAAAGTTGAAAATCCTCACCTTTTTAATCAACTTAACCATTTCTAGCATTTTTTATGATTTCTTATATTATACACATCAATGGAGAAGAAACGAAATGGAAATCCATTTAGAATTTTCGACACTTTTTGTTTGAAATGTGCGAGACGTCTTTTACTCTCGTCGATTCTGCAGAATATGACATGTTTCTTGGACACGAAATGATAGCGAAAAAGGACGAAATATTTTTTATGTTTCTGTTTACCGTGTTCTAGTAGTCGCGTGACAAATTAAGACATTTTCCCCTTCTTGTTCCTTTGAAAATGGGGATGTATGATTAAACTAGTAAAAAAAGATAGAGACGGAGGTGGGGATTTGCTAGAGCAAATCATCGAGCTACGCGAAAAAGGATATTCATTTCGGAAGATAGCCAAAGAAATTGAGTCAACGGTCGGTAAGGTACAGTATCGATATTTAAAATACTTACAAGAAATAGATGAAGAACAGCCATTCTCACACCAGGCTAAAACAAAGGAACTGATAAATGAGATTTCCTCTACTTATCAAAAGGAGGCATTGCCCCCTGTTTATAATTATGATGAAATCACATTGCTTGCAGAAGGACCAAGTAGTTTATTCGCATGCTGGGAAGTAGAAGATAGTACGAAAAAAATGGCAGAATATCATTGTCATAAACCTTGGTCTGAGATGCCTAAACTACTGAAACTTTTTGATGTAACGATGAGAGATTTTAATGGTCATAATGAACACCGTTTTATTGAAGTGAAACTTCCCGAAATGACGAATAATTGGCATTTTCATCAACTAGAGCCGAACCGAACATATATTGTTGAGCTTGGGGTATTGTCAACTCATGGAACGTATTTAGCATTACTTCGATCGAACGCTATTGATACGCCTCGAAAGATAGATGGAAGTAAAGGACTACATGTGGAGGCTGTTCATCATTGGCAAGAGGGTTATCAACACAATCCGGATTGGCTTGAACATTTTAGTACATATTCATATTATGAATCGATAAAATAGGAGGGATGTATTTTGAAAGAAGGGTATTATTCAATCGTTCTTCACGCTCATTTACCTTATGTTCGGCATAGTGAGGAAAATCGTCTTGAGGAACGTTGGCTATTTGAAGCTATGACCGAAACTTATATACCTTTAATATGGTCGCTCGAAGCTGCAGCTGTAAAAGGGGCTGTAACGATATCGTTTTCTCCTCCTTTAATGGAAATGCTTGCAGATGAGACCTTACAAGAAAGGTATTGTGACTATTTAGATACAACCCAAGAGCTCTTAAAGCAGGAGGCGGAGCGGGAATCTGATCCTGCAACTCAAGATTTAGTCTTATTTTACACAAAACGATATCAGAAGATTCGCACAACGTTTATTGAATGGAACTATAATCTGATCACTGCTTACAAATCATTATCGGAGCAAGGCTTAGTGACGTTGATGACATCTGCTGCAACCCATGCGTTCCTCCCATATGTTAAAACAAAAGCAGCCATACGTTCACAAATCAGGGAAGGCGTTCGATCCTTTGAAAGGCATTTCGGCTTCAAACCACTTGGGTTTTGGTTGCCAGAATGCGCTATGGCACCGGGCTTAGACCGGATTTTAATTGAAGAAGGTATTCGTTACACGTTTGTTGATGAGCATTCCATCTTAACTGCAGATCCAACACCGACTAAAGGTAGCGGGGCTCCGGTTTACTCTCCTCATGGGCTATTAATGTTTCCGCGTCATACAGATTTATCTAGTAAAGTGTGGAGTTCAACGCTTGGTTATCCTGGAGATGTTGATTACCGTGAGTTTTATCGTGATATTGCTTATGAACGTGAGTGGGAAGAAATCAAATCTTTTGTCCATCCCGAGGGCATACGAGTAGATACCGGACTGAAATATCATCGCATTACCGGTTCAACAGAGGAAAAAGCAGGTTATGTAAGGGATTGGGCGCTCGGAAAGGTTCATTCACATGCCTCACACTTTATTGAATCCATTAATCAGCAAATTGAGCAACATGGAGACCAGTGTTTCCCTCCTTATTTAATGGTCACGCCGTTTGATGCGGAGTTATTTGGTCATTGGTGGTTTGAGGGACCGGACTGGATTCAAGCTGTGCTTACTCAAGGAAAAGAATTAGTGAAATTTGTGAGTCCAGAAGAATATTTACATCGCCATTATCAAGACTTTGATACAAGTCATCTTTCGTTTTCGACATGGGGAAGGGATGGGTATGGCGAGGTTTGGCTCAATGATCGTAATGATTATCTGTACCGTCATTTACACCGATTGGAGCAAGATCTTGCACAAACAACAGCAGTAAAACATAACCCAACCGAAATAGAACACCGAATTATCAAGCAAATGGTGAGAGAGTGGATGTTAGCTGTAAGTAGTGATTGGGCATTTATTCTTGATGGGCAAAGTGCAGCACAGTATGCAGATGAACGCTTTCGAACCCATATCCATCGATTCGATGAATTAAAGCAGATGCTGTTTGAAGAGAATATCGATGAAAAATGGGTGTCGAAGATGGAGGAAGATTTTCCATTTTTAGAGGATGTAGATGAAACAGTATTTATCTCTAACCATGACCGTTATGTACTAGAACGTAAGGTAATATCAGATAGACCGCATCAACGCCGCATTTTAATGTTGAGCTGGGAATACCCACCGATGATCGTAGGAGGGTTAGCAAGACATGTCTACGATTTATCTCGATCGTTGGTTGATAAAGGTAATGAGGTTCATGTGATTACTGCTCATATTCAGGGATATCCTGACTATGAAATTAATCAAGGCGTGCATGTTCATCGAGTTAAGGGGCTTCAACCCGAAGCTAACAGTTTCTTTGACTGGGTCGCTAGCTTGAACTTCGCAATGGTAAGACATGGTAAACAAATCACAAGAAAATATGCCTTTGATGTGATTCATGCACATGATTGGCTTGTAAGCGTAGCTGCCAAGTCACTCAAACACGAATTGAAACTTCCGTTAGTAGCAACCATTCATGCAACAGAACATGGGCGTAATCAGGGCATTCATACGGATATGCAGCATGAGATAAGTCGAAAGGAATGGGAACTGACCTACGAGGCGAATCAAGTCATCGTTTGTAGTGAATTTATGAAGAAGGAAGTTGAAATGATTTTTGATTTACCAGGAGACAAGGTGACTGTCATTCCAAATGGTGTAGATTTTGAACTAATCCGCCCTAAAAGAATCACTGATTTCCCAACGAACCAGAAGTTTACGGTTTTTTCGGTTGGTCGAATTGTAAAAGAAAAAGGTTATCAAAGCGTTATTGATGCGGCAGATAAAATACGTGAGATGCAAGGGCAGGTGGAGTTTGTTATTGCTGGAAAAGGTCCAATGCTTGAGGAATATCGACATCAAGTTTCCGAGAGAGGTTTAGAAGACTTCGTTCAATTCCTAGGCTTTATCTCAGATGATGAACGAAATGAATGGTTTGCTCGTTGTGATGTTGTTATTTTCCCGAGCTTATATGAGCCATTTGGAATTGTAGCTTTAGAGGGGATGGCAGCGGGAAAACCAACGGTCGTCTCTGACACTGGTGGATTAGCAGATATTATAGAGCATGGAGAAAACGGATTAAAAATGTACCCCGGTGATGCTGAGAGTCTCATCACGCAACTCATGTATTTATACAATTATCCCATTATTCGCGAAGGACTTGCGACACAAGGTTATCGTGATGTTAGTACGAAGTTTGATTGGAAATCGATTGCACAAAAAACAGAAAAAGTCCTAGATGTTTGTTTAGATAAACAATTAGTGACAACTTTAAAATAAGGGGAGGATTTAAATATGAAAGGTGTCATAATGGCTGGTGGAAAAGGAACTCGTCTGCGTCCGTTAACATGTCAGTTACCAAAACCAATGGTCCCACTTGTACAAAAACCAGTAATGGAATATAGCATTGATCTATTAAAGAAGCATGGTATAACTGAGATTGCAGTAACGGTACAATACTTGCCAGATGCAATTCGTGATTATTTTGGGGATGGTAGCGACTTTGGTGTGAAGCTTCATTATTTTGAAGAGGACACCCCTTTAGGTACAGCTGGAAGCGTCAAACAGGCTGAAGACTTTTTAGACGAACCCTTTATTGTTGTAAGTGGTGATGCACTAACTGATTTTGATTTATCAGAGGGGATTAAATTCCATCAACAAAAAAATAGTCTTGTGACAATTTTTATGAAAAAAGTAGAATGTCCACTTGAGTTTGGTGTGATTATGACAAATGAAGAAGAAGAAATCATTCGTTTTCTTGAGAAACCAAGTTGGAGCGAAGTATTTAGTGATACGGTAAATACCGGCATTTATATAATGAATCCTGAAGTTTTCTCTTTTATTAATAAAGATGTGGCAACTGATTTTAGTAAAGATGTTTTTCCAAAACTCTTAGAAAAACAAGGTTGCTTGTACGGATTTTCAGCAATGGGATATTGGTCTGATATCGGAAACTTGACCCAATATCGTCAAGCGCAACTCGATATATTAAATCGTGAGGTAAAGGCGGATATTGGCGGCACTGAAATAAGTCCTGGCGTCTGGGTAGGGGAGCATGTGGTAATTGAAGATGGGGTCATTGTTGAGGGACCGGTTTCGATAGGCAATCATTCGATTATACGCCAAGGAGCTAGAATAGGTCCTCATACTGTTGTTGGTGGAGACTCGACTATATCAAATCGTGCTTCACTAAAACGTTCTGTTTTATGGAATAGTGCCTATGTGGGCGATGATAGTGAGCTACGCGGGGCGACAGTGTGCCATGATGTCACATTTGGGATGAAGTCAATGGTATATGAGGATGCAGTGATAGGACATCATTGTACAATTGGAGAAGAAGCCTCGATTCAACCTAGTATTAAGCTTTGGCCTCATAAAGTGATTAAAGGAGAAACTATTATTCATCAGTCTGTTGTATGGAATGAACCGACTGGAGGTCAACCCCATCTAAAAGGGCATCGAGCAATTGGCGTGGCAAACATTGAGATGACACCTGAGCAAGCAACAAAGCTTGGGGCCGGATTTGGATCGTTACTTAAACCAAAAGACACGGTTTTTCTAGCTGGCGATAATCATCCATTTTCGAGATTATTGAAAATCAGTGTAGCGCAAAGCCTTCAAGCAACAGGCATCCATGTGGTTGATTTAGGAGAGACAATGCTTCCTGTATTACGCTATGCTCTAGAAAAGGAAGCAGTGAACGGTGGGATTTATGTACGAATGTCAAAACGTAAACAAAATAAGCAGGCAATTATTGAGTTCTATGATGAAGCAGGTCTGCCTATTTCTTCATCTACTCACCGGGAACTAGATCAGTCTATTGCATTTTCATCTTTCCGTCGAGTTGCATTTGACTATGTAGGTAGTTATAGCCTACTCACAACGTATGAACAATCCTATTTTAATGAATTACTTAAAACAGTCAATGTTGAACAAATTTCAAAGCGTTCATGGAATGTTTTACTACATACTGAGAAAGCTCAGGAACAGGCAGTGGTTACCTCAATATTACAAAAATTAGGATGTCATGTGACCGTTGCTCCTCCATTTGGTGTAGAGAAGTTTAGACAGCAGGTAAAAAAGAGTGATGCCGACATTGGTATGATTATCGGGGAAACAGGGGAATTCATGACTTTAATTACTGAACAAGGTGAGATTGTTACAGAAGAGGAACAGCTTTCACTTTATGTGTACATGCAATTACGACAAGGAACAAAAAAACAAATCGCTATTCCTTTATTTGGTGGCCCATCGCTTGAGGAAATGGCCGTTAGCTTTGATACGGAGTTGATTCGAACAAAAGGAACAGCAAGAGCGATGATGGAAGCCGAAGAAACTGTCCAGATGTATTTATATGATTCTCTTTATGCATTAACCCATGTGTTAGATTTGTTAACGGCAGAACGAGAAAAACTCTCTGACCAACTGCAAAAGCTTCCTACTGAGATTATGTATAAGGAAGAAGTTGCGTGTAGAACCGAGAAAAAAGGGGTGGTCATGCGAAAATTAATGGAAAGTTTCACGGGAAAAGAAGTTGAATTAATCGATGGCATGAAAATAAGACACCAGGAAGGGGGATGGACATTCATTGTACCCGATCAGGATCAACCAACCTTTACAATCTACGCCCAAGCTAAAGAAGAAATACAAGCAAAGGAACTTGCAAATGAATATGTCGAACAAATTAACAGATTTAAACAATAAGAGGGATTTGGAAGGGACAGATATTAAGCTATCCTTCTATGCAGGAAATCAGCTAATGTTCTCAAACATCGGTGTGTGGTTAGATGGGGTATTTTCATGGTTAAGTGAGAAGGATTGGGCACTCTATCCAGCCTATTTCGAGAATGAGCATATGACAATGAGCCTTGCATACCACTTACAAAGTAATCTCCATCTAACTATTTTTGACCAGAAATCGTCAGATGAAAATGACCGCTTACGAAAAATCATCCTGAAAAACCAGTCCAATAGTAAAAGAGACGTCCGTGTCGTATTTTATCAGCATGGACTTACTAAAAAATTTAGCGAGCAAATGACGTTTTATTCACCAACTACTAAGTGTCTCATTCACCATGTTAATCGTGAATTTGTCTTAGTGTCAGGTATGCTTGGAGATGAGAAGCAGAGGCAATTTGCGGCAGGGGATCCACATTTGGTTTGGAACCAGTTTAAAGGAACGCTCGCTGTATTACCACTTGCTTCAAAATCGTCAGAAAGTGTGTTTACGTTACAAACATCGCTAAATGCTTGGGAGGAAGATCAAGGAATGATGTGGGCGCTTTCACATAAATCATTAGACAAACTGCAACAGCAACATTCACAACTAATGGAGCAATATAGAAAATAACAGAAGAACTATTGTTCTGTAAAGAAATAACACTTGATTCGTGCTCAAAGATTTGCTATCATATTCAAGTATGAAGAAAGCAAAGGTTTGGAGGGATAACGAATGCGTGTAAATGTCACTCTTGCTTGCACTGAGACAGGCGATCGTAACTATATTACAACAAAAAACAAGCGAACAAATCCTGAGCGTATTGAATTCAAAAAATACAGCCCGCGATTAAAGCGCCACACACTTCATCGTGAGACAAAATAAGCAGCGGATTTTCCACTGCTTATTTTTTTTAATGTTTTATCCCTATATGAAGAGGTTCATATATAAGCTACACTTTAAGGAAACAAGGAGAGTGAAGTGATGATAGAAAAGAAAACATTAAGAAAACAAGTCTTACAACAATTAGACAAACTCTCTAATAATCAACACAAAGATCTTTCAGCAAATATTGCTGACCATTTATTTAGGAACATTTATTGGAAAGAAGCTGGCACAATAGGGATAACGATATCGCGAAGAAGAGAAGTTTGTACTACATACATAATTGAAGCAGCCTGGGCACTTAATAAACAAATAGCAGTACCTAGAATCAATAAAGAGAAAAATGTAATGTGCTTTTATATTCTAAAGGATTATGATGATTTGGAAGAAACATTCTTTGAGTTGAAAGAGCCAAAAATTGAAAACTGTCAACTCCTTACCCCCGATGAAATTGATGTAATGGTCGTACCAGGTGTGGCATTTGATGTTCATGGGTACCGTTTAGGATTTGGTGGAGGCTATTATGATCGTTATTTGGTAGACTTTAAAGGTGAAACTGTAGCTCTTGCCTTTGACTGTCAAATTGTAAACAAGGTTCCAACAGAAAAGCATGACGTGCCAGTTGGACATCTTATTACACCTGAAGGTATAGTACGATGATTCTAATTCTTTCCCTAATCGTGGTTATTCTATCAATGATTGCTTACATTCTAAAAAAGCTTACAAAATCAGGGGCCGTGACTGCAGTCCTTGTTGGAATGTCGATTGTATTTGGATTAGGTTTGCCCGGACTTTTACTATTAGGCGTCTTTTTTGTTAGTTCGAACCTTTTGGGTTATTTTCAAAAAGAAAGAAAAGAAAATGATATTATTGAAAAAGGCAATCAAAGAGACGGCTGGCAAGTGTTAGCGAATGGCGGTATGGCTGCGATCCTTGCTTTAATCTATGGATTTTTCCCTTCCTCTATACTGATTTGTGCATTTGTCACCAGTTTAGCTGCTGCAAATGCAGATACGTGGGCATCTGAAATTGGTATTCTAAGTAAGCAACGTCCGCTCCATATTATCACATGGAAGCGAGTGAACTCCGGAACTTCAGGTGCAGTTACAGCAGTAGGTTCAGCAGGTGCGTTTGCAGGGAGCTTTTTAATCGTTGTCTGTTCTATTTTTTTTTGGTGGAGTAGCTCCTACAATAGCCACATCTTTTTGCTTGCCTTTACGATAGCGGGATTTCTAGGGAATCTAATTGATACGTTAGCAGGAGCTGCATTGCAGGTTCTTTATCGATGTAAAGTTTGCAAGATTGAAACAGAGCAAACGCTCCATTGTCACGAAGCAACAGAGCATATTTCTGGACTCAAATGGGTGAATAATGACACAGTTAATTTCATTTGTACTGTCTCAGGAGGATTGTTTGGACTCGTTTTAGGTCTGATTTTGCTTTGAAGTCGGGTTATAAACTCCCATGTCTTAGTCGAGAGAAGTGAACAGGTTTCCAATGTCTAAGGTGTTAAATGATTCTTCTTTTAATCTATAGACTTTGTTTATGAAAAGGTGGTGGAAGTGCAAAACAGCCTTGAACACATAATGTAAGGAGTGAGGACATGGATAATCAGTTTAACCGCTACTCAAGACAGATGTTATTTACACCTATAGGTAATGAAGGACAAGAGAAACTGCTAAACAGTCGGGTCCTTGTTGTAGGTGTTGGTGCTTTAGGAACAGTGATTGCCAATCATTTAGTTCGTTCTGGCATCGGGTATGTTCGTCTCATAGACCGTGATTATGTTGAAGCAAGTAATTTGCAAAGACAGATGCTATTTGACGAACAAGATGTTCATGATAGTACACCAAAGGCTGTTGCAGCCGAAAAAAAGCTACGTTTAATTAATTCAGATGTGACGATAGAAGGTATTGTTGGTGATGTGAATCTTGACAATATTCATAATCTTTTAGATGGCATTGATCTTGTTCTTGATGGAACCGATAATTTTAAAACACGTTTTTTACTTAACGATGCTTGCTTTAAACGTGGCATTCCTTTTGCCTATGGCGGGGCAGTAAGTGCAAGAGGTATGTCAGCACTGTTTATACCGGGGCAGACACCTTGTTTACGTTGCTTTATTCAACAGGGGGATGGACAGGGACAAACGTGTGACACGATTGGTGTTATAAGTCCAGTGGTCGATCTTGTTTCTTCTTATCAAGTTGTAGAAGCACTTAAGTATTTAGTTGAGGATTTTCAGGCGTTACGGAGTACGTTACGTACGTTTGATATTTGGAATAATCATCAATTTGATATGAAGTTTAGCGCACCCAAAAAGGATTGTCCAACATGTCAATTAAAGAAGTATCCTGCCTTAAGTGAAATGGAAGATGAAGTCACGACTCTTTGTGGTCGTGAAACTGTTCAAATAAAGCGCCATCAGAAAAATGACTTAAAAGAATGGGCTGAACGTTTGCACCCGATTGCTGAAGTTAAAACGACACCGTTTCTCCTCCGTGTCCAACTTCAAGAAGGTGAGAGATTAGTCATTTTCCCAGATGGTCGAATTTTAATTCAAGGAACGGATGATATTACAAGAGCAAGAAGCCTGTACAGTAAGTATATTGGTGATTAACCAAAATAAATCTTCACTCAGTTGTCCAGTATTTCCTTAAAAGGGGTATACTGGATTTATTTTTGTGGATAATCTTACTTGTTCCTTCACAAAGTAACAAGAAGGAGGGATATCGATGATTAACCGTTTATTTTCTATGATATCTTTAATCGTTTCTTTTTATTTTGCGTATAAGTATCGTTACCGTGTTATTAATGCATTTTTAGGTCGTAAGCTCCTTAGGAAGCTTGCGGTAACGCTAGCAATGCAAATCCCGATGATTCGAGATAGAATGCTCGGTTCGGTTTTTCAACCTGAACGTACTAATATGTCATAGCCTGATGGAAGCTTGAGCAACCTACTTATAAAGTGGAGTTGCTCTTTCTTTGGTCATAAAAAATTAAAAGAAAAGATAAGAGCTATTAGTATTCTATTCATAAAAGTGGTTGCTATAATAAAGTTAATGGAGGAATTGTGATGAAGTGGAAAGCCGTTTGTTTTGATTTAGATAATACATTATATAGCCATGAAAAGGCTTTTAATCAATCTATCGACTATTGTTATCAGCATGAGGTGATTCCCTTTTTGAAGAAATATAACAGCGCTCCTGTTTCATTTGAGGATTGGTTTTTCATATTCAAGAAAAATTGTGACCGTTTTTGGGGGGTCTATAACGAGGGAACGATTGATGTTGTCACATATCGTCGTTTAAGGTTTGAAGAGACGATGCATGCATTCGGCTTTCGAACAAATGATAGCCTTGCAGATCGTTTTCATCAGCGTTATGACGATATCATTGACACGTTTAGTGAACCAGATGAAGCGCTATTACCGTTAATGCAATGGTTAAAACATCATCAAATAAAAACGGGTATCATTTCGAATGGAATGCCTCAAAAGCAGTATCGACAATTGAAGAAAATTGGACTTAACAAGGAAATGATAAAAAAAGAGCATATTCTAATCTCCGAAGAAATTGGATTTGCTAAGCCTGAGGCTAAAATTTTTATAATGATGGCTGATGAGCTTGGGGAAAAAGCCAATTCTTGCTTATTTGTCGGCGATTCTTGGGAACAGGATGTGGTTGGGGCTAAAAATGCCGGGTGGGAAGCTCTTTATTTAAATACGAGAAAAATACCTGGTACGACAGCACATGAACCTATTCATGAATGTGAGAGTCTTGGGGAAGTGTTTGATTGGTTAATTGATAATAGCTAGAGAGGATGAGGTCATGGAGGTCTTACGGCATGATAACTATTTTTGGCAACTCGTTCATTTTTTTGTGGTAGAACGTGATTTTCGAGTTCATGATATTCGTGAAAAGGAAGTTTGGTTAGAAGAAGAGGATTCAAAGCCACGGCGGATTATCCGTATCGTTCGTTCTGATATAGATTGGGCGAATTGGCTTAAGAAGGATATTGTCGAATCAGCTAGGAAATTTGAATTAGTTAGAAGGCAGCTCCGCTTGAAGAACATGGTAGCGGAAAATATCTATGTGTCCATCTATCCTCCTGTTGATTCGTGGGAGCATCTTCAAAAGCCAATGGTAGTAGGGAAAAAACATAATATTACCGTGCACACGACCCTCTTGTTTCAAGAAGAGGTGGCTAGAAAACAAGCTTTAATGACAAGATTGGGAACTTATTACATCCCCGATTTTCAAATAGAATCCGATGTTGATCAAATAGAATTAAAAACATTGAATTTACGACAAGTAGTAAGACAGAAAGCGGAACAAAAAGAAACATTTGAACGTTCATTATTTACGTATGGAAAACCAATTGCCACGTTCAGTTTTTTACTATTGATAGCAATTGCTTTCTATCAGTTGGAACGGAGCGGAGGGAGTACGTCCATTTTAACGTTGATTGAATTTGGAGCAAAGTACAATCCGCTAATTTTAGAAGGGGAATGGTGGCGTTTTATAAGCGCTATGTTTTTACATATTGGACTATTGCATGTCGTTATGAACTCTTTAGCGTTGTTTTACTTAGGTTCGGCCGTTGAGCGGATTTATGGGACCAGTCGCTTTTTAGTCATTTATTTTCTAGCAGGTATACTGGGATCGATCTCAAGCTTTGCTTTTAATGAACAGGTTGCAGCCGGAGCGTCTGGTGCAATTTTTGGTTGTTTCGGTGCTTTACTTTATTTTGGTACCATTCACCGTAAATTGTTCTTTCGAACGATGGGAAGAAATTTAATAATCATATTAGCACTAAACCTGATCTTTGGGTTTTCCTTACCTATGATTGATAATGGGGCTCATTTAGGAGGGTTGGTAGGAGGATTTCTTGCATCTGCATTGGTTCATCTTCCTAAACATCGCAGGCAAATTAGGCAGCTAGGTGCATTTATCTTAATAACTTTTTTAGGAGGGGGCCTTTACTTATTTGGAATAACGAATGAACATAAGGTTACCTCAGATGTGTTGCCTGTTCAAATTGCCCAAGAATATTTGCAACAAGACGCCGTAGATAAGGCATATCCCTTTCTAGTTAAAGCGGTAGAACAAGGTACAGAATTACCAGAAGCGTATTTTTTACTCGCGTATGCTGAAGCTGATTTTGAGAACTTTCAAGAAGCTAAGACACATTTACTAAAGACGATAGAGCTAAGGCCAACATTTCATGAAGCGCATTATAATCTAGCTCTTGTATATGTAGAACTTGGATCATATGAGGAGGCATTAGCCTCCGTGTCACAAGCATTAGAGTTAGCTCCAGATGAAGAGATATACTCCCAACTAAAAGACCAAATAGAAACGTTTTAGTAACTTAAGGTTTGAAGAAGTTGAATGGGTTCACCGTCTGCACAACGGAATAAAATCATAAAATGGTCAGGGTCCTCTGGTATTAATACTAATGGAACGGTTGAACCAAGGGGACTAACGATTGAACCATCACTTTTTTGGATACTTAGCACATAATTTTTATAAATTCCTTCCCAGAGCCCCCCTAAAAATGTGGCGGTCTCTTCTTGAGTGAGTCCAGGAATCGGTGTTTCTAGAAAACGACCTATTTGAGTAAGGGGAATACGTGTATATTTCTCATCTGGGATTTGATAGTACTCAAAAAGGTCATCCCAATCATATTTTTGCTGTTGTTCTAAAATGTAATCAAGTATCCGTTTACTTTCTAAGTCCTTTTCGTTATCAGGTGTACGAAAAGAATGAAGAGAACTTAAAGGTGAATCAATCACATAAAGCTCATCAAAGCTTAACGTTTGTGCGCTTTTAATGACGTCGTTTGGGTAGTGAAGCTCTGCATGGTGAAAAGTAATCACTTTATAATGACCGCTATCCTCTCCAAGTACTGATTTATCTTGGATGATTTGGTTTGTATTCTCCTCCCAAGTAGAAAGGATATCCTTTAAATAACCATCTTCAAATAAAAGCGAAACGTCTTGTCTTAAATAAGCAGACTGATTTAGAAGAGATTTAGTTTGCCATTTTAAGCGATATTCATCTTCATCTTCAATTGATTGGAGCGCTAGTTGAGAAGTTGCAACATCAAACGTTGCTTGGGGGTCTAGTGGGAAAAATGTTAAGGCTTCTTTGAATGGTTCTGACTTTAACCCAAAGGTCAGTGACAGTCCTACGAGTAGGGATGTCATAATAATCAGTGAAATGTAAATTTTTTTACGCATCGAAGTCCCTCCAATGGACAAACTTTATGCTCATTAATATGTAGAGGACAAGTAAATTATGTGTTCAAATCATCCCTATTTAGCTGATAAAAGGAAGGTGAATGAAAAAAATGTTGCTTTTGAATGGGGTAAGAAGAGAGACCGGTATTAAAAAGGACTAGTTCCTTCAAACAAGGTTCTAGTCTTTAGTGGATTTATTCGATTTCTTCCATATCAAGCTGATATAATTCGTCTTTGACAAACATATTAGTTGATTCAATGGCACTTGATTCATCGGCTAGAACAAGACCAAATGGGGTGGTTCTTGGAGGGGTAACCACTGTAAAACGACAATTATGTTTGGAGGCTTCCTGAATATAATTCGAATAAGTTTTGTATGCGAGGTTTCCATTTATATAAAGGTGGAGATTTTGCTTCGTTTTCATTAATCGAATCGCTTCTTCATACATTCCACCCCGGATAACCTGTTTCTTTGTTAAGGCTAGATAAATTCGTTCAATAATAGTTGAAAGAAACAACCCTCGCTCTTCCGGTTTTATCTCTGGTACTCCGTATAATGCTCGGTCAATAACATCCTTCATTTTCTGATCCACGCATACAGCCCTTCTTTCTTTATGTAAATATGAAGCTAGAAAAATTCTTGTCCTTATTTATTATCCTCACACATATCATACCATATACGAAATTGCATTATGAGTAAAGGAGTTGTGTGTAGATGTGGTCAATAATGATGATGCTATTGTTTGTTTTTGCAATTGGCATGACTGTGGGAGGGTTACTTGCCGCACCAAGAATGGCCCCGCGCCCTTTTTCTTTAATTATATTTAGTGTATGTTTCTTGTTTTTAACATATATTGGGATGTTACTTGGGATGTTTATTAGCGGTTGGTTTGCTTTTCGTTTAATGGAAATGGGTCTTGCTATTATTGCCCTTATTATTATAGTAGCAGCGTTTACTCGCTTTCACCCAACACTTGGTTTCTTTCATCCTGATGATAAGCTATTACTTGCGTTAATTGCTTGCTTATTCTTTTTTATGGGAATGGAGTGGGGGATTTTAGAGTGGCGGGCGTTTTTTACGTTATTTGCAGGGACTTTCTTTTTCATATCTATCTTTTTAGGTCTTTATATCCAACTTCAAATTCGGCGAATAATGTGGCGTCATGCTCAGATTGCCTACATTCCACTCATTTGGCTACTTTTCGTATCGATCCTTAAGCTGTTATAATAAGGACGAGAGGTGAGCAGGATGAATACACTTTATGATGTTCAACAGTTATTAAAAAAACACGGAACGATCATTTATACACGTGATACACAACTCGATTTAGAGTTAATGGAAGAAGAGATTCGTGAATTGCATAACTGGAAAATGGTTGAAACATCAGTGTTTTTGCAAGCATTGCTCATAATCCAAAAAGAGAAACATGGTCACATGTAGAAGGTGGGTACTATGGATAAGAAATGGTATGTTGGTGTTGACTTAGGGGGCACAACAATAAAAATGGCATTTGTATCAGGAAACGGTGATATTATCCAAAAGTGGGAAATCCCTACAGATAAGAGGGATGGTGGCAAGAATATAACCTCTGATATTTCAAAAGCTATTGATGAGAAATTACATAAACTCGGAAAATCAAAAGAACAGCTTGTTGCGATTGGGATGGGAGCACCCGCTTTTATTGAAATGGAGACAGGTTATATTTACGAGGCGGTAAATATTGGTTGGAAGGATTTTGCTCTTAAAGATGTTCTAGAACAGGAGACAGGTCTTCCAGTTAAAATTGATAACGATGCAAATGTAGCTGCTTTAGGGGAAATGTGGCAGGGAGCAGGAGAGGGCGCTAAAAACCTTCTATGTATCACACTCGGGACGGGTGTGGGAGGAGGAATTATCGCAAACGGAGAAATTCTCCATGGAGTCAATGGTATGGCCGGAGAAGTTGGGCATATTACATCTATTCCTGAAGGAGGTTTCCCTTGTAACTGTGGTAAAACAGGTTGTCTAGAAACCTTAGCCTCGGCGACTGGCATTGCACGATTAGCCACAGAAGGCTTAACTAACCAAGCGAATAGTCAGCTTCATGACGTATATAAAGAAGCAGGTGTTCTCTCTACAAAGGATGTGTTCGATGCTGTAAGGGCAGGGGACGAATATGCAAAAGAGATTATTGAGACGATATCGTTTCATCTTGGCCTTGCATTAGCGAATATTGCTAATTCATTTAATCCGTCAAAAATCGTTATTGGTGGAGGGGTGTCTAGAGCCGAGGATTTAGTTCTTCAGCCAATTGAACGGCACTTTAAGAAATTTGCTTTAAAGCGAGTAGCAGAGGGTGCTGAGTTTAAAATAGCGACATTAGGGAATGATGCAGGTGTGATTGGAAGTGCCTGGATTGCTAAACAGCTTGGCTAATAATCTACACATATTATCAATAATTACATACGATATAGTATGAGTTCATCGTTCTTTACATGATAGTATGTTTGAAGGGTACTATAATATTCGAGTAAAGAAAAAAGGGGACTACAAACATGGAGGACTATCGAATAGAACGCGATTTATTGGGTGAGAAGCAGGTTCCAAAAGATGCTTATTACGGCATACAAACAATGCGTGCCCAGGAGAATTTTCCGATTACAGGATATCCGCCTCACCCAGAATTGATTCGAGCGTTTGGCTATGTAAAAAAAGCTGCAGCAATGGCAAATCGTGATGTAGGAGCACTTCAGAAGAATATTGCGGATGCAATTATTGAAGCTTCAGAAGAGGTTATTGATGGAAAACTAGTTAGTCATTTTATTGTTGATTCAATTCAAGGTGGGGCTGGTACATCATTTAACATGAATGCCAATGAAGTGATAGCCAATCGTGCAATAGAATTTCTTGGTGGCCAAAAAGGTGAGTATATGCGTTTGAGCCCGAATACTCATGTAAATATGGCCCAATCTACGAATGATGCATTTCCAACTGCGATCCATATTGCATGTTTGCATCTTTCAGAAGGTTTAACAGATGCTCTTCTAAAGTTAATTGAGGCGATGAAAGAAAAAGAACAAGAATTTGACACTGTTTTAAAGATGGGACGAACCCATCTACAAGATGCCGTTCCCATTCGTTTAGGACAAGAATTCGGTTCTTACCGTAGAGTTTTAACGAGAGATTTAGGGAGAATTAAAAGCTCAGTTGGCCATCTATTTGAAATTAATATGGGCGCAACAGCTGTTGGGACAGGACTAAACGCTCAACCTAAATATATAGAGAAAGTTGCAAACTATCTAGCTGACATTACGGGTTTACCATTTAAAACGGCTGAGAACTTAGTTGATGCTACGCAAAATACGGATGCTTACACAGAACTATCTAGTGCTTTAAAGATTTTAGCCATTAATATTTCTAAAATAGCTAACGATTTACGGTTGATGAGTTCAGGACCACGAACAGGATTGAATGAAATTAATTTACCGCCAAGGCAGCCAGGTTCATCGATTATGCCTGGAAAAGTAAATCCGGTTATGTGTGAGGTTATTAATCAAATATCCTTTCAAGTCATCGGAAACGACCATACGATTAGCTTAGCATCTGAAGCAGGTCAGCTTGAACTGAATGTAATGGAGCCAGTGCTTGTCTTTAATTTATTGCAATCATTATCGATTTTACAAAACGGTATCACTGTTTTCACGAAATATACCATTGAAGGAATTACCGCTAATATTGAACGTTGCCAAGAGTTAGTTGAGAAAAGTGTTGGGATTATCACTGCGATTAATCCTCATGTTGGCTATGAGGTCGCTACAAGGATTGCCAAAGAAGCGATTCAAACAGACCGGTCCGTTCGAGAGATTTGCATAGAGAGAGGTATCTTGTCTGAAGAAGAATTAAATGAAATTCTTGACGCGAAGGAAATGACCAATCCAGGTATTGCAGGGGCCCGGTTTATTTACGGATGATGAGAACATGAGAACGCCAAAAAAAGAGGGCACTGAAAAAGGTATGATTTTACCTCTTTCAGTGCCCTCTTAAGCAATGAGTGAAAAAGACATCTCAGCTCTCTATGAACGGGTTTCTCATAGTGGGCGCGCGACGTTCGGAGCAATTGCCGCTTCTTTGGGAAGCTAAAAAGGTGTCTTTTTTGAGTCAATAAATGTTTATAAAAAAGTTGAAACATTAGGTTTAGTTTATACGTCTAATATAAAAGGGAAATAAAAATAGCAAACTTAGGTCGCAATAGTGTAGGATAGGTAAGCAGATAGAAAAGGGGGGAGAGTTTATGGTTTTTTTCAGATGGGTATTACTTTTTATTTTTTTAATTACATGTGTAGGCTGCTTTTCAACGAAGCTTGAGGGGCAACCATCACCCGGTAGTTTATCTGATATTCCTAAAAAACGGAATGCACCATCATCCTTTTTCTCAGGTTCACCAATTTCCCCCCTCTTCGAAAATGAAACTGTCTCTTCAGAAATTCAAGGTTGGTTTAATGAAACTTCGGTCCTTTATTTAACAGAAAGAGAAGAGTTGTTTTCATTAGTCATTCATGATGTACATTCAGGAGAAACAATGCCCTTTTTTGATACGGAAGATTGGATTATCAATATTAGAGAAAATCATGACTATTCATTGTTTGCCATTCAGACGGTGAATGAGGAAGACGAATCGAAAGTTTTAATCGTTGATTCGTCGGGTCAGATTCAAATGGAAATAGAAGACTTTGGAGAAGATTATTCAGTTTATTGGAGCTCATTTAATCGTGATGAGTTTATTCTTATCGCATATTTACCTGATTGGGAATTGGACGTTTATTTTATAAAAGCTAGTGAGCAAAAAGTCAAACCACTTCCGATTGAACAGTCGTATATTCAATGGGTATCAGAACAGAAAATTGCTTACTTAAACTGGGATCAACTGGAACCGAGCTATCATGCACCACTTGTTTTCTTCAATCTAGATACACAAGAAGAACAAACAGTACAAGATGACATCATTGCTTTTGTTAATGCGTCTCCAGACATTTCATTTACAGTCACAGTAGATACCATTTATGATCTCCACTCGGACTATACGTTTCATGACTTTCGAAATGAATCAATTGTAAGCCATCTTGATATGCCAATTTTAAACACATACTCAGAACAGTGGTGGATTCCTTTTCATACTTTCGGCAAAAAGGATGAAATCATTTATTATCTTCGTCCGAAATATAGTGGGGATTATTTTAGTTATTCGGATGGTTATGATTTGATGGCATATTATGTAAGGACGAATACAGGGGAAAAACTGTCCGAACTTAAAGAACATGTTCCTCTCGCGATTTCTCCAAAAGAGGATTATATTCTGGTTGGAAACAGTTTTGAACAAATTTTTGATATTGCAAGCCAAACCATGTATCCAATGTATGAATAAAATGCGGTTCTTGCAATTCTTGCGTGTTCTGTCATAATAGAATTAAATCAAATTAATAGTTGTAGAAGGCTAGGGGTGTTTGCGTGAAGCAGGCTGAGAAAAAGGTATACCTTTTACCCTCGTACCTGATCTGGTTCAAGCCAGCGTAGGGAAGTCGACTGCCAGTGAGTTAATCATGTGTAGCCGTATTCTGTTCGTTGGAATGCGGCTTTTTATTTTTTTGTGATATGAAAGGGTTGATTATAAATGCGTGAGTTTAATCTTTATACAATCACTGGAGAAGAGTTTCATCCGGACCGAGAATTAAGTGAAGTGATAGAACAAGCGATTCTTGGGGGTTCGGACATCATCCAATTAAGGGATAAGAAAAGTTCAAA
Organism: Bacillus solitudinis; assembly: GCF_002797395.1. Lineage (GTDB taxonomy): Bacteria > Bacillota > Bacilli > Bacillales > Bacillaceae_D > Halalkalibacter_A > Halalkalibacter_A solitudinis. The sequence continues at coordinate 3,082,033 of NZ_KZ454943.1, forward strand.
ACTTGAAGTGTTAAAGAAGGCTAGAGCGCTTCGTGAATTGACTAGAAAGCATGATGTTATATTTATTGTCAACGACCATATTGATGTTGCCCTTGCCGTTGGTGCGGATGGTGTGCATGTTGGTCAGGATGATTTACCCTTAGAGGAAGTAAGAAAGATACTGGGTCCTAATAAAATTATTGGGATTTCTACACACGAAATAGAAGAGGCTAGAGAGGCTGAAGTAGGTGGGGCTGATTATATTGGAGTTGGTCCAATTTTCCAAACTCAAAGCAAGGAAGATGTTGTCGATCCTGTCACAACTGAGTACATTAAACAAGTGGTCTCAGAAATCACAATACCTTTTGTCGCTATTGGTGGCATAAAGCTTCATAATGTGAACCAAGTTCTTGAGGCGGGTGCAACAAGGATTTGTATGATTAGTGAAATTGTCGGGGCAGCAGATATAAAAGGAACATGTGAAACGTTTAAAGAAATTCTTGCAAGCAAAGGAGTCATTCAAAAATGAAGCTACTTGTAAATGGAGTCGCTCATACGATCGATGTGGACACCCTGACAGATGTAGTTCGCTATTTTAATCTTGAAGAGCATCTTGTCGTTACTGAAGTAAATGGTGTCATTATTGATAGAGAACAGTGGGATAGCACAAACGTAGAACCTGAAATGAAAATTGAACTTGTCCACTTTGTAGGGGGAGGATGACATGAAACGGAAAAAGCTAATTATTGCAGGGAAGGAACTTTCCTCACGATTTTTTATAGGAACAGGACGATACCCAAATCCATTCGTTCAAAATGAAGCGATTAAAGCTTCAGGGGCAGAGGTATTAACATTTGCCATTCGTCGTGTGAATTTAGATGAGCCAGGGGAAGATGCCATTCTCCAACATTTAGACCGAACAAATTTTATATATTTACCGAACACCTCTGGAGCAACTAATGCAGAAGAGGCCATCAGAATTGCACGACTTGCCAAAGCATCGGGACTTAGTAATTGGATTAAAATAGAAATAAGTGCCGACGAACGAACGCTATTACCGGACCCAATTGAAACCTTAAAGGCCACAGAAGTCCTTGCAAAAGAAGGCTTTGTCGTATTACCTTATACATCTGATGATCCCATTCTCTGTAGAAGGTTGGAAGAAGCAGGAGCAGCTGCTGTCATGCCTGGGGGCTCCCCAATTGGAACGGGCCTTGGTATATTAAATCCTTATAACATTGCGTTAATTGCCGAACAATCGAATGTACCGATTATTGTCGATGCGGGGCTTGGTTCAGCTCAGGACGTTGTTCAAGCAATGGAACTTGGGGTTGATGGTGTGTTAATGAATACACCAGTCGCAAAAGCAAAGGATCCGGCAAAAATGGCATTAGCAATGAAATATGCGATTGAGGCAGGACGTCTTTCGTATGAAGCGGGAAGAATTCAAAAAAAGAAATATGCTACGGCCAGTAGTGGGTTAACATCTTTAATTTCGACGTAATGTAGAGGAAGTGACAGTCATGGGAGAGCGAATAATTGTCCTTGGTGGTGGCGTTATTGGACTAGCAAGTGCCCTGGAGCTAAATAACAGAGGTCATCAGGTTACAGTTTTAGAGAAAAGTAAGTGCGGAGGCCAAGCCTCGGGAGCAGCGGCAGGAATGCTTGCTCCTTTTTCTGAAATCGGCGAAGATCCGGATGACTTTTTTCAATTATGTTTAGCTAGTTTGAGATTATACCCAACGTGGCAGAAAGAAGTAAAGCGACTTTCTAACAGAGGGTTTGAATACATAAATAGTGGCAGCTTACATGCTGTATACCATGAGGCTGATTTACTCGCATTAGAAACTAGGCAGTCTTGGCAAAAAGACTGGGGAACTGAAGCTAATATTTTGACGGCTGGAGAGCTAAAACAAAAAGAGCCTGAGCTCTCAGATAATATTATCGCAGCGATGCATTACCCGGAAGAAAGTCACGTCTTTGCACCGGATTATGTAAGGGCCCTCGAGGAGGCATGCCGCAATCAGGGAGTCACGATTTGTGATGAGTTAGAACACGTTTCAGTGCTTGAATGGCGTGGGGATATAAAGCTTCAATCAATGGATGGCAGGATATTTACGAGTGAAAAACTGGTTATTTGTTCAGGTGCATGGGCGCAAGAATTAGAAGAGACATTTTCACTCCGAATTCCCGTGTATCCAATTCGCGGACAAATTTGTGCCTATGATAATCTTCAAGGTAGAGTGAATCATATCGTCTACACGAGTCAGGGATATCTTGTTCCAAAAGGCAATGGTACCATTGTAAACGGTGCATCAGAAGACATTGCTGGCTTTGCCACGGATGTCACTGAAAAAGGCATTTTGAGACTGACAAACTGGAATTATCAAATTTTCCCATTCTTAAAAGAGATGAAGCCGTTTCACCGCTGGGCTGGTTTGCGTCCTGCAACTCAGGATGGCTATCCACTGATTGGTTCCTTAGAGGAAGCTCCCCATGTGATAATGGCTACAGGTCATTATCGAAATGGAATCTTGCTAAGTCCAGTTACAGCAGTATCTGTTGCAAATATTGTTGATGGTTTGGCTGAACATGTGCCATTAAATCTATTTAAACCAGAGCGTTTTTCATAAGAATGGAGGGTGAGAGATGACTGCAAAAGCATTAACAATTGCAGGGTCTGACAGTGGAGGAGGAGCAGGAATTCAAGCTGATTTGAAAACCTTTCAAGAGCTTGATACGTTTGGCATGACTGTTATTACGGCTTTAACAGCTCAGAATACTCTTGGAGTTCATGGGGTTTTTCCGCAGACAATAGAAGCGATAGAAGCACAACTTAATGCTGTATTATCAGATATTGGGGTGGATTGTGTCAAAACAGGTATGCTATTTTCCGCTGAGATTATTACACTCGTTGCAAATAAGTTAAAAGAATATAATGTGAAACAAATTGTTGTTGATCCAGTGATGATTGCAAAAGGAGGGGCTTCTCTCCTGCAAGAGCAAGCAATTCAAGCTTTAATTGAAGAGCTTTTGCCGATTTCAACGGTCATTACCCCAAACCTTCCTGAAGCCGCGAAAATTTTGGGGTACCCAGAAATTAAGACGGCTTCTGAAATGGAACAGGTTGCCAAAGAACTTCATAAGCTTGGACCGGCTAATGTTGTCTTAAAAGGGGGACATTTGCCGGGTGGCCCGGCTGTTGATATATTATACGATGGCAAAACAATCTACACGTTGCAGTCAGATCGAATTGAAACGAAGCATACGCACGGCACAGGTTGTACATTTGCAGCAGCGATCGCCGCCGAGCTAGCGAAAGGTTTCGATGTCAAGAGTGCGGTAGAAACAGCGAAGGCATTCATCACAGCAGCGATAAGAGAATCTCTCCCAATAGGTGGGGGGATTGGACCGACAAACCATAGTGCATATAAGAAAATCAACACCTTATGATTTGGTTTGCCCACCATTGATTTGAAGAGTTGTAAGTTGAGCTGTTAAATTAATAGCTCAACTTTTTATTTGCTTAGGAAGCGATAGTTTTCTAAGCCTGTGGATAAGAAGTGAAAGCACACTCGGTTAAGTGCAGTAAATTCACACACTGACTACTTGTTAAGGGCTAATAACCTGGCAATATCTACGCACAGTGCTTCTAAGAAAAGGCTACTCAGCAGCTTTTCTTATTTTTGACATTTCTTTTATTCAGTTCAAATTTTGTTTCATGTATAATGAAACTAAGTTAGAAGAGAAAATGATTATAAAATAAGTTGGTGACGATATGTTCCGTGATAATAAAATAGTCCTTCTTTTACCTGCGATACTCATGGTGGTGATGGTTTTTGGTGGCTACTACTATTTAAATAATACAGACGTTGTGACAAATGAAGAGTTAGAGCAGTTTGCTAAACTCGATTCGAGTATCCAAGAAACGGAAAATGGTTGGGAGATTACAGCAGAGTGGGATTGGACAATGATGCCAACAGATGGGTTATACGGTGAAGACTATTTAGGAATTCATCTTGGTGAAAACATTGAGGTCGTTTCTTCGACCCTCAAGCTATATCATGCGGATGGTATTGTTCTTGAAAATGAGGGGGCTATTGTAGAAAATGGAGTTATATTTTCTTTCCCGAATGAGATAATCGAAAACGAAGTGTTAGGAAATCGAGGAACAGCAGTCGTAAAGGTAGAGAAAATGCCGTCAAATGCCTCGATTCATCTACTTCATACATGGACAGCTCATTCTCCTCTTGAAAAGAATGAGGCAAGCTTATCAAATCCTCTTTTCGGTGAGGCTAAAAATGTTCCATATTGGACGCTGAAAACACAAGTTGGAGGGGAGTAAATGTTGATTCGGGGTCTCTCCTATCAAAATGGTGTTTTTTTTATAGGAAGTAAACATATATCCTGTGGGTATCATCATAAAGGTCGACTAAAAACGTGGATTAAACCAATAAATGCATCAGGAATGCTAGCTATGCTAAAACAAGTTATCTTCTCGATGCCTGTATGGTTTAAGACACTTATTACCGTTATTCTTGGAGTTGTTTTTATACCCAAAATATATCCGATCTTTGGTTGGAGCGGTCTTCCAATTTATACACTATTTTATGTGATGTTTGGTACGCACTTTATTTTCCCTAAAAAACTCCGTCAGTATCATGGTGCAGAACATAAAGTGTTTAGTGACCGTGGAGTAAAGAAAAGAGGGCGTTTATACGCGATTAGAAAGGCAGCAATTACAAATCGTAATTGTTCAACGAATTTTGTTGTCATATATTTTCTAAGCGTTATTTTAGGGACAAGCATTCTCCTTGTTCTTCAATTCTCAATCCTTGATGCTTTAGCGATTGCTTCTTATGGGGCGGTGGTGATGGTTCCGATCGTTCAAACATTTATAAAGGTGAAGGGATTCGGCTGGTTAAAAGCAACAGTCCTTTCGATATCCTACTGGCTTCAAACGAATGTGACAACAACAGAGCCTGGGAGAATGCATTTGCTCGCAGCAATTGAATCCTATAGAACATTAGCACTAACAGAATTTCCAGAACAATTGATTATTAAAAAGAAGGAGGTTAAGAAGATGGCGATTGTGGATGTAACAATTATTCCGATAGGGACAGAAACATCAAGTGTTAGTAGCCATGTTGCTGAAATTCACCGTGTGTTAAAGTCATATGAAGGAAAAGTAAAGTATCAATTAACACCGATGAGCACAATTATTGAAGGAGAGTTATCTGTCTTATTCGAAGTGATTCAGGCCATTCATGAGGTACCGTTCCAACATGGGGTTAAGCGTGTTGCAACAAATATACGAATTGATGACCGCCGTGATAAACAAACGACGATGGAAGGCAAGCTTGAAGCAGTTCGGCAGCAAGTTGATGAAGAGAAGGACAATGTCGTAGCCGACAAGCACATACAATAATCAAAAAGACTATAAACAAACCGCCTCCGTTTAGGAAGCGGTTTGTTTTATAGGGATCCGGTCCTTGTTTTTAAGAGAAGGTTGATACTGAAGCGCCACTGAAAAGGGTTTTCATGGAAGCGTGAGTGGATCTGCACGTTCGCTTATTGCGATTAACCCACTCATCAAGCTTAACAAAGCAATGGCATGCTTATTGCTAAAAGAGGCCCTGATAAAGGAAAAAGTACCTTATTAGGAACTCATAATTCCTTCTCCATCGTCACATGAGGAATTCCTGCATCAAGAAACTCGTCTGAAACGGTGAAATACCCTAATTTTTCATAGAACTTTTCAGCGTGACTTTGTGCATATAACTTCGCTTTTAAGGCACCGCACCGCTTTGCTTCCATTTCGATTGCTTCCATAAGCATTCGACCCACGCCTAGTCCTCTTGCGGCTTTGGCAATACAAATCCGTTCAATTTTACCGTAATCATCTACGTAACGTAGTCGTCCAGCCCCTACTACATTCTGATTATCATACACAACAAAATGAGTGGAAACGTCTTCAAACTCATCAATTTCTTCCTCCAACGGTACGTGCTGTTCCTTTACAAATACATTCGTTCGAATGTGAAAAGCATCCTGAAGCTGCTTGTTTGTTTCAACTTTAATAACGTGCATCTGATAGACACCTCTTTTAATAAGAAAGTAGAGTAGTTAAGCCTCTCGGTAAATCCTTTTGCCAATAAGTCCATGTATGATCGCCATCAAATTCATGGTATGAGTAGGTAATCGGAAGTTGCTTAAGTCGGCTTTGTAACTCGCGATTTGGTGTAAGAAAGTCAAGAACTTGCCCATCTGTTGTCTTAACGGCCGTCTCTAGTTTGCCAATGACATGATAAATGGAAAGAGATTTTGGGGAAAACGCAGAAAGGGCCTCGAGAACCGTAGCATTCACAAATGGTGAATGCATCATGACTTGTCCAAATAACTCTGGGTATTTAAGAGCGGCGAGAAAAGAGACTGTTCCGGCTAACGAGTCTCCAGCTAATGTACGACCAGAAGCCAATTGATATGTTGGAAACTTATCATCTAAAAAAGGAATAAGTTCTTCGGCAAGAAAACGAAGGTAGGCCTCTACCTTTTCTCCATCGGGATGGTATCGTTTCCGTCGTTCATTCACACTAGGATATGGCACGCCGATAATAATCATTTCTCGTACCTCGGCCTCTTCTAGTAGTCTTTCGACTTGCCTTGGAATTCTACCTAATTGAAAGTAATCATTTCCATCTTGGCAAATTAGAAGATCGTATGTAGAAAATGGTGAATAGTTTGGTGGAGTATAGATTAAAATTTTTTGTTCTTCTCCTAAATATTTGCTTTGAATGACTGAGTCAGACAATGCCCCTTGATAACCTGCCATAGTGCTCATCCTTTCTAAAAACAGTTGGGTTTATACTTATTTTATCATAGAACGGAGCACAAATAAGGAACGTACATGTGGAATATGGTAAAATGAAAGAGTAAGGGAGGGTGTCAAAATGAAAAAACCAGTGCCATGTGAAATAGTAGAACAAGCTGCTCGCAAAAAGCTAGAGGAGCGGGGAGTTACAATTGAAGACATTGCAAAAATTGTGTTTGACCTGCAGCGCCCATATCATCCTAGTGTAACAATGAATGAGTGTCTTGAGAGTACTAATGCTGTATTATGTAAGCGAGAAATTCAACATGCTGTTTTAGTAGGAATTGAATTAGACGTTCTTGCTGAAAAGAACCAATTATCACAACCACTTCAATCTCTTATCGATTCAGATGAAGGCTTATTCGGTGTCGATGAAACGGTAGCGCTTGGTTCTGTATTTGGTTTTGGAAGCATTGCTGTAACAACCTTCGGGTATTTAGATAAACAAAAAGTAGGGATTATCAAAGAGCTTGATCGCAAAAAGTCAGAAGTGCATACTTTTTTAGATGATTTGGTTGCAAGCATTGCTGCAAGTTCCGCTGCAAGACTTGCCCACCGGATGCGAGATCGTGAAGAAAACCGTCGTATTGAAGATATTAGAAAACGAGAAGATGAAGAATTGATAGGATAAAGGATTAAAAGGTGTGCCAAAGCGAAACATGCTTTGGCACTTTTACTTTTGATTAGCGATAGCTTACAATGGAATAAAATCTGAGAAAGGTCTAGGTCTTTGAAGCGATGAAATCATTACCACGTTGGATTTATTATAGAAAAACATTTCGCTCAAAATTTCAGGCAGGGTGCATCAAAGCCAAGCTTGAGGACAATTGGCAAGCCGGATATGAAAATGGACCATTAGTTGAAATAAAAAAATTACGGACAGATAAATACATTGTTCGCTATACGTACGATGAACAGATATAACAGTTAGCATTGATAGGGCTAGCTGTTATTGTTTGTATGGGTGTATCATGTCAGCGGGATTGATGAGATCGTCGAATTGGTCTGCTGTTAGAAATCCCAATTTGAGGGCAGATTCCTTTAATGTTAGATTTTCTGAATAAGCTTTTTTAGCGATCTGCGCAGCCTTCTCATAGCCAATATGAGGATTAAGTGCTGTGACAAGCATTAATGACTCGTTTACATGTTTTGTCATTTTCTCTTCATTCGGTACTAATCCGAGTAAGCATTTATCATGAAAACTATTTAGCCCATCCGTAAGTAAGCGTAAAGACTGAAGGACATTGTATATAATAACGGGTTTAAACACGTTAAGCTGAAAATGACCTTGACTAGCTGCAAAGCCAATCGTTGCATCATTCCCAAACACTTGAGAGCACACCATTGTTAAAGCCTCACTTTGTGTCGGATTTACCTTTCCAGGCATGATCGAACTACCAGGTTCATTAGCTGGGATTAGGGCCTCACCAATACCTGAGCGTGGACCACTTGCTAAAAGCCGGATATCATTGGCTATTTTAAATAAATCAGTAGCAAGAGCCTTTAACGAGCTATGAAAATAGACAAGCTGGTCATGGCTAGTCAAAGCATGAAAATAATTTTGTGAGCTAATCATATTGATTCCCGTCAACAATGTCAGTTCTTCTGCAACTCTCTCTCCAAATCCTTGCGGAGTATTTAAACCAGTGCCGACTGCTGTGCCTCCAATAGCTAATTCACGCACATGATTCATACTTTCTTCTATCATTCTTTTACACGTATGAACCATGTAATACCACCCACTAATTTCCTGACCAAAAGTTAACGGAGTAGCATCTTGAAGATGAGTTCTCCCCATTTTTATGACTTCTGCATACTGCTTTTCTTTTTGCCCAAGGGTTTCTGCGAACTGTGAAAGAGCTGGTATTAGCTTTTTCTCTGCATCGAGCAAAACCGCTATATGCATCGCTGTTGGAAATGTATCATTTGAACTTTGCGAACGATTCACATCATCATTAGGGTGAACACGAATCTCTAGATGTCCATGCTCATCCAACCATTGATTAGCCAAATAAGAAAGAACCTCGTTTACATTCATATTAGATTGTGTACCACTTCCTGTTTGCCAAACGACGAGTGGAAAATGCTCGTGTAAATTTTCATTGATGACACGGTCAGCAGCAAACGAAATTGCCTCCACTTTTCGTTTGTCTAATTTGGCCATAGAACCATTTACACGCGCTGCTGCTTTTTTTAAATAAGCAAAGGCAGTAATAACTCCTGCTGGTATTTTCTCATCGCCAATTCGAAAATTTTCTAAACTTCGTTGAGTTTGTGCAGCCCAATATTTATCACTGGGTACGTTAATTTCCCCAATCGTATCCTTCTCAATTCGAAACGTCATAGATATCACCCTTTCTATAGGTACTAGTATGATTAATACACGTTTTTCTCATCCCTAAAACATACATAGAAACCAAAACCTGATCAACTGCATCGCCCGTCTTTTAAGCAGTTTTCTAGTAAGAGGGGCTACTATACGATTTCTAACGACAAAACACGTGCATGCATGTGTTTTTCTTGGCTAAAAACATTTGACATTTTGATTAAAAGTGAATTAGAATCATATTGTACCAAGTGTACTAGTGTTAATGGTACACAAAGAATGATTAGGTGGTGAATTTGTGTTTATAACAATCCAAACAGCGAGTCAGGTACCACTTTATGAGCAGGTTGTTGAGCAAGTGAAAGAACTTGTCGCAAAAGGGATAATTGAAGAAGGCGAGAAATTGCCATCTGTACGAGATCTTTCATCACAAATTGTCCTTAACCCAAATACCGTTAGTAAGGCATACAAGGAATTAGAAAGACAAGGCGTCATCATCACCTTAAGAGGAAAGGGAACCTTCGTTGCAGATGCCTCTAAGCGGATGTCTGACCCAAGAAAGCGTGAGGCCGTAAAAAAACAAATCCAAAAGCTAGTTATTGAGGCGAACTATGCCGACGTCTCAAAAGAGAAGTTCGTAAATTGGGTAAACAAAGAGTTTCAAGCACTGGAGGGGAAGAAAAGCGATGAAGATTGAACAATTATGCAAAACCATTCATCGAAAACCAATTATTGAAAATATTGATTTTACCATTGAACCTGGGAAAGTGACTGGATTAATCGGGAGAAATGGTTCTGGAAAAACCACGTTGCTAAGATTAATGGTCGGAATCTTATCTCCTTCATCGGGTGATGTAAAGCTAGAAGGAAAAAGCATATATGCAAACCCTGAACTAAAAAAAGATATTGTCTTCGTTCCAGATACGTCAGAAGCGTTGAAATCCTACTCCGTGAAAGAGATTGTACAATTGTATCGGGATATTTATCGTCATTTTGATGAAGCTCTTTTTTATCAGCTCATTGAACGATTTAATTTGCCTCAACGGGGAAAGATTGATTCGTTTTCTAAAGGAATGAAAGCACTCTTTGCTTTAATCCTTGCTTTTTCAACAAAAGCCAAATATGTTCTTCTTGATGAACCAACTGATGGTCTTGATGTTATTGTGAAAAAGCGTATTTTACAATTTATTGTTGAGGCAGTTGCTGATTATGAAGTGGCAGTAATTATTTCTTCTCATCGTCTTGATGAACTGGAATTTATGGCTGATTCAATTGTTATGATTAAAAACGGGAAGATGGAATCTTCAAATTCATTAGACGCTTTAAAAACATCTTATAAAAAGGTTCAGGCTGTATTCCCGAATGGATTGCCAGTGGAACTAAAAGCAAGTTGCTCGATTCTTCAACAAACGGGAAAGGTATTTATTCTAGTGTTTGAAGGAGATTTAGATGTAGCAATGAAAACGTTGCTTGAAGCAAACCCATTGTTTTATGAAGAGTTACCGATTACCTTGGAAGATTTATTTGTAACCAAACTTGGAGGTGATGAATTTGCAGATTAAAGCTTTAGTTCGAAAAGAATGGAAACAAGGCAAAGTGGTATTAATGTTAATTACTCTTTTATTTATCTTTCAATATCCGATGCGCGCTGTATTAGGACTACAGGATTTGCGAGAAACTCGAAATGAAAATTGGTTTATGCCTGAACATCAAGTACCCAATATTTTCGGGCCTGGTGTGCCCACAATGCTTATCATTGTTTTTATTGTTTTACTGGCCGTTCAGTTTATCGGGCTCGAACGGAATACAAGAAGACATGATTTTTCGTTTGCCTTACCGTTTAAAAGGCGAACAATATTTTTAGTGAAATGGGGACTTGGAACATCGTTGATTACAGCAGTTATGTTCTTCTCTTTTTTGCTTGCGTACTTTTTAATCATTACCTCTGAATTTGCTGTGTACCTTGAACCTTATAATTTTCTTTCATTAATTCTGGCTCCTTGGCTTGGCTATGTTGCGATGTACACCTTTGCTTTATTCATTGGCACAATTACCGGGGAAATGGTTTCTCAAATTGCCTTAACGTTTATTTTCACTGTCTTTCCTTTAGGTTCGATGGTGTTAATAAGTCAATTTATTGACTTGCACTTTAGTATGTATCCACGCTATCCAGAGTTTCTTCAACAATTTGTGTGGCCGATGTACGCTCTGTCACCACCTGGAGGCGGAAGTAATCTTTCATTGTGGATCCCAGCTATCGCGATTGTATTTTTTGTTATATTAAGCCAGTGGTTGTATGAAAAGAACCATAATGAACATAATGGGGAGTTTTTAATTTTTAAGGAACTTCAACCTATTTTTAGAGTAGGGATTATTATTTGTTTTGCGATGCTTGGTGGAATGCTTTTCTCAAGTCTTGTTCCATATTCATTAGGTAATGGGGCACAAATATTATGTTATTGGATAGGGGCAGGCATTTTTATTTTTCTAAGTTATTTACTCACGAAGCGTTTGTTCACAATGAATATTACTGTAAAAGGGAAATAGAAAGAAGCCAGAGAAGTTGATTCTCTGGCTTCTTGAATTCATTAGGTAAGGGCAGGTTCAGGTGTTCCGTGATGCAAAGGAGGCACGAGTAACCAACCTTTGTCTTTATTTAAACGAAGAGTTGAAGCGGCAATTCTGGCTTTTTGGGTATGGAACTGACCATACATTTGAGCTATGTCTTCACGTGTACATTGGCCTATCGCTTGTGAACATGCCATTAGTCCCTGCATTAAATCTCGACTTAGTGCGGCCGCAATTTCTGGGTCAGTAAAACGAGCCCCTGCTGGAATCGATTCTACTTGTGCGCTTGGGCGTTCGGGTGGTGCTGGAGGTAGAGCGACTCCGTGTTCCATCAGCAACTTTTCAAGAGACTCTACTTCAGTACGTAACTGGTCAATACAGTTTCGTAGTAATTTGTCTAAATCTACATCACCCGCATGATTGATAAAGGTTTGATATCCAGCAATCATCCCATTTGCACCTGCAAGAAAGGTCCATGCAGAAAACACTTCGCCATAATGCATGGGTTGTTCTTTTTGGTCTCCGCTTAAAATCCCCATACTCATCCCCCTAATTGAATTCATTGTAGTCGACAAACTCCTTAACGACCATTAACTAGTCTCTTCCAAATAACTTTAAGTCTTTCATAGGAAAATGTGCCAATTTTATTGAAATTTATGGCATAGAATTAACCTGTCGTCGAATAAGCTAAAGGGTCAGTATTATTAGGGGAGGAATATTAATGTTTTATCATATTAACCAGCTACAATATCATGCTAAGCCTGAATGTCCAGATCCCGTTTATGCCAAAAAATTACAAGAAATCCTCGGGGGTCAATTTGGAGAAATTTCAGTTGCATTACAATATTTATTTCAAGGTTGGAATGTACGTGGTGATGAAAAATACCGTGATTTATTAATGGCCACTGGTACCGAAGAATTGGCCCATGTTGAGATGCTTGCAACGATGATTGCTCGTTTATTAGAAAATGCACCAATCGGAGATCAAGAATTAGCTGCAAAGGATCCTGTTATCGGTGCCATTTTAGGTGGAATGAATCCACAGCATATTATTGTTTCAGGACTTGGATCTATGCCAGTAGATAGTGTTGGTAATCCTTGGACAGCGTCTTACATTAATGCAAGTGGTAATCTTCTAGCTGATTTTAGAATGAATTTAACGTATGAATCACATGGTCGACTGCAGGCCGTCAGACTTTATGAGATGACAACTGATCCTGGAGTTAAAGACATGCTCTCCTTTCTGATTGCTCGAGATACGATGCATCAAAATCAATGGTATGCGGCTATTTGTGAATTAGAGGAACAAGAAAATATTGTTGTACCAAGTACATTCCCACGTGAGTTAGAAAAACAAGAGGTGGCTTATACTTACTTTGATTTTTCTGGTGGCAAGGCAAGTAAGTCTGGTCGTTGGGCAGATGGAAGAAGCATGGACGGACTTGGCGAATTTGTTTATGTAGCGCAGCCTCAAGCCTTCGGAAAGAAGCCTCGCTTGAAGCCTGCACCACTTTATATACATGATACGGTGTTACCGCAATCACCGCATCACCCACCAATGCTTTAGTATTGATGAGACCAAACGGAAAGTCTCGGCTTTTGTGTTAATAAATATATATATCAGTACTTATGTAAGGACTGCTCAAAAAAAAGCAGCCGCAATCTTCGGTTTAAAGAATATCAAGTTCAACCAGTAACGCAAGTAAGATTTGAAGTAAGATTTGAATGTTTACTCCGATTTGAGTATCCGTCGTTACTACATCAACATTGCGAGAGTTTTCAATGAAAGTTTTTTGGTAAGAAACTTGCTTCACCTTTGAGCTTTGAAGAAGCTCCTGAGTGATTTGCTCAGCTTGATCACTAGAAGCGATTGAGATACTGATGACAAGAGCAATCGCCGCTTGCAATGAAGCTTGAAGGTTAATAGCAGCCTTTGTATCCGTTGTTGTAACAGTAACATCGCAAGAGTCTTTTACAATAATATATTCTTCAGATAACTGAAGAGTTTTGCTGACCTGGTCTGCATTTTGCTTGACGTCTCCATCTCCATTTTTACATAAAGGATGGCGTTCTGAATCTAACGCTGACCATTTCTTATTTTCACTATTTTCATTTGAATAAAATACTTCTTGATTCATATTCAATTCCTCCTTTCGGGTTATACTTCAACCTATGTAAGCATAGGTGATTTGGAATGGACAAATGACACAGGGGAAACGCATATATTTATTAAGTCGAGACAACGGCCTAGGAAAGCTTGGAAAAAAAGAAGGTGTCCAAAAGGGAGAGTAAGACCCTTTGGACACCATTTCTTTATTATGGAGTTTTGCGATGACCATGCTATTTTCTTCTATTTACAAAAGTTTTGACGCCACTAATGTCATTTTTGTCACTGAAGGTTTTTCGAGATCTTGGTGAAGTGGGTCGACTAGAACTTGATTCGTTTGAAATCTGTTTCTGTGGTGACGCGACTGTCTTATCTTTTTCTTTAGGAAAATCCTTTTCACTGATTATCTTTTGTTGATTTTCTAAAAAACGTTCAACTTCAGTTTGGATATTTCCCACGACATCTTTAATTTTTGCCTTTTCTACTTTACTAAGGTGTTTCGACGGTTTTACGTCATGTTTATCAAGAACTTTACCAACAACTAATTCAATTAATTGCTTTTCATGATTTTCCATTACTTTCCCATTCCTTTCCGTACTTAAACTAGAAATTGTCGCATTAATAGACTATGTGTACGAGAGGGAACAGGTGTAGGCGAAAAGCCGAATTTTCATAAAAAATTGGACTTATTTGAAAAGTTTTAAGTAGGCTTCGTAGCCTTCTTTTAATAAATTCTCTTTCGGAATAAATCGTAAGGCAGCAGAATTAATACAATATCTTAATCCAGTTGGGTCAGGTCCATCATTAAAGACGTGACCTAGATGTGAGTCAGAGTCTTTACTACGAACCTCTGTGCGAACCATAAAGTGGCTAGAGTCTTCCTTCTCGAGAATACTCTCTTCGACAATTGGGCGGGTGAAGCTTGGCCATCCACACCCCGCATCAAATTTATCATTAGAACTGAATAATGGTTTACCCGATATGATATCGACATAAATCCCCTCTTCATCAAGTTCATAGTATTCATTTTGGAAAGGAGGTTCTGTACCATTGTTTTGAGTGACTTCATATTGGACTTTAGTTAATCTTTTGCGGAGCTCTTCTTTTGAATCGTTCTTCATGTTATTCGTCCCCCCAGTGATTCTTAATAAACGTGTCTCTTCCAGATCCCTTTCGGTACATCGAGTAACGGTGTGGGTTTTTCTTATAATAATCTTGATGATAGTCCTCAGCTGGGTAGAAGGTTTCTGCTGGTAAAATCATCGTGGCGATTGGTTTAGCAAATTGAGCTTTTTCTTGTAAATGCTGCTTAGAGAGTTCAGCAAGGTTCTTTTGTTCGTTTGAATGATAGAAAATCGCTGTTCTGTAAGAATCCCCTCTATCAAAAAATTGTCCCCCTGCATCAGTCGGGTCAATTTGTCTCCAGAAGATGTCTAGTATCTTTTCATACGAAAATATTGAAGGGTCAAAGATAATTTGAACAGCTTCATAATGACCAGTTTTTTCAGAACAAACGTCTTGATATGTTGGATTTTCCAGATGTCCTCCTGTGTAGCCAGAAGTGACACTCTCTATTCCCTCATATTGGTCAAATGGTTTGACCATACACCAAAAACAGCCGCCTGCAAAAGTAGCCTTATCAAGTTTAGACATAATTCATCCCTCCCGGTAACGGTTAGTTAAAGATACGGCTATTATAACATGGTGTACTTAAACCCCTCATTGAATACGATTTGAATTTGTGAAATTAGTAAAGAAGAAAGTCCCATAATGGTTAAAAAAATTGCCTTATGGGACTTCCAATTTTTCACTAGAAGTAATTTGTTTTCTTTGAGAACGTTTGGTAGGATAACGTTTCTGGCAACTGTTCCAAGGTTTCAATGAATATCTAGCCTTCGTTCCAGGCGATGGAGTAAATAAAGAGTCACCACGCCAGGAAAACCGTATTCACTAAGAAGTGGTATCCAACATCAATACCCGTCATCTTCTCTCTATATAGCCTTGAAAGCTTCACTGGGGAGGAGAGGTACTAAGTCTTTTCGGAAAAAAGTAAGAAGAGGTTTTAGACAGGGGGAACAAGGGAAATCCTAATGATTAGTGAAGGTAGAAGTAGAAAGGGTGTTCTTTATATGAAACGTGCAAAGCAATTACAGAGGCCAGGAATTGTCCTCATTGTATCTACAATTCTTGTGGCTCTCTTTGTGATGTGGGGGGCTATATCTCCAAGTTCTTTAGACGTGGCCTCTGGTTATGGTCTTAATTGGATGATCGCAAATTTCGGTTGGTTTTATATGCTTTCAACTGCTCTTTTTGTGTTATTTGTCATCGTCCTAGCAATAAGTCCTTATGGGAAAATGAGGTTAGGAAAACCAGACGAACGTCCTGAGTTCACATGGTACTCTTGGATTGGCATGCTCTTTGCGGCTGGAATCGGTGTTGGCTTTGTATTTTGGGGAGTCGCTGAGCCGGTTTTATATTATATAGATACGCCAATGGGCTATACCCCTGGAACACCTGAAGCAGCCAATGCTGGATTACGCTATGCTGTTTACCATTGGGCCCTTCATCCATGGGCAATTTTTTCGGTAGTTGGCTTAACGTTAGCTTACGTACAATTTCGTAAAAACAGGCCTGCACTAATTAGTTCTGCTTTCTACCCAATTATTGGAGAACGCGTTCAAGGATGGGCTGGTAAATCGATTGACATTCTAGCTGTCATTGCTACATGTATTGGGGTGGCGACGACCTTCGGGCTGAGCGCATTACAAATTACAGGAGGACTTTCTTATATTTCTCCAATTCCAAATTCAGTTTGGACGCAAATTATTATAATTGTCATTGTTACATTCCTATTTATGGTTTCTGCAGCAAAAGGGGTAGATAAAGGAATAAAGATACTTAGCAATATTAATCTGGTGGTTGCTGGTCTTTTGCTTATTTTTGTAATTATTGTCGGACCAACTTTATTTATTGCCGAAAGTTTTGTCACAACCCTAGGCGGTTACATTACGAATGTTGTGTCAATGAGTTTAACTATGACTCCTTTTACAGATAGTGCATGGTTAGGAACGAATACCATATTCTTTTGGGCATGGCATATCGCTTGGGCTCCGTTTATGGGGTTGTTTATTGCGAGAATTTCCCGAGGAAGGACAATTAGAGAATTTATGGCAGGTGTATTAGTGGTGCCTTCGATCCTGGCAGTGATATGGTTTACGACATTTGGAGGAACAGCACTAAACCTTGAGATTGCTGGAACTGCACCCATTGCAGACTTGGTGATGGAAAACGTTGAATTGGCCTTATTTGCAATGCTAGGTGAATTACCGTTAAGTATGATTACAAACGGATTAGCAGTACTCCTTATTTTAATTTTCTTCATTACATCTGCCGATTCTGCATCCTATGTACTTGGGGCAATGACTTCAGGTGGGAGCTTGAATCCAAAAATGTCAGTTAAGCTGCTTTGGGGGTTCTTAATCGCGGGAACAGCGAGTGTTCTTCTCTTAAGCGGTGATGGTGGGTTGGGGGCATTACAAACCGCCTCAATCATAGCGGCGTTACCTTTTGCAGTTATTATGATTTTAATGATTTTTTCAATGTTAGTTATGATAGGAAAAGATTATCAACTTGAAAGAGTGAAGAAGCGGACAAAACAAACGGAACGAATAAAGAAAGAAATAAGAAGCGCACTTTATGACGATTTAAAAGAAGAAGTATATGAAGAAGTTTATGAACAAGTAAAAGAAGAAATGGAAACCACAGTCCAAAATGAAATAGATGAACTTGTAAATAATAAGAAGAAGGACTGATAGTCATTCGAGGTTGTGCCAACAGGTCAAAGTTATCTAATGGCGCAACCTTTTAAAATGGAAAGAGTTGCATGATTCATAGAAGAGCCTTATAAGAAGACCGCTTGAAAGAGGATTTAAAATCTGACAGTAGTTCCACGGATAGTATTTATCCACAAAGCTGTCACAGAAAAAACGTAGTGTACTCTTTTATGCTTATGATAAGCTTAAAATGAGAAAAGTGAAGAGGTGTCATATATGAAAAAAACCTACAATTATATCCTTTTAGTCTGTTTGTTGGTTATTTCCGGATGCGGGCAGGGATTAGAAAATACTGGAGAAAAAAATCCCAATGTAGTTTTGCCAATTGAAGTTGTTTTAAATGTACCGGAAGAAGCGAAGGTCGGGGAAGAAATTATCATATCTAGTGCTGTGTCTCAAGGAGAAGACCTTATTGAAGATGCAAGTGAAGTCATATTTGAGATTTGGGAAGAAGGCAGACAAGACAAAGGAATGATGATCGAGCCTTCCGAACAGGAGGGGCATTTGTACAAACTTACCCATATCTTTGAAAAAGAAGGAAAACACCACATCAAGGTTCATGTGACAGCTAGAGATATGCACAGGATGCCTGCTACGGAAATTAACATTGGTGCAGACGGTGTTGAACAAGAGATGAACCATGAAAAGGAAAGTAATCACACTCATATAGGTCACCATAGCAACTTTGAGGTTACGACAAAAATAGAAAATGAAAATTTACGAGTTGTTATTGAAAGAGAAAATGTTTTGTTTACTAAAGGTAAGGTAACTCTTGAATTAATAAAGAATGGAGACGAACATACCATCTGGCTTGATGCCATTGAAACGGAAGCCGGAGTGTATGAAGTAGCAGAGATAGCAAACTTACAAGGGATTTTTCAAGTTGTTATTCATATCGAACAAGAAATGATTCATGATCATATTGAAACAGAGATAACGTTTTAGAGTCAAAAGAGGTTCTTCCCGGGATGGGGGAGAACCTCTTTTCCTATTAATAAACTGATCACTTCTTAAAAAAGGTCAGAATTTGCTAAATAAAGAAATTGGTGAAGTTTTATAGAAGAATTTGAAGGATTCTAGAAAAAACTAGGGAATTAAAAGGATAAGCACATTATTAGAGGAGAAAAAGATGGACTCATTTTATAAAAAGAGTTTCGAAGCTTCGCTTGTTGGACAAGCGTTTGTTAATCGTCAAGGGGAGTTTCAACTTGTTAATTCATCCTTTTGTCAGTCGGTTGGCTATAATCAGGAACATCTTCTATCAATAAAATTACAGTCTCTGATTATACAAGAAGATGAGTGCCTTTTAAATGAAGGAGCACAAGGGCAGCAATTTGAGAAGATGATTCTCCATGGAGAGGGTTATTTGCAATCGTTTATTTTTACGATAGAGGATTTGCTTATACCCGATTCGCTTTTTCTTGTACAATTAGACCGAATTTGCCTTCCGGTTGAGTTGCCGGACTCTCCACTTGTTGTTAGTGTCCATGGAAGAGATGAAGTTAGACTCCCAAAGAAAATACTTGATGGAATAAAAGACGCCATTGTTACAGTTTCGTTAAATGGACAATTCCTATATGTAAATGATGAAGCTCAGTCGATTTTCGAGTTATCTGGGAAAGAATTAAAGGATCTTGATTTTTGGTCATTTATACAAGAAGATAAGCATGAGTTTTTAAAGAAAATCTATCCACTTCTTGTAGGAGAAGATTATGTAGAAGTTGAGTTCTTTAAAGAAAAGCAACAAACCTGGTTTGATGTGAGAGCTTATCGTTCTGATGATCAGGTTACCCTGTATTTTATAAACATTACCAACCGAAAACAAATGGAGCAGGATCTTAGGGATAGTGAATTAAGATACAAAAGTCTAGTTGAACATACACCGGAAACTATTTCTGTCCACGATGAAAAAAATCTCATTTACATCAATCCTGCAGGTGGGAAATTGTTCCAGACGGACAAACTACATGAATTGTTCGGAAAACCTTTAATGGAGCTTTTTTTGGAACAGGATGTAAGATGTTTATTAGAAAACATCAAGCTATTACTAGCTGAAAAGAGTAAAGTGCTCTCCTCCATTCTTACCCTGCATTGCATGGATGGACAAGTAAAGGAAGTAGAAGCAACAACAACCGTGATTTTCTTTCGAGGGAAGCCTGCTTTCCGTACGATGTTAAACGATTTATCTGATCGAAAAAAGATGGATGATTTAATTCGTAAATCTGACAAACTTGCAGTTGTAGCACAGCTAGCAGCGGGAGTTGCTCATGAAATTAGAAATCCTTTAACAACGATAAAAGGATTTTTACAATTATTCGAACGTGATAAGGAATACAATAGTCGTTACTTGACCTTAGTTATGGAAGAACTTGGACATGTGGAGTCAATTATCTATGAATACTTGGCCCTGGCTAAACCAAACCATCAATCTCAATTTGAGAAGGTTAATCTTAAAGAGCTTATTTTTGAAGTGACGACATTACTTGAGCGTCAAATGATTATGAAAAATGCGGGAGTTAAGCTCGACTTCGAGGATGTTCCACTAACGTTCGGATCAGAAAAACAATTAAAACAAGTTTTTATTAATTTAATTCGGAATGCGTTAGATGCTGTCGGGCCAAATGGAGTAGTTATTATCCGCTTGTTTAAATACACAGACAATCAAATTTCTATCCAAGTTGAAGATAATGGATGTGGAATGACGAAGGAGCGTGTTGAACGCTTAGGAGAGCCTTTCTATTCGACGAAAGAGAAAGGCACGGGGCTTGGTTTAATGGTTTGTTATAAAATACTTGAGCACCATTGTGGCCTTATTAAAGTTAACAGTCAACTCGGTAAGGGTACCAAAATGGAAGTGATTTTACCTTCATATGAGGGTAAGCCAAGAAAAGAAGCTTTGCTCATCTGAGAAAGCTTCTTTCCTTTTCTTGATTTTTCTGCAGTTGCTCTTTTGAGAATTCTTTAATGGAGGCGATAAGATTGTCTTTCTCGAAATCGGACAATTCAAATGTTAGTCCGTACTGATACACACTAGGTAGTATCTTCTTCCATACAAACATTGCGCTAAGTTCGCTATGGTTTTCATTTAAGGTAAGCATAACTTTAATCATTATTTTCTTTTTCATAGGATCAGGGAATTCTAGCATGGTCTCCATTTTGAGCCCCCCTGGACTTATGTTAAGAAGAGTAATTTGTCCTGGGGAACTTTTCACCTTCCTACCATCAATTTCCAAAATATAAAAACTTACAGAAAGGGGTTGGGGAAATTCATATCGAAAGGAATCTGACCGTCGATATTGCATAGGCTTTCTTCCTTTATTATCTTTTAACAACAGTATACTTAATTTTTGATAAAATGGATAGAACTCAATAAACATGTAATATATTCTTAAAATAAGTGAAATTTTGTAAACTAAGGGAAAATACTTATGAATTGAGTGCATCTTTAGTATGATTAAAGAAGTTAGAACAGAAGATTCTAGCTACTTTGAAAAGGAGGAGTTTACCAATGAGTAAAAAACTACTTTACACTGTATTAGCAGGTGCATTATCAATTAGTGTATTAGCAGCTTGTGGAGATGCGACAGATGACCCAGCACCTCTAGAGGAAGATTCAGGCCTTGAAACTGAAGAAGAACCAATCGTAGAATAAATTTGATTTTAATACTTAACAAGAGTGGTTGCCTTTGCAGCCGCTCTATTTTTATGTTGATTTACTGGGTATGATAAGATGAAGGAAAAGACATTGAATGAGGGGTCATATGAATTTCAGAATCGGATATCGAACCATAAAAACAGCTCTAGGTGCAGCGATTGCTATTGCCATCGCCCATGGCATGCAACTGGAGTTTTACTCAGCAGCTGCAATTATAACAATTTTATGTATTTCAGTTACACGGCGTCAATCGTTACTGATTTCATGGCATAGAATTATTGCATGTTTGGTTGCCATGGTATTTAGCTTCGTTCTTTTTGAAGCACTGGGGTATAATCCATTAACGCTTGCTTTATTATTGTTATTGTTTATCCCTACGTCTGTAAAGTTAAAAGTGACAGAAGGAATCGTAACAAGCTGCGTTATAATACTGCATATTTATGTGATTGGGCAAGTTAGTTTAGCAATTTTATTGAATGAGCTTTTACTAATTTGTGTTGGAGTTGGGGTGGCACTAGTGATGAATTTATATATGCCTAGCCACGAGAAAAAACTTCGCTATTTCAGGCGTGAAATTGAAGAACATTTTAAATCGATTTTCAATGAGATGAGTACGTATATTCGTCACGGAGAAAGTATTTGGGATGGTAAAGAAATTCCAGAAACCCTTGCCCTTCTAAAGCAAGGGAAGGACATCGCTTTAACAAATATTCATAATCACATACTTCGTTACGAGGATCAATATTATCATTATTTTAAAATGAGAGAAAAACAATTTGAGATTATCGAAAGACTAATGCCTTTTGTTTCCTCAATTAATCGATCAGTACCTCAAGGGATTACGATTGCTGATTTTTTAGACGAACTAAGTAAATCAATTAGCCCAACGAACCATGTTCCTTATTTTCTAGACAGGTTAAATGATATGAAACGGGACTTCCAAGAAATGCCTTTACCAGAAACGAGAGAAGAATTTGAATTAAGGTCGTCGCTCTTTTATATTATGCACGAGCTTGAGCAGTATTTATTTATTAAAGATCGGCTTTGGAATGACGTGGATAAACGAATGGTATAGGGGAAACCTAACGAAAAAGAAAAGGGGCGAAAAGGTATGAAATGGATGCTCGCTATATTCTTGCTCGTAGCTTCACCAATCTGGCCTTTAGGTGAGAATCCTATTGTTGGTGACCCGTTTCTTATTGTTAATGTAACAACAAACCAATTATCCTTCTTTCAGGACGGTCAATTAGTGGATACTCATTCCGTTGCAACTGGAAAAAAAGGAGACGAGACGCCACTAGGCCTTTACACAATTATTGTAAAGGCAGAAAACCCATATTATCGAAAAAAAAATATACCAGGCGGTGATCCGAAAAACCCTCTTGGTAGTCGTTGGATAGGTTTTGATGCGAATGATACGGAGGGACGCACATATGGTGTTCATGGAACCAATCGACCCGATTCAAT
This sequence comes from Bacillus solitudinis, assembly GCF_002797395.1. Lineage (GTDB taxonomy): Bacteria > Bacillota > Bacilli > Bacillales > Bacillaceae_D > Halalkalibacter_A > Halalkalibacter_A solitudinis. The sequence continues at coordinate 3,104,839 of NZ_KZ454943.1, forward strand.
TGGAAAATCGGTGACTGCAGGTTGTCTTCGATTACCAAATGAATTGGTTGAGAAGTTGTTTGAACGTGTCCCACTAGGAACAAAAATATTAATTACGGATAGTGGGGAAGACTTCTACGCATTAGCGCAAAAGCATGGAGCGATTTAAAAATTAGTAAAAGCCGACAGCGTGTTAGTGTCGGCTTTAATATATGGTGGATCTTTAAGAATTTAAAAGATCGAAACTCCCATTAATACTGTCCCAAGAACCATAGTAATAATCATAATGTAGATAATTGTTTTTTGGAATTTACGTGGCATTTTGAAGACCTCCTTTTATCATACTTTCTATTTTACTGTGATTTTTGTATTTGGACAAGAGGAGGAATTCAATGATCTAAAAAAGGGAATCGAGCGGGAAAACTAGAAGTACTTTATATAGTCATAATTATAGTGGGGGTACATATGTTAAAAGTTAATGAACAGCGTTTAATAAATGAGTTTTTAGAGTTGGTTCAGATTGATTCTGAAACAAAGAATGAAAGCAAAATAGCACCGATATTAAAGGAGAAGTTTTCAGCCTTAGGGTTGGATGTTATTGAAGACGATGCAGCATCGACAACAGAACATGGAGCGGGAAATTTAATCTGTACATGGCATGGTCAACAGCAAAGCGCAGATCCAATATACTTTACCTCACACATGGATACTGTAGTTCCTGGTAACGGTGTAAAGCCATCGATAAAAGATGGGTATATTATAACAGACGGAACCACGATACTCGGAGCAGACGATAAAGCAGGGCTCGCAGCGATGCTTGAGGCAATACGCGTCATTCAAGAAGAGAACATCCCTCATGGTATGGTTCAATTCATCATTACAGTTGGTGAAGAGTCGGGTTTGGTGGGAGCAAAAGCAATGGATCGTCAATTATTACAAGCAAAGTATGGTTTTGCTCTTGATAGTGATGGACCGGTAGGCGACATCATTGTTGCGGCCCCTACGCAAGCAAAGATTAAGGCAATAGTTTATGGTAAAACGGCACATGCTGGAGTTGCACCTGAAAAGGGAATTTCTGCAATTACAGTTGCTGCAAAAGCTATTGCAAAAATGCCGCTCGGCCGGATAGATAAAGAAACAACTGCTAACATCGGACGATTTGAGGGTGGAAGTCAAACGAATATCGTGTGTGATCATGTTGAAATTCTTGCTGAGGCCAGGTCTCTTGTTAATGAAAAAATGGATCAACAAGTGAACAAAATGAAGGAAGCATTTTTGAAGACTGCTGAAGAGATGAAAACGACGGTTGATGTAAATGTAGACATTTTGTATCCTGGCTATAAGCTCAGTGATGGAGATCAAGTTGTTGAGGTGGCCAAACGGTCTCTTTTAGCCGTTGGACGGACACCGAATTTACTCCAAAGTGGCGGTGGTAGTGATGCAAATATCTTCTCGGGGTATGGTGTTCCGACGGTTAATTTAGCTGTGGGGTATGAGGATATTCACACGAAAAATGAAAAAATGCCAATTGCTGAGCTTATTAAGTTATCAGAAGCTGTAGTTTCGGTCATAAAAGAGGTCGCAAAATCGTAATCTTAATCATAATGAACCGATGTCCGTTCTATAGACATCGGTTCTTTTATTATTGTTGAGGAAAATAAATATGTTGCGTATTTTTTCTAATGCAAAAAGGTAGGTTGGTTGGAAGGGGTTCCGAACTCGATGCTTTCTAAGATAAATTCTTCTGAGTTTCCAATTAGCATAGACAGTTCTCTAATTGTTGGCGATTTAAGCTTTTGTTTACGACACCAACAAACAATAGATAATACTTGAGATAAAACATCAGAGTACTTATTAAGCTTTTTTCTACAGTTCTCATTCATAGAGGAGCCTCCTTTGTTCAAAAAAAGAACCTGTTAGAGCTCTATCTTAACGATAACGCAATTTGAAAATACACGCAACCTTTTTGACTTTCAAAAACGAACATATTTTCGTATAATGACAAAGGGGGGAATTGCTTTGAGTCAGAGACGAATTATTTTTCATGTTGATATGAATAGTTTTTACGCGTCCGTGGAAATGTCCTATAATCCTAAATTAAAAGGAAAGCCGATCGCCATAGCTGGCAATGTTGAGGAAAGACGTGGGATTATCGTAACAAGTAGCTATGAAGCTCGAGCTAAAGGTGTAAAAACTGCGATGCCAATTTGGCAGGCCAAGCAACTATGCCCCAAGCTTCTAATACTTCCCCCTAATTTTGAAAGATACCGCGGGGCATCAAGAACAATTTTTTCACTTTTACAAGAATATACACCTCTTGTACAACCAGTCTCAATTGATGAAGGATATCTTGATGTGACCTCCTACTTGGCAAAAATGCATCCTGTTACGTTAGCGCAAGACATTCAAAAGAGAATATTAGAAGAGATTGATTTACCGTGTAGTATTGGAATTGCACCAAATAAATTTCTGGCAAAAATGGCAAGTGATATGAAGAAGCCAAATGGTATAACGATTTTAAGAAAGCGCGATGTGGAAAAAAAGCTATGGCCTCTCCCGATTGATGAGATGTATGGTATTGGCAAGAGAACGGTCGATAAATGGCGTAAATATGGGTATGACACGATAGGAGATTTAGCTAAAGAAAGCCAGGGAATCATTCAACAGCGTTTTGGAATGAATGGGCTAAAGTTACATGAGCGCTCAAATGGGGTTGATAAGCGGCCCGTTGACCCTCAAGCTTTTTACGAATTTAAAAGTGTCGGTCATTCCACAACACTTCGAGAAGATACAAGGAGCGAGCAGAAAATCTCTGCGACATTCCAAGCTTTAGCAAATAAAGTTGCGGAGAGACTTAGTAAGAAGAAGGTTTGCGCAAATGGTGTTCAAATTACAATACGCTATCATAATTGGAAAACGGTTACCAAAAGTCAAAAAACATTGAACCCATTACAATACTCAGAAGACATTTTTAAAGAAGCTATTCATCTTTGGAGAACAGCATGGAATGGAGATGATGTTCGACTTCTTGGAATAAGTACATATGATTTAGTTGAACAGCGATATGCCTATAAGCAACTAGACTTATTTACGTATAAGCAGGATGCAAAAACGGATGATTTATTAAAAACAATTGAAACCATTCGCTCAAAATATGGTGAGAAAAGTTTATTTAAAGGAAATCAAATTTCTCTTGAATCTAATGATGGGTTAAGTAACAAAATAGGAGAAGGAACAAGTTTAGAACGTGATTTTTTAGATGAATGAAATTGTGAAAAAATATGGTGTTGACATCTTGATAGATTGGATTAATATATGATTAGGATGAGATAGGTGAGAAAGGGGTCTAGTAATAGATGACAAGCATAATGGCCTCGGTGAAGAGACTGAAATTTTATGCAATTGCAGTCTTTTTTTTGTGGGTAAAAACGTACGTATTATATAAAATTTGTTTTAACATCGAATCGACTAATGTACTTCAAGAATTTATTTTAATGATCAACCCTCTAAGTTCCTCAATTCTAATTTTAGGATTGGCGCTTTTTTTTCGAGAGAAGCATAGAGAAGTCATGTTAATTGGGATTAGTTTTGTTGCTTCATTAGTGCTTTATTTTAACGTTCTTTATTTTCGGTTTTTCTCTGATTTTATTACGTGGCCAGTGTTGTTCCAAACTAGTAATGCTCAAGATATACAAGGTAGTATGACAGAGCTTATGGGAATCGCTGATTTCTTAATATTTACAGACGTGATTATTTTACTGCTTCTTTCTGTTAAAGGGAGTATCCCTTTGGTCGTTAGTAAAAAAAGCGATAAAGGTTTTATCTTTTCGCTGGCTTTGTTACTATTTTTCGCAAACTTAGCACTCGCACAGGTGGAAAGACCTCAATTGCTGACGCGCTCGTTTGACCGAGAATTACTAGTTAAAAATATTGGGATGTTTAATTATCATGCGTATGATCTGTATCTTCAGTCTGAGTCAAAAGCACAGCGGGTGTTTGCAGATAGTTCTGAGATTATTGAGGTTAAAAATTATGCGAACGCAAAGTATAAAAGAGCAAATCCTGACTTTTTAGGCGTAGCAGAGGGGAAGAATGTAATTGTTCTTTCATTAGAATCACTACAAAGCTTTGTAATTAACAATAAAGTAAATGGTGAAGAAATTACCCCTTTTCTAAATGATTTAATCAAAGAAAGCTATTATTTCGATAACTTTTATCATCAAACAGAGCAAGGAAAGACGTCAGATTCTGAATTCATTGTTGACAATTCCATGTTTGGACGAGATAGTGGAGCTGTTTTCTTTACACATGCAACAAATGAATATCATGCCTTGCCTGAAATTCTAGGCAAGAACGGAATCTATACATCTGTCTTGCATCCGAATAACAAAAGCTTTTGGAACCGCGATATGATGTATCAAGCCTTAGGATATGACAAGTTTTATGATATTGACTCTTTTGATGTAACAGAAGAAAACTCGGTTGGCTGGGGATTAAAAGATGTAGACTTTTTTGAACAATCGATTGATATTTTAAAATCACAGCCTGAACCATACTATTCAAAATTAATTACATTAACAAACCATTTCCCATTTGAACTTGAAGAGGAGGACCGGTTGATTGATGAGTATGACTCAAATAGTCGAACACTAAATCGATACTTTCCTACTGTTCGTTATATGGATAGAGCCATTGAAGTGTTTTTTGAGAGGTTAAAAGAAGAAGGTCTTTACGAACAATCGATTTTCATTTTGTACGGAGACCATTATGGTATTTCAGCAAATCATAATAAAGCAATGGCCATGTATCTAAATAAATCAGAAATTACACCATATGATACCGTTCAGTTGCAACGTGTCCCTTTGATTATTCATGTTCCTGGGCAAACAAAACATGAGGTTAATCATACGGTTTCAGGCCAAATTGATTTAAAGCCAACCATAATGCATTTACTTGGGTTGGAACCGAAGCAAGATATTCAGTTTGGAACAGATGTTTTTTCTGAAAATCGCCAGTCGTTAGCTGTTTTACGAGATGGTAGTTTTATTACAGAAGATTATGTTTTTACTGAAAATACATGTTACCGAAAAGGTAGCGGTTTAGAAACAGATATAGCGCATTGTGAGCCTTTTTTAAATAAAACCATGCAGGATCTGGATTATTCTGATAAAGTACTTTTCGGTGATTTACTACGTTATTATCAAGAGCATTAACGGCTAAATTGAAGGGGGAGTGTCATAAAATCAAAAACTGACCTAGTGACACTGAAGCCACTGAAAAAAGGTGAAAATCGTACCTTTTTCATCACCTTGTTTAAATAGAATGGATTGGCACGTTGAGCGCCCTGCTATGAGTGATTTTCTCATAGCAGGGCTTTTCTAAATGAAGCAACGGCCGCGATCTTTGCTTAGAGGGCACTAAAAAAGGAAAAGTCGACCTTTTTCAGTGCCTCAGTAACACTCCCCCTTTTGACTTCTAAACCCTTTGTGAAAAATTAGCCGGTTTTACCATTAAGTTTGAACAATTTTATCCGATATTAAGTGTAGAGAGAAACTGATCGGGAGCGTGAAGGGCATGCAAATTAGTAACCAACTACAGACACAATCACCTCAAACCGAACGACCAATGCGTGAAGGTGAGGTTTATCGCGCAACCATTAAAGAGCGTATTGGAAAGAACGAAGCGTTGCTTTCCATCCGGGGTCGTGAAGTCGTTGCGAAATTTGAAGGTTCCATCCCTTCTGGTGACCGAACGACGATACAAGTAACAGATCCTAAAGGAGACGTTATCCAAGTCAGAGCCATTACGGAAGAGACGAAAGGACAAAAAGCGAGTACAAGCGATGTGAATCAAACATTACGACAATTAGGATCACCACAAGCTTCGGCTGAATTACGTCAAGCCGCTCAAATGTTAATGGATAAAGGTGTACCATTAACCCGCGAATCTGTGCAAGAGTTACACCGTTTTATTAATGAAGGTCGAACAGAAGAACGTTTACAAACAGTACAGGCATTAGCGAACAAACGGTTAGAGGTAACTGCATCTCATTTACGTTCGGTTCACGAAGCGTTACATGGTCGACCATTAAATCAAGTATTAGATGCATTGGCACGTGAAATAGATCAGAATTTTAAAGTCGAGGCCCGTTCCAGTGACAATAGGCAGCAAGGACAAGCTGAACAGGTAAGCGCTAGTAGGGACAGAGGTCAACGGCAGGAGATGCGAACACCCGAACAGAACCAATCTGTTCGTGGCGATGCGCTAGGGAAAGAACGAGTCGTGCAGGATGCTATCGCACGGGAAAGGCCCGTTAGCGAACAAGTTCGAGAAGTAAGGGATCAAGTTCGTCAGGAGCCGAATACACAGCGTGCTATAGATCAAGTGCGTCAACAAGTTGTGAATCATCCTCAAATGAACCGTGAGTCTTCACAATTTGTGGAAAGAGCAACCTCAGAAGCGAGTCATCTTAACCTAGTTGGTCGGGAGCGAATGGAACAAGCGATTCAACAGTTAGAACGACAAGCATCAACAACATCTGAAAAAGATCTGGTGCGGGAATTACGTTCCCTTTTACAAAATGAGTCAATAGCAAGAGCTACTGAACAAGGTAAAGTATTAATTCAATCGGCTTCGGTCTCTGCAGAAGTTAAGCAAAGCCTGGAAAAAGCTTTTTCACAATCGCAACAGTTGGATCAAGTCGGAAGAGAACGAATACTACAAGCATTAGTAAGGGTTGAGCAGATAACAAGCCAAATGGACGATCAAAAATTAATAGTGTCAAAGAGCGTTCAGGTACAGCCAAGCTCATTATCGGAAGCCCTAAAGCAAGCGCAAGTCCAGTTTCAACGTGAAGCAAGCTTTGAAAAAGCCGTTCAGCAATTGCAATCACAATTGAATAATCATCCTGATATGAGCGAAGAGATGAAAGATAATTTAAATAAAACGATTAGTCAAGCTCAAGAACGTGTGAGTCAAGGGAGAGAAATGGCAGCACGTCAAGAAGTGATGCGGCCCCTTCAACAATTAGAGCAAATAGCCAGAGCGGCAGATCCAGTCTCGTCGATTTATACACAAAATGAACAATTCCAGACGAGTGTTGAGATGGCGAGTAAAAATATTGCTGTCACAACAATTACCCAAAAATTGGCGGAAGTTGCTGCTGATTTTAAATCAATGCAACGGGATATCACGAGAACCCTTGACCAAATTTCTCGACAAATTGATCAGTTTCGTTCGCAAGCACATCCGCAGGCTAAGCCACTACTAGAAACAACGATAAAGAAATTAGATAATGCGATATTGAAAAGTGAAATGTTGTTATTTACAGATATGAAAACAGAGCGAAGCCTCATGCAAGCGAGTAGTCAATTAGCAGAAGCAAAAAAACTACTTGCAAAAGGTCAGCATCAAGCAGCCAATCTAATTGTTAAAGACGTGAAGCAGGAAATGGAACGATTAAATTTTCAACCGTCCGAAACAAAGGTGAAGCATTATGTAGCCTTAAATGAACGTCAGCAATCAGAAAGTCGAACCCCTACTCAGACCTATACGCAGCAGTACGGGGAAACCGCTACTAGAGTGTCCGGTCAAGAGGGATCTCCTCGAGCGATGTTTGAAATGATGCGAGGACTCGGTTTAAACCGTGATAGTGAATTGGCCCAGCAATTCGCATCAAATCGTGACCAGCAGCAACAAGAAGAAAGTCAGCGTAATGTCAAATCAGCGTTAATGCAGCTGATGCGTGGAGAAGAAGAAGGAAGTAGAACGAGTCAGCTTGCAAGTCAAGCGCTGAATAACGTGACAGGACAGCAATTATTAAGTCGGTCAGATCAGCAAGGGAATTTGCAAAGCATGTTTTTTAATTTACCATTACTCCTTCAAGAAAAAGTTGAAAATCTTCAAGTGTATGTGAATTCGCGTCAAGAAGGCGACAAAGTAGATTGGGAGAATTGTAGTTTGTACTTCCTAATGGAAACACCAAAAATGGGAGGAATCGGTATTATGGTCACAGCAACAGAAAGACAGCTTGCGGTGACTTTGAAAAATGATAACAAGGATTTCAAACAAAGAATGGAACCGTTTATCGATCAAGCAGTCGAGAGGCTATCTGAAATTGGTTACTCCATTAGCGGGATTAAGTATGCAAAGTTAAATGTGGATGAACCAAAAACATCTAGAGAAGAAACAACACCAAAGCAGCAACCGGTGTTTACGGAGAAGGGGTTTGATTTTAAAATATGATTATATCCAAGCATTTTAATCAAAAGCAGCGTCGGAACATTAACGGTCCGACGGCTGCCGTCATTCGATATGATGAGGAAAACGGGAATACACCAAAGGTCGTGGCCCAAGGAAAAGGCCAAGTTGCCAACCAAATTATAGAGCTTGCTAAACAAAACAACGTTGCCATGCAAGAAGACCCGATGCTCGTACAAAATCTACTAGATATGGATCTCGGAGACAACATCCCGCCACAGCTTTACTCGGTCATGGCAGAAATTTTATTACTTATCGAGGAAATGGAAAAAAACTATTAAACAATCTCAGACAAATTCCGATATAAATTTTAGGAGATAGGAAGACGGAGGTGGACCCATGACAACGTTTTTAACGAACGAAGCCCTTCATCAAAAAACATCGCAGGAGTTAACATCGCTATTATATGAAGCCTGCTACGATAATTTAGAAAAAGCCATGACAACGATTGATGATAAAGACTTTATTCAGGCAAATGAGCACTTGCAAAAAGCAAGTGACATTCTACATAGACTTGGTGCCGGGATCAATTATGAAGCAGGTATTGTTGCCGACCAGTTAGAGCAAGTTTATAACTATATGGCAGATAAAATTTTTGAAGCCAATTTCAAAAAGGATAAAACACTAATTGAAGAAGTATTAAAATTATTAACACCTATTATGTCTTCATGGAATGAAGCCATGAAGAAGAAGCGTGATGTTCAACCAAGAGTCTTGAAACAAAAAGCAAGTGCATACGAAAGTACTTCCGTTTACGGAGACTAATAAAAGGAGTTCACTTATATGAAAATTAATAATAATATTCAAGCATTAAATTCATACCGGAATCTAAATAAAAACCAATTTGCAACATCAAAAAATCTTGAGAAGCTTTCATCAGGTCTTCGCATAAACCGTGCTGCAGATGATGCAGCTGGTTTAGCAATTTCTGAAAAAATGCGCTCACAAATCCGTGGATTAAAGCAAGCAGAACGTAATTCTATGGACGGGATCTCATTAATGCAGACAGCGGAAGGTGCCCTACAAGAAGTACATGCAATGTTACAACGTATGCGTGAATTAGCAGTGCAGGGAGCAAATGATACAAACACTGAGTATGATCGTGAGCAAATCCAAAAAGAAATTGAACAATTAAAGTTAGAAATTGATAGTATTTCAGAGAAGACAGAGTTCAATACTCGTACATTACTAAATGGTTCAAGTGCGGTTTTAACAACTTATAAGAATGCAAATGAAACAAATGCAGCTCAATTAAAAGATTTTCCGATGGTTATAAATCCAGCATTAAAATCGGGTGACTATCGTTTAGATATTAGCGATATTGGACAAGTAGTTCGTATCACTCAGCCAGCGGCAGGTATTGGACAACCTGATGATGTTGGTTTTGAAGACGCGGCTGACAAAAATGCATTAGGAGAATATACAATCAATATTCGCAATTATGATGACTCAATCTCTCCAAAAGGAGCGTCAATTGAGGTAATTGGACCTGATGGAATTCCACTTGATAAGAAAGCAGTGGAAGTTGGTACTGGAGCGACTCCTGGAAGAGCTGTTATAGGTGGTTTATCGATTGATGTTGAAAAAATTACAGGTGCGGGTACTGCTAAAGTCACAATGGAAATGAAAGCAGACTTCTCTGTTTTTTATAAAAAAGATAATGCGGATTTTGATGAGTATGACAGAATTGAATTTGACAAAGAAATCACAACTCGTAATGGTGTTGTTCGCCACGGAGGGTTGGAATTTAGATTTGATAGTGGTATCCAACCTTCTGATGATACAGAGCCAAATCCTTCAGGCACACCTTCTGGTAATACTACAGAGTTTGCTCTAATCAACAATGCTCTTGCATTCCAAATTGGGCCGAATACTAACCAAAATGTCATGATTGATATTCCACAACTTGACACAGTGCGTCTAGGTATTGAGAAAGTGGATGTAACGACTCAAGCAGGTGCAAATCAAGCAATTTTCACATTAGACCAAGCGATTAACATTCTCTCTGATGTTCGTGCAAAACTCGGTGCTACACAAAATCGTATGGAACACACGATCAACAACTTACAAGTTACACATGAGAATTTAACAGCTGCAGAATCTCGTATCCGTGATGCGGATATGGCCCTAGAAATGACCGAATTCACGCGGAACAACATCCTTAACCAATCAGCAACAGCGATGCTTGCACAAGCGAATCAGTTGCCACAAGGTGTTCTACAGCTTTTACAATAATTTCGTAAAAAGCGAAAAGGCCTCGGTCTTTTCGCTTTTTCTTTACCATTTATTGTAGCCGTTTTTTTTGAACACGATGTTTAAGGGAATGTGCTAGAATGATTATAATATGATGAAGAAGGCGGGAACGAGATGGATGTTCAACGAATTGGAAAAACTGGCATAGGAAAGGTCGAGTCAAAAAAACAAGAACCAACAGCACGTGTCTCATTTTCTGAAGTCATCGGTCAAAAGCGCGATGAGAAGGTTTATGAGAGACTCTCGCTTCTAATGGGGAAGATTGACGACCAGGGCAAAGTTCTCTCCGAGTCTAGAACTGTTGATGAGCTACGAAAGTATAAACAGCTCGTTAAAGAGTTTATGGAAGATGCCGTTCAATTTGGTCTTAGCTTAGAGGAACGACGTGGCTTTAATCGTCGCGGTCGGACGAAAATATACAAAATTGTTCAAGAAGTAGACCGTAAACTTCTAGATTTAACAGATGCCGTCCTTGAGAAGCAAAAAAAAGGACTCGATATTTTAAATATGGTTGGAGAAATAAAAGGGTTACTTGTAAATGTATATGCATAGAAGGTGCTCTACTGCCTCTTAATTAAGAGACAGTACTAGATCCTGGAGTGGGTGAGTATTGTTGCAGCAGGGGTGTTCAAAGGGGTAATTTCGCCTCTTTTGGACATCTCTTTTTAAAAAGATAAAAAGGATAATAGGAGAGCAGTGGATCCGTCGTTTCTTATAAGAGCGGGAAGACTAGGAGTAAGAGACAATCAAAGACCAAATGCGAGACTATGACAATGGCTAGGTTCTTTGTTCTGGCGTAGAGATAGGACCAAATAAATCCTGCGAAAAGGGCAGCTAGAACGAGGAGCAGACTGCCTGAGAACAAATGAACGCCTGCGTAGAGACATGTTCCGATTATGGAAGCTTTGAGAGGCTGAGCCCTCTCAGTGAGTTTCTTAACAATAAAACCTCTCCAGAACCATTCCTCTCCTGGGATAATAATGAGAAACAACCAAATAAAATGGAGAATCGACTTTGGTTGAACAAGCTCATACAATTCACGTAATTGACTGAGAAGAGGTAGACCTGTTAGCTCGATTAGCCAATTACCTACCGCAAATAAGAGATAAAGCAACGTCCCGCTTATCACAGCAAGGCCCCACTCCTTTTTCGACAGAAGTCTTATCTCCATTTTAGTAAAAGAGATCGCATACAAAGAGAGAATGGCTAAGGAAAGTGGGAATATAATCCAAAAACCAAGTGGCTGCCACTTAAAAGACAATGCTAGTAAAAGTGCAGCTAATAGTAAACCAAACCAAAAAGAACGTGTGTTTATCATAGTGAAATTCCTTTTTTATAGTATAGTATCTTTACGTTATTGTCGACAAATCGGCTGTCTTGGAGGAATTGATATGACGCGACTTACATTTACATATGAGACGATAATAGAAGCACCAATCGATGAGACTTGGACGTTTTTTTCCACGGCTGATAATTTAGCAAGAATGACTACATTTCCTAAAGTGAGCATTCAGTCAAATCCAGTTACTGCAACAGGGAATCTGATAAAGATGGAATTAAAGGTAGCCGGATTTTCAATTGAATGGCATTCACTTATTGAAGAAGTAAAACCGCAGCATTTTTTTTATTGATGTCGGTCAAAGGCTTCCTTTCCCTTTAAAATCATGGCGACATACACATTCATTTAAAGACCACGGTCATAAGACGTTAATGACAGACCAAGTGGAATGCGAGTCATTATTCCCGTCCATTTTTATTCGGTCTATTTTAATTAGAATGTTTAAAGGTAGGGCTCGTGCCGTTAATCAGTTTATGCGCACATAAATTCAATTTATAAAGAGAGAGGGTGTGCAAAATTTTCTTTTTTGCACACCCTCTCTCTTTATTTAAAGTATAAAATTTTTTAGTGATTCAAAGAAGAACAATGGCTCCGCACATTGCATCAATAGCTACGCAGTTTTTCTATTGATGCAAGTATTTACTAATGAGTTTTAAAATAGAGCTTCTAATAAGGATTCCGAGAAAGGCCCCATCATCATCTAAAACACAAATAAAAGGGGCATTAATGGATAGCGTTAAAGCTTTTGCAAATGTGTCATTCTTATGAATTGTTGGTAAGGAAGGCTGCATAACATCTTCTACTTTTAACGTAGCTAGCCGTTCAATTTCGATGTTCTCTAAACCGAGTAAAGAATCGAGTATTAAAGACTTACTTATTAAGCCATGTAGTTTGAAAGCTGGATCGAGAACAGGGATGGCTGTATAACCTGACTTAATTAGGACGAGTAATGCATGTTCTAGAGGATTTGCAAGCTGAACATGTGCTACTTTTTCAACGGAGATAATAATCGGCTTAATTTCTTTATCCATTAATGATAGGTCTTTTAAGTGTTGAATCATGGTTATCACTTCTTTTTAAAATTTTTTGAACAAAGGACTATATTAATCGTACAAGTGGACGAAATGTTTTGTCAAGTTTATTGAAATCGCTTTCAATTTTTAGTGGGAATGAAATTTGGATATCCTACTAAAAAAAGAGAGGTGAACAAATATGCATTCAAAAAATACAGTGAAATATATTTGTGAGTGTTACCCTTCAGGTAATAAATATTATTATAAGCAGGAACTCATTACTCATGATTCATGGAATAACCCCAAGTCAATTAATTGGTCTTCCCCTCGCCCTATTTCAGAGCGAACCTACAAGAATCGTAAAACGGAGGGATTTAAGACCGAAGTTCATTATTCCACGAAACTACCAGCAATCGTTATTCCGTTAAAGAATGTGAACAAATCGTGAATTACAAGATATCCTCATTTCGATTCTTGGCTTCCAAAACAAGTTTATGTACACTGATAAAGGACTTTAAAAAGACAGGAGCGAAAAAATGAGAAAAATGATTTGGCAGATGATGTTCTTTGCCTTGAGTGTACTCGTGATGACGGGCTGTAATTTAGTAACGTATGAAGAAAACGAAACCTTGTCGATCTCAACAGATGGAATTACTGAATTTCGTGTGAATCAAGATGAAGGGGATGTCTCCATTATAGGAGAGGAAGGGCTAGAGGAGATTGAAGTGAATGCAACGTATAGCGTTGTAGGTGAGGATATGGATGAAGCACGCATTTTCAAACAAAATCATACGATGATACGGTTAGAGGGCGAGGGGGCAACCGCCCATTTAACAACTTCAATTAAAAGAGGCTCCCAGAAAGAACAAGGAAATATCCACATAGATATCCGCGTTCCAGCAGATATTTCGTTGGTATTCTCTCAAAACGAAGGGGAACTCACCATCCAAAACCTTCAAAATGAAATGACCCTTCAGCATGGTACTGGGGGAATCAACCTCGTAAATATTTCTGGACAAATCCAGCTAACAGATGGTGCTGGAAATATCACAGCTGAACGATTAAATGGAAGTACTTCAATTACTAATAATAACGGAACATTAATCGTGAATGATTCCAAAGGTGAATTGTCTATTTTATCTGGGGCTGGGGATGTTCAGGTTCAAGAGTTTAAGGGACCAGTTACCATTCGTAGTGGGTCAGGAGACGTTGATATTCAAGCGATTGATGGTGATGTAACGATTACTGGTAATAGTGGAGGAAAGTTAACGATAGCAGATGTTGCCGGGACAATTATCGAACCATAATAATCGTATGGGAATAAATGTAGGATGTTTAAAGCAGCTATCTGCTACATGGTGAAGCTAGCTGCTGAACGATGATTTTCTATTTATAAATAATCAACATTCAAACGTTGACATAATGACCTTTCCTAGATAAAATACAATTAAACTAATAAATCATATCAAATTACAAGGAATTAAAGTAAAAGGTAGTTTTTATTATCGGTAACTAAAAAATAAAAGGAGGAGGGATAAGTCAATGAGTTATGCTTTTGACACAATGCGTGAGACTGACTATGAAACCTTGAATAACCAACTAGAACGTAAAGATAGTCTTGAAGTTTTAAAATGGGCTTATCAAACGTTTGGTGATGATCTTGTTTATTCCTGTAGCTTCGGTGCTGAAGGTATGGTGCTAATAGACCTTATTAGTAAAATCAAAAAAGATGCCTCAATTATCTTTCTTGATACGGACTTTCACTTTAAAGAAACGTATGAGTTAATTGAGCAAGTGAAAGCCCGTTATCCAAAGATGAATATTCAATTAATCAAGCCTGGTTTGACGCCGCAAGAACAAGCGAAAGAGCATGGCGAAGAATTGTGGCTATCAAATCCAGATAAGTGCTGTGATTTAAGAAAGCTCATTCCACTTCAGCAGGAGTTAGATAAATACTCAGCTTGGATATCGGGATTACGTCGTGAGCAATCCCCGACGAGAGCGAACACACAATTTGTAAATAAAGACAATCGCTTTAAGTCGATTAAGATTTGCCCACTTATTCACTGGACAGAGGAAGAAATTTGGATGTATATCGATTTACACAAACTTCCTTATAATGAATTACATGATAAGAGTTACCCTAGTATTGGCTGTGAGAATTGTACGAAACCAGTAAAAGAAGGGGAAGACCCAAGAAGTGGTAGATGGGCTAACTCGGAAAAGACAGAATGTGGGTTACATTTATCTCATAATAACGGTAGTGGCATTTAAGTACTAGAGTGTGCAACAGTACACCAAAAATAGGAGGAATATTAATCATGACAACGATTCAACCACACGGAGGAACACTTATTCAACGCTTTGAGCCAAATTATGATGTTTCGGCTGTTACTAAAGAAATTAATTTAGATTCGTTTGCATTATCTGATTTAGAGCTTATCGGTATCGGTGCATTTAGCCCACTTACAGGATTTTTAGGTAAGAATGACTATGAATCTGTGGTGCGTAGCATGCGTTTAGCAGACGGCACTATTTGGAGTATTCCAATTACGTTACCAGTTACGTCTGACGTTGCAGAATCACTTGCAACGGGTGAGAAAGTTAAATTAGTTCATAATGGTGAAATATACGGTGTAATTGAAGTGACTGAAGTTTATGAACCAAACAAGAAGGTAGAAGCTGAAAATGTATACCGCACATCAGATGAGGCACATCCAGGCGTAAAGAAATTATTTGAGCGTCCTGACTTTTATGTTGCTGGACCTATTACACTAACAAAACGCCTTCAACGCGACCGTTTCCAAGAATATCATTTGGATCCAGCTGATACGCGTGCAAAGTTTGCAGATCTTGGCTGGAAGCGTGTGGTTGGATTCCAAACTCGTAATCCTGTTCACCGTGCACATGAATATATTCAAAAATCTGCACTTGAAATCGTTGATGGCTTGTTCTTGAATCCATTAGTTGGCGAAACGAAGTCAGATGATATTCCTGCAGATGTTCGTATGGAAAGCTATGAAGTTCTTTTAGAAAAATATTATCCAAAAGACCGTGTATTTTTAGCTGTTTTCCCAGCGGCTATGCGTTATGCTGGACCTCGTGAAGCGGTATTTCATGCGACGGTTCGTAAAAACTATGGTTGTACACATTTTATCGTAGGCCGTGATCACGCTGGTGTTGGTGATTATTATGGTACGTATGATGCGCAGTTGATTTTCCAAGAATTTGAAGAAGGTGAACTTGAAATCATGCCTTTATTCTTTGAACATAGCTTTTATTGCAAGGCTTGTGGAAACATGGCTTCAACGAAAACATGTCCACATGGTGTGGAAGAACGCGTGATTTTATCGGGAACGAAAGTACGTGAAATGCTTTCAAATGGGGTTACACCTCCTCCAGAATTTAGCCGCAAAGAAGTAGTTGAAGTGCTCATTCGTGGAATGAAAGAAAAGGTAGAAGTGTAAGAGTAGAAAGGGTGAAAAAAAGATGCTGACAGTTGCAGCCTTTACCATTGCTTTATTTTTTGCGATGAATATTGGAGCGAGTGGGACGGCTGCTGCAATGGGACCAGCCTATGGCAGTGGAGCAATTCCGAAGAAAAGAATAGCCTTGCTTCTTGTTGGTATCTTTGCTTTTTTAGGATCATTAGCAGGTGGAGAAGTTGTTAAAACGATTGGAAGTGGCATTATTCCAAGCGATATTGCGACTGTTGAGATTGTTGTTATAATTTTAGCTGCAGCATGCTTAACACTCTTCATTTCAAACCTTATCGGCATTCCCCTATCAACGAGTGAAGTAGTTGTTGGAGCAATTGTCGGTGCAGGTATTGCGTTTCAAACGTTATACATTGAACGTGTTATTCTTATTGTTTCTTTTTGGGTAATTGTCCCGATTGTTGCATTTGGTATTTCTTATTTCATTGGAAAACTTGTTCGCATGGCCGAGGGGAAATGGGAGTCATTAACCGGAAAAGGGAAATGGCGCCGTCCCCTCGTCTTACTTTTAATTATTAGTGGATGCCTTGAAGCATATGCAGCAGGGATGAATAATGTCGCGAATGCTGTTGGACCATTAGTGGGAGCAGGATTAATTGATTTGGAGACGGCTGTACTCGTTGGAGGGATTTTTGTTGGGCTGGGTGCTTTACTACTTGGCGGAAAAGTAATCGAAACAAACGGAAAGAAGATTACGAGACTTTCTCTCTTGCAAGGAAGTGCGGTTTCAGTGACAGGCGGTACACTTGTCATTTTTGCTTCAATCTTTGGTTTCCCTATACCTCTTACTCAAGTTACCACTTCTGCAATTGTTGGCATGGGGACAGCAGATAATGGTTTTCGATTATGGCAAAAAAGCATCTTGAAGCAAATCATTAAAGTATGGATAGTTTCGCCTGTTTTTTCACTTGTGATGTCATATGGTCTTATCTTATTATTTATTAAGGCTGATTATTATACATTTGTTGTTGTTATTAGTGTATTCATTGCAACAATTGGTTCATATAGTTTATACCATTCAACAAGGATTGAGAGAAGAACCACCTATGATGACGGTGGAGGAATATGATAGAATGGTAGGTAGTTTAGTTTGGAAAATTAGAATATAGGTGGAGGTAGACTAACTTGTCTGATTCAAATATTGTCTGGCATGAGACCACAGTAAAGAAAGAAGAACGTCAAGCTCGAAACAATCATAAAAGCTGTATCCTTTGGTTTACAGGCTTATCTGGGGCGGGGAAATCAACCCTTGCTAATGCACTAGAACATACATTATTTGCTCGTGGTTATAATAGCTATGTTTTAGATGGTGATAACGTTCGTCATGGCTTAAATAAGGGCTTAGGATTTAGTGATGAAGACCGTAAAGAAAACATTCGCCGTATCGGTGAAGTAGCTAAGCTATTTGTTGATGCGGGAACGATTGTTTGTACAGCCTTTATTTCACCTTTTAAGGAAGATCGTGACCGTGTTCGTGAACTAGTTGAAGAAGGCGAGTTCATTGAAGTATATGTTCGTTGTTCTTTAGAAGCATGTGAAAGCCGTGATCCTAAAGGGTTGTATAAAAAAGCCCGTACAGGTGAAATTCCTTCATTTACAGGAATAAGTTCTCCATATGAAGAGCCTGAAAATCCTGAAATAACCGTTGATTCTGACCAAATTAGTATTGAAGAATCAGTTAATCAAATTATTGCCTACTTAGTTGAAAAAAACATTCTCGCGAAAGAGGTTTGAAAACATGGCCTATGAAAAAATTTGGGCAAATGAGCCTGACCAGTTAAGCAAAGATGAGCTACGTAAACTTGAAAAAGACGGTTTAGACATTTTAAATGACATTGAAAAGTATGCAGAAGGCGGATTTGATTCAATTCCTAAAGAGGATTGGAGTCTATTTAAGTGGGCAGGTCTTTATTTGCAAAAGCCTAAAGAAGCTGGCTATTGGATGATGCGCGTCAACATTCCTTCTGGGGTTATTACTAATGAGCAAGCGGAAGTTCTAGCAGGTATCGGAAAAGATTATGGGCGAGATGTCATTGATATTACAACGCGCCAAGCAATCCAATACCATTGGTTAACAATCGAACAAATCCCTGATATTTACAAGCGCTTAGAAAGTGTAAACTTATCAGCTGTTGGTGCTTGTGGAGATATTCCTCGGACAATCGTTGGTAATCCTTTAGCAGGGCTTGACCCGAACGAACTGATGGACACTCGTGAAATTGTTGAAGATGTATATCGCTTTTTCCAACGTAACCCAGACTTTTCAAACCTACCTCGTAAGTTTAAAATGTCGATTTCTGCAAATGTACATAATGCTGGTCATGACCGTATTAACTGTGTAGCCTTCACGCCTGCTGTGAAAGAAATTGATGGGGAAGAAGTGATTGGTTTCCACGTGAAAGTTGGTGGAGGATTATCAGCTAAGCCTTATTTAGCAGAAGAGTTAGATTTGTTTATTCGTCCTGAACAAGTGAAGGCAGTCTCGATTGCTATCGCAACGATTTATCGTGATTTTGGTTACCGCCAAAAGCGTCATCGTGCGCGTCTTAAGTTCCTAATCGCTGATTGGGGAGTTGAGAAATTCAAAGAGAAGTTACTAGAGTATACTGGGGAATTACCATCTAAGGGTATATGTCAACTTAAAGAATGGAACGGTGGCTATTTTTATGGTGTCCATCCACAAAAACAAGAAGGATTAAGCTATGTAGGATTCAATGTGCCAGTTGGACGAATGAATTCTGATGAATGGTTTGATTTAGCACGTATTGCAAGAGAGTACGGGAATGGAGAGATTCGTACATCGAACTCACAAAATCTTATTATTCCAAATGTACCAAATGAGGAAGTGGATGCTCTACTTCAAGAAAAACTATTTGAGCGCATTAAGCTTGAGCCTAAAAACTTTATCGGTTATTCGGTTTCCTGTACAGGGATTGAGTATTGTAATCTAGCGCTTGTTGAAACTAAAGAAAGAATGCGTCGTGTCGCTGAGTATTTAGATGAACATGTATCGATTGATGTTCCTGTTCGTATTCATATGATTGGCTGTCCGAACGCCTGTGGACAACGTCAAATTGCTGACATTGGTTTGCAAGGCGTGAAAATGAAGACAAAAGAAAAAGGCATGGTTGAAGCATTTGAAATTTATGTTGGCGGTACCCTTGAAAAGGATGTCGCTCAGTTTAATGAAAAGCTTAAAGGGAAAATCGATGCTGATGAATTAGCACCGGCCCTAGCTGCATTTCTACGTTATTACGAAGAAAATAAAGAAGCGAATGAAGTATTCTTTGACTTTGCCCAACGTGTAGGTATGGAAGCCCTTCAATCAGCGCTTGATGAAATCCTTAATTTGGCATCATAATGAACTTGTATCGTTTTGAAGTTGAAACAGAGCAAGATGGGGTACTCTATGTGGTTGTCGCAGCAAGCGATGAACAAACGGCGTTTAATATCGCTGAAATTGAAGTTGAAAAGTATTTTATAAAGCTTCCAGAATTAAAAAGTGTCACATTACTTGAGAAAAAAGCGATTCGCAAGGCCGCTGGCTTTGTTATTGAATCATAAAAAATGACTTTGGAGGTTACTCCAGGGTCATTTTTTCCGTTTAATTAATCTATCTTGTTGAATAATTTTAATAGGTAATATATAATTTAATCATAACTACCATACTAGTATAATTGCTTTTTTCAGAGAAAGGAAAGAAGATGAATATGAAAAAGGGAGGAAGAAGTCAGACTTCCACGAGAGAATTCGCTTATCAAGCGATTAAAGAAAAAATTCTTTCGTTAGAGCTTGAGCCCGCAACGAAAATCTCTGAGAAAGAAATTTCTACTACTCTTCAAGTGAGTAGAACACCAGTAAGAGAGGCTTTTCTAAAACTAGCTCAGGAGGAACTTTTAGAAATCTTTCCCCAAAGTGGAACGATTGTCTCCCGAATTGATTTAGATCACGTGGAAGAAGCTAGGTTTGTACGAGAAAAATTGGAAACTGCGATTGTTCACGACGCATGTCAGAGCTTTCCAGAGGAATATCTATTTCAACTGGAATCAAATGTTGCTACACAAGAAATCTACGTCAAAAAAAGTAACTTTACGCGCATGTTTGAGTTAGATGAAGAGTTTCACAAAATTATTTTCTCAGGTTGTGGAAAAAGCAGAACATGGTCGATGATTCAACAAATGAACAATCACTTCAAACGCCTGAGAATGTTACGACTATTGGTAAGCAATCTCGACTGGAATATTATCGTTTCACAGCATAAAGAAATTGTTCAACTAATTACGGATAAGAATGAGCAGAAAGCTAAAGAAGTGATAAAAAAGCATTTACAACTGGTTGTCGTTGAAAAAGCAATATTGATTGCACAGTATCCAAACTATTTTAAGTAAGGAGATAAATTATGAAAATATCATTTCGTTGGTTTGGTAGTCAGAATGATAGTGTCACACTAGAACAAATAAAACAAATACCAGGTATGGATGGGGTTGTTGGTGCTTTGTTTGACGTACCGGTAGGTGAGGTTTGGCCGGTTGAAAAGATTGAAAGCCTGAAAAGGGAAGTTATCGAAAAGGATTTAAATCTTGATGTGATTGAAAGCGTAAACATCCATGAAGATATTAAACTTGGATTACCATCTAGAGATGTTTATATTGAAAATTATCAAGAAACGATTCGTCGCCTCGCAAAAGCAGGCATAAAAGTAATTTGTTATAATTTTATGCCGATTTTTGATTGGACACGTTCCGATTTAGCGAAAGAGCTACCTGATGGATCGACAGCACTTGCTTATGAAAAAGCAAAGATTGAACAAGTTGACCCCACGTTACTCGCAGAACAAATTGAAGAAAATTCAAATGGATTTTCTTTACCAGGTTGGGAACCCGAACGCTTAAAGACAATAAAAACGCTTTTTAAGTTATACAAGAACGTAACGGAAGAGGACTTATTTAATCATCTACAATACTTCCTTGAAAAGGTGATTCCGGTTGCCGAAGAATGTGATGTAAAACTAGCGATTCATCCCGATGATCCACCTTGGTCTGTATTTGGATTACCGCGTATTGTAAAGAATAAGAAAAACCTTGAACGGATTGTCTCCTTGGTTGATAGTCCTGCTAATGGGTTAACGCTGTGCTCCGGGTCTCTAGGAGCAAACCCTGACAATGACCTTCCAGACATATTCCGTCATTTCTCAGCCATGGGCCGTGTTCCATTTGCTCATGTTCGTAATATTAAGTTTGGAGAAAATGGAGATTTTGCAGAAGCATCTCATCGGGGTTCTGATGGATCCTTAGATATTTATGAAATTGTTAAAGCTTTGCATGATACCAACTTTACCGGATACTTAAGACCTGATCATGGTCGTATGATTTGGGGAGAAAGGGCCCGCCCTGGTTATGGACTTTACGATCGTGCGCTAGGAATCATGTATATTTTAGGAATTTGGGATAGTTTAGATAAAGCAAAAATGTAGGGCCAATGATAAGGAGTGAGTATAGTGTTGGAACAACGTGATTCTTTACAAAACAAGGTTGCTGTAATTACAGGTGGAGGTGGCGTTCTTTGTGGATGCATGGCGAAAGAGCTTGGTAGACAAGGAATGAAGGTTGCCATCCTAAATAGAACGTTTGAGAAAGCGGTTAATGTTGTCGAAGAAATTAAAGCAATTGGTGGCAATGCATTAGCTGTGCAATGTGATGTAACTGATAAGAACAGTGTGGTGAAGGCACATGATGCTGTTATTGAAACATACGGACAAGTGGATGTATTAATTAATGGTGCTGGTGGGAATCACCCAAAAGGAAGTACGACGAATGAAACATTAAAACTTGAGGATATCAATAATGAAGGTATTGTAAGCTTTTATGATTTAACTGCGGAAGGATTTGACTTTGTCTTTAATTTAAATATCATTGGCACATTAATCCCGACTCAAGTTTTTTCAAAAAGCATGTTAGGGAAAAAAGGGTCCGTGATTAATATCTCATCGATGAGTGCCCCTTCTCCAATGACGAAAGTACCTGCCTATAGCTCAGCTAAGGCTGCAATTAATAATTTAACACAATGGTTAGCGGTACATATGGCCGAGAGCGGAATTCGTGTGAACGCCATTGCTCCTGGATTCTTTTTGACGGAGCAAAATCGCAAGCTTTTATTGAAAGAGGATGGAGGTTATACAGAAAGAACAGAGAAAATTATTAATCATACTCCAATGAGACGACTCGGGAAACCCGAAGATTTACTTGGAACGCTCCTATGGCTTCTTGACGAGAGAGCGAGTGGCTTTGTAACAGGTATTAGTGTGCCAGTCGATGGGGGGTTCATGGCCTACTCTGGTGTTTAACATAGAGTAGAGGGCACTGAAAAAGGTACGTTTTTTACCTTTTCCAGTGCCCTTTAAGCAACATGTGGAGCCATTGCTACTTCCTCGAATCTGCTAAAGGGACTTTTTCAATGGTCTCAAAATTGTCCTTTTTTTAGGACCCCTCTATCGATTCAAGAGCACGTGCAACATCAATTTCACCAAATCCATAATAAGAATCATGCCCCTTTGTACCGATGTCTTTTGCAGTTGATTTAATCACTTCATATACTTCCTCGTTATTTAAATCTGGACGCATTGAACGAATAAGTCCAGCCAGTCCTGCAACGTGAGGCGCAGCCATTGATGTACCGGACATCACAACGTAATTATTGTCAGGGAATAAGCTAGGTATGTGAACGCCTGGTGCTGCAACATCAATATGCGACCCGTAATTTGAGAAGAAGGCTCTGTTTCTCGCATCGTCCACAGCGGCGACGGTTAATACTTCGTCGTAGTTTGCTGGATACATCGGGTCATCGACATTATCGTTACCTGAAGCAGCAATTAAGATGACATCATGGTCATAGGCGTACTGTATAGCTTCATGTAAAACATCTGTGTGATAATAATCGCCTAAGCTCATGTTAATCACCTTCGCACCGTGATCCACTGCCCAATATAACCCTTTTGCTACTTCAAAGGAGGTTCCGGCACCGTCTTTATCAAGAACTTTCACAGGCAAAATTTCGCTATTCCAAGAGATACCAGCAATACCGGTCACATTATTGGTTAATGCTGAAGCCACACCGGCAACATGTGTCCCATGACCATGATCGTCCGCAAAATCATCTGAGCCATCAAAGGCATTATAACCATGCTTAATTTTGGTTTTCATTTCAAGATGTTCCGGATCTACACCAGTATCCAGAATGGCTATCTTCACATTGTCTCCTGAGGAAAAATCCCAACCACCGCTGACATTAATTTGGTTTAAATTCCATTGATATGGTTGAAAGAATTCATCATTGGGTACTGTTTCCATTTTGCTGACTTGCTTGGTGAAAATATAATTTGGTTCAGCAAAGTCAATGTCATAATCATGGCTGAGATTTTCAATAAGTTCGTCCGTCGTTTCATTCAAAGAAGATTGAACAACATAAAATGGTTGTGTATATTCAACTACACTTAAGTGTGGATGGTCTGCAAGCCAAGCATTTGCAGTTTCTGGATGTTTAAACTTAATGACAGCCTGTTGTTTTTTATAGTGAATCTGCTCTTTTTGTTTTTGTTCGTCGGAATGAACGACAATTTGCCAACCAAGCTCTGGGACAGTTTGAGCTTGGAGGCTTTCAGGAGTATCCTCAGTTGTCTTCCAATTCACATTTGGATTATCCCCAGACACAAAGAAAGTTCCATTTGAGTCCGCCACTGAAGCCATATCTTTGATGAAATCCTTTACAAAAGAGAGGTTAATCTCACCAATGACCTTTTTGTTGTTTGCTAGGTTTTCACCTAATAACATAAATTGTTGACCATCTATTTCATATGGGTCTGAAAACTCACTTTTCATATGATGATGCGTTAATGAATCGGGTTTCGCACTCAAATGACCCAGTTGTTCCACCATTTTATCCCCGTTATAAATAGCAAAACCGTGAAAGTGGGGGTGTTCGTTTAGTTCTTCGATAAATGCCTTACGTATTTCTGGTTTGGACATGTCTTTTTCTGACCAACGGTTTAGTTGTTCGGATAGTTGTTTAATAAACATCGTAGTTGTCAATGATAAATCCTCTGCCATTAATTTATCCATCGCAGTAGCCTCGAGTGTTTGAGGAATATCATTATGTTGTATTGTCAATACTCCATCACCAATTAGTGCAGCTGCAATTATCACTAGGCCGAGCGAAACGCCAGTAATTACCGACAAAATTTTAACTATTCTCCACATCATGCACCCTCCTTAATTGAGTGTTAGCTCATCATGTTTCATTTCATGTAAGCTGATAATTTGATTTACTCGACACCATTCCAGGATGTACTCTAATAATGGTTGAGTCAGTCCATTTTCAGGCACTTCCTTTTCAAGCCAGACGTTAAAATATCCTATATCTTTTTTGAATGAGTCACGAATGATTTGAGCATAGCCAACCAGTGTTTCATCTTTTTCAATCACGACATACATTTGATTGGTTTCATTCATTTTAATAATAAGTAGTTGTTCCCCTTCAGTTGTAACGGAAAATTCCTCCATTGTTTCCATGTTAGAAGGCGTCTTTGTGTAAAATTCAATTAAAGAACTAGCATCCGTTTTTTGTACAGGACGAACCGTGACAATGTCATCGTTCTTAGCGGTAAATGTCATGACAATTTGCTGGTCAGCTTGAGGCATCACTCATCGACCTCCACCCAAAGGATCCAAAAGGATTCGGGATTTTTCTGAGCACTGAGTCAATAAAAAGGGAAGCGGGGACAAGGATTACATTCTGTTCTTTTATAAAAGAAAAACCGATTGAAATTCCTGCAACGTTCTTGATTAAGAAAAATATAGGCACAGTGACAATCCATAATACTCTAACTAGTTTCATAAAAAATCCTCCTTTCATACCTTTTATCCTAGTTTGTCAAATGCTTGAATTATTATGAATGAAAAACAAAAAAACACACGGTTAACGATAATTCGTCAACCATGTGTTTATTTCCTTATATTAAAGGCAGCGTTAATTTGACCACGAAGCATGCGTTCACGTACTTCTTGTTTCTTGATTGCTTTTTGCTCCATTTTCCGTATTTCAAAGGTTTGCATGCCATCTTCCATCTTGTTGGCAATATCAATTAATCTCTCAATATCTAAAAATGAATACTTTCGAGTACCACCTTTTGTACGTTCCGGGAAAAGCAATTTTCGTTCTTCATAATAGCGTATTTTTCTCTCAGACAACCCTGTTAACTCACTCACTACCCCAATTGTAATAACCTTTTTATCTTTATAGGAAGACACCCATTCCACCTCACAGATGATTAAGTTAGAATGTTTAAACTTTAAATTAACTATATCATAAATTTCAAAAGAGGGTTATAGGCGATGTTAGATAATCTAACGTATTTTTCAGAAAATGTCCAATAGCCTTATTTATTATCAATAATTCTACGTATCAATTGACGCAGTTCAGAAAGTTAGGTGTACGGATTTCGATTGATGATTTTGGAACAGGCTATTCCACCTTAAGTTATCTAAAAGATTATCCAATTGATCCGTTAAAAAATGATAAGTCCGTATTAATTGTTTCTGTCCATACCTAAAATCAAACTAATTATCTAGAAAAAACACTTGTGAAATACAAAATAACAATATAATTAGTCAAAAATATTGGATGTATTGACCAGCTATATTGAGTAAAATCACAAAAAATAATTTCAAGCTGGAGGGATATGGATGAATAAGCAAACGATAAAAAAATGGCTTGAGCTTGAAAATGCAGAAGAAAATTTATTGCTGTTTCCAAATGGTGGGGCGAAGCAAAGCAATCAGAAGTCTATCAGCCAATGATTTCATCTTGAATCAGAAAGCCTTTTATTAGAAGAAAATAATGATAGATTGATAAAAAACTGGAATTCTCCACCGGAAATAGAAACGAGAGAGAATATGATTACAATTTATTCTCTAGGGACAAAAAAGGTCATTTTTCAAATAAATATAAGGGAACCCAAACTTGAAATATTACCTAAATAGGTGATAGAAAAGTGACTATACTATAGAGGGATTAAACTAATCAATGAAAAATATATTATTTTAATAACTATGACTAAGAATAAATTTTGAAAAAGAGTTGAGTTCCCATTAACAGTAGGTACTCATCTCTTTTTCATTTCGAATTGGACTTATTTAGTGCACTTCATGAGGGCACGACTAATTAATGTTCCGATACTGATCAGGTGAAGTGCCAACCATTCGATGAAAAGTCGCCACAAAATGACTTGGTGAACGAAACCCAACTTGAAAAGAAATGTTTTTGACCGTTACTGTTTTATTTTGAAGAAGCAATTGCTTTGATTTTTGAATGCGTAAATTCAAAAAATATATATAAGGTGTGACATTGAAGGTCATTCGAAATAATGAGTTCAGGTAGCGTTTGGAAAACCCTAAATACTCAGCCATATCATTTAGACCAAAATCTGGATTGGAAAGATTGATTTTCATCCAATCAATAAGTGGTCTGAGCTTAGAAAGGTTACTTGATATGGCTGTGTTTTCTTGGAGTTTTCCATATTTTTTTAATAAAAGAAGAAACTGATAAACAATGGTGGATGCTTTAATATTAAAAATGTCAGCCACATCTTCTTTTTGTTGATCAATGATCTCAAAAACATTGGTTAGAGGGGTATCTGCTTCCCAACTATATAATGGTGTAGTTAAGAGGTCTAAATTCATTAATATTTCCTTCACCATTTCCCCGTCAAACGTAAGATAGAAGGTTTCCCAATTCTCTTGTGAGTCCTTCCTATAAGAATGAGGAATACTTGGTAATAACAGTGTCCCACTATTAGGTGGAAGAAGGATTATTTGATTTTGATAATCCAAAATCCCTTTTCCTCGTACAGTTTGAATCCAATGATAAAAAGGATATCCATTTGGACGAATCATTTTGTCTTGATTGGGGTTAAATCCAATCGTCTCTGCATATAAGGGGAGTTTATGTTCATTTAGTGGTGTGATAAATTCCCTGCGATGCTGCATACCTTCACCTCGTTGAAACGGAATATTTGTGCAATATTTTTATATCAATATCAATTTTATTATATTTCATCAAGTTTTGTAACTAGATACAATGTAATTAAAGTTATATAAAAGTGAGAAAATATTGTACTACATATCTTAAGTCTATGGAACCAACAATAATTACATTTTATTAAATAGTTTATAAAAGAGAGGAAGCGTGAGATAAATGACAAAAACGCCTAGTATTAACTGGTTATCAGATGTGAATGTGTTTGCGGTAAATCGCCTCCCTGCACACTCCGATCATGTTTATTATGCGACGGTGGAAGAGGCCACGGATGCTGTGCCTATGAAAATGAGACATGATTTGAATGGTAACTGGAAATTCAGTTATGCCGTAAATCCAAATAATCGCCCAGAAAACTTTTTTAAACTTGATTTTGAGTGTGCAGCTTGGGGAGACATTAATGTACCAGGCCATATTCAGTTACAGGGTTATGGCACCCCGCAATATGTCAATACCATGTACCCATGGGATGGTCATAATGAAATTCGTCCACCGGAAATTCCAACTGATCATAATCCAGTTGGCAGCTACGTAAAGTTCTTTAATGTCCCGAATCATATGCATGACAAGCCAATAAATATTTCCTTTCAAGGTGTGGAAACTGCTTTTTATGTCTGGCTAAACGGTGAATTTGTTGGTTATAGTGAGGACTCCTTTACGCCAGCTGAGTTTGAACTCACCCCATTTCTAACAGAGGGTGAGAATAAGTTAGCGGTTGAGGTATACCAACGGAGTACCGGTAGCTGGCTTGAAGATCAGGACTTTTGGAGATTTTCAGGTATTTTTCGTGATGTATATCTCTATACTATACCGGAAATTCATGTCCATGATCTGAATGTTCAGGCGGAATTGGATTCATCTTATACGCTTGGGACATTACAGGCTGAACTCAAGTCTCTATCGCCTATTCCTAAAGGGGCAAAAATAGTAGCAGAGTTGTTTGATGCAGAAGGTAGTTTAGTAGCGACGACAAATGAACATCTTTCAGAAAAGACCGGCAAATTTTCAATGAAGGTGAATGAGCCAAAATTATGGAGTGCTGAACAGCCATATTTGTACAAGTTATTCATAAAGGTATATGATGCTTCTAGTAATTTAGTTGAGGTTGTTCCGCAGAAAGTGGGTTTCAGAAGATTTGAGATTATAGATAAAATAATGTGTCTCAACGGAGAACGAATTTTGTTTAAAGGCGTAAATCGGCACGAATTTAATTGTGAAAAAGGCCGTGCTATTTCGAAGGAAGATATGCTGTGGGATATTAAGACGTTAAAACGCAATAATATTAACGCCGTGCGAACATCCCATTATCCAAACCAAAGTTATTGGTATGAATTATGTGACGAATATGGAGTGTATGTGATTGATGAGATGAACTTAGAAACGCATGGCTCTTGGCAGAAAATGGGGGCAGTCGAGCCTTCATGGAATATTCCTGGCAATAAGAAAGAATGGGAGAACATTGTCTTAGATAGGGCAGTTTCAATGTTCGAGAGGGATAAAAACCATCCTTCTATTCTTATTTGGTCTTGTGGAAATGAATCATATGCTGGCGAAGTCATTTTAAATGTCTCCAATTATTTCCGATCTGTTGATCCTAGTCGTCTCGTTCACTATGAAGGGGTATTTCATAATCGTGACTATAATGATACAAGTGATATGGAGAGTCGTATGTATGCAAAACCAGCCGATATTGAGGAATATTTAACGGCAAACCCCCAAAAGCCTTATATTAGTTGTGAGTATATGCATGCGATGGGAAATTCTCTAGGTGGTATGAACAAATATACCGATCTAGAGCACAAATACACAATGTATCAAGGGGGATTCATTTGGGACTTTATGGATCAGGCTCTTATAAAGACAGACCGTTACGGGAAGGAATTTTTAGCATACGGAGGAGACTTTGGAGATCGGCCAACAGATTATGGATTTTGTACAAATGGGATTGTTTACGCCAATCGAGAACTTTCTCCTAAGATGCAAGAGGTGAAGTTTTTATACCAAGACCTGAAGCTAGTTCCTGATAAGTATGGGGTAAAGATAATAAATGACAGTCTCTTTACTAATACGGCGGACTATGATTTAGAGTGTATTCTTTTTCATGAAGGAAAAGAATTGCATCGAAGTAAACTTCATGTGGGTGTCTCCCCAAAGAGTAAGGGGAATGTTGAATTTGAATGGCCTACTGATATCATAAGTGAGTCAGGCGAGTACTGTATTCATACTTCATTTAAGCTGAAGGAAAACACGCCCTGGGCTGATGTTGATTATGAAATAGCTTTCGGTCAATTTATTTTTAAAGAAAGCAAAAAAGAAGTTGAGAAGGTTGGAGGCGATAATGGTCGTTTTAGGGTTGTCGAAGGCGATGTTAATATTGGTGTCCACGGCACAGATTTTACAATTATGTTTTCAAAACAGGTTGGAAGTTTAATTTCACTAAAATATGCAGGAAAAGAAATAATTGAATATCCGCCAGCACCTTTATTTTGGCGGGCTACAACTGATAATGATAGAGGCTTTTCACAAAACTTTCATGCTGGTTGCTGGTTAACAGCCAGCCTGGCACGAAAGTGTGTGAAAACCAGCGTTAAGGAAGCAAAAAACTATGTTAGCGTAGGTTTTACTTATAAATTATCAATAAGTAGTGAAATCAAGGTTAAAGTTAATTACAGGGTTTATTCAGATGGAAGCGTACAAGTTAAATCAAATTACCACGGGGCAGAGGATCTTCCTCAACTACCGATTTTTGCCGTTAGCTTTAAGGTTCCAGCAAATTATAACCAAATAGAATGGTATGCAATGGGTCCTGAAGAAAATTATTCTGATCGCTCATTGGGAGCCAGACTAGAACGATTTAAAAATAAAGTAGATGACAATGTATCTGGTTATCTTATGCCGCAAGAATCAGGTAGCAGAACGGGAGTACGTTGGGCAAAATTAACTAATAAAGAAGGACAGGGGATAAGAATTTCTGCATCTTCTGATCCACTCGAATGCAACTTTTCACCATATACAGCATTTGATCTCGAGAATGCACAACATTTATATGAGCTTCCAAATGTACACTATACAGTTATAACCGTTGCAGGTAAACAAATGGGAGTTGGCGGTGATGACAGTTGGGGTTCACCTGTTCATGAAGAATACCTTATTAAAGGACACGAAGATTTAGAATTCGAGTTTTTAATTGAACGAATTTAATAGAAATAGGATGAATCAGCGACTTGATTGTGACGATGATAATAATGGAGTAGGGAGAAATTATATTCTCCCTGCTTTTTTAAGAGGCTCTTCAGCCGGTGTTGAAGAAGGCGATGGATGCAGGAATTAACGTTCTTTCTGTTGACTCAGCTGTAAACGCTAACAGTAGAATGCTTCACGTCAATCAAGCTGATCCAGAACGAATTGGTCGTTCACAAATTGAAGCGGTTGCTGAGATGATTGATAGTGAGGGTCAGATTGCTATTTTAAGTGCAACATCACAAGCTACAAATTAGAACCTTTGGATTGAATGGATGAAAAAAGAGCTTGAAGAACCAGGTTATGAAAATATTGAGCTTGTAAAAGTGGCATACGGTGATGACTTACGAGATAAGAGTACATCTGAAACTGAAGCCTTACTTTTAGGATTCCCAGATTTAAAGGCATCCGACAACAGTAGGCATTGCAGCAGCTGGTAAAGTTCTAACTGACAAAGGTCTACAAGGACAAATTGCTTTAACCGGACTAGGTCTTCCAAGTGAAAAGGCTACCTATCTTGAAAATGGTGTGTCCCCAGCAATGTTTTTATGGAATCCAATTGATGTTGGTTACGGAGCAGGTATGACGGCACACGTATTAGTTGAAGGTGAAATTACTGGAGCTCTTGGTGCAATGAGAGTAGTGGAAGATGGTAAAGGCACGCAAATCATGCTAGGGGATCCGTTCCGCTTTGATGCAGCTAATATTGATGAGTGGAAAGAAGTTTATTAAGTAAGCAAAATAGGTTTTCCTTCATCTAGTAACCTGTTTATCAGATACTAGAGAGGGAAACCTATTTTTAAAAATAATGGAGCTCGACATGAAGGATTAAAGAGGAAGTTTAGATGAAACATCAAATTCCATATATAACCATGGCCGGAAGTGTTAGAAGAACATCAAAAAGCAGCGATTAAAACTATCGATTTTCAAAAATGGTGCACAGTTTTTTTTATTGTTTTGAATGTGATGATGTCGAAAAGGCTTTTGACTAAATCATGAGACTTGTAAGATGTGGAATGCGCTAAAGTCTAATATCGTAGCAGGGGCGTTTGATTTTAATGAATACGAAACAATTAATCTGTGAAGTGTTGTATTTAAAATGAGTGTTCTAGAAAAGCGTCTTATGAGTTCTATTGAGCTTATGAGAGGCTTTTTTTTAGTTTTATAGTTAGAGAAGTTTTGATTAACAATTTAAAGAAATCCTCTATGTTACATTATATCGAATGAAAACTTTGATTTTGAAGCAATGAAAGATAAGTTTAAAAGCTTTGATGATGAAGAAGAAGTGCTCCAATCTGCAAAAGAAAGAGAGATTGTATAGAGGGTGGAAGATAAGTAATTAATCAAAGATGCAAAGTTTTGTACGCGCTGGGCATTAGGGTTAACATTCATATTAATTTTTGCTTTCCCAGGTCTTATGTTTTTCACAGGTTATAATTATAGTTTGCAGTTTTTCAAAGGCTGGACGTTCTTAAACAAATGATATTCTTTATTTCTAAAAAGGAAAACATAAAAGGACTGGGGGGGAACGATGAAAACTTCAAAGTTTGCGGTCAAAAATCCAGTCACAGTGGTGTGTCTGGTTAAACTTGGTTTTGTATCATTTACATGACTGAGATTGGACTTAATGCCAATTATTAATCTCCGGTATTAGCAATTATGAAGACTTACTCAGGAGCAGGACCAGAATAAGTGGCTGAGGGCGTTATAGATCCATGAGTCGAGATTGGTACAAGTTCGGGGCTTGAAATGATACAATCAAGAAGTAGTTCCAACTCATCTTGATTATTGCACAATACCAATAGGGAGCACATATATCGGAAATTAGAGAAGAGTTAAATTCCTCACTAGGTATACTTGTTAAATTCGACCGAACGATGTTGATAAATTATTCAGATGGCCGTCTCACAGGGAGAAGGTACAGTACTTCTTCAGGAAATGGTGAACGATGTCATTGTGCCTCAATTTCCTGAAAGTAAGTCGTTCAAAAATTTTAAAAGGCAATTTTTAACAATGGGTAACGTTTTTAGCGGGTGATACAAATTTGGATAAAATGGTAACCAATTTGTATGAATTATTTATCTAGAATGGTAAATTAGATACAGACTTTCATGTCACTAAGGAGGGAGTTATGAAACAAAAGGTTGTCTCAAACCTATACATTTTCTATACAATCATCTTAACACTATTTATTATCAATACATTTATCAAAAATGAACATATTTCATATATCGTAGGAGTATTAGCTATCCTCATGTTACTTGTCTCATTTTCAGGGGCGGATAAGTTGTTTAAAGTAATAGGCACGATATTTCTTGTGACTGGCATTTTCTTATATCTGTATTCTGGGTTACCTTTTAAAGACCTACCTTTTTATATGACATCGACCTTACCATTACTGGCCTTTCTAATGGTTTTACCGTGGATGAATAGCTGTGTCAGAGCTGGGAGATTTGACAGACAAATTAATGATGCGATGAAAGCAAATGTTTCCGATCTAGGCAAACTATATGTTCGAAGTTCTTTAACAACCTATTCTCTCGTCACCTTCATTAATTTGTCCGCTCTCACAATATCCCAAGATATCTTACTAGAAAATATGAAAAAAATGAAGAAAAAAGTAAAGGACGTATTTATAAGCAAAACAACCTTACGTACGTTTGCGGTCGCACTTGCATGGAGTCCAATGGAAATACTTGTTGCCATGACTGTTGATGCAACGGGGGTAAGTTATCTCCGTTTTTTACCATGGCTTATCTTATGTTCGTTGCTTGTTTTTTCTGTTGATTTATTTATTGGGAGAAGGGTATTCGCGTCTATTCCTTACTCTTCTCCCCTAAATAATAAAAGGGAAGTTAATGTACGGAAGTTAAGTTGGAAGCTGTTTCAATTATTTATCGTGTTAAGTGTATTTTTGTTTACCGTTGTTAGTATAGGGAACGTCTTTCATCTTAATTTTATTTTATCGGTAACATTGGTGATTCTACCTTTCACTTTTTGTTGGGCAATGATAATGAAACGCACAAGGAGCTTTTTGGCGATAGGATGGAGAACATGGAAACTTCGAACAAATAATATGCAAAATTTCATTGTCCTTTTTATTGCGCTTGCGTTTTTTTCAAATAGTTTGAATGAAACACCTTTTCTTGCGTTAATCCAACACCCTTTTTTATCATCCGAATCGCCACTTATCATCCTCCTTTTGATTCAGTTTACATATTTAATTATGAGCCTTATTGGAGTACACCCCATTGCGACAATAGGTGTATTGATTGAGGTACTAACGCCGCTGTTTGATGTGATGAACCCGTTAAGTATTGGAATTGTCATGATAACTGGAGCTTTAGCAACTCTTTCGGTCGGGGCATACGGTATGATGGTAACAATTACGGTGATGAATACAAAGCAAAACCCATATTTAATCACGTTGAGAAATATGCCTTTTGGTCTTTTTTATGGTGGGGTTGGAACATTAATTGCCTACTTGCTTCTATGAAGATACAAAGTAATTAGTTCCTCAAAATAGTCTTTAGTAGCAAATAGTTTATAATTAGAAAGAAGTAAAACTATTTTTTTATATTTTGTGCCAATGGCTTAAGCATGCGCATTAACTGGACGACTTCTTCTTGTTATTGATAAACTCAAAAAAGAAAAATTCCATTGGAGGGTCTTATGTCAACTCCTATATTCTTTCCAAATCATCTCGAATTTAAGTATTGTTGCGATTTAAAGGAAGAAATTTCTTTTCATTCTCATGAGCATTATGAAATTTTTTATTTTCATGGAGGGAAATGCAATTATCTTATTGGCGACCAAATTTATGTTTTGGCCCCTGGTGATTTGATTCTCATGAATGGATTGACGTTACATTGTCCGACTTTGCATGAGCGAGAGGATTATATCCGTAGCGTAATACATTTCGACCATGGCTATTTTCGAGGTGTGCTAAGGACGATGGGAATGGAGTATCTGCTTGAACCGTTCGCCTCGTTACAATCGCATCGTTTCCAGCTTCAAGGACAGGAACGTCAAGCCGTTGAACGGCTTTTTTTAACGATGAATCAACATAATAACAAGGATGATTCT
Source organism: Bacillus solitudinis (assembly GCF_002797395.1). Taxonomy (GTDB): domain Bacteria; phylum Bacillota; class Bacilli; order Bacillales; family Bacillaceae_D; genus Halalkalibacter_A; species Halalkalibacter_A solitudinis. The sequence continues at coordinate 3,139,593 of NZ_KZ454943.1, forward strand.
ATTTCTGGATATCGCTTGCAATTGGCCTTTCTAGATTTACTAGCCTATATGTACACCTTTTGTCAGAAACCGTTAGAAAATAAAAAAGAAGCCCATTCAGAAAAAGAAAAAACGGTCCAAAAGTTGATTGCGTTTATTGAAGAACATTTCCGAGAGAATTTAACACTCCAAGATATTGAGGATGGCCTACATCTAAGTAAATATTATTTATCAAAGATATTTAAGGAAGTAACCGGATTCACTATTTTTAATTATTTTTATCAAAAACGCGTGAACCAAGCAAAAATTGAGTTCCTACTCTCTGAGAACAATTCGGTCACAGATGTTGGCTATCGTCTTGGCTTTAAACATCCCTCTCATTTTAGTAAGGTATTTAAAAACATCACGGGCTTAACGCCGGAACAATACAAAAAAGAAGTGTTAACAACAGAAATAAGACTCTAATAATAAGTCTGAACATTCGCTCTGAATAGTCAGGCTTCTTTTTGTATTTAATAAATTGATGAGGCAAGACAGCAATCACGTACAAATGAACCCCATTTTACATTAATATGAATAAAGCGCAATATTTTCATATCCGCTATGATAAGGGTAACAGAGAAGTATCTAAATATTTAGAAAAGGGGGAACGCCCACCTTGTAAAAGCGACCATTTATGTAACAATATATGGTTTTATTTTTTCCAACCTAGAACATTTATGTGCTACTAAAAGGAGTTAATTTCTTTACCTCACTTTGTAAGCGATTACAAAGTGAGGTAAGTACTAAATAATAAGGAGGATGAGGAAATATGAAAACCGTTAATAATTTATTTTTAATGATAGTCACGTTGGTTATGGTCATGACAGTGGTAGCTTGTGCATCAGGGACTGGAAGTGGACCTACAGAAAATGTAGATAATAAAAATAATGAGAAGAAGGCAGGAGAAGGTCAAACGGAACTTCGAATCGTATGGTGGGGGTCTCAAACAAGGCACGACCGTACGCTAAAAGCGATTGATTTATTTGAAGAAAAACATCCTGATATTTTGGTTACTCCTGAATTTACTGGGTGGGAAGGCTATTGGGAGCGCTTAGCAACACAAGCTGCGGGGAATAACCTTCCTGATCTTTTTCAAATGGATTTGCAATATTTGAATGAGTATGTGTCGAGGGATTTGTTAATTGATTTAGAACCTTTTGTTTCTGATGGAATCATAAACTTTGATGATGTGGATGAACTTTATTTGTCAGGTGGAAGAGTTGACGAACAATTATATGCTGTTAATTTAGGAGCCAATTCATTAGCGGTTGCTTATGACCCAGCAATGTTTAAGGAGGCTGGTATTCCTGAATTTGAACCAGGTTATAGTTGGGAAGATTTTATTAATGCAGCTTATAAGATTAAAGAAACCTTTGGAGAAGATACGTTTATGGCTGTCCCTAATATAGATTTACATGGCTTTAAGCACTATCTAAGACAGCATGACCTATGGCTTTACAATGAAAATAATACCGGATTAGGTTATGACGATGACCAATATTTCATTGATTATTTCACAAAGTGGAATGAACTCCTTGAAGAGGGGATAAGTCCAAGTGCGGACGTACTTATGGAAATCCAGGGACTTGAAGATGAGCTAATCGTTCATGAGATGTCACCCGTTTATTTTCCGCATAGTAACCAAATTGTTGGATTACAAAATGCTGCGGGGCGACCATTGAAACTAGCATTAATGCCTTCCACTTCTGGAAAAACAGAAGGACACTTTTTAAAACCGAGTCAATTTTTCTCGGTATCAAACCAATCCGATCAAGCCGAACAAGAGGCAGCAGCAAAATTCATTGATTTTATTACTAATGACTTAGAAGCGAATGAAATTTTAGCCGCTGAACGTGGAGTACCAATTTCGGAGGAAGTACGCAGCCATATCTACCCTCAACTTGGAGAATATGAGAAAATGCAGTTTGATTACATTGAACTTGTACAGGAACACTCCACACCAATTCATCCACCAGAGCCAGCCGGAGTAGGAGAAATCCAAGGAGCCTTTGAACGAGCAAAAGAGGAATTAGATTATGGAGTGATTACCGTTGAGGAATTTGCGAAGAAGTTTAGGGAAGAAGCGGAGGGGATTTTAGGGAATTAACGGGTACTTGTCTAAAAGCTAACGCTAATAGTATAGCGTTAGCTTTGTTTAATATAACTGGGAAGGTTTTATTTCATACATCTATCTACCAAATGATTTATAAAAGTTTTAATAGTCGATTTTGTGTATTCTCTTTTTATTATCTCTTAATAAATATAATTTTCTTACAATTACAATTGACAAATAAAACATTCTATAATATTATCTAGTTAAACTATTACGTAAACGTTTAACTGCCTTTCTAATAAAAGAAAGCGCTCTATAAAGAGGAGAGAACTAATGACAAGTATAAAAGATGTTGCAAAAGTAGCCAATGTATCTACTGCAACTGTTTCTCATGTTATTAATGGGACGAGGTATGTTTCCGAGAGTACTAAAATAAAAGTATTTCAGGCCATGAAAGAACTTGATTATAAACCAAATTTAGTTGCGAAAAGTCTACGGAGCCGTAAATCGATGATTATTGGATTAATTGTTCCAATGCAATACACTGATACATCAAATTTCTTTTTTATGTCTATTGCAAATGGGATAGAGACCATTGTTAAACAAAAAGGATACAACTTAATTTTGGGTAATTCTCATGAAGATATTAAAACAGAAATTGAACAAATAAAACTTTTTAATTCCCAATTGATTGATGGACTAATTATTGCGCCGACAGCTGAAAGTTACAATGAATATGAAAATCTTTTCAATGGAGATTATCCAGTAGTCTTTATCGATCGTAAACCACTTGAATATGCTGGAGATCTTGTTATGGCGAACAGTTACCAAGGGACATTAGAAGCGATTAACACTTTGATTGAAAAAAAGCATAAGAAAATAGGGTTTATAACTGGTCATTTAGGTATTTCAACAAGTGACGAGCGTTTATCAGCATATAAGTTTGCTTTTGAACAAAATGGATTATCTGTTGACCCACTGCTCATTAAAGAAGGGTCCTCCTGTTTTGATGATGGGTATAAAATAGCGAAAGAATTGATAACAGAGAGAGGGGCAAGTGCTTTATTTGTTGCAAATAATGTAATGACTATGGGCGCCTTAGGATTTATTAATGAAAGTAATTTAAAAGTGCCAGAGGATGTCGCTATCATTGGTTTTGATGATTATGATTGGATGAAAATTACATCACCACCATTATCAGTTGTCGAACAGCCAGCCTTTGAAATGGGTGAGCAAGCAGTACGTATCTTACTTGATAGAATAGAAAACAGTAAACCCAGTGAAGAGGAACAAATAATCTTACCTACAAAGTATATTTCGCGTAAATCGGTGTAAATTCTTTTTACATTGCTTTACTCCATGAAACGTAATCGTTTGCGTAATCGTTTACTATCTAATATCTGACGGGTATATACAAAAATATTGTCTAGGAGATGCTCATTTATGTCAAAGGTTTTATGTTTAGGAGAAATATTAATAGATTTTGTCCCTACTAGGAATGGTGAAAATTTAAAAGACGTAGGAGAGTTTAAAAAAGTTGCAGGGGGCGCCCCAGCAAATGTAAGTGCAGCTATAGCTAATCTTGGAGGCGATGCTTACTTTTTGGGTAAGGTAGGAGATGACGCTTTTGGTGACTATTTGACAGAGGTTTTATGTAGAAAAGGTGTAAATAAAAGCTATCTATTAAAAACAAATAAAGCCAATACAGCTCTTGCGTTTGTGTCATTGCAAGATAATGGAGAAAGAGATTTTATGTTTTATCGTCAACCGTCTGCAGATATGTTATTAGAAAAAAGTGATTTGAAAGAAGAATGGTTTGAAGATGCAGCTATTTTTCACTTTGGTTCAATTTCTCTGATTGATGACCCGGTTAGAGAGGCTACTATAGAAGCTATTAAATACGCGAAAAGTAAAAATACAATTATTAGTTTTGACCCAAATATAAGAATGGCTTTATGGAAGGATGAAAAATTAGCTAGAGAACAAATACTAGGCCATTTAGTAGATGCCCACATTTTAAAGCTAAGTGAAGAAGAATTATTCTTTCTCACTTTGATAAAAAATGAAAAAGAAGCTGTTGATTCATTAATGAAAGAGGCTATTAAACTCATCTTAATTACGAGAGGACAAGAGGGGTGTACTTATTATACAAAGAACCTGTCAGGAAGTGTCAAAGCAATATGTGTGAAGCCAGTGGATACGACTGGAGCAGGCGATGCCTTCGTGGGTGGATTGCTTTATAAACTTGCCCAAGAATTAAATGAAAAAAAGAAAATAGAAAGTATTATCGAAAATCAAGGATTATTAAATGAAATTCTCGCATTTGCGAATGTTTGTGGTGCCTTAACGACGATAAAAAGAGGTGCTATCTCAGCTCTACCAAGTATAGAAGAAGTTTCTTTACATTTGGAATATTAAAAATTAGGAGTGTTGATATTGTCTACAGTAAACAAAATTAGTAAAAAGGCAAACTATTATACAGAAAGGTATCGTCCGCAATTTCACTATAGTCCTCAAAAAAACTGGATGAATGACCCAAATGGAATGGTCTTTTATAGAGATGAATATCATCTCTTTTATCAATATCATCCAGAGGGGAGTGAGTGGGGACCTATGCATTGGGGGCACGCTATCAGTAAAAACATGGTTGATTGGGAGCATTATCCGATTGCCCTTGAGCCAGATGCTTTAGGGATGATATTTTCAGGTAGTGCTGTGGTTGATTGGAACGACACCACAGGGTTTTTTGGAGGGAAAGAAGGACTTGTAGCTGTTTTTACACACCACTCGAAAGAAGAAGTGCAATCTCAAAGCATTGCTTATAGCAACGATAAAGGTAGAACTTGGATAAAATATAATGGCAATCCGGTCATTCCGAATGAAGGGATTAAGGATTTTAGAGACCCCAAGGTTTTTTGGCATAACGAAACAAATGAGTGGAAGATGGTCATAGCAGCTGGCCAAAAAGTGATGCTATATAGCTCTCCAAATTTAAAAGAGTGGACTTACTTAAGTGATTTTGGCGCCAATGAAGGTGCTCATGGTGGAGTGTGGGAATGCCCTGACTTATTTCGATTACCTGTTGATGGAAATATTCATCAACAGAAATGGGTATTACAAGTAGATCTTGGAGATGGTGCCATAGCAGGTGGTTCGGGATCGCAATATTTTATTGGAGATTTTGATGGCACAACGTTCGTAAATGAAAATAAACCTAGTGAAACATTATGGGTCGACTATGGTAGAGACTTTTATGCAGCACAGTCCTTTTCAGACGTCCTTAAAGAGGATGGTAGACGAATTTGTATGGCTTGGATGAGTAATTGGAGATATGCCAATAAAGTACCTACAACTCCGTGGCGCAGTGCAATGTCCATACCGCGTGAAATGGAATTAAGACAAAACGACAACGGAAACATTAAACTATTTCAAAAGCCTATAACGGAATTACAGACATTGCGTCAAAGTAAGGTAAATATCAGTAATGAATTTGTCAATGGTGACAAGAATGTATTAGCTAACCAAGAAGAAGATGTTTTTGAAATTGTAGCAGAAATTGAAAACCTTTCAGCTGTTGAATTTGGGTTTAAGGTTAGAAAATCATCATTAAATAAAGAAGAAACAATTGTCGGTTATAATTTTAATAAAGAAGAGTTGTTCATTAATCGAGAAAATTCTGGAGAGAATTCATTTAGTGAGGAATTCAGTGGAAGACATGCCGTTAAATTGACGAGTAGCAAAGAAAGTATTAGATTACATCTGTTTATTGATAAATCTTCAGTTGAACTTTTTTTCAATGACGGTGAAGTTGTCATGACGGACTTGATTTTCCCTAAAGAGGATAGCAAGGAACTTGAATTGTACGTTATTGATGGAGAAGTTAAAGTTATCTCACTAGAGGTTTATTCTTTACGAAGTATTTGGAATGAACAGCGGTAATTTTATTGAAAGTAGAATACGAACTAATTAATAACTTATCTAGAATAAGGGGGGCAACATGAAACCAGTACTTAAGAAGACTGCGACGATCGGACAAACATCTCAGGTTTTTTCAGTTGTTGAACCTGATCCACAAAAAATAAAAAACAGGAGGCGTTGGAGTCAAATAAAGCAAAATTGGGAATTGTATTTATTTCTATTGCCCACGTTACTTTATTTTATCATTTTTCATTATGTCCCGATGTATGGGGTGCAAATAGCGTTTCGTGATTACTCACCAGGCTTTGGTATTAGTAGTAGTCCGTGGATGGGGTTGGAACACTTTATTCGCTTTTTTGAATCTTACCAATTCTGGAACTTGATTTATAATACATTTTCGCTGAGTGCTCTTCAATTACTGATTACATTTCCATTACCGATTGTTGTTGCCCTAATGCTAAATCAAGTGGTATTAAAACGGTATAAAAAATTTGTTCAAACAATTATCTATGCTCCACATTTTATTTCGGTAGTTGTATTAGTAGGGATGGTTTATGTATTCTTTTCAAGTAACGGTCTTATCAACAACTTTCTAGCCTTGGTTGGAATGGAAGAAATTCGATTTTTAATGGAATCTTCATGGTTCAAACCACTTTATGTAGGTTCAAGTGTATGGCAAGAAACGGGCTGGGCTGCCGTTATTTACTTAGCTGCACTTGCAGCTGTGAATCCTGAACTTCATGAAGCAGCCATTGTCGATGGTGCCAACAAATTGCAACGTATTATAAATGTTGATATTCCTGCTATTCTGCCTATTGCGATGATATTGCTCGTTTTATCTGTGGGGAATATTATGAATATTGGTTTTGAAAAGGCATATTTGTTACAGACGCCGCTTAATCAGCCTACAGCTGAAATTATTCCGACCTATGTGTATAAAGTCGGTTTACAGCAAGCTCAGTATAGTTTTGCAGCAGCAGTAGGATTATTTAATGCTGTTATCAATCTATTTTTATTGTGGTATGTAAATAGAGTAGCTAAACGCCTATCTGGTAGTGGCTTATGGTAAAAAGGGTGGTGAAGATATGAATCTATCAACAATACGACGTTCAAAAGAAGACAAAGTATTTGATGCAATAAATATAACGCTCCTGACTTTGATGTTATTGGCTATTCTCTATCCGTTGTATTTTATTGTGATTGCTTCTATTAGTAATCCAGACCGTATATTTGCCGGAGATGTTTGGCTCTATCCAATCGAAATTACATTTGAAGGGTATTCTAGAATTTTTCAGGACGGAAAAATTTGGATTGGTTATAAAAATACAGTAATCTACACAGTGGTTGGAACCATTTTAAATGTTTTCTTAACATTAACCGCTGCTTATGCTTTATCTAGGAAAGATTTCTATGGAAGAAATTTCTTCATGATTATGTTTGTTTTTACGATGTTTTTCTCAGGTGGATTAATTCCAACATATCTTGTTGTGCAGAACTTAGGTATGGTTAATACAATGTGGGCGATGATTATTCCAAAAGCAGTTGCGGTTTGGAACATTATCGTTGCGCGAACATTTTTTCAAGCATCCATTCCCGACGAAATGCTTGAGGCCGCAAAGGTAGATGGATGCTCAAACACAAAATTCTTTACGAAAATCGTTCTACCTTTATCAAAACCAGTTATTGCTGTGATGGTTCTCTTCTATGCCGTTGGTCATTGGAATTCGTATTTTGATGCGCTTGTCTATTTAAACAATGAAAGCCTCTACCCGCTTCAGCTCATTCTTCGAAATATCTTAATCCAAAATGAGGCAGCTGCTACAATGGTAAGTGACCTTGAGTCAGTAGCGGCACAGCAACGAATTGCGGACCTTATCAAATATGGTGTTATTATTGTTGGTAGCCTGCCGTTATTAATTGTGTACCCATTTATCCAAAAATACTTTGTACAAGGGGTCATGATTGGTGGGATTAAAGGTTAGTTAATCGACTCGTTTCGTTGAGTATAGTTTCATTATTAGTACAAGAAAGGGGACGTATGAGATGAGTATAGTAAATTCGAAGCTATATCAGTTGGTAGAAATGAGTGCTAACTTTTTTCTTCTAAATATTTTATGGGTCCTTTCTTGTTTACCTGTTATTACATTTTTCCCGGCAACGATTGCTATGTTTGGCGTAATAAGAGACTGGCATATGAAGAAAGATTCAGGGGTAATCAAACCATTTCTAAAGCACATAAAAACAAACGTTAAAAAAAGTATCTTTTTGACACTAGTTTGGATGCCGTTTTCAATCATTTTGTTATCTAATATAAAGTTGTTAGAACCCACAGAATCCATAGTAAGTTTACTTATGACATTATTAATAGGCATGATCTTACTCGTATTTATGTGTACAACACTTTATATTTTCCCAGTGGTCGTTCATTTTGAATTGCCAATGTGGCAACTTATTCGTAATGCTTTTTTCATTGCGACGAGTCATTGGAAATATACAGGGCTAGGTTTAGCGATTGTTATTATTATAGGATATTTTATGTACCAATATCCTATTCTCATGTTTTTTATTACAAGCCTAGTTAGTTATTTCATCTATGCTACATGCTATAAAGCGTTTAAACAGTTAGGTGCGGAATATTAGAAGGAAGCACATAACTCAAAACGAGTGTTCTTTAAAATGCATATAAACGTTTACGTAATCGTTTATATGAGTTATTCTATATCTGTAAGCGGTTACTTGGAGGGGGGGATGCCGAAAATAGCTTTTTTAATATCTCAAATAAATCAGTTTAATAGAAGGAGGATAATGAAATGACGAAAAAATTAGGATTCTACATCTTTTTAATAATGGTGATGATGGTGATAGGGGCTTGTTCAAAAGACACAGGGGGGAACGATGAACAACAATCAACTAACGATGAGCAAGCCAGTATTGAATTTAATAAAGATGGCTTACCCATTGTAGAAGAAAAAGTAACATTGAATTTTGTTTCTCCCAAAGCTCCACTAGCACCGGATTATAATGAAATGGAAATCATTCAATCATTAGAAGAAATGACGAACGTTCAGATTGAGTGGAACAATATCCCAGGAGAAGGCTATGAAGAAAGAAAGAATTTAATGTTAGCAAGTAACGAACTTCCCGATGCTTTTTATAACGCTGAATTTTCTGATCATGAAATTGTAAGATACGGAAAATCAGGACAAATTATTCCTTTGGAAGATTTAATTGAAGAGTATGCTCCAAATTTAAAAGCTATATTTGAGCAAAGACCTGAGCTGAAAAGTATGGTCACTGCACCTGATGGCCATATCTACTCTTTACCAAAAGCAGAAGAAATGGGATTGAGTGCTGTGCCGAACTTCACTTCTATCAACAAAGCTTGGTTAGATAAGTTAGGGCTTGAAATGCCAACAACGCTTGATGAATACGGAGATGTGTTACGTGCATTTAGAGATCAAGATCCGAACGGAACAGGAAAAGATGATGTTATACCATTAAGCTTTATGCATAACTTTTGGACTGGAAACTTTGGCGACATGTTCGCTGCATTTGGTGTACCTGACAACGTCGATCATTATATTGTTCGCGATGGTGAAGTTATTTTTACACCTATACAACCAGGGTACAAAGAAGCGATTGAATACTTCCATGGTTGGGTCGAAGAGGGGTTAATTGATGAGGAATCCTTCATCCAAGATGTTAGTCAATATTTTGCAAAAGGGAAGACTGAGCCTGCGACCCTTGGTTCTTATATATGGTGGGAAACTGAGGAGATTGTTGGCCCAGAACGTGCGAGCGATTATGTTCTACTTCCACCACTAGAAGGACCAAATGGCCATAAAATGGTAGGGCGATCTAATTACTCAGAATATGGGAGAGCAGCTTTTGTCATTACATCAGCTAACGAACATCCTGAGATTACGATGAGATGGGCAGACCAGCTCTATGATCCTAAAATGTCTGCACAAATTAGTTGGGGACCTATTGGTATTATTTATGAAGAAGATAAAGATGGGATGCTTGTAAACAAAGAATTAGAAGAAGGGGTAGCGATGGGAGAGCTCCGTCAAAAAGTAGCGCCAAGTGGCGGTCCGACAGTCGTATTAGCCGAGCATTTTGGGACAGTCGTTGAAATGGAGCCTCGTGCAAAACAACGGTTAAAAGATATTGAAGAAGTCTATGCTCCGTATTTAGTTGATGAGAATTACCCTCAAATATTTTTTAGTGAAGAAGAGCTTGATAGAATCAATCGTCTTAAAGTAGACATTATCGACTTTGTTAATCAAAAGCAAGCATACTGGTTGTTAAATGGTGGCGTTGAGGATGATTGGGACAGCTATCTTGAACAGCTAGAAAAGATGGGGCTTAATGAACTAATGGAAATTTATCAAGAAGGTTTAGACCGTTTTAACTCAAATTTATAAGGATACACAAAAATTAGCCGGAACCTATTTTCAAAGTTCCGGCTTTAATATTAATAATTGAAGCGAATAAGGAGGGTGACAACTGTGAGTGTAAGAAAATCTTTAACTAGCAAAGATCTGGTTGCTCATTGGTCTTTCGAAGAGACGGATGGAGCATATACATATGAAACTGTACAGAAAATCTATGACTCTATCGACTATGTACTTCATGAGGCAAGGTTTCAACCAAATCGAAGTCCTAAACGTCGAAAAGGGCTACAGGGAACAGCATTATGGTTCGATGGTTTTTCTACACATGTAAAACGTAGAAAGGATGCGTTTCACCTCCCAAATAAAGGTATGACGATTTCAATATGGGTAGCTCCCTACTCTTTTGGTGGAATAGAAGGTGAAGATGTAACTGCATTGATTAATCAACATAATCGTGAAAAGGAGCAAGGGTTCATTCTTGGAATTAAAAAACATGGTGACCTCACTTTTCAAGTTGGACTAACGAGTGGCTGGACAGAAATTCATAGTGATGTACGTCTGCCAAGAAATAAATGGACATATGTAGTTGCTACATATGAGGCTACGTGTGGATTATTAGAAATCTATTTAAACGGTGATCGTGTTGCTCATACAAATGTGGAGAAAGATAATCAGCTGGTTATTGCGGATGTGGATTTGTTGATAGGAAAACACAATCATCCCAAAATGATCGAGCAGACATTTTCTCTAGGCATGTTTAGTGGTCTTATGGATGAGGTTTGTATTTTTCAACGGGCTTTAACGGCGGAAGAAATACTTTATGAATATGTCTCATATTTGACTCCCTCTAATGGTGAAATCCCTTCAATTGAACTAGAAGATATTAACATCCATCGGGAGGACTTTATATTAGATGAACATCGACCTCAGTATCACTTGACTGCACCAGGACATTGGATGAATGAACCACATGCGCCATTATACTACAAAGGCAAATATCATCTTTTTTATCAGCATAATCCTCAAGGTCCATACTGGGGTAACATCCACTGGGGACATTGGGTGAGTGATGATTTAATTCATTGGAGGGACCTGCCTATTGCACTTTCCCCAGAAAGAGATTCTGTCGATCCGGATGGCGTTTGGTCTGGCTGTGCTCATTATGATAGGGATGGGGTGCCGGTGTTATTTTTCACAGCTGGGAACAACAACTATTTGCCAAATCAAATGATCGGCCTTGCAAGAAGCACAGTAAAGACTGACGGTGATTTAGATCTTAAAAATTGGGTGAAACATCCGGCCCCCATTTTATTTCAGCCTGAGGGGTTTAACTTAGACGATGATGGCTTCCGCGATCCGTTTGTCTGGAAAGAAGGGGAAACATGGTATCAACTTGTTGGTTCGGGTATAAATGGGTGTGGTGGAACAGCGTTGCTTTTTGAATCAGATAATTTAATTAATTGGGAATATAGAGGTCCTCTTTATCTAAGCGATTATAAAGAATACCCTTATTTAGGTAGAGTGTGGGAGCTCCCTATTCTTCTGCCTCTTGGTAAGGATAGAAAAGGAAATGAGAAACATATTTTCATTATTAGCCCTGTGGGGGATGATGCCGATGTGGAAGTTTTCTACTGGATAGGGAAATGGGATCGTAAAAATAGACGATTTCTACCAGAGCAAGAAAAACCACAACTCTTTGATTTAGGAGATTTTCATTTTACGGGTCCTAGTGCAATGCTTGATCCAAAGTCAGGAAGAATCATTTTATTTACCATTGCTCAAGGTGAGCGACCTATTGAATATGAATACGCATCAGGCTGGGCGCATAACGGTGGTCTGCCAATCGAATTATACTTATCAGAGGATGGCCGTTTAAAGTTTAAGCCAATTGATGAAGTAAAAGAGCTTCGGAAGAGAAAGCTACTTGATTTGTCCAATGTAACGATTGCTGAAGCAAATCAATTACTAAAAGGTATTTATGGGGATATGCTCGAAATTGAGGTAGTGTTTCAGCCATATGAGCAGGAATGCTATGGACTGTTTATTCGTCAAACTGCTGATCATACCGAGGAAACACTACTTTATTATGATGGATTTACAAAAGGAATGTTTGTTGATCGAACAAAGACAACACTTGATAAAAAGGAAAAAACATCAGGGATACAAGGTGGGTTTATTGGTCTAAACGAGGGTGAACCTTTAAAACTACGAGTCTTTGTAGATAAATCAATGGTTGAAGCCTATATCAACGACATCAAAAGTTTAACAACACGTGTCTACCCAACGAAAATAGACGCGAAAGGAATATCATTAATGGGATCAAATGAAATAATAGTAGAATCTATTAAAGTATGGGACCAAAAACATATCTTTAGATAATAAAAATGACCAATCATCACAATATACTATTCGCACAAATTAATATTATAAAAAAGTAATGGGGGGAGAAGATATGTATAAGCTAAAGACTCAAGATTTAGTGGAACTTTACATTAAAGCAAAAAAATTCAATTTGGAAAAAGAATTTATTGAAATGATTGAAAGTGAATTGATAAATAGAGGCGTATTCAGTAAGGTTTTTTGATTCGTAATCGTTTGCGTAATCTATTAATAGATTTTATTTAAATTAGAGTATAGGGGAATATATATGAATTTTAGTGTAGGTCGAAAACTATTTCTAGCGTTCGCATTTATTGTTGTTGTAATAATAACTCTTAGTATAATCAATTCGATGAATATGAAAAGTATTAACAGCAAGTCCCACGAAATTGTAAGCACATGGATACCAGCTGTTAAAAGTCTTGGAGATATCAAATATAATGTGCAAAGGGTTGTTACAAACGAATTGTTTCATTCGGCTTCAAATACAGTAGATAGTAAGAAGGTATTTGAAGATGAACTTATTAAATCAATAGAAAACTTAGAAGTTGCTTTTACAAACTACGAGAATTTAATCTCCATGGAGGAAGAAGTAGTTCTTTTTGAACAACTTAAAAAGGATTGGAATTGGTACTTAAAGATCCATGTTCATACTATCGAAGCGAGCAATGCCAATGACAGTGTTAAAGCGCGGGATTTAATAAGGAGTGGGAGTAGCCAATTAAGTATCGTAGAGGAGACATTAAACGAGTTAATAGAAGTTAGTGAGGAAGCAGCTTATCTTGCAAGAATGGATGGAGAAAGGATATTTAAGACGGCTACTACTATATCTGTTGTATTTTTAGTGTTGGCAATTATGTCCTCAATATTAATTGGGGTGTTGCTAACAAGAAAGATTTCAAAACCACTAGTAAATATGGCAAATAATGCGAAGCTCCTTGCAGATGGCAATTTGGTCGTACAAGAAATTAAATCGAATAATCATGATGAACTAGGTGATTTAGCGAAAAATTTTAATGTAATGACAGATAATCTTAGAATGCTAATTTCTTCTGTAGCGAAGCATTCAGAGATTGTCTCAAATACCTCTACTGAGTTAACGGAAAATGTTGAAGGGACATCAAAAGTAATAGAGGGGATTGCAGTATCTATTCAAGAGGTAGCAGTAGGGTCGGATAATCAGGTCGCTCATTTATTTGAAGCGAATCAATTAACTGAAAATATTTCAAATGAAATGAAAAAAGCTGCCATCTCGATTAAACAGGTAACAGATATAGCTTTTCAATCATCGGAAAACGCGAAGATTGGAAATGAGGTTGTGAAAGAAACTATCAAACAAATGAACTTTGTGCAAAATAAGGTCAATACAACGTCCGTTGTTGTAAATGAACTAGGTGAAAAATCAAACAATATTGGGAGTATCGTCACTTTAATAACAGATGTGGCTTCACAGACGAATCTACTTGCTCTAAATGCTGCCATTGAAGCAAAACGAGCAGGAATACATGGGCGTGGTTTTTCGGTAGTTGCAGATGAGGTACGCAAGCTTGCTGATACATCAACGCAAGCAGCAAAAAAAATCGAGATAATTTTAGAAGAAATTCAATTAGAGATTAAAAGTGCTATCGTAACAATGAATGAAGGTGCATTAGCACTAGATGAAGGAATTATTAGAATAGGAGATACAGGAGATTCTTTCCAGGGAATTGTAGGGATGGTAGATGTAGTAGCGTTTCAGTCACGAGAAGTCTCGCATATAGTAGAGCAGGTTAGAGAGAGTTCTTTAATCATGGTTAATAAGATAAATGAGGTATCAAATATATCAAAACAAACAGACGAAAGTACACAGCTTGTTGCTGCTTCTATAGAGGAACAGCATGCTCAAATGGAAGAAATTGCGTCGTCAGCTAACGAATTAAGCAATATGGGATTAGTGCTAAAAAGGGCTATAAATAAATTTACAATATGAAACATTAACCGGCTTACTTCTGATATTTTAGGTTAGGTAAGCCGGTGAGATGCAAATTAAATATAGACCTATTGAAGATAGGAAAGTTTCTCTCGAATAAAAAATAAAATATTAAATTTATTAAAAATTATTCTATAAGTTTATTAAACGTTTTTATTAAATACCTAAGAATACATGAAAAGGCTATAAGTCTAGTAAAAATTAATTAAATAATTAAGGAAGAAGCAATTAAAATATAATATTGATATAATTGCTACCATTTTAACTAAGTATTGACAGTAATTAAAAAGTGTAATACAATCATAATCAATCAAGCGCAGTCATAATCAATCAATTTTAAATAGGTTTTTATTTTATTTTATTAATGAAAGCGATATCACTACTGTTTAATTTTAATTAGAGAGAAAACGATTAAAAACAGTCAAGTTGAAATGATAAGGGAGGTGATGCTAAAAGTTAGGTGTGTGTCATAATACGCATTGTGAAATTTCTACGTAATGGTTAGTGACATTTGTGTAATCGTTTGCGCAACTGTTTACGTAATCGTTTACGTAACAACAAAAAAATAGGGGGATTCAAAATGAAAAAGAATATGAAATTTATGGCTATGTTGGTTTTACTTTTAGTAATGTCTTTGATGACAGCGTGTGGTGGGGGAGGAAGCGAGTCTTCTGGTGAAGTCGCTCCTGAAGAATCTAATAATACCAACGAATCAGCAACTGAGAAAGAACAGCTTAAAATTGGTCTAACTGTTCCAACTTTAGGTAATCCTTTCTTCGTTTCAATGTCAAAGGGAGCTGAAGAAGTTTCCTCTATGTACGATGCAGAAGTTATTACTGTAAGTGCAGAGCATGATCTTGCAAAACAAACTGCACAGATTGAAGATTTCATCACAAGAAAAGTTGATTTAATTCTATTAAGCCCATTTGATTCGGCTGGTATTGCTGGTGCAGTAGCTCAAGCTAGAGCAGCTGGAATCCCTGTCGTAGCTCTTGACGGATTTGCTGAAGGTGGAATTAACACGGTAGTTATGTCTGATAACGTTCAAGCAGGTAGACTTGCAGCTGAACATTTAGTGGAACGACTTGAAGGAAAAGGTAACATTGTTATTATTGATGGCCCTCCAGTTTCCGCTGTGACAGACCGAATTAAAGGTTTTAATGAAGTGATTAGTGAATACCCAGAAATTAGTGTGATTGCAAACCAAAACGGTGAAGGTAGCCGTGAAAAAGCTCTTACTGTAATGGAAAGTATCTTAACTGCTAACCAGCAAATCGATGCAGTCTTTACGATTAATGATGAAGAAGCTGTTGGTGTTCAAATTGCTCAAGAGCAAGCTGGACGTCTAGATGAATTCTTTATTGTATCTGTTGATGGTGCACCAAGTGCAGTAGATTTATTAAAAGCGGGTGGTAGCTTTGCAGGAACAGCTGCTCAGTTCCCTAACTCCATGGTTATTGATGGTGTTGCATTAGCACTTAAACTTATTGATGGTGAGGAAGTACCCGAGGAAGTCCTAATTCCTACTCAATTTATTACCCAAGAGAATGTTGATTCCTATGAAGGCTGGTAAACCTTTTTCCCGTTTAGTTGATTTATAAAATATATGGCGTTCTCTTAAAGGGCGCCATATATTTTCAATCTAATAGAAAGCTAGATAAAAGTGTAAGAGGGAGTGGCGGAAATGACAGTACTTCAGGAAAATAAAAAAACATTTCATCCTTCAACCACAGATACACCAATTTTAACGATGGATTCGATAAACAAATCATTTTCGGGTGTACAAGTGTTAAACAGTGTAAAGATTGAACTTTACAAAGGTGAAGTTCACGCATTGATGGGTGAAAATGGTGCAGGTAAATCTACATTAATGAAAATAATGGCAGGTGTGCATCAGCCAGATTCTGATTCAGGGAAAATTATTTATAAAGGTAATGAAGAGCAATGGACTAATCCAATGGAAGCAAGAAATAAGGGGATAAGTGTTATCCATCAAGAAATTAGTTTGTCTCCTAATCTTTCCATTGGTGAAAATATATTAATGGGTACCAAATTCAAGAAAAATAAGCTAGGTTTGGTGAAATGGAATGAAATCTATGAAACAGCTGATTATGTATTAAAATCTATCGGCTCTACTTTAAATCCCAAAGCAAATGTATCAACTTTAAGTGTAGCACAACAGCAAATGGTGGAAATTGCTCGTGCATTATCATTTAATTCTGAAATTTTAATTATGGACGAACCAACCGCTTCCTTAACCGATAAGGAGATAGAGAAGCTATTTGGCATTATTGAAGAATTAAAGAAAAAAGGGGTAGCGATTGTTTATATATCTCACAGAATGGATGAAATCTTCAAAATATCAGACCGTTTAACAGTGTTAAGAGACGGTCAATGGATTATGAGCGGTCCTATTTCGGAAACGAGTCCTGATAATCTCGTAAAGCTTATGGTAGGTAGAGAATTAAGCGATCTCTTTGTTAAAGAAAGAAAACAAGAAATAATTAGGGCTAACAATGAAAAGCCAGTGCTAGAGTTACAAGGAATTTCTGACAAAAATTTAGTTAGTAATGTGTCGTTGAAAATTTACCCTGGCGAGATAGTTGGATTAGCGGGACTAGTTGGTGCTGGAAGAACTGAACTCATTCGCACGATATTTGGGTTGTCTGAATTGCAGGAGGGACGTATTCTCATAAACGGTGAGGAAGTCCAAATTAAGACCCCAATTGAGGCTATGAAATTGGGTATTGCCCATGTTCCTGAAAGTCGAAAGGAACAAGGATTGCTACCTAATCTATCAGTTAAAGAAAATATCTTAATGGCTCAGTTACCAACATATCGTAAATATAAATTATTACAGACGAAACAGATGGATCAAGACGCAGATAGATTTATTAAAGATCTTGGTGTCAAAACCGCCTCTAAAGAACAAAATGTTATGGGATTAAGTGGTGGAAATCAACAAAAGGTTGTTATCGCTAAATGGTTATCGATTAGTCCAAAGGTTTTACTACTTGATGAACCTACTCGTGGGGTTGATATTGGTGCCAAAACAGAGATTCATAAAATCATATGTAAACTAGCTGACCAAGGATTAGCGGTTCTAATGATTTCATCTGAATTGCCTGAAGTACTTGGAGTAAGTGATCGAATTTTGGTCATGCATGAAGGGAAATTAAGGGTTGAGTTATCCCGAGAGGAAGCTACTCAAGAAAAAATAATGTATTATGCAACAGGAGAGGTTAAATAATGAATACAAATCCACAAGAATCAGTTCAAAGTCGTGTGTCATTTAAAAAACGTTCTCAGCAAATTTTCAATAATCTAGGTATGGTAATTATACTCTTTTTATTAATCATCGTTATGATGATTTTTGCACCGAATTTTACTGAAACTAGTAATATGTTGAACATACTTAGACAAAGCTCAATTACAGCGATACTTGCGGCTGGGATGACTTTAGTCATATTAACAGGTGGAATTGATTTGTCTGTTGGGTCAATATTGGCATTGTCTGGTGTCATTTCAGTAATGCTTTCTAATGCAGGTGTACCTGTTGCTATAGCTATGTTGGCTGGGGTTGCAGTAGGTTATGTAGCGGGTGCTATTAATGGATATTTCACAGCAAAACCTAAATTACCTTCATTTATCGTAACTCTTGGAAGTATGACGTATGTTAGAGGTTTAGCTTATGTTATTACAGGTGGATATCCAGTTGTATTACTATCGGAAAACTTTAAATTTATAGGGTCGGGTTACATCTTAGGGATACCCACACCTATATATGTTATGACTAGCGTTTATGTCGTCATGTTTATTATGCTTAAATATACAATGTTTGGACGCCATATTTATTCAGTTGGTGGTAACGAAGAGGCTTCACGATTAACTGGTATTAAAGTAGAGAGAACTTTAATCAATGTTTATTCTATAAGTGGTATGTTAGCGGGTGTAGCAGGGGTAGTCATGGCTGGTCGCTTGTTTTCAGGTCAGCCGATGGTGGGTGTTGGCGCTGAGCTTGATGCCATCGCAGCAGTTATCTTAGGGGGTACAAGCTTTGTTGGTGGATTTGGTCGTATACAAGGTACCATTATTGGGGTATTAATTGTAGCTGTTCTTACGAATGGTATGACGTTATTAAATGTAGATTATTATTGGCAACAAGTAGTTAAGGGTTTAGTCATTGTCATAGCTGTACTACTCGATCGTTTACGAAAAAGAACCTAAAACTACTACTAGAGAATGACTTTAAGAGTGTAAGAGAACCAGTATAAGGAGATAGTTTCGAAAAGGAAGCTGAATCTAGGATGGCACTGAAAAGTCACGATTTTTCGAGGACACTGAAAAAAGGGTGCTTTTCCTTTTTCAGTGCCCTCCGATTTTTCACTTTTTCAGTGGCCTATGAAGTTATGAGGGGAAATGTCACTTTATTTAGGCACGCTACGATTGGTGTCTCATAGCGGTTACGCGACTATTTGAGCCATACCGATTCTTTGTAAATCTAAAAAGATTCGGTTTTTTCCATTATCAGTGGTTTCGAAAGTAGGGTTCTTTTTTAAGATAAGTATCTCCTTGTATTTATCTACGGAGAAATTAAGGTTTATATAGTAATTTATACTTCGATAAGGAGGGTAGATGTTTTTTTGTAAGCGTATACAAATGGTTATTGTAATAATAACCAAATAAAAAAAGAGGTGAAAAAATGAGTAAAAAATTATTATTTCAACTTTGTTTATTACTTCCTCTATTTTTAAGTATTCATCTTTCCGTAAGTGCAACTATGGATGATGACTATATGAACGAGCAACACCGAAACCAATTCCATTTCTCGCCGGAAGCAAATTGGATGAATGACCCAAATGGGATGGTTTATTATGACGGAGAGTATCACTTATTTTACCAGTATTATCCCTATGGTACGCAATGGGGGCCAATGCACTGGGGACATGCAGTAAGTACGGATTTAGTCCATTGGGATAATCTCCCTGTAGCCTTAGCCCCAGATGAAATAGGGGATATCTTTTCGGGAAGTGCAGTTATCGATTGGAACAACACTGCTGGATTTGGTCATGAAGCAATGGTTGCTATCTTTACACACAATGATAATGGCAATCAAGTGCAAAGTTTAGCCTACAGCAATGACAAGGGGAGAACATGGACAAAGTATTCTGGGAATCCAGTTATGCCCGACCCACCTGTTGCTGATTGGAGAGACCCAAAAGTATTCTGGCATGAAGATACTAATAAGTGGATAATGATTCTCGCTGCACATGATAAAGCGATGATGTATACATCCTCTAATCTAAAAGAGTGGACACATACGAGTGATTTTGAAAGACCATCAAATTCACCACAAGGGGTATGGGAGTGCCCTGAATTGTTTGAATTATCTGTCGATGGGGACCCTAATAATACGAGATGGGTTATGCAGGTGAGTATTCAATCACAATCAATTGCTGGTGGATCTGGGATGATTTATTTTATTGGTGATTTTGATGGAACGTCCTTCACAAATCACTACCCGAATGAGACATTATGGACAGATTATGGAGCTGATTTCTACGCAGCGGTAACATGGAGTGATGTTCCCACTAATAGCGATCATCGTTTATGGTTAGGTTGGATGAGTAACTGGGACTATGCGAATGTTACCCCAACTTCTAACTGGAGAAGCTCGATGACAATCCCGCGTAAAATGACGTTAACGGATATCCCTGGCGAAGGTGTAAGGGTAAAACAGGGACCGGTTTCCGAATTAGAAGTTCTTAGAGACAACAAACAAAGCCACTCAAATGAAATCATTTCTGGGGAGAGTAGCCTATTACAGAATATTAATGGTGACGCTCTTGAATTTATTATAGAAATTAACGTAAATAATACGTCAGCAAATGAAGTAGGTTTGAAGGTAAGAAAAGGTACTAATCAAGAAACGTTAATTGGCTACGACATTTCTAAAAACCAATTGTTCGTTGACCGTTCAATGTCTGGCAACGCCAGCTTCAAAGGCGATTTTGCAAAGAGACATTCAGCACCAATGCAACCAAAGGATGGAAAAGTAAAGCTTCATATTGTATTAGACCGTTCTTCTGTTGAAGTTTTTGGGAATGATGGACTTCAAATTATCACGGATCAAATATTCCCAGACCCTTCGAGCTTAGGGGTTCAAATGTATAGTATAGGAGGAGATGTAACGATAAATTCCCTTGATGTGTATGATTTAAATTCAATCTGGGGAACAAATCCATTTAGTACAAATGTAACGGGCTGGGATAAAGTTAGTGGACATTGGGTTGATACAACGGAAGGAAAACAAGGACGTAGCCAAGGCAATTCATTTGCGATATCCTCCGATTATGCAGGAGATTTCACCTATGAATCAGATATTAAAATATTAGATGATGGTGCGGGAGCATTAGTATTTAGAGCAAATCGTGATGCAAGTGATGCTTATGTGGCAAACGTTGATACTTTGAATGATGTCGTTAAGTTATTCAAAATCGAGAATGGAGAACATACATTAATCGCTGAGCACCCTACACTTTTAAATAATCATACAGTGTATAACCTAAAAATAGAAGCTAGTGGTGATTCAATTAAAGTATATTTAAACGGAAATTTAGTTATTGATGAAATGGATAGCACTTTTGAAAGTGGTTTATTAGGTTTAAATGTGTGGAATGCTACTGTGAAATTTCAAGATGTAAATATATCGAATCTTAGTGGATTTGTATCAAACTTGCAGCAATGGCATCCACTCAATGGAGAATGGACAAATACTTTAGAAGGGAAGCAAGGGAGTGGGAGTGCCGATGTATTTTTAATGACTGCAGAAGTAGGCTTTGATTTATCCTATGAAGCGAATATAAAGGTAACAGATACGGAGAGTGACGGTGCCGGAGCATTAGTATTTAGAGCGAATGAAGATGCAACTAATGCGTATGTAGCAAATGTTGATGTAAGAAATGACGTTGTCAAATTATTTAAATTTGTAAATGGCCAGGCAACGGTCCTCTCAGAATTTCCGACTACTCTTAATACCCATACTAATTATCACCTTAAAGTAGAGGCTGTTGGAGATTCTATAAAAGTGTATTTAAATAACACACTTGTAATAAATACAAATGATTCAACGTTTAAAGGGGGTTATTTTGGATTGAATGTCTGGGATTCGGCAGCTGTTTTCCAAAATGTAATGCAAAATCCATTAAATACGAACCTACAAAATCACGATTTTGAAGCGGGTGATTTGACGGGTTGGATTATTGACAGTGGTGACGCCTTCAGCAACCTTGATGTAACGTCAGACACGCATTGGTGGAATGGCACATTTAACCACCAAGGCACATACCACTTGTTTAGTTTTCGTGACGGTGGAGACGCGTTAACGGGAAAGTTGAAATCAGAGAAGTTTGTTCTTAGTGGAAATGGTAAGATTGATTTTTTAATTAGTGGTGGGAATGATTTAAACAATCTGTCTGTTTCGTTAGTTCGGGTGTTAGATGGCATGGAATTATTTAAAGCCACTGGCAATGATTCCGAGGTTTATAGTAAGATTAATTGGAATGCTTCACAATATATTGGTGAAGAGTTTTATTTACAAGTTGTTGATACCTCAACGGGAGATTGGGGACATATTAATATAGATGATGTAAATGTGCCTGTTAAAATCCCTTAATACATGAGTAGATACAAGTTAAAAAGGATTTGTTTAGTTTCTATGACCACTACTTTACTTTATAATATAAAGTAATAAGATAACGGATAAGGCCAGATTCATTAATATAGGGCATTATACCAGTCTGTGTACAAATTTTGCACAGACTGGTATGGTTAACGGTTGAATTTTATACCTATTCTTCTTCGATAATGTTTGCAGTTTCGCAATATTTATAATCAAACCTTAAAATACTTCAATAACCTTCCTCATTTTTGTTACTTTGACGGAGTTCGTTCGGTTAGATTACTTAATCAGATGACTTTACATTATTTATAAATGGATAATCATTTACTTTAATAGAGGAACTTGCAACAACACGTGTTCTCTGGTTTCGAGGGGCGTGTTGTTTAGTGATACATCCTTTTAACTAATGTCTATAGCTTAATTGAAATAATAAATAGGGATCCGATATGTTCTTAGAACCTCCCTCGAATTCAAGAATTAAGGTAAAATAAAATAGACATTGCCTAGTCTGAGAATCTTGTATTATACTTTATAAAACATAGTAATCAAGTCGGGTTTGGCAGAACGAGGTGAGAGAATGCAACAGTGGTTAAAAGAAGTAGCGCGAGGAAAAAAAGGATCTCGTGATTTAACATATGAAGAAGCATTTGAAGCGGCAAGTCAAATTGCATCAGGAGAAGCTTCGATTGCCCAATGTGCAGCCTTCTTTGTGGCTGAGCGAATGAAGGAGGAGTCATCAGATGAACTAAGGGCATTTGTTGAT
The DNA here is from genome assembly GCF_002797395.1 of Bacillus solitudinis. GTDB lineage: Bacteria > Bacillota > Bacilli > Bacillales > Bacillaceae_D > Halalkalibacter_A > Halalkalibacter_A solitudinis. Next base: position 3,162,774 of record NZ_KZ454943.1, read on the forward strand.
GTGTTTTACAAGAATACAGAACATGTTACTCACTCTCCTGAAGGGCTGCTTGATTGTGCAGGCCCTTATGTTGGTCGGAATACATTTGCAGCCACTATTCCTGTATCACTCCTTCTTTCTGAAAAAGGAATTCCTGTTCTTTTACACGGGAGTGATCCGTTGCCTCCGAAATATGGAAGCTCGTTAAAGGCCATCCTTAAACATGTAGGTATTGAATCTCAAGTTTCAATACATACCGTCGAGGAGACACTTTTACGAACGAAAATAGGGTTTGCTGATACCGAAAGCTTCTGTAAACCGCTCGCAAAGTTAAGAGACCTTCGCAAAGAGATTGGGGTTCGGACATTGCTCAATACCGTGGAAAAGCTAGGAAGGGTGGCGCAGGGAGAAACACTAATGCTTGGCGCATTTCATAAAACGGCGATTACTCATATCATTCCAGTGGTTAAACGATTGTACAAGCAAGTATTTATCGTTCAAGGTGTTGAAGGTTCTGAAGATATCCCTATTCATCGGAATAGTAGTTTTATTTATAAATTAACGGATCAGGGTGAGGAAATGTTGACGGTAAGGCCGAGTGATTATGGCTTCAATCACCAAAAAGACCCTGAAAAAGAGCTAATAACTTTTGAACAACAAGCGGAATTAATCTCTTTAGTAATTGAAGGAAATGATAACGTAGAATTATCCTATTACCGGGACCAAGTGATTTTTAATGCAGGTATTCGTTATTTTCTTTTAAATAAGGTTGATACGATTGAGAAAGGGATCCAAACAGCGGATGACCAACTTCGTAATGGGCAAGCGAAAGAACAATGGTTAAAATGGCAGCAAGTGCAGGGGAAAGTAGAGGGATGATGATGAAGAATATGGGATATGTTTATCTTATAGGAGCAGGACCCGGCGATATCAGATTACTTACGTTAAAAGGGAAAGAGTGTATAGAAAAGGCTGATATTGTCTTATATGATCGGTTGGTTAACCCTTTAATGCTTGAATGGACAAAGCCAGATGCTGAGCTTATCTATTGTGGGAAACTACCAGACCGACATCTTCTGCGCCAAGATGCGATAAATGATTTACTTGTCAAATATGGCCTTGAAGGTAAAGTCGTAGTTCGACTGAAAGGTGGCGATCCGAGCGTTTTTGGCCGTGTGGGTGAAGAGGCAGAAGTGCTTGAATTGGCTAGTGTTCCTTACGAGATTGTTCCAGGAGTAACAGCGGGAATTGGGGCCGCGACATACGCAGGTGTGCCAGTCACTCATCGAAATTATGGTGCGTCTTTTGCCGTTGTGACAGGGCATGATAAATCAGAAGTGGGTCATCCTTCAATTGATTGGAAGGGGCTGTCTACAGCAATTGATACGATTGCATTTTATATGGGGATTGGTAATCTTAGCTATATCTCTGAACAATTAATCAAACATGGACGTAATCCGGATACGCCCGTTTTATTGATTCAATGGGGGACTATTGGTAAGCAGAAGACGCTCGAAGGGACACTCGCAACAATTGCAAAGAAAGCTAGCGCTGCGGAGTTTAAGAATCCAGCGATTACACTTGTTGGTGATGTAACAAAGCTACGGACGAAAGAGAGCTGGTTTGAAAGACAAAAGCTATTCAACCAGCATATCTTGCTCGGGCGAACGAATGATGAAGCTAGTAATGTGGCAAAGTGTTTACGTGAGGAAGGGGCAGATGTGTTCGAATTCCCACGGTGGACGAGCTTGGAAAAACATATTGAAATCCCAGAAGTCGAGTTGTATGAAAGAATTCTCTTTACGTCTCCAAAAAGCGTATCGTCCTTTTTCAACTGGTTGAATAGATGCAGAATTGATGTTAGAAAAATCAAAGCAACGTTTTACGGGGCTTCGATAAAATCACTGAGAGCTATTGAGCGATTTGCTTGTATCGGGCAACCGATCGATGAGATGATAAATCAAGGAAATTTGCTCGTATTAGGTAATAATGATTGGCAAGAAAGAAAGACAATACGCCAAAAAATGTATGGAAATCATGATTTTATAGCGGTCTATTCAACAAAGAAAGTTCAACAATCGGAAAGAACCTGTCAGCGTTTATTAGATGAAGATAGAATTAAGACGCTCATTTTCCCAAGTGCCAAATCTGTTCATGCTGTAACAGAAGGGATGGCGGCTTGTGGACAAACCCCGCAACAACTGAACGAGATAGCGAGAGTCATTTGTTTTGGTGAAAAATCTGCTGAGGCGGCAATGCAATTGGGTTATAACGTGGATTCGAAACTACCTGAACCTAGCATCGAAGCACTGATTGATACTTTAGCGAAAGAGAGCTGATGAAGACATGCAAGCTGTTCTTTATGTAGGTCACGGGAGTAGGGTTCAGCAAGGGAATGAGGAGTTGCTTACCTTTGTAGAGAAAGCAAAGAAAAAGCTAAGTGATATTCCGATTCAAGAGAGCTGTTTCATTGAACTTTGTGAACCAACAATCGCAATGGGAATTGATGCTTGCATTAGCCAAGGAGCAACAAAGGTGGCTGTCATTCCAGTCTTATTGTTAACTGCTAATCATGCAAAGTTAGACATTCCAATTGAAATCGATAAAGCCAAGAAACGATATCCTGATGTGATGTTTACCTACGGACGTCCATTAGGGATTGAGTCAACGATTATTACGATATTAAAAGAACGGTTGCAATCAGAAGGAGTACCAGTAACGATAGGCCAAACGAAAGATGATAAGCGTGGGCCAGTGTCTGTTTTACTAGTCGGACGCGGCAGTAGCGATCCTGATGCAAACAGTGATTTAGTTAAAATATCACGTTTATTATGGGAGTATACGCCGATTTCTGATGTTGACGTTTGTTATATTGCTGCGACTCGACCGACCGTTGATGAAGGACTTGAGCGTATTAACCGGATCCCAAATAAAAAGGTTTATGTTTTACCTTATTTGCTGTTTACAGGTGTTTTGATGGAAGGGCTGCAGAAGACACTAAATCTCTGGAATGAGAAGACGGAAAAAGAGTTTATTTTATGCTCTTATTTAGGATTCGCGGATGCGCTTGTCGATGTGTTAGTAACTCGAATTAAAGAAACTCTGAGTGATGATGTAAAAGTTAATTGTGATGCATGCAGATTCAGAATTAATCATGTAGAACAACAGAGTCCAGCGCAATGAAACGGGTGCCTTTGATGCTAAAGTTTGAAGGACGTCATATTGTCGTCATTGGAGCGGGGGAAGTAGCCGCAAGACGAATTCCACGCTTACTTGAAGCTGGTGCAAAGATAACCGTTATTTCTCCGACTCTTCATTCTTCATTGCATTTCCTTAATGAAATGGACGAGATTGAATGGAAGCAAGTGGAGGCAAAAGAAGATGAAACATTTACCGCAGATCTTCTTATGATCGCAACAAACAACCCCAAGCTTAATGATTCTCTCTATAACAATCGTTTCCCACATCAATGGGTGTACGTAGCAAGCGACCCTCAAAAAAGTGATATTCATTTTCCGACAGTGATTGAAAAAGAGCGTTTAACGCTTGCACTTACAACGAGTGGAGCTAGTCCGACTTATGCAAGGAGATTGCGCGATAAACTGGCTGAGTTTGTTTCTGATGAAGTGGAAGAGGAATTGCAGTTTTTAGAGCAGGCTAGGAAGCAAGTCCTTACGGCAGGGTTATCCTTAGTAGCTAGAAAAAGATTGTTGCAACGTATCTCAACCGATTCTTTTTTAAAAGATAAGAATCGAAATAGAAAATTTCAGGAAGCATTGCAGATAGAAAAGGATTCAAAAATGTAGATGTACAGAAGAGTAGATAGAGAAGAGGATATCAATGAAGATAACACCGTTTAATCAATCGGTTATAAATGAAGCAGAAATCCATTTAAATAAGCTAACGAAACCCTTAGGAAGCCTTGGGCGTCTTGAGCTGTTAGCTGTGCAATTAGCAGGGATAACAGAAGAAGTTAAACCAGTGATTGAAAAGCCGGCTATTATTGTTGCTGCTGCGGACCATGGAATTGTGGAAGAAGGGGTGTCGGCTTATCCTCAAGCGGTGACCGCTATAATGGTTGATAACTTTGTTAAAGGCGGAGCAGCGATAAATGTTTTCGGAAGACAAATAGGCGCAAAGGTCCAAGTTGTCGATGTAGGGATTAATGGCGATGTTCTCGCACAGCCCATCATTCACGAAAAAATCAATAATGGAACAAAAAACTTCTTGCATGAAGATGCGATGACTGAGGAAGAGGCTCAAGCTGCTGTTACCGTGGGTCGTTCTGTCGCTGCTACATGTATTGAAGAAGGGCATCGTGTGTTGATAACAGGAGAAATGGGGATTGGAAATACAACGGCATCAAGTGCACTAATTGCCGCATTTACTGGAGTTGATGTTGAAAAAGTCGTTGGCATTGGAACTGGGATTGACGAAGAGGGTCGTGCGCGCAAAATTAATATTATTAAAAGGGCATTAGCCGAACGGGAGATTGCTGCAAACATGCCACCGATTCAAATAGTGGCGAAGGTTGGGGGACTGGAAATTGCCGCTCTTGCAGGAGTGATTTTAGAGGGGGCTGAGCAACACATCCCGGTTATCATTGATGGATTTATTTCGTCAACAGCAGCACTTGTCGCGGCTAGTCTTAATCCTGCCGTTCGCCCTTATTTAATTATAGCGCATGAATCAGTAGAGCCAGGTCATCAGATTCTATTGAACTATCTAAGTGTGCGTCCGCTGTTGCAGTTAGACTTAAGACTTGGTGAGGGAACAGGGGCAGCATTGGCCTATCCCCTTTTAGATGCAGCGTCACGAATTATGAGAGAAATGGCAACGTTTGAAGATATCGGAATGTGATATAACATCTATTCAATGGGGGTGTGTGATAAGGTTGCTTTTTGACCTTATCACACACCCCTAAGCAATGTGCGGCATCATTACAATTTTTAATGTTACATAAGTCATTGCGAATTCTACCTCCAACCAAACCATTCCCTTCTGTAAAAAACTTTTCATAACACTATTAAATTCCTCCATTATCTTCTCACAAACGTTATTAACTATTAAATTACCATCCTTTTTTAAAAACTCCAAAAAGCGCGTATTCTCATTTAAATTGGGGTATAGAGGTAAAACGATACGTTTCTAACAAAAGAAACTCTTTTCCTAAAACCATCTATCATTAAAAATTGAAAATTCTCAGGAAAACGAGTTCACATTGGGGGATATCATGCAAAGAGTTAAAGACACTGTAAAAGAAGTCGTCTATGCGATCATTCCATTGTCCGCGGTAATCATCATCTTACAATTTACGGTTATTGGATTGAAAATGGATATACTTATACAATTTATTACAGGGGTCATCATGGTTTCAGTCGGCTTAATACTCTTTCTATTAGGTGTACATATCGGCTTGCTACCGGTCGGCGACATGATTGGTACAGCTTTACCTAAGATGGGAAAAGCATGGCTCATTATCTTGATTGGTTTTATACTCGGTTTTGTCGTAACAGTTGCAGAACCAGATGTGCGCGTATTAGCGACACAGATTGATGAAGTTTCCAAGGGTATAGTCTCAGAGAATATGCTGATTTATTCGGTCGCTCTCGGCGTAGCCTTGTTTGTTGGGTTAGCGATGCTTCGAATTTTGTTAGAAATCCCTATTACTTATCTTTTAGTATGTGGGTATGGTTTAGTCTTTTTGTTAGCAGCTTTTACTCCTAGTCACTTTATTCCAATCTCGTTTGATGCAGGAGGAGTCACAACTGGTCCAATGACCGTACCGTTTATTCTTGCACTCGGAGTTGGAGTTGCCTCGGTGCTAAGAGAAAAATCTGGTTCGACAGAAGGGTTTGGCTTAGTTGCTTTAGCATCAATTGGACCGATATTAGCAGTTTTAGTGTTGGGAGTGATTTATGGATGATATCTCAAATGTTTGAGGGATTTGGGGGCGTGTTATCTGAAGTGGGAGTGGCTCTCACTCCACTGTTGATTTTCTTTCTGTTCTTTCAGTTCTTTCTCTTAAAACTATCAATGAAGAAATTATTTGATATTGTCAAAGGAATGATTTTAGCATTCTGGGGATTAGCTTTCTTTCTACAAGGGGTCGAAATCGGATTCTTGCCTGCTGGTGAAATGATGGGTTCCATTCTTGGCCAGATGAATCATTTATGGCTATTGATTCCGATTGGTTTTGTTTTAGGTTTTGTCGCTACCTTTGCTGAGCCAGCCGTACGAATCATGAATTATGAAGTTGAAAAGGTTTCGGGTGGTTACATCTCGGAGAAGGTGATGCTATATACCTTATCTATTGGGGTTGCGGTATCGATCGCATTATCAATGTTTCGAATTATTACCGGGATTCCATTATGGTATTTCATCGTTCCAGGTTATTTACTTGTGCTCATTCTTATTAAATTTTCAACTCGGTCATTTACAGCTATCGCCTTTGATTCCGGCGGTGTCGCGACAGGTCCAATGACAGTAACGTTTATCGTTGCAATGGCAGTTGGAATCGCAGAAGAAATAGGCCGCGATCCATTATTAGATGGGTTTGGGATGATTGCGTTAGTTGCTCTTGCTCCTATCTTATCGGTTTTGATATTAGGGTTACTTTATGGTCGAAAGGAGAAGGAAAATGAACGAACCTATAAATCGGAGTCATAATTTACTTGTTACGATTGTCAAAAAAGGTATGGCTTCCAACATTGTAAGAGCTTCAAAGGAAGCGGGTGCAGAAGGTGGGACGATTTTTTACGGGAAAGGCACAGGGATTCATGAAGTGAAGAAGTTTTTTGGGATTAGTGGTGACTCTGATAGAGAAGTCATTTTAACGTTGATACCACAAGAAAAAGTGGAGGCGATTGTTTTCGCCGTAGAAAAGGCTGCAAAATTAGATGAGCCTGGAACAGGATTAGGCTTTGTGGTTGAAGTTAAGCGACTTGCTGGCATTGCTCATTTACTTACATTACAAAACGAAGCAAAGCAGGGAGGTTCCAATGAAGAATAAGGTTTCATACGATTTAATTGTTTCGATCGTCAATAAAGGAGAGTCAGATAAAGTAATTGAAGCTTCAAAAAAGGGAGGAGCGGAAGGAGGAACGATTTTAAATGGAAGAGGAACTGGTATCCATGAACAAGCAAGACTATTTAATATTGCCATCGAACCAGGGAAAGATCTCGTTTTAACATTGATTTGTAGAGAAAAGACTGATGATGTGTTGGAAGCCATTTTAGATCATGCAGAATTAAACAAACCGGGAAAAGGCATTGCTTTTGTGTTGGAAGTTGAGCGTACGATTGGAATTAACCATATACTCAATCAGATGGTTAATGAAAAATCAGGTGATGATGACTAAGAAGGAGGGGATTTCACCAACCGTTAATCAGAGAAATCAAATTCAGTAAAAGTGAAAGCCCTCCACGAAATAAAAAAACCTTGGCTAAGACCAAGGTTTTCAACGTGCTTTCATCCTTTATTTTTTGTAAAAGAAAGTCTTGAAATCGCATCATGTTGATGAATGGATTCCTCATTGCGACACTCTATTTCAAAGGCAAGCACACTCTCATGTTCGTATAAATCTGCGGCGACAAGACGGGCTAAATCTTCGACAAAACGTGGATTTTCATAGGCATGTTCTGTCACGGCTTTCTCGTCGGGACGTTTTAAGACGGGATATAGAATGGAGCTGGCATTGCTTTCCGCAGCCTCGAGTAACACAGCTTTCCAATCGGACGCATCCGTTTCATCTGTCGTAACGGTCATTGTTACGAATCCACGTTGGTTATGTGCACTGTATTCACTAATTTCCTTCGAACATGGACATAATGTTGTCACCGCTGCTGTTAATGTCATGATAGAAGAATAGCCTGTCTTTTCGTCAAATGTGACATCGTAGGTGACATCAGCATGGGCCATTCCTTCTAAACCAACTGAAGGACTCGCCTTGGTAAAAAACCAAGGAAAGCTTACACGAACATTCGCTGCTTTTTGCTTCATTTCTTTCGCTAGAATCGTTGTGAACTCACGCAATGTTTCAATTGAGAGCATATGAGTTTGAAAGTAAATGTGTAATTGCTCGGTTAAACGACTCATATTTATCCCTTTATAATTAGCCTCTAAACTAGTTGTTAAGGCAAATTCGGCTGTTGTCGTCTGAATTGTCGGGGCAAGATCGGATTCAATCATGACAGGGTACTTCACCTTTGAAATCCCTACCTGCTGAATTGGAAAGTAATAATCATCTGGTTTATTTTGTAGATCAGGCATTTTTTCTTTTTCGGTTGGCTTCGTGCCAAAAGTGGGGTCGACTGAGCCAAAATGGCGATGCCTCTCTGCTTTTGGTGGTAATGCTTTATTCACTTATCATCACTCCTGAGTCTTTCATCAATAGATTAATAGACAGAACTTTAATAAATTCTACCATAGAAAAATGTAATGCAACATTGGTATGCCTCAAAAAACAAATTTAGTTGCAGACAGGACTACTTCATATTACACTACAAAGGGAAAAATGGACAAGGAAGTGAACAGAAAAATGAAAAAAGGTACATTAATATGGATGGCGTTAGCAGGTATTCTCCTTCTAATGGGGTTGGTCGTTCAAACAGAGGTTGGACCCGCAGATGATACTAGGGTAATTATTGATCATGAAAAATTTGTGTATAGTGCTCCCTCGTGTTTTGATGAAGCAGGACTAACAAATAATTTAGAGGAAACAACGTTAGGTGAGGCATTGGCGTTAGATTATGAACCAGAATCTGGGTGTACAGCAAACGTGTTTGTTAAAGAAAAGAAACCAATTTTAATTGGCTGGTTTCAATAATGTAATAAGGTGTTACTCAAAGAGATGGATCATGGAGGCATTGGCTCAAATCAAGGCGTATAGTATGGATGGCAAAGGTGAAAGGAACTAAGCCTATTTAGGCAATAATACTAGCTACTAGTAAGCTGAAACCCGCTTTGCCAAAGAAAGACAGCTATGATATAGTTGGAATGTTCTAATAATAATGTTGGTAAATAACATGACAAATAGGAGCTGGAGAAAAAAATGAAAGTAGCAAAATTTGGGGGAACTTCGGTTGCGAGTGCGGAACAAATTCGAAAGGTTGCAGCGATTGTTGCTGAAGACAAAGAGCGCAAAATTATTGTGGTTTCTGCACCTGGTAAACGAAGTAGTGATGATACGAAAGTTACGGATTTATTAATAGCTTTAGGAGAAACCTATTTAGAAAAAGGTGAAGCGGAGGAGGAATTAAAAGCAGTTGTCGCACGTTATGACTCGATTGCTTCTGAACTTGGACTTGATGGAGAGATTACTAGAACAATTGAAGCCGATTTACGTGATCGACTAACGTTTGATCGTAATCGACCTGGTTCATTTATGGATTTAATCAAGGCAAGTGGGGAAGATAATAATGCTAAATTGATTGCTACGTTTTTACAAGCTGAAGGGCTGAATGCTGTGTATGTTAATCCACAAGATGCTGGATTAGTAGTTAGTGACGAGCCGGGTAATGCGCAGGTTCTACCAGAAGCATATGACAATCTAGCAAAATTAACAGAGCGTGAGGAAATCGTTGTATTCCCGGGGTTTTTTGGATATTCAACAGAAGGGACACTTGTAACATTCCCACGAGGGGGATCAGATATTACAGGGTCGATTGTCGCAGCTGGAACAAAAGCTAGTCTTTATGAGAACTTTACAGATGTAGACTCCGTGTTCGCGGCAAATCCAAATGTCGTTAAAAATCCTGTCAAAATTAAGCGAATGACGTATCGTGAAATGCGCGAATTATCTTATGCTGGATTTTCAGTATTCCATGATGAAGCTTTAATTCCGGCATTCAGAAATGATATTCCCGTTTGTGTTAAAAACACGAATAACCCTGTTTCCTCAGGAACGATGATTATTTCTGAGCGTGAGTATTTCAAGAATCCGGTTATTGGTATTGCAGCAGACGAGGGATTCTCGACGATTTATGTGCGTAAATACTTAATGAACCGTGAAGTGGGTTTTGGTCGTAAGCTTCTTCAAATCTTAGAAGATGAAGGACTATCGTATGAGCATATTCCATCAGGTATTGATGATACCTCTGTTATATTACGCCAAGAGCAATTAACAGCAGAGATTGAGGCGCGAATTGTTGAACGTATTCGTACAGAGCTATGTGTAGATGATGTTTACATTGAGCGTGATTTTGCAATGGTCATGATCGTTGGTGAGGGTATGCATAACACAGTAGGGGTTTCAGCAAGAGCAACAGTCGCCCTAGCAAGAGCAAATGTTAATATTGAAATGATTAACCAAGGGTCATCGGAAGTCAGTTTAGTTCTTGGTATTCATGCGAAGGACACGGATCGTGCTGTTCAAGAACTTTATGAAGAGTTTTTCGGTTCTGCAGACGAAACGGTTCAATAACTATAGAGTAAGAAATGAACCGTAAATTAGGTAAGTAGTTTAGAAGAAAGAATTACAGTATTATAGGTATTATCTTAGGCGAAATCGGACACGGTTTCGTCTTTTTGTTTTCTTTATATTCAATTTTTCGTAAGAAAGTATATAATTTACTATATTAATAATAAAATAATATTTATAATTGACGCTCAAAATTTCTCGTTTGTACGACTTTGAGAAGTGTCTCTAGTAAGAAAGATTAATGTATTAATCAGAATTATAGGACAATATATGGTACGATAAGAGAGAGTCATAGTTATGTTGTATTCCAACAAAGCTTTATTGGTTTCTCTAAAATAAGAAATGTTTTTTTAGAAAAATATAGTAGGAATTATTGATCAATATGCTAATATAAGAATGAAAAAATAAATAATTGAGGAATATTAAATGAAAAAAACTGGACGAATTAGTTTGATTTTAATTACGATATTAGTTTCTTTCCTTCAATATATGGGCGGTCGTGATCTTTTTTTTAACTTTGAGCTTTTTCTTTTTATTTTCATTGCTTGGTTGGTAGGATGGCAATATGATAAAGTGCAATTTCAAAGTAAACAGGCTCAGGCAAGTGAAGAAACTTATAAGCATCTAATAAATATATTACCTGAAGCGATAATCATCCATCAAGATGATAAAGTTGTCTATACAAATAAAGCGGCTATCGCTTTGCTTGGTGGTTCGGGTAGTGAAAAGTTAATAGGGGATTCCATTTTTAACTATGTTGCACCAGAATCAAAAGACAGGGTAAAGAACCGAATAGAGCAAATCCAGAAAGATAGAAGCCCATTAGATTCAACAGTCCATAAATTAAAACGAATGGATGGCACAATGGCTTTCTTTGAGGTAGCTTCAATGTATGTTACTTTTGGCCAGAAGGAGGCAGTGCTTTCTATTGGTAGAGATATTACTGAACAAAAAGAAAGAACTGAAAAATTACTTCAAAAGTCTGAGAATCTTGCACTGTTGGGTAAAATGGCAGCAGGGATTGCCCATGAAATCCGTAATCCATTAACTTCGATAAAAGGATTTATGCAATTATTTAAGTCTAATAGTAATTATATAAAAGGTGAATATTATGATGTGGTACTCTCGGAAATTGAACGGATAAATTTAATTGTCAGTGAATTTTTATTCCTCTCAAAACCTTCAGCTGATGTTTTCTCTGAAAAAGATATTAAGATCCTACTTAATGATATAGAGAAATTTATTGGTAGCCAATCAATTATGAGTAATGTTCAGGTTTTTTTGGAATTTAACGTTGATTTTTCGATCATTCGTTGCGAAGAAAATCGTCTAAAACAAGTGTTTTTAAACTTGCTGAAAAATGCAATTGAAGCAATGCCTAAAGGTGGGGATATTTACATTAAGGTTATCCAAAAAGAAAACTCTGACGTGACAATTCAAATTATTGACCAGGGTACTGGAATTCCAGAAGAGAGGATATCCTCACTAGGGGAGCCCTTCTATTCAACAAAAGAAAAAGGAACTGGACTTGGACTAATGATTTGCTTCAAAATTATAGAAGACCATAATGGGAAATTAAAGATTCAAAGTAAAGTAGATGAAGGAACTACTGTAGAAATAACTCTACCTATTATTTCCAATGATTTTAAGGCGATAAAAGATGTAATGAACTAAAAGGTACCTTATTTTACTTTTTGAATTATCGCTAGTTTTCTCAGTATCCATCCCTAAACAAAACCCTTGATAATGCCTACTAGGTATTATCAAGGGTTAAGCGATATCGAGAAATTTTCCGTTAACTTCTATTTTGTTTTGATGCTTGCTTATGAATTTCTTTCAGTAAATCTTTCATATCGGCTACGTCTTGCCTTAGGGCAAGAATCTCTGCTTTGGCTTCAGCTTTTTCTAAAGCTTCCTCTACTTTATTTTCTTCCTCATTTGTTTTTTCAACATTCCCTACGATAACCCCAATGAACAGGTTAAAGACAATAAAAGTTCCAACTAAAATAAAAATAATGAAATAAGGCCAAGACCACCATGCTTCTGCGAAGATCGGCCGCATCACGCCGCTTGCCCACGACTCTAAAGTTACAACTTGAAACAATGTTAATAATGAGAGCTGTAAATTCCCGAAATATTCAGGGGCAATATTAGCAAAGAGCATCGTTCCAATGACAGCAAAAATGTAGAAAATAATCCCCATAAGAATAAGAATATTTCCGAGCGCCGGAATTGTCATTAGTAAAGCGTCGACTAATCTGCGTAATGATGGAATAACTGAAATTGCACGAAGAACCCGTAGTACGCGAAGAACCCGCAGGACGGTGATAAAGTGTGCACCGATAAAGAGGTGACCCGCTGCGACAATAATAAAGTCAAACCAGTTCCAGCTACCCTTGAAAAAGTCCTTTTTTGGAGTTGTTGCCATAAAACGTAACGCAATTTCAATTGTGAAAATCCACAATAGTACCATATCTATAATGTGAAACCATTGATAATATTTCTGAGCAAGTGTTGGGTATGTTTCAAGTCCTACAGCCAATGCATTAAGAAGTATAAATGCGATAATCGTAGGTGTAAATGCACGATGGAAAACAATTCGCTGAATTTTACCGACGATTGTATTTTTAGGTGCAAGGTGCGTCTGTTTTTCCATATCCTAACTCCTTCATCTAAATCAATTTCACAACATCTACTATTCTACAAGATTAATTGGTAAAGCGTAAAAAAATTATGTTACGCTTGTGTGAACAAGAGCGACAGTGTATAGAGGGTTTTTTGTTTTTATAAAATTGTTAGAAACACATTAAGTTAATAATGAGAGAGAGAATGGATGAAAGAAAGGTTCAGCGACTTTTGCTGAACCTTTCTGTAGTACTTTTTTTCTTATGAATACATGCTTCCAAGTTCTTTCGACCGAGCAATCGCTTTAGCAATTGCATCTTGAAGGGCATTCTGTGTATCTCGTTCTTTTAATACTTTAATCCCTGCTTCGGTTGTCCCATTTGGACTCATCACTTCTTCATAAAGTTGTTTCGGTGATTTTGTCGTTTGTTGCAATCTTTTGCCAACGCCGACAATCGTTTGAGTAATTAAGGAGCCGGCTTCTTCTTCGGTTAAACCAGCCTCAGCAGCAGCATGTTCCATCGCTTCAACCAAGTAATAAAAATAAGCAGGTCCACTTCCAGCAATACCTGTTACTGCATCAATTTTCTCCTCAGGAACAACGAGAACGGTTCCAACTGCTTCAAAAAGGGTTGAAACGAGTGAAAGATGTTCGTCTCGTGCACGTGTACCAGCGCAAATCGCCGTAGCGGAGGCGCCAACTTTTGCTGAGGTGTTTGGCATCGTACGAATGACGGGAGCAGTGTGCCCAAGTAATTCTTCTAAATAGAAGGTAGGGATACCAGCTAGAACTGAAATAAATAGTTGATTTTCCGATGTATTCACCAATACTTCAGATAGAGCATCCTTAACACCTTTAGGTTTCATCGCTAAAACAATGATATCGGCTTGTTCGACTGCTTCGTGACGATTAGAAGTTACTTGAATCCCGTATTGCGCTTTTAAATCGGCCAGCTTTTGTTTATTTGATAAGTTTGTTGCAACGATTTGTGTTGGTGAGACGATTTTATGAGCGACAAGACCGGCAATAATCGCTTCGGCCATTGACCCTGCCCCGAGAAATGTGATCGTTTTATTTGTAAACATAGTATCACCTATCCTTTAATTTGACCTTCGCCACGTACAATGTATTTCATGGATGTTAATGCTTCAAGTCCCATTGGTCCTCGTGCATGAAGCTTCTGGGTACTAATTCCAATTTCTGCACCAAAGCCAAATTCAAAGCCGTCGGTAAAGCGCGTCGAAGCATTATGATAAACAGCCGCTGCATCCACTTCATTTAAAAACTTCACAACGTTGCTGTCATTTTCACTAATAATCGCCTCAGAATGCTTTGTTCCATATTGATGAATGTGTGAAATGGCTTCATTTACGGATGGAACAACTTTTACTGCTATCTTTAAATCTAAATATTCATCAGCCCAGTCCGATTCACCAGCTTGTTTGATTCGTGAGTCTTTAGCACATAAAGGCGCATCTCCATATAATTCTACGTCTTTGTCCACAAGGGCATCAAGTAAATGTGATAAATGATTAGTAGCCCATGATTCGTGAACAAGAATCGTTTCAGCCGCATTGCAAACAGACGGACGTTGTGTTTTTGCATTGATGGCAATCGCTGTAGCCATTTCTGGCTTTGCGGATTCATCGATATAGATATGACAGTTTCCGACGCCTGTTTCGAGAACAGGCACGGAGGCATTTTTCACAACAGATTGAATTAATGTTGCCCCACCACGAGGAATTAGTACATCCAAATAGTCATTTAAGGTAAACATTTCCGTTGCTGTTTCTCGACTCGTATCTTCAATTAACTGAATTGCTTCAAAAGGGATGGCTGTTTTTTCTAGGGCACGATGTAAAACTTGAACAATCGCTTTATTTGAGTGAATCGCTGTGGAACTCCCTCTTAATAAGACAGCATTTCCCGTTTTCAGACAGAGGCTTGAGGCATCGACTGTAACATTTGGGCGGGCTTCATAAATCATTCCAATTACACCAAGTGGTACTCGAACCTTTTCAATATTTAATCCATTTGGACGTGAGAAAGCGTCCATCACTTTTCCAACAGGATCAACCAAATCAGCTACTTGCTTTAAGCCTTCTGCCATATCTGTGATACGGTCAGAACTTAATGAAAGGCGGTCAAGCAGGCCTTCATTCATTCCGCTTTGTTTTCCTGCTTCAAGATCCTTTTTGTTTTCTTCTAAAATAAAGGATTGCTCTTCAACTAATTGAGTAGCCATGGTGTTGAGCGCATTGTTCTTTTCATCTGTCGTTTTAGCTGCAAGTTCATGCGTTAAATCCTGTGCGCGTTTGGCTTTTCGTCTTAATTCATTCATTATTTAATCCTCTCCTTTTTTAATGATACCCAGTTGTTTCGGTGGATAATTTCTGGTTTCAAGCGGCCGGTTTGCAGCTGCGCGTCGGTACTAGATAAGCCTTTCACACGGTGTAGCTGTTCTGATGAGACATTCGATTTCCCTTTTCCAAGAATATATCCTTCTTTGTTAAAGACCTCTACGACGTCATGTTCATTAAAGGTTCCTTCAACGGAAACCACTCCTGCTGGTAGAAGACTCTTTCCATGAGCAAGCACAGCTTTTTCTGCGCCATCATCGATAATGATACGGCCAGAACTTGTTGAGTGAAGAGCGATCCATTGTTTTACTGTTGGCATCACAGGATCATGCTGAAAGGATCCTAAATAGGTTCCATCGCCTTTTCCACTGATAATATCAATTAACTTTTGCTTTCCACTTCCTCGACCGATAAAGACATTAACTCCTAATGATAAAGCGGTTTTCGCTGCGCTGACCTTCGATTTCATGCCGCCGGTTCCAACCTTTGTTCCAGCGCCACCGGCAAGCATCATCAGTTCATCTGTAACTTCAGGTAAGTAATGGAACTTCTTTGCATTAGGATTTGTGGTTGGATTGTCATCGTATAGGCCATTAACATCTGTTAAAATGCATAACGTCTGAGCATGAATAAATCCGCTCACTAAGGCAGAAAGCATATCATTGTCTCCGAAGGTTAATTCCTCAATTGAAGTTGAATCATTTTCGTTAATAATTGGCAAAGCTCCTCGTTTAAGCAGCTCACTAATGGTGGAATACGCATTACTAAACCGTTCTTGATTTTCAAAATCTTGTCGTGTAAGTAGAAGCTGAGCGGGAGTTATATTATGACGTTTAAATAGTTCAATATAACCCTGCATTAATAGCCCTTGACCGACAGCTGCTGCAGCTTGTTTCCCAGCAATGGTGATTGGCCTAAACGGATAACCAAGTTCTGAAAATCCTGCAGCAACCGCTCCAGAAGAAATAAGAATAACCTCATGCCCTTGCTGCTTTAGTAATGCTAACGCATTGACATGATCAGAGAGCATTTCCATACTTAAGGCGCCCTGTTTTGTCGTTAAGGAGCTGCTTCCAATTTTTACGACAATACGTTGTCGTCCCATAATTCAGCCTTCTTTCTCGAAAAAAATAAAAAAACCCTTCTCATCCCTAAAAAAGGACGGAAAAGTTTATCCGCGGTACCACCTTCATTGGCATATTTAGTGCCCACTCATCATCCCGTATCGTGGGAAAGCCGACCGGTTTACCGGTTGCTCTAGGGCAGGTTCAACAATATCAGAGGTGATGGACCTTTCAGCCGATGGATCCACTCTCTATACACATGACCGTTGTTTACTAATCCCTTTCGTCACATTATTTTTATAATTTCTACCATTATAAAACTGTCTCCATGTTCCGTCAAGCTAAGAACAGAGATATCCATGGAGGAAGGATAGTACCGAGAAGATAGCAGACCATGGTATGATAAAAATGTAAAGCGACGAGAAAAGAGGGACAGCAAATGGTGGCGAAAAAGGTGTGGATAACCGGGGCTTCTAGCGGGATAGGCCGACAAATGGCCCTTGACGCAGCAAGAGAGGGACATATCCCAATTTTAATTGCGCGCAATGAAAAACGCTTAAGGGCAATACAAATAGAGATTGAATCGCTTGGGGGACAGGCGTATATTGCAAAATTAGATGTAAGTGATTTTGGTAAAGTTGATAAGGTGCTAAATGACTTGCTTCTTATAGTAGGCGGAATTGATGTACTAATTAATAATGCTGGATTTGCCGTGTTTCGCTATCTAAAGGACGCGCCCATTGCAGAGATAAAAGAAATGTTTGATGTGAATGTTGTAGGGTTGATTTACGTCACACAGCGGTTATTGCCTGAGATGATGAATCAACAATCAGGACATATCATAAATATTGCCTCGCAAGCAGGGAAGTTTCCGACACCGAAAGCCAGTGTCTATGCCGCAACAAAGCATGCAGTACTGGGTTTCACCAATAGCCTTCGGATGGAGCTCGAGGATACAAATATTCGCGTTAGCTCTGTTAATCCCGGGCCCATTCGAACAGCTTTTTTTGAACGCGCCGATGAGGAAGGAAGCTATGTGAAAAATGTAGATAAGTGGATGCTACCACCCGAGTATGTATCTAAGAAAGTTATCCAACTAATTAAACAGCCGAAGCGCGAGTTAAACTTGCCCCGTTGGATGAATGTAGGCTCAACCCTTTATCAACTCATGCCACGCGTTGTTGAGAGAATCGCCGGGAAAAAGCTAAATAAAAAATAGGGAGGAAATGAAGACCTTTCAATTACCGTACCTTCTTCAGGGGCCTTTGCTAATCGGTTTGACCCGTGAAAAATTGGTAAACAACATCATGAGTAATATCAATGAGATCCTCATCAGAATGTTTCTTTAAGTCATTAATTTCTTGAACGATCTTTTGTTCTTCTGACTTATTTAAAACGAGAGCTTCACCATACGTGTAGGTTTTCCAAACTTGGTGAATAAGTTTTACCACAAATGCATACTCCATATCATGACCTCATTCTTTTTGATTAAGTGTAGACGATCAACACAAAGAAATGCAATCAATAATAGAGGCTACAGAAAAAGGTAAAAACCTTTTTCTGTAGCCTATTGTTCACTCATTGGTTCGTCATCACCACTATAGGCAATTAAGACGACACCGAGTTGTTCTTCGAGTGAGCGGAGTTTTTGCAAGTCCTGTTCTTCAAGATTTGCGACATGAAAAAGATCCATGATAAATCACCTCTATGTTATCGTCTCCTGATGCTTTATAATTATGATTATAAAATGCTTGCCCAGAAAGGAAGAATATTGATGCAAGCCCAAAAAGTTGAAGTAATCAAAGAAGAAACACAAGAAAAAACGATGTATCGAATTTTATTAATTATTGGTTTCGTTCATTTATTGAATGATACGATTCAAGCGCTAGTTCCTGCAATGTTTCCCGTCCTAGTAAATTCAATGGGATTGACATTTACGCAGCTTGGTTTAATAGCATTTGCCTTAAATGCAACAGCTTCTTTAATACAACCATTAGTGGGTCTTTATACCGATAAGAACCCAATGCCATATGCCTTGCCCATTGGACTTTGCTTCACTTTTTTTGGTGTGCTTGGCATTGCGTATGCCCCGTCCTTTTGGTATGTTGTCGTTTCCGTCATGTTTATTGGAATCGGTTCGGCTACCTTTCATCCTGAAGGCTCAAGGGTTGCCTTCATGGCATCTGGTGGGCGTCGAGGTCTGGCTCAATCCATCTATCAAGTTGGGGGAAATGCGGGTCAAGCGTTAGCCCCGTTAATTACGGCGTTAGTTCTTGTTCCACTTGGACAATTTGGTGCAATTTGGTTTACCTTTGTTGCAGCGCTTGCCGTTGGGTTGCTAATCTATATTGCAAAATGGTACGCACGACAAGAACGCCATATCGGAAAAAAACCTTCAAAAGCGAACCGGAGTAAAGGGGAATCCCATACTTATAAAAAGAAGATTCAATTTGCCATTTGTTTGTTAATTTTCTTAGTATTTGCACGATCTTGGTTCCATGCCGGTTTAACGAACTTTTACGCATTTTATATTATTCAGGAGTATGGCCTAACGATTTCGCAGTCACAAATTTATATATTCTTATTTCTCGCAGCAGGGGCTGTCGGAACGTTTTGTGGAGGCCCACTCGCAGACCGATTTGGGAAAAGAACCATTATCATGCTGTCGATGCTGGCCTCTGCACCGATTGCTTTGATTTTACCCCATGTCGGACCTGTGCTTGCCTATCCGCTAATTACGATTGTCGGTTTCATCATTTTATCGAGCTTCTCGGTTTCAGTAGTTTATGCCCAAGATTTGGTCCCTGGAAAAATCGGAATGGTTTCAGGTCTTATCATTGGTTTAGCATTTGGGATGGGGGCTGTTGGTTCGGTTGCCTTAGGATGGTTTGCTGATTTATTCGGCCTAACAAATACAATGCTTCTAACGGTAGCTCTTCCTTTGATTGGAATCCTAACCTTCTTCTTACCTTCTGATCAAGCAGTAAAAGAAATGAATGCATAAATGAGGTAACCGAGCAGTTTAAAATCGTACCTTTTTCATAGGCCTTCTTCAGCACTTTGGGCTTTTATCGGCAACTTTTGAGGAGTTTTCAGTAACTTTCGAGCCTTATCTGCAACTCCGAATGTGAACTCTTCTCTTTCCGCATTCGAGGCAACGCGTTTAATATGTTCCCTAGTGTCTGACTAAAACACGGAAGTTTCGAACAGCCACTATAAAAAAGTTGACACATCTACCTAAGTAGTTGAATACACATAGGTTATGAGTATGACCCTTCAGCGGGGCGAGTGAAAAACTAGAAAGAAATTAGAAAACTTCCCAAAAGGGGCTGAGAATACATGTGTGGCATAACAGGGTGGATTGACTGGAGAAAAGATTTACGAAAAGAAGAAGCACAAGTTCGGAAAATGGCAGATACCTTAAATCGTCGAGGGCCCGATGACTTAAATGTATGGACTGCACAGCATGTAGGATTTGGTCACGCTCGATTAGTGGTCGTCGACCCAGAAGGTGGCGTTCAACCAATGAGTCGAACACATAAGGACAAAACATATACCATCGTTTATAACGGGGAGCTTTATAACACCGAGGACATTCGCAAAGAGCTTCTCGTACGTGGTCACGATTTTAATGGGCATTCTGATACAGAAGTGCTATTAAAATCATACATCGAATGGGGATATCAATGCCTTGAGAAGCTCAATGGCATTTTTGCATTTGCGATCTGGAACGATAAAGACGAAAGTTTGTTTATGGCGAGAGATCGCTTAGGCGTTAAACCTTTATTTTATACGGTTAAAAATGGCTGTTTAATGTTTGGTTCAGAACTAAAAGCACTTCTCGCTCATCGAGACATTGAACCGATTGTTGGTCAATCTGGTTTGTCTGAAATTATGGGCCTTAGTCCATCAAGAACACCGGGTCATGGTATCTATGAGGATATCAATGAATTACGACCGGCGCATGTATTGATTTATGATCGGAACGGGGCAAAAATTAGCCGATACTGGTCATTAAAATGTAAAAGGCATGAGCATACAACCGAAGAAACAGCTCAATACATCCGTGAACTAATGGAGGATATCGTTGAGAGACAATTATTTGCCGATGTACCAGTAGGAATGTTCTTGTCTGGTGGAGTCGATTCAAGCGCATTAACAGCCTTAGCGGCAAGAGTGTACGAAAAGCAAGGCAAAGGACCCGTACGCAGTTATTCAGTTGATTACGATGAGAATGATAAATATTTTAAAGCAAATGATTTTCAACCAAATGAAGATGCACCATGGATTAAGAAGATCTCAAAGGACTTAGGAACAATTCATTATAACGCCATTATTTCTATTGATGAATTAGCAAACCAATTAAAAGAAGCGGTTCTCGTTCGTGATTTACCAGGTATGGCAGATATTGATTCGTCCTTACTATGGTTCTGTAAAAAAATCAAAAAAGATGTCACAGTTGGTCTTTCAGGAGAATGCGCGGATGAGATTTTTGGCGGGTACCCTTGGTTCCATAAACCTGAAATCATGAATATTGATGGCTTTCCATGGATGCGTTCGATTGATGAACGTCAAGAACTGTTAAATGATAAATGGCAAGAGAAAATCAACTTAAAAAACTATGTCTATGGTCGTTACAAAGAAACGATTAGAGAAACACCACGCTTTGAAAGTGACAATCCAGAGGAAGCTAGACGTCGAGAAATCTCTTATTTAAATATGATATGGTTTATGACCAATTTGCTCGATCGAAAGGATCGAATGAGTATGGGAGCAAGTCTGGAAGTCCGTGTGCCATTCTCGGATCACCGCCTTGTCGAATATGTCTGGAATATTCCTTGGGAAATGAAGCAGTTAAATGGCAGAGAAAAGGGGATTTTGCGAAAAGCGATGGAAGGCTATCTCCCTAATGACGTTCTCTATCGTAAAAAAAGCCCGTACCCCAAAACCCATCACCCCAACTACACAGCAGCAGTCCAAAAAGGCATGCAAGATGTGTTAGCACAAAAAGATGCACCAATTTTTGAATTTATCAATAAAGATAAGCTCCGAAAAATTGCCGAGAGCAACGGTCTAGCAACCGGAACCCCATATTTCGGTCAGCTGATGGCCGGACCACAGCTGCTTGCACACTTTATTCAAATGGACTTTTGGATGAATGAGTATGGAGTGAAGATTAAAGAGTAGGAATGAAGCATCCTCATAAAAAGTGAGGGTGTTTTTTTGATGTGAAAGAGTCCACCTCTTAAGGTTTAATATAGAGAAAAAAATTAATAAGTAACAGGAAATTATTAGAGGTAAATGGGGTTGTTGACAAAAGAATACGCACTAAGAAAAGGCAGAGGCGGGTCATCTAGTGATGATGTATGAAGCTTTGGCCTCATCAAGCATCCTAAAAAACAACTACCTAACTAAGTAAGAAAAACGAGGCCTCTTTAACAGAGGTCTCGTTGGTTACTGGGAGAGAAGTTTTAGAAAGTGGCATCCCGCATTTTTTCAGTGTGGGTATGCAGGGCTTCTTAACAGTTATTATTATTGTTGTTGTTGTTGTTGTTACGGTTGTTACGATTGTTGAGGTTTTGAGCGTCATTTTCATTTGCAAGTTCAACGTTTGCATTATCAACGTTTAATTCTTGATTTGTGTTATTGTTACGATTGTTACGGTTTGCAGCATTATTGTTATTGTTATTGTTATTATTAGCCATATGTATCACCTCCCTAAAAATTAATTTGCCCAAAACTTAAAGTTTGCATACTAGGCTTTTTATAAAATGGGGAGGTTTAAATTAAAGCCAAATGGTCATATCGCTCTTAAAGTTAGTATAAATTTCTCTTCCCTCAAAGAAAAGTTCCATCAGTGTAAAACATCATTCTTGATGTCAACATACAATGTACCGTCCTTTTGAACCTCTGCGTAAAAAACATCAGAAATTGATTTAATATCGGCTTTTTGTAATTGTTGTTCCAACCACTGTGCGTCAAGATTTAACTTTTCTAAATTCGAGGTAATAACTAAACCGTCTGTTATAACTTCAGTAGAAATAGGGTAAATGTTTGATTTGATTTGTTTTCTTTTCAGGTCAGATTTAGTTAGAGATTGTTGAGGTTCCTTTTTCATAACAGATAAGTTTCCATCCGTTTCAAAAATTGCATAGTCAACTTCAGAAAAAGAAAACACGTTCTTTTGTCTTAATAAAGCATTTAAAGCGTCTATATCTAGACGCACTTTACGAAGTTCATGTTCCATTATTTTTCCTTTTTTTATAAGGATTCTTGGTTGTCCTTCTATAATATCACGGGCCTTTTTAGACTTTATGTCAATAAACCCCAATAAAATTGTAATTGTTGTCCACCCCACTAAAGCTAAGATGCCATTTCGAATACTTACACTTGAGTCCATTACTAGGACGGCAGTAATTGCCCCTATTGTAATCCCAGAAACATAATTAAAAAAGGTCATTTGTGAAAGTTCTTTTCTACCCATAATTCTAGTTAAGGTTAATAAAGTTATAAAAGCTATAACGACCCTTAGTGCTAACTCTAATACCGTCATCAAATAACCTCCTTAATTTAAGCAAATTAACAAAAATGGCTTTTTCTATTATTTAGCTTTTAGGAATAATTATTCGCTCATAACTTTCTCCTACCAACCAGGCGTAATCTTTGAAAAAGGATTAGCGCTTTATTTGTATTTGGACCAAATTATTTAAAAGAATAAGCTTATATTAAGTTTGGATAGATGTTTTCTAAAGCTATAAAGATGAGTCATCCTACATATATAAATTAACTTTAGTTAAAGATAATGGTAGAAAAAAGTAGCCGTAGAAAGCTTTGGAAGGAGGGCTTTGACATGGATTTACATTTTATATGGAAAGCTGTTGTTATTGTTATTGGTGGGGTCCTTATTTTACGATTGGCTGGAAGAAAATCGATTTCGCAACTGACCGTTGCTCAGACCGTTATGATGGTTGCCGTTGGTTCATTGATTATTCAGCCTGTGGGCGACAGAAATATTTGGGTTACTTTACTAATTACACTTTTACTTGTGCTTACCCTCATTTTTATTGAGTATATCGTATTGAAATTTGACAAGCTCGAACGTTTTTTTTACAGCAAATCGATCATTGTGGTAGAGAATGGTCAGATTAATGAAAGGAATTTAAAAAAATTACGTTTAACCGTGGATATGCTTGAAGTACGTTTGAGACAACAAAGTATTCAAAGGATTAGTGATTTACAATGGGCTACCATAGAATCAAATGGACAATTAGGTTACATGCTAAAAATGGAAAAGCAATCCGCTACTAAAGAAGATATTCAGATGCTGATATCACAAATTCAAGCGAACATGCTTAATAAACCTGTCCAAACACCAGTTGCTAAGTCACCTGTTTCAGAAAATATATTTAAAGAGGTTAAACATAATAAGCACATAGAAGAACCTCCAGAACATTTGAAGTGAGGAGAGTAGAATGAAAGCAAATCACAAATATAAAACTTTAATTATAACCCTTTCCAAATGGATATTTTTTGGGGGGATTATTGGCGTAATCATTGGATCCACAACGGCCTTCTTGTTAAATACAAACGATTATCTAGGAGAAGTTCGAGAAAGTAATTCACTGCTCATTCTTTTACTACCTTTGGGCGGCATAGTCGTAGGCTATATATATATGAACTACGGCAAGAACGCTGGAAACGACTCTGCTAAAGGAAATAATCTCGTTATAGAGGGGATTCATGGTAAATCTAAAGTGCTGCGGAGAATGGGACCTATCATCTATTTAGGAACATTTATCACAGTCCTTTTAGGCGGGTCAACTGGAAGAGAAGGGGCAGCCGTACAAATGGGAGGGAGTGTAGCGGAAGCTTTAAACCAGTTCTTTAAAGTAAACTTAATCGATACAAAAATTTTACTAATGAGTGGAATAAGTGCTGGATTTGGAGCAGCCTTTGGTACACCTATTACGGGAGCTATTTTTGGAATGGAAATGGTCGCTTTAGGGAAGATGAAATACGAAGCATTTGTCCCTTGTCTTGTAGCAAGCTATCTCGGTCATTATGTGACCACGGCCTGGGGAATTAAACATGAAGAATTTATTATACAAACTTTGCCGGGACTCTCAGTCATTTCGTATACAAAAGTTATTCTGCTGTCCGTTATTTTTAGCCTTGTAAGTGTTTTATATTGCCAATTAAGACATGGTATACAAAGGGTTTCTGAAAAATATTTAAAGAAAAACCATATGTTAAGAGCCTTTGTTGGGGGAATCATCATAGTAGCATTAACATTTTTAGTTGGTTCACAAGATTATAATGGTCGTGGTTTAGATTTACTTGAACAATCTTTTAAAGAAGATGTTCCTCCCTTTGCTTTTCTAGCCAAGCTGATATTTACAGCGATTACACTTGGAACTGGCTTTGTAGGTGGAGAGGCCATTCCACTATTTTTCATGGGCGCAACCTTAGGAAATACTTTATATCACTTCATTGATTTACCAATGTCCTTCCTTGCTGCTTTAGGATTAATTGCTACATTTTGTGGTGGTGCCAATACTCCAATATCAGCCTTTCTATTAGCGCTTGAAATGTTTGACGGAAAAGGAGTTGAGTTTTTTTTTGTAGCATGTCTAACCAGTTATATCTTTTCAGGACATCACGGACTTTGGCCTTCTCAAACAATATATGAGCCAAAGAGCAGATTATATAGTATTGATAACGAAGAATCGATTGGATCCATTGAAAAAAAGAAAAAACGTTAGAAGAATATCACTGCAAGAAATAATGTTAGCGCTAGACGTGAAGTACATCCATAAAGGCATAAAAAGTGTATACTTACCAAATAAACTCTTTTTAAAAAAGTAAGGGGGATCTGTAGTGGAAATGAAACCTAAGGCAATTTTCTTAGATATGGATGGTACGATATTAAATCATTACAATAAGGTAAGTATACATACAAAAAAAATTATTGATGACTTACGAATACAGGGAATATTTGTTTTTATCGCTACAGGTAGATCGGTTGAGGAAATAGAGGGAGTCGTACCCGATGGCTTTGAAGTGGATGGGCTAATTACTTCAAATGGGATGGCTGGATATGTAGGGCAAGAAGTAGTATTTGAACACTCACTTACGCTCGACTTGGTAGAAACCATTATTGAAAAAGCTAGCAAAAACAAAGTGTATTATGAACTTTTCCCATATGGAAGGTCTCGCATTACATTAAAGAAAGATAAACAATATGTTGAAGAAGAAATTAGCGATCCAAAGCCAGACAATGTTGGAATTAATGAGTGGCTTTCACGTAAACAAGCGATTCAAGAGGAAATTGTTTGGAAGGATAACATAGAAGGAACCAAGTTCTCGAAATTTTATTTCTTTGCTAGAACGAAAGAACATATCAACAGATGGAAAAATGAGCTTGATCAACTAAAGAAAGAAATGGATTTTACTACTTCTACATCTTCTGAGCATAATGTCGAAGTAATGGTTGCGAATGTGAACAAAGCAACAGGAATTAAACAGATGCTCAGGAGGTTTAATTTATCGGAGGATGAAACTCTGGCTATTGGTGATAGTAACAATGATTTGCCGATGTTACAGTTTGTTCGTTATGCAGTGGCTATGAAGAATGCACCAGACCATATTAAAGAAATTGTTGATGACGTAACGGAATTTACATGTGATGAAGACGGAGTGTACCATTATCTTAAATCTAAATTAAAAATCACTTCAAGGCATTAGAGACAAGATTAGAAGTACCTTTTCACCAAAGTCTAAGATTAGCTGAAAATGGAGAGAATACTAAAGGGGAAGTATTTTCTTACTTCCGTCCTAAAGGAGGAATTATCTTGGGAACGATGTTGAAGGTCGGCGATATGGCCCCTGAATTTTCGTTAACTGCGACGACAAAAGAAAAAATCGCATTATCTGATTATCGTGGGGAAAAGAGTATTGTAGTGGCTTTTTATGGAATGGACTTTACACCTGGCTGAATCAAAGAAATTGCCTCTTGGAAAGAGGATTACAAAAGATTTGGAGAATTAGGTGCTGAAGTACTGGCCATTAGCGTGGATCACATCCACTCTCATCATGTCTTTGCAGCAAGCATGGGAAGATTGCCTTATCCCTTATTGTCAGATTGGCTTAAACAAACAGTGAAATGCTACAACGTGTTTAATGAAAAAGGCGAAACTGCATACCGTTCTGTCTTTGTGGTGAATAAAGAGGGAATCATTACTTTCTTAAACACCTCATTTAAAGCTGATAAAAAAGAAGATTATGAGGCGGTTTTTAGTGAGCTTGAAAGGTTAGTTTGAGAAAGACCCTCTTGAAAAGAGGGTCTTTCTGATGTAGTCGACTGGTATACAAAAGAGAGGTATTTCAATGGCCTCGGTATTTCACTTTTTTAATAATAAATACATAAAATAGGGGGCCCCGATTAATGCGACCATGATCCCTGTTGGAATTCCATCAGGTTCAACTAAGTTACGGCCGATTGTGTCAGCAAGTATTAAAAGCCAACCACCAATTAAAATGGCGACAGGGATATATAATTGATTACTAGGTCCAACCAAAGATTTGGCAATATGCGGGGCCATAAGACCAATAAAGGCAATGCCTCCTGTAACTGATACGGCTGAAGCAGCGAGAGCAATTGCTGTTAAGAGAAGGACAATACGCTCCCGCTCAAGTGAAACACCGACACCAATTGCGATTGGTTCACCAAGTCCTAGAATGTTTAAACGATTCGCTTTATATAAAGTAAAAGGAATTAGAATCACTAACCAAGGAAGGATTGCCCAAATAAATGGCCAATCAGAACCCCAAATGCTCCCGGCTAACCATTTTGCGATAAAATCCACTTTAAAAGGATCAACAGAAGAGAAGAGAAGAATCATTACACCTGATAGTGCCATAGAAAAACCAATACCTGTTAGCACCAAACGAACTGGTTGAAGACCTGTTGTCCTACTATAAGAGAATAAATAGATAGCACTGGCAGTTAATAAGGCAGAAACAAAAGCCACAATAGGTAATAAGTAAACAAAGGCTCCTTCTTGAACCGGGAAAAACAAATAGTAAACGGCTACCCCAACGCCGGCACCCGAATTAATCCCAATTATGCCGGGATCGGCTAAATCATTTCGAGTAATTCCCTGCAAAATAGCACCTGATAAGGCTAATGCCATTCCTGCTAATAAAGTAACGATGATTCGGGGTAATCGAACGGAAAACAAAATAAACTCCTCATTAAAACTACCTTGGCCGAGAAAGATAGGGATCATTCTATCGTAAGAAAGAGGAGAGTAACCAATTCTGATACTGATAGCAACTGTTATGATAATCAAAGCTATTAAGATAGAGACAATCATTCTTTGTTTTTTTATTAACGCCGGATGAATCATGTGAATCCTTTCCCTCCTTTACGAACAATGAAGAGGAAAAATGGCAGGCCGATAATGGATACAATCGCAACAACAGGTGTTTCATAAGGGGCACTAATGGTACGCCCAACTAAATCTGCTATTAGCATAAAGCTAGATCCCACAAGCACTGACATCGGTATGATAGAACGATAGTCATTCCCAACAATTGCTCGAACTATATGGGGCACCATCAATCCAATAAATGCCATATTCCCAATAAGAGCAACGGCGGCACCAGCGAGAATAATGATTACAGTAAAGAGAACGCTTTTTACTAAAGTCGTATTTTGCCCTAAACCAACGGCTACTTCTTCACTGAGACTTAGAATCGTTAACTGTTTAGAAAGGAAAAGGGATATAAGTAGACCAATCAAAATAAATGGAACAATCGCTTGAAGCTGGTCCCATGTTGTGCCGATCATCCCACCTGCTGTCCACATAGAAACTTCCTTTGAAATTTTATAATATATACCAATACCCTCAGCAAGGGCAGAAAGAAAAGCTGTAACAGCTGCACCAGCTAATACAATTCGAAAAGGGGAAAAACCGCCTTTTTTAAGCAACCCAACACCGATCACCATCAGCGTACCTACTGCAGCTCCAATAAAGCAAGCCACCATCAGAATGAAGTAATTAGCTGATGGTATAAAAGCTATCGTCATGGCTAGTGCAAGATTCGATCCAGCAGTTAAGCCAAGTAAACCAGGATCAGCTAATGGATTTCTTGTTACCCCTTGCATAATTGCCCCGGCTACTGCTAATGCAGCCCCTACAAAGATTGCAGCAACAGCACGAGGGAAGCGTATCTCTCGGAGCATAGAGAGTGTAGGGCCAGTTTCATTTGTTACTAGGGCTAACCATATATCAGTGACCCCGGTTTTAGCAGCCCCAAATATCATAGCGGTAACAAATATACCAATAAAAATCAATAGGCCGATCAGAAATTTTAAAATAAATGGAATGGTAAGCTGTTTTTCATTTTTCATCTGATTCTCTTCTTTTCTTTTAAAATAATAAGAGGAGAAATTCTTCATAGAAGAACTCCTCCAAGCAGGTTAGTTACCAAGAAAGCTGTCTGTAAAGAATTCTAATTGATAATCTAAGGTAATCGGGTCATTAAAATAAAATTCTGCTGCATTTGCAGTAAACACACGATTATTTTTAACTGCTGGGATATTGTTGTACGTTTCCGTTTCTTGGAACGAAATATCTGCCCCATCAGAACTCAAAATAATATAGTCACCGGCATACTCAGGAAGTACTTCAACGGATAATGCATAATAACCTTCGTTTAATGCCATTTCTTTTACTTTTTCAGGCATAGCTAATTTCATTTCTTGATAAAGAATCTCTGTCCCACGGCCCCAGTTATCGCCAAAAACATATAGCTGCTTATCGAAGTTTTCAATAACAGAAACTGTAGCATCTTCACCAATTTTTGCTTTAACCTCAACGCCTGCTTGATGAGCACGTTCTTTGAAATCATCAATCCAATTTTGCGCTTCTGCCTCTTTATTTAGAAGCTTACCAATTTCTAAATGCTGCGTTAAATAATCAACGGCTCCATAAGTATACGTGATAGTGGGAGCAATCTCTCCTAATTTCTCAAGGTTGTTATTAGAAGGGGAGGCAATAATTAAGTCTGGTTCTAGTTCTATAATTTTTTCTAAGCTTTCGTCGGTTACTTCTTCAGCATTTTTTAAATAGGGCTCGTAACGTGGATTCATTTTTGCCCATGAATCAACCCCAACAATATTCACATCAAGTGCCATAACACTACCCGCATTAAAGGCTGCTAATACAACCACACGTTGTGGATCACTAGGAACCTCAATTGGGCCATTTTCGGATTCATATGTAATAAATTCTGGTTTTTCGTCTTCCTTGGTATCTTCATTGTTTGAATTTGCAGATGACTCATTGTTGCAAGCACTAATAATTAACACTAAGAGCAGAATAAATGGGACTAATCTTTTCTTCATTTGTAGAATCTCCTTTTAGTAAATTGTAAGTTATACACATTGGTTTATTTGTTCGAGGGTCATTTCCAATGACAGCGTCAATATGAAAAACCTTCTTTAACACATCTTGCTTAATTACTTCTATACAAGTACCAGCCTTGATTATTTCACCATCCTTTAGAGCGATGATATAGTCAGCAAACCTGGCAGCTTGATTTAAATCATGAAGGACCATAACAATTGTTCGTCCTTGTTCCTCATTCAATTTCTGCAACAGTTCAAGTACTTCTAATTGATGAGCCATATCAAGGTAGGTAGTGGGTTCGTCAAGAAAAATGATTTCTGTTTCTTGAGCAAGTGCCATAGCAATCCACACTCGTTGACGTTGACCTCCTGATAGGGCATCAACGGGTCGATACTTAAAGTCAAGCGTTCCTGTTACTTCAAGTGCCCAATCTATCACTTCGTAATCTCTTTTTGTTAAACGTCCCAACCCTTTCTGATAAGGGAATCGACCATAAGATACGAGCTCGCCGACAGTTAATCCACTCGCACTTTCTGGTGATTGCGGTAGAATCGCCATTTTTTTAGCAAGCACTTTCGTATTTTCTTTCAAAATACTTTCACCGTCTATAATGACTTTACCGGATTGGTAGGGAATGATTCGAGTAATTGCTTTCAGTAAGGTAGATTTACCACAGCCATTCGGTCCAATAATGGTCGTTATTTTTTTATCAGGAATCTCAACACTGAGTTTTTTTACAATGAGATGTTCACCGTAGCCAATGTTTAAATCATCCGTATAAAGGCGAAACATTTTACAACCTCCATTTCTTACCATATAATTGATAATAATTATCAATATCACTCATGTTCCTACTATAAAACTAACTTAATTTGCTGTCAATAAATTTTTTTATAGAAAAAAAGGAAAGCATCACAGGTTTTAATTAAGAAAGTAACCTTAGAAATTTGTAAGAGAAGGGAAGAATAAAGCTTAATATAGAATGGTTAGAAAGATTTGAGGTTTAAGTTTTAGATTCTGAAAAAAGTGTGATGAGCTCATGAATCAAGGAACGAAAGAGGTTTTTATGTCACTTTTGCCTTTGCACATATTTATCTTTTTAGGGACTACAATGAACCACTGAAGATTTATTAAAAAATCACCTTTTTAATACTATTAACGTGGTCCAGACTAAGCTTAATAGATAAAAAAATCGGGAGTCTTATTTCTCCCAATTTAGACAGTTTTTTTTGTTTGTGAAGAAAGTGGTCTGCTATATTTATTTTGCACCTGTTTACAGTTTAATTCATCTAGAATTACTAGGCCCATTGAATTCGAATTCAAAAAAAGGACGTGAGTAGATGATGAAAGCAAGTTGGTTAAAAATGGTTGTGTGTAGTTTAATGTTAACTTTTTTTGTAGGTTTGTCCTTACAACCGGTCCATGCTAGTTCGCCAGACTTTAGCATGAAAGGTTTTGCTACCTTTAATGGTGGAACGACTGGAGGCGCGGGTGGTGATACTGTAACTGTTCACACTGGAGATGAACTCCTACAGGCATTATCCTCAAAGAACAAAAATACACCATTAACTATCTATGTAGATGGTACGATTACTCCAAATAATACTTCAAATAGTAAAATAGACATTAAAGATGTATCTGATGTTTCCATTTTGGGAGTGGGAACCAATGGGGAATTTGATGGTATTGGTATTAAAATTTGGAGAGCAGATAATATAATTATACGCAACCTTACCATTCATGAAGTAAACACTGGTGATAAAGGTGCAATCAATATTGAAGGGCCTTCAAGTAATATTTGGGTGGATCATAATGAACTTTATGCTAGTTTAGATGTGCATAAAGATTATTATGATGGTTTATTTGATGTGAAGCGTGGTGCCTATAACATTACCTTCTCATGGAACTATGTTCATGATGGTTGGAAAGCCATGTTAATGGGATCATCTGACAGCGATAATGCTGACAGAAATATCACGTTCCACCATAACCATTTCCAAAATTTAAACTCACGTGTTCCAAGCTTCCGCTATGGAAAAGGCCACCTTTATAATAACTACTTTGAAAATATTGAGGGATCAGGGATTAATGCACGTATGGGAGCTGAACTTCTTGTCGAAAATAACTTCTTTGAAAATTCAAATAATCCATTAGGCTACTGGTATAGCAGTTCAACTGGATACTGGAATGTATCAAACAACTTATACGTTAACAGTACAGGAAGTCAACCGACATCATCGACGACAAGCTATACCGTACCTTATAGTTATCCCCTTACTCCAGTTCAGGATGTGAAATCGATCGTTACGCAATATGCAGGTACAGGTGTGATTCAACCATAGGTTAGTAAGCCGTCCACCGGGCGGCTTATTTCTATTTGAAAAGAAGCCAAAAATTTTTGGCTTCTCAAGAACTAAAACGTTAGAAATGAGCTACGTTTATTGATCATTATTTTGTTGATTATTTTGCTGTTGATTATTTTGTTTTTGAGAGCCGCCATTACCTATAGAGTTTGTGGTCTTACTAATGGCTTGAGCAGTTTGATTAACAGCATTCGTAGCGATATTTTCAGTTGCTTGAAGAGTATTTTGGACAGCATCAAAAACCACATCAGTTCCATTATTAATTGTGTTTGCAACAGTTTGGGTTGCATTTTGTTGATTTCGTTGATTTTGTTGTTGCTGGTTCTGTTGGTTCTGTTGGTTTTGTTGATTATTATTATTACGATTCTGATTTGACAATTTTCTTCACCTCCTGAATCCTAGACTGTGTACTTATCAATAATTTATCCAATATCTTTATAAAAAATTAAGTAACTATTTTATCATAAAATTGTAAACATTCTGATACAAGATTATTGGAAGAATAAATAAGAAGTAAGGTGGTAATCGTTATGGGCGATATGATCATACTAAAAGAGGAGTTCCACAAAACAAAACTAGAAAAAAACTTAAAATGGCTTTTCCCACCTAATGAGTGGAATCTTATTGCGAAACCTCAAAATTAATTATTAAAACAAAAAACAAACAGATTTTTGGCAAATAACACATTATGGTTTTCAAGTAGATAATGGACATTTTTTGTATTATGAAGTAAACGGAGATTTTAGATTAACTACTAAAGTGAATTCTGAACCAGTGAATAGATATGACCAAGCTGGTTTAATGGTGCGTTTTTCAAGTAATAGTTGGTTAAAAACATCTGTTGAATATATACCTGATGGACATAGTAAGTTAGGTGTTGTTGTGACTAATCAAGGTTATTCTGATTGGTCAAGTCAGGAATTTTTAGAAGAGCAAAATTCACTTTATTATCGGATAACAAGAAGAGAAGATAATTACTATGTTGATTATTCATTAGACGGTCTATAGTGGAGACAAATAAGAATAACCCACCTTATTGAAGAGACAAATAATATTAAAGCTGGTATCTATGCTTGCTGTCCACAAGGAGAAGGCTACGAAGCTGAGTTTGACTTTATTAAAATTGAAAAAATAGATAATGGAACAAAAGTATATTAACCATTAACAAAATAATGCATTTATTGAAGTTACTATCTTTACAATGATAATGGTGGTAGTGAGTTTGATTTCTTTGTTTTTAAATAGAAGAAAATAACTTGAGTGTTTTTCAGTATGTCTACTTATAAAAGTGGAATTATATAAACGATAGCGTTACTCTAGGTGATTTATAATTAAACAGAGTAATCAAATGAACAGGAGGTCTAACGGTGGAAAAAGATAAAAGTCAAGATGATTTAAATTTAAGTTTGAAAAAAAAGATTAATGAAGAAACTTTAGAAATAAGTTCCACAGGATATGGATTTGTATATGTTCCAAATGAAACCGAAGTAGACCAAAAATTCCATCAGAAGAAATTAGAATAGGTATGTTAACCCATCGAATATAAAAGAACAGGAATCTGTCTCTTATGGACAATTCCTGTTCTTTTTAGACTAAATTGCTTTATGATAATATCCCCTTAGGTAATCACCTTCTACTACTTCTCCACAGCCTTCAACATAACTACCCTCTGCAGAAATTATAATATAAGCAAAGCATCTTGACGCAGCTTCTATCAATGACGGTTACAACCCGCTATTGATCACCGTCCTCCTGATACCCTGGAAAATGTATAGCGATATTTACCATTCCACAGCTTTTCATAATCTATATTTTCTGTTTTTACATAGTACATTTCTTGATTATCCTTTATAGCATAGTCAGTTAATGGCTTAATTCCAGACGTTGTCTTATGTATATCTACTAAAACACTCGTTACAAATATGATTGCAACGAGTATTACAATTCCCCACTTTTTTCATTGTAATCTCTCCTGTCCAAATGCTGTCTTAGAATTCACTTATATATTTGCATGGGGAAAGGAGTGTTTAAAGAGAATAAAGAAAATATTAATAAAGAAAAAAGTTAATAATATGAATTGACACTCAATTTAATTTGTCTTACAATTGGAAAGTAATCTAATTGTAAGACAAATTGTAAATTTGATTGAAGTTGACCATTTTCTAAGAGGAAAGAAATGTAAGGGCGAGAGTAAAAACTTGGTATAGATAAATTAGTAAATTGAAAAATAAAGCGTTTTCTACACTAGCTGCAATAATTATAAATTTCTTTATCTTCCTCTCAAGAATCTTCAGTCAGTAGCTTGTTGAACAATCTCATAAATCTAAATAATCATATGGAAGGTAGGCAATTTATTATGACTATTGAACGAAAATCACCAACAGGTATTTTAGGATTTCCAACAGCCCCTTTTAAAGAAAATGGAGTGTTAGATGAAAACGCATTAGCTGCAAACATTCAGTTTTTAGTAGATGAAGGTTTGTCATCAATTTTTATTGCTTGTGGTTCTGGAGAATTTCATGCAATTAACAAAAGCGAATATCAAGTTATGGTAGAGACTGCAGTGAAAGTTGTTAATGGCAAAGTTCCTATTTACACAGGGGTAGGTGGGAACATTACCACAGCTATAGAATTAGTAAAGCTTTCAAAAGATTTAGGTGCAGATGGGTACTTAATTCTCCCTCCTTACTTAATTGTAGGTGAACAAAAAGGTCTTTATAACTATTACAAAGCAGTCATTGAAACAAGTGAATTAAATGCGATTATATACCAACGAGATAATGCAATCTTCTCCTTAGAAACAGTTCAAAGATTAGTAGATAATTTTCCACAAATTGTCGGACTTAAAGATGGATATGGCAATATGGAATTAGCTCTTGAATTTACGCAGACGCTTGGAGATAGAATTGAGTTTTTAAATGGTATGCCGTTTGCTGAAATTACAATGCCTGCATACGCAAATATTGGGTTTAATTCATATTCTTCTGCAATGTCAAATTACATTCCACATATATCAAGGATTTACTACGATGCATTGCTTGGTGGAAATAAGGAGCTTGTACGCCAAATTTATGTAGATGTTATGCTTCCGCTTAACCGTATACGTCAGGCAAGAAAAGGTTATGCGGTATCCCTTATAAAAGCAGGAATGGAAATTATGGGTATGGACGTCAGGGGTACTGTCCGTCCACCGGTTATTGAACTTGAAAAGGCTCACTATCATCAATTAGAGGCTGTTATAAAGAATACTTTAGAAAAATATCCAATTGTTAAAGAAGAAGTAAGAAGCTAACTAGATACATTTCGTGAAAAGAAATTGTTAAATTAGAAATGGAGGATAAACATGACTGTACAAACACAAAAAGAATCATTCTTAAATTTTGTTAATGGAGAGTGGATTGCTTCCTCTAGCGGCAAAGTAGGAGCAAGTATTAATCCTGCAAATAAAGAAGATATTGTCGGATATGTACAAATGTCGACAAAAGAAGAATTGGATCAAGCTGTAGTAGCAGCGAAAGCAGCCCAACAATCATGGAAAAAATTATCTGGACATGATAGAGGCACGTATTTATTTAAAGTTGCAGATATTTTAGAGAGTCGTATTGATGAGATAGCTGAGTGTATGACACGCGAAATGGGTAAAACATTACCAGAATCGAAAGGTGAGACTGCTAGGGGAATTGCAATTCTTCGCTATTATGCAGGAGAAGGTTTACGTAAAGTTGGTGATGTTATACCATCTACAGACAGTAGTGCATTAATGTTCACAACTCGTGTCCCTTTAGGAGTTGTAGGTGTTATTACTCCTTGGAACTTTCCAGTAGCTATTCCCATTTGGAAAATGGCACCTGCGCTAATCTATGGGAATACAGTAGTTTTAAAACCAGCACAAGATACTGCAATAACAGCGCTAAAAGTTGTAGAGTGTTTTGCCGAAGCTGGACTTCCAGCTGGGGTTGTTAACGTGGTAACTGGTTCCGGTAGTGTAATTGGTCAAGCGCTAACCGATAATCCGGATGTAAATGCAATCACATTCACCGGTTCAAATGGTGTTGGAAAAAGAATTGGTCAGAGTGTGTTAGCACGCGGTGGGAAATACCAACTAGAAATGGGTGGGAAAAACCCGGTCATTGTGGCGGCAGATGCAAATCTCGACTTAGCAGTTGAAGCAACGATTAGTGGTGCATTTCGTTCAACTGGACAAAAGTGTACAGCAACAAGTCGTGTGATTATTCAAAACGAAATTTACGAGTCATTCAAAGAAAAACTACTAACAAAAACAAAAGAAATTAGGATTGGCGGTGGAATGATAGAAGGTATTTGGATGGGGCCATGCGCAAATGAAAGCCAGTTCAATACAGTTCTTTCTTACATCGAAAAAGGTTTAGAAGAAGGTGCTAATTTACTAGCTGGTGGAAAACAATTAACAGGTGAAGGTTATGATAATGGATACTTTGTAGAACCAACAATCTTTGAGAATGTTACATCAGATATGACGATTTTCCAAGAAGAAGTCTTTGGTCCATTAATTTCACTTATTAAAGTTAATAGTCTAGAAGAAGGATTAGAAGTTGCAAATGATGTACAATTTGGTCTAAGTGCGTCTATTTTTACAACAAATATTCAAAAAATGCTATCGTTTATTAACGAAATGGAAGCAGGTCTTGTGAGAATTAACTCAGAAAGTGCTGGTGTGGAGCTTCAAGCACCGTTTGGTGGTATGAAACAGTCAAGTTCCCATTCAAGAGAACAAGGGGAAGCGGCAAAAGAATTTTTCACTTCCATTAAGACAGTTTTTATAAAATGAAAATTAGAAGGAAGGAGGGTCTCACTCCTCCCTTTTAGTCATCCTGAAAAAGCTGTGAAAATCCAGTATTAGAAGAAAAGCAAGCGTTTAATGATGTGTCTGCTAAATAGTAAAGAAAGTATAGCACTCATTATAATAGCTTCTAATATTGGCTTTTCCTAGTTAACTTAAAGCGAGACAGTGGTTTCACTCTTGTTTAGATAGTGAAACCAATCTTTTGGAACAAACTCTACTAGAAATAAATTAAAGAAGTTAAAGGAGGTATATAGGTAATGGAAAAAAACAGTAATTCATATTCTCGTATTTCCTTTCTGTTGTTCTCTATCGTTATGTATTTCAGTACCTTTCACCCGAAAACATCCACTTTATCAAAAGTAGGTTCTAGGTGTTTCACTTCAGCTTCAACTGCGCGTGGAAAAGTCATATTAAGTATTGATTTAATTGTTCAAAAAACCGAAAAATTAAAGTTGTATAAAAAATTAGCAAGTAAAGTAGAAGAGAGTTCAAATAACACCTCCATTGGTGGTCCACCACAGGTACAAAATAAGTTGTCGCTTATAGTAATCCTCTCATAGCCGGTAAGCGGCTTCACTCTCTGTTCGAAAAGGCGGAATTTCCTTTTTGGAACAACCTCTAAACTGTGGATAATTTCAAATGAAAAAGGGTGAAATCAAATGTTTATAAATAAGAATACGAAGGAAGCTCCTCTTTACATTAAAGTTCAATCTGAAGATAATGTTGCGATTATTGTAAATTCAGGCGGTTTACCTGAAGGGACAGAGTTTTCTTGCGGCTTAATTTTACAAGAACGTGTGCCTCAAGGTCATAAAGTAGCATTAACAGATTTAGCGAAGGATGAGGCAATTATTCGGTACGGAGTAGTTATTGGATATGCGATTGAATCGATAAAAAAAGGAAGTTGGATTAATGAAGATTCTTTAATACTTCCTATTCCTCCAGAGCTAGACCATCTATCAATTGCTAGTAAGGTGCCAGAAATGCTTCCACCTCTTGAAGGGTATACTTTTGAGGGATACAGGAATGAGGATGGTAGTGCTGGTATCAGAAATATTCTTGGTATTACTACAAGTGTACAATGTGTTGCTGGCGTTCTAGATTATGCAGTAGCACGGGTCAAAAAAGAACTACTGCCAAAGTACCCGAACGTAGATGATGTAGTGGCTCTAAACCATACGTATGGTTGTGGAGTTGCAATTAATGCACCTGAAGCTATTATCCCAATTCGTACGATTCAGAGTATGGCGACTCATCCAAATTTCGGTGGGGAAGTAATGGTTGTTGGTTTAGGTTGCGAAAAGTTATTACCTGAACGTATTGTACCAGAGGGGAATGGAGGAAATGTCGTCTCACTTCAAGATCAGCAAGGTTTTAAAAAAATGATTCAAACAATTATCAACATGGCAGAAGAAAAATTAGTGAAATTAAATAGTAGGCAGCGGGTAACTTGTCCTGTTGCTGATTTGGTTATTGGGACACAGTGCGGAGGAAGCGACGCGTTTTCTGGAGTAACAGCCAACCCCGCTGTTGGATATGCAACCGATTTATTAGTAAGGGCAGGCGCGACCGTATTTTTCTCAGAAGTAACCGAGGTGCGTGATGCTGTTCATTTATTAACACCACGTACTATTAATGAAAAGGTAGGTCAGGATCTAATTCGAGAGATGAAATGGTATGATACTTATTTGCAAAATGGAGGGGTTGATCGAAGTGCAAATCCTACACCTGGTAATAAAAAAGGTGGCTTAGCTAACATTGTTGAGAAATCGCTTGGTTCTGTCGCAAAATCTGGTAAGAGTCCTATTTCAGGAGTGCTAGCGCCGGGTGAAAAAGTGAATAAAAAAGGATTAATCTTTGCGGCTACTCCAGCAAGTGATTTTGTTTGTGGGACATTACAGTTAGCTTCTGGAATGCATATGCAGGTATTCACGACTGGGAGAGGAACGCCATATGGATTAGCAATGGCTCCTGTCATTAAAGTATCAACCCGTACTTCATTATTAGAGCAGTGGCAGGATTTAATTGATATAAATGCCGGAACAATTGCCACGGGTGAAGCAACAATTGAAGAGGTCGGATGGCAATTATTCCATTTTATTATAGATATCGCGAGTGGTCGAAAACAAACATGGGCTGAGCATTGGGGATTACACAATGACTTAAGCTTATTTAACCCTTCGCCTATTACGTAATTGTTTCAAAGGCTTGTAATTTTATGTAGAAGCTTTGAAAAAAGCTGCATTTTTAACTGAAACCAGAAGCATATTATCAAACATTATCATCAAATAATAATATAAATAGCGTGGTTGCAGTGACCACGCTATTTATATTGGTTGCTACAAATTCATAACTTATGGAGATTGTTTGGTTCCATTTTATCGAAGGTTAGAGTTGCATTGTGTTATAATAATGTAATAATAAATAATTGTCTTACTATTGTATAGATGATGTCAAATATTAAAGGAGAAGTTAAATGAATGACTCAAAGGATATTTTTCTCAAATCGCTCAGTCGGAATACATTATCTAAACAAGTAGTTGAGCGAATTGTTCACCTCCTCGTTAGCGGACAACTAAAACCAGGAGATAAATTACCACCTGAAATGGAACTAATGGAGAAGTTAGGTGTTAGTCGTCCAGTTTTAAGAGAAGCTTTAAGTTCACTTGAAACCATGGAAATAATTACTCGAAAAACAAGGGATGGCACGTATATAAACAATAAAGTAGGTAGCAAACCATTCTCCGTTATGATAGCGTTATCTTCTGAGAATCTTCCAGCTATTATCGAAGCGCGAATGGCTTTAGAGTTAGGTTTAGTTACAATGGCTGCTGAAAAAATTACCGATGGACAGCTTAAAGAGCTAAAAGAATCTATAGATGAAATAATAAATTGTCCTGACAATAATTATGGTGCTTTTGATAAGGAGTTTCATCTAATTATTGCATTAAGTGCAAACAATCCAATAGTAGAGGGAATGATTGTATCGCTACTGCTCACTCACAGCAAAACAGATAGTCTTATTGAAATTAGAGAAAAAAATCTTACTGTTGAGCATCACCTAGCGATTTATGAGGCATTATTAAAACGTGATCCAGAAGAATCATTCAAGCAAATGTATCGACATCTTAATTTCGTAAGGGAGAAGATTTTAAGTCTATAAAAAATCAGGTTAGTGGGTGTGTGTCATAAGGTTGGTTTCTAACCTTATGACACACACCCTTAGTAATTTAGCGTACCGAGTATTGCCATATCCCTTTATGGTTTGAAATATTCTCTTTTATTGAGTCTATAATTCTCATCAAAAAGTTCTTTTTTACCGTTGAATAATCGATTTTTAGCCTAAATGAATTTTTGTTTTTTAGATTGTATAAAGTGGATAATCAATATGTTGTTTTTCGGAAAATAAGCTCTTTATAAAGGGATAATTAATGCATATGTGAGCTATTGATTATAGACTGTGCGAGAAATTCTAAACTATAATTACATTTGTAAGACAAATAAATAAACAAACAAAAAACTTGCAGGAAAAACTTACTGGAGGAGGGAATGTTTATAAGGAGGGATGAGAGGCGACATCATATAAGATGGAATGAAGTATTACTACAAAATGTAAGCGTTTTAAAAAAAGTGGTTGCGTTAAGAATTGTTCCCTAGTATTTGAAGAGTTGACTTACCTTAAGATTGTAAACAAAAATTAGGAGGTTAATAATATGTTTAGAACAAAAAAGTTTTTAAATTTTATAGTTACTCTTTCTCTTATATTTATTGTGTTGGTTGCTTGTAATGGAAATAAAAATGTTTCAAATAGTATAGAAGAAAACGCAAATGAAAATAAAAATGGTCAGCAAGAAGAGCCATATACAATTTCGATTATGGCGAAACTTCATACGCCAGAAACACCTAATGAAAAATTACTTAAATTGTTGGAAGACGCAACAAATACGAAATTAGATATTCAATGGGTTCCAGACAATAACTATGATGAGAGACTAAGTACAGCATTTGCAACAGGGTCACTCCCTCAAGTTGTAGCAATGAACTTTAATTCATTTGTGAAATTTAAAGATGCTATTCGTGCAGACCAGTTTTGGGAAGTTGGACCCTACTTAGATGAATTTGAAAACTTAAGTAAGTTAAAAGAGGAAATTTTAGCTAACACAATGGTTGATGGAAAGCTTTATTCTTTATATCAAGGAAGGCCACTATCTCGCCAAGGTATGATTTATCGAAAAGACTGGGCTGACAAACTAGGACTTTCTGCTCCAACAAATACAGATGAATTCTATGAGATGTTAAGAGCTTTCTCTGAAGATGATCCTAATGGGAGTGGTACAAATGATACGATTGGTTTAACGGATCGTAGTGATTTGATTTATGGTGCATTTAAAACCGTTGCCTCTTGGTACGGTACACCTAATGAGTGGGGAGAAAAAGACGGTCAGCTTTTACCTGAATTCATGTTTCCTGCTTACATGGACACATTGAACTTCTTAAGAGAGGTCCATAGCAATGGTTATATAAACCAAGATTTCCCTGTAACAAGTAAAACCGATCAACAAGCCTTGTTTAAAAATGGAACTGCAGGTGTCTATGTTGGTTCAATGGCAGATGTAGAAGGTCTATACAATGATGCAATTACTCTTAATCCTGATTTAGAATTAGACGTTCAGAATTATGTAGAAGGACCACAAGGTGAATTTGGGGTGTGGTCGATTCCAGGATTTAATGGTATTTTATTGTTCCCTAAATCCGAAATTGAAACGGAAGATGATTTGAGAAAGATATTAGGTTTCTATGACCAGTTAATGACTCCAGAGGTCGCAAACCTTCTAGTTTGGGGAGTTGAAGGAGAACATTATACTGTTAAGGATGGACGCGCATTACCAAATGCAGATAATCAAAAGAAGATTGACACAGAAGTAAGACCATATTTATCGCTGGAGATTGGTGAACCAGAAACTAGTGGTAGATATGAAGGATATTTTACTTATGAAGTTAAAGCCAAAGCTGAAGAATTAATCAAAGATAATGAAAATTACCTCATTAAAAATCCAACCGTCACACTAGATTCAGAAACGTTTATACAAAACTCCGAAAGATTAAAATTAATAATGGTTGATGCAACCTATAAATATATTCTAGGTCAAATTGATGAGGAAGGTTTTGAAAAAGCGATTACGGATTGGAAGAATCAAGGTGGAGATAAAGTTATTGAGGAATTTAATACTCACTACCAACAGATTAATTAGTAATAAAAGGGGCTGTTTCAAATCGAAACAGCCCCTTTTATTGGATGGAGGCACTTTCTTATTTAGGATAAAGGCGACCTCATCGTTGGCTTTTTCTATATCCAACTGGTAAGAAGGGCAATGCAATAGGATACTTCATTACCATATGGCTAAAGAAGAGCTTAGAATTCTAAGCTCTTCTTTGTTGATGAAATCAATTTGACGAATTATGGGTTAACAAGGGAGAGAATTCAAAAAATAATAGGGACATATTTGTCGAGTTAGGAAATCTTTAATTTAAGTTTCCTACAATTAAAAACAGCCTATATTTCTGAAATATAGGCTGAAAAAGTTAATCTATCTTTAATTTAGAATATACACTGAGATCAATAAATCTTCCTTTAGACTTTTCGCACTGCCTTAACGTGCCCTCGAAAGTAAAGTTTAGCTTTTGTAAGACTTTAATAGAATTTATGTTTTCAGGTTCTACTTTGGCTTCAACTCTATTAAGGTTTAATGAATCTAATGCGTAATTTAATAGAGCTGAGACAGATTCTGTTGCATAGCCCTTTCTCCAATAAGCCCTAGCTAGGTCATAGCCAATTTCAGTTAAAGCATTTTCAAAATCTAAGACATTGTATCCACAGGAACCGATAATTTCATTTGATGTTAATTCGACGATAG
This sequence comes from Bacillus solitudinis, assembly GCF_002797395.1. Taxonomy (GTDB): domain Bacteria; phylum Bacillota; class Bacilli; order Bacillales; family Bacillaceae_D; genus Halalkalibacter_A; species Halalkalibacter_A solitudinis. The sequence goes on from NZ_KZ454943.1 coordinate 3,205,739, forward strand.
AGTAACGAATCGCTTTATTCTTTTGAGAGAGTTTATCAAGATAAGTGATTATTTCTTTTGCTTGGTCCTCATTAGAAAAACCATCTATGTTCATAAATTTTGTCACATTAGGGTCAGACCATATTTTAAATAAGCTAAGTGAGTCAGCGGTTGTCATTTTTCTTAAATGTAATCTTTCAGTATATAAGTCTGTAATCAATAGGTTTACCTCCCATTTGTATTTTAGGTGAGTAAAAAATATTGAGTATCTGTGTATCGTTCAGTCCTTTCGTTATTTAGTCTCCTATTATTATACAAGTTTTAACAATTTACAAACACCATAATTTAAATAATGTGTAGACCTTGCAATTTTATTTCTTTAAAGAAAATTTGGTGAAAAAAGAAATTAAAAATAATTGGTAAAAAGAACTTGAAATAAATACTCTAAAGGTTATAATGAAGTTTATAAAGGTAGTAACGTTTATCGAATTGGCAGTACTATTTGAAAAGGAGGATTTGTATGATTGAACAATTGAAAACGCTTAATTCAACTCTTCCACTAGCAGATGTGGGAGATGAATCATTTAAGAGATTTGGAAAAGTGCTTGAGAACTTTCCTATTAATGAAATAGAAAAATTAATGAAAGAAACAGGAATCCCTGAAAGTGGAAATGTTTATGTTCCTTCTATTAAGTCTTGGGAAGAAGGTTCATTAAAAACCTATGTCGAGAAAGCATATTACGGGGGAATGAGCATTCAAATTGGCTATTGCAATGGAAAGAATTCTAATCTAAATGGATTAGAATATCATAAGGGAAGTGAAATTAATATAGCTATTACCGATTTTGTACTATTGCTTGGGCATGTAAATGATATTATGAATGGAAAGTTTTCAGTTAATCATTTAGAAGGCTTTTTTCTCCCAAAAGGAACAGCAATTGAGATGTTTCAAACTACGTTACATCTTGCCCCATGTAAACTGACCAATAAGGGATTTAAATGTGTTGTTATCTTACCAGCTGGTACAAACACCGCCTTATTAGAAGAAGAAAAAGAACACGATGAATTATTGTTTATGAGAAACAAGTGGTTACTTTCTCATCCTGAAAATGATAGGTTTATGTCTCAGGGTGCTTATCCAGGGATTACAGGAGAAAATATTGCGGTGAAATATCCGACCTGAAATTCTTTAGTGAATATTGGAGGAAAAATATATGTTATTTACACTGTTATCTTGTGTTTTCTTTATGGCGTTAGTAGGTTGGGTTTCGTATCAAAAATCCAAAAACTCTACGAATGATTCAGATGGATACTTTCTAGCAGGACGGGGATTAACGGGAACCTTTATAGCGGGCTCCTTATTACTTACGAATCTATCAGCGGAACAGTTAATAGGATTAAATGGGCAAGCATATAGAGCTAACTTATCAAATATGGCATGGGAAGTGACAGCTGCATTCGCCATTGTTATTTGTGCATTAATCCTGCTACCGAGATACTTGGGTGGGGCATTCACCACACTCCCTGAATTTTTGAGTACGCGGTTTGATGAAGGGGTAAGAAGATACACGGTTATATTATTTATGTTAGGTTATGTATTAGTAACAATCCCATCAGTGTTGTACTCTGGGGCCCTTGCGATATTAAGGTTATTTGATGTTCCAACATTACTAGGGATTTCCTTTGAAAATTCGGTATGGTTAGTTATTTGGATTGTTGGTATTATTGGTGCCATTTATGCGATATTCGGTGGATTGAAAGCGGTTGCTATATCTGATACCTTGAATGGAATTGGTCTAATTATTATTGGTTTAATTGTACCGATACTAGGATTTATTGCTCTAGGGAATGGGAACATGCTAGAAGGAATGAAAGCGATAACAATCGAACATTCGGATAAATTAAATGCGATTGGATCGAGTACAGACTCGGTGCCTTTTGGTACAATTTTTACAGGTATGATATTAATGAATATGTTCTATTGGGGGACAAACCAATACGTTATTCAAAGAACACTGGGCGCTAAGAATTTAGCAGAGGGTCAAAAAGGCGTCCTTTACTCAGGATTTTATAAACTAACTGTCCCATTTTTAATGATGATTCCTGGAGTAATTGCCTATCATTTATATGGAAGTACGATGGATCCTGTTGATTTAGCCTATCCCACAATTGTCACTAATATACTGCCAACCTTTATGTCCGGCTTCTTCCTAGCAGTTTTGCTAGGAGCTGTATTCTCAAGTTTTAATTCATTGTTGAATAGTGCTTCAACCATGTTTGCTCTTGATATCTACAAAGCAGGGTTTAATAAAGAAGCGACAGATCGCCAACTAATTAACATGAGTAAATATTTTGGAAGTATTCTTGCTCTAATCTCATTCTTTATAGCGCCAATGTTGATGGATGCACCAGATGGTCTTTGGGATTTAATCCGTCGATTTACCGGCTTTTTCAACATTCCAATTATCGCTATTGTTCTCGTTGGGATTCTATCTAAACGGATCCCGGCAATTGGTGCAAAAATCGCTATTTTTTTTCACGTGATTACTTATTATATGTTGGTATGGGGACTTAATCAGTTTTTTGATATTGAAATCACAATGAATTTCATCCATATTTCAGCTATTCTTTTTGTTATTGAAGTAGGGATTATGATTGTCGTTGGTAAACTTAAGCCACTTGAAACACCGTATCAATTTAAACCTAACCCAAAGGTTAATATGGTGCCATGGAAATATGCAATCCCAGTAACTGTAATTCTTTTAAGTCTTGTCGTGGGGATGTATCTATTATTCTCTCCAATCGGTGTAGCCTATGCTAGAGGAATTGTGTCTCCTTGGTTTTTCCCATCTATAATCGGACTTGTAATTATATCATCTATCCTCTATTTTAGAGCTATTAGAAGTTGGAATAACAAGTATACAAAGTTTATGGAGAAAAGGCATGGAAGAAATGGGCATAATGTAAAAAATAAAATAGTCGTTTGATATTTATAGGAAGGGTGAAAGCTAAGTGACGATAAACACAGAAATAAATCCTATTAAGATGATTGAAAACAAGAACGGATTTGATGTATTTCTAAACGGGAGTCTTCTATTTAAACATACCTCAGAGAATCCATTTATCTTTGTCGGTAGTGGAAAAGAGTCCATCGACATGTATCGTGGGAATTTCGATATTAATGATTATATTGAGGAGCGCGTGCCTCTACGTTACGCGTCTTTAACCCAAAATAGTGATGGGTTTGAAGCTCATTTAAGAAGATTTGAGAAGGATGAGGTTGTCCTTACACTGCAGTTCAAGCAAGATAAAGAAGGAATGAGAATATCATTTGAACTCAAAGATTCGTCTGTTAACCGTTTCTGGTTACGTATCGCTGCAGAGAAAGAAGAGAAAATTTATGGGTGTGGAGAACAGTTATCTTATTTGAATTTAAGAGGTAAGAACTTTCCACTTTGGACTTCTGAACCAGGAGTGGGGAGGAACAAGAAGACCTATACAACGTGGCAGGCTGATGTAAAAGACAAAGCTGGGGGGGACTATTATAATACCAACTTTCCACAACCAACGTTTATTTCTACGAAAAAATACTTTTGTCATGTAGAAACAACTGCGTATGCAGACTTTGATTTTCGTAAAGAAGATTTTCATGAGCTGCAAATTTGGGAGGTTCCTTTATCGATTCTGTTTGAAAGTGGATCTACTTATAAGGATATAGTGACACGTTTGACTGCTCGACTTGGTAGACAGCCTGAGCTTCCGGACTGGACTTATAATGGTATTTGGTTAGGAATTCAAGGAGGTACGGATGTTGTTCAAAGAAAGCTTGACTATGCACTGGAAAAAGGATTGAAAATAGGGGCCGTTTGGTGTCAGGACTGGCAGGGAAAGCGTATTACTTCCTTTGGAAAAAGGTTAATGTGGAACTGGCAGTGGAATCCAGAGGAATATCCAAATCTTGATAAGAAAATTCATGAATGGAAGGAACAAGGGATTAGATTCCTAGGATACATTAATCCGTATGTTGCCGAAGAAGGTCATTTATATAATGAAGCAAAGTCTAAAAAGTATTTAGCAACGAAAGAGGATGGAAGTGATTACCTCGTTGATTTTGGTGAGTTTTATTGTGGCGTTGTTGATTTTACAAATGAAGATGCTTATACATGGTATGTCTCAGTAATTAAGGAAAACCTTATTGAATTTGGATTAGATGGATGGATGGCTGACTTTGGCGAATATTTACCAACTGATGTGAAATTATCAAATGGAATACCTGCTACAATGATGCATAATGCTTGGCCAGCAATATGGGCAAAAGTGAATCATGATGCCTTGAAAGAGTCTGGTAAATTGGGAGAGATCGTCTATTTTATGAGAGCAGGATATACGGGAAATCAAGCATACTGTCCACTATTATGGGCAGGTGATCAAAGTGTGGACTGGAGTTTGGATGATGGTTTAGCCTCGGTTATTCCCGCTGCATTATCCGCTGGAATGATAGGTTGCGGGATTTCTCATAGCGATATTGGTGGGTACACAAGTTTACATGGAAATAAACGCTCAAAAGAGTTGTTGCTTCGCTGGGTTGAAATGGCCGCCTTCACGCCGGTAATGAGAACCCATGAAGGGAATCGGCCTGATGATTGTTTCCAATTTGATGGTGATGAAGAAACATTTAATCATTTTATAAAACTGACAAATGTATATGTAAGTCTTGCTCCTTACCTAAAAAATCTTGTGTCAGTAAATGCAATGGAAGGAATTCCTGTTCAGAGACCATTATTTATGGAATACGAACAAGACAAACATGCGTATGAGATCCAATATCAATATATGTTAGGTTCGGATGTACTTGTTGCACCCGTTTATGAACAAGGCAAAGACAAGTGGGAAGTCTATCTTCCCGAAGACGATTGGGTTCATTTATGGAGTGGACATGAATATTCAGGTGGGACATATACAGTGGAAGCACCTATTGGTCAGCCTCCGGTTTTTTATAAAAAAACGTCAATGTATAAAAAGTTATTTGAAGGTTTAAATATAAGTCTAACATCATAAAGGTAACTATGTATTTTAAAACATCACTATCTATGATATGGTTTAAATAATAATAGAATAATATAAAAAGGGGTGACCATGTTGCTAAAAACAAAAGTACTTTATTTACCTATTGGAAGAAAGACATTTGACTTAGAAGCTGCCGAGGAACACAGAAAACAAAGTTCCGCATTCCTTAATAGTATGGTAGAGGAAGTTGTTGAACCAGAAAATATTATTACATCACCTGATGAGTTAGAGGGATTTTTAAAGAATGTCGATACAGAAACGATTGTCACAACTATTTACCAAAGTGTAACCTTTGCTGATGGAGAATTTGTCCTTTCTGTCATCAATAAGGTGAAAGCACCTATTGTTGTTTGGTCTGTAAGGGAGCCAAGCGTTGGTGGTAGATTAAGATTAAATTCTTTGACAGGAGGAAATAGCTCGAGTCATGTTCTTCGTTCTGAACAACACGCGTATTCCTTTGTATTTGGTAATGTAGATGAAGGCCACGTTCAAAGAAGTTTCAAGGTGAAATTAGCTGTTCAGCAAGTGGCAAGACAGTTACAGTTATTGAAAATTGGTGTTGTAGGAAAGCATCCACCTGGATTTTTCTTTTCCGATACCAATGATAAATTATTACAAAAGCAACTAGGTCCTACTGTGACGTATTTTGATCTGCATACCGCCTTTGAAGAATGTGTCAAGCTCCCTCGTTCTAAATGGGAGGGGATGATGGAAAGTGCACAAAAGCAAGTGATTGGGCTAAATCGAACGGATGAAACCGTTGAAAAGTTTGCACAGTTTTCTACGTATGTAAAAGATGTCATTGAAAAGGAGGGGATTACTGCGATTGCAGTAAGATGTTGGCCTGACTTCTTTAATGAACTAGGTGCGGCTGCCTGTTCGACATTATCTCAATTCACAGAAGACGGCTTAGTGTCATCCTGTGAGTCTGATATTCATGGGGCCATTTCGATGTTCATCCTGAGAGAATTCTCGAATGGAAGTGCTCCTTATCTAGGTGACATGGTGCATATAAATGAAGCTAGTAACTCTGCAGTATTCTGGCACTGTGGCGCAGGTGCTTACTCTTTAGCTCATCCAGAAACAGGTGCAAAAGTGGGAGTTCATCCTAATAGAAAGCTAGGTTTCACGATGGAATTTGGTCTAAAGCCTGGTCGTGTCACATTGTTCAGATTAGGTTATACAAAGTCTGATGGTTATCGTCTCCTTATCATGCGTGGTTATGCGTTAGATACGCCACAACGTTTTAATGGAACGTCGGTTGAAGTGCAATTAGAAACAGATGTAAGTGAGACATTATATAAATTAATGGAAGAAGGCTTTGAGCCACATTATGCGATCGTTTACGATGATGTAGCCGAGGAGTTGATTGAACTTGGACGGCAACTTGGAATCGAAACAATTATTTTCAAAGATTGAAGGGAGCCTGTAATATGAAGAAAATTGCCATAGGGCAAGCGGGCGGGCCTACCTCAGTAATCAACGCTACATTAGTTGGTTTTGTAAAGCAAACAATGGATAACTTTTCACTAACTTTTATACAAAATGGATATGATGGTTTAGTTCATGGAGATTTTATAGAAGGTAATGAGAATACAGTAAATTGGGTTATTCAACATCAAAAGGTACCGGGGGCATGCTTAGGTTCAGGACGGTACCCTTTCTCAGAAGAAGAAATTCAGGAATCAGTAAACATTCTTCGTAAAAAGGGAATTGATGCTCTAGTATTTATTGGTGGCAATGGCACAATGGAGGCTTTATTTAAAGTAGGAACTGAAGCTTGCAGACAAGGTTATGATTTGCAGATAATTGGGCTCCCTAAAACGGTTGATAATGATATTGGATGTACTGATCATGCACCAGGTTTTGGAAGCTCTGCAAAATATGTAGCACATACGCTAAAAGATTTAAGTAGGGATTTGCATTCGATGAAAAATTTTGAACAAGTTCGGGTTTTAGAAACGATGGGAAGAAATGCTGGTTGGTTAGCGGCTGCTTCTGGTCTCTATAAAACGTATGAGGAAGAAGGGCCACATTTTATTGCCTTGCCTGAGCGAGAGCTTCATCATGACAAACTTCTTAGCTCTGTAGAGACAGCTGTTTCTCGTTATGGGTATGCAATCGTTGTTGTTAGTGAGGGTGTTCTGTGGAATAAAGGAGCTCAAATTCAAAAAGAAGTGATAGATGGACGCTCTATTCTCGGTGGGATTTCAAAAGAGATCGAGCATTATTTAAAAAATAAATTAAATTTAATGGTCCGTTCTGAGTTATTAGGGATGAACCAAAGAAGCTTCTCTTCCGTTGTTTCCTCAGTAGACCAGTATGAAGCTTACATGGTAGGCGTTAAAGGAGGAAATTGGGTCAAAGAGGAGAAGAGTGATGTGATGGTGTCGATCGAACGAACAAAAGAAATTGATTATCAGATTCGTTTTAAACCTATGGACTTAAAAGATGTTGTTAAAGCAGGAGAACGAATGATGCCTGAACATTTCATTGATAACCCTAACCAATATTATGAGTGGTTGAATCCTATTGTAGGTGGCAGTGCCTTACGCTATCCACCATTTCTTAATCAAAGACAGATTCAATTCAGTCAGTAATAATTATTTTTAATAATATAGTCATTATGAATTTATATAAAGTAATCAAAGGAACAAAAATAAGACAATATGCAATTACGTATTGAAAGGAGAATCATTATGCCATTCATTTATGGAAAAGAAATGTTGGAACATGCTCGTCAAAACGGATACGGGGTTGGGGCATTTAGTGCTCATAACGCTGAAACCATTCAAGCAATTATTGAAGCAGCCGAAGAAGAGCAATCACCAATTATGATTCAAGTTGGTCAAAAGGTAATCAACACGATAGGACTAGCGCCAATGAAGGTACTAATTGATTCATTAGCAAAGGCCAGTACCGTTCCCATTGCGATTCATCTAGATCATAGTCGACAATTTACTCAAACGATGGAAGCCATTCAAGTAGGTTTTCAATCTGTGATGTTTGATGGTTCTTCCCTATCATTCGAAGAAAATATTGCGATTACGAAAAAGGTAGTCGAAGTCGCTAGAGCATTAGGGATTGGTAGTGAAGGAGAGATTGGTAAAATAGGTGGAACAGAGGACGACATTACAGTCGATGAGAAAGATGCACTTATTACCACAACAGAAGAGGCAATTACCTTTGTAGAAGGAACGGACGTTGATTATTTGGCTGTGTCAATTGGAACGGCTCACGGAATTTATCAAGAAACACCTAAACTTCGCTTTGAACGTTTAGAGGAAATCGCTAATGCAGTGAGAAGACCGATTGTCCTTCATGGAGGATCAGATGTTCCAGATGAACAAGTGAAGCGTGCTATTTCTTTGGGCGTAGCGAAAATTAACGTTGATACTGAACTTCGTCAAGCATTTACAAGAGGTGTGCAAGAGGCGTTTCAACTTAATAACGATGACTTTGTCCTTGCAGATACATTAGGGTCTGGAAAAGAGAAAATGAAAAGTAAAGTTCAAGAAAAAATTAGAGTGTTCGGCAGTAATGGAAGAGCAAATGAATTATTGGAAAATCAAAAGGTAGTAACGTTATAATCTTAAGGGGTGAGTTAGTAATGAAAATGAATATAAAAATCTCTACATTTGGTTTATTTATTAATGGGGAATGGCGAAAAAAAATTAACACATTTGAAGTACTTAATAAATACACAAATGAACCTATAGCCAAAGCTTCGTACGCAAATGAGCAGGACGTAAATGATGCCATTCAAGCCGCAAAGACATCATTAAAAACGACATTTCCTCCATATAAGCGTTACATTGTTTTGAAGCAAGTATCAGAAACATTACTCAAGCGTAAACAAGAAATTGGTGAAATTCTCGCTGAAGAGGTTGGTAAACCAATAATGGAAGCCATTGGTGAAGTAGAGAGAGCTGCCCAAACATTAGAGATTTCAGCAGAAGAAGCAAAACGGATACATGGAGAGGGTATTCCAGTAGAAGCTGCACCAGGTTCTGAAAATCGTCAAGCATTTACAAGACGCGTGCCAGTTGGTGTCATTGCAGCCATTACACCATTTAATGTTCCTCTGAACTTAGTATGTCATAAAGTAGGTCCGGCGCTTGCAGCAGGGAATAGTGTTGTGTTAAAACCAGCAGAAGTAACATCGATGTCTGCGATTATTTTGACAGAAATATTTGAAGGTGTAGGCTTGCCAACGGGTAGATTGAATCTTATTACTGGTAAAGGATCGGACACTGGGGAATGGTTGTTAAATAATCAGGATGTTAATATGTATACATTCACAGGTAGTCCGCGTGTGGGCAAAATCATTCGGGAAAAAGCTGGACTGAGAAAAGTAGCGCTTGAACTAGGGAATAATTCAGCAACCATTGTCCACAAGGATGCAAACATTGAACATGCTGCAACACTTACAGCACAAAAAAGTTTTAACAATGCGGGACAGGTGTGTATATCAGTACAACGCGTTTATGTTCACAAAGATATATTTGAAGAATTTATTCAGAAAATGAGAGATGTAACAAACACTCTTGTTGTCGGAGACCCAAAAAGTAAGTTAACAAATATAGGGCCGATGATTTCTGAAAAAGAAGCCATTAGAGTAGAACAATGGGTGAATGAAGCAGTATCTCAAGGTGCTAAAGTAGAAACAGGTGGAAAGAGAGAGGGTGTATTTTATAAACCAACTATCCTCACGAACGTGCATGATGATATGAAAGTTTGTCGACAAGAAGTATTTGGTCCAGTCGTTGCGGTTGATGTATATAGTGATGAAGAAGAAGTAATCAATCGAGTTAATGACTCGGATTTCGGATTGCAAGCGGGATTATTTACTAATAGCCTAACCTTCGCAATGAAAGCTGCGAATCAAATTGAAGTTGGCGGTCTAATTATTAATGACACTTCAGGTTATCGAGTAGACCAAATGCCCTATGGTGGTGTAAAACAAAGTGGAACCGGTAAAGAAGGTCCAAAGTATGCTATAGAGGAAATGACAGAAGAAAGAATAGTCGTCTTTAATCTTTAGAAAAGTAGGGTCCGTATCACCGGGCCCCTTAATTATCAGATACTTACTGACGATTTGTGACAAGTCTAGATAAACACTGATAATTTTTAAAATTTATAAAAATGATTGGAAACGCTTACTTTTAATTAAGGATTTTGTTAACTTGAACAATAAAGATACCCAAGTTGTTTTGTGAAGTTATATTGCTATGATGACATTTTAAAAATTTACTTGGTGAGGAGAATAAAATTGAATGAATTAAAAACAAAGTACATCTCTAATAATCCCAAATTTGATTATTTGCCTAATACTGACCGGTATCTAACTTATTCAGAACAAGCAAAGTATCGTTTTAATCTGATTGGCTGTGGAAATATGGGTATTGAACATATGAGGGTTACTATGTTAGAAGGTAGAGCTATTATTCATGGAGTATATGACCCTAACCCTAAAAGTATAAATCAGGTAAAAAAACAATTTGCCACGCTTTCTCAAGAAACTAACCTTGTTGAATATGAATCATTAGCAAAGGCATGCAATGATCCTGATGTGGATGGTCTTATTATTTGCACTCCGAATTTTACTCACATTGAGGTTGTAAAAGAAGCTATTAAATCCGGCAAACATATTATGCTGGAGAAACCGATGACTACTAATCTTGAGGATGCCTACGAAGTTGTGAGAATGTCAAAAGAGTACACATCTATCTTTCAGATCGGCTTACAGTATCGCTATAAAGCGATTTATGAAGAAGCGATCCATGAAACACTTGAACGGAAATCACTTGGTACCATTAAAACTATAAGTATTATGGAACATAGAGTACCATTTTTAGATAAGGTAAACCAGTGGAATAAATTTTCGAAGTATTCAGGAGGGACTTTAGTAGAAAAGTGCTGTCACTATTTTGATTTAATGAATTTATTAGCACAAGCAAAACCAGTCCAGGTTTACGCGAGTGGAAGTATGGCTGTTAATTTTACCGATTTTGAATATAAGGGTGAGAAGTCCGATATTATTGATAATGCATTTGTGACGGTTTTGTATGACAATGGAATACGTGCAAATTTCAATTTGTGCATGTTTTCCCCATTGTTTTATGAAGAACTAGTCATATGTGGAGATGAGGGACGTTTGAAGGCATCGGAAAATGAAGATTTTCTACCGACTAAACGGCCTAGAAATCATTTAGAGATTTTAAGGGGGGAAGGGAAACCCTCAAGAATAACTACTCCGTGTTATCCAATCCATATTGAGGAAAGTGGTCATGGTGGTGGAACTTACTACGAGCATGTATATTTTGTTGACAATATCGAGGGAACGAGCACGTCAACCGCTTCAGTAGAAGAAGGGTTCTGGTCTGTTGTTGTGGGAATTGCCGCAGAAGAATCTCTTAAACAGGGAAATGCCATACTAGTTGAAGAACTTTTAACTAATAGAGGGATTGACTTAAAATAGTAGTAGGTAGAGGAGAAAAATATGAGAAAGGTAGATGTTACTCGTATACGCTTCCTAACGTTATTTTAAACCATATATCGGTAGTGCGACGTTCAAAACACGACTGGCGATGGCAGAGATGGCAATTATTAATATGACGAATAGTTTTAAAGAAGAAGGACCTGTACATTTAGTAGAAAAAATGTAATAAGTTTCTTTATTGAAATTAATTGAAAACCTAAAAATTTGATGATATCATAAAAAGTAACCGCTTACATAATAGTAGAGTGTAAGATTGAAAGGAGGGGGTTATATTTTAAACCGCACTTAAAGGTAGTGATGTTATTAATAAAGATAATGTTGTATTGACGTGTAAACAAACTATGAGGAGGGTATTTTATGAAGAAATATAGTATAGGAACGATTGCAGTTGTAATGATGATGTTTTTAGCACTTATAGGTTGTTCTTCTGCAAACGAGACTGGTGGTAGTTCAGATTCTGTCTCGGGTGAATCAACTGATCAAAAAGAGATTAGCTTCGTCCACTGGAGAGGTGAAGATACCGAGGTTTTTAGAGAATTAATTACCAAATTCGAAAGTGAGAATCCTAGTATTAAAGTTGATATGACTGTTTATCCATCTGAACAATATCAATCAACAGCACAGACTTTATTAAGAGATGGTAACACGGGAGATGTATTTGCTGCATTCCCTGGTTCCCAATTTGAAATAATTAATCGTGCTGGATTGTTTACTGATTTAACGAATGAATCATTTGTTGGTAACTTTAATGAAAATCTCATTCAAGCTGGAAAACATGAAGGAAAACAACTTGCATTACCATTCCAACTTGTTTACAATCAACCGGTTTATAATGAGGCTATTTTTGAAGAATTAGGGTTAACCCCACCAGAGGATTGGGAAGGATTCTTGGCGATGTGTGAAACGTTGAAGGAAAATGGATATATTCCGATCGCCTTCCCTGGAGGGGATATTGGACCCGGTCAGTTTATGAATAGTATGATGATGAACAATGCGCCAGATGAAGAGATTGTCGCACAGGTTGAAAATGGTGAAGCTAAATTGACAGATGAGTGGTGGATGAAGACTCTAGAACAATTCAAAGAATTGAATGATAGAGGGTACTTACAAGCGGATTCACTTGGCACTAGTCATGATGGGGCAATTGCACTAATGGCCCAAGAAAAGGCGGCAATGCTTGCAACTGGTTCATATGCTATGGCGAGTATTAAGGAACAAAATCCGAATCTTAAGTTAAATTTACTAGCACCAATTACAGTTTCTGCATCGGAAGCCGTATTTGAAGGGATTCATACAACTACATTTATGCTAGGTGTAAATGCAAATTCTAGCAATCAAGCGGAAGCAAAGACCTTTATTGAATTTCTTAGCAACGCAGAAAATGCATCATTTTATGCGAATGAAACGGGACAGCATTTAACTGTAAATGATGTAGAATACACATCCGAGGAATTAATGAACACAGCCGTTTGGATGGAGAAAAACACAAGATTTCAACCGCGTTATTTATTTTCAAACCCTGATATCATGAATTCTGTTACTGGCTCTATTCAAGCAGTTATTGGGGGAGTTGAAGTTGAAAAGGCTGCAGAAGAAGCCCAAAAGATTGTAGATCAAAACACTAATTAATAGTTAAAGAGGGAGCACTATCTCCCTCTTCAATCTAAGATTGGAGGAAGGCATGAAACAGAGTAAGATGATAGTCCTATTTTTAATACCTGGCTTTGTTCTTTACTCAATATTTTTTATTTTCCCAACATTAAGTGCAATATTTTACTCATTCACTGACTGGGATGGATTAACACCTGCTTTTAATTTTGTAGGGTTAGAAAACTATACAAAAATTTTTACAAATGATTATATTTTTCAAAAATCATTAGGTAATAATATGAAATTTATGTTGTTTGTTGTTATTTTTCAGACGTTATTTTCATTGATTTTCGCATTGTTTTTAGTGAAAAATACAAAAGCAAATGTCTTATTAAGAGCAATTTACTTTTTCCCAACTATTTTATCTTCTGTCTCTGTAGCCTTTATATGGTCCTATATGTATGACCCTTCATTAGGACTTATCAACACGGTATTGGCTCAATTAAACTTAGCCTCTTTATCCCAAAATTGGCTTGGGAATGCAGATATTGCGATTTACTCCATAGCCATTGTTCAGGTCTGGTTTCACACAGGTCAAATGTTGATTATATTTGTTGCCGGATTACAGGCCATCCCGAAAGATTTATATGAAGTGGCCGAAGTGGAAGGAGCTAATCGTTGGCAAGTTTTCAGGAAAATCACTTGGCCATTAGTTGCTCCCGCTGCAACAATTGTTGTGGCCTATACGACGATTCAATCGTTTAAAGCGTTTGACCTTATTTTTGCCATGACAAGAGGGGGACCCAATTATTCCACCGAAATTTTAGCGACTTTGATTTATAATACGGCTTTTAGAAAGTTTGAATTCGGTTATGCATCAGCCCAATCCGTCATCTTTATGGTGATTATCGCGATTATTACTATTATGCAATTTAGGATACTACGAGCTAATCGTGTAAACTACTAAGTAAGGAGAATGTCATTATGAAGTCAAACCCGATAAAATATATCTTGTTAGCTGTTTTTGCGTTGCTCATTCTAGTTCCTGTAACTATGATTTTTCTAACGACCTTCAAGACAACGGCTCAAATGTACGAAAGTCCATTGGGATTGCCAAACTCCTTTGATTTCGGAAACTATTTCTCTCTTTTTGAAAATCAGAATATGGCAACGTACTTTTCAAATAGTTTGATGGTTACTGTAGTCTCAGTTTTTGCTACAATATTTTTTGCGAGTCTAGTTGCATTTGCTATCACTCGAATGGGAGGATGGTTTGGTGGTCTAACTTTCTCATTTTTTGCACTAGGGATGATGGTACCAGCTCAAGTAAATATGATTCCACTCTATAACCTAGTTTATAATCTTGGTTTAACAAATAGTTTAGTAGGATTAATGATCGTTAATATCTCTGTAACCTTACCAGTTGCAGTATTTATCTTAACAGGGTTTATGAAGACTTTACCAAAAGAACTTTTTGAAGCATGTACTATAGATGGAGCAAACAACTGGTTAATTTATAGAAAGATGGCTATCCCTCTATCTCTGCCTTCTATCTCAGCGACAGCGATTTTTTTATTCGTTATGCACTGGAATGATTTGTTGTACCCCCTTCTTTTTATTACGAACGATGATAAAAAAACTCTACCCCTTGCCCTACTTGAGTTTCAGGGAGAATATTTAACCAATTATCCAATGCTATTTACAGGGGTGATGATTGCGTCAGCACCTATGGTTCTTACGTACCTATTCCTACAAAGATATTTTATCGCGGGGATGACTGCAGGTTCGGTGAAAGGTTAATATTATAATGGACAAAAGGTTATAACGTTATTATGTATACCATAACCTTTCCCTGGGGGGCTTAGGAAGCGTAATTTCAAGGGGAGTTATGAATGAAAGAGGGAACTTGAAGAATATAGCGATTGGTCAGGCTGGTGGGCCTACGTCGGTTTTAAATGCAAGCTTGGTCGGTTTTCTTAATACAATAGAGGATTCAAAAGTTTATGGAGTGATTAGTGGCTTTCAAGGGCTTGTTGAAAGCAATTTGTTCTTGCTAGAAGGTAAATTAGCATTAAAAGCAAAAGAATATAAACGTATTCCTGGAGCTTACCTCGGTTCAGGTAAATATCAATTAGAGAAAAATGATTTCCATACCATCATTAAAAATTTAAAAAAACATGAGATTCATACCTTAGTATTCTCCGGTGGGAATTGAACCATGTGGACACTAAATAAAATTAAAAAAGCAGCACAGCACCAAGGATATCAGCTGCAAGTAATAGGAATCCCTAAGACCGTAGATAATGATATAGCCAAAACAGACCATGCCCCAGGATTTGGGAGTGCGGCGCGTTATATAGCACACGCTGTTAGAGATATAAGTAAAGACTTAGAAGCAATGCAGAGTTTTGAACAAGTAAGAATCATTGAAACAATGGGTAGGAACGTTGGTTGGTTAGCTGCCCCGAGTGGTTTATTGAGAGAAAATGATAATGATGGCCCACATAAAATTTATTTACCAGAAAATCAATTAAATGTGGAGGAATTCCTTAAAAATATAAGTGGGGTTGTTCAGGAGAATGGATATGCTACAATTGTTATTAGTGAAGGAACCGGTTTAAATGGAGGTTCCCTATTAGCATTGGGGAATTGAATGGTAATGTTTTAGGGGGCGTTTCATCTCAACTTGTGGAATTAGTTCAAACTGAATTAGGCCTAAAAAGTAGAAGCGAGCTCTTAGGCATGCATCAGAGATGCTCTCAAGCTTATACCTCAATGCAAGATTATAAAGAAGCATATGAAGTTGGAAGATGGCTGCCGCACTTGTAGCCAAAGACGAATCAGGTATAATGATATCAATTATTCGTATAGAAGGTACAGGATATAATTATAAATTAACCACTGTGTCTTTAAGCGAAGTTGCTGAAGGTGGGGAGCGTAGATTTCCTAGACGATTTTATAATTTTGATAGTTATTATAATTGGCTTCAACCTTTGGTAGGTGAAGGGTTACAGTCGTTTCCCCCCTCTTTAATAGGAAGGAGATTGATAATGGAAAATTCTCAACTGGATTATAATAGCCCAATTCCACTCTACCATCAAATTAAAGATATTTTGGTAGCAAGAATTACTGATAAGCATTGGAAAACAGGGGATTTGATTCCTACTGAGATTGAGCTTATGAAGGAATTTGACGTTAGTCGTACAACTTTGCGGCAGGCTATAACAACCCTTGTTAATGAGGGGCTTCTAGAAAAAAGACAAGGGAAAGGCACGATTGTAAAATCCTTGAAGCTCACAGGAACCTTAGGTAGATTAACGGGTTTTGCTGAAGAAATTATGGAAAAAGGATATTTGCCTAAATCTAAATTATTAAGATCGGAATTTAGAGATGATTTGTTTACCGAAAAGAGAAAGCTCCATATCCCAGACAATAAACCGATATTACTTATTCACCGAATTCGTTTTGCAAATGATGAGCCTATTGCCTTTGAAAAAACAAGTTGGCCTGAGGAAATAGGTAACATTTTAATTAAACATGATTTAAATGGAGCCAAGTTCTATCAAGTTCTAGAAGACAATGGGATTTACTTAAAAAAAGCAAGTGAAACGATATCAGCGGTAAATGCAACACCTTACGAAGCGGATTTGTTAGGGGTGAGCGCTGGTACAGCTTTACTTGAAATGACTCGTCTGAGCTATGGGATTAACGATGAACCAATAGAATTCACTCAAACAAAGTATCGTTCGGATCGTTATCAGTATAATGTAGAATTAAATAGATAAACCCAAAATGTAAATACAATAGCTACAGCAAACTAGGAAGGTCCTAGTCCATATTGAGACTGGACCTTAACTCTATTTAGTAATTCTAATAGGTCGTTACATTATTACCTTGATGAGGGATGTTATAATGTTAGTATGTCTTTTTTTTTCAGCTAACAAGGACTAGTTTTCATTGGAAGTTTAATCAGCGTAACAAAAATATATTAAAATTTAGTGGTGGTCTCAGTGATTTTTATTCAAATTCTATTACCGATTTTTATCATTTTTTCAGTAGGATATATTGGTCAAAAAAAAATAGGGTTCGATGTACGTGCTCTTTCTGTAATGGCTCTTTACTTAATGTCTCCATTTCTATCTTTTAGGACATTCTATCAAACACCCTTGGATGAGAAGTATTTATACATGCTTTTTTATTCGGTTGTGCTATGTTTTATTCTAATAGTGTGGGTCAAAGCTATTGGTCGTATAGGGAAATACACGCATTCTGAGAAGTGTGGGACCATTCTAGCGTCGGCATTTATGAACAACGGGAATTATGGAACTCCCGTTGCCTTGTTTGCGTTTGGCACAATAGGTCTAGATTATGCAGTTGTTTTAATGGTTTTACAAACGTTTTTAATGAGTACTGTTGGTTTATATTATGCAGCAAAAGGAGGTAGTGGCGAAGTAGGTATAAAAAAAGCTTTGAAATCTGTATTAAAGATGCCAATCATTTATGGGGCTATTGGTGGTCTACTGTTTCAAATAACCAATGTCGAGATTTCAGAATATATTTTTGTGGCGATTGATTTTATTGCGAATGCCACGGTTCCTACAATAATGATTATACTAGGTATGCAACTGGCATCTATTTCTTTAAAAAGAATTCCAGTGAAAAAGGTTTCGATTGCTTTAACAATTAGGCTTGTTCTTTCACCAGTTATTGCTTATGCGATTACGTTAGTATTGCCTATTGACGAGGTGTTAGCTAAGCTGATGATCGTAATGGCTGCGATGCCGACAGCGGCAAATACGACGATTTATTCCCTTCAATTTAAGACGGAGCCTGATTTAGTTTCTAGTAGTACGTTAATTAGTACGTTGCTTAGTCTAATTACATTACCGATATGGTTATGGATACTACTATAATTAAATTTTTCTGATTGGCAGAAAACAATAATCTAAAAACTGAGAATTCATCTTAAGGGCCTGGAAAAAACAAAAACAAATCTTTTAAAGTATTTCGAGGAAGCAGCAACGGGGCACTTATTGCTAAAAAGACTAGTAAACAAGGTATAACTCACCTTGTTTACTAGGTTCTAAAGTTTCTTAGTTTTTTTTAAAATGCGAAATAAAATAATTTAATCTGTCTAATTTAATCAGGTTGTGATTACACTTTTGACTGTCTTCGCAAATATAGTTTCCTCTATCTGTGTAGGTTTCTACTCCACTTTTTACTTTGGACATAAACAACCCGATTTTTTCATGGCCCCCACATAATGCACATATTCCTTTACCGTTACTATTAAATGTTCCCTGTAATCCGATTAATTTATCTTTGTAATCAACAATGAGATACTTTCTCTCTGAGCGTATATCGTACCAACCCAAATAAGAGATTTTCTTAAAATCTAGCTTTTCAAGAGGAGAATTTATTTTCTTTGATTTAGGAAATAACTTTGTTACCATTTGTTCTGTGTCTTTGACTTAGGAGGTTCCGGGAAGGTTTCCATTATAGATATTACTTATGAAAAGGATAAGATGATCGTTTACTTTGATTTTCCAAAGTGATGTCATTGTTGATAATCATGCTTTAAGCCATTCTTTATGGGTAGAGGATGGGAACGGACATAATTTAATGTTAGTGGAAAATCCATTAGCCGAAAGAATTGAAGGTAATCGCTTTAAGCAGGAATTTGCAATGAGGGAGATAAATGGGTTGCAGCTTAAATCTTATAAGCACCCAAAACCAATACTATATGAAGAGTTTGAAATAGAAATACCTTAATTTATTGCCGTTTTCCGGATTTGGAAAGCGGCTTTTATTAGTGCAAAGAAGCGTTCAATTGATTTGTTCAAAATGATTCCTTTGAACAAAGAAATGAGCAATCAAGTAAATGACACCTAAAATGATAAAAGAGTAAAAATAGTTCCATTTCACGGCGTGGTAAATTCCAATTAGACTAAGAAAAGGTAAGGTTATCAGGGAACCAAGAGTAGAGAAGATAGCAGCTTTTAAAAACGGATTTAAATTAGGTTTTATTTGTAAAAAAACCATTACTACTATCGGTAATATGCAAATACTCCATGGAACATAGTTCGAGGTGAAAGGTAAAACCTCATAGTGATAATGAAACAAACCAAGAGAATCACCAATTAAATCAAGAGCCGAGGCAGAAATCGCAACAAAAAAACCAGAATATAACAATCGGTCTGTACTTTCTTTTTTTCTGAAATTCATCCAAAAAATAATAGCAATAAAGAACAATATGAAACCAAACCACCACTGCCAAGTGAATAGGGAATATTTTAACCAGATTTGAAATTTTTCAGTCATTAACTGGTTTTCCTTTACAAACAATTCATCGAAAATTTGAATATCTGTCATACTGACGCCCCTTCATAAATTATTTCTTTTGTAGCTTTTACCAAACAAATAAATTTTATAAAGAAAATGAAATTTGAAAGAGTTCGTTTGTTTACTTAGTAAGGAGGGAACATGAAAATTAACGTCAAGTAGAAAAAGGGGGCCCATATGTTTTTCAACGACTGGGAAACAATTGGAAGAACGGTAATCGTCGGTGTTTTAGCCTACATAGGATTAATTTTAGTTTTACGAATCTCTGGAAAACGTACGCTTTCAAAAATGAATGCGTTTGATTTAATTGTCACGATAGCGCTTGGTTCTACTTTAGCAACGATTCTATTAAGCAAGGAGATCGCATTGGCAGAAGGTATGACTGCTTTTCTGGTGTTAGTTGGAATGCAGTATCTTATCGCATGGCTGTCAGTCAGGTCAAGCAAGGTAAGTAAAATGGTAAAGTCGACCCCTGAACTCCTCTATTATAATGGGCAGTTTTTTAGGGAAACCATGAAAGAAAAGCGAGTAGTCGAAATAGAAATTCTGCAGGCAGCTCGTTCAAATGGTCTGGATTCCATGGAAATGGTAAGGGCCGTTATATTAGAAACAGATGGAAACATATCTGTTATTCAAAAATCTGATACCACTACTCATTTAACGTTGGCTAACGTAAAGAATAAGGAGGAGAAAAAGTAACATAGATTATCGGACTGATGCTCACAAGTTCTCTTTATGGACGCCTTTTTTTTTGATAAAGGCCTTAGAGATGCAGTATAAGCTCACAAGCAAGACCGACGAAAGAGAGAAGTTATGAGTTAGTTGAAGCTTATATGCAGTAGGGAGTTTGAAAGTAATCTTTCTGAAAAAAAGGTTTATATACTGGTAATCTTAACGTTTAAGTAATAACAGTTATCAGAACTAGAGCCCCAGTTATCACTGTATAGTTAATCCAGAATGTTCTAATCGACTTGGCATATAGTTAAAGGATTCACCTAACGAACTTCAATTTAGAACGTTGGAAAAAACCTACTCCGGTCGTCAATAAGCAAGAAGAAAAAAGTATAACTTTGGAGGTATACCTATGAAGGCAATTGTCTATCACAAATATGGTTCTACCGATGTGCTTGAATTAAAAGAAGTAGAAAAGCCTACTCCCAAGGACGATGAAGTGCTGATAAAAATTCATGCGGCATCCATAAATTCATGGGACTGGGATCTCCTAAGAGGTACCCCGTTCTTGGTCCGCCTTGGAGGATTTCTAAAACCGAAAAACAAGATATTAGGAGCTGACATAGCAGGGCGGGTAGAAGCGGTTGGCAGAAACGTAAAACTTTTACAACGAGGTGATGAAGTCTTCGGAGACATATCTGGCGGTAGTTGGGGCGGGTTTGCCGAGTATGTATGTGTTCCTGAAAATGCATTGGCTCATAAATCCTTCAGTATGACATTCGAACAAGGAGCAGCTATACCTCAAGCAGCTGTGCTCGCCTTGCAGGGTCTTCGCGATAAAGGAAAGATTGAGCAAGGACAAAAG
Source organism: Bacillus solitudinis (assembly GCF_002797395.1). Lineage (GTDB taxonomy): Bacteria > Bacillota > Bacilli > Bacillales > Bacillaceae_D > Halalkalibacter_A > Halalkalibacter_A solitudinis. Next base: position 3,226,756 of record NZ_KZ454943.1, read on the forward strand.
GTGTTGATTAACGGTGCGGGTGGTGGGGTAGGTACGTTTGCGGTGCAAATGGCCAAATCCTTCGGGGCTGAGGTGACAGGCGTAGACAGCGAGAGGAAATTGGAATTGATCCGATCGGTTGGTGCAGACCATGTGATAGATTACACCCAAGAAGATTTCACCAAAAAGGGGAAGCGGTACGACTTGATTCTTGATGTTGTCGGGCGTCGTTCAATTTACGATTATAAGCGTGTATTAAATCCTAAAGGCAATTATGTCATGATTGGAGGTCTAACGTCTCGAATCCTTCAAATTTTATTCATAGGACCATGGATTTCAATGACCGAAGGAAAGAAAATGGGTTTGCTGATGCACAAACCAAACAAACAGGATTTAAACTTTATAAATGAGCTTATCGAATCAGGGAAAGTCGTTCCTGTTATAGATAGACGTTACCCGTTAAGTGAAGTGGCTGAAGCGCTTCGATATTTTGGTGAAGGACACATTCAAGGAAAGGTTGTCATTGTTTTAGAATAGAATAATACAACCTGATATTTAATTTAATCGAATTAACCAGCTAATTATATAAATCCCTGAACCATTGGTTCTGTTAGAGTAGATTCCATAGAAAGAGGACAATGGTGTTTATAAGGGTAACGTAGTAATTAGAATATTTGAGTAGCCAAGTTTTTTTGTCCTGCATTGTCCTGACATTGTCCTGACACATTTGAGCATTATTATAGGATTTGTAAGGTCAAATAAAACTTGGAGGTTGATTTTTATGTTAAATGTACTTTCTACAAAAATTGTAACACTGTTAGCGGTAGGAGTCGCGGTTCCATCCATGATGGTAACGGATTCGAACGTAGAGGCAGAACAGAGTACGTCTACATTTGAAAAAGCGTCATGGATACAAGAATTAGACGAAGAGACTCGAGAACAATTTAAAAATATTCGCGAGCAAATCCAAGCAGGGGAGCTAACTAAGGAAGAGGCTAGTGAACAAATGGAAGAGTTAGGAATTGATTTCTCATTAGGAAAGAGACGAGGATTCGCCAAGCTGGATGAGGAAACCCGTACGAAGCTAGCAGAAATCACAGAGCAGGTCAAAGCCGGAGAAATCACAGAAGAAGAAGCACAAGTACAAATGGAAGAGTTAGGAATTAACATGCCATTAGGTGAAAAAGGATTCAAGGGCAGTCATCAAGGACATTTTAATAAGTCTGTTAACGAGAACGAACAGACGGATGTAGAGGAAACATTGTAGGTTAATTGTGAGGTTTTTAAGCACATAATTACAAAAAAAGGTAACTTCCGTTTAAGGCTGTCACAATATATCTGCTAACCTGTTGTGGTAAAAGTAATACCGCATCAGGTTTTTTACTATTAACCAATTAGTATAGGATAGTTAAGGCCGAGGTTACTGGTTCGTTGACTCTATGGTTGATGTGATACTAAAAAAGTCAATTTCCAGGTACAAAAGTTGGTTATCAAAAAGTTAATATAAACTAGGTTTGTTCTCACATTCATTCGGGAAGTAACTAATTATACCAGATTAATATATTACTTATTTTCCAAAGGGAGGAAGCAAGTGAATGAGAGATGAACACAAAGGCAAAGAAAGTAATAGCAAAAAGGAACAGTTGGAGAGTTATACAATTAACGATCAGGGAAAGAAACTAACGACCAATCAAGGTTTAAAAGTGTCTGAGGACGAGTTTTCTTTAAAGGCTGGCGAACGTGGGCCAACGTTGATGGAAGATTTTCATTTCCGAGAGAAAATGACTCATTTTGATCATGAGCGTATTCCTGAACGAATTGTGCATGCCCGTGGTTTTGCCGCTCATGGGGAGTTTCAAGTATATGATTCGATGAAGAAATATACGAAAGCGAGGTTTCTGCAGGATCCTTCCAAAAAAACACCGGTATTTGTTCGTTTTTCTACCGTCGCTGGTTCACGGGGATCTGGAGAGTTGGCAAGGGATGCTCGTGGATTTTCTACGAAATTTTATACAGAAGAAGGAAACTATGATTTAGTCGGTAATAATATCCCAGTATTTTTTATTCAAGATGCCATTAAATTTCCTGATTTGGTCCATGCTTTAAAACCAGAGCCACATAATGAAATGCCCCAAGCAGCATCCGCACATGATACTTTTTGGGATTTCATCGCGAATAATCAAGAATCGGCCCATATGGTCATGTGGGCGATGTCAGACCGGGCGATACCGAGAAGCTTTCGGATGATGGAAGGATTTGGAGTCCACACTTTTCGTTTTGTTAATGAGGAAGGTAAGGCCCATTTTGTTAAATTCCATTGGAAGCCTGTACTTGGAACTCATTCGGTCGTATGGGACGAGGCACAAAAAATCAATGGTAAGGATCCAGATTTTCACCGTCGTGACCTATGGGAAGCTATTGAGAACGGTGATTATCCAGAATATGAATTAGGAGTACAAATTCTTGCCGAAGATGAGGAATTTAATTTTGACTTTGATATCCTTGATCCTACAAAGCTTTGGCCCGAGGAAGAAATCCCGGTAAAACTTATCGGGAAAATGACATTGAATCGAAATGTTGACAACGTTTTTGCAGAAACAGAACAAGTGGCCTTCCACCCAGGGCATGTAGTTCCAGGGATTGACTTTTCCAATGATCCTTTATTACAAGGTCGGTTGTTTTCATACACAGATACACAATTAATTCGTCTCGGTGGTCCTAATTTTCACGAGCTGCCGATTAATCGCCCTGTTTGTCCCTTCCATAACAACCAACGAGACGGATACGGTCGTCAAACGATTAATAAAGGCCAGGTAAGCTATCATAAAAATTCACTTGCTGCTAATACACCTGAACCAGCAAGTGAAAAAGAAGGTGGATTTAAACATTACCAAGAGAAAGTCGAAGGACATAAAGTACGGAGACGAAGTCAAAGCTTTGAAGACCACTTTTCTCAAGCGACCTTATTCTGGAACAGCATGAGTAAGGCAGAAAAAGAGCATATCATGAATGCATTCAGTTTTGAACTTGGGAAAGTAAAGAGTGAATCTATAAAACAACAAGTGGTTGATATGTTCGGTCATGTTAGCACGGAGTTGGCTACAGGTTTTGCAGAAGCAATTGGAGCAAATCCTCCGCAAGGGAAAGACAGTGGGGTTACAAAATCTTCACCCGCTTTAAGTCAGGAAAATACGAAGAGAAAGCCTGCTACTCGTAAAGTTGCAGTGGTCATTAGCAGTGGCTTTAATGGAACAGAGGTCAAACCTGTTTTAGATGCTTTAAAAGAAGTAGGGATTCAGCCTGAGATTGTAAGTGAGAAACTAGGAGCGGTAAAAGGCATGGATGGAGTAGTGTTAGAAGTCGATCATACCTTTTTAACAGCAGACTCAGTTTTGTTTGATGCGGTTTATGTTGTTGGCACATGTAAGGAGAACAATGCTTTTTACAAGCAAGCTACCTACTTTATTCAGGAAGCATTTTCCCATTATAAGCCAATTGGTACTACTCAAGAGGGGAAAGTGCTGCTAAATATAGACAATATCGAAAATAGTCCGGGTGTTGTTTATGGGGGGAAAATAAAGGAATTCGCTGAGAGGTTCATCGAGGCGATTTCTCATCATCGACACTGGGAGCGTAAAGTTGTGTAAGTTTGTATAAAGATAGGTTAAGGATAAATGAAAATAGGCTGTATAAAGGGTTATGTCAAAAGGTTAAAATCGCCTTATGACATAACCTCATTTTTTTATTTACAGAATAAAAAAACCTTATTATTGAAAATCACTTTTTGGGAGAATAATTTCGAATTGATAATTTTATACGACTGGTGCCATATTAAGCTTAGTTATAGTATTTCCTTTCTATAAGTTAGGATTTCAATTTTGAAAATGATGGGAGCAAATCATGCTAACAAGAATGACAAAAATAAAGAGAAGAAAGCTCCTAATATTAATCATTATTACTGGTCTCATACTATTCTGTGGACTTTTTAGTAATCAATTTGCATTTGCAGCAAATAGTTCCTTCTGGCAAAAAGAGTCTAATCAACACACAGATCCTAAATTAGTAGATGTCGCGTCAATTGATGAGGTAATAAAAGCAATGACTTTAGAAGAAAAGGCAAATTTGGTTGTTGGTAGAGGTATGCCTGGAATGTTTGGAAACCCAACAGCAGAAGTAGCGGGTGCAGTGGGCGTGACACATGCAATCCCTAGGTTAGGAATTCCAATATTATTGTTTGCCGATGGCCCAGCTGGATTAAGAATTAGTCCAATTAGAGAAGAAGATTCAAACACATATTATACAACGGCTTTTCCGATAGAGACTGCATTGGCCTCAACATGGGATAAGAAAATGGTTGAAGTTGTTGGAGTAGCCTTAGGCAATGAAGTTAAAGAATATGGTCTAGACATTTTATTAGCTCCAGCATTGAATCTTCATCGTAATCCATTGGGTGGAAGAAACTTTGAATATTTTTCTGAAGATCCTTTACTAACAGGAAAAATGGGTGCTTCCTATGTAAAAGGTGTCCAATTTAACAAGGTTGGAGCAACAGTTAAGCATTTTGTTGCTAATAACCAGGAAACAAACAGGAGTGAGATTGATACAATCGTATCACAAAGAGCCTTAAGAGAATTGTATCTAAAAGGCTTTGAAATAGCTGTAAAAGAAGCCAACCCCTGGTCAATGATGAGTGCATATAATCTGCTTAATGGGATTCCTTCTTCTCAAAACAGTGAATTGTTGACATCAATATTAAGAGAAGACTGGAATTTTGAGGGGGTTGTGATGACGGATTGGTTTGCTGGTTTTGATCCCGTTGCACAGATGAGAGCTGGAAACGATCTTATTATGCCAGGAGAAAAAGAAATTAGTATTCAAATTATAAATGCTGTAAAAAATGGAACGCTTGATGAAGCGATTCTTGACCGGAATATTCAACATATTCTTAGGAGTGCAATAAAGACACCGAGTTTCAAAGGCTATCACCATTCTAATAATCCCAATCTAAAAGCACACGCACAAATAGCACGACAAGCAGCTGCGGAAGGAATGGTGCTTTTAAAAAATAAGGAGAAATCTTTGCCATTAAATAAAAATGCAAAAATCGGATTGTTCGGAAACACACAGATTGAAACAATCAAAGGTGGTACAGGAAGTGGGAATGTACGCTCTGCATATGTAGTTTCTATTGTAGAAGGTTTGGAGGAAATGGGATTTCACTTAAATCAGGAACTTTTAAACAAATATAAGACATATATTTCAACTTTAAGACAACAGGAAGAATATATAATCAAACCAGACCCGTTAGGAATTGATTTTGGTTTTGTTACCCCTACCATCCCAGAAAAGCCGCTAAAAGCGAGCGAGATTACCTTGGTTGAAAAAGAAACTGATCTTGGTGTTATCGTTATTGGCAGAATATCAGGAGAATTTGAAGACAGAAAGAATGAAAAAGGAGATTTTCTCTTAACTGATAATGAACAAGAAATAATTGAAGATGTGGCAGAGCAATATCATGCTGAAGGGAAAAAAGTCGTGGTGGTTCTTAACATTGGGGGACCAATAGAAGTAGCTAGCTGGAGAGATAAAGTCGATGCAATTCTCTTAGCATGGCAACCTGGGCAGGAAGCGGGGCATGCAGTAGCTGATGTATTATCAGGTAATGTGAATCCATCTGGTAAACTTTCTACAACATTCCCTATGAAATACGATGATGTCCCTTCGTCCCATAATTTTCCAGGTACTCCGGTTGAGAATCCTACAATTGTTATTTATGAAGAAGATATTTATTTAGGGTATCGTTACTATTCAACTTTTCAAGTAGAGCCCGCCTATGAGTTTGGTTATGGATTATCTTATACAACATTTAATTATCAAAACCTGTTAGTACAGAAAGGAAAAGATAAAATCACGATTAATGTGACCGTAAAAAATAAGGGGAATGTTCCAGGGAGAGAAATTGTAGAAGTTTACCTATCAGCACCTGATGGAAAACTAGAAAAACCTGCACTAGAACTAAAAGCATTCGAAAAAACAAAAGAATTAAAACCAAATCACCATCAATTATTGAAATTTGATCTTTTTACAAAAGACCTTGCTTCATTTGATGAAGAAAAATCAGCATGGATAATTGAAAAAGGTATATATAAAATAAATGTAGGATCTTCTTCAGAAAACATCCATGAAATAGCAAAATTCGAAATAGAAAAGGATATCATTGTAGAAAAAGTAAATGATGTAGTAGCACCACAATTAGAAATAAACAGGTTTTCAAAAGACGAGTAAATTGAAACAATTATTTTTTGGAATTTCGTATCGAAGAAAGGTCTTTTTTACAACAGTTAAATCCAACAACGTGAATAATAAGTTTAGTTGCCGAAAATCAGTGAAGGATTTTAATTCCTAAAGGACATACTATAACAAGTATAAACTTTAGGAGGTCACGCTTTGAGAGTACCAACGACACCTTGGACATTGCTATACAAAATTCATCGTGAAATTCTCCCAGAGGTCCATTCCTTTTTAAATGAATGGAGGGAAAAGGCGAGTCACATTCCCAATATAGAACTTCGTGAACAGGCGCTTTCGAGTATTAAAGAAAAAGCGTTTCATTGTGAGGGAGGGGCTGTTTATGGTTTATTGGCTGGGGGAAATCGCCAGAAAATCATTCGGTTTATTGTTGCGTATCAAACCATTAGTGATTATTTAGATAACTTGTGTGATAGGAGCACTTCTTTAGAAGAAAGAGATTTTCGAGAGCTCCATAAATCAATGCTTCACGCCTTGAAACCTGGAGAGGAACCTATAAATTATTATCAATACCGGAACGATCAGGATGATGGTGGTTTTCTGGCTTCGCTTGTTCGCACCTGTCAAAATATCCTTAAAGAACTTCCTGGTTTTAAGGATACCCAGTCTACGATGTATCAACTAGCGGGATACTTTTGTGATTTGCAGGTATATAAACATGTAGAAAAAGATAAGCGGGTGGCATTATTAGAAAATTGGTATGACAAACACAAGCATGAATTGCCTGTTATGACTTGGTATGAGTTTTCGGCTTGTTCAGGTTCTACACTAGGAATTTATTGTTTTGCAGGCTATGCTGCGAATGGACCGTTAGATCTAGAACGGGTCGAGGTGTTGAAAAACGGGTATTTCCCTTGGGTTCAAGGTCTTCATATTTTGCTTGATTATTTTATTGATCAAGAAGAAGATCTGTTAGAAGATGATTTAAACTTTATTTCTTATTATGAGAATGAAGAAAAAATGGTTGAAAGAATTAAACATGTAAAAGAAAGCGCGGAAGAAAGTCTGCGAAGTTTGCCTGACCGGAAATTTCACCAACTTATAAACAAAGGTCTTATCGCCATCTATTTGGCCGATGAAAAAGTCCAAGCCCATAAAGAATTAAAGAGAACGGCTAAACGATTTATTCAATTTGGGGGCTTACCTACTGTGTTTTTCTATTTGAATAGTTGGGTTTACCGTCGAGCATAAAGTGAATTATTCACTTATTACCCTAGTGGCTAGTGATTGAACCTTTAGGTGGGTTCTATTGATAACATCATCGTTAAAATAACCGATTTATCAGTACCGTCCCAAAGACCAAAAAACTCTCGATACATAATCGAGAGTGGTGTAGTAAAGTAGCTTTGATTATTTTAGAAATTTCGATTTACTCTATTTACGGGTCTCTACTTTTTGTTTTAGAGTTTCTATTTTTTCCTTTGCTTCATTAAAGTCTAAATTAATATTAGTTAAATAGTAAAGATATGGGCTGTCTTGTTTTCTTAACAAACTGAAAACTAAAGGCTTTTCGTGTTGAATAATTGCCATAATTTCCGATGCGGGTAGGGTGAATCTCCCTGGCTTGACTCTTATGAAATATCTTATGAAATTATTAAAGATATAGACGGAGTTGGGCTCATCCGGAGTATTATGAAGAACGATTTCAAATTTTTTTAAGGCTTCACTTAATTCTTTATTATACTTTTCCATACTTTTGTCTTCCTTTCTGAAAGTATGCAGCGCTTTCAGAAGAGGTTCTGAAGGCAGCTGGCTGACATCGGTTTCCCATTAGTCCCTGTAGCTTTGCGTCCTTACCTTTCAGTAAGTTTGCCATTGTCTTTTTTTAAAATGGTTTTAACGAAAATAAGTTAGATCTTAGATAGATAAAAAGCAATATAAAATACATATTATCATAGTTATTTTAACCTATTATTGTAGTTTGTTTAATGAGAAAATGTAAAAAAATAAAAAAAGAGTTAAAAGAACTAGGATTTTGTACTTAAGTGAGGTAAGTAAAAGCATTCGATTAGTATAAAAATCAAAAAAAGTCGTATTATGTATAAATTTCTTTCTCTTTTTAGTGAAATTATTTTACCACTTTCAATTAAGGTGGACTTTTCAGTAAGAGATTTAACAATAAAGTTAACAGAAGTAAACAAACGCCCTAAATATAACAGAACATGGCGAATCGATTTGTTCATTAGACAAAGTATTAAGTTATCTAATGGTATTTTTATTTTCTATTTATAAAATCGTCTCCCTCTTATAAAACAATAACAAAAGGACATACTATGGATATTATTCAACGAGGGAGGGTATAAATTTGAGCACAACAGAGAATGTATTATCAATTTTTGCTTTGGGTGGCTTGAATGAAATCGGAAAAAATATGTATGCAATTGAATACTCGAACGATATTATCATTATCGACTGTGGAAATAAGTTTCCTGACGAAAGTTTATTAGGCATTGATTTGATTATTCCTGACATTACATACTTAGTAGAGAATCAAGATAAAATCAGCGCCGTAATCGTTACACATGGGCATGAAGATCATATTGGAGGTATCCCGTTTTTTCTCAAAAAATTAAATGTTCCCGTTTACGCAACGCGATTCACATTAGGTTTAATTGAACTGAAATTAAAAGAACATAAACTTCTGAGGGAAACCAAGCTCGTTGAGATTGACTCGAACTCAGAGCTATCATTCGGGGAAATACGAGTGAACTTTTTTAAAGTGACCCATAGCATTCCAGATTGCCTGGGGATTGTCTTTCACACCCCAGAAGGGATTATCGTCCATACGGGTGACTTTAAGTTTGATTTAACTCCTGCAAATAACGAGCATTCGGATATTCACAAAATAGCAGATATCGGCAAGAATGGTATCTTGCTTTTATTATCTGAGAGTACCAATGCTGAACGTCCCGGGTCTACCCCAACAGAGCAAGTAGTAGGTGAACATGTGGAAGCAGCATTCATGAAGGCCAAGCGCAAAGTCTTTCTCTCTACTTTTGCTTCAAATGTTAGTCGCCTTCAGCAGGTCGTTGAAGCAGCCCGTAAAACAAACCGAAAGCTTGCATTGCTTGGGCGAAGTATGGTGAATGTTGTAGAGGTGGCCATGAAACGTGGTTATTTAGAAGTTCCCGATGGTATGTTAATTGACCAAAATCAAATCAACAGTATGGATCCTGAAAAGGTGGCGATTTTATGCACCGGAAGTCAAGGAGAACCAATGGCTGCGCTCGCTCGCCTGTCTACCGGAAGCTTTCGAGGCGTTGAGGTTTTACCTGAGGATACAATTATCTTTGCAGCAGGTCCAATTCCTGGGAATGAACGAAATGTTACACGAATCGTTGATAATTTATTTGCCCTTGGAGCTCATGTGATTTATGGATCGGGAAGTACATCCGGAATGCATGTTTCTGGACATGGCTATCAAGAAGATTTGAAATTAATGCTAACGTTAATGAAACCGAAATACTTAATTCCAATTCACGGTGAATATCGAATGCTCCACCATCATAGTTTATTAGCGGAATCAGTTGGAGTAGCGAAAGAAAATACGTTTATCATCAATAATGGTGATGTTGTGGATATTCAAAACAACATTGCCCGTCAGACCAGAAAAGTACCAACAGGGAACACTTTCGTAGACGGTGTTGGTGTTGGTGATGTTGGGGATATGGTGCTACGAGACCGCAAACAGCTTTCAGAGGATGGGATGCTTGTGATTGTGTTAACCATGAGCAAAACGGAAAGAAAACTTGTTTCTGGACCGGACACTATTTCTCGAGGATTCGCGTATAATGATTTCGACGAACTCAGAAATGACGTTAATCGGCTTATTACCAAAAACGTGAATGAACTATTAGAAGCAGATAGAAACGAATGGAATGTTATAAAGAAACAGTTAAAGAAATCAATAGGACAATACTTGTTTTCTCATACGAAGAAAAAACCAATGATCGTTCCTATTATTATTGAAATTTAAAAAGGGAAATTGCTCACCAAACAGACGCTACTTGAAAAATTTTCGGGGGGTCTGTTTGTGTTTAAAGGGGGAGGATAAACAAAGAAGGTAAAAGCCTAAATACTTCTTCAATGCGAAAAGCATCTACCAAAGGTAGAGGTAGTGACAGATGCTCTCGCAAATTGAAATTGAAGAATTTATCGCTGCAACTCTTTCCCCCTTCGATTGTGGATAAGAAGAAAAAAATAAGTAGTTTGATTTGTATCTTATTTTAGTCTTTTTTAGCTTGCAAGTATGTATGCCGACTCACTCAGCAAACAAATGTTTCCCAATCGTAAACTTCGGGGTCCTCGTTAAAATCCAGGTGGAGGTTGCTATTGCAGGATTGTAATAATAAGTAGCGCCTTTAGATGGATCTTGGCCTGTCCAAGCATCTCTCACTGCTTTATAGGAATCAGAAGAAGGCGTTAACTCATATTGCCCATCATAGACTGCTGTAAAAGCATTAGGTTGATAAATGACCTCTTCAATCGTAGAAGGAAACTCAGATGACAACAGACGATTTTTAATAACCGCTGCCACGGCAACTTGTCCCTCGTATGGCTCTCCTCTTGCTTCGCCGTTAACGATTCTCGCAAGCTTCTCAATTTCTTGAAGACGGTAAAGAGTATTCGGGCCAGCAATGCCATCTGGTGTTAGATTGAAATCTCGTTGAAGCTGGCGAACCGCTTCTTCAGTCAGGTCACCATAGTAACCAGTCGTATTCGTATGTAAATACTGCATCGAAATTAATTTCCCTTGCAATTCCACAACACTTTCACCGCGGTCCTCTTTTTGTAGAAGGGACTGTTCAGCATGCGATTCTAAAGGAAACGCCATGACAATCAAAAAGAACGCAATTAGAAAAAAAGTTTTCATTCACAACACACTCCTTTTTAATTATTAAACCATAAAAAAAGGCATATTTAGGAGATTTAATATAAATTGAGAATATGATCCTAAATTATGAATCTTTATGTAATTTTTAAGACAATTAAAGGTACTTTTCGCATAAACCTTTTATCTGACTTTGATAGATAAAAGCTAGTTGACAATGAATCTACTATACCCAAACAAACTATCAGCATTTTATTAGATAAGCCAAATCCTTAAATACATGTATTAGACGAATGTTTTTATTAGGTAAGGGAGGAATATTCGTAAATAGATTGAATGTGTATAGTATCTTTAAAGTGATTTCTTAGCGAAGTAATTCATAATGAAGAGGTGGATTATGATATTAGTGAGTTCCTGTTTAGCAGGGTTAGAGGTAAGGTATGATAGTACGAGTAGTTTAAATAATAGTGTTCGAAAATTGGTTGAAGAAAATAAAGCAGTAACTATCTGTCCTGAATTGCTTGGTGGGTTTTTAACCCCAAGGGAACCTGCAGAAATAGTAGGTGGCGGCGGCAGAGATGTTTTGGATGGGAAGGCTAAAGTGATAGAAAAGACGGGGGAAGATGTTACGGAGCTTTACATAAAAGGAGCATATGAAACATTAAAAAAAGCAAAAGAGATAAACGCGAAAATAGTTATACTCAAGGAGAATAGTCCATCCTGTGGCAGGTCAATGATTTATAATGGTGAATTTATGAGTAAGAAAATCGTTGGAAATGGGGTTACTTCTGCGTTACTTAAAAGAAATGGGTTACACGTAATTTCAGAAGAGCAATTTACAAAATTACAATAGAAGTTCTAGTTCAACGAATGCAGAAATTTCAATTTCAGGGAGGAATTAAATGTCTGAACGTACTGTAGGTATATTACTTTTTAACGAGGTAGAAGTATTAGATTTTGCAGGACCATTTGAAGTTTTTTCTTTAGCAACTTTACCTAAATCAAATGTTAAACTCTTTAATGTGAAAACTATCTCTGAAGATGGAGAGATGGTTTCAGCTAGGAATGGTTTAAAGGTTAAACCGGATTTTCATTTCTCTAATCATCCTAAATTAGATATTGTGATAATTCCAGGGGGAGAGGGTGCTGAAAAGACTGAAATTAACAATTCAAATGTAATTAGGTGGATAGCAAAACAATATATAAAAGTAGAATTTATGACTTCTGTCTGCACAGGGGCACTGTTACTCGCTAAAGCGGGTATTCTCGATGGTCGAAAAGCAACAACACATTGGCTGGACATTGAAAGGTTAGAGCGAGAATTTCCCTCAGTATCTGTACAACGAGATGTTAAATTTGTTGATGAAGATTCAATTATAACTTCTGGAGGGATTTCAGCAGGAATTAATATGTCCTTTCATTTGATTTCTAGGCTTCATGGTAAGGAAGTTTCAATGGAGACAGCAAAAAGGATGGAATTTGAAATTGACTTATAATTACCTCTTTACATAGAACTACCCAATTAGATGCAGAATCGAAGCAGTGCTGCGTGTAAATAGAATATATCTCATTAAAAAAACCCAAATAACAAGGGATTAATACATTGAAGAATGCGAGATCATCACTGATACTGTGCAGCTTATTTATCAGATAATTAGAGGGTTGTCACTTATTTTTCCGAGAGTGACGTTTTTTCGTGTAAAATATTAGTATTCATATCCTCATTTTAACATTAGTAGGTTTTTCCTCATTTGGTGTCCTTTCTACTATATGAAAAGTTAGTAATAGTTAATATATAAAAATGAATATAGTATACAATATAAAAGTATAGTTTTCTATACAGTGAGAGGAAGCAATAAATAGAATGAAAAATAACACAGACAATCGGATTCGCGAATATCGAAAAAGGTTTAAGTACACTCAAGAGAAACTTGCAAAGAAAGTGGGGGTTACAAGATTAACAATCATTTCTCTTGAAAAAAAAAGATATGAACCAGCCGTAGGATTGGCGATAAAAATAGCGAAGGCTTTTGAATGTACAGTAGAAGACCTCTTTATAGTGGGGGAGTAAGATTAGCTAGAATGGGGAGGGTCATTAGGTCAAGACGACCTAATGACCCTCCCCATTAGAAAACTATATTTTAAATTGTTTAACTGAATTTGAAAGATCTTCGGCCATTTTTGCCAGTGTTTCGCTAAACGCCATAATTTCTTGTGTAGAGGCATTTTGCTCTTCAACCGAAGCAGCAACATTTTGTGAGTAATCAGCATTCTGTTCTGAGATATTGTTCATATCATTCATCGAATATTTTAATTTAGTCATTTCTTCGTTAATTTTTTCGACTGAGTCTATTACTTCCACTGTTCGCTTTGAGACTTCATCAACAGATATTGAAATTTCTTTAAAGGAAGAACCCGCTTGATCGGCCAAATATTTTCCTTCCCTTACTGTTTTTTCTCCAGTAGTCATTGAATTAACGGCTGTTTCGGTTTTTCCCTGTATTTCTTTTACAAGCTGTTGAATTTGTGAAGCAGATGTATTAGATTGTTCTGCTAATTTCCGTACTTCCTCTGCCACTACAGCAAAACCTTTACCTTGCTCTCCGGCACGTGAGGCCTCAATTGCCGCGTTTAAGGCAAGTAAATTTGTTTGATCTGATATACCAGTGATTAATGAGATGATTTTACCAATTTCGCGAGATTTTGTATTGAGATCATTAATGATGCTACTTATGTCTTGTGTACTATCAGTGATTTCGTTCATTTGATTAATAAGCTGACTAATAATATTTTCTCCTTTATCCGAGGACATTGATGCTTGTTTGGAAGCTTCGGAAACTATATTTGCACGTTGAGAAATAACTTGAGTATCATCTGAAATTCTGTTTACAACATCAACAGAGTTTTTGAAGTTGTCTGACTGTTTTTCGGTGCCAGTTGCTACCTCTTGAATTGCATGTGTTATTTGTTCAATTGTTTTACTGTTTTCTTCAGCACCACTATTTAATTCCTCTGATGTAGTGGCCACTTGTTGCGCTGAAGAGGAAACTTTCCCCATAATATCTCTTAAAGTAGAAGTCATTGAATTGAAATTCTCCGTAAGTTTGCCTACCTCATCGCTTGTTGTAATTACTAATGGTTTGATTTGTAAATTACCACTTGTGACTTCGTTTACTTGAGTGGAGAGTTTAAGGATTGGATCTACTAATCTTTTTGCAAATAATAAGGTTGCACTAATACCAATAACAAGGGAGATTCCTAAAATTATAAGAAGCTCTGTAAAGATTTGGTTTGCTTTCGCATTAAAATCTTGCATATATGTTCCATAGCTTAGAACCCAACCCCAATAGGGATCGACCTCTGCATATGTGACCTTGAGTGCGATTTTATCAGGATTAGAAGGGAGTGGCCATTTATAGTAGGAGTAGCCATTGCCATTAAGCGCAGCCTCTACAATTTCCTTACCAACTTTAATGCCATTTGGATCTTCGGACTCCCAAATGTTATTACCCTCAGAGGATGGATGAGCAAGTAATAGTCCATTTTCATCAATAACAAAGGGATATCCATTTTCACCAATCTTGATGTCTGGATTAATAGGGCGTGTACCGTCGGCTGCTTTTTTTCCAAGTATTTGAGTTTTAACTTTTTCTTGTGCCTCTTCCAAGGTAAGAACATTACTTTGTACTAGTACATCTAAAGACTCAATTAATTCTATGGTCATTCGAACATTCGTTTTTAACTCATTTTTCCCAGATTCGTCTAATGCATTTTTAGATGAATGATAATTTAAAATCCCAATGACGATTAGTGGTATCGTTAGTAAAAGTAAAGAAAAAATCGTAAGCTTTGTTTTAAGTGTGAGTTTCATTAAAATCCCCTTTTTTGTATTTTAATATAGAAGAAAGCGCTTTCTTAATGGTAGTTTAACATTAGAATAACTTAATTAATACTATTATTTTGTTTATTAAGATAGTTATTTTTCTTGTAGTGAAATAATAAATTATTTTAGCGAAGATCATGTCGGGTATTCTCAAAAACGCTTGAATAAGGAGATTATAACAGATGATAAACCTAGATTTAGGGTTTGAAAATATTTCTATAACTTTTATGTCATTTGTACTATATTAGAAGTTTTGTATGTTTTTCCTTAAACATTGTCCTTATGTTTCCGAAGCCCCCTAAAGTCAATTTGTTATGACCTTCTAAGACAGAAAATTGATACGTTATCTTCCTTAAGAGAAAGTTCTACCTATTAAACTCGGATAGTAACAAAGCAACCCGTGCAATCACGATTAGTGTTGTTGCACAATGGGTAGGTGATATAGGTGTTGATAAAATAAAAATATGTGGAGGTAATTTAATATGAAACATCTTATTGTTTATGCTCACCCACACCCCGAAAGTTTAAATCACGCTATCCTGGATACTACGGTACACACATTAAAGAAAATCGGTCACGAAGTTGTTGTACGTGATTTGTATGCTCTTGATTTTCAACCTGTATTAAAACCAGAAGACACGGCATCTATGAAAGCAGGACAAACTCCAAAGGATATTGAAAAGGAACAAGAATTTATTAATGGAGCAGATGTTATTACATTTATTTACCCTATTTGGTGGACTGGTCTCCCTGCAATTCTTAAAGGATATGTAGATCGAGTATTCGCATACGGCTATGCTTATGCTATTGGTAAAGAAGGTATAATTAAGCTATTGAAAGGTAAAAAAGGTTTTACTATCAATACACACGGTACACCTAAAGATGTATACGATGAGAATGGCATGACAGCAGGTCTGAAAGTCACGTCCGACATTGGGATATTTGAGTTCACTGGCATTGAACCTGTTGACCATTTACTATTTGGAAGCATCGGTTCCCTTGATGAACAAGCCTACAAAGGTATGTTAAAGGAAGTTAGGGATACAATTGCTTTACATTTTTCCAAATAAGGCACTAAAACAGCCAAATTAAATTAGTTAAGCGAAGGCTACCTCGATGTTATGGGTGTAGCCTTCGCTATTTTCAGATAATTGTTGAATTAATTTTAAACCACATAAAAAACGATTCATCACCAACCTAATCGAGTGGGATGAATCGCCCTCAGTACTTTAGTTAATGCAGCTACTACTATAAAGGGTTTCTTATATTATTATCCTAAATTTATAGTATTTAGACTAATCATCCGACCGAGTGTAAAATTGATCTGAATATAATAAAAAAGGTTCTTTACCCTAAAGTGTGTCCCATTATGTAGCATCGATTCCTTGGTTCTGTTTTTCATAGTTTACAGTAGAGAAATAATGATACCGATAACTACAATTGCTCCGATGATCATTAAAATAGTTCTTAGCATGATTTAGTATCCTCCCTTTCGTCCGGTCTAATAAACGATTCCCAGAATGAATAACTTGTAAACAAGTTAGTATAGAAAAATTAACATTTAAGAATATAGTGAAACCATGAATCGTAGGGAGAGTATGGTAACACTATAATAGAGTTAAGAAAAAAAGCATTGTAACAGGATTTCACCTTCTTCATTATATAAAGGGACATTACCGGGAAAACAGTAATGCTTTTTTCTTGTTTAGTAAGCACAGTGGGTAATTATAAGACTTTCATGAATAATTAAGTTTCTACTGGCTATTTTCTCATCAAACTTTGATGGAGACAGTAAGAACAAGGGAAATGAGTTCAAGTGTTTACAATTTAGCTTGTGAGGAATATATAAGAAAACTGGAGAAGTTTTTAGGACATATTCTAAATAATGAGTAAACAGCTTGTGGGCTCATTACTAATCTTTATATTTTTTATACGATCTTAAAGGACTAAAGGATAGTAAAAAATTGGACGGCGCAATCGCAGTTTCATTCTGGAGGTGAGCCATATGTCTATAACACTCGTTATTATTCTATTATGTATCGGCTATTTTATCTTTACGATTGATAAAAAACAAGAATTTTTTCCTGTACCGATCATCCTTCTTCTAATCGGAATCGTATTATCTTTTATTCCTTATTTTTCCGATGTCGAGGTAACAGAACATATGATATATAATGTTTTTTTACCAGGTTTATTATTTATAGCAGCCTATCAATTTTCTACAAAAGCATTACGGAAAATTGGAGGAATCATCGGTTTACTCAGTACGGTTGGGGTAGTTACGACCGCAGTCCTTCTAGGGCTATTGATTTATTATATAGGAGGGTTGTTTTTACCTGTTTCCTTTATCGGGGCATTGGTGGTAGCTGCCATCCTCGTCCCAAATGACCCTGTTTCAGTTACTTCAATACTGAAACAAACAGTACATGATCAAAGCATTGTCGATATCGTGGAAGGTGAGTCGATGTTTAATGATGCGTCAAGTGTTGTGTTATTTGGTGTGCTATCGGGCATGTACATAAATGAAAATGCATTTAATTTATGGTCTATTTTAGGGGAATTTGCGTACGTCTCTATTGGCGGTACGGGGCTTGGGATTATAGCAGGCTGGATACTAAGCAAAGCTGTTCACATTACACATCATCGTGAATATCAAATAATGCTTAGTATCGTGATTGCTTATGGAGTTTTTCAGCTTGCTGAAGCTTTCGGTTTTTCCGGTGTATTGGCGACTGTCGCTGCTGGGATCGTGCTGTCATGGGAATTTACCCATATGAACAAAGAGGATCATTACTATGAAGCCTTGTCTGGCTTTTGGGGAGTGGTCGAGCCCACACTGCTATCGCTCTTGTTTTTACTAATAGGAATTCGAGCTCCAGAATATTTGTCGTCTGCCCCCTGGGGTCTCGCTATGGGAATATTTGTACTCTCTATTCTTATTCGCTTCCTTGTGATAACCGCCACGATGAATTTATTTAACGAATGGCGAAAAATGATGGACTGGAAAAAAGCTTCCCTAATTTCCTGGGCGGGTATCCGAGGTACAATGTCCGTGTTTTTATTGTTAAGTTTGGATGCCA
The DNA here is from genome assembly GCF_002797395.1 of Bacillus solitudinis. Taxonomy (GTDB): domain Bacteria; phylum Bacillota; class Bacilli; order Bacillales; family Bacillaceae_D; genus Halalkalibacter_A; species Halalkalibacter_A solitudinis. The sequence continues at coordinate 3,244,838 of NZ_KZ454943.1, forward strand.
TGGCGACAGACAATACAAACACAATACTTTCGCTCGCGTTTTCTGTTGTGTTTATTTCTCTTGTCTTGCAAAGCCTTGGAATTTACCCACTTTTGAAGTGGTTGGAGCACGAATAATGGCTTTGTAGTTAACTTGAAGAGTATCTTTCATTATTTGAGTATTAGTTGTAAAATAAAGATGAACTGGAAAATTGTAGCTAGGGCTCCGCTATTTAGTTAGGTCCGTGACCAAGGGCTACATCTTTTACGATATGTAAAAGGCACCTATTGACATAAAAGGTCCGAGGGGAAAGGTTCAGCGTATTTGTTATACGTTGAAATCTTTCTCTTCGGACTTTTTTATTACTTTTAAGGAGGTTTAGTTTATCACATGAAAAGAATTGATGATGTGAAAGCTGGGGTTGCAGTTATTATTTTTAATGAGGAGTATCAAGTTTTATTACAAAAAAGGACCGATGTAGGACTGTGGGGTATCCCTTCAGGCCATATCGAAATAGGGGAAACCGTCTCTGAAGCTGCTATCAGAGAAGTAAAAGAAGAAACCAATTTAGAAATAAGAATTAAAAAGCTTATTGGTGTATACTCTGACCCTAATTCTCAGGTCTTTGTTTACCCAAAAGGGAAAGTAATCCACTTTATAACAACTTGCTTTCTTGCTGAAATTACTGGTGGGGAACTGAAATGTAATTCTTCTGAGTCACAGGAAATTAAGTTTTTTGAGCAGCAGAAGTTACCTCAAGACTTATTGGAAATGCATCCCAGGTGGTTAAAGGATGCCCTTGCTAATAACGAATTGGCGTTTATTAGGTAATGAAATTATTATAAAAAGTAACCTGTGGTAGAACGATTTCGATTTGTTTTAGAAAGTTTGAATAAAGTAATTGATTTAAATTAAATAAAAGGTAAAATATCCCTACTGATATGGAAAGGGGTGAGAATATGCAGTTCACAAATTTAATGAAGTTAACCTTGGGAATTGAATTATTGTCTCTCACTCATACGGTATAAATCAGTAGGAAAAAATGATTTAACATTATGTTTAGATCAAGGTAATAAGCATGAGCTTTTTTTACTCTGAATTAAACATTTGAACCACAGGGTTATTTTATATAACTCTGTGGTTTTTTGTCTGATTTTAACCAAATGAGCTCCATAATTTAATTTCCAATTGGTGCTTCTAACTTTTTTACAAGAGAAAATGCCTATGTGAAAAAGTTACCTATTTCAGGAAGGAGAAAATTTAAAAAGAGAATGCTAGATGGTGGAAAAACAAAGGAGCACTAGAGACTGAGTCAATAATCCAGCGGCGATTTGATTGTTATTAAAAACAGTTACTAGAACTTAAGAAGTTAAAAGTAAAAAAAAGACAATTCAATCAAAAATTAAATAAAAAACGAGGCGAAGTTTATGATGAAACTCAGTACGATGAAAAAAGTATTTGAAACGGTTGATAGTAAATGGAAAAGCCAGTTAGCAGATCTAATTTTAGAAAAATGGGGATATGATAAAGGTTCAGTATTTTGTTTGCGAGCAAGTGCAAATTTTATTTTTATTTTTCAGAAAGAGGGAAAAAGATACTATTTAAGATTTAATGATTCGTGTGAAAGAGGTTCAAATTGGGCGGAAGGATTAAGTGTTACGGAAGAGAACTTCGGTTTGATTCATTATGATTTTGAACTTGATAATGTCCTTATTGAAAACTAGCAGATGGGAATGCTTGACTTTGATGATTGTGCTAGCCATTGGTATGTAGCGGATATTGTTTATGCACTAAGAGAGGTAGGAGAATTTAATATTGAATCTCCTATTATAAAAAAATTCATCGAAGGGTATAGAAGTGAAACTAATTTAGATTTAAACATACTTGAAAAAGCGTGGGGATTCGAGAGGTTGCACAAATTAGTTTCCTTTGCAATATTGATAAGAAGTGTTGACATTGAAGAATCGACCGAATATCCCGATTGGCTCATCGATCTCCGAATTAAACTTTGCGGTATTATCGATGGCTATCGTTTTTCATTTGAAATGGTTGATAAATAAATCTAAAAAATTATGGCATGCTTCGATTGAGATAATGGTAAATATAAATACAGTAGGAGAGTACGTTGTCAAATACTGTATTTGTTGTTTGTTAATTGTATCTGGGTCATTATTAATATTAAAGCCTACAGTCAATGGGAGACAATAAATCCTTGCACAATTTTATTGACATTTTAATCCAACTTGTTATAATTTAATTAATTAAGTAATTACTTAATTAATTCCGTAAAGGAGGTAAGTATTGATTGCCAATAAATGAATTATTTAAAGCTTTGTCCGATGAGAACAGAAGGAAGATATTAGACTTATTACGAAACGGAGATTTAACAGCTGGGGATATTGCTAAACATTTTGAAATGAGTAAACCTGGGGTATCACAGCATTTATCAATCTTAAAAAATGCTGATTTAGTGTATTCACTAAAAAAAGGGCAGTATGTTTACTATTCTTTAAATTCAACGGTTTTCCAGGATGTTTTACAGTGGGTTGTTCAATTTAGTTCCAAGGGGGAGAAATCGTGATAAAAAAAAGTTGCATGATTTTTTTAATTTTTTTAGCTTTTGGCGTGAGTCTTTATACCTCAAATATTACTATTGAAGAAGGAATGTATGGTTCAAGTGAGGTACTTTTATTTAGTATCCCATTTACAATGGTTCTCGTAATTAGCAACCTTTTCATCCTTCCAAAAATGACTAAACTGCAAGGCTTTTACGATCGCTTTAAAAATGGACTTGAAAACATTTATTTAGCACTTACCACTATCTTATTTGTACTTCATTGTGGGTTACTTCTTCAAACTAAAGGGATAGAGGTTAACTTGCTACTACTTATACCAATTAGCGTTGGAATTGTACTTATTACCACAGCCAACACACTGCCGAGATTTCAATATGAATTAAATCAAAACGCGTCACAGTTAGGTAAGTCAACTAACCAAGTGTGGAATGCGGTGATCCGACCCTTTTCTCTCCCATTATTTATAGGTGGTATAGTAATGTTATTTTGCGTATTTTTGCCAGGGGTGCTAATGCTTATTGTTTTCTTTACCATCCTTGCTTGTACATTATTTGTATCCATATTATGTTCTTATAAAGCGTATAAAAATACAGCAAATTAGAATGGTATAAGGGAGATTTAATTATGATAATTGTAGATTCCAAGGAATATATTAAAATGACAACGCAACACGATCATGCAATCTTTGCAGGGGAAATGGCCAAGTACTTTTCGGAGAATTTATTTATGGAAGAACAATATAAAGAGTCCGTTTTAATAGCGATAAGGGAGCATGATAGGGCGTGGATTGGTTTAGATGATATTCCAATATGGAATGATCAGAAAAATGTCCCCTTTTCTTTTATGGATTATCCTCTATATCCAAAGATAGTTATGTACACCAAAGGAATCAATGAAGTTGAAAAGATAAATAAATATGCAGCTTTAATTTGTAGTATTCACTATACGTCTTTTGGACACCTTCGAGATTCAAAGCACCAGGCTTGTATAAATTATATACAGCATGAAAGAAAGAGACAAAAAAGATTAATGGATGATTTACATTATCCAAATGAAGAGATAATTCAAAGACATTTTAAGTTATTGCAATTATGTGATGAACTTTCCCTTTACGTATGTCTAAATGAGGAAGGTTCAAAAAAACGAGAAGAACATCCTTGGTATATAGATGGGTTTGAAACACTGATAGATAATCAGAAATTTACGGCACAATGGTTAAGCCAAACTGAAATAAAGATAGACCCTTTCCCTTTTACGGATAATTTCAAGGCTACGTTGAAATGTAAGGATGTCTCAAAGGATTTAAGGGAGCAAATAGGGATACACTCAGCTTATAATCAAACTAGTCATACAATTAGGGAGTATAAATTTGTGAGGAGATAATATCTTTCTTATTTTAGTCTCAAGAAATGGTTATATAGAATAACGACATTAACCCTAATGAGAAATGTCTTATTTTTCGTTTAGACCATATTGTTGAAGATTCTAATAAGACGATTTGGATATTTTTAGAATAGTGATAAGAAATTAAAGTTTGAAACTTTAAATAATCTCTAACCGTTTAAGTAAAGGAGGCGATAACTATGAAATCTATATCTTTAGCATTAGCGTTATTCTCAATTTCGTTGCTAGTTGGTTGTTCAAATAATCGAGATGAGAATGAAAGTATAAAAGAACTTGCTTGGGGATTTATTGAGCAAAAAGGTTGGGATGCTACCACTAAAGGAGATTGGAAAGGTGCGATAGTCACTGATAGCATTGCTGATGAGCGCTATGAGCTATTTGATAACAGATATGAAGGGAAACAGGTGATATCTGTTTCCTTTGAAGATAAAAAGAATGTTGAAGTTAGTACACCAGTCATACTTGTTGACTCGGATACAAATATGCCAGGTGAATAGATATGTCTGCAAAACAGTAGCCATTTTCTGATGATATCACGCTAATCAATATACTTCAGAGATCATAGGGAATAACTAATACAGAAAGGGATGAATATTTAAAGACAAATGGGTTCTGGAAGTGGTTTTGAGAAAGATGAAGCAACTATCATTATAATATTATCCAAAATAAGAGACCTCAATAACAACTCTACTTACATTCCGTATTCGAATAAAGGCGTGGAGCGGTGGGGCTCCCATCGGTTAGTTAGGAATTATGTTAATTTAAAAAAGAATGAATTTAAAAAGAGGAAATCTCAATAGATAAGTATTCGGTAAATGGGGAGGAACTTTATAGAATCCCCTTATAAGGTAGCTGAAATCTGAGGAACAGTGATAGTAGTACGTTATATCGATAGTAAAGATTATGAAAAAAAGCCCTTTTTTGAGAGCTTTTTTACTTACTAATAAGTCTATTCAAGTAAGTCATTATAGCTAATTTTTCTTTGCAGATTTCTTATATTGAAGCCCTATTATATACTTTAGTGCAGCATTAGCATCGCTGAAAGTAAGTATATTACTTAATTCTCGAATATTCATTGCTAGTTTTGGTTTTATCCCAACAATAATGCATTCTACACCAATCAATTTTAAAGAATCATATAACTTTTGAAGGTTTTGTCTAACACTATCATCAAAACTATTAATTCCTATTAGACTTATCACGACATATTCTATGCCCTTTGTGACACACTCTTCTAAAACAGTGGCTATTACAGTCTCTCCACGCTGCAAGTCTAATTCACCTACAAGGGTTAAGGCAATCGTCTTATCCCATATTTTTAGTATAGGAACAGATAAATCTTGGATTAATTTCTCTTTTTTCTTTTCTTCTTCGGCTTGGGTGGTTACATCCATTAGCATAACCATATAACCTTCAATTTGTTCGGGATTTTCATTGCCCTTAATAGGGGTTACGACGATATCGGCATCAAACTTGCCTTGAATATTAATTCTAGCTCTATGTCCATCCTCAAGCTCGGCCATAACACGTCTTTGATAGTTAGGTTTTTTATGGAAAAAGTCCATTTTTAATCCTATCAAGTCATCTGCATTTTTAAGCCCATATAATGGAGCAATGGCCGATAAGGACTTGGTTGCTTTCGAATTCATCCATGTAATATTATAGTCTCTATCGGAAATAATAATATTTTCTCCTATACTATTCAAAGCATCAGTTCCCGATATATTAATTGGTATTTGTCGATTCATGAACTTGTCCACCTTGTGATAGAATTTAAATAATTATATAACAGGGGAATATACTTTACAAGAAAGTTAAGCTCAGTCAAGTACTATTAATCTATTTTAAGTCAATTGATAAAACAACATATTAGTTCTCGGTTCAGCAACATATATTATGAATGTATTTCATTGCCGCTCCTGTTCTGAATTGTATTTGTTGTTCTTGGTGTCATTTGGGTTGTTCTTGAAGAAATATAATAGGTATTAGGGTGTAATGGGTTAACATGATTAAGAACACCTTAATCAATTACATAGTATATTGCTTGAATTATCATATTTTCTTACTCTTACTTTATTTCAAAATACCTGTTGAAAGAGAAACTAATTTTTAGGTTATGTTTTATAAACCCACGCTTCGTATTAATGGGCACTATTACTACATTGAATGAATGTGAAGTTTTAAGTAATTGTCATGAGGGTATCTGTATACAAAGTGAAGATGAAGAGAAAGAGAAAGGGAGAATTGGAATGTTAGCCAAAGTAAAAAAGCTTCTGACAAAAGAAGATATGACCGATCCAAACGTAGTCCCTAATTGGGTAATAAATGAATACAAGACCTTTCATCGAACCGTCACTAATAAGACCTTTCCTTGCTATTTTGGCATGAATGCGGAGAATAAGGGTGAGTTGCGCTATGCCTATATCACCCAGAACGATTGTTCAAATCTGCCGCAGGCACTCGAAGATTTCCTAACGTTGTTTAGGGAACCGCCGTATATTCGTCATGGCCTTTTTGTTTTTGTTGAACCCGAAAAAGAAGAAGGAGATATTGAACACTACCGTAAAAGGTTTTGGGACATCTTGCAAAATTTGCATGAAAATGATCCAAAGAAATGGCCAGAGGGGAAGCCGAAGAATCCTGAGCATTATTTATGGGACTTTCATTTCGCAGGAGAACCAATCTTTATCTTTGGAAATGCCCCCGCCTACAAACAACGAAAAACCCGTGATCTCGGGAATAGCCTAGTCCTTGGCTTCCAACCCCGGAAGATTTTTGAGGGGCTTGAAGGAACCGAGAAAGGAGGAATTATGTCACGTGAAAAGGTCAGAGAACGGGTTGAAAAGTGGGACAATCTCCCGAAGCATCCTGATATTTCACATTTTGGAGATCCAGAACACAATGAATGGAAACAATTCTTTATTGGTGATGACAGTGAGCCAATTCAGGGAAAATGTCCCTTCCAACATAAAGACAGCTAAAAAACGCCATTTTATCATTACAATCTTTTTGTACTCAAACCCACTATAGATTCAATCCTATTTCGAAGACAAGATTGTCATCCACTCCGAATCTCCCGATAAGGTTGGCAATCTTTTTTTGTTTTCTGGCAAGATCGCTTCCTTATCATACTTACCGCTTTTCGATTACTGCTGAAGGATAGCATATCGTGAATCTGGTACTCCTGCACGATTATTCGCCCCACATTAACAATGAGAAAGAAATAGAACATGCGATTGAATTTTTAAAGAAAAAATTAAGAAGTCAGGAAACAGTCAAGAAAATAATGAGGTGTACCTAACATTTTCTTCAACAAACGGCGCAGCATTACCTTAAAACGAGTAAGGAAATAGTTCAGTTGTGTTGTAAGATTTTTACATAGTAAAGGGATAGCAGGGAGATGATAATGGTATAAATCATAGAGTGTATGAAAAGGAGAAATATGTATATGAACCAATACATAAATATTGGTACTAATATAGAAACTTTTATTCTTTTAGCTGTTTTTGTTGTGGGGGTAGTTGGGCTAATATATTTTTTAAGATTAGACTGGAAACGTTTTGGGCTATTGTTTTTAATAAGTGCCCTTGTCGGTAATATCATTTGTTTATTATTCGTGAAATTGGGTTTTTACTCATATCCTTATCGACTTTTTCCGAGATTGTCCACAATGCCTATTACGGCGGTAACTACTTCCTTTCCATTGCTTGTTTTAATCGGGGTGAGATACAGTCCTAAAATTTGGGCTTGGAAAATCCCCTTTTATTGGGTGATTATCCATATAGGGATGTTTTTTGAGACACTCGTGTTAAAAAATACACGTATTATTGAATACAATTTTAAATGGGACTTTTGGGACTCATATACATGGTGGTGGATTTATTTACTATTATTTGAATGGTTAGGAGGTAAAATCGTTCCTGACCACTTACGTAAACCACTTAATATTCAACATCTTCATTACGGAAAAGTCGGATGGTTCATTATACATTTTGTCCTCATTGTAACTATTTTCCTTGGCGGTTATTACGTAGGTACTTTAAAATAGCAACCGAGAGTAGGGGGGGACGGTTACAGTAGAAATTGTTCTAATAGCGATTAATGTGGTGGTGCCGACTCCTTATTTTACAGAAACGGAAGAACGAGTAAGGATTTACGAAGAACGTATAAGAAAAAAGGAATTGTAAATCAACGTGAACTAATTTAAAAGTTCTTCACTTGGAAAACTTACCGTAAAGCCATAAAAGTTTCTGATTATAATCGAAAACATAAGAGCAGTGTGGGAATAAAATTCCTCGTCATGGGAAAACTATTCAAAAAGCTGAAGTTTAGGAAGTTTTTTTTGGATACCCACCAACATGAATATTTCGAGAAATTAGTTTCTATTCAAGAGATCTTTACAAACGAAAGTATACAATATTGGCAGCAATACTCAAACCTTGGAACATGGCAATTTTGGGTGGTTCTCCTTTTGTTGATAGGTCCACTAATCGTTTTATTTTTTATAATAGATCGAGAAAACATATTTTTAATAGGATTTTTTGGATTTGCAGTCCATGTTTTATTTGCTTATACAGATGCAAGTGGTATTCGATTTGGGTTATGGGGATATCCATATCAGATTTTGCCGTTTCTCCCAAGTTTTTCACTTGATACATCAATTATTCCGATTACGATTATGTTAGTTTTCCAATGGACTTTAAACCCAAAAAAGAACTTTTACCTTTATGCGACCATAACGGCCCTCATTTTCGGCTTTGGATTTAAACCGTTGTTAGTAAGTCTCGACTTATTTAAAAAGTATAAATGGGTCAATTATTTTCTAATATTTTTAATTTACATCGTCTTGTTTATATTGGCTTACCTATTAACAAAATTATTTCTACGGATGCGCAAGCACCGAATAGATAATAAAGTTGCCATTTAGCATCATACTAGTTATTTTCCGGAAAAAATACCTAGTATGATGATTAAAAAGTCTTGTTTTGGGAATTAGCCTTCAGTGAATTCCTTTTTACCTTCAGTCACACTGATATGTTTAGTTATAATAACGCTCCGAAGTAATTGTAAGAAGATAGTAGCGGTTATACCTATCAAACAAAGAGCTAAAACACTAGGTATTGAGATTTGAAAAATGGATATACCAATACCTGTTTGAATTCCAATTATAAGTAGCGCAGATAGCCAAGAAACGCCACTAATATGAATCCACCTTCTTTTTAGCTTTTCTGATAAAATAGTTTTTTCTGTTAGAAGAGCGATTAGGGGGATTATTTGCAATCCGTGGAAAGCCAAGCCGTGTAACCAAATAATGTTTCCACTATCACCGAAATATCGACCTTGTAAAGCAATCATCCAAAGGCCACCTATAAATGCAATAAATGTTGACAGCATTCCGTAACGAATGCCACTTACTAAAAGAGGTCGACTTACCTTTGTTCTTTTTCGAAAAAAGTTGATTGAAATTATTACATAATAAATAACAATTGCTATAGAAAACAGTCCAAATAAGGCACCAAAAATAATATCAAGTGGTCCAGCCGAAGTACTGAAACGTGGATTTAAACCCCTAAGGTGTTGAATGGTTTCAATACTATAACTATATAAGGTTAGAAAAATAATTGACCAACGTAAGATACTCCTGCTTTTAGGTCTGAAAGTGGAAAACGGCAAGAGAAATGCTGTGGTTATGGCAAATATACCAAGGGCTACATTGAACGAAACGGCTTTAAACAAATCACCCTCCGGAGGAGTAACAGAACCTTTAAAAAGTATAATAACTAGACAAATAGCACCCAGAACAATTCCAAGAATCCCTATCCAGGCCATCACTTTTTCATCTTTTACTGAGAGATAGAGTTTTTCTTGTCTAGAAAATATGAACTTAGCCATTTTACTCATTAATCTCACCCTTCGGATTTTAAGTACCTCATGAAATAACAATGTATAACATACAGTATTTTACCATATATGTAATTATTTTTATATTTATTTTTAATCCTAATATTAATTTAAATTAAATTATTTCCTTGCAAATGGCATACATAAACGAACAAGATTGCTATCGTTAGAGGATAGGAAGACTGGGATAAATTAAATTGTGGTAAAGTTGAATTATATCGACCTCAGGGAGGATGTAAACTATTATAAGTCTCTATTAAGAAGGTGTAAGCTATGATAAAGCTCATTGGAATCACAAATGAAAATAATTTGGAAACAGATATTTCTATAGATTCTCTAAATTCCACTAAATATAAATGGTATTGGGTTGACTTTAGTGAACCAACTGAAGAAGAGGTAAAACATTTAGCTGATACGTTTCAATTCCACCCACTTGCTATTGAAGACTGTGTACAGAGACTTCAGCGTCCAAAATTAGATTATTATGAGGACTATACTTTTTATGTGACACATATTATTCGAGAAGAAGAGAAAGAAATTGTAAAAGAAGAATTAGACTTTTTCATCGGAGAAAACTTTATTGTTACATTTCATCGCAAACCAGCAAAGGAAATTAATCACGTTTGGGATAAATTATTGTCTCAGAAAAGCTTTAAAAAACGAGATACGTATTATTTGTTTTATCAAGTTTTGGACAAGATTGTAGATAACTACTTCCCTCTAATTTATAAAATTGAAGATGATTTAGACAAAATTGAAGATAATACACAAAATAAATCTATGGACTATTTAATGAATGAATTGTTTGATACAAGATATATGTTATTGAATTTAAGGCATTCCGTTAATCCAATGCGTGATTTACTTTACCGGATGTTGAATTCTCACCATTTAAGCGGAATAAGGGAGAGAAGAGAATATTTTTCGGACATTTATGACCATCTTTTGAAATTATCAGAAATGGTTATGTCTAATAGAGAAATCACAGCAGATATACGAGACAGCTACCTATCGTTGAATTCTCATCAGACAAATAATGTGATGAAAGTTCTTACCATAATTACTTCTATTTTCGCTCCTTTAACTTTTATTGCGGGGATATACGGAATGAATTTTGAAAATATGCCTGAATTAACGTGGAAATACGGTTACTTGCTTTCCCTTGGATTTATGGGGATAGTAGGATTATTAATGTATCTCTGGTTTAAGAGAAAGGGCTGGTTTAAATGAACTTGGGTTGGAAGTATTTTTCTAACGATAAAAAGGTGTTTACAGAGGTGTTATTTAGGCACCTTTTTTAATAAGAAGGAATTAACTTTTTTCTGCCCATCCATTCTCTAATTAAAGCATTACATTCGTGTGGAGCCTTTGTAGGAACTTGATGTTTTGTTTGCTGGATATACGCAACTTCCGTTTCACGTATTACCCGGCGAAAAAGATATTGATAGGACTGAATATAATAATCTCTGGAACCGTAAATTAAAAATAACGGTACTTTTATTCTGTGAAGCCGATCGGCACTACTGTATTTTAAGCCAACATGATACTGGTTTGCTAACATTTGGGGATCTGTTCGTTTGATCTCTCTATACAATTCTTCCGCTGCTTGGTTATTAGAAAAATGGTTTTTGGCAAGAGCCCCTGCTAAGAGAGTCATTAACTCATTTTTGGCAGCCCAAATACCAAGCTTATATTCCTTCTCCAATAAAAAACTTCTTACTTCAAAGTAGGCACCAATGAGAATAAGGCCAGATGTTCGTTCGGGATAGATGAGTGCAAATTCTTGGGCGATACAGGCTCCGTTTGAGTAACCACAAATTACAGCTTTATCTATTCGGTTGGCATCTAACACCCGTTTCACATCATAAGCAAGTTGTGTCATTGTCATCGGTTCAGAACTCCGACCGCTACGACAATCACCTCTTATATCAAAAGTAATCAGCTTACATACATCCATTAACCCAACTTGATATCGAAACGTTAGGTGTCCGACACCAGGTGGAGGAATGAGAATAACCGCTGTTCCTTTACCGATGGTTTCATAGTAAATAGAGGGTTGATTCTTTTCTATTGCAAACGACATCTGGTTTATTCATCTCCTTCCACGCTTGGCCTAGAACGGGACACCAAGTGATAAGCCTATACGAATAATTTTATTCTTACTATTCCTTAACTTTCCCCTTATTATTCGGAGTAGTTTCACCCATTAATGGAAAACCGGAACGATTTAAAAATTAATTCATCATATAATAAAAAGAAAAATAGGTGCAGAGAGTGTGTTGATTACTACTTATTCCAGAGGGTAACACTCAGTTAAAGTAATAGATAAGCAAGCTATTAAAGAATAGATTTAACCAAAGACCTTGGCGTTGTAAAAAACCATGACAGAAGTGGAAACCACTAAAAAAGGTCGATTTTTCCTTTTTCAGTGGCTTTCAGAAGTCATGGGAGTTTTTTAAGTATGAAGTCTGGTACTTGTTCCAGACTAATTGTTTGGAAATCAGGATATGAACTCTGCTTATAGTAAAAGCCGATAATATACTCACCGTCATGGTTTCCACTTGATTTTTTAAGTACTTCTTCTAATTCTAATGGGTCATCTAGTTTTATAGCTTCTTCCCTTTGTTCAAAATTCAATTCCAAATTATTCTCATGAATAAATTCATACAAATCCCGATTTTCTTCATTCTTCATTACATACGCGTAAGTAATATCGTCGGCTGTTTCTCGTGCTTGTGAGAGAAGACCTTTTTCCTCTAGCCATTCTTCGATATGAGAATACGATTTTTTCCAGTTGATATTAAGAAATTTATTATCTTTAAATTCATATTCAATATCTGACCGCCAATAACGTTGATCGAGGATTTCCTCTAGCGTCTGCTCGGATACATCAGCTTGTAACATATGATGAAACTCTTCAATGTCCTGTTGGTTTGTTAAAATCACACGAGTCCCTGACTGATGTGCATTTATTGTAATATGATCAAGGTTTGTTAATTCTTCGACCTTAAGAACAGGGTTCTGATTCCGTTTGTATTCTGTAGATTCGAGAATCTCTCTATATTGGCTATCGTAAGCTTGAGGAGAGATATCATACTTCCTAACTATTTGGTCACCATTTTCTAAATCATATCGAACAGCGACAGAATTACTTTGATTTGACAAAGGTTTAAGCTGATCTTTTATAATTTGTTCGTGAAAGTTGCGAATGTTTTGAATGCTTTCACTTTGTTCATAATAATAACTTTGCTCAATATAATCGCGTTTATTATAATGAACATTTTCAATGCTTTGATCCAACTCTATTAAAGAATAGATGGATTCCCCAAAGTAGATACCTTCTATCTCATCGCTGTTCGGTATTTTTCTTTCAAAACCAAACATATCAATCTGAAAAGAGAATCCTAAAATCATAACAACAAGCGAATAAATAAGATATCCTTTCCATTTAGAAAAAACTCTCCAGCTTTTCTCTAAAATCATCATTGAGAGAAAATAACCTAGAAGAGATGCTGTAATATAACCAAATAAGATCCAACCAATACCACCTTGTAAGCTACCGAAATAGAGTCCACCAACTAGCATCGTGCAAAAGGTAGTTCCATACAAAAAAACAGGGCGTAATGATTCAAAGGCAATGGCTTGAGTCGCTGTTTCAGTATGTCTTCTGTTATAAACCAAACGCGCGCAAAGGTAAAAGCCGAGACTTAGTAGCAAATAAATAAGGACCTCGCTAAGGGTAAGCGGTATACGTTCCAACTGTTCTAACCTTACAAAAGGAATGACTCTATCGATTTGCTGATGCAAATAGTAATCAGCTGCAAAACCAAATAAATAAAATTCTAAATTAGTTAGGAATAGAACCGTAACTCCTACAGGAAAAACAAAGAGTATATAGGTTAGGGCTCCTTGTAAAACGGACATTCCTGTAAACATTGCTACAAATACTCCTGCTAAAAAGACAAAAACATTAAAAAGTGTGGTAACGCTCATCCATTTAAGAATAGACTGAACTGACAATAATTCATCATAGGGCATAAATTGACTTAACCCTAATAAAACGATACCCACCATAAAAACGGGAATCACTAACACAAGTAAACCAACTATAACGTGTTGATTAAAGAGGTGGCCTCTTTTAATAGGCAGGCTATGCGTAAAATCACTAGAAAGTTTTACTTGAATGTATCGAAATAAAAAAATAGCTAATAAAACGGGTAAGGTAAAAGTTAAGAAAATTTGAAATTCATGTGAAAGACCAAATAAACTTTTAGGGGGGATATACTGATAAAATTGATTATCGTTTGTATAAGCCATTAGAAGTTGCAAAGGTAAAGCAAACAGCAAACATAGAAAATAGCCTAAACTAACCCATCCGACATTACGAATGTCTTGTATAAAGATTCCTTGATTAAACAATAACGTTTTCAATCTCATAGCCAACATCCCTCATTTCATAGATAAATATTTCTTCTAAGGTTAACGGAAGTAAATCAAATATAGCCGGCTTCTGGGCTAACACATGAGCGGCAATATCGCTTTCTTTCCCTCGTACTATATAGAGAAGGACACTGCCACGCTCTTCTTTATAAAGAATAGAAAAATCATTTAAAAAGGCAGATGGTATATCTTGTTTAAAGGCCACTTGAATTTTATGTACGTCTGATTTCAAATCATCTAAATCTTTCTCAATAATAATCTTTCCCTCATGCATAATGGCAACATTGTCACAAAGGTCTTCCACTTCTCGTAAATTATGAGAGGAAATTAAAATCGTCAATTCACGTTCTGCGACATCTTGAATGAGAAGATTTTTAATTTTTTGCCTCATAACAGCATCTAACCCATCTAATGGTTCATCCAATATCAAGATAGCTGGCATCGCCGATAAGGTTAGCCAAAAAGCGACTTGGCGTTGCATACCTTTTGAAAGTCGATGGATTTTTTTTGTCACATCGATTTGAAATACTTTTTGTAACATCTTAAATCGCGTTTCGTTCCAAAAAGGATACATCGATTGATAAAAAAGTGCTGCTTGTTGTATCGTCGTATTCGGATAAAAATACAAAGAATCAGCGAGGAAAATCATTCTTTGTTTTATTTTTACGTTTTCAAATACTGGTTCATTATCAATAAGAACTTCTCCTTGGTTTGGCTTGTAAATCCCAGCAAGCATCTTTAAAAATGTCGTTTTTCCAGCTCCATTAGAACCAAGAAGACCATATATCGACCCCTTGCGTATATCAACAGATAGGTCCCTTATAGCCTCGACTCCTTCAAATCCTTTTTTGAGATTTGTCACATTAATCATCTTGGTTCACTCCTTTCGTTGTTTGTTCGGCAATCGTAATCAATGAAAGAATTTCTTCTTTGTCTATACCAAGGTAGAGGGCTTCTGATAATAACTTTAGCAATTCTTGTTTCATTTTCGTCACCTTCTTATTATTTGTGGTTGTTGCCTGAGGAGCAACAAATTTCCCTTTCCCTGGAATCGAATAAATATAGCCTTGTAATTCTAACTCACGGTAAGATTTTTGGATGGTGTTGGGATTAACTGTTAACTTTTGTGCAAGTACTCTTACAGAAGGAAGTTGCTGGTTTGGTTGATACACTTCATGAATAATCAGTTCCTTTAATTTACCAACTAACTGTTCATAAATGGGCACTCTGCTTCTGATGTCTAGTTGAAACATATGGGCCTCCTTTCAATGAGGATGTGTCCTATTAATCAGACTAACTGTATTACATAATATAATACGGTGAAAATGATTATGCAACACTAATTTATAAAAATGGAAAATAAAGTTACTATTTAAGACCAGGGAAATTCTAAAAAAATACCTTTTTTATCCTAGAAATAGGCTAATTATGGTAAAATAAAAAGTACATATATATCAGATTACTAGGTTCTTTAGGATGAATGATAAATGAGAGTTTTATTAATTTTACTTATTTTATATCCCTTTATTTTTCTATGCTGGACTTGGAGAAATAATTGGTTGGACGTTTTTTTATGGAAGTAACATCAACTAAAGGAATTAATACCTTTAGCGCTGGCAATAAGTATGGCTTTTTTTTAGACATTATAGTGAACTATCTGAAATAAAGCTTATTATTCAAATGAACAAATTAGTGAAACGGGTAGTAAAGACTTTATAGCAGCAAGTAAGGAAGATTGAAAAGTAATTGTTTTTTTCATCGTCTAGTTTATCTTATCCTTGTAGACCAAGTAAGGAACTCAGGTTATCCCTATTAAGGAGGGAAGGAATATGATTATTGGATTACATCACGCACAAATCACTATACCAAAGGGGACTGAAGAAGAAGGTAAGAAGTTTTATTGCAATGTATTAGGTTTAGAGGAAATTGAAAAACCAGATACTCTAAAAGGACGGGGAGGTTTTTGGCTGAAAGTTGGGAACATAGAGGTTCATATAGGTACAGAAGAAGGATTTGATCGATTAACAACAAAAGCACACTTGGCGTATCAAGTAGAAGATATTTCATACTGGAGAAGATTGTTAGAGGAAAATAGGATTGATATTTTAGATTCTGTGCCCATTCCTAATAATGAACGTTTTGAGTTTAGAGATCCTTTTGGTAATAGAGTAGAGATTATTAAAGAAATTTAGAATTTGCTTTTTTAAAATAGCATTTAGCGGAACAGAGGAAATCAATAAAATTACATATTAAAATAGTTTAAAAGGCTGTGTTTTATATGGGGATTTCATTAATTGTTGCGATGGATAAGAATAGAGTAATTGGAAAAGAGAATGATATCCCATGGAGAATCCCAGAAGATTGGAAGTATGTAAAAAATACTACAAAAGGATGTCCAATCATAATGGGTAGAAAGAACCTTGAGTCAATTGGAAGGGCTTTGCCAGAAAGAAGGAATATTATTTTGACAAGAGACAAGGATTTTAACTTTGACTGCTGTGAAATTGCTCATTCAATCGAAGATGTTTTTGACTTATGTAAAGAGGAAGATGAAGTTTTCATTTTCGGAGGAGAACAGATATATAATAAATTCTTGCCCTACGTTGAAAAAATTTATATTACGAAAATTCACCATGAATTTGAAGGAGATACATTCTTTCCAGAAGTTAATTTCGATGAATGGAAAGAAGTGTCAGTTGAAAAAGGAGTTAGGAATGAGAAAAATCCTTATGATTATTACTTTCATATTTATAGAAGAAAAACTTTATTTAGTTAACGCAATCCACCCCACTTACTTCCCTTTCATAACTTTAAATATTGATACTATAGTTTTGTAGTAAATTTATGTCGTTAGTTCAAGTCACTCTCTTTTGCAATTTTCAATAAAAATATACTTTACGTGGGGAATCACCCCTAATTCCCCTGGAGAATAGTCGAATAAAGATCCTAATTAGTAATATTTACTCAAAGAGGAGATGAAATAATGGGGATAAAGGTAAAAGTAATGAAATCTGATTCAGAAATCCTCTCTACTTTTAGTACAGTCAACGAGCTACGTCCACATTTGACAGTAGATAACTATTTAGAAAGAATCAAACGTTTACAACTGAATTATAATTTTAATTTAGTTGCACTTATGGATAATAATGAAGTAAAAGCAGTAGCTGGATATAAGGTTAACGAATCTTTAGCCTGGGGAAAATACTTTTATTTGGATGATTTAATTACAAATGAAGCTAGTCGTCGTAATGGGTATGCGAAAGTATTATGGGATTGGCTAATTAATCAAGCTAGGGAAAATGGATGTGAACAATTCCATTTAGATTCTGGGGTTCATAGACACGATGCCCATCGATTTTACCTCAAAGGTGGATTAGATATTTCTTGTCATCATTTTCAGATGTCATTAAATAGTAAGTCCGAATGTTATAGCTAGGTGGTTAGAACTAATAATAAAATATTGAGGAGGAATATCATCAAGGTAAATTACCTTTGTAGAATCCCAATAAAAATATAAGGGCTTGGGGAGGAATTATGACTATTAAAGCTATTTTTTTGGATTTTTATGGAACTGTAGTACACGAAGATGGAGAAATTATTTCAGATATTTGTAGGCAAATAAAAACAAATACCAATAAAGAAGAAGTTACATCATCTAAAATTGGAGGTTTTTGGTGGGATGAATTTTATAATTTGTTTAGAGAAAGCTATGGTGATTCATTTTTAACTCAACGGGAATTAGAAAGAATTTCTTTACGAAATACTTTAAACCACTACTCTTCTACATTAAAAGAAAATGAATTAAGTGAAATGTTGTTTAATCACTGGATGAAACCCGCAATTTTTAATGATTCGTTGGAATTCTTTAAAGAGAATACGATTCCAATTTACATACTCTCAAATATCGACCGCTCAGATATTTTGAAAGCTATTAACCTGCATCAATTAAAACTTAAAGAAGTCATTACAAGCGAAGATGTGAAATCGTATAAGCCTCGTTCAGAAATGTTTACATACGCTTTAAAGCAATGTAATTTATCCCGAAAAGAAGTAATACACGTTGGTGACTCTTTATCAAGTGATGTAACAGGGGCTAAAAATGTAGGGATTAAAAGTGTGTGGGTAAATAGGAGTAATAAAAAACACAATGGTAAAGTCCAACCAGATTTTATGGTTACGACATTAGCTGATGTTTTAAAGATTCCAACACTCGTCAAAATCTAAACTGTTTTTCCGAAGATTATTCAGCTAAATTTATTGGCATGGGAGCCCAAGAAGGAATTAGTAAACTAATATAAAAAAATTCATTTTTGGAGGTAGCGTATGAACCCTATATTAAATCAAATCGGGACAATTTTTATTCCTGTAAGTAATGTTGAAGCGGCTCGTGACTGGTATTGCGATATCCTTGGGTTACCAGCAGATGGGGAGATATTATTTGGTCATTTATATGTGGTACCTATGATTGGAACAGGAATAGTATTAGATAGCAAGATATATTCAGAGAACAATATTTTTAGAGCTCCAGCTTTTCATTTGAATACGGACAATATAGAGCAAGCGTACGAGTATATGAAGGGTAAGAATGTCGAGTTAACAACAGAAATTGAGCATAACCATTGGTTTAATTTCAAAGACCCTGATGGGAACCAATTAATGGTGTGCAAGTGTTAATCTTGTTTCACTAACAAATAGAGTTATTCAGTATGGAGCGCCTTCTTTTACTTTGATGGTGCAGAAGAATTTACTTGCTACTGGAGGAGAAGTGCTTGGTAACAAAGGAACAATTCTATAAGGATTATAGAGAAAATGAGCAACTCAGAGAAAGCTTTTTCGAGCTCGCTAACAGTATATTTGGCTTAAATTTTCAAAGTTGGTATGAAAAAGGCTTTTGGGGAAAGAGCTATATACCCTTATCATATGTGGTTGAAGATAAGGTAGTAGCCAATGTCTCAATTAATAGTATTGATTTAATCATTCATGGCAAGCAACATCGCGCCCTACAGGTGGGAACAGTTATGACACATCCCGATTACCGAAACAAGGGACTTTCTAGTAGATTGCTCTGTAAAGTTTTAGAGGAATATAAAAATACCTGCGATTTCATATATCTCTTTGCCAATCAAAGTGTCTTAGACTTTTATCCGAAGTTTGGTTTTGAAAGAGTGGAAGAATATCAATATTCTACGAAGTTTTCGACTAAACGCAAACCCAAAAATAAACTTCGGAAGTTAGACATACTAAATATGGATGACCTTAATTTCATCTATGTAATGTCGAATGAAAGGATACCTGTTTCAAGGCGTTTTGCTACAGGAAATGATCAGAGTATTTTAATGTATTATTGCTTAAATGTCTTTTTCGATAATATGTATTATCATGAATCAGAAGATGCTATTGTTATTTTTAATAAAGGCGAGAATCAAGTTGAGGTTTTTGATATTATCAGTAAAACCCCAGTGAATATATACAATATTTTATTGGGAATTTCTGGTGAAGGTACTACTAAAATCGTTTTTGGCTTCACTCCAGACTATAAGGGAGTATTATTTGAACGTAACAAATTAAAGCGTGATGGAGCTTTGTTTGTAAAAACAAATGATGAAAATATTTTTCCGGAATACGTTAAGCATCCTATTACTTCGGAAGCATAAGTCAAACGATTATGTGTTGTTCATATTGGTCACCGGGATTAAAAGAAAGGAGTTGTCGCTAAGACAGCTTTTTTTTAGAAGTTGAATTGGTTTAGAAAAACGGAGCAGGCAAAAAACTTAAATTTTTTGATTGACTCTCACGTGACATCAAAAATTGTTGAAAGAGAAACAATCAACTTGTTACATTAATTGAGACTGTTAATGAGTCGAATGCTAAAGTAGTAGCGGGCATGTCTAAAGAAGCAGTAAATGAAATTTATAAAAAACTTGTGGCAATCCGACATGCCTCTCCTAAGTCAGAAGTGACACAAGCAGCAATTAAAGAATGGTTTGATTGTTTAAATCACAACTTTGGAAATTATCCCTTGATGCTTTAAAAGGATTGGGGCAATTATATATTGGTGACGAACGCTTCACCATAAATATTGACCAATAGGGCGAAGGTTTAGCAAAATTCATGGCTAAGGCTATGGAGCACTTTGCAAATAGTAACAAAGAATAATATGAAAAGAGCATTCTTAAATGTTCTATTTAATGCAAGAAGAATTATAGCTAAGTTTATATTATAGTACGAAAAAGCCTTTTCTGTGGTGGTGAAAGGAAATTTAGTTAAGAAAAAAGTTATATTTATTATTGTATAAATATTCTCATTGTAGTATTATTATGCAAAACCTTATTTTTAGGAGGGAGGATTTATGAATAACACAAGATGGGAACATGAAGATATCTAATTATAATTGATATAAAAAAGATTTAGAACTAGATGTTATTTATAATTTTTTGTGCTATGAGTCAAATTGGTCAAAAGGCATTTCAAGAGAAGATGTTATGAAATCAATAAATAATTCTGCTCTTTGTTTTGGGGTATATCATCTAAATTCGATTAATAAAGAAAAGAAACAAATAGGCTTTGCAAGGGTCATTTCAGATTTAGTCACTCATGCTTATTTGCAGGATGTCTTTATTCTAAGTTCATACAGAAAAAAGGGATTGGGAAAGTGGTTGCTCGGTATCATTATTAATGATGAGAAATTAAACATACGTAGATTGATGTGTTGCACGGAAGATGGCCAGTCATTTTATTCCCAATTTGGTTTTAGTCTTCTAGATAAACCTAGTCTTTTTATGCAAATAAAAGGTAAAGGTGCGATTTAATATGATGAAGCTGCTAACTGAGTCTGAAAATCTCGAAGACTATCTTGAAGAATTAGAGGTCACCAATTTTTCGCATCCTTTAATTAAAGAACTTGTTGCTGAATTATTCAATGAGGAGCAGTCAGAAATTGAAAAGGTTAAGAGCGCTTTTCAATTTGTGCGAGATGAAATTTATCATTCATGGGACATTCAAAGTATACGAGTTACTTGTATAGCTTCAGATGTACTTAAATACAAGGAAGGTATCTGCTATGCAAAATCAAATTTGCTTGCGGCATTACTAAGAGCAAAAGGAATACCGACTGGTTTTTGTTATCAACGGCTGATGATATTCGATTTACCAGAGAAGGGATGTGCACTTCATACTCTTAATGGAGTGTTTCTTCGTTCAGTAAACCGCTGGATACGAATAGATGCACGGGGAAACAAACCTGGAATTCAAGCAGAGTTTTCTATAAATGAAGAAATCTTAGCATTTCCGGTTCAAGAAGAGTTTGACGAAATCGATTTTCCTACTATTTATACGAAGCCTCATCCAAAAACAATCGCTACTTTAGAGACGAATACTAATACAATCGAAATGTATAAACATCATCTGCCTGATAAATTATAACCTAAAAATTCTGGAGTCACACTTTCCTTCTAGGTGAATATCATGGAGTTGAAAGGAGAGGTTGAAAATGAATATACAGGGTTATGATTATCAGAATGAATACAGAAACACGGGAGCACTGCATGAGCAATGTAAAAATTATATGTCTCACCATGTGACTTTAACAATGAAAGACGGAAGTGCTGTTGATGGGATTATTGAAAATGTTGGTACGGATGGAATTAATGTATTAGTTGGCGAAGATGTGATGGAGCGAAGTGAACAGGATGAGCGGTATTATGGCGGATATGGTTATGGGTATCCAAGAAGACGGTTTAGACGATTTAGACGTCAATTTTTTCCGCTTGCCACTTTAGCGGCATTATCATTATTCCCATATCTTTATCCCGCACCATACCCATACCCATACCCATACCCTTACTATTAATCATTAAGAAACTAACGAGAAATTTTTCACAAGCATTACCTAAATTTATTAATGTGATTGGCGTAGGTTCGATCGAAAGTGAGCTGTTGTATCATTAATACAACAGTTCTTTTTATGTTCTTCAATTAAAAAGACAGAAATTAACTGTATTATTATGGTAAGGTAAGTTGGAAAAGTCTCTATTATCTTATTTGCAATCGTCCTTTTATTGTGTCATCTCATGTCAAATAGGGGAAATGGCTCTAGTTAACTTCGAATTAAAAAGAGGAGAAGAATATGAATATTAGGGAACTATATATAGATGAAAAGCCACCAATGGAATTATTGTTATTGGCGGACCCTTCTCGAAAACTTGTTGAGGAATATGTAAATAGGGGGAAATGTTTTGTAGCTGAAGTGGATAGACAAGTTATTGGAGTTTATGTACTCCTTCCTACTAGACCCAGTACGGTGGAATTGGTGAATCTTGCAGTTGTAGAGGAGAGTCATGGTAAAGGAATAGGGAAACAGTTAGTAATTGATGCCATTCAAACCGCCAAGACAAGGGGATACAAGACGATTGAAGTAGGTACTGGGAATTCAAGTATAGGACAGTTAGCTTTTTATCAAAAGTGTAACTTTCGCATGATTAGTATTGATAGAGACTTCTTTGTTAGGCATTATCGAGAAGAAATTTTTGAGAATGGTATCCAGTGCAGGGATATGATTCGCTTATCTCAAGATTTATGATCACGAAACTAGAGGCTTCATTCATATTAAAAGATAAGGATATCCATGAATACATACCATATTAACCCTAATAGAGAAACGTTATACGGGTCTTTTCCAAGGAGATTTAAATCCATGACATCACTAATTGGTTTTTCCTTATTAACGTCAACCATAACTAATTCATCTACAATATCTTGGTTCATCAACGCAAAAGCGTAACTTGATCCTACAAATCCAGTACCAATAGCTACACGTCTAACTCTCTGATTCGTCATCATCCGGTCATTCCTTCTGCTCGTAAACTTATAATGCTACTTATTTTTAAATTTAACAATCTTTATTCAAAAATCCGAAGTTAAACTCACATCCAAAAGTGTCTAAATTTGTAAAATGGCTCGATTCATTTTAAAATTATAGGTGTGTAAATTAGTCAGCAAAAAAGTAAAAGTTTTTTGGACAAAATAACAATGCAACGAATGAAGAAAAGAAAGCATAGAATTAGGGTATTGGAGAGACAGCCAATAGAAAATAAGGTGGAGGTGTGAAATGAATAAACAAACCATTTATAAAAGTGAAAAAGGAAAAGGAGATATTGCACAACATTATGAAAATTATCTCGATTCATTTAAGTTTGAAGTCGAACGAATGTATATTAAGACAACTTACGGCAAAACTCATATGCTTGTAGCAGGTCCCCCAGATGGAAAACCTTTGTTCATATTCCAAGGTGGGAATTGTATTAACCCCATGACATTGTCTTGGTTTTTGCCAATGATAGATAACTATAGAATCTATGCACCAGATACTATTGGTCATCCTGGATTTAGTGACGAAAATAGGATTTCAGCAAAGGATGATAGTTTTGCTCATTGGATAGAAGAGCTGATGAATTATTTTAATATTGAAAGTAGTGCATTTATTGGTCCGTCATACGGGGCTGGAATTATTTTAAGATTAGCAACATATATGCCCGGCAAAATTGATTGTTCCATTTTAGTGTCTCCAGCAGGAATAAAGTTGGGTTCTAAAATTAAAATGATTAAGGATATATTACTTCCCTTAGTGCTATTCAAAGCGACTTCATCGGAAAAACATCTTCATAATATTACTGGAAGAATGTCAGACGATTCCATGAAAGCCATCGACAAAAAAATTATTGGTGATGTATTTAAATACATAAAGTTAGAACAAGAAATGCCTAAATTAACAGAGAAGAACGAACTAATAAAGTACAACGCACCAACTTTAATCATAGCAGGAAAAAAAGATATTTTCTTTCCGGAAAGTAGATTAAATAAAGCAGCTAAAGTCATTATTCCAAATTTAATAGCATTTAAAACTTTCGATATGGGACATTTCCCCTCGGAAGAATATTTAATAAAGATTAACAGTGAGATTAAAGAGTTTTTAAGAGATCATTACTAAGTATCTCTCTTTGGGAAAGACGCTCCTTATGATGTTTTAAAGAAAATGTCATTTTAGTTGGAGTTGCTACCGCGCAACTCTTTTTCTTATCCTCTAGTTTCGCAGAATAGTTGATTATAAACAATGAACTACTATATTAAAATTTTATGTTAAAATGAGCAAATAATGCATTATATTGTTATTTATAAAGGAGGCATAATGTTAGATTTTATTTTATCAAATTTGTCGTTCCTATTTATTTTGGCAGTAATTGGAACGGTTATAATATTAAAAGTAAAAGCAAACAAATTTAACAATATTACAAACAAAGAAAACGATGAAATTCAACACTTAAAAAACCGTGTAGAAGCACTTGAAAGAAGAGAATAATACTATGCTTATCCCCCAGCAAGGGAACTTTACTTTCTTTTGCTTCTTAATCTAAGGGAATAGAAATAACAATTAATTGAGTTAAATTTCTTGAGGAGTGATGATTTTGGAAAAGCGCATTATGTTGTTAATTCCTGGCGGCTTTTTAATTGGATTAGGAATAGGTTTAGCGTTAAATAACCCTGCTCCTGGTATGTTTATTGGTCTTGGGATAGGTTTTATTATCATCGCTGTTTACTCATTAATACAGGGGAATGCTAGTAATAAAAACAATAATATAGACCATTAAGTAGGGCACAACAAAAGGTTATTGTTCCTCTATATTATATTTCTGCGTTGAAGTTAAACTTAAATTTAGTTTGGAGTGAGACCATGAGCAGAATTGACTACATAAGGGAAGAAGAGAAAAAGTATCATGATTATTGTTACGATAATTATAAATTATTTGAAAAGGGTTCATGGTTACATAAACCTGTAAAAACAGTAATGGAAACTCTTCTATTATTTGATGGTATGAAAAACCTTAATATTTTAGATTTAGGTTGTGGGGTAGGAAGGAATAGTATTCCTCTAGCTGAAGCGGTGAAAGAAAAGGATGGGAACGTCGTTTGTGTTGATTTATTAGATTCAGCTTTAGTTAAATTAAATCAATATAGTGAAGAATATGAAGTAAATGATGTAATTCATACTGTAAAAGCAGATATAGGTAATTTTGATATAGAGTCTAATGAATTTAACTACATTATAGCGATTTCAAGTTTAGAACATGTTCAATCAGAACAGATTTTTGAAAAAGTACTTCAACAAATGGCAGAGGGCACTAAGGATAATGGAGTTAATTGCATCATTGTTAATTCAGAGGTTGAAGAAATAGATTATGAAACCAGTAAGGTATTAGAGCCCTTGATGGAGGTAAATCTACCAACAGAGGAAATGTTGAATAAACTTAAAAAAATTTATGAGGGGTGGGAAACCTTAAAAGAAATTGTTAAACCCCTAACTTTTGAGATTGTTCGAAACGAACGAAAAGTAATATTAAAAACCAATGCCATAACGTACGTTGTAAGCAAAAATTTCAAATGATTTATTAGATTGTCATGAAAAAACTATTATTACTTTTCTACTCTTGGAGATATATTTCTGATGGATGAGTAGGAGGGGGGGATGAACTACCCAAGATTGATTTGCGACTAATGTTCTTTTTCTGGGGGACATTTCCTTTATGGGGAAGATGCAGCAAAAAGTATTATCAGTAGAGCTATTTATTAATTGGTGGCTAGTGTAGAAAGTGTAATACTAACAAGCAAAAAAAGATACTTAATTTAGAGTGCTCATGCTGCTTTTTTTATGCTGATTTATAGAAGTCTTTGTAGAAATTTGTTGATTTGAAAGTGTTTGCTTGATAATATAAATGTAAGAGCTGATAAAGGCAAACTTACCCAAAGGTGAGGACGCAAAGCCACGGGCCTAAGACAATTTTGTTAAGGTAGCCGGGTTACCACAAATGAACTGTAACCACAAGTGGCTGTCAAACGACAGTCGCTTTTTTAGGTTTTTATTACGGTTTCTGGTTTTACCATACCTGTTTCGTAGAAAAAATGATTTCTTCAAGGAAACGTCGGCCTAGATAATAGAAGTAGATGATTTATGAGAATTACCGAACAAAGAATATTGATAAAGTATTCACACAAAATATTAGAAGAACAAACCATTTATGAATGAAAGTAAAAATATATTAGAAAAGTACATGGGATGCAGGGTGCAAATAAGTGCTTATTCTCCGCGTCTTAACTGATATTATGGAGGGGATGAATCCAAATGATTATAGAACCACTTGTTGAGAAGGTATTTAGCGAAACAACTGATCCAATAACAATTATTAAAATAGAAGAAAATTATCATTTTGTTATTGTTTATGCTAACAATGCCTCGTTCAGGTCTGGACTGATTAAAGAAGAAGATATTGGTAAGCCGGTAGGAGAAGTGTTTCCAGCTGTAATCGTTCCTCATTTCCTTCAAGCGTATCGCCAAGTTAATGAGGGGGATGCCCTTTATATAGTTGATCGGAATATTCAAATACCAAACGGAAAAACGTTCGGCAAACTCTCTTTTTATCCTTCTTATGAGAATGGAAGTTGCGCGTATATTTCACTTTTCGCGGAAGAGCTTAAGGTTAACAAGCAGCAGCAGCGTGAAAAAGCTGAAATTAAGTATCCGCAGTCTACGGATGATTTTCTCAATAGTTTAAATGAACCCGTCATTATACTTGATACTTCAATAAAGGTACACCAAGTTAATCAAGCCTTCGTAGAGTTGTTCGGGTGGACCAATGAGGAGCTGGCAGGCAACAACTTATATGATGACTACTCATTCGTTCCTAAAAATAAAAAACATGAAAAAGAGATGATTACTAGTCTTTTATATAGTGGGTCGAAAACAAAGAATCTTGATTCCAAGCGTCATTGCAAGGACGGAACTCAACTAGACGTATCGTTCTCTATTTCACCTTTAAGAGATCGAGATGGAAATATATCTGCCTTAGCTATAGTGTACCGCGATATTACCGTACATAAAGTAAATGAGCAGTTATTATTTGAAAGTGAACAAAGGTTCAAGTCGTTATTTTATCACAACCCGGACGCCGTCTTTTCATTTAACCCACAAGGAGAAATAATGAGCTTTAATGAGAGGACTACTGTTATTTCTGGATATACTCCCGAAGAGTTATTAGGTCAACAAATCCTCTCGTTTTGTCATCCAGATGATGTCGAAAAAACAGCTATGAATGTACAGAGGGTGCTACAAGGTAACGCTATGAATTTTGAAATACGTGTTTTGCACAGAACTTCAGGAGATTACTTTGTGATGAATGTAACAAACCTTCCCATTGAAGTTACCGATGAAATCATAGGTGTTTACGCGATTGCAAAAGATGTGACTCCGCTTAGGGAAGCAGAAAAGGAATTAATGGAAAGCGAGCAACGCTACAAATCATTATTTAATTATAATCCTGATGCAGTTTATACAATAAATCGTGAAGGATGCTTTGAAAGCTGTAACCATTCTATAAAAGAAGTTTTAGGATACTCTGCAGAGGAATTAATAGGAACCTCCTTTGAACCAATTGTTCATCCGGATGATCTCCCTCATACGATGGAGGGGTTTCTCGCGGCACTTCAAGGTGAAATTAGACAATATGAAGTACGATGTTTTAGGAAAAATGAAGACTTTTATTCAACTTTGTTTATCACAAATATCCCAATATATATAAATGGTCATATTGTAGGCGTTTATGGCATTGCAAAGAACCTAACGGAATTAATAAGTGCAAAGCAGGAGCTTTATGAAAGTGAGGCGCGTCATCGTAAGTTTATAGAAGTCTCCCCCGATCCAATTATCGTTCATCATAACGGTTTAATTGAATATGTAAATCAATCGGCTCTGGAATGCTTACGGGCGGAAAATGACACTTCACTTATAGGTAAAACGATTAGCGATTTCATTGATTCTGAATCATTAGAGGTTTCTGTACTTATAGAAAAGGAAATTCAAAAAAAAGGCTTCGTAAAACAGGCTCAAGAATTTATCATGTGCCGGATGGATGGTTCTAAAGCATACGCTGAAATGACAGGGACGCGTTTTGAAATGAATAAAAAGTCAATGTCGCTTATCATCTTTCGGGATATTTCAAAACGCAAACAGTCGGACCAATTAATTGAGTTTATGGCTTATCACGATTCACTAACGAAGCTTCCTAACCGAGAATGTTTTTATAAACAAGTAAAAAATAGTTTGGTAAAAAATAAGATTGGCGCCATGTTTTTCATTGATCTCGATCGATTTAAATTTATCAATGATATGCTCGGACATAGAATCGGTGACCTCCTATTAATTGAAGTGGGCAACAGACTTAAGAAATTTGACAATGGTTTGTTATCGCGTCAAGGGGGCGACGAATTTACGGCTTTCTTTCCCGGGCAGTCTAGAAAAGGTGTAGAGCAGATAGCAAAGTCAATAATCCAGGAATTATCAGAGCCTTATATTGTAGATGGGCAAGAATTATTTGTAACCCCAAGTATTGGTATTAGCATGTATCCACATGACAGCCGTGATATTGATATGCTCATTCAACAGGCAGACGCTGCCCTTTACGAAACGAAGGTATTAAACGGGAACACTTTCACTTTTTTTAGCAGTGCGATGAAAGATAAAAATGACGAGAAAATGACGCTGAGCAATGACCTTCGTAAAGCTCTTGTCAAGGAGGAGCTTTACTTATGTTACCAGCCGATATACGATATTCGTGAACAAAAAATCGTTGGCACGGAAGCGCTATTACGTTGGCAACATGCAGTCCATGGCTTTATCGGACCGGATCATTTTATTCCAATTGCAGAGGAGACAGGACTTATTTTGCCGATTGGCGAGTGGGTGCTTCGTACTGCGTGCAAGCAAATGAAGAAATGGATTGGCGAAGGCTACCACTTTAACATTTCGGTTAATCTATCGGTTAGGCAATTTATGCAACACGATCTAATTGAAATGATATCGGGAATATTGCAAGAAATTGATCTTGACCCGCACTACTTGAATTTAGAAGTAACAGAAAGTGTACCGTTATTAGACATTGACGCTGCTATTATAAAATTGGAGGAACTTAAGCAACTAGGTATTACGATTTCTCTGGATGATTTCGGGACAGGTTATTCTTCCTTGAATCACATTCGTTTGCTCCCATTTGACTTTTTGAAAATCGACAAATCCTTTATTTTAAACCTACATGAGGATAATTTTAATGCATCCATTGTTCATTCACTGATTTCGATTGCCCATCAAATGGGCAAAAAAGTTGTAGCTGAAGGTGTAGAAACGGGGGAACATTTACAAATATTACTCGATTCAAAGTGTGATGAAGCACAGGGATACTATTTAAGCAGACCTTTAAAAGCATCGGTCTTCGACGAGTTGTTAAAAAAAAGCAATAATGTAAATTGAGTACCTAGATGTTACTATTCTAAAAAGTGATTGTTCACTCGTCTTAGTCAGAGTTTTGCCGTGGATCCAACCAGTGCGGGCATGACTCCTTAGGTAGGGAATGGATTTTGAATGAGATCCCTCCTTTCTTATGTTGGTGATTGCTCGAAAAAGGGGGATTAATTTTGGGAAACGATCGTAAAAAGGACTTAGAATTACAACATCCACATTGGGAAAACCACTGGGGTGATATGGAAAAAATCACTGAATCTCCGAGTGAAGCTGCTAAATTAGCGGTTGAAAAGTTCAAGGAAAGAGGAATAACGAAGGTTCTTGAATTAGGTGGAGGATTAGGACGGGATACAATTTATATAGCTAAACAAGGGTTTCAAGTTTATGTTCTTGAGTATACGGAAAAGGGAATCCAAATAATACGTAACAAAGCACGAGTAGAGGGATTATCAGAATCCATTATCCCAACTCAGCATGATGTTAGAAATCCTCTTCCTTTTGCTGATGATTGGTTTGAAGGTTGCTTTTCTCATATGCTGTATTGTATGGCGTTTACTGATGAAGAACAGGATTTAATATCACATGAGATTAAAAGAGTTTTAAAACCAGGTGGGATGAACATGTATACAGTTAGAAACATAAAAGATCCAATGTATAAAACTGGCATCCATCGAGGTGGAAATATGTATGAGATTGAAGGTTTCATCATAAATTTCTTTGATGAAACCATGATAAGAAAATTATCAAAAGGATTTGAACTACAACATATCATTGAATTTGAAGAAGGAGCACTTCCAAAGAAATTGTATTTTGTGATTCTTAACGCTCAGTAATTTCTTCAAAGAAGGTGTTTAATAACACATCATAAAAAAAGTCGGTTCCTTAAGGTATAGAGGGGTATCGACTTTTTTTAGTGTAAAGAGCGAAGCAGAAATCGGAAACTGTTGGTGTAACCGCAATAAGTAATACTTGCTAAAGCAAGAAAAAAGGAATGTATGAAGTATTGAGCGACTAAAAAATCTTGAAAGTGTTGCATGAGGTATAATAATCCTATAAACCTTTAACAAGCAATTTAACAAATAAAGAATTTAATAGAAATAGGAGATATATTTAATGAATGAAAATAATAAATTTCCACTTATATCCGGGTATCTTTCACTTGATTTAGTGAACACAGAACTAGTAAGACGTGGTCAAAGGGAAGATTTGTTACTTTCGAAAAGAGATGTGTTGGACTGGCTTCATGTGATGAACAAAGGGAATTCTTTTTTTTGTGACAAACTACTCTTCGAATTTGAAGAGAGCACCGATCAGATTTTTGAATCTATCCTTGAAGTGCGGAATGTCTTAAGAGCAAATTATGAGTTAGTAGCAGGAGGGCAGGCTATTCCAAATCAATTTATCGCTTTTTTAGAAAAAAAAATCGAAGCAGCGCCATTTACTTATAAACTGATGAATCAAAAATTAGTTGTTATTCCTGTGGGGGAGGTAAAGGATATTCTAGTCTCATTGATTGCTTTTGATGCTATAAGTTTAATCGCAGAAAATAAGCTTGATTATCTCAAACGATGTGCGAATCTTGACTGCGTACTATTATTTATTGATGAGAGTGGAAGACGTAAATGGTGTTCCATGAAAATATGTGGGAACAGAAACAAAGTAGCACGGTTTCATAGAGGGTCCTGAGAGGGTAGGTATATTCTTTGTCAGGATCCTCAGTATCAATAGCATACATTTGTTGAAATTCTGAACTAACTATTTAAAGTTAGTTCTTTATTTATGCCTTTTTATCTAACCTGAAAATTATATATTTACAGGTTAGTTGAGTTCATGTAAGATAAATGTAAATGAAAGGAGGAAAATAATGGAACAGCCAGCGGTTGCAAAGAAAGAAGAGGTACATTACGTACGCTTTCTATCTAAAATGAAAGGAAAAGGAAGAAGTCCATTACAAGTAAATGTAAAAGACATAATAACAGGCCTTATTGGTGGGTTTTTGACTATTTTGGCTCTAGTTTTTTTAACAAATATAACAGCGGCCGTATGGTTAATGGCTCCCTTTGGTGCGAGTTGTGTCTTGGTATTTGGTGCATGGAACGCTCCGTTATCACAGCCAAGAAATATTATTGGGGGTCATTTTGTCTCAACATTGATAGGATTAGTCACATATCACTTATTTGGTAATGAACCTTGGGCGATTGGTTTAGCTGTCGGTTTAGCGATTGCAATGATGATGATCACAAAAACGACTCATCCTCCAGCCGGGGCAGACCCACTCGTTGTTATGTTGGGCGCGTACAGTTGGAGTTACTTAATTGCCCCAGTCTTAATCGGGTCAATAATTATTGTTTTCTTAGCGCTGATAATCAATAATTTGCGCAATAACCGAGAATATCCAACTTTTTGGATATAAGAATGTTTAGGAGGAGAATAAAATGGAACATTATATTTTTAAACAATTAAGATTTGTTCGGGAACAAACGATTGGTCATGTGGCGGAAATGAATGATGAGAAGTCACTTATTATACCAAAAGGATTTAACAACAATATTAAATGGAATTTGGGACATATTTATATTGCACAAGAAAAGTTCGCCTTTCACTTTATTGGAGAAAAATTAATAATACCGGCCCATTTTCCTGAGTTATTTAGTCCAGGAACAAACCCAAACAATTGGGGGGCGCAAGTGCCATCAATCCATGAATTAATTCAATTGCTTACAAATCAAGTTAATCGGGTTGAGAAAGGATTGGAACTTAGGATGAAAGAAACTGTAGAAGAGCCGTATACAACGTCCATGGGTCTTACATTGTCAACTGTAGAAGAATTCCTAAGCTTTTGCTTATACCACGAAGGCATGCATTTTGATGCGATCAAATCAATCAAACGGTTAATATAAATAAAAAAATTTTTTTAGCAATCGATAGAGCTGTCTCAAAAGCATAAAAGGATTTGGCAATGGCTCCGTGCTACATTACTAAACGGGTATGTCATAAGGTCAAAAACGGATCTAATGACATACCCACTTATTTTTCCACCAACCTCGAGATTAGTAAAGAAAGCATTATTATTTACATAGTAGAAATCACAGGAAAAGTGAGTAATGATGTAGAATATTAACTAGAAATATGAGTTCATTAATGAAGGAGACACAATGTGAGCAAATTCAGTTTATATGGGAGATTCACAGTAAAAGAAGACGACCGTGATACATTAGTAGATATTTTGCTAGAAGCAGCACAATCGATGGAAAATTTAGCTGAATGCGAGATATATCTTGTGAATATTTCTGACACTGAACCTAATTCTGTATTTGTCTATGAAGTGTGGAGCAATGAAGATGCTCATCAAGCATCCTTATCACTTGAATCTACTCAAACGTTAATCAAACGGGCACAGCCAATCATTATGGGAATGGAGAGAATTAGTACCTTGAAACCAATGGGAGGTAAGGGTATTTCCATTAATAATAAGATATAGAGAATTTAAAGAAGTTTTTATCAAGCGAATATTCTTAACAGAAAATAGAGATAGAAAAATGCAACCGGAAGGAATAGAGGGAGAAGACTTTGCGGAAAATGAAGCGTGTGCTAAAAAAAATTCCTCGAAAAAATTTAACAAAAAATTGAATGAAGAGTCTAAAGGAGGAGAATGGTGAATCACATCATTTTATTTGATGGAGTTTGCAATTTCTGTGACCATAGTGTTCAATTTATTATTAAGAGAGACAAAAAGACTGTTTATAAATTTGCATCTTTTCAGAGTGATGCTGGACAAGAGATATTAAGAATGTTCAATATACCTGCTAATATAGACAGTTTTATTCTTATTGAAAATAATAGATGCTACTATAAATCATCAGCAGCATTAAAAATTTGTAAGAATTTAAAGAGTAGTTGGAAGTTACTTTATTGTTTATTAATTATACCAAAGCCAATTCGAGATTACTTCTATGGAATTCTTGCAAAGAATCGATATAAATGGTTTGGCAAGAAAGATAGTTGTACGCTACCGACACCCGAAATAAGAAAACGGTTTTTATAGGTTTAATCATAAAGGAGCGTGGATTGATTAACTAATCAACCCACGCTCCTTTAATGGATCGACTTAGCAGAACTGAGCAAGACCTTAATCTCAAACCTAAGGGACAAACTTCTTCGTCTTTTTTTCGTTACACAAAACCTGCAAAAGGGATGGTTTTTCCCATTGAAACAGGCATCCTCTATAAGTGAAACGAATGATAAGTCGTTTATAGAGGGGGAACTCAAATTGCATTTGAACTGGTAAATACAAAAGCATGGGTGTATTTCTTAGTACCTTGTATTTAGCATATTTGGTGGTAAATAACATTTGATTAAATAAAATTACATAAATTGTAAATATGTAGGAAAACTACTTACTATACAAGTATTTCAGGAGGTCTATATGGTAGGGAGAAATATTAAATTAACCTCAGCGGAAAATAGGGGCATTATGGGCAAGCTATATGCAGGAAAGTTCCACAATTCCTGCTCTTAAATATTTCACGACCAAGGTAGAAGATTTAGAAATAAAAGCTTTAATGGAAAAAGCATTACAAACATCGAAAGAGAATCTAGCTGAATTAGCAGGTGTCTTTCAAAAAGAAGATTACCACGTTCCTGTTGGTTTTTCTGATGAAGATGTAAATGTTAATGCACCAAGGTTGTATTCGGATATTTATATGCTTGTTTATCTAAGGAATATGGGCAAAGCAGGTATTGCTTCAAATGGGCTAGCTTTTTCATTTTTAGCTAGAGAGGATATTAGAAAGTTGTATTTAGGTTATTTAAATGCCTCAACACAAATCCAAGACGATGCAAAGAGTGTGATGCTTTCAAAAGGAGTGTTTGTGCGTCCTCCATACTTATCTTCTCCTCATGAGGTTAGTTATGTGGAAAAGGAAAGTTTTTTAAACGGTTGGATGGGCGAAAGGCGAACGCTTACAGCTGAGGAGATTTCCCATATTTTTATGAACTATGCTAATAACGTTTACGGAAAAGCCCTTTTAATGGGGTTTGCGCAAACAGCTCAAGAAAAAAAAGTGAGAGATTATTTTCTAAGAGGTATTGAGTTGTCCCGAAAAATTGTAGATTCCTTAAAGCTGTTATTTGAAGAGAGCTCCCTTCCTTCACCTACGACTTGGGATACCGAGGTAACGGACGCAACCACTCAAGTTTTTTCTGATAAACTTATGATGTTTCAGGTATTATCTTTAAATTCGCTTTCACTTGGTAATAGATTGAATTAGCTATTTCGTAATAAGGTTCTAGCGGATAGATTAGATGTTGAGATTTGATAATTAGTAGTTCGAAGGAAAAGGCAATCAACTGTCAAGAGGACTATGCTGATTGCCTTGATTGATTGTTCATCAGTTTAGAAGAAGTTAAACAGCTTTAAAATAAGGTACTTTTTAAGTAGAAAAAAGGCAGAATTTAGCGCTACTTAAATAGAATCTGACTCAATATTCACCCGTATTGTCTCCCAATGTCTTTGACGTATTTCGTCCCATTGGTAAACCCTGATCCATTCTCGAACTCTCTTTGCCATTTCTTCTTGTTTGTCTACCCCCGTGTACTGAATCAGCTCCTCTGGACTTACTTTTAAAGGGGAAGCAACGTATATGGAACGAAGCACAGCAGGGTCAGGCAATGTTTTTTCAGCAACAAACTTGAATCCAAATACGGCGCAATCTGCACTACCATAAAAGCGACTAACCCCCATTATTTTGATGCTTGACAGGATTTCATCAGGATAGCTGAAGTGGTGATCTCCTCCACCTTGATAGTTTCCACCAAGCATATTACTCTTTGATCCGTCCTTAAAGGTAAGCCACCAAGAATTGAGAATGTCTCCTGTCCGGGTTGTTACTTCTACAACCGATCCGTGTGTATTAAGGTCAAACACACCTCCATGAGGAGGATTTGAGCTACCTCCATTTTGATCGCCCATGCGCGCAGTATGGGTGACCCCATTCGGTCCGCCCCCTGTTCATATGAAACCTGGCACCCATCAATTCGATCCCACGCCCATACTTCAATTTTGGTAATGGGCTTTGTAGAGGGAGAAGGAAGAGTTATCGGTCCGCTATTATCAGCGGTTCCAACAGCATCGGAGTAGATTTCTCTATCAAGATAGACATTTATAGGGTCGGGATATTTCGTTGGATCAAAATATTCATTAATGTTATTATGAAGGCCCTCAAGGCTTTCCTGCACCTGTTGGAACACTAAATGATCGAGCTTCTCGTCGATGAGCTTTTCAACTTTTTCCTTAATTTCCGACCAGACATCCTGATGCGTGGATGGCCATAAAATATTGGTAAGTGCGCTGAGCACAAAACCAACAGTAGGTATTTGACCAAGGCCAGTGGAGATGATTACTTGTGCAGCATAGTTAAAATCAATCTCGTACTTTAGCTGCTCCGAAATGATTGATTCGACAGCTTCTACTGAGGAGAGGTCCTGAATGAACGAAGAAGAGTTGGTTGCGATTTAGATGATGCCCCACTTTCTATGTTTTTTTATATTGCTTTTTATTTACCTGTTTTGCTCCTCCTTTTATACAATATTTAACATTTTTATTTTATCACAAATTGTGGTAATTGTTGGGGTGATTTTTATAATATTTTAATAATGGTTTGTCCGTCGATAAGGGTTGATTTATCTTATTTATCGTTCCAAATGCTATACTAAACATAGTTATTTTTGAAGGAGGATTCTAATTTGGAGGAAAATGTATTACAACAACAAGTTCAAAAAGAATTACGACATCAGAGATTAAGTAAAAAGAAAGTGATTAAACGAGCATTCTTTATATTTTTGGGTGCAATTTTAATGGCTTTAGGAATTGAAGTTTTCTTAGTTCCTAATATGATTATGGATGGCGGAATTGTTGGAATTTCGATTATTTTATTTAATTTAACTGGAATCAAACTTGGGGTATTTATCTTTGTATTAAACATTCCGTTTTTCTTTTTAGGGTATAAACAGATTGGAAAAACCTTTGCGATTTCTACTATATTTGGAATTACTATTCTCTCTATTACAACAAACTATCTTCACCATGTAGCAGCATTTACACAAGATGTGTTATTAGCAACGGTATTTGGTGGGATTGTGCTGGGTACTGGTGTTGGTATGGTTATTCGCTATGGGGGAGCGCTAGATGGAAGTGAGATACTGGCTATATTATTAAATAAAAAGTTTCCCTTTTCGGTTGGCGAATTTATCATGCTTTTTAATGTTTTTATTTTTGGGTGGGGGGGATTTGTTTTAGGTTGGGATCGAGCGATGTATTCCCTATTAGCTTATGTCATTGCTTTTAAAACGATTGATATTGTTATAGATGGTTTTGATGAATCTAAATCTGCTTGGATTATTAGCGAGAGATACCAAGAAATTGGTGATTCTATATTAGCACGCTTAGGTCGTGGTGTTACATATCTTAACGGAGAAGGCGGCTATTCAGGTGATGATAAAAAAGTTATCTTTTGTATAGTTACTAGACTTGAGGAAGCAAAATTAAAGTCTATTGTGGAGGAAATAGATGAATCAGCATTTTTAGCCGTTGCTGATATCAATGAAGTTCGTGGAGGCAGGTTTAAGAAAAAGGATATCCACTAAAAAATGACTCTCTAGAACCTGAGCTTATAGCTTTGGTTCTTTTTTGAATTTCTAAAACTAACCCATGAAAGAAATGAAATAGAAACCATATATTAATTACAATATATGGTATATTGAGATTATACATAAAAATAAAGGATAAGAGTAGAAGTTGATTTCTTTGAAAATACTCACTTTTGTTAAAAGAATCGTATTTTAAAATAATTATGATAAACTCTCGAATTAGTCTCATACGCACCAGAGGGTCAACCTACTCCAAATTTATTGTTTGGTGCTGTTCATTATTTATTATTAAAAGGAAAAACTCATAAAATAGAAGAATTTTATCCTAGCATTACTCAGCCTACTCCGCGAGAAATTAATAGGTCAATGATTTACTTTAAGGATTTCTGTCAGCAATACACTGACGATATTAAAACGATCCTTGAAACTAAGTTAGTACAGACCAATGAAGCCAGACGGTGTTCATACTTATATCCTGCCTTTTGTTATATTTATAATTTAGCCATTAGCTTTAATCAAAATTGGAACAGTGCAGGCTTGCAACTTTTGTGGGACGAATACAGTTATTCAATATTGATGGAACAGAATACTTTAAAACGATTGGAAAAACGGATGGACATGGACGATGGTTTACTTGGGAAATTTGAATTTAGGTTTCAAAATGAATCGAATATGATTTAGATACTAAAAAATTATAAAAATAGGAGAAGTGATAATAATGAAGGCATTTATTTTTGATATGGATGGAGTCATTATTGACAGTGAGCCACTTCATTTTAAGGTTGATTTAGAAACCTTAGAATTTTTTGGGGTAACACTCACCAAGGATGAACTTGAAAAGTATGTTGGGATGACTAACCCTGAGATGTGGGGGAGAATAAAACAAAAATTTAAAGTAGACCAATCAATTGATGAAATTATTGATTTTCAACTATCCAAAAAGCTTGCAATCCTCGATGAAGTAACGATAGAACCAATCAATGGAATAAGGGACCTTATTGAAGAGATTCAAACGCTCAACATTCCGATTGGTTTGGCTTCTTCATCTCCGAGGGAATTTATTGAGAAGGTTTTATCAAAATTCAATTTAACTCATTATTTTTCTTGCATTATAAGTGGAGAGGAAGTTGAAAAAGGAAAACCTGACCCAGCTGTATATTTGGAGACGGCTCGGCTTTTGGGTGTTGAACCTCAAAGCTGTTATGTACTTGAAGATTCTAGGAATGGTGTCATCGCAGCAAAGGCCGCTGGAATGAGTTGTATTGGATATCAAAATCTAAATTCAGGAAATCAGGATTTGTCCGTAGCTGATCAAATTGTTAAATCAGTAAAGGAAATAACTATAAAAAGTTTTTAGTAGGAA
This sequence comes from Bacillus solitudinis, assembly GCF_002797395.1. Classification (GTDB taxonomy): domain Bacteria; phylum Bacillota; class Bacilli; order Bacillales; family Bacillaceae_D; genus Halalkalibacter_A; species Halalkalibacter_A solitudinis. Next base: position 3,283,488 of record NZ_KZ454943.1, read on the forward strand.
TCATGATTTGTTGAAGGAGAGGGGGTTCAAAATGATTAAAGCAGTTCTATTTGATTTAGATGGTACATTGTTAAATAGAGATGAGTCAGTCCAAATAGTTATTGAAAAGCAATATGATAGATTGAGTAGATTTATAGGTCACATTTCAAAAGAGGTGTATGTGACAAGATTCATTGAATTAGATAACCATGGATATGTTTGGAAAGATAAAGTATATCAACAGTTAGTCGTAGAATTCAATGTGACTGAGATAACTTGGGAAGAACTACTTGATGATTATATGCTTGAATTTAAAAATAGCTGTATTCCCTTTCCTAATCTTATTGAGATGTTAGAAGAACTAAGAAGTAGTAACCTCATGCTTGGAATGATTACAAATGGAAAAGGACAATTTCAAATGGATAATATTACGGCATTAGGTATAGAAAAGTATTTTGATACTCTTCTAATATCAGAGTGGGAAGGAATAAAAAAACCTGATCCGAAAATATTTGAAAAGGCTTTAGAAGCTCTTAATGTTTTACCTTACGAAAGCTTATTTGTTGGTGACCATCCAGAAAATGATGTGAAAGCTGCTCAAAATATAGGGTTGAAAGGAATTTGGAAGAAGAATCAACAATGGAACAGTGTTGACGCTTATTTTATTGTTGATGATTTGGCGGAATTGCCTTCAATTATTGGTAAGTTAAGAAAATAACCTATTAATACTTATTAGTTAAAATATCTCTTAGAGCCAAAAAACTTAGAGAAAATAATAGAAGGAGTTGTTAAAGGTATGGTAGATATGTCCAGTGAAAGTAATGTGGATAAAAAATTTGAAGAAGAAATGATGTGGCGGATTGTACCTCGAATTGCCACGATGGAAATTCCAGTAACTAATTTAGAGCGATCGATGTCTTGGTACTGTAAGGTCTTAGGGGTAAAAGGGTCCATCGAGATGAACAAACAGCAATGCTCCAACTTCAAGGAGAAAGTATGGTTGGTGTTCCGACCCTCTATCTTGTAAAGGGGGTGTGTCATAAGGTCAATAACAGACCTTATGACACACCCCCTATTTAATCGTTTATTTGTTTTCGTTATGAACAAGCTTCACTAGCATATGTGAAAGCATATGCTGCTCGTCTTTGTTACCGGCTTTCCATAGTTCGTATAATAGTTTTTCTTCACGATTTTTTGGTTCTACATGGGATGCTAGATAGTCAGCAGTTTTTTGAGCTGCACGTGCCATTTGTTCTTCATTCATTCCTAATCTATCTGCGGTCGCTACTTTTTTCCCTAAATATCCTTTGAAGCTTTCGAAGTTAGATAGGATATCCTCTTTTTTGTCCGATGACATATCCGCAAGATGCTCGTTCACTTTACTGCCAATCTTACTGTCATTTGTTTTGTGTTCCATTCTCACTCAGCTCCTTTTGAAAATTTGGTTACAGTAGATGTGTTCCCTTTTTTCACTCGGGTAAACATGTGAACTTTCGTAAGTTGTATGAAATTTTGTCACGAATGGGATGATGGTAAATAGATTTGCATAGTATGAATGTCATTAGTATAAAGTAATTGTATTAAAAGTAGGGAGTAAGAGAATAGATATAACAATGATAAACAATCCAACTGTACGGAGGGTACGTCTGCTACCTTGTATAAAGTGGGATTATTTATGTTTTGCTAAATGACTGTTGTTACGTTGTTAGAAATTCAATGTCTGCGAGAGATAGATGTTCAAAAATCTATAGAATGAGGAAAAAAGGATTCGGATTATTGAAAAAGCTAAAGAGGATGTAAAAGAGGCGATAAAAATTGCTGAATCAACCAATAAACAAACTGTTGCTCACTTAATTACAAACATGTATGAAAAGCTGCCTTTTAATTTGATAGAACAATTAAAAATAGAAAAAGAAGAATAGAAAAAGATAAGCCCAAGTAACAAAAGTTTTGTCACTTGGGCTTATCTTTTCTACACAAAGAACTGTTTAATGTCAAACTATTTATAGATGTTGGCGAGAAAGTTGTTCAATTACTGAAACCGTCTCATCCCTGTTTTTGTGAAGTGAGGTAAAGCTGTTTAAAGTACTCTCGCTCGAGCTTATACAGTTGTCGTCGAACGGCATCCCAGTCTTCGTTTGTCAAAGCCGTTCGGCGAAGATTGTGTGCAATATCGGAAATCTGTTCCCATTTAACCTTTTCCTCTTCTTGCAATTTGCATTTAAGTGTGTAAATCTTATCCTCCATTTCCTGTGTTGAATCGTCCCAGGAAAAATAGACATTCTCTGGCTCTAATTCTTCAGAGAGAATATGCTTAATAAAATACACGTGTTTTCGTGGGCCAATGATTGAAATATCCGTTGCATGCAAAGTGATTTCAACATTTTGACCTTCTGCTGTTACGGTTATGTATTTCATCTCTTTTGCAATTTTTCGGTTAAATATTCTTTCTAGCACAGAAGAGAGCGTATTAAAGCATGTCCAGATAAATTTATTGGGTGAGTGAACATCCCCCTGCAAATTGTGTCCCTTTAAAATGTCTTTCAGTTCTTCCAATACATCTTGGTATTTCCCTTTCCTGATCATAATCGCGAATTGTGTTTGTTCGTGCATTTTTAAAAATTGCGGAATTTTAATGAGGGGAATAATAATCAAAAGCAACGAAGATAAAACTCCCAGCGTAAGGGCATAGAGGTATCCCATTGCGATCTCACTAGCTATCGATTTATCTTCTCTCTGATTTTCCATTCTCGTGGATAGATAACCCACAACGAGAGGTAAAATAATGAATATTGAAATCGATATAATCCGAACGAGGGTGTCATCATCAGGAAGGAAGGGAATAAACACCTCCGCTAAATCAGGAAAAAGTACAGACATAAAGACATATAACCAATAAAGAGATAATAACCCCATTAAGCCAACCTTTGAATTATCTCGTGAAGGGATTCTACCGAAAAAAGTTAAAGTTGCCATACTGAATACTTTACTGAGAAGTCTTGCAAAGCCTGTGAAAATGATTTTGAAATATGGCATTCTATATCACCTTTTTCGATTAGTAAAGTGGAGAAATTAAAAATTATCCTTCCTCTTTTTTTCCGACAAGGGTTTCTTTTCGTTTGAACCAACGAAATGCAAAATAGCTTGCTAAGGTCACTCCAATAACACTGACTATAAGCCACTGAGCATTTTGCAACCACGTTGTCGCCTTTTCAAGGTCCCCGAGAGTCCCGAGATAAAACAGTAACAGGGAAACAGGAAAAAACCCTAAAAATGTAAAGAAACCAAAAGAGAGGGGACGAATTTTACTGAATCCAGCTATGTAAGCAATATACCCCATCCCGAGTATTCTACCTACAGCGATCATCCATACTCCGTAATCTTCTATCCAGCTTTCTACTTTTCTTACTTTCCTCTTAGGTAGTTTTTTTCTAAGAAATGGTTCATATTTTATACTCAGCCAGTAGGGAATAAAGCTTAAAGAAACATAAACAATAGAACTCCCAATTGCGAGCATAAGCATTTTAGGCAAGCTCGGATCTAAGATATAACCGTATACAAGAACAAATAATGCAGCGGGAAAAGGAATCGATATGGCTTCAATGCCAACTCCGATAAACAAACCTATCCAACCTAAATTTTTCAACAAGTCCAGTATAAACTCAATCATTTGTCCCCACCACCTTGTTTGCCTCATCGTTGTATACATTAGATACCCTGATTCCTCTACTTGAAACAGCACCACATTGAAATGGAGCAAGTAAATTTATACATCCTATTAAGTCTTCAGATTCCATGCTAATATTAATGCTTTTAAAATTCAATTTGGTTTTTGTTAACATTATATAATCTACTTCTTAGAGGAGTTTTTAACTGTCTTTTGTGCTTTTTCAGAAGATAGTAAGTCAGTAATAAAACAGTAATAAAAAAAATTATATTTTTTTCTATTACCTCACTCATACTATTCAGGGGAAGATTGCCAAAAAAAATTACAATTAATTCCTAAATAGAGGCTTAAAGACTTATTTTTTTACTTAATATGTAATTTAATAGGCCTTTTAGTGTTACTTTTTCCATTTGTTTCTTTAATCTAATAAATTTTTGAAAATATCTTCATTGAAAACAGGAAAAATTTCTCATGAGAGCGTTCCTTATTTTTAGTAATATGTATTTATTAGTAAATATATTGGTGAATAAGTTAATAAATATGTTTATTAATATTTGTGTAAGCGGTTTATATTGGAACTGATACACGTATAGAGGGGGGCTAGAAACTAGTGATGGGATTATCAACTTTGATTTTCAAGCAAGTAAATGCATTTTAAGGTATAAATCAATTTCTTGACAATTGAGGAAGCTGAAAACTTTAGAAACAAGGGGGAAAAAAAATGAAAAACAGATTGAGATTTTTGTTGTCGTTTACTTTATTTATTATTCTTTTAGCTGGTTGTAGTGGTGGAAATGAAAATACGATTCAGTTTTGGACACCGTTAACAGGGGATGATGGTGCCTATATGGATCAGCTTGTGAAAGACTACAATGCAACAGAACCTGAATTTGAAGTAAATCATGTTATCACATCTGATATGTATACGAAATTATATACAGTCTTGAATTCAGGTAATGGTATTCCTGATCTCGCAATTATCCATGCTGATCGTGTCCCTAATTTTGTTAAACAAAATTTATTAGAGCCGATGACTGAGGTTATGGCTGCACAACCTGAATTAAATGCCGAGAATTACTTAGCTGAAGCATGGAATTCAGGTAACGTCGATGGTTCACAGTATACGATTCCGTTAGATATTCATGGAAGTGCTATGTATTTTAATAGAGACTTGCTTGCTAAATATGGAGTAGAACACTTTTTGGACGATGATGTCGTTACTTTCGATGAGATGTTATCTTTACAAGGTCAACTTGATGAGGGACAATACGTTCTTAATGACGCGTTATTAAGTTGGGTAATTTTTGCACAGATTCAAAACTTAGGCGGTGATATCCAAGATGAAAATGGAGTTCCTGCTGTCGATACCCCTGTAATGAAACAAGCGATTGAAGCTGTTAAAGAACTTAAAGACGCTGGTTTAATGACTCCTTATGGTGAAGATGGTTACTTAATGTTCCAATCTGGTGATGTAATATTTTCAACAGATGGAACTTGGAGTTCATTAGGCCATGCAGGTGTTGAAAGCTTGGACTTTGGTGTAACAAATGTTTACGCTTTTGAGCCTGATACGTTCCATAACAGGGCTTCTTCCCACTTGTTCGCTATGTTAAATAATGAAGATAGAACAGATGAGAAAGAAGCAGGGGTTGGTGAATTTTTAGAATTTATCCGTCAACATTCTCTTGAATGGGCAGAAGCTGGTCAAATTGTAGCAAGTGTCGATGTTATTGAAAGTCCCGAATATGACAATTTTATGCAGTCTTTCTTTACTTCTAGTGAAAAACAAACGGAGTCTTTATACATTTACACATATGAACACTATCCATATATTGCAGAAGCATTGGATAGTTATGTAGCAGATATGGTTCATGGTGAAATTGAGATTGATGAAGGCTTAGCGGAAATGCAACGCTTTGTAGAAGATAAAGTATCTGAAGGCGCGTTAGATATAGAGAACGTGGTAACCGAAGAAGAGGGAGAATAGATAATAAAAAGTAATGTGCCATGCTTTTTTTGGTACATTACTTTTAAACAAAGGAGTTTGTATAACGATGAAAAAGAAAATGAACTTATCACCTATTTTCTTTGTCGGTCCCCATGTCATTTTATTTGTTATTTTTATTTTGTTACCATCGATTTACGGTATCTATGCATCATTCACAAAATGGAACTTAGTAAGTGATCCCGTTTGGGTAGGGATGGATAACTATAGAACGATTTTATTTGACTCGGATTCGACCTTTTACCGTCAATTTTATAATGGTATGAAAAACACTCTAATTTTTGTTCTTTTAAGCGTGCCATTGATGATTATTGTTCCATTATTGATTGCGGCTTCATTGGAGCATAAAGATGTGAAATTTAAAAATCTATTTCAGACACTTATCTATTTACCTGGATTAATATCCATCTCAGCTGCTGCGCTTATTTGGTCATTAATATTTAATAAACAGTTAGGAGTAGTTAGTAACGTTTTCGGTTCTGAACCTGTTTGGGCGGCAAATCAACCCTATGCTTGGATTATAGTTATTGTGATTACCATTTGGGCTGGAATTGGTGGAAACATGATTATCTACCGTGCCTCTATTAATGGTGTTTCAGAGGATTTGTATGAATCAGCAGAAATTGATGGTGCAGGACCAGTCCGGAAATTCTTTAGTATTACGTTGCCTTCCATTCGTTTTCCGTTAATCTATACCCTCGTTATGACAACGGCTGGTGCTTTTAATGTATTTGCTCAACCTCTAATGATGACAGAAGGTGGACCGAGACAAAGTACAACGGTTTTGATGATGTATATTCGTGATTTAGCTTTTAGTCATGGTGAATCGATAGCTGGTATTGCTTCAGCTATGGCAGTGTTGCTAGGGTTAGTTATTTTAATTATTTCAGCAATCCAATATTATTTAATGAACCGTAATGCTGTTTAAGAAAACTATAAGCTTGATTGATTAAGTGGAAACAAGAAAGGTAGGCATAACCAAATGTTAAAAAGTATGAATGTATCAAAGTATTTAGCATATTTTTTTCTGATTATTGTAAGTGCGATTTGGGTTATTCCTGTTATTTTTGGAATTACCACATCATTTCGTTCTCAAACAGAGGTTGTCAATGAAGGTTTCAGGTTATTACCGGTTAATTGGATAGTTGATAACTATGTTAGTATTTTAGAAAACACATCAACGGCACCTATAATGCAGTGGATATGGAATTCTATATTTATTGCGACAATTCATACCCTATTGGTGGTTGTGGTAATTTCTATTACAGGATATGGATATTCACGTATGAATTTTAAAGGTAGAGATGTTTTATTCTTTACATTGTTGGGGATTTCTTTCTTCCCTAATGTTGTTAACTTAATCCCTTCTTATAAAATTATCGATATATTAGGTTGGGTTAATACGCCTTGGGCGATGATCGTTCCCGGGTTAGCGGGAATGGGGAATATATTTTTAGTAAGACAATTTATGAAAGGTATACCAAAGGAATTGGATGAGTCTGCTCGCATAGATGGTGCGAGTGATTTTGTTATTTTTTCAAAGATAGTATTACCATTAATCAAGCCTATTTTAATTGTATGTGGGTTATTTTCCTTTGTGGGTTCATGGAATGATTTCCTTTGGCCGGTTATTGTTTATACGGATGTACAAAAAATGCCTGTTACAGCGGGTTTGCTTTTATTACAAGATGTTTATGGAAACTATCGTATGATTGGGCAATTAATGGGTTCTGCAATATTAGCGATTATTCCAACGCTATTACTGTTTTTCTTCGCACAAAAATACTTTGTTCAAGCAATAAACTTAAATGCAGGAATTAAAGGATAAAAAACTCTTAAGTTGTTAAGATAGAAACCATAGTATCTTTATTAAGGGAATGATTCAGGTTGGAAAAAGTGAAGAATATGAGTAGAGGTCTAGAGAGGAAATTATTAATAGTAGGTTCAGTTTGGAACTTAGTTACATCCCTAATAACAATATTCAGTTACTATACTTGGTTTGAAAAAGAAGGTGTCCAAAGACTAGAAAATACTGATTTAAATACGATGATAGCTGGGTCACATATGATAAATAATATCTTACAAGTAATTTTAATGTTTGGATTAATAATGTTTGTTGGTGCTATCGTAACCTTTCTTATCGCAGTAAAAATGAAAGATAATGAAATTCAATACAAAGTATTAATTTGGATTGGAATATGGGGGATTGTTCAATTATTCTCTATGGATTTAATAGGTTTTGCTATTTTTTTAATTGCATTTGTTGTATATTTAGCAAAAAACAAAGCAATTAGACTTGTAAAGATGGCACAAGTTGCTTAAATATTATGTCTTTTATTCCAAACTAAACTTTAGGTTTTATCCGCTGCCTTGTTCAAGGGCAGCGCTTTTTTGTTAGAATAGTAATAACTAAATGATTGAACGGTTTAAAAATTCGATAAATCTAGGTTAAAAGAGGAATTCAAATAATGAACGAAGAAGAGTATTGAGAACTTTACGAAAAAGTGGTAAAAATAAACGGTTGGACTTTGGTGAATTAAAGTATTTCAGAGGGAGTTAAAATTAAGAAAGGGGCCAGACGTTCAGGTATCCTGCCCGACATTGGTATTATCACCTAAAAATGATACAGGAGGTGCATCAATATTTTTAAGAGAGCATCCTTGATTGGATTAATAGCAGGCATTTCCTCGATTTTACTATGTTGCAATTTTACTATTATTAATTCATATAATAATCCAACTTTAGCAGGGGCGATGCCATCTCCATTTTTATTGTTGTTTCTACCCGCAGCTTTAGCAATTTTCTCCTCATTAACGTCAAATCAAAAGTTGATGTTCACTTCTTTCTTATGGTCATTACCAATGAGTTTCTTTATGGTGGCCATGCCAGATATCTTTTCACTGTACGGTCTTATAAGTATTTTTTATTTTGTTAGCTTTTTAATCATGCGTTTCAAGAGTTTTGCTTGAAACAACTCGATGTAGGCTTGAAAAATTAGAACAGGGTGTTACGAAAAAAGTGACTTAACAGAGTTAGTTGCTGAGACCCAAATAACTAATCCTGCATCTTGCAAACTTTTAGAAAAATTAGGAATGGAAATAAAACAAAGCGTAGAAAGGTTTGGGGGAAATCAGGCGATATATTTTTTGGGAAACAAAAAAAGCAATAAAAAAGCAAGGCTAATCCATTAACTATGAAATAATTAATGGCGTTTCTGCGAAAATTTTCTTAATTAATTTGATAGAAAAGGGGGCCCATGGTATGGAGTTATATATGATAGGATTCTATATGAGCGTTCCGTTCTTTTTCTTTCTGTATTTTATCATTACTTTTGCCGTACGTAATGGAATTGATAAATCCAATGAGATTCAAATTTTGAAATCTGAATTAAGAGAGTTAAATAGTCGAGTTAGAAATATAGAAAGTGAAAGTATACAAAAAGGACGGCGTGTAGATAAAAAAATATAGGACATCAAATCGAACCTTTTCCCTAGCATGCCTTAGATTATGCAAGGTCGATGGCTTATGCGTTGCAAGGGTTAAAGGATACAGGTACACCAGATCGTCAGTTAGTCAACGCGATGTTGAGTTCTTTAGTCCAGAGAATTCTTATCTGGCAAAAATGGCAGAGGATTTGAAAGATGAAGTAGCTAAATTTAAGCTTTAAGTTAAATTAATTAAAAGGGTCTCCTTATAAAGCGAATTAATAGGTATGTAAATTGGTTTATAATGGTACAATAGAGGATAGGTATTTACAAAAGTTTCATACATGAAGGGGATTGGATAGTTTGAGTCATAACGATACAAAAGCAGCTTTACCTGAGAATTTCGATCAATTAAAAAAGTCGATTAATAGGACGTCTAATTGGAGAGAACGTTTAGACGCAGTAGAAGAATTGGGTCAGTACAAAAGTAGAGAGACAATTGAATTATTAAAGTATAGTATGGCAGGAGACTCTGTTTATAAAGTTCAAGAAGCGGCTTACCGTAGTCTGAAAGCTTTAGGTGAGGATGTTACAATGCCAGAGCGAAAGAACGAAGATCCAATTAAGGGAACCAAAAAAATTCTCATTCGGATCAAAAAGAGTTTACCTGAAAATCATTCTTATAAAGACTTCAAAGAAAAAGTGAAAAAGACGCGTGTTGATTTATATGACACGTATGAAGGCGAGAAAGGCATTGATTTTGATAAATGGCTAGAGGAAACGTGGTCAAACCTATCTACTAGATAAGAGGACCGAGGTCGATTACTCTTATGGTAAAGTACGAAAGCTCCAGTGAAATAAGGAAGCCATTAAAAACCAAAGGCCATTGAAAAAGGTAAAAATGTGAGGTCACTGAAAAACCCATTGAAAGCATTTCGAGGAAGAAGTAATGACTCCGCACGTTGCGCGCCCTGCTATGAGAACCCCACTCATAGCAGGGTTTTTCTTTATGAAGCAACGGCCGTGCTCATTGCCCCTGAAATTATTAGGTTTTTTTTGATTTTAAGGGGATATATGGTAAAGTTATTTTTATGAATTAATAGTAGTTTGAATATTTATTAAGTTATTAATCTAGAGAACCCTCAATAATTTTCATAAAGTATTAATTAATACAAGATGTTATACTCAGAGTATCTTATAGTCGGCAACTTTTATTAGAGATAGCATGGATTTTTTACTGTATTTTTTATTTAAACAGTATATTTAATTTAAATTCTTTTTTTAGGAGATGAACACTTATGAGAAAGTATGAGATAGAAGACCCGATTGTTATTAATGAACTCGCACAAATAGGAGAAGCGATTAGCAATAACAAAAATAAGATAGTGACGGCAATATCGGATTTAACGAGAGATGATAATGAAAAAAGTAGACCACAGGGACTTGTAACAAACGATGAGATATTTAAAATTAGACATGAGTTTGTGGAAATGTGTGCAAATGTTTTTAGAGGCATAAGAGGTGAAATGTCGATTGAAGAATGGGCGAATGCGCTAGCATCTTATGCAATTTCCAAAGGTGTAAGTCTACCTGGAATACTACCAATTACAAAACATTACCGCAAGGTTTTATGGGGAACAATAGAGGATTGGACAGAGGGAAAGGAGGTTCTAAGTAAAACTATATTTACTGCTTCTTTTATTTTAAATGATCTTCTTGATGAAGCAATTACTGTCTTTTCTATAGCTTTTAATACCTATCAGGAGAAAAAAATCAATGAAAAAAACGCATGCATCAATGAAATTTCAGCTCCTATCGTTCCAATAACAAAAGATATTGCAATATTGCCCCTTATTGGGATATTAATTGAAGAGCGTGCTAATGTTTTAATGGACACCACAATTAAACAAGTTGTTAACTACAAGCTAGACCTCATCTTTATCGATCTTTCTGGAGTTTCTATCATAGACACGTTCGTAGCAAGCAGGCTATTAGACTTTATGAATACGTTGAAAATATTAGGGGTGACGCCTGTTCTAAGTGGTCTTCGTCCTGAAATGTCACAAACGATTGTGTCTTTAGGAATTAATTTAAATTCGTATAAAGTAGTAAGTAACTTAAGACAAGCGTTAAGTGACTATGGCGCTCTTGATAAAACAAATTAATCTTTTTATATTAAGAGAACCTGCAGATGATTATTCTGGAGGTTTATCTTTTTCTATTAGCTTAAAAATAGAACACGGTTTAGCATTTATCTCGATGATTAGTATGTTATTTGAATCTATATAGACGATTGAACAAATTTAGAGAGAACGCCTAATATAACTGAGAAAAGTCTTCATGAAAAAGAAAATTAAATGGAACTTTGATTAAATGATTGCAAAAGGGATTATTCAAAAAGGGTTAATAGGGATAGTAAGAGCTAACTTGCTAATCCCTATTCCTCCACTTAATTTTTCGAAATTCAAGCATTGCACCTAAAACGATGTTATCTCTATCGGGGGCTTGAATATAGGCGTTTTTAAATTCCTGTGTTCCGTGCTACCAGTAAAAAGTTCAATAGCAGGGGGTAACGTGCGAGCCATTTAGCACCCTTTTCTTGCACTATTTAATCTAGCAGATTATTATTCATTCTCTAAATCACCTGCAGGACCAAAGAACTCATAATGAATTGATTCCGGTGCTACGTTCCATTCCTTTAAGGCTTTGTTTATTACTTTCATAAACGGGAAAGGACCACAGAAATAAAAATCAGCTTCGTTACTTTTTAAAGTGGATTGCAACCAGTTAAGGTCAATATGCCCTTCTTTATCATAATGTATTGTTTTTTTGTCGTCCTCAGTAGGTGATTCATAACATAATAAGTAGTTTATTTTCTCAGATTCATTTGCTAGGTTTGTTACTTCTTCTCTAAGTGCATGATAAGAACTGTTAATGGCTGCATGAATAAATGTAGCTTCTCTTTCCGGGAATTTTTCTGCTAATGTTTTTAGCATGCTAACAAGTGGCGTTTGTCCAACACCGCCACTTATTAGGACGACCGGACGAGTACTTTCTGTATTTAAAACAAAATCTCCAGCAGGCGCTGTAAGCTCTAAAGTGTCACCTTCAGCGATCTGATTGTGAAGATAGTTTGAAACGATTCCCGCTGGTGCTTCTCCTCGTTCATCTTCGCGTTTCACGCTAATACGATAATAATCTTTTCCTGGTGCATCAGATAAACTGTATTGTCTGATATGAGTGTACTCTTCCCCATCAATGACAACCTTTACTGAAATATATTGACCTGGTTGAAAATCAGAGATTTCACTGCCATCCTTTGGTTTTAGGTAGAAAGATGTAATCACATCACTTTCCTTTACCTTTCTAGCAACAACAAACTTACGTAATCCTTTCCAACCACCTTTTTTATTCGCTGCTTCATTATACATTTCTTTTTCGACAGATATAAATACATCAGCGATGAGACCATAAGCCGCGGCCCATGCATTAATAATATCGTCTGTTGCAGCATCGCCTAAGACATCTTTTATCGCAGCTAAAAGATGTTCCCCGACAATTGGGTAGTGTTCAGCTTTAATGCCTAAACTTCGGTGCTTGTGGGCAATTTGTTTTACAACTGGGATAATTACTTCAAGATTATTAATGTATTTTGCGGCGGCATAAACTGTGTTAGCAAGTGCTTGTTGTTGTTTTCCTTGTTTTTGATTGGCATGATTAAAAATGTTTAGAAGCTCTGGATGATTTGTAAATAACATCTCGTAAAAGCGATTTGTTATTGTAGCACCATGTTCGGCAAGAACTGGTACCGTCGATTTGATGATTTCAATGGTTTTTGGACTTAAAGTGGCTGTAGTCATGAGATAACCTCCAATGTTTTAAACATGTATTTAAAATACATGTTTATTAAACCACTTAAGATTTTTCAAAGCAATATATAAAATACATCTTTTGAAAAATAGACATATTTGAAGCAATCTAACACGACAAATGAAAAAGACACGAAGGGGTGCTTTCCCTGCATGTCTCTTTATCTTTTTATTTAAGATATTTTTGTAATTCGTGAAAGATGATGTTGTATTCAAGATGGAATCAGATTGATTCTAATTCATCTAACTTTAGGTAAGTACACGTAAAGTCGGTGCCCCATCAAGTATAATTCAAGAATCACTTACAAATAATGAAATAACGCCAATGTCCAAGAGGCATAACAGAAAATTGAAGAGTGAGGTACACCCTCAAATGTACTATCCATATATTACAAGCGAGGATTTTCATCGTATCTTAGTGACACTACTTTTGTATAGTCACCTTTTTTAACTTCTTCGGGAGTGGCGCTTTGACTTAGCTCTTCATCATTATCCATACCACTGGCTATTGTTGGCTCCTCAACATCATGCTTCCTTTTTCGCTCCATCTTCATTCATCCTCCTCTTATCGCTATCGTTATTAGTATGCTAAGGTTTATTGTAAAACATAAGTGGAAATATTAACTTAAAAAAGTAAAAAGGGTAGTGACATAAGGTTAAACCTCCTATGACACTACCCCTATACACAAGTACTACCCAATAATTACTTGCTCTTTCGGATAGTGATAGCTTTCTTCGCTTAGTTTACCTCTTATGATGAATAAGAAAGAGAAAATTCCAATTCGGCCGACAAACATCAGAATAATTATAATCAGTTTCCCTGCTGTACTCAACTCGGGAGTAATCCCCATGGAAAGTCCAGTTGTTCCAAAAGCCGAGCATACCTCAAAAATAATTGGCATCAGTGGGAACGGTTCAATTATCGATAAAGTAATGACTGCTGTACCACATATAAACATAGCCACACTCATCACGACAAAAGACTTCATCACATCACCTGGGTCAAGTTCTCTCCTAAATACTTTGACCGTTTGACGTCCCCTAGCAAAAGAGAAAATAGTTAGTAAGACAATAGCGAATGTCGTTGTACGGATACCGCCTCCCACACTACTTGGTGAGGCACCAATAAACATCAAAATGCTTAACACGAGTAATGTCGGGATAGAGAACTCACTTATGTCCATCGTCGCTAAACCGCCATTGCGCGTTGTTATCGATTGAAACATTGAGTAGTATAAGGTTTGATGCCAATTCATATCCGAAAAGAAATGTCTTCGTTCAAGCAAGTAAATAAGAAGTGCGCCGATAACAGTCAAGCTAAAAAATGTAACTGTTGTAATTTTAGTGAAAAGTGAAAACTGATACCTCTGACCTGGCCCCTTTTTTAAAAATTCCTTAATTTCAATTAAGACAGGGAAACCAATCGCGCCGAGAGTTAGTAGTACCATATTAATCGTTTGTACATAATAATCATTAGCAAAAGGAATTAATGATTGACCGGTAATATCAAAACCTGCGTTTGTCGTCGCACTCACGGAAGCAAAGAAGCCCTGTAAAAAGGCTTCCTGCCATGATGGGAAATACCTTAGAAAGTATGTGCCCAGCAAAAGTGCGCCGATTGCTTCGATGATTAAAATAAGCGTCAGGATTTGTTTCATTAAGTCAACGAGTCCAGAAAACGTTCCACGGTTTTGATCTGTCATAATTAATTGTCTTTCTTTTAAGCCAATTTTACGACCGAGCATTAACCAAATAAATGTTCCGAGCGTCATGATACCAATACCACCAAATTGAAGAATGAATGCTAATACAAAAACACCAAAAGTATTAAAGGTATCAGCAGTGGAGACAACCGTTAATCCCGTCACGCTAATCGCACTTACTCCTGTGAAAAAAGCATCGATAAATGTCCATTCAACTCCAGGTTTATGTGTTAGTGGTAAACTTAGGAGGAGTGTAGATATCATCACTGCCCCCAAATAAAATAAAACGATTAGTTGGACTGAAGTCAAATTAATTTGATAGGTTTTTTTAGAAGAGTTCATTTTCCTAAATTCCTTCTTCCTCAAAACGCTTTAAATCACGTTTGGGGCCGATTAAAATAATAATGTCATTTTCATAAATTAAGTCGTCAGGAAAGGGTGATACATTTACGCTTTCCCCACGTTTAATCGCTAAGATGGTACACCCGTATTTCGCGCGAATATCCAGATCAATCAAGGATTTGTTTGCAACTTTTTCAGTTGCAATTAGCTCAACGATGCTATATTCATCCGATAATTCAATGTAATCAATAATTTTTTCTGAGACGAGATGCTGAGCAATTCGTACACCCATATCATATTCAGGGTGAATAATCCGGTCAGCACCGATTTTTTCAAGCACTTTGTGATGATAGTGATTTTGTGCTTTAACCCATACATTTTTTACCTTCATTTCTTTTAAAAGGAGTGTAGTTAAAATGCTTGATTGAATGTTATCACCAATGGCAACAATCACATTTTCAAAATTACGAATACCAATGCTTATAAGTACTCGTTCATCAGTGGTGTCAGCCACTACTGAATGCGTTGAGACGTTTGCAAATTCATTTACTTTATCTTCATTCCTGTCAATTGCCAATACCTCATGCCCCATCCGGTAAAGTTCTCGACAAACAGAACCACCAAATCGTCCTAGCCCAATAACTGCAAACTGTTTTTTCATTGTTTTTCTCCTTTATTTACACCAAAAAAACCACTCCGAAGAATGGTCTAATATCGCAGACCTTTCTCTCGATAGAAAAGCAACGCTTACGAGGTTAGCTGTCGGATTAGGGATTTGAGAGTACCCCTTCTTATCTTCATAAGATTCACCCCAAGATACAAATTATGTACCAATTTGGTTCCCCCGCTCAAAAAGATTCAGCGACTAAAAGGTGTATAGTTGAATACTGCTCTAATTTACTCCTCTATTTTTGATACGTCAATAGGTGAGATGATAAAATTAAATGTGCAGTGTTTTAGGAAACGTACTAAGATCCCTTCGAAGAAAATACAGTTCCTTTCCTTATCCCTTATTATTACAAATTCAGAATAACATATGGTGCCAATGTAGGATAAAACAAAGATATTTCCTTTTAAAAAGATGCGGGAATAGCGTGCACATAGTATAAAAGCATGATAAGATTCAGTAAAATAATAAATTTTTACCTTTATAAAGGAAAAATCGTTGAAAGACGATGACTCAAAGCCACAGGTCTAACGTTAATACTACGACGGCTGGGCTACAAAGGGGAGAAAATAATTGGATAAAGCAATGGATTCATCGAATGAATTACCTCCGCAGAGAGCTGAGGATAAGATCAATATTTTATTAGTGGATGATCGCCCAGAGAATCTATTAGCGCTGGAAGCAATTATTGAACGGGATGATTATCATTTAGTAAAAGCTTATTCTGGAGAAGAGGCTCTAAAATTCTTACTAAGATATGACTTTGCTGCGATATTATTGGATGTTCAAATGCCCGGTATAGATGGATTTGGTACGGCCAAAATCATAAAGGCTCGTGAAAAAACAAAAAATACCCCGATTCTTTTTATCACGGCCAATAACATGGATTCGGATCATATATTTACTGGATACTCAGCAGGTGCTATTGACTATTTGCTAAAACCGATCGACCCTATTATTTTAAAAGCAAAGGTTGAAGGATTTGTAGAAATGTTCAAATTGAATCAAAGATTGATTCAACAAGCTAACATTTTATCAGAAAAGAAAAAGGAATTAGAAAAAGCTAATCTGGAACTATTTCATACTACTTCTGAGCTACGTATTTCAGAGGCATTAGCCAATGTAATTAGTGAATCATCCATTGATTCTATGTTAATCCTTGACAAGGATGGCTATATTCTTAAAGTTAATCCAATGGTTCAGGAAATGTTTAAATATACTCCATCCGAAATTTTAAATGAACATATAACCTTGTTATTTTCTAGTGAGAAGGCTCAAGAGTATATTACTAATATTCTAGAGGTAATTAGCAATATAGAGAATATAGTCGGTTATGGGAATTTGAAGGAACTCACTCTTACACGCCTAGACAAAACGACGTTTCCTGCTGAGGTACAAATCGGAAAACGGTACGTCCAAGGGAAATGCATCGTTGCCTGTACTATACGTGATATTACGAAAAAGAAACAGTACGAAGAAATGATTACACATATGGCTTATTATGATAGTTTAACAGATTTGCCAAATCGAAGACGATTCAATGAGCAATTAACTTCTACATTAAACAAGGCAAAGCAAGATAATCAATCTTTTGTGACTATGTATTTAGATATGGATCGTTTTAAATACATAAATGATTCACTAGGTCACATTATGGGTGATAAGTTACTAAAGGAAATTGCTAAAAGATTGAAAGAATCTGTACGTGATGAGGACTTTGTAGCGAGGATAGGTGGGGATGAATTTAATATCATTTTACCGGATACGAGTAGAGAGAGTGCATTAGAGGTTGCAGAGAATCTATTGAATGCTTTTAAAAAACCATTATATATTGACAATTATGAATTATTTATCACCACATGTATTGGAATCAGTGTATTTCCTTATGATGGGGAGGATTCACAACTATTGATGAAGAGTGCGGATGCTGCATTATACCGTGCAAAAGAACAAGGTAGAAATAAGTATAAGGTGTTCCATTCTGGGATGAATATCCAGTCATTTAGAACATTTATTATGCAAAATGATTTGCGTAAGGCGATTGAACATGAGGAACTAGCCCTTGTCTATCAACCCCGTATTGATATTGAATCTGGAATGATTAGTAGTGCGGAGGCGTTATTACGTTGGAATCATCCAAACTGGGGAACTATCCAACCTTTAGAATTTATACCCTTAGCGGAAGAAACAGGTCAAATTGTCGAAATTGGTGAATGGGTTCTTAAATCAGTTTGTGAACAATCTAAAATGTGGCAAGCAGCTGGATACTCTTCAATACGTATAGCTGTAAACTTTTCCGCACAACAATTTTTACAAAAGGATTTAGTTGATACCATCAAACGTATACTAACAGAAGCTAAGGTGACCCCAGAGATGTTGGAAGTTGAGATTACAGAGTCTGTTATTATGGGAAATGAAGAGCTTATTACAAAAACCCTTAAACAATTACGAAAAATGGGGATTTGTATAAGTATAGATGATTTTGGTATCGGATACTCATCACTCAATTATTTAAGACGCTTTCCGGTTGATACTCTAAAGATAGATAAATCCTTCATTCAGGATATTTCAAATAATAAGTTTGATAGCATAGCCCTAATATCAACGATTGTTTCATTAGCCCATAGTTTAAAGATGGACGTAATTGCAGAGGGCGTAGAAACAGAAGAACAGTTGAATATTTTAAAAGATCATCAGTGTGAGGTAGTTCAAGGTTATTTATTTAGTCCGCCCGTTCCACCAGAGGAATTTGAAAAATTCTTGTTAAAAAAACAAGAACTTTCCGATTTTGATATTCATTCCATCACCAATTCTGATGCGAATATTTTGGAACTCGCTGTTGAACCTGACATTGGCCAAAATCAGGATATTCTTAATGCAGCATTACATCGGACTAAAGAATTACATTCTATATCTAATCGTGAAATGGATGTTTTTTCGTTGATTGTTAAGGGTTTAACAAATAAAGAAATTTCAGATCAATTATTTATAAGCGAACATACCGTTAAAAATCATATTACACATATTTTTCAAAAACTAAACGTGAGTGACCGCCTCCAGGCGATGGCGATGGTCTATCAATCCTGTATTGAAGAAGGTAGAAATCTCTCTTTAATTAAAAAGAAGTCCATATAACTATGAAAAATTCACTACAGGGAGCAGCAGGAATGAAAATTAAAACAAAATTATTACTGGGACTTAGTGCATTGCCTATTCTTATATTACTTCTTACAATTACAGATTGGTACCAGCTTAAAAGTCTTAATAAAATAAGTGATTCTGCCCAAAGGGATTATGAATTGTCTTTTTTAACTGAACAAATCTATCGGGATGTTAAAGATGAAGCAATTAGTTTAAGGAATCTTGTCATTTTCGATGATGAAGTCGCAATTGAGAATGAATTAACTATATTACAAATGAAAAGCGATTCTATTAAAACCAATATTTCTTTACTTGATAAAAATGTGAATACATCAGAAGAAGCGGAATTACTTGAAGATATTAAAAATATCAATGAAAAGTATGGTCACTATAAAGATAATCTTTTAGAACTCGTAGCAGCTGGAAACAAGGTAGAAGCAATTGACTTAATGAACATGTACGGCCACCAATTTCAAGCTGATTACACTGAAATCATTTATGCAAATATAAACTATTACGAAACAACCTTAGCTTCTTCTTTGACTACGATGCTACAAAATTTCAAGCAACAAATATTAATTGGTGGTCTCATTGCACTCATTGGTATTCTTGTACTTGCAGGTTTTATGATTCGTACCATTTGGGCGCTCGTTAGACGATTAAATAATGTCTCTAATGTTATGAAAAGTGTTGCAAATGGGAATGCAGATTTGAGCACAAGGGTTGAAGTAAAATCAAATAACGAGATTGACGAGGTCGCAAAATCATTTAATACAATGGTGCTGTCTTTAGAGAAACAAATAAATAAGGAGCAAAGTTTAAATTGGAGTAAATCAAATATAGCAGAGATTACAACAAGTTTAAGTGGTTTACATGATTTAGAATCCTTATCAAGAACATTTCTTTCAAAAATAGTTCCTTTAATGAATTCCGCCCAGGCGGTATTTTATGTGAAAGACGCGGGAGAAGAAAAGAATGAACCGCTTTTTAAGCTACTTGCAACGTATGCTTTTAAAGAAAGAAAGCATCATTCTAATACAGTTGCCTTAGGTGAGGGGCTTGTGGGCCAAGCAGCCCTTGAACAATCACCGATTATCCTAACTAATGTTCCCTCAGATTATATCCGTGTAACATCAGGTCTTGGTGAAGCCCCACCGCTAAATCTATATGTATTACCTATCAGTTTCGAGGGGGATGTAAAAGCCGTTTTAGAACTAGCATCCTTTCATTCGTTTAGCTCGGAGCAGCAAACCTTGCTAGAGGAAATGGTAAGTGGTCTTGGGATTATCCTTGACAGTGTGATGGGAAGAATCAGATTAGCTAGATTGCTAGAGGAGTCACAGCAATTAATGGAGGAAGTCCAAGCCCAATCTGAAGAATTACAATCTCAGCAAGAAGAACTTAGAGTGACGAATGAGGAGTTGGAAGAGCAAACCCAATCACTCAAACATTCAGAGGAGAAACTTCAGGTTCAGCAAGAAGAATTGGAACAAACCAATGCTGAGTTAGAAGAAAAGGCAAAGAACTTAGAAGAGCAGAATAAAAAGTTTGAGCTGACGAATAGGGAAGTAGAAAGAGCTAGAGCTGAGCTTGAAGAAAAAGCAAGGCAGCTTACATTAAGTTCAAAATATAAATCAGAATTCCTAGCAAATATGTCACATGAACTTCGTACACCATTAAATAGTTTATTAATCTTATCTAAATTGCTAGCAGATAACCATGAAGGGAACCTCTCAAGTAAACAAGTTGAATATTCTAAGACTATATACTCTTCCGGTAATGATTTATTAACTCTCATTAATGATATCCTAGACTTAGCTAAAATAGAATCGGGAAAAGCTGAAGTGAATCCAAGTAATGTCCATTTAGAAGATTTGGTAGCTTTCGTTGAAAAAAGTTTTAGACCGATCGCAAATGAAAAGAAGGTAGATTTTAATATCATTTTAAAAGATGAGCTTCCGCGTTTTATTTACAGCGATGAACAACGCTTACAGCAAATCTTAAAAAATCTTTTATCAAACGCATTTAAGTTTACCGCTGAAGGAGGGGTTACTTTAGAAGTTAGTAGCTCTTCCTCTAAACATCCTAACAAGCCATCTTTTTCGTTTTCAATTATTGATACTGGAATTGGTATTTCGAAAGAGAAGTTTGAGCTTATTTTTCAAGCATTTCAACAAGCGGATGGGACAACCAGTCGTAAGTATGGAGGGACTGGTTTGGGTTTATCTATTTGTCGAGAGCTTTCCTCCCTTTTAGGTGGAGAAATTGTAGTAGAAAGTGATGAAGGGAAAGGGAGCACTTTTACCTTTTATGTAAGTGATTATAAGGAAGATAAAGAAAAGGATAAACAAGAGCAATTAAATGAAGTCGCCGCAACAAACGAAAAAAACGTGGAACATAAACCCACGGATGAAAGCAATGCGACTAAATCGATAGCCTCCCAATCTTACGAAGCAAATAGTAATATTAAGAGACTATTAATTGTTGATGATGATGTAAAACACCGCAATAGCTTAATGGAACTCATTGGTGATAAGAATGTCATTTTAAAAGCAGTATCTACTGGTGCCGAGGCGATTGAGCAGTTGAAAGTTAATCAATTCGATTGTATGGTCTTAGATTTAAGATTATGTGATACAACGGGTTTTGAATTACTTGAAAAAATAAAAACAAACGTTGATAATGATAACCTAAAGATATTTATATATACTGGTCGTAACTTAACTTCAAAAGAAGAGCTTCAATTAACGAAGTATGCACACACGATTATTATAAAGGATGTGCATTCTCCAACACGTTTAAAAGATGAACTTGAACTATATTTGAATACAAAGAGTGATAAAGAGGAAGGTTTAGACCAATCTGAAGTAGAACAACCGGAATTAATGTCAGGACTTGAAGGTAAAAAGATTCTTCTAGTTGACGATGATATCCGCAATGTTTATGCGTTATCAAGTATTTTAGAGCTTTATGGAATGAAGATAACATTTGCAGAAAATGGAAGAGAAGGACTAGAAATATTGGAGAGAGACTCTACGTTTGATTTAGTATTAATGGATATCATGATGCCTGAAATGGACGGGTACGAAGCGATTCAACGCTTAAGATCTCTCCCACAATTTCATCAACTACCTGTCATTGCTTTAACAGCGAAAGCGATGAAAGAAGATCGAGAAAAATGTATCGAGGTAGGGGCTTCGGATTATCTCATAAAACCAGTTCAACCTACTAAGCTCATTTCTTTAATACGAGTATGGCTTCACCAACAAGAAGGATTTTCATAAATGAGGTACAGGATGAATGAATATAAAGATAACTCCAATGAGGATCTAGAAAAGATTGAAATCGATTTGCTATTACAAGGTCTATATGCTTGGTGTGGTTATGATTATCGAAATTATGCTTTTAATTCAATCAGAAGACGAATATGGTATCGGGTTCATGCGGAAAAACTCTCTAGTATAACAGGGCTTACCGAAAAAATTTTACATGACTCAGCTTGTTTAAAACGATTAATATCAGATTTCTCTATCAACGTTACGGAAATGTTTAGAGACCCGGTTTTCTTTTTGAATTTTAGGGAGCTAGTTGTACCAATTTTGCGAACGTACCCTTCTATACGAGTGTGGCATGCTGGATGTTCTACGGGTGAAGAAGTTTATTCTATGGCAATATTGCTCCAAGAGGAAGGACTTTATGATAAGACCAAGATATATGCAACGGATATTAACGCTACTGTCTTGAAAATAGCAAAATCCGGGTTGTATCCTTTAGAAAATATGAGAAAATTCACAAGTAATTATATCCAAGCGGGTGGTAAACAAGCATTTTCAGATTATTACAATGTAGTTAATAACAGAGTCCAGTTTCACTCAGACCTAACAAAAAATGTTGTTTTTGCTCAACACAATTTAGTTACGGATCGATCATTTAATGAGTTTCATGTCATTTTATGCAGAAACGTATTGATTTATTTTAATAACGCCTTACAACAGAAAGTTCACAACCTTTTCTATGAAAGTTTAGGGATGTTTGGAATACTTGGTCTAGGTGATAAGGAAACGATTGCTTATACAAATGAGCGAAATTACTATGAACAAATTAGTGCGAGTCAAAAAATTTACAAAAAAATAAAATAAACAAAATTTTAGGATGTATACCGTACTCTCAACATTAGATGAGCTGGTAGCATCCTTTTTTGTATGGATTTAGAAAATAGGAAGTCTGTTTAACAATTATCTTAAAAGTAGGAAGACATTCCTAGTGGAAATCAGATAATCTCTTACTATTTGATGAAAGTAGTACCTAGTAGGAATAATAGGATGCTTCTAAAATCATAAATTAGTAATAAATAAGAACTACAGGTGATATACGGCAAACAAGATTTATTGCAAAATGAAATTATCATAAATTATTCGTCAAACGCTAGTTGGCTATATGGCATTACATAAAGTGGGTTGAAGCAAGAACTTGAAAGAGGTGAAAAGATGGAAAAGGTGGTAAACATTTGGAAAAAGAAAAATACAGAACAGATATCTAATCTACGTATGTTTAATGATTTATTTACTAACCATCGTAATGTTGCATTTATTGTGAATGCTTCTGGTGAATTTATCGAAGTAAGCGGTGATACTGAGAAACTATTTGGCTACTCAAAGAATGCACTACTCTATTCATCTTTCACCAATTATATTTATTTTGTTGACCAAATCAAGGTAATAAAATACTTTAATGAGGCCCTAGACGGCACTTTAGAAGAAAAGGAATTTAGGGTTGTTCACAAAAATGGAGATATTAAATATATAAGTGTAACTGCTGTTCCTTCAACTATTAATGGAGAAATTTTGGGGATTTATGGGATAGCAAAAGATATTACTATCATAAAAGAAAATTTTGTTAATGAAAGTGAACGTCGTTTTGAAGCATTGATTCAGCATTCTACGGATGTCATTGGGATATTAGATTGTAATGGGTATATAAAGTATCAAAGTTCTTCTGTAAAAAAAGTACTAGGGTATAAACCGAAAGAGTTAATTGGCACGAATGGATTTGACATTATCTTTAAAGAAGATTTAAACATTGCACGAGATTTATTTTTTTCTGTTACAAATACTCCAAATTTAACAAAAAGTGCAGAATTTAGAATTAAAAGATCTGATGGTGATTGGTTGTATTGCGAGGTAACTGTAACAAATCTTTTAGATGATGACAATGTAAATGGAATGGTCGTTAATTATCGAGACATTACGGATAGGAAAAAGCATGAATGTTATGATTACTTAACTGGTTTACCAAACTTAGAGATGTATGAAAAACAACTTTCCGAAAAAATTAAAAGGGCATTCATTAATAATCAGAAACTAGCAATACTTTGTATTGGATTAGATCGCTTTAGAAGAATTAATGAGAGTGTCGGGCGTAAAGTTGGAGATCTCTTATTACAAAGAGTATCCGAACGTTTGAAATTATGCATTGGTGAAGAAGCCCTGTTATTTAGACAAGGTGCAGATGAATTTTTCGTTATTCTTACTGATGTTGATAGAGAAGGCGTAGCAAAGGTTTCTGATAAAATTCTTCAAACATTAACAAACGTTTTTACAATTAATGGCCTGGAAATTTACACTACCGCTAGCATTGGAATTAGTATGTTTCCTGAAGGGGGGACCTCTAGTGAACACCTAACCAGAGATGCTGATATGGCCATGTATAAGGCAAAACAAAGTGGTAAAAATACCTACCGATTTTTCTCGGAAAGTAAAAATGAATTTAGAAACTCTTTAAAAGTAGAAATGGAGCTTCACCGGGCACTCGAACGGGATGAACTAACATTATACTATCAACCAAAGATAGATTTGAAAACAGGGAAGATTGTTGGTATAGAAGCTTTACTTCGATGGATCCATCCTATGTGGGGTGTGATTGCTCCAAATGAATTCATACCAATTGCAGAAGAAACCGGATTAATTATTCCAATTGGCGAGTGGGCGTTATATACGGCTTGCAAGCAGAATAAACTTTGGCAAGCGAATGGGTTTACAAATGTAGTGTCTGTTAATTTATCGGTAAGACAATTTACTCAATTGGATTTAGTTCATTCCATCACAAAAATTCTTGAAGAAACAGGACTCGAACCACAACTCCTAGAATTGGAAATTACTGAAAGTATGACCGCGAATATTGAACATACCATCACTACTTTAAATGCGCTGAAAAAAATTGGCGTAAAGATAAGCGTCGATGACTTTGGAACAGGGTATAGCTCACTCAATTATTTAAAGCAATTTCCAATCGATACAATAAAAATTGATCAATCTTTTGTACGGGAGCTAATTAATAATGCAAGTGATGAGATGATTGTTAAAATGATTATCTCAATGGCGCACAACTTAAACTTAAAAGTCATTGCAGAAGGAATTGAAACTAAAGAGCAACTAGATTTCTTACAGCAACATCTTTGTAACGAAGGTCAAGGATATTTCTTTAGCAAACCTAAGCCTGCAAATGAATTAGAGGTTTTACTAATCAGTCATGTAGCTAAAGATTTTGGGATTACTCAATTGGAGCAAGAGGGTTTACGGTCTGAAAAGACAAGCTTTTGGGATAAAGAAAAAAAGGATTCTTACTTGAAATCTGAAAAATTCAAGGTCATCAGTGAAGTTGCAGCATGTTTCGCACATGAAATAAGAAACCCAATTACCTCGATTAAGGGATTTATTCAGCTATTTGAGCAAGGATCTATTAAGGGTGACTATTTTAATCATATCTATTCTTCACTTAATTCAATTGAGAAGTACATTCAAGAAATTCTAGCGATTTCAAACCCAGGACCTCTTCAACAAAAAAGAGTCAATATAAAATGTTTGATAGATAATGTTAAGGAACAGATAGATGTGAAGGACCTTAAAAGAAATAATATCGATATTCACCAAGTGATTGAGCCTGATCTCCCACTGATTTCTTGTGATTCTGCACAACTAAAAAAGGTTATCCTTCATTTAGTTACAAATAGCATTGAAGCTATTGCAGGGAGGGGATTAGTGTGTATTCATGTGAAGATAGAACATTCAAACTTGTTAATAAAGGTTACCGATAACGGGATAGGGATGAGCAAGGAACGACTGACACATTTGGGAACCCCCTTTTTCTGTACTAAAGAGAAAGGAACAGGACTTGGTTTAATGCTATGTCAACAAATTATTTGGCAGCATAAGGGTCTGTTGCATATTAAAAGCAAAGAAAACAAAGGCACGATTGTAGAGGTTAGATTACCGTTATCTTAAAACAAATGGGCGTTTGGGGGAAAATTCCACTATAAACAATGAATTAAATTACGATATAACTACTAGAAAGATTAATTTAAAAAGTCTATGTAACAAAGAACAGTCTAATAGTCCTCTTTTTTTTAAAAGATATGCTTTTTGGCATAAGTATAGTAAAATAATATTAAATAAGTTATATAAGTAGTGGTAATAAGGTCCTGTTATAGAGATGAAAAATAGAATGGTTGTTAACAGTAAGTGCAAAATACCTATTAAAGGAGTTGAGATATTAATTTGCGGATAGTTTATTGGAGTAGCTTTCCGCTGAGAGCAGTAATAATTAATCAGTACCTACGATAATGGCAAACTCAATGAAAGTTGAGGACGCAAAGCTACGGACCTAAGGAGTTTTCTCTATGGCCGCCGGGTTACCGAAAAGGGTTGGCTATTAAAAGGGTTAAAGAACCCTTTACCTGTCCACCAATTTTTGGTGGGCTTTTTTAATACAAATTTATGGGGGTTTAAGCATGACCGTTAAATTACAGAAGGAATTATTAGAAACGCACGTTCGCGCTATTTTGGATTTGATTGGTGAAGACACAAATCGAGAAGGACTATTAGATACACCAAAACGTGTGGCCAAAATGTATGGTGAAGTTTTTGCTGGAGTAGGAGTTAATCCTGAAACAGCGTTAACGACCACTTTTGAAGAAGATTATAACGGATTGGTTCTTGTAAAAGATATTACCTATTATACCTTTTGTGAACACCACCTCATTCCGTTCTTTGGAAAAGCACATATTGGCTATATTCCAAATGGAAGAGTCGTAGGACTAAGTAAATTTGCTCGTCTGGTGGAGCTTGTTTCCCAGCGACCGCAAGTCCAAGAACGAATGACTCAACAAATTGCTGATGCTGTAATGAACGTACTGCAACCCGAGGGGGTTATCGTAAGTGTTGAGGGCCAGCATCTTTGTATGTGTGCAAGAGGAGTGAAAAAACCTAGTTCTTCCACAATAACTACCGTAAAAAAGGGCGTTTATAAAGAGAATGTCTCTTTAGCTGAGGAATTTGAGAGAGCACTTTTAAGAGCGTGATAGGGGGATTTTCTTATGCTTTACCTTTCTAGAAAATTATATTTTTCAGCAGTACATTCCTACCGTATTGATGAATGGAGCGAAGAAAAAAACAAGGCTGTCTTTGGGCCTTGTAGTAATCAAAATGGCCATGGTCATGATTATGCGCTAGAAGTCATGGTTAAAGGGAAATTAAATCGCGAATCAGGAATTGTCGTTAATATCACAGATATTGATCAGGTTGTGAAATCACTCGTTCAAGAGCAATTAGACGGTAGGTTTTTAAATAAGGAAAATTCCTATTTTATAGAAAACATTCCGACAACAGAAAACATCGTTTCATATTTATGGGACTCGCTTGATGGAGAAATTGCCCACTGTACACTTCATAAAATTCGTTTACATGAAAATGAATTCCTATATTCGGAGAAGGAGGATTCTTCAATGGTTCGATTAACAAGAAAGTACCATTTCTGCACAGCTCATCGTTTACACAGCGAATACCTGAGCGATGAAGAGAATGTCGCACTCTTTGGTAAATGTAACAATCCTTATGGTCATGGTCATAATTATTATTTGGAGGTTACTGTTAGTGGGAAACCTGATCCGGTTACTGGTATGATCGCAAATATTGCGGACATTGACCAAATTGTGGATCAAGAAATTTCACAAAGATTTGATCATAAACATTTGAATTTAGATACAGAAGAGTTTAAAGATTTAAATCCAACATCAGAAAATGTTGCTGTCGTGATTTGGGATTTGCTTTCTGATAAACTAGCAAATTTGTTCAAAATTGGTTTGTATGAAACAGAAAAGAACTACTTTGAATACTATGGATTAGACAAGGAGTAGGCAGATGGAAAAACAACTTG
The DNA here is from genome assembly GCF_002797395.1 of Bacillus solitudinis. Lineage (GTDB taxonomy): Bacteria > Bacillota > Bacilli > Bacillales > Bacillaceae_D > Halalkalibacter_A > Halalkalibacter_A solitudinis. The sequence continues at coordinate 3,311,496 of NZ_KZ454943.1, forward strand.
CAGGAAAAACAATAGTTATTACAGGTTCTAGCAAAGGAATTGGAAAAGAAACAGCCTTACTTTTTGAAAAATCGGGAGCAAACCTTGTACTCGGAAGCCGCAGCAATAAGGAAGAATATAAAGGGAATGTGTTGAAACTTCCTCTAGATGTTAGTGATGAACAATCTATAAAAGAATTTTATGATTCTGCGTTAATACATTTTAAAACAGTAGATGTCGTAATAAATAATGCAGGGGTTGGCATGTTTGATAGTGTCATCTCCTCGTCAACAGAAGACTTTGATAGGATGATTTCAGTTAATTTACGTGGAACCTATCTCATGTGTAAATATTTTGGAAAACATATGGCTGAGCAGGAAAAAGGCCATATACTGAACTTGGTTTCAATCGCAGGAAATACAGCTTTAGCTGGGTGTGGGGGATACTCGTCTTCAAAATTCGGTGCATTAGGTTTAACGAAAGTGCTGCAGTCTGAACTTAGACAAAAAGGTGTTCAAGTCACCGCTGTGCTGCCTGGTTCTGTAAGTAGTAGTTTTTGGGAAAATATAAATCCAAAGCCGGATATGTCAAAAATGATTCCAATAGAAACGGTTGCGAAACATCTGCTTTACCTAGTTAATCAGCCACCCGGGACATTTATTGATGAAATCACGATCATGCCTCCTTTTGGAATTTTATAGGAGGGATTAAATGAGACGGCTATTAGATAAAGTTTTAAAATTACCATCACAAGAAAACCTATTTGATATTCCGTCTCTTCCTTCTGACTTAACCTTTTCGGAATTCAATCAAAGAACCACAAGGGGCTTTCTTGCTAGAAAACTTAGTCAATATCTTGATTTAACTGACGAAGAGGGGAATAGGCTTTGTTATCAATCTTTAAGAGAATCATCATTTTTACAGTCTGATAATGATAGTGAATTCCTCCTTCAGTTGAGTGAAAAAATGATGAAATGGCATGAACAACAACAGGATGTTCAGAAGGAAATTGAAGAATTAGAAATAAAAAATCATCTAAAAAATGCTTTGTTAAAAGCACACGATATGCACAAACAAGACTTATTTCGTTCATCCTCACCTCAGTCAAACCATAAACAGGTCGAATCATTTAAGGATAAAGATATTACTGAATGGGAAATATATCGCGATGTTATCTTTGCTGCAACTCAAGGACAATTTTTACTTATTTCTGAGGAAGAGATTAGTAACTTTGCAACAGGAAATGTCTTTTGTGAAGGAACGATAAAAGAGCGTACCGATATACCATTGTGTCGTAATAAGGCGAAAGAAAGTTTAGAACAACTTGGATTCAGTAAAAGTAAGTTTGTCGGATGGTTGTTAGTTTTATCTGAAGCGATTACGAATACAATTAAACACGCTGAGGAAGGTCAAATGACCCTAATCAATGATGAGGAGAAGAATGAGGTTCGTTTTTTGATTAAGGATAAAGGACCAGGATTCCCATTGGAAGAGTTGCCAAAGAAAACGCTTTTGGCAGGGTATTCAACGAAAAAATCAATGGGACAAGGTTTTACATTAATGATGAAAATGGCCAAACAAGTACTATTATGCACTTCTTCAACAGGGTCAACTATTATTTTAGTCTTTGAAGCTGACAAGGAAAAGGGTGATTTAAGTGCTGGTGGGTAACGAGAAACAAACTGGTATCTCGACCATTAATAAAACTCTATTAACGGCCAATTTAATCGATGGGTTTTGGGAGAGATGGATAGTTCATGGTGTTGATAGATCAGACTTAGCTACCATGCGTTCGGCATATTTAACAAAAGAAACATGGGTGAGCGGCTGGAGAGAGATAGCTGAGCGAACGTTTTCAGAAGCTGGTAAATTGGAACGAATCAACAATCATAGGGAAGCTGAATACGCGTTTCGAACAGCAGCACTTTATTATCAATTAGTACAATGGCTCCTACCTGAACGAGAAGAGGCAAAAATAGAATGGTTGAATATAAGTTTAAGTGTATGCGAACTTGCAGACCGTATTTCTACTATAAAGACAAAATACGCTAAACTTCCAATAGAAAACCATTATTGCTTTGGAAGAATTCGGATTCCATTAAATCCAAAAGCCGTAATCGTCATTGTAAATCCTTTTGATTCCACCAAAGAAGAACTTTTCACTTATGAAATGGATTTTGTCAATAATGGATATATAACTGTTAGTTTTGATGGGCCTGGTCAAGGACAAACTTATGCTTATCAAGGTTTACTAGGATCAACTCTACGTTGGCAGCAGTTTATTGATGAGTTAATTGAGTACGCATATCTTCATTTTCCTGGTTTGAATATTCATTTATTTGGTACAAGCTCAGGAGCGTCGTGGGCTATTTATGGGAGTTGTAACCCTAACGTCTCAAAAGTTATTGCAGTGTCACCTGCGTTTATAAGTGAAGATAAACGTTTGCCTGACTATTTTATAGAAAGAACACGATACGTTTTAGAAAAAGGTGAAAATCAAATACTTCCATCTTTTGAACAATTATCTTTTCAGCATCCGGTTTACTTAATACATGGAAAAAAGGACGTAATGGTATCTACTGAAGATATTTATAACTTATATAAGGAACTGCCAGCAGGCAAAAAATTGATTGAATACGAAGATGAAGGACATTGTTGTAACTTTAAACTTCCTGAGATTCGTCAATTGGCAATGGAATGGTTACAAGAGGGGACTGTGGAACATGACAGTAGATAATTTAAGAGAAGTCATTTCGGAGATTGCTAATATTCCTTTAAAAGAGATACATGAACAATCTTCATTTAAAGATGATTTAGACATTGATTCTTTACAAATGGTTAATCTAATTTTGGAGATTACAACTAGGTTTGGTATTCAATTAACTAGCATTGAAAGCAATGAAGATCTTGCAACTGTTGGTAACTTGTATCGATCCTTATTGAGGGGATATTAAATATGAGTTCATTTTATGATTTGATTTTTGATGAGAAAAAAATTTGGGATAAGGAATTATTAATTACTAATGTAAAAGGGTATTCACTTCGCGACATGCATACGATGGTTGATAAATTTATAAACCTTTTACAAGCTGAAGGGGACATAAACGGAAAGAAAGTTGCTTCGTTAATACCAAATTTACCAACGTACTTTTCTCTATTAATAGCAGTAAATAAGCTTGGTGGTACGTTTATTCCGTTGAGTCATCAATATAGAAGTGAGGATTTAGCTAATGTTCTTAACCTTACTACCCCTAATATCATTATTAGTGTGAAAGCACAAAATGGTATTCCGTTTAAAGAAATGATAAGTGAGTGGGCTAAGAGTAAGAAAGCGAAGACGGTCCTTTTTTTTTACGATGAAGGTAAATTAAATAAGCAAGTAATACCTGGTAATGAAGATAGGTTAAGGAATGAAAAAGTCGATTTTATTGCCTGTACTTCTGGTAGTACAGGTGTACCAAAAGGAATTAAATTAAAAGCAAATGCAATAAACCATTGGACAGAGGGTCTTTTATGGGGATTAGAGTTAAAGCAAAACGATCGTATATTTCTAACCATTCCTAATACAACCCCATATGGAATTTGTTGGTTGCTAACTTGTTTTAAACATCAAATTCAGATGGTCATACCTGAAGGTTTTGATATCCCAATTGTCATGAATTTATTGAAAGAATACCCTTGTAATAAAATTGCTACCACGCCTTCGCTTTTTAAAGGGATTTTTATGTTTGCTAATAAAATAAGCCCAGCTAGTTTGGAGCATTTTGAATTAGGTAGTCTAGCTGGTGAACAAGTTAGTGATGACTTTATAAAACTAATGAAAGAGTTTAAAAGTTGTCGTTTGAAAAATAGTTATGGTTTGTCTGAGCAAGGAGTTTTAATGTTTTCAAATGACATAAGAAGTGATGTTGTAGAATGGTCGGTTGTGGAAGGGAACGGAAACCAATTTAAAGTAAATGATATTTCATCTGATGGTAGTGGAGAACTTATGTTTAAGACTTCCTTTGGATTTGATGGATATTATTTGAATGATGAATTGACACAAGATTCTTTCACAAAAGATGGTTGGTTTTATACAGGAGATTTAGTGCGAGTTAATAATCAGAACAAGATAGAACTTATTGGTAGGAAGAAACAGATGATTAAAAAAGGCGGTGTACAAGTAATTCCCGCGGAAGTAGAACGGGTTTTAAATCAATACCCAATGGTTTTACAATCAGCTGTTGTTGGTATCCCTCACTCTACTTATGGGGAAGATATAATAGCTTTTATCGTATCTGAGCCCGAACTGAGTTTACAAGAATTATATTCATTCACAAGGGAGAAGATTTCTAGTTTTAAGGTACCTAGTAAAATTATAGAAATCAATGAAATGCCTATTATTCAAGGGAAATTAGACAAAGTTACTTTGGGGAAAATGGCATTAGAAATAGGGGGCGCTAGAGAATGAAGAACAAAACGACTACATTGAGAACACAATTCTTATCTAGGTTACTAATTATTGTATTGCTAATTGCATTCATTTCCGGTGCGCTGCAGTTATATTTTATGAAAGAACAGATTGCTGAAAATGTTGAAAATAAGTCGATCGTCTTAGCACAAGGCATTGAACAAGGAATGGAAGAAACGAATTTAGCAGCTGAATCTATAGAACATCAAATTGATTTAAGATTGGAGTCTTATTCAAAACGAATTGCCGATGAACTTGAAGGTCAGCCCTTGGATAACATAACGACAGAAGAACTTGTCAAAATTCGAGATGATCTTGAGCTTACAGGCATAACACTTTTCGCAAAGCAAGAAGATGATATCGTGGGAGTGAAATCTACGGATCAAACAGAAATAGGATTTAGCTTTAAGAAAATAGGATACCCAGCAGGTTTTGATGCTTTAAATATGCTATATGAAAATGAACTAGTAACAAATGGAGCAACCTACTCTACAAAAAATATGTTTGTATTGCCAATCACACAATCTGGTTCTCATGGACAGGAACCTATTTTCTTTAAATATGCTTATTATCTGGAGCCAGATAGTACTTATATCATTAATGCTTATCTTGAATCAAATGAAATCTATCATTTTATTAAAGAGGTAGGCCCAGATTCTTGGATTGAACGTATGAAAGACAAAAATCTCTTTGTTAAAGAAATTGCAGTTTTAGATCCACGTGTTTTCGAAGACCCAGAGTTAGAAACAAAGTTGTTTCCACCATTAAAGAAAATTGTACACGGAGAATATAGTTATCAAGATTCAAAAGATGAATCACTTTTAATAAATATGATAAAAAAACCGAAAAGCTCCAATTATATTGGAAGCTATAACGGTGAAAAAGTTTATAAAATGTTTTTGCCTACTAAAGAGGGAAAAGTAGTTTATATCGGTTTAGATTACAGTGCTTTAAGTGGTCCTCTTATTCGTCATTCTTTGATTTTATTAATAACAGGTCTAGTCTCACTCGTTGCTTTATTTTTAATAACTGCAAGTTTTTTTAATAAAATTTACGAGAAAATTTCACATATTAAATCTCAAATTAAACAACTAGAAAATGGAGATTTAACTCCACAGAACGGTTTAGAAGATGGGAGTGAATTAGGAAGATTATCTGAAAGTGTGAACAGAACGGCAATAGGGCTAAATAAGTTGGTTACTGATACACAAGAGCAAGCAACGAAAACCCAAAATCTTTCCGTATTATTAGAAACCGAAGCCTCTCAATCGGTTGAAAAGATGTACGAGCTTTCGACTGAAACGACTACTAAAGCAAGAGAACAATTATTCGAGATTATTGAGTTCTTAGAAGGGGTTGAACAAGTGCTTCAGCCTTATAATGATAATGAAAATGTTGAGAAAACCTTGGGACAAGTAGAAGCTATGAAAGTCATTGCGAACGAGCGGACCTCTACTACAACAGGTATGACTATTACTCTGTCAGATTTACTTAAGTCATTACATGGGCAATCCAGCGAGCTGTCAGACATTTCGAATAATTTACTCGAAAAAATATCGAAATTTAAATTAAATTAGTCAGGGATAATGAAGGAAAGTATGGAAACTTTTAAAAAAAGGAGAGACGTTATGAAAAAAGCAAGAGTGTCCCTATTAATTATGATGATTTTAATGACACTAAGTTTAATAGGTTGTGGGACAAATCAAGGGGAAAGTCCATCTTCGGATATGGTCAGTGCTTCACAAGAAGATGTCCATATTTTCAAAATTGCCCATATTGGACCTGAAAGCAATATATGGACAAAGGTAATGGTTAAATTTAATGAAGAATTAGTAGAGCAATCAGATGGTCGATTAAGTTTAGAATTATATCCAAATGCAGTTCTTGGTAACGAACCTGATTTGATGTTACAAATGAATACCGGTTCTCTTGATATGGCTTTTATTACTGCAGCAGAATTAACCAATCGTTCTAGTAGTTTTAATGCATGGTTTTTACCATTTCTCTTAGAAGATACTCATACAGCTAAAATTATGACTGAAACTGATGAGGCAAAAGCTATTCTTGATTCTCTTAGTGAAGATGAAGGTGTGCATGCCTTAGGGTATACCTTTATCGAAACAAGACATATTCTAATGAGGGATTCTTTAGTAAATGATGTAGACGAATTAAGAGGAAAGAAGATACGTGTCACACCAAGCCCGGTCATTATTTCTTGGTGGGAATCATTAGGAGTTGCACCAACTCCCATTCCGTTACCTGATGTTTACTCAGCTTTACAAACAGGCGTAATTGATGGTATTGATATTGGTCCAATCGGTGTTATGACTAGTAATTTATATGAGTCAGGAAAAAGTTTGACGAAACTAAATCATATGATGTTCACAGGTGTCTCTTTTGTTAGTGAAAAGATATGGAACAATTTATCTAATGAGGATCAAAAACTTATCCAGGCCGCTTTTAATGTCGCGAAGGAGTATAACTTCGAATTAAGCGAAGAATTAGAGCGTGAGAGTTTTGCAGAATTTGAGGTTCAGAATGGCAAAATTGGTCAAATTGAAGATTTACAACTTATTTATGAGAAGGCAGAAGAATTTAATAATAAATATTCAGAAAGCGATGAGAAAATTAAAGCGTTCATTGAAAAAGCGAAAGAAATTAGGCCTAATTAATTATTGTTACCATAAAAAGGAGGTAACGTATGGCAATGAAGGGACGAACCACGAGCAATTCAACAATCCAGAATGATGTTAAAGTGTTTGGAACCATTGCCGACCATACAACATACTTAGGGAAAATTAGTTGTTTCTTTGAACGCATCATTATGTATTTATGTATGATGACGGTTGGGACGCTTTGTCTCGACCTGATCTTGGCAGTTTTCTCGCGATATCTTTTCCAAAAACCGATCATTGTAGCAGATGAACTAGCGTTATTATTGTTAGCTAATGTCACTTTCTTAGGAGCAAGTTTAAGTGTAAAACGAAATGAAATGGTAGCAGTTACCATTTTGATAGAACGACTTGGTCGGTTTTATTGGATAGCTCAAGCCTTTATACAAGCCTTAATATTACTATTTTCTCTACTACTATTAATGTATGCATACGTATGGATAACATCTCCAAATGTAATAAACAATACAACAGCAGCTTTAGGCCTACCAATGTGGATACCTTATCTAGTTTTTCCTTTTTCAATGTTTACAACGTGTATCTTTTGCTTGAATAACATACAAAACATAGTTAAAAAGCATTTACAAGTTGAAAGAAAAACATAAGAAGGGATGAACTTAGGTGGTAATAATATTAATGATATTTCTGGGATTGTTATTGCTTGGCGTACCTATTGCATACATCTTAGGAATTACTTCGGTCATTTATATGTTTGTAAGCAATAATACAATTTTGTTATTATCAAGCCCGCAACGTATGTTTTCGGGCACCTTGAACTATAGCTTATTAGCAATTCCCTTATTTGTTTTGGTTGGAGAGCTAATGAATTCAGGTGGGATTACAAATCGTTTAATTTATTTCGCTAAAGTATTATTAGGACATTTTCGTGGAGGCTTAGCTTATGTAAATATAGCAGCCAATATGTTTTTAGCTTCTATATTAGGGTCTGCAAATGCACAAACAGCCATGATGAGCAGAGTAATGGTTCCTGCTATGGAGAAAGAGGGGTATACAAAAGAATTTAGTTCTGCTGTTACGGTATCAGCTTCTCTTATGGGACCAGTTATTCCTCCGAGTTTGGCGTTTATTCTTTACGCCGTGGTAGCCGAAACCTCTGTTTCAAAAATGTTTTTGGCAGGTATTATTCCCGGAATTCTAATTGGTTTGAGTTTAGTGATTCTTATCTATTTTATTTCTATTAAGGAGAGTTTTCCAAGGTCGAAGAAATCAACACTAAAAGAAATACTTCTAGCTTTATTTTCTGTGATTCCGGCTTTAGCTGTTCCAAGTATAATTTTAGTAGGAATATTATCTGGGGCATTTACCGCAACAGAATCCTCTGCGGTTGCTGCTTTAATAGCTTTTACAATAGGAGTATTTTTATATCGTGAATTAAAGTTTAGAGATATTCCGGAAATATTAGTTAGGACGGCTATGAATTCAGCTATTGTAACATTTCTTGTTGCGATGGCTAATATATTTGGCTGGGTGCTAGCTATAGAAAGAGTTCCACAAATTATTGGGGAATCGTTAATAATGTTATCTGACAACCCTTTTGTATTCTTGCTATTGACCAATATATTGTTTTTACTAGTAGGTATGGTTCTAGAAGGAATTGCAGCTATGATCATCTTAGTACCTGTATTGTTACCAGTTGCCATTAGTTTTGGAATTGATCCTATTCAATTTGGTATCATTATTTGCATAAATTTAACGATAGGATTAATCACGCCACCTGTCGGAACTGCTTTATTTATTGCTTCATCAGTAGGCAAAGTAAAGATTGAAAAATTATCGCGGGCGTTAGTACCTTTTCTTGCAGTTTCTATCATTATACTAATGATTGTTACATATATGCCTGCGATAACTTTATGGCTGCCGAATTTATTTAAATAAGAAATAGAATGACAGTACGTAAATGAAAGGTAGGGAATGGTATGACGCTTACAGTTGAAGTGATAAAAAGTGAAATAGAAGTAACGTTAAAACTTAAAGGTGTTTTAGATATTTCGACGACCAATCTTATTGACCCTTACTTGGAAGAAATTGATGAAAAGATAATTAGCCTAAATATCGATTTTGGTGGATTAGAATTTATTGATTCCACCGGGATTGGCTCAATCATGAATGCCATTCATTTATCCCAGGAGAAAAATTTCAAATTAAGACTTCAAGGGATTGATGAAATAACTCATCAAGTTTTTGAATTAGTAGGGCTATATACAGTTTTAGAGGCGATACAGGGGGAGGTTGTATGATGTTTAAAGATAGTCTTAGTTATTCAACTGAAGTGTCTACTACAATGGATAAAACACTACAAAGAGAAATTAACCTAGCTAGAAATATACAATCTCAGCTTTTAAATGGAAAAACGCCTGAATTTGAAGGAGGACAAGTTTGCGGTTCATCGCTCCCTGCTAGATTAATTGGTGGCGATTATTATGACTTTTACCCTCTTGTTAACGGGAAAATCCGTTTGGTAATCGGTGATGTGATGGGGAAGGGTATCCCTGCTGCGATGCTAATGATTTTAACGAGAGGTGCCTTTCGGAGTGCAGCAGAAAGTACACAAAGTCCAGGTGATACGCTATCGGCAATAAATAATGCGATATATCAAGATTTACGAACATTAAAATCATTTGTCACGTTATTTTGTGCAGATTGGGATCCGGTAACTAAAATCCTAACTTTTGCAAATGCTGGTCATAATCCGCCTCTTCATTTAAAAAAGAAAGACAACTCGATCACAGAGTTTCCAAAAGTAAAAGGAATTATGATAGGCGGTCTACCAAACCAAGTTTATAAAGAAGGTTCTATTCAGCTAGATGAGCAAGATACGGCCTTTTTTTATACAGATGGAATTGTTGAAGCGATTAATAAAAACGGTGAACAATTTAAATTAGAGCGTTTGAAAAAGACATTATTTAACAATAATGAAAAAGCTGTTGGGGAAATGGAACAGAGTGTGATGGACTCGGTAAATCAATTTACTGATGGCGTGCCTCAAAAAGATGATATTACTATGGTTCTTTTAAAAGTAGGAAAACAAAAATCTGATATTACTAGTTTAAATTCTCCAGTAATGAGATAGGGGGATACAAGGATGCAAAGTATTGTTTCAAAAGGTAGAGATATAAATGAAGCGATATTGTTAGGTTTAGATTTAATGGAGACGACAAGAAAAAATGTGAACATTGAAATTATTCAACAAGATACGAAAGGTTTTTTAGGTGTTTTCTCTAAAGAAGCGATTGTGAAACTTACCAAGCTTGAAGCTAGCACTCCACGCGAAGAAGCCAATTCTAAAACCGATTCATTTGATATTGCTGAACAACTAGTCATGTCAATAGTTGATGAAGAAACAGAACGAGTTACGACATCAAAGGACCAAGAATTGGAAAATACTAATGCAAACAATCATGAAACACTGTCACTTGAAGGGAAGGTTTGGGTAAAGAATGGCCAAATTTGTTACCAATCATCAGAGGATCAGTATCCACTAGTCACGATCAGTGAAGACATAGAGGTGTTAAAGAATAATCAAATCGTAAAAGAAAAAACATTTATCATATCTGAGAAAGATTTTTTAGAAGTGAAAGTGGAAAATGAAAAGATAGACACTAAATGGAAAACCACAGTGGACAGAGATAAATTACAAGTTATCCTGCATGTAGAGCCTGGTTACAATCTTATTCATGAAATTCCTGATATAGAGCCAGAACACCATATTAAATTAGTAGTCGAAGAAAAGAAAGAACTTCATAACTCTCTCAATTATGAGAGCGTAATTGAACAGTTAGAAAGATTAAGTGTCACAAAGGGATATTACAACCATGATCAAATAATGAAAGCAATTGAAACAAAAGAATCGGGAGCATTTGAAATTGCAACAGGCATCAAACCTAATCCAGGAAAAGATGGTTGGATTGAATTAAAAGTTGATATCGAAGGAGAAGAAGGACTAAAAGAAGATGAAAAAGGTCTAATTGACTTTCGAGAAATTCAAACAATCCCAAATGTTAAAAGAGGAGAAGTAATTGCTATTGTTCATCCACCTATTCCGGGGGAAGCAGGATATACGGTAACAAATGAAGTCCTTCCTGCTAAACAAACGTTTGCTATCGTGCTTAGAGCAGGAATAGGGGCTACGATTATTGACAATATGGTTGTTGCAACCGAATCAGGACGCCCTCAATTAGAAAAAAGGGGTCAGCTCATTAAAGTTACTGTTATTCCAAAATTAATTCATCCAGGAAATGTAGATTTAAGTTCTGGAAATTTGCGTTTTATGGGTGATATCGAAATTATCGGTGGGGTCGAGGAAAAAATGGTCGTTGTAGCTGAAGGAGATATTATCGTCCATAAAACCGTCTATAATGGATCTCTTACCTCATCTGGATCGATTATAACATCAGGTAATATCATTAGTTCAGACCTCTCAGCTGGTAAGAATAATATACTAGTAGCAGAATTGGGACAGTTACTTGGGATCCTTCATCAACAATCTGAAAATATGATAGCAGTTATCCAACAACTAACGAAAGCCTCTGCATTTAAAGATAATGATTTGGCTAAAGGGGGTTTACAACCGTTAATTCGAATATTAATAGAGAAAAAGTTCAAAAGTTTCCCTGTATTGGCAAAGAAATATGTAGATGCTGTAAGAAAAGGAGGGGATTCCGTAGATAAGGATTGGAAAGAGATAGCGGTTTTGTTAACGCAACTTTTCTTATTGTTAACTAAAGAGGCGACCTCCTTAGAACGAATCATTCATTTGTCAGATAAAATGAAAGAACTGCATGAAATCAGTAAAACTCCAATTGAACCTAATTCCTTTATAAGAATTCCAAATGCATTGAACAGTACGCTATATTCAAGTGGCGATGTTATGATTACTGAGGATGGTTGTGTGAATACTAAGGTTCATGCAGGAGGATTGTTAAATATCATTGGCACAATTCGTGGTGGGGAAGTATACGGGAAGGCGGGTGTTGAAATTAATGAGGCCGGGTCTGAAATTGGAACTCATACGGTTATCGCTGTCCCAAGTGACCAGAAAATAAAGATTAATAAAGCAATGGAAGGTACCTCAATTAAGATAGGTAATGTGAAGTATACCTTTAAAGAAACGAGATATCTTGTAAGAGCTCATCTAGATGAAAAAGAACAAATTGTGCTTGATTAATGAATGGAGGAATTACTATGTTTAGTTTTTCAACAGAAGAAATTAGTGAACATCTTGAAGTGAAATTAGAGGGAGATTTAGATATAGAAGGTACAGAAGTGGTTGAAGAAAATTTGATGCCGATTATGGAAAAACATTCATCTGTGAGTGTAGACTTTGCTAGAGTACAATTTATTGATTCCTCTGGTATGGGCTTACTTCTTACTTTAGTAAAAACCTTGCACGAAAAAGAAATAATCGTAACAATTAAGGATGTAAGGGAAGACGTGATGGAAGTGTTTGAATTGTTACAAATCCCAGAAATACTTGGAGAGGGAGTTTTTGTGTAAAGATATATGTTAACGATATGAGGTGTTAACTTATGAGACATAGAAGGAGTGAAGCTTTTCGTTTTTTATTTGAAGTTCCAATCTCTGCTTTTTTTTCAATCATTGAAGTGAATGGAAAATTGTTTGACACTTCAGAAGGTAAAGCTCAAATAATTGACTTAAGTCCTAATGGTATGAAATTAAATACTTCTTTAAGAATCCCAATTTCTGAGCAAAACAAAGTAAAAATCTCTGTGCGCTTTTCATTAAATGAAAATGAATATTTGCTAATCGGGAGAATCGTTTGGAGTAAAGAACAACTTGGGGAACTTATATATGGCATTCATTTATCTGCAGATACAAGTGTGAAGCAAGAGCTGATGGAGGAACTGAAACTTTTTTCTCGGTCACTATCTAATAAATGTCTTAATAATTAAGTCTTGGGTTTCTAAGTTTGAAGAATTTCAGAATAGATGGAGAAAAAGATGTTGGTTTAAGAAACCTTCTTTCTGATACTCCAAATAATGAGACATAGCATAAAGGGTTGAATCGCCTCGTACTTATAGAGTGGGTTCAACCTTTTTAATGAATGAAAAAGCATCGCTCGCCCTAGACCGAGTCGATGCTTTTTTAGCTGAAAGATTTGCGGTGAAAAAACAAATAAGGAGTTTGTTCCCATAGAAGATCCTCATTCCTCTAGACATAAAGCGTTCCTTTTACCTCCTCAAATTGTCCTGGCGTCATACCCATCACAAACAATTAGATAAAAAATTTTTTTGAATTATGTTTGGTTAAAAAGCAAGCGGGTAAAACATGGACTGTACGAACTTGAATTTCTGCAGGAGGTGTTTTACTTGAATTTAAATAAGGATTTATATCCGTCTCGAAAAGGAAACAAAACAAAGGTAATGGAAAGAAATTCTCCAATCGTATATTCAAAGGGAGTAGAGGGTCCATTAAAGAAAGACCAGTTACAGAGCTATGAAGACAAAGGATACATTATTCTTAAAGATGTGTTTAATAGTGAAGAAGTCGATCTTATGAAATCAGAACTCTCTCAAACAATGAAAGAAAATGTGAATGAAGGCGAAGGGGTTATTAAAGAGCCAACTAGCAATGAAATCCGTTCGGTATTCGATGTCCATAAGGATGGACAATTCTTTCAGCGATTAGCCCAAAATGACCGCATTACAAAAGTGGCAGAGCAAATTCTCGGCAGTAAAGTATATATGAACCAATCGAGAATTAATTTTAAACCAGGGTTTAAAGGGAAAGAGTTTTATTGGCATTCGGATTTTGAGACGTGGCATACAGAAGATGGGATGCCAGATATGCGCGCCCTCAGCTGTTCAATTATCCTCACAGATAACTATGAATTTAATGGACCGCTGATGCTTATTCCTGGCTCTCATAAATGGTACGTTTCTTGTGCAGGAGAAACACCAGCTGATAACTACAAATCTTCGTTAAAGCAGCAAGTGGCGGGTACACCAGATGAAGAGAGTTTATTATGGTTAACCGAACAAGCGGGTGGAAAGATTGACCGAGCGACAGGTCCTGCAGGTTCTGTATTATTTTTCGATAGTAATACAATGCATGGTTCTAATGGAAACTTATCCCCATATCCGCGTTGTAACGTTTTCTTCGTCTTTAACTCGGTTGAAAATAAACTAGTACAGCCGTTTTCAGGACAAGCACCAAGACCAGAGTTCTTAGCTAACAGAAAAAGCTTTGAGCCAATTGAACCTAAAAGTGGGCTACTAACGGAAATGTTCAGCCGATAATAAAAGATAGATAGAGAAGCTGGGAAGAGAGGCGAATGAAAAGTACTGTTGGCAAAAATCGTTAATAAAGAGCTGCGTAATTCTAGATTGAATTTTATAAAGGAGGTGAGAATATGACACAAAAGGATTTTGCTATTCACGAAGTACTTGAAGTGCATGAAATTCTCACGATTAAAAATGTTTGTGCTGCAAAGTCTTCTATCATGCAAGGTTTAGCCGCTGACAAAAAGTTGAAAGGATTACTTGAAGATGATGCAAGAATGTCGCAAAAGGCAGTGAAACAACTAAAAGCTATTTTAGAAGAGGCCAAATAAGGAGGTATATTAAAGGTGACTAGTATATTAGATAAACTAAACAACAAAGAGTTAATCACTGATGAGATAATTGCTACGGATCTTTTAGTTTCCGCAAAAGCTGTTATGCGGTGGCGATAACGGAAACCGCTAGCCCAGAAATCCATAGAACATTGAAGGAACAAATGGATGAGGCGATAGAGGCTCATCACAAAATTGCTACTTACATGATTGAAAATGAGATGTATCATGCTTATGATATCAAAGAGCAAATTAAGCATGATCTTAAAAAAGCTGATGTGGCATTAGAAATGCCTACAGAAAATAATTAAAGTGCAGAATTTATCTAAAAGAAAATGTTCCATCTCTAATTTTTATCATAAGAATATTATAAATTTAGTTTCATTTTACTATTTTAAAATAGTAAAATGAAAACAGTTTAAAAGAATAATAGAGGTGGTAATTTAAATAATGCAGCACCCAACCAAAGATTCCAAGGAGGCAGATTGAAATGGCTAACAATAATTCAAATCAAAACAACAACTCTAACGGAACGATGAGTCGTGAGGAAGCAGGTAGAAAAGGCGGAGAAGAAAACGCAAGAAGACATGACAGGGAACATTTTGAAGAAATTGGTCAAAAAGGTGGAAGAAATTCTTCTGGAAACCAATCTACGACAAACAACAACAACAGCAGCAACAGCAGCAACGGCCACAACGGCAACAACGGCAGCAACGGCAACAACAGCAACAACAACAGCAACAGCAACAGCAGCAACAACGGCAACAACAGCAACAGCAACAACGGCAACAACGGCAACAACGGCAACAATAGCAACAACAACAGCAACAACGGCAACAACAGCAACAGCAACAACAACAACAATTCAAACCAAAACAACAATAACTCTAACGGAACGATGAGTCGTGAGGAAGCAGGTAGAAAAGGCGGAGAAGAAAACGCAAGAAGACATGACAGGGAACATTTTGAAGAAATTGGTCAAAAAGGTGGAAGAAATTCTTCTGGAAACCAATCTACGACCAGCAACAACAACAGCAGCAACAGCAGCAACGGCCACAACGGCAACAACGGCAGCAACGGCAACAACAGCAACAACAACAGCAACAGCAACAGCAGCAACAACGGCAACAACAGCAACAGCAACAACGGCAACAACGGCAACAACGGCAACAATAGCAACAACAACAGCAACAACGGCAACAACAGCAACAGCAACAACAACAACAATTCAAACCAAAACAACAATAACTCTAACGGAACGATGAGTCGTGAGGAAGCAGGTAGAAAAGGCGGAGAAGAAAACGCAAGAAGACATGACAGGGAACATTTTGAAGAAATTGGTCAAAAAGGTGGAAGAAATTCTTCTGGAAACCAATCTACAACAAACAACAGCAACAATAGCAACAACAACGGGAATAGTAACAATAGTAGAAACTAAATAAGATGTTGTGGAAGGTGGACACTCTTCACCATGGTATATATTAAGCTAAGCTTCGGCCTTTTCCTACTAGTAGGAAAAGGCCGTTCAACTTTCTTGAAATTGACTTAAATCGTATAATTTAACCAGTCTCCAAGAGAACCTCCCATTTTTTCATAAAATCGTCGAGCACGGTTATTATTAGGTGCAGTTACCCACGCCATGTGTGCATACCCATTTTCTTTTGTGAAATCTTCACATGATTTAAATAGTTCCTGGGCTACTCCAGAACCTCTTAAGTGTTCAACTACAAATAAATCATTCATGATAGTGATTTTGTCTGCTTTTGTTGTACTAAAACTAAAATATAAGGTAGCAAAGCCAACAATTGTACTTTCTTTTTCAGCGATGAATTGAATACCACTATTTTTTTCTAATAAAGTCTCAAATAAATTTTGTTGCTTTTCAATCGGTGGCTTAGGTCTTTTGTAAAAGCACACAATATATTGGTTCATTAAATTGGAAAGTTGGTGATAATCTTCTTGTTTCGTATTTCTGATTATAAGGGACATTTTGGCATTTCTCCTTTTTTTTCTTTATTATTATATTGCATAAATTTACATTAAAATGAAAATTTATGCAATACTGATAATTTAGTAACTTATATATATCAAACAATCAATGGGCAAGAGTTCGAAAAACAGAAAAGGATTTGTTCAAAACGGTGAAACTGACAGGATAGTCACAGGTAAACTTTTTAGGAGGTAAGTTGAAATGGATAAATTGATTATTATTGTAACAGGTGCAGCTCAAGGAATTGGTAAGGAAATTGCATTAACTTATGCGCAAAAAGGTCACTCTGTTATTGCTGCAGATATCGATGGAGAGGCTGTTAGTCAATTTGAAAAAGAATTGATAGAGCAAGGATTAGATGTTCATGCTGTTAAATGTGACGTAAGAAAAGAAGACCATATTATTGAAATGGTTCAACAGATTGAACATCAATTTCAACACATTGATGTGTTAATTAATAATGCCGGAATCTCAAAGGCATCGTATCCTAATGAGTTAACACTGCAGCAATGGGATGATATATTAAATACAAATTTAAGAGGTGCTTTCTTATGTACGAGGGAAGTGTCGAAGGTGATGAAAAAGAAAAGTCGTGGTTCCATTGTCAATATTGCCTCGACGCGTGCGTTTATGTCAGAGACTAACTCTGAGGCATATGCCGCTTCAAAAGGGGGGCTCATTGCACTAACGCATGCATCAGCTGCTTCGCTTTCAGAATACCGGATTCAAGTTAATTCGATTAGCCCTGGTTGGATTCATACCGGAAGCGAAGATGAACTGAGAGAGATTGACCATGAGCAACATTTATCAAGGCGAGTTGGCAAGCCTAGTGATATCGCCAGAGCATGTCTGTTTTTAACGAATCCAGAAAATGACTTTATCACTGCTGAAAACATCACTCTCGATGGAGGAATGACCAAAAAAATGATATACGAGCATTAAGAGGAGGTTGTGAGCCATAAGGTCACTTTTTGACCTAATGGCCCACCTAAGCTTAAGCAATGTGAGGAGTCGCCAGATTTTTGAGGATGAGTGGTTTTTCCTTCATAAGGCGGGTAAGACAACTGAGCCATTGCCATATCGTTTTATTTTTTGAGATAACTCCTCCAATGCTTAATTATTTCGTTAATATCCTTTGGTAAAATCAACGACGTTAATTGTTGGAGACTCTCCATTTATATACTGTTTTAAATTAGGGATGAATATATTCTCGATAACACGTTCATCATAGTATTCAGTTGATCCCGAGGTGTGGGGAGTGATAATTACATTTTCAAATCCCCATAACGGGCTAGCTTCATCAAGTGGTTCTGTTTCAAACACATCGAGTCCTGCACCAGCAAGTTGTCCTGAGTGTAAGGCGGCAATAAGTTCTCTTTCTACGACAACTTCACCGCGCCCAATATTAATAAAAAATGCTGATGGCTTCATTTGATTAAACTGTTCTGTACCAAAAAAGTGATAGGTGTCCTTTGTTAGTGGTAAGGTGACAACAACATAATCGCATCGAGGTAGAACGCTAGCTAATTGGTCAGGTTTGTGCATCTCATCTACAAATTCTTCCGTTTTACCTGAATGGCGTACGCCTAATATTGTCATTCCAAACGCCTTGGCAATTTTTGCTGTTTCTTTCCCGATTTCACCTACACCGATAATCCCAATAGTCTTTTGATGCATTTCGAGCTTTAAATCTGAGTGATGCCAGGTTTTTGTTTGTTGGTTTTTAACATATGCATGAATCTTTCTTGTTAAGCCAAGCATTAATGCGAAAATGGTTTCAGATATTGGGTAAGCATGTACTCCGTTAGCGCTTGTTACTTGAATATTTCTCGAGTGAAATGACTCTAGGGGTAAGCTATTGACTCCAGCACTCCACGTCTGAACCCAGCGAAGCTTCGAGTCATCGCGCAGACATGGTTCTGTTAGCGTATTTGTCCAGCCTGCAATCACCTCAGCTTCGTTTCCATGTTGCTGCCATGTCATTCGGTCTTTTCCACTAATAACCTCCCAGCCGGGGATGATGTTTTCTATCTTATGTACTAAATCCTCTGCAATGTTATGAGTGATAAAAAGTTTTCGTTTATTCATAGTAGACTCCCTTCCTAACCACATTTCTTTAAGTTTAACAGAAGTAGGAAAACCATCCATGAAGATTGACTTAATTTATTTTTAAAAAATAAAAAGAGGAAGACAGAAGGTAGTGAACCTTTTTGTCATCCTCTTCAAATTTTTCAAGAAGCAGCTTTCTGTATAGAAGGGGTCTTGTTTGTTTTTTTGCCACGTGCATCATGTGTGAGGAAACAATAGGCAAAGAATACCGTAACGAGCACATAGCCAAGCGTAAAGTCTGGTGCGGCATTAAATGCTAACGCTGGGGCATGCATGAACCCGGTAAAGGAAAGAAAAGAGGCTATTAAGGAAAAGGTGATGGCTTGCTTGAAGTTTCGGTCAATAATAGCCACCGTCATCGCTCCTAGTAAAATCGCCGTAAACATCGCACCTTGTCCTAATGGAACAATTCCTTCAGAAATTCCAGCAACTGTTTCTCCCGCAGCATTATTAAATCGAGTCATCACGTAATTCGCCAAATAGGGGAGCATTGCAATTGCAACGGCAGGGTAATACTTTTTATCAGTTGAATTAAAGGGTGCAGCAACCATCGACATCCCTACAAAGACCAAAATAGGGGCAATGGCAGCTAGTGGAATAATCGCAGAAAACGCAGCAATAATTCCTGTCATTGCCGCAATTCCAAAGACAATAGCGTTTAATATGCTATATCCTCGGCCTGCACCCATTTGTTTTGAACCGACTGTAGCAATGTAGACAGTGGTTGGAAATAAGCCACCGAACATCGCACCAATCATTGTACCAACACCATCAACCGCTTGGCATTCGCGTACATCATAGCTATCGCCTTCTGCTGACATGGCGTCGACATTGTTCATGGTTTCAATTGCATTGTATAAAGTAATCGGAATAAGGACGGCAAGCAAACCAACTAACGTACCGAATAAATAAGACATACCTTCAAATGGAGCGAGAGTTGGTAAAATCGGATAAAAGCCAACATTTGCTAATCCTTCAGAAATAGCAGAGTGCGATTGATAGCCGAGTGTAAATGCTAAAACAGTTCCAATGAGAACAGCAAATAATGAAGCTGGAATGTTGAATGGCATGGTGATTTTACCAACGACTCCAACTAATATAACCGCAAGGGAAACCAGTCCTACTACAGGGAGTGAAAATGTGTTAAAAAGCATTTCTCCAGCAATGAAGGTAATTGCTACCCCAGCTAGAGCACCTAGCATTGCTGCACGCGGTAAATGACTACGAACCCAGTTGCCTGTTAAACTAACAAGAGTTTCGACTAACCCACTTAAAAAGGCAGCCCCAACTGCAATTTTCCATGCAAGCTCTGGATCGCCAGTTAATGCGTTAGCAGGGGCTAAAATCCCAAATAAAAATACAAACATTACAGGTGTGCTTATCCCGTATGAGAGAGCCGTTACATCTGTTCTTCCTTCTTTCACAGCTAAGCGCTTTGCCATATATGCGTAGTATAAATTTCCAACCATTACAGCAACGGCTGCACCAGGTATTACCTTTCCAAATACAATACTAGCTGGAAATCCCATCCCGAGCATTGAAACGGCAATGACAACAAAGTTCGCTAAGTTATTTTGAAATAATGCAAAAAATGCATCCGTGTCTTCTCTTTTATAAAGCGGATAATGAATGGTAGACATTAAAGTTCCTCTTCTCTTTATAAATTAATTGATACAAAATCGTCAACGAACGTAACATTTCCGTTCTCTAAGGATTTCACACGTGCTAATGACTCAACCCTAATGCCACATTTCTCTAAACGCTTACGACCGTCTTGAAATGATTTCTCGATCACAATTCCAAGTCCGCTAACATGAGCATTCGCTTGATGGACAATGTCAATTAATCCTAAGGCAGCTTGTCCGTTCGCAAGAAAATCATCAATTATTAAAACCTGATCTCCCGCTTTCAGAAAATCCTTGGAAACGGTAATTTCATTCGTTTCTTGTTTCGTGAATGAATACACCTGACTACTGTAGACATTATCAGTCATTGTTAAAGATTTCTTTTTACGGGCAAAGATAAGTGGCACATCGAGTTCTGTTGCTGCCATAAAGCTTGGTGCAATGCCTGAAGATTCTATCGTAAGCACCTTTGTAATTCCAGCACTTTTAAATAATCGAGCAAATTCCTTACCAACGTCTCCCATAAGCTTCGTATCAATCTGATGGTTTAAAAATGTGTCGACCTTTAACACGTTTTCTGAAAGTACATTTCCTTTTTCGCGAATCGCCTGTTTTAGAAGATCCATTCTTCTCCTCCTCTGATGTTTGTAAAATGTAAAAAAACCAAATGTCAAGATCCGATAACAAGCGACCTTGACATTCGGTTTCAATACTTTAAAAAAGTAATCCTGCATGCCAGTATCACTCGTAGTCAAACTATTTAAGGTAGTTTGGTAGAGACTTGCGGACCGTATTTCCGCGATTATACGAGAAACGTTTAGTTGTATGCTTAGATTATAGTTGATTCGACATAAATTGAGAACCCTTTTTGTGCAAAAAGCGAACGAAATATAAATGTTCAAAATATTCATTCGTATTTTGCTCAATAAAGTTTGTTAAATTAGCAAACGTAAGCTGAACCGACAATAATGAGTAGGATGAATAGAACAACCAGCAATGTAAAGCCACTTTTATATCCGCCCATATTAATCAACTCCTTTCAGTGAAGTCTCTATATTGTATGTAAGAGTCTAAAAAGAGGAATTCATAATGCAATAATGTTGAAAAGTGGGCTTGGTTTTTATCTGGAGTTTTAGCACATACAAACAGGGTATACTATGAACAAGGAAGCATAGTGTTTTAATTAAACAACGTCATGCACAACACTATGATTATTTTATCTGAAAATATAGGTTGGATTGTAACAAAGACAAGCAGCCATGACCTAAATTGGGTGAGATAAAGTGGGTATTCTCGCTTTATTTAGGTTATTTTTTCTAATCAAATTTAAGAGGTGATGAAGCTGTGTTTAAAAAACTATTTGGACTTGACAAAGATAAAAAGGCAGAAAGCGTACAACCAGAACAAGAAATTGTTTTATCTCCTTTAAGTGGAAGACTCGTTGCGATTGAGGAAGTACCAGATCCGACGTTTTCTCAAAAAATGATGGGTGATGGCTTTGCTGTTGAACCATCTAATGGTCACGTTGTTTCGCCAGTATCAGGTGAAATAGTTCAAGTATTTCCAACGAAACATGCTATCGGTATAAAAACGGTTGGAGGACTTGAATTACTTATTCATATCGGTCTCGAGACTGTTAATATGAAGGGAGAAGGGTTTACAGCACATATAAAACAAGGAGACCAAGTAAAAACAGGTGATCCTTTAGTGGATTTTGACTTAGAGCTTGTAAAGGAAAAAGCCGTAAGCACAATCACACCAGTTATTATTACCAATTTTGATGATGTGGATAGTTTTGAAAAGGAAAAAGCAAGGGAAGTAATTGCAGGGGAGACACCTCTTCTCATACTTAAATTAAAGCAGTAAGATATATACTAAGGCCACTGAAAAAAGGTGAAAACTGGCTTTTTTTAGCGGCCTTTAAAACCCACCTTTTGCAGTGGCTTCCAATTTAACTGATTATCGAAAGAGGTGAACAGATGAAAGGAATTATTAGCTTAGGAGAAGCGCTTATTGATTTCATTCCATTGGATAAAGACAACATCACATATCAGAAAAGTCCTGGAGGTGCCCCGGCTAATGTAGCTGTTGCGGTGGCGAAACTGGGTGCTCGTTCAACTTTTATAGGAAAAGTAGGGAATGATGTTCTCGGAGAATTTATGCGTGACACTTTAAAAGGACACGGAGTGAATGTGGATTCCATGCTTCTCACGGAGGAAGCTCGGACTGGTGTTGTCTTTGTTACGTTAGACGAAACAGGCGAGCGTCATTTTAGTTTTTACATAAACCCAAGCGCGGATCGTTTTCTCTCCGCGGAAAATATTGAGAAAGAATTGTTTAAATCTCATAATGTATTTCACTTCGGTACCATATCAATGATTAGTGAGCCAAGTAAATCAGCAACCTTAGAAGCCATTCGTTTAGCGAAAAAGAATGGATTGATAGTGTCATTTGATCCGAATTTAAGATTAGGATTATGGGAGTCAGAGTCACAAGCAAAAGATACGATTATATCGATGCTCAAAGAGACAGACCTTGCGAAAATATCTGATGAAGAGATGACATTTTTAACAGGAGAAACGTTAGTTGAAAAGGCTTTAAAGAAACTAGAGTCTTATGAAATTCCAGTGTTACTTATTACATTTGGGGCAAAAGGAAGCTATATTTGTCTACACGGTAAGATTACTCATGTCCCTGCGATAGATGTAGAAACTGTTGATACGACAGGGGCAGGTGATGCTTATGTTTCTGGTCTTTTATATCAGCTAAGTGAGGATGGACGGAAACCAATCGATATTTCTTTAGACGATTGGAAAAAAATCGTAGGTTTCGCTTCTGTGTCAGGAGCATTAGCGGCTTCGACGCGCGGAGCAATGAACGCTTTACCTACGTTAGATGAGGTACAAGAAAAAGTGTAAAAAAGAATAAAGCGGGTCACTATAGGATCGCTTAGAGGGCACTGAAAAGGTGAAATTTATTACCTCATTCAGTGCCCTTGTATTTTCCCATCTCATTTATAGAATCGCTGACTAATAGAATAATTATAGAGAAGCTTTTTTTCTCAGTTAATAATTATAGCTCGGAAACACGTATGGATTATCAGGCTCACCAACAACTTCAAATTCACGAAGGTGAATGAGTGGAATATGAAATTCATTAAATTTGGTCCGATCAATCGTTCCTCGTACCCGAACCCACATGTCATTTTCAAATTGAGCTGCATCTTCTGTTTCAATCATTGTTCCATAAACCGAAGCATCTGCTACACAACAGGTCATTCCGAAGCGTGCTATGACTAACTGATTCTCTTCAAATTCTGGTTCGCGGTAAACGAAGCCAAGAATCTCGATTGGCTTCCCGACAAACTCTTGGAGGTGAATATCGAGTACTGTCATAATATCTAGGTAATTTTCCTCTGTAACAACAATCGTTTCTTCTTGTAGTAATTCCGCCGCAAGATCCTTGTAAAATGTGTTAAATCCTTCTTCTGTATAGAAATCTTCAACAGTGAAATTATCTTCATCTGATGTCGTTGTTTTGTCTAATTCATCTAGATAAGCTTCTGGGTTTTCCAAGTAGGCTTCGGCTCTAGAGGTGTCACTCGCCTGTGGGTCTTCTGCAACCGCAGTAGGTTTGGTCAATATCCCCGAACCATATTGAATTCCTCGATTAGCGGCAACTTGGCTATCTAGTGCTCGGTCAGGTAATACAAAGCCAAGAACAATCGGTGCAACGAAAATAGAATAAACCAGGAGTTTCTTTAGTATTGATCCTTCCATGCTATGGTCTGTCCCGCAGTCACAAAGCTCTTCTTCATCCTGACCTTTTGATGTACTTCTAATAATTTGAATAACACCTAGAAATAGAAATACAACTGTTGCAAAGTAGATAAATGGCATCATTGTTGGAGCAATATAGTAACGAATATTTCCAGTAATAATAAATGCGAGCATTAACAAAGCAAAACCGAACAGGATAATTCCGCGAATATACGCATGAAATCCCAGATCCACCTTAGTGTTCATCTAATCTCTCCTTTAAAGGTTGTATTCAAGAGGGTAATTACGAAGCTTGTGCTGGGCTTCGATTATTGCAAACAGTTTGTTCAAAAGAATTTCTTTTTGAACAGAGACACTTAGAGAATAAATAGTTGCAAGAGCATGATAGACAAGAAAACGCTTGTTGTTACTACAGTGATAAATATAAGAACAAATCGAGTTTTAAAAAAAGCGAGAAGCATAATTGTATTTTTTAAATCGAGCATTGGGCCATAGACTAAAAATGCGATTAGAGCCCCAGTAGAAAAGGTATTCCCAAATGATGCAGCGACAAAAGCGTCAGCCTCAGAACAAAGGGAGAGCAAAAAGGCAAAAGCCATCATAACAGACGTAGAGGACCACTCATTACTACCGATTGAGAGCAGTACACTTCGGTCTAAAAATGTTTGAAATAAAGAAGCAATAAATGCACCTAGAATTAAATACTTTCCCATTAAGAAAAATTCATCTGAAGCGTGGTATAACGTTTGTTTCAAGCGGTTCATTTTACGTGGTCCTGTTTCAGTAAGGACCATTTGCTTTCCAATCATTTCATTCTTTGTCCATTTTAATTGATCTGAATTTTTGAAAATTATATATAAAATCGCTCCAATTAAAATAGCCAGTACGAAGGCTAGACCCATTCGAGCATAAAGAACGGTTAATTCAGTTCGAAATGCAAAGTAAGTAGAAGCTGCGACGACCGGATTTAAAATAGGCGCAGCAACTAAGAAGACAACACCGACATGAAGAGGCATGCCCTTTTTTATTAGCCTTCGAACAATGGGAACAATCGCACACTCACAAATCGGAAAAATAGCACCGAGTACTGCCGCTGGTACTAAAGCCAAATACGCATTAGTTGGCAAGTAGCGGTGAAGCATGTCCTCCTTCACAAATACCTGAATCAGTGCTGAAACGAACACCCCTAATAGAATAAAAGGAATGGCTTCTAGAACAATCCCTAGAAAAATAGTATTTACATTTAACCACGTTTCAGGTATAGCTAATCCAGCTTCTTGATTTTTAAAAGAATCGATTGTGAAAAACAATCCTAAAAACATAAGTAAAAGGATAAATCCGAGAAAATCTTTGCCTAAGGAATTTAAATATGAATTTACCTTCATAACACCTTCATTCTCCTAACTATGAAATTTAAATACTATTAATCTCTTTAGTCATTTTATCATATTTCCCCTTTAATAATGCCTGTTTGCGATATTCGTTATATGAATGAAATATGTGGTAAAAAACAGGTCGAAAAACCTACTAGTAAGAAGTCCCTTTTCCTGTTACACTAGCGTAGTTGCATATTTTGAAGGAAGGTGGTTTGACATGCTTCAAGCATTAATTATTTTTGTTGCTCAGTTACTCTATGTCCCAGTGTTGACGCTTCGAACGATTATGATGGTAAAGGGAATGAAAGAGAAAGCAGGGGCAATGGGGATATTAGAAGGGATTATTTATGTTGGGGCACTTGGGCTTGTATTCAGTGACTTATCAAATTATTTAAACATGGCTGCCTATGCTGTGGGCTTTGGTGTAGGTTTATATATAGGAACAATCATTGAACAAAAATTAGCAATCGGTTTTGTTACATTAGAAGTTAATATTTTGCAAAGGAATGAAGACTTAACACAACGTCTTCGAGAGGTAGGTTTTAGTGTATCAACCGCTGAGGTTCAAGGAATGAATTCAACACGTTATCGTCTTGACTGCACTGCGAGACGAGATAGGGAACAAGAGTTTATTAATATTGTCAGTAGCTATGAACCAAGTGCATTTATCGTTTCCTTTGAACCGAGAAACTTTAAAGGTGGCTATATTACAAAAGCAATGAAAAAACGTAAAGAAAAATATTCACGTAAAAAGGTGAATGCATAATGAAATAGAGGAACAAGGAGTAAATTAAGAAGGTTGTGTCATAAGGGCGGTTTTAGCCTTATGACACAACCTTTTTTTTGTTGGAAATCTTCACTTAAAAATTACAAATTAACATACCATTAATAGCTATCTAAACCACTTAATTAAAAAAATTGGGATTCTAGACCAAGGAGAGCATATTTCGTCTGATTTTCTTTTGTCACGTTTCCCCCCTCCTTATATCAAAGAGATAATATCTAAATATAATCTTAAGTGAATTTTATCCATTTTACAAACTTTTTGTAAAAAACAAATCGTAATTATTCTTAATTGTCGCAACGAAGAAGCTATGATATCTTTTAGGAAAGGAAGGGGCAAAGATAATGGAGAAACGAATCCCAACATACCTATTTTCAGGTTTCTTAGGAAGTGGTAAGACTACCGTTTTAAAGCAGGTACTAGCTAATTTAAAAGAACAAGGGAAAAAGTCAGTCATCGTTTTTAATGAGTTAGGAGAGGAAAATGTAGAGAAATCGCTTTTTCAGGATGACACAATGCTTGAACTACTGAATGGGTGTATTTGTTGTACGATTCAAGAGGATATGAGGGTGGAATTACGTTTCTTTTTAGAAGATAACCCTAATGTTGACGTTGTGTTAATTGAAGGGACAGGCATCGCAAATCCTACAGAGGTGATTGATGTTTTAACACATCCAGAATTGTTTGATAAAGTTGAAATTATGTCAGTGATTAGTGTAATTGATACAAGTCATTATTTAGAGTATCAAAGCCTTTTTGCAAGTTCAAAGGAGATTAGGAACATGCTGAAGCAGCAAATCACTTCAAGCTCCCTCCTTTTGTTAAATAAAATAGACCTGATTGATGAGCAGAAACTTAACAAAGTGAAAAAGAAAGTGGATGCATTAAAGCAGGAGCAAACACCGATGATTGAGACGGTGTTTGGAGAAACAAGCTTTGACCAATTACTTAAGAAACGCATCAACATGGAGTATGTCGATGTTAGTGAAGAAAAATCTCACCACCACCATCATCATCCGTTTCAAGCTATAAAAGTAACAGGCTTTCATGCTATTAATCAACGACAATTTGAAGCATGGCTTCAGCAACAAGGGGACAGGCTATTACGAGCAAAAGGATTCATTCAACTAGAAGGGTCAAATCAACTTTTCTCCTTTCAATACGCTTCGAAACGCCTAGAGGTGACGCCAGTAGATAAAGGGGAGCATTGCGTGATACTAATCGGTACAGAACTTCAGGAAGAGAGGTTAAAGGCAGGGTTTTTAAAGGAGTTTTCTTCATTCAGGGCGAAATGAGCAACGTTTACGTGGAACAAAAAAAGGGAAAGACAAGCAATATGCTTTTGTCTTTCCCTTTTTAGAGGTATATACCAAAGGTTTATACTTCAGCCGTTACCTTTTCTTTCAATTTTGCACCGTGTGTTAGTTGTTCAAGATAATTCCCTTTAATGACACCATGTTCGGTAATAATGCCCGTAATGAATTCATGAGGTGTCACATCAAATGCTGGATTAAACACTTTTGTTCCTTCGGGCGCTATGGCTTTTCCTGAAAGATGAGTAATTTCTTCAGCAGCTCTTTCCTCGATTGGAATATCATCTCCTGATTTTGTATCAGTATCAATCGTTGAGTATGGCGCAGCAACATAGAAAGGGACATCATGCGCTTTAGCAAGTAATGCTAAACCGTATGTGCCAATTTTATTTGCTGAGTCTCCGTTTGCTGCAATACGATCTGCGCCAACTATAACAGCTGCGATGTGTTTTGTTTTTAAGACGTGTGCAGCCATATTGTCAGTAATTAACGTGACATCCGTACCGATTTGCTGTAATTCCCAAGCGGTTAGACGGGATCCTTGGAGCACGGGGCGTGTCTCACAAGCAAACGCATTTAGCGTTGTCCCTTTTTCATTGGCAATATAAAAAGGAGCCAATGCTGTACCGTAGCGAGCCGTTGCAATTCCACCCGCGTTACATATTGTCAAAAGGGTATCTCCATCTTCAAATAATTCATAACCAAACTCACCGATTTTTCTACATGTTTCTTCATCTTCTGCTTGAATATCTAGCGCTTCTTGTAATGCAAATGTTTTTGCTTCGACGACAGATTTTGCCGTATTAACTTTACGAACCATGCGGTCAATGGCCCAAAATAAATTAACGGCTGTAGGACGGCTGCTAGCTAAATAGTCTCGTTGTTTATGGAACTCATCAAGAAACAACTCAAGTGTATTCGACTGTTTGGCACGTGCCCAAAGAACAAGACCATATGCCGCGACAATCCCAATAGCAGGAGCTCCGCGAACTTTTAAATACGTAATCGCATCCCATACTTGTTCAATCGTTGTTAGTTTTTCAAAGAGTGTTTCATGTGGTAACTTTTGTTGATCAAGAATGACAACATGGTCATCCTTCCATTCGATTGGAGATAAACTCATGATAAAACCTCCTTCACGGCTTTGACTAAATCACCGGTTGTTTTCATATTTTTACGTTGCAGAATAAGGATCCGTCCTAATTTAATTGCTGTTTGCTGAGCGATTAAACGAGTTGTAGTAGATTGTATGCTGTCAATGTCTGCAACATGTGCAAGGCCAATGATACGACGAATCATTTTACACCCAGCAAAGCCAAGTGCATCTTCCCAAATCCCTGCTAACACATCATCTACGTAACCAGGAAGCGATGTAAACACCTCCACTGAATGGTTCTCCCATAAAGCTTTAAATTCACTTTCGAAAGTTCCCCAAATATCATGAATAACAGAAAATAAGTATTCCTCATAGCTTGTTCGTTTCGTGTTATCTTCAATGTGTCCAATTTGAGCGACATTATTTAGTAAAATGTTAGCGATAAATGCCCCGATATCGAAGCCGAACGGACCATAGAATGCAAATTCAGGGTCGATAACTTTCGTTTCTGTTTTTGTCACAAAGATACTACCAGTATGCAAGTCTCCATGAATCAATGCTTCTGATTTTGTTAGGAAAGCATGCTTTAACTTGGCAACTTCTCGCTTTAATTCAACGTCGGTCCAAAGTTTCTCAACCGTAGGACGAAGGTTCTCTGAAAAATTATTTGTCTCATGGTCAAAATATGGATCTGTAAATACTAAATCCTCTGTTATTTTGCAAAGCTCAGGATTTGAATAATTGATAGCGAGCCTTTTAGCATCTTGTTGATTATAACCAAAAGTCGAAGTGAAGAAGAGGGTGTGAGCCATGTATGTACCAATGTCAGCTGCAAGATTTGGATACACTTGGCCTTCAATTAATCCTTTTCGCAATATGACAAAACTTGATAAGTCTTCCATAACTGTTATCGCCATACGACGATCAATGTGAAATACCTTAGGGACAAGAGTTGGTACAAACTCCGCGGCTAACTTAAGAGCTTCTGCTTCAATACGTGCACGGTCAAGTGTTAAAGGCCAGCTCTCGCCAACAACTTTTGCATAAGGTAGGGCTTGTTTAATAATATAGGATACTCCGTCTTTTGGGTTTTGAACATGAAAGACGTAATTTAAGTTACCATCACCGATTTCCTTTGTCTGAAGTATAGCATATTCATCAAATAAACCGAGTGTCTTTAAATAAGCTTCTGCTGTTTCAAGAGTTAGTTCTTTATATTCAGTTAATGTTGAACTCATTATTGTTAAACCTCCCAAGAAAATATAAGAAACCTCTTTCGCAGCAGGAAAGAGGTGGAGTGGTTAAGCTTCGCCACTCTTATCTGCCAGACTAACGTCTGTTGGAAGTAGCACCGTGCCATTACGAGAAAACAAATAGTTTAAGTGATTTAAGGTCGGTTGCTGGGCGTCATGGGGCCAAATCCCTCAGCCTACTCTTGATAAGAGACATATTTTGTTGATCTGGACTCGAAAAAAACTATATAGGAAGAATGCTCTTCCGTCAACTATTATTTGCTGAAAATGTCTGGTTGTGTCGTTTTATTAAATTATTCATTTGATTATTTGATTCGTGTTCTTCTTCCTTTATAATAAGTACTACGGTGTTTAACCGTAGAGACGGGACTGGCATGAGAGGGAACAAGAATTTAAGTAAGAAACTCTTTCAAGGTTGGTGAAAGGAAGAGGCCTTAGAAGCCTGACAACCAGGTTTTATCTTGCCCCTTCTCCCTTGCAACGAGACGTTCCTTATGTTGCCAACTACAACGGTGGTACCCAAAGAGAGATACATAATATTAAAACAGCAAATGCGTTAAGCTAAAGGAGGCTAAAGGTAATGAGTCATGTTACCGCTACATATTTACTTCAAGATCCAAAAGGCCAACTCGAGAAAAAAGCCGAGGGCATTGCCATTGGTTTAACTGTTGGCTCATGGACGAACCTACCAGAACTTGAAAAAGAACAACTACAAGCACATAAAGGGTCTGTAGTGTCTGTGAAAGAGGTTCCAGCAGACGAGGCCTTTCTAAAAGCAAACCCAACAGGGAAAAGTGGACTTGTTTCCATATCCTATCCAAGCGAAAATTTCAGTGCGGATTTACCAGCTATTCTAACGACGACGTTTGGAAAACTTTCATTAGATGGTGATATTAAGTTAATTGATTTAGACTTTTCGGAGGAATTAAAAAGACAGTTTCCAGGCCCACGGCATGGCATAGAAGGTATTAGAGAATTAACAGGCGTGTATGACCGTCCGTTGCTGATGAGTATCTTTAAAGCTGCAATCGGTCGACCGCTTGACTCACTACATGAACAAATGCTCGTGCAAGCTCTTGGTGGCGTTGATTTTGTAAAGGATGATGAAATCCTCTTTGAAAACAACCTGACCCCACTAGAGCAACGTGTACCAATCGGTCTTGCGGCGATAGCTGAAGCGGCAATGGAAACTGGGCATCAGCCATTATATGCGGTAAATATAACAGGGAAAACGTTTGAATTAAAAGACCGTGCTAAGCAAGCAATTGAACTCGGAGCGCCTGCGCTGTTGTTTAACGTGTTTGCCTATGGACTTGATGTCTTGCAAGCGTTACGTGACGATAAAGAAATTGATGTACCAATACTGGCACACCCTGCGGTTGCTGGTGCGCTCACAATGTCACCAAAGCATGGCTTCTCAAATCAATTATTACTAGGTAAATTGTTGCGAATGGCAGGAGCAGACCTTGTTCTCTTCCCTTCTCCTTATGGAAGTGTTGCTATGGATAAGAGCGAAACTTTAGCAATTACAGAGGAGCTTCGCAAAGAAGATGCACAGTTTAAACCTGTCTTACCAGTCCCGTCAGCAGGTATTCATCCAGGAATGACAGAGCTTCTTATTCGCGATTTTGGCATAGACTCTGTCATTAATGCAGGTGGGGGCATCCATGGTCACCCTGAAGGAGCAGCAAAAGGGGGGGAAGCCTTCCGAGATGCGATTGATGGTGTTGTAGCAGGTCGGACGTTAGAAGAAACAGCAAAGGAAAGTCCTTCTCTTCAAATCGCCCTTGATACGTGGGGGTATGTAAAGGCATGACCAAACAACCAGTTATTTTCTGTGATTTTGACGGAACAATTACAAAGACAGATAATATTATCGCTTTAATGAAGCGTTTTGCTCCACCTGAATGGGATCCAATTAAAGATGATATCCTTGCCCAAAAGGTGAGTATTCAACAAGGAGTGGGTGACCTCTTTAAATTGCTATCTACTGATTTAAAAGACGAACTCGTTGAATATTTATTGAATTATTCAGAAATTCGCGATGGATTTGGTGAAATGCTAGATTTTGCGAAAGAGCAGAACATTCCTTTTTATGTAGTGAGTGGGGGCATTGACTTTTTTGTTGAGCCATTACTACATCCTTTTAAACTAGATCCTGAACATATTTACTGTAATGGTAGTGATTTTCATGGTCCCAAGATTAAAATTACGTGGCCGAATTCATGTGACGATCAGTGTGACAATGAGTGCGGTTGTTGTAAAACAACTGTAATGAGACGCTTTCCAGCGTCAGAATATACGCGAATTGTCATTGGTGATTCCATTACAGATTTACAAGCTTCTAAACTGGCAGATTTGGTTTATGCACGAGACTTTTTGATTCAAAAATGCGCAGAGCTCTCGATCGCCTATACGGAATTTGAAAGCTTTCATGATGTAATAAACGATTTAAAGGAACGAGGTATTAAAGGATGAGAGAGGAACGCTGGAATGAGCTTGCTGATATAAAGGATGAACTTGCTGCTAGAGATTGGTTTCCGGGAACAAGTGGGAATTTATCGATGAAGGTCAGTGAAGATCCGATTACA
The DNA here is from genome assembly GCF_002797395.1 of Bacillus solitudinis. Classification (GTDB taxonomy): domain Bacteria; phylum Bacillota; class Bacilli; order Bacillales; family Bacillaceae_D; genus Halalkalibacter_A; species Halalkalibacter_A solitudinis. The sequence continues at coordinate 3,344,104 of NZ_KZ454943.1, forward strand.
TTTTTAGTGACAGCTAGTGGAAAAGATAAAACTAAACGAACTGCGAATGATTTTTTGCTTGTTGATCTTGAAGGGAAGCCGGTTGAGACCACAATTCTTAAGCCATCAGCGGAGACACTTCTTCATACCGAAGTCTATCAGCGGACTGATGCTGGTTGCAGTTTGCATGTTCATACACTTGACAACAATCTTATTTCGGATTTATATGGAGATAAGGGATCGGTTATTTTCCGAAATCAAGAGTTAATTAAAGCGTTCAACATTTGGGAAGAAGATGGAGAAATTGTCCTTCCAATCGTCCCGAATTACGCTGATATTCCGACTCTTGCGAAGGCTGTGGGTGAAGTCATTACTCCTGACATTAAAGGGGTTTTAATTCGAAATCATGGCATTACAGTTTGGGGCAGAAATGGATTTGAGGCGAAAAAACATTTAGAAGCTTTCGAATTCCTATGCTCATTTCATTTGCGACAATTAACATTAAAATCAATTTAAGGAGGAGTTATACATGGCAGAGCTACGTTTTCGTGATAATAACGAGAGACTAGTAGGAGAAGATATGATTACATACTTAAATGAACAGGGTGTAATCTATGAAAAATGGGGTACTGATAAACTTCCAAGTCACCTCGTTGAAAATTTTAATTTAACAGATGAGAATAAAGAGGAGATTTTATCTGTGTATGCGGATGAAATTAAAGATATTTCTGAACGTCGTAGCTATCAAACAGCAGATGTCATCTCACTATCGCCAAGCACACCAAATCTCGATGATTTATTGAAAAACTTCGTACAAGAGCATCACCACACAGATGATGAAGTACGCTTTATTGTAAGTGGACATGGCATTTTTGCAATTGAGGGTAAGGATGGCCGCTACTTTGATGTTGAGCTTGAGCCTGGAGATTTGATTTCTGTTCCAGAATACTATCGTCACTATTTTACGTTAATGGAGGATCGCCAAGTGGTGGCAATTCGTATTTTTATCACGAAAGAGGGCTGGGTACCAGTATACGAAAAGGAAGAATAGAATGTTAAGAAATGTAGGGGTGTCATTAAAGGGTTTGTACCTTTTAAGACCCCCTTTTTTTAAAAAGATAAGAAAATCAAGTGATGACTCATTGGGGTTTCGAAGGATTATGAAAGCTTGTTTATAGAACTGTGTGTTCACTACAAGAAGAACACTTGTAGTGAACTTAAAAGCTACAGTGTGGATCCGCTCCTTGTTTATAAGAAAAACTGCTGGCGCAGCTTTTTTTATTTCTTTCCTTTAAATTTTAATGCTGTTGTGAAACGTTGGAATTTATTGTTAGCGAACATTTCTGACTTCCAAAAGTTAGACCGCTTAAAGGATTTCGAACAGTGAATAAAACACTCTTCAATTGTTACAACAACGCCGAGTGAAGGGATTTTTCCTTTTTGAGTCATTGGTTTTAAAAGCTCTTGGTCGGATGTAATCACAGCCTTCCCATTAATTCGTAACGTATCCTCTACACCAGGAATAAAAAAAATCAACCCGATACCGGGGTTATGGATGAGATTCACCATAGAGTCCACTCGTCGGTTTCCCGTTCGTTCTGGAAGAATAATATGAGTTTCGTCATAAATATGAACAAATCCAGGAGAGTCGCCTCGTGGAGATGCATCAAAATTCCCTTTATCGTCACTAGTAGCGATAACGACAAATTGTGAAAGGGATAAGAAATGGATAAATTCCTCATCGAGAAAATCTCTTACCTTTTGAGAAAGGAAAGGGTTTTTCTGCCCAACTATGTCTCTTAGTTCTTCTTCTGTTTGAATTTGGTTGTTTATAAAGGAAGTCAATTGAACCACCTCCACTCTATCTAGTTATATATAATAGTTTATCAAGAAAGTAAAAAGGTTGATAGGCTTAAGCATGAGGATTTTATAAATTGTGTGTCAGATTTGTTAAACGTTTCTAAAAGGGTTAACTGGGTATAATAAAATGAAGGAAGGGAGAGAAAGAAATGAGAGTATTAGTTGTAGGTGCCAATGGTCAAGTAGCAAGACTCACGGTGAGGGAATTAGCTGAACGTGGACATGAGCCAGTTGCAATGGTTCGTAATGAAAATCAAGGAGAAGGATTGAAGAGATTAGGAGCGAAGAAGATAGTTATTGCCGATTTAGAAGCAGACATAACTCATGCATTTAAAGATGTAGATGCAGTTATTTTTGCAGCGGGTTCAGGTGGAAAAACTGGAGCGGATAAAACGATTCTTGTTGATCTGTGGGGAGCGATGAAAACAGTTGATACCGCAATGAATAAGGGGATTAAACGGTTTGTGATGCTTAGCTCGATGGGAACTGTTGATCCAGATAAAAGTGACAGAATTCGTCATTACTTAGTCGCAAAGAAAGTGGCAGATGATTATTTAAAGAACTCAAGTCTTTCTTATACAATTGTCAGACCTGGTAGCTTAACAACGGATGAAGCAAAAGGGTTAATAAAGCTTGAAGAAGAAATTCAAGTCAGAGACAATACGATTACAAGAGAAGATGTTGCCAAAGTATTAGCGGGCGTCTTGGATCGGAAAAACACGTATCAAAAAACCTTTGAGATTCTCAATGGATCAATGCCTATTGACGAAGCATTAGATTCAGTTTAAAAATTAGTTCACATACACATAACGGGAGCCTCAGAGGAGTACTAACCCTCTGAGGCCTTTTTGGACGTTTCAATGTCACTAATATAGAGTCGGTACTGGTTTTTGCCAGCATGTTTGGCGTGGTACATTGCTTTATCAGAATGACTCAATAAGGTATCTGCATCACTGCCATCTTTTAATGCGATACTAAGACCGATACTACCGGTAAGAGAGTAATACTTGTCGTTAATTGTAATTGGTACAGTTAGATTGTTTAGTAGCTTTTCAACAATGGTTACGATTTGTCGTGCATCCTCAGCAGGTATAGAAATCGCAAACTCATCGCCTCCCATTCGACAAGCGCTCGCCTCTTTTGGCACAGAGAGTTGAATTTGATTTGCAATATGCTGAAGAACTCGATCTCCAGCTGAATGACCTTACGTATCATTAATGTATTTGAATTTATCTAAATCAACTAAAATGACCGGACAATTGAATGGTTTATCTTTGTCTTCATTAATAATTCATTGATTTTGTCATAAAAATAAGTACGAGTACCTAAACCGGTTAAAGGGTCATGATAGGCAGTAAAAGATGCTAGATTAAAAGAAATTTATCATTAGCCAAAGCAGCAGCTGAAATTGGAATTAGTTAATAACTTTTCAACCGATAAGTGTTTGTTGATATAAAAGGTAACTAATGGTTATTCCCTGAATTTTAGATTTGCTCTCGATTTGAAAATTCATAGTAGATAGAAGTAGGTGATGCTGAGTAATGGAAGGATATTTCTTTGCTTTGTTCCATCTTAGAATCAAACAGTAAAAGAATTAACTCATCCATTAAAATACTTAAATGTTGGACTTTCTTTAGTGTTATTGACTTATTGTTTGCTGTCACATTCATCGATATATGCATAGTTACGCCTAATAATTGGGCAAATTTCTGTTTGTTAGTAAGAAGGGCATAGAATAAATCATCTAATATTTTTATATCCAGTTTGGATGTCACCTCAATTTTTCCTTGATTTAAATATTTGTTAGAGAAGTCCTTTCTTAGTTCATTAACATTCTCATATAATTTATAAACTAAATGTAAATGTTCTTTATAAGAGGTTTGTAGTCTTTCTACTATGGAAGAGATTTGAATAAATTTTTTAAGTTCAATTAATCTTTGTGATTGATATCTTGAGTGTAATAACAAATAAGTACAAAGAAAAATAAAACACCCAAAAATTTCAAAGGATAAGTTCCGAAAATTTTAAAATAAGTTGAGTGTAAATTTTGGTAGATTAATTACACATCATTGAAAGCGCTATCAAATATTTAGGGGTAAGACATTACGTACCTATATAGACCGATTATTTAAATCCTGTAAATCGATTATATAGGAACGATCATGAGGTGGTGCGATAGTAGAGTATATAAGATGAAATAATTTACTATTTTAAATTATTAATAATAAATGGGGTGAAAAAGTATGAACAAGAATCTTAGAAGCCTAGGTGCTCCTTTTATGGTGTTGGTAATTGGCCTAATGACTGTATGTAGCAATACAAACCAATCTTCTGAACAGACTTTAGGTGAATGTTCGTGGGCTTGCCTATGTCATTAGTGGTGGATATCCATTTGTTTTACAAAATGAAACATTTATATCAATTGGTGGAGGAAGCTTTCAGGAATACCGATACCAATTTATCTTATGATTTTGGTGTATGCTGTCATGATTGCCATTCTTTAATATACAATGTTTGATCGCCATATTGCAATTGGTGGTAATGAGGAAGCCGCAAGACTAACAGGGAACAAGGTTGAAAGGTCTTTAATTAATGTTTATTCGATTAGTGGTTTACTTGCTGGTTTAGGCGGTACAAGTTTAACAGGCGGAAAAGGAAAAAATACAAGGAACAATTATCGGGGTTTTAATTATGGGAGTGAGTAGTAATGGGCTAACTCTAATGGATGTGAGCTATTATTGGCAGTTAGTTGTAAAAGGCGGAGTGATTGTAGTAGCTGCCTTAATTGTTTGATTAAGAGGAAAAAGCCTAGCATGATAGTAAAAGCTTTTAAAAAAGGGGTGTGGGTAAATGAAGAAAATAATTAGTATGTTACTAATTTCTTTCATAATGATTTGTATACCATTAACTAGTATTGCTGAAAATCCTGGTTATTATCAAGAGCCATATCGAAATCAATTTCATTTTTCTCCTGAAGCAAACTGGATGAATGATCCGAATGGGATGGTTTATTACGAAGGAGAATATCATTTGTTTTATCAGTATCACCCATATGGAACAACATGGGGACCGATGCATTGGGGACATGCTGTAAGTGAAGATCTTGTTCATTGGGAGCATTTACCGATTGCATTATCTCCTGATGAAAATGGGCAAATTTTTTCAGGTAGTGCTGTGGTTGATTGGAATAATACAGCGGGCTTTGGGAAAGAAGCAATGGTTGCGATCTTCACTCATGCAGGGGAAAAAGGTCAAGTCCAAAGTATTGCTTATAGCATAGATAAAGGAAGAAATTGGGAGATGTATAAAGGTAACCCGGTCATGCCAAATCCCCCTATTCCTGATTGGCGTGATCCAAAAGTTTTTTGGCATGATGATACAAATAAGTGGGTGATGTCTTTAGCAGCAAAGGATAAAATTATGTTTTACACATCTTCAAATTTAAAAGAATGGGAGTATGCAAGTGAATTTGGTCAAGATGGTGGGATCCAAGCAAATAGTCTTGATCAAACTTCGTATGCGATATCCTCAGAAGCAGGAGGTTCATTTAGCTATGAAGGTGATATAACACTAAACGAAAAGAATGGTCGAGAGGGTGCCGGCGGTCTAGTTTTTCGTGCAGATAAAAGTGCAAATAATGGCTATGTGGCGAACTTAGATGCAAAGAATAATGTGATTACTTTAAGTAAACTTGTTAACGGAAAAGAGGAGGAATTGGCGAGAAAAACTTATACTCTTGATACGTTTTCACCCTATCATGTCAAAGTAGTAACGAAAGATGAAGAGATTCAACTATTTGTGAATGAACAAGCAGTTATCAAAGAAGCAGATCATGAATTTAATTACGGATATTTTGGTTTATCTGCATGGAATTCAACTGCTACATTTCGGAATGTAGAGTTTGAAAATTCATCTAACTTTGCAACTAATCTATCAAAATGGACAGTTATAAATGGAATATGGGAAGATACGTTGGATGGAAAAAGTGGAACCGCTAAGGAAGATGCGTTTACCATGAGTGGACAGTCAGGGGATAACTTTTTATATGAAGCTACTATTGATCTATCAAAGAGTGAAAATGGAGTAGGTTCACTTGTTTTCCGGGCAGATGCTAATACAAAAAATGGTTACTTTGCAACTCTTGATTCTTTGAACAATACATTAAACATTATGAAAATAGAAAATGGAAACGTTTCCAAACTAGCAGAAAAAACAGTATCACTAAAAACAGATAAGAATTATCATGTGAAAGTTAGTACTTACGATCAGAATATTAAGATTTATTTAGATGGTAAGCTTATCCATAATGTAAATGATTCAACGTTCTCGAAAGGGCAATTTGGGTTACATGTTTCAAATTCTTCTGTTCTTTTTCAAGATGTCCAATTAGGAAAAAATATCATGACTGATGAGAAAAACATCATCAACCATGATTTTGAGTCAGGTGATTTAACTGGATGGACTCCTATCCAAGGGAATGCTTTTACAAAAGATCATCTGACAGATGCGACATCTTTCTGGGGTGGTTCATTCGATCATCAAGGAACCTATCATTTATGGGGATTTTCTGATCTTCACAAAGGAGATGATGCAATAGGTGAATTGCGTTCTTCCTATTTTAAATTAGGCGGCTCAGGAGAGATCAATTTATTAATTGGAGGCGGTAATGATATTAATAACCGCTATGTGTCATTAGTAAGAGCTTCTGATGATCAAGAGTTAATTCGTCAAGCTAATACAAAATTTGAAGATGAAAAGTACAAAAAATACGTATGGGATGCTTCTGAGTTTATTGGAGAAGTCTTATATATTAAAGCTGTTGACAATGCGACAGGTGGCTGGGGCCATATTAACATTGATGATGTTCAAGTTTATAATGAGGGATCAATACCAAATGAAGTTGACCAAGTTGTAAAGAAACCTGCAAAAAGAGAAATGAAACAGAGTGGGATCATTACAGATTGGACTGGTGTTTCTGGAGAGTGGATACCTTCTACAAATGGTAGTAATGGTGGAATTTGGGAATGTCCAACGTTAATAGAATTACCTATCGATGGTGACCCAACAAAAACAAAATGGGTCCTACAAGTTAGTATTAATGACGGTGCTCCAGCAGGTGGGTCTGGTATGCAATATTTTGTAGGTAGCTTTGATGGTAAAACGTTTAAAAATGACAATCCTGCGGATAAAGTATTATGGGCTGATTATGGAGCTGATTATTATGCTGCAGTTGATTGGAGCGGGAGTGAAGGAGAAAACGGTGAAAAATATTGGCTTGGATGGATGAGCAATTGGCAATATGCAAATCATACACCCACTTCAACGTGGAGAAGCTCTACGACATTACCGAGAAAGATGGAGCTCACTCAAACAGAGGATGGGTTACGTTTAAAACAAACTCCAGTCTCTTTAAATAGTATTCGTGATAGAAAAGGGAAAGTTTCATTTACGAATAAAGTGATATCAAGTGATCGTAATCTTTTATCAAACCTGTCAGAAGATACATTTGAAATGATCGCTGAATTTGATATAAAGGATATAGATGCAACTGAATTCGGGTTCAAGGTTCGTAAAGGAGCTAAGGAATATACAACAATTGGTTATGATGTTAGCACAAAGCAGCTTTTCGTTGACCGAACAAATTCCGGAAGCTTTGATTATGGAAGCAATGTAGTAGGCAAACATGAGGGACCACTAACAGACTCTAATGGCACTGTAAAAATGCATATTTTTGTAGACCGATCCGCTGTTGAGGTATTCGGAAATAATGGTGAAACAGTGATTACAGATCAAATCTTCCCAGATCCATTAAGTAAAGAATTAGAGCTTTATAGTAAGGATGGAAAGGTTACATTAAAATCTCTTGAAATATATCCTTTAAAGACTATATGGAAGAAAAATAGTCCGTTTAAATCAAAATTGTCAGGCTGGACGACGATTAATGGCAATTGGACAGATACAATAAATGGAAAGCAGGGACAAAGTGATGGTGATGCTTTCATTTTAGCTAAGGAGTCTGGTAAAGACTTTACGTATGAAGCGGATATTAAGGTACTTGATACTGATTCACATCCAAATGACTCTGAAAAAGATACAATTGGAAACTTAGTTGGTGCAGGTGCTTTGGTTTTTCGCTCAGATTCAACCGCGAAAAACTCGTATGTTCTGAATCTTGATGTAAGAAATAATGTCGTGAAACTCATTAAGTTTGTTAATGGTATTGGATATGAGCTGGTAGTTTATAATGATGATGGACGGCTAAATTTAATGACAAATAAAGAGTATCATCTAAAAGTTGTTACGGAAGATAGTCACATTAAAGTTTATTTAGACAACAAGCTCATTATTAATAAGAAAGACGATACGTTTAATGAAGGGTATTTTGGATTAAATGTTTGGAGTTCAACAGTTGTATTTAATAAAGTGAAGGTAAAATGAAGAAAGGGATTAAGGAATCAGATAGATAAAGATTAATTTTAAAAAGATTCTATATCATTTTCATTGTAGTTTTCTATTTATCTTGGGAGCGGCTACTATAGTCGCTCTTTTTAAATGATTCTTTTATATATTTCCTTTCTTTTCGTGCATTTGATTAAATGAACAATACACTGGTTAGATTAATTGATCCAAAACTATATGGTATGATGAAAAAGCCTATAATCGATTAAAAAGAATTACAATTGCCTTGAATAGGTTAAAGAAAGTTCTTGTTTTTATTACATAATTTAAGAAGGTTTTTATTTTCTGGGAGGCTATATGCTTTTTTCATTAAGGAATCGACTATTTATTATTTTTACTTTATTATTAACGATCCCTTTTCTTATTCTATCCATTATCATTCCAAGTTGGTTTACTTCAATTATGGAGGAAGAAACGAAGAATTCAACAGTGGAAATGATGGACCAGTATTCTATCTATATTGATTCAATCACTTCACAAGCAGAGGACCTAGGGAAACAGGTTCTTGTTAATCATACGACTCAACAATGGATGAAGTCCGAAACAGAGGATTCCAATGTAACAAGTGCTCAGCGATTATTAATGAAAAATCAGGTGATGAGACAGTTATCTTCCATAATGATTAACAATTCTAAATCTATGTCCATATCTGTTTTTCTTAATGATGGTACCGGGGTATGGGGGGATCTTCCAACATTACAGAATACAGAGTGGTTCAAAAATTTTATTGAAAATGACCAGCGGTGGGTAAAAACCCATAATGACGTTATTGCAGAAAATGTAAATAGTTATCTTATTCCGCTATTTGATTTGTATACGCTTGATTTAACAGGAGTAATTAAAGTTAATATTCCATCTGCATTGCTTGAAACAGCATTGAGTAAAATCAAACTTGGTGAAAAGGGTCGTGTTTATTTAGTAGATAGTAGAGGAGCGAAAGTATTATCCGGAAAAATCACGACTCCGAATTATGTATTGAATAAAAGTTTAAAAGAAATATCAAATGGTCAACAAAATAAAGGTCTAATCGAAACCGATCATAAAGGTGAAGAATACCTTGTATTTTTTCAAAAATTAAAAATTGGTAATTGGGTTCTGGTTAGTGAGATTACAAAGTCTGAATTGTTCTTAAAAATTAATACATTACAAAAGAACTTGTTGATAACAAGTGCTCTAATTTTTATTTTAACGATAATTGCATCTTATATTCTCTCCTCTACTATTGTAAGACCTTTAGGAAAGCTTACAAAAGCAATGAAATTTATTGAACATGGAGATTTTTCTGGAGCAAAAAGTTTTATGCAAGCAATTAAATCTTATAACGATGAAGTAGGCTATGCTATAAAAGTATTTGATCATACAATCGACAAACTAAATTTCTTAATTCAAACAGAATACGAAGCGAATATTCGTAGAAAAGATGCGGAATACAAAGCTTTATTATTACAGATTAATCCTCATTTTTTTAACAATACTCTTGAAATTATTGGGGGATTAGCGGCTCAGGGTAAAAACAAAGAGGTTATGAATGTAAGCATTCATTTAGGCCGAATGATGAGGTATTCTTTAAATACTCAAAGTGATGTCGTGAGATTAGGTGAGGAAATCGCTTATATACGAGATTTTACTGATATATTAAAGGTTCGATATGAAGATGCGATTACTGTAGAAATTGAAGAAGATCCAGAAACAAAATTTGTGCCAATTATTAAATTTATTATACAGCCTATTGTTGAAAACGCAGTAAAATATAGTTTTATAAATAAACAGTTTGCCCAATTAAAAATAAAAACGGAAAACTGTGGAGATGAAATATTTATTATCGTTGAAGATCATGGAATAGGGATGACTGAAGAGGCCGTTACAGACTTACTGGATACAGAATTAAATAATGAATCAAGCAATGTGTTAAAAAGCAAAGGTAGCAGTATTGGTCTTAAAAATGTATTAGGCCGTTTGAAGTTATACTATGGTGAAAACTTCTCTTATAACATTCAATCTGAAAAGGATAAGGGTACAAAAATTACTCTTTGTATAAAAAGAAACTCCCATCAGTAAGGTGGATTTTTCTTCCTCATATGGTTAGAGAGATTATCAGGCTTTATTCGAGAAGGTATATTTTATCACTTTCCATAAACCATTTAAGTTTAAAAAGGATATTTCAACAAGCGATCAAGTTATTGGGGGAATATACATGTTGAAAGTAATCATTGCTGATGATGAAATACAAATTCGAAAAGGGTTACGAATGAAAGTAGAGTGGGAAGAGGAAGGTTTTCAAATTGTTGAAGAAGCTTCGAATGGACAAGAATCACTAGACTTGTTAAAAAAGATGAAGATAGATGTTGTCATTACAGATGTAAGGATGCCAATTATGGATGGTATTGAATTTGTGAAACAATGTCATCATGAACATCCGAATGTTAAAGTAATCGTCTTATCAGGTTATTCCGATTTTGAGTATGTAAGATCATCGATGATAGAAGGTGTGAAAGATTACCTTTTAAAACCAGTCGCTCCCGATGAATTAGTAGAAGCTTTGGGACGAATTAGAACGGAAATAGAGAAAGAAAAGAAAAGACAACTCGAATCTGATCAAATGAAAAGGTTTGTTCACAACCAGGTGGAAGAAATGCGGGAACAATATTTGCTCCATTTGGTTAAGGAAGAGTGGTCAGAACTCACAGTTACAATTGAGAGGCTTCAGCAATTGCAGTTAAATGATTTTGCGAATGAAGACGTACATTTTCAGTTTGTAACGGTGGAAGTAAGAGGAACAGAACGGGAATCTAATATAAAGGAACTGTGGCTTCCTTTTAGAATGCTGTGCAAGGAAATAGCTAAAGAACACGATGGAACTTATTCTTTCTATGATGCAAGTTATGCAAATATGATTCACTTTATCCATAGAGTAGATTCCAACCAGTTAAATTCTAAATCTCCATTAATTAGAAAAATTCAACGACATGTAAAGGAATTCATGAACATAGAAACAGTGATAGGTATTGGAAAGGTTGTTACTGGTCTGACAGAATGTAAGAATGGTTATATATCAGCATTGCTTTCTTGGAGTCAAAGCCAATTAGGCTCACAATCACAGGTGATAGAGGAGACAACGAATAAGGAAGTATTTGAGTTTACAGCTGATGTTGAAAAGAAATTAATTAACACGATTGAAACTGAAAATCATGAGGACTTTAAGAAAACTATTTATTCAATTTTGGGAGAAATGAATAACCAATCGATTATGTCCTTTTCGTTTGTTGCCAATCGAGTGCTATTTATGTTAGGTTCTTTAGCAAAAAAGTATGATATTGATACGATTGAAATAAATAATAAGATATGGAACTGCCAACAGAGGATATGGGAGCTTAACTCTCAAAACAGGGTCATAGAACAGCTCATTCATTTGGCGCACTCTATCATTGAAAAGGTACATGAAGACCGTAGCTCCTCAAATGGGGTAGCAATCGCAGAAAATGTTCGTCGGTATTTAGATCAGCATTATGCAAATGAAATTTCACTTACTAATTTGGCAGATAAGTTCCATATTAATAGTACGTATCTGTCTGAAATTTTCAAACACAACATTGGGAAAAACTTTAGTGATTATCTGATCAGTTTACGAATGGCTCATGCTCAAGCATTTTTAAAAGATAAACAACTTAAAATAATTGACGTAGCTCACTTAGTGGGTTTTTCAAATTCAGGTTATTTTAGTACTGTTTTTAAAAAACACTTTGGTCAAACACCAGTTGAGTTCCGTAAATCGCAAAATTTGAATGGATAAATTCGTAACAAAGAAGGGAACCGTATGAAAAAGAGAGTAGTATTTATTATTTTTTTAATTATTTTTATGATACTAGCTGGTTATACGTTGTCTTTTTTTTATACCTACTCAAATGACCAAAAAGGACAAGGGAAGATTGAAAATGATGAATTAGATAAGATTCACCTAACATTTTGGCGAAATAAGGGAACTACATCAGAAAATAAAGCTTATGAAGCATTAATTTCAACTTTTGAGGAGTCACACCCTTCCATCCAAATTAAGATGGTATCTATTCCATATGCAGACTATGAAATAAGGTTGAGAACAGAAATCGCTGCAGGAAATCCACCTGATATTCTGGCAATTGATACCCCATACTTAGCTCTTTATGCAAATTCAGGATCTCTTTTATCTATTGATCAATATATGAAAGCTGAAGGTGATATTGAAGATATACCTCCTGCTACATTGAAGGGATTAACGTATGAAGATGAAATTTACCTTTCACCAATGGTGGAATCTGGAGTAGCCTTATTTTATAATATGCACCTATTTAAAGAGGCTGGAGTGCCATTCCCATCTAAAGATCCTAATAAACCGATGACTTGGGATGAGGTATTAGAGGCTACAAAAAAAATAACGAATTCTGAGAATGGTGTGTATGGAATTGATCCAGCACAGGGATTTGGTGCGGGTGAAGCTCCTGCTTACTTTAAACTTCCACTCCTATGGCAGTTTGGAGCTGAAGTTCTTAATCCTAATGAGACATCTGCAGAGGGCTACTTAAATTCGGATGAAGCTTTAAAGGCATTACAATTTTATCAAGATCTCTATCACAAACATAAAGTTGCTGCGGTTGAATTACCACCTAATCCGTTTGAGACGGGAAAGCTTGCAATGACGGTGATGGGCTCTTGGGTATTTGCAGACCTTGAAAAGAATTTTCCTGACTTTAAATTAGGGGAAGATTTTGGAGTTGCGCCGTTACCAAAGGAGAGAAATCAAGTTACGCCAAACGGTGGTTGGGCTCTTGGGATCTCAGCACAATCTAAATATCCTGAAGAAGCGTGGGAATTTATTAAATATGCTACAAGTTTTGAAGGCTCAAAAAAATATGTTGAAATGACAGGTGATTTACCTGCGAGATTCTCAGTAGTCAATGCATTTCCTGAACTTAATGAATACCCGAAAAATATATTTATACAACAAACTCAAAAATACTCTAAGAACCGACCAGTAACACCTGTCTATCCCGCTGTAAGTGAAGCGATTAAGACATTATTTGAGGATGTTGGTATAGGCGGGAAAAATGTAGAGGCTTCCGCAACAGAAGCTGTGGAGAACATTAATAATAGTTTAAATGATATTCAAAATCCATAAGACTTCTAATCCTCTAGTTTTTATGCTAGGGGATTTTTTTTCGTCAAATAACAACCAAAGAAATTAAATATTCACAACCAAAAATTTTGAAATATTATAAGTTTCGACTTTGTTATAGTAGAAATCACAGAGAGAGAACAAAACAACGAGAGGGGTAAACAAATGGATGAGCATCATACATTTCACATTATTCACACGTAAATATGAAATCGTTACCAATAGTGGTTATTTTCAAATAAGGAGGTTAATATATTGCAAGAATTAGTAAAGGCAAACAAAGGAACAGCACAACAAATCAAAGTTGCATCTAAAATAAAGAGTCAATTTGAGTATATTAAGCAGAACTACATTCTTTATTTGCTCCTTGCTCCTGCTGTTATCCTTACGATTATTTTTAAGTATATACCAATGTATGGGGCAACCATTGCATTTAAAGATTTTAGTCCGATTAAGGGAATCACGGGCAGTGAATGGGTTGGTTTTAAGCATTTCACAAGCTTCTTAACATCACCTAATTTTATGGAAATTTTTATGAATACGCTTAAATTAAGTTCTTTTGAACTTCTCATTGGATTTCCGATTCCCGTCATTTTAGCTCTCATGTTAAATCAGGTGAGAAGAGCAAAAATAAAAAAGAATGTTCAATTATTTCTTTATGCACCACATTTTATTTCAGTAGTAGTTGTTTCAGGGATGGTTTTCTTGTTTTTATCACCGACAGGTCCAATTAATGCTATATTATCTATTTTTTTAGACAGGCCTATATCATTTATGTCTAATCCAGAAGCATTTAGAACGATCTACATTTGGTCTGGAGTATGGCAAGGTGCTGGGTGGGCGTCAATTATTTACGTTGCAGCACTTGCGAATGTGGATCCGCAACTTCATGATGCAGCAACAGTTGATGGGGCATCACTCTTACAACGAATTTGGCATATTGACCTTCCCACATTGAAACCAGTTATGGCAGTGCTATTTATTTTAGCTGCTGGAGGCATCATGGCTATCGGTTTTGAAAAGGCTTACCTATTACAAACATCAATGAACCTGCCAAGTTCTGAAATTATTCCAACCTATGTATATAAACGAGGGTTACAAGCAGGCGATTATTCATTTGCAACAGCAGTTGGGTTATTTAACGCTGTTATTAATGTGATTTTACTCGTCTTTGTCAATCAAGTGGTGAAAAAGCTAAATGAAGGTGAAGGTCTTCTATAGAAAGGAGGAGAAAGAATGAATAATTCAAAAACTGATAAATTAATACTGCTTATTAATAAAGTTCTGTTAAGTGTCATTGTCATGATTGTTGTATTTCCACTCTTATATGTATTGCTCGCTTCTTTTTTAGAACCTAATGCGCTACTTAACAAAGGATTTAAGATAAATACTTCTGATTGGACTTTTGATGGCTACAAGAGAATTTTAACTGATGGTACCATCGTGAAAGGGTTCATGAATTCAATTCTCTATTCAACTGGATTTACAATTGTAACAGTATTAGTTTGTATACTTGCGGGATATACGTTATCCACAGAAGGTTTAGTTGGTAGAAAAATAATTATGGTATTCTTTCTCATTACAATGTTTTTTAATGGGGGATTAATCCCAACCTATTTAGTTGTCCGAGATTTAGGAATGCTTAATACAATTTGGTCGATAATTGTTCCAAATGCTATAAATGTATGGTTTATTATTTTAGCTCGAACCTATTTTAAATCGATTCCAAAAGAGTTAAAGGAAGCAGCAAGAATAGATGGTGCATCTGAATTCAAGATATTCCTAAAAATTGTCTTCCCTTTATCTAAACCAATTATTTTTGTTCTAGCTTTATATGCTTTTATCGGTCAGTGGAATGCTTATTTTGATGCGATGATTTATCTTGAAGATCGAAATCTCTATCCATTGCAATTAGTATTACGTGCCATTTTAATTCAAAACGAAATACAACCTGGAATGATTAGTGATCAACTTGCAAGAGCCGAGTTACAAAAGATTTCCGAAATGATCAAGTATTCATCGATTGTTATTGCGAGCTTACCATTAATCGTTATGTATCCATTCTTCCAAAAATACTTTGAAAAAGGTGTTATGGTAGGGTCTTTAAAATAATAAAAAAGTGGGGGTTTACTATGAAAAAAATGTATAAAACAATGTCTGCATTATTGCTCTCTGGAATGTTAGTTGCTACGGGATGTAGTAATAAAAACAATGAAAGTGCTTCAACGGAGGCTTTAGAGCTTAAAGATATTTCGTTTCCATTAGAAGAGAAGGTTACATTAAAAATGATGACACAAAGTTCTCCGTTAGCTCCTCAAGATCCAAATGAAAAACTTGTTTACCAACGATTGGAAGAAGAAACAGGGGTTCATATTGATTGGACGAATTATACAGCGGATACATTTGTTGAAAAAAGAAATTTAGCCATTGCTAGCGGAGAGCTGCCTGATGCAATATTAAATGCAAGTTATAATGACTATGAATTATTAAAACTAGCAAAAGATGGAGCAATTGTTTCAGTTGAAGAATTAATCGAACAACATATGCCTAACTTACAAGAAGTGCTTGATGCTGCACCTGAGTATAAAGCAATGATGACTGCACCTGATGGACATATTTATTCGTTTCCTTGGATTGAGGAACTAGGCTCAGGGAAAGAAAGTATCCATTCAGTGGACGATTTCCCTTGGATTAACGTGGAATGGTTGAATAATTTAGGCATGAAAATGCCAACGACTACTGAGGAATTAAAAGAAGTATTAATTGCTTTTAAAACTCAAGATCCAAATGGTAACGGGGAAGCAGATGAAATTCCAATGTCTTTTATTATTAATCATGGTGGCGAGGATTTATCATTCTTATTTGGTTCATTTGGTCTAGGTGAAAACTGGGATCATACTGTTGTAACGAATGAGGGAGAAGTAAAACTAACAGCTGCAGATGAGGGCTATAAAGAAGCAAGCAAATTCTTCAATGAACTATATGAAGAGGGTTTAATAGATATTGAGGCATTTGAGCAAGATTGGAATACGTATCTCGCAAAAGGAAAAGAAGAGCGCTTTGGATTATATTTTACATGGGATAAAGCAAATATCACGGGTATGAATGATAAATATGATTTAATGCCTGCTCTAGAAGGTCCCGATGGACATGAAAATGTTGCAAGAACAAATGGGATGGGCTTTGACAGAGGAAGAATGGTTATAACAAGTGCTAATAAAAACTTGGAATTAACAGCAAAATGGATCGATCAACTCTATGACCCACTTCAATCTGTTCAAAACAACTGGGGTACGTATGGTGATGAAACACAACAAAATATTTTTGAATTTGATGAAAATGCTAATATGTTAAAACATCTTACATTAAATGGAACTGCTCCTGTTGAACTGAGAGAGAAGACATCTATTGGTGGACCATTAGCAATTTTAGATGAGTATTATGGCAAAGTTACGACTAAACCAGATGATGCTGCTTGGAGATTAGGATTAATGAAGGAAGTTATGGTTCCTGATATGAAAGCAGAAAATATTTATCCAAGAGTGTTTTTCTCAATAGAAGAATTAGATAAACTTTCTACAATTGAAGCAAATTTGTTTCCATATATTGAAAGAAAAAAAGCTGAATGGATCACAAATGGAAAGGTTGAAGAAGAGTGGGATGCTCATTTAGCAGAGTTAGACAGACTTGGATTACAAGAATGGTTGGAAATTAAACAAGCAGGTTATGATCGAAATCAGAAATAACAGATTTCGTATTAAATAGATATTGTGGCTATACGTTGCATTGGCATTGAACAGTCACTTGGATAATCTTAGAGAATTATATTACTAGAAAAGGTGAAAAGTATGACACAAAAATCTAATAAAGTTGCACATAAATATAAAGGGCAGTATCGTCCTCAATTCCATTTTACACCAGAAGAAAATTGGATGAATGATCCTAATGGTATGGTTTATTTCAATGATGAATATCATTTGTTTTATCAACACCATCCATTTGGGACAACTTGGGGTCCGATTCATTGGGGCCATGCGGTTAGTAAAGATTTGATCCATTGGGAGCATCTTCCGATTGCATTATATCCAGACGAAAATGGAGCGATTTTTTCAGGTAGTGCTGTTGTTGATTGGTATAATACTTCGGGATTTTTCGATGAACAACCAGGACTGGTAGCTATTTATACAAGTGCTGATAACTATCCGGATTCTGATCGCCCTCGCCAAAGACAAAGTTTAGCTTATAGTTCGGACAATGGAAGAACTTGGGTAAAATACAAGGGTAATCCAGTACTTTCAGATGTGAATATAACAGATTATCGTGATCCTAAGGTATTTTGGCACGATGATTCAAATAAATGGGTTATGGTATTAGCTACTGGACAATCTGTGACCATTTACACATCTCCTAATTTAATAGATTGGGAGTATGCAAGTGAATTCGGAAATAAAGCTGGTTCACATGAGGGGGTTTGGGAGTGCCCGGATCTCTTTCAATTACCTATAGATGATGACAAGAGCTATCAGAAATGGGCTATGTTAGTAAGTATTGGAGATAACCCTGAATTTAAGGAAGGTTCTAGAACACAATATTTCATTGGTCAATTTGATGGAACAACCTTTGTAAATGACAATGACGATGATACAATCCTATGGTTAGATTATGGAAGAGATAATTATGCTGGTGTTACCTGGTCTGATTTACCAGACGAGAGGAGAATTTATATTGGGTGGATGAGCAACTGGCGATATGCGAATCAAGTACCAACGAATGAGTGGAGAAGTGCAATGACACTTCCAAGAGAGTTGTCATTGATTTCTACCGAGGAAGGAGTTCGCTTAGTTCAAAAACTTGTATCAGAAATTAATAAAATAAGAAAAGAGACGAATATTCATAAAGAAATCGTCATTGACTCGAACAATCCTGTTTGTATTGACTTGAACAATAAGTTAATGGAGATTGAAATTGAATTGGAACAAATAAATTTATCGAAATTTGATTTACTCATTCAGCATTCAGAGACAGAAAAAACCATTATTAGCTATGACGTTAGGAATAGTTCGCTACTAGTAGATCGAACGAATTCAGGAGAAATTAGTTTCTCAACATCATTCCCAGCAATACAAGAAGCCCCACTAAAGATGAAAAATAATAAAATAAAGCTTCAACTGTTTATTGATACATCATCAATCGAATTATTTGCAAATGATGGTGAGATTGCCATGACTAGCTTAATTTTCCCGAGTGAGATTGGCAAAAGTCTTACATTGGTCTCGAATGGTGGAAGTACAAATATCTCAACATTAAAAGTAACTGAACTAGAATCAATTTGGAAGTAAACTAAAAATATATTTTAAAAGCTCTAATCGAGTAAGTGATTAGAGCTTTATTTTTGTTAAGAATCTCATAAGGAAGGTGGAATTTACATGAGTTCATCAATCATTTGCATCGGAGAGCTGTTAATTGACTTTTTTGTACAGATGTAATCATTGATTTAGTTGATGGCCAGAATTTTGAAAAACAAGCAGGGGGAGCACCTGCAAAGAGGTTAGTTCTACCTGGTCGTCTAATACAAGTGTAAGTGTAGAAGTAGTAGAGGCAGGAGTAGGGTATAGTCTTACTACAAAATATGGTATCACTTCTAGTCTACTGGATGGCACACCTGGTAGACTAGAAGTGTATGCGTTACATGACAAACATATACCGATGTTTTTGGATGGCTTAGATGACGGTTTTATATTGCTAAAAAAATGATTAGTTGAGGCGGGGGAGTTTTATGGGAGTATATCAAAAGCTTTGCTATAAGGTTGAAGATGTATTTGTAAAAATGTTAACTCAAAATCAAGATAAAATGGTTGTTACTGAGAAAGTAGAGACGTATAGAACAAAAAAAAATTCTGTTGGAGAAGAAGAAACAGGCAGCAGGATCCAGGTAAGAACGACAACGTGCTGAGGCACAGTCTTTTTAAAAGCACTGTGCTGTGCACTCACGTTATTATAATTCAATCATAATACTATTATCAAGATAAAAGTAGACGAATATAGCGGCAACAAAGCAATAAATCGCAAAGTAAACAAGCTTACTCTTTTTTAAGAAATCAATAAGCCAGACGATACCCAACCAAGAGAAAATAAAGGTTGCGATAAATGAGACTATTAGTGGAAGTGTTCCGACCTCTGCTACAAGTGAACCATTCATTAAATCACCAATCGCTAAAACTGAAGTTCCTAAAATGATAGGGATTGATAGTAAAAAGGAATAGCGAACAGCTGTATCTCGATTTAAACCTAGAAAAAGAGCTGTAATTAAAGTAGAACCTGAGCGAGATATTCCTGGGATAAGCGCTAAAGATTGCCCGAGCCCTACAATGATAGAATCAACAAATGTCATTTGTTTTTCTTTTCGATTTCCATATTTGTGAAAGCGTTCAATAATGATAAGGAAAAATCCTGTCATCGCTAAAGCTAATGCAATAAATGGTGGTGTTTTTAAATGGTCACTGATAAAATCTTGAAGTAGAATACCAAGAACCCCTGTAATACCAGTTGCAACGATAATGTATAACGCAAAGTAAAAGTGAACACGATTTTCAGGCGAACGATTTGATAGAAATGCAAAGAATCCTTTAATAACCTCAATGATGTCTTGTCTAAAGAAAATCACTACTGCTAAAATCGATGCAATATGTAAGTAGATTTCAAATCCAAAGCCAGGGAATTCATAACCAAGTAGTAATTGTGTAATAACGATATGGGCTGTACTAGAAATTGGAAGAAACTCGGTTATTCCTTGAACAATACCAAATATTAAAGCTTCAATAAAAGACATAAGAACTCCCTTCCTCTTAGAAAGATTAATAGTGTAAACGAGATAACTGCTCTATTCTAGCAAATATTTTTAGATTCGGATAGTATAAGATAAAATTTAACGAGATGTTCACGCTTGTTTGTTGTGAAGGTACGAAAATTGTTTTTATAATGAAAGAAATCAGTTTTGGATAGGAGCGTTATAATGCCCATGAAAAAAATAGCAACCATGCTTGTTCTAGCAATCGCATTGATTTTAATAATTATGATGGTCTTTACAAACGAAAATGAAGAAATTGGAAATAAAGTTGGAATGATTGCCGAGAATTTTCGTTTGCCAATGAATACAGGGGATGAAGGCCAATTAAAGGATCATAGAGGGAAAGTGGTCATTATTAATATGTGGGCATCGTGGTGCGAACCGTGTCGCGATGAAATGCCAGCTTTAATGGAGCTCCAACATAAATATGGCGCCGATGGATTAGAAATAATGATGGTTAATATGCAAACCTATGAACGGACGTTGAATGATGCGACAACATTTATTGAAGAAATTGGATTAACTCTTCCTGTTTATTTCGATGAGGAAGGAAGTTTAGCTGATTCTTATCAAGTAGGTAATTTTCCAACGACGTATGTTATTAATAGAGAAGGTGTTATAGAAGCTGTAATCCCAGGTGAAGTCACCTATGAGGGTCTTGAGAAACTTATCAAACCACTCCTTTAAAAGGATACTGCAAAAGGTGAAATCGTAAATTCACTTAAAATGTACGATTTTCAAGGCGCTGAAAAAGGTGGTTTTACACCTTTCTTCAGTGGCCTCGAAAAACGTATCTTTTCATTACCCTCTTTCATCTTTTCATTACCCTCTTTCAATTGAAAGAGCTCTTTTTATTTTATTTCAATAACTTCGGTCCTCTTTGGTTAAAATAGGTATAGAAAATAATTTGTGATAGTAAGGAGTGAGTAAGCGTGTATCGAGAAAAAAAATCACTTGTACTATCGATTTATTATGAGGACGATTCTATCCAAATTATTGAAACTGAAGTGGGTGCTTGTCAAGCCATTGTCTATAAGACATTTATTCCTCCAGTAGTTACCGGGGACGAAATTCTAATTAATACAACTGCGACAGAGCTTTCCCTTGGTTCAGGTGGATTTGATATTGTTAAGGCTAACTGTTCTGGAACCGAATATTCGTATGGAACGAAAAGGGATGGTCATATTATGAAGCTACGGTATTCACCGATGCAGCATAGTGTTCTAGCCATTGAAGCACAGGAAAGTCCTTATCATTCACTTTTTCAACACCCTTTTTTAATGAAAAATAAGCAAATTTTACTTGCAGAATTACATAGCATGATTCCGGTTGCTTTTTATGTTAGTAAAGCTTTAAATCCGAAGTTGAGCGTTTGTGTGATAATTGACGATCAAGCCTCCTTACCACTCAGAATAAGTGAGCAAATGAGGTGCCTTGCACAAGAACCAGGGTTAACAACGATTACAGTTGGCCAGGCTTTTGGCGGTACATATGAAGCTATTACAATTCCTTCGGCTCTACAATTTTCAATGGAATACCTCAAAGCAGACATTATTTTAATTTCTGTTGGACCAGGGGTTGTAGGCACAGGCACGCCTTATGGCTTTACTGGAATGAATCTTGCTAATTGGGCCAACACGATTGGGGCGCTGGGAGGAAGGCCGGTATGGATTCCAAGGCTGTCTTTTGCTGAAGAGAGGAATCGCCATTATGGTATTAGCCATCATACCTTAACACCTCTTAGTCAATTTACTTTTGTCAAAAGCATTCTCACATTTCCGTTACTTGGGGATAAACAAAGAACAATCATTGAAAATCAGCTTGAAAAAAATCCAATGAAGACAAGCCATTACATTAATTGGTCTGATGAAGATTCATCCCTGATTGTAGAAAAGGCCCTTCAGCTTTCTTCCTTACCGATACGTACAATGGGGAGAGAATATAAAGACGATCCTGCATTCTTTCTTGCTGTCGGGGAAGCCGTTCGTACGTGTGTACGATGAACCGCTTGACTCCATTCACTGACATAAGTATATCGTTTCATTGCTTCTTTTAGTTTGGCTCTAACTTCCCATGCCTTTCCAGCTAAAATGAGTCCATCTTCACGAACATAAATTTTCAAATGAGTTCGTCCTTCCGTGGTGGTATGTTACACTTTTATGTAAATAAAAAGAAAAAAAGAACAGGGGAGATACATCATGGATCATTTATATGAAAAAACAGTTAGGACGACGGAGATATTTAGTGGAAAAGTTATTGATTTGAAAGTGGAGGAAGTAGAGCTTCCAAATGGGAAAAAAAGTACAAGAGAAATTGTTAAACACCCAGGCGCGGTTGCTGTGATTCCAGTAACAAAAGAAGGAAAAATCGTTCTCGTTCGTCAATTTCGAAAGGCACTTGATAAGACAATTATTGAGATTCCTGCAGGGAAACTAGAAAAAGGAGAAGAACCGCTTGAATGTGCAAAAAGAGAACTAGAGGAAGAAACAGGATATAAATCAGAGAGCTTAAAGTTTATTGTGTCTTTCTATACATCACCTGGATTTGCGGATGAACTAATCCATCTTTATTTTACAGAGGATTTAGAGCAAGGAACAGCAAACACGGATGAAGATGAATTCTTAGATGTTCTTGAGGTGACCATAGAGGAAGCTGAATCATTAATCGAGGATCAACGGATTCATGATGCAAAAACAGTGTATGCGGTACAATTTTTAAAAATGAGAGGTTGATAACATGACGGGCCTTCGCAATTATGTGGCAGATCTTCATATACATATAGGGCGGACAAAATCAGGAGCAGCTGTTAAAATTACAGCTGCTCGTACTTTGACTTTAGAAGCAATTATTGATTTTGCGGCAACTAAAAAGGGTATTGATATTGTTGGTGTCATTGATTGCCATGTTCCGGAAATATTGGGACAACTACGTGAAGCAATAGATAATGGTGAAGCATATGAGGATGAAGAGGGAGGCATTCGCTTTCCGAGTGTCACGCTTTTTCTTGGAACGGAGATAGAGATAAATGATGAAAACTGCCAAGGTCCTGTGCACGTTCTGGCTTTTTTCCCAACCTTGGTAAAAATGGAGCAATTTAGTGAGTGGTTAGGGAAACGTATGAAAAATCGAACATTAAGTTCACAGAGGATATACGAAAAGGCGTACATCATTCAACGGAAGGTCCGCGAATTATCTGGACTCTTTATCCCAGCCCATGCCTTTACACCGTTTAAAAGCTTATATGGCAAGGGAGTTAAACTATCATTAAAAGAAGTGTTTGACCCAGACCTTATTGATGCGGTTGAATTAGGATTAAGTTCAGATACAGAAATGGCAGACCAACTACTAGAGTTACGTCACTATCCGTATTTAAGTAATTCGGATGCTCATTCCCTTGAGAAGATGGCTAGAGAATACCAAGTCATTCAAATGAAGCAACCGACTTTTTTGGAATTTGTCAAAGCATTAAATCAAGAAGAAGGGAGAGGGATTATTGCGAACTATGGATTAAATCCGAAGCTAGGCAAATATCATCGAACAATCTGTGCAAATTGCCAACTTGAAGTGGTTGCAAATCAGCCCTGTTCCTGTGGATCAGAGAAGAAGATCAAGGGAGTTTCTGAAAGACTTAAAGAGCTTTCTTCTGAAAAAGGTGAAATTAAAGCACGTCCACCATATATCCACCAAATCCCATTAGAGTTCATTCCAAAACTCGGAAAAAAAACGTTGGAGAAGCTCAGAAATCGTTTTGGGAATGATATGAATATGATTCATTCTGCAACAGAGGAAGAATTAACTGAAACTGTTTCTCCTGAAATTGCGAAGGCGATTATCGCTGCACGGAAAGGAGAATTGATGATTCAAGAAGGTGGAGGTGGCAGGTATGGAAAAATAGTGAATGAAAGACTCTAGTAGAGTGTGTTCAAACAAGTTGGATATAAAGATTCCGCAGATTCACTCACTGCTTAGTGTCTATTCAAAAGGAGAGAAAGACATCCCTTTTTGAATAGATATTAGTATTAGATTTTGTTGTATAGCATTCTTAGTCATAGACTCTCCTACTATCTCATAGAGTAGAGGTAAGAGTAGACGAGGAGGGCTTGACATGTTAAAAATGGGGTTGCGAGAAACTATCGGTGTTCATATTGAAGAAAATCGACCCATCTATTTGTTTACAACTGTGTTGTTTTTAATAGGAATTGTTTTTGGAGCGATTGTCGTTAATAGCTTAAGTCTTACACAAAAGCATGATTTATATATGTATTTAAGTTTGTTTTTTGGACAAGTTTCCGAAGGGCAAGTCGCGAATTCATCTGAGATGTTTAGCCAAAGCTTTGCTCATTATGCGAAGTATTTTGGACTCATGTGGATTCTAGGTTTATCGATTGTCGGATTACCAGTTATTTTAGTTTTATTGTTTCTAAAAGGAGTGGTAGTTGGTTTTACAGTTGGTTTTCTTGTCAATCAAATAGGTATGTCTGGTTTTTTTCTATCCTTTGTTTCAATCATGCCCCAAAATTTTATTCTAGTACCAGCCTTTATTATTGTAGGAACGGCAAGTGTATCCTTTTGCCTAAAAATGATTCGACAGCAATTTATGAAAAAGTCGAGTCAGCCAATTTTCCCTCAATTCATAAAGTACTCGCTATTAATTTTATGTGTAGGCGCTGCGCTTGCTTTTGCATCGGCTTTTGAAGCCTATGTATCGCCAACATTAATGAAATTTGTCATTGATAATACGATGTAATGAAAACTACTTAATAATCACTACAAAATAATAATAACTATTCAATATTAAATAATAATAATTATCAATTGACACGTTTTTTGGAGATGTCTATAATGAGAGGAGGTAAACGGTAAAAAGGGGGGGTTAAGGTGGAAAATCGATTAGAACGGATAAAAAAACACTTGCACTCACAAAGTTACAAGCTAACGCCACAGCGGGAGGCTACCGTTCGTGTGCTGCTTGAACATGAGGAAGACCATTTAAGTGCAGAAGATGTGTACCTCCTCGTTAAAGATAAATCACCTGAAATTGGACTAGCTACAGTATATCGTACACTAGAATTGTTAGCTGAATTAAAGATTGTTGATAAAATTAACTTTGGAGACGGCGTATCAAGATTCGATCTTCGCCAAGAAGGTGCAGCTCATTTCCATCACCATTTAGTATGTATTGAGTGCGGAGCAGTTGATGAAATTCAAGAGGATTTACTTGAGGATGTTGAGGAAATTGTCGAGCAGAATTGGAATTTCAAAATTAAAGATCATCGACTCACATTCCACGGCATCTGCCACCGTTGCCACGACAATCAACAAGAAGAAACAGTATAATTAGCAAAACCTTTTCACCAAGTGAGGAGGTTTTTTTGATAGCCGACAACTCGTTGGCGGCGACAGCCGAACGGAGAGAGGCTCAAGGTTTTGGTTTAAGGTTTGATAGCCGACAACTCGTTGGCGGCGACAGCCGAACGCAGAGAGGCTAGGATTTTAAAGGGTCTAAAAGGTTTGACAGCTGGTAGAGGCTAGGGTCTAAAAAGGTTTTGATAGCTGACAACTTATTGGCTGCTACAAATCAGTGAAAAATAAAGAGGATAAGGTATATTTTCTATTGTTTTTGGCATAGCTTGTAAGAGAAGGTAATGCTGAATTAGGAGGCGTGTTTCCATGAAATCATGGTTTGCCGTCGTACTTCAAACTATAAAGGTGTTTCTCTTATTTACGGGATGCACAATCCTCTTTTATTATGGTATTCTATGGATAAGTGCAGAATATGAAAGCTATCACCGTTATGATGAACCTATAGGAAAAGCCGTAAAGGTTATAAATATGGAACATGATCATCAAGAGGAAACATGGGTCCAACGCTTGATGCTTTTTTATCGAATTGGTGAATAGTGATTGTTTTTGGGGAGCGAATGCCATTGGATACGCAAATAGAAGATTTTTTACAATACATACGTGTGGAGCGAGGTTTAGCAGATAATACAATCCAGTCGTATCGTAGAGACTTACTTCAATATGTCAACTATCTGAAAAAAGTTGAAGGTATCCAAACATTTCAAGCAGTGGATCGGTCTAGAATCGTTCAATATTTATTCGTTTTGAAAGAACAAGGTCGGGCAGAAACAACAGTAGCTCGAACGATTGCGTCTATTCGTGCCATTCATCAATTTCTTTTAAGAGAGAGGTATTCAGATCATGATCCCTCAGTCCACTTAGATATTCCAAAATCTGTAAAGCGATTACCTAAGGTATTATCCTTAGGAGAAGTAGAGTCACTTTTAGAAGCTCCAAAAGGTGAAGAACCTCTAGCCCTACGAAATCGAGCGATGCTTGAAACATTATACGCAACAGGAATGCGTGTATCGGAACTCACGAATTTAACATTACTTGATACCCATTTAAATATGGGATTTATCCGCTGTATGGGTAAAGGAAACAAAGAGAGAATTATCCCACTAGGATCTACAGCAACGAAAGTACTTGAGGGCTATTTAGAAAAAGCAAGACCGAAGCTATTAAAAAAACAAAGACATGACATTTTGTTTGTTAATCATCATGGACGTCCTCTATCTAGACAAGGCTTCTGGAAGATTCTTAAAGAGCTTTCTAAAGTAGCCGGTATAAATAAAGAATTAACGCCTCATACACTACGGCACTCTTTTGCTACACATTTGCTTGAAAATGGTGCAGACTTACGCGCAGTTCAGGAAATGCTTGGACATGCTGATATTTCTACAACACAGATTTATACTCATGTAACTAAAACACGCCTAAAAGACGTTTATGCCCTATATCATCCTAGAGCATAAACTTTCTTTTTTTTATAGAGGTCAGACTTCCTACCTCTAGGTTTCTTATTGTAGGGTGGGAAAAATGGGAATAGTAATTAGAAAGTGTTATAGGGGGTACGTCAATGAAATTTAAACGAATATTTCTTATAGTAATGGATTCGGTAGGGATCGGTGAAGCACCTGATGCTGAACTATTTGGTGACAAAGGAGCAAATACACTTGGTCATATTGCAGAGAGTATGGGGGGGATATCATTACCAGTTATGGAGAAACTGGGACTTGGTGTTATAAAAGAAATAAAAGGTGTACAACATGTCAATTCACCACTTGCTCACTATGGAATGATGCAAGAAGCATCACTAGGAAAAGATACGATGACAGGACATTGGGAACTGATGGGTCTAAATATTCAAGAGCCTTTTCAAGTCTTCCCAGATGGGTTTCCAGATATGTTAATACGAGAGCTTGAAATGCAGACCGGTCGGAAAATAATTGGAAATTGTGTGGCTTCGGGGACCGAAATTCTTAATGAACTTGGTGAGCAACATATGAAAAACGGTGATTTGATTGTTTATACATCTGCAGATTCCGTCTTGCAAATTGCCGCGCATGAACAAATCGTTCCGTTAGAAGAACTGTACGAGATTTGTCAGAAAGCGAGAAGCTTAACCCTACACCCGGAATACAAAGTCGGAAGAATAATCGCGCGACCTTTTATTGGAAGGCCAGGGAAATGGGAACGAACTCCAAATCGCCATGATTACGCATTAAAGCCTTTTGAAAGAACGGTCATGAACGAATTAAGAGATGCAGGTTTAGATTCACTTGCTCTAGGGAAAATTTCAGATATTTATGATGGTGAAGGGATAACGGAGTCGATTCGTACCCTATCAAACGATGATGGAATGGAAAAGCTCATTCAATGCATGGCTAGAGACTTTACAGGACTTAGCTTTATAAATTTAGTTGATTTTGATGCCAAATATGGCCATCGACGTGACCCCATTGGATATGGTGAAGCTTTGGAGAAATTTGATTGTCAATTAGAGAAGGTTTTGTCACAGTTAGTGGAGAAAGACTTACTTATCATTACGGCCGATCATGGAAATGATCCCACTCATCAAGGTACTGATCATACACGTGAATATGTTCCGTTACTTGTGGTTCATCCGAATCAAAAGCAATCAAATGATTTGGGGATAAGAGGAACCTTTGCAGATGTAGGTGCGACTATAGCTGACAATTTCAATGTTAAATTACCAAAGCATGGAAGCAGTTTTTTACATGAACTTTATTAAAGAAGGAGGAATGTCTTTTGAACAAACAGGCTTTAAACGAGGCAACGAATTATATACAGGAGTTTGCTGAAAATGCACCTGTAATCGGATTAATTTTAGGATCAGGTCTTGGAGTGTTAGCGAAGGAGATTGAACAACCAGTTAAAATCCAATATGACTCTATTCCAAATTTTCCAGTTTCAACAGTAGAAGGACACGCTGGTCAATTAGTTTTCGGAAAGCTAGAAGGGAAGCAAGTGGTTGCGATGCAAGGAAGATTTCATTTTTATGAAGGGTATCCGCTTGATGCTGTAACATTTCCTGTCCGTGTCATGAAACAACTTGGTGTCAAACAATTAATCGTAACCAATGCGGCCGGGGGAGTAAATGAAGAGTTCGAAGTCGGTAACTTAATGTTAATCCAGGACCATATTAACAATATGAATCAAAATCCACTAATTGGACCAAATGATGAAACAGAGGGTGTCAGGTTTCCAGATCTGTCAAACGCATATTCGAAGCGAATGCGTACCATTGCTAAAGACGAAGCAGCAGGATTAAATATTACCTTACAAGAAGGTGTCTATGTAGCAAATACTGGTCCCTGTTATGAAACACCTGCTGAGGTAAAAATGATTCGTAAAATGGGTGGAGATGCCGTGGGAATGTCAACTGTACCAGAGGTTATTGTTGCAAGACACGCCGGAATGGAAGTGCTAGGACTATCATGTATTACTAATATGGCAGCTGGTATTTTACCGCAACCACTAAGCCATGAAGAGGTAATTGAAACGACAGAGCGGGTCAGAGAAGATTTTCTTACGCTTGTCAAACGGATCGTATTAACCATCTAATGAAAGAGGTGCATAATGGAAAATTTATTAGAGAAAATTAAACAGTCCGCTACATATATTGAAAGCAAACTATCAAAAAAACCGAGAATCGGTTTAATCCTTGGATCTGGGCTTGGAGAGCTTGCAGACGAAGTGGAACAGTCTGTAAAAATTCAATATGAGGAGATACCGAATTTTCCAGTATCGACTGTCGAAGGACATGAAGGCCAGTTAGTTTTGGGCCAGCTTCATGGTCAAGATGTAATAGCTATGCAAGGAAGGTTTCATTATTATGAAGGGTACACGATGCAAGAAGTGACATTCCCTGTCCGTGTGATGAAGCAGCTCGGTGTTGAATTATTAATTGTAACCAATGCATGTGGGGGGATGAACAAAGATTTTAACCCGGGAGATTTAATGATTATTACTGACCATCTAAATATGACGGGGTCTAATCCATTAATTGGGTCGAATGTAGAAGAGCTAGGCCCTAGATTCCCCGATATGAGTCATGCATATACTCCTGAATATATATCATTTGTGGAAGAAATCGCTAAGAAGCACAAGATTAACATACAAAAAGGGGTATATGCAGGAGTAACAGGTCCAACGTATATGAGTGGTGCTGAACTCATCATGCTACGAAAGCTAGGTGGAGATGTAATTGGGATGTCGACTGTTCCTGAAGTGATCGTTGCTCGTCATGCCTCCATGAAAGTCATTGGGATTTCCTGTGTAACAGATATGGCAATTGGAGAAGAAATTTCGGGGATAACACACGCGGAAGTTGTTGAGGTAGCCAATCGCACGAAACCAACCTTTATTAAACTTATAAAAGAAATTGTATCCCAAGTCGAGCTCTAAGCTAAGAGGATGTGGAAAAACATGCGTGTCGTCGATTTAATTGAGAAAAAACGAGATGGTCAAGCTTTAACAAAACAGGAAATTACGTTTTTAATTGAGGGATATACGAAGGACGAAATCCCTGATTACCAAGTAGCAGCTTTTGCAATGGCTGTCTTTTTTCAGGATATGACATCTGAGGAACGTGCTCATTTAACAATGGCTATGGTAGAATCTGGCGACCAAATAAATTTAGATGAAATTGTAGGTATTAAAGTAGATAAACATTCAACCGGTGGTGTTGGTGATAAAACAACGATAGCTCTCGCCCCACTAGTTGCCACACTCGGGGTTCCGGTTGCGAAAATGTCAGGACGAGGTTTAGGACATACCGGTGGAACGATTGACAAACTTGAGTCCATTCCAGGATTTAATGTTGAGATTGATACAGAAACATTTATTAAGCTTGTTAATAAAAATAAAATTTCAGTTATTGGTCAGACGGCAAATCTAACACCAGCAGATAAGAAGCTTTATGGATTACGTGATGTGACGGCGACAGTCAACTCGATTCCTCTTATCGCTAGTTCCATTATGAGCAAGAAAATCGCTTCTGGAGCAGATGCAATTGTTCTTGATGTTAAAACGGGTTCAGGTGCATTTATGAAGGAATTAGACCAGTCGATTGAGCTCGCTAAAGCAATGGTTCAGATCGGGAATAACCTTGGAAGAAAAACGGTGGCTATCATATCAGATATGAACCAGCCGCTGGGTCGAACTGTCGGTAATGCCTTAGAAGTAAAAGAAGCAATTGATTTACTGAGAGGAGAGGGACCAGAAGATTTAAAAGAACTGTGTCTTACCTTAGGAAGTCAGATGGTGTATTTAGCAGGAAAAGCTGAGACGGTTGAATTGGCCCGAGAGCAACTTGAAACTGTGCTTAGTAGTGGTAAGGCTCTTAAGACATTAAAAACTTTTATTGCAAATCAGCAGGGTGATTCATCGATCGTAGACAATCCATCAAAGCTACCAGCAGCTCCCTATCAAATTGATGTTCTAGCAGAAACCTCAGGGATAATTGAACGAATTGTAGCAGATAAGATTGGAACAGCCGCGATGATCCTAGGGGCAGGTCGGGCAACAAAGGAATCCGTAATAGATCTATCTGTTGGAATTGTTTTAAACAAAAAAGTTGGTGATAAAGTAATGCAAGGAGAATCGATAGCTACCCTTCATAGTAAAAATAACCATGTCCCGGAAATTTCTGAAATGGTCAGAAGTGCGTATAGAATTTCAACCGAAATAGTAAGTGCTCCACCTCTAATCTATTCAACAATAACAAGTGATAGATAAGTGCCAATGTTTAGGAATCGTCTAAGATGTCTATATATAAAGAGAACGAATTATATCGGTAAAAGGAGAGATAGACATGGCAGACAAAATTCACACAGCACAAGCTAAAGTACACGGAGGAAGAGAAGGACAAGTCACCTCTGATAATGGGGTACTTAATCTTAACCTAAAAATGCCTAAATCAGGTGAAACTCCAACGGACGCAACAAACCCTGAGCAATTGTTTGCCGCTGGCTACTCCGCTTGCTTCGATGGTGCGCTTAATTTAATAGCATCTAAAGAAAAGAAAGAGATCGAGTCAACTATTCAAGCAGAGGTAAGTTTACTTAAGGATTCGGAAGATAATGGATTTAAAATCGGTGTGAAATTGAAAGCGCATGTTAAAGGAGTTTCACAGTCCGAAGCCGAAGAATTAGTAGAAAAAGCCCACCAATTTTGTCCCTATTCAAAAGCAACACGTGGAAATATTGACGTAGAATTAGAAGTGACAGCTGACTAAAAAGGACCGAAACAAGAGGCCACTGAAATAGCCTTTTCAGTGGCCGCCAAAAAGGTCTGAAATAGGACGTTTAGGGTGAAGCGTCAATTTCCAAGCTTTATGAAGGGATTGAAAAACTAACCTTATTTTTCCCTGTATTTTTTGAGAGGTATAAAGAATCATCAGCACATTTATATAGATGCTCAGTCTTTACCTAGATATTCCATAATCAAAGCATATAGGAAAATTGGCATAATAAAGAGTGGGAATTGTTGTAAGTTTCTCCACCAAATTTTCGTTTGGAAACTGCTTGAAGTGAGTTCGAAAACCGAGGCTACAGACATGAAAGATGCCAGTAATACGATAACATAAAGAACTTAGAACCCGGAAATGAGCGATATTTAATAGCGAATATTGCAATCAATAATGTAAAAATAAATGCGACCACGAAATAAAAAGGATACCCCATCGAGTAAAATCATAGGTTATCTCCTTCATTTAATATTTCTTTCAATTGTACCAAAAACCAATAATTAAAAAAGTACTAAATTCCTATTTTTGAAAAAGAACGGATATGTAAGGAACGCCTAAGCATATAATAGAAAAATATTGACTTTTGTAACTTTTTTCCTTAGTGTAAAAGACAGCGAAACTGAATAGTTTGAGGAAAGGTGAGAGTGAGAGCTCTCTAAAAGGGAAGTTGGTGAAAATCCAACGCGGTCCCGCCACTGTAATAGGGTTTCTTTTGTAAAGACCACTGTCTGAAGAAGATGGGAAGGTACAAAAGAGTAAACCTTAAGCCAGGAGACCTGCCTTTTCTGACGGCACTGATCGACCTACGGGATATGGGGAGGTGTTAGAGATAGAGGTAAACTTTTTATATCAACCTCTAATGGATATTTTTGGTTTTTAAACGAAAATATAAGTCTCTAACCCTACTGTGGGTTAGAGACTTTTTTTATAGTCGCGCCGGCTGCAACGATATCGATATATTAGATTTTTCAAAGGGGGAGTACGTATGAGTCAAAAAGGGGCATTGCTTATTATCGGTTTTGGACCGGGTCATGAGCAACATATGACATTAAGAGCAAAAGAAGCCATTATCGAGAGTGACTCCATCATTGGATACAATACATATGTGGATTTAATCAAGCC
The DNA here is from genome assembly GCF_002797395.1 of Bacillus solitudinis. Classification (GTDB taxonomy): domain Bacteria; phylum Bacillota; class Bacilli; order Bacillales; family Bacillaceae_D; genus Halalkalibacter_A; species Halalkalibacter_A solitudinis. The sequence goes on from NZ_KZ454943.1 coordinate 3,377,137, forward strand.
TTTACTTACGAATCAAACCATCGTAAGAACAGGTATGACAGAAGAGGTAAGTCGGGCACAGGAAGCCGTTCGTCAGGCGGAAGAAGGAAAAAAGGTAGCGGTTATTTCAAGTGGTGACGCAGGTGTCTATGGAATGGCAGGTCTCGTCTACGAGGTTTTAATAGAAAAAGGCTGGAAAGAGGAAACGGGAGTGAAGGTGGAAATCATTCCAGGCGTCTCAGCAATTAATTCGGTAGCATCGCTTCTTGGCGCTCCGATTATGCATGATGCGTGTACGATAAGTTTAAGCGATCATCTTACACCTTGGGAATTGATTAAAAAGCGAATTGATGCAGCAGCTCAAGCAGATTTTGTGATAGCATTTTACAACCCAAAAAGTGGGAGACGGACAAAGCAAATTGAGGAAGCCCAACGAATTTTGCTGTCATACCGTTCTCCAGATACACCTGTTGGTCTAGTTAAAAGTGCGTATCGCGATCGTCAGCATATCATTATGACAAACTTAAAAGAAATGCTAGATCATGAGATTGGTATGCTAACGACGGTTGTCGTCGGAAACGGATCTACGTTTATGTATGATGGGAAAATGATTACCCCGCGTGGATACCAACGAAAATACACGCTGGGTGCTGAGAAACAATCACTAAAGCCACATCAACGTTTAAAAGAAGAACATGAGCCTTGGGCTTTGCACCAAGGTACTGAACAAGTAGAGCAAAAGGCTATGCCTCCTTTAAATTTAAAAAATCTAGCGGATGAAGCGTTAAGCAAGTTGAACATTAAGCAGAAACCAGCAAGGGTAATTGACAAGAAAGAGGACGTCCTATTTAAGCAGGAAACGATTTTTGAATTTGCCGTTTCACCTGGATTAGCAAATAAGAAAATTACGTCGAAACAATTATTATTGATTGCTGAAATTATTGGTGAGCAAGGCGAGGTCGAGTATACAACGGATCATCAATTGAAGGTTGAAATGAAAACCTCGGACGCAAACGAAGTCACAGCAGAGCTCGAAGCAAAAGGCTTTATGCTTCATCCAGTGGGGGATGTGGTTACGATTAAGGCATGTGATTTTTGTGATGGTGACAAAGGGGAATCAATTCCCGAGCTTAACCAAATTCATGAGATAATCGGCGGCCAACCCGTTCCAAAACGAATAGCGATTGGTTTTAACGGATGTGGGATGGCCTGCTACGGTGCGCCAACCAATGACATTGGCGTCATTTATCGTAAAAAAGGTTTTGATTTATTTTTGGGAGCGAAAACTACTGGGCGTAATGCGCATGTTGGGCAACTTGTAGCAGAAGGAATGAGTGGTGAGACTCTTGTTGAAACAGTCGTCAACGTCGTTCGTGAATTTCAAGAACGGGGCTTACCAAATGAGCGTTTCCATAAATTTTTCAAACGGGTTCAAGTAGTACAAGGCTATCGATTTGTGGATGTTCCAGACCCTATTCCAGTTGACATGGCCTGTGGAGACTAAAACTATAAAACGGAGGTGTTTAATATGAATGCAGTTTTATTCATCGGACACGGTAGTAGAAAATATGAAGGAAATGAGCAACTAATGCAATTTGTTGAAGGCATGAAGGAAGATATTAAAGCGGACGTTGTTGAAACATGTTTTTTGGAATTCGCCCAGCCTTCTATCGCAGAAGGAATTGAGACCTGTGTGGCAAAAGGTGCGACGCGTATCGCTTTAGTTCCAATGATGTTTTTTGCAGCGGGGCATTCAAAGATTCATATTCCTGATATGATTCAAAAAGCTCAAAGTAAGTATCCACTTATTACCTTCACGTACGGACGACCAATTATGTCTCATCCAGTCATGGTTGATATTTTAAAAGGTAGATTAGAAGATGCAGGGTTCCAAGACGCGGAACAGAATCAAGAAACTTCTTTACTTTTAGTTGGACGTGGCAGTAGTGATGTCGATGCAAATAGCGAATTATACAAAATATCACGTATCCTTAGTGAGCGTTTAAATCGTGTCAATGTTGAACTCTCGTTTATCGGTGTCACCTCGCCTACAGTTGAGGAGGGGGTTGAACGATGTAAAAAGCTCGGTGCCTCATCCATTTACATCATTCCCTACTTTTTTTTCTCAGGTATCCTAATGGATCGAATGGAAGAGAAGCTACAAGTATTTAAACATGACTACGCAGAGGTTTCGTTTGTGATGACAGACTTTGTTGGGTTCCATCCGCAGCTTGTTGATATTTTCAAAGAGCGCGCAGAGGAAGCATTAGCTGGTCTTGCCGCTTTAAATTGTGATAATTGCCAATATCGGTTATTCGCGAAGGAACATATGGATTTAGAGCATAACCACGACCATGACCACGGACACGACCATCATCATCATGACCACTCTCATGTGTAAAAGGATGGGGAGACAATGATTTTTGTAATAGCAGGAACAAGCGATGCACGGGAAGTTGCGGTTGCATTAAAAGAGGAAGGGTATTCGGTTTTAGCAAGTGTTGTGACCGAAAGTGGAGCGAAAAGCTTAGTAGATGAAGGATTAGAAGCACGTGTAGGAAGATTAACTTCAGAAGAAATGAGCGACTTGGTTAAAGAAAGAGGAGCATACCTAATTGTTGACGCCTCCCATCCATTTGCTGAAGAGGCATCGAAAAACGCGGTTACAGCTTCAAAACTAGCAAATGTTCCTTACATTCGCTATGAACGTCAATCATCAACGATTGAAGAAAACGAGAGAATTACATTTGTTTCATCATATGAGGCAGCAGCAGATTTAGCAGCAGCGCATAAAGGTGTAGTTATGCTCACAACTGGTAGTAAAACATTGGCCACTTTTGCCAACAAGCTTATTAGATTGCCAGATGTGAGAATGGTCGCGCGTATGCTTCCACGGCAAGACAATATGGAGCTTTGCAGTCAACTAGGTGTCGAGCAAAAAAATATTGTGGCCATCCAAGGTCCCTTTTCCCACGAACTTAATGCAGCTCTATATAAGCAATATGGCGTAACTCTTGTGATCACTAAGGAAAGTGGAAAAATTGGCTCGGTGGATGATAAACTTCAAGCCGCGAAGGAGTTAAACCTCGAAGTGGTCATTATCGAACGACCGAAACAGCATGTGGGTTATGTGGTAGATACAAAAGAAGCAGTCATTCAAACAACTAAAACAATATTGGAGGAAACATAGATGGACTTTCAAACGGAATTTAAACCACTAACGGTACAACCTCAAGAAATTGAAGGCAAAAGCTTTGAAGTGATTACAAAGGAGCTTGGTGAGCATCATTTCACGGAGGAGCAATACCCAGTCGTACAGCGCATCATTCATGCATCCGCTGATTTTGATTTAGGTCGTAGTGTGTTGTTCCACCCAGATGCCGTACGTGCAGGGGTTGCAGCGATTCGTGCTGGGAAAAAGGTCATTGCCGATGTGCAAATGATTCAAAGTGGAATTAGTAAGCCAAGAATCGAGTCATTCGGGGGAAGTGTCCATGTGTATATCTCTGATCCAGATGTAATGGAGGAAGCGAAACGATTGAACACAACACGGGCGATTGTTTCAACTCGTAAAGCAATTAAGGAAACGGATGGAGCTATTTTTGCTATCGGAAATGCACCAACAGCCTTACTTGAATTAATTCGCTTGGTCAAGAATGGGGAGGCGAAACCATCACTGATTGTTGGAATGCCTGTTGGATTTATTTCTGCAGCCGAATCAAAGGAAGAATTAGCAAAGCTTGATATCCCGTTTATTACGAATATCGGTCGAAAAGGTGGAAGTCCAGTAACAGTTGCCGCAGTTAATGCATTATCGATTATGGCTCAACAACAAGGATAGACGATGAAAAAGGAAACAAAAGACCCGAAGGATATGCGTCATGGGTATACGACTGGATCGAATGCGACTGCAGCAACAAAGGCAGCACTTCTGTCGCTCGTACGGCAGGAGCCTGTCGAAACAGTCACCATTCGTTTGCCAATTGGAGACTTTGTAACTTTTCATATGGAATCTGTAATAATAACAGATGATTCTGTAGAAGTAGCGATTATTAAAGATGCCGGCGACGATCCCGATGCCACGCACAAAGCGAGAATTGTTTCCACTGTTCGCTGGAGTGATCAAGACGGGATTTTGTTGGATGGTGGTATTGGTGTAGGGCGGGTGACAAAGCCTGGTCTGCCTGTTAAAGTCGGCGAAGCTGCCATTAATCCGATTCCAAGAAAGATGATTCGTGAAACGGTAAGAGAGGTATTGGAGGAGGCTGGGTCGCAGCGAGGGATATCGATTGTCATTTCAGTACCGGACGGAGAAGAAATTGCGAAAAAGACTTTGAATGCAAGACTTGGCATCATCGGTGGAATTTCAATTCTTGGAACACGAGGAACGGTCGTGCCATTTTCCACCGCTGCCTTTCGTGCAAGCATTGCCCAAGCTATTTCAGTAGCGGTAAACGGAGGCTGTGAACACCTGATTTGTTCAACCGGAGGGCGGAGCGAGAAATACGCGATGGAACTATTTCCTGATTTACCTGAAGAGGCTTTTATCGAGATGGGGGATTTCGTTGGTTTTACCTTAAAGCAATGCAAAGGTAGAAAAGTGAAACATGTCACGCTTGTTGGAATGATGGGGAAGTTTTCAAAGGTTGCCCAAGGGGTGATGAATGTTCACTCAAAAAGTGCACCCGTCAGCTTTGAGTTTTTAGCAGAGGTTGCGAAGCAAAGTGGCGTGCCTGAGGAATTTCATCAAGAAATTATAAATGCTAACACAGCATCACAAGTTGGGACGATGATGTATGAACATGGCTATACATCATTTTTCGAGCAACTTTGCCTGCGAGCATCAGAAGAGGGACTGAAGGAAATTAAAGGTGGCATGTCAATTGAAACGATCTTGATGTCAATGAAAAATGAGTTACTTGGAAGAGAGGCTGTCACATGGGAGAAGCAATAAAAGTAGTAGGTATCGGTGAACAAGGCCCTGCTGCCTTACCTGCTTTATACATAAAATGGATTGAAGAAAGTGAACGAATGGTTGGAGGAGAGCGCAACCTTGGGCTATTTCCTCAATATACGGGTGAAAAAATTGTTCTAAAAGGCGGATTAAAGGAAACGATTGACCAACTGCTAGAATCAGATAAAAAAACCGTTGTCCTTGCCTCGGGAGATCCACTTTTCTTTGGGATTGGCCGCTACTTAGCTAGTAAGCTCGATAACATTGAAATTTATCCATCTTTAAGTTCAATACAAGAAGGATTTGCAAAAATGAAGGAAAGCTGGCATGATGCAACCTTTATTAGCGTGCATGGTCGTTCAATGGTAGGACTCGCTCAAAAAATCGATGGACTTGATAAGGTCTGTTTATTAACAGATGAGCAGCATACACCAGCTAAGATTGCGAACTATTTACTGGATTTCAACATGACAGAGTACAAAGCCTTTGTAGCTGAAGCACTTGGCGGAGAAAGTGAGAAAACAGCTTGGTTCAGTCTTGAAGAATTAACTGAGTATGAAGCGAATCCACTTAATATTGTCGTTCTCAAAAAAATGAAAGACGCTCCAGTTTATCCACTTGGGATTGACGATTCCTTATTTAAGCAACGCAAGCCTGATAAAGGGTTGATTACGAAAAAGGAAATTCGGATTTTAAGCATTGCAGCAATGAAGATTAACAAAGCGAGTACGGTTTGGGATATCGGTACATGCACTGGCTCGGTTTCAATTGAAGCAGCGAAGATTGCCAAGGAAGGTCAAGTGTTTGCGATTGAAAAAAACGAGGCAGACCTTGAAAACTGTTTTGAAAACATGAAAATTTTCCGGACGGATTTTACAGCGGTTCATGGGAAAGCACCTGAGTATTTGGATACATGGCCAGACCCTGATGCGGTCTTTATTGGTGGCACAGGTGGAGAAATGAAAGACATTATCCAATTATGTACGCATCGGTTGAAGAAGAATGGCCGCATCGTTTTAAATGCCGTAACAATTGAAACATTAGCAACCGCACAGGCGGCCTTTAAAGAAGTCGGTATGGATATTGACATTACCCTCGCTCAGTTATCAAGAAGTAAGCCGATTCTACATATGACGCGTTTTGATGCGTTAAATCCAATTTATATTATTACAGCAACAAAGAAGGAGGAGAGCGAATGACTCTCGGAACAGTGTATGGAGTAGGGGTTGGACCTGGAGACCCTGAATTAATAACGCTTAAGGCTTACCGGATGTTAAAGGAAGCAGATGTAATTGCCTATCCGAAAAAGCGCCATGGAAGCAAAAGCTATGCCTATCAAATTATTGAAGCATTTGTTGACCCCCAAGAAAAAGAAATGCTTGGACTTGTCTTTCCAATGACGAAGGATCAGGACGTACTTCAGGATCAGTGGGAACAAATTACCGAGGATGTCTTTAATCAAGTCAAAGAAGGAAAAGACGTTGCGTTTGTTACAGAAGGAGATCCGATGCTCTATAGCACTTTCATTCACTTACAACGGACATTGGCGGCAGCTCATCCTGAAGTCAACGTGAAGTCAATTCCAGGTATTTCATCAATTAACGGGGTGGCATCCCAATTAAATATTCCCCTTGCTGATGGTGATGACTGGATGGCGATTATTCCAGCAACAGAGGACCGCGAGCAAATGAAAAAAGCCCTACTCGAGCATGATGGCATGGTCTTTATTAAAGTTGCAAAAGTCTTACCGATGATGATTGAGTTGCTAGAAGAGCTAAATCTCGTAAAGAGCGCTGCTGTGGTTACGAAGGTGACCTCAGCCGAAGAATTCATTTGGAGAGACGTTACTGAATTAAAGACCGCTGAACTCGAATACTTAACATTGATGCTGGTAAGAAAGGGAGCGAATATGAATGCTGGAGTCTAAAGTATATATCGTTGGTGCAGGACCTGGAGACCCTGACTTAATCACAGTGAAAGGACAGCGTATATTACAGCAAGCTGATGTTGTTTTGTACACTGATTCATTGGTTAATCCTGAACTCATTGAGCAAGCGAAACCAGAAGCGAAGGTCTTGAAAACGGCAGGGATGAATTTAGAAGAAATCATTGATGTCATGCGTGAAGAAATTCAACAAGGAAAAAGTATAGCCCGTGTTCATACTGGAGACCCGGCTGTGTATGGTGCTATTTTTGAACAAATGACTTATTTGAAAAAGCTAAACATTGCCTACGAAATCATTCCAGGCGTTAGCTCAGTTTTTGCATCAGCCGCCGCTGCAGGAATTGAATTAACGATTCCAGAACTTACGCAAACGCTGATTTTAACAAGAGCAGAAGGTCGCACACCAATGCCAGATGGCGAAAAGCTAATTGATTTAGCAAAGCACCAAGCTTCAATGGCTCTTTTTTTAAGTGCGACACTGATGAAAAAGGTCGTTCGTGAATGTTTAGAAGCGGGCTGGAAGGAATCAGATGCTGTCGTTGTTGTTTATAAGGCATCATGGCCTGATCAAAAGGTCGTTCGTGCTACACTTGGAACAGTTGATGAGGAAATGAGAAAAGCAGGGATCCGTAAGCAGGCAATGGTAATTATTAGTAAGGCAGCTGATCCGGCTTTGCTTGACGAAGAAGGTAAGTATGAATCAAAGCTTTATGATAAAACGTTTACGCACGGCTATCGCAAAGGGGAGCCAGCTAATGGATAACATCGCTCTTGTTGCAATAACCAAGCATGGAACGGAAATGGTTCGTACTCTGCATGAGCAAGTACCAACTGCTGATGTATATTACATGAGCAAACATGCAACGGGGGATGAAGTCCAGCGAGGATTTACGACATTTGAAGGGTCGGTTCGTTTACAGTTACCTGCCTTATTTGAAAAATATGATGGCATTGTTATGGTCATTTCACTAGGAGCCGTCATTCGTATGGTTGCCCCAATTTTAAAAGGAAAGAAAGTAGATCCTGCGGTTGTTGTAATTGATGATCGTGGCCAATTCGTAATAAGTGCACTATCAGGACATGTCGGTGGAGCCAATGAATTAACGACAAAGCTTGCAAGATTAATGGGAGCCACACCTGTTATTACAACCGCTTCCGATGTTCAAAAAACAATTCCTGTTGATATTTTTGGAAGAGAATTCGGTTGGACGATTGAAGATGACCGCGCGGTTACCCCGGTTAGTGCAGCTGTTGTGAATGAAGAGCCCGTTCTCATCGTTCAGGAGTCTGGTGAAAAAACGTGGTGGAAGCATGAAAAGCCAATTCCTAACACATTCACCGTTGTTGATTCGTTTAGAGAAGCAGATTATCATGCATTCAGCGCAGCACTAGTAATCTCCGATAAGGTGTTGAATGATGAATGGATGAATCTTCTGCGAACAAAGGGCGTGCTGTACCGTCCAAAAACGATTTGTCTAGGTATCGGCTGTAATCGCGGCACCTCTGATGAAGAAATTGAGGCTGTTATTCTAGAAACGTTGGCCGAGCAAGAACTCTCCCCATTATCGGTTCATAGCGTTAGCACGATTGATTTAAAAAAGGATGAAGAAGGCTTATTAGAAGTATGTGAGAATCGTGGGTGGGAGTTTATCTATTATTCCCCTGAGGAATTGAATGAAATTGAAATCCCCAATCCTTCCGATACCGTATTTAAATTTACGGGGGCATATGGAGTAAGTGAACCGGCATCACTCCGCACGTCAGGAGCTAATGCACTGCGAGTTGAAAAGAAGAAAAGTGGGAATGTGACGATTTCGATTGCAATCAGAAATGTGTAGAGGTGAATAGCATGCAAGCAAGACTAGTTATCGCAGGAACCAATAGTGGTGTTGGCAAAACAACCATCACATTAGGGTTAATGGCTGCTCTTAAAAAAGAAGGTCACATCATTCAAGGCTTTAAATGTGGTCCCGACTATATCGATCCGAGCTACCATTCAGCGCTCACTAAACGTGTGTCTCGAAATTTAGATAGTTGGATGCTTTCTCCTGAATTCGTAAATGATATTTTTATTGAGGCAAGTCAAGGGGCGGATTTTTCGTTGATAGAAGGGGTTATGGGATTATACGATGGCAAGTCTCCTCTTCATGACAATGGGAGTACAGCAGAAATTAGCATGCTGATTAAAGCACCTATATTACTTGCGGTAAATATTGCGAGTATGTCAAGAAGTGCCGCAGCAATTGTCAAGGGCTATCAGCTTTTAAACCCAGCCGTTAATATCGGCGCCGTAATTTTAAATCAAGCTGGCAGTGACCGGCATGCTAATCTTTGCAAGCAGGCAATTGAGCAAGAATGTGACATCCCGGTTATTGGTTATTTGAAAAAAGGTGATGTGCCGACAATTCCCTCCCGTCATTTAGGGTTAATTCCTGCGCTCGAACGGGGAGAGCATCAAGAGATGTTTGCTGAATTGGCTGAAGTTTTTAGTAGGCAAGTTGACCTAGAGTCCGTGAAAAAACTTGCCCAATCAGCACCGGATTTAAGTTCCAAAACGGACATCTTTTCAAAAAGCTTTTCTACACCGGCAGTTAAAATAGCAGTAGCTCGTGATTTGGCGTTTAATTTCTATTATGAGGAAAACTTTACGTTATTACGTCAAGCTGGCGCAGAATTGGTTTTCTTTAGTCCATTAGCTGGGGACACCTTGCCTGAATGTGATGGTTTATATATTGGGGGAGGATTTCCAGAAGAGTTTGCAGAGAAACTTTCTCTAAACATCAAACTTAAAGCGGATATTCGTTCTCACGTTACGCAAGGTCTTCCTACACTAGCTGAATGTGGAGGCTATATGTATTTAGGAGAAAGTATCAAAAATTCGGATGAGCAACTCTTTCAGATGGTTGGTGTTATTCCAATGGATGTACAAATGCAAAAGAAACGTGCGGCACTCGGATATCGAGAGGTCACCTCACTTGAAGATACGTTTTTGTTAAATAAAAGTGAAGGTGTTCGTGGTCATGAATTCCATTACTCGACCGCTATGTATGAAGGGAAGCAAAGGCCGGTTTATGAAACAAGTGGATTACGTGGAGTAAAACAAGAAGGCTTTTATCAGAATCAACTTGTGGCAGGCTATACTCATCTACATTTCGGTTCGAACCCTATGATTGCGAGTAACTGGGTAGAGGCATGCAAAACGTATCAAAGTAAACGAATTTTGATGAACTAGAAGAGGGTGTAAACGTGAGTATTGTGTATTTTGTGGGGGCTGGACCTGGAGACCCGAAGCTTATCACCGTCCGTGGTCTTGAATGTATACAAGAGGCTGACTGTATTGTGTATGACCGTTTAGCGAATCCTACATTACTAAATCATGCGAAAGAAGATGTTGAAACCGTATTTTGTGGAAAGCTTCCACATCATCATACATTAACGCAGGATGAGATTAATGAAGTGCTTGTCCAAAAGGCGAACGAAGGTAAAGTGGTTGTTCGGTTAAAAGGCGGGGACCCTGCGGTTTTTGGAAGAGTAGGGGAAGAGGCTGCATATTGCCGAACACATGGCATTGAGTACGAAATGATCCCAGGTATTACAGCAGGAATTGCTGCCCCTCTTTATGCAGGAATTCCAGTTACTCATCGTGATCATAGTACATCCTTTGCCTGCATTACTGGACATGCCCTCGCTACAGAAATGAGCGACGAACGGTGGAGAGGCTTGGTCACTTCTATTGATACGATTGTCTTTTATATGGGTATTAAGAACTTACCAGTCATTGCTGAAAAGTTAATCGAACATGGGAAAGAAAAAGAGACATTAGCAGCTCTAATTGAGTGGGGGACAATGCCTGAGCAACGAGTGGTAACAGGGACACTTGCCACGATTGTTGAAGTGAGTGCTGAACAGAAAATCAAAAACCCATCCATTATTATAGTCGGAGATGTGGTTAGTTTACAGGAAGAATTAACATGGTGGGGGACCGAACGTTAAATTCCCACTATATTTATAGTTTCGAGGGTGTGAGAAATTGTAAAACCCATGCTTTTGAATATTCTCTAATAAAGCATTTCTGACCTTTTTTAAGGCGAGGTAGAAATGCTTTCATTTTTTAAGGGTTAGGAGTTGGACAGATGAATGAGCAGAATTGAATGGGTTTCGTTTGCAGTTGGTATCATTATCATTTTTCTTGTAGGTTGTGCAGATACAACGAAACAAGTGGAGTCTCATGAACTAATCTCAAGTACAACAGATACGTATGAGGATACATTGCATCTTGCGTTTACATGGAGTCCTGGAAGCTTAGATCCGCATGGTAGCGCTAGCTGGGAAGTGATGCGGGCGGGGGTAGCTGAGACATTAATTCGTTTAAATGAAAGATTAGAGCCAACCGCATGGCTTGCAAGGGAATGGGAACAGGAGAATGATACAACATGGTTATTCACATTAGAAGAAGACGTTCTTTTTCATAATGGACAACCGATGGATGCTAACAGTGTAAAAGAATCATTGTTACGGTCTTTAGAGAAAAATCAACGAGCGAATGAATTATTACAAATTGAAACAATAGAGGTTTTATCCTCAAATCAATTAAAAATTGTCACCAAGCAAGTGAATCCGGCGCTAATTTCCAATTTAGCTGACCCTTCAACAATTATTGTTGATACGACTACGATTGATGAAGAAACCAGTTACCCTGCTTTAACTGGAGCATTTTCAATCAAGCAATTTATAAAAGACGAGTCACTTGTGGTCGAGAGATTTGATGACTATTGGGGAGAACCAGCACGTTTATCAAATATTACCATTTCTTTTATTTCTAATCCAAATACACGTTTAATGGCTTTGCAAGCTGGAGAAATAGATGGAGCAACAGATATTCCAATTGATTCAATTGAGTTAATAGAAAAGGACGAATCCCTTAAGGTGTTAACCGCGCCATCGCTTCGTACGCATATGCTTCTATATAACTTACACTCACCTTTTTTTGAGGAAATTAATCTAAGAAAAGTCGTCGATTTATCTATTCCGAGAGATGACATTATACGTTCAATAATGAAAGGTTTTGGAAGTGTGGCAAATAGTCCATTCTCTGATGTTCTTCCTTTTGGTCTAGTAGAGAAAACAGCCGAAGGTGAAACAGTGGACGAGTTACTTGAGAATAAGGGTTGGAAGAAAAACTCAGATGGCTACTGGGAGAAGGAGGGCAAGGTGTTTGAGGTGACAATGCTAACCTTTCCGCAACGACCAGAATTATCAATTATAGGTGAAGTGATTCAAAATCACCTAATGAATGAGGGGATAATAGTCAAAATTCACCAAGTTGAAAATATTGATGATGCCCTTGCAAATAATCAATGGGATATATCGATGTATAGTATGTTAACTGCACATACGGGTGACCCACAATACTTTTTAAATGTATTCTACAAGTCTAGCAGTCTTTCAAATGTCAGTCATTACTCCTCAAATATAATTGATGAAAAAATAAACAAGCTTAATACAACAACAGAATCAACAATGCGAAACGAATTAGCGATTGAGGCCCAGGAATTAATAAATAATGATTTACCACAATCATTTATCGTTCACCCTGTTACTATTTTTGCAGCAAAAAAAGAGGTGGAGGGATTTATTCCACATCCAATTGAATATTATTATCTACATTCGCAAGTGGAAAAAAATTAAATAAGGATGGGAAACGGGATGTTACGTTTTTGTTTAATTTGTCTCCTTCAGCTATGTACTGTTTTATTTTGTGTAACAACTCTCACTTTTCTACTATTGCGACTTTCGCCGGGGGATCCTGCCACGATTTTATTATCAACGCATGGTGTTCCCGTTTCAGAGGAAGCGTTAACGTCATTACGAGAGGAACTTGGCTTAAATCATTCATTGATTAGTCAATATATTCATTGGTTAAAAGAGATATTCATATGGCAATGGGGGAACTCGTTTGTCTCCGATGATCCCGTATTAAAGGAATTAACACAACGATTACCGGCGACACTCGAACTTGCAGTAGCTGGTTTGTTCGTGATGTTTGTTATTACTTGTATAGTAGGGGTGAGTACGGCTATTTATTCAAATAGCTGGGTAGACCGTCTCGGAAAATGGATGGCTATGCTTGGTGCCGCGATGCCATCATTTTGGTTAGGACTTCTCTTTATTTATTTCTTCTCAGTTCAATATAACTGGTTTCCTTCAATGGGGCGTGGGAGTTGGAAGCATCTCGTGTTACCAGCTATTACGTTGGGTGTTGGATTAGGGACAGTGTATGCTCGTGTTTTACGAACGAATCTTCTTGAGATGATGAACCAACCCTTCGTGAAAGCGGCGAGAGCAAGGGGCATCTCTAGAGGACAGATTATTCTTTTTCAACTGATGAAACATGCTTTTCTACCGATTGTGACAATGCTCGGTACAAGCTTTGCATTTATGTTAGGTGGAAGTATCATTGTTGAATCCATTTTTTCGTGGCCAGGTCTTGGGCAGTACATCATCGAGGCGATAAAGCTTCGAGACTATCCAGTCATTCAGGGCTATGTTATCCTCGCGACTTTTTTGTTTGTGTCGATACATTTCCTAGTTGATATCATCTATTCAGTTCTAGACCCACGCTTAAGAGTTCGTTAGGAGGAAACAATGGGATGAAAAATAACATTAGCTTGCTTCTCGGAATTGGGCTACTCATTTCGATAATCCTTATAGGTCTTGCAGCACCTTGGCTTTCTCCTCACGATCCGTTAACCATTAATTTGAATGAACGACTATCTCCTCCTGGGGGAATCTATCCTTTGGGAACGGATCATCTTGGACGTTGTCTATTATCAAGAATACTTTTTGGTATTCGAACTACTGTCACCTCCGCATGGTTGATTATGATGTTTACCTTATTGATAAGTTTACCCATTGGGCTAGTAAGTGGTTATATTCAAGGACGCACCGATCATTTTATGATGCGAATCGTTGACGGAATTTTTGCAATTCCTGACATTGTTCTCACGATTGCTATTGTTGGCATACTAGGACCGGGCTTTTTTAATATGATTGTTGCGATTATCCTGGTTCGATGGGCGAATTATGTTCGTCTTATTCGTAGTTTGGTTATTAAAGTAGAAAAAGAAGATTATATTCTATCAGCACGGATGTCTGGAAATTCTCATGTACGGATTATGTGGAGGCATATTCTTCCGCAAATATATTCGCCAATGCTCGTTTTTGGAGCACTCGATATGGGAAGAATTGTGATTTTGATTGCGGGGTTGTCATTCATTGGGCTAGGGACACAGCCGCCAACACCAGAGTGGGGAGTCATGTTACATGATGCGACAAGTTATTTTCAAATGGCACCACATGTGATGATTTTTCCAGGTCTAGCGATTTTGTTTTTTGTAGTAGCTTGTCAATTGGTGAGTGAAAGGTTGGGAAAGCTAGGTGAGAGAGAATGACAGAGCAGAAAGATATTATATTACGTGTGGATCAGATAGGCATTGCCCATCAACATACTCAACTTGTTAATGATGTAAGCTTTCAAGTGAATCGTGGTGAAATCGTTGCTTTAACTGGTCCAAGTGGGTGTGGTAAAAGCTTAACTGCACAGGCAATTGTTGGTTTACTTGACCCAGGAATGCGAGTCACAAATGGAACTATTTATTACAAGGAATGCAACGTTTTAAAGAATAGTAGAGAAATGTGGCAACAATTACGTCGTGAAGAGGTTTCTTTACTTATCCAAGACTCAATCAATGGCCTAAACCCAATTCAAACCATTAGAAAACAAATGATTGAGACATTGAAGTTAAAGAAAAAGTTAAAAAAGGGGGAAGTGAATACGTATTTCAACGCATTGTTAAGTGAAGTCGGATTTGAGGATCCAGAACAAATTCTTTCCTCTTACTCTTTCGAACTTAGTGGAGGAATGAGGCAAAGGGTTTTAATCGCGATGATGCTGAGTTTAGAACCAAAGCTACTCATAGCTGATGAACCAACAACGGCACTAGACTTTATTAACCGGGAGAAGGTTTTATCATTATTACAAAAACTGCAACGGGCTTATGAGCTTTCGATCGTGCTCATTTCTCATGATCAAAGGCGCATAAAAAAATTTGCAGACCGCGTCTTTCTAATGAGTCAAGGGGGTACTGTATCATGACAGTCCTAGAGTTAATTAACGTTACAAAAGAATATCCTGTAAGAAGATTAAAAAAACCATTGTTTCAGGCGAGGCCGACCTTCCGAGCGATTAAGAAAGTCAATCTAACCTTAAAGAAAGGTGAGAGTGTAGGGCTAGTTGGTGAAAGCGGGAGTGGTAAAAGTACATTGGCGAAGTTAGTGATGAAGCTTGAGTCTTTAACGGCGGGCAGCATTTACGTAAATGGGCACCATATTAACGATAAGAACATGAACGGTCGATCTCTTTATAAACAATTACAAATAGTATTACAGGATTCTTCATCATCCTTACACCCGAAAATGTGCGTGAGAGATATCTTGTTAGAACCAATTCAGAACTATTTTCCAAATGAACAAGATGTGGAACAAAGGTGCTCAATCTTAATGAATCAAGTCAATCTTGATTCCTCATTCTTAAGAAGATACCCTCATCAATTAAGTGGCGGACAAAAGCAAAGAGTTTGCATTGCAAAAGCTTTGGCTGCTCAGCCTACACTTATAATTTTTGATGAATCGTTAGTTGGTTTGGACCAAGAAGCTCAGTTAGAGATGATTACTATGTTAAAGAAAATTCAAGAAAAACAACAGATTTCCTATGTTTTTATAACGCATGACCTTCATTCCACGAAATTATTATGTGACCGAGTAGCTGTGATGTATAAAGGAGAGATTGTTGAAATATTTAGTGATTGGGATGTGAATCAATTTCAACATCCCTATTCCAAATTGTTGTTTCAAACCTTAATGGACTAACGTCTACATAAACTAGTCGTAAAGGAGTTCGTACAATGAGAGAAACAAAGCTGCTTTCAATGGAGCATATCTGGCAAGAAGGAATGAAAGATAATAACGGTCAAATTCCTAAGCGAATGATCGATGATAAACTCGAAGAAAATTTCTGGAATCAGCATATTTGTAAAAGATCTCATAATGATTTCATCGATAGCTATACAATAGATGTTTCTAGAGCATTACTCACATATATAGAGGAAACGGACTCTGTTATTGAAATTGGTCCAGGTTGGGGGAACTATACCTTTACACTTGCGAAAAAAGCAAATCATGTAACATGCATTGAGCCTTCTGAGAGTTGTTTACAATTTCTACGGGAAGTAAGTGAACTCAACCAGCATTCAATATCATTTGTCCAAAAGAAATGGGAAGATTATTCTCGCGATGAAAAAGTGGATGTGGTTGTAGGTATAAATTGCTTTTACCGGATGTTTGATATAAAAAAAGCGTTGCTATTGATGAATCAAATTTCTTCAAAACGTGCGATTATTGGAATGACGACTGCTCCGATGCGCCCACATTATCTAGATTTAGCAAGAGATTATGGGGTAAAGCTTACCTACCCAAAGCGTGATTATCTCCATTTGTATCATTTACTTTATGAACTCGGGATTTATGCCAATTGCACCATGATTCCTCTAAAAAAAACCTATACCTTTCAATCGTATGAACAATTAATCGCTAAGAATTCAGTAAGATTAGCGACCCAGATTGATTCAAAGCTTATCGAAAGGTCGCTTCTTCCATATATCGAAGAAAAAGATGGAACCTATTATTATACTCATTCTTTTTATGCTGCGTTAATTGATTGGCAGCCAGTTAGCTCCCATCTGGGTTTCCCGATACATGTTTAATAGAGAATCAAAACGGTTATATACCTACATACGAAGATATTCATCTTCTAAATTAAAGGAGGACTATTTAATGATTGAGGTAAAAGAACTCCAGCAATTAAAAGAGAAGACGGAATCGAAAAGATATGTCACCATTTACTTAAATACCGACCAATCTAACATGGATCAAAAAAAGGGTGAATGGAAAATAAGGTTAAAAAATGGACTAAAGAAACTTGAAGAATATATTGAGGCCAGTAATTCAGACGAGTTACAAGCTTTTAAAAAAATAAAGAAATTTGCTTTAAAAGAAATTACTGACATGCAAACGTCATTACCAAAAAGTATATTGTTTATCGGTACAACAGATGGAGAATGGTACGTAAAGGAACTACAAGTTAAAGTTGAGAACGATTTTTCTTGGGAAATAGAGCCTAATCTAACCCAACTGCACCAATTGGAAGAACTTTATCCAGTATCAGGCGTTCTTCTCATTCAAAAGCTTAATATGCTCTCAGTTGAGACAGTACTTGGTGAAATAACTAATGAAGTGAGTTTTGCTTGGGACTTGGAAACAGAGGATTGGAGAAAATATGAAGGTGTTGCAGCAACGGAAAGACATGCCTCTGGTGCAAATCATAGAGACCAATTCGAGCAACGCTTTGAGGCGAATCAGCAAAGATGGTATAAGGAGCTGGCGTCCTTAGTTGAGAAGGAAGCAAAGCTTAGAGGTTGGACGAGCATTTATTTAGTCGGTGCTCCAGAAATATTGACAGAGTTTAGTAAGCATCTAACTTATAAGCATGTGGAAAAATTCAAGAAAAACTTAACGAATTTTAAGTCTCAAGAAATAGTAAATGAAGTTCTTGCTTCTTAGCATCAAATGATGAAAGAGTCAGCCAAACGTGGTTGACTCTTTTCTATTAATTACAAAGACCTGATTGGCTTCGCTGCTAAAAAGAATAGCTGCTGCGCAAAGCCATTGAAACCGAACCTTTTTAAATCTTCAAAGAAGCGGCAATGACTCCGATGTCGCACGCCAGTTATGAGAAATCCGCTCATAACGAGCTTATAATATAGCGACGTCTCCACTCCTTGCTTAAGGCACTGAAAAAGGTAAAAAAATCGTATCCTTTTCAGTACCCTCTGCTGCACAGCTTTTCTAGTGTGATATACTACAGGAAGTAGATAGCTCATGAGGTGAGTAGATGAGTACGAATTTATTAAAGGAATTACTTGAGTTAACAGATGAGGAAAAAGAAATTTTAAAGACAAATAAAACGATTACAAAAGATACCTATACATCTCAAGCAGATTTCATTATTGAGAGTGAGAAGTTTCTTAATCCAGATACTATGATTATGGTTCGTAAGCATACTCGTTTTATTGATTTTCCTAAGCATAAGCATAATTATATTGAACTGAATTATGTGTTTCATGGAAGTTTGAATCAAACGGTAGGAGGGGAAAGGTTACGACTAAAAAAGGGTGAATTACTTTTTTTAAACCAATATATTGAGCATGAAATTGAGGCTTGTCAGGAAGAAGACATTATCATGAATTTTATCATTCAGCCTCGCTTTTTTGAATTTGTTTTCTCTTTTTTAAATACAGAAAATAAGGTTAGTAACTTTTTAGTGAATAGTCTTTACAATCATACTCAGGACGGACATTATTTATATTTTAAAATAGCTGAGGTAGAAAGCATTCAAGAGCTGATCCATAAAATTATTAATGAAATCATGCATCCGACTTTTATGTCTGAATCTACAATTAAGCTCTATATAGGTTTGCTCGTTGTGGAGTTAATTAAGCATTCTGATAAAGTGGAGCAAACCAAAGATCAGTCGATGAAGCATATGCTGGTCATTGAATCATTAAAATATATATACTCCAATTATCAAAAAGCATCATTGTATGAATTGTCAGAACATTTAAATCAACCCCATTATTTAGTTAGCAAAATGATTAAATTGGCAACAAGGCATACCTTTAAAGAGCTATTACAGGAAAGAAGGCTACTAATAGCAAAGGAACTCCTCGAAACCAGTAGTGTTCCGATTTCGTCAATTGTCGAAGAAATCGGCTATGATAACATTAGTTATTTTTATCGAATCTTCAAAGAAAAATATGGTAAAACACCTAAGAAGTATAGAGAAAGCTATTGAGGCAAATGCCCGGTAGCTTTTTTGTTTTTTTCTGTTAAATCTGTGTTTTTTGCAAATAAGGACAATAAATAGATAAATGCCGTTATATTTTAATCGCTTGTTCTTGTATAAGATAGATGATAGTAAGCGTTTTCTAATAGGGGTGAGACAATATGGGTAAATATAGTTTAGCCGTTGATATCGGCGCTTCAAGCGGAAGACTCATCTTAGGGCATCTTGAAGAAGAACAGTTAAAGCTAAGAGAAATACACCGATTTAAAAATAAAATTGTTCAAAAGAATAATCATTTTTGTTGGGAAGTTGATAAACTGTTTTCAGAAATAAAAACAGGAATAAAAAAATGCTTAGAGGATGGTGTCAAGCCAAGCAGCATTGGCATTGACACATGGGCAGTTGACTTTGTCCTATTGGATGAAAATGATGAACTTCTTACGGATGCTGTGGCTTATCGCGATTCAAGAACCGATGGCATGATGGAAGAAGTATCAAAAGAAATTATCAAGGAACGTCTTTATTTAGAGACGGGGATTCAGTTTCAAAAATTCAATACGATTTATCAATTATATTCTTTGAAACAAAAGAATCCAGAAGTACTAGAGAAAGCCAAAACATTTTTAATGATTCCTGACTATTTTAATTTTCTTTTAACAGGGAAAAAGGTTAATGAATACACAAATGCCACGTCAACACAATTAGTCAATGCGTTCACAAAAAAATGGGATAAACAGTTACTTGAGCAACTTGGTATTCCAACCGAGATGTTCCAAGACATTCAGGCCCCTAAATCCGTAGTTGGTTCACTTAAGAAAGAGCTAGTTGCAGAACTTGGTTTTGATATGGATGTCGTGTTACCGGCAACTCACGATACTGGATCTGCGGTGGTGGCTGTGCCTGAGTTAAATGAAACGATTTATATTAGTTCGGGGACATGGTCCCTTATTGGAGTTGAAAATCACTTCCCAATTTGTGTCACAAAAGCACTTGATTATAATTTCACAAATGAAGGCGGTGTTGATTATCGCTTCCGCTTCTTGAAGAACATAATGGGTCTTTGGATGATTCAAGAGGTGAAACGAATGTACAATGACAAGTATTCATTTGCTGAGCTTGTTGAATTAAGTCGAGATGCTGAACACTTTTTCTCAACGGTAAATGTTGATGATGCTAGATTCCTACTGCCTGAGAATATGATTGAAGAAATTCAAAGCTATTGCAAGGAATTAGAACAGCCTGTTCCTGAAACACCAGGTGAAGTAGCAAAGTGTGTATTTGATAGCTTAGCACATAGTTATCAAACTGCTGTAGGGGAAATTGAGGATATTTTCGAGAGAAAATTTAATACAATTAACGTCATTGGCGGCGGCTGTCAAAATGAATTATTAAACCAACTGGTCGCTGATGTGACAAAAAAAGACGTGTATGCAGGACCAGTCGAAGCAACAGCCATCGGAAATATTGCTGTCCAATTAATGTCACTTGGAGAAATAAAAGATATTGAGCACGCAAGAACAATTATTAAGAACTCGTTTGAAGTGAAGAAGTATGTCGCAAACTAATTCTAAGAAAAGAGGGATTTTATGAGTAACCAACGTCAATTTGAAGATGCAAAAAAGCAGTATGAAAAATGGGGAGTTAATGTAGAGGAAATTTTTGAGCAACTTGAAAAAGTCGCAATTTCCGTACATTGCTGGCAAGGCGATGATGTAGGTGGATTTGAAACAAATCAAAATGAATTATCTGGTGGGATTGATGTCACAGGAAATTATCCTGGTAAAGCACGTACACCAGACGAACTTCGTAGCGATCTTGAAAAGGCATTATCACTTATTCCTGGTAAGCATAAAGTTAATTTACATGCAATTTACGCGGAAACAGATGGAGAAGTTGTTGAGCGAGACCAACTAGAACCAAAGCATTTCAAAAATTGGGTGGAATGGGCAAAGGAACAAGGTGTTGGCTTAGATTTTAATCCGACATTATTCTCTCATGAAAAATCCTCAGAAGGCTTAACATTATCTCATCCAGACCCAGAGATTCGTCAATACTGGATCGATCATTGTATTGCAAGTCGAAAAATCGGTGCTTATTTTGGTGAAGAATTAAACACACCATGTCTTACAAACATTTGGATTCCTGATGGTTACAAGGATGTACCAAGCGATCGTTTAACACCGAGAAAGAGATTGAAAAACTCATTAGATGAGATATTCAGTGTTGATATAAATGAAACTCATAATATTGATGCCGTTGAAAGTAAATTATTTGGGATTGGTTCTGAATCCTACGTTGTTGGTTCTCATGAATTCTATCTAAGCTATGCTTTGAAAAATAACAAGCTTTGTTTACTAGATACAGGACATTATCATCCAACAGAAATGGTTTCTAATAAAATATCAGCGATGCTGTTATTCTCGGATAAACTCGCATTACACGTATCACGCCCAGTTCGTTGGGATAGCGACCATGTTGTTACATTAGATGACGAACTTCGCGAAATTGCCCTTGAAATTGTTCGTAATGATGCACTAGACAAAGTTATGATTGGACTTGATTTCTTTGATGCGAGTATTAACCGCATTGCTGCTTGGACAATTGGTACTCGTAATATGATTAAAGCATTATTGTATGCAATGCTTACACCGAATGACCATTTAAAGCAGCTGCAAGAAGAAGGGAATTTCACTGAAAGACTTGCATTAATCGAAGAATTTAAAACGTATCCGTTCGGAGCAATTTGGAACTATTATTGCGAAAAAATGGGTGTGCCAGCTCAAGAAAACTGGTTAGAAGATGTAAAGCAATATGAGAAAGAAGTTTTATCTAAACGTTCATAAATTAAGAAACATTCAAGTACCCTCTCTAAAACAAAAGTAAAAATAAAATAACAAACATAAACAAAAATGTGTTATGATTAAAACAGATAAAAAAACATAAATTCGGAGGTAATTATGGTTAAAAACTTATGGGTAGAAGCAGAAGCTAGCAAATTAAATGCTGGATTAGACGAATTAGTTTATCGTTCAAATTTGATTGGTTCCGATCGTGCTGTTTGTAATTGGGGTGGCGGTAACACATCAATGAAGACAATTGAAAAGGACTTTAGAGGCCGTGACATAGAAGTAATGTGGGTAAAAGGAAGCGGATCTGACCTTGCAACAATGGGAGCTAAAAATTTCACTGGGTTAGCTCTTGAAGATATTCGTCCTTTAATTGAGCGCGATGAAATGCCTGATGAAGAAATGGTGGCATATCTTGGCCATTGTATGATTGATAGTAAGCATCCTCGAGCTTCAATTGAAACTCTTTTACATGCTTTTCTGCCCTTCAAACATGTAGACCATACGCATCCAGATTCAATTATTAGTCTTTGCTGTGCAGATAACGGTAAAGAATTAGCGAAAGAAATCTTTGGCGACCGTTTTGTTTGGGTACCTTACGTTCGTCCTGGATTTACACTTTCAAAAATGATTGCTGAGGGTGTGAAAAATAATCCAAACGCCGAGCTAGTCTTAATGGAAAAACATGGTCTAGTTGTTTGGGGAGAAACAGCAAAAGAAAGTTATGATAAAACCATTTCTGTTATTAATGAAGCGGCTGAATATATTGCTGCAAAGCAAGATGCAAACAATATTTTTGGTGGCCAAAAATATGAGTCTCTTTCAGAAGAAGAGCGGAAAAATGTATTAGCAACAGTAATGCCAGTTATCCGTGGCGCAGTTAGTGATGAGAAGAAAATGCTTTTAACTTATGACGATGCAGATGAAGTACTTGAATTCGTAAATAGCCATAACGCTCCTGAGCTTTCTCAAGTTGGTGCAGCTTGTCCTGACCACTTGGTTCACACAAAGCGTGTTCCTTTATACATTGATTGGAATCCACAAACCCAAGATGTGAGTGCATTAATTGAAGCAATTAAAGCTGGAGTTAATAACTTTAAGGAAGAGTATAAAGCATATTTTGACCGCAATAAGAGCGAGGGCGATGTAATGTTTGAAGCTGCTCCTCGTGTCATCTTAATTCCAGGTCTTGGTATGGTAAACTCAGGTAAAAACCTTGTAATGGCTAACGTAAGTGGTGCTCTATACCACCGTGCGATTTCAGTTATGAAAGGTTCGACAGCACTTGGAGAATTTGTATCATTAAATGAAAATGAGTCATTCCATATTGAATACTGGCCTTTAGAGCTTTATAAGCTTTCTCTAGCTCCAGCTGAAGCTGAATTTTCTAGAAAAGTTGCCTTTATTACAGGTGGTGCTGGTGGTATCGGAAGTGCAACAGCTCGTCGTCTTGTAGCTGAAGGTGCTCACGTAGTGTTAGCTGACTTAAACCTTGAAGGTGCAGAAAAAGTAGCTGCTGAAATTAACGATGAGTCTGGTGAAGGTCGTGCCCTTGCTGTGAAAATGGATGTTACAAGTGAAGAGCAAGTTCAAGCTGCTTACGCACAAACGGCTTTAACTTACGGTGGTGTTGATATTATCGTTAATAATGCTGGTCTTGCAACATCAAGCCCATTTGATGAGACATCATTGGACGAGTGGAATTTAAACATGAAGGTTCTTGGAACAGGTTACTTCTTAGTTGCTCGTGAAGCGTTCAAGCAAATGAAGGACCAAGCAATTGGCGGAAGCATGGTTTTCATTGGTTCGAAAAACTCTGTTTATGCTGGGAAAAATGCTTCAGCTTACAGCTCAGTCAAAGCGCTTGAAACACATCTTGCTAGATGTATTGCTTCTGAGGGTGGGGAATTTGGTATCCGTGTTAACTCTGTACTTCCTGATGCTGTCCTTCAAGGTTCTGCAATTTGGGGTTCTAGATGGCGTGAAGAACGTGCTGCGGCATACGGTATCGATCCAGACCAACTAGAAGAGCATTATCGTAAGCGTACAACGTTACTTGTTAATATTTATCCAGCAGATATTGCAGAGTCAATTGCATTCTTTGCATCTGACAAATCAGATAGAACAACAGGATGTATGATTACTGTTGATGGTGGAGTACCTGCTGCATTTACTCGTTAATTACATCGAAACGGGGGTTAGACTCAACTGAGTCTGACCCCTTTCTTTATAGAGACAAAAATATAGTCAAAAGAGTGGCAAAGACGCCGCACCCCGAACGCCAAGCGATGAGAGCCTCATATATAGTGAGTTTTAATTCATTCGATACACGCTCATTACGGCTTGGTCTGTACAATAACGGAAAAAACACTCTTTTTTTGAACAGACATTTTAGCAATTTGTAAAGTAGGTTGAGAAAGCCTGTTATAAAGGGGAGTGGACATATTGCTTGTTTCAGAGAGACACAAAAAAATTGTTGAAATAGTAAATGAGAAAGATAGTATTCGTGTCTCTGACTTAAGCAAGTATTTTAAATTAACAGAAGAGACGATTCGAAGAGATTTAGAAAAACTAGAAGGTGAAAGCAAGTTAAATCGTAGTCACGGCGGAGCAGTACGTATTCCCGCACAAGTAGAATCCCCTTTTTTTGAACGTGAAATTATAAATATAAAAGAAAAAGAAGAAGTTGCTAAAGAAGCGGTAAAGTTCATCTGTTCTCATGACTGTATTATGCTTGATGCCAGTTCGACTGCGTGGTATATGGCAAAAATCATACCTGATATTCCGTTAACTGTGTTAACGAATTCGATGAAAGTTGTAATGGAGTTATCAAAGCGAGAACACATTACAGTCATGACCACGGGAGGGACGTTGCTCGCAAAATCTTTATCATTTGTTGGTCCATTAGCAGAACAAGGACTGATGCAGTATCACCTAAATAAAGCATTTCTTTCTTGTCACGGTATTCATTCAAAACGAGGGATTAGTGAGTCGAATGAACAGCAAGCGATGTTTAAGAAGAGAGCAATTGACATTTCTGATCAAGTCTTCTTGCTAGCTGACCATTCGAAATTTGAAATCAATTCATTTGCACATATATCATCATTAGCATCGGTTGATTGGATGATTACTGACTCAAGTACAACAAAGGAACAACTTACCAGCTACAAAGCCTTAATTCCGAGTAGCAGTAAACCATCGTGCCTAAGTACCTAGATAGGATGATCTTTTTGTCTAAATCAGGAAACTGGTTTTCTAAAGCGGGAGATTGTGGTAGAATATTAAAGTTTTCCACTAGCATATGAGGGGTTGAGAATTTGACTGGTAAAACACATATTGCAGGTGGACTTTCCGCATGCCTACTCGTAGATACGGTGCTAACCACATATACGGGGTCTCCATTATTTTATCTTGCAGGAATTGGTGGTTCTTTATTACCGGATATTTGCCATAGACGCTCAAAAATTGGAAGGAGGATTCCGATTCTTTCCTATTTTGTTTCGATGTTGTTTGGCCATCGTACATTAACACATAGTCTTCTCTTTGTTGCGTTACTAACGTTATTTGTACATATTGTATTTCCTCAGGCTATGCTAATTCGTGATGGTCTGCTCGTTGGACTTCTAAGTCATATTGTATTAGATATGGCTACGACAAGAGGCGTTCAATTATTTTATCCTTTTTCGGTGAAAATTCGTCTACCGCTGTATACAAAAACAGGAGGAGTAGTGGAATCGGCTATCTTTCTTGGTTTCTGTGCTTATATTCTTATTGTGATTTCCGGAACGGGAGGAAAATTGTGAGGGATAGACGGCTAAGAACTAAAAGCTTCACAGGTTGAAGTCGTCACTCAATAGTTAATTAATTATTGAATGACGACTTCTCAATGTTCTATTGTTTTAGAACGCCTAAAATCTGATGGTAACATTCCGACTGTTTTTTTGAATAGTTTGGTAAAATGTTTAGAACTTTGATAACCAACCTCTTCTGTAATTTCATATAGTTTTAAGTTATCCTCCATTAAAAGTTGTTTCGCAAGTTCCATTCTCTGATTAATTACATAATTAATAAAATTTTGACCAGTTGTTTGCTTAAATAATACACTTAAATAATTAGGGTTCATACTTATGTGTTCGGCTGCTGAAAGTAATGTAAGGTTTTTATTAATATTTTGATGAATAAAAGTTTTTACTTTTTCTATCACATAGAAATTAGATTTGTCTTTTTTTTTGGTTACTTACTTCAATAAGAGTTAAAGCAATATCTGTCAATTTCTGAGTAATCATATCAATGTTCAGAAAGGTTGATTGAAATTGCTCAAATGATAAATAAGAAAACGTATTATCATCATTAATCATTCCATTTTGTAGGGAAAACTGTTTTCAAATCATACCGTTAATTAAGCCTGTTACAATGACAGCAGTTATTATCCAAGTCCTAGCTGTTTGGAATGATTTCTTTTTACCTGTTGTCTTTTTAAACACCGAAGAGTTACGTACTGTTCAAGTGGCAATCTATTCTTTCATTGGCCGATATTCGAATAGTTGGGAGCATATGTTTCCGATAATCTTTATTGGTATTTTACCAGTTTTACTCATGTACTTTTTTCTTCAACGGTATATTATTGCAGGAATTACTGCAGGTTCCGTAAAAGGATAAACAAGAGAGCTGAAATATCGATTTTATCATCATAAAAGAGAAGGTGAAAAAATGATAAAAGTCATCCAGAAAAATAGTGTGAAAGATTCGCGGGTGCGTGAATATGTGTCACCTGTAAAAATACTTTGGACCTCAAACAATAAAAAATCAGTCGTTGAAAATCCTCAAGCTTTATTAGAGAACTGTGATGGGCAAGTTACTCTCTCTGCAGACAATGCTTGTGTTCTACGAAACAGAGGCGAAGAAGCTAGTATTCTACTCGATTATGGAGTCGAGATTTATGGTGGCGTACAAATAGCCGTATGGGAATGTGGCATTGTTCCTCGCTCCGCAAAAATTCGTGTGCGCTTCGGGGAGTCTGCAATGGAAGCGATGAGCGAGGTTGGTAGTAACAATACGGCAACGAATGACCATGCCATGCGTGATCAAGTCATCGAAGTCAGTAGACTTGGTTCGACGGAAATTGGAAATACAGGGTTTCGTTTTGTTCGGATAGACCTGCTTGATGAAGGGAACTATATCGAATTGAAAAGTGTTCGTGCAGTCTTTCTTCATCGTGATTTGAAATATATAGGAAGTTTTCATAGTAGTGACCCTGTTCTTAATCAAGTTTGGGAAACGGGTGCCTATACGGTTCATTTAAATATGCAGGATTATTTATGGGATGGTATCAAGCGGGATCGATTGGTTTGGATTGGTGATATGCATCCTGAAACGTCAACGATTCAAGCGGTATTTGGAAATCACGATATTGTGAAGGAAAGCCTTGATTTTGTGAGAGATTGTTCTCCCCTGCCGATTTGGATGAATACGTTTCCAAGCTATTCGATTTGGTGGATAATCATTCACCATGATTGGTACATGCAGTATGGAGACCTTGAATATTTGAGAGAACAAAGAGAGTATTTAATTGGGTTGTTGAAGCAGTTAGCTGATTACATTGATGAGAAAGGAAATGTTACCGCTCCTAATCCTTTTTTAGATTGGCCGTCTAGCTCGAATAAAGAAGGAGTTCTTGCAGGAATTCATGCTTTGTTTACATTAGCGATGATGAATGGTGCGAAGCTTTGTACGGTATTAGAGGAAAAAGAAACAATTCAACAGTGCAACAAAGCAGAAAAAAGGCTGCGTTCAAATATCCCTAACCATGCAAATAGTAAACAGGCTGCAGCTTTGCTAGCATTGGCTGGACTTATGTCTGCTGAGGAAGCTAGTTCTAGTGTTATTAGCGTCGATGGTGTAAAGGATTTTTCCACTTTCTATGGATACTATATGCTTATGGCTCAGGCAGAGGCTGGAGATATTCAATCTGGTCTAGATAGCATTCGTGAATACTGGGGCGGCATGTTACGTCTTGGAGCCACAACGTTTTGGGAGGATTTTGATATTTCTTGGTTAAAGAATGCAGCGAGCATTGATGAATTAACACCAGAAGGAAAAGTAGATGTTCATGGTCAATACGGGGACTACTGCTACGTCGGGTATCGACACAGCTTTTGCCATGGTTGGGCTTCTGGTCCTACAGCATGGTTGTCTCGCTATGTATTAGGAATTGAAATCCTTGAATCTGGTTGTAGAAAGGTTCGCATTTCGCCGCACCTTGGTGATTTAGAGTGGGTAGAAGGAACGTTTCCTACACCGTTCGGTCCAATATCTGTTAAACATATGAAACAAACAGATGGAAGTATCGCAACAGAGGTTCACGTGCCAGATGAGATCGCGGTTTGCTAATAAAACGAATATTTTAAATGATTAGGGGTTGCCCCAAAAGGTTAGAAAATCAATCTTTAAAGGCAACCTCTTTTTCTGTTTATTTTAATGTATAAAAAAGAAATGTTTGGAAAAAATGGTAGGTAGCATACTTATGTGACGTTTTTCTCTTACGTCCCTAGGAACGACTATAATGAGATGGAGGTCGGATGGAGATGAGAGTTCTATCCAGTTTACTAAGTGCACTACTTGTTATGAGTTTAATGACACCATTTGTTAGTGCAGAGGAAAAGCAAGCAAATCAAGCAAAATTAGCGGAAAAGGCATCATCGGCAATCGTCATTGAGCGGGATACGGGTGAAGTTATATTTAATAAAAATAGTCACGAAAAGCTACCGCCCGCAAGTATGACGAAAATTATGACGATGCTTCTAATTATGGAGGCGATCGATAATGGATCGCTTACTTATGAAGACAAAATCCGTACAAGTGAATTCGCTGCTTCGATGGGAGGTTCCCAAATATTTTTGGAGCCTGGTGAAGAAATGACCGTAACTGAAATGTTAAAAGCGATAGCAGTCGCCTCAGGCAATGATGCATCAGTTGCCATGGCTGAACATATTGCTGGCACGGAAGAAGAATTTGTAGAAATGATGAATGAAAAAGCCAAGGAGCTCGGATTAGAAAATACGAATTTTGTGAATTCGAATGGCTTGCCAGCAGAAAATCATTATACAACAGCCTATGATTTAGCGATGATCTCAAAGGAATTATTAAAATATGAAGATATCACAAAATTTACTGGCATTTACGAAGACTATCTCCGGGAAGACACCGATAAGAAATTTTGGCTAGTTAATACAAACAAGCTCGTTAAGTTTTACCCTGGTGTAGATGGATTGAAAACCGGCTTTACTCGTGAGGCGATGTACTGTTTAACAGCTACAGCAGAGAAAAATGGAATGCGTGTCATTTCTGTAATTATGGGGGCGCCTTCACCGAAGGAAAGAAATGCTCAAATCACAAGCATGCTTGATTATTCATTTAGCCAATTTATGACACATAAGTTGTACGAACGCGATCATATTTTAGCAGATGTGAAAGTAAGCAAAGGGGAGCAAAATAAAGTTCCAGTGGCAACCGCTGAGTCTGTTTCTATCTTAACAAAAAAAGGTGTCAACATTGATGATGTCGCTGAACGTCTTGAAATTGACCAAGAGGTGAAAGCTCCAATTAAAAAAGGGGATCGTCTGGGTACACTCTTTGTTGAACGTGAAGGTAAAATTTTAAGTGAAACAGCTTTAGTCGCTAGTGAAGATGTGTTTGATGCTTCTTGGTGGAAATTATTTAAACGAGTATTATCGAATTTTGGAGGAGCCGCATAACGAAAGAACGCTACATTTTGAGAAAGAGCACTAGTTTTGTCACCGGGCAGGGAACTCACAGCTAAAAGGCGAAACTCTCTCTATCAAGAAAAGCAGGGGAACCTGTGAAACTTACCTAGAGGGAGTGAAGAATGTGAGTTTACTCATCGATTTAGAGCGAAAAGGAAGTGTATTGCTCGTTCGTTTAGAGGGTGAATTAGACCACCACACCGCTGAAGAGCTTAGAGGAAAAATTGAAGCCCATCTTGCAGATGCTGATATTTTGCATATTTTGCTAAATCTAGAGCAGTTATCGTTTATGGATAGTTCTGGTCTAGGTGTGATATTAGGAAGATATAAGCAGATAAAAGGAAACGGAGGGGAGATGGTTGTATGTGCTATTTCTCCTGCTGTTAAACGATTATTTGAAATGTCAGGATTGTTTAAAATTATTCGGTTAGAGGAAAGTGAACAATTCGCTCTGCAAACGTTGGGGGTGGCCTAACATGCAAAATATGATGGATTTAAAATTTACAGCATTAAGTCAGAATGAATCATTTGCTCGTGTAACAGTAGGATCATTTATTGCTCAGTTAGACCCAACTATGGATGAAATGACAGAAATCAAAACCGTCGTCTCAGAAGCGGTGACGAACTCAATTATTCATGGATACCATAACAAGCCTGATGGTATGGTGTATATCCATGTAACCATTACAGAGGGAATTATTGAATTAACCATCCGTGATGAAGGAATGGGAATTTCCGATATCGAAGAGGCTCGCCAACCTCTCTATACAACAAAACCTGAACTTGAACGTTCGGGAATGGGCTTTACGATTATGGAGAATTTCATGGATGAGATTAAAGTGATCTCTGAGCCGATGATTGGAACGACGGTGTATTTAAAAAAACACCTAACAAATAACAAAGCGATTTGTAATTAAGGGGTTCTGCCTATATGGATGTAGAGGTTAAACCAGGAACTCAAAGGAAAAAAGCCCATTTTTCCGATCGTGAAGTGAAAGAATTAATAGCTAGAAGTCAAACAGGTGATATGGAAGCTAGGGATTTAATCGTAAATCGAAACACACGCCTAGTTTGGTCGGTGGTTCAACGTTTTATGA
Organism: Bacillus solitudinis; assembly: GCF_002797395.1. GTDB lineage: Bacteria > Bacillota > Bacilli > Bacillales > Bacillaceae_D > Halalkalibacter_A > Halalkalibacter_A solitudinis. The sequence goes on from NZ_KZ454943.1 coordinate 3,407,680, forward strand.
ATCGAGGCTATGAAGCGGATGATTTATTCCAAATTGGCTGTATTGGACTAATTAAATCAGTTGATAAGTTTGATTTGACTTACGATGTCAAATTTTCAACATATGCAGTCCCAATGATTATCGGTGAAATCCAGCGATTCCTCCGAGATGATGGCACAGTGAAGGTAAGTCGCTCGATTAAAGAGCTAGGAAATAAGATTCGTAAAATGAAAGATGATTTAACGAAATCATTAGGACGTGTTCCGACCATTAATGAGCTAGCCGAACAACTGGAGATTACTCCTGAAGAAGTTGTATTTGCCGGAGAGGCCAGTCGTTCATTGTCTTCTATTCACGAAACAGTCTATGAAAATGATGGTGATCCGATTACGCTCCTTGACCAAATAGCGGATCAAACAGAAACAAAATGGTTTGATAAAATTGCTTTAAAAGAAGCGATTCGTGATTTGGATGAGCGAGAACGCCTAATCGTTTACTTGCGTTACTATAAGGATCAAACCCAATCTGAGGTGGCCACTCGACTGGGAATTTCACAAGTACAAGTATCCCGACTTGAAAAGAAGATTCTCGAACATATGAAGCAGGAAATGGAAGAGCAATAATTGCACCATCACAGTCCAGTGATAAACTGGACTGTTTTTTTTATTAAAAATCACTAATTTAATAATGAATCTGTCGTCTTAGACATAAAATAATATTGACTTTAGAATAGATTTAATCTAACTTCAATCCATGATGATTTATTTATAAAGCAAAATCTTTGAGGGGTAATGATAATGACGGAAGCATTAGTAGGTAGTTTTCTTGCAGCAATGGCTACAGTTATAGGGGCTGTTCCCCTATTTCTAGTTAAAGAATTATCAGAAAAATGGAAGGATATTTTAGTGGCATTTACCGCAGGCATTATGGTTTCCGCCTCAACGTTTGGTTTGATGCCACAAGCACTAGCAGAGTCAGGGATCCTAGTGTTAACGATTGGATTATTAATTGGGGTCATCGTCTTAGATATAATTGAAAAAAATATTCCGCATATTGATGTTGAAAATGAGTCTGGAATTGCATATTTTGACTCGAAATCATTATTGGTTATTATCGCTTTATTTATTCATAATATTCCAGAGGGAATGAGTATGGGGTTTAGTTATGCAAGTCAAAATGAGAACCTTGGTCCAATTGTCGCGATTGCTATTGGAGCTCAGAATATGCCAGAAGGGCTAATTCTCGCTGTTTTCCTAATTAATTCGAATGTCAGCAAATTAAAATCATTTTTCATTGTCTCCTTAACGGCTCTTGTTGAAGTTGTGGCAGCGGTCATAGGATTTTTTGCGGCAAGCTATGTGGAACCGCTTATTGGCTACGGTCTTGCTTTTGCAGCAGGTGCGATGATGTTTATCGTCTACAAGGAGTTAATTCCTGAAAGTCATGGACACGGCTTTGAAAGAGAATCCACCTATTCTTTTATTATCGGTTTAATTATTATGCTTTATATTAGTCATATATTTGGTTAAAGAACTCTTGCCTAGCCTGAGTTCTTTTTTTATACAGTGAAATAGTAAAGCTTGAATGAAATTGACCAATATCAACCATACTACATCGTAATGAGACTCACGAAAGGTGGCGAAGAACGTGCCAGATGAGGTCATGTACATTCGATTGAGACATAGAGTCACAGCAAAAAATGGACAACGTATTCTTATTGGTGATGTGGCACAAGTGATTGCTGATGATTCAATACGTGATCGTATTACAGAGGCAGTTCTTCATGACATTACTCCAAAGGATAACAATGTCATTATCGTGGATGTCATGACGGTAATTGCGATCATTCGTTTATTTCAACCTACTTTAGATATTCAAACGGTCGGACCACCTCAAACCATCATTAGAGTAGAAGCCAAAAAACACCGTATGGGGCCTGTGTATGTGGCCTTTGTCTGGTTTTTGCTATTTATTGGGGCAGGGTTAGCGATTATGAATTTTCATGAAGATGTTAGCATGCAAGCCGTTCACATGCGCATTTTTCAGATGATTACAGGAAATGAATTTGCAAAACCACTAATGCTTCAAGTGCCGTATTCAATTGGCCTGGGCTTAGGGATGATTTTATTTTTTAATCATCTATTTAGAAAAAGAATTAATGAGGAGCCAAGTCCACTTGAGTTAGAAATGTTTAATTACCAGCAGAATATTGATCAGTATGTCAGCCTTCATGAAAACAAAGAGAGCTTTAAAAAAGTAGATGGTGATTGAATCACTCTTTGTGATATTTCTTGGGCTAAGTGGAGGGCTAGCTGTAGGTAGTGGACTTGTTGCATTTTTAACAATGTTAGGTATCGTTCCAAGGTTGACGCAACTTACACGAACACAGCGATATATTCATTTCTATGAATGGGCGCTTATTATCGGAGTGCAATTTGGTACGTGGTCAAGCTTCTATAACTATGAATTGAAATGGTCTGCATTACTCACCATTCCGATTGGTTTAGCTGCGGGGATGTTTATAGGAATGCTTGCAGCTGCGCTAACAGAGGTTTTAAATGTGTTGCCTATACTTGCAAAAAGAGTAGGTATTGCAGAGCGTATGATTACCTTGTTGATGGCCATTGTTTTTGGAAAGATAATAGGGTCCCTGTTTCAATGGCTTTATTTTGTTGACTAAGGAGGCTTGGGAGTGTGCTGACAGATGAGCAAAAACAATATCAAAAAAACATCGGACTTTACCAACCAAAACGTCATGTTGTGAAAAATTGTTTAAAAGCGTTTTTAGTTGGGGGTGCCATTTGTGCAATTGGACAATTTATTAATAATTTTTATATAACGTATTTTCCAATGTCACAAAAAGAAGCAATGAGTCCAACTCTGGCTACGCTTATCTTAATCGCAGCTCTATTAACTGGATTTGGTGTATACGACCGGATCGGTCAGTTTGCCGGAGCTGGCTCTCTTGTCCCTGTCACGGGATTTTCGAATGCGATGACTAGTGCAGCTTTAGAGCACCGCAGTGAGGGGCTTGTGTTTGGGATTGGTGCAAATATGTTTAAATTAACGGGGGCTGTTATTGCTTTTGGTGTTCTATCTGCTTATCTTGTAAGTTTAACTCGGTTGTTAATTAAAATGATAATTCAGTAGGGGGCATAGCGGTGAAGCGATTAGGTAAACAAACATGGAAATTTTCGAATCCTGTTTATGTTCAAGCGACTGGTACGGTCGTTGGCCCACTTGAATCTAAAGGACCATTATCTAATAGTTTTGATCAAGTCTATGACAATCTTTATTGTGGTGAAGATAATTGGGAGCTTGCTGAAAGAAGGCTTATGATGGATTCGATTGAAATTTGCTTAAAAAAGAAAAAGCGGCAAAGGAACGATATTGATTTTTTCTTAGCTGGTGATTTACTTAATCAAACGGTGACTTCGAATTATGTTGCACGGGCGATGGAAGTGCCATTTTTAGGGATGTTTTCAGCGTGCGCTACATCAATGGAAACGTTAGCTCTCGGGGCGATGATGATTGACGGAGGCTACGGTGATTTGGTTCTAGCAGCAACGAGTAGTCATAATGCAACGGCTGAGAGGCAATTTAGATATCCAACCGAATTTGGAGGACAACGACCTGATTCTTCTACCTATACAGTTACAGGTGCTGGTTCAATATTAATTGGCACATCCCCTGCTAAAGTAGCTATAAATGAAGCGACAATAGGAAAAGTGGTTGATATGGGCATCTCAAACCCTTTTCAGATGGGCGAGGCAATGGCTCCAGCCGCGGCTCAAACGATACAGGCTCATTTAAATGAGACCGGTCGTGATGCCATGTATTACGATTTTATTGTGACAGGAGACTTGTCTCGAGTAGGAAGTGGAATTGTTCGTAAGCTTCTTCAAGAGAAGGGGATTGTGTTTAAAAATAATTATGAGGATTGCGGGGTAATGCTCTACCACCCAAATCAGCCTGTATTTTCGGGAGGTAGTGGACCTGCATGTTCAGCCGTTGTTACATACGGACATTTAATGAAGGAAATGGAGCAAGGGAAAATTAAAAAGTTACTTGTCGTAGCGACCGGCGCTCTTCTTAGCCCACTAATGATCCAACAAAAAGAATCGATTCCTTGTATTGCTCACGCGGTAAGTTTCGAAGCAGGAGGTTAGCGAATGGATTACATCATTGCGTTTGTTGTCGGTGGAGCAATTTGTATTGTTGGTCAATTACTACTAGATCTTGGCAAACTCTCACCAACCCATACTCTTAGTACTTTAGTTGTTGCTGGGGCTTTGCTTGATGGTTTTCATTTATATGACCGACTCATTGATTTTGCAGGCGCTGGGGCAACTGTTCCGATTACGAGTTTTGGACATTCTCTCGTTCACGGGGCAATAGCAGAAGGAGAACGCTTTGGTTTTTTAGGAGTGGGTATGGGGGTATTTGAGGTTACCTCCGTTGGGATTTCTTCGACGATTTTATTTAGTTTTTTAGTCGCATTATTTTTTAAACCAAAGGGGTGAAAGGTGTGATGACTAAACGGAAGGTCATTCTCGTGACAGATGGTGACGAGTCTGCTAAAAAAGCGGTCGAACATGCTGCAAAAGAAATTGGAGGACGTTGTATTACGCAATCTTGGGGAAATCCTACACAATTAAATGGTGAAGAAATTGTTTCTCTTATTCTTAAGACTCCTTATGATCCCGTCCTTGTTATGTTTGATGACTGCGGATCTAGAAATGAAGGAACTGGTGAAATGGCCATGAGATATGTCGCTGAACATGCTGATATTGAAGTAATCGGAGCGATTGCGGTTGCTTCATCAACCCATTCGACGGAGTGGACTCATGTTGATATTAGTCTTGACCGATATGGACATTTAACAGAATTTGGAGTAGATAAGAGCGGATTACCTGATTTGGAAATTGGCAGAATAAATGGAGATACTGTTTATATTTTAGATGAACTAAATCTCCCTTTTGTGGTAGGGGTCGGTGATATTGGAAAAATGGCAGGTCTTGATACTCTGAAGAAAGGGGCGCCAATTACCAAAAAGGCAATAGAGCTTATATTAGAAAGGAGTAGATACCATGTACAAGGAAACTAAAGAACCCTTTTCTCGTGATATCATAGAAAATGAAGAGCGAATCAAAAAAAGACTTGGTTTTGGAACGTCATTTGATGTTGGTGTACGCAAGTTAAAAATACTTGACCATGAGGTTCAAATATATTTTGTAAATGGTTTATGTGATGATAAATATATTATTGATCTCATCAGAGAATTATTAAATTTACATGGTCGTGTAGGAAAAACATCTTCTTTAAATACAAGGCAAACAATTGAAAATCATCTAGTTAATGTTCAGGTTGAAACAACTGATGATATGAATAAAGCTATCACGGAAATGCTTTCTGGGCTTGTATTTATTTTAGTTGATGGTGAGAATGAAGCCTTTGTTGTTGATGTGAGAAGTTATCCTGGTAGAGGACCAGAGGAACCGGATACAGAGCGTGTGGTTCGTGGAGCACGGGATGGCTATACGGAAAACATTATTTTAAATACAGCCTTAACTCGTCGTCGCATACGTGATGAGCGTTTGAGGCATGAAATCATAAAAGTCGGAGAACGTTCCAAAACAGATATTTGTATTGCTTATATTGAGGGCATAGCAGATCCTGATCTTGTCGAAGTTATAAAAAAAGAATTAGACTCCATACACATAGATGGTTTAACGATGGCGGATAAAATTGTTGAAGAATATGTCGTGAAACAAAGAGCGAACCCGCTTCCTCTCGTACGTTATACAGAGCGACCAGACGTTGCCGCCACGCACCTCTTAGAGGGACATATATTAATAATGGTTGATACATCCCCAAGTGTGATTATTGCACCAACAACGATTTTTCATCATGTTCAACATGCAGAGGAGTATCGTCAAGCGCCTGCGATTGGTACGTTTATTCGTTGGATCAGATTTCTAGGAATATTATTTTCGTTACTCATCCTACCTTTTTGGTTACTTCTCGTCATGCAACCAACATTACTACCTGCAGGTCTTGATTTTATTGGTCCGGAAGAAACAACCAATATACCCGTGTTTTTACAAATTTTATTTGCAGAGGTAGGAATCGAATTATTGAGGATGGCGGCCATTCATACACCATCTCCTCTAGCAACAGCTCTCGGCTTAGTCGCTGCACTATTAATTGGGGAAATTGCGATTCAAGTTGGCTATGTCACTCCAGAGGTTATATTGTATGTGGCTCTTGGTGCGATTGGAATGTTTGCCACCCCAAGTTATGAACTGGGGGTAGGATTAAGGGTAATTAGACTTCTGTTGTTGGTGGTGGTGGCTACATTTAAAGCACCTGGTTTTATCTTAGGGTTAACCTTATTCTTTATTTTGCTTACTTCGATAAAGGCATTTAACAAACCATATTTATGGCCGTTTTTACCTTTTGATCCACCCGCTATGTGGCAAATCCTTATACGCTCAACGGTTCCTTCAGTGAGATGGCGACCGAGTATTGTTGACCCACAGGACCCTATTAGGCAACCTGAGTAAAACCCCCAGCCATCGCTTAATGTAGCGATGGCTTTTACTGTTGAAGCTTGGGTGAGATTATGGTAAAGTAATAAACGATAATTATACAACCCTCATGTAAAATGGGGTAGAGGTGCAAAACGAATCAGTACATTTTGGGAGCTGGGGGAGCTAGGAACAAAATGGAAAGGTCAATTTGCCGAAGCATTTCTGGTTGCTCTCACACAACGGATGCTGGGTCGTTGCTGAAGAAGGAACGAACTGTCACTGGCAGAGGTCAGTGGAGGACTATTCTTTCCGATGAGGTTACCCTTGCGCGAATTTGCTGCAGCTAGTGTAACGACATTAGCTGTTTTTTTAATAGAGATTGGATAAAGCTGCTTTCCCATGCAGCTTTTCTTGATAGTGAGAATGGAAAAGGAGAGATGACTCTAATGTTTTTGCATGGAACAAGTCAAATAAATGAAAATGATCACTTGGAAATTGGCGGAGTAGATACAACTTCGCTTGCTAGTGAATTTGGGACCCCGTTATTTGTTTATGATGTGTCTTTAATAAAAGAGAGAGCACAGCAATTTCGACAAGCCTTTGAAGAGGAGCAAGTCCCTTACCAAGTAGCATATGCGAGCAAGGCATTTAGTTGTGTTGCGATGTTTCAGCTAGCGAATGAACTTGGTTTAAGCCTTGATGTTGTCTCTGGTGGCGAGCTGTACACGGCAATACAGGCCGGTGTACCAATGGGAAAAATTCATTTTCACGGAAACAATAAGAGTTTAGAAGAGCTTGAAATGGCCGTTGATGCCGGGATTGGCTGTATCGTTGTTGATAACTTCTATGAGTTACAAGAGCTTGGTCGAATTTGCGGAGTTAAGAATAAGAAAATGGATATCCTTCTACGTATTACTCCTGGAGTTGAAGCTCATACTCATGATTATATTTCAACAGGACAAGAGGATTCAAAGTTTGGCTTTGATTTGACGAGTGGTCAAGTAAATGAGGCAATCAGACGTGCGTTGGCAGATACTCATATTGAACTGCTTGGGATTCATAGTCATATCGGTTCCCAAATTTTTGAAACGACTGGCTTTGTCATGGCTGTTGAGAAAATTTTTGAGTATGTTCTTGAATGGCGTAACAAGCTTAGCTTTTCTCCGAAAGTAATTAACCTTGGTGGAGGTTTTGGGATTCGTTATATTGATGGGGATACGCCACTTCCGGTAGGGGAGTATGTAAAGAAAATGGTTCAGGTTGTTAAGGAGAAGGCTGCAGCTTATGAAATGACAATGCCAGAAATCTGGATTGAGCCTGGGCGCTCTTTAGTAGGAGATGCGGGTACAACACTTTATACAATTGGATCAAATAAAGATATTCCAAATGTTCGTCATTACTTAGCTGTAGATGGGGGCATGAGTGATAATTTACGGCCGTCATTATATCAAGCAGAATATGAAGGGATTTTAGCAAATCGAGCAAATGAACAGGCAACCGAAACGTTCTCGATTGCAGGGAAATGTTGTGAAAGTGGCGATATGCTTATTTGGGATTTACCTTTGCCAAAGGCTAAGCATAAAGACATTCTAGCAGTCTTCTGTACAGGTGCATACGGCTATGCGATGGCAAATAACTATAACCGTATTCCGCGTCCTGCGATCGTGTTTGTTGAAGACGGTGAAGCACACTTGGTTGTTAAGCGGGAACGCTATGAAGACCTGGTACGCCTTGATGTTCCATTGGTAAAAAAGGTAAATCAATAATTCAGAAGTGTAATTACATTCGTTCAGGGGTGTCTGAGAAGAGTTTCTTTTCGGACACCTTCTTTTGGTCGTTTATAACTTAGATAGTTGACAGAAAATTGACCAATGTAATAAGATTTGGTGGTCAGACGTTTTTCTTATCATTTTATATGGGACATGATTTCACTTTATGAGCAGAATGGTGTAAAATAAAGCGTATGATTTCGAATGGAGGTTTTACATATGAAAAAAGGTAGTATTTCTTTTGAAAATGGGGAAAAACTTGTTATCGAGTTTTTTCCTGAGGTAGCTCCAAAAACCGTTGAGAATTTCGAGAAACTTGCGAATGAAGGGTATTACAATGGCTTAACGTTTCATCGGGTCATTCCAGGGTTTGTTGCTCAAGGGGGATGTCCAGTAGGAAACGGAACAGGTGGTCCTGGTTACACAATTAAATGTGAAACAGAAGGAAACCCACATAAGCATGTTGAAGGAGCACTATCAATGGCTCATGCAGGTAAGGACACTGGTGGAAGTCAATTCTTTGTCGTTCATGACCCACAGCCACATCTTGATGGTGTGCACACAGTCTTCGGACAAGTTATTGAAGGCCTTGATAGTGTAAAACGCATTAAACAAGGTGATATCATGCAAGAAGTAAAGGTATGGGAAGAATAAGAGTTATTCAAAAAAGCTAACTATGTTAGCTTTTTTTGTTTATAGTGTCTGTTCCAAACGTCCATGTTTTAGGTAGGGACCACGAGATGAAACCAGGTTGCTTTGAATGAGAGTGAGTGCCTCTTTGTAAGTAGCAATTTTATATAAAATTAATTTATAATAATAAAGGAATCACTTAATTTTTATTGTATATATTAATGGTAAGATTCAATCACGAAAAGAGATGATGACAGTTGGACATTAATAAAGCAAGCTTTTGGAAGAAATATATTGGAAATACTCGTCTTGATTTAAAAATTGCAGAATATACAAAAGTCACGAGTGCTTGGTCAGGTAAAAATTTCAAGCCTCATTTTAATAAATTTTACTTTTTTACTGGTGGAGAAGGATTTATTCAAATAAATGAAAGGGTTTACGAACCAAAGCCTGGGGATTTGTTTTTACTACCAGCAGGAACGACCCAATCATTCGGTACAGTAAAGGATCACACGTTTGAGAAATATTGGTGTCATTTTAGTGCGAAAATTGGAGAGCTTCATTTACTACAACTCATTGATGCGCCACTCTTTATACATATAACAGAAAAAGAAGCCTTTGCTACTAAGTTTAGAAGTCTCGTAGACTATTCAAAAAGTGAAGAGATTTATAGTGAATTTCTTGCTCAGGCCATTCTTTTAGAATTTCTCTCAATATTTATAAAGGAGAAACGGTCTGATATGAACTTTGTTTCAGCACCATCGATTGAAAAGATAAATACGATTTTAAAATATATTGATGAGCATCTTGCTGAAAATTTATCAGTTGAACATTTATCAAGTATGTTAAATTTTCATCCTAATTATTTTATAAAAGTATTTAAGAATTGCACGGGGTATTCACCGATTCAATACATTAATCACCAACGGTTTGAAAGAGCAGAAAAAATGTTAATGATGTGTGACTTAAGCGTTTCTCAAATTGCTGATCATATTGGCATGGAGTTAACCTACTTCTCAAGAAAATTCAAAGCAAAAACAGGTTTTCCACCTCGGGCATATCGTGAAATGATGATGATGAAAAGTGTAAAAGCATTACCTTATATTAGCAAAGGCTAGTTGGTAGAAAACTAGTCTTTTTCTAATGAGAAGCGAAAAATAGTGTATGATAGGTAGAGAAGAAGTTAGATAAGGGGGGAACTAAAGTGGCAGATATAAAGTATGAAATTAGTGAAAGCCTTGGCATGATTTCAGAAAATCAAAAAGGATGGCGTAAAGAATTAAATCTCGTAAGCTGGAATGGACGAGAGCCTAAATTTGATTTAAGAGATTGGGGTCCTGACCATGAAAAAATGGGCAAAGGGGTTACGCTGACAAAGGATGAAATGATCAAGCTAAAAGAATTATTAAATCAGATTGAACTATAAACTTTCCTCAAACTAGTGGAAGAACTATCTAATTAATACAGGAGGAGAGTTAAAATCGGTACTTTTGCGTATGCGCTTGGAATTATTATTATTGGGTTGTCGCTAGGGAAATGCATAAGGTGGTTTGTTGACACACATCGATTACCGTCTTCTTGGCCGATTGACCGAGTGTTAAAGTATACGATACGTCTCGTATTACTTGGCTTAAATCCGATTGTCTTAATCGGTGCTTTTTGGTTTGTACAATTGACAGATAAAAGTTTGATTTATTTACCGATTTTGGGTGTTTGTACGTTGATGTTGGGTGGAGCTTTGGGCATCGCAGCAGCAAAAACACTAAAAATGAACCGTGCTCAAACCGGTTCCATGTTTGTAACAGGTGCTTTTATTAACATAGGGAGCTTTGGCACTTTATTTTGTTTTTTGTTCTTTGGAGAAGCTAGCTTAGCTTATGCTGCATTGTTTCGACTATTTGAAGAGCTGATTTATTATACAGTTGCCTTTCCGATAGCACGAGCATACGGAGAAACGGTAAAAACGGAAGAGAAAAAAACAGCTGCTATGAAAATATTGACCGATCCATTTATTATGATAACCTTCTCAGCTATTGTAATCGGTGGTTGTTTAAATATGTCAGGTTGGAACCGTCCTGAATTTTATGGAACATTAAACGCTGTGCTTGTGCCACTCTCTTCTTTTCTACTTGTTGTGCCAGTCGGTTTTGCAATGAAATTTAAGTCGGTACGTGGTTATTTGAAAGAAAGCTTTATTGTTTCTACTATTAAATTTTTCTTTGTCCCGCTTACAATTACGACCATTGCATACTTTGCAGGTGTTGGAAATTTACATAATGGGATGGTCTTGGGTGTGGTCTTAATTTTGTCATCGATGCCTCCTGCGGTTACTTCCTTATTACCACCTCAATTATTTAAGCTCGATGTCGATTTGGCTAATTCAAGCTGGTTAATTAATACTGGATTATTAATAGTAGTTTTACCGCTACTGTATGTTATTGTAAATTTATTTTAGAAAGGGGAAAGGCGATTGAAAAGACCTAAAATAACCATTGTCGGAAGCATTAATATGGATTTAGTAACAACGACACAGGTACGGCCAAAAGTTGGCGAAACCGTTCTAGGAAACAACTTTTCAATGATTCCCGGTGGAAAAGGAGCAAATCAAGCGGTAGCGGCGGCTAGATTAGGCGCTGAAGTCACGCTCATTGGGCGTGTCGGGGATGACTCGTTTGGTGCATTATTAACACAACACCTTGAAAAGGAAGGGGTTAAGCTATCAAACTCTTTCCCACTAAAGGATAAGGGTACGGGTATTGCTTCAATCATTGTATCAGAGGGAGATAATAGCATCATTGTTGTACCTGGAGCAAATACAGAGGTTACACCTGAGTATGTAACTAAGTTTGAAAAGGAGATTGCAGGAAGTGATATCGTGTTAGTCCAGCTAGAAATACCGATTTCAGCTGTTGAAGTTACGGTTCAATTGGCAACAAAGCATAAAGTGCCAGTCATCTTAAATCCGGCACCAATGCAATTATTATCCGAGACGTTGCTTCAACAAATTTCCTATATAACACCGAATGAAACAGAAGCTAAAGAGTTGGAAGAACTAACTGGTGGAAAACATCGAGAGAAACTTATTACAACAATGGGGAAAAAAGGTGCATCCTTTTGGAGAGACAATCAATGGATAAAGGTAGATAGTTTTTCGGTTGACCTTGTTGACTCAACAGGGGCAGGAGATTCCTTTAACGGCGCTTTGGCTGTAGCTTTATCAGAAGGTCGAAAGCTCGATGAGGCTTGCCAATTTGCAGTTGCGGCTGGAGCATTAGCTGTTACAAAATTAGGCGCACAAAGTGGGATGCCGATGAGAGAAGAATTAACGCAATTTCTAGAACGACAATGACTATGCTAATCTAGGGTGATGGGTATGAAATATGTTAGAAGGTTTAAAATTTTTGGTGGTAGGCTTTTGAAAACAGGTATTGCAGTTTTACTCACAACAAGTCTTTGTTATCTCTTAAATCTGCCGATGGTCTTTGCAGCAATTATAGCCATTGTGACAATCGAACCAACAGCAGCCGATTCTATAAAAAAAGGAAGGGTTCGTTTTCCGGCAGCACTTATTGGGGCGAGTCTTTCCATGACGTTCACTTATTTTTTTGGTCATGAGCCATTGACGTATACATTAGCAGCGGTTTGTACTATTTATGTATGTAATAAATTAAAGTTAGAAGCGGGGACTTTAATTGCCACGTTAACAGCAATTATGATGATTCCTGTTACTCATGATTATTATTTTCTTGCTTTTATAGAAAGAACGAGTACAACCATTATTGGACTTGTTGTCTCAACGCTTGTGAACATTATTATTCTTCCAGCAAGGTTTTCGGAGCAAATCAAAACGAGAAATGACCAACTTTATCAAGAGACAGCGGACTTGCTTGTCCGCCGTTGTCAAGAACTGCTACTTGAAAATAAAACGAACTCTAAAGAGTCACAGAAAAAGCATCGTCATTTAACAAATGAACTAAAAAAGTCTTTTCAATTATGTGATTATCAGAAGGATGAATGGAAATTTCACCGGCACACAACGAAAGAGATGAGGGCTTTCTTTTACGAATACAAGAAATTAGAACACTTACAACAAATTCATTATTATTTAGGGAATTTATTCTCGATTACAAAAGAAGTCCAAATGTTCACATCATCTGAAAGAGAGTCTCTCCTAGAAATTGCCGAATCAATTTCTAACTCCATGAAGGATTCTCGCCATCAGCTAACAGAGGAACATGTTCAAAAGATAAGTATTTTGGACAAGTTATTTTGGGATACACATGAACGAATACATAAAGAATTAAAGAAAAAATATCATCATCATTTCACACCTTCAACGATTACATTATTCGTTTTACTCTCTGTCCATGATGGCCTAGAAGAGTTAGAGCATATGGCAAGACATCGATTAGAAAGAGGTGAAGCATGAGTTTATTATTTTATGAGGGGACGAAATTTTGGAGTTCTCCATCTGAATACAAGCCAGGAAGTAAACTGACGGATAAGCATATTGCTCAAATAGAGGAAAGTCTCTCTGTGAAGCTACCTAATGAATATATTGACTTAATGAAACAACAAAATGGTGGTACTCTTACCTATGGATATATTCCGTTTGAAGACGGAGATGTGGTGTGGATCCCTTACTTTCAAGAGTTAGAATTGGAAGCAGGGGTAGGGTTGTCCCCTATTTTTCTAGAAGAATCAGCCCTTCCAGCAAATATGGTTTTAATAGCAGGTGATTTTGACACATGGTTAGTACTTGATTACCGAAATAATGAAGAACCGGCTGTTGTATACTGGCAGCAGATAGTCACTGACACGGGTGATAGCAGCTGGCAAGAATATCACATTGCAACAAGCTTTGCTGAACTCTTAACGAAGATTTTTATGAAATAGGTGAAATGGGTATCTGAATGGCTAGATTAGCCTCAGATACCCATTTCCTATCATTGTTTATTTTGGTGCATCTTCTTCCTCACGGTTTGTTGTGCGAAGAGGGATTTCTTTAATGAAAAGAGTAATAACTACGGCAAGAGCGACCACAATCGCACTAAATAAAAAGACACCGGTTAGTGAGAAATTGAGAGCGTCACGCATGAGCCCAATAAATTGATCAAATAAGGTTCTCATCTCTTCTGGAAAGCTTGATCGTACTTTGTCGATTTGTTCTAAATCCATAAGAAGTTGAGGATCTTGTAATTCCAAGAGTCGATTAGAGAATTCATCGGGAACTTCTGTTGAAGCAGGTTGTGCATTAATCTCAGACAGCCGGGTTCTCATTAATTGTCCTAAAATCGTGCCCATTATAGCGACTCCAATGGTTCCGCCTATTTGCCGAAAAACTTGCATTACAGAAGTAGCAACACCTAAATATTTATGTTTTACAGAGTTTTGAACAACAACTTGGAACACAGGCATTGCCATTCCAAGTCCGACTCCAATCAGCATTAATTGGAGGATAATTCGTAATAACGAAGAGTCTGGTTGTAGAAGTGAGTGTAAGAAGAGCCCTATTGACATAATGGCTAAACCGAGCACCGCTAATAACTTATATTTTCCTGTTTTCGTAATCCACTGGCCACCAATTGCACTAAAAGCAACCATTGTCAGGGTCATAGCCATTTCAACTAGGCCTGAAACTGTTGCTGTTTGGCCAAGAACCCCTTGCACGAAAAATGGTGTATACATAATAACGCCGAACATCCCCATTCCCAAAAACAACCCAGCGATATTGGAAAGGGTGAAAATTGGATTTTTAAATAAATGCAAAGGAATGACTGGATTTTTTGCACGTTTCTCAACAAAGATAAATATAACCAAGCCGATAATTGTCACCGAGAACAACCCAATGATTTCAAATGACAGCCAGTCGTAGTGACTCCCTCCCCACGAAAACCCAAGAAGCAATGAAATGATAATAATGGTTATAACAATTGAACCAAGATAATCAATCGCTTGTTTACCTTTACTAACATGAGTAGGATAAAGCTTCCAAATTAAAAGAAAGGCAAACAAACCAATCGGTAGGAAAATCCAGAATACCCAATGCCAATCGAAGTTATCCACGATATACCCACCAAGCGTTGGGCCAAATAAGCTGGAAAGACCAAACACACCTGCAAATAATCCTTGCCAGCGTCCCCGTTCACGAGGTGAAAATAAATCGCCAACCGTTGTAAACGCTGATGACATAATCATTCCGCCTCCGAAACCTTGAAGTCCTCTAAAGATAATAAGCTGAATAATCGTATTAGACGTTCCGCATAAAAAGGCCCCAACCATAAATATTCCAATTCCAATTAAAATAAAAACTTTTCTACCATAAATATCTGATAGACGACCCACGAGCATTGCTGTAATTGTCGAGGTGAGCATGTAAATCGTAAACACCCATTCAAAATAGTTCATTCCTCCAATCTGTGAAATGATTTTTGGTAAGGAAGTCCCGACAATTGTCATATTAATTGCAGCAAAGAACATTGCTGACATAACAGCAATCATAATAATAACTTTCTGACGTTGTTCTAAATGTTCCATTACTAACCTCATTTCTAATGATTAAGTCTTTTTTTAGACATTAAGTCAATAAATTCTTTAAGTTTTGTTACATCCTCTTCAAGCTCTTTAATTGAATGAATATAGGCTAGCAATGAATTAATAAGAAACTTCCGTGGCTGTTTACTTTTCATTTCCTCATCTAAAAGTAACAAAGACGAAATATAATTATGCTTTTCCTCCGCATTAGGTATGTGAAGTAGTTCAATTTTTCTAATAAGTTGGGTGATATCGAAAGAGAGCTTTTCTTCTTGAGAATGAAAGGATTCATGCTCCCCAAGTTGATCGATCTCCATCATCATTTCGGCTGTTATTATCGGTGTTGGTTGATGTGCATTGAAATCCTCGGTAATGATTTTAGTAAGACGAACAATAAATGACGCGGTCTCCTGTATATCAAGAGGTTTTCTTTCAAACACAAGCTGATGTTGATACTCTCTTATAATTCCGTGAAAAATAGAAACTAAATCCCATAAAAATGGGTTGATTTCTTCACCATAGGCTTGCAAGAGCATCTTTTTTTGGCGAAATATGATTTTCGCGCGTGTTTGTGAGATGAAATCTTGAATGTTTATGCTTTTTTGATTCCGTTGTTCATTGAGTAAAATTTTAATAAAATCTCCATTTTCCTTAAAAAGAGATAAATGAATGAAAACTTGTTTTGTTAGGTTTTCGAACGGTGATAAATAGGTATCCTTTGAAACAAAAGCTAGCTTTTCAAACATTTCATCCTGGTAGCGTTTAATAATGGAAAGTAGTAGTTCCTCCTTTGATTTAAAATTTAAATAGAGCGATCCTTTTGAAATTCCGACATCCTCTGCAATCTCTTGCATTGATGTAAAATGATATCCTTTATTTGCAAACAAATTCATTGCTGAATGAAGAATACGCTCTTGTTTATCGTTCATTGTTAAGACCTCATTTCAAAGGAACTGACTAATTAGTCAATTGCTTAATTCACACTAATATTGCTAATATACCATATCATTTTAACTTGCTACAATTAAATAAACTTCTACAATTAAATAAACTGACTATGTAGTCAAAATCTTTTTTTTTGAAAAAATTCTTGTTCTTAATTGTTCTATGGTATCTTTTTAAGTAGTCATACTATTTGGGGGAGGATACGATGTTTTCAAAAGAAGAGAAAGAAGCTATCTATAAAGTTATTGAGACAAGAAGAGACGTTCGAACATTTCTACCATCACCTATTTCTGAAGATGTCATTCAAAGATTGCTAGAAGCTGCTCATCATGGTCCTTCAGTTGGATTTATGCAACCTTGGAACTTTGTTCTCATTACGTCTCAAGAGGTAAAAGAACGGCTTGCCTGGGCTGCTGATAAGGAACGAAGAGCACTCGCCATACATTATGAAGGGGAAAAGGAATCAAGCTTCTTGCGTTTGAAAGTTGAGGGATTAAAGGAGGCACCATTAACGATTTGTGTAACATGCGATCCAACACGAGGAGGTTCACATGTGTTAGGGCGTAATTCGATTCCTGAAACTGATAGTCTTTCAACTGCTTGCGCCATTCAAAATATGTGGTTGGCTGCCTGTGCAGAAGGTCTTGCGATGGGCTGGGTTAGCTTTTATAAGAAAAATGACATTCGGGATATTTTAGCGATTCCACCTCATGTTGATCCGATTGCGTTGATGTCAGTCGGGTATACTGAAAATTATCCTAGTAAGCCTATCTTAGAGGAAGCGAACTGGGAAAGGCGTCGGTGCTTAGCTGATTTAATTTTTGATGATAAATGGGGTGCAAGAAGATAGATGGAAATTTTCAAAGACTTAGTGCAAGTTGAGTGGGATGACTTTCGAAAATATATACTAACGTTAGCTATAACGGCTGTTATTACTTATGGATTTGTTATTTTTATCCGTTTTAGTGTACATCAGTTTTTTAAACGTACCGATTACATTGATCGAAAACATGAGGAAACATTGGAAAGTGTCATTAAAACAACGTCGAATTATATTGCGTTTTTTGTTGTGCTTGTCACAGCGATACGACCGTTTATAGAAATTAGAGAATTGCTTGTTGCAGGCGGAGTCCTAGGAATCGTCATCGGTTTTGGAGCTCAAAGTGCGATTAAAGATATGCTCTATGGGTTCTTTTTCTTATTTGAAGGACAATTTCGAAAGGGGGATTTCGTCCTAATCAATGATGAGTTAGATGGGGGAATCGTAGAAGAATTAGGGTTTCGTGCTTTAAAAATTCGTAAGTTAAATGGAATGGTCACAACAATTTCAAATGGTGAGGTTCGAAAAGTTATTAATGGAAACGTTGAAACAAGACGAATTTTTGAAGCAGTAATCGTCAGCTTTAGGCAAAACCCCAGCGAAGTTAAATGCTTATTAATAGAACTTTGCGAACGGTTAAATGAACAACATAAAGGATATTTAAAGCGCGACAGGGAAGGGAATGTAGTAGAACCTTACCGTGTACATGGTATTTCATCCCTTGATACAACGCCACTTGGATATAAATTTACAATTGTTGCTACAGTTACTGACCAAGATTATGTTGTTGCTGTTCAAGATATGAAGGAGCAATTAGCGCAATTATTATTTGAACAAAAAATCATAATGCCAGAACAAAAAATTTTTTACAATAATGAAGTCGATAACTAAAAACAAGTTAGTTGACGAATGATGAGGAAAAGGATACAATCATTTCAAGATTGATAACTACATAGCATAATCCTTCGGGGCCGGGTGAAAATCCCGACCGGCGGTGATGAGGCCCTATCGAAAAGGTTTCTTAGTCCGTGACCCGATTTTGATTCGTCAAAAGCGGTGGACCTGGTGAAAGTCCGGGACCGACAGTGAAAGTCTGGATGGGAGAAGGAAGAGAAGAACATCGAAGCTTTTTTTTTGAAAAGCTAAGATAAAAAGGGAGAAGTCTGTCCTTTTTATAGATGGGAACACACAACCCGTTTGTTTATTTTTAAACGGTTTATTTCGTGATACTCTTTTATTACACCCCAACCCGAAGTGAAAACTTCGGGTTTTTTGTATAGTCGCAAGAGCGACGGCAGCCGAGTGAACTTCTCGGCTAAGGTTTTGTATAGTCGCAAGAGCGACGGCAGCCGAGCGAACTTCTCGGCTAAGGTTTAATTTTCCAATGAATATAAAATAGGGTGATGACATGAACGATGTGGAGTATATGAACCTAGCCTTGCAGTTAGCTGAAAGTACCCGTGGGCAAACGTCACCTAACCCAATGGTAGGGTCAGTCGTTGTCAAGGGTGGAGCCATTGTTGGAATGGGTGCTCATTTAAAAGCTGGTGAAGGTCATGCAGAAGTACAAGCGTTAACAATGGCGGGAGAAAAAGCAAATGGAGCAACGATATATGTAACACTTGAGCCTTGCAGTCATCATGGAAAAACGCCGCCTTGTGCAGAATTAATCATAGCTAAGCGATTAAAACGGGTAGTTATTGCAATGGTTGATCCCAATCCTGAGGTTGCTGGAAGAGGCATTAAAAAGCTTAAAGATGCTGGGCTTGAGGTTGAGGTTGGTGTCTGTCAATCAGAAGCGAAGAAATTAAATGATGTATTTTTCCATTATATTAAAACGGGAAGACCATTTGTAACGATGAAATCAGCAACAACGCTTGATGGTAAGACGGCGACGGTAACCGGTAAAAGTAAGTGGATTACCGGAGAAGCTGCGAGGGAAGACGTACATCGTTATCGTCATAGCCATGACGCAATTCTTGTTGGTATTGGAACCATCTTAGCAGATAATCCATCGCTTACAACGCGATTGCCTCAAGGTGGAAAAAATCCGATCCGCGTCATTTTAGATAGAGGACTGCGTACTCCTCTTGATGCGGTCATCGTCAATGATAAAGAGTCTCCAACATTGATTTTTGCAACAGAAGAGGCTTCCACGGAAAACGAAAAAAATCTTGAAGCACGAGGCGCCATCGTTATTAGACTTTTTAACTATTCAATTGATACGGTTTTAAAAGAACTCGGATTGCGAGGGATAACATCCGTATTCGTAGAGGGTGGTGCTAAAGTGAACGGTAGCTTCCTAAAAGAAAAAGCGGTGAACCAACTTATTATGTATTTAGCTCCGAAGCTGTTCGGTGGAACAGGTGCACCTACAGCTATTGGAGGGGAAGGGATACTTGAAGTTGATGACGCTCTTTTGCTTGATATAACAGATGTGATGAAAGTCGGCGATGATATAAAGCTAATCGCGCAAGTAAAGGAGGAGGGATAATCGTGTTTACTGGTATTATTGAAGAAGTTGGGACCATAGATGATATTCGCCAAAGCGGTGAAGCAATTGTAATGAAAATCGCAGCATCATCGATCTTAGATGACGTTCATTTAGGAGATAGTATTTCCGTTAACGGAGTTTGTTTAACCGTAACCTCATTTACGACGAAACAGTTTTCGGTTGATATTATGCCTGAAACCGTGCGTGCTACAAGCTTAAAAGGACTAGGTAGAGGTTCGAAAGTAAACTTGGAGCGTGCGATGAGTGCAAAAGGTCGGTTTGGAGGTCATTTTGTATCCGGGCATGTTGATGGAACCGGGCATGTCTTATCAAAAGATGCACAACATAATGCTGTATACTACCGGATAGGAGTATCAGAAGAGTTGAGAACGTATATGATTCATAAGGGCTCTGTTGCGGTTGATGGAACGAGCTTAACGATTTTTGCAGTCGATAATGAATCTTTTACAATTTCAATTATTCCTCACACAATAGAGCAGACGATTATAGGTTCAAAGAACGTTGGAGATATCGTTAACATTGAATGTGACATGGTTGGAAAATACATCGAGCAATTTATCATGAGACGCTTTGATGCTACTAAAGCTAATTCTTCTTTAACCTCTAGCTTTTTAGAGGAACATGGCTATAAATAATAAGTTCAAAGGATGGTGAAATAGATGACAGAAAAAATATTTGACCCAATTGAAGAAGCGATTTATGAGTTAATGCAGGGAAAGGTTATTATCGCTTGTGACGACGAGGATCGTGAAAATGAAGGGGACTTTATCGCAATCGCTGAAAAGACTACCCAGGATGTGATTAATTTTATGGTAACGCATGGGCGTGGACTTGTCTGTGTGCCGATTACAGAAAATCGAGCAGAGGAGCTAGATTTAGTTTCCATGGTTGACCACAATACAGACCCACATGGTACAGCGTTTACGGTTAGTGTAGACCATTACACAAACAAAACGGGAATCTCTGCGAAAGAAAGGGCAGATACCGTTCAGGCATTAATTGATGAGAAATCACAAAAGCAACATTTTAAACGGCCAGGACACATGTTTCCACTTGTTGCTAAAGACGGGGGGGTTTTGCGACGTGCAGGTCACACGGAAGCAGCTGTTGATTTGGCAAGATTAGCTGGTTCAAAACCTGCTGCGGTCATTTGTGAAATTATGAATGAAGATGGCACGATGGCACGAGTACCTGAGCTTCGAAAAATTGCCGATGATCACGATTTAAAGATGATTACAATTAAAGATTTGATTAAGTACCGTCACCGCAAAGATAAGCTCGTAAAACGAGAAGTAGAGGTGAAGCTCCCTACTGAGTTTGGTGACTTTCAAGCATTAGGTTATAGTAATATCGTAGACGATAAGGAAAGCATCGCATTGGTAAAAGGCACAATCGTTGAAGGAGAACCAACGTTAGTGAGAGTTCATTCTGAGTGCCTAACAGGTGACGTATTTGGTTCTCATCGTTGTGATTGTGGTCCACAGCTTCATGCTGCATTGGCTCAAATCGAGAAAGAGGGTAAAGGGATTTTACTCTATATGCGCCAAGAAGGTCGCGGAATTGGTTTGATGAATAAGTTAAAGGCCTATAAGCTTCAGGAAGAGGGTTATGATACAGTTGAAGCAAATGAGAAGCTTGGTTTTGCAGCAGACTTACGAGATTATGGGATTGGTGCACAAATCTTACGGGATTTAGGGGTTAAGCAAATGAGGCTTCTAACAAACAATCCCAGAAAAATCACTGGTTTAAAAGGCTATGACCTAGAAGTAGTAGAGAGGGTGCCACTACAACTACCTCACAATAAAGATAACGAAAACTATTTACGTACGAAAACATCAAAATTAGGACATATGTTACGTTTTTAATGAGCTTTTTAAAAGATCTTACATACGAAGGAGGAATTTATAATGGGAAAAGTTTTTGAAGGACATTTAGTAGCGACAGGTTTAAAGGTTGGAATCGTAGTTGGGCGATTTAATGAATTTATTACGAGTAAGTTATTGGGTGGAGCACAAGATGCACTTAAACGTCATGGTATGGAGGAAGCCGATATTGATGTAGCTTGGGTACCGGGAGCTTTTGAAATTCCATTCGCGGCAAAAAAGATGGTTGATTCAGGTAAATATGATGCCGTGATTACGCTTGGAACCGTTATCCGTGGATCAACACCTCATTTTGATTATGTTTGTAATGAAGTGGCAAAAGGAGTAGGTTCTTTATCATTAACATCAGGAAAACCAGTTATTTTCGGTGTTCTAACAACTGATACAATTGAACAAGCTGTCGAACGAGCTGGAACGAAGGCAGGTAATAAAGGCTGGGATGCAGCTACTGCAGCAATTGAAATGGCTAACCTAAGTCGTTCATTTGATAAATAAAAGTCTATATTTTTATGAGGGAGCTAGGTCCAATGACCTGAGCACCTTCTTTTTTTTGATGAACCTTCACACGTGTATGAACATATTGTAAAAGGGGAAAGTAGAGTGAAAACAGTCAAGTTCTATATTATTGACTTTACGATTCCTTATTATGATAAACTAAAAAGAAGTGATAAAGGTAAAGAAGGGGAAAAACATGCTACTACCTTATAAAACAGTTCATAAGAAAATAGCGATGGGGCTCCTTTCGTTTATGCCCAAAGAAAAAGAATTAAAAAAGCTCATCAAGACAATGGAACGTTATGAAACAGAAGCGAATTGGCAGCTTTATTTATGGCAGGAAGGTCATGATTTTGTTGGTATTATTGGTATAAAGGTTGAAGAACAAGAAGCAAAGCTACAGCATCTTTGTGTCAATCCTTCTTTTCGTGAAGAAGGAATAGGGAAGAAAATGATTCAAGCTATAAACGAACAACATTCTTTTCAATTAATACCTACAAAAGAAACAAAGGGTTTTTTCCAAACGTGTCAAGAAGATAAGATTTTATAAAGATGACTCGAAACTCAACAGCTTGAGTCATCTTCTTTTGTTATTTTTGCTTGTTTTAGGCGCTTTTGTATTTGTCGCTGGCGTTCTTCTATAACGGCCTCTCGGTTTCTTCTAGTATGCTTATGAACAAGTTCCTCATTTTCTAAACTACTTTCCATCCCCCAAGCTATCCCTAATTGGTTACATCGTTCCTGGCAAGAGAGAAGTAAGTTTTCGTCAACTATCGGCAAATTCAAGTCGGTAAAACTGGAATTGATAAATTGGATTTCTTCGATTCTTTGTGTGATTTGTTCATATAAAAGAGATGCATTAATACCTAAAGCCGCGATTTCTCGCTGTTCTAATTCAATAATTCTTGCTGCGCTGGTGAACATGCGTTTTGCCCCGTTCAGATTACCACGACGTTGATGATATAGTCCCACAGCTAATTGTATAAGCCCAACCCAGTGTTGCTTTCGTTTACCACGGGGTTGTTTTTTCCAGTGTTCCTCTAACACTTCATGACATTCGAAATAATCGCGTTCCCCATGAAAGTAGAGAAGATAATCTAGATAAGCGTTTGGATACATTGTGTTCCCTCCATCTATTATTCCGTTTTCAGTGTACCATACCAAATGAGCTAAATTTCAAAGATGAGTTGTAAATTATGAAGATTGTTGGGGATGTTTTTGATAAAATGGAGAAGAATTGAATATAATTGTATCGAAAGAATGTTCCCCTTTGCTCCTAGATATGTTATAATCTCATCTAAACTAAAAGAGCTAGTGGTGGTTGAATGAACCCATACAGTGTTAAACTCGATGCCTTTGAAGGTCCTCTTGACCTCCTTCTCCATCTGATTAATCAAGCAGAAGTAGATATATATGATATCCCTGTGGCAATGATTACAGACCAGTATATGAGCTACGTTCACGCTATGCAAAATCTTGAGCTCGATAGTGCAAGTGAATACTTAGTCATGGCAGCAACGTTACTCGTAATAAAGAGTAAAATGCTTTTGCCAAAACAACAAGATGAGCTCTTTGATGAAGAACTGATGCCTGAAGAAGAAGATCCCCGGGATGAACTAATGTACCGACTTATTGAATATAGGAGATACAAGGAAGCTGCGAACGATCTTAAGGATAAAGAAGAACAACGAAGCTTGGTGCACTCCAAACCTCCTGTCGATTTAGAGCCGTTTATTAGTGATGACGACCGTCGTGAGATTGCAATCCATGGTGTGTCGCTTTTTGACATGCTCGCAGCGTATCAAAAGTTAATAAAGCGTAAGGTGCTCAAGGCACCGCGAACAACAACAGTGAGAAGTCAGGAATATTCAATTGAAGTAAGAATGCATGAAGTCATTGATGAAATCAGACGTTTTCATGGCAAATGTCGTTTTGAGGAATTATTTCCGGTTCCAGAAAAAGGTTTTGTCGTTGTAACTTTTTTAGCCATTCTTGAACTGATGAAAACAAACGTTATTCACTGTGAACAAAAGGAGAATTTTTCGGATATTATGATTTTTGCGACAGAGGAGGAACTATCCAATGGAGCTACATGAAATGAAAGCCATCATTGAAGGGTTGCTCTTTGTTACCGGAGATGAAGGTATGACAATTGAGCAGGTAGCAGAAATTCTTGAATTAGAAAAAGTGACTGTTTTGGAAGCCATAAATGATTTGCAGGCAAACTATGAACAAGATCACCGCGGTCTTCAAATTGTTCAAATCGCAGGCGCATTCAGGTTTACTACAAAAGCAGAACACGCTGATTATTTTAAAAAATTAGCATCATCACCGATTCATTCCGGCCTCTCCCAGGCTTCCCTAGAAACACTTGCAATCGTTGCCTATAAACAACCGATTACACGAGTTGATATTGATGAGATTCGAGGAGTAAAGTCAGAAAAAGCATTGCAATCTCTTTCATCAAAGCTGCTAATTAAGGAAATCGGCCGAGCGCCAGGAACTGGTAGACCAATTTTATACGGCACAACAAAACAGTTTTTAGATCACTTTGGGTTAAAACAGCTTAATGAACTTCCTCCGTTGCCTGAGGATATTGATGAGGAATCGTTAGATGATGAAGCTGATTTATTTTTTAAGCAATTTGAGGAAAATTTGGGAGTCGAGTAGACTACAAATGATGTTTTTGTTCCGAGCCCTTGTGAAGACAGCCAAGTAAGTACTTGGCTTATTTTTTTGTGGCAAATCTCTTGAGATGTGCGAGTATAGACATACACACTTCTACATCTCCTTCGATATATTGAAAAGACTGTATGAATAAGGAGGAGAACGGATGAATCAAGAGAAACACACAATCAAGGAATGGGCTTTTAGTCTAGAACAGCTCTGGAATGAACATCGCTACCATATTGTGCAAGAGGTCGGTATTGAAAAAACGACTCCCTTTGATAATCATCTTAAAGAGTTACAAAATGAACTTCAAAAAGATGAAATGAGGAATGAAGAGAGGATTTCGCAACTTGCTAGAAATGTGTATGAGGTCTGGAATCAACTCGACGAAGAGCGTTTGAGAAAAAGTGACGGTGCTGTCCCAATCGGAGGTCACACCCTCCCACCACTTCCCTATAAATATGATGCCCTTGAACCTTATATTGCGCAGGAAATTATGCAACTCCACCATTTAAAGCATCATCAAAGCTACGTGGATGGATTAAATAAAGCTGAAAGACAGATGGAAGAAGCACGTCAAACAGGCGAATATGACCTGTTAAAGCATTGGGAGAGAGAAGCTGCTTTTCATGGAGCTGGCCATTATTTACATTCGATTTTCTGGGAAATCATGAGCCCAAAAGGTGGTGGGGAGCCAGTTGGCCAACTTGCTACACAAATTAATAAGGATTTTGGAAGCTTTCAAAAAATGAAAGAGCATTTCTCTAAAGCAGCAGAAGAAGTCGAAGGAGTAGGTTGGGCTTTTTTAGTCTGGTCTCCTCGCTCTCATCGCTTAGAAATTCTCCAAGCCGAAAAACATCAAAATTTATCTCAGCAAGATGTGATTCCTTTACTTGTTCTTGATGTATGGGAGCACGCTTATTATTTACAATATAAAAATGAACGGGAACCTTATATTAAAAACTGGTGGAATGTGGTTAATTGGCCCGTTGTTAATCAACGCTTTCAGAAAGCTCAAACCATACGTTGGAAGCCTTTCTAAACAAGAAGGTCCTAAAAAGGAAAACACCTTTTGGGACCTTCTTAGATTTAAAGGAAAGAACTCCCCTGGTTGTATTTCATGCCATTAAAGTTTTGCCTTTTGGTTTCTACTTTTACAGAGGCTACTATGTAGCTTTTCTTATTCCCCTATATTAAATAATGATAAAATATAAGCTTTAAAACTCTCCATACGACGATCCGCAGGTAGTTTGTCTGTACCTGCAATAATCATTGCAGTATTTGTGTCATTAATATGCAACCCACCATGTTCTCCTCCCCCCGTATAAACAGGTGATGCTTCTGATTTGAGTACATGCCCAGGTTTTGCCGTAACAATGAGTGGTCTTGAATGACTATGAAGTGCATGATAAAACTGTTTAAATACATTAGGATACTGTCCATAGTAGATTTGCTGCTTTGTATGGTTTAGCTCAACGTCTACAAGACTTACATCTCCATGTAACTGCCACGACTCTCCAAATTCATCAATCCAATTTCCATCTTTTTTTACCCTGATTTCCTGATTAAGTTGAGAGTTTGTTATAACCATCTCGTCCCCATCTAAATAAGCAATATGGTCAAGTCTAGTATCTGAAAGAATGGAAGGCAACAGCTCTTTCCAAGGTCTATCAATTAGACCTTGATACAAATACATCATGCGGTGATTGTTTGCAATAAAAAAGTCTGCGCTAGTCGGTTCATCTAAGAGAGGGGCAATAGTGTATGGTTCTAGCAGAGGTTCGACTTCAATGGCAGCCTCATTTTTATCGGCAAGTATCTTATCTTGTCCATGGTCTCCAAAGACGATAAAAATATTTTCATCGAGAGCTTTCTCCCAGTTATCATAACTATTTAAAATCTTTTGTAGGAAATAATCAGCTTCCCCCAAACCTTCAACGTAATCAGGGCCTTCATTATGGATTTTCTTATCTAAATCTGGAAGAAAGACCATAAGAAACTGGGGCTGTTCCTTCGATGAAATCAACTGTTCAACCACTTCGGTAGAATATTTATCATGAAAGCCATACCTTTGATACAATGTATCACTTAATGTTTTATTTTGAATGACCTTTGGTTTAACAGCTTGTCCCAAGGATAGAATATCCGGTCCTTTTGTCTTGTAAACCTTATCTCCTAGTACCCTATGCGCAGAAAAAGGGATTGTTATTATATGATCAGTCGGTCCACGGTAAATAAGGGTGTTCACAGCACCTGTTGTATGACCTTTTTCATGAAGTTTTTCAAAGATAGTTACAGTATCATCGCTAAGATGGGTATTATTTAAATGGTAGATGGTATTAGTAAGGGAATCGCCCATACCTAGTTTCCACATCCCTGGTATAGTTGATCCATAGTTAATCAGACGATTTTCATCCTCTTTATACCAAACAATTCCTGGTATTTGATGCACGTTTGGTTCCGCTCCTGTCATTAATGTACTTTCAATGACCACGGACATTGTAGGAAAAGGCGCAATAAAGTCAGGCACGTAATGTCCTTGTTTCATTAAATAGCTTAGAGCTGGAATTTTACCTTCAACCTGTGCTGATTGAACAAGATCGTCGGTCATCGAGTCGATTATAATGGCGATAACGTTTTTCTGAATAGAAGACGGATGCCCTCCTTGTAAGCTCGCTCCTTCAGGTTGCTTGTCTTGGCAAGCGACTAAAAAGAAACATACAAATAAAAATAATATCCATTGTTTCATTTAAAACACCTCTTAACTAGAGTATGTCTGGATTTCAAAACCATCTTCATCACGCCATTCAGCGTAAAGTACAGCGGTTGTTCCAGGTATTCCTCTTGCAATTAATTCATCGTTAAGCCACTCTTCTGTTTTCTTAAGTTGATGTAAGCTCTCAGTGATTACTTCACCATCGAGTATAAGTAAAATGGGCAAACTAACCAGACTATCAGGTATGTGTAAGTCCAGATTCCTAGGGGTGTCGTAAGGTTGCTTTCTCAAGACACTGACAGAACCATTCGTTTCTAAAACGCCGTACTCCACTTCACGGATCGAAAAGACTTCTTTTTCTCGCAGTAAATGTTGTAATTGATTTAAATCAAGTTTGTTCTTTTTTAGTTGTTCATATTGTATCTTCCCACCTGAAATCACAAGAGAAGGCTTACCTTCGAGAAAGGCTCTAGAACCTCTAAACTTCTGAGTGAGCATTTCAACGCTATAAATAAGGGTTCCCCAAAAAAAAACAGCATATAGCACGTAGGGTAAGCCAATTTCTTTATCATAAATAGCATTTCCGACAAGTTCTCCGAGGACTAGTGCTGAGATAAAGTCAAAAGGCGTTAACTGAGTAATTTGATTTTTACCGAGAAGCTTTGTAAGAGCAAGTAAAGCTAAGAACCCCATAAACAACTCAACAGTTAAAGCTAAAAAATTTGTATCCACTATAAGTCCCCTTTACTTAGACGAGTTATTTAGTATGTTGTACCAAGTGGGGCTTACTTATAAGTATCTCTTCCAAAAGGGATAGTATTCCCTTTGAACGACGCTAAAAAGGTGTCCAAAAGGTTAGACCATCTTTACCCTTGTGACACCCATCTTAAGTAAAATATTTTAGCTTCTCATTTCTTGCAGTAACAAATCTAGTTCTCGAAGAAGTTTAGTTGATGCAAGCCTCATTTGCGCAAGTTCTGAGCTGGAATCCTCAGGATGGCCTCTGAAAATTCGTTTGTATGTTTGATCTTGGCTAAGCCAATGAACCATAACATATTCATTAAAAAGCTGCCAAAATCGCTGAGTAGCAAGGAGTTCTTTTGAAGAGAGCATGCGTACTAATTCTTCTTTTGAATAACCATGAGTTAGTGGGGCTTCTTCGATCGCATAAGAATGAATCGACTTTTCCTGCTTATGAATAGCATCACGAATTTGATAAGCCAGTAAAAACAGATGGCTTCGTTTCTCATCTAGAAGTGCAGCATCTTCTTTTGTTTGAAGAAAAGATGTTTGTGTCTTAAGTATATTTATCTCTGTTTTTACATTTTGAAGGAGTTGTAGAATGGTTTTCTGTCTTATTGATAATTTAATGTTGAACCAACACGCGAGTAATACCATCACAAGAAAAGCTATTTCTACCACAACCAAAGCCCCCTTTCAATTTTTGAATTTCTTTATATTTTAACATGAATTTGTTTTTTGAAGAGTTTTTATAATGTTTTTTACCTGAATTTGTAACACATAATTTTGACGTTTCTTTCCATTCTAAAAAAGAAAAGAATCCCATTGAAGGAGGAGTACTAAATGACCGTTGTTAACAAAGTAAAACAAACAATTGCCGGTTTAAAGAGTGCACAAGCAAGTTTAGAGACGTTTTCATTGGAAACAGACAATCAACAAGCGAAACTTTTATTCCAACAAACGGCTCAGCAAACGCAAACCATTGTTGATGTTTTAGAGCCTCGCTTACAACAAATTGAGCAAGAAGAACCTCAATATAAATCCTAACGGGAAAAGGGGTCGATGTTTGATGCATCGGCTCTATCTATAACAGATAAAAGAGGTGAGGGTCATGAAGCGAGTGTTTACGTTATTTGCCTTAATAGGAATTACGTTTTTAGCTGGAGGGTGTCAGGTTGGTCAGGATAATAATGTTGGTCTTCTACAGGTTGGGGAGGAGGCTACTGTACCGCAAACTAAAGCGGATGAAGCGAAACAAATCACACTTTCAATGGATGAAGTAATAGAAGTAAAAGGTGTTCAACACGATAAAGACATCTACATAGTACCTCGTGTGAAACAATTTGATCGATTTCGATTAAATGGAATTCGTAAAGAAGCCCATGACCATATTAAGAAACGGTATCCTGAAGCAAATGTCCATGTATCAACAGACAAAAAGATTTTTATGGAATTTGAAAAACTAGAACAACAATTAATAAAGAATCAAATATCAGAAAAAGAGCTGAAAGATAAGGTGAAAGATTTAGAAGATAAAATGAAAGGGTAAGGAGGTGGAAAAACGCACATGTCATCAAATAAAAAGAAAAATTTAACACCAACTCAGCAGTCTTATCAAAAATTAGAAGCTAAATACGAAAAGAAACGTCCTGTTTTTAAAAATTGTATTCGGGCGTTTGTAATCGGGGGCCTTATCTGTGTTTTGGGGCAAGCGCTCCAAATGATGTATTATACTTTTTTTGATTTTACAGAAAGGTCGGCAGGTGATCCCACTGTCGCAACCCTTATTTTTCTTTCCGTGCTCCTTACTGGATTTGGGGTGTATGACAAATTCGCACAATTTTCTGGTGCAGGAACAGCGGTACCTGTTACAGGATTTGCAAATTCGGTTGCGGCGGCAGCGATTGAACATCGTACAGAAGGATATGTTCTTGGCGTTGGAGGAAATATTTTCAAACTAGCAGGATCGGTTATTGTGTTTGGAACAGTGGCGGCTTTTGTCATAGCATTAATTAAAACGTTATTTATTCAAGGGGGTTTTTAATATGCTACAAGGCCATCAATCATGGACCTTTGAGAAAAAGCCTGTTATCGTTTCGACGGGGACAGTCGGTGGACCTTTTGAGGCAAAAGGAATGTTAGCTGATGACTTTGATTTGTTTCATAAGGATCTTTGGCTTGAACAAGACTCCTTTGAAAAAGCACAGCGTGTACTCCTTGAAGAATCGATTACTCGTGCTATCGAAAAAGCAGAATTGCAGAATGAAGATATTCAATTTATGTTCGCAGGAGATTTAATCAATCAAATGACCCCTTCAAGTTTCGGGTCACGAACGCTTGGTATTCCTTATTTCGGGTTATTTGGTGCATGCTCGACTTCAATGGAAGGACTGGCCTTAGCGGCGTTTATAATTAATGCCCGTGGAGCTAACAATGTAGTTACCGCAGCTTCTAGCCATAACACAGCTACAGAAAAACAATTTCGTTATCCGACTGAATATGGAGGTCAAAAACCGCCAACTGCCCAATGGACGGTTACAGCTTCAGGCGCAGCGGTTCTGTCACAGAAAGGAATAGGACCTGTTGTGACATCTGCAACTATCGGTAAAGTCATTGATATGGGGATGGGCGATCCATTTAATATGGGCGGTGCCATGGCGCCAGCTGCAGCAGATACAATTGAAGCGCATTTTCGAGATTTGGATATTCCAACTAATCACTATGATTTAATTGTCACAGGAGATTTGGGAGAGATAGGCTTGCCGGTTGCGCATAAAATTTTGGAAGAAAGCGGCATAAAAATAAAGAAAGAGAAATTTAAGGATTGTGGATTAATGATTTATCGCGAAGGTCAGCAGGTTTTTGCGGGAGCGAGTGGACCTGGTTGCTCGGCATCGGTGACATACGGACATTTACTGAATCGAATGAACCGAGGAGAATTAAACCGTATATTAGTTGTTGCGACCGGGGCGCTTTTATCACCCCTTTCTTTTCAGCAACAAGAAACTATACCGTGTATTGCTCATGCTGTTTCGATTGAAGCGGGAGGTGTAGTCCAATGACCTTTTTATGGGCATTTATCGTTGGTGGACTTATTTGCGTAATTGGACAAATTATGTTGGATGTAATGAAGCTGACTCCTGCACACACAATGAGTACCCTAGTGGTCAGTGGTGCAATATTGGATGGCTTAGGACTTTATGAACCACTTATTGACTTTGCGGGGGCGGGTGCAACAGTACCAATTACAAGCTTTGGTAATTCATTAGTGCATGGAGCAATGGCTGAGGCAGAGGCAAATGGATTAATCGGGGTAGTAACTGGTATTTTTGAAGTAACAAGTGCAGGGATATCAGCTGCAATTATTTTCGGCTTTTTGGCATCGCTCATTTTTAGACCTAAAGGATAGGAGGATTAACAATGACCGTTGCATCACAGGTGAAAGGAACACTCATTACGTTAAAAGGGATAGAAGCTACTCTTTCTGAACTTGCACTTAAAGCAAAGGAAGAGGGAACCCATAAGGATTACCATCAAGCTGCATTAAAAACAAGGACCGTCATTACTGAAATGGAAAAACGAGTCGCATTTATTGAAAAAGAAGAGCCTCAGTATAAAGGAAATTAATGATTAGTTTTTTTATGTAGAAAGGAGTAGACTTATGCCTGGTTGGGTAGAGATTGCGTTACGAAGTTTTTTCGGTGTTATCTTACTTTGTGCGATAGCCAGAGGACTAGTTCGGAAACCTATCGGAGAGTCTTCTTATTTAGAATTTGGTCTTATCACAGGACTTACAGTCATTATAGCAGCCGGTTCCATCCAACTAGAAATTCCAATTGGGTTTCTGCTTATTTCGTTAGCTGTATGGGCTATAGTCGCTATACTGTTCGGAGTTCTTAGTGTAAAAAGTATTGGTTTTCGAACGATGATTTTTGGAAAAGGGATTCCGTTAATGAAGGATGGTAAGATTCTCGAAGACAATATGAAAAAACAGAAGGTAACGAGTGATGAATTATTACGCAAGCTTCGTACGAAAGGTGCCTTTCAATTTGCTGATGTTGAGTTCGCTTTACTTGAAGGAAATGGTGAGTTAAATGTCCTATTAAAAAAAGAACAACAACCTGTTTCAGCAAAAACGCTTGGGAAGATCGTTGCCCCGATCAAAGAGCCTGAAACAGTTATGATGGATGGTGTTGTCTTGGATGAATCCTTAGCTACAAGAGGGTTAAATCGTAATTGGTTAAAAACAGAACTTGGGAAAATGGATATTGCCCTTGAAAATGTCTACTTAGCTCAAGTTGATGATGATGGACAATTAACTGTCGATTTATTCGATGATCTCATTCAAGTTCCGAAACCAACACAGCTTCCGCAATTAGATGCAAGTTTAAAAAAAGTACAAGCTGATTTAGAGCAGTTTGTTCTCGATACGGATAATGAGCAGGCGAAACAACAATATATATGGTGTGCAGAGCAAATGAAGCAGGTTAAAGAAACTGTGAAACCGTA
The DNA here is from genome assembly GCF_002797395.1 of Bacillus solitudinis. Lineage (GTDB taxonomy): Bacteria > Bacillota > Bacilli > Bacillales > Bacillaceae_D > Halalkalibacter_A > Halalkalibacter_A solitudinis. Next base: position 3,440,419 of record NZ_KZ454943.1, read on the forward strand.
TTTACAAACGTAATAACTGCGGTTAATGTTGGACGCGCTCAATCCGCTCATCTTGACGAGAAAAGGAAAAATATAATTCATCCTTGTTATTAATAGTGCATAGAAAGATATCTTCAAATCGAATAACCCCTTCGTCTTCAATACGATTGCGAAGGGTTTCTATATTTAAACCAAGGTCTTTTATCACTTCGTGTTGGATAATCCCCTCGATAATAATCGGATAAGAATCTAAATCCTCAATAGTAGGTAAGTTCTTTCCAGGTTTATTTAGGACGCTAATATTTCCGTTTGCTTCAATAATTGCAAGTTGGACATCATTGATATCAAAGACATTCTTTTGTCTTAACATTTGAAGAACGTTATCGATGGAATAGCGTATCGATTTTACATTGCCTACTAATAACTTCCCATCTTTCACAACAACTGTCGGTTCAAACGTAATCCATTTTCCAAAAGGGCGTACTCTAATTACTAATTTAGCAACAATTTTTTGAAAAAAACCAATCGCTACAATGGCAAACCCAGTGTGGACATGGCTAATTGACGGGTCCGCAATGTCTGCACCAGTAACCGAGGCTAACGTTACAATGATAAGGAAATCAAAGATAGGAACTTGCCCAATCGAGCGTTTTCCCATTACAAGTGTCATGACAAGAAGCAATGGGATAATCGTAATAATTCTTCCGAAAATAATAGCTAGCTCTGTAAGTAGCATACGTTCCTCCTTACTAAATAATGTAAGTATAGCCAATTTTAAATTGCGATAAACGTCATATCTTTCATTGTTCTGCATAGACTTGGCTAATAAAGAGACCAAGCATTATTCAAAGAAAAATCTGACAGGACGTGGATATGGATGATTAGAAAGTTTACGCTATTTATATTAGTTATCCTTCTTATCACTACTGCTTTGCCCTCGGAGGGAATAGCAGAGCAACGAAACTTCTCAGTTTCCGCTCAAGCAGCTGTTCTAATTGAAAAAGAGTCTGGAAGAGTCTTGTATGGAAAAAATGAGCACCAACCACTTAGAATCGCAAGCATAACGAAAATTATGACAGCGATATTAGCGGTTGAATCAGGAAAAGTGGATGAGCTCGTGACGGTATCTAAACGAGCAGCAGGGACAGAAGGATCCTCAATCTATTTGCGTGAGAATGAAAAAATAAAGCTTGAGGATTTAGTTTATGGCCTAATGCTACGTAGTGGAAATGATTCAGCTGTTGCGATTGCTGAACATGTGGGAGGTAGTTTAGAAGGCTTTGTTTATATGATGAATGAGAAAGCTGAAGAACTTGGTATGACTAAGACAATGTTTCAAAACCCTCATGGGCTTGATGATCATGAAGAGCATTATTCCACGGCCTATGATATGGCTTTGCTAACTAAATATGCAATGAATAATGAACACTATAAAGAAATCACATCAACAAAAACACACCGTGTCGAAGGTGAGCAAATTCGCGTCTGGAAAAATAAAAATCGTTTATTAACGGAGCTTTATAAATACTCGACAGGTGGAAAAACCGGTTATACAAAAAGAGCAAATCGCACGCTTGTCTCCACCGCTCAAAAGGATGACATGGACTTGATTGTTGTCACATTAAATGCCCCCAGTGATTGGCATGATCATATGAATCTATGTAATTGGGCATTTAATACATTTGAGGTAGACACGTTAATAAAGGAAGGAACATTTAGGGAAATCAAAGATGCATTTTATAAAGACCGCATCTTTGCACCATATTCTTTTGAATACCCACTAACGAATGCAGAACGTGAGATGGTAAAAAAAGAAATCTCTTTATACCGACCACCAACAGAAAGAAAGGGACAATTTATCCCACCTCAACCAGTCGGAAAAGTTAAGTTAACCCTTGCTGATAAAACGATTGCTGAAATTCCATTGTATTACGAAGCGCCTGAAATTGCAGAAAAGAAGTCTTTTTGGTCGAGATTTCTAGATATCTTTTCTTTAACAATCGGGGTGAAGCCTGTTGATAAATAAAATTTGGGTTAGTATGCTGGTTATTGGTATTATATTTGCAGGAATTAATGGCAAGATGGAAGAGATAAATGAAGCCGTCTTTGCTGGTGCTAAGGATGCTGTTACCATTTGTTTGGGATTAATTAGCATTCTTGTGTTTTGGCTAGGATTAATGAGAATTGCTCAAGTAGCAGGTCTATTAGTGGGACTTGCAAAGTTACTTCGGCCGATCGCGAGTCGATTATTTCCGGAGGTGCCTCCGAGTCATCCTGCCATGGGGTATATTCTTTCTAACATGACAGCAAATATATTTGGTTTAGGAAATGCCGCAACGCCAATGGGTATTAAGGCAATGGAGCAATTAAAAGTGTTAAATGACGGTAAAGATTCAGCTAGTCGTTCCATGATTACGTTACTTGCTGTAAATACGGCAAGTATTACATTAATCCCAACGACGGTTATCTCGATTCGAATGAGCTACGATTCAGTATCACCAACGGAAATTGTAGGCACGACCCTTTTAGCAACAACTTGTTCGACGATCGGTGCCATTTTAATCGATCGGTACTTCTATTACAGACGAGTTCGGAAAGGACATGTCTAAATGGGATGGATTACAGCTATTTCAATCTGGCTTATTCCATTGCTCATTGCATTTATTCTTATGTATGGTACCTATAAACGAGTTCCTACTTATGAAACTTTTGTCGAAGGAGCGAAAGAAGGATTTGGAATGGCTATTTCCATTATCCCTTATTTAGTTGGAATGCTTGTGGCTATCTCAGTGTTTCGGGCATCAGGTGCGATGGAGTTTTTTATTGAGCTAATAAAACCAGCCTTACAAGCTCTTGGTGTACCGTCTGAAATTGTTCCTCTTGCATTAATTAGACCAATATCTGGAACAGGCGCTCTCGGGATGACATCGGATTTAATTGCTACCTTTGGGCCAGATTCCTTTATCGGTCGACTTGCCTCGACAATGCAAGGAAGCACTGACACAACCTTGTATGTACTAACTGTTTATTTTGGTGCAGTAGGCATCAGAAAAATGGGAGATGCATTAAAGGTTGGTCTTTTAGCAGATTTAGTTGGCATAATTGCTTCAATCGTGATTGTTACGATCGTTTTTGGTATATAATAATGAATGGCTTTCTGAAACGTTTTATTCAGAAAGTCTTTTCTTATTTGTGCTATTATAGACAAGTTTCTTAGCTTGTTTATTAGTAAGTGGAAGAGTATGATATTACGTGAGGTGAGCAGAAATGGAACGGCTACAAAAAGTGATTGCCCAAGCAGGCATAACATCACGTCGTAAAGCAGAAGAATTAATGATTGAAGGAAAAGTTACAGTGAACGGAAAGGTTGTTCGAGAGCTCGGAGTAAAAGTAACACCAAATAAAGACAAAATTGAAGTGAATGGTGTTCCGATTGATCGCGAAGAACCTGTCTATTACTTGCTGTACAAGCCCAGTGGTGTCATCTCTAGTGTTAGTGATGATAAAGGGAGAAAGGTTGTTACTGATTTTGTTCAAGAAATCGAGCAGCGGCTCTTTCCTGTGGGAAGACTGGATTACGACACTTCAGGACTAATTTTATTAACAAATGATGGAGAATTTGCAAATATACTAATGCATCCAAAATATAAAATCGAAAAAACATATGTGGCAAAAGTAAAAGGGATTCCATCAAGAGACGAGTTGAAAAAGCTTCAATATGGAATTATGCTCGAAGATGGTAAAACCGCTCCTGCTAAAGTGAAGTTGATGTCAATGGATAAGAAAAAGCAAACCTCGATTGTGCGTTTAACGATACATGAGGGGCGCAATCGTCAAGTTCGTCGAATGTTCGATGCAATTGGACATTCGGTGATAAAGTTAAAGCGTGAGGAATATAGTTTTCTTAATTTACGTGGTTTAAATCCAGGCGATGCCAGGCAGTTAAAACCAATAGAAGTTAAGCATTTACGAGAATTAGCTGTCACGAAACCGTCATAAAACATAGCTATTTTCCTAAGCTTTCAACGTTATAATGAAGCTGAGATAGTCAGCTTTCATTTGAGAAGAAACAATAAAGTTTTTTGAAGTCAAAGAAGGGCAATGGCTCCGCACACTGTGCGTCCTATATTAGTAGGGCGCTTGTCGTGGACTTAAACCATAACAGTGGCTCCGCACATTGCTTCTTAAGAAAAGGCTGTTGTACAGCTTTTCTTATTAGGAGGGTGTAAGGCATGAAACAAAAGCGTTTATTTATGAGGACAACAATCCTTGCTATTATTGCAGTTGCTTTAGGCTACACTTTTTACTCAAACTTTATTGCTGATCATAGTGTAGCTCAAGCTGGAAATGATTCGGTTAACTTTGTATTAAAGGATTTAGAAGGGGAGCGAATTGAATTAAATGATTTACAAGGAAAGGGTGTGTTCTTAAACTTTTGGGGAACGTATTGCCCGCCTTGTGAAAAAGAAATGCCTTATATGGAAAGCTTGTATTCCGAGTATAAGGAAAAGGGTGTCGAAATTGTCGCTGTTAATGTAAACGAACCAGAGTTAACAGTCCAGCGTTTTGTTGAGCGATATAGCCTCTCATTCCCTGTGGTGATTGATAAGGGAATGAAAGTTAGTGATGCATATGGCATTAGTCCATTGCCCACTACGATTTTAATTGATGAGCAAGGAACGATTGTTCATGTTCATAAGGGTGGAATGACGGAACAAATGGTGAAAGACTTTATGGAGAAAATAATACCTGGTTCATAATTGAGGTGCTTTAGAATGGATAAGGTAATTTGTGAATGTGGCCATGAAAATCCTTATGGTACAGAAATGTGTGGATCCTGTGGGAAGCCTCTTGCAGAGTCCGATAGTAAATCAGGTGTTTTAAACATGAAGTATGAAGGGGTAGCTAGACGTTCTCAAACGTATACAACAACGTTCATTGATAAGATATGGATGTTTTTCTCTTCAGTGAAGGTTGGAATTTGGATTATCGTTCTAACGCTATTGGCTTCATCGCTCGGGACGATTTTCCCTCAGCAAATGTATATTCCCCCATCTGTAAATCCAGCACAGCATTATGCTGATGAATATGGCTTTGCTGGTCAACTTTATTATCAATTAGGTTTTCATAATTTGTATGGATCTTGGTGGTACATGCTACTTATCGCGTCTCTAGGTATCTCGCTCATTATTGCGAGTTTGGATCGAGTGGTACCCCTTTATCGTGCCCTAAAATATCAAAGGGTTACACGTCATCCGAATTTTCTTAAGCGACAGCGCGTTTTTGGAATGTCAAAGGCAGACGATGTAGATGGAACACTCACTATAGTAAAAACAAAGTTGAAAGAAAAAAATTACCGTGTTTCAGAGGAAAATGGTCAGGTTGTTGCAGAGAAAGGACGATTCGCAAGATGGGGTCCCTATATTAATCATGTTGGATTAATTATTTTTCTTATTGGCTGTATGTTACGGTATTTCCCAGGAATGTATGTCGATTCTCATTTGTGGATTCGCGAAGGAGAAATGAATGTCGTGCCGGGGACAGATTCCCAGTATTACGTGGAGAATGAGCGTTTTCTTGTAGAGCTTTATGATGAAAATGATGAGCGATTCTCAGATGCTCTTAAGCGAGCAGGTAGCCCTGTTGTGAAAACCTATCAGACAGATGCCGTACTTTATAAACGTGCGCAAGCAGGAACGGTAGGGGAAGAGACAGATTTACTTGAAATTGACAGACATAAGATCCGTGTTAATGATCCGTTGAAGTTTGAAGGAATGGCCCTTTATCAAGTTGATTATAAGCTTCATGAGTTAAATGTGATGAGTTTCACTATTGAAAATAAAGAAACTGGTGAGCAATTTGGTAGACTAGACATTGATTTATTTGATCCTGAACCTGTGTATGATTTAGGGGAGGGATACCGGATCGAAATTCGTCAATATTTTCAAGACTATTATTTGAACGAAGACAATGTTCCGTCAACTCGGTCAAAAATTCCTGATAATCCTGTGTTTATTTTTGAAATGTTTACACCTGACACACCAGAAGGGGAGATAAGCTTTGTTGGAATCCGTCAAAATTTAGAACCCTTAGGAGAAAATGATTATAAGATGACATTTCTTGATGTTGAAACGAAACATGTGACAGCATTAACGGTTAGAAAAGACTTAACCTTACCATTTTTGATTGCCGGTGGTGTAATATTTATGATTGGACTTATCCAAGGTTCCTACTGGGCACACCGTCGAATTTGGATACAGCAAATTAATGGTGAAATTTGGATTGCAGGACATACAAATAAAAATTATTTAAGCTTAAAAAAAGAGATTGAGTATTCCATTTCGGATACACAATTGGAGGTTCCTCGTGATCAAGTGGAGGACGAAGAGAAGAAAGATATTTGATGTTAGGAGGTTAATCAATGGCAGCACTTAGTAGTAATTTATTGTTAGTTGCCTTTTTCCTATATCTTGGCGCGACCATTTGCTTTGCGGTATCTGTTACCGGAAAGAAGTGGCGTAACAAAGAAGGGGAAATGAAGGGAAATAGATGGGGTCTTTTTGGCTTTATTTTCTCGATTGCTGCATTCTTAAGTGCAATGGGTTATTTCTTTACTCGTTGGAGTGTTTCTGGACATGCTCCAGTCAGTAATATGTTTGAGTATATGACCTTTTTAGGGATTGCGATGGGGTTTGGCTTCATAATTATTCATTCGATTTACCGTACTAATGTATTAGGTCTATTTACGATGCCTGTTGTTATGTTAATTATTGCATATGCATCGATGTTTCCAAGTGAGGTTGCTCCATTAATTCCTGCCTTACAAAGTTATTGGTTAAAAATCCATGTGACAACAACGGCATTGGGACAAGGTATTCTATCAATTGGCTTTGCTGCAGGTCTAATTTACTTGATTAGAACCATTGACTTTACGAAATCGAACAAACAAACAAGAGCTTTAGAGTTCATCATGTATTCATTATTAAGTTTAGTTGGATTTATTATTATTGTTTCTACGTTTAGTGCACTAAATTACGAAGCAACATTCAATTATTTTAATGAAAATGCTGTTGAAGCACAAGTCACATACCATTTACCTGCTATTATTGGGCCTCATGAAGGCGTACTTTTAACGGAAAATGTGATGGCGCCCTTTTTCCAAGCGCCAGCAATTATTCGTAGTGATGATTTAAATACAGTGGTTTGGTCATTATTAACAGGTCTACTGTTATATTTCCTTCTACGATTGGTTTTACGCAAACGAATTGGTGCAGCCATTCAACCGATTCTTAAAAACGTCAGTCCACAATCGGTCGATGAAGTTAGCTACCGTGCCATTGCGATTGGTTTTCCTATTTTCACACTTGGTGGCCTAATTTTTGCGATGATTTGGGCACAAATTGCATGGACTCGCTTTTGGGGTTGGGATCCGAAAGAAGTATGGGCTTTAATTACATTCTTGTTCTATGCAGCGTATTTACACTTACGGTTGTCAAAAGGATGGCATAGTGAAAAGTCAGCATGGTTATGCGTCATTGGATTTGCTATTATCATGTTTAATCTCGTATTTGTTAATCTTGTCATTGCTGGTCTTCATTCCTATGCATAATCATAAACCCTCGCTTAATGCGAGGGTTTTAACGCTTCATTATTTTATCTCAAAATGTAATGCTGTCGAATGTGATACACTAAAAAAAATATTCGTTTTACATAAGGAGGCGGATTCAAATGGAAAAAGAAGCAAGAATTCTTGTCGTTGATGATGAAGATCGTATTCGACGCTTATTAAAGATGTATTTAGAGCGAGAAAACTATGAAGTATTTGAGGCTGAAAATGGTGAAAAGGCCTTGGAATTAGCGCTAACGGATGAATTTGATTTAATTTTACTGGATATCATGATGCCAGGAATGGATGGTATAGAAGTTTGCCAAGAATTGCGGAAAACAAAAGCAACTCCGGTGATGATGTTAACAGCTAAGGGAGAAGAAGCAAATCGTGTACAAGGCTTTGAAGTAGGAACTGATGATTATATTGTAAAACCATTCAGCCCAAGAGAAGTAGTTCTACGGGTGAAAGCATTACTGCGACGGTCATCAACCACGAAGTTTCTACAAACTGATACACAAGCAAAGGATGTTCTCGTTTTTCAGCATTTAACGATTGATAATGATGCTCATCGGGTGACGGTCTCAGGTGACATTATTAATTTAACGCCAAAAGAGTATGAGCTATTACATTACTTAGCCCAATCTCCAGATAAGGTGTTTTCAAGAGAACAATTATTAAAAGATGTCTGGAATTATGACTTTTTTGGTGATTTAAGAACAGTAGATACTCATATCAAACGTCTCCGCGAAAAACTAAACCGTGTATCACCAGAAGCTGCTATGATGATATCTACGGTTTGGGGAGTAGGATATAAGTTTGAGGCTTTGAAAGAATAATGTTATGGAGTAGTGTCGTTGGTAAGCTTTGGGTTACGATATTACTGCTAGTCTCTGTTGTACTGACAATTTTAATGGTTATGCTTCTTCAATCTTTTGAACGATTTCATATTAATGAGGCAGAATCAAAACTAATTAGTCAAGCAAATATGATTTCGGCTATGTTTGATGCGTATGATGAACAGGATTATGTTTATCGTACGCTTTCGCTCTATGAAGATTCGCTTACAGCCCATGTTGTGATCGTTGTTGAAGGGGAAAAGATTTGGAGTACGGATGATATGGAAGCATATCAAGTCCCTTTAGATACCTTTTATACAGACCCAGTTCTTTCCGGAGTTTTTGAAGGGAAACAGGCCGTTGTCACAGAAGGGGACTTTCCTTTCATTGGTGAGGGTGAGGAGGTTCATAATGGAATTATGATCGTGGGTGTACCTATTCAACCCGAACGACTTGAGGGTAGTGCAGTATTCTTATATCAGTCCTTGTCAGCAATAGAAGAAACGTCTCAGGAAACGAGAAAAATTGTTTATTTTTCAGCAGCGATTGCTTTAGTGTTAACAACTGTATTTGCCTTTTTCCTATCTTCAAGAGTAACAGCGCCTTTACGAAAAATGCGCCAGGTTGCACTTGAGGTTGCACAAGGAAAGTTTAATACGAAAGTACCTATCCTCACACATGATGAGATTGGTCAACTCGCCATTGCATTTAATCGAATGGGACGAGAGTTAAATAGAAATATTAACGAACTAAATCAAGAAAAAGAACAGCTTTCTCGCATTCTTGTCAGTATGGCAGATGGCGTGATAACATTGGACCGAAAAGGAGAGGTGGTTGTAGCCAATCCTCCTGCGGAACGTTTTTTTCAATCATGGTTTTATGAACAAGGAATGACAGAACAATCGTCACAAAGGCTCCCTGAAGCTGTTCAAAAACTTTATGAGCAAGTTGTTTTGCTTGAAAAAGAACAGATGACGGAAATTGATGTCCAGGGCAGAAGTTGGGCAATTCTGATGACTCCTTTGTATGATCGGGATTATGTTCGTGGTGCTGTCGCTGTCATCCGAGATATGACTGAAGAAAGACGTCATGATAAGCTTCGAAAGGATTTTATCGCTAATGTGTCTCATGAGCTTCGTACACCAATTTCAATGCTACAAGGATACAGTGAAGCAATCATTGATGATATCGCGGGTTCCGATGAGGACAAGAAGGAAATCGCAAAAATTATTTATGATGAATCATTACGAATGGGACGTCTTGTTAATGAACTTCTGGATCTAGCTAGAATGGAATCAGGTCACATTGAATTGAACTTGGAGTCAGTAGAATTACGTCCTTTCACGGAACGAATTGTCCGAAAGTTCCAAGGTTATGCACGGGAACAAGGTGTTGAGCTAAGTTATGATATCCAAACAGAAATAAGCGATCAAGCTTTTATTGATCCTGACCGAATGGAGCAGGTGTTAACCAACTTAATTCATAACGCAATTCGGCATACTGCTGAAAAAGGTGTAGTCCGATTAGTGGTCATAGAAAGTGAACAGGGTACCCGGTATGAAGTTATTGATAACGGCTCGGGCATCCCTGAAGAAGACCTGCCATACGTATTTGAGCGCTTTTATAAAGCAGATAAGGCACGTACTCGTGGTAAAGGTGGCACAGGGCTTGGTTTAGCTATTGCAAAAAATATTGTCGATGCTCATAACGGAACAATCTCCGTCCATAGCAAAATGAATGAAGGAACGACATTTTCCTTCTTCTTGCCTCACAATCTAGGAGAAAATAGCGATTAATATTGTTCCATAAGAAACATTTGTTAAGGTATCTAACGTTTTTTGACCTTTATGTTTACTAAAAATCATGTATAATAAGAATACTTATTCAAAATTTCTTATAGCTACTATCTGGGTCATTCTTTTTTAGGATGATAATAGGGAAGTTGGTGTAAATCCAACACGGTCCCGCCACTGTAATTGCTAGGAATCTTCAGAACTCACTGTCTTTTTAGACGGGAAGGGGAAGATTTTGTTACGCATAAGTCAGGAGACCTGCCTAGATAATTGTGTGAAACCTTCGAGGAAAAGGGGAAGCAGTCAACTGTACAAAAGTATAGTTATGACTTCTTTTGCTGTGTTTAGTAAGCACTCCTATAGGTAGGGGTGTTTTTTTTGTAGGCTATGACTATGAAGATTACCAGAGAAAGAATAGTTTATTAGTTTTAAATCGAGACGAGAACAGCTAGAAGATTTATGACAGAATAAGAATGAAAAGAAAAAGGTGGAAGAAAAGATGAAACAAGTAAAATTTTGGTTGATGGCACTATTTGTAGCTATTTTTATGGTTGCATGCGGAACAACGTCTGAGGACGCTGGGCAAGTGGCTGATGAAAATCAAGCAGACCAAGTGGAAGAAACAGACACGATCGAGATGGAAGAACCAGAAAATCTCTATCCGCTAACCATGCAAGATGCACTTGGTGATGAGGTGACGATTGAAGCGAAACCTGAGCGGATGGTCTCATTAATCCCAAGTATTACTGAAACTATCTTTGCTCTTGAACAAGGTGAGTATGTTGTTGGTCGTACGGATTGGGATAACTATCCTGAAGAAGTAAATGAAATTGAAACAGTTGGTGGGATGGACTTTGACATTGAGAAAGTTATTTCTCTTAATCCAGATTTAGTATTAACTCATGAATCAGGAGCTCACAGTACAGCTGATGGGATGGAGCAACTTCGTCAAGCCGGAATTACGGTGTTAGTCGTTAATAGTGCTGAAACGATTGAGGAAGTGTACGAATCAATTAACTTAGTCGGACAAGCTACAGCTTCTCAAAGTAAAGCAGATGAGCTAATCGAGAAGATGCGAGCAACAATGGAAGAATTTGAAAAGAAAGCTAGTGAAATTCCTGAAGAAGATCGTATGAAGGTATGGGTTGAGATTTCACCTGATTTATATACAAGCGGTCAAGGAACGTTCATGCATGAAATGATCACCATCCTAAATGCAACAAATGCCGCTGAAGAGCAGCAAGGATGGGTTCAATTTACTGAAGAGGAAGCCGTTGCTTTTAATGCGGATGTAATCATTACGACATACGGGGGATATGAAGAAGAACACCCAAGTGAAACCATTAAGCAACGTTCGGCGTGGAAGGATATTCCAGCTGTCGTAAATGAACGAATTTACGATGTGGATCCTGATACCGTCACACGGCCAGGTCCACGTTTAGCAGAAGGAGTCGAGCATCTTGCAGCAGCTATTTATCCAGAGGTCTTTGGCGAATAAATATGTCGCTGCGTACGTCATTGTTATGGCGTTTTGCATTGTCGCACTTATTGTAAGTATCGGTCAGGGAAGTGTTGAGCTTCCCTTTTCAACCGTTTTACTTATTCTTCTAAAAGAGGGCTTTAACTTGCCAATCGATGCAATCATCGACCCGATGTATGTGAATATTGTGATGGAGATCCGTTTGCCGCGTGTGTTGCTTGCGATGTTTGTTGGTGCTTGTTTATCACTTGCAGGTGCAGCTTTTCAAGGATTCTTAAAAAATCCGCTAGCGGATCCCTACACACTTGGCGTGTCATCTGGCGCAGCTGTCGGGGCGGTTGTTGTGTTGTTTTTTGGGATCACCTTACCGGTTATCGGAAGGTTTACTCTTCCTTTTGCAAGTGTTGTTACTGGTTTTACAACGTTATTTATCGTAATAACTTTTGCAAGAATGGTCCAACGATCGATGGCAACAGAAACAATTATACTAGCAGGGATTATTTTTAGTTCCTTTTTAGGTGCGTTTATCTCATTGATGATTTCCCTAACTGGGGATGAACTGAGACAAATTGTGAACTGGTTAATGGGGAGTGTTGCAATGCGAGGATGGTCCTATTTATGGATGATTATCCCTTGTTTTGTGATTGGGTTTACCCTTTTGTTTTTTAGCCGTCATGAGTTAAATGCCCTTTCGTTTGGGGAAGAGACCGCTAGAGCTCTTGGTGTTAATATTGGGTTCCGGAAAATGACAATTTTACTTGGAGCAACAATTGTAACTGGTGGGGCAGTGGCTGTATCTGGAACGATTGGATTTGTCGGTCTAGTCATTCCTCATTTAACACGTTTATTGTGGGGAGCAGATCATCGACATCTTTTGCCGCTATCGATGTTTATTGGTGCTGGATTTTTAGCTTTAGCTGATTTAGTGGCAAGAACATTACTTGCGCCAACGGAGTTACCTATCGGTGTTGTGACAGCAATAATTGGTGCCCCTATATTCGGGTTGATTTTACTTAGACAACGTCGTAAAGCTTAAGAGGTGTAAAGTGATTACTGTAAAAGATGTTTCAATTCATTACGGAAAACGTTGTGTTGTTGAAGATGTGTCGTTTCAAGTAGAGCGAGGAGAAATCTTCGGAATTATTGGCCCAAATGGTAGCGGTAAAACAACCCTCCTAAAAGCAATAAGTGGTGGAATCCCTGTTTCCTCGGGAGCAATTGAAGTGAATCATAAGCAAATTCAGCAATACCGATCAAAAGAACTAGCTAAAAAAGTAGCTGTTCTCCCTCAAGACACAGAAACGGCATTTACTTATCATGTTTGGGATGTTGTGGCTCTAGGACGTTATCCGTATCAGAAAGGCTTGCTTCAACACCTTACTAGCGAAGACGATAAGATTATTACTGAGGTGTTAAAGCAAACCGCTACATATGAATTTCGAGACCACCCACTCGACAAACTTAGTGGAGGAGAACGACAGCGAGTCTTGTTGGCAAGATCGCTTGCACAGGAGCCAGATATATTACTTCTTGATGAACCAACAAATCATCTCGATATCTCCCATCAAATGAATCTTCTAAACTCGTTAAAACAATGGTCAAGAACTAGAGAATTAACGGTTGTGGCGGTTCTTCACGATTTAAATATGGCGAGCCTCTTTTGTGACCGTGTGCTCTTGTTAAATGAAGGCAAGATGGTTGATTTAAACGAACCCAATCAAGTAATGCAAGAGGAACGTCTAGCAGAAGTGTATCATGCAGCCTTACACCGCAATGAGCACCCATCTGTACCGAGCCCGTTAATTACTTTTATTCCTAAAAAACTCGAAGTAGAAAATCCATCATTAATGAGTCAACTGGTGATTGAGCACTCAGGTAAATGGATTAAGGTAATGAGTCCAGCGAGGTGGAAAACACTTTCTTCAGCGGTATTAGGGGCGGGAACAGGCTGGCATCACATATTTATTAATCGACATGTTGGTAAAGATTACGATTGTGATGACGCGGAAGCTGAATTTGAACAATACTTAGATCAGCATGGTATTGATGGGTCAGACGTTTTAGGAATGATGACAGCAGCGATGCTAGAGGATGCTGTTCTTTTACATAGTGATAAGGATATTCCAATATTGGTGATGATAAGTGCAGGCGTTTCAAACGCTGTCGACGCCTCAAGGGCGCATGAGCACAGTAGTATTGCGGAAGTGGGCACGATTAATATCTGGGTATTCATTGAAGGGACCTTAACAGAAGCAGCTTATGTTCAAGCGATGATGACAGTTACGGAAGCGAAGGTGAAAGCGTTAATCGATGAAGACATCAAAGACCCGGTAACGAATACACTTGCAACAGGAACATCAACCGATAGTATCTTAATAGCCGCTTCACAAACAGAGAAGTCATATGCGTACGCCGGTACAATCACTGAGCTTGGCAAGGATATCGCTTCTCTCGTCTATAACGGCACACGTCAGACACTGAGTCGAAACAAGCAACGAAAGGAACAACAGAAATGATTTATCATTTAATCGCACTTACGATGGGTGTTGTTATTGACCGGATAATGGGAGATCCAAAATGGCTACCTCATCCCGTGATTGGTATGGGGAAACTTATTGCTACACTTGATCAATCATTAAACCGTGGTCGTAAAAAAAGAAACGGTTTTGTTCTCCTCATTGTTGTATCAACGGTAGTTCTTGTTCTTGCCATTGCTGTCACATTGATTGCTTATCGTATTCATTTGTATATTGGAATTTTCATAGAAGCTTTTCTCATTTCAACGACAATCGCACAAAAGGGATTGAAATTGGCTGCAACACAAGTCGCTAAGCCATTAGAGCAAGGTGAAATTGAAAAAGCAAGAACATATTTATCCTATATTGTCGGACGTGACACAGCAAGACTTGATGAAGCAGCATGTACGCGAGGAACGGTTGAAACCGTTGCGGAAAATACAAGTGATGGTGTAACAGCTCCGTTATTTTTTGCGCTACTTGGCGGAGCGCCATTTGCACTTGTTTACCGAGCAGTTAACACTTGTGATTCGATGGTCGGGTATAAAAGTGAAAAGTATGAGCAATTTGGTTTTGCTAGTGCGAAATTTGATGATATCCTAAATTGGATTCCAAGCAGGATTACGGGTTCAATCATGATTATTATGAACAAACCTAGTTTACAGCGAACTAGACGTGACTGTTGGAGGATTATGAAGCGTGACGCTCCGAAGCATCCTAGTCCCAATAGTGGTTGGGGTGAGGCGGCAGTGGCCGCGTTACTTGGGATTCAACTTGGCGGAATTAATACATATAAGGGTACTGTTTCAGACCGAGCTCGAATGGGAGATGCCCTTGTCTCTTTAGGGGCCGAACATATTTACAAAACAAATGCCATTATGGGGCGAACAGTAATAGGATTTATGTTTTTCCTATGGTTAATAGGAGGTGTGTTCATTGTCTTTACCTAATCATGGTGCCAATCCCATTTATATGACAAAAGCATTGGGGGTTTCTCATCCGGACAACCTCATTGATTTTAGTGTTAATACAAATCCATATGGTCCCCCTCCTTCTTTAGCAGCCTATTTAAATCGTGATTTACGTCCACCTATTATTTCTTATCCGGATCCGCAAGCTATGAAGTTGTCCGTTAAACTTGCCCAACTATTACAAGTTGATTTATCACAATTGATTATTGGAAATGGAGCAGCTGAGCTTATTTTTTTGCTTGCAAATCATTTTCAGAACCAACGAATTTCAATTATTGAACCTGCTTTTTCTGAGTATCGCGATGCATGTGAGGCCTATGGTTGCAAAATACAATCCATTATTCTTTCTTCACCATGGGAATTGTCGGTAGCGAATGTTGAAGAATCCTTCTCTAGTACGGATGTTCTTTTTCTTTGTACGCCAAACAATCCAACTGGGGTAATATATAAACGAAAAGAAGTGTTAAAGATTATTAAGAAAGCAAATGAGTTAGGAATAACGGTTGTCATTGACGAAGCATTCTATGATTTCTCAAAGGAAAAAGACTCGTATATAAACCTTATTGTTAAGTACGATAATCTGATTATTCTTCGTTCCCTAACTAAAATGTATTCAATCGCTGGGCTAAGACTAGGTTATCTCGCGACAAATTCAACGCTCGTTCATAAGTTAAAGAAAAAAGTACCGCCATGGAATGTAAATGGTTTGGCACAAGAAGTAGGTCAGTTGCTTTTAGAAGATCAAATGTTTGTAAAAACAACCGTCTCTTCCATTAAAAGCGAAAGAGAGCGAGTAATTGATGCGGTTTCTGAACTAGGATTTTTTGTTTCAAATTCAAGTGTTAACTTCTTTCTCTTGTATGAGCCTAGCATGAAAAACTTAGATGATTTATTAAAATTCTTAGTAACAAAAGGGATTATTGCGCGTCATACATATAATTTTCGTGGCTTAGAAGGAAGGTTCCTTCGCTTTGCTATAAAAACAGAAACTGAAAATGATGTTCTCATTAACGCCTTATCGGAGTGGAGAGCAAGATGATGATTTTCATTACCGGTGGAGTTCGTAGCGGGAAAAGTGCTTATGCTGAACAACTGGCCACTTCTTTTCAGCACCAAAATAAAGGACAGCTCTATTACATCGCGACGAGTCATGTTTATGATAAAGAGATGGAGCGGAGAATCCAACTTCATGAGAAACAGCGTCAACAAAGCAATGAGAGCTGGAAATTAATCGAGAAACAAACGAACCTACACGAAATTCAGCTATTTAAAAAAAATGATGTTTTTCTTGTTGATTGTGTGACGAATTTACTAAGCAATGAGCTGTTTGCTGGTTGGGAGCTAGGGCTCTCTAACTGGAAGGAGCACCAGTACCAAGAAGATATTCTCGAAAAGCTTCAACAGTTAGTTTTAACTTTTAAAAAATCTTCAGCGGAAACCATTCTAGTTTCAAATGAATTGGCTTATGAGAGCCTGAGTCAGAATAAAGGCACATTTACCTATATAAGATTACTTGGTTTGTTGCATCAATACATTGTTCAGCTTGCTGATAAAGCAATCGTTGTTGAATCTGGTCTGCCAATCTATATGAAAGGTGAGGAGATTATATGAAGGGAATCATGATCCAAGGAACCTCCTCTGATGTCGGGAAAAGTGTAATTTGTACTGCGCTTTGCCGAATTTTTGCGCGACGAAACCTCCGAGTAGCTCCATTTAAATCACAAAATATGTCCAATAATTCTTATGTAACGAATGATGGAAGTGAAATCGGTAGAGCCCAGGGTGTTCAAGCGGAGGCGGCTAACGCAGATGCTTCAGTTTTCATGAATCCCATTCTACTCAAACCTCGAAGCGATCGAGATTCAGAAATCGTCCGTTTCGGAAAAGTCTATCAAACCCTTTCTGGGAGAGCGTATCGTGACCAATTCTATGAAACTGGATTGGAAACGATTCAAATTGCATTAAAAAAGCTTAAAGAGAGCTATGATTATCTTGTAATAGAAGGAGCAGGTAGCCCTGTTGAAATGAACTTAAATGACCGTGAGCTTGTTAATATGAAGGTAGCTGAAATTGCAGATGTTCCTGTAGTATTAGTGACTGATATTGATCGTGGGGGAGTATTTGCAAGTATAGCAGGTACCCTTCAGCTTTTATCTGAACAGGAGCGAAGTCGCGTTCTCGGGGTGATTATCAATAAGTTTCGTGGGGATCCGACTTTGTTTGAAAATGGGCGTACATGGATTGAGGAGAATTTACATATTCCTGTTCTGGCTGTATTGCCTCATTTGCCAAATCTTTCAATAGAAGGAGAAGACTCGTTATCTATGAAATCTTCTTTCTCTCCGTCAACTTCGGATGAGGTTCTTGATATTGTTGTTATCGACCTTCCTTATATTTCAAACTATACCGACTTAGAACCGTTTAGACATGAAACCGAGGTATCAATCCGTTTTGTACAAGCAGCCGACCAGCTTGGCTTTCCAGATGCAGTTATTATCCCAGGAACGAAGAGTACGTTTCATGATTTGCAAGTAATTAAAGATGCAGGTCTTGCCAAACAAATTTCAACCTATGCAGCTAAGGGTGGTACTGTTATTGGAATATGTGGTGGTTTTCAAATGCTCGGGGATGAGCTTATTGATCAGGCTGGAACCGATACAGGTTCGAAAGGGTCAAGCATGAAAGGTTTAGGTATTGTTCCGTTGCGAACGGTTTTTGAGCACGCAAAAACAACAGTACGTTCGAAAGGGGTCATCATTGCTCTAGATGATTTAATCGAGAAGGAAATAGAAGGGTTTGAAATCCATCTTGGGCAGACAGATAGATGTTCAAGTGAGGTCCGTCCTTTTCTTATGGTAGACGGACGAGAAGAGGGCGTTTGTATTGAAAACGGTCGAATCATTGGCAGTTATTTTCATCACTTGTTTCATAACGATGAGTGGAGGACATGGTGGTTAAATCAGCTTCGAGAAAAAAAGGGATGGAACCGGCTAGAAGTTAAACCCTATATGAAAACAAGAAGTGAAGCATATGACCGTTTAGCAGATGCAGTCGAGCAGGAACTTGATGTCGAGCGTTTATTGTTAAAAGTTGAACAATGGAGGACTAGGACGTGTTAGCAATAAAGGACGGAATTCTTTTGGCTTTTCAATTACTTACGACAATTCCGATTCGCAAACAATTACCGTGGGACGACAGGCGTGCGAAATGGTCTGTAGCAGCCTATCCCCTAACAGGGCTTGTACTTGGTATTCTGTTAGCATCCTTTTCATACAGTCTTTTGACATTTACATCGCTTTCAATTCTTATTGTTACTAGTTCGGTAGTAACGTTCTCAATTATTTTCTCGGGCGGTTTACACCTTGATGGCTGGGCTGATTTCAATGATGCTATCTTTTCTAGACGAGATGTAAATAAAAAGCTTGAGATTATGAAAGACTCGCGAATCGGAGCGTTTGGCGTGCTATCATTGCTGCTGTTACTTGGGTGGCGGTTTATCCTAATTTTCGAAATGATTCACATACTTGAAGAGGAAATTATCTTTTTCTTTTTAATTATCCCGTTTTTCACTCGAATGATTATGGGTGCACAAATACTATTAGCTGAGTTTGCAAGAAACAACGGCATGGCCCAAGCTTTGCAACCAGCAAAAGTTGCAGTGATTAAGTGGATATATGGGCTTTGGTTTTTAATTGGGATGACGGCTATAGTAGTTGTTGGTTTACCTTATCTATCGTTGTTTGTTGGGGCTCTTCTTTTTTTAATTGTTTGGATTAGGTTTTGCTCTAAACAAATTGGAGGGATTACAGGAGACACGATCGGTGCAGGTACAGAGGGGAGTGAGACATGGTTATGGTTGATACTATTTCTGTTACACTCATTCGTCATGGTCTGACGAGGTTTAATGAGGAATCCCGTTATATTGGCTCAACGGATCTTCCACTGTCAAAAAAAGGAGTTGAGCAAACGAACCGGTTAGCTTTACTACTAAATACGTCCCCGGATTTGCTTGTGACGAGCGATTTAATGAGATGCCAACAAACTATGTCATTATTGTATCCGAATCTTCCTTTTCAGAAAAGTAAACAGCTTAGGGAATATGATTTTGGTTTATGGGAAGGCAAAACATATGAGCAATTAAAATCAGATAAAACCTATCAGAGCTGGCTTTTGAATCCTTTAACGACGTCTCCCCCCCAAGGCGAAACCTTGTCTGTGTTTCAACAAAGAGTTGAAGAGGGATTCCATTTGGTTATAAAGAAAGCTATTGACCAACGAAAAGAACATGTTGCTGTTATTACACATGGGGGCGTTATCCGTCACTGGCTATCAGTGTATGCACCGGTTAAGAGGACTTTTTTTGAGTGGGATGCTTCAATCGGTAATATTTTCACATTAAAAGCTAAGCACCAAGATTTAGGGAGGGGAGAACGATTCACTTCATTACAGGAGGAGCGTTTCACGGAAAAAATCAATGGGTAAGAGATTTCGTTAGCATAGAAGCTACATGGTACAATGGCTATGAAAAAAGAGATATTGCACCTAATGTCAAAGAGAATGAGACCGTGATCATTTTTGGTATAGAGACGCTTATTTTTTCCTTCATTTCAAAAGCCAATCCGCGGGAAGCTTTCAATTTTTGGCTTCAAGCCTGGTTGAAGTGGGAAAATGAACAAAGAGAAAGACAGCTAGTATTAATTGGATCAGATATTGGAAAAGGTATTGTACCAATGGAGAAAGATACTAGAAATTGGCGCGATTTAGTCGGTTGGTGTTTCCAAGATGTCACTAGACATGCATCGCGCGTCGATGTTATCTGGTATGGATTGAATCAGCAATTAAAATAAAAGGAGGATGTTCACATGAGATTGTATACGAGAACAGGTGATGAAGGCCAAACGAGTGTTATCGGAGGGCGTTTGCCCAAGGATGATATTAGAGTGACTGCCTACGGGACAACGGATGAGGTGAATTCCTTCATTGGACAAGCGATCACGCAACTAGAGGAAGAAAGGTTTCCAGATATTATAGCTGAATTATTTAAAATCCAACATGAGCTTTTTGATTGTGGCAGTGACTTAGCGAAGTTAAAAGTAACAGAAGAGCGGGGGTACAAAACGACACAGGAAATGATTGACTTCTTAGAAGGGCGAATTGATGTCTATATTAAGGAAGCACCTGAGCTAGAACGGTTCATTCTGCCTGGAGGATCACCTGCAGCTGCGACTTTACACGTGTGTAGAACAACGACAAGAAGAGCTGAACGTTATGTCTCAAGACTTCATCGTGAAAGTGACATACATAACCCAATCGTCCTAAAGTATATTAATCGTTTATCCGATTACTTTTTTGCGATAGCACGTGTCGTTAACGCAAGATTAACTGTTAAAGATGTAGAGTACGAGAGAAGTGCAATTGTTTTTAGGGAAGGAAAACGCAAAGAAAAGTAAATAAGCTGTGGAAGTACTTCTAACATAAGAAGTACTTTTTTTTTGAATAAATCATTTCTGATAACCCTAACACATATACTAAAAATTGGAAGTTGAAATGAGGGGGAGCAGCATGAAAACAAGTGGGGTCATACTGTTATTAGGATTATTAACGGGTTGTGCACAATTTCAAGGAAAGGAGGTTGTTCAGGCCTATAGTCATGGAGAAGTGTATAGTGAAAGTAATTTAGTGAAGTCAGCAGTCTTATGGGAAATCGATTTGCTAGATAAACGTGACGGTTCAGCACGTACTATTAGTCTAAATGATTTTGGGTTCTTTCCTGGTAAACCACTTGAGCAAGAAGCACTTGAACTTTTAGCAGGTCAATTGGCTGCAGAGGTTGACAGACCAATGCTGAATCCCTCGATAAATACTCAAGGCGAGATTACTCCAGGACATGAGAGGATTATTTTATCGGAGTCGGAATTGGTTGAAGAACTAATGAAATTGCCACCAGGAGCTAAAGAAATTACGCTCCCTATTTATGTCACGGCACCGACGGTAACAGAAGAACAATTAATTGGTATCGATAGTCATATACTTGCAGAATTTCGAACATATTATAATTCAGGAGTTCAAGGACGTTCTAAGAATATTGAATTATCTGCAGCGGCGATTCAAGATATTGTCCTCGGACCAGGTGATGATTTTTCTTTTAATCGTACTGTAGGTGAGCGCACACGGGAGCGTGGCTATCAGGAAGCAAAGGAAATCGTCAATAAAGAATTTATCATGGGAATCGGTGGTGGAATCTGTCAAACCTCGTCAACGCTATTTAATGCCATTGATGCAGCCGGTCTTGAGGTAATCGAACGCTTCACACATTCAAGAGAAATTGGCTATGTTCAGAGTGGTCGGGATGCAACAGTGTCATGGGGAGGACCAGATTTTCGCTTTCGAAATCCTTTGCCGCATCCAGTCATCATACGTACTCAGGTTTCACATCAACGTGGTGAATTAACAGTAACTGTATTAACTCATTCACTGTAAGTATATTATCCGAAGAAGCAATGTTTTCTAGAATAAGTAGGCAACATTGCTTCTTTGTAGACAAAATCATCATAAATATCTTAAGCCAAACTAATAAAAATAGAATGCATAATCTAGGTCAAGCCTCCATAAGATAGCATGAGGTTATGAAAAATATGGGAGTAATACGTAAGAAACTTTAAATGCGTAGGAGGTAGCCATGATTGATTATATAAAAAGATTTTGTATTGCGTTTGCGCTTGCAGGGTTTATTGGAATATTGTTTATTGGAACAGCAACATCTTTTGCTGCAGAGACCGAGGTACCAGATGAGTTAATGGAATCGCTCATCTGGCCTACGGTCGGTGAAATTACTGACACGTTTGGAACAAGGGAAGGCCAGCACTTTGGTATAGATATTGCAGCATCTGAAGGAACACCGGTAGTTAGCATTGCTAATGGGATCATTAGCAAATCGTATTATTCAGATTCATATGGTCATGTTATCTTTGTTGAGCACGATAACGGACTTGAGACAGTCTATGCTCATTTACATAATCGTAAGGTAGAAGAAGGACAAGTGGTTGGTGAAGGTGAATTGATAGGGACTGTAGGCAATACAGGACGTTCTTCAGGTAATCATCTTCACTTTGAAGTACATAAAGGAAAGTGGAATGTGGCCAAATCAGATTCAATTGATCCTTTTTATGTTCTTTCTACTGAACCTGATGCAATATATGCTGCAGTTGGCGGGGCAATTGAAGAGGAAGTCGATTGGACATATCAGGATGCTGTTTATGCGATGAGTCATCAGTTGAGCGAGCGACCAGAAGGAGAGATTGAAGAAAAGCCGGGTGTAGAAGATATTGATTATGAGAATGTTAAAGTTGAAACTGGGGACAGTTTATGGACAATCAGTCTCGAGCACCTTGTCACAGTAGAAGAATTAAAAGAGTGGAATGATTTAACAGAGGAAACAATTTATCCAGGTGAAGAGTTAGTCGTCTATCCGAATGAGGGACAGGTTCATATTGTTGAAGCTGGTGATACATTGTACTCTATTTCAATGGATCATGAAGTAAGAGTTGAAGATGTGATGAACATAAATCAATTGACAAGTGATGTTATTTTGCCTGGAACTATGCTTAAGTTTAATTAATATTTAGTGTAAATTGTTCAAAAACTTAGCCGAAAGACTAGGTAGCATTATGTCGAATATGATAAGATAGATACAAATGAAATTGTTGGAGTAGCCACTATGCAAAATGAAAAAGTTAAAGTAAGTGCAGCATTATTTCAATGGTTAAATGCCCAAACTGATTTATCTAGCAATCAAGTTGATTTAGTAGATGGTTTTGTATTTATGTTGCAAAAAATTAATAAACATAGGACAATTCGCCTTCTATCAGAACGAAGGCTTCACCCAAGGTTTTGGCGATCTCACAACCGAACATTTGGATATATGGCAACGAAGGATAAAATAGTTGTTAGCAAGCTCTACCAATTTTATATTGATGTTGCCCTAACAGAAGGCTTTTTAATAGCATCAACAAATGGTATGATGATAACAGAACGAGGTTTAGAGTATTTACATAGTAATCGGGAAGAGCAGCTAGATCGCTTGTTTCGATATATTTGGTAGAAAAAAAGATTGACGCTTGTCTAGAAATAAAGTATGCTTAACCAAACATTATATCCTTCAAAGGGGAGTAGCTACTACACCAAAGTCGTCATGACGGGTTTTTAAACCCCGGTTTTGGTGGCAACGTTTACGTTGTTTGCAAGACCTTTGCCATTACGGTAGAGGTTTCTGTCCTTTTTTATACCTCTATCCGTGAGTTAGGATAGAGGTTTTTGATTTGTCGGCATGTTGGTGTCGATATTATTTTTATAAAGGAGAGAAAAAGAATGGATGTAGCACTTTTATTAGAATATGGGTGGGTTCTCCTTGTCTTAATTGGTTTAGAAGGAATTCTTGCTGCTGATAATGCAGTTGTATTGGCAATGATGGTGAAACATTTACCGGAAAAAGAACGTAAAAAGGCCTTGTTTTATGGGTTAGCAGGAGCATTTATTTTTAGATTTGCGTCGTTATTTTTAATCGCTTTTCTAGTTGGGGTATGGCAAATTCAAGCAATAGGTGCGTTATACCTACTATACTTAAGTGTCCACTATTTATTTAAAAAATATGTAAGCAAAAAAGTGGAGGATGGAAACTTAAAAGAAGTTAAAGGAAAGTCAGGCTTTTGGGTAACTGTATTGAAAGTAGAAATAGCTGATATTGCTTTTGCGGTTGATTCTATTTTAGCTGCAGTTGCACTAGCGATGGTTTTACCAGAAACGTCTTTGCCAAAGATTGGTCAGCTTGACGGTGGTCAATTCCTTGTCATCTTTATCGGTGGTTTAACTGGAGTTATTATCATGAGATTTGCTGCAGGGAAGTTTGTATATTTGCTAGAAAAACGACCTGCGCTTGAAACTGGGGCCTATCTCATTGTTGGTTGGGTAGGAGTTAAATTGGCAGTCTATACGTTAGCTCATCCTAGTATTGCCGTGTTAAATGAGCATTTCGCCCACTCTACTGCATGGAAGTTAACATTTTGGTCTGTACTAGTTGGTATTGTTGTCTTAAGCTGGTTTCTTTCCAAACCTGCTTTTGAGACCGAGGAAGAAGCTAAAGAGATAATTAAGCGAAGTCGTGCAAACTAAATAGAAAGGGCCGAGCAATTTTCGCTCGGCCCTTTTCTTTTAAAGAATAAGTAAGAACTTTTTTATTGTTACCAGGGAGTCTTTAGCACTCAATTTTATCTGCAAAATGGATATCATCAATTTGCAGCAGTGCTTTTAGAACAGAAGAATCAACTTCTTTATCAACAGCAAGCATCATAATCGCTTCGCCACCTTCTGCTGCGCGTCCTACTTGCATTGTAGCGATGTTTACATTATGTTCAGCAAGAAGTTGCCCCATACGTCCAATAACACCAGGACGGTCATCGTGTTGAATATAAATGAGGTGTCCTTCTGGAACAAAATCAACATTAAAACCATTTACATTGACGATTCGAGCACCGTATTCTTTAATAAATGTTCCTCTTAGTTCAAATGAACGTTCTTCACCTTTTACGATTGCATGGATAACGTTTGAGTAACCATACGTACGGTCAACATGCTTTTCGCCATAACTAATGCCACGCTCTTTTGCAATTAGCGATGCATTTACATCATTTACCGCTGCATCAACACGAGGTTGAAGGAAACCGGCCATTAAACTTCTTGTCGTGATTGACGTTTCTAATTCGCGAACCGTTCCACCGTATATTACTTCAATCTCTTTAACTGGTGTACGCATTACTTGTGACAAAATATTTCCCATCTTTTTAGAAAGCTCATAAAATCGCTTTACTTTTTCATATACTTCTTTGGATAACGTTGGTAAATTAATGGAATTGCTTGCTGGTTGTCCTTCTAGGAAGTTTAATACTTCTTCAGACACTTGCGCCGCTACATTTAACTGAGCTTCCTTTGTAGAAGCTGCAATATGAGGAGTTCCAATAACATTTTCAAATTCTAATAATTCGCGGTCAGTTGCAGGCTCTTCTTCGAATACATCTAGTGCAGCCCCGCCAACATGTCCATTTGCTAGGTAGTGCTTTAATGCTTGTTCATCAATAATTCCACCACGAGCACAGTTAATTAGGAAAACGCCTTTTTTCGTTTTTGCGATGTTTTGCATTCCCAGTAAACCTTTAGTTTCTTTGGTTAATGGAGTATGAACTGTAATGATATCAGCATTTGCTAACACTTCATCAATTGTTGCCGGTGTAACCCCAATCTTTTCGGCTCTTTCCTTCGTTAAAAATGGGTCAAAAACAAGTAATGGCATTTCAAATGCTTTTGCACGTTGGGCAATCTGTGTTCCGATACGTCCAAATCCGACGATGCCAAGTGTTTTACCACGAAGCTCAGATCCTTGGAACGCTTTCCGTTTCCATTCGCCTGCTTTTACAGAAGCACTTGCTTGTGGAATTTTACGGAGAAGAGAGCAAATCATGGCAAAAGTATGCTCAGCTGTAGAAATTGTATTACCATCTGGTGCGTTCACGACCACAACCCCATGCTTTGTTGCTGCATCTAAATCAATATTATCAACACCAACTCCAGCACGTGCGACAATTTTTAAATTAGGCATCTTTGCTAATAGCTCTTCAGTTACCGTTGTTGCACTACGAACGAGTATGGCATCAAAAGATGAAAGCTCATCATCAGAAACATCAGCTACATATTTTTCTACACAGTCGACTTGGTTACTTTGAAGTAAGGGAAGTAATCCTTCTTTACTCATGGCATCAGATACTAGGATACGGTGCTTTGTTTCCAAATTACTTGAATTCTTTTCAACTACAGCTTGATCATTCATACTCTACACTCCTCCGTAATGATATCGTTTTTTTCACTGTAAAACTTTAAAGTAGCTGCGTCAATGATAAAGAAGAGAAAAATCCTATCTTTATCATTGAAAGCCCTAACACAAAAAAACAGCTGCTCACCGACAATATCGTAAATAAGAATTGAAGGAAACGTCTACAATCCTTTTTTACCACATATATATAGTGGGAGTTAGGAGGGATGTTGGTTTGAAATATGAAGTTAAGCAAGGGGATACCCTTGCAAAGGTAGCTAATTTTTTTGAGGTTCGCCCTTTCGATTTATTATTATTTAATCAGGAACTGACTTCCGAGCGTTCCTACATTCAACCTGGAATGCAGCTGGACATACCAACAATACAAAAAAAACTTCAAAAAAAAGATAACTTTCACCATACTTTAGAGTTTGGGCCAAATGATTTAGAAGAGATCGTTCCTTGTCTTAAGCATTTGGGAGTCCGTGTCGAAATTATAGGATTCTCTGTTATGAAAAAGCCAATTTATGCATTTTCGATAGGAACGGGTAAGAAAGAAGTTTTTTATTCCGGAGGTTGGCATGCAAATGAATGGCATACTTCGAAATTTTTAGCGAAGTTTTTGTATGAGTGTGCTGTGTTTTTTCAAAAAGGACATGCTTGGAATGATTACGAACTGTCTGCGATATTTAAAGAAATTAAGCTTTATGTGGTTCCAATGGTTAATCCAGACGGAGTGGAGTTAGTACAGCAAGGCATTTACAAGAGCCATCCATTTTATGACCTTGTTACGAAGATTAATCAAGGACAAACCCGCTTTGAACATTGGTCTAGCAACATACGCGGAGTGGACTTGAACCACCAGTGGCCAGCTGGGTGGGAGATCGAGGCAAAAGAAAGTCCTCAAAATCCCTGGTCGAGACATTTTAGTGGGCAAGAACCATTGACCGAACCAGAAGCGAAAACGATTTATCGTTTAACAAGAAGACAATCCTTTGCACATGTTCTAGCCTTCCATTCACAAGGACAGGTTATTTACTGGGGCTATCGGGGAATGGAGCCGCCAGAAAGTAAGAGAATGGTGGAGCGTTTATCGTTAAAAAGTTCATATACACCCGTTTTGACTGCTGACAGTGATGGGGGGTTTAAAGATTGGTTTATTCAAGAAACCGGTCGTCCTGGTTTTACGATTGAAGTCGGCGTTGGTACCAATCCTTTACCAAACGAAACCTTTGCTGAAATTTGGGCAAACAATGTACAACTTGCCTTAGAAGGATTAATTTTATGATAATCGTATTGATAATTAAATCGAATGGAGGTACAATTTACCTTGTAGAGCGTGTTCAAATAGTAAATTAAATATTGGGCATGGCTTCGGGTGATGCCCATTACTTAGTGTCTGTTCAGAGGGGAACCCTTTGAACAGACACTTTTAAAAAGAACGAGGTGAAGGCTTTGACGATTCGTCATGTACGACCTAAGAAAATATCTGAGATTGTTGCTGAGCAACTCACTGAAATGATTAAGTCCGGTGAGGTTGAACCAGGAGATCGCCTTTCTACGGTACAGCAACTTGCTGATGAATTTAATGTTGGGCGTTCCGCGATTCGTGAAGCATTAAGTGCATTAAAGGCTGTTGGTTTAGTTGAAATTAGACAAGGCGAAGGAACGTTTGTAAAGAAAATAAATCACGATCTTGCGAGTTTAGTTATTCCATCTGTTGAATTTATGAAGCAGGATGATGTGCGTCAATTATTTGAAATTCGCAAAATTGTTGAGACAGGAGCGGCGTCGCTTGCGGCAATGAATCGAAGCGAAGAAGACTTATTTAAAATTGAAAGCATCCTGCATGAAATGAAGCGAGCGGAAGGCGATGGCGAGTTAGGAGAACGTGCTGACGTTGAATTTCATCTAGCAGTTGTTACCGCAACGCAAAACTCAATGCTCAATAAATTACTTGAAGTTGTTTCTGATACAATGCAAGTCACCATGAGAGAAGCAAGAAAGGTTTTCTTTTACTCGGAGCGAGAGCGTTTAGCCAAATTATACGAAGAGCATTGTCAGATATACGAAGCGATTAAACAAAAGGATGCTCATACTGCCTACGAAAAGATGATGGTGCACATCGTTGGGGTGGAAAAAGCAATGTTTTTAAAATCGGAAACAGAGACTTCCAAATAATGGGGTTTCTTTTTTTTTGTGTGAAATAATTGTTAAAAAATTTACAAAGAGTTAATATTCCCTTTAAAAACTATTGATATAGTGACAGTATTGGAGCTTGTTCAAAAGGTAATAGAATTTAGAACAATTTTGGACAAGATAAAAAGGAGAGTTTAACTTTATGGTTACAGCCGAGTGGGTGGAGGAGAACGCTATAAATGGGTTGAAAAACCTTTATTGTGAGGAATTAATGGAGATTATTAATCACAAACAGATAGAGTCGTTTTATCAACCAATTGTATGTTTAAAAACAGCATTAATTCACGGATATGAAGGATTGTCTCGTACAAATAAAGAGAGTTATTTTTCTAATCCTCTCCAGCTATTTACATTTGCAGAAAAATCAGGTCAGCTTTATACACTTGAAAAAGTAACAAGAGAACTAGTTATAGAAAGAAGTACACCATGGGTCCTAGAAAACCAAAAGCTTTTTATTAATATTAATTCACATGTCATCTATGACCCAGAGTTTACACCAGGGTATACAAGTCAACTCCTAAAAAAATTTAAGTTAAAGCCAAGTGATATTGTGTTTGAAATTACGGAAAGAAGTGCGATTCAAGATTTTAAAGCATTTAAAGAGGTACTTACACATTATCGTAAGCAAGGGTATAAGGTGGCCATTGATGATGCAGGCGCTGGTTATTCTTCCCTTCAAGCTATTACTGAAATTGAACCGGATTACATAAAGATTGATCGGTCCTTAATTTCGGATATTGATAAGATTTCATCAAAAGAGGCGATTGTTCAAGCCTTTATTACGTTTGCTAAACAAGTAAATAGTAAAATAATTGCTGAGGGTATTGAGTCAAAGGAAGAACTTAGTGTCTTAATTGGACTTGGAGTAGACTATGCTCAAGGCTTTTTTTTGGGACGACCTCATTTCCCGGGGAAGGGAGTTGAGTACCAAGCAAAGCAGGCAATTACTAAACTAAATCCTAAGGAAGGTATTGGAGGAACGTTAAAGGTCTTTTTTGACCAAACGACACGTAAAGATATTGAGGATTATTTTAACCTATACCCACAAGCAGAACGAGTCGCAATGATTGAACGCGGACGATTGATTGGGTTGATTAAGAAGCGTCGACTGTTCCAATCTAATATTCCCTTGTATGGAAAAGTATTAGCAAAAGGATTTAGAGAAGAAGTACTCCAAAAAATTGGATAATAAGACAGGAAGAGCGTACTTGTTCAACCTACCTTCTAAATTCACACTCACTTGCAAAAAAAAGACCGACATCATGTCGGCCTTTTTTTAGTTATTACTATTCGAACTTTAAAGCATCCCCATCAAAAGACTCCTCGGAAATCTTAATGGAATCAGTTGGACAGCCTTCTTGTGCATCAATCATATCTTCCTCTAAGTCCTCAGGTATTGCTGTTGTCCCTTGGTTATCATCAAGTATAACAAAAGCGATGCCTTCATCGTCATAATCATAAATATCTGGAGCAGCGGCGCCGCAAGCTCCGCATGCAATACATGTGTCTTTATCGACAATGGTGTATTTTGCCATGGTTAACCCTCCGTTTTCTCTGTTTCAATTTCTCCAATCACTATAAAAGAGGAAATACAAGTGTCTTTAAAAGTATAACCTCGTTTCCTTGATCTATTGTAAAGCGGGAAGCTAATTTTTTCAACAATTTTCAACTAATCCTTCTAGAGTTTTCCGAAAATAAAATCAATAAAAGTTATAGGCGTGGTTTATTCAAATAGGACAGAGGCTTCTTTTTTGGGATAGCTCAGACCGAAATTTACTTAGAAACTTGTCCTTGTGTAGAACCATTGCCCATTTAAAGCCCTTTTTGCACACGCTCATATAGAGATTTGGTACAATGAGAAAAAGAATGAAGTAGAGAGTGTGATGTTAATGAAAGTGGATGAAGTGTTGATGCTAGTCATATGTAATTCTTTTGGGCAAGAGCGATCCGTGTACGGGGCTTATCATTTGTTGAAAGGGAAAAAGTCAGCTCAAACGATTCAGGATGGTCATTTCTTCGCGGCTCTCCCATACTTTGGTTTATTAAAACATTTAAAGAGAGAAGAAATAAATGACATTATCCATTCATTTGAAGAACGTGGTATGGCTAAGCGTTTAGCAGATGACCGAATTGAAATAACCGAAAAAGGACGGAAGAGGATTGAGGAATATTTTGAGCAACGCACCTATTTGATGTATCTCCAGGGTTGGTCTTATGATTATTTGGCTAAAATTTTTTGGCAGCGATTCACATTATATATCCAAACTTTAACGCATGTGCATGAACAATCATTTCAATTCTATCCGGTTAGTCACAATAAATCGATTCAGCGGTGGGTGAAGCAAACACTTCCATCGACAAAAGGTGAGAGAGCTGAGCAACTTGTTGAATTGTATAAGGAATGTGAAACATTTTTATTAACGTGTTATAAAGAACAGGCACAAAGCTTTGTTCTTCAGTTAAGTGGAGTAACCCAAATTGGTCATACGCTTTTGCAAGTGGCACGAATTCTTAACCGACCATTTGATGAAGTTCGTATTATGCATATTGCGTGCATTCATCAGCTTTTAGCAACTGTTACGGAAGAAGAGGACAAATTCCCAAGACTTTCAATGTTTACGAAGGATTTAACTAAAGCGGCGACGCTTACTGAATCAACAAAAGCGACATTGGATTATTTGAAAAGGGGACTCACAGTTGATCAAATTGCAGCTAAACGAAAACTAAAAAAAGCAACAATTGAAGATCATATTGTCGAGCTTGCATTAGAAGAGGAGAAATTCTCTATTGATCATTATGTGGGTTTGAACGAACAAGAAGAAATTTTACAGGCTGCAGAACAATTAAATACTCACAAACTTCGGGAAATAAAACTACTTGTGAATGAACAAATCAGCTATTTTATGATTCGTTTAACATTAGCAAAAAGGAGGCTTTAATGTGGTTCTTGAGAAAGCCTTGAAAACATGGTTTGGTTACTCCACGTTTCGCCCGGGACAAAAAGAAATTATCAAAGAAGTTTTAACTGGTCGTGATGTTTTGGCTGTACTCCCAACTGGAACAGGAAAATCAATTTGTTATCAGCTGCCTGCTCTAATTAGTAAGGGGTTAACGCTAGTTGTCTCTCCATTACTTTCATTAATGGAAGACCAAGTTCAGGAATTGAAAAGTACGGGTATTAAATCTGTTGCAGCGATAAATAGCTTTACCGAAAAACGTGAACGTGATGAAGTAATGAGCCGACTACAGGAATATAATCTAATTTATACCTCTCCTGAGATGCTACAATCCCCCTACTTTCAGCAGAAGTTAAAAAAATGCTCTGTGTCGTTATTTGTTATTGATGAAGCTCACTGTCTTTCCCAATGGGGCCATGATTTTCGAACAGATTATTTACGCTTGGCTGAAGTAAGACAAGCTTTGGACTCCCCTCCATGTTTGGCCATTACTGCAACGGCAACCGAAGAAGTTCAACACGATATCCTGCGCATAATGAACATGAAGGCTCGAACATTTCTATATTCTGTTGACCGCTCAAACCTATGTTTGTCTGTTGAGTCATTTGAAAACCTACATGACAAACTAAAACGTTTAAAATCCTTAATCAAAACCTTAAAAGGAAATGGAATGGTCTACTTTTCTAGTCGAGCTTGGACAGAAAGTACAGCTCTTATGCTTCAAAATGAAGGAATTGAAGGAGTTAGTTACTATCACGGGGGGATGACTACTGAGGACCGGTTACTAATTCAGCAACAATTTATGAGTGGACAATTACAACTTATTTGTTGTACCAGTGCGTTTGGAATGGGAATTAACAAAAAAGATATTCGCTATGTCATTCATTTTCATTACCCGCTTCAACTTGAAAGTTATGTACAGGAGATTGGCAGAGCGGGAAGAGATGGAGAAAATAGTTTGGCCGTCCTTCTATATTGCAAAGAGGACCAAAAGTTAGCTAAAGCTTTAAGCACTGGTGAACTACTGAGCGATGAGCAAATTCGCGTGTTGTTAACAGAGCTCTCTACAAGCGACTACTTATCGATAGAGAAGGAACGACATCTAAGCGAATTGACTGGTTGTTCAGAAAATGCATGGCAAACACTTCGTTATCAATTAGAAAGCCGGGGCGTTCTACAATCAAATAAAATTAGGCCCTTTTCCCTTGAATCTTTAAGTAAGGATGTAAAATATGAGCAAGATTTAAGGGCGTTGGATAGACAAAAGAAACTCTATACCTTTGAAGCTTGGATTCACTCAGCGACATGTAAGCGTGAAAAACTATTAGCTTATTTTTCAGAAGAGCTTAAATCGAAACCAGTTGCCTGTTGTCATGTTTGTGGTTTTAATATTCAGAAGTATCAAGACGATCTCCCTGCTCAAACGAAAGATATTCGTTCGTGGGAGGAAATGCTGGCAACAATTTTCCTTCAATATGAAAGGAATGAAACATGAAGAAACAAGATGTTTTAGCAAACATGTCAAAGCGAATTTTATATTTAAATGTGTATGGATCTCAAGCTCTGATGCTTGTCATTGCACTAATAGCCGGACTATTCCTTTTTGATGAATGGGCAGAGTTTTCTAAGTTGTGGAATTGGAATGACGTAAATATCCTCTTGTTTGGAGGAACGCTTGCGCTTATAGTTGTCAGTATCGATATGGTATTAGCTAAATGGGTCCCTGCTCGCATGTTAGAAGATGGAGGTATAAATAAGAAAATATTCGGCTCGATTTCAATTCCCCATTTAGTTCTCCTTTGTATAGTGGTCTCAGTCTGTGAAGAGATACTATTTCGTGCCGTGCTTCAAAGTGCATTTGGCCTTGTTATAGCGAGTTCATTCTTTGCATTCATTCATTTTCGATATATGAAAAAGCCAGTCCTTTTTTTATCTGTTGTAATGGTTAGCTTTTTTTTAGGAATTCTTTTTGAATGGACAGGAAATATAGTTGTAACGATTGTCGCACATTTTCTCATTGACTTTTTATTAGGACTTGATTTAAAAAAGAAGTCCAAACGAGTACGCTTTGAACTTTAGCTTTTGTCCGCATATGCCGATATTAAGAGTGGAGGTGTGGAGGATGGCAGGTGAATCACAGGACCAAGCAAGGAGCCTTCGAAAACAAATGAAACAATTTAAGAAAGAAGAGAGTATTAAAAAGGTATCGCTTCCGCCTAGAGGCGAATATCATAGAAATCGCCGTTCAAAACGCATGAAAGTTAAAATTACTTTTCCGGTAATTCGACTACTTCTAATGTTGTTTCTTTTGTTAGTTATTTTGGCGGTGACCTCACCATCGTGGCTTAATTAATTCGTTCTATTCTACCCCTTGTCTACATAGAGTGAACATGTGGGGAGGTGTGTGTAATGGGAGCAATCAAGCCTTGGAAACTCAATAAAGTCACAGGTATTGTCGAAGTGATGTTAGAAGAGCTTGTAGTAAGAAAAGAAAAGTTAGCTAAATTTGAACGAGCAAAAATGATATGGTCACTTGCAGTAATGTTCTGTTTAGCTGTTTTTTTGTTTTTTGGTTATGATACTTTATCGAAATCCGAATATGCTTTTGGAACAAATCTATTATCTTCATTATTGGCAAATGCTCATTTGCTACTCCTGGTGTTGATATTATCTGTAGGACTTACACAAGTTCGTCACTTTGAAAAGAAATCTAAAAAAGCAGAAAAAGAATTTGAAGGTTTGCGAGAAGAATTAATGGAGCGTTCTTCGGAGCTTTGGAATGAAGATTATGAGTGGCGTGACAGACAAGACGTCTATGATTATATGAAAAAAGAGTTTGATATTAATTTATTTTATAAGTGAAAAGACACCTCGCAAACGGGAAAACCGTGAATGAGGTGTCTTATTTTATAATGTTGCGCTATAAGATTATGCGGAGAGAAAGGGATGGCCGAAAAAAAGGTAGGAGCTCCGACAATATCGCTGTCCATTAATGATTATAAAGGATTCACAATACGTCTCAATTTGACCAAAAGCAACTGTTTCATAACGTTTAGAACAATAAACCTCAATGGGTAATCCGATTTGTTGATTAAAGGATAAATCTTGATTGGTTGTGAGTGTTTTATCGGTTAATTTCGTTAGGAACATAGTTGTCACTCCTTTAATATAATCGTTCATTCTATATTTGAAAGCGTTTACGATTGGTATATATTTTCATTCTAACTTCTTTTTGCTGAATTTTCAATTATTTAGTAGGAGTATCTTACGTAGGATTTCTCGTTTTGATACACCAAGTATGTACAAATACAGTACTTAAAATAGTTTATGTAAGATTCTAAAAAAGGTGACAAATACGAATTAATGTTATTAAAGTTCGGATAATTGTCGCTTTAATTGCTCCGTATTAAGGTCTTGTCCAATAAAAACGAGTAACGGTTCATGCTTTCCAGTTATTGGACAGTAGTCAGGTATACCAAAGGAAACTTGTATTTCTGTTAAGGCTTCTTGGTCATCAAACGGGACATAGCCTTTAATTCGGTAAATAGTGGAGCGTATAGATTCTAGCCAATGATTAAAAGCGGTACGATTTATAGGACGCTTGAAATGGTAAACGAACGTATGAATATGGAAATCATTCTTTGCATGAGCAGATTGACGATGTATTTGCACCTCATGTTTTTTATTAAATGATAACTCGTTCTCTAATCTTCCAAAAGCTGCTTGGATAATTGGACTAGTAGAATTCATTTTTGAAATGTATCCGTTGACGAAGTCTTTTTCGTTATTTGTTAGTTCATCCTGCTTATTCACCACATTGACGTGAGCGAATTGTATTTGTGCTTGAAGAAGTTTCCTTAGTTTAATTGCTTTTGGTTGTTGTGCAGCCACTCGCTTACTATCAACAACGTTTACGATAATCGGTGCTTCGGCTAAGGCGGCAATGTCAGGACTCATACAAGCGTCAACAACATCTAAGGGATAGCTAGTCCAGATGCTTCAATAAATATTACGTCAAAAAATCGTTCTTGAAGAAGTGCTAGTAATGTCGGTGCAACCAGTCCTTGAACGGAACAACACATACAGCCATTTAAAATGTCTCTTTTCGGTATATGAGAGGGTAGTTGTTCACTATCAAAATTAAGAGAACCCGCCTCATTCATAAGAACAGCGATCTGTTCCGTTTTTTTAAGGGAATCACTAATTAGTGTTTTTAGTAAGGATGTTTTTCCACTTCCAAGAAACCCTGAAAGGAGAAAAAGCTTTGTTTTTTTCACAACATCACCTCAAATTTAACTCGATTGATTTATGAGAATTTTAATAGAAAAAGTCAATGTTAGCAAGTTAGACGTCGCTTTGGATGTTCTACATTTTGTCACAATTTATAAGGTTGCCTTATTAGTACCTATGATACTATGGCAATAGTAAAAACATACTTTGTGAGCAAGGAGTGTGGACGATGACGTTAGTACAACTTTCTGCAATTTTAGGATTTGGATTTATGGCAATGGTATTAGCTGTTACTATGGCTATTGGATTAATGAAAATCTCTGAGGCTTCAGAATAAATATTTTAACGGCTGGTTTCCAAATTGGATACCAGCTGTTTTACTTTTAAGCTGTTCGAAAGTTTCATGTCTTAATTACACTACAAAGATTGAAACCTGTTTCTCCGAATGTAGGAGAGGAGAGGTGGACAGTCGCCGCCCTAGATAGGTTAAAAGGAAAAACTCTTTTTTACAGACTCTAATAAGTTAGTAAAATAGAAGGCAATGGATCCGCCGGCTGCGCGCCCTACTATGAGAAAAGCACTCATAGTAGGGCTTTAAAAGAGGCAGCGGCTTCGCTCATCGCTTAAAACACATGTAAAAAAAGGGAAAACAACCTTTTTTTACATGTGTTTTAAAAAACTATATTTTCTTTTTATTCATAGAAAGGTAAAATAGAAATAAAGACTTGGGGGATAGGTAATGATTGCAACGGTTTATAAACGATTAGAAGAGTGTTTTAGTGAAATGGTCGATCTTAGGCGATATTTGCACCAAGAACCAGAATTATCGTTTCTAGAAGAAAAAACCCCTGCCATGATAGCAGATTACTTAGAAAAACTTGGAGTCGAGGTAAAGCGAGGTGTTGGTGGAAGAGGGGTCGTTGGTTATATTAAGGGTGGCAAACCAGGAAAAACAGTCGCGCTCCGTGCAGACTTTGATGCTCTTCCCATCCAAGAAGAAACGGGCTTACCCTTCTCTTCAAATGTTCCAGGAGTCATGCATGCGTGTGGTCATGATGGTCATACAGCCTCATTGCTTGTAGTCGCAAAAGTGTTGATGGAGCATCGGGAGGAGTTGTCCGGAACGATCGTTCTTATTCATCAATTTGCGGAAGAGTTGGCACCTGGTGGAGCGATTGAGATGATAAATGATGGGTGCCTCGATGGGGTAGATGCCATCTTTGGAACGCATCTTTGGTCAATGCTGCCACTTGGTGATATTGGATACAATCCAGGACCAATTATGGCTGCAGCCGATCGTTTTGAAATTAAAGTTATTGGTCGAGGAGGACATGGCGCATCACCTCATGAAACCGTCGATGCAATTGCGGTGGCCTCTAGCCTTGTACAAAGCTTACAGCAAATCGTGAGTCGACAAGTGAATCCTTTAAAATCTGCCGTTGTTAGTGTTGGGTCTTTTCATGCAGGGGGAGCATTTAATGTTATTGCTGATACTGCCACATTGATTGGTACTGTTCGCAGCTTTGACCCAGAAATTCAAGATCTCGTCATTAAAAAAATGGAGCAAATAACAAAGGGCATATGTGATGCAATGGGCGCAAGCTTCACATTGAATTATGAGAAAGGCTACCCGGCTGTTGTCAATCACCCTTTAGAAACGGGAGAATTCGCTTCTTTTGCGCAAGGAGTTCACCCAGGTACAAGGGTGTATGAAATGGAACCGATCATGGGTGGAGAGGATTTTGCTTATTACTTAGAGCGTGTACCGGGAACATTTTTCTTCACTGGAGCTGGAAACATCGATGCGGGGATTGTTTACCCTCATCATCATCCCAAATTCAATTTTGATGAACGAGCCATGCTAATTTCAGCAAAATTATTAGTAGGTGTGGCGGTTCAGTATTTATCACAGCGAGAACAATAGCCGAGAAATGACTCGGCTATTTTTGGATCATTTTAAGTGAAACCTTTCTGTAAGATAGGTCGTTTCACAGTCAGATAGATAAGAACCTGACGCATCGTGCAGGAAGGTGTACACCAATATCGGGGGTAGCTACGATGGAAGAAAAGTTAATTTTGCGCGCAAAAAAAGGAGACGATGCTGCTTTTGGGCAGTTAATAGAAATGCATTTAAAAACGGTTGAAAAGTTTGCATTTCAGCTTGGTGTTAATCATGCAAATGTAGAAGACGTCACACAAGAGGTATTTATTAAAGTGTATCGTTTTTTAAATCGGCATGACCGAGGGAAATTTACCACTTGGTTGTATTCGATTACTTTAAATGTGGTTCGTGATATGTATCGCCATGAACAACGGCAAAAAAGAAAAACATCAGAACTAAAAAAGCAAATTCCAGAAAAAATGTTCATCGAGCATGGCTTTGACGAGGAGACCCGTGCACTACATGAGCATATTCAAACGTTAGATGATAAATATAAAATCCCAATTATCCTACACTATTTTCATGACCAAAGCTATCAAGAAATTGCCGAAGTGCTCGGTATCACAGAAGGCGCAATTAAAACAAGAATGCTGCGAGCAAAGCAACAGTTAAAAACGCAGTATGAAAGAGTGGGTGAGCAGCTATGAGCAATAATATAGATGAGATAATGGGAAGGTTAAAAAAACAGTACGACGATTTCCCTACAACCTCTTCTGCTGATAATATTATGAGTAAAATAAAAAAAGAAGAGAAGCCAAAGCGCATGGTCTTTTTTCGTCGACATTGGCAAGCGGTAGCAATGATCATTGCTGCAATTGGAATTGGTTCCGTGTTGACCCTTAACCAATTGGGCCAGCAAGGTGCTAATGACACTAGCACCAGTTTGAGCATGGAAGCTGGAGAAGCTGACAGGAAGACCATGATGGTTGAACCTAATGAAGAGCAAGACCAATTAAGCGATGATACGGCTACGGTAAGGGAAGAAAGCGAAGCAGACAACCATTCGGCTACGGTAAATAAGGAAAGTGAAACAGTAAAGGAATTTTACAACCCGTCCGACTCAGAAATCTCTGTCTCTGAAGCTGAACAGGCAGAAACCAAAACAGTCCTATTTTCACAAGAAGGCATAGAAGAAGAAATAACCGTCAAGCGAGTAAGCGATGAATATTTAGGATTTTCTACGTATATCGATGACCGGTTTGAAACCGAGGTAGTTGAAAAGGGAGAAGCCTATGTGTTTCAAATTTTTGCGAACTTTGGTCAAGGGAAAATAGACCATCCTTTACTCTCTATCACCTTCACAGAGTCGAATGGAATTGAATCGGTTGAAGATGTGGCTGATTTAGTTAGAGGCATGTATGAAGACTATGTTGAAACAGAGGAACGTGTCTTCACAAACCATAGTCATTTAGGGTTCATGAAGGAAATGACGTTCACCCAAGGAGGAGACGAATACACCTATGTTGGAATCGTTGAACGAGAAGGTCGTTATGTAGTAATGACGTTCAAAGTAAGCGGCGAGACCAGGGAAGCATTTTACAACCATCTTGAGAACATTATTCTACCTGAATTCGACTGGACACAATCATAACTAGATGGAATAAACTGTCTCAAAGATGTCTTAGAAGATTTCCCTTCTAAGACATTTTTTTATAGTCGGCAACTTGTTTGACGACTCGGACAATCTAATAGCCATGTACATGAAAACTCTTCTTTCGTCATAGGATGTATTAAAAAACAAAGGAGATGCTATGTGTATTCCTATTACGTATATGGTAAAACCCTTCTGTTAATAGCAGCGTACGGGGGGACGGTCGTTGCAATAAATATCCTGCCCCCATTGCCTGAATGGACGTTATCTGGAATCATTGCTGAGTTTATCTTTTCTCCATTTAAATTATTAACAGCTTGTCTTGGATTTATGATAGGCTTTCTTGCGTACTCGCTTTTTATCCAAGACGCTCTTCGTTTTGTTTATTCCATTAAACGAAATAAAACGGTCGTCCTATTTCTAGTACTGGCGTGCTCATCTTGGTTTGACTTATTTCTGAAAAGCTGGTTGATAGCGCTTGTCGCTCTAAGTTTAGCATTCGTTTATGGTATAATGGATGTCGATTTAAGAAAAAGGGATAAGTAAGAGAGATTGGAGTTATAAATGTGAAACTTTTATTATTGGGATTGAGCGGACTAAGCATATTGTTAATCATCTATATGTGGATTGAAGCCCATCGAAATCGAGTCCGAGAGCATTCAATATCCTTAGAATCATTACCCCCATCATTTGAAGGTTTCCGAATCTTCTTTATCTCTGATATCCACCGGAGGGTCATATCACCACAGTTACTAGGGAAAGTTAAATGTGATTTGGTTGTGATCGGAGGAGACCTACTTGAACGTGGGGTCCGTATTGAACAAGTTGAAGAAAACTTGAAGAATTTACGGTTAATCGCACCAACGTATTTTATTTGGGGAAATAACGACCGAGAAATTAGCAGTAGCAAACTTAAAGTCTGTTTGGAGAAAAATGGAATAACAGAATTAAAAAATAATCTCATAGTACAAGAGCGTTCCTCACAAACGTTATCTTTTGTAGGAGTGGATGAAGAAGGGTATAGAAATCAGCATTTACCTCTCTTAGAAGCTACAAAACAATATGACTGTTCTATATTACTTTGCCATTTCCCTGAAATCGTTACGTCTCTCCCTTTGGAACATCCTTTTTCACTATGTCTTAGCGGTCATACCCATGGAGGACAAATTCGCTTATTTGGCTGGGGTCTAGCTGAAAGAGGCGGATTGAAATTCAAAAAAGGAATGATGCACTTGATTAGTAATGGGTACGGGACAACGGGTGTTCCTCTTAGATTATGTGCTCCCGCAGAAACTCATGTCATCACTCTCCGCAGAACGTAAGAGATTTTACACCTTTTGCGTCCTTCGTTATACTTAAATAGGAATTTATAGTGAAAATGAGCAGTGACCTTAGTAGGGGGAAGAAGAATATGGTTTCACAAGAAGGGAAATATAATATTAAAGCAATTTCAACCATGTTAGGGATACAAGCTGGTACATTGCGTGCTTGGGAGAGACGTTATCAAATTATTGAACCTATCCGAAACACGGCTGGTCATCGTTTGTATTCTGAGGAGCATGTTTTTATTCTTAGGTGGTTAATTGATAAAGTAAATAAAGGTTTTACAATTGGACAAGCGGTAGGTCTGTATGAAAAGGGTAACATTACTCTCCATACATCAGAAAGGTCACAGAATGAAGATTTTTCGATTCAACTATCTGAGGATATTCTAAAGGCGTTACTTTCATTTAATGAAAATGAAGCAAATCAGTTGTTGAATCAGGCTTTCAGTTTGTTTAGTATTGATAAAGTAACTGTGGATATATTAGGAACCTTGCTTGTGAAAGTTGGGTATATGTGGGAAGAACATGAAATTTCTACAGCTCACGAGCACTTTGTCACATCGTTTTTAAGAACAAAAATCGGTTCAGTTTTTCACGGTCTACCCATTGATGGATTTTTGCCTAAGGTTGTCGCAGTTTGTGGACCAAATGAAACACATGAGCTTGGCTTATTAATCTATACGCTTTTTTTACGCCGTAAAGGTTTTGAAGTTATTTATCTAGGAGCAGGAATACCAAATGGGGATGTAGAACTTGTTTTACGAGAAGTTGAGGCGAAATTATTTTTTACATCTTGTACAATGGAAGCTAATTTAGAGGCAACGTTACAGCTTATTCATGATTTGGCGAAGACGTTCCCTTCTTTGAAAATTGGGGTAGGTGGCTTTGCTGTTGATAAAATGCCACATGAAAAGAAAGAGGTCTATCAATCTTACCTTGTGGGTCAGTCTAAAAGTGAGTGGGAACAATGGATAGTTGAACATTTTCGTTCATAAAAGCGCATGTAACGCTCTATGTTTACGAACCTTCTTATGACTCCTCACATAAAGTAAAGTAAGAATCGTTTTTTGACGGAACGAGCTGACACATTGCTCGTCAAAAGGGAGGGTCATCGATGCGTCTTGAACGTTTGGCCATGGATAAATTTAAAGTGTTTTTAACGTTTGATGATATGAAAGAACGTGGGATTACAAAAGAAGATTTGTGGCAAGATGTACCAAAGGTTCATGATTTGTTTCGAGATATGATGCTCGAGGCCGATGATGAATTAGGATTTAAAGTAGATGGGCCAATTGCAGTTGAAGTATTTGCAATGCCCGCTCAAGGTATGGTGTTTATCGTAACCAAAGGACTTCCTGACGATTCATTTGATGAAGATGGGTTTGAAGAAGGTTATATTGAAATGCAAGTAACCTTGGATGAAATCGATGAAGTCTTCTATGAATTTAAAGAGTTTGAAGATGTAATTGGATTAGCATCGAGACTTTATCCATTCGGTGTTGTTGGAGGAACATTGTATTCCTTTGAACAGGCCTATTATTTGAAATTTGAGGACTATGATTTAGAAGGAATTGAGGAAGAAGCCTTCATCGCATTGTTATCGGAATTCGGTTCACCATCGACTATTACAATATACCGTGTAGAGGAATATGGAAAAAGCTTAATGGAGCTTGAAGCTGTCTATCGGCTATACCATACATTTATTGCAAAATAGCTGATGAACTGTTCATCAGCTTTTTTGATGTTTATGGTATAATATTTTAGACTAGTTCCATTTATTGCATAGGCGAATATACTAGTAATACATACTGCATTGTAGGAGTGAACCAGCTATGAAAATTGCCGTATTATACGGAGGAGTCTCTGCAGAGAGAGAAGTATCTCTTTCCTCAGGTAAGGGTATTATTGCTGCTTTGAAAAAAAAGGGGCATGAAGTTATAGGAATTGACTTTCAGCCGCAACAACTTAATGAAATTTTAACACTTGATGTAGATTTGGTTTATATTGGGCTTCATGGACGTTTTGGTGAAGACGGCAAGGTGCAGGCATTGCTCGACATGCTTGAAATCCCTTATGTTGGATCAGGTGTTCAAGGTTCTGCTTTGGCAATGGATAAAGCCAGATCAAAGCTGTTTTTCGCGCGAGAAGGTACACGTGTTGCGAAAGAACAAGTTCTTTATAAGCATCAATATTCGCGTGAAACTTTTGAGACGACGATTTCGTTTCCGGTTGTCGTAAAGCCCAATCAAGAGGGCTCCACCATTGGAATAACAATTGCTGAAGAGGAAGAAACGTTATTGAACGGAATTGATGAAGCCTTTCGCTATGACGAAACGGTTCTCCTTGAAGAATTCATTTCTGGAAAAGAAGTCACAGTTGCGGTGATGGGGAACCGTGGGTCTGAAAAAGCTTTACCTGTTGTTGAGATAGTTCCAAAAAGTAAATATTATGACTATGAAGCAAAATATGCAGCAGGTGGAAGTGAGCATTTTGTTCCGGCAAGATTAACGGATGAACAGACTAATTATGTTCAAAAACATGCGGTGCTAGCACATCAAGCATTAGGCTGTAATATTTATTCTCGTGTCGATTTTATTGTTCCAGAGGATGATGGGGATCCGGTAATACTTGAGGTTAATACTCTTCCTGGAATGACACCAACAAGCTTGTATCCGGATGCAGCAAGAGAAATTGGGATGTCTTATGAAGATATGATAGAAGAACTTCTTAAGTTGTCTTTAAATAAATAATCAAAAAGGAGGTTGTGTCATAAGGGCGGTTTTAATCTTATGACACAACCTCTTTACAATGTAGCGAACGGAGCCATTGCTACTCTCTTCGATAGCTGCGTTATCATGGTTGTAACACTTACTAGAACTTACTAGGAGTACTTATTTTCTTCAGTTTTTAGATTCTGCTATACTAAATATAAAACTACATACTAGTGCTTTTTCAAACAGCATGTAATAGAGGTGAACAGATTGAAACAGGAAGATATCATTATTATAGGGGGAGGCCCTTGCGGATTAGCAGCAGCAATTGCTTGCATGGATAAAGGTTATCATCCTTTGGTCATTGAAAAGGACCAGGTCGTTAGTGCGATTTACCGCTACCCCACACATCAAACATTTTTTAGTACGAGTGAGAAATTAGAAATAGGCGATGTTGCGTTTATGACGGAGGAAAGAAAACCAAGACGAAATCAAGCTCTTGTGTATTACCGTGATGTTGTAAAACGGAAAAAAATAAGGGTGCACGCATACGAGAAAGTATCTTCGGTTCAGCCGGATGGAAAAGATAAATTTATTGTTAAAACAGAGAAGGAGACCTACGTTTCGGACTATATTATTATCGCGACAGGCTATTATGATTCTCCAAATATGATGAATGTTCCTGGAGAGGACCAGCCACATGTCTATCATTACTTTAAAGAGGCTCATCCCTTTTTTGATAGGGATGTTGTGGTTATCGGTGGGAAAAACTCAGCAATTGATGCAGCTCTCGAGCTTGAAAAAGCAGGAGCAAGAGTGACGGTTTTATATCGCGGTCATGAATATTCCTCAAGTATTAAGCCATGGATATTGCCTGAGTTTGAATCACTTGTTAACCATGGGAAAATAAAGATGGAGTTCGACTCTACTGTAAAAGAAATACACGAAGAAGAACTTACTTACATCCAAGAAGACGTAGAGTGCTCTGTACGGGCGCAAGCAGTATTTGCCATGACGGGGTATCATCCTGATCACTCTTTTTTACGGAAAATAGGAGTTGATGTTGATGCCGAAACTGGGCGTCCGCAATTTAATGAAGAAACAATGGAAACGAATGTAAAAGGATTATTTATTGCTGGAGTCATTGCTGCTGGAAATAATGCAAATGAAATTTTCATTGAAAATGGACGATTTCATGGAGAATTAATCGCCTCAGAAATTTCAAATCGATAAATAAGCCAGGGGAAAAGTTTAAGAGTAGACTTTTTCCTTTTCTTTTGTCCAGCTTTCTGATAGTTATTTTCTTATCCTGTTAAGTCCAGCCCTTTTTAGTTGTCGTAAAGAGAAAAATAGATTAATATAATTATTTATTAAATATAAAGATATAAAAGATTGGATTGATTTGCATGGAGGATTCGATACAACAGCAAAAACAAATAACATTTTTGAAAGGGCTAACATTTCTACATCTTGGAGGAAAGGCTGTATTTCTCCCATTTCTGCCACTTTTTTTGTATGCTAAGGGGTTTAGTGCAGTTGAAATAGGAACAATTATGGGTGTCGCTCCTCTTATTAGTATTATTGCACAGCCGATTGTAGGCTTCATTAGTGATAAATATAAGACGATTAAAGGAATTTTGTTACTTCTTTACGTAGGTGTTATTGCCGTGAGTTTTGGTGTGTTTTTCGCAGGGAGCTTTTGGATTGTATTTCTTTCGTTCATGTTAATGCACTTTGCCCTCTCTCCATGCACACCCTTAATTGATAGCATGAGTTTGAAAAGTTTGGGAGATAAAAAACACGAGTATGGAAAAATAAGATTATGGGGTTCTGTCGGTTTTTTCCTAATTGCAGTTATTTCAGGACCAATTTTAGAAAAAATAGGAATTGAACAGCTGTATCTTCCATTTATCGTGACCACTTTACTGACAATGGTTGCTTTACTATTTTTAAAGGATCAAGAGAGTCCTAATAA
This sequence comes from Bacillus solitudinis, assembly GCF_002797395.1. Lineage (GTDB taxonomy): Bacteria > Bacillota > Bacilli > Bacillales > Bacillaceae_D > Halalkalibacter_A > Halalkalibacter_A solitudinis. The sequence goes on from NZ_KZ454943.1 coordinate 3,485,391, forward strand.
ACCGGTAAACCTTAAAACGGCAGGTGCATTATTTAAAAATCGTATTTTTATGACGTTTTTGTTGCTTTGTTTAATAGTCATTATTCCTCATCGAGTGAATGACACGATGATTGTTCTCCATTTAGAGGGACTCGGTGGAACAACCTTTCTTATCGGATTAGCGTGGGGGATTGCTGCGCTTAGTGAGGTACCAGTCTTTTATTATTTAAGCAAGAAAATCAAGGATTCCAATGAGTTACTTCTTTTAGCTTTAGTAGCTATTATTTATACTGTACGCTGGGGCCTTTATGGCGTGATTAGTTCACCTTATCTCATTACATTCTTACAAGTGTTGCAAGGTGTAACCTTTGGTCTCTTTTGGCTAATTGCAATGCAAATGGCTGTCAAAACCGTTCCGGAACATTTACGAAGTACGGGTCAAGCACTTCTAGCCTCCGTTTGTTTTGGGATTGGTGGAGCGATAGGTGGTACAGGCGGTGGGTATATTCTTGGCCAATTCGGGTCTCAAGTTTTGTATTTACTTATGTCTCTTATGACACTTATTGCAGCGGTGTCAATCTTCATGTTTTACCGGTTTATTCAAAAGCGAACGAAGATTGGTGAAAGTAAAGAAAAGAGTCATTCTTTACAGTAATTGTTTTCTCTTTTTTTAGGTCTTGGGTCCTTTTCATTGTTCTTATTACGGGCATACCAGAGTACGATAATTACCTAAAAAGGTGAGAGGCTTGAAAGAGACTCGATTGTGGAATATAATGGGCTTACTGTTTGTTGGGTTGTAAAACAAGTTTATTTCTTAAGATCCTTTGCTATTTTAAAAGTGACCGTAAATGTTTTAAAGAGAAAGGTAGGGACAGCTTTGTTTGCGATATTAACCGCGGCAATCGCTCCAGGAATGGCGCTGTTGTCCTATTTTTATTTACGTCATCAGTATGAAGCAGGGACAAGTGCACTTGTTTTACGTACCTTTATCATTGGAATGCTGCTAGTATTTCCAGTTATGGTCCTGCAATATGCGTTTACCGTTGAAGGCTATTTTCAGCACGATATCATTAAAGCTTTTATTTTATATGGCTTTTTTGAAGAATTTTTTAAATGGTTTTTTCTTTTCTTTTTTGCTTTTCAACATGGACGATTTAAAAAGCATTATGACGGTATTATCTATGGTGTATCAATATCATTAGGGTTTGCGACGATGGAAAATGTCTTTTATTTATTTGCACATGGTGTTGAAAATGCCTTAGGTAGAGCTTTATTACCTGTATCAAGTCATGCTCTTTTTGGAGTGATTATGGGTTATTACCTTGGTCGCGCGAAAAGTGAAAAGGAAAAAGCATTAAGTTTTCTATTATTTTCACTGAGCATCTCTGTTATTTTTCATGGTTTGTATGATTTCATTTTATTAACTTTAAACATGTATTTTTTATTTGGGATGGTACCGTTTATGTTTCTGCTTTGGTGGGTAGCATTAAAGAAAGTAAAGCTTGCTCATCAATTTGATGGTTTTAAAAAGACTTCCTAGGGGAGGGGAGAGAAATGACTGATTCACGTTATCGTATCGTAATTCGTTGCACAGAGTGTGGTGAAAAGTATATTTTACGTGGTAGACAAAATGAAAATGGTGAGTATGAGACTGGGTTTAAACAATGTGTTTGTGGAAATGTTCACCAGCTTCATATTGATGCAACACCTGAATCATAAAAATATACTTGCAAATCACCTTGAAATGTTGTAATTTTAGGTCAATGCAAAAAAAACAGATTAACTATATATTTATTCTTATCAAGAGAGACGGAGGGAATGGCCCGACGAAGTCTCAGCAACCAGCCAATAAGTGGTCAGGTGCTAAATCCATCAAGTCCTGTTAGACTTGGAAGATAAGAAGAAGCTGATGATAAAACAAACACCTTCTTCTTACCTTGAAGAAGGTGTTTTTTATGAATGAAGATTGTTGAAGTAATGGAGGGTATGATATGAATAGAGACAAATTAGAAACGATTTTAGTACAAATTGGAAACAGAATTGATGAGCGTGCAGGTGCGATAAGTTCACCAATATATTTATCAACGGCATATCGCCACGCAGGAATAGGCGAATCCACTGGCTATGATTATGCTAGAACAGGTAATCCGACTAGAGAGGTTGTTGAACAGGCAATTGCCACATTAGAGGAAGGAGACCGTGGGTTTGCTTGTAGCTCCGGGATGGCAGCGATTCAAACTGTGTTATCGTTGTTTGAGCAAGGAGATGAAATTCTTGCTTCACAAGACTTATATGGGGGTACATACAGGTTGTTTGAAAAGGGTTGGAATCGTTGGGGGTTGTCCTTTGCCTATGCAGACCCTAGAAATTTAGAAGCATTTGAAGCGGCGATTAATAATAAAACCAAAGCACTTTTCATTGAAACGCCTACAAATCCATTAATGCAAGAAGCATCAATACCAGATCTTGCAAAAATAGCTGAGAAACACAATCTATTATTAATCGTTGATAATACATTTTACACGCCACTTCTTCAGCAACCAATTGTTGACGGAGCACATATTGTTATTCATAGTGCTTCAAAGTACTTAGGTGGTCACAATGACGTTATTGCAGGATTGGTCGTGGGTAAAGGGCATGACCTTTGTGAACAACTTGCCTATTACCATAATGGAATTGGCGGGACGTTATCAGCTTTTGATTCTTGGCTATTAATTCGCGGAATGAAGACATTAGCTTTACGAATGGAAAAGCATGAAGAAAACGCGAAGAAACTTGTTGCCTTTTTAGAAGAGCATGACGGGGTAACGGATGTTCTTTATCCTGGTCGTGGCGGTATGATGTCATTTCGAGTACAGTCAGAATCTTGGGTCAATCCATTTTTAAAACAGCTTAAGCTAGTTTCATTCGCAGAAAGCTTAGGGGGGGTTGAAAGTTTAATGACATACCCGACCACGCAAACCCATATGGATATTCCTGAAGAAATACGTCTTGCAAATGGTGTGTGTAATCGCTTATTACGATTCTCAGTTGGAATTGAGCGCGCTGAAGACTTAATAGCAGATCTTGATCAAGCATTTCGACACGTAAAGGAACTAGATCAATAGAGTCAACAAAAGGAGGGGTGGACTTGAATTTACTTGAGAAACTAAAAAAAGAAACACTTGTTGGAGACGGGGCTATGGGGACGCTTTTGTATGAGCAAGGGATCGATCAATGCTTTGAAGAAGTCAATATAACTGACCCGAATCGAATCATTGACGCCCACCGTGCTTATGTTGAAGCTGGAGCAAATGTAATTCAAACTAATACGTATGCCGCAAATCGTTTAAAAATGGATAAATACGGTTTAGCAAAGCGGATAACAGAAATAAACCGTTCAGCTGTTTATTTGGCAAGACAGGCAGCAGAGAAAAAAGCTTATGTTGTCGGAACTGTTGGTGGGATTCGTCGGTTTCAAATGGAAGAAGAAAATTTACGTGAGGTCGAATGTGCTTTTTCAGAACAAATGAATGTCTTGCTTGAAGAAGGGGTAGATGGTTTACTCCTAGAAACATTCTATGACTTAGAAGAAGCGAAAATGGCTGTTGGCCTTGCTCGGAAGTTAACAAACTTGCCAATAATCGCCAATGTGTCACTTGGAGAAGTTGGTGTGTTAAACGGAGCAATACCTGTTTCAGATGCATTTTCACAATTAGCAGCAGTCGGCGCAGATGTCGTTGGCTTGAATTGCCGAATGGGGCCATTTCATATGCTTCGCTCTTTTGAGTCGGTACCTTTAATGGACCAAGCCTATTTTTCTGCATATCCAAATGCGAGTCTACCAGACTACCGCGATGGTCGTTTTTTCTATCAATCTAATCCGGACTATTTTACTGATATGGGTGAAAAATTTATTAATCAGGGAGTTCGACTACTTGGTGGATGCTGTGGAACAACGCCTGCTCATATACGGGCATTTTCTGACGTGGCAAAGAGAACAAAGTTAGTTGAAGAAAAAGTCGTTCGACCGATTACCGTGCAAGGGAGACAAATGATTCAAGTCCAACGTAAGCGTAAGCCTCTTCCTGAACTCGTAAAAACACGTAAATCAGTCATTGTTGAATTAGATCCGCCGAAGAAGTTAAATACAAACAAGTTTATGCTTGGAGCCAAAGCGTTAAAAGATGCTGGTGTGGATGCAATTACGATGGCAGACAACTCTTTAGCCTCTCCTCGAGTTGATAATCTTGCTTTGGGCGCTATGGTTAAGGATCAAATTGGCGCTCGTCCACTTGTTCACATTACATGTCGCGACCGAAATATGATAGGGTTGCAATCACATTTAATGGGACTACATGCTTTAGGAATTGATGATGTTCTTGCCATTACTGGAGATCCAACTAAAATTGGAGACTTTCCAGGCGCAACGTCCGTCTATGATGTTTCATCCTTCCAGCTTATTTCAATGATTAAGCAACTAAATGAAGGTATTTCATTTTCAGGCAAAGAACTCGGTCAAAAAGCGAATTTCTCAATTGCAGCAGCATTTAATCCGAATGTGAGACATCTAGACCGAGCCGTTCAGCGTATGGAGAAAAAGATTGAAAGTGGCGCTGATTACTTTATGACTCAACCGATTTATAGTCAAGAACAGATTGAAGCGCTCTACCATGAAACAAAACATATTGATAAACCAATTTATATTGGAATCATGCCACTAACAGGAACTCGAAATGCCGAATTCCTTCATAATGAAGTGCCAGGGATTAAGTTAACTGATTCGATTCGTCAAGTAATGGCAGCATGTGGCGACGACCAAAAGGCAGCGACAAAAGAAGGTATACAAATTGCTAAGTCTTTAATTGATACAACGTTAGAATATTTTAATGGAGTTTATTTAATTACCCCATTCTTGCGCTATGAGATGACAGTTGAACTAACCCACTATATTGAATCAAAGGAATTACAAAAAAAGTAAGTGGAAACAAATAACAAGGGCTTTTGACAGTGCATCTTTTCAAAAAGCCTAGTTTTGTTTCTTCTCATAGGGTACGATTAAGATAGTGGAACGGAAGAAGAAGGGACGGAAAATATGTCAAAGTCTTTATTTGAAACTCAACTAGAAAAGAAGATTATTGTGATGGACGGAGCAATGGGAACAATGCTCCAACAAGCTAATTTAACAGCTGATGATTTTGGCGGAGAAGAGTATGAAGGGTGTAACGAATATCTAAATGAAACGGCTCCGCACGTAATTGAAAACATTCACCGTGCCTATCTTGAAGCAGGTGCGGATATTGTTGCTACAAACACCTTTGGTTCTACAAACATTGTTCTAGATGATTACGACCTCGGTCATAAAGCAGAGGAACTAAGCCGATTGGCTGTAGAAATTGCCCGTAAGGTGACTGATGAATTTTCAACACCTGAATGGCCGCGCTTTGTTGCTGGTGCTATGGGTCCGACGACGAAATCATTATCCGTTACCGGTGGAGCGACTTTTGAACAATTGATAGATTCTTATCATGAGCAGGCTCGAGGTATGATTAAAGGAGGAGTGGATGTTCTTCTTCTTGAAACGAGTCAGGATATGCGTAATGTAAAAGCGGGATATATTGGGATTCAACGTGCCTCGGAGGAAATGAATGTAAAATTACCATTAATTGTGTCAGGAACAATTGAACCGATGGGAACCACACTGGCTGGGCAAAACATTGAAGCCTTTTATTTATCGCTTGAGCATATGAAACCGACCGTTGTAGGGTTAAACTGTGCGACAGGTCCAGAATTCATGCGTGACCATATTCGTTCTTTATCTGAACTTGCGACGACATATGTTCACTGTTATCCAAACGCTGGTTTACCTGATGAAGAAGGAAATTATCACGAGTCTCCAGATTCATTAGCGAAAAAACTGATGGCATTTGCAGAAAAGGGTTGGTTAAACCTAGTTGGTGGCTGTTGTGGGACAACCCCTGAACACATTAAAGTTATCGTTGAGCGAGTAAAGGATTATGACCCAAGATGCATTAATGCCGACCATCCGCATGCGGTTTCGGGTATTGAACCACTCATTTATGATGATAGCATGCGTCCACTTTTCGTCGGAGAACGGACAAATGTTATCGGCTCAAGAAAGTTTAAGCGGTTGATTGCGGAAGGTAAATTTGAAGAAGCATCTGAAATTGCAAGAGGACAAGTGAAGCGTGGAGCCCATGTGATTGATGTCTGTTTAGCAGACCCTGACCGTGAAGAAATTGAAGACGTAGAGGAATTTCTCCACTATGTCGTTAACAAAGTAAAGGTACCCCTGATGATCGATTCAACGGATGAGAAGGTCATTGAAAAAGCACTTACTTTTTCTCAAGGAAAGGCCATTATTAATTCCATTAACCTTGAGGATGGAGAAGAACGGTTTGAAGCCGTTATCCCGATCGTCAAGCGCTACGGAGCAGCAGTGGTCGTTGGAACAATTGATGAGGAAGGGATGGCTGTTTCAGCAGAACGGAAATTAGAGGTTGCCATTCGTTCTCATGATTTGCTTGTTAATAAATATGGATTAAATCCAAAGGATATTATTTTTGATCCCCTTGTTTTTCCTGTTGGAACGGGGGACGCACAATATATTGGTTCAGCAAATGCGACAGTTGAAGGAATTCGTCTCATTAAAGAGGCGCTACCAGATTGTTTAACCATTCTAGGAGTTAGTAATGTTTCATTTGGTCTTCCTCCAGTTGGACGCGAAGTTCTAAATGCGGTGTACTTATATCACTGTACTCAAGCAGGCCTTGATTACGCAATTGTTAATACAGAAAAGCTTGAACGTTATGCTTCGATACCGGATGCTGAGAAGGAAATGTCGACAAAACTATTATTTGAAACAACAGATGAAAACTTAGCTGAGTTTACAGCGTTTTATCGAGTGAAAAAGGTCGAGAAAAAAATTGAAATATCGAACTTAACATTGGAAGAACGTCTTGCTTCTTACATTGTTGAAGGGTCTAAAGAAGGGCTTATCACTGATTTAGATAAGGCGCTAGCCACATATGAGGATCCACTTGATATTATTAATGGTCCACTTATGACAGGAATGGATGAGGTTGGGAAACTTTTCAATAATAACGAGTTAATTGTTGCTGAAGTTTTGCAAAGCGCTGAGGTGATGAAGGCGTCAGTTGCTCATTTAGAGCCTCACATGGAAAAGAAAGAAGATGACAATGGAAAAGGGAAAATCCTTTTGGCTACTGTTAAAGGCGATGTTCATGACATTGGTAAAAACCTTGTTGAAATTATTTTAGGTAATAACGGATTTAAAATTGTTAATCTAGGTATTAAAGTCACGTCAAATGAAATTATTGAAGCGATAAATAGAGAGAATCCAATGGCAATTGGTTTATCTGGTTTACTTGTGAAATCTGCTCAGCAAATGGTATTAACCGCTCAAGATTTAAAACAACAGCAAATCTCGATTCCAATTTTAGTTGGAGGTGCAGCCTTAACGAGAAAGTTCACCAATACCAAAATAGCCGCTGAATATGATGGTCTTGTTCTTTACGCGAAGGATGCAATGAATGGTCTAGACCTTGCAAACCGCATTATTAAACCAGGGGAGCGAGAGAAAATTGCAACTGAGCTTAAAGAAGCAAGCGTTCGTCGGGATGAATTGAAAGCTGAAAAGCCGAAGCAAGAAGAAGTGGTCGAAGTACCGAGTCGATCTAATGTCTCTCTTGAGGTTCCAGTCGAAGTGCCAACTGATGTAGAGCCGCATATTTTAAGGGATTATAAGCTTTCCCATTTAGAACCTTATATTAATATGCAGATGCTCCTTGGAAAGCATCTTGGTTTACAAGGAAAAGTAAGTCGTTTATTGGCAGAAGAAGACGAGAGAGCTTTAGACTTAAAAGATAAAGTAGATACTGTCATAGCTAGAGCGAAAAAGGAACAACTTATTCAAGCGCATGGAATGTATCAATTCTTCCCAGCACAGTCTGAGGGAAATGATGTGTTAATTTACCATCCAGAAAATCAACAAGAAGTCATTGAACGTTTTTCCTTCCCGCGTCAGCAGCATGAACCTTTTTTATGTTTAGCTGATTACTTACGACCGGTATCTAGTGGGGAGATGGACTATGTTGGGTTTTTAGCAGTCACAGCCGGACAAGGAATTAGAGAAATGGCTGAGAAAGCGAAAAATGATGGGGACTACTTATTCAGCCACCTCATTCAAGCAACAGCTCTTGAAACCGCAGAAGGATTTGCTGAGCGTGTCCATCAGCAAATGCGAGATCGATGGGGATTCCCCGATTCTGCAGACTTTACGATGGAACAACGATTTGCAGCAAAATACAAAGGGGTCCGTGTTTCATTTGGATACCCTGCATGTCCAAATCTAGAAGACCAAGAAAAGCTATTTAAACTATTAAAGCCTGAAAAAATTGGCATCCAATTAACAGAGGGCTTTATGATGGAACCGGAAGCATCAGTTACTGCGATGGTTTTTGCTCACCCAGAAGGCAGATATTTTAATGTGTTATAGAAGATGTAAGTAACCACAACGAAAGCCGAGCGGTCTGTGCTCGGCTTTTTTGGTGTCTACTTTCCATGGGAGAAGAGAAGTTTTTTTTCCAACTTTGTATAAAAAAAGGTCTCAAACAAACACTATCCCTATCAATCATGATTGTTTAGTCATGAAACAGATTAGCATATAAGGAGGTAACGAACAGCATGAAAAAAAATCTGTCTAACAAACTTCCTCTTGTCATGATTATGGCTTCCCTTTGCATAATCCTTTCATTTGCGACGCCTTCACATGCTTTTAGTGATCAGGTAATTCAACAAGGGGCGACAGGCGATGATGTTGTAGAGCTTCAATCAAGACTTCAATATATTGGATTTTACAATAAAAAAATTGACGGGGTTTACGGTTGGAGCACATATTGGGCAGTACGGAACTATCAAAATGAGTTTGGAATAGAGGTTGATGGTCTTGTAGGACCTCAGATGAAGGATATGTTATCACGTTCAACTGATTATGATGAAGCTTTTGTTTTAAAAGCATTAAATGAAGGACGTTCTTTTACTCATTACGGAAAAACGCCCAAGAGTATACAAAAGGGACCACAAGGAAGTGCCAAAAAGCAAGGAGGAGGATCAGTAGCGCAACAACCGCAGCCTGGACAACAAGGTGGAGGAGAGACGGCACAGCAACCACCACAGGAACAAGGAGGAGAGGTAGCGCAGCAACCACCGGCTGAACAACCAGTACCATATGACGAGGAGCCAGAAGCGCAGGATAACGAGGCAAACATCGAAAAAGCGACAAACGTTCCAGCAGGGTATTCAGACAATGACATTCAAATAATGGCCCAGGCAGTTTATGGCGAAGCGCGAGGAGAATCATATGTAGGTCAAGTCGCGATTGCAGCGGTCATTATTAACAGATTAAATAGTCCAACATTTCCCAATACCGTGTCTGGCGTTATTTTTGAACCACGTGCGTTTACAGCCGTAGCTGATGGACAGATTTACATGCAGCCAAATGAAACTGCGCGTCGTGCAGTAGTAGATGCACTAAATGGTCAGGATCCGACCGGTAATGCATTATATTATTTTAATCCGGATACGGCGACATCTGGATGGATTTGGTCAAGACCACAAATTAAGCGAATCGGAAAACATATTTTCTGTCATTAATAATTCCGGAGGTGATACATGTGATTCGTAATATAATTATTGGTTTACTTGCCGTAGCTGTTATTGCAACAGGATATTGGGGATTTCAAGAGCAAGAAGAGAAACAAACACTAATGTTAAGTACAGAAAGTAATTATCAAAGAGCTTTTCATGAGTTAGCGTATCATATTGATCAAATTGAAGATAATTTAGGTGGAACCCTTGCAATGAATTCTAGAAGTCAGCTGAGTCCGGCCTTAGCAGAAGCGTGGCGAGTAACAAGCTTAGCACAGGAAGATTTAGGTCAGCTTCCTTTAAATTCACTTGAATTAGGGAAAACAGAAGAATTTCTATATAAGTTAGGTAAGTTTTCATATAAGACGTCAGTTCGTGATTTGGATAAAGAGCCACTAAACGATAAAGAATACAAAACTCTGGAACAATTATATGGCTATTCAAAAGAAATTCGAGATGAAGTTAGAAAGGCACAAGCATACATGCTAAGTAACGGTATGCGTTGGGTTGATATCGAGAAAGAAATAGCTGCTCAAAATCAGCCTATGGATAATTTAATCACCGATAATTTTGAACTAATGAACCGTTCTGTGGAGGGTTTTAGCGAAGTGGACTGGGGAGCTGGGATGGCAGCTATCGACGATTTAAATGGCGAGTTGAAAAAAGCATTTAAGGATGGTAAAGAAATTAACGAGGTTGAAGCCGAGCAAATTGCAAGAGAATATCTAAACGTCAATGATAATGCCGTAGTAGAAGTTGCGGAGACTGGAAATGGGTTAGCCTATAAAGCGTATAGCATTGTAGTTGATGACCCTGAACACGATACAAACTACTATATGGACATGAGCGTCCAAGGTGGTCATCCAATTTGGTTTTTGCAAAACCGTCAAGTCAAAGAACAAGCGATCAGCTTGAATGAAGCGTTAGAAAAAGCCCAGGTTTTTTTAGAGGAACATGATAAAAACAATATGCAGTTAGTAAACAGTAAACAATATGATTCAATTGGTAGCTTTGAATTTGTTCATTTAGAAGGAAACGTTCGTGCCTATACAGATTTAATTAATGTTGAGGTTGCTTTAGATGATGGTGATATTGTTAGTTATGAAGCAAAGAACTACATCATTAACCATAAAAAACGAGAGATACCAGAACCCAATTTAACGATTGAGGAAGCACGTGAAAAGTTAAATCCACGGCTTGAGGTTATGGAGGATCATCTAGCGCTAACCGAAAATAACTTAGGGGAAGAAGTATTATGTTATGAGTTCATTGGCGTAATAAAAGATGATACGTTCCAAGTCTTTATCAACGCAGAGGACGGTAGTGAAGTTCGTGTGGATCGGCTTGATCAAGCACAACCTGTTTACAATTTTTCGTGATTTTCTTAAGAAGAAGCATTTGCTGCTTCTTCTTTTTCTTGATTCATGAGATAATAGACCCAAATTAACTAATTTTAGTGAATGTTTGTATGGGGAGGAAAAGCGGAAGTGATTGATATTGGGTCGACCATCTTCTTAGAGCTACAAGAATTCAAAGAGGGAGAATCAAAAGTCCTTAACCTTCGTTGTCGATTAGTGGATCAAACGACGAAAAGCTTCGTCATTGATTACCCTATTAATCAAGTTACGAATAAGCCAAATTTCTTTTTTGATGGTACTCAATTTCGTGCGTGGTTTATTGGTAAGGATGGGGCAATGTATGCGTTTGATACGGAAATAACGGGAAGAAAAAAAGGCAATATACCAGTGTTGTTGCTTAAAGACCCTGGAAAGGAAAATTATCAAAGAATTCAAAGGCGTAATTATGTTAGAGTCGAAACTTCAGCGGATGTGGCGGTTCATCCGATAAATAATGAATTTGCGCCTTTTACCTCGGTAACGCTCGATTTAAGCGGAGGGGGAAGTGCAGTCATGATCCCAAATAACAACACATTACCAAGTAGAGGCGAAGTGATACTTTGGGTTGTTCTCCATATGCAGACAGGGCAAATTGAGTACGTCAAAGCAAAATGTAAAATAATTCGAGTCTATAAATCCCTAAAATCTGCAAGAGAACGAGTGTCACTTCAGTTCCTAGAAATTGGTGAACGAGACCGTCAAAAAATTATTAAATACTGTTTTGAGAGACAACTGGCTCTAAAGAGAAAAAAGTAATAAATACCCTTTTCTGTGTCAATTGTTAGACCGTCTATTAAGAGTGTGATAAAATGAATAATGAATAACTTGAAAAACTTGGGCTTTATTTGGGTGAAGTGAGTAACGTTTCCTTTATAAATTGACCTAGTTTCTAGTTGTTGATGTAATTGAGGTGTAAGGATGAATGCGATGAATATTGCTATTGATGGACCAGCAGGGGCTGGTAAAAGTACTGTTGCGAAGCTAGTAGCGGAGCGTCTTTCATTTTTATATATTGACACTGGTGCAATGTATCGGACGCTCACATATGCGGCTCTGCAGGAAAAAAGAAATTTAGCAGATGGTAAAGCTTTAAGAGAGCTATTAGATAAGCTTGATATTCGATTAGTTAATAAACAACAAGAAGAAACAACTGTTCTCTTGAATGGTCAAGATGTTTCACTAGTCATTCGGACAGCAGAGATTAATCAACATGTCTCTAAAGTAGCTAGTCATGAGCTTGTCCGAAACGAAATGGTAGAAAGACAACGGTTACTTGCTCAATCTGGGCCTGCTGTTTTAGACGGACGCGATATTGGAACTTGTGTACTACCAAATGCAGAACTAAAAGTTTTTTTGACTGCATCTGTCGAAGAAAGGGCTCTACGTCGCCATCAAGAGGAATTGAAGAAAGGATTACCTTCGAATCTTGATGTTTTAAAAAATGATATAGCGAGACGAGATCAGCTTGATTCTACAAGGGAGATTGCTCCTCTTAAGAAGGCGGATGATGCAATTGAAATTGATTCGACTACTCTATCAATTTCGGAAGTTGCAGAGTCGATCGTCAATCTTGTAAAGGAGCGAATTTCTTAAATGAATATATATCAAGTCGGACAAGGTTTATCTCGAATGTACCTTTCTACAATGTTTAAAGTTGAAGTGATTGGGAAAGAAAATATTCCTACTGAAGGTGGGGTGTTGCTATGTTGCAATCATATCAGCAATTTAGACCCACCTTTACTTGGAGCCTATATAAAGAGAAATATTCATTATATGGCAAAGCAGGAGCTATTTGAGAAGCCAATATTAAAGACCATCCTCCCTAAGGTTGGCGCATTTCCTGTTAGACGAGGAATGAGTGATAAGCAAGCGTTAAGAAATGGGATGAATATCTTAAAAGAAGGCGGCATGATTGGTCTTTTTCCTGAAGGAACAAGAAGTAAAAATGGAACATTGGGTAAAGGCTTAGCTGGAGCGGGTTTTTTCGCTTTAAGATCAGAAGCGCAAGTCTTACCGTGTGCGATAATTGGACCCTACAAACGGGGAGAAACATTAAAGTTAGTATATGGAAAACCGATTGATTTTCAATTAATCCGAGAAAAAAAGCTGTCAGCAGATGAGGCGACACAAATTATTATGAACGAGATTCAAACATTAATTGACTCACATTTGTAAGCAATAATCGTTAAATCTCTTTCACGTCGAGTGAAGGATGTTTATAAAAATTGTTAGCTACCGCGACTGTTCTGCGGGATTGAAGGAGGCAAAAGTCAATGGTCGAAGAAATGAACAATGAATTGGCAGGGATGAAGTCATTTTCTGTAGGGGACGTTGTTTCTGGAAAAGTAACAAAGGTCGAAGATAAACAGGCGTTTGTTGATGTTGGTTTTAAGGTGGATGGTATTGTTCCAATCAGCGAGTTATCAAGCCTACACATTGAGAAAGTTAGTGATGTTATTTCTGTCGGTGATGAATTAGAGTTAAAGGTTCTTAAAAGTGAAGACGATGAACTTGTTCTCTCAAAACGTGCAGTTCAAGCAGAGAAAGCCTGGGAAGAACTTCAGCAAACGTATGATTTAGGAAACATTATTGAAGCGGAAGTGGCTGATGTTGTAAAAGGTGGCCTTGTCGTTGATGTTGGTGTACGAGGCTTTATTCCTGCCTCTCTTGTAGAGCGTCATTTTGTTGAAGATTTTTCTAATTATAAAGGGAAAACATTACGTTTAAAGGTTACAGAACTTGATAAAGAAAATAATAAGTTGATTTTATCGCAGCGAGCTGTCCTTGATGAAGAGATTCTTCAACATAAAAAAGATATTCTTGATTCTCTCCAATCTGGGGATATTGTTGAAGGAACGGTACAACGGCTGACAACTTTTGGTGTGTTTGTTGATGTAGGCGGAGTTGACGGACTTGTACATATTTCTCAATTGGCGCATCACCGTGTAGACTCACCCTCAGAAATTGTTAAAGAAGGTGAAACGGTTAAGGTGAAGGTCTTATCTGTTGACACGGAAAGTGAACGGGTATCTTTATCAATAAAAGATACACTACCTGGACCATGGGAAGAAGTACAAGGTAAGATTCAAACTGGTGATGTCATTGAAGGTGTAGTAAGGCGACTAGTTTCATTTGGGGCGTTTATTGAAGTGGCGCCAGGTGTTGAAGGACTTGTACACATCTCACAAATAGCTAATCGTCACATCGGAACACCTTCAGAGGTTCTCTCGGAAGGGGAAAAGGTCGAAGCGAAAGTTCTTGATGTTAACGTTGCTGACAAGCGAATCTCTTTAAGTATTCGTGAGTTACTACAAGAAGATAATGGTGATGCCGATTATCAACAGTACGAAGCATCTAGAACTGATGAGCCAAAAGGTTTTTCACTCGGAGATATGATTGGTGACCAATTAAAAAAATACAAATAAAAGGTGATAAACGTGAGTCGAGCTGCAAGAAAATTGGACCATATTAACCATGCGTTAACAACTGGACAGCTGCGAACCCACGGCTTTGATGATATTCGTTTTGTTCATAATAGCGTACCTGAAATGAAGGTAGATCAAGTGAATATCTCGACAAGAATCGGCGAACTATTTTTAGGTTCGCCGATTTTTATCAATGCAATGACTGGTGGAGGCGGAAAGAAAACAGAAGACATTAATCGTCAACTCTCTGAAGTTGCATCCGTCTGTAAGATTGGATTAGCTGTTGGTTCGCAAATGTCTGCCATCAAGAACTCAGACCAAAAAGACTCTTTTAAAATTGCTCGCGCTGTAAATCCAAACGGGATCATTTTTGCTAATCTTGGAAGTGAAGCTACCGTTGAACAGGCGCAACGAGCTGTGACAATGCTAGAAGCAAATGCTTTACAAATACACCTTAATGTCATACAAGAATTGGTTATGCCTGAGGGAGATCGCGATTTTAAAGGAATGTTAAAAAGAATCGAGCGAATTGTTGCTGAAATAAATGTTCCTGTTATTGTGAAAGAAGTAGGCTACGGTATGAGTAAAGAAACCGCCAAGGTACTTACTGAAGTTGGAGTAAGTATTATAGATGTAGGAGGATTTGGTGGGACCAATTTTTCAAAAATAGAAAATGAACGTCGTGCTCGTTCATTATCATTTTTTAACGAATGGGGCATAAAAACAACAAGTTCAATAATTGAGGTATCCCAAAGTAGTGGAAGCTTACAAATTTTTGCTTCTGGGGGAATGCAGACAGGGTTGGACGTAGCCAAGGCTCTTGCGTTAGGAGCCTCCGCTGCAGGATTTGCTGGATATTTCTTGAAAATCCTTGTTGAAAAAGGTCAAGAAGCATTAATAGAAGAGATTGATTGCATTAAAGATGATATTCGCTTCATCATGACAGCACTCGGTACGGATACTATTAAAAAGCTCCAAGATGTGCCGCTTGTTATATCAGGAGATACACACCATTGGTGTAAACAACGGGGTCTGGAAATAGATGTGTATGGAAAAAGAATATTTTAAAAAGAACAGACTGTGAGGTGTGACTCAGCAGTCTGTTCTTTTTTATGAAATGATGGTTGTTTTTCTATGCAGTTCGTAACGAAACCTGGGTAAGAAGATCCACCAATGCTTTTAAGTATAGGGGAACTTCCTTCCCTTAGGTGCGTTGCTGCTTCCGTGCTTGTTTGGGACTTTGTAATTTTGCTGAACCGGGGTAGGTTAGGCTTTGATCGCGATCCCCTTCTAATTGATCTATCGCTTTTTGTTTCCTTTCTTGACGGTCTTTGCTCATGTTTTTCCCTCCTTTCGGTTTAGTATGTCGGTTCCTTGAAGGTTTATGATTCTAATGATTAGTTTTAGAGGAAAACGTCGATACTTATGAAGGAGGTGAAAGTATGGATGGGGTGTTAGCATACTGGTTAGGTTGGATGGCGTGGGTAATGGTCACATTTTTTGCGAAGAAGACTCGAAAACGTGTTGTTATCGCAGCAAACCTGCTTATCGTTCTTATTCTTTTATCCTTTGAACTTACAATTTTCGGGTATGATGTTAGCGGATCCTTTTTATTTTTAGGGGTTTGTTGCTGCTTTGAATTAGGACGAAAAAAGTGGTGGAGCTTAGTCTATTGTGGGGTAGTGGCGTGTATTATAGGGTCAGCGTATGCTTCTTTTTTATTAATTGTTATTTATGATCCTGTAATTGAATTAATGGACACGAGGTTAATGATTAGCGCCATAGTAGTATTGATTTCAATTCTGACCATTTCTGATTGGCGAAACCGCATCTTGTTCTCTATAGTAGGGTTGCTTCAAGGTGAGTGGATGTACGCGATGGTCGTAAAAGAGTTATTTAATAGTACTAAAATAGGAGGGGGCTATTTCTTTGATATCATTTCGGTAATGATGATGATTAGCGGAAGCGTTTGGTGCGTTCAAATGACCATACGAAAGCTTGCGAACTTTGTTCAGGAACGAAAGAAACCACCTATTATTGAAGCTTCTTAAAAATGGATTAAAAGTTTGAGGGTCGACAAGCACCTGAAGTTTTAGTAGAATAAATAAGTTATGATGGAAAGATTTGCACATAAAAGTGAACATAGAAAGGGTGTGACGATATGTCGAAGCCAATTATAGCGATCGTCGGACGTCCAAACGTAGGAAAGTCAACAATCTTTAATCGTATAGTCGGAGAACGCGTTGCCATCGTTGAAGATATGCCGGGTGTGACACGTGATCGTTTATATAGTAAAGGTGAATGGTTAAACAGAGAGTTTAATTTGATCGATACAGGTGGTATTGAGCTTGGAGATGAACCGCTTTTAGTCCAAATGCGCGAACAAGCTGAGCTTGCCATTGCAGAAGCAGATGTTATTGTTTTTCTTGTAAATGGTCGAGAAGGGATTACCTCGGCTGACCAAGAAGTAGCAAAACTTTTATTTCGTTCGAAAAAACCGATTGTGCTGGCTGTCAACAAAATTGATAATCCAGATATGCACGAACAATTGTACGAGTTTTATTCTTTGGGAATGGGACAGCCGTTTCCAATTTCAGGATCGCATGGACTAGGTTTAGGTGACATGTTAGATGAAGTCATCAAACATTTCCCTGATGAAGAAGAAGACGGTTATGATGAAGAAACAATCCGCATATCATTAATTGGACGACCGAATGTAGGGAAATCATCGCTTGTTAATGCAATGCTTGGAGAAGAAAGAGTGATTGTTAGTAATATTCCTGGAACGACACGAGATGCTATTGATACACCGTTTACTCGTGATGAACAAGAATATGTATTAATTGATACGGCAGGAATGAGAAAGCGCGGAAAAGTATATGAAAGTACGGAAAAATACAGCGTTTTACGCTCTTTGAAAGCAATCGAACGTTCCAATGTTGTACTTGTTGTTATTAGTGCTGACGAAGGTATTATTGAGCAAGATAAAAAAATCGCGGGATATGCACATGAAGCTGGTCGTGCCGTCATCATTGTCGTAAATAAATGGGATATCATCGAAAAGGATGATAATACGATGAAGGAATTTGAACAGAAAATTCGAGCTGAATTTTTATTTTTATCGTATGCACCTGTTTTATTTCTTTCTGCGAAAACAAAACAACGGCTTCAACATGTGTTACCTACTGTAAATCGAATTTCGGAGAATCACAATTTACGCGTCGCAACACATGTATTAAATGACATGATTATGGACGCGGTTGCCATGAACCCTACACCTACGGATAAAGGTAAGCGACTTAAAATTAATTATGTTACTCAAGTAGCTGTTGGTCCGCCAACATTTGTTTTCTTTGTCAATGAGCCGGAATTAATGCATTTTTCTTATGAGCGTTTTCTAGAAAATCGACTCCGGGCCACATTTGAATTTGAAGGGACACCAATTAAAATCTTTGCGCGTAAGAAAAACGACTAATACTCTGGGGGAAGAGAGGAGAGTACGATTTCAATGCTGCTAATTGGAACGCTGCTAATTGGATACCTTTTGGGTTCAATTAGTTTTAGTTACATCATTGCTAAAAAAATAAAAAAAGTTGATATTCGTCAGCATGGTAGTGGAAATGCAGGAGCAACCAATACACTAAGGGTGCTCGGTGTGGGTCCTGCAGTAACAGTACTAGTGCTCGATGTTCTCAAAGGAATTATAGCCGTCTGGATCGGGTTATGGCTAGCTCCAGATGGTAGTGGCTATATTCCTGCCTTAGCTGGTCTTGCAGCGATATTAGGTCATAATTGGCCCGTTTATTATGGGTTTCGTGGAGGGAAAGGCGTCGCAACGACAATAGGAGTGTTGACAAGTCTTGTTTTTTATCCTGCATTAATTGCGGGAGTGATTGCTATTATATGTATTATTATTACTAGGTTTGTTTCACTTGGGTCACTCTTATTTGTATTATTTACAGCGATAATTACAGTCGGCTTCCTGACAACATTTGGTTACCCTGAAAGCTATATTTACTTAACAATTATCGTTGCTATCCTATCTTTTTGGCGACATCGTACGAACATTAGACGATTGCTCTCAGGTTCTGAAAGCAAGGTTGGTCAGAAGAAACAAGCGTAAATTCACAGTAGATAATTACTAGAAGGAGCTGGTGATGTGTCAAAAGTAGCAGTGTTGGGAGCTGGGAGCTGGGGCACAGCCCTAGCCCTTGTTCTAGCAGATAATGGCCATGAGGTTCGTTTATGGGCAAGAAGAGAAGAGCAAATAAAGGAAATCAACGAACATCATACGAATACACAATATCTTCCTAATATTAGTCTTCCCCAAAACGTAGAAGGCTTTATTAATTTAGAAGACGCTGTTTATGATGTTGAAACGGTATTGTTGGTTGTACCTACGAAAGCTATTCGAAGAGCTGTTCAAGATTTACTACTTGCCTTAAAACAACCAGTGACAGTGGTTCATGCAAGTAAAGGGATAGAGCCTGGAACACATAAACGTATCTCTGAAATGATCGAAGAGGAATGTCAAGAATCACACCTAATAAAAGATGTAGTCGTTCTTTCAGGGCCAAGCCACGCTGAGGAAGTTAGCTTAAGACAGCCTACAACTGTAACGGTTTCTTCAAAAAAACAACTAGTAGCAGAGCGCGCGCAAGAATTATTTATTAATCAGCATTTTCGCGTGTATACGAATATGGATTTAATAGGCGTTGAAATTGGTGGAGCCTTAAAGAATACGATTGCTCTCGCCTGTGGATTAACGAACGGACTTGGTTTAGGTGATAATACGAAGGCGGCCATTATGACTAGGGGTCTCGCTGAAATTACTAGAGTCGGTGTGAAGTTAGGGGCCGATCCATTAACGTTTGCTGGTTTAAGTGGACTTGGTGATTTAATTGTAACTTGCACGAGTATCCATTCTAGAAATTGGCGAGCGGGTCAAATGATTGGTCAAGGTAAATCGTTAGAGGAAGTGCTTGACAATATGGGTATGGTTGTAGAAGGAATTAGAACGACCAAAGCCGCATATGAACTTGCGAAAAAATTAGAAGTGGATATGCCGATTACTGAAGCTCTACATGCCGTATTATTTGACGGCGTAATGCCACGTGATGCTGCTGAACAGTTAATGGGAAGAGTTCGTAAACACGAAGTTGAACCATTTCAAGTATTTTAGTATTTGGTTATAATCCAGTCGAAGCCGTGCACAAACTCCTTCGTTTCGCATACGATATGTTGAAACTATGAAAGAGGGAGGGCGTAACATGTTTGAAAAGAACGACAATATTATGGATCAACTTCAACAGAAAACAAATGTTAAACCAGATGAACTTTTTAAGCTTGCCAATTCAGTTAGTAATGCAAATTTAAAAGACGAAGCTACGGTAAGACAATTAATCAGACAAGTAGCGAAGCTTGCAAATAAGCCTGTTTCGAAGGAAAAGGAAAACCAAATTGTTCAAGCGATTATAAATAACAACATGCCAATGGACTTCGCTTCTCTTGCAAAAATGTTCAATAAAAAATAGGTTGAGATTTAGGCGGTTATCGAGTCGCAACTTGACCAATTTTGAATATACTTTATGGAACGAACATTAAAAATAGGGCTGAGCTTAACAAGGGGTTTTAGTCATAATTAGAGAAGAGTGCCCCGCTCTTCTCTAATAAAAATATACCCATAATTGGTTGCCCGAGCAGGTTGCTCGGCTTTTTCTATGTTGTTCAAGGGATGGACAAGCTTTTTTTCTTTTAAGGAAATCGCCTTGTGCTATAATTATATCGAATGATTGGAGGAATGTTGAATGTCTCAAGCAATGTTAAATATGTGGATATCCTTTATTGCATTAGCGTTAATGTTTGTATCAGCGGGGGCGGCGATTTTTAGCCGAACTAAATTAAAAGGGATTATTCAAAAAATCGTTCTAACGATTTCATTTGTATGTTTGATGGTTGCTGGAATTATAGTTTTTTTAATCGTTATAGGTGGACCAACGGCGTCATTATAGTAGTTAACTTTAAATAAGAAAGGCGAATGTCTCATGAATAAATGGTTTGTAACCATCTTACTTTTGATTGCTCTAACTATTGTAAGTGGTTGCTTTTATCCTGGTGAGCGTAGAGCTGAAAATCGGTTAGCTTATCCGGATCAGCTTCAGTCTGTTGAGCAGGCAGTTAACCAGTTTCAAGCTGACACAGGGGTTTTACCAATTAAGAATTTTGATGAGACAACCCCTACTTTTCAAAGATACGTTATTGACTTTAACCAATTAATCCCACGTTATTTGCAACAGCCTCCTGGTACAGCTTTTGAAAATGGAGGTGTTTTTCAGTATGTTCTTGTAAATGTCGAGGAAGCACCTGAAGTAAAGGTCCTTGATTTAACATCGATAAATCAAGTTCAACAATATCAGCAGCGTATAAACCAGTATATAAATCAACATACGTATTTGCCGATTGCTGAAACGATAGATGTGGGGTTGTTTAAACTTGAGCATGAAGCGTTAGGCTACCGGGAAGAGCCTTTAATAAGAAGTCCGTATTTTGATACGATGCTACCTTTATTGTATTCAGGTGATGGGGTGATAATTGATTATCGCATCGATTTGAATTTAGCACTTCAACAATTTGACCATTCCTTTGATAAAGGACAGGATCTTCGGCAAATTTTGGTGGAGAATTTTCCGATAGTGCCTGTGCGATCGGTTCCCTATACACTTGATGAACTGGGCGAGCCGACCTATAATGTACGTCTAAAATAAAAGGATTGTCATTTTTTTAAAAAAGATGGTCTAATGCTCTTTAACCTTTGATATACATATCAGAGGAAGGGGCATTTTTTGTTTTACCCCTTCTCGGTAATAGAAGAGAGCGTTTTAGAAAAGCAAATAGATGCTTCTTTCCAAAGAGTTGTCATATTTAATGGACAACATCATAGATATGATAGTGTCCAAGGTTTACGGAACTAAAGCGCATCTCAAATCTTTACTTGATCGGGAGGGGATCACGTGGAAAAAATTGATATTTTTAAAGATATCGCAGAAAGAACGGGTGGCGATATTTATCTAGGAGTGGTGGGTGCAGTACGCACAGGGAAGTCAACCTTCATTAAAAAATTTATGGAGCTCGTTGTACTCCCGAACATTGAAAATGAATCAGAGAAAGCTCGTGCCCAAGATGAGCTTCCTCAAAGTGCAGCAGGAAAAACGATTATGACAACGGAACCTAAATTTGTTCCGAATCAAGCGATTTCGATTCATGTGGATGACGGTTTAGATGTAAATATTCGTCTTGTTGATTGTGTTGGCTACGCTGTACCTGGTGCGAAAGGCTATGAAGATGAAAATGGTCCACGTATGATTAATACGCCTTGGTATGAAGAGCCGATTCCATTTCAAGAGGCTTCGGAAATCGGTACAAGAAAGGTCATTCAAGAGCATTCAACACTTGGTGTCCTTGTGACAACGGATGGTTCGATTGGAGAAATTCCTCGTTATGACTATGTTGATGCTGAAACTCGTGTTGTAGAAGAATTAAAAGAGGTTGGTAAACCTTTTATTATGGTTGTTAATAGCGTACGCCCGCATCATCCTGATACAGAAAAACTTCGTTCATCACTTGAAGCAGAGCATGATATTCCTGTTCTAGCAATGAGTATTGAAAGCATGACAGATGCAGACATTAATAATGTTTTAAGAGAAGTGCTGTTTGAATTCCCAGTACATGAAGTCAACGTCAATTTACCAAGCTGGGTAATGGTGCTAAAAGAAAATCATTGGCTACGCCAAAGCTATGAAGAGTCTGTTAGGGAAACGGTCAAAGATATTAAACGATTGCGCGATGTGGATCGTGTGGTTGGACATTTTTCGGAATATGAATTTATTGCAGATTCCAGACTTGCTGGGATTGAAATGGGCCATGGCATCGCAGAAATCGATCTCTTTGCTCCAGATGATCTCTATGACCAAGTTTTAAAAGAAGTCGTTGGTGTTGAAATTCGCGGGAAAGACCATCTCCTTCAACTTATGCAGGATTTTGCTCATGCAAAAGCAGAGTATGACCAAGTAGCAGATGCTCTGCGGATGGTGAAACAAACAGGATACGGTATTGCTGCACCGGCACTATCTGATATGAGTTTAGATGAGCCTGAAATTATTAGACAAGGTGCTCGATTTGGTGTCCGTTTAAAAGCTGTGGCTCCTTCGATTCATATGATTAAAGTGGATGTAGAATCAGAATTTGCACCAATAATCGGCACAGAGAAACAAAGCGAAGAGCTTGTACGATACTTAATGCAAGATTTTGAGGAAAATCCATTATCGATTTGGAATTCTGATATTTTCGGTCGTTCGTTAAATTCCATTGTTCGTGAAGGGATTTCAGCTAAACTTTCTCTAATGCCAGAAAATGCTCGCTATAAGCTGAAAGAAACGTTAGAACGTATCATTAATGAAGGTTCAGGCGGACTTATTGCGATTATTCTATAAGAGCGCGTTTCAAGAAGTATATTTAATTATAGTGTCCGTTCAAAAAAGAGAAAATCATCTCTTTCTTAACAGCCACTATAAGTTAATTCATATTTACAAGGGGTGTGACATAAGGTCTTTTTTGACCTTATGTCACACCCCTTAAGCAATGTGCGGAGTCGCTCCTCTTTTTAATAGCCTTCCGAGGAGCCTGTCATATCCTTTTATGCTTTTGAGACAGCCCTTTTGCTTTTGACTGTGACAGTATGCTAAGCTTTTAACAAGTCATTCATTTGGTTATCCTAAGATAATCAGTTACTTTGGATGAGTGGAGGTCAAGCATGAACACAGTGAATTATGATAAAATTCAAGTAGCAGTAAAAATGATTTTAGAAGCAATAGGAGAAGATCCAAATCGAGAAGGATTATTAGATACTCCAAAACGTGTTGCAAAAATGTATGCAGAAGTATTTCAAGGATTACACGAAGATCCAAAGGAACATTTTGCGACTGTTTTTGGGGAGGAGCACGAAGAGCTAGTTTTAGTCAAAGATATCCCGTTTTACTCTATGTGTGAGCATCATCTTGTTCCATTTTTTGGACAGGCTCATGTTGGATATATTCCAAAAGGGGGCAAGGTGACAGGGCTTAGCAAATTGGCACGCGCTGTTGAGGCTGTGGCACGTCGTCCACAACTTCAGGAGCGGATAACATCAACAATTGCAGACTCACTTGTTGAAACATTAAATCCTCATGGAGTGATTGTTGTTGTTTCCGCTGAGCATATGTGTATGACAATGAGAGGGGTAAAGAAGCCTGGTGCGAAAACAATAACCTCTGCTGTTAGGGGAAGTTTTAGTAAAGATGCAGCGGCTAGAGCAGAAGTATTATCATTTATACAAGGTTGATGAGTGAAGGAGAGATGAGAATGAGTAGTCAGAATGATTTTTTCGTCATCAAGGCGAAAGAAAATGGAGTTAATGTCATTGGGCTTACCCGGGGATCGGATACAAGGTTCCACCATTCTGAAAAGCTAGATAAAGGGGAAGTTATGATTGCGCAGTTTACTGAACACACTTCTGCTGTAAAAGTAAGAGGGAAAGCGATAATTCAGACCAGTCATGGTACAGTTGATACAGAGGAATAATGAAGGTACGGGGGTGTCTGGATAGTTGTTAACAACTATCCAGACACCCCTGATTAGAGAAAACAAATGATATTGAACTTTATTTAGTCGAACTTTTCAATTTATGCTATAATAGTATGCGACTTATGTCTAAATCTACGGAATAAGACGACAACAACGAAGTGTGCGATGTGGAGGACGTAATTATGGTAAGAATGAATCAATTTAACGATAAGGTGTTAGAAGTAAAGAAGAGCTTCTATAACTTAATAAAGCATCCATATTTACAAAAATACATAGCAGAGCCAAAAGTGGATGAGGATAAACTTCATTTTTTGTATGCGATGCTTGGTGATAGGTTACCGAAAAAGGATATAAAGGTTTTTTCCCTAGCTGCATTGCTCGTTTACGCTGCTCTTGATGTGCATGAATCAGTCTCCCTCCACAAAATCGATACAGATTCTGTTCGGAAAAATAGACAATTAACCGTACTTGCTGGTGATTATTATAGTAGCTTATATTATTATTTACTTGCAGAGGGCGACTATATACCAATGATTCGCGTATATAGTCATTCAATACAACAAATAAATGAGTTAAAAATGAATGTGTATGAAAAAAGTAGCTTGAGTTATGATGAAACTCAGGAACATGTTACGACGATTGAATCGATATTGATGCAAAACATTGCAGAGCACTACAAGTTGCCAGTTTGGAAAGAAGTGTTGAAGGACTTCTTTTATTTGAAACGTCTCCTTTTTGAAAAAAATGAATGGATTGAAGGTCGTAAGCTACCGATTATTCATTCAATCATTCGTGAGACAAGTCATGTGGATGATGTACTCGAATACTGTGAAGAGAAAATCGAGCATGTAAAGGACCGTCTTTTAAAAACAGGAAGAGATCTTAACATCTTTGAAGGTTTTCTCATTGAGCACGTTGACAGACTAATTGGTTCATCAGCCTACAAAGAAAAAGTTGCCGAAGAAGGGTGAATCCTATGAGTCAATCTAAAGAAGAACGAGTTCATCAGGTGTTTGAATCAATTTATAAAAAATATGATCTCATGAATTCAGTTATTAGTTTCCAAAGACATAAAGCATGGCGTAAAAATACGATGAAGCGTATGAACGTCGAAAAGGGTAGTAGGGCGTTAGATGTCTGTTGTGGCACGGCAGATTGGACGATTGCTCTAGCTGAAGCTACAGGACCAACAGGAAAGATAGATGGTCTAGACTTTAGTCAAAATATGCTCTCTATTGGCCAAGAGAAAGTAGAAGAAAAGCAATTAAACCATGTGACTTTAACGCATGGTAATGCGATGGACTTGCCTTACCAAGATAATTCATTTGATTTTGTCACGATTGGCTTTGGTCTTCGGAATGTTCCTGACTATATGCAGGCTTTGAACGAAATGTATCGCGTGGTTAAACCTGGAGGCATGGTTGTTTGTCTTGAAACTTCACAACCGACAATCCCTGTCTTTAAACAATTGTACTTCTTTTATTTTCGTCGAGTGATGCCTGTATTTGGAAAACTATTTGCGAAGAGTTATGATGAATATTCGTGGTTACAAGAATCAACGATGTCATTTCCAAATCGTGAAAAACTAGCAGAGATGTTTAAGAAAACTGGCTTTTCAAATGTCGAGGTAAAGACGTATTCTGGCGGTGTTGCTGCGATGCATTTAGGGATTAAACCTTAAAAATAGGAGTAGTAGAATTGGAGCAGATATTGTGATTAGGAAGATTAGCATTATTCTAGAAATGATTAAATTTGAGCATACGGTTTTTGCACTACCCTTTGCTTATTTTGGTGCTGTCATTGGCTCATTTGTTGTCGATGGTACATGGCCATCCTTAATGCAATGGATATGG
This sequence comes from Bacillus solitudinis, assembly GCF_002797395.1. Classification (GTDB taxonomy): domain Bacteria; phylum Bacillota; class Bacilli; order Bacillales; family Bacillaceae_D; genus Halalkalibacter_A; species Halalkalibacter_A solitudinis. Next base: position 3,511,332 of record NZ_KZ454943.1, read on the forward strand.
ATTACAGTTGCGATGGTTGGTGCAAGAAGTGCGGCGATGTCGTTAAATCGAGTAATTGATGAACAAATTGATAAAAAGAACCCAAGAACAGAAAAGCGGGCTATTCCTGCAGGTTTAGTTTCGAAGCTAGAGGTACTCATCTTTATTATTATTTCCTTTTTCCTTTTGTTTTTTGCAGCGTTTCAACTGAATATGCTTGCTGTGTATTTGTTGCCCTTAGCTGTGTTCTTTCTTGTCATCTATTCCTATACAAAACGATTTACGTGGTTTTGTCATCTTATTTTAGGTGTGACAATTGGTATTGCTCCTTTGGGTGGTTTTGTGGGGGCTACAGGAACATTAACATGGGAAGCAGTATTACTATTTCTAGCTGTTGCATTATGGACAGCTGGTTTTGATGTGATTTATGCGACCCAGGATGCGGAGTACGACCGAGCACATAAATTGTTCTCCATTCCAAGTCGATTTGGGGTTGCACATGCATTAGTGTTGGCGAAGATTTTTCATATTATCAGCTTTTTATTATTTGTGTCCTTATTTTTTGTCTCTCCTTTAGGATGGCTATACTTAATCGGGGTCTTGATTGCTGGTGGTATTATGGTGTACGAACACTCGATTGTTTCAAAAGAAGATTTGTCAAAAGTGAATGTCGCTTTTTTTACAATGAATGGTATTCTTAGTCTTGTTATGTTTATCTTTGCGATTGGAGATGTTCTTTTATGAAGCCGCGTCAAAACGGTACCTTTACAGTTGGGATTACAGGTGCAAGTGGAGCCATCTATGGTGTTCGCCTCGTTCAAGAACTATTAAAACAGTCCTATAAAGTTCATCTCGTACTAACAGAAGCGGCATGGCAAGTCTTTAAAGAAGAATTACGTTTAGATACATCAGACCGAGAACGTACACTGAATGAGCTATTTAACACTCTTTCTGGTGAATTACATACACATCATCTCCATGACTATTCCGCACCTATTGCTAGCGGGTCATATCAAAATGATGGGATGGTTATTATTCCATGCTCGATGGGGACGCTTTCTGGAATTGCGCATGGTGCGTCTGGGAATCTCTTGGAACGTACAGCAGATGTGATGTTAAAAGAACGTCGAAAGCTAGTAATTGTTCCAAGAGAAACGCCATTAAACGAGATTCACCTTGAAAATATGCTTAAGGCTTCAAAGGTAGGAGCAACGATTTTACCTGCGATGCCTGGCTTTTATCATCTTCCAGAAACATTAGATGATTTGGTTCACTTTTTAGTTGGAAAAGTATTAGATGCCATCGAAGTTGACCATGATTTATTTACCCGATGGGGGGAAGAAAAATGACGATTGTAATCGGAGAGATTTCCTATACGAACATCTTGCCGTTTTTCTTTCACTTAAATCATAAGGTGCTAGAGGAACAGCAATATCGTTTCGTTCCCCAAGTACCATCGCAATTAAATGCCGAAATGGCTGCTGGAAGAGTCGATGTTGGAGGGATATCCTCGTTTGCTTATGCAGAAAACCCTGAGAAGTATACACTTCTTCCTAATTTATCCGTTTCTTCTCAAGGGAAAGTAGGCTCGATTTTCTTATTTTCACGTTATCCACTAGCTGAGCTCTCGGGAAAAAGAATAGCCTTAACATCGAGCTCGGCAACATCTATTCATTTATTGAAAATTATTTTACAACATTTTTTGAAATATGAGAATGATTATTCGACAATGAATCCCAATATAGATGTTATGCTTGAGAGTCATGATGCTTGTTTGTTAATCGGGGATGATGCGATTCGAGCAAGTTGGACGAAAGGACCGTTTCTCTATCAATATGACTTAGGAGCTCTTTGGTATGAACATACAGGACTTTCGATGACCTATGCAGTATTTGCAGTGAGAAACGAAAAAATGATAGATGAACCTATAAAAATAGCAGGACTCCAACAAGCCTTTCTAAATAGTAAAAATGAGAGCATTCGGCTTGAACATGCTCCCATGATTCAAGAAATAATGGCAGTAATTGGTGGAGGGAAACAGTTCTGGGAAACTTATTTTTCAGGATTACGTTATGATTTTGGTGTAAAAGAACAAGAGGGGTTACGCTATTATTATCAACTCGCTCATCAATGTGGGTTCTTAAGAAAAAGCGTTGAGACAATTCACGTTTGGGATTCAGTTCATCAATGAGTGAACCTGAACTAGTAAGGTGGACGACATGAAACTAGCAGATATTTATATGCATTTTGAATCTGACATAACGGTGATTGAACAAGAACTTGAGGCAACTGTTCAAGCGGAAAATGAGGTGCTTCGTGATGCGTCTGTGCATTTGCTACGAGCGGGTGGCAAGCGCATTCGCCCAGTTTTTGTTCTGCTCGCGGCGAAGTTTGGTCAATATGACATAAACGTATTAAAACATATTGCCGTTCCTCTCGAATTAATCCATATGGCCTCTCTCGTTCATGACGATGTGATAGACGATGCGGAATTACGTAGAGGAAAAAAGACGATAAAATCACAATGGGATAATCGCGTTGCTATGTATACAGGCGATTATATTTTTGGCAAGGCTGTAGAATGTGCAGCGTTTTTTAATAATCCTAAAATTCATCAAACGTTGTCTAATACAATGGTTGAGATGTGTATTGGAGAGGTCGAACAAATTCGCGACCAGTATAATTGGGGTCAAAATTTACGTGTTTATTTGCGAAGAATTAAACGAAAAACGGCTTTACTTATTGCTGTAAGTTGTGAATTAGGAGCTTTAGCGGCTAATGCGGATCCCGTTGTTCAAAAGAAACTGTATCAGTTTGGTTACAATGTGGGAATGTCCTTTCAAATCACCGATGATATTCTAGATTTTGTCGGGACCGAGGATCAGCTTGGTAAGCCAGCTGGAGGTGATTTGCGCCAAGGCAATGTAACACTCCCAGCTTTATATGTCATGCATGAGCAACCAAAAGTGAAGAAGCAAATTATGGATTTGCTAGCGGATGAATATCCTGACGAAGTGGATATCAATCCCATTCTAACTTCCATTAAAGAATCGGAGGGAATTAAATTTTCTCTTAAGATTAGTGATATGTATTTACAAAAGGGATACGAGGCACTAAAAACCCTTCCAAACACAGATGCAAAAATTTATTTTCATGAAATTGCTAAGTACATAGGTACCCGAAAATTTTAAACTTGCCGATAAGGTGAGTTTTTTTGGTAATGATTGTGAAAAATCATCTACTGTGTTATACTATATGTTGAATATTGTGTCATAATAGATAATGAGGGAGAGGTAATGTAAGATGGAACGTACATACTTAATGATCAAACCTGACGGGGTTCAACGTAACTTAATCGGAGAGATTGTTTCACGCTTTGAAAAGAAAGGGTTTACATTGGTTGGAGCTAAGCTAATGACCATATCTAAAGAGATGGCTGAAGAACATTATGTTGAGCATAAAGAGCGTCCTTTTTTTGGGAAACTTGTATCTTTTATTACATCTGGTCCTGTCTTTGCAATGGTGTGGGAAGGTGAAAATGTCATTAGCGTAGCTCGTAAAATGATGGGTGGAACAAATCCTGTTGATGCAGTACCTGGAACGATTCGATCAGATTTTGCCGTTAACATGGATAAAAACATTATTCATGGTTCAGATTCACCAGAAAGTGCACAGAGGGAAATCGGCATTTTCTTTCAAGCTAATGAATTAAACGAATATGATAAAACAATCCGTACATGGATTTAATTTTTACATAGAACGAAGACCTGTTCATCATGAACGGGTCTTTTTTTCTTGAATAGACGATAACTTGGGTTTTTTGGCGATTTGTTGGCAGTGAAAAACTCGTTGATTGTGGTCGATATGAAGAGAGGATAGCAATTTGAATTAATTAATCGTATGATATCTCTAAAAGATGCAATCAAAGGGGAACCTAGTCATGAGTCAGGATTATACACAATTTGTCGAACGGGTTAAGAAGAAAACAGGTATCGATCTCGCGTCTTACAAAGAAGCCCAAATGAAGCGACGGTTAGAGTCATTGCGCGATAAAAGAGGGTATCAGGATTTCGTTTCCTATTATCAAGCGATGTCTAGCGAGGAACTTCTGTTCAATGAGTTTCTTGAGAGGATGACAATTAATGTTTCAGAGTTTTATAGAAATTACAAAAGGTGGGAAGTATTAGAAGCTAAAATCTTACCACGACTCTATAAAGAAAACTCACATTTGAAAATTTGGAGTGCTGCTTGTTCAACTGGTGAAGAGCCATATACACTCGCTATGATTTTATCGAAATTCATGCCACTGTCAAAAATTTCAATTTTAGCGACTGATTTAGATCGCGAAATTTTAGAGAGAGCGAAAATCGGGCTTTATACTGATCGGTCTTTAAAAGAGATACCAAAACCAGCTTTAACAAAGTTTTTTGATAAAGATCCAATGGGTTATAAGGTAAAAGAAGAAATTAAGAAAACAGTTCAATTCAAACACCAAAATTTATTAGCGGACCGCTTTGAAGAGCAATTTGATTTAATTGTTTGTCGCAATGTAATGATTTATTTTACTGAAGAGGCTAAAAATCAGCTCTATCATAAATTTAGTCGTTCTCTACGAAAAGGTGGAGTTTTGTTTGTTGGAAGCACCGAACAAATTTTCAACTCGTCAACCTATCAATTAGAAACAGAAGATACATTTTTTTATAAAAAGTTATAGTTACGGTATTATCCTAAGCATCCTTATTCGAGGATTATTAGACGATGCATGTGCTTTTTGATAAAATGATGAAGGAGATAAGAATTGTTCTGATTTTATCAAGACAGAAAAGATAAACCATGTTATAATTTAACGCATAAAAGCGATAAAGAGAACGATTGGTTGGAGGAGGAAGTAAGATGAGATATTTAACAGCTGGTGAATCACACGGACCGCAACTTACAACGATTATTGAAGGGGTTCCGGCGCAGCTTGAGTTGGTGGCTGAAGACATTAATGGTGATTTAGCACGTCGTCAAGGTGGGTATGGTCGTGGGCGCCGAATGCAAATTGAAAAGGACCGTGTACAAATATTAAGTGGAGTAAGACATGGAAAAACAACCGGGGCTCCAATTGCACTTGTGGTTGAAAATAAAGACTGGACTCATTGGACAAAAATCATGGGTGCAGAACCGTTATCTGAAGAAGAAGAAGCTGACGTAAAACGAAAGCTAACTCGTCCGCGTCCTGGACATGCTGATTTAAACGGTGCGATTAAGTATGGTCACAGAGATATGAGAAATGTTCTGGAGCGTTCATCTGCTCGTGAGACGACTGTGCGTGTCGCTGCTGGTGCTGTTGCAAAGAAAATTCTACATACATTTGGCATTAAAGTTGGTGGACATGTTTTAGAAATCGGTGGTGTTAAAGCTGAAAATACCTCTTACTCATCAATAGAGGATTTACAGGAACGCTCAGAAGCATCTCAAGTTCGTTGTTTGGATGAACAGGCAAGTGAGAGAATGATTGCCGCGATTGACCAAGCGAAAAGCGACGGGGATTCTATTGGGGGCGTGGTTGAAGTCGTTGTTGAAGGTGTTCCGATCGGACTTGGAAGCCACGTTCAATACGACCGCAAATTAGATGCGAAAATTGCCGCGGCAGTTATGAGCATTAACGCGTTTAAAGGTGTAGAAATTGGAATCGGATTTGAAGCTGCTAGTAAACCAGGAAGCCAAGTTCACGATGAAATTATTTGGGACGAAGAAAAGGGATACACAAGAAGAACAAATAATCTTGGTGGATTTGAAGGCGGTATGACAAATGGTATGCCAATAGTTGTCCGTGGTGTGATGAAACCCATCCCAACACTGTATAAGCCACTTCAAAGTGTAGATATCGAGACAAAAGAAGTGTTTGCTGCAAGCATTGAAAGATCTGATAGCTGTGCAGTGCCAGCTGCAGCAGTTGTTGCAGAAGCGGTTGTTGCATGGGAAGTTGCGAATGTTCTTTTAGAAACATTTGGCCAGGATCGTGTTGAAGCCATTCAAGCAACAATTGATCGTCACAACGAAGATGCGAGGTCTTTCTAATGAAAGAAGTAACTGTTCCAACAGCTTCAAAAAAATACACTGTTTTTATTGAATCTGGCTTACGGCATCGTGTCGGTCGTTTTTTACAAGACACTTTAGTGAAGGCACCTTCTTCGGTGTTTATTATTTCTGATTCCAATGTAGCCCAACGTTATTTAACCGATGTCATCAATAGCTTTGAATCAAGCATTCAAATTTATGAGGCGGTTATTCCGAGTGGAGAAGCATCGAAATCGTTCTCGGTTTATGAACAGTTATTAACAAAGGCATTAGAATCTGGATTAGACAGACAATCTGTCATCATTGCGCTCGGTGGTGGCGTCGTAGGGGATATTGCCGGATTTGTTGCAGCAACATATATGCGAGGAGTTCGTTTTATTCAAGTTCCAACGACTCTCCTTGCTCATGACAGCAGTGTCGGTGGGAAAGTTGCTATCAACCACGCTCTTGGAAAAAACATGGTAGGAGCGTTTCATCAGCCAGAAGCGGTGCTATATGATACGGAAACGCTATTTTCACTTCCAAATCATGAGTGGCGATCTGGGTTCGCTGAAGTCATGAAACACGGTCTAATTCGTCGTTCTGACTTTTATCAATGGCTTGTTAATGAAGTGACTTCGTTTGATGGGCTTAGTACTGAGCTTGTAAATGAAATGCTTGAACGATCGATTGCTGTCAAAGCAGAGATCGTAACAGAGGATGAAAAGGAGCTTGGGATTCGTGCATATCTAAATTTCGGTCATACGCTTGGTCATGCGATTGAAACGAAGCTTGGCTATGGGCGAATAACGCACGGGGAAGCTGTTGTGATTGGAATGGTTTTTGCGATGAAGTTAAGTGAAGTGGTTATGCAAACAACCTTACCGGTGGAACAGTTCAAAGCTTGGCTCCATTCGCTTCAGTATCAGACGGACATACCTAAAGAGCTTTCTGCAGGGGATCTTCTTACTGTAATGAAGAAGGATAAGAAGGTTGAAGCAGGAGCGATACGGATGGTGTTGCTGAGATGTGTAGGGGAAGCTGTTGTAAAAGAAGTCGATGATTCAACTCTTCTCCAAGCTATAGAAAAGGCATTGGAGGGATGATATCATGATTCGTGGAATCCGCGGAGCAATTACAGTTACGTCAGATAGTGAACACGAGATACTAGACGCAACAGAAGAGCTATTAATCGAAATCATTAAAGAAAATCAGCTTGATGCAGAACAAGTAGCCCAAGCATTAATTACAGTGACAAATGATATTACATCCACTTTTCCGGCCGTTGCTTTAAGACGATTTCCGGGTTGGTCATATGTACCTGTTACATGTGCCCAGGAAATTCCTGTTGCGGGAAGTTTACCACTTTGTATTCGATTCTTATTAACCGTAAATAGTGATAAAAAACAGGCTGACATTAAACATATTTATTTACGTGAAGCTAAAAAACTTAGACCGGATTTATCCTTGACTAGAGAAAGCCAATCAAGTTAAACTAAAGTGGAATATTAGTTGAGTGATAGCCTAGAGTTTAGAGAGTTTTTAGCCGAGTAGAGAATGAGTTTGAGTTGAGGAGAGCCGAGCAAAGCTAGGGATACGTGTATTGATTCATACCCTAAGCCCTGTGGGTCTTAGGGTATTTCTATACCATTAAACGAATATTGCCTCCTCATTTCATTCATTCCCATTATTAAAGGAGTGATTGTAAATGAAAGAAACCTCTTTTGCTGCCTTCCAAGCTGCAGCCAAAACGTACAAAACAATTCCTGTTGTCCAACGCTTTTTTGCAGATGGGTTAACACCGATTCAAATCGTTCATCAGTTAGGAGATCAAGTCTCTTTTCTTCTTGAAAGTAATGATGATCAATCCGCGTGGTCTCGCTTTTCTTTTATTGGTTTAAATCCAATGTATGAATTAGTCGAGGAAAGTGGACGTTATCGCACGTATTCAAGTGAGCGTGAGACAATCGTTGATTCATCTTCTTTCCAAGAAACGTTTAATAAAACGATGACGTATCTAGATGTCCAACCAACAGATGCACCGATTCCTTTTAAAGGAGGAGCGGTTGGTTATATGAGCTACGATGCGATCGAATCAATTGAACCTACTCTTGCTGAAATGGGAGAACGAACGGAACCCCTCTATCAATTCCTATTTTGTCAAACGCTCATTGCCTATAATCATTTAAATAAAGAGTTGACGGTTGTTGTTCATACTACGATTGATAAGAAGGTTTCGATTGAGGAACAATATAAGGCTGCTGTAACTACGGTTGAATGTGTGACGAGGCTTCTAGAAACACCAACTAAAGGACTGTTATTAAAGGAGTCTCCGGCTCTCGATGAAGAGGTTTCCTTTGAACATGTCAAATCAAATTACGATAAGCAATCGTTTCTAGACGATGTCTATAAAATAAAAGAATATATTAAAGCAGGAGATGTTTTCCAAACTGTCCTTTCTCAACGGTTTGAAATGCCTGTTTCGGCTTCGGCCCTCGAAGTTTATCGGATTTTACGAATGGTAAATCCATCCCCTTATCTATTTTATTTGAAATATGACAAGATGGAGGTCGTTGGAAGCTCTCCAGAAAGACTAGTACAAGTACAGGACGGCCATGTTGAAATTCATCCAATTGCGGGAACGAGACCACGTGGCAAAAATGAACAAGAGGACCAGCGATTAGCAGATGATTTACTATCAGATGAAAAAGAACGCGCTGAACATTATATGCTTGTAGACTTAGCAAGGAATGATGTTGGACGAATTGCTGAATACGGTTCTGTAGAAACGCCAACCCTACTATCTATTGGCTACTTTTCTCACGTCATGCACATCGTTTCAAAAGTAACTGGTCGTTTACGTAAAGGAACGGATCCGTTAGAAGCATTAATGGCATCATTCCCCGCTGGAACAGTTTCTGGAGCTCCTAAAATTAGAGCGATGGAAATATTACAAGAATTAGAGCCAACAAAGCGTGGTTTATATGCAGGTGGAATAGGCTACTTGGGCTATGATGGCAATATTGACTCGTGTATTGCGATACGGACAATGACTATTAAAAATAATACAGCCTATATTCAAGCTGGGGCAGGAGTCGTTGCAGATTCAGTTCCAGAAAATGAATATGAAGAAACGAGAAACAAGGCAAAGGCTTTAATCCGTGCCGTTCAAGTGGCGGAAAAGATGTTTGGTGAAAAGGAGGAAAAGTCCGATGCTGAAGCAACAATTAATTGAGTGCATTGAAGGGAAGACCTTATCCGAAAGCGAAGCAGAGCAAGTTATGAATGAAATCATGATTGGCCAAGCAACGCCTAGTCAGATTGCTAGTTTGTTAACAATGATGCGATTACGTGGGGAAACGGTTGACGAAATCACTGGCTTTGCAAAAGCTATGCGACAGCACTCTATTAGTATTCCTCATCAATTGGAAGGGGTCGTTGATACGTGCGGAACTGGCGGAGACGACCTCCGTACATTTAATATTTCGACGACTGTGGCAATTACATTATCTGCAATCGGAGTAAAAGTAGCAAAGCATGGAAACCGGGCAGTATCTTCAAAAAGTGGAAGCGCTGATGCGTTGGAGAAACTTAGAATTGAGATTCAAAGCTCTCCTGAAGAGGCAGCCGAAGTGTTATTAGAAAAGAATCTTTGTTTTCTATTTGCACCGCTTTATCATCAATCTATGAAACATGCGGTTGTGCCACGGAAAGAAATAGGTTTTCGTACCATTTTCAATTTACTAGGGCCTCTCACAAATCCTGCAAGAGCGAGTCACCAAGTTATTGGTGTGTACAATAAAGAGCATGCAGGGAAAATGGCAGAATCTCTTGCACGTCTTGGTACTTTGCATACGTTGTTTGTAACAGGTGGAGAAGGACTGGATGAATGTTCGATTACTTCACCGACGAACGTCGTTGAGGTGAGAGGAAAAGACATTACTCAGTACACAATTAATCCTTTGGATGTTGGGTTGCGTTACGGTTCATTAGAAGATATTCAAGTTGATACACCTGAGGAGAGTGCTGAATTAATTCAACTCGTCCTTCAAGGTAAGGCAAATGAGTCAGCGCAGTCTATTGTGGCGTTTAATGCTGGTGCTACTCTTTATGCAGCGGATAAAGTAACATCGATTAAGGAAGGTGTGTCACAAGTAGTGGCTGCCCTTAAAAGTGGAATAGTATACGAACATTTTCTATCATTGCAAACGAGTAAGGAGGTTAGGTAAATGTTAAATAAAATCCTTGAGACAAAAAGAAAAGAAATTGAAGCATTACAGCTCCCAGAGGCAATTGAGGCTACTCATTATTCATTGTATGAGGCTCTTAAGCATAGTAAGCGTTCAGTTGGTTTAATAGCAGAAGTGAAAAAAGCTTCCCCTTCCAAAGGAGTGATTTGCGAAGACTTTCATCCAACGGAAATTGCAAAAGGTTATGAGCAAGGCGGAGCTGATGCGATTTCTGTCTTAACCGATGTTGATTATTTCCAAGGACATCGGGAGTATCTAATGGCAGTGAAGCAAACTGTGAGTATTCCAATTTTACGTAAAGACTTTATTATTGATGAACAGCAAATTGAGGAAAGTGTTCGTATTGGTGCTGATGCGATTTTGTTAATCGTCGGGACAGTGCCTATAACACGTTTAAAGAAACTTTATGAAATTGCTTACGCAAAAGGATTAGAGTGTTTAGTAGAAGTTCATGCGATTGAAGAATTACGAGAATTACTAGATACGTTCACGCCGAAAATAATCGGTGTAAACAACCGGAATTTAAAAACATTTGAAACCTCGCTTGAACAAACTAAGATCATGAGTAAGCTTATCCCTGAGGGAAGTTTGTTTGTAAGTGAAAGTGGAATTCATAACCGGTCAGATATTGATTATGTTAAGGATCAAGGCGCTGCTGGAATTCTTGTTGGAGAAGCATTAATGAGGGCGGAATCTCCGCAAATTGGGATTGATAGTCTGTTTGGAGGAGAGAATGTTGCGACCACTTCTTAAACTTTGTGGCAATCATTCTGAGGGTGACGTCCACGTTTCTTCAGCTAGTGGTGCAGAGTATCTTGGGTTCGTGTTTGCCAAGAGTAAGCGCCAAGTGAACAACGAGCAGTTGAGAAATTGGCTTGAGAAAGCTGATACACATGGTAAAAAAATCGTCGCTCTTTTTGTGAACGCTGATGAAGAAACAATAAAAAATGAGATTAAAGGTCTACCAATAGATATCATTCAATGTCATGGAACGGAATCAGTAGAGCTCGTTCAATCAATCAAAGAGAATACAAAGCTTCCCGTTTGGAAAGTTATTCACCATCAGGAAAATGCACTCGAAACGATGCGTACCTTTCAACATACCGCAGACGGTTACGTTGTTGACTGTAAAGCGGATGGCAAATGGGGAGGGACCGGAAAAGCTTTTGATTGGTCCTACGTTCCTGTTTACGTTGAGGAAGGGAAACGCCAACAAGTACCAGTCTTCATTGCTGGTGGCGTGAAGCCTGAGAACGTGAGTGAACTGTTGGCTTTTAAACCAGATGGCATTGATCTATCAAGTGGTATTGAACTAAAAGGTTACAAGTCGGCAAGTTTAATTAGAAACCTAGAGGAAAGGATGATGGAGAGTGGCAGCAACTTATCCTGATAAAAGAGGACGCTTTGGAGAATTTGGTGGAAAATACATCCCAGAGACGTTAATGAGTGTGATTGAAGAACTTGAACAAGCGTTAGATGAAGCGATGGCTGACGAAGCATTTATTGCAGAATACCATGAACATTTACGTGAATATGCAGGGCGCCCAACAGCGTTAACCTATGCTAAAAACATCTCTGAAAAAATAGGCGGGGCTAAGATTTATTTAAAACGTGAGGATCTTCTCCATACTGGGGCGCATAAGCTTAATAATGCAATGGGTCAGGCTTTACTTGCAAAGAGAATGGGAAAAAATAAAATTATTGCTGAAACTGGTGCAGGACAGCATGGGGTTGCATCTGCTACGATTGCTGCTCGTTTTGGATTAGAGTGTAAAGTGTTTATGGGTGTGGAAGATATGGAGCGTCAAGCTTTAAACGTCTATCGAATGGAACTATTGGGAGCAGAGGTCGTTCCTGCTGAATCAGGCAGTAGAACATTAAAAGATGCGACGAACGAGGCGATCCGTTATTGGGTAGCAAATGCAGAAGATACGTTTTATTTGATCGGTTCCGTTGTGGGGATGCATCCTTACCCAAAAATGGTTCGTGATTTCCAACGAATTATCGGTGATGAATCGAGAAGACAGCTTTTAGAAGTTGAAGGAAAGCTACCAGATGAAGTTATTGCTTGTGTAGGTGGTGGCAGTAACGCAATTGGAACGTTCTATCCGTTTTTGAATGATGATGTTCGAATGATTGGTGTTGAGGCGGGGGGACTTGGTATAGATACCGAGAAACATGCTGCGACGATAACCAAAGGGAGAAAAGGTGTCATTCATGGTTCATTAACGTATTTAATTCAAGACGAGGCAGGGCAAATTATCGAGCCTTACTCAATTTCGGCAGGACTTGACTACCCGGGTGTTGGTCCGGAGCATGCTTATCTTGCAAGCAGTGGACGTGTTCAATACGAATCTGTAACCGACAAGGAAGCACTTGATGCACTTAAGCTTCTCTCTGTAACAGAAGGTATTATCCCAGCAATTGAATCAGCCCATGCGTTAGCTAAGGCGTTCGAGCGTGCGGAGCAGCTAACACCGAGTGAGACCCTCCTTGTTTGCTTGTCAGGAAGAGGAGATAAAGATATGCATACACTTATGAAACATTTTAGAGGTGAAGCCAATGGGGATTAATCGAATGAAGGAAGCAACGTCAAAAGGAGAATCTTTGTTTATACCATTTATCACGGCAGGGGACCCAACTGCAGACGTGACCGTTGATATTGCTCTAACACTTCAAGAAGCTGGGGCAAGTATTTTAGAGCTAGGAATCCCGTATTCTGACCCTCTTGCAGATGGACCAACAATACAAGCCGCCTCTAAACGAGCACTCTCGAAAGGGATGACACTTGAACGAGCACTTCATCTCGTACCGAAAATGCGTGAGCGTGGATTAACAATTCCGGTAGTCATTTTCACTTATTATAATCCGTTATTGCAATATGGCGAAGAACGTTTTACGGCACAGGCAGAAGAGCTTGGGATTGATGGTATTCTTGTGCCAGACTTACCGTTTGAGGAAAGTGAAGAATTGTCTGCATTATGTGCAAGACATCAATTATCATTAATTTCTCTTGTAGCACCAACATCAAAGCAGCGCATTATTAAAATTGCTGAAAAAGCGCAAGGATTTCTTTATTGTGTTTCTTCTTTAGGTGTAACGGGGGCGCGTTCTCAGCTCGATCCTCGTGTCTATGATTTCTTGAAAACAGTTCGAGAAGCTAGTCATGTTCCAATTGCCGTTGGATTTGGAATATCGTCGAATGACCAAGTGCAAGTGATGAAGGAACATGCCGATGGAGTGGTTGTTGGAAGTGCTCTTGTCTCGACAATTGGAAGCTTACAAGAGAAATTAACAAAGGAAGAAACGAAGGAAGAAGCGTTAGGACAAATAAAAACATTTGTCAGCTCGTTGATTTCATCGTAACATAGAAGCAGGATACTTTCACAAGATGAGGTGCTAAAGATGCAAGCAAAGCCACAATTAAAAGGTCTTCCTTCCTATAAACCGGGAAAGCCAATTGAAGAAGTAAAGAAAGAATTTGGTTTAACGAAGGTTGTGAAGCTCGCTTCAAATGAAAACCCATTCGGAGCGTCGCCAAAAGTTGCAGAAGCGATTCGAAAGGCAGCTAGTCATACAGCCGTTTATCCGGATGGTTATGCTGCAGTATTGCGTGAAAAAGTAGCTGGGAAATTCGGTGTTGCTGAAAATCAACTAGTTTTTGGGAACGGATCAGACGAAGTCATTCAATTCTTATGTCGTGCTTTTCTATCACCAGATACTAATACCGTTACAGCCGACCCGACTTTTTCTCAATATAAATTAAATGCTACGATTGAAGGTGCAGAAGTTCGAGAGGTTCCCTCCAAGGACGGGGTGCATGATTTGGAGGCCATGTTAGAGGCGATCGACGAAAACACACGAATTATTTGGGTGTGTAATCCAAATAATCCCTCAGGTACATATGTGAGCGAAGAGGCTTTTCTTCGTTTTATAGAAAGGGTACCTAAACATGTCCTAGTTGTCTCGGATGAAGCATATCTAGAATATGTAACAGCCGAGGATTATCCTAAGACATTACCATTACTAAAAAAATATGATAATTTAATGATTTTACGTACATTTTCAAAAGCTTATGGATTAGCTGCTCTTCGCGTTGGATTTGGAATAGCGAATCCGAGATTGATATCCATTCTTGATCCAGTGCGTCCACCTTTCAATAACACAACCTTTGCTCATCTTGGGGCCATTGCTGCTTTGGAAGATGATGCGTTTATTGAAGAGTGTGTTGAAAAGAACAATAGTGGTATGAAGCAATTTGAAGCATTTTGTAAAAAGAATGACTTATATTTTTATCCATCACAAACAAACTTTGTGTTAATTGATTTCAAACGTTCCGGAAATGAAGTTTTTGACTACTTATTAGAGCGTGGATTTATTATCCGTTCAGGTGAAGCATTAGGATTTCCAACATGTGCGCGAATCACAATTGGAAGTGAGGAGCAAAACGATGAGCTCTTTGGCATACTAGAAAAGTTCCTAGCTGCAAAGCCGGTTCAGCAAGGATAAGCTGTTGAAACCGTCTTTCATCTAAGTGAAGGACGGTTTTTAAGATATGAGAGGGAAGGAGAACAGCATGAAGCGGACCGCATTTATAATTGGTCTCGGATTAATTGGTGGCTCGATTGCTTTGGCAATCAAAAGAGAGCATGATGTTACGATTCGGGGTTATGATATTCAAGTCGAACAAGTGAAAATTGCACAATCTTTAAAGGTTATTGATGAAGTGGCTGTCTCGATTGAAGAAGGAGTGCGAGATGCTGATCTAATCATTTTGGCAACTCCAGTAACAAAAACAGAGCAATTGCTTTATGAAATTTCCACCTTTAAATTGAAACTCGGCGCAATTATTACTGATGTCGGCAGTACGAAGCAACGAATCTTTGAACAGTCCCGATTTTTAAAAGAAAAAGGGGTCACGTTTATTGGTGGTCACCCGATGGCGGGCTCACATAAAAGTGGAGTACAAGCTGCAAGAGCCCATTTATTTGAAAATGCCTTCTATATTTTGACGCCAGAAGGAGACGCTGATGCACGTTCAGTTATCCAGTTGCAAAATTGGTTGAAAGGCACAAAAGCTACGTTTATTGAATTAAAGCCAGAAGAACATGATCAAATAGCAGGTGCAATTAGTCATTTCCCTCATATAATTGCGGCTAGTCTCGTTCATCAGGTTTCTAAAATGGAAAAAACAAATCCGTTAGTTTCACGCTTAGCAGCAGGGGGATTCCGCGATATAACAAGGATTGCTTCAAGTAGTCCAATGATGTGGCGTGATATCTTAATTCATAACAAGGATAGTTTATTAAGCCTTCTGGAAGCATGGACGTCTGAGATGGATAAAATCAAAATGATGATTGAAGAAGAGAACGCAGACAATATATATACATATTTTAAGGAAGCAAAAACGTTCCGTGACCGTTTACCTACGCGTGAAAAAGGAGCCATTCCTGCTTTTTATGATTTATTTGTGGATGTTCCTGACCACCCCGGTGTCATTTCAGATGTGACGAGTATTTTAGCAGATAATCAAATTAGTTTAACGAATATTCGAATTCTTGAAACACGGGAAGATATTATGGGAGTGTTAAGGCTAAGTTTTCGTTCAGAGGAAGACCGCGAGCAAGCAAAGCTACAATTGCAATCAAATATGTATGAAACCCATATAATGTAGGAGGAGCCCATGACAGTAAATAGTGTAAAAAAAGTAAAAAGTTTAAATGGTACGATTCGAGTACCAGGCGATAAATCCATTTCTCATCGTGCGGTAATGTTTGGAGCGATTGCTGAAGGTACAACGACAGTAGAAGGTTTCTTACCTGGAGAAGACTGCCTTAGTACAATAGCTTGTTTTCAAAAATTAGGCGTTAACATCGAGCAAGACGGGGAACGTGTTACCATTGAAGGTAAAGGGTGGGAAGGACTTGAGGAACCTAGCGACATTCTAGATGTGGGGAATTCTGGTACGACAACAAGATTGATGCTGGGAATTTTAGCGACAAGACCGTTTCATTCGGTTGTTATCGGAGACGATTCAATCGCAAAACGTCCAATGGCACGAGTGACCAATCCCCTGCGTAAAATGGGTGCTGAAATTGATGGACGAAATGAAGGGAATTTTACCCCACTTTCTATTCGTGGTGGTCAAACGAAGGGAATAACCTATCAGTCCAAGGTTGCTAGTGCGCAAGTGAAGTCATGTTTGCTTTTAGCTGGGCTTCAAAGCGAAGGCACAACCTCGGTAACGGAACCTGCTTTATCAAGAGATCATACAGAGAGAATGCTTGAGGCATATGGTGTTACGGTTACACGTGAGGGTCTAACCGTATCAGTCGAAGGTGGGCAAGCATTAAAGGCACAGCATATCGTTGTCCCAGGTGACGTATCATCTGCCGCATTTTTCCTAGTTGCGGGAGCAATTGTTCCAAATAGCGAAATTACATTACAAGGAGTTGGATTAAACCCAACCCGTTCCGGCATAATTGATGTACTAAAGTTAATGGGGGCATCTCTTAAATTAACAAATGAAACAATGGTTGGTGGGGAACCGATTGCCGATGTGACGATAAAGACATCTGAGCTTCACGGAATTGAAATAAGTGGTGATTTGATTCCTAGATTAATTGATGAAATTCCAGTCATAGCCGTATTAGCTTCTCAAGCAAACGGAACGACAATCATTAAAGATGCAGAAGAGCTTAAAGTTAAAGAGACAAACCGCATTGATACCGTTGTAAGTGAATTAACAAAATTAGGTGTCTCCATTCAGGCAACGGAGGATGGTATGATTATTAATGGCGGTGCTTTGTTAAAAGGAGCAACAGTTAATAGTTACGGAGACCATCGGATCGGGATGGCTATGGCAATAGCTGGCCTCATTGCAGAAGGGGATGTGACAATTGAGCGAAGTGATGCTATTGCAGTCTCCTACCCGAGCTTTTTTGAACATATCTCTTTACTAGAAGAAAAATAAATATTGAAAAGGTTGTCTCAAAAGGTGGAAATAACCCTTTAAAGGCAACCTTTTTTGGTGAGAATATGTGGATAGTGCAAAAAAAAGACCTCAAATCAAAAACGAAAGCGTTTTCAATCTGAGGTTTAGCTAAATAGCTACATGTAGTATGGATAGGAGTGGAGAGAAACCATACGCTACTTTTATTATAGCCAAACTATTAAAAAAGTCAATAAATTAGCGAAAGAAAATGAATGAATTTTCAGAAGTTTGTTCTCTTTTTCTTATAGTGGTCATAGCTTGTCTATAAAGACTGAAGGAGGATAAGCCATGTACTTACTAGACCGAGTGAAAAAAATTGAAAAAGGTAAGCTTATTCCACGCTCCTATTTAATATCTAATCAGAAAATAAATTATGTAAATGAATCTCTTAATAAGTGGAAAGAGCAAAGATTAAATGCAGAAGGATTTATGTTAGATAGTGGGAATATTATGATAGATAATGAATTACTCTCAATGGATTTTAGTGCTTTTCAACAACAACAACGACAGCTTCTTAAAAAGGGTTGTACAACAGTGGCAGTGTTTAATCAAGTAAACTATGAAAAGCAGCTTCTCACACAACTTAAAAATGCAAAACATCGCATGACAAATAGCTCCCTTGATTTTGTCATTGGATTATCAATGTCTCTACATCTCCTTCGTCCAACGGTCATTCGTAGTTGTCAGAAGTACAAAATTCCTGTCTTGAAAATTCAAGTTAGTACTGGAGACAATCTACAGGATGTACCTTGGACTCATATAGCACAAGCATTACTCTCTTATCAAGTCGTTCTTCTTCTTGATATAATAGGTGGGAACAAAAGAGAGCGTCAAGCGATCGCACATAGCTGGTACTGGTTTTGTCAAAAGTATCGAATTCCAACGGGAGAAGTTCCGGATCCTCATAGAAATTGGCCAAAATCCCTTCTTCAGAAAACAGGACTTTACCCGATAAAAGGAGAATTGTTAATAGGAAGTGATGTTGATTATCTTTTGTATTTAGATTATGCAAAAACAAATCTTGATTCTCAAGCACTTTCGGTTGAAGAAGACTCTCTTCTTGATTATGATAAAGAGGAGCCAAATATTGTTGTGCTCCGCGGAAGAAATTTAAAAATAAATGATGAATACTTTCTCAAACCAGGTTTTGGATATCATATTCAGGTAAAAAAGCCAGGACGTTTTGTACCAATAACCGAAGCCCATGATTATAATTCATCAGGCTTATAAAGCGAAAGACCGTCATCTCTAGGAGTGATGGTTTCTTCATTTATCATATTTTTGAAGAAAAAGCCTATTAGGAGGCACTTAGAATATGAATCAAATCGAAAAAGCTATAGAGGCTATAGAAGCTGGCAATGTTGATAAAGGGCTTGCAGCCTTAGAACAAGCAGAGAAAAGTGCAAGTCATGAAACGAAATATACACTCGCAGAAACGTATTATGAGCTTGGCCATATTGAAAAGGCAAAAAAAATCATTGAAGAGTTAATGATGCTTTATCCTGACGAAGGTAGCTTATACGCGTTTTTAGCAGAGTTAATGATTGATTTAGATCAAGAGGATGAAGCGATTGATCTTTTGCTTGAGATTAGTGAAGCTGATCCTGCTTTTCTACAGGCTCAATTACTTTTAGCTGATTTATATCAAATGCAATCATTAGACGAAGTTGCAGAGCAGAAGCTGTTACAGGCTGCCCAAAAGGCTCCAGATGAAGTGATTATTTCCTACGGTCTTGGGGAATTTTACTTAGAAAGAGGAGATTATCTTAAAAGTATTCCTCATCTAAAAAAAGCGTTGCATGGCAAAGGTGAACTTCCAAATATTCCTGTTGAATTAAAGCTTGCAGAAGCTTACAGTACAAGCGGGCAATTTGAGGAGGCGTTACGTTATTATAAAGAAGGATTGAATGAACATTTAAACCCACATGCGATTTTTGGATATGGATTTACGGCATATCAAGTCAGAGACATGGTTCTAGCAATTGAACAATTTGAGGCATTAAAGGCCCTCGACCCAGATTTTACAAGTGTGTATCCGTATTTGGCAAATGCATATGAAGCAGAAAATCGAATAGAGGAAGCAATGGAGACATTAAATGAAGGAATGGCTGTTGATGAATACAATGAGCAACTCTATATTCAAGCTGGGAAGTTAAGTTTTAAGCAACAGCAACCTCAAGAAGGCGAACAATTTTTACGGAAAGTTATTGCTTTAAATCCATCAAATATGGAAGCAGTTCAAACCCTTGCCGCGTATTTGAAGCATGATGACCAATTTGTTGAGTTACTTGAGCTCATCACTCATACGAAATCTTACGGCGAAGAAGATCCATTATTAACTTGGTTTGAGGCAGTGGCACTTAAGGAAACCGACTCCTATGAAGAAGCATATATCCGCTTTCAAGAAGTAGAAGATGCTTTTTCAAGTGATTTTGACTTTTTAGAGGAATATGGTTATTTTCTATTAGAATTTGGACAACGTAAAAAAGCTTTAGAGTGTTTTCAGAAACTAGCACACCTCAACCCAGAACGTGGGGATATTCAAGAATTAATAGTTGATTTATCTTCTGGGATATAAAATAGTTCCGGGAAAATAAAGGGAAAACACAAAATGAACCGAAACATTATAGTATGAATGTAAGAGATGGTTTTGGACTATCACGAGGGAGGGATGACGTATGAGTAACATCATTCCAATAGTGGAGAAAAAGGATTTTCTTCGAGGGTTTTTAAAGCAGTATGAATTGAAAAGAAGAGAATGTGCATGGTTGTTAAATTATTTGATGAGTGATGATGAGTTAATGGAACGAGTCCACTTTGTGGAGTATGCAGAGTGCGCACCTAAAGCAATTATAATTTCTGCGCAGGGTGTTGAGAATTTACCTTTCTCATTTCATAAAGCTCATCATGTTACAACAGATGCGGAGAAGGCTTTTCATGATATTCGTTTAAATGACACAGAAGACATTTACATTGAATTGCATTTTCTCGGCTCCAAAGCTTATCCACCTTACTTAGCAGTTTTAGAAAACAATCCTTATTTACCAGAGAACGAAGAAATCACCAAAGCAAACGAACGAATGGCAGAAAAATTTCTTAATGTGTCACTTTCAATATTTAGACGTAAACAGCTATTGGCTGAGATTGACAAGGTGTTAGATGAAGGAAATGCGGAAAAATTTTCGCAACTTGTAACAGAGCTGAAGAAACTTGATGGAGACTCTCGGTAATTCGAGGGTTTTTTTCGTGGGCCAGTACTTGGATTCTAGTCCTATTTTGTATAAAATGAAAGAATGCAGAAGTTAAGGGAGGGTTTTATGTGAGATGGCAAGCCGCGGAGATGGATACCTATTTGAAAGAAAAAGAGTATGTTGATACAGCTATTATTCCATTAATCCCAATTTCATGGAAAGAACAAGTGAAATCAACGGTGGCGATGGGGGAATTTATATCGATTATCGCTTCAGAATTGGAGCGTCAGTTTCAGGGAAGAGCCGTTTTGTTTCCGGCATTTACTTATTTAAAGTCGGAATCCAATGAGACTCGGTTAGAACGACTTCAAAGCTGGACTAAGGAATTGACTGATGGGGGAGTGCAACATCTGGTTTTTATGACATCAGACGGAGAGTGGAAGTTGATTGAATCACAGGTTAATGAACTCCTTATTTGGCTACCTACTCTCCCACTAGAGCATATGGATGCGAGTCATAAACGTGAAGTGATGAATGAACAATTAAAGCAACTTGTACCGATTTTGACAAACAAGTGGCAATATCGTTAATAGCCGCTAAATGAACCGGATTTAGCTTCTGAAACAATTGACACTGTATGTCCATTAAAGTATCATAGGAATGTCCTAGTATATTATGTGTTCATCTATGCCCACATTAATGGGCAAACCTTATTGTGTAAGGGGGGAAATATAGTGAGCGAAAGAGACCACAAAGTTTCGCGACGTCAATTTTTAACGTACACGCTTACAGGTGTAGGTGGTTTTATGGCTGCGGGAATGCTGATGCCGATGGCACGCTTTGCTCTGGATCCAGCTTTAAAAGCAGGTGCAGAATCAGATTTTATTTATGTATGTGAAAAGTCTGATTTAACGGAAGAGCCTCAAAAATTCTCTTTCAAATTTGATCAAATTGATGCTTGGTACGAATCAGAAGTTCAACATGATGCGTATATTTTTATTAAAGATGGCGAAGTAACTGCGTTATCACCAAAATGTACACATCTTGGCTGTACGGTTGCGTTTGGAACAAACGCCGAACATCCAGATCGATTCTTCTGTCCATGTCACTTTGGTCAGTTTACAAAGGATGGAATTAACATTGAGGGAACACCTCCACAACGTCCACTTGACGTGTATGATGTAATGGAAGAAGATGGGAAAATTTATGTAGGTCAAATTAATCAACGAACTTAAGGAGGGGCGTAATCGATGCTTCAAAAAATTTATGATTATGTTGATGAGCGTCTTGATATAACGCCTATGTGGCGGGATATTGCCGACCACGAAGTTCCTGAGCACGTGAACCCTGCTCACCACTTCTCTGCGTTCGTGTATTGTTTTGGAGGACTTACGTTCTTCGTAACAGTTATTCAAATTTTATCTGGAATGTTTCTAACAATGTACTACGCACCAGATATTATCAACGCTTATCAATCAGTTGCTTATTTGCAAAATGAAGTAGCTTTCGGTGTCATTGTACGTGGGATGCATCACTGGGGAGCTAGTTTGGTTATCGTAATGATGTTCTTACATACATTGCGTGTGTTTTTTACGGGTTCTTATAAAAAGCCACGTGAATTAAACTGGGTGGTCGGAGTACTTATTTTCTTCGTTATGCTTGGTTTAGGTTTCACAGGCTATCTATTACCTTGGGATATGAAAGCATATTTTGCAACAGTAGTAGGGCTGCAAATTGCTGAGAGTGTTCCGATTATTGGTGGCTTTGCGAAAACATTGCTTGCTGGTGGGGAAATTATTGGTGCAACGACACTTACTCGTTTCTTTGCAATTCACGTTTTCTTCTTACCTGCAGCATTACTCGGATTATTAGGAGCTCACTTCTATATGATTCGTAAGCAAGGTATCTCTGGTCCACTTTAAAAAAACGTAACTGTCGATAAGAGAAAATCGAAAAGGAGGGAACGAGATGGAACGTGGTAAAGGGATGCAGTTTGTCGGTGACTCTCGTGTCAAGGCAAACAAGCGAAAACCCAATATCCCCAAAGACTATTCTGAGTATCCAGGAAAAACAGAAGCGTTCTGGCCAAACTTCCTCTTGAAAGAATGGATGGTTGGAGCTGTATTCTTAATGGGTTACCTTTGTTTAACGGTTGCACATCCAGCCCCGTTAGAACGTATGGCAGATCCGACAGACTCTGGTTATATTCCATTGCCTGACTGGTACTTCTTGTTTTTGTATCAATTATTAAAGTATTCGTATGCCTCGGGTGACTTTAATGTTATTGGTGCTGTTGTTATTCCAGGTTTGGCATTTGGTGCATTGTTACTTGCACCATTCTTAGATACTGGTAAAGAACGTCGACCATTAAAGCGTCCAATTGCAACCGGATTGATGATGCTTGCATTTATCGCTACGATTTATCTAACTTGGGAATCTGTGGACCAGCATGATTGGGAAGCAGCTGCCCAGCAAGGAGCGATTGTCGAAGAAGCAGATATTAATACAGAGGCAGAGGGGTATGAGATTTTCTCAGCCCAAACGTCTTGTATTGGCTGTCATGGTGATACTATGACAGGTGTTGCTGGAGTGGGTCCTTCACTTCTAGAAACAGAAAAAA
Source organism: Bacillus solitudinis (assembly GCF_002797395.1). Taxonomy (GTDB): domain Bacteria; phylum Bacillota; class Bacilli; order Bacillales; family Bacillaceae_D; genus Halalkalibacter_A; species Halalkalibacter_A solitudinis. The sequence goes on from NZ_KZ454943.1 coordinate 3,534,411, forward strand.
CGCCTGACGAAGTAATTGAAATTGTTACGAATGGTCAAGGTGCAATGCCTCCAGGGATGTTTGAAGGAACAGAAGAAGAACTTCAAATTCTAGCTGAGTACATTGCCGCTCACGGACAACCTGAAGAATAAGCTATTAAACAGGTGATGGGTTTGCATGCTACTGGCCCACTATGATTGTCATCATAGTGGGCTTTCATAGATGTAGCGGTAACGCTCATTACAAAGGTATCCCAAAAGGTCAATAATTAACCTTTTGGGATACTTTTTTTAAAACCTACGTATACCTGCTCCGGCAGATTATTCTAGGATAAAGAAGTGAAGGAGTGGCAGCTTGGGTACGAAAATTTTATCTATTTTTGGATCAAGATTGATGATTATGATTATGCTACTTATTAACATTCCTGGCACAATATACGGGTACATATGGTATAAGTCACAACTTCTAGATACACCGAGTGTTTTTCTCGTTTTCGTACCTGATAGCCCGACAGCAAGTTTGTTTTTTGTATTTGTTTTACTAGCGTTCTATTATGGTAAAAGTTGGCCTTTAATGGAAGCGCTAGCTGCTGTTACGCTTATAAAATATGGGATATGGGCAGTTGTCATGAATCTCGCCTCAGGTTGGACTGGAGTTACTTTACAATGGCAACATTATATGTTAATTGCTTCCCACGCTGGAATGGCCATTCAAGCAGTTATCTATGCACCGTACTTTAAAATTCGTCCAATTCATCTAGTTTTGGTATCATTGTGGACGGTCCACAATGATATTATTGACTATGTCTATATGATGCACCCAAGCCTTTCCCGGACGTTGATGCCTTATATTAGTGAGGTTGGTTATTTTACTTTCTGGTTGAGTGTGTTTTCGGTTTTTGTTGTGTATCTTTTAGTGATAAAAAATAAATCTTATAAGTTAGAAATTCACGGGTAATTCTTGTCCTTTTTAGGTCTACTCTTGTCCACACATTCATAGGATGAGAGTAGTAGAAGGAGGGACAAACATGCGTTATTTTGTCATCGTCATCGTCGGTGTATTTTTATTATGCTTTCCGTCAAATAGTTATGCGGACCATCATGAAACAATGAATCATACATGGAAAGAGTTAAATCACAGGTCAGATCAAATACTTCAGCTTGTTAAACAGGAAAAATATGAAGAAGCGAAGCAACTTCTTGAATTTTTTTCAAAATCCTTTATGGAAATGGATTTTCAACAGCAAGGGATTACGATGACTGCGCTTCGTACGGTCACACTTGCCTTTGAACAAGCTGAGGCGGCGGTCACGTCCGCAGATGAATCCACAAACGAGCGTATCTATAAAGTCACTTCTTTTCGGTTAGCTGTTGATGCTCTTTCAAGCGAACATCATCCATTATGGTTACATTCTGAGAAATCAATTAATCAAACGTTTACCACGATGAAAGCTGCCGTTCAGGATAACGATAGGCAGGCTTTTGCACATCGATTAAATGAATTTCTCCGACATTATCAAGTGATTCGACCTGCCTTACTAATTGATATTGAACCCCAACAGCTTCAAAGGATTGAGTCTCAAGTTACTTACTTAGAAAGATTAAGTAAGGAGAATAACGCTAATGAGAAGGTAACGATGCATCTAGACTTGATGGTAAGCGAATTTGCAGACCTTTATGAACGTGTAAAGGAGGATAGTGCAGATCCTTCCTTATTGTGGGTCATGTTTACAATTGGTGGAATGATTGTGTTTTCACTGTCCTATGTTGGCTATAGAAAGTATAAAGCGGAAAAGGGTAAAGTTCGTTTAAAGGAGTAATGTGTCTAATTTGTGAAAGTTCTTTAATCTGACTCCTAGAGTATAATTGACAGTTTGACTTTCCTTAATGTATTTTTTAAAATAATTAAGTAAATACATTAGTTGTTTGCTTTACTACAGGAGGAGTTCCGTTATGTATATTCTCGTTTATTTCGCTTTAATTATCGCAGTTCCAATTTTTATTCAGATGTATTTGAAGAAAACGTATGCGAAGTATCTAAAAGTTGGTGCATCCTCAGGAATGACTGGGGCACAAGCTGCTCGGAAAGTGCTAGACGAAAATGGATTGTATAATATTAATATTGAAGCTGTTAAAGGGAAATTATCTGACCATTATGATCCGAGAGCCAAAGCTGTACGTTTGTCTGAGGATAATTATTATGGGACATCGATTTCATCTATATCGGTTGCAACCCATGAAGTTGGCCATGCGATACAAGATGCTGAAGAATATGCTTTTCTACGCTTTCGTCATGCTTTAGTACCTGTGGCGAGTTTTGGGTCAAACTTCTCGTTTATTTTCATTATTGCAGGGATGCTCATGCAATGGTCAGGTGCACTACTTTTAGGGATTATCTTAATGGGTGGTGCGGTAGCCTTTCAATTTATTACACTTCCCGTCGAGTTTGATGCTTCTAACCGTGCCCGTGCTGCAATGGTCAGTTCAGGGTTGATTCGTAACGATGAAGAATCAGGTGTAAAAAGAGTATTGAATGCTGCAGCATTAACATATGTAGCAGCAACAGTTGTTGCTGTACTTGAATTGCTTCGCTTTGTGCTTATGTATCTTGGTATGAATAGCGACGATTAATTTGAAGAAGGACTAGTTCGGTTTCCGATCTAGTCCTTCTTCTTTCATGTTTAATGAAATTTAAAACGCCTATATGCGTATCGGTTTTTTGTTTTCATCAAGTGTAAAGCCTTCACCTATTACATCATGTACATCATTGACTGTGACAAAAGCGTGCGGATCAATTCTTTCAACCAAGTTTTTTAAACGAATTAATTCATTTCGTCCGACAACACAATATAGAATTTCCTTATCTGAACCGCTAAAGCTTCCTTGACCTTTTAAGAGGGTTGCTCCCCTGTCCATTTCCGATAAAATTGTTTTTGCTATCTCAGACACATGGTCAGAAATTATAAAAGCCGCTTTGGCCGAGTATGCACCTTGTTGAATAAAGTCAATCACTCTGGTCGCAATAAATACAGCAAGTAATGTATACATTGCCTCTCGGTAATTAAGATAGATAAGAGAAGAAGCGATAACAAGAGCATCGAAAAGGAACATCGTTTTTCCCATACTCCAACCTAAATAACGAAAGCCGAGCTTCGCGATAATGTCGACGCCACCAGTTGTTCCTCCGTACCGGAAGACAATCCCAAGACCAACACCAATAAAAACTCCTGCAAAAAGAGCAGCTAAGGTCATATCATCTCGTAAGGGAATTTCTAAAAAACGATAGGATTGAAAGAGTTCAAGAAATACGGAAACGCTGATGGTTCCGATTAGGGTATAAAGAAATGTCGTACGGCCAAGAATTTTCCAACCGATGAAAAACATCGGTATATTTAAAATCAAATTGGAGATCGCCGGATTTATGGAGAAAACAAAATATAAAATTAAGGTTATTCCAGTAAATCCACCATCCGCTAAGTTGTTTTCCATGTTAAAATAAACCAACCCAAACGATAGAATCGCAGACCCAAGTATAATAAATAAAATACTTTTAACTTTAAGTATTCTCATAAAAAGTCTCCTTTCTATAATTGGATGCAAGATTTATTATATAGAAGCCAGCTTTTTTCAGCAAACAGCTCTTTTAGAATTTGTCAAAATCACAAACATTCGCTAACATGGAAGAGAAGATGTTAGTGAGGTGGAAAAATGAACGAGAAAACCATGAAGAATATGCAAATAGAAGTTGACCAGTATATTGGTCAATTTAAGGTAGGCTATTTTAGTCCGCTTGCGATGTTAGCACGAATGACAGAGGAAGTGGGAGAGCTTGCTAGAGAAGTTAATCATTATTATGGAGAGAAACCCAAAAAATCGAACGAGGAAGCACAAACAATGGAGCAAGAAATGGGTGATATTTTATTTGTACTCATTTGTTTTGCAAACTCACTAGATATTGATTTAGAGGAAGCATTTAATTTAGTTATGCATAAATTTGAAACGCGCGATAAAAATCGTTGGACAAGAATAGAAGAGGGTGTAGAGCATGAGTAATATCAACATTGTTGTGGCTGGACCAAGAGGGAATATGGGGAAAGAAGCAGTAAAAATGGTAGCAGCCACCGAAAACTTTACATTAATAGCTGTGATTGATTCAAAAAATGACGGAAATCTATTAGCAGATTTAGCTGATATGCCAAATTTACAAGTTCCTGTTTATACAGATATGGATCGGTGTTTTTCGGAGCATGATGTGGATGTCTTAATTGATTTAACAGCACCAGCATTTGGAAAGAAACACATGGAAATTGCCTTTATGCATGGCGTGCGTCCAGTTGTTGGTACAACGGGTTTTTCTGAACAGGATATTAAGGAATTAAGAAACAAAGCTGAGGAAAAAGGATTAGGGGCTATTATCGCACCAAATTTTGCGGTTGGAGCGATTCTAATGATGAAGTTTTCGCAAATGGCAGCAAAATATATGCCTGATGTGGAAATTATCGAACGACATCACGATAGAAAGCTTGATGCCCCTTCAGGTACAGCAATAAAGACAGCACAGCTTATAGCCGAAGTGAGAGAAGCAAAGCAGCAAGGACACCCAAATGAAAAAGAGGAACTTATTGGGGCGCGTGGAGCTGATTTTGAAGGTATGAAAATACATAGTGTCCGCCTACCTGGACTTGTGGCTCATCAAGAAGTCATTTTTGGTGGGGAGGGGCAAACATTAACGATTCGTCACGATTCCATAAATCGGGCATCATTTATGCCGGGAGTTCGGCTTGCAGTGGAAACTGTTTTAAAAATCGATACGTTAGTATATGGATTAGAAAACATCATTGATTAGGGGGAACTTCAATTGAAAATCGCATTAATTGCTCATGATAAGAAAAAAGATTTAATGGTGGAATTTGTCGTTGCGTATGAACACATTCTTGCTAAGCACGAACTTTACGGAACGGGCACAACGGGTACTAGAATTATGGAATCAACAAAGTTATCTGTCGTTCGTTTTAAATCCGGCCCTCTCGGGGGAGACCAGCAAATTGGTGCACTTGTTGCGGAGAATCAATTTGATTTAATTGTCTTTTTCCGTGATCCGTTAACAGCCCAGCCTCATGAACCGGATGTCTCGGCACTTGTACGCTTATGTGATGTTCAAAACGTTCCATTAGCAACTAATATGGGTACAGCTGAAATCTTAATAAAGGGATTAGACCGTGGCGATTTCTTATGGCGGGAAATAATTCATGATGACCAAGCTTGATATACTCGCATTTGGGGCCCATCCTGATGATGTTGAAATCGGGATGGGGGGAACCCTTGCTAAATATAGTGAGATGGGTTATAAAGTAGGTATTTGTGATTTAACGTTTGCAGAACTCTCTTCAAATGGAACGGTTGCGATAAGACAGGAAGAAGCTAAAAAAGCAGGAGCCATTCTTGGTATAAAGGAACGCATACAATTAGACTTTCCTGATCGAGGGTTAAAATATCTCTCAAAAGAAGACTTACGTAAGATTGTGGCAGTTATCCGGAAATTCAGACCTAAGCTTGTGTTTTCTCCTTATGGGGGAGACCGGCATCCTGATCATGGCGAATGTAGCAAAATTGTGAAAGAAGCTGTCTTTAATGCAGGGATTCGCAACTATCAGTGCACGGAGAATCTTGATAATCACCGCGTAAAGGATACATTTCATTTCTTTATTAATGGGTATGAACGGCCAGATTTTTTCATAGATATAAGCGAGCATTTTACGAAGAAGGAACGAGCTTTACAAGCCTATGAAAGTCAGTTTGTATTAAAAGATGATTCCGTAGTAACTCCATTAACAACTGGATATCTTGATATGGTAGAGGCAAGAGAGCGACTGTTTGCAAAAGAAGCAGGAGTTCATTATGCGGAAGGATTTAAAGTGACTAAACCTTTGTTATTAAAATCTCTAATGGAATAGGAAGTAAAAGCAATGAAATTACGAATAGGTATTAGCTGTTATCCCACAGTCGGAGGGTCAGGCGTCATTGCAACGGAGCTTGGTAAGCTTCTTGCTGAAAGAGGGCATGAGGTTCATTTTATAACTTCGAGTGTGCCATTTCGACTTGATCGCGTCTATCCAAATATTTTTTATCATGAAGTCGAAATCAATCAATACTCTGTGTTTCAATACCCCCCGTATGATTTAACTTTAGCTAGTAAAATGGCCGAGGTGGCAAAACGACAAAAGCTTGATATTCTTCATGTTCACTATGCCCTTCCTCACGCTATTTGTGCCATTTTAGCTAGACAAATGTCTGAACATGATTTTAAGATTGTCACGACCCTTCATGGCACAGATATAACGGTTTTAAGTAATGATCCGTCATTGCGTCAATTAATTAAATATGGGATTGAACAATCGGATATGGTCACAGCGGTGTCGGATGACCTCGTCAATCAAACGAAGGAATTAGTCCAAACTGAAAAAAGAATAGAAACTATTTATAACTTTATTGACGAGAGAGTATATGTAAAAAATGACATTGGTTGTTTGAAAAGCCACTACGGGATCGAAAAAGGTGAAAGCGTAGTCATTCACATTTCCAACTTCCGTCCTGTTAAGCGGGTTCCCGATGTTGTGAAGAGTTTTCACTTGATGTCAAAGCAAGTAAAAGCCAAACTTTTATTGATTGGAAGCGGACCAGAGCTAACAATTGCTAGACAACTTGTTAAAGAATTTGACCTTGAAGATCGTGTCGTTATGCTTGGAAACCAAAAGCATATAGCGGAGTTACTTTCAATGAGTGATTTAATGCTACTCCTAAGCGAAAAAGAGAGCTTTGGTTTGGTTGCTCTTGAAGCTATGGCATGTAAAGTACCTGTGATTGCTTCTAATATTGGCGGTCTGCCTGAAGTTATAGAAGATGGAGTGACAGGCTATTTATGTGATGTTGGTGATATTGAATGTGTTGCTGAGCGTGCGGTCGCCCTACTGAAAAATGATGAGCTTCGCCAATCATTCGCGGCTAAAGGGCTTGAAACAGTAACATCAAAGTTTTATTCAGAGTCTATCGTTAAACAGTATGAAGAACTCTACTTACGTTTAGTGGATCACAAATCAAATCTGGTTAAGGTTAATGAGTTGAAATGAGGCAAAAGGCATTTAAGCAAGCAAATCCTATCCTTAAGCTATTATCGGAGCGAGGCTTCAGAGCCTATGTCGTAGGAGGAGCAGTCCGTGATTACATTCTCGGACGCCCTATTGCTGACGTTGATATTGTGACATCTGCTTCACCTGAAGATGTCACAGAGCTGTTTACTCAAACGTACCGGTTAAGTAATCAACATCAGACGATTATCGTAAAATGGAAGGGTCTTTTATTTGAGCTGACTTCTGAAAGAGGAATAGGAATAGAGGAAGATTTAAAAAAGCGTGATTTTACAATTAATAGCTTGGCAATAAACGAGACGGGACAAATAATTGACAAAATTGGTGGACAAGTTGATTTAAAAGAAGGGATTCTCCGTTCAGTCGACCCATTGGAAAGAATGACGGAGGATCCGCTAAGGATGCTAAGAGCTTTGCGCTTCGTTAGTGAACTTGGATTTCATATCGAAGAGAATTTAATGAATGTATTAATCATGAAACACTCCTTATTGGAAGGTGTTGCTGTTGAACGAATCGTCAAAGAGTTCGAAAAGTTAATAGCAGGTCACTACCGAAATAAGGCACTCCAAATCTTACTTAATACGGAGATGTATCGGTCACTCATTAAACTAGAACTCACTACTCAAAACATTCATGATCTTCAATCTACCGGTAGTGTGAACAGTAAGTCATCTGTACTCCGATGGTCGATGATAAGTTATTGCTTGGGATGGATGGATGCCAGTCCGTTAAAGAGATTATCGTTATCAAACCAATTAACGCATGATGTTCGGGAACGTTTACGATTTTTTCGAATTCGCCAGACAAAGGATTGGAATTCTTGGTTACTTTACCAAGCGGGCTTAGAAACAGCATTTGATGTTGAGTCACTTCGCGTTCTTTTCCACCAAAGCGAAGAATCGATCGAGAAGATTCTTCAATTATGGGAGGAACTACCGATGAAGAGTAAATCAGACCTTGCTATTACAGGAAGAGATCTTCTTTCAACACTAAAAAAATCACCGGGTCCTTGGTTAAAGGATGAACTAGAATGGGCAGAACGAAAGGTAATTGAAGGAGAATGTTTAAATGAGAAGGCAACTCTCCTTGACATGCTAGCAAAAAGGAGAGAGATGTTGTGAGGGAAAAGCTATTAAAAATTTTATTACAACATAAGGATGGCTTCGTCTCAGGTGAAAAAATTAGCCTTGAGTTGGGGTGCTCGAGAACAGCTGTTTGGAAGCATATAGAGGAGCTTCGCAAGGATGGATATGAGGTAGATTCTGCACCTAGGAAGGGATACCGAATCATTAAAAAGGCAAATGGTATTCAATCACACGAAGTTAATATTCATCTTGAAACTGAGAGAATCGGTCGTTCGATTTCTTATTATGATGCGATTGACTCTACACAGATAATTGCACATAAACTCGCACAAGAAGGTATGGAAGAAGGACATATTGTTATTGCAAATGAGCAAACTTCGGGGAGAGGGAGATTGGGTCGTTCTTGGTATTCTAAGGGTGGGACAAGCATCTCAATGAGTTTGATTTTACGTCCTAAGCTTTCCCCTCAGCAAACACCACAATTAACCCTACTCTCTGCAGTAGCAGTTATTCGAGGTGTGAAGAAAATAACGGGTATTGATTGTGAGATTAAATGGCCAAATGATGTTTTAATTAATGGGAAAAAAATCGTCGGGATATTAACAGAAATGCAGTCAGACCCGGACTACGTTCATTCGGTTATTATTGGTATCGGGCTAAATGTTAATCAACAAACGACCGATTTCGAACCGGATATACAAAGGCTTGCAACATCACTTTCAATTGAAACAGGTCAACAAATTGAACGTTCAAGACTAATTGCTGCTATTTTAGGAGAGTTCGAATGGCTCTATGACGAGTATTTGGAAAATGGATTTTCAATGATTCGAGGATTATGGGAAGCTCATGCAGTAAGCGTAGGAACTTATATTTATGCAAGGACCCCAAAACAAGTTATTTATGGGTATGCTCAAGGAATAACCGATGAAGGGGTCCTACTAGTTCAGGATGAACAAGGAACAATTCATCATATTTATTCTGCCGATATTGAAATTGCTAAGCAAACGTAATGAAAATCTGTTATACTCATCATATATAGGGCGGTATCCCACTCGGAACTGCACCAACAGTATAGTGTAAATAAACGGATCTGCCTTGATCCCAAAGAAGGACTAGGACAGAGGGATTCATAAAAGAACGTAAAACAAGTCATATGAAGATGATTTGTTGTTTTAGTACGCAAAATCCTTCTTTCTTTTAATAGAACGAGGGGTTTTTTTATACGTTCAAACATGAACCCTCCGAAATGGAGGTATGTTATGAAAACGACAGCAAGCTTTTTAAGAATGAAGCAAAAATGTGAAAAAATAGCGATGATGACAGCCTATGATGCACCTGCTGCAAAAATTGTAGAAGAAGCCGGTGTGGATATGATCCTTGTCGGTGATTCGCTTGGAATGGTCGTACTCGGATATGATTCAACGATTCCAGTCACCATTGATGATATGGTTCTCCATACAAGAGCGGTCAAACGAGGTGCCACGTCAACGTTTATTGTGACGGATATGCCGTATTTAACCTATCATGGTAGCTTTGATGAGACGCTTGTTCAGGCTAGAAAGCTTATGCAGGAGGCAGGAGCTCATGCAGTCAAGCTTGAAGGAGCTAAAGCTGTTATTCAGACGATTGAGCAGCTGAGGGAAGCTGGTGTACCTGTAATGGGGCATCTAGGCTTAACCCCGCAATCAGTGGGTGTTTTAGGTGGTTACCATGTACAAGGTAAGGAATTAACTGAAGCGAAACAACTAATTGAAGATGCTTTAGCGATTGAAGCTGCAGGAGCATTCGCTCTTGTCCTTGAGTGTGTGCCCGAGCAATTAAGTACATTAATTGCCGGTCGTTTAGCAATCCCCGTTATTGGAATTGGTGCTGGGATGCACACTGATGGTCAAGTTCTTGTTTACCACGATGTTATTGGGTATGGGAATGTCCATGTACCAAAGTTTGTTAAGGCGTACACGAATGTAACAGACCCCATTCGTAATGCAATGAAAAGCTATGTGACTGAAGTAAAAGAAAAACGTTTCCCAGAAGCCGAGCATTCTTTTAGTCTAAGTGAAGATGTTATCGATGGTCTCTATGGGGGAAAAAACGAATGAACATTGTTAAAACGATTAACGAACTAAGAGAACGAATCGACGATTGTAAAAAAAAGAATAAATCAGTAGGTTTTGTTCCGACGATGGGGTTCTTGCATGAAGGTCATCTTCGTTTGATAAAACAAGCTAGAGAAGCAAATGATATCGTGGTGCTTAGTATATTTGTGAACCCACTCCAGTTTGGGCCGAATGAAGATTTCGAACGTTATCCTCGGGACTTCAAACGGGATGAGCGTTTGGCTCGTGAGGCAGGAGTTGATGTCCTGTTTTATCCAACGGTCACAGAAATGTACCCAAAAGAGCCGATGATGACAATTCATGTCACGCAGGGGGTTGATGTTCTTTGTGGAGCAAGCCGCCCCGGTCACTTCGACGGAGTAACAACTGTCGTCATGAAACTTTTTCAAATTGTCCTTCCAGATAGAGCCTATTTTGGGTTAAAGGATGCCCAACAAGTGGCGATTATTATGAATATGGTTGAGACTTTTAATGTGCCAATTGATGTGGTCGCATGTGAGACAGTGCGAGAAGATGATGGATTAGCTAAAAGCTCACGAAACGTCTATCTATCAGTAGATGAACGCCAAGCTGCGCCTTTATTGTATCAAGCTTTACAAAAAACAAAAGCATATATTGAAAATCACTTTTGTACACGTACAGAGGGGATGACATTCCTTTACGAACAACTAAGTGAACAACCGATCGGAGCGATAGATTATATTGATATACTGAGTTACCCACGTTTAGAACGTGTGAATGAACTAACAGGGACAATCATTATTGCATTAGCTTATCGATATGAACACGCACGTCTCATTGATAATTTATTATTGAATGTGCAAAAGAAAGGAGTTTAACGGATGTTTCGAACGATGATGAAAGCGAAAATTCACCGTGCACGAGTAACTGAAGCAAATTTGAACTATGTTGGTAGTATAACCATTGATGAAGATATTATGGATGCTGTTGATATACTCGAGAATGAAAAAGTTCAAATTGTAAATAATAACAATGGTGCAAGACTTGAAACGTATGTCATTAAAGGCCCCCGTGGAAGTAAAGTCTTTTGTTTAAATGGCGCTGCTGCAAGACTTGTGCAAGAGGGCGACGTAATTATTGTGATATCCTATGCCCTTGTTGCACAAGAGAAAGCAAAGGACCATAAACCAAGGGTGGCAATTATGGATGAAACTAATCAAATCGTTGAAATGTTAGCGGCAGAACCAGCTTCTACCGTTTTGTAAACTGTATATTCACCTTCTATTCGATAAACACTTCGAACAGGGGGTTTTTTTATGGATAAATGGCTTCAATCATGGGATTCTTTATTTGAGTATACCGAGCAAACGTGGAACATGCTCTCAGATACTGAACAACAAGAACAACTTTTACAACTAGAGAGTGCAGCAGAATTGTTGTTAGACGCATGGACTGATATGGATGAGAAGCTTGCTTTATTAAAGACCAAACTTGCTGAGCGCACCTTCCAAGTATCTTACCATTCCATCGGCACGACGTACTATCAATTAGAAATGTTTGAACATGCAGCGGCAATTTTAGCAAAGGAGCATGAAAGTGGAGAGAAGGAAGAGCTACGATTGTTATACCTCGCCTATTCATATTTATTCATGGGAAAAAATGAACAGGCTCGCGAATTATTCTTGTACCTTATTCAAGCCACAAAAGCAGTGATGATAAAGCACTTTAGTTATATTGGTTTAGGATGTTTTCATGTCCAAGCGGAAAAGTTTGATGAGGCTATCGATTCGTTTGAACATGCAAACCTTCTTACAACAAGCCAAGATGTTGTGTATAATTTAGGAATCTGTCATTATTTAAATAAATCAATTCATCTGGCCAAGGCTTTTTTTAAAGAAGCGATTGATTTATTTCCTGATGATGGAGAAGCTTATTTCTTTCTAGGCTGTTGTCAATGGAAGCTTGGTGAAGAAGAACATGCTTTTTTAACGTGGATGGAATGTCTTCAGCTGTTAACAGCCCCATACGCTTTACAGGCGTTAGCTTACGTATGTGAATGGCATGGGCATCATTATGCAGCGATTCATTGTTATAAGCGTATTCAAGCATTAGGTTTTTCAAATATCGAAACGCTCCACGGATTAGCTTGGAACTTAGCATTACTTGACCAACGTAGCGAAGCGCTTGCAATATTTAATAAATTAATCAAAATGGAACCAAAAAATGAGAACGTAAAAAAATCAATTAGTTGGCTAGAATCGGTATGGAATGAATCCTTTGCTCTAATAGAGGATGAGAGATAAATTGAGGTGGACGTATGAAATATGTCGTTATCGACTTAGAAACAACCGGTCATTCTGCTGCTCAGGGTGACCGCATTATTCAGGTAGGCGCAATCATTATAGAAGAAGGTGAAATTGTTGAACGTTTTTCTTCTTTCATTAATCCAGAAGTACCGATCCCCCCTTTTATTGAGGAACTAACTGGGATTACAGATGAAATGGTGACTCAAGCTCCAACGTTCCATGATATTATCCCGATGCTCATCCCAATGATAGATGGGGCTAATTTTGTCGCACATAATGTTCAATTTGACTTAACCTTTTTACAAAGACAGCTTGAGATAGAGGGCTATGATACGGTGTCTGTTTCGTCTTTTGATACAGTAGAACTGGCTCGGTTGTTGTTGCCGGAACAAGAGAGCTATAAACTTACGCATTTAGCTGATTTTTTAGGATTCTCTCATGATCGCCCTCATCAAGCTGATAGTGATGCAGAAGTAACAGCACATCTATTTTTAATGCTTTTACATAAATTATCAAATCTCCCATTATTGACGTTGCAGCAACTTATTCCGTTTGCGAGGCGGCTGAGAAGTCAATTAGAAATACTTATAGAGCAGTTTATTCATGATAAGCTTGTTAAGGGAATAAAAGACGACGATGCATTTGATTGTTATCGGCAATTGGCCTTAAAAAAGATAGAGGACTCCGGAACGAAAGAAGCAATCTCATCATCTTTCAAACCTTTTTCCCAGTCTCAACAAGAATTATTTACGGAGGATGGAAAGTTGTCTCATGCGTTTTCTGACTATGAGGCCAGGTCTGGTCAAATTGAAATGATGAATCACGTGGATGATGCCTTCCATCAATTCCAGCATATGATGATTGAGGCGGGAACAGGGACAGGTAAATCACTTGCTTATTTTATTCCAGCTGCCTATTATGCCGTAGAGGAAAAGAAACCCGTTGTCATCAGTACACAGACCATACCTTTACAAGAACAACTACTGAACCGAGACTTACCACTCCTAAAAAAAATCCTTCCGTTTAACGTGCGGGTTGCTCTTTTAAAAGGAAGAAGTCATTATTTATGTTTACGGAAATTTGAGACATCAATTAAAAACATTGAGACAGATACATACGATATTTTGTTAACGAAAGCTCAAATATTAATTTGGTTAACTGAAACGGAACATGGTGATGTAGAAGAGCTTAACCTGGCCTCAGGAGGGAAAAGTTTTTGGTTTGAAGTCCAAAGTGATGCATCTTCTGATTTAGGGAAATATAGTCCTTGGTTTTCGAGATGCTTCTATCATCGTGCGAGAAGACGAGCGCAGGCTGCACATATTATTATTACAAATCATGCTCTACTTTTTACAGATCTCGTGCACGATCAGCGACTATTGCCAAATTATACTCATGCGATCATAGATGAAGCTCATCATTTAGAAGAAACAGCGAGTGAACATTTAGGAATGAAAGCCGATTATTTAACCTTTTCATATTTATTACAGCGCCTGGGTACCTCGTGGGAGGAAGGAATGCTCGAGCATGTTCATCAACTATTACATGATAAAAAGCTATTAGGGCGATTAAAGCTTACTAAAGTTGAGCAGAGGCTAAGCGAGCTAAAGGAAGAGCTTGATGAATTGTTTCGAATGGTCCACCGCTATGTTATCCAAAAACGCAAAACAGATGCTTCAGATACAGGACGTATTAGATACCGGTACGAAAGCTTCTCTGAAAAAGGCACGTATTGGCAAGCGATTTTAGAGTGTACAATGCGTGTGCATATGGGGATGAAAGAAAGTTATTACCATATAAAAGAAATAAGTAAATTATTTTCTGATATTGATGACAATTTAACCTTTAAAGAACGAGGGTTTCTTGCGGATGTGGACAGTGTAATTGAAGCTTTAGTAGAAGAAGAACAGCATGTTTATGAGCTATTATTAGAAGCTGATCCGAACTATGTGTATTGGATAGAAATTGAGCCAAGAGGGGCAAAGAATGCAACGTTTCTCTACAGTAAACCGATTGAAGTAGCTGAACGCCTTGCCGATCATTTTTTCGCAAAAAAGAAAAGCGTTGTCCTTACCTCCGCTACGTTATCGATAAATGGTTCGTTTGAATATCAAAAGAAAAAGCTCGGTTTAGAAGACTTCGGTGCTTCGACCTATACGATTCCGTCGCCTTTTTGCTACAAAAAGCAAGCGCGATTATTAATTCCGACGGATATTCCAGCCATAAAAGATGTAACAGAAGCCGAATTTGCTGCAGATGTAGCGATAAAAATTTGGCGAATAGCTGAAGTAACCCAAGAAAAGATGCTTGTCCTTTTCACATCCTACGAAATGCTAAAACTGGTGTACCAACATGTGAAGGACTTAAATGATACAGATACTTTACAGCTTATCGGTCAAGGGATGACTAGTGGGAGCAGAGCAAAGCTGATGAAGATGTTTAAGCAAGCAGAGTTTGCAATTTTGTTTGGAACGAGTAGTTTTTGGGAGGGAGTCGACTTACCTGGGGCGGAGCTCCGCCATTTGGTTATAGTGAGGTTACCTTTTTCACCACCAGACCAACCACTATTGCAAGCACAACTTGAGCGTGCAAAGGAGGAAGGACGGAACCCATTTATGGATGTTTCACTTCCTCAAGCAATCATCAGATTCAAGCAAGGATTTGGGCGATTAATTCGAACAACGCACGACAAAGGATGCGTGTACGTTTTCGACCGGAGGATCACGACAACACGTTATGGAAAGCAATTCATTCGTTCATTACCAGACGTTCCTCTTCATGAAGGAAAGCTAGAAACTCTTTTAGAACGATATGTTGATTTCAATGCTTAGATTTCTCTTTCTATACTCGTTATAGCCAGGTTAAAAAAGGCGTAAACTAACTTAAGTATAGGAGAGGAGGGATAAGTGTGCGGACGATTCTTCTTGGATGCATATGCTTGTTTAGCTTGCCATTCATGCTTGCATTTGAAGCTATAGAAAGTGAACCTAATGAACAGGCTGAATTGAATTTGCAGCTAAAAGATGAAGAAATTGCTTTTCTATTTTTTGATATACCAAATGGTGAGGCGACACTTATCAAAACAACCGAACACTCAATTTTAGTCGGGACAGGTTCAAACGATTCGATTCAAGCATTACAAAAGCGTTTAACGAAATTTCATATTAATCATATTGATACGATTATTCTTCCAAGATTTGAAGATGAATACGCAGGAAATACTCATGCTCTTATCGAAAGGTTTCATGTTCGAAATGTTATTGTACCAGCAGAAGGGAAGGAAATGGCATTAAAAGAATTTGATAAAGAAGGGGTGGAAATCAGTGGATGGGAAGAAGGAGGGCATGATAATCTTATACCAAATTTGCTCGTTGAAGTATTACCCGGCATTCAAACATTAACGCCAAATCTATCGATGGATATAAACTTCAAAGGTCATCATGTTTTGATTGCTTCTGAAGCGAATGAACATCTTGAAAAAAAGTGGCTTCCATCTCTAAATAAAATAAATGTTTTAAAAGTTGCCGAGTTCGGTTTATCTAAAGAAATGTCACAATCATTTCTTGATATTATTGATCCACAGGTGGCAATTCTGTTTGCGAAGGAGAATAGTCAACCAAATCCCCAAATTCTTGAGAGAATGCAGGAGACTTGGATTGACACGTATCAAACAAGGCAGAATGGGACGATATTAATTAAAGCAAATGCAAATGACTATAAATTAATAACGATTCATTTTAAGGACTGACATCTAAGGGGAGAGGAGTGAAAAGGATGTCTTTATTGTGTGAGGATGTTACGATTGTAACAATGGATGAAAATAGGCCATTGATAAAAAAAGGATATGCCTATATTGAAAAGGGTCATTTTTCTAAAGTGGAAGAAGGTGACCCCCCTTCAAAGTTACGTATTGAAGCGGAAATATCAATTAATGCAAAAGGGAAGTGGATGCTTCCTGGACTGATTAATACTCATGGTCATGCAGGGATGACATTATTACGCGGTCATGCAGATGATTTACCCCTTCATCAGTGGCTTCAAGAAAAAATTTGGCCTTTTGAAATGAAACTAGATCGCGAAGCAGTTCGAGCAGGTCGAAATCTCGCTCTTCTAGAAATGATTAAATCAGGAACAACAACATTTCTAGAAATGTATCACTTGTTTATGGATGACTTAGCTGAAACCATTGAAGAAGTCGGGATTAGGGCGACACTAATGCGGTCGATGATCGGTCTTTGCCCCGTGGAGGAACAGAAAGAAAAATTGAGAGAAGCGGCCACATTCACTAAAACTTGGCACAAGCAAGCAAATGGAAGAATTCAGTCGATGCTTGCCCCGCATGCTCCCTATACATGCCCAATTCGTTTTATTGAAATGATAGTCGAGGAAGCGATTCATTTAAATGTACCAGTACATATGCACTTGGCCGAAACAAAAAAAGAAGTCGATGACCATATACTTCATCATGGCCTCCATCCACTTGATCATTTGGACCAAGCTAATCTTTTACACAGCGTTTCGTGGTTGTTTGCACATGGCGTCCATCTCAACGATTCTCATCTTTCTAAAATAAAAGAAGCGAAAGCAATGATTAGTCATAATCCAAAAAGTAATTTAAAATTAGGCTCAGGTATAGCTCCTGTCAGTCAAATGCTTGACAAAGAAATTACAGTTTCTCTCGGTACGGACAGTTCCGCATCAAATAATAGTTTAGATATGTTTGAAGAAATGAGGGTAGCTGCATTAATTCATAAAGGTGTCGAGCAGAGTCCAACAACACTCCCTGCGAAAATGGCGCTTGAGCTGGCAATGACAAACGGGGCAAAAGCTTTGCATTTTGAAAAAGTCGGTAAAATAAAAGAAGGTTATCAAGCAGACTTTCTATTCATAGAATCCACAGAGGGACACCTGCAGCCAGTAGAGCATGTAGAGTCTCATCTTGTCTATGCCTGCAAATCAAATGATGTGACTGATGTCTACGTTCAAGGAAATGCGTTAATGAAAAATCGACAGGTATTAACACTTGATGAAGAGCGAATTATTTCTGAAGCAAATGCACACTACCAGCGAATAAAGGCTTTGAATTCTTAAGTAAATCCTGCACTAGGCAGAGTGCAGGATAAGAGGTGTGGGTTGGAATGTAGTTTGTTAAGCCATGCGTGTTTCATTGCTTCTCAAAATAACTAGGGAACTGGGTTTGACGTACTGATAACGGAAATAATTGGTCCCAATCTTGTCCGTTACGTTTCAACAAGGCGATATGGTGCTTATCCTGTTGAAAGGATGATGCTGTCGTTTTTTCGGGACGATAGCTTTTCATCTTGACGCCCCCTTTCCGGCGTACTTATAGTATAGCCAGAATGAGGTCAACTATAATTAACAATACTTGTGAGTAATTATTGGAGGAGAGACAATGGAATCAAAAGTGGAAGTTTTATCAACTGTTCGAATTGAAAAATCGCATGATTTGTATAAGATAGTCGATTCATTAAACCGAACATTAAAAGAAAAAGATTTAATGTTCGGTTTGGCGCTTGATCAAAAGGACGACGAAAAAATGGTATTTACTATATATAGAACATAATTGAGGGGTCCTATGAAAAAATGGATAATTATTAGCTGTATCATGTTTTTTTTACTTAGTATTGGTTTAGGCACACTTGCTTATTATGTGATGAGGGAACCCTTGGAAAAAGGCTATGAGCAAGCTCAGCAATATGTGTTTGATCAAAACCTGCTAAACGACATTCATTCAATCACTTATTACCATGGAACAGAATCGTATTATGTTCTACATGGTTTTAATGAAGAAAACGTAGAAACCATTGTTTGGTTAAATCAAAACTTTGAAGAAGTGGTTTCAAGAAAAGCGAGTGAGGGAATAACGCCAGAAGAAGCACGGGAAATCGTGAAAAACGATGTGAATTTGAATTCAATCCAAACGGTTCGTTTAGGAGTAGAACGGAACTTGCCCATCTATGAAGTGCTCTTTGTCGATGAAGCCAATCGGCAAGGTTATTATTACATAACATTTGATGATGGAACGTTCATGAAGCGCTATAGTCTTAAAAGGGATGATGTTTAATTTTTTTTAAAAGACTTATAAGATTCCTTAAGGAAAAATTAATTATACACAAATGGTACTTGAATGATGAACGTGGACAAACTATAGTAAAAGGTATGAAAGAAAGGGAGGAAGAATACATAATGAATTTAGCGAAGCGAGTATTGACTTTAACACCTTCAACAACATTAGCGATCACGGCAAAGGCGAAAGAGTTAAAAGAGCAAGGACATGATGTAATCGGATTAGGAGCAGGAGAACCCGACTTTAATACTCCACAATACATTATTGATGCGGCAATCCGGTCTATGGAAGAAGGACATACGAAATACACTCCATCGGGTGGTTTACCGAAACTAAAAGAAGCGATAATCGAGAAATTTAAAAAGGATCAAGGAATTACCTATAAACCTAATGAGGTTATGGTTGGTACTGGAGCAAAGCATGTTCTCTATACATTATTCCAAGCTCTACTTGATGACGGGGATGAAGTGATTATCCCAACTCCATACTGGGTTAGTTATCCAGAACAAGTTAAACTAGCTGGTGGCGAACCTGTTTATGTAGAAGGGCTTGAAAGTAATGAGTTTAAAGTAACAGCAGAGCAATTAGAGTCTGTGATCACAAATAAAACAAAAGCATTTATTTTAAATTCCCCGAGTAACCCAACAGGTTCAATGTATTCGAATGAAGAATTAGCGCAACTAGGTGAAGTTTGTATAAAGCATGATGTACTAATTGTCTCCGATGAAATTTATGAGAAGCTTGTTTATGATGGTGCGAGTCATACGTCCATTGCTGAGCTTTCAGAAGCGTTAAAACTACAAACCATTATCGTTAATGGTGTTTCGAAATCTCATTCTATGACAGGTTGGAGAATTGGTTATGCAGCTGGAGATGCGAAGGTTATTAATGCAATGACTAATCTTGCAAGCCATAGTACATCAAATCCAACAACAAATGCTCAATATGGAACGATTGCTGCCTATACTGAGGATGACGGGTCTGTAGAAACGATGCGCCAAGCGTTTGAAGAAAGGCTGAATAAAGTATATGAAAAGCTAATTGCTATACCTGGTGTATCTTGCGTAAAGCCTAAAGGTGCATTCTATTTGTTCCCAAATGTAAGTGAAGCTGCACGTATCACGGGATTTAATGATGTGGATGAATGGGTAGCTGCGATTCTAGAGGAAGAAAAAGTTGCCCTTGTTCCAGGTTCTGGTTTTGGAGCACCTGAAAATGTCCGACTCTCTTATGCTACATCACTCGACTTGCTTGAATCAGCATTAGAAAGAATTGAACGTTTTATCCGAAGCAAAACCAAATAATCCCTAGACTGGAGTATCTGTTCTTAACAGATACTCTTTTTTTGGGGCAAAATGAGTAAGAATCGGGGAAGAAAAGGAAGGAACAAAGAAGGTCACACGTGTTATAATAGCGGTTAGAGGTGTTATAAATGAAGCAAAAATCATTAGTCAGATGGATGGCCCAAGGACATGTGTCTGTTCCAAGATTATTATTAGAGCATTATGCAAAAATTGGTTTAAAAGAAGATGAATTAGTAGCTCTTCTTCAAGTTCAAGCCTTTATCGAACAAGGAAATCAATTTCCAACACCTGAACGATTAAGTGAACGGATGACGCATTCTATGTCTGAATGTGCTGAGTTACTAGGAAAACTTGTTAAAAAAGGATACATGACGCTTGAGAAAAAGTGGGATGAAGATGGGATCCTTTTTGAATTTTATACGCTTGAACCGCTTTGGTCGAAACTGCTGCAGCTCTTAGAAGAGGAAAAACAGGAATCTGAAGAAACAGATAAAATCGATTTAGAGGGTCAATTATATAGCCGATTTGAACAAGAGTTTTGTCGACCTTTATCACCAATAGAAAGTGAAACATTGTCGATGTGGATTGACCAAGACCATCATTCTATAGAATTAATTCTTGGCGCTCTACGTGAAGCCGTGGTCTCAGGCAAATTAAATTTCCGCTATATCGATCGAATTTTGTTTGAATGGAAGCGTAATGGTGTTAAAACACTTGTACAAGCAAAAACACATGGGGAGAAATTCCGGAAATATAATCAACAAAGAAAGCCAGACACTGAACGCAAACGAGATGATTCCTTTCCTAGTTTTAGTTGGCTTGAGCAATCTAAATAGGAGGTGTACCTAAATGCTTACGAAAAAGCAAACAAATGAAGCACTAGCTATTATCGCGGAAATGTATCCGGAGGCGGAATGCGAATTAATACATTCTAACCCCTTTGAATTAACCATTGCTGTTTTACTTTCTGCACAATGTACGGATGCACTTGTTAACAAAGTGACACCCATTCTATTTGAAAAGTATAAAAAGCCTGAAGACTTTTTAGTTGTACCACTTGAAGAATTAGAACAAGATATCCGTTCCATAGGATTATTTAGAAGTAAAGCAAAAAACATTAAAAAACTTTGTCAGGCGCTGATTGAGAATTATCAAGGTGAAATTCCTAAAGAACGGGATGAGCTTGTAAAACTTGCAGGTGTAGGTCGGAAAACGGCTAATGTTGTGACATCGGTTGCCTTTGGTGTTCCAGCTATTGCTGTAGATACCCACGTTGAAAGGGTAAGTAAGCGTCTTGGTATTTGTCGTTGGAAGGATAATGTGAAAGAGGTAGAAGAAACCTTGATGAGACGAATTCCTGAAGAACTTTGGTCAGCTTCTCATCATCGACTAATCTTTTTTGGGCGGTATCATTGTAAGGCTCAATCTCCGCAATGCGGGGCATGTCCATTACTGCCAATGTGTCGCGAAGGGAAAAAGAGATTGAAGGTAAGTTAAATTCTATGAAAGTCCAAATTCCACCTTCATTTCAATGCCCACCTTTTTATCAGCAGTCATTCCTTGAAGATAATGAAGAGAACTCATTTTCGGAGAATATTAGAAAGTATTTATTTTATTATGAGTTAACGAATAACCTACAGCCGTGGCAAAACAAAGAATATTATGTGCCGATTTTGTTTGAACTTTGGAAACAGCAAGAAATGTTTCTTAGTATATATTTCAGAGCACGGAATTTACAAGCCACCAAGAAGCCAATGCTTCATATGATTGCATTATTAATGAATGTTTTATTCTGGACGAATAATCAGCCTGTACCTTCCCTATATCATGTTGCCAAAGAAGCGAGTCGTTTACATTTTAAACCAGTAAATATACAAGATCGGCTGTCGTTTCTTTTGTCGGGACCCAATCGTTACCAAAGCTTTATCCAATTAAAAGCATTACTGGGTGAAGCAGAAAAGATTTTTGCTAAGGCAATAATACTAGAAAAAAATAAATAATAAGGAGCCTTAGCTCCCTTGTTAAAAAGAAAGACTGGTCTTTCTTTTTAACAAGGGTGAAATCGCTTCGAAGGTTAAATAGAGATAAAAATAAGGGGTGGACATTAAGTGAGTACGTTAGTAGATGAGGTAGTGGAGAAAGGTATAGGAACGTTAACTGAAAGTGAGCAGAGTAGACTTTCAGTTGTAAAAGAAAAGCAACAGGAACAAGTGTTTCAAGTTGCGTTTTGTGGACATTTTTCTGCTGGTAAATCAACGATATTAAACCGTTTACTTGGTGCAGAAGTATTACCAACTAGTCCTATTCCGACTAGTGCGAATATTATCGGAATTAAAAATGGTGAATTGGGATTATCAGTTGTCAGTCAAGATGGTGACACAAACGAATGGACAGGAGAAATTCCCTGGGAACGTGTGAGAGAATGGGGAATGAATGGAACAGATATTTCTGATATGACCATCTATGCCCCACTTCCTTTTCTAGGGGAGCAAAGTGTCATTTATGATACCCCTGGTGTAGATTCAACAGATCCTACCCATCAAGCTGTCACCCTGGAAGCATTATATGGTACAGACTTAATTGTCTATGTGATGGATTATAACCATGTTCAATCTGAAACAAATTTACATTTTTTGAAGCAATTATCTGATGAGAAAAAACCATTGTATATTGTCATTAATCAAATCGATAAACATGATGAGAGTGAGCTTTCATTCGAGGCATTTGATGAATCTGTTCGCCAAGGTTTATCAAGATGGGGTATTGATGTGATGAAATTATATTATACAAGTATGAAATCCAAATCTCATCAATTAAACAAGTTCTCAGTTTTTGAAAAGGAAATGAAGGCGATTTTCTTTCATGGCGCTCAGCTTTCTCCGTTTTCAAAACAAAGGTTACAGCAAAGCTTTTATTTAAGTGTTATCGCAAGGCTTGAGGAAGAGAAGGATGAAGAGATTGAGACAATTGTTGAAAAGTTGCAGAAAAGTGGATTTGATCAAGCGCAACTTGAAAAAAGAACCATTGTTCAAGAAGCCTATCAAAAGAATAAACAAGCAAAGTACCATTTAGAAGCAACGTTTCAAAAAGAATGGAATAATATTGTTCAGAACGTGACTATTTTTCCATACACGACAACCGAACTGGTCCGAAACTGGCTCGAGAGTGTTCAACCTGGGTTTAAAGTTGGCTTATTATTTACAAAAAAGAAAACCGAAGAAGAGCAGGCAAGACGTCTTGAAAAGCTTGTAAAAGAGACTGAGGACAAAGTGAAAAGTCAACTAGCTTTCCATTTTCAGCGGACTTTCCAAAAAGTTGATCGTGAACATTTAACAAACTCAATGGAAGTTGATGAAGCGATTGCTCAGGTTGAAGTAAACATAACAGAAAAATTTTTTAAAGAAGCGGTCGTATCAGGTCATATGAGCCGAGATTATGTTTTTACGTTTACAAAGGATCGCACTGCTGAAATCGTGAAACAATTAAAGCAGAAAGCAACCTCAGCACTTGAAGTTATTTCTCGTGGTATGGAGACTCATTGGTCTGTAGAACAAGACCGTTTACAAAAACAACTTGAAGAGCTTCAACAGATCAGTGAGTTTGTCGAGGAGATAGAAAAAGTTAACGTGAATTATAATGAAGCCATTCATGATTATGAGAACTTAGCTGAACGTTTTAAAGACCAAGGAGCCTTTGAGCGAAAGCTATCTGAGACCTCTAAAAAAACTTATCCAACAACAGAACAACAAAATCAACTTTTAAAAGTTCAGCTACCTCAAGAAAGTGTGATTGATACAAATTGGGAACTTAAAGAGGAAGTTCGTTCAAGTAATTACGATGAAAAAACGGCTGATGAATGGTTAGAGAAGTGCGATGAAATCCTCCAGACATATCAGCACGAGCCTTGGCTTCATTTAGAACGTCAACAATTTATGAAACGTGTTCAGAGAAACAAAGAACAATCGTTTATGATTTCGTTGTTTGGTGCTTTCAGTGCCGGAAAATCAAGTTTTGCAAATGCCTTACTAGGTGAGGCTGTATTGCCGGTATCACCACACCCTACGACAGCTACAGTGAATACTGTAAAGAAGTCCGAACTAAAGCATGCTCATAATACGGCGATTGTTGAAGTGAAGACGAGAGAGATGCTAATAAATGAAATTCGCTCTGTTGCCAAACAATTAGATGTAGATGTAACATTTGAAACATTACCTCGTTGGAAGCCGACGATGAAGCAGTATGTATCAAGCTGGCAAAAGACATACGCTGAATACTTACTTACATTAAAAGATAGTTTGTCTAACACTACGTGGGATTTAGGAGCCAAACGGGAGATTAATCGTGAGGAGTTAACAGAGTTAGTAGCAAATGAGTCGTATGCTTGCTTAATTAATCACATTACTCTATATTATGATTGTCCTTTAACAAAACAAGGAATTGTTCTCGTTGATACACCAGGTGTTAATTCAATTCATGGGCGTCATACAAATGTTGCATTTAAACAACTGAGAGAGTCTGATGCGATTTTTTATGTGACTTACTACAATCACGCTTTTTCTAGAGCAGATCAACATTTTTTACAGCAAATGGCGAGAGTGAACGAAGGCTACCGTCATGACAAGCTTTATTTTATTTTAAACGCTGCAGATTTAGCAGGAAGTGAACAAGAGTTGAATGGAGTTAGAAAACATATCTATGACCAATTGCTTACAAATGGAATAGAGCAACCACGGATTTATCATCTATCAAGTAAACAAGGTCTGCTGGAAAAACAAACGGGTAAACGACAAACGAATTGGTTCTCATCGTTTGAGCAAGCCTTCTACGAACGAACAATACATGAATTAAAGCAGCTTAGTTTTGATTTACTGAAGCAAGAGTCAAAACGATATATATCAAAGTTAGCAGAAGCGATTCAATTTATTTCAAGTGAGGAAAGTGAAAAGGAAGAAAAACGTCAACAACTTAAAGAATTAGTAATAAAGTGGAGTGATTTCATAAACGAATCGGAATCCAAATCTATCCGAAACCATAGTGTTCAAGAAGTAAGTCAGCTTTTCCTTTATCTTCGTGAGCGAATTCGGTTTGTATTAAATGATGGATTTATTGATGCAATCAATGTAACAACGATAAAAGGTGCTAGTAAAAAGGCACAGCAGCAATCGCTTGGGGCTGCAATTAAAGAATGGCGTGCAGAAGGGGAGCATTTCTTGGAACAAGAGCTTCATGCGACGATAATTCGAGTGGAGCAGGCGATTAAGGATGCAACTGAGATGTGGATTCATGAAATGGAGCGGTCTGTTCAACGAGATCTTCCAGCTTACTCAGCAAACTTTGAAGCTGAAACAACGACGTTAGAAAAGCCTAGCTTTGACCGATTCATTGCTTTGAATAATCAAGAATATGTAGGATTCTTTAAATCCTTAAAATCATTTTTTGAAGAGGGCGATGTAAAACGGTTAAAGGAAGCCTTGGTTGAAGATGCAACAGAACAGACAAGGGATGTTCTCCTCATCCTTGAGCAGCAATTGAAAGACCATATTTATAAAGTTATCGAAAACCTTGAGATACGGGGGAAAGAACAGCTTATTCACTTATTACAGAGAGAAATTGAACGATTTGATGCAGTGGATTCGAAAGACCAGCAACAAATGGAAATTGAAAAAAAGAAGATTCAACAGCTGTGAATGCAAAAAAAAGGTAGGTGCCAAGTTATATGGCACCTACCTTTTTAAGTAGATAAGAATCTTGATTGGAAAGCTGCATACAGCTTTCTTATTCATCGTCTCTAAAAAGATTTAAACTTCGTTGTTCAAGAGTTGCATCGTTGTTTGGTTCTTGGTCTTCTTCTTGAGGTTTCCCGTTTCCATTTCCATTTCCAGGTGTATCCTCAGACCCTGGTTGCTGTTCTTCTTCATCGTCATCAGGGGTTGGTTCATCTTCCTCAGGGATAATTTCCTCAAGCGGGTCAGGAATCTCATTATCATCCCCATCCTGCTCCCTATCCTGTTCTTGTTCTAACTCCTCCTCCTCCTCTTCGGCTATTACAACTTCAACTGATACAGGGTCACTTGTTACGTTCGAATTGTCATCAGAAATAGCCAATACTTCAAATCGATAAGTTGAACCTAGTTCAGGTGTTGGGTAGACATATTGCATATTCTTCGAGCGGTCAAGAGTTTGTGAATTTTCACCATTCGTTGTTAGGCGAATCTCGAATGTAGTATTATTACGATACTCCTCAGGATAATTCCAGCTCACAACAATTTGGTTTCGATCTTCGTCAAAACCAGCAGTGAGATCAGTAGGAGACGGAATTTCCATAAACTCTTCTGAGACTTTTGTCGGTTCATTTCCACGTACAAATAACTCATAGACAATCTCACTTTGTGGAGTAAAATCACTTGGAAGCAACCCTGTTGAGCGTTCTACCCCAACTCGAACAACAGAATTAGGCATCGTGAAATCCTGATTCTCAGCATCCTTTGAAACCTCTTGCATGACGGCTTTAAATATATGCTGTGCTAAGACATTATTTCCACTTAGATAATTGTCAGGGGCGTTTTTGGTATAACCGGTCCAAACCGCAGCTGTATAATTGGTTGTATAACCAGCAAACCACTTATCCGGTACACCTCCGCTAGGAATATTATGACTTTTACTGATGTTTTCATCAAAATTTGTTGTTCCTGTTTTTCCAGCAAGTTGTAATCCAGGGATATTTGCATTTGTTCCTGTACCGCCTGGATTCACAACCGATTTTAACATGTCTGTAATCATATAAGCAGTATAATCACTCATTGCCATCGTTGATTGTGGTGTAGTATTTATAACACGTCCATCAGGAAATTCAATTTTACGAACGGTATAAGGTTTTGTGTATGTCCCGTTATTACCGAATGCAGCATACGCACCTGCTAGATGTAAGGTTGAGATACCCGTTTCAAAACCACCTAAGCCATAAGCTTCTGGCATAGCAGATTGTCCCTCTGGTAACTCAATTGGAACTCCTAACCCTTCAGCAAAGCTTTGGGCTTTGGCTACCCCCACTTCTTGAAGTGCTTTAATCGCAGTTACATTTCGTGAACGAGCCAAAGCTCGTCTCATTGAAATGGCACCTTCGTGTCTACGATCAAAGTTCCGAATGGTATCGCCAGTATTGTACGTATGTGGTTCATCTTTAATCACATGTCCGGTTGACCACTGAAGGTACTCAATCGCTGGTCCGTAGTCTAAAATCGGTTTAATTGTTGAACCTGGTTGTTTTCGGATATCTGTGGCGTAATTAAAACCACGTTGAACACCTGTATCTTTTCGTCCGCTTCCGATTGCTTTAATCTGTCCCGTTTTGGTGTCCATTAATGTGACACCAGCTTGGAAATCCTCATTTTCAGGAAATCCACTTACATATTCATCTGTATGAAGAACATTTTCGGTATGTTCCTGTGCATCAACGTCAAGTGTGGTATACACTTTTAAGCCAGCATTGTATAAATCATTTACCGTAATTCCTTCCATTTCTTCAAGTTCACGAAGTACTTGATTATAAAAAGCCTCATATGGATAAGATTCTCGCTCTGTTTGATTTAATTGGTCTTCAAGTGGAACACTCTTTGCATTTTCCGCTTCTTCTTGTGTGATTTTCCCATGCTGAGCCATTAACGATATAACAAGGTTCCGACGGCTTTCTGCTGCTTCGGGATTTTTGGTAGGGTCATAGAAACTAGGTCTTCTAGGAATACCAGCTAAAAGAGCTGCGTCTTCAATCGTCAATTCTTCAACAGGCTTACTGAAGTAGGTTTGAGATGCAAGCTCTACACCATATGCGCCAGAACCGAGATAAATTTGATTTAAATACATTTCTAAAATTTGGTCCTTTGAATACCTCTGCTCTAACTTCACTGCTAAATATTGCTCTTGTACTTTTCGTGTTAATTTCTTTTGATCATTCAGGAACAAGTTTTTTACGAGTTGCTGTGTAATTGTACTGGCACCTTCTGCCCCGAAACCGTCAGTAATATTTGCTGCTATAGCACCAAATAATCGTTTAATATCAATACCAAAATGGTTTCGAAAGCGTACATCCTCCACCGCAATAAATGCATCCTCAACGACTTGAGGAATGTCTTGAATGCTTTTATTAACGCGTCTTTCTGTTGCATCTAATTGAGAAACAAATTGATCGTCATCCGCGTATATTTGTGCCGCTTGTGAAAGTGTGAGTTTTTCTTCATCGAGGTCTGGAACACCTTGTATCATTGAAAATACAGTGATTCCCCCACCAATTACAAGGATAATAACTAAAGCCGTAAAAATAAGGGCAAGTTTCTTAAACAATCCCGTTTTGGAAGGAGATTTACCTTTTCGCACGTTTTGTTGTTTTTCTCCCCGCGCTTTGCGACGTCCTTGTCTTGTATTTGTATCTGACATCCTATATCTTCCTTTCTAATCATCTCTGTTTGTTTAAATAAACATCGATAACAACAGACAAATAATCTATTCGTGGATGGTAGCCTATTTTAATCAGATGTCCAAGTTCTGCAATATCTGATTTACGAATAGATTTTCTATTTTTATCTTGGTTTTCATAATAATTGACTAAGTGGGTCGCGTCTAAAAGAAAAATTTCATCTGTTAAAGAAAATCTTAGTAAAACAAAGCAAATGCCTTGTTGATGTAAAACTTGTTTCATATGAATAATTTGGTGCTCATGAAAGTTTTTTAACGGGAATGATTGCTTATTTCTAGTTTCCTTTGCTTCAAAGTCGATGTAACGACCTTGAATGATTCCGTTATAGTCAGTGGTTGAAGCAAGTTTAAAATAGGCTTCTTTTATTACAGCGGCACTTCGTGTTGGGTAATCTACTTGTACAATTTGTACTGGTGTTGGTTTTTTGTGAATAACCGCTTTGCCATGATGAAGATAATATTCGTTCGTTTGGTTAATATCTTCCTCAAATGTCATACCCCGATTACTATACGTCAGTTGTTTTGCGCTTTTTTTGGGAGCGGAAGGCTGAGTAGATGTATAGCGTTTTCCATTCGGATATCGAATCGTCATAGTCCTCACCATCCTTTCCAAATTAAATCGTATGCACGAACGAACTAATATAGAACCTTCATATATAGGGATAGATTCCATCACATTATCTTATCATAAAGAAGGAAGAGTTGGGTAATGTGATTTTTGTTAAAATCGTGTAGATTCTTGTGAAAGGTGGGGCAGTTGTGGTAGAACAAAAGCAAAATCTAATAAATCATTTACTAAAGCAAACAAAAAAAGGTAATGTGGACAATATTTCACGTACCATATTTTATGAGAATTTCTATACTGAACATCCAGAAATTAGATGGGCACTTTTAGCTGGAATGGTCTCAAGAAATGCTGGATGGAATATGACGGATTTAGAGAGTAAATGGTTTCAACAATTAGTCGAAAAAACAGAAAGAGCCGTAATTTTTTCAACATATGAACGTGCAAATTGGTTAATTTTCGCCGATGCCTATCCACAGCTTGTTCTGTATGAGTATTCAAAAAAAAGGGGAAAACCCTATTTTCATTTATTGTCAGAAATAGGAGTTTCTAAATTTATGGAATATGAATGGAGAATGTTTTGGGAGAAAAGAGATGAAATTCGGCTTTGTACAGCTCAAATTATAAATGAACAATATGTTATTCAAAAACCGGTTATTGAAAATACGTTTTATCAAACGAAAGTGTTTAACACAGTTGGTTACTTTCTAGAAGAACACGCTCATTTTAGTTATGTTTTGTTTCCAACTAGAAGGGGAGAGCTATACGGATATTATGTTCGTAAATTTCGCGATGTGTCAAAGAGAATCTGGTTAGGCAAAAAGTTAGCCGCTTTGCTGTTTAATCCGACTCTATTTGAACAATTCATTGACTTTCATAAAAAGGTTGAACCCACAGGATCGCGAAACGATTATGCCCGATTTTTAAATTGGAAAACGAAAAATACAAGTCCGATGCTCAGATTAACACTTCCGATATTTGAGCATGATCACTATTTATCGGAGGATTGGTTAATACATGCTAAAGGCAATCTCAAGCATTTATTTAATCCAATCGAATGCGACATTCCTAATGAAAGAACTGAGTGGTTACGTTTAAAACAATTAGAATTGTACTATTCAGTTAAAGTAAAAGCTTGGCTTAGTATGAAGAAAACCACTTCAAAGTGAAGTGGTTTTCTTATTTATCACTCAGCGGGGCGGTTTGGACCAGCGTTCTTTTTATCACCAACATAGCCATCGACCAATGTCTTTTCATTGTTTATTTCTTCTTTTTGAGCTGGAGTTGGTTGATTATTCTTCCGTTTTTTATTCAAAATCTGTTCCCTCCTTCATGACTTTTCAAACATAGTATGTCTATAGATGTGTGTTTACATGTGATGATTCGAAAAATAAAAATGAGCAAAATAGGACTTTCTTTGACGAAACCCTTCTAGTTTTGTCAAACGTGGAGGGACTTAATGTTACAAATCGAATTAAAGATTTATAAGAAAAATTATTGGAGGGATGAATGATGAAATCTTCACAAAATTCAAATGAACTTGGCATAAATCCAACGACAATTAAAAGATGGACGACTTATTTCGGTATACAATGTCAAGTGGATGAATATGGCTATCAATATTTTTCTCAACAACAAATTAAAGCTTTACTTTCTATTCAAAAGCAATTGCAAGAAGGGAAAAGAATGAGAGAAGTTGATCTTACAGAATTTCAGGGGATAGCAAATCAAGCTGATCCTACGATGGTGGATACAAGAAAGTATGACCAAAAATTAGGAGAAGTCATCACCAGGGTAACCGATCTTGAACATCAATTATCACGTAAAGCAGATGAGGTCGTAAGCTATCAACTACTTAAACATCGCGCCGAGTTAGAAGAAATGTATCAAAACCTACAGAAATTGGAAAAACGCTTAGGAAATATTGAAAACAAAGTACCTCAGTCAACATTTAATCTTAGTGACCATTTGCCTCTCGTTGCAGGCGGTGAGGTCAAGAAAAAACGTCGTTCGCTTATGCAAATGTTTTCATTTTAAATAGATAGCGCACTCGAATATAGGGTGCGCTTTTGTGATTGCTTAAAAGCCTACTAAGAAAGGTGAATACCACAGGCCACTGAAAAAAGGTACGATTTTCGAGGTCGCTGAAAAAACCTTTGAACGCATTTCGAGGAAGCAGTAAGGGCTTCACTCGTTGCGCGCCTTGCTATAAGAAAACCACTCATAGCAAGGCTTTTCAAAACCGGACAATGGATCGGCGCATTACTAAGAGGGCCCTGAGATAGGAAAAGCACCCTTTTTCAGGGCCCTTTTAATCGACCGTATCAAAAGGTTTTGGTAAGATGGAAATGGAGGTTGATGAGATGAATCAAATGGAGTATGAAAAATTAAAAGTTTTAACAGAACAGTTGTTAGACTTAAACCAAGAAGCAGAACACTATTATATAAATTTCGTCAAAAAAGAAGGCTATGAGGTCGATTTTTACGGAAGGGTTAAGCCGTTTGTCGATAAGGTGACACATATCAAAACAGAATGGCTTCCTTTAGCGATTCGGTTTGTTCAGGAGAACAGACCTCTTCACCTTCATCCTATTCAATTAAATCAAACCGAAGAAAATTTAGAAATTGTTGCAATAAAGTCGTTTTACGCTGATACAGGTTTGAAGCGTCAACATGAAACGTTTAAATCGGTCGAATATGTATTGCAGCAGGTACTAAACGCATTGAATACGAAATAGATGTTAAGAACAGGAGAGGTAAAAAATGAATTCAATTGTAGACATTGATTGGCTTGGGAGAAATATAGACAACCAACAGGTACGAATTATCGACTGTCGTTTCTCTCTGGGAGATCCTGAGAACGGCGAACTTCGTTATGAGCAGGCTCATATACCCGGAGCAGTCTATCTAGATTTAGAAAAAGATTTATCCGGTCCTGTGATGGAGCACGGAGGTCGTCATCCATTACCAAGTATAGAAACCTTATCAGTGAAATTAGGTCAATATGGAATTGATAATAAAGTCACAGTTGTTGCTTATGATGATGAAGGCGGTCCATTTGCTTCAAGGCTATGGTGGCTTCTACAATATATGGGTCATGACAATGTTTATGTACTAAATGGTGGTTTTTCGTCTTGGGTTGAGAAAAATTCAAATGTTACACCTGTCATCCCTTCATTTGATAAGAAAATATTTAAGGCTAATATTTGTGAAGAGTTACTCGCAACTCGAGAAATGGTACTTGAACGTACAGATACATCCATCCTTATTGATTCTAGAGAGCCGGCACGATATGCAGGAGAAATTGAACCAATCGATCGCATAGCTGGGCATATCCCAGGTGCTAAAAACATTTTTTGGAAAGAAGTACTAATGGAAAATGGACGTTGGAAAGCAGTTGAAAATATGCAACAATTTGCTACTTTCTCACCTAAAGATGAACTAATTGTTTACTGTGGGTCGGGTGTAACAGCTTGTCCTAATATCTTAGCCTTAAAAAATTTAGGGTTTGAACGAGTGAGATTGTATAGCGGTAGTTGGAGTGATTGGATTAGCTATGAGGACTCCGAGATTGAATGTGTAAAGGATAAGTGAATCTAAATACAAAAAAACACGGACTGAATAAATAATCCGTGCTTTTTTGTATTGTAGCTAGCCATTATCGCGGAAAGAATAAAAAATCATAACAATAAGCGTACCGAATGACATAATTGTTAGAAGTGTGACTAGTAGAGTTGATGGTTCTGCATGAGCAGCCTCTTCAGCAGCACCCCCGGCAGCAGCAAGAGCTACCTGAAATGGTACTACGAAAAATGTAAGCAGACAAGCCGCTAGAACAGATAACTTTTTAAGCATTTTCGACCCTCCTCGTAACGTAAAAACAAACCTTTTAGTTTTACACAGTTTTCTATCCTTTTCATTATAGAGTTCGTCCTATAAATAATCAATAAAGGAAACAAATATGCCACAAAATGAGCATATTTAATTTAATCTGCTTGCTAATATAATAGGTGATGGAATCCTAGGCATGTTAAGCAAGGTAGAGTGTTTGTTTGAAACGTTGAACGTGTAGGGTCAGGGGTTCGCAAAAGGTGTGCAATATGATAAGATAAATCTATTGTTCAGTACGTTAGAAAAGCATGATTTTCATGATGAAAGGATTAAGTACAATGGCACAAATACATTTAGAAGATATTATCATTGCTAATCAACGGTTAAAAGACGTTGTTACGCATACACCTCTACAAAGAAATCAAGCATTATCGGAGCGTTATGAATGCAATGTTTATTTAAAAAGAGAAGACCTTCAAGTTGTACGTTCATTTAAAATTCGCGGTGCATATCACCAGATAGCAAGTTTACCATCAGAAGAAATTAAAAATGGGGTGGTATGTGCGAGTGCAGGAAACCATGCTCAAGGGGTAGCTTATTCCTGTCAAGCTTTGAAATTACCCGGAAAAATATTTATGCCATCCACTACACCTCGTCAAAAAGTTGACCAAGTGAGGTTTTTTGGTAAAGAATATGCAGAAGTCATTCTCTCAGGTGATACATTCGACGACTCGTTTAGAGAAGCGATGAAATATTGTAATGAGCATCAAATGGCGTTTATTCATCCGTTTGACCAAGAGAAAATTATTGCTGGGCAGGGAACCGTTGGACTTGAAATTATGAATGATATCGATGAAAGTATTGATTACCTTTTCTCTTCAATTGGTGGGGGAGGTTTAATAAGTGGAGTTGGTACGTACATAAAGAGTATTAGTCCAAAAACAAAGCTTATTGGTTGTGAACCTGCAGGAGCTCCTGCAATGAAGGAATCTTTAAATCAAGGGAGAGTTATTGAGCTTGAAACCATTGATAAATTTGTTGATGGAGCCGCAGTCAAGAAAGTTGGAGAATTGACTTTTGAGATATGTCAAAATCTTCTTGATGATGTCGTTCTAGTACCTGAAGGGAAAATTTGTACAACGATATTAGAACTCTACAATAAAAATGCCATTGTCGCTGAGCCTGCGGGGGCTATGCCAATCTCAGCATTAGACTTCTATAAAGAGGAAATCAAAGGAAAGACGGTTGTTTGTATTGTTAGCGGAGGAAATAACGATATTGGTCGAATGCAGGAAATGCAGGACCGGTCGTTAATTTATGAAGGATTGCAGCATTACTTCATTATTCAATTTCCTCAACGTGCTGGAGCATTACGAGAATTTATCTCTGACGTATTAGGTCCAGACGACGATATAAATCGATTTGAATATACGAAGAAGAATAATAAAGGAAATGGACCAGTTTTAATTGGAATTGAATTAAAATGCGATCAAGATTATCATCAATTAATTGATCGACTCAATAAAAAAGGTTTTGGGTATCATGAAATTAATAAAAATGAAAGTCTATTTAATTTATTAATTTAAATTTATTGCTCGTTCAGGTTGAACGAGCTTTTTTTAGGATAGCAAAGCGGGTTAGCGAAGAAAGAATATAGAGACGGCCTATTGCCGATTAGAGGAGGACCATAGGGTGAGTGAGGATAAAAAAGGAATTTTACTCGAAAGCGGTACGAACGAGTTAGAGGTTATCGTTTTTGTGATTGGTTCAGGGCTTTTTGGGATAAATGTTATGAAAGTCCGTGAAATCATTCAATCTCCTCCAATGGTTGAAATGCCAAACAGTCATGATCATGTGGAAGGAATCATTCGACTTCGTGATGAAATTTTGACTGTCGTAAATTTAAGTAAAGTATTAGGTTTTCCGCCTTCGAGTACTCTTGTTGAGGATAAATTGATTGTTTCAGAGCTCAATCAGATGAAAGTTGCATTTCGCGTAAATTCTGTTTCAAGAATTCACAGAATTTCATGGGAGCAGATTGAAAAGCCGTCTGATTTAGCACAAGGTCTCCAGTCTGTAACAACGGGTGTCGTTAAATTGGACGAGCAAATGATTCTTCTGTTGGATTTCGAGAAGATTATTTACGATATTAGTCCTGAAAAAGGGATGAACATCAATCAAGTTAAGGCACTTGGGAAAAGAGAACGAAGCAACAAACGAATTGTGATCGCCGAGGATTCAAGTATGCTGAGGAAGCTTCTACACGATACATTATCTGAAGCTGGTTATAATCATCTTACGTTTTTTGAAAACGGAAAAGAAGCGTGGGAATATCTTGAATTTCTTAAGCAGGGAGATAAAGTAAAAGAAGAGGTTCAACTCATTATAACGGATTTAGAAATGCCAAAGATGGATGGGCACCATTTAACAAAGCGAATAAAACTAGATGAGGAGTTACAAAGTATTCCAGTTGTAATTTTTTCTTCACTTATATCAGATGATTTGTTTTATAAAGGAAAAAATGTCGGGGCTGATGCGCAAGTAAGTAAGCCTGAAATTGTCAAGTTAATTGAAATTATTGATAAATTATCGTAATAAGTGAAAGGGACAATGAGAGGATCGCTCTCATTGTCCCTTTCCTCTAACCTTCTAGTGCTTATACAACTGCGTCATTTTCTCAAAATGAGTGGACATGGTATACTAAATAGCAGAAATGGCTTATAGAGGAGGAATTTGAGATGAGATTGAAGGATAAGAAAATCATTGCAATTATTGACCATGAATTCGAAGATTTGGAGCTTTGGTATCCTATTTTACGTTTGCGCGAAGAGGGGGCTGCGGTTCATTTGGTCGGGGAGAAAGCAAATGAAGTGTATAAAGGCAAATATGGTGTACCTGCTACATCAGAATATGCGTACGCCGATATTAGCGTAGAAGATTATGATGCTCTCCTTGTTCCAGGTGGTTGGGCTCCAGATAAATTAAGAAGATATCCTGAAGTGATCGCGTTCGTTAAACATATGGATGAACATAAAAAACCAATTGGTCAAATTTGTCATGCGGGATGGGTTTTAATCTCTGCCAAAATTTTAAATGGACGAAAAGTAACAAGTACACCTGGTATTCGTGATGACATGGAGAACGCTGGTGCAACATGGGTTGATGAAGCCGTTGTTGTAGATGGTCATCTTATTTCGAGCAGACGGCCACCGGATTTACCTCCTTATGTAAAAACATTTGCAGATATATTAGCAAATAGCTAGGTAGAAGGAGCAATCATGGAATTTCATTTTTTAGGAACAGGATCAGGTGTGCCGGCTCTACAGCGGAATGTTAGTGCTCTTGCGATTCGCTTTCTGCAGCAAAAAGGCATGCAATGGCTCTTCGACTGTGGAGAAGCAACACAGCATCAGTTATTACATTCTCCGATAACATTAGCAAAAATCGAACGAATTTTTATAAGTCACCTTCATGGAGATCATATTTTTGGATTACCAGGGGTGCTAGGGAGTAGGTCGTTTCAAGGTTCCGAGACCCCACTTATCCTCTACGGTCCAAAGGGCTTAGAAGCGTTTGTTTATTCATCCCTTCAAGTTTCAAATACCCACCTTCGTTTTCCGCTACAAATTATTGAAATTGAGGAGGGATTTCGGTTTCAAACGGATGAATTAGAGGTGGAAGTAATTGAATTGGATCACGGAATGCCAAGTTACGCTTTTAAAATTAGGGAATTGGATAAACCTGGCACTTTAAATGTTGAGGCCTTAAAAAAAATGGGTGTTATGCCAGGTCCAATTTATCAACAGCTAAAAGAGGGTAAGGTTCTTACTTTAGATGATGGTCAAGTGGTAGAGGGTAAGGACTTCGTAGGGCCAGCGAAATTAGGCCGAACTATCATTGTTGGAGGAGATACTCGTCCGCTTGAGAAAATGATTGATTTTGCCAAAGGAGCTGACGTGCTTATCCACGAAGCAACCTTTCGACATGAGAAAGCAAGTCACGCTAGGCAGTATGGGCACTCTACAGTAAGACAAGCAGCTGAAATCGCTAATAAGGCAGAGGTTGAATTACTTATTTTAACTCATATTAGTTCAAGATACGCGGGTCAAGAACAGGAAATTGAGGAAGAAGCTCGTCGTACTTTTACAAATACAATTATTGCTTACGATCAGATGATTTATTCCATTTGATTTGTATAAAATGATGGATGACTACGCAAAGTAAGACCATTCTTATGAGGGGGAATGGTGATGACTGAACGCACGCAATTAAAGGAGTTTTTACAAAAAGCGGAAGAAACATTGGAGGTTGCTCAGAAAGCATTGGATGACGCGCATCGTGTCCAACCTGGTGATCCTTCTGAATATTCACATGCACAGCTTCAGCTTGAGGAGATTAGCGATGAACTAGACGCGCTTATTCATGCGGCAACTCCAGAACAACGATATGAGCTTACCCGAACCCAACAACAGATTCGCCAGCTTCAAAATCATATGATCCTGAAACAATAGTTGATTAAGCGATGGTTCGACGTTGAACCTTCGCTTTTTTACATTTAAATAGATAAAGCTCTTTTAGATGCGAAGTCCACTCTTTTTTGCTACAATAAGGAAGAAGAAAGAATAAGTGAGGGACGTATCATGAATGAGGTTAATAGTATAATTTTGCAAGAAAAATTGGACAAAAGAGAAGCACTAACGGTTCTTTTTGTATATTCACCGCTTTGTGGGACATGTAGATTAGCTGGAAATATGCTTGAAGTCATCGAAGCGTCCTATCCTTCTTTGCCTATATACAAGCTAAACATTAATCATGCACCTTCGTTTGCGCAAGACTGGAGAATAAAAAGTGTACCTTGCTTGCTCGTTTTTCAAAAGGGTTTAGGAGTGGAAAGGCGCTATGCATTTCATTCCATTGGTCATCTTCACGAGATGATGAAACCTTATGCTGCACTTGCTAATCTTCACATGAATCGCTCTATTTGAAAGGGGAATGTATAGTATGTCAATGCATTACGAAGAATACATGCGTCAAGTTGTGTTACCAATGAGATCGGAATTAACAGAGGCCGGATTTCAAGAATTAACGACAGCTGAAGAAGTAGATCACTATATGGAACAAGCCGAGGGGACTACGCTAGTTATGATTAACTCTGTCTGTGGATGTGCAGCTGGTATTGCCCGTCCTGCTGCAGTGACATCCCTTGTCCATACGAATACACCTGACCATATTGTGACGGTGTTTGCAGGTCAAGATAAAGAAGCAACGGCTCAAATGCGTTCTTATTTTCCTGAGTACCCACCGTCATCACCATCTATGGTGTTATTTAAAGGAAAAGAGGTTATCCACTTTATTCCTCGTGAACAAATAGAGGGCCAAACACCTGAATCAATTATTCGAAATTTAGCGCATGCTTATAATGAGCATTGTGCAAATTAACAAGAAAGGCCCCTCCGAGAGGGGCCTTTCTACTTCAGAAAGGAGTGTTTTAATTGAAGGCACCAACTTTTACGTTACCCGAACTTCAATCAAATCAACGTTGGTCTTTAGAGAGCTTTGAAAATAAGAAGGTAATGATTACATTTTGGACTTCTTGGTGTCCAGACTCTCAAAAAGACCTCTTACAAAAACAAGCACTTTTTGAAACGGCTACAACTGACGAAATCAAGATGATTACGATTAATGTCACCGGTCGCGAACGAGATGGTGACATTAAAGAATTTGTTAGAGAGCATCAGTTCACCTTTCCAATATTATGTGATGAAGGAACGAAAACCTATGATTCTTATCGTTGTATGGGTGTTCCAACAACAGTTCTTTTGAATGAACACCATGAAATTGTCGCTACATTTCATGATAAATCATCCTTTATGGATATTATGAAGGGTTTGTCCACGATACTTTAAGGACGTACGCCGTAAAAGACAATGGTTCCCATCATTTCAAAATTAGGATAGCCGCTTTGCTTATAAAGTTCTACTACATGCTCTCGGTTGTATGGCACTCGGTTAAGGTGCAGACGATGACTACCTTCTTCAATTTCAACGATGAGATAAGACGCTAAAGGATGTCCATCAAACGGTAAACCCACACTGCCTGTGTTTGCAACATTTTTCCCATGGAGTGAGCGAATAAATGGTAGATGTGTATGACCAGAAATATAAAGATCCGCGTCGTCCTTTTGCATAATAACGTCTTCAATTTTTTTCGTGTCATCTGGTAAGACAATATCAAAAAGGCTATCTGGTGTGGCGTGGAACGCATGAATGACTAAATCTAAACCGTCTTCAATCACTAGTTCACTTGGTAGGTTTTCTAAATACTCAATGTCATCTTGTGTGAGACGTTTATATGTCCACTCTCTTTCAAGATTCATCATTTCCAAAGCTTTTTCAGGTACTTCGCCTGGTTGAATACCGCGAACCACCCATTCATCCGCATTACCTTTAATGACTTTTGCATTAAGATTACGAACTAAATCTAATGTACGTTTAGGCTCTGGACCACGGAAACAAAGGTCCCCAAGTACATAAATTTTATCGACTTTTTGCTTGGTAATGTCGTGTAAAACGGCTTCAAGTGCTGTTGCATTTCCATGGATATCAGATAAAAAAGCAAATCGCATGTAGAAATACCTCCTTTTAGGTCTATGTTTATATTATATAGGAAAATCATCAAACAAGAAAACGTGAAGACCGGATTTTTTTACCTTATCTAAAAATAGCAATGATTGGCACTGCTTTATGACGTATGGTAAGATCATAATGAATACTAAGGGGGACTATATATGAATATTTTATCAATTGAACCAACGCCTAGTCCTAATACGATGAAATTAACGTTAAGCGAAAGCTTAGGGCAGAGTACACGCAATAGTTATAATGCTAAGAATAAAGAAGAAGCTCCTGAATATATTAAGCAATTGTTTGAAATTGAAGGAGTAAGAAGTGTCTATCATGTTGCGGACTTTTTAGCGATTGATCGCCATCCGAAAGTTGACTGGAAGATCATTTTACCTAAAGTGCGTGGTGTCTTCGGTGAGAGTGAGGAGGAACAATCGGTCGTAGATAATGCTCCAACTGAGAGCTTTGGTGAGGTGCAAGTTCAGATCCAGGTATTCAAAGGAATTCCGATGCAGATAAAACTTTCAGATGGTGACGAAGAACGACGCGAAGGACTCCCAGAAAGATTTACTGAGGCGATAGCTAAGTCTCAAAAGCCGAGTGATAATGTTGTGATGGAACGGAAGTGGGTCGATCATGGGGTAAGATATGGAGAGTTAGATGATGTTGGAAAAGAGGTTGTCGATGAATTATCTGCTTCGTATTCTGCAGACCGTTTATCAAATCTAGTGGCTGCTGCGAATGGGGTAGAGAAGGTGAAAGAAAACACTGCATCTCAACATTTTATCAAAGTAACTCTAGACATGCTTGAGAAGGATGATTGGCGCGAGCGTTACGCAGCATTAGATAGAATGGACCCCAAAGAAGAAGACTTGCCGGTTCTCGAAAAAGCACTAGAAGACGAGAAAGCTTCCATTCGTCGTTTGGCTACGGTCTATTTAGGAATAATTGAGAAGCCTATTGTCCTGCCATTGCTTTACAAAGCATTAAAAGACTCTTCTGTGACTGTACGGCGAACAGCTGGGGATTGCTTATCGGATATTGGTGATCCTTCAGCTATACCTGCTATGGTTGACGCATTACACGATAAAAATAAGCTAGTTAGATGGAGAGCCGCAATGTTCTTATACGAAGTAGGAGATGAATCCGCTATCCAGGCGCTTCGACAAGCCGAAGCAGACCCAGAATTTGAAGTGGCGATGCAAGTGAAAATGGCGCTTGAACGAATTGAGGGTGGAGAAGAAGCAAAGGGTTCAGTATGGAAGCAGATGACGGACACAATGTCTTCAAATGAATAGGGGGAACCTAGGGTGACAAAGCAAGATATTTTAGATGAATTAAAAAAACGTGACATGAAGGATATTCTGGAGATAGTTAAAGATGCTGAGAAGGGTTATTTAGAGGAGTTAGAGCTCGTCGAATCAATTGGTCTAGTCTATGATAAAGAATTAAATGATGACATCCTTTCTTTG
This sequence comes from Bacillus solitudinis, assembly GCF_002797395.1. Taxonomy (GTDB): domain Bacteria; phylum Bacillota; class Bacilli; order Bacillales; family Bacillaceae_D; genus Halalkalibacter_A; species Halalkalibacter_A solitudinis. The sequence continues at coordinate 3,575,355 of NZ_KZ454943.1, forward strand.
TTGAAAGAGTTTGGTGTTAAAATTGAATATGTGAAAGATGAGGAAGAATAATAGAAGGATCGGTAAGGAGGAAGCGTATTGCGCTCATTACCCTCACAACAAATATCTGTAAAAGCTCTACCTGCTTGGCGGCTTCAAGCGTTCTTTGAAAGCTTACTTTTTGCACTACTTCCAATAGGATATGGTGTATTGCTTTATTTTTTTTCATTTCCTTATTGGATTTTATGGACATTAATTGGATTATATCTCTTACTTGTAATCATGACTGTTTTTATTTTACCTAGTCTACGTTGGCGACATTGGCGTTACGATGTGTTGGAACAAGAAATAGATTTGCAGCATGGAGTTTTTATTGTTAAACGAACACTAATTCCGATGACGCGCGTGCAACATGTTGATACAGAGCAAGGACCACTACTCCGCAGGTATAAACTGGCAGCTGTCTCTATTTCAACGGCTGCCACTGTACATAAAATACCTTCTCTGACTCTTGAAATTGCAGATGAACTCCGTGATCGAATCGCTGCATTGGCGTCGGTGGCTGAAGATGAATGAATTAAAACGTCTCCATGTTGCTGCAATTTTCGTCACATTTCTAAAGGGGTTACGGGATTTGATTTTCCCTATTCTTATTAGTCTTTTTTTGGGAGGAACAAATAACTCAGGTAGTTTTTTCCGTTTTGAATATGTTTGGCTTATTATCTTACTGTTTACCTTTTTATATGGCATAGCAAATTGGCTGACATTTCGCTACCGAATTAACAATGGCGATTTATATGTACAAAAAGGTGTTTTTATTAAAAAAAAGCGTTATATTCAACAGCAACGAGTCCAAAGTATCGATATAACAGCGGGATTGTTCCAACGTCTATTTGGTCTAGTTATGGTCAAAATAGAGACTGCTGGTGGCGGGACAGAACCAGAAATAAATCTAATTGCGGTCTCGCGTCGGGAGGCTGAAATTATACGAGCCACGTTGCTCTTTAAAAAAAACAATGAGGGAAAGTCAGATGTTGAAGACTACTTATTTCAAGAAGCCTCTTCTCCTCGGACAGAAGTGAAATGGAAGCTAGGAAATAAACGTCTTTTTATTGCGGCAATGACATCAAGTGGTATTGGTTTAACTATATCTGCTGTTGCTGCTTTATTTAGTCAAATTGAGCAATTAATACCTGAACGTATTTATGAGCGTACAATTGGATTGGTTACAGGAAGTGGTTTTTCCTTCCTGCTGGCACTTGTTCTGATGATATTAATTATTGCATGGCTTGTTTCTATGTTGGGAACAATGCTTAAATATGGTTCGTTTGCGATAGAAAAAAACGGGGAAGAACTTGTCGTCACAAGAGGCCTCATTGAACAGAGGCAATTAACGTTGCAAGAAGGAAAAATTACTGCAGTTCGTCTAGTACGTAATATTTTCAGGCAACCCTTTGGGTATACGTCCGTATATGTAGAAAGTGCGGGTGGAGGTTCGAACGAAGAGCAGCTTTCTACCGTTCTTATCCCGTTAGTTCATGAACGTGAATTACTGCAAATATTTCGAACTTTTTTACCTCATTATCAGCTTGAAGCAACAATGGTAAAGGCTCCGCAACGAGCTTTACTTCGTTTTCTAATAAGAAATCTTATTGTTCCTGTTCTTGTAACAGGTTTGGCTATTTACTTCTTTTCGTCGTATGGTTTTTTGGGAGTTATTCTTATCGGATTAATGGGTGGATTAGCTCTAATGCAATTTCGTGATGCTGGATCGGCCTGGACGGAAGATTTTGTCTGGCTCCGTTACCGAAAACTAAGCCAAGTAACTGTAATCGCTCCAAAAAGGAAAATTCAAGCTGCTGAACTACAAGAATCTTTTTTTCAACGAAGGCGGCATCTAGCAAGCTTTCAAATCTCAATACTATCAAGTATTGTGGGAAAGTCTTTTCGTGTTAGGGATCTTGATAGTAAACGTGTTGAGGAGCTTTTACAGTGGTATTCATTTAAAAAGAAGCATGACAGAACTTTATGAGTTCTGTCATGCTTCTTTATTTTGAAAATTCATTTGTATAGGTTACGATTGAACGCTTACCAAACTCGGTTGTAAATTCAAATCGGTCATAAATTTCATCATTTGCTTCCTCGACCAATGTTCTATCATAATGATGCTGGACCATGACCATCCCTTGTTTTCCTTTAAAGGTTAAAAAATTGACTCCTTTAAACGATGAACGACCTTCTGAATAAAGAAGTTGGCTAAGCAATGAATTATGACAGTGAGTTAAATCGTCATGAGTCAATTGATGAGTCGTTAAACTTTTTTCTAATGATTCTAGGGCAGTGGGTTCTAATTCATTACGTAAGATAAAGTAAGGATCAAACTGCTTTTTATCAATAAATAAAACATCATTTTCATTCGGAGAGAAACGTTGACCATTCTCTGTCTCAAATGAACCGTCCCCGATATAGTAACCAGTTTGTTTTTCTAAACCAATTTCCCATATGAATTCAAATGGGCATTCTTTTAAATCAAGCTGCTCTCCGTGCTTATCAACCAAGTAATAGCGACCTTTTTTTCGATGAAATGTATATTCAATGTAGTTGGTATCACTTTCATTTTCGACGATAGGAGTCTCTTCTCCTAATCCTTTCTTATATAAGAAGGAGTGGAGAGCCTTAATTTCATCATTACCTTTTTTGGTTTGGTCATGCAGTTGCTGAGTCCGTCTGTCAACAGAAACGAGAAGGGAAGCTGAATACGACGGGCATTCTTCTGATTCATAAGGAGTTAATTTCGATCCAGAGCACTCAACAAGCTGATTTTCTAAGTAAAGGGGATCACGTATTACAACACGATCCTCTTCGCGCAACGAGTCTGGAAAAGATTGAAGCGCTTTGATTTTCACTTTTCCTCGCCAAGGTTTACGAGGTTCAGTAACGACCTCAAGAAGTTCTCCTATATATCTACCTTCAGATCCTTCATCAAGAAGGATGAGTTGACCTATTACATTTTGTGCTTGTTTTCGATCCATGGAAACCCTCACTTTTTCATTCTCGAATAGTAGGATACGTGCATTCGAGTCATTATTACTTAACATTATAGACAAGTGCTTAAGGATTTAGCAAGTTATCATAATAAAAAGACTATAATACGTTTAGTTTTTCTCGCGTTCATATCGTATTGCTTGTAGTCTGAGGAGGTGATTTATCCGTTCTATTCTTGACTTTTCAAGCTGTTCTTGATAGTCAATGAGAGTTAATTCCATCTTTGACAAGGTTACAAAGACTTCTTCTTTTTGTTCTAGTTGATGTTTTAACGATAGGGATAGAAATGCATTCATTAAATGAGGGATATCTTCCCTTAGCATCCTCCGAACAGTGTGCTTTTCTTCAAAATCTAATAATTGAAAATCGACCTCAAGTTTACTAGCTTGGTCTGCTATTCGCTTAAGTCGGCTTTCAATTAAAGGGTCAAGCGAAAAAACATTAATGCTTTCTAGATAACGTTTTGTTTCATCAAGTAATATTCGGACATCTTCTGTCAATGTTCCTTGAAATGATGCTGAATAATTCGTGTGTGTTTGAAGGGGAGGTCCCCCGTGAATAAGAGCCTCATCTAAACGATGTATACGAAAGAAAACCCCATGAAATGTTGTCGACTCTTTAATTGAACGAACATGGGCACGTCCGTCTTTTATATACTGAATCGTTGCTTCTTTACAAAAGCCAACACCTTGTTTTGATTTAATGTATTTTCGGTAACACACAATCGTCATTCTTTTATGAATGGGAGCTGTGGAATGTTTCGAATCATTCATGATAACTTTAATAAACTTTTGACTAGCTTTTATTTTAAGTCGCCAGTTTTTATGCTTTCGTTTAAAGGTCAGTTTTTTATTCTGACCATTTGCTTTTTCAATCATCACATTTAGTAATTGTTCTGTATTCGAAATAAGTAATCTTGTTGCTTCATCTCGAAGGAGATGCTCATCAACAGGTCGACGATGAGCAGGTGTAAACATTTCAAGTAAGGTATTTGCAAGCATATTCATAGAAACGTCTCCTTATTGATGCACGGTTACTTTCCAAGTAATTTTGTTTCCATTTCTTGGTTTAGGGTGTTTAATTCTGTAATAAATTGTTTTCCACTTGTGACGATACGTTCATTCGATTGCTCGGTTAACTCGATAGCGTCGAATACATTCTGATACGCTTGCCGAAACGCTTCAATGGCAATCGCTGGTTCTTCTAATGTTTTTAGCGTTTGCTCTGTATTTTGCTTTAAAAGTTCTGAGTTTGATAGGAGCATTGATTCAGTTGCTTCATTTACACTTCGTACGGCCTTGATAACTTTTTGCTGGTTGTTTAATGCTAATTGGATCGAGGCTGTGACTGTAATAATATTTTTGGTCATTGTGATCGCATTAAAGATAGCTTCCTCAAGTTTTTCGTTATTTTCAATAATCAAATCGACCGAAGCTAATGATTGTTGAAGAACCATAACTGCTTGAGACATGTTTTTTACACGAGATATAACTTTTTGTTGACCCTTTTTTAAAGCATTTGGATTGTCGGCCCACCGCTCAGAAGTCATTTCGGACTCCAGCATCTCATGCAGTTCATTCCCGACTTGAATTTGTTCATTTAGTCTGCTTATTCGTTCTCGAGCAACGCCTTTTAACTGTTGAAGCATTACAGTATCTTCTTGGAGCTTATCCTTACCACTTAGTAGTCCTTCAATGATTTGATCTACTTGCGCTTCAATCGTCTGATATTTTCTAGCGTATTGTTCTATTGGACTTTTCCGTAATAGTTTATTAACCCATTTCTTTAATTGACCGTCCTTTAAATAGTCAGGTTCTAGTTCGCTGACCGTTTCTTTTAATTGGTGAAGTTGGTTCGGCAACTTATTCGATTGGTCATTCATCATCTCTTTTACAGGACGTTTCAATCCTTCTAATGTTTCTCCTGCTTGACGTTGTTCTTCTTCACCAAGTCCGTTTAAAGTTTCTAACAGTGTATCAATATCTTCATGTTGTTTAAATTCTTTAATTATTTCGGTTGTCTGAGGTTTTATCTCTTTGTTCATCGTTATCCCTCCTCATTTCTATACGAGAATACAGCTAATTTCGTTTCAAGAGTATTCAATTATTGTAGGATTTTGTCTCTTTTTATTATGACGGATAAGCCGTACTAAAACAATCATTCTCTAGGTTGACTAAAACCATCATACGTTCTCCGCCTTAAGACGGAGAACTTGGCCTATATCCTGAGGTGAATCTTCATAAATAATAATGATAGAAGGTGAGAGGATTTACGTATATTTACTACTGTTTTTATTGAGAGTGATCGTAGTCGATATGCGGTAGAAACAATTGTACGTAATTTTAATGAAGAAACTAGGAGAGAGTTAGCTAAGTTAAATCATTTAGTAATAAGAATAAAAAATATCGTGAGGTTTATTAATTATAATTAAATTATACAAGGGGATCCTTACTGACAAGAGGTTGCAATGATTAACCTCAGAGCACAAAACATATAATATAGACAAAACTAGTGGCTATCGTCATGAAGTGTTGGAAAGAAGAGTTTTTTGTCGATTTTTTTAAAGGAACTTTAATCCAATAAACTTAATGCATTTTTATACGTATACATAAAGAAATTATGCATTATTAGGCCTGAGATATAATTAAGTAAAGTTTGTGAAAATTGTTAAAAGCCAAGATAGAAAGCGCTTCCATATTTTATTTATGTAAAATTTTTATTTGCCGAAGTGTCAGAAAAATGATATGATCCTGTATATTAGCTCAGAAACTTTTTGGGGAGAGTTGATCGAATTTATTTTTGGAGAAAGGTTGATGCCAATGCGGTACGCTGGATACCCGAAGAAACAAGGCCTATACAACCCGCAATTCGAGCATGACAATTGCGGTATCGGCTTTTTAGCACATATGAAAGGTAAGAAATCGCATCAAGTAGTTGAGGATGCGCTCCATATTTTGAGAAACCTCGAACACCGTGGTGGTCAAGGTGATGAAGTGAACACTGGGGATGGTGCTGGAATACTTTTGCAAATCCCACATCGTTTCTTTACAAAAGTATGTTTGGCAGATGGTATCACTCTTCCTGAAGAAGGACAATACGGAGTTGGGATGCTGTTTTTGCCACAGAATGAACAAGTACGAGCAAGCTGTGAACAAAAAGTAGAAGAGATTGCTAAAGAAGAGAACATAGAGTTCTTAGGCTGGCGTACAGTTCCAACAGATGACACTATGCTTGGCAATGCGGCAAAAACAGCAATGCCCTTTATTCGACAACTGTTTTTTAAACGTAGTGAGAATTTTAAAAATGAACTTCAATTTGAACGGAAATTATATGTCGTACGTAAACGTGCAGAAATTGAAACTGCCAAGCTAATCTCTGCAGATGACTCGTTCTACTTTACAAGCTTGTCAAGCAGAACGATTGTTTACAAAGGGATGTTAACGACTGAGCAAGTACATCAATTCTATCTTGATATATCGGATAAAGATTTCGAGACAGCTATTGCTCTTGTTCACTCTCGTTTTAGTACGAATACATTCCCAAGCTGGGAACGAGCTCACCCGAATCGTTATATGATTCATAATGGTGAAATTAACACGGTTCAAGGAAACGTTAATTGGATGCATGCACGTGAAGCACAATTTGAGTCAGACATGTTTGGTGAGGATTTAGAGAAAATTCATCCTGTTGTTGACCAATCTGGTAGTGATTCATCGATGTTTGATAACACACTTGAGTTTTTGTCGTTATCAGGTCGAACACTTGCTCACTCTGCAATGATGATGGTTCCAGAACCTTGGCAAAATGATGATAAAATGAGTCCTGAAAAGAAAGCATTTTATCAATTCCATAGCACATTAATGGAGCCATGGGATGGACCGACGGCGATTGCCTTCACAGATGGAAAGCAAATTGGTGCCTGTTTGGATCGTAATGGACTCCGACCGGCTCGTTATTATGTGACAAAAGATGATTATATTTTAATGTCTTCAGAAGTCGGTGTGCTTGATATCGATCCCGAAAATGTTCTTTATAAAGAGCGTCTTCACCCAGGTCATATGTTGCTCGTTGATACAGTTGAAGGAAGAATTATTCCTGATGAGGAAATTAAAAACCAAATTGCAAACGAGCATCCATATGAAGAATGGGTAAGTGAGCATCTTACTCAATTAGAAGATGTACTAGAAACATCTAAAGTGGAGAATACAGAGTTTTCGAAACTAGAAACTCGTCAATTAGCATTTGGTTATACGTATGAGGAACTTTCAAAAGTTATTCAACCGATGGTTACTTCAGGGGTCGATCCAATTGGTTCAATGGGATATGACTCGCCATTAGCTGTGCTTTCAAAACGACCACAATTGTTATATAGCTATTTTAAGCAATTATTTGCTCAAGTTACGAATCCGCCAATCGATGCGATTCGTGAAGAAGTCGTTACGTCTCTTGGGACAACTGTGGGTGCGGAACGAAATCTGTTAAACCCTGAACCACTTAGCTGTCGTCATATTCACTTACCGTATCCGATATTGGATAACGAAGAGTTAGCTAAATTACGCCATAACAAAATGGACGGGTTTAGTGCAATTACTTTACCTATCTTATTCCCTGCAAAAGGGGAAGATAATCGTCTAGAAACTGCATTAAATACGTTATTTACTCAAGCTGATGAAGCAATTGAATCTGGTCAGGTATTACTCATTTTAAGTGATCGTGGTGTAGATGCGAATAACGCTGCTATTCCGGCTTTACTAGCGGTTTCTGGTTTGCATCACCACTTGATTCGTCAGGGCACTCGTACAAAAGTAAGTATTTTACTTGAGTCTGGTGAACCGAGAGAAGTACATCATCATGCGGTATTACTTGGCTATGGTGCGGAGGGAATTAACCCTTATCTTGTCTTTGATTCGATCGATGGACTAATTCAAGATGGTCTTTTAGAAGATGTTTCTTATGTAGAAGCTATTAATAAATATATTAAAGCAGCTTCAAAGGGAATTATGAAGGTTCTATCAAAGATGGGTATTTCAACGATCCAAAGTTACCGTGGTGCTCAAATTTTTGAAGCAGTTGGAATACATGAGTCTGTTATTGATAAGTACTTTACATGGACGACTTCTCGTATTGGTGGTATTGATTTAGATATCATTATGAAGGAAGTTATGATGAGACACGAGCGAGCATTCTCTGAATTAGAGGGTGTTGATAAAGCTTTGGATCCTGGGGATGATTTACAATGGCGTCGTAATGGCGATCCACATCAATATAACCCTCATACTATCCATATGCTACAAAACGCTTGTCGCGCCAATAAATATGATTTATTTAAGAAATATTCATCTGCGATTGATGAACAAACGAAGGAACAAACCACACTTCGCGGGCTATTGAAATTTAAAGATAGTCGAGAAGCTATTTCGATTGATGAAGTAGAGCCTGTTAAGAGCATCGTAAAACGTTTCCGTACAGGAGCAATGTCATTCGGTTCAATATCTCAGGAAGCTCATGAAACACTTGCTATTGCGATGAACCGCCTTGGTGGTAAAAGTAATACAGGTGAAGGTGGAGAAAATGCAGCACGTTTTACACCAGATGAGAATGGAGATCTTCGCCGTAGTTCAATTAAGCAAGTTGCGTCGGGACGTTTTGGTGTGACAAGTCATTATCTTGTTAATGCTGATGAAATCCAAATCAAGGTAGCACAAGGGGCGAAGCCAGGAGAAGGTGGACAATTACCTGGAAACAAGGTTTATCCTTGGGTAGCCGAAGTTCGTGGTTCTACACCTGGTGTAGGATTAATCTCACCACCACCACATCATGATATTTATTCGATCGAGGATTTAGCTGAGCTAATCCATGATTTGAAGAATGCAAATCCTTCAGCAAAAGTAAGTGTTAAACTCGTTGCAGGTACTGGTGTTGGGACGATTGCTGCCGGTGTAGCAAAGGGACGTGCTGATGGAATAATTATTAGTGGATATGATGGTGGAACAGGGGCCGCTGCAAGAACGAGTATTAAGAATACAGGCTTACCTTGGGAAATCGGTCTAGCTGAAACACATCAAACTTTATTAATGAATAATTTACGTGACCGTGTCACGCTTGAAACAGACGGTAAGTTGATGACGGGAAGAGATGTTGTTATTGCTGCACTTCTAGGTGCTGAGGAATATGCATTTTCTACGGCTCCGCTTGTTGTTTTAGGATGTATTATCATGCGTGTTTGTCACTTAGATACATGCCCTGTTGGGATTGCGACACAAAATCCTGAATTACGCAAAAAGTTCATGGGTGAAGCGGATCATATTGTGAACTTCATGACATTTATTGCAGAAGAAATTCGTGAACTTATGGCTGAATTAGGATTCCGCACAATGGATGAGCTTATTGGTCGTACGGATGTTCTTGAAATGAATGAAGCGATTGATAATGAAAAAGCAAAGCGAGTAGATCTCTCGAGCTTACTTTATCAACCGAATCCTGGCAATTATGAGCGGAATTTTTGCACAAAACAGCAGGATCATCAATTAGAGTTATCCTTGGATTCTCGTGTCCTTTTAGGAGCAAGTCAAGAAGCTCTTGAAAAGGGTGAAAAGGTTCATGTTGTTACTGAAGTAAAGAATATTAACCGAGTTGTAGGAACGATTGTAGGTAGTGAAGTAAGTAAACGCTACGGTGCAGAAGGGCTTCCTGATGATACGATTACCATTGAGCTCAAAGGTTCAGCGGGACAAAGTTTAGGTGCTTTTGTTCCAAAGGGTATTACCATTCGTCTAGAAGGTGATGCGAATGATTACACTGGAAAAGGGTTATCTGGTGGTAAAATCATTGTTTATCCTCCTGCAAAATCATCGTTCAAGGCTGAAGAAAACATCATTCTTGGGAATACAACTTTCTATGGCGCAACTAGCGGCGAAGCGTATATTCGTGGAATTGCAGGGGAACGATTTGCTGTTCGTAACTCTGGTGTACGGGTTGTCGTTGAAGGAGTTGGTGACCATGGACTTGAGTATATGACTGGTGGAGTTGTTGTAAACTTAGGTGCGGTTGGTAAGAACTTTGCTGCCGGTATGTCGGGTGGAGTAGCTTATGTTTTAGATGTGAATAAAGACTTTGATGCTAAGTGCAACAAAGAAATGGTTCTTCTTGAAAGTGTAACTGAGCAAGATGATGTTCTAGCATTAAAGAAAATGATTGAAAACCATGCTGATTATTCAGGAAGTGAACTTGCTAAACAAATACTCAGTAATTGGACTGAGATGTTACCTCGTTTTGTGAAAGTCATTCCTAAGGACTACAAGCGTATGCTTGAAGCAATTGAGCGAGTAAAGCAAGAAGGTCTTTCTGGTGTTGATGCGGTTATGGTTGCTTTCGATGAAAACAAGAATGATAAATCACGTGTTAGCGGAAAATAATAAGAAGGGACGCAAGTTGCGTCCCCTTCCATTTTTTTCGCAAAAATAGATGGCAGTTTGGAGTGTGTGCGATGGGGAAACCAACAGGATTTATGGAATATAAACGAGAAAACCCTACAAAGCGCGATCCGTTCGAACGTACAAAGAGCTGGCAAGAATTTACGATTCTCATGCCTGAGCCTGCGTTACGTCAACAGGGTGCGCGTTGTATGGATTGTGGTGTGCCGTTTTGTCAAACAGGTACAACAATGGCTGGATCTGGTGAAATTGGATGCCCAGTCTATAATTTAATTCCAGAATGGAACGATCTAGTTTATAGAGGTAAATGGAAAGAAGCGTTGGAACGTCTTCATAAGACAAATAATTTCCCGGAATTTACAGGGCGTGTTTGTCCTGCTCCGTGTGAAGGTTCCTGTACAGTTGCAATTAGTGATAACCCTGTAACTATTAAAAGCTTGGAGTATCACATTGTGGAACGCGGCTTTCAAGAAGGTTGGATTGTTGCAAATCCTCCTAAGAAAAGAACAGGTAAAAAAGTAGCGGTAGTTGGATCTGGCCCAGCTGGATTAGCTGCAGCAGCTCAGTTAAACAAGGCAGGACACACGGTCACTGTATTTGAGCGAGAGGACCGAATTGGTGGATTGCTCACATACGGGATTCCTGATGTGAAGTTAGCAAACCATATTGTTGAACGTCGCTTAACAATTTTAAAAGAAGAAGGCATTCAATTTGTGACAAACACGGAGATTGGTAAAGATTATCCCGTTTCTAAATTGAAAAGTGATTTTGATTCTGTTATTTTAGCTACTGGTGCCACGAAGCCTCGTGATGTTCAAGTAGAAGGCAGAGAATTAAAGGGAATTCATTTTGCAATGGACTTCTTAACTGCTAATACAAAGAGCTTATTAAACTCTGAGCATGCTGATGGTAATTATATTTCTGCTGAAGGCAAAAATATCATCGTTATTGGTGGTGGTGATACAGGTGCGGATTGTATTACGACATCTGTCCGTCATGGTGCAAAATCAATCACGCAATTTGATATCAATCGACCGAAATCTGAAGAGCGTTTAGATACGAATCCATGGCCAATGTTTCCAATTGTTTATCAAATGGAAGACGCTCATAAAGAAGCGAAAGCTGTATATGGTTCTGATCCTCGTGCGTATCAACTTAGCACAACAAAGTTTGTTGGTGATGATCATGGTAATGTTAAAGAACTTCATACGATTGATGTTGAAACAACGATTAAGGAAGATGGAACGAAGGTTCGTACCCCAATTCCTGGAACAGAAAAAGTATGGCCGGCTGAGTTAATTCTTTTAGCGGTTGGTTTCACAGGACCAGAAGAGCGAATTATTGAAGAAATGGCGCTTGAAACAGACAAGCGTTCAAATATTAAAGCTGAATATGGCAATTATGCAACAAATGTTGAAGGTGTGTTTGCGGCTGGAGATAATCGTCGTGGACAAAGTCTAGTTGTTTGGGCTATCAATGAGGGACGAGAGGCAGCTAGAGAATGTGACCGCTTCTTAATGGGTGCGTCAAATCTACCATAAATTATTAATATGAATGTAAACGTAATGTAATGGTATTTTCATAGGTTTCATGAGAAAATGTAAATATTAGAAATGGACCTATGAAAGGGCGTATGGATTATGATGCCATTGATGAAGCGTGGACTTCTCATTTCATCTGCGCTCCTTACACTTAGTTTTTTTGCCTCAAATGAATATATGAAAGATGTTCAGGCACAGGCTCCTGCTAAGCTGCAAGGTGATAGTAGTGAAAAGCCACTAATTTACAAGGTAAATGAAGATAGCTATGATTTATTTCACGCAGTGTTACCGTCAAGTACGGAACAATATATTCACCGTCATGTTTCTTCTGTTGATGTCTATACAGATTATGTGTTGCATTATGCTTTTGAGCAAGGAAAGATAAAATTTGGACCTACGATCTCTTCGAAAATTTCGACTTCTTTTGAAGAAGAGATTTTACCTCGTTTAAAGCAAGTTGTCACTGAAACAACGGCTGGATTAACATCTGAAGAGTGGAAGCAAATCAAGCTATCTACTCATCCTGCTTCAGGATTAGGGGAAAAGATATTTCACCTTTACAATGAAGAAAGTGGAAATGATTTAATTCGCTTTCATGTGCGAAGAGATCAACCACCTAAACAAGGCTATTGGTTTAATTTTCATTATCACACATATGTTGATAATTATGAAAAACATCATAATTTAGGATCGATATATTGGGGTAAAGATATGCCGCCACGTTGGATGGCATAAATCAAATTCTTATTTGAATAGTAGAAGAGCGTCTCACAGGTTAATAGCCTTGAGGCGCTTTTTTAGGTTGGGAAAATTATTTATGATAATAGTCACTTTTTGTCGAAAGGACGCTGACAAATAAATTTAATCGTGATAATATAGTCCTAATAGTCATGTATAAGTATTATAGAGACTAAATATTGGAGGAGAACCATGGCGAGACAAATTACGCTTGTAAGTTTTGCAGTTTTAATGTTTATTACCGTTTGGGTGGTTGTGATTCTTAAATTAGGACAATCTCATTCACAGCCTGAGTTTGCTACAGGAAGTATAACAAACGATGACATACAGGTAATGGAAAGTGAAAGAGCTGTGCCGTTCCCGGAATCGATTAAAGATGAGCAATATAAAATCGATGAGGTAACACAAATAGCTAATGAACAAATTAAGGAAGAAGCAGCAACTATATTAGAAGAATTTCTTCCGCAGATTTCTTCAAAGGTAGATTTGAGAAATTATGATTTTAGTGACATTTCCACTGCAGATGGTGTACCTATTGATGGAATTTTAGAAAAAATAAAAATCGAGTAAGAAATTCAACTTTTTATTTGGAATTCCCTCCCATATCTGAACGATTTTTTGGTACGATAGGTGTATGAAGAAATCCATTCAAATGATGGGAGGGTATTTTTTTGGAGGCTGAACAAGTACAAAAGTCACGTCCTGCTTGGTTAAAATGGACAGTGAGAGTAATCTTGAGCTATGTTACTTTACTAGCTATTATTTTAGCAATTACAATAATCGTTATCTTAATTACTTTATCATTTACTGTGATTGATGGATTATCTGAATCAAGAACATTAAATCAACTCTCACAAGAGTATCTTATACCGATTTCAGATTTCTCATGGAAAATTTTCACATGGCTAGTGCCGGGTTTGTAGGAGGAAATAATGCAGCAAGAAATTATCTTTGTTCTTATTCTTTTTTTCTTTTTTCTTATTACTGGATTGTTCGGTGGCATTGGTGTGTATAGCTTAATGAAAAACAATAAAACACGGGCAAAATGGAGTTTTACTATCGGCTTCATTTGCATTATCATCTACATAATTGGAATGTTTTCGCTTAGTATGTAAAGGAGGTGTCGACATGACAGCACAGCTCGTTCGAGCGATGTATAAAACAGGAGTTTATCTTGCAGAACTAATAGAAAGTCAAGAAGATCAGCAGCGGGCGTTAGTAAAGATTGTAGCAGTTCTTAAACATCCTACACAGGGTGATTTACATCAACCCAAGATGACCGATGTTCCTCTATTTCATGAAAGAAAAGCATTAGCACAGTTCGAAAAGGCCTGGGTACCTCTTTCCTCTATGAAAGGATATGAAGGAGAAGTAGTAGATTACAAACTCTCCCTTGAGCAAGCATGGATGAAACAATATAATGACCTCGCTAAAGAAAATTCAGCTTGGGCTAAATTAAGTATGAAAAAACTAGAAGAGGTAAGAAAAGAATATAACTTTTAAGAGGCTACTCAATAAGTTTGTTTTGCGACGCCACTGAAAAAGTCCCTTTTAGCGGATTCGAGGAAGAAGCAATGGAGCCACATGTTGCGCGTTGGTTACGAGAAACCATTCATAGCAAGTTTAAGATAAAGCAACGGTTCCGCTCATTGCTTAAAGGCCATTGAAAAAGGTGAAAATCTTACCTTTTTCAGTGGCCTTTGTTTCTATAAAGAGGTTTCCGATCGCAGGCGCGCCATGCATGGGGTCTTTGCAGCTTTTTTTAAATTCGGTAGGACCAGAGCCTAGCACTTAAGTCCAATAAGAAAACATCATCTGGATTATCAAGATTGCAGCCTGTTAATGTTTCGATTTTACGAAGTCGATAAAGTAATGATTGTCGATGTAAATTTAACTCTCTAGCTGTTTGACTAACATTGCTTTTATTTTTGTGATACGTTCTGAAGGTATAGAGCAAGTCAATTTTTCGTTCTTTTGAGTAATGAAGAAGTGAGACTAATAACGTTTCCGATAGCTCTTTTAGCTCATCGATCTCTGCGATACTTTCTAGGACTCGATCCATTTTTGTATCAGCAAACAAATAAGGCCCCTCTGCCTCAATTCCAACCCTATTTCTCTTTCGACCGATATCTAAGGCACGTTTGGCTTCCTGATAAGTATCTTGAAATATGTTGTAACCAAATTGTTTTCCAATCCCCCATGAAATGAGTAATGTAGGGAAGAGAAGGCTAAGCCTTTTTTCTAAAGAGGTTACATAGAATAAGGCGGTTTCCGTGGACTGATTATGAAGGACCTCAAGAAAAATGATTAGCTCGTTTTGTTGAAAGGTTACCATCGTTTTTAAAGCTAAACCATTTGCTATATTTTCAGCTTCTTCTTCTAAACAGCGGATTAGATTATTTAACCAATGGTCCTTAGACATCCGATTTTCTTTTTGACTTTCAAATAACTCTGAAAGGTTTTCAGGTGATGCAATTAGACCTACATAGGGAAGATTAAGTTGATATCCGAGAGATTTAGATCGCGAAAGAATCGTTTCCCATGAATGAATGTCTCCTTTTGCTAGTGCCCAAACAAAGTCATCACGTAAGCGCCATTCCGTTTCGCTTGCAGCATGTTCATGTAAAAAGAAGAGTGCAACTGCTGTTGTAACATGCTCTAGTAACATAATCCATTCCACGTATTCTTCTTCATGTAAAGGTTCTTCTCCAAAGCCGCCAACAATTAAATATCCTTGTACTGAACCAGCTGAATGAATAAATAACTGGAGAGCGTAAGAATTTCCATAACGTACCCACTGTTTTGTTTGGGAGAGATTTCGATAGATTCCGTCCCGCTCAAGTTGAATGTGAAAATATTCAATCCAGCTAGCTTCCAAAAGTGGAGGGACTTGCTTTGAACTTCCTCGAATAAGTCCTCGTTTATCAGAAATGATGATGGGTCCTCTTACCGATTCAGAAACGTATTGACAAACATGTTCTAAAGTTTTCCCCGTTAATATGAAATCTAAAAGAGTTTTTCGAACATTTTCCATTTTTTCAAAGTGTTCTCTTTTTATCTTTTCAATTTTTTCTAAAACTGTTTGAATTATATCTGAAAAACGAATATGCCAGTCTAATTCGAATAATATAAAGCCCTGTTTTTCTGCAATGTTGATAACTGAGGGGGGGATTGTTTTGATGAACTTTCCTGTAGCAATTGCAAGTGCAGCTGCACCTGACTCGATAACATCTCTTATAAAGCATTCTAAATCTGTATCCGATGCGCACCCAACAGCAGTGGAGAGAACTAGTTCATTTTTTCGTACGAATTGTTCGACAGGTGTTTCAATTACCGATACCCATTCAACGGGGCAATGATTCAATTCCAATTGACCAGTATGGATCCTGGCATCCTTTAAAATATCGAGATTTTTGATGTCGGCTACAGTTAGAATCACCAAACCGCCTCCTTTGGAAAGGATTGACTTTTTAGATGTCCAGTTACATCTATTTTATAGGTTATCTATTTTTAGAGCAACACTATTCAGAACATTTGTAAAAATTGCACATTAAGCCTTTAAAATTTTCATACAAAATGGTGAATGAATGTGCAGGATTGTTTGCGTACGATAGAAGTAAGACATAGAAAGGGGTGGCAACATGACAAACAAGAAGATTGAACAGGCGACAAAGGCCGTATGGTCAGGAGAAAAAGAGTATTTAGCCCATGGTGCAACTCAAGTACCTGTTGTGCACAGTGTAGCATTTGGGTACGACGATATTGATGAATGGTATGAGGTAGCAATAGGTAAACGTAAAGGTCATATATACGGTAGGAATACAAATCCAACAGTTCAAGCATTTGAGGATAAGGTGAGAGAACTTGAAGGGGCTGAAGCATCGACTAGTTTCTCAACTGGAATGGCTGCTATTTCAAATGCGTTACTAACCGTCTTAAAACCTGGAGATAGAATAGTGTCGATTAAAGATACCTATGGCGGAACGAATAAAATATTCTCAGAGTTTCTTCCTAAATTAAATATAGATGTTTCATTAATTGAAACCGGGAACCATGAAGCAATGGAAAGAGAAATAAAAAAAGGGTGTAAGCTTGTTTATCTTGAAACACCTACGAATCCAACCGTGAAAATAACGGATATTGCACGAATTGCAAAAGTTGCGAAAGAAGTAAATGCTCTTGTTTTCGTTGATAATACGTTTGCTACACCAATTAATCAGAATCCACTTAATCAAGGAGCAGATCTTGTCATTCATAGTGCAACAAAGTTTCTTGGTGGTCATGCAGATGCCTTAGGTGGCGTTGTCTGTGGTGAAAAGCATCTCGTTAATGCAATGTATCATTACCGAGAAATTAACGGGGCAACACTGGATCCAATGGCAGCTTATTTGTTACTAAGAGGGATGAAAACATTAAAACTACGGATTGATAAACAACAGGAAAACGCGATGAAGGTTGCTCAATTTCTTGAAAAACATGAAAAGGTCGATCGAGTATTTTACCCTGGACTTCCTACACATCACCATCATGATGTGGCGAAGCGACAAATGCGAGGCTTTGGGGGAATGTTAAGTTTTGCGTTAAAAGGAGAGCTTGATGCCGTGCGTCAATTTTTACCGAAACTTGAGTATGCTCACCGTGCTGCAAACCTGGGATCAGTTGAAACAACAGTTGGCCCCGCACGAACAACAAGTCATGTCGAGAATACACCAGAAGAGCGAAAAGCATTAGGGATTCCTGAAGGCCTTGTTCGCTACTCTGCTGGAATTGAAGATTCAAATGACTTACTTGCTGATTTAGCTCAAGCTTTAGATGCTATTAAGTAGTGGGGTGTTAGCATGATTGGAAGAGAGCTGTCGCGGTGGAGACGTCATCTACACCATCATCCTGAGTTAAGCTTTCATGAAGTTGAAACGACAAACTATTTGATTGAAGAATTGAAAAAAATGTCTGTTGATATTGTACATGGTCGAAATAGGATTGGTTTACCGACAGGAGTGGTAGCTACTGTTGGAGACAAAGTTGGTCCAGTCATTGCTTTAAGAGCAGATATTGATGCGTTACCGATTCAAGAACATGCATTACATGATTATAAGTCTTGTTCTCCAAACGTCATGCATGCTTGTGGCCATGACGGTCATGCGGCGATGTTACTCGGGGCCGCAAAGCAGCTTTCTCTTTTGCATAAGCAAATGCCATTAAAAGGGAAGGTGAAGTTCATTTTTCAACCTGCCGAGGAAACGGAAAACGAGGAAGGAAAAACAGGAGCGCAATATTTAATTAATGCAGGTGTTCTTGATGATGTTGACGCTATCTACGCCCTTCACATTGATCCAGAGCAACCAATTGGCACAATCAAATTATGTGAAGGTCTTGCGATGGCGAATGTCGATACGTTTTCGATCGACATTCGAGGAACAGGTGGGCACGGAGCATACCCGAATCAAACGATTGACCCTATTTGGTTAACGGCAATGACTTTGCCCACTCTTTATAGCTTGACGAATAGGCGAGTATCTCCATTAGAGCCTGCGGTGTTAAGTCTTGGGATGATTCAAGGCGGTGCACAAACGAATGTGATACCTGATTGTGTAACCATTAAAGGAACGATGCGAACGTATACCGATGAGGCTAGAATCAAGCTTGAAAACGAGTTGCGGACAACGTTACAGATTGTCACAACATTAGGAGGAGAAGTTGAGTTTACCGTTCATAGAGGTGAGCCTGCCCTATACAACGATATGACAGCAACAACCATTTTACGTGAATCAATTCAGAAGGCTTATCCAAGTACTATTGTATTAAATGAACGTTATGGTATGGGTGGCGAAGATTTCAGTTACATGACTAGAAAAGTCCCTGGTGCAATGTGTTTTCTTGGAGCAAAAAAAGAGGGATTAAATGCTTGTCTTCACCAACCAATTTTTGATTTTGATGAGACTATTCTTGAAATCGGGACGGGGATTCTTGTTCAAGCAGTGTTAACTTCAATTGCTAAAGGAGGGTAATACAATGACTCATAAACTAGCATTACTAGGATTTGGAGGAGTCGGCCAAGGTTTTGTCCAAATATTAAGAGAGAAACATGAACAATTAAAGGAATTATACGGATGTGATTTTGAAGTCGTATCCATTTCAGATTTGTACAAAGGATCTCTTCATCATTCAGAAGGGTTAAACCTAGATAAAGTGATGGAGACAATAGATCAAACAGGAAAGCTAGATGATTACCCGGAGGAGCCAGGATTAGTTAGAGGCTGGTCTAGTGAGGAGACGATTGGACGGACAAATGCAAAAACTATTGTTGAAATGACGTTCACCGATGTCAAAACAGGACAGCCTGCAATATCGCATTGTCAACTAGCTTTTGATGTAGGCAAAAATGTGGTCATGACAAACAAAGGGCCAGTTGCGCTCTTGTATAATAATCTAGCAGATCATGCGCGAAGAAAAGGTGTTAGATGGTTGTTTGAAGGTGCTGTAATGAGCGGAACTCCTGCACTGCGAATGCCTCTCGCTGCGCTCGTAGGGAATGAAATTACATCGATAAAAGGAATTTTAAATGGAACAACGAACTATATGCTAACAAAAATGGAAGATGGGGGACTGAGTTATGAAGAGGCACTTAAAGAGGCGCAGGAATTAGGATATGCAGAAGCAGATCCAACGAGCGATGTTGAAGGTTATGATGTTATGTATAAAGTGCTCATCTTAGCAGAGGTTGTTTTAGGAATTCCTTTACAACGTGATGAGATTAAAAGGCAAGGAATTTCTGAAATTACGCTTGAACAAATATCGGAAGCAAAGGCAGAAGGAAAGCGGTGGAAGCTTCTAGGGAAAATTGAACAGAATGGTGGACAGATTCGAGCGTCTGTTCAACCAGAAAAATTAGATTTATCTGACCCACTTGCGGGTGTAGGCGGTGCAACAAATGCCATCACGTATGAATGTGATTTATCAGGTCCCATTACACTTGTCGGTGCTGGAGCAGGTATAAAAGAAACAGGGTTTGCTGTACTAATAGACTTAATTCAATTAGAAAGAGGTCAAATTTAGACGTAAGAGGGGGGAGCGGTAATGAGCAAGCAAATCGTTAAGGAAAGCATGCTTATTGGTGGAAGTTGGGAAGAAAGAGGAAAAACAATTTCCGTTTATAATCCAGGAACTGGTGAAATAATTGCAACCGTTCCTGCTGCTTCAGTAGAGGATGTCTATCTAGCGATTGCAAGAGCAAAAGAAGGAGCAAAAATTTCTGCAAAACTCCCTATACACGAACGAATGAGAATTCTTCATAATGCGGCGAACTGGATTGAAGGAAATCATGAACTATATGCGAAGACAATATCACAAGAAGGCAGTAAAACGATTCGAGAAGCTAGGAAAGAAGTCAATCGGTGTGTTGAAACCTTAAGATTAAGCGCGGAGGAGGCAAGACGTATCGAAGGAGAGACAATACCTTTTTCACAAATGCAAGGACATGAACGTAGAATAGGATATGTCTATCGCTTTCCAATTGGTGTCGTTGCAGCGATTACTCCCTTTAATGACCCACTGAATCTTGTTGCTCATAAAATAGGCCCAGCCATTGCGTCAGGAAATGCGGTTATCGTAAAACCTGCAACGTTGACCCCTTTAAGTGCTATTCGCTTAGCAGAAGCATTTGAACATGCCGGATTACCAGACAAAATTCTTTCCGTTATTACTGGATTTGGTCATGAAATATGTGATCCATTAGTAGAGCACAAGGATGTTCGTTTGATTTCCTTTACGGGAGGCTATGAAACAGGAAAAAGCATCATCAAAAAAGCAGGCGTAAAAAAAGTTGCGATGGAGCTCGGCTCTAACACACCGGCTATCATCCTAAATGATGCAAATGTAGAGTTAGCTGTACAATCAACCGTAGCGGGGGCTTTTGGTGTAGCTGGCCAAAATTGTTTAAGTGTTCAACGAATTTATGTACAAGAGCAAATTTATCCAATGTTTTTAAAGAAGTTTGTTGAACAATCTAGTCACCTTAAGCTTGGCAATAAATCATTAGAAACAACAGATATTGGCCCGATGATTTCGACAAAGGAAGCAGAACGAGTTGAGCAGTGGATTAAGGAAGCTACTTTAGAAGGGGCAGAAATTTTAACGGGCGGAAATAGGATTGGAACATTCATTGAGCCAACTGTACTTATTCGCGTACCTAAAACTTCTAAGATTGCAAATGAGGAAGTGTTTGGTCCAGTTGTAATGATTGAACCAATAAAAACTCTCTCAGAAGGGATTGAATCTGCCAATAATGTTCAGTACGGTTTACAAGCGGGAATCTTCACGTCGAATCTTGATAGTGCATTCGAAGCGATTGGGCAGCTTGAAGTCGGTGGAGTCATTGTAAATGATTGTGATGTTCGAATTGATGCTATGCCATTTGGTGGAGTGAAGCGTTCCGGTCTAGGTCGTGAAGGAGTTCGTTTTGCAATAGAGGAAATGACAGAACAAAAGGTCGTCGCGATTCAATTAAGCAATAATAGCTAGAACATTTTATGCTAATAGAAAGAGGGTGAGAACATGTTTCCGTTAGCTGAATATCGGACGCGATTACATGAAACAAAAAAAAGAATGGTCGAACTTGGTGTCGATGTGTTATTAATTTCAAATCCATCAAATATGTATTACCTAACAAATTACTCAGCGTGGAGTTTTTACGTTGTCCAAATGATGGTGGTAACTCTAGAAGATGCACAACCGATATGGATTGGTAGACAAATGGATGCAACAGGAGTGGCCAAAACAACATGGCTTGATGAGCAGCATATTATTTCCTACCCTGACTATTATGTCCAATCGAGTGAACGTCATCCAATGGACTTTATTGCGAACATTTTAACTGAGATTGGTCAAGCACAAAGGCGAATTGGGGTTGAAATGGATGCGCATTATTTTACGGCTAAATGCTATCAGCATCTTTTAATAGGACTTCCAAATGCAATTATTAAAGATGCGTCAAGCCTTGTTAATTGGGTACGAATTATTAAATCGGACAACGAAATCGAATATATGAAACGAGCAGGTATTATTGTTGAAAAAGCAATGGAGGCCGCTTTTAAAGAAGCAAACGTGGGAATACGTGAAAACGATGTAGCGGCAGCAATATATCATGCGCAAATTAAAGGTACGAAAGAGTATGGTGGTGATTACACCTCTATTGTTCCAATGATGCCTGCAAATGGTAATACGTCATGTCCCCATTTAACTTGGACTGACGCACCGTATAAAGAAGGAGATTTTTTAACATTAGAAATTGCTGGAGCCTATAGACGTTATCATACACCGATGGCTCGAACAATGTCGATAGGTAAGGCTCCATATAAAGTCAAGGAGTTAGCCAAAGTTGTGGAAGAAGGAATTGAAGAAACGTTAGCAATCATCCGTCCAGGAATAGCAGCGGAAGATGTAGAAAGAAAATGGAGTCAAACAATTGCAAAATATGGACATCATAAAAAGTCTCGACTCGGTTATTCTATTGGACTTAGTTTTCCGCCCGATTGGGGAGAGCATACGGTAAGCTTCCGAGAAGGGAATAAGACAATACTAAGACCAAACATGACGTTTCATTTAATGCCAGGAATTTGGTATGAAGACTATGGGGTTGAGATAACGGAATCTATTCAAGTCACAGAAAAAGGAATAGAAACATTTACAAACTTTCCAAGAGCATTATTCGAAAAGCCGAGATTTGATGTCATTGATGAACTAAGCTCTTAAGAAAGCTATAGAAAAAGTTGAAGCCCTAAATCAAATGGGGTTTCTGGGGTTAAAAAGGTAATCGTAGCCGGGCATTTTTCCCGGCTTTTTGTAATGAAGCCGCCCCTGAAATAACGTTTCAATGATAAACTAATGAGAGAAGAAAATAGAAAGAAGGAATTAAATTGAAAGAACAATCGCATGTTTGGGTTTATGTTCTTGCTGTTTCGGCGATGGCCATATGGGGAGTTAACGTCGTGATGTTGAAAGTATTGGTAGAGGCACTACCACCAGCAACAATGACGTCATTTCGAATTATGTTAGCAGGAATAACTATCGTTGTTATTGTTCTACTTAATAAGTCATTTACGTCATTAGTCAAGGCAGAATGGATTTATTTACTACTTGGAGCGTTATTTGGTGTAGTTATACATCATTATTTCCTTGCCCAAGGTTTAACACTTATTAACGCCTCAAATACGGTCTTAATTTTAGCCTTAGTTCCTCTAACAACTTCGATATTAGCAGTACTTTTGTTGGGCGATAAGCTTACAAAATGGCGTTTATTTGGCGTTGCTTTAGCATTTCTGGGAGTTTTGTTAATACAGGGAGGTTCTGGGTCCTTTTCGATACATAAAGGTGAAATATATATATTTATTGCAATGTTTGCCCAGGCTTTAAGCTTTATTTATATTAAAAAAGCAACGAAGACACTTTCCTCAAAACAAGTAACAGGGATGATGTTAGTCATTGGCTCATTATCTTTGCTTTTTATCAGTCTCATTCTTGAGCCAAGTGGAATGTCTGAAATGACGTCAGCACCGTTATCGATTTATATCATTTTTTTTGTTTCATCAATCCTAGCTACTGCAGGAGGTCAATTTGCTCTAAATTATGCAATTGAAAGGATTGGAGCTGGTCAAGCAGCCATTTTCAATAATTTTGTGCCATTTTTTGGATTGATAAGTGCAGCCATTTTTTTAGGAGAACGCGTTTACTGGTTTCAATTAATTAGTTTCTTTTTTATTGTGGCTGGTGTTTTATTTGGCACAGGCTTCGTTGAAAGAACCTGGATAAAGCCAGTGTCATTGCAAGGAAAAAGCATGTAGCAAAGGCTACATGCTTTTTAGCTTACAAAATAATTAACTGAAGGTTGAATGACTGATTGAAGTTGTTGTTGTTGTTCCAATGTTAAGGGCACAAGAGGTAGTCTAACCAAACCAGCTTCAATCCCTTTCATTTCAAGAGCTGCTTTTACAGGTGTTGGGTTTGGAGCGGTAAATAAGGCTTTCATAATCGGTAACAATTGACGGTGTTGCATTGCTGCTGCTTGAATTTGTCCTCCAAGGTAATTACGTACCATCTGTTGCATTTCATTTCCAACAACGTGAGAGGCCACAGAAACAACGCCAATTCCACCGATGGATAAAACTGGTAATGCCAAACTGTCATCTCCACTGTAAAGTGAAAAGCTCTCTGGAGACTTCTCAATAATGGAAGCCATTGCATCGAGGTCACCACTTGCTTCTTTAATTGCAACAATATTAGGTATTTCTGTTAAGCGCAAAGTCGTCTCAACACTAAGGTTTACAGAGGAACGGCCAGGAATATTATAAAGCATTACTGGTAACTTTGTAGAGTCTGCAATGACCTTGAAATGTTGATACATTCCTTCTTGAGAAGGTTTATTATAATAAGGTGTTACGAGCATAATTCCGTCTACACCAATCTCTTCTGCTTGCTTTGTAAGCTCAATAGAGGCTTGAGTATTATTTGAACCCGTTCCAGCAATAACAGGAATTTTCCCGTTTGCAGCTTCGACAGTTGTTTTAAATAATAGTAGTTTCTCTGATGTGGTAAGCGTAGGAGATTCTCCTGTCGTTCCTGCAACGACTAAAGCATCTGTTCCATTTGCGATAAGATGATAAACTAATTTCTTTGTTGCCTCCACGTCGACTTGTCCATGTTGATCGAAAGGTGTCACCATTGCTGTCACAATTCGTCCGAAATTCATAATTCTTCACCCTCAATTCATCTAATTTTAATCTGTAGTGGGCTATTTTCGGGTTAACCACAAAAAAACAACAATGAAGGGACTCATTGTTGCTTGGCAATGTTGTGTACACACAATCATCCCAATGCGTAAGATAGCCCCCCATATAGCTAATGCTATATGACAGTCCTGCACTTATTAAGTCACAGTCCCAACTAAAGGTATATGAGTTAGTCTTTAGTTTCGGCAAATCCCCCTTTTAGGACGCTTCAAAAGAGCTCATACTCCTCCACGAACTTACTAATGGCATTTGCACCTCTACCCTCACTTCAAGTTTTGAAGTAAAGATTATACATTTATGTGTGTCTACCTTAACAAAAGATTGGATTGATTGCAATGGTTTATCAAGAGTTTCTTTTATTTAATTGTGTTTGTTTAATTTGGACGAGATTTAAGAGCATATCTAGTTCTTGACTACATTGAACCGTTTTTTGTGAAGACATACCATATTTCTTGGCTAAACGTAGCATTTGTATTCGTTTTATTTCAATTTTTGTAAGTAACATATTTTACACTCCAAAGTTCAAGGATATAGAAAGGATAGAGAGGAACAGTTATTTGTGTCGGTTTATGGGGTGTACTTGAAGAATTCATCATATCTACTATAGTTATTATAGCCAAAACCGAACAATTGAAAAGACATTCAACTAAATTAGTCAGCAATAGGTAAAAATAGAATAAATACGACAAATAATTCAAGTGATATATAGGATTTTAAGAAGGAAAGTGGAATTTTTTTTGAAAACATTACCTTGAAAAAGACTGTTTAGAACAGGTTATCAGACGCACACTAAAAACAAAGGAGGCTGAAAATGAAAAAGGGAATAGGTTGTATGTTTCTTCTTCTATGTTTAGCTGGTTGTATTGTTGAGCAAAAGCAACCTATGGGTGCTAATTCAGACCGAACTCAAGGTTTTAGTGGATATGGTGTATTACAGGCAAGAGCTTGGGAAGGCCCACTTACAGATTTAATGGTTCCTGATTCATCACCGAAAGGACTTACAGATCCCACGCAGTCCTCACTTGGTGAAGGGAATTTCTCGGTAGAGAAAAGGAATCTAAATTTAAATCATCAAGGTATTAACCGACAAGGATCACGGATTACTAGTCATAAGCCAGGTATATTAAGGGATAAACAAATACAGAGTGATGAACCATACTTAAAAAGCAATCAAAGCAATAGATTTACTAATCAGCCGGTTCAAGATATAGCAACTGAGATAGAGAGAAAATTAAAATTACTCGAGCATGTGCATGACGTCCATGTTGTCTCTGATGGGGAGATTTATGTTATTGGAGTTGAATCGAATGAAGGTGACCGAAAGAAGCTTTATCGTTCGGTTAAAAAAGAAGTGAATAATATCGTTCATATTAATCGTGTACGTATTACAACAAATCGACGGTTAATTAATCGAATGAAGGCCTTAGAGCACCATGTAGATATCGGACACAATCCATTCGGAGGAACCATCGCTGAAATAGTTGATATATTTGAAACCAATAGCAAATAAAAGGACTGTTTCAAAACATAAAAGAGGGTGTGCCATAAGGTCAAAATCTTATGACAGACCCCCTTTTTGTATAAAAAAGTTAATAAAAGCCTAGTTCTTCTGCTAAAGATTGGTATTCCATTTCAAGCTGTTGATGAGAAATAACAGAGTTTTCATAATAGACACGTGCATTTTGAATTTGGAGAGGGCTTATAGGTGTTTCCATATTATCAAGTACCCTTTCGAGAGCATCAATTTCTGTTAACAGGCTTAGGTTGATATTGTGAAAGCCATCAAACTCCATTGGTCTCTCTTGTGCCATAAAATCAACGCTCTTTTCTTTTATATAAATAATAACTCGTTGTATTGCTTTTACTTCATGTTCACCTAATGTGTCGTCCTCAAACAAAGGTGCAATACTTTCTAAATGATTAATCGTCTGCCGCAGATAATAGCCAGCATTATCTGCATAAACAACCACTGCAGATTGAAGATGAATATCCACATCATTCTGGTCGGTGTTACTTGCGACCCCATGATAAGGCTTGGTCGATTGCTGTTCTATTTGTGCGTCCATTACAATTTCGGCTTCCGAATCCGCACCACAAGCTGATAGCATAAGTACTGCTGAAAAAGCTAAGAGATTATTCGTTATTTTTTTCAATTTCCTCACCTCTGACGCTAGTATGAGCAAAGTAAGGAAAAGCTATACAAACTAGTGAAGGTTGCCCACACCCTTTAATACCCTCACCAATAAGATAAAGAGAATTCAACACTGATAGGAGGCGGAAATGTGCGCCAGTATATCATTTTAGGATTCTTTTACCTTATTGCGCTGGCAAGTTTTTTTCTGTTTGTTTTTCAAGATGGGCAATCACTAATAGAAAATGTCCTTAATATTGATACAGAGGACGTAATGGAGGAGTACGACGTATCACCAGAAGAAGTTGAAGAGAATGAGGGAGGAACAGAAACTTCAAACGGAAATGAGGATGTTAATCAAGATATTCTTTGGGGGAGTAGATTCGGCAAGTAGAACAACTAGTGAATTATTATCATGTGTTCAAAAGGAATTTGGAGATCCGGCTGTTTGGGGAAGGTATTTAGAAAATAAAGAAGGTGTATCTTTCGGATTAACTCCCGATGAGGTCCAGTTATTGCACGAGAAGGGGATTTCATTTTTAGTTATTTACAATCATTTTACAGAAGGAACAACATATGATAAAGGTGTGGCAGAAGCTGAACTCGCACTCCAATATGCCAAAGAAATTAATGTGCCTGAGGGCGTAGCATTATTTGCAAATGTTGAACCTGAATATCCTATTGATGCTGAGTTTATTTTAGGGTGGTACGATACTATTTCTCCTTCACAATATAAACCGGCAATATATGGTTATTTTTCGATCGAAGGAGACGTTCGGTCTGCCTATGATAGTGCTGTAACTAAAAATCCGGAATTGGGAGAGCAAATGATTGTGTGGACCAATCAGCCTCAAAAGGGGATAACGACAGAAGGCAATGCACCTGAATTTAATCCAGATGGACCAAAAGAAAATAAGCAAATTGTGTGGCAGTACGGTATCGATGCGGAGACTTGTAATATAGATACGATTCTCTTTGAAGAATCATTTTTAGAGTACGTCTGGAGGCCAGAATAACTTGATAAAATGACTTTTAAAGACTGCTATTTTCACAAAGCAGTCTATTAAACATTTATTTGACAAAACTAATACCATTAGTTAAATTTAAACTAATGGTATTAGTTTAAATCAAATAGGAGGGTGCATCAATGAAGATAATAAAGGAAGATTCGATATACCAGTTAGCATTTATGCCCAAAGTATTTCCTGTAAACTGTTATTTAGTTGAAGAGCAGAATGAATTAACATTAGTTGATGCGGCGCTTCCTTATTGTACAACTGCAATTTTACGAGCAGCCGGATCACTGAAAAAGTCCATTACTCGAATTGTACTAACACATGGTCATGCGGATCATGTAGGCGCATTGGATGGGTTAAAGAAAGCTTTACCTGAAGCTAAGGTTTATATTTCAAAGAGGGATGCAAAACTATTAAAGGGTGATATTTCATTAGAAGCAAATGAGAAGAAAAAAATTAGGGGAGGTATAGCGAAGAATATCGTAACTAACCCTGATTACTTTATAAAGGATGGAGACCAAATTGGTTCTCTTTTAGCTATATCAACGCCAGGACACACACCAGGTTCAATGTCTTTTCATGATATTAGGCATAGCATTGTGATAGTCGGTGATGCATTTCAGTCAAAGGGAGGGTTTGCTGTATCTGGCACAATGCAGCCTTTCTTTCCTTTTCCTGCACTTGCAACGTGGAATAAACAGGATGCGCTTCGTAGTGCGAAAATGATTGAACAATTAAATCCCAAAGTTATTGCGTGTGGGCATGGGCGCATGGTCAAAGAACCAAAAGGAATTTTGGAAGTAGCAATTAAAAAAGGATATAAAAGTCTGAAAGGTGAGAGCTAATGGCATCCAAAAGAAAAGGGTTAGATAAATCACTAATAGTAACAGCTGCTATTGACATAGCGAATTCAGACGGAGTTGAAGCTGTTACCATTGCGAATCTTGCAAAAAAGCTCGGAGTAAAATCCCCCTCACTCTATAATCATATTGAAGGTCTGGCTGAACTGCGCAATACGATTGCATTATTTGGACTAAATGAATTACATCAAAGATTGGAAAAAGCATCTACAAAACGGTGTGGGGAAGAAGCAATTCATTCTGTAGCTAGCGCCTATCTCTTATTTGCGCATCATCATCCAGGAGTTTATGAATTAACCTTAGCTCCAGATACAAGGGTTAAGGCTATCGAACAAGCAAGCCTTGCACTTATTGAACTAACCATCAGGCTATTTCAACCTTTTGAACTAGATGAAGATGAATGTATTCATGCTGTTCGGGGTTTTAGAAGTCTCTTGCATGGATTTGCTTCCCTTGAGAAAAATGGTGGGTTTGGTTTACCTTATTCTTTGGAAAAAAGTTTTACAAACTTAGTCAGTGTCTTTATAAACGGTCTAAATTTTTATAAAGGGAATTAGCTTCTATTCTTAAATTCAACTATAATAAATAACTATATGAAAGTTTAAATAGAATGTGCTTAGAGTCATTTTAAAAAAGGGGTGGTTTTATGGGAATAGGATTAACTGGAAAAAGAGTGGTTATTGCAGGGGCAAGAAAAACGGAGGAAATTAGTAAAATTATCGAAAAGCAAGGTGGAATTCCTGTGCTCAGACCACTTCAAGGTACGGTTTATCTAGCAGATAAACAAATTGAACCTGAGTTCAAAACGATAGTTGAAAGTGGAACAGACTGGATAATTTTCACTACCGGCGTTGGACTAGAAACTTTAATAGAGTTGAGTGAAAAGTTAAATATGAAAGAGCGTTTTATTGAATTGATTCAACATGCGAATGTAGCTTCTAGAGGGTATAAAACGAATGGTGCTTTAAAGAAACTAGGTGTGAGACCCAAAGCTGTGGATATAGACGGTACGACACAAGGATTAATTCATACATTGAGAAACTATGATTTTTCGGGGAAACGTGTCGTAGTCCAACTCCATGGTGTAACGGTGCCCAAGTTAACAATGTTCCTTAAAGAACAAGGAGCAGAAGTGATAGAAATTCTACCTTACCAACACATCGCTCCTGATAAGGAAACGGTAAAAACATTGTGTCATGAAATACTAAACACAGAAGTTGATACGATTTGTTTCACGACAGCAATACAGGTGCGTTCACTGTTTGAATTTGCGAGAGCGAACAACATGACTGAAAATCTATTAAGGAAATTTCAAGATGAGGTTTTGGCAGTTTCAGTTGGGAAAGTGACGACAGAGGCATTAAAGGAAGAGGGCGTCGATCGTGTCATTGCACCAGTTATTGAACGGATGGGTGCCATGATTGTCGAAGCAGCGAGATTTTATAGCAAATTTAAATAACATGTTTAGACTTAATAATTTTAAAAAAGCGGACATAAAAAGCTTACTTTTTATGTCCTGAAAAAGAATATAATAATTTCACGTACTGAAGAAATGGAAATTTACAGAGTATATATCCAAGAGAAAAACATTGAAACTTTAAATGAGTTTCACGAAATTGTCAATACAGTAACATCTTCCTCTCATGTATAATAAATTGTACTTTTAAATTTTTGAAAGTAGAGGGTAGGAGCATGAATAATAAAAAAATCGAGAATCTCCTCGTTTTTGCCTGGCTAACATCACTTATAGCAACACTAGGGTCTCTATATTTTTCTCAGATTAGAATGTTCGAACCGTGTACGTTATGCTGGTATCAGCGAATCTTAATGTATCCATTGGTGATTGTTATATTAATAGGAATTATCCAAAAAGATGCAAAAGTAGCACTATATTCGTTGGTTTTTTCTTTAGTAGGTTTTCTTCTATCAACCTATCATTATGCTTTACAAAATCTTTCGTTTTTGTCAGAGACTGCTCCTGCTTGTGGTAGAGTTCCATGCACAGGACAATACATAAATTGGTTAGGCTTCATCACCATACCGTTTTTAGCAGGAACAGCTTTTCTATTTATATTTATTTGTAGTCTACTTGTATTTAAGATAAAAAAGGAGGAAGCATGATGAAAAAATTAATTCTTTACGGATCAATTGTCATTATTCTATTTATTAGTCTGGCTGTTGTAACTAATATTTCACAAACCAAAAAGGCTGAAGGTAATCCATTTGGGAAGAAGTCCATTCATCCATCCACTGCTGAATTAATGAATGATGCTAACTATCAAAATGTCATTCTACCTGATGAGTTAAGTGAGAGACTAGCAAGTGGGGAAGAGCTTACGGTTTACTTTTATAGCTCGACTTGTCCATTCTGTAAGGAAACTACGCCAAGGCTAGTCCCAATTGTAGATGAAATAGGAATTGATCTTAAACAGTATAACCTCAAGGAGTTTGAAGAGGGATGGAATGATTACCAAGTGACAAGCACACCGACAGTTATTCACTTTAAGGATGGAAAAGAAGTTGACAGAATTGTTGGCGCTGCAACAGACGAGGAGTTTAAGGAGTTTTTTCAACAATATGAGTAATAACGAAAGGGTGTTCCGGAACGAAGGCGATAGACCTTCAGGAACACCCTTTCGCTTGTCTTTATAACTATTTTCATGAAATCACGCCAGAATATTAAAGTTTTTCAAATTCACTAAGTAATTCTCCAAAATAGGACAACGCATGCTCAATTGGGTCAGGATTACTTAAATCAACACCTGCCTTCTTTAGTAATTCAAGTGGATAGTCTGAACTTCCACTCTTTAAAAAAGTCAGATACGCCTCTGTGCCTTCTTTTTCCCCAGAAAGGAGTTTATCAGCAATTTGGATTGCAGCAGCAAAGCCAGTAGCATATTTATAAACATAGAAAGGTCTGTAGAAGTGTGGGATTCGAGACCATCCATATTTTACTTCATCATCAAAGGTAACAACATCTCCTTGATAGCTTCTAAAAAGCTCCCCATAAAGCTCATTAAACGAAGAAGCATTAAGTGGTTGTTGCTGTTGAGCCATTTCATGTGTCCGTTTTTCAAATTCAGCAAACATGATTTGAGTAAAAAAAGTACCTCGAAACATATCAATGAAATGGTTGAGTAAATGCTTCTTCTTCTTAGCGTCCGTTTCATTATTTAATAAATAATTTATTAGGAGAACTTCGTTAACAGTTGAAGCAACTTCAGCAACAAAAATCGTATAGCCGGCCGTTATTTGTGGTTGATATTTGTTTGAATAGTAGCTATGCATCGCATGCCCCATCTCATGTACAAGGGTGAACAGACTGTCTAAATCATCTTGATGATTCAGTAACACAAAAGGATGGACCCCATATAAGCCCATATTATAAGCCCCAGAACGCTTTCCAGGTGTTTCTCGCACGTCGATATAGCGTTTTTCTTTAAAGGTACGAAGTATGTCGATATAGTCGGTCCCAAGAGGAGATAATGCATTTAACATAATGTCGTATGCTTTTTCATAGGGAATTTCTTCTTTACTTTCCTGTACGAGTGGTACATTCAAATCATACTGTCTTAAATCATCTAAGCCAAGCACATCTTTTCGGATTTCTGAGTAGCGATGAAGGGGAGCGATATGTTTCTTCGTCGTTTCAATCAAATTATCATAGACTTCACCTGGGACAAGATCTCCGAACAGTGACTTTTCCAAAGCGGAAGAGTAACCCCGTATCGTTGAAAGTGTAACATTTGTTTTAATCGCTGAAGAGAGGGTCGAAGCGATAGAATGGTTTAGTTGAACATAAGGCTTATAATAGGCCTTATAAGCCTCCTGTCTTTTACCTCGGTTTTTATCTTCAATTAGCTTAGAATACATGCCTCTTGTAAGCTGAACCTTCTCACCTTTATCATTGGTTACCTCACCAAATTGAATATCCGCATTGTTCATCATACCGAACGTTTTACTTGGAGAAGATAACGTCTCGCCTAGTTCAGATAAGAGCTCTTCTTTTTCCTTACTGAGAATATGAGCTTTGTAACGGTATGTTTCGAACAAGTCATCTTCGAAATAAGCTAGTTCTTTTATTTCCGCTATGTAGCTCTTTAATGTCTCTTCTTTAAGACTTAAAAGAAACGGTGTGAAGAAGGAGGTACTTGAACTCACCTTTACACTTAGCTGTGTTGCTTTATCAACCAATTCTTGTGAGGACGATTCTCGCGTGTCTAAATCAACTTGGAGACGTGCATATACGAATACTTTTGAGAAAATAAACCCAAGTTCTTCTTGTTTAGTTAAAAAGTCAAGTAATGATTGTGCGTCTGTAATTGCACCATCAAATGTTTTCAAATCTTTTGCAAGGTCTTCAACTTTGAGAAAATCAGCTTTCCATAAATCTTCTGAGGAATAAATATCAGTTAAATCCCATTTTTCATAATCAGGTACATCTTTTCGCGAAGTATAGCTTGTCATTGGAACCACTCCTTTACGTTTACCATATTCTACTTGTGTGCCATTGTATCACAAGTATCTGAATAAAAAAAAACACAAACACGAAACAATAAGCAAAGCCGGCAAATGTTTTGAAGCTAGTTTTAGCGATCAGCGAGCAGAGCATCCAGACCGCTTGCGGCAATGCTATCTACGGTAAGGGGCTGCCCCGACGTGATCTCATTCGAGCAATAGTTTTCATTCCTTGTTGCATGTAGTACATGGAAGTTTTGAACACGATAATTAGTATCATATCGAAAATTGAAGCAATTATATCTAAATATCTACTTAATGCTATCATTAAGTTTTCTTATTTTAAGATTAGAAAAGTTTATAACTTTTCGTAGACAAAAAGATTGGGATAATCTATACTAATCTAAATTACTACAAAACATATCAAATTACTATGAATTAAGAAGTGGGGATAGCAACATGTCTTTGGATATTATGATTGTGCTAACTGTGGTTGTCGTTATGTTGATTTGTTTAATGAAGGAAGTTTCACGTCCTGATTTTATCGTTTTTTGTGCATTAGCTTCATTATTACTATTAGGAGTGCTCTCCCCCGCAGATGCAGTCAAAGGTTTCTCAAATGAGGGAATGCTTACAGTGGCGCTTCTATTCATTGTTGCAGGTTCTGTTCAACAAAGTGGTCTTCTAACGCAAATCGTTAGAAAAGCATTAGGAACGGGTAAAAACCCACGAACCACGTTAATGAAAATGATGTTACCGATTTCTGGTTTATCAGCGTTTTTAAATAATACACCAATTGTTGTGATGTTTACGCCTATTGTCCGGGACTGGTGTAAGGAAAGAGGGATTGCTCCTTCAAAATTTTTAATCCCTTTATCGTATGCTACTATTTTTGGTGGAACAATTACATTAATTGGAACATCTACAAACTTATTAATCCATGGCCTAATGATTGATACTGGGATGACGGGGTATTCAATGTTTCAATTAGCTATCGTTGGTGTTCCGGCCGCCCTAATAGGGACTCTATATATGAGTACAATCGGTTATAAGCTTCTTCCTGACAGGAAATCATCTGATACTATGTTTCAGGAAAATACAAAAGAGTATTTATCCGAATTAGTGGTTGAAGAGAATTCACCTGTAATCGGAAAGACAATTGAAGTAGCTGGATTAAGAAGCTTAACAGGATTGTATTTAATTAGCATCATTCGTAAAGATGGAGAGCGAATAGCACCAGTTAACTCTTATCATAAAATTAAAGCAGGAGATCGGTTAGTATTTACTGGTTTAATTTCAACAATTGTTGAGCTTCAAAATATGAAGGGCTTAAAGGTTGAAACGGGTTCGAGGGTGCAGTTAGATGATTTAAAAAATGGAACACAAGTATTATTAGAAGCCGTTGTCTCTCATCAGTCTAATTTAGTTAATAAATCAATAAAGCAAAGTGAATTTCGCGTAAAGTACGGTGGTGGAGTCATTGCCGTTCACCGTAACCAACAACGGATTAATAGTAAAGTTGGAGACATTGTTTTAGAGCCGGGAGATACTTTACTAATTCTTGCTGGGAAAGATTTTGAAAGTCGATGGGCAAGTGCAAAAGATTTTTACTTGTTAAATGCTGTTAAAGATGCTGAGGTTGTCGATTCGAAGAAATCTTTTATAGCGATTGTCACGCTAGTAGCGATGATTCTTCTTGCAACTTTTGAAGTTTTAAGTATGTTCAAAGCTGCGACATTAGCTGTACTCGTCTTATTTCTGACCAAAACAATTTCGTTTGAGAGCGTCAGAAAATATGTTCAGTTTAATGTTCTCTTGTTAATTGCCAGTGCAATCGGAATTGGAGTTGCTCTTGATCAAAGTGGCGCTGCTGCTCTTATTGCAGAGAAGCTTGTCAGTGTTACTGGTGGTATAGGAGTAGTTGGGATTTTAATTGCTATCTATTTGATAACAACCATTTTCACTGAGATTATTACAAATAATGCAGCGGTTGTACTGATGTTCCCCATTTCACTAGCGGTATCATCTCAGTTAGGGATTGATCCAATGGCATTTTTCGTTGCAATTACATTAGCTGCCTCTGCAAGTTTTGCAACACCAATAGGGTATCAAACGAACCTAATTGTCTATGGGCCTGGTGGTTATCGTTTTTCTGACTATATGAAGGTGGGTATACCTCTAAATATTCTCTATTTAATTGTAACTGTCATCATTGCATATTTTGTTTGGCTTTAAAAAGATGGGATAGGGTTCAAACCTACGCCATCTTTTTTTTATTCACAAAAACCTTCTTATTTTTCTTAGATATACTAGATAATCATAGTAAACATGTTTATGATTTACAGAAGAGTAAAAAATGGAGGAAAGACGATGTCACAAAAAAACATTACACTGTTTGTATATGGAACATTGAGAAGAGGAGAAATAAATCATTCGTTCTTGAAGCAGGCGAATCAAAAGTTACAGCAATGTTGGGTAAAAGGCGAACTGCATGATACAGGCGCGGGATATCCTATAATAAGGAAAAAAGAGTCTAGTAGAGTATATGGTGAGATTTATCAAGTTTCTAAGGAGGAACTGTCTCAAATTGACGAGCTTGAAGATTATCACCCTAATCGTCCTGATAACTTATATGAACGAGTGGAACAGACAGTATATACGAATCAAGGATCTTTGAAAGCGTTTGTTTATATAGAAGGAAAACAGTGTATATCTCCATCCAATTGTATTAAAAGCGGTGACTGGAAAGAATATATCTTAACAAACTCGGAACGTCCCATTTATTATTTTGCGTATGGTTCTAGTATGGATCATACTCGCTTTAAAGAAGCAAATGTCCACCCATTCTTCCAATTTATTATGGGGAGAGGGACACTTCAAGGTTATACACTGCGATTTACGTTACCGACAAACGAGGGAGGAAAAGCCGATATCGTTGAAGAAGGCGGTAATGTTGAGGGGAAAGTGTATCTGATTGACAGGCAAACATTAATGTATCTTTACGAGGAAGAAGGAGTTTCAAGAAATGTGTATCGCCCTACGTTTGTCTGGCTTGAGTTAAAGAGTAAACAAATGATTGAAGCGGTAACCTTCGTCGTCGTAGATAAGCAAAAGGAGACTGCTCCCTCTGAAGATTTTAAGAAAGAAATCCTTAGAGGCGGTAAAGAATTCTTAAGCGATAACTATTATGATCTATTAGAAAGACATATTGCTATATTAGAAAAGGGGGAATATTAAATGAAAATTATTGATATTAGTGTCACCATTTATGAGGGAATGCCAACATATATGGGGAATGAAGCAAATCAGCCAGTTATTCAAACAAAAACAAATGACTATATTACAGATACCAATCTTAAAATGAATATTCATACGTGTACACATATTGATGCACCACTGCATATGCTCAAGCAAGGTAAAACAGTCGAAACGATTGAATTAGAAAAACTTGTCCGTCCTTGCAAGGTAATCGATGTCACAAAAGCACGTGATCGAATATCTTCTGATGATTTGAGAGGAGCTGAAATCGAAAAAGGAGATTTTCTGCTATTAAAAACTCAAAATTCACTGGGGATGACAACCAATGACAATTTCATTTTTTTAGCTGAGGATGGAGCAAAGTATCTAAGTGAAAAAGGAATAAGCGGCGTAGGTATTGATACATTAGGAATTGAAAGAAGTCAAAATAATCATCCGACCCATAAAACATTATTCACAAAGGATATTATTATTCTTGAAGGGTTAGACCTAAAAGAAGTGGAAGCAAAAGAATATCTTTTAGTCTGCGCCCCACTTAAGCTAATTGGAACAGAGGCAGCCCCCGCTCGTGCTTTTTTAATCGATCAATTTATGCCTTGAACCGGCAAAACGCTCCATTTGCTTATAAAAGTGAGAAGGTCTAAGTTTCTCGTGGTAAAATTAATTAGGAATCAACTATTATTCAGTAATGAAAATATATGCTAAAATAATTAAGTTAACCGTTGGTCATGGAGGTGGTACATTGAGGCAAAATTATATCATTCATATACTACTAGTAATCGGAGTCTGTATTTCAATAAGCTTTATGTACCACTTCTTCGTGAAAGCGCTTCAATATGATGTGACGATTGATACGGTTCCTCCTTCTAAAGAACCATCCTATCACTTTGTATTAATTGTAGAAGAGAAAGAGAACCCATATTTCAAAGACTTGATTAAAGGAGCTCAGGATGCGGCAGCTCCTCATGACGTACTCATAGAATATGCAGGACCAAAGCAAACAAATATTGATGAGCATATTAAATTAATTGAAAAAGCAATCGCTTCGAAAGTCGACGGTATAATGACGCAAGGTTTAACAGATAAGGAATTCAAACCAGTTATTGATAAAGCCTTAAGTAAAGGAATTCCTTTAATAACAGTGGATACAGACTCAGAAAATAGTAATCGAATGTCATATGTCGGAACGAATAATTATGAAGCAGGATACAAAGTGGGACAAGCTCTGTTGTTGGAGACTACAGGACCTATTAAAGTTGGAATTGTTACAGGAAGTACAATCGCTAATCAGCATAAATTAAGAGTGAAGGGCTTCGTCGATGCGGTAGAGCCTATTCCTAGAGTTGAGATTCTCGCAATTGAAAGCTCAAATCTAAGTAAAATTCAAGGAGCAGAAAAAACATTTCAGATATTACGTGATTTTCCCCAAATTAATGTTCTGTATGGGACAAGTGCATTGGACGGCATAGGAATTTCTGATACGCTTGAGCGAGTCAAACCAGCTACCCCAATAAAGGTCTATGCTTTTGATGACCTTGAAGAAACAATAAATTATTTACAAAAAGGAATTATTCATTCAATACTTCGGCAACAGCCTTATGATATGGGTCATCAGGCCGTTGTACTATTACTTGATATCATTAACGGTAAAGACGTAGAATCAGAATATTATACAGATACTGAATTTATTCAAAAAGAGGATATAGAATAGGAAAAATAGCGAGAGAGTTAACAGGAACAATATAATATGAAGAAACAGGTTAGGAAGATGTAGAATGTATAAAATAAAAACAAAACTTATGTTGTTTTTCATTGCTTTATTCGTTATTTTGAATAGTTTGTCTATTTTTTTATTTTACAATCATAAACAAACGGTCGAACAATATGACCATATTCTAAACCGGTTTTTTCTATTAAATGATGTATCCCAAAAAACAAATGAATCTTATGAGGCGATGAACGTCTATTTAAATAAAAAAGCGATTGAGGACTTAAAAGAATATAATGTGCGAAGGGATCAACTACTATCGTTACAAAAAAATTTGGAAACGGAGTTGTTGAACCAATCAAATTCGGTATCGGTTAATAATTATCAAAATATGCTAGAAAGCCTAATTGAGGAAAGCGACCTCGCTATATCAACGTTTTTAAATGATGACATCGAGACATATTCTGTAAAGCAAAGAGAAGCTCTCAAGCTTCATGGCTTTATCCAAGAAGAAACCTTGATGCTTTTAAATAATGAACTTACAGAATTCCAGTCGTTTTATGATGCAATGAATAAACGAAACGCGTACATGGAGTCCATGGGAATAGCGATGTTCTCAGGTACCTTTCTAATGGGACTATTATTTGCTTTTATATTTAGTAATGATATTACCAAACCGATTCACCGCTTAACAGGAGCTGCAAGGGAAATTGCTAGTGGAAATTTAGAAGGTTTAGATATTCATTCTGGAAGGAAGGACGAGCTTGGGTTTTTAACAAAAACATTTAACCAAATGAGGAAAGACCTTCATTATCTCGTTCGGCAAATTAAAGACAAATCAGAGCAAGAAAAGCTAATTAAAGAGATGGAGTTAAAAAGTTTACAAAGTCAAATCAACCCTCACTTTTTATTTAATACACTGAACACTATTGCGAAAACGGCTTATATTGAGGGATCAGAACGGATTTACATGCTGATTACCTCGATTGCTAAACTCCTACGTTATAATTTAAGTCAAATTGATAAACCCGTTACGCTTGCTGATGAAATTAATATTGTAAAGGAATATT
Organism: Bacillus solitudinis; assembly: GCF_002797395.1. Lineage (GTDB taxonomy): Bacteria > Bacillota > Bacilli > Bacillales > Bacillaceae_D > Halalkalibacter_A > Halalkalibacter_A solitudinis. The sequence continues at coordinate 3,614,375 of NZ_KZ454943.1, forward strand.
TTTTTATTCAGAAAGCACGATTTGATAATCGGGTTGATTTTACAATTCAAGTAGATGAAAACTGTTTATTACAAAAAATACCTATTTTAACGCTTCAACCACTTGTGGAAAATGCGTTTATTCATGGGATTGAACCATATGAACAAGAAGGTAAAATTGAAATTGAAGGATTTATGAAAGATAATACATTTTACTTAAGAATTAAAGATAATGGAATTGGCATGGATGAAGCCGTTAGTCGGATCTTAATGGCGAACCCGACAGAACGTCTAGTCAAATCATCAGGGCATTCAACTGGGATTGGCTTAAATAATGTTATTAGAAGATTGCAGATGTTCTATCAACATGACGATATTCTGAGAATCCACTCAATAAAAGGAGAAGGTACAATGATTGAGTTGAAATTACCTATTACGATAGAAGAGGAGGAAGCGAATGTATAAGATCTTACTAGTCGATGATGAAATGATTGAAAGACATTGGCTTCGAAAAATCATCAGTGAACATTTCCCTTCAAACGTTGAAATAGAAGAAGCTGAAAATGGTCGTACTGCAATTATTAAAGCAGAGGAATTCAGACCTGATATTGTTTTTATGGACATAAAAATGCCTGGTATAAATGGAATAGAAGCAACACAGGAAATAAAAAAAAGGAATCAAGCAACTCAGTTTATAATGGTTTCTGCATTCGATACATTTGAATATGCTCGACAGGTTATGAAAATCGGTGTGAAAGAATATCTTTTGAAACCTAGTACTAAAGAAGAGGTAATTTCTTCAATTGAACAGGTTATTCAAGAAATTACTCTTGAGCGAAGTAAACGAAATGAAGAATTATTATTAAAAGACAATTACCGAAGAGCCCTATCGATTGTTCAGTCTAAAGTAATTACGTCACTTTTAATGGGCGACATGGATGAAAATGAAATGGCTGAATTTGATGATGATTGGGAAAGTAGGCTCGAGAAAGAGAGCTTTGTTATGGTGTTTGAATTTCAGAAGGAAGGTCATTCATTTGAGTCTCATGAAATAAATCAATATAGTTCTTTTTTGCAAGCACATTTGAATCACTATTTTTGGAAGAGTTTAACGGGACCGAGTCGTATAAATCGCCTCCCAGTACTAATTCAATTGAAAGAAGACGAGCGTGCTGACAAATTTTCTATTCGTAGTCGTGCGGTGTCATGTGGGAAGGAATTGATCGAGAAGTTTAGTCGCCGTTTTCCAAACGTTTCGATTTCTATTGGAATTGGAACTAATTACAATGAGATTGAAAAGTTCGTCCAATCTTACCATGAAGCTTTGCATGCTTTAACAACATCTGCCCGTCCTTTTTCATGTATTTTTTATAGTCAACAAGTACGTGAAGGGAGTGACGCCGCATATCCTTATAAACTCGAAAAACAATTGCTAGAGACGATAACAGCAGGGCTAATTGATGATGTTTCAAGGAACTACACTCTATATTTCGAGGCAATTACTACCTTCTGTGAAGGGTCAGTAGATGAAATGAAAACAAAGTTAGCTGAGTTTTTTATTGTACTAAGTCGACAAACGATTGAAACAGAGCATACATTACAATCGAGCCAACATTATCTGCAAGCAACCTCCTTATTAAAATTACAAGAAGCTACGTACGAAGAGATGCTGAGGTTGACTGCCTATATTCATTCAATGTATTATTCACAAAATAAGGACGTAATGGTTATTGCAAAAAACTACATCGCAGAGCATTATGAAAAGCCAATTACGCTTGAGGACGTGGCAGAAGTAATTCAACTTAGTCCACATTACTTTAGTAAAGTATTTAAAGTACGCACAGGCCAATCTTTCATTGATTATGTAACAGAGCTTCGCGTTAAACGAGCGAAAGAGTTGATGCGTTTAAAAGAAAGAAATGTTAAAGAGATTTGTTATGCAGTAGGGTATAAGGACCCGAACTATTTTAGTCGAGTATTCAAAAAGGTAACAGGTGTTTCTCCGAGTGAATATCGCCAAGACGTCTTGTGATTTTAATAGGTTGTTTTACCTATTAGAGATATAAAAGTAGTTTTCTGATAGTTTATTGAGTTGAGCGTTATTCGCTCAGCTTTTATTTTCGCTCAACTTCCTTAATTAAATGAATAAAGTTAAATGATTAAATGCTATAACGATTAAAAAAGTGCTATAAAGATAAAATAATGATATCGTTTACAAAAAAAAGAACGAAGAAGTGAAGAAAGACGTAATTTCTTATAGAAAGTAGGCTGACTAAATAGGTGAAAAGTAGCCTATACTAATTCTTGTAAGCGATACCAACATAAAAAAGGGGGAAGTTAAGTGAAAAAGATAGCAGGAATTTTACTTTCACTAATGATTTTATTCGTAATGGCTGCTTGTGGCGGCGGAAATGAAGGCGGCGAGGACGCAGGTGGAGACACAGGCGGAGATGCAGGAAGCGGAGAAGCTGGCTTTGTCGGAATTGCGATGCCGACACAATCTTCTGAGAGATGGGTACATGATGGAAATAACATGGTTAAAGAATTTGAAGAATTAGGCTACAAAACAGTTCTTCAATATGCTGAGGATGTTGTTGAAAACCAAGTGTCCCAAATTGAGAACATGATTACTCAAGGTGTAGATGTATTAGTAGTTGCTGCAATTGATGGAGAAGCGTTAACAAATGTTCTTGAAAACGCTGCCGCGGCAGATGTTCAAGTTATCTCGTATGACCGTTTAATCAAAGGTACTGAAAATATTTCTTACTATGCGACATTTGATAACTTCGAAGTAGGAGTACTTCAAGGTTCATATATTGCTGAATACTTAGATTTAGAAAATGCTGAAGGTCCATTCAATATTGAATTATTTGGTGGCTCACCGGACGATAACAATGCATATTTCTTCTATGATGGTGCAATGTCTGTGTTACAACCATTCATTGATGAAGGTAAGCTAGTAGTTAAGAGTGGTCAAGCTGGTATGGATACAGTTTCAACATTACGTTGGGATCCGGCACTTGCTCAAGCAAGAATGGATAACCTACTTAGCACATACTATACAGATGATGAAGTTGATGCAATTTTGTCTCCATATGATGGAATCAGTATTGGTATTATTGCTGCACTTAAAAACATTGGTTACTCAGAACTTCCAGTTGTAACTGGTCAAGATGCTGAATTGGCTTCTGTTAAATCAATTGCTGCTGGTGAACAAACAATGACGGTATTTAAAGATACACGTGAATTAGCAAAGAAAGCAGTTGAGATGGCTGACGCAGTACTTAATGGTGAAGAACCAGAAGTGAACGATACTGAAACATACGATAATGGTGTAAAAGTAGTTCCTTCATTCCTTCTTGAACCAGTTCGTGTAGATGCTAGTAACTACGAAGAAGTTATTATTGAAGCTGGCTACTATACTGCTGAAGAAGTTCAATAATTAAAACAAATAAGTTAAATAATTTAGTGGCAGAATCCTGCCACTAAATTATTTTATTAACCTATGAGGGCGTGGTGAGGTAAATGCAATCAATTATTTTAGAAATGAAAAATATCACCAAGGAATTCCCTGGAGTTAAGGCACTTGATAACGTTAGTTTAAAAGTAATTAAAGGAGAAATCCATGCGCTCTGCGGGGAAAATGGTGCAGGTAAATCAACATTAATGAAGGTATTAAGTGGTGTTTATCCTTATGGAACATATGAGGGTGATATCTTATTTGAAGAAAAGATCTGTGAATTTAAGGATATTAAACAAAGTGAAAATTTAGGGATCGTTATTATTCATCAGGAACTAGCACTCATTCCAGAACTTTCCATCGCGGAAAATATTTTTTTAGGAAATGAACAAGCAAAAAAAGGTGTTATCGATTGGAACCAAACGAAAGTTAAAACGAAACAATTATTAGATAAAGTTGGATTAAGTGAGTCACCAGATACGTTAATTAAAGACATCGGGGTTGGGAAACAGCAATTAGTAGAAATTGCAAAAGCATTGTCTAAAAATGTAAAATTACTTATTTTAGATGAGCCAACGGCAGCTCTTAATGAAAATGATAGTGAGAATTTATTGAATCTCCTCATAGAATTAAGAAGCCAAGGGATGTCTGCTATCATTATCTCTCATAAATTAAACGAAATTAAAAAAATAGCCAATTCAGTTACGATTATTCGTGATGGGCAATCGATAGAAACATTAGCCGCTTCTGAAATAACTGAAGACCGTATTATTAAAGGAATGGTTGGACGTAGTTTGACGAACCGTTACCCCGAGCGCGATCCGAAAATTGGCGAGACATTTTTTGAAGTAAAAAATTGGAACGTATTTCATCCACTTCAAAGTGATCGGCAAGTTGTAAAAAATGTAAATCTAAATATCCGAAAAGGGGAAATTGTTGGAATTGCAGGTCTAATGGGTGCAGGCAGAACAGAACTTGCGATGAGTATTTTCGGGAAATCTTACGGAAAGAAAATAACAGGAGAAGTATTTAAAGATGGAAAACTCTTAAACCTTTCTGATGTTAATAAAGCAATTAAAGAAGGAATTGCCTATGTAAGTGAGGATAGAAAAGAATATGGTCTAATTTTAATGGATGATATTAAGCAAAACATTACCCTTGCAAATCTTGATAGAATTACAAAAACCGCTGTTGTTAACGAGAATGAAGAGTTTGTCCATGCTGAGGATTACCGTAAAAAAATGAACATAAAAACGCCAAGTGTGTCACAAACGGTTGGAAATCTAAGTGGGGGAAATCAGCAAAAAGTTGTTTTAAGTAAATGGATGTTTACAGAACCTGATATCTTAATTTTAGATGAGCCAACTCGTGGTATTGATGTCGGAGCGAAGTTTGAAATTTATACAATTATTAATCAACTTGCAGAGCAAGGTAAGGGAGTTTTAATCATTTCATCTGAATTACCTGAGGTTATCGGAATGTGTGACCGAATTTACGTTATGAATGAAGGTGAAATAACAGGAGAAGTTGGCAAGGAAGCTGCAACACAGGAAGCGTTAATGAAGTTTATGACTAAAAAGTAAGTGGGAGGTAGAAAGATGAACGCTTTAAAAGATCTTCTAAAAAATAATATGAGACAGTATAGCATGATTATTGCATTAGTATTAATCGTTCTATTGTTTCAATTTATTACCGATGGTGTGTTATTAAAACCAATTAATATTACGAACTTAATCCTCCAAAATAGTTATATTTTAGTTTTGGCTATTGGTATGGTACTTATAATTATCACAGGACATATTGACTTGTCTGTCGGATCGATTGCAGCCTTTGTCGGTGCCGTATCGGGTATTCTTATGGTAAATATGCAAATGAATGCATGGCTAGCTGTCATCATTTGTTTACTAATTGGAGCATTAATTGGAGCTTGGCAAGGATATTGGGTGGCGTATTTTGGAATTCCAGCTTTTATTGTAACATTAGCAGGGATGCTATTATTTAGAGGTTTGACGTTTGTTATATTAAAAGGTCAATCACTTTCTCCATTTCCACAAGAGTTCCAACGCATTAGTAATGGATTTATTGCAGATCCATTTGGAGGCGAAAATTTACACATTTTAACAATAATTATAGGTATTATCGTTTCTCTGGTGTTGGTCGTATTAGATTTTAAGAATCGTAATAATCTTTTAAAGTATAATTTTGATGTACTACCAACCGGTTTATTTTACACGAAAATTGTTGGTATTCTTCTTATCGTTAATTTGTTTACGTATGTTTTAGCAACTTATCGTGGTATTCCGTATATTCTAATTATTTTAGCCGTTTTAATAGCGATTTACGTCTTTGTAATGAAGAAGACAATTGTTGGTCGTCACATTTATGCTGTAGGTGGAAACTTAAAAGCAGCAAGTTTATCCGGTGTGAAAACGAAAAAAGTAACATTCGGTGTGTTTGTTAACATGGGGATGTTATCAGCTCTTTCCGGTTTAATTTTCGCAGCTCGTTTAAACGCGGCTACTCCTCGTGCAGGTACACTATTCGAGCTTGATGCAATTGCTGCCGTATTTATCGGTGGAGCGTCTGCATACGGTGGTGTTGGTTCTGTTGGTGGTGCGGTTGTCGGGGGACTCGTTATGGGTGTAATGAATAACGGGATGTCGATTATGGGTCTAGGTATTGACTGGCAACAAGCGATTAAAGGTTTAGTTCTTCTTGCCGCTGTAGCATTTGATATTATGAACAAAAGGAAATCTTAATAGTGGTTTGGACCGAGCAAATATTGCTCGGTTTTTTTTAAGGGTTAAAGTTTGAAAATTACTTGACAAGGTCTATGTAGCTACTAAAAAAAGTATTTGTTATACTGAGTAAAAGATGAAGGAGGCTAATTCATGAAAAATATGTTAATTGTTTTAGTTGTATCAGGAATCTTCTTATTAGGATGTACGAATTCATCTGCCCCCGTCGAACCTGAGCCAGACGTAAGTGAACCAAACATTATAGAACCAAATAATCCAAATGAAGAGGAAACCAAGCTTCCAGAAAAGCCGGAACAAGATAATGAAAATGAAGATGAAGAAGCCAATGAGAGGTTAACGATAGAGGAAGCTGCAGACCAAATAGTTAAGTTTCTTCATGACAAGGATATACAGAGCTTAGCAGAGAAGGTTCATCCAGAAAAAGGTGTTCGCTTTACACCATATGGCTATGTTGACGAAAATTCAGATCAAGTCTTTTTGAAAAATGAAATTGTCGAGAGATGGGAAGATAATTCGGTGTATAATTGGGGAGCGTTTGATGGTACAGGAGACCCAATTGAACTAACTTTTAAAGAGTATTATGACGAATTTGTCTATGATGTTGATTATATTGACGCGGAAGAAATAGCAATTAATGAACGTTTAGGACAAGGAAATACTCTCGATAATAGCCAGCAGGTTTATCCTGAAGCCATGATCGTGGAATATCATTTTCCAGGTTTCGAGGAACAGTATGAAGGAATGGATTGGAGAAGTCTTCGCGTTGTCATGGAGGAAACTAACGGTCAATGGTATCTAGTTGGACTCATTCACGATGAATGGACAATTTAAATCAAAATTTTATATTATGAAAAAAAGGAGTCTCAAGTTGAGGCTCCTTCTTTTCATAATATAAATTCACATGCATCTGCTAGCATTCAAGCACATCTTCACTATCCGAATTATTAGTTTAAGTATATGTGAATAAAAAACAATTTTGCAAGAATTGAGAAATTCGTATAATGTAAAGGATATAGTAGTTAACTTGAAAGGAAGAATTGGATGAAGAATCGGCTATACTTGATAATCTTTTTAGTTATATATATAGCTTTATTTGCTTTTTTCGTAACTAAAGACCAAGAATCATCTAGAGATGCTAGCGTTATGACGGATGTTAGTAGACTTATGCCCGTAAAAATAAAAAAACTTATCCATTTTAATGAAGAAAGTCTTACTGAAGTCATTCAAGAAGCGCAGGAGAAGAACTTGCCGATTTCAATAGCCGGAACTCGGCATAGTATGGGCGGCCATACGTACTATCATGACGCTATCGTATTGGATATGACAACCTACAATAAAATTCTTTCGTTTGATCCTAAACAGCAAACGATAACGGTACAAAGTGGAGCCACTTGGAACGATATTCAAACACATATTAACCCATATGGACTTGCTATAAAAATTATGCAATCACAAAATATCTTTACAGTAGGTGGATCAATAAGTGCGAATGCTCATGGAAGAGATATACGCTTTGGATCTCTCATTGATACTGTAAAAGCATTTAAGTTGCTGACTGCTAACGGAATGATTATCGAGGTAAGTAGAGAGGAAAACGAGGAACTTTTTTCACTGGTCATTGGCGGTTATGGGTTATTTGGGGTCATTCTTGAAGTGGAACTGGATTTAACAGAGGATGAAGTATATCGCATGGACACGAAAGCGCTAAATTATAGTGAGTATACTGATTACTTTAAAGAACAAGTTCTCTTAAATCCAGATGTACATATGCATCTTGCGCGAATATCGACAGCATCGAATTATTTTTTAGAAGACATGTATGTGACTAATTATTATCTTACGGATAAGACAGGTTTGGAAGAGATTAACGAACTTAAGAAAGAACAATATACGGCAGTAACGAAATTTTCTCTTGGGTTAGCCAGAAACTATGAATGGGGGAGAAATTGGTTCTGGGATACACAGAAAACGTATTTTGAAAAACAAGATGGTACATATATGACGAGAAACAACGTCATGCGTTCTGAATCTAAATTCCTTGAGTACGAGAATGATAAAAACACGGATGTTCTTCAAGAATACTTTATACCAATTAATCATTTTACAGAATATATCGATGATTTAAGAAAGCTTTTAGAGAAGGAAGAATTAAATCTAGTGAATATCACGATTCGCTACGTATCGAAAAATGATGAAGCGGTTCTGTCTTATGCCAAGGAGGATAGCTTCGCACTTGTTCTTTTAATCAATCAAGGGTTTAGCCAAGAGCAACAAAAAGAGACTGAACGTGTCATACGAAAAATGGTGGATATAACACTTTCCTATGGAGGAAGCTATTACTTACCGTATATGCTCTATCCTACTAAAGAACAAATGCTAGAAGCATATCCACGAACGAATGAGTTTTTTAAGCAAAAACATAGATATGATCCGAACGACCAGTTTGTTAATTTCTTTTATGAAAGGTATAAATAGATGAAAGCGAAGCATTTTGTATCGTTAACCGTCACTCAAAGCATAATTTTTTTTGCAAGTAGTTTAATCTTCCCTTTTTACATCTTATTTTTAAATAACGTTGGTTCAAGCTACTCCCAGTTTGGATTTGCATATGGATTGTTTGCACTTAGTTCTGCTTTGTTCCATCCGATTATAGGTCGTTGGTCAAAGAAATTTGAAGGACAAAGCTTTCTCATTGCCCATTCCTGGGGGATGGCCCTTGTCCTTTTATTCATACCGAACCTTGTTCTTATTGAACATGTTTATCTCATCCAACTCATTTTAGGGTTGTTGGGTGCCCTTCAAAAACACGGAGAAAAGACAGTGGTCGCAAATTTAACAGATGGCGGGGATAGAGGCCCGAAAATAGGGAACTATCACTTTTGGACATCCATTTTTTCAGCGGTTGCAATTATGATTGGAGGATTTCTAGCGGATTTCTTTACAATTGAATTAATCTTTTATTGCAGTTCTGTCCTCTATGTAGGTAGTGGTTGGGTTTTATTAAAGTGGAGAAATACGGACATTCGAAAGGATTAATTAAAAATGAATAAATCGGTTATATCATTAGACAATATCGTCTGGCAACCTGAAGAAAATACGATACTTAATCAAGTAACATGGCAAGTAAACAAAGGAGAACATTGGGTGGTCTTAGGATTAAATGGCTCTGGAAAAACTTCATTATTACAAATGGTAACGGGCTATCTTTGGCCAACAAAAGGCAGGGTTCAAGTACTAGGCGAAATATTTGGCCAAGTTAATATTCATGAGATCCGCAAAAAAATTGGTTGGGTTAGCGCTTCATTAGATGAACGATTTTTATCGAGAACGTATGATCGAGCACTTGACGTTGTCATGAGCGGGAAGTATGCTTCAGTAGGTCTTTATGAACAAACAACAATAGATGATGAAGAAAAAGCGTATAGTCTTCTGAAACAATTAAAAATTAATCACTTGGTACATCAACGATATATTCATTTATCACAAGGGGAAAAAAGAAGAGTGATCATAGCTCGTGCTTTAATGGCAGAACCCAAACTGCTTATCTTAGATGAACCATGTAACGGCTTAGATGTGTTTGCACGTGAACAATTACTTGAGACGATTCAAGAACTAGCTTCAACCAAAGAAGGCCCTACTCTTATCTACGTCACGCATCATATCGAAGAAGTCGTACCTGCGATTTCTCATGCGCTGTTATTACGTGATGGATTTTTGATAAAAGCTGGATGTAAAAAAGAAACTTTATCAGACATTCTGCTTCAGCAAACCTTTCAAGTTCCATTAACAGTAAAGTGGGAAGGGGATAGACCGTGGCTCCAGATAAGAAGTGAGAATAGTTAAAACTTATTGTTTATCTTCTAAAGCTGTGATAAATTAATGAAGATTACATAGGAGAGGACAATGAATGATGTCACAATTTGAGAACGTAACCCTTTTAAAACAAGCAAATATCTACTTTGATGGAAAAGTAACAAGTCGTGCGGTTTTATTTGAAGATGGAACAAAAAAGACGTTAGGAATCATGCTCCCTGGAGATTATGAATTTTCAACTGATGTAAAAGAAGAAATGGAAATTCTTGCAGGTCACCTTGAGTATAAATTAGCAGGAAAAGACTGGGAAACAATAAATGGTAAAGGAACTTTTTATGTCCCAGCTGAAGAATCATTTCAATTAAAAGTTCATTCAGTTGTGGACTATTGTTGTTCGTATCTAACTGAATAAGTTCCGAGACCTTATGTCTAATGCATAAGGTCTTTTTTTTTGAGGAGAATATGAATTGTAGTATAATAATTGGAAAAGGAGAATTAGATGACAAACGAAGAAATTATTCAAAAGATTAACAATGTAAAAGATGGCACGGCAGACTCTGAAATATTTGATTTGCTTCGTCCGCCTGAAGAATTTGGTGATGCAGTAGAGCTTAGCTATAATGACAAAGACGAAACATTTAAGGCTGTTGTATTTGATCCGCAAACAAAAACCGTCTATAGTGAAGAATTCATTAAAGATAAGACAGAGGTTCGTTCATTTATTCATAAAACGGTAAAATGAGAGGAGGGCTACCCCTCTTTTTTTACTGTATATAGATAGATGTGCCTGCTGATAGTGATCGTAAACAAGAAATTTAATTAACTATTAAAAAGAACTAGCGAGTTTAGTTGTTTAGTGGTAAGTACTAGTAATAGTATCGATTATGATGATAAGGAGAAGTGAGCGATGAGTAAATATGTAAACGTTTTTTTAGCAGGTGATTCTACGATGCAAACATACAAGAGTGATGATCCTCAAGCTGGTTGGGGGCAATTTATCGAAAAATACTTTAGTGAGGATATAAAGTTCTTTAACCATGCCATTGGGGGACGTAGCTCAAAAACGTTTGTTAAAGAAGACCGTTTAAATAATCTACTTCAATTACTGAATGAAAACGACTATTTATTGTTGCAGATGGGACATAATGATGCAACGCCCTCTAGACCTGAACGTTACACAGAACCATTTACAACCTATAAAGAGTATTTAAAGATGTATATTGACGGGGCAAAGCAAAGACAAGCGATTCCCATTCTTATAACACCAGTAGGAAGACTTCATTATAAAGATGGTCAATTCGTGAATGATTTTCAGGATTATTGTATGGCTATGAAGGAAGTGGCATTAGAAGAGAGCATTCAATTAATTGATTTGATGGCAATGAGTCTTGACTATTATTCTACAATTGGTTATGACCACGCCCTTGAGTTATTTATGATTTCAGTTAAGGGCGAAGATATAACACATTTCACGAAAAAAGGTGCAGACCATGTTGCTAAACTAGTTTCAAAAGGGATGAAAGAATTAGACAATCGTCTTTCTACGTTTGTTAAATAGAAGATAACCAAGTAACCCCAGTGTTTTATTTATGTTTGGATTGTCGTATCAATCTAGAAGTTGTTTTTATACAACCTCTATAATAAAATTAAAGCAAGCAGAAAGACAAAAGGAGAGCTAGAGATGAGTGAAACGAAACTAAGGATTGTAACCAGTCAAAAGCCAAAAGAGAAACCGAGTGCTGATAACTTACAGTTTGGGAAACAGTTTACAGATCATATGTTTACCATGAATTATGTAGCAGGAAAAGGGTGGATGGATCCACGAATTACACCATATCAACCGATTACTTTAGATCCTGCGGCGATGATCTTCCATTATGGACAAACTGTTTTTGAGGGGTTGAAGGCATATCGTACGCAAGATGGTCGTGTGAAATTATTTAGACCAACCCAAAATCTTCTCCGTTTAAATCAGTCTAGTCAACGCTTAAGTATCCCCGCAATTGATGAAGAACAAGTACTTTCTTATTTAAAAAAGCTAATTGAATTAGAAAAGGAATGGATCCCACGTAAAGAGGGTACCTCTTTATACATACGTCCCTTTATAGTAGCGACAGAACCAAATCTTAGTGTCGCCCCATCAAATCTATACACATTTATGATTATCCTTTCACCTGTTGGTTCCTATTACGCAGAAGGTATTCATCCAGTAGGAATTTTTGTTGAAGATGAGTATACAAGAGCAGTTAAAGGCGGAACAGGGACGGCTAAAACGGCCGGAAATTACTCAGCAGCCTATAAAGCTCAAGAACGTGCAACAAGTAAAGGGTATGCTCAAGTACTATGGCTTGATGGGGTAGAGAAGAAATATATCGAAGAAGTCGGAAGTATGAATGTTTTCTTTAAAATTAATGGGGAAATTGTTACTCCTGAACTTAATGGTAGTATCCTAGAAGGTATTACAAGAAAATCGATAATTGAGTTATTACGAAAATGGGGTATTCCTTGTATAGAAAGAAAGATTTCAATGGAGGAATTATACAAAGCGTCTCAAGCAGGACAATTGGAAGAGGCATTTGGAACAGGAACTGCAGCTGTAATTTCACCGATTGGTGAGATGAATTGGCAACATCATCAGATGATTATTAACGAGAAAAAAACGGGTGATTTATCAAAGAAATTGTATGATACGTTAACTGGCATTCAAACGGGTCTCATCCCCGATGATATGAATTGGACCGTTGATATCTAAAAAAGCAAACGCTTCTGAAACATGAAGCGTTTGCTTTTTTTACGTATTAAGTAATTCATACATTTTTGGATGTCGCTCTTTTCGCTCATCAATGGTAGCCAAATCATACTTTTTTAATAAATGAAAAGCTATATTCAACTCTGGTTGAGAAGGTGTATTACTCAAGAATGTTCGAAAAGCTTCCTGTATATCCAAAGGTAAATAATCCGATTGTTCGACTAATTTGGCTGCCACATCATCTTCACTATGATTTAATTTACATTCTGTCATAAAACGAGCTCCCTTCAATTTGCTGTTACTCTTCCGTCGCTTCTTTTTGTGCTTCACGTTTTTTCTGAATTTTATTAAAAGCAATTTGTGTAGACCACATAATGACGAAGGCTAGGCTGCTTGCCCCGAAAAAAATAATTAAACCTGGGAAAGAAATCATTAAGAAGTAAATCATTAAACAACTAACAATCAACGCGACATTTGCTAACGGATTCATAATCATAATTAAAAAGGAGTTTTTAATAACTTGAAATAGCTTAATATCATAATGTACATAAACTGGGATAACATAAAGCAGCATTAAATAATAGAAGAAAGTCATAATTAATACAGGTAAATAAAGTGCCCCTATCCAACTATCTACTGCGGCCTGTAAAAACTTAATATCAATGTATAAAATATAGCCAATGATAGCAAGTGATAAACCTAGTAGATTTATGCGAATAAAGTCGGATTTATAGTATCCCCAAAATGTTTTAAACACGGGAATATCATGCTCCCCCATAATCCATTTTCTAACAATCGCAAACATTGCAGCGGTTGCTGGCCATACGCCAAAGAGAATAAGACCAAGAAGTGAAAATAAAATCCATAAAATGTTGATATACGCCAATCTCATGATCCATTCGGAGATTTTATAAAATCCTCCCATGAGTCCACCCATTTGCATAATTTTGTCCTCCTAATAAACTCCGATGTTAACATTATACTAATAAATAGGATTGTTTGCCATCATTCATCTCATTTTAAGCAGAAGAAGGTGCCCCAAATTGGACACCTGGATGCTGATATTATAGCTACTCCTTTGTCTCATTCAACCAAACTCTCATCTCCCCAGGCTCACGGTTACACCATGCAAAATAAGGAATCGCTTTAAAGGTGACCTTGGACGAGGAATCTGTCCATGGTCGATACAGTACATCCTTCCAGTTATCCTCATTCATTCGTACAGCTTCTCCGTTAATGACCGTCACTCCATCTAACAGATTTGGTTCGAATGTTGTTGAGAGAGAGGCATGTGTTGGGATAGAAAGCAACTGAAGATCCTTTCCGTTATCTACTTCTTCTAAGCAATAGACGATAGGACCACGCACAAGAGCAATTTTTCCAGCATTCTCTCTTACCTTTGGATTTGTTTGTATTCGTTCAATCGCCATCGGCAACACGAGTTGAATGGTATCGTTTTTCTGCCAAATGCGTTTTATATATACATATCCATCTTTATTAAGAATATCGATGTTCACTTTCTCCCCATTAACAGAAACAAAAGCTTCTCTAGCCCAACCAGGGATGCGAAGGGCAATCGTAAATTCTTTTGATTCATCAGGTGTGACCGTCAAATCAACGGTGCCATCCCAAGGATAGTTCGTTGTTTGCTGAATGGAAACAGCTTGACCATCGATTGAAAAGGAGCCGTTACTTCCGATATATAAGTGAACATAAAGTTCGTTATTTTCTTGAGCATAAATATAATGATTTAATGAAGCAACAAGTCGAGCAATATTCGGAGGGCAGCATGCACATTTGAACCATTTTTGTCTTACTGGTTTAACGTGACGATAGTCATGACGGCGCTCAGCAACTTCAGGTGTAACCTCTAAGGGGTTAACATAGAAGAATTTCTTTCCATCTAAATCCATCCCACTAATCGTCCCATTATACAAGGCACGTTCAATGACATCTGCATACTCAGCCTTCTTTTGGAGTCTTTGCATGCGGTTTGCCCAAAAGACAAGACCGATTGATGCACAAGTCTCTGTATAAGCTGTATCATTTGGTAAGTCATAATCAAAGGAAAAAGCTTCACCAAATTCACTCGGGCCAATACCTGCTGTAATATACATTTGCTGGCGAGTGACGTTGTTCCAAAGTGTTTCACAAGCATCAATGAGTGCTGGATCTCCAGTTTCTGCTGCTAAATCAGCCATTGCAGTATACATATATACGGCGCGAACAGCATGGCCAACTGCTTTTGTTTGTTGTCTAACTGGAAGATGAGCTTGATGATAGCCAAGGTCGTCATTCCACCAAAATGGTTCAGTGTCGCCTCGTTTCTCAGCTTCAACTCGGAAATAATTAGGATCAGTGCCACGTTGGTCAATAAAGTATTGACTAAGTTTTAAATAGTTTTCTTTACCCGTAGTTTGATAGAGCCGTACGAGAGCTAATTCTATTTCCTGATGACCAGGATAACCAGGTATTTTACCTTCTTCAGTTCCGAATACACTCCCAATATAGTCAGCATACCGGCTCATGATCTCTAAAAATTGTCTTTTTCCGGTTGCCTCGTAGTAAGCAACAGCAGCTTCGATTAAATGTCCAGCGCAATACAGTTCATGATTATCACGAAGGTTCGTCCAGCGCTTATCTGGTTCTTTGATCGTGTAATACGTATTTAAATATCCATCACTTTGCTGCGCGCGTCCTATTAGCTCAATCACGGAATCAGCAAGCTTTTCTAATTCGGGATTTGCCTTGTTTTCAAGACTATAAGCAACAGCTTCAAGCCATTTAGCAACATCACTATCTTGAAAAACCATCCCGTAGTATTCACCCTTGGTTTCACCCGAAGCTATTTTAAAGTTTTCAATTGCATGACTTGGATCAGTATTAGGAAGCTCATCATTTAATGCCTTCCATTGGTAAGGAATCACTTCCTCGTTAATTACTTCAATCCGTTTATTCCAAAACCAATCATTAATTTTAACAGATGGCTTACGTTTCTGTGTATGCGCTTTCACTATTAGATTCCTCCCTTAAATTCAAGTTGTAACTACCCGTAAATCATAACATTAAGCGAGGGGTATGTCGGTAGTTGGGTAGATACATTAGGTGGATTTTCTTGACTAATAAATTATAATAAATGTAAGAGGAGGATGAGCTTGTGAAATATATAACAACAACAACAACAACACCCGTTCGATATTTATATGGTGGTCAGTTTATTTCAACCTCAATATGGACTCATGCAGAACGAGAAATTGACAGTTTCGAACTAATTATCGGAGTGAGTAAGACTTTATATATTTATCAAGAAGGAATTGAGTATGAGGTGAATAGAGGAGACGTCCTACTCGTTTTACCAGATGTTCGCCATGGTGGATATAAAGAATGTCTGCCTGGAACGTCATTTTACTGGTTTCATTTTAAACTCCAAGAAGAAACAGAATTTATTAATAACCATACGTTAAACAAAGAGATCCTTCGATTGAAAACGACGCCCTATACAGCAGGACGGGAAAGTAAGATGTATCTTCCCCTAAGCTCAAAACCAAAGAAAATGGAAAGGTTATCAATTTTGGCGAACCAATTGCTCGATGTCGACAACTCGTTCTTTACGAATAAAAATGGTGTTGACTATTTAATGACAACTCTCTTAATTGAATTATCAGAACAAACACTATCAGACCTCTATGTTGATCATGATAAATCAAAAAAAGAAAACGTTATTTCTTCCATTTTAGAATGGACGAGAATCAATGCTGCCATGAACGATATTTCTGTGATGACAATCGCCGAACATTTTAAGTATAATCGAGATTATTTATCTAGAATGTTTAAACAAGGGACTGGAATGAATCTGCAAGAATATATCCATTTAATTAAGATTTCTAAAGCCAAGGATCTTCTAACAAGGACTGAACAATCAGTGAAAGATATTTCAAATGCAGTGGGAATCATAGATGAAAAATATTTTATGAGATTATTTAAATCGTATGAAAAGCTGACACCATCAGAGTATCGAAAGGCCTATTTTCGTACGTATTTAAATAATGATTGAACTCATAATCGACTGACTATAGTTACTATAAAAATGAAACTAAGTCACTTTTTTGTAATTTATTTTATAAAAGTTCACTACTTTTCATGTATATGATTACCTATTATAATGACAAATGTAAGGTTTTATATTATGAAGGAGGCTTAATATGAACAAGCGTTCACTTGGGAAAACGAAACTAGAGCTTTCTGAAATTGGTTATGGTGCTTGGGGCATCGGAAAATCAAACTGGATTGGAGCTAATGATAAGGAATCATTAACAGCTTTACATACGGCGGTTGATTTAGGATTGAATTTTATTGATACGGCACTAGCTTATGGGGAGGGACATAGTGAACGACTAATTGGAAGCGTTTTAAAGGAACGTTCGGAGACTATTCATGTGGCAACGAAAATTCCTCCTAAAAATCTTCAATGGCCAGCGCGTGAGGGTGTTAAGGTAGAAGATACATACCCTGCTGAACATATTATTTCGTCGACTGAATTAAGTCTAAAAAACCTAGGAGTGGATACAATTGACCTTCAGCAATTCCATGTATGGTCAGATGAATGGGTCAATCAAGGGGAATGGCTAGAGGCTATAGCTTTATTGAAAAGACAGGGGAAGATTAAGTATTTTGGTATTTCGGTAAATGACCATCAACCGGAAAATGCACTTAAATTAATTGAGTCAGGTCTCGTGGATAGCGTACAAGTGATTTATAATATTTTCGAACAACGTCCTGCAGACAAGCTTTTCCCTTTATGTCAAAAGCATAATGTGGGTGTAATTGTTCGTGTTGCTTTAGATGAAGGAGGGCTAACCGGTCAAATCACGTCTGAAACAAATTTTGCAGATGGAGATTTTAGAAATAATTATTTTAAAGGTGATCGTAAGCTTGAATTAGCTAAACGAATCGAAAATATCACCTCAGACTTAAACATTCGTATGGAGGATATGCCAGAAACGGCTTTAAGGTTTGTATTAAGTCACCCCGCTGTTTCAACTGTCATTCCAGGAATGCGTTCGATTCGAAACGTAAAAAGCAATTGTCAAATTGGTGATGGTAAAGGACTTTCAGCCGAATATGTGGAAAAGTTAAAAGAGCATCGTTGGATACGTAATTTCTATTTACCTTAAATAAAAAAATTAGGAGTGAGACATAATGGGTGATTTAACAAACTGTGTAACACTAAACAATGGAGTGACTATGCCGAGAGTAGGACTTGGGGTATTCCAGGTTGAAGAAGGCGAAGCAGTTGTGGCTTCAGTTAAAGCTGCTCTAGAATTTGGCTATCGAAGCATTGATACAGCTGCGATATATGGGAATGAAGAAGGAGTAGGTCAAGCAATTGCAGAATCGGGGATTCCACGAGAGGATCTTTTCATAACAACAAAACTGTGGAATTCTGAGCAAGGTTATGATACTACATTAGCTGCATTTGAAGAGAGTATGAAGAAATTAGGTTTAGAATATCTTGATTTATATTTGATTCATTGGCCAGTCCCTAGTAAAAATGAATATAAGAATACATGGAAGGCATTTGAGAAGCTTTATAATGATGGAAAAATTCGGGCGATTGGGGTAAGTAATTTTAAAATCCATCACCTTGAGGACCTAATGAGCGATTGTGAAATTAAGCCGATGGTTAATCAAGTTGAGTACCATCCACGTTTAACACAAAAAGAGCTTCATGCATTCTGTAAAGAGAATCAAATTCAGTTAGAAGCATGGTCGCCATTAATGCAGGGGGGCTTCTCGAGGATCCGACGCTAGTTGAAATCGCTAAAAAGTACAATAAATCAACAGCCCAAGTTATTTTGCGTTGGGATTATCAAAATGAGGTTGTCACGATTCCTAAATCGGTTAAAGCGCATCGTATTGCTGAAAATGCAGATATCTTTGACTTCACCTTAACAGAAAATGACATCGAACAAATTGATGCCTTGAATCAAGATAAACGGATTGGTCCAGATCCAGATGAATTTAATCGTGCATAATAGTATGAAAATGGTCAGAAAAAGCCCTGAACATTTTGAAGGCCACTGAAAAAGGTATGATTTTCACCTTTTTTCAATGGCCTTTAAGCAATGAGTACAGACGTCGCCTTCTTTTAAGTCCGTTATGAGCGGGTTTCTCATAGCGGGCGCGCGACGATCGGAGCCATTGCTGCTTCCTCGAATCTGCTAAAAGGGACTTTTTCAGCGGCCTTCCATTTTGTTCCTTCTGAATAAGGTAGGGAACGGTTGTACTAATTGGGATAAAGTGGTAAAAATGAAAGAATGGTAAAATTAAAATTTAATTTTTAAAAGGATGTGAAAGAATGGCTGTGCAAAAAATTGAACATGTTGGCATTATGGTGGCAGATATTGAAACGTCAATTGCTTTTTACAAAGACGTTATTGGATTAGATGTTTTCGATAGACTAGATTTGGAGAACGGGGTTACTCTTGGCTTTTTAGGATTTGCGAACGCACAAGAAACGGTGGTTGAGTTAGTTGGAATAAAGGATGGATCGTTTGCTGAGGAAGGGCGAGTCCATCATATTGCTTTCACGGTAGAGGACATAGAAACTGAAATTGAACGACTAAAGGAACTAAATGTGACGTTTGTTAATGAAAGCATCAGTACTCTTCCGAATGGTTCAAATTATATTTTCTTCTATGGACCTGATCAAGAACGAATTGAGTTCTTTGAGCCAGGTAAAAAAGATGATTGAACATATTGTATGCTTTCAATTTAAAGAGGTGGTATCTGAAAAAAGCCAATTTGAAATAGTAGAAACCCTATTAGCTTTTGAGAATTCAATACCAGGCATTGTTAATTTATCCGCAGGTGTCAATGTGACTGAAGAAGTTAATTTTCATCATGGTTATTCAATCGGATTAAGGGTAACATTTGAGAACGAAGATGCACTTCGTGACTACCAAACTCATCCGATCCATCAACAATTTGTTAATCGGATTAAAGAGGATATCCAGAACATAGTCGTTGTTGATTATCCAATTCATTCATGAACTTCAGGGAGACCTGAAGTTTTTTTTTGAGTAAAACCGGGTATTCCAGTTAAACTAAGCCTAAATTATTCTTCATGAAAGGAATAACTATGAATAAATCAAAACCGTTAGAAGGAAAAGTTGCCGTTGTTACAGGGGCTGGTTCTGGAATGGGACAAGCAACTGCCATTCGACTGGCCGGAGAAGGGGCTAAGATCAGTCTACTTGATGTAAATAAAGACAATATCCAAGAAACAAAGAGAGTGGTTGAAACGAGTGGTGGGGAAGCGTTGGTGCTAGGATGTGATATTTCTATAGCAAAACAAGTTCAACTCGCAATAAACGAGACGGTATCGCACTGGGGACAGATAGATATTTTATTCGCTAATGCTGGAATTGCTGGTGAGATGTCTCCTATTGAATCCTTGAAAGTCGAAGATTGGGACAAAACGCTTTCAATAAACTTAAAAGGTACATTTTTAACTGTAAAATATGTTATCCCTTATATGAAAAAAGAGGGTGGGAGTATTATTATTACAAGCTCAGTTAGTGGAAATAGAATGTTTTCTCAAGCTGGCTTTACGGCTTATAGCACAACAAAAGCAGGGCAAATTGCATTTATGAAAATGGCAGCTTTGGAATTAGCACGATACAGCATTCGAGTAAATGCCATCTGTCCAGGGGCAATAGAAACCAATATTGGAGAATCACTTCATTTTTCTCCAAATGTAAAAGAGGTGGAAATTCCAGTGCGTTTTCCTGAGGGAGAACAGCCTCTAGAACATGGACCTGGAACAAAGCATCAAATTGCTGATTTAGTAAGTTTTCTCTCAAGTGATGCTTCGTCACATATAACAGGGACCGAAATTTACATCGACGGAGCAGAATCATTATTACACTAATTCAATTGAAAGTTCACTTTTGCTCTATCAGTGATATACTAGGAAAGTTAGAAAGAACTAGATAATAAAAGGTGAGATACATGGACTTTTCAATTGAGTTTTTATCATTTTATGTAGTGTCTGTCGAAGGACAAGGAGAACACACGGATAAACGATTTACGCATTTTCAAACGTTAGACGAACAGACGTATACAGATAGCGCTTTGAAGTCATTTTTAGATGGCGAATTAATGAAAGTAGCCAAACGTAAGGTAGAACGAAATCCTAAATCTGAGCAAGTTCCAACAAAAATCGGAAGATTTATGGTTGAGCCCGGTCAGGAACTTAAGTCAAATCCAAACTATAATCTTTTCGACCGAATCCGTAAAGCGACTGTGACGGAAGAGTTTAGGAAAAGTAGTGAGGAATTAGTAAGAGCTTATATTGATACAAGTGCTGTTAGGGGAGGGGTGTTACTCGTTGTTCGGGCGAAGTTAACACAATACATGGATGATAAGTTTGTTTTTGTGTTGAAATGCGATTTCGAACAAAAGGTAGCCTCGATTTCTGATGAAAAAACACTCATTCACAATATTGAAATGGCAATTACGACCCGTAATATGAAATCAATTCAATATCCCTACATGCCGGAAGAAGGCATGGTCGAAGAATGGGAGCTCAAACTCCATCAATCCTCCCATGCTCGCTATTTCGAAGACTTCCTAAAATTCGTCGAATACCACCAATCGATGCCCGAAATCATGCGAACCCAAGTGGTGCAGTTTGCCCAACAACACATCGCTGAGACGTACCAAGAGGAGAGTCCCGAGCGAGCGAAGGAAGAAGAGTATATAGAAGCTTGGGCAAATACGCCTAAACGTGAACTGCAGGAGAAATGGACACCAGAGCAGGTGGTCGAAGCATCGGCACATCTTGTCGAGCAAGCCCCGGAGATTAGTCTCAGCTTGAAATTAGATGAGGTGCAAGTAAAGGGACTGCTTTCTGATTTCGGCGAAAACATTCACATTGCAAAGGTGAATGGGAAGTATGTATTGCTTGTGGAAGGCTTTAGTTTGAACTTCGAGAAAGGGCATTCTCCTGTCGAGTTTTTGAAGCCTGAGAGCTTGGAAGAAGTGTTGAGGAAGGTTGGGAGGTAAAGTTGTTGGGGAGTTTAAGCGACAACATAGATGATTTGTGACCAAATGTGTGGCACAAAACAAAGCTCAAGTGCCTGTAAAATAAGGTTTCCTTTAAACTATTGTGACCAACACCTGTAATTATTACAGGTGTTTCTCGCTGTCTGTTGGGGTTTTTTGACAATTTTGGAACACGAACTTTATTTAGATCGAATAGAGCACAGCTAGTCCTGCAAGTTGACCTGAATATCAAAAGGTCTTTAGAAAATACTATCTAAAAAGGTGGCTTTTAAGATTAAATATAAAGTATAGACTACTTCCTTTCTAACGAAGTAGTCTTTTTATGTTGTTAAGATTTCCTTTTCAAGACTTTTTAGATGATAGAGTAGTGAAGTAGTAAATCTTGAAGACATTAATTATAATCAAATTAATGAGATCCATAAGGGTATATTCTTGCCATGACTTTATGTTCATATCGCAAATTTTTCCACGTGGGCCTGTTGTTAAGAGATAGGATCCGATTCTACGTTTGATTTTCGATCATCCATTAAGTCTTTTTCGAGTTTGCGAAATGATTGAAGGGCAGACCACATTAATACATAAGAGAGTAGGCTCCCTCCGAAAAATGGAATGAGTCCAGGAATGTACATCATCACAACATATATTGTAGTAATGCCTATAATCATCAGAAATAACGACAATGGATTAGAAATACTAAGGAAGAACGCATTTTTAATAATTTGTAAAATTGATAAGTTATAGTGAACAAATACAGGATAGGCAAAGAGAAGAGTGATAAGAAAAAGAAAGAATAGAAAAATGGCAATATAGGAAAATACTAATGAAAACGTAGTCGTTCCGGATTGGAAAAATCGTAAATCAATGAATAGGACAAGACCAATAAGTAACAGTGCTCCTCCTAATAAATTACTTTTTAAGAACTCCGTTTTATACGTTGTCCAAAATGTTTTGAAAACAGGAATGTCTGTTTCCCCTTGCACCCATTTCCTCATTAACGTAAACATTGCAACAGTTGCAGGACTAAAACCAAACAAAATCGCCCCAAATAGTGAAAATGTAATCCATAAGAGGTTTACATAAGCTAACCTAGTAATCCATTCGCAAAGTCGATAAAGCTTACTTAAATAAATACCTCCGTTTCCCACTTAAACTCCTCCTTCCATAATAACGGTATTATTTATGTAATTATAAGTTAGGCAAACAAAGCGTTCAATAAAAAAAAGTGTACACGAACGTAAAGTGTAATTTTTGATAGTCAAAATCCCTTTTTTAAAAGTGATGATAAAGATTGATAGCGCTTATACAGGAATTTTTATAGGATTGTGAATTTGTTTTATTGTTAGATTCCAAGAACCGTATTATGGTTATGGAAACTCCTTCATTCATTTAGTCATAAATGTTCAAGGAACAGTACAAGGGAGGTAACTATGTACGAAAAAGTGGTTGAAATCAACGATTCCTTTTCAGCTAAGATGTTCGAACACCAGTCGCAAGATAATAAAAGCAAATATTATGGAGGCATTATTGACCCAATTATGGGGGTTGCAAGACCAAGTCATGGTAATACCCCAAGAGTTATCGCTGCCTGGGTCGCCTCAATTGTTAACCCGGACTCCAACTACTTCCATAATAAAGAGTTAGTAAAAAGGTTAAGTGGAGCCACGGATTATATGCTGAATAACCAGCATTCAGATGGAACCATTTCATTAGGAGCAACGAATTACCATTCGCCTCCGGACACTGGCTTCGTTGTAGTAGGGTTGTCTCAAGTCTACCAAGTCTTAAATATGCACGAATGGGAGCAACTAAAAGATATTAGAGAAAATATAAGGTTGTTTCTCAAACGCTCAATTCCCGCCTTACTTACGGGAGGGGGCCATACACCAAATCATCGCTGGGTCATAACTGCTGCTTTATCGTTTTTATATCGAATCTTCTCTAATGAAGAATTGCTTATAAGGGCAGAGCAATGGTTGGCTGAGGGACTGGACTACACAGCGGACGGAGAGTGGACGGAGCGAAGTAATGGAATTTATAACGCGGTAAGTAACCTAATGCTTTATCATGCCGCAAGAAACTTAGAACGTCCTGAATTACTGGAACCTATACGGAAAAACCTTGATTTAATGCAATATCTTGTTCATCCATCAGGGGAAGTCGTAACAGATTATTCGGGGAGACAGGATTTTGGGACAACGGCAAACTTGTCAAATTACTATTTAATATACCGGTTAATGGCTCATTGCGATAAAAACCGAACCTTTGCTTATATGGCAGACCTTGCTTTAGAAAAGCTAGTTGAGCCTAGCAGCGTTGATAACAATGCGATGATTGGTCATCTACTATTTCCGTTAATAAGGGAAGAGACGATCGAGAGAAAAAAAATTCCGAATGAATATGTGAAAATTATCAATGAAACACACCCACGGGACACTTATTTACAAAAGCTAGAAAACACTCAGTCCCATATGAACATATTACACAGCTCGCCACACCTTGCCTTTGGTTCACCAATTGTTCGATACAAAAAGGAAAATACGAGTGCGACGATCATGACAAACACACCATCAATTTTATCCTTGCGTCATGGAAGTGTAAGGCTGTTAGGAACAAAGATTACAACAGCATTTTCACCTGGCGTTGTCGACTTTGATGAATTTAAAGAAATCCAAGGAGGCTACCGTTTAAAAAAGATTTTAGAAAAGGGCTACCATGGTCCAGTTCCATCTGAATATTTATCTCAATTAGAGAAAGTCGAGGAGAACATAACCCCTTGGTATTTATTACCGCACCACCATCGACCGATTACCCATTTGCAAAAACATCTGTTAACGGTGGATATTTTCCCAGGCGAACGTTCATGGGATATTCATTTAACTTCAGATAAACATGAGGAAATATTTACACAGGTTACATTTATTTTTGGTAAAGAAGGGCAATTTTCAGGTGAACATTTAAAAGCTGGAAGTAACCCTGACCAATTCTTTCTGACAAGAGGTACTTTTAAATATAGCGCAGGTAACGATTCAATAACAATTTCAAATGGAGCGTATGAACATTGGATTGAGGTCCTTAACAAAGATCATCATTCTCCTGATTGTAAACACGTATCGGTGAATCTTATGACGCCTATCGATACGACTTTCAAACTAACACTAAATTAGAAGTATAAAAATTTACACATTTAGTCAATAGTGAATTATTTTTATTGTGATTATAACCTGATCTTTGTATCGTTCTTGGTAAGCGGTTTCATAAGATCAAAGGGAGGTAAGAAAGATGAAGCTAGAGTATGAAAAAGGCAAGACCGTAAGAAGCTCTTTTGCCGAAAAATTCAAAAAAACTGAGTACTATAAATATTGGCGGTACAAATATTTAACTATTTTATTCTTACCTGCTATTCTCTATTTTGCTATCTTCCAGTATGGTCCGATGTATGGTTTGCAAATCGCATTTAAAGATTACAAATTTATGGACGGAATTGTTGGAAGTGCTTGGGTTGGATTGGAGCATTTTCGATATATGTTCCAGTTAGATAGCTTCTGGGAGGTATTTCGTAATACCATTCTGATTAGTTTGTATAAATTTGGTTTTGGGTTTCCTGCACCCATTATTTTTGCTTTATTACTTAACGAACTTAGGCATGTCCTTTTTAAAAGAGTGGTACAAACGGTGTCCTATTTTCCTCACTTTGTATCATGGGTTATTCTTGCTGGGATTTTCACGCAATTTTTATCCCCGTCCATTGGCCCTATTAACATTATCATAAAAGCGATTGGTTTTGAGCCGATTTATTTTTTAGCTGATCCAAGCTGGTTTAGATCGTTGTTAGTCTCCACTGATATATGGAAGGATTTAGGCTGGGGAACGATTATTTACTTGGCAGCATTAGCCGGCATTAACCCAGAGTTATATGAATCAGCAAGAGTAGATGGAGCAAATCGGTTCCAAAGAGTGATGACGATTACGTTACCTTCCATGTATCCAGTTATTACAATTATGGCAATTCTCTCGATTGGTAAATTAATAATGGACGACTTTGATCAAGTGTTCAACTTATATAACCCAGCAGTATATAGCGTTGGGGATGTTGCAAGTACGTACATGTACCGTCAAGGTCTTGTAAATTTACAATACAGTTTCGCGACAGCAGTTGGATTATTTAAAAACATCATTTCGTTAGTAATGGTTATTATGGCCAATATAATTGCCCGTAAAATTAGTGGAAATGAAAACAGTCTTTGGTAATCGATAAGAAAGGGAGGTTTCCATCATGAAGGAACGATCTGTCTCAGGATTTATCTTTGATTCATTTAATGTCATTTTTATGATTGTACTATGTGTGACAACGATATACCCGTTTCTATATTTACTCACGATGTCATTAAGTCCAGCTGATGTATCGTTTAGTCAAATACGAATCATTCCTGAAAAAATTTCATTCGTAAACTATGAACAAGTACTAGGTTATGACCAGGTGTTAATAGGTTTCTGGAATTCATTGAAACGAACCGTTTTAGGAACATTTTTAAATGTGGCTGTTACAATTGCAGCGGCTTACGTCTTAGCAAAAAAGTATTTTCCACACCGAAGTTTTTGGACAAAGTTTATCGTCTTTACGATGTTTTTCTCAGGGGGGATGATTCCGTCTTATTTACTCGTCCGTGATTTAGGACTAATGAACACGTCTTGGGCTTTAATCTTACCTGTTTTAGTAAACCCTTTTCAGTTAATTATAGCAAGAAACTTTATACAGTCGCTACCGATTGAATTGGAGGAGTCTGCCAAAATTGATGGAGCCAATGACATTTATATTTTATGGAAAGTCATCATCCCTTTGTCTATGCCCATAATAGCTACGTTAGGTCTCTGGAATGCTGTTTTCCATTGGAACTCTTGGTTTGATAGTTTAATTTATATGACAGATACAAATAAAGAAGTGCTTCAAATGGTCATGAGAAGAATCGTTCTTGATGGACAAATGCAAGTGATGTCGAACGTTCTACCTGAGGACCAAAACAAGCTTAATACTGAAACCATTAAAGCTGCCACGATTATGGTCACGACGATACCAATTATCTTAATCTATCCATTTTTACAAAAGTACTTTATGAAAGGAATGCTGTTAGGTTCAGTAAAAGGATAGGAGACACGTTTTCATTGAAGGGGGGGATGCTTCTTTTTAAAAAAGGCTTGTAAATGTCTTTCATCTGAAGTTCAATAATGATAATAAGGGGGATTAGTAATGACTAAAAGATTAAGCGTTTACATCGTTGCTTTACTCGTAATTTTATCTTTATTAATGGTTGCATGTAATAAAACTGATGAGGTTGTAGGTGACACTGATTCAAACGGTGATGCTCCTGCTGTTGATGAGAATTCGATTGAGCGGTTTGCACCGATTGAAGGAAAGGAATATGAACTGGCTTGGGCACCGTACATCACAGATCCAATTAGTCCTGAAGGCAGAGTCGTTCAACATTATCAAGATAAATTCAATGTAAAATTTGATATGTGGAATTTAGACCACCAAAACATTCATGAAGTATTAAATTTGAAATTTGCAGCCGGTGAAATACCTGATTACATGGCTGACGGGGTTACCATTAATAATTTACCACTACTAGTAGACCAAGGAGTATTACTAGGTTTTGATGAAGAGGTAATTAAAGAATATATGCCTAATGTTTATGAAAAAGCGACAGAACTTGAGCCAAACTGGTTAAATTACGCGAAAGTGGGCGACAAGATTTACGGTCTTCCGGAAATGAGAGATGTTTATAAGTATCGGACAACGATCGTATGGCGTGGTGATTGGTTGGAAAATGTAGGAATCACAAAAACTCCTGAAACGTTAGAAGAGTTTGAAGAAGCATTGTACAAAATTGCTCACGAAGATCCTGATGGAAATGGAAAAAAAGATACGTATGGATTATCCCTTAGTGGAATTCCAGCCATATTTGGTGCTTTTGGTTATGTTACTGGTTACGGGGCACATGATTGGCAAGATTGGTTCTGGCAAGAAAGGGATGGCAAACTTGTGAATGGTTCTGTCCAGCCTGAAATCAAAGAAGCTTTAGCACTTCTAAACAAGTGGTATAAAGATGGTGTACTTGATCCTGAATTTATTACTGGAGAAAACATGGGTGGGTATTGGGCAGATTCCCATGCTTTCATTAATGGGAAAATTGGATTTACAGGGCATGGGCAATACTACCATTGGACTGGTCCATTAACGGATCATCCTGAAGATAAAGGTGGCTCAAATTACGCTGAACTGTTAAAGGTGAATCCTGAAGCAGCCAAATCTCTCGTTCATGGACCACCGCCAGTCGGGCCAAATGGTGAACAAGCATTATATGCTCCAAATATGATTGCTGGTAAAATTATTGCTTTTGGAGCACCATTAGAGCAAGAACCAGATAAATTTGGAAAAATACTACAAATTCTAGATGAAACCTCAGGGACAACGAAAGAAAATTATGTCGAGGCTTTATGGGGTATTGAAGGGGAAATGTGGACAGAGAAAGGTCCAGGTCAACGAGTTCCTACACCTGAATATGAGGATGTTAAGGATTCTGGTGCAAGTAAATTTGCCATTGATTTTGCACTTTGGGACGTAAGCGAATTAGGAAATGAATGGGCAGCCGAACATGATTATGATGTTGGAGCCGTTCGGAACCAATTAGTCACAGCTCTTCCTTCTGAGTCTAAATATAGAGCTGAATTAACGAAAATTAGAAATGAAGCCTATATTTCCATAATTACCGGTGATAAGCCAGTGGATTATTTTGATGAATTCGTCGAGAAATGGAACAGTTTAGGTGGAGAGCAAGTAACAGATGAGGCAAACGAATGGTATAGCACCATTAATTAAGTAAATACAAATAGAGAGCTTGAGATTTTCTTAATCTCAGGCTCTCTTTACTCAAAAGGAGGAGATAACCTTGATGAATAAAGAGGAGTTTTCCTTTTCCACATGTTGGAACATTAAAAGGCACACAAGTGGCAGGGAAATGATTATGGAAATCAAACAGCTTGGCTTTTCTCAAGTTGAATTAAACTACCATGTGACAAAGGAAATGCTAGCATCGATTTTGCCTATGGTTGAAAGCGAAGAGATTCAAATTTCAAGTGTTCATCATGTCTTCCCATTTTATGATGACAAAGAGTTTGACCCAGATTCTGTTATGTTAGGGTTTGAAAACGAAGTAAAAAGAAAAAAGGCCGTCAGATTACTTAAGGAGACAATAGACCATGCTGTGCAGTTAGGAGCAAAAGGCGTCGTCGTTCACCCAGGAGAAGTACCGTTTTCTTATAATATTGACAAGACCCTAAAAGAAATCTATCAATCGAAAGGAAGGAACTCGGTAGAATATCAACAATTGTGGTCTGAGATGATCAAAAAAAGAGAGCATGAAAGCAAATTTTACGTAAAGAGGATACAAGAAAGTTTGGAAGAAGTTTGTGAATATATCGCTCGTAAGCAGTATAACGTGGGGATTGGGTTAGAAACACGCTCAAGATGCTATCAAATTCCTACTCTTTTGGAAGCGAATCAAATGATTAGCAAGCTAAAAGGCGCTCCTGTTTATCTTTGGTATGATATTGGTCACGCGATGATGATGGATCGAATGGGGTTATACGATAATTTACAAGACTTAAAGCTAGTCAAAGACAAAATTTTAGGAGTACATATCCATGAAACCATTGAACTCTCGGATCATTGGTGCCCGTACATCCATAGCCAAAGTCAGACCTTCGATTCTTTTATTAACATTATTCAAGCAGCGCCTATAAAAGTTTACGAGTTAAAATCAGTGTGTACTCCTTTAGAAATTGACAAATCCCATAAGATAATTCGAGAAAAAATGATTAATTGTACTTGAGTAAGGCTATCAATATGCCCAATCTACCTCGACATATGGCAACTAGATAGATAATGTATTATAATGAAAATGGAAGTTAATAGAAAGCGCAGAACTTGTTACTAACCTATAAAAGATAACGAATTAGAGGGAGAGCAAAAGGTGAATTTTGCTTTATGAATAAACTCTATTAAA
Source organism: Bacillus solitudinis (assembly GCF_002797395.1). Classification (GTDB taxonomy): domain Bacteria; phylum Bacillota; class Bacilli; order Bacillales; family Bacillaceae_D; genus Halalkalibacter_A; species Halalkalibacter_A solitudinis. Next base: position 3,644,266 of record NZ_KZ454943.1, read on the forward strand.
ATTTTCCGTAAAAAAGAAAGCGTTTCCAATGTAAGTAGGCCGGGGCTTTGGAGGAGGTATACATATGAAATGGTATAAAAGGTTTAATACAGTATTTTACAAACTAATTTTCACATATGTATTATTAATAATTATTTCAATTACCTTAATGGGAATTAGTTCATATGCTTACTTTTCCTCTAGTTTTAATAGTGAAATCGAGAATGTGAATGAAAGAATGCTTGGATATTTAAGAAATACTCTTGATGAGAATGTCTTTAAGAAAACTGAGAGAATTTACTTGGAATTATTTGTTCCTAATTATAGAAATGATGAATTATTTTTACTATTTGATGAATCACTTAACGGTAATCACATGAAAATTCACAATATTTATACCTATCTACAAAATGTCGTGTCAGTCAATTCAAGTCTCTTGGAATCAATCGATGTCTATTATTCAAAGAACGATATGATAATCTCCTCTCATAGTGGCCTTACGTATTTGAACGGAGAGAACGAATTTATCGGTTGGGTCAATATAATGAAACAATCAGAGGGGAATTTAATTTGGCTGACTAGTAATGACTCTTCCAATTCTCATGCAAATGCAGTTAGTCTAGTAGTAGGTTATCCACAAGGAGCAGCAGCAACCGATAAAAGTGGGTATGTCGCTATAAATATTAAGGCTAATGCCTTATCTTCTTTATTATCTGAATCCTCAGAACAACAATCAGGCGGACAAATCTTTATTATTGATGAAGATGGTATCGTTGCTAAAAGTAATAACAAGGAATTGAACTACGACTTAGGCAAGGACTTTATTAAAAAAACCTTTTTTTCAACTGAAGAGAGTCAGAGTTTTATTAAAGATATCGATGGGGTTAAATCAATGGTCTCGTATCATACAATAGGAACGACAAACTGGAAGCTTGTTAATATTACCCCTGTTGAGCAATTTTATAGTAAATCGCAAACAGTACAGCAGTCAATTATTATCATCGGAATTATTGCTGTGCTAATTGGTGTTGTTATTTCACATATTTTAACGATTAATATGTATAATCCAGTAAAAATACTACTAAATCGAACGAAAAGCTTATTTAGTGATACAACAGAACTGCAAACAACCGGAAAAAACGAATATCATCTTATAGATAATTTAATTGATAATTTATCAATTAAGGTTAAGGGATTAGAGAGTACCCTTCGTGAGAACATACCAATGATGAGGAATAAATTGGCCTTTGATTTACTCTATGGAAAGGTTAAAAGTAGGGAAGAGTTAAATGAGCGGCTCAATCTATTAAATATGAATATCGATTCAAAAGATTTTTTTACCGTTTTCTCTCTAACGTTAAATACAGAGGTTATGCAATCAATTAGTTTAGAAAATAGACAATTTATTGTCTACAACCTCATCTCACAAACAGAAAAAAAATTCAGTGAAGCAGGCTTGCTATGTTTGGCAATCGAATCTGCTGAGGACCATCAAATTGATGTCATAGTTGGAGCAAAGAAAAAGAATTCAAAAATTCTCTATGATAATATTAATCACCTTTCTTCCTATGCACACTCGAACTTTTCATTGGAGCTGTTGGCGACAATCGGACAATGGAAAGAGAGTCCATTACTAGTTGATGATTCTTTTAGAGAATTGAAGGCGTTAATGAAATATCAATATTTCTTCCCTGAAAATAAAATCCTTTCAAACGTCCGGCTTTTAAAAAGGGAACAAAGTAAAGAAAAAATAAATGACCAATTTCTAGACAACTTTAATAAAACATTGAGAACTAGGAATATTGAAAAAGTAAATGAGACCCTTTCAACAATATTATTTGAAATTAAAACAGGAAACTATGCAGCTGATTATTGTCACCAAATTTTATATGATTTGGTGTATAACTATTATAAGTTTATTAAGGAACTAAATTATAGTACACGTGAAATTCTAAATCAGCAAATCTATGATGTTTTTAATCAATTATCTACGATTGATGAGTATAAAAGCTGGCTTCTCAACGTTATTGAATCCTCCTATCATTATTTAGAAGAAGTAGATAAAGGAAAAAATAATGACATTATTGATAAAGTGAAGAATTATATTATCGAAAATTTGCCAGAGGATTTATCTTTAAATGCTGTCGCAGATGTCGTCCATTTAAGCCCGCGTTATTTAAGTAGAATCTTTAAGCAAAGTACCGGTGAAAATTTTGTTGATTTTGTAACAAAAGAACGGATGAAGGCGGCAAAGGAAATGGTTGTGGCTAGTGATCAAAATATAGAGAGTATTTCATTACAGTTCGGATATAACAACCCGGCCTATTTTACAAAGAAGTTTAAAGAAACATATGGAGTAACCCCATCCTTTTATAGAACGAATTATCAATCTATCAAGTAAGGATAATGATGGGAGATTAAAGCAATAGGAGTGGTATAATTGAAGGAGGAAGTTCGAAAAGCACTGTATAAAATAATAAACCAACTATTAAATTTAAAAAGACCAAACGATGAAACTGCACTTAAAGAGTTAGGGGAAGATGGGAAAAGCTTTGGATATTTCCCAAGAGACTTTGGAATGGAAGAATGGGATTGGCCTCAAGGTATAGGCTTATATGGTTTAAAGAAACTTAGTGGGGAACATGAATTTCCGGACTATAATGAATTTATCAAAAATTGGGCTAATGAGCAGATTAATCGTGAACTCCCGTTGAAAAATATAAATACGACTGCTCCATTATTAACTTTAATGGATTACGAGGATATGGAACAACTTTCCTTAGAATGGATGGAATGGATTTATAATGAATGCCCGAGGACAAAGGAAAAGGGTCTTCAGCATGTAACATCTGGTGAGTCAAAGTCAGAATTAAGTTACCATGACCAAGAAATTTGGATTGATACATTGTTTATGGTTGTATTGTTCACAGCTAAAATGGGTATTAAATACAATAAGGAAGATTGGAAAAATGAAGCTGCTTATCAGTTTACTCTTCATATGGACTATTTATTTAATGAAGATGATTTATTGTTGTATCATGGGTATGATTTTAAAAACGAGAATAACTTTAGTGAAGCTTATTGGTGTCGTGGCAATAGTTGGTTTACACTTGCTGTTCCTGAATACATTGAAATTCTCAAAAACGAAGTGTCATCTGATTCGTACCGTGCGATTGTAAATATGTATAAATTACAAGTAAATAAATTAGTTGAGTTACAATCTCAAAATGGTCTATGGCATACATTATTGGATGACGATGAAAGCTATACAGAAGTTTCTGGATCTGCTGCTATAACAGCAGGGATCTTAAAGGGGATTAGGTTAGGTTTATTGGATTCAAGCTATATCCAACCATGTAGAAAAGCGATCGCAGCTATCCTAAGAAATATCTCAGAGGACGGAACGGTTTTGAATGTTTCAGCAGGTACTGCTATCGGGAAGGAAAAGGAAGATTACAAGAAAATAGTCATTGCTCCTACTGCATATGGGCAAGCATTGGTAATGGTACTACTTGCTGAAGTTCTTAACCTCGAAGGTTTGTAAAGAGCAGTTTTGAGGGGGATAAATAATCGTACTTTAGCACTGTCATGTGGTGAGGAAATAAAAATGGGCTCAGAACTAATCTGAGTCCTTCATCGGTTTCATGACACATTTAAGTCAGACTACGTCGATGCAGAAGAACGCTTAGGTCCAATTATTACGGAAAAAATAAATTTGAGTAAGCGGTTGATTTAATTTAATCGACCGCTTACTTTTTTCTTTAAAACTGTTCTACTCATTATTCCTCGGCATGCGATAATAGGCTTTTCGAAAACAGAAGGTGTTACTTTTTAAAAAGTCTCATAAAATACTTTTCATATGAATACCGACAGTGTTGGCGAGCGTTTTTTTATTCAGTAAATACTTTTGTGGAAATTTGTCGTAATATGTAGAAAATCAATGAAATTGTAATAGACAAACTATTATTATTCTGTATAATTTAAGTTAATTACATACTGTAATTAAACTTGATAGAAGGTGCATAAATGAGACAAAAGGGTAAATTAATGGTAGGACTTATCATCATAATTCTTGTTTCTAATATTGTTTATACTTATATTTCGGTTGGTTTGGAACTTTTTGTAGGATTATTAAGTTTACTTATTGGACTTCTAGCCTTGTGGTTAGGTAAGCAATATGATGATATTTCTCTACAACATCAAAAACTTAAAATAACCAATGAAAAAGTAGCTGAGAAACTATTGTTAATGAATCAAAAAAATAAAGATTATGAGCTTTTATTAAATTCTCTTGAAGGAGCAATTTTTTCTTTGGACGTACGTAACAATAAGATATATTTTACAAAAGGGGCGGAACTGATATACGGTTATTCAGATAAGGCCTTTAGTCAAAATATTAACCTTTGGAAAGAGTTAATTCATTCTGATGATTATGAAAAAGTAGAAAAATATGAGAAACAGTTGTTGCAAGGAAATTCCTCTCAAGTGAAGTTTCGAATAAATCACCCTGAAACGGGTGAAAAATGGTTGGTTAAAAGAGCGAATCCTCTGAAAAGTTCGGACGGGACGGTAATAAAAGTTCATGGACAAATAATAGATATCACGAAGCAGATTAAGTTAGAAAACGAATTAAAACAATTAGCATATCATGATGAATTAACGGATTTGCCAAATCGTAAATCTTTAGACCGTCACATTGAAAAGGCTTTGGCACGTTCAAAGCGTCATAACCATAATTTCACCTTAATGTTTATTGATTTAGATGATTTTAAAAATGTAAATGACTCCATGGGACATGAAGCAGGTGATTTTTTACTTAAGGAAGTAGTAATTAGGATAAAACAAAGTATAAGGGAAGAGGATTTAATCTCAAGAATAGGTGGCGATGAATTTATCGTCGTCCTTGAAGAAACCAATTTAGAAGAAATTGAAGGGATTGCGGAACGCATTCTTGAAAATATTTCACTCCCATATCTAATCAATGAACAAGAAGTTACAATCTCATTAAGTATTGGAATAAGTATGTTTCCCGATGATGGGGAAACGAAAGAAACACTTATTGATCATGCCGATAAAGCCATGTATTTTGCTAAAAACAATGGCAAAAACAACTTCAAAATCTATACATCGGATTTAAATGATATGGAATTTAAAAAGGTAGGTCATTTAGAAAAATGGGTCGAAGCGATACAGAATTCAAAGATTTTTAGTTGGTAGTCTTAGTTCCACTACGTACAAGCATATAAAAATCTAGCCAGTGTGCCTGATTCGATTCACGGCCCACTGGCTTCTTAAGTTATTTTTGCTTAATATTAACGTCTAAAGTAGGTACTTCTAGTATATCAAACGTTGCAGAAGCAAATTGAATTTTTTCTGAACTGCCATCTACTTCCTCTAAAATTCTCGTGAATAGTAAATCTTTGGTCGTCCTTCGCAAGCGGTAATGGGTGACAAACCGAAGTGTGTATTCTACCCAATTATCATTTGCAAAAAGCGTGACCATTGGCTGTGTGCTCGCATCCTCGATAAGGAATTTTTTTAGCATTTCATTCCAGTGTTCTCTAGCATGGAGGGAATATTCACCAGTAACCTCTATCCCGACTTTTTGAATAATTTCTTTTGTAGCTTTATAGTTACTTCCATATTTTATAGGGATTTTAATTTCATCCCACAGAAAAGGAAAGTCATTGGAGTAATTATAAACAGGTTCTTTAAATACAAAGCTATTAGCAACCCTTACAATACGTCCGTTATATAAATCACCATCTACCCATTCGTTGACTTCCATTATTGTGGTCCTCAAAACACCAAGGTCTATGACATCTCCTTTAATACCACCCATTTTCACTCGGTCGCCTGTCTTGAAGATATTCCCTGTAATTATCGAAATCCATCCTGCTATACTGATAATGACCTCTTGTAAGGCAAAAGCAATACCCGCACTTGCAACACCAAGTACTACTGTTACCCCACCAAGCTGGTTACTATAAACAATAGCTATAAAGATAAGTGCGAAGACATAACCAAAAATATTAATCATTTTTCTCGTTCTGTATCGGTTGTCATGATCTTTAACATATCGGTTAATACTTTTTTGCATTAATCTAATAATGATAACAATTAGGGTAATTCCTACTATGGAAATAATCATTTTTGTTAATAGTAGATTAGATATAAGTTCCCGAATACTTTCCTCCATTAAATACCTCCTAACTTACTGCTAAAATAAATAGATGTTCAGTCTCGAAATCTCTATCTGTCTATTCCTTTAATAAGTCACTTATAAACATACTTTCATCCTAAGAGATTGCTTTAAAAAGGAAAACTCACTTATCCTTCCCCTCATTTTTCAGTTAACGTAAAGAGTAATGTTATAATTTATGGTACAATTGTCATATAAGTATACACAAAATATTTAAAATTTCGGTTTTTAAGGAGTATCATAGATGGTTGAAGAGATTAAAAAGGACATTGATTTCCACTATATTCTTGAGTATGCATATAGTGCGATTCTGTTACTTGGACCGGACAAAAAAGTCTATTATCATAATAAAACATTACAATCGCTTTTAAAATGTAAGACCGAAAATATATTAAATCAATCCTTTGACGTATTTTTGCATCCGGATTTTCATGAGATTTGTAACGAGAGAGTACATAATGTGATTTACCATGATATAGATGCGACGGAAATGGAGCAACGGTTAATTTCTTATACGGGAGAAGAGATTAATGTCGAAATTAAAGCAGTCCCCTATATATATAAAGAAAAAAGAATGGCTTTAGTTTACATCAAGGATATAACAAAACAAAAAAAAGTGGAAAAGTTGCTAAAACACAGAGAAAAACTGAGCTCGATTGGTCAAATTTCTGCTGGCATAGCACATGAGGTAAGAAACCCGTTAACAGCAGTAAAAGGTTTTCTTGAATTATTAAAAGAAGAAAGTGCTCATCACTATTATCAAATTATGGAACAAGAATTAAAAAAGGCATTAAATACTTTAAATAACCTTTTACAAGTATCGAAACCTGATTTACATGAGGAAGAGAGAGTTGTCATTAATTTATGTACCGAATTGGAGTCGGTAATATTTCTATTTCAAGAACAATTATATGACATCAAAGTAGAGAAGCGGTTTCGAAATTCAGATATTACCATAAAAGGTAAACGGAATTTATTAATTAAAGCTCTATTTAACTTAATTAAAAATGCCATAGAAGCTGTTACTAAAGAGGATTCAATAATCATTGAACATTTTTATGATGGAACTACGGTATGTATCAAAATTGAAGATACTGGCATCGGCATGTCAAATGATAATTTAAATATACTAGGAACTCCTTTTTTTACTACAAAAGGTGATGGAACAGGAATGGGACTAACTCAAGTTTATACAACCATTCAAGACCATAATGGGGAAATTACTGTAGAAAGTAAAGAAGGTGTTGGCACGACGTTTATCATTCATCTACCTACAGACGACAATAAGAATTTTATCTAATACTATTATGTTAAGAATGATACTTACCTTTTAGCCTTTTTATAGGGCTGTCTCTTGGTACGGATAAATCCTTTTAACCGTGGAGTATTATAAGTATCGATGGAGTGGGCCATTATAGCACCAGCATTAGGAAATAACTTTCTCAGCTCTCTGCACCCCTTAACACGGTAATCATTAAGATGAGTGATGTGTGGGTCATATTGAACAAGTACTTCTGCAAGTACTGTTAATTCAGTGTACGACTCTTTGTTTTTTTCGTCATAACCAGTAGCTAGAACCTTTACATTTGTTACTTTAACCGTTTCACTAATAACCGTTGAGATAGTGGATATACGTTTATTACGTTCTTTCATGGGTTCATCTTCTTTAAAATAAATATAAATTCGTGCTTCACAATCTACTTTACCTTTATACATGACATCACCTCCAAAAACAGAACAATAGGCTTGCTTTAACAAACGCCGCTCATATCATATAAGAAGACCATAGAGATATCTCTATGGTCATAATTAACATACCAGAAACTGATTATACTAATATCAGGTTGCGTGAAACTGAGATTTAATCTTTTTCACCATAATTTTTTTAATTTTAGCTTTGTTTAAGACAAAATCATCATCTGTTACAATGCAGTTTTCCCCTTCAATAGTTTGCTGAAACATTTCCTTTCTTACGTCGGAACGGGTCTTAAAATGTATCTTATTACCATTCAAAAACTCAACGAAGACATGGAACCGTTTCAAATCTAATCAGTCCCTTCTGAGGAATATTTTCTAACTCTTTCATTTTTTCATAAAATCATTCTTTTGGCAAATAATCAGAATTTGGAAAGGCTTATTCTGACTCATTATCTAAGAAAGGTTGAATTTTTTTATATTAGCTTCTATAGGATAATTTTGATAAAAAGCTTATGATAAAGTTTGCCTCGATCCATCACTCCTTTGAAAGCAGGGTGTTTTAATACGATTCTGCTTATATTGTGACCGTCGCTCCAAATATTAGTTTGGAATTGATTGATTCGTTGGATATAGCTCTGACATGTCCCTGCAAACTCTAACATTTCTACTTTAAATTTATTTTTTAGTTGTTATATTTATACCAACAATTTAAATAGGGTAAGAATTGGACATCGATGGTAATGCAATAAATAAGGATTTTGAATAATTTTTTAGCTAATCTTCTTTTGATAAAAATAACTGAACGTGTATTATAGTAAATTGCAAGTGTATTAAATAATATAAACGGTTGCATTCTGATGAGTGAATTCTATACTTAAGTAGAGGTGAGAGGATAGGAAGCCACTCACTTATAAAGGAGTTTTAAAAATGGATTATTTATCAGAAGAGGTATTGGTAGAAACGTTTATTAAAGCAATGCTTTTAAAGGTTGACAAAGAATTTATTATTTTGCTTGAAACTGAAATAACTAGACGTGGTATAGACGTAGAAGCTTTATTAAAAAAACATAATTTAAGTTAGTCGGATAAGAGCTAAAACCTATTTCTTAAATAGGTTTTTAATTTTGGGTTTAATAATTATTCGAATAGGAGAAGTTTTAATATAGACCGTTTTAATCCTAGGAGACTTTTAAAATAAAAACTAATAAAAAGTAAGTAAATTACTTTACATTCTATCGGTTTAGTACTAAACTGATATTGAGAAGCAAATAGCTTTAAGTTTGGAGGAACAGAAATGAGTAGAGCACACTTCCTTTCTCAGAAGCAAGAGGAACGGTTAGGAATATTACTTTGGTTTCGTTTCGCCCGTTTCTACAACCGGAGTATTCGTCTTTCAAATCAACACTTAAAAAGATGGGACCTAACCATTTCACAGTTTGATTTACTTGTTCAAATTGGAGCGCATCAACCGATTTCTCAACAAGAACTTGCTGGAAAGTTATTTGTTACGAAAGGAAACTTGACTCAACTTATAACAAAGCTCGAAAGAATGGAGCTTGTGAAGCGTACACAGGAATGGCGAACAAAGCTGATTACCTTAACAGACAAAGGAACAACACTATATTCAGAAGTTGTCCCGCAGCAAGAGCGCTTTCAGGCGGCCCAGTTTCAAGGACTAACAAAAGTAGAGCAGAAACAATTAATGTCATTATTAAAAAAGCTCATGAATGTCGAAAACTAAACTAACTATAATTGGAGTGATTACCGGTGGATTTAAAACCATTAAAAGGCCAACATCATGTGTCTGCTATAACAGCTAATGCAAAAGAGAATTACCGTTTCTATACAGAAACATTGGGTTTGCGTTTAGTAAAGAAGTCTATTAATCAAGATGATACATCAGTCTATCATTTGTTTTATGCGGATGAACGAGGAAATCCTGGCACGGACCTAACATTTTTTGAAATTCCTCATGCTGGTCAAACACATCAAGGCACCAACAGTATATCTTTAACATCCTTACGGGTGTCAGATGATGAGGCATTAGATTTTTGGAAAAACCGTTTTGAGGATCTTGGAGTAGAGCATGATGAGATTTCTCACCATACAGGTAGAGCGACCTTAGCATTTCGCGATTTCGAAGGACAACGTTTAATGCTCGTTTCTGATCAAAATAATTCAGGGGTAGCAGGCGGGAAACCTTGGGATAAGAGTCCGATTCCTGTTCGACATGGTATTATTGGTTTGGGTCCTGTAACCTTGACAGTTTCTCGAGCAGATTTAACAGCAAAAGTTATTCGCGATGTGATGGGCTACCGTGAAATAAGAAGCTATTCATCACTAATTGAAGGACAAAATGATATTCGAGTATTCGAAACGGGTGAAGGTGGGACCGGCGCAGAAATTCATATTGAAGAGCGTAAAGATTTAACTGGTGAAAGACCTGGACGAGGAAGCGTGCATCATGTTGCCTTTCGTGTGGAGAATGAAGGAGAATTAAATAAATGGGTTGAGTATATTCGTGAAGTGGGTCTCCCAAATTCGGGATTTGTTGAACGCTATTACTTCCGTTCTCTCTATTTCCGTGAAGCGAATGGAATCTTATTTGAACTAGCAACGGATGGCCCAGGTTTTGAAGGGGATGAATCGTTTGAGCATTTAGGTGAGAAATTAGCTTTACCTCCATATTTTGAAAACCAACGTGCTGAAATTGAAGCGAGATTACAACCGTTAGACACAAAAAATGACTAAAGGAGGCTAATTTATGCATCATATTTTTATCGAAGGAAAAAAAACTTCTGCTCCAACTTTGTTGCTTTTGCATGGAACAGGAGGAAATGAACGAGATTTATTACCGCTTGCGAATATTATTGCACCAGATCATTCGGTTTTAGGAGTAAAAGGGAATGTGCTAGAAAATGGCATGCCGCGTTTTTTTCGTCGCCTTGCAGAAGGGGTTTTTGATGAAGAGGATTTAATCTTCCGTACGAATGAGCTTCATGAGTTTATAAATAAAAGTGCACAGACCTATCAGTTCGATAGAAACAATGTGATTGCGATTGGATATTCAAATGGAGCCAATATTGCAGCAAGCCTAATGTATCATCATGAGCAATCATTACGAGGTGCAGTATTATTTCACGCAATGGTTCCGCGTCGTAATTTGACATTACCAAGTTTAAATGGGACACCTGTATTTATTGGGGCAGGAAGACATGACCCGCTTATTCCTGAAACAGAGACAAAAGAGTTGATTGATAACTTGCGTGAAGCAGGTTCTGATGTTACTGATTTTTGGACAGAAGGCGGTCATCAACTAACTAGAGAAGAAGTAGACCAAGCTACAACTTGGTACAATACAATTCAATAATGACGGCAAGTTGTTGTCGAAAAAGCCAGCAAAAATGTGCTTGGCTTTTTTTATAGGATTTATACATTGGCAGCGCACCAAAAGTCGGCTATGATTTGATAAAAGCGAAAAAAGAGGAGAAAGATGGACACAATTACACATACCTTACTCGGATTAACCACATACGGGGCAATAAAAAAAGAAAATATCGATGCTCACACTAAACGAGCGCTATTATTCTCTGCGGTTGTTGGTTCACAAATACCAGATATAGATATTGTTGCTAACCTTAGCGAGACAGGTAGAATTATGGGACAAATGTGGCACCGTGGACTCACTCACTCACTATTTCTCACGCCAATTTGGGCTATTATTATTTATGGTCTAGCCATTTTAATTTGGAAACGAAAAGATGCTATTATTTTTCACCTGGCATGGTTGAATGTTCTCATTCATGACGGTACAGATGCACTTAATACATGGGGAACAGGGTTACTTGAACCTTTCTCAACGGCTCGTATCACGCTTGGCTTTATCTCCATTGTTGACTTTATTATTTGGGGAATTATACTGATAGGCTTCTTATTAATAAAACTCAGGAAAAATCTTCTTCGGTATCAGGTCTGGAGAGGGGTATGGATAGTTATTCTGATGCATATCGGATTACAAAGTTTACAGGGAGCTATCATTCAATATCAATTTGATGAAAAATTTGAGCAAGTTGAACTTTCAGCCGATTTTATTCCTGGACATTTCTCCGTCATTGCGAAATCAGAGGAGAGCATATCTATTTATGAAAAGACGGTATGGAGCAAAGGGAAGTTAGTAGAAACATTGTATTCCGCAAAGAATGCTGACCTAGAAAGGTTATTTGAAGAAAATCCAAGGGCAGCCGTTCTAAACGAATGGTCACCATTTGTTGTTGTTGTAGCTAACGAAGAAACTATTGGAATCTATGATCCTCGTTTCTATAGTAATGGCTCCTCCTTTTTGACTGAATCCATTACGTTAGAATCGGAATAAAAAATAAACCGTATGAAATTACCATAATTGGTGATTTCATACGGTTTTAACTGATTTTTATAATCTGAATTTGGAGATGCTTGCTTGCATCATCTCTGCTAGCTTAGCCAGTTCTTCACTTGAATTAGCGATTTCACTTATAGAAGATGTTTGTTCTTCCACAGCAGCAGAAGCTTCCTCAGTGCTCGCAGCATTTTCTTCGGATATCGCAGAAAGATTATTAATAAGATTAATAATTTCCTCTTTTTTCTCTTCCATGCTTTTGCTTGAATGGATAATATTATTCATTCCTTCTTTCATGTTTTCGATAGCTGCCGAGATGCCAACAAACTTTTCATTTGTCATAGCAAGACTGGAAGATTGAGAGCTTGTATTATGATCAACTATATCCATTGTTTTGACAGCGTGCTCTGATTTGCTAGTTAACTCTTGAATGATTCCAACGATTTCTTCAGTAAATTCATTTGATTGTTCTGCCAACTTTCGTACTTCATCTGCAACTACAGCAAAGCCCTTGCCGGCTTCACCAGCTCTGGCAGCTTCAATTGCTGCATTTAAGGCTAATAAATTTGTTTGGTCAGAAATACTTCTTATCATTTGACTTGCCGAAGCGATTTTTTCGGTGCTATCATTTGTATTCAGTATGATATCTTTTATTTCCTTAACTGACCTTGTATTTAAATCTGTTTTCTCAATTAAATCATTTAAGCTTCCAAGTCCTTCATCTTTTAAATGACTTACTTTTTCTGTGGAGGTAATTAATAAGTTAACGTAATATCGATCTTGCTCGATTAATTCACCTAACTCTTGTACTTGTGATGCTCCTCTTTCAGTATCAGTAGCTTGATCGTTCGCACCTGCAGCAATATCATCAATGGCACTGGCAACTTCGCTCGCTGCATTTGCCGATTGTTGACTAGTAGCTGTTAATTGCTGAGAGGATGCCGAAACTTGTTCAGAAATGTCCCCCGTGGATTGGATGAGTTTAACAAAGTTTATCCGCATTGTGGATAATGAATTTGTTATATGGCCAATTTCATCTTTTCGTTCTTTTTGCTTTTCTAATATTCTATTATGCTCTAAAGTAAGGTCGTAATTTGATAACTTTTCAATTGCCTCTGTTACTGCTACTAGGGGTCTACTAATAGAGTTACTTAATAAATATGTGATAACAATACCAACAAGAGTAAAAATGAGTGTGATAAGGATTAACCCATTTCTCAAATCATTCAATACAGCAAATAATTCATGTTTGTCCACTTCGATAACATTTACCCAATCCGTGCCTTCGATTGGTGAGAAACCAACTAATATTTTATCTCCAGCAAAGCTGTGTTCTCCAAAGCCAACTTCACCGTACTGAATTTTTTCTTCAAATAGTTTTACTAATTCATCAAGTGACTGGTCTTCTTCTTGTGTTTGCTCGGATGTATCATTCTCAGCAGGTTCTGCTTGAATCTCATCCATTGCAAGGATATTAAGCTCCATTTCTACTAATATTGATTCGGGGTGAGCTTGAAAGGTACCATCACGTTTTGCGATAAAACCTCGAGCGGATTGATGACCAGCGTATTCAATGTTATTAACAATATCTATTAAGTCGTTTGAACTTTTTCTGCCATAAAATACACCGGTGATGTTTCCATCTCTAATCACTGGGGCTGCATATATGATGATTTGTTCGCCACTTTCTGAACTTTTCATTACATCAGAAACAGTCGATTTTCCTGTAAGTGCTTCTTGATAGTAAGTACGATCACTCACATTAAGTACTGTAGCTCGGGAGTTAAATGTAATAGACTGTCCACTAGTGTCAGCATAAGCAAAAGAATGGTAGCCACTTCTGTCTGCGATTTCTTCAAAAAAAGCAATTTTTTCTTCTAGCGGGGTATCATCTGTGACAATTTCATTTTCAGACATTGCTTCAATGTACTTCATTTCTTGTGTTAAAGTAGCGGATATGAATTTAGCATTTTCCACGGCTGCACTTGTTATCCCTTTTTCAGCTTCAGAACTGATAGATTTTGTACTGTTAATAATGGCGACAGTGCCTAGACCAATAGATGTTAACAAAATAAGTAGAGTAAAAAATAAAACAAGCCTAGTCTTAATCGATTTCAAAATAAAAGTCCTCCTCATGATGTTCGATAATTGTTCTAGATAGCAAAGACAGTGACTTTACCCATATATAGTAAGAAATACTTAGAATTTCACGGTTTCTCACTGTTTATCATATAGAATCAATTAATAATAGCACAGATCATTGTCAGTTTGTGGAGATTTTTGTAGAATTTTAGGGAAATTAGGGTAGCGATATAGGAGTGAATTAATTTTTTGGGAAAAGTCGAAACCAACATAATCATTTTAGTAACAGAAGTAACTTTCTTTTGGTATGATAGATACGGCTTACCATGCTATTAAACTTGTTTACGAAAGGGAGGATTATCGATGTTATTAAGTGATTTTAGCTTTTTATACGGAAATAACAACGTTGTAATAAAGGTTGATAGTCGTTATTCGAGCGAAATAGGGTATGGCTTTCTATTTGAGACAGCTCCATCAGAAGATGAAGATAAAAAAGATTCTTATCCTGGCAATTACAGTCGCTTATCTGAACCGACATTTGTAGTTGATTTACCTAATGGGCATTATCAGGTTAGGATTACGTTTGGGTGTAACGATAAAGTAGCAACTACAACCGTAGTGTCTGGAGCAGGTCAAAGAATGCTCAAGCAAGTAAGAACACAAGCAGGGGATAAAGTCTGTCAGAGCTTCGCCGTGAGTATTACTTCTGGTCGACTTTATTTAGCCTTTTTGGGAGAAAATTCAGTCATTCTCCAAATTGAAGTAAAACAAGTAGATGAGTTACCAACTATATATCTGGCTGGAGATTCTACAGTCGTGGATCAAGCGTCAAGTCAGTATCCGTTTACAGGGTGGGGACAAGTTTTACCATCATTTCTAACGGCTGACATACTAGTGTCTAATCACGGGCGTTCTGGCAGAAGCTCCAAGAGCTTTATTGAAGAAGGACGTTTAGAGCAAATTTGGAAAACTATAAAGCCAAATGATTATTTATTTATTCAGTTTGCTCATAATGATGAAAAAGAGAATGAGGGAGGGACGAAACCATTTACAACGTATCAACAATATTTGATGGAGTATATAGAAGGAGCAAGAGAACGAGGCGCAAAACCAGTATTAATTACTCCAATGCATAGGCGAGTATTTAATAATGATGAAAACATTGTTAATACTCATGGAGATTATCCTGAAGCGATGAAACAGGTTGCACAATATAGCAATACCCCTTTGATTGATTTAGCTGAAAAAAGCAAGAATCTTTTTGAAGAATTAGGACTGGAAGAAACGAAGAAGGTCTTTATGTGGTTAGAACCGAATGAGTATAAAAATCTTCCTGAAGGTACAAAAGACAATACACATTTTAGTGAATACGGAGCATTTGAGATTGCTAAATTAATTGTTGAAGGAATTCAAGAGCTTCCTAATATTAGGTTAAATAATCTTTTACGTGTGTAATGAAGAGACTGTCCCAAAATTCCTTTGCATCTATAATTCTCGAAGAATTTTTAAATGTTTGGACAGTCCTAATACTTCAAATTATCTTGTATGATCTGACTTTTTATACTGAGAATAATTTTTAATTCCTAGGTAGAGTAGAACGCCACAAATGACAAAATCAATTAATGTGAATGCACTAGCTACGACCATAAAAATAATCCAAATAAGTAAGGCTACAAAATAAACAATCCCAGACCTGAAAAATTTATTTTTCGTCAAATCATTCATCTCCTTTAGAATAAGTACCATTCTAAAGCTTATCTGTTTTTAATAAAAGAGTCAAACTATCCCAAATTATATTCATTTGTCAGCGTCCCCTTTTGTTAGGTAACAAAGTTTCGTGTTTAAGTATGTCATTCTCAAACATTCAGAGCAACAAGAGGCTGCCGCATTATTTATTGATTTCTTCACTAATAGTATAGAAGCAAATGAAATGTTAAGGGCAGATCGTGGTGTTCCAATTTTTTTAGAAGTACGTGAGCACCTCGCATCAATTGTTGAGGGTCCTGTAAAGCTACATTTGACTACCTTGAGTTGGTAGAAGATTATACAAGTCCAACTGATACGCTAGAGTCTGAAGTTAGAAGTTCATTCCTTAGACTAGTCGAATTAATTAAATATGATAGAATTTCACCAGAAGATGCAGCCAAGCAATTCCGTGAAGAGGCTGAAGCTATTCTTAATTAATAAATAAGTCGAAAGGTTAAGAATGCAGAACTAAACGAGAATAGGTTTCTAATTACTAAAAATTCTTGCAGGTCAAATAGCATTCTTGTTGTATATAGTCATAAATATCTTTTAATAAGGGTGGATGCAAAAGTAAAAAGAGAAGTTTCAAAAGCTATTAATTGTCACAGCGTTCATTCCAGATATGCAATAAATCTATGTGAAAGGTTGAGTTAAATGGAAATACTACTTTGGCCAACAGAAGCTCCTTTTTCAAAAGGGACAACGGAAGAGGATAAGCCCGCGATTATCCCATATTTACTAAAAGGAGAGAATCATCCTATCGTTCTCATCTGTCCGGGAGGAGGATATAGTAGAAGAGCAAACCACGAAGGAGAACCGATAGCTAAATGGTTAAATTCAATTGGCATTTCCGCATTTGTCCTAAGGTATCGAGTCGCTCCATACCAATATCCTTGCGCTACACTTGATGTCAAGCGAGCAATTCGGACAATTCGCTATAATGCGAGCAAATACCAAATTAACCCAGAAAAATTAGCTGTGCTTGGTTTCTCTGCAGGAGGTCATCTTGCATCAACTGCAGGTACGTCATTTGATTATGGAAATTCATTGGAAGAAGATCCGATTGAGACTATGTCCAGTCGGCCTAATCTATTGTTACTTTGCTATCCTGTAATAACAATGGAAGAACCTTTTATGCATGAAGGTTCACGCACAAATCTGCTAGGTGAACAACCTGAACAATTAATGATTAAAAAGCTTAGTAGCGAATATCAGGTGACAGCAGAGACGCCTCCAACGTTTTTATGGCATACTTCCGATGATGCATCTGTCCCAGTTGAAAATAGTTTGGAGTTTGCTAAAGCATTACGGAAACACGACGTATTATTTGATTTGCATGTCTACTCTAAAGGACGGCATGGCTTAGGGATGGCAGCAGAAGATGCACATGTTAGTTCTTGGACAGCTAATTGTGAATCATGGTTTCGGATGAATGAATTTATTTAAATAAATCAATGCTTTAAATGAGGGATAGTTCAAGCTTCTACCCCTCTTTCAATTATTAATTTTCTATTTCTAAGAACAACAAAGAGAAGAAGTTAGTATTGACAAATGAAGTAGTAGATTACTAAAATATAATAACAACGTTGTTAAAGATAAAGTATCAGGAGGAGAAATGGATGAATAAAATTGTGGTTTGTGGTGTGAGTAATCGAGCATTGGGAATGTTTATTAATCCTGTTATCAATAAGTTTTCAGAACAGAATGAAATTGTTGGTTTGCTAGATACTGATGAACGTCGGATTGAGATTTGTAAAGAAAGGTTTCCGGAATTGGTTAATCTTCCTGCTTATAAAACAAACCAGTTTGATCAGATGATTGAAGAAACAAATCCAACGTCAGTCATTGTCACAAGTCGTGATGATACACATATCGACTATATTTTAAAAGGCTTGGAGCACAATCTTACAGTTATTACTGAAAAACCAATGGTTACAACAGTGAAAGATGCTAAAAAGGTCATGGAAGCAGAAAAGAAAAGTAAGGGAAAGGTCATTGTCGCTTTTAACTACCGTTATAATGCCTTTCATCGTAAAATAAAAGAAATGATTTTAGAAGGCAAAATTGGACGTGTAACATCAGTAGATTTGAATTGGTATATTGATACGTATCATGGAGCTAGTTATTTCAAACGTTGGAACCGTAAGAGAGAATTCTCTGGAGGACTCTCTATTCATAAATCGACTCACCATTTTGATTTAGTTAACTGGTGGATCGATCAAAAACCAGAAGAGGTATTCGCTTATGGGGCGTTAAATTACTTTGGAAAAGACGGAGAGCTTAACCCAAGTCCAACTGACAATCGTTATTGTGGAACCTGTAATGAAAAGCCAGAGTGTGGGTATTACATGAGATGGAATAGCCGTAGCCAAGCGGGAGCTGTCAAAGACGATCATGTTCTCTCTGAAGGAATTGAAAAATCTGAGCAAAGCTACACAAACTATCGTCCAGATGCCTGTATTTTTGATAACGAGATAGAGATTGAGGATACGTATGTCGCTTCAGTAAAATATGATAAGGGTGCTTTTTTAAGCTACTCCATAAACTTTTCTGTCCCATTTGAGGGGTACCGACTTGCGATTAATGGTACAAAAGGAAGAATTGAAACACAGGAGTTTCATGAATTAAGTCGAGTTCCTTTCCCTGTCCCAGAACAAACAATTGATTATTTTCCTTTATTCGGTGCGAAGGAGAGCATTCATGTTGTCCAAGGTGAAGGAACACATGGTGGGGGAGATCCACTATTACAAGAAGACATTTTTATGGGAGTTGACCCGAATCGTCCTTACGAAATTTTGGCGGGGGCAGAGGCGGGAGCTTACTCCATTGCTGTCGGTGAAGGTGTTTGGCGTTCAAGCAAAGAGAATAAGCCATTAAAAGTTGAGGAAATGATGAAAGAAACGGAAACTGTATATATTAAATAGGTATTAGTTGGAATAATAATAGTTCCCCTTCAAGTAGAAAGTGTAAAATCATCTCATTAAGAGTGGTCTTACATTCTACTAGAAGGGTTTTTATTTTAGATAGAATCAGAGGGACGAGGTTTAATACATGAGTAGATTAAAAAATACTTGAAAATCATTCTCACAGATGCTCACTAAATCAATGCATTTATAAGAGATTTTCGTGTTTTTTTATATTTTTTTAACATTTAACATCTATAAACTGGTTAACATAACCCCTATAATTAGGTTGTAAGCACTTACAAATATATTTAGGGGGAAAAATGTATGAAAATGAAATTTAAACTTATGTTGCTAATGTTAGCATCTATTTTTGTTATCGCTGCTTGTAGCGGAGGAAATGAAGATACAGATACTCCTGCTGATAATGGCGACGATGAAGCGCCAGCAGCAGAAGGTGAAGTGACAATTCGTGTCGCATGGTGGGGAGGCCAAGAGCGTCATGACATGACTCTTGAAGCTATCGAGCTTTTCGAAGCTGAATATCCAAACATCAAAGTTGAGCCTGAATTCACAGGTTGGGATGGTTATTGGGAAAGATTAAACACGCAAGCGGCGGGTAACAATCTTCCGGATATTGTCAACATGGATAATTCAAAAATGAATGAGTATAATTCTCGTGATTTACTAATTGATTTAACACCTTTTATTGAAGATGGAACGATTAACTTAGAAAATGTTGAAGATGTTTATCAAGAAATTAATACCATTAACGATGAAGTGCTTGCGGTTTCATTAGGTGCTAATGCACTAGCTGCGATTGTGAATGAGACATTAATTGAAGAACATGGCGTCACATTTGAGCCTGGTTACACTTATGACGATGTAAAAGAAGCAATGCTTGGAATTAGTGAGTCTGCTTCAGGCGAATTTTTCGGCTATGACTTTGCGAATGCTGAATTAGAATTGTTTACAGTATATGCTCGTCAAAAAGGTGAGTCTTTGTTTAATGAAGATGGTACTGGCTTTAATTATAGTGATGAAACTTTAGTTGAGTATTTAACTTTTGTTCAAGATATGGTGAATAGTGGAGCGGCTCCTTCACATGACATTTCAATGGAGTATGTTGAGGGTGGTCAATCAATGGTAGGTGAAGGTTCAGCAGCTATTCAGACAGCTGCAAGTAATCAAATCATTGGTGCTGCTCAACAAACAGAAGATACTTTAGGTTTGAGACTTCTTCCTACATTAGAAGGTGGAGAGAAGGGGAACTGGATACGTCCAAGTATGTCTTTCTCAATCTCATCTCATTCTGAACAACAAGAAGCTGCAGCGAAGTTCATTGACTTCTTCACTAATAGTTTAGAAGCAAATGAAATTTTACGTGCTGACCGTGGTGTGCCAATCTCATCTGAAGTTCGTGAGCACTTAGCTGGGATGGTTGAGGGTCCTGTAAAAGCAACGTTCGACTATTTAGAGTTGGTTGAAGACTACACAAGCCCTGCAAATCCACTACCACCAGCTGGTGAATCTGAAGTTCGTGGTGCATTCTTACGTATGATTGAGTTACTTAAGTACGATAGAATTTCTCCTGAAGATGCCGCAGAACAATTCCGTGGAGAAGCAGAAGCAGTTTTACAATAATTTATAATTGAAATAGCGATAAACCCCCTTCGTGTGAAGGGGGTTTTGTTGTACTCCTATTGTTATGTGTGGCTTTTGGACTATTAAACACCGTTTATTCTTAATTTATATAACAATTGTGTAATTTCGTTGTTTTTAAAAAGATATTTAACTTTTATACTCTACAACAATTATGACACACGTCTTATAATTGTTGTAAGCACTTACAGTATAGATGAAGAGTATAAACTTCTATACTAGATATAAAGGAGGTTAGAAGTGATGGATAAAGAATTAACAAAAACAGAAGTTAGTGACGTGGCAGCAAAAAAACAACGTCGTAAAAAGGCATTTAAAGAAAACTTAACGGCGTACGCAATTATATCACCATGGCTAGTAGGTTTCCTAGCTTTAATCATTGGTCCAATGATCGCTTCATTGTACTTATCGTTTACCAATTATGACATGCTTTCCACTGCAGGTTGGGTAGGGTTTGATAACTATACTAAAATCTTAACGAGTGACCCACGCTTTATGCAGTCAATGAAAGTCACTTTAATATTCGTCTTTATTTCAACACCTTTAAAACTGGCGTTTGCGTTATTTTTAGCAATGCTATTTAATACGGGAAGAAAAGGGACGGGATTGTTTACAACGGTTTACTACATCCCATCGATTATTGGAGGTAGTGTTGCTATTGCGGTTGTTTGGAGACAAATGTTCGGACGCACTGGTGCTATCAATGGTCTTATGGAATCGATTGGTTTACCAACAATGAATTGGATTGGGAATCCAGATACCGCCCTATCTGTCTTAGTATTATTGATTATCTGGCAATTTGGTTCACCAATGATTATCTTTTTAGCTGGGTTACGACAAATACCTGGCGAGTTATACGAAGCAGCTAGCGTAGATGGAGCAAATAAATTTACGCAATTCCTGCAAATTACACTTCCAATGTTAACACCAGTTATTTTCTTTAATTTAATTATGCAAACAATTGGTGGTTTCATGACCTTTACCCAAGCTTACTTAATTACTGGCGGGGGGCCACTTGATGCTACGCTATTCTATGCAGTTTATTTATATGAAGTTGCATTTGAATACTTACGTATGGGTTATGCCTCAGCAATGGCTTGGTTGATTCTCATTTTAATAGGTATAATTACATTAATTCTCTTTAAAACTTCTAAGTATTGGGTTCACTACGAATCTGAAGGAGGAAAATAACATGAAAAAGAAACGTAGTAGAATTTCAGATTTAATTTACTATCTGTTTGTTATTGCTTTTGGTTTTGTGATGATATATCCGATTCTTTGGATGTTCTCTGGTTCATTAAAGCCTGCCACCGAGATATTTAGTAAAACGTTATCATTAATTCCAAGTGAATTTGTATGGTCAAACTATCCAGTCGGGTGGCAAGGCTTCGGTCGCACTGGATTTGACATCTTTTTCAAAAATTCCTTGATTGTCACTTCTCTCGTGGTAATCGGAACAATTGTATCTTCGAGTATTGTAGCTTATGGCTTTGCGCGCTTGAATTTTAAATTTAAAGGAATACTATTTGGCTGTCTAATGGCAACGATAATGCTTCCAGTACAAATTACTCTTATTCCGCAATATATTTTGTTCCATAATCTGGGCTGGGTCAATACGTTTCTTCCATTAATTGTTCCTGCATTTTTAGGAGGAACGCCATTCTTTATTTTCTTGCTTATTCAGTTTATTAGAGGGATACCAAGAGAACTTGATGAAGCAGCTATTATCGATGGATGCTCGACCTTTAGTGTTTTCACAAGAATTATTCTCCCTCTATTAAAACCAGCATTAGTAACAGTAGCAATCTTTGCTTTTATGTGGTCATGGGACGATTTTCTTTCACAATTAATCTATCTAAACAATATCAATTTGCAAACAGTAACATTAGGTTTACGAAATTTTATGGATGCAGATGGAAACACAAGTTGGGGACCATTACTGGCGATGTCATCTTTGTCGCTTTTACCTCAATTTCTCTTGTTTGCTTTTTTCCAGAAGTATCTGGTAGAAGGTATTGCAACAACAGGTCTCAAATAATATCAACAAGAGGAGGAATGAATGTTGAAGTCTCTAGTTTATGATGAAAAAGAGCTAATACAAGTCATTGACAGAATTGTTGAGCGAACGTTTGAAATGGACCATACGTGGGACTGGCCAGCAGGGGTAGCTTTTTATGGAGTATGTACAGCTTATAAAGCTACCAAAAACGAGAAGTATTTACTGCAATTGAAAGAATGGGTTGATGAATATATTGAGTATGGACTACCACCAATGTCTGTTAATATCGTATCCATGGGTCATACGTTATTAACGTTATACGAGGAAACAGGTGAAGAGAAGTACCTTGACCTAGCTATAAAAAAGGCCGACTATTTAATTCATGATGCACCTCGTTTTGCAGAAGGTGTCCTCCAACATACAGTTGGAGGAGGGGTTTCTGTTTTTCCTGAACAGGCTTGGATAGATACACTCTTTATGGCGGGTTATTTTCTCATTCGGATGGGGGAATCATTAGATAATCCTGAATACACGAATGATGGATTAAGACAATTCCATGGTCATGAAAAGTATTTACAAGATCAGAAAACTAATTTGTACTATCATGGCTGGGATAATCTTCAGGGTAATAACATGTCAAGTATATTTTGGGCGCGAGGAAACGCTTGGGCAGCTTATACCATGGCGGCTGTACTCGGAAAAATTGATGTAAAAGAACCTTCATTTATGGAGATTAATGGTTCAATTCGCGACCAATTGAGTGCATTAATACAACTTCAATCCGAAAATGGATTATGGCATACTATTTTGACAGAGCCAGAATCGTATGAAGAAACATCTGGATCTGCTGGAATTGCTGCTGCGTTAGTTTTAAGAGGCGCGAATACACCTAAAACATTCAAGGCTGCACAAAAAGCTTTGGATGGTTTATTGAAAAAGGTTGATGAGAGAGGGACAGTTCTTGATGTTTCAACTGGTACGGCTGTTATGAATAGTGCAGAAGGCTATCGTACGACGTCCAAAAAGCGTATTGAAGGATGGGGACAAGGTCTTGCCCTCGCATTTTTCTCTCATGTGTTAAGACAAGGGAAACAAACGAATGCTTAAATGACAGGGGGTCACTCGATTTCGGGTGACTCACCTTTCATTTATTGCAGAAATATAGGAAAAGGGGGTAGATTTTATTGTTTCGTAAACTAACGGATGGAACCTTTAAAATTGCAGAATGGTTTATGCATTTAGCGCTTGTTAATTTTCTTTGGATTTTATTTACGGTGATTGGTTTAGGTATATTTGGGTGGGCTCCTGCAACGACAGCGGCATTTGGTGTCATCCGTAAAATTCTCATCTCACCAGACAGTGATGTGCCTCTTTTTCGTACATTTCTTTCCATTTATAAAAAGGACTTTATCCGCGCGAATGCGTTAGGGATTATTATTTTGTCGGGTGGAATTTTATTATTTTTAAGTAGCGGAATTATCAATGAAATGAATAATGCATTCTTTATCAGGATTTTACTAATTGGTGTAGCCTTTGTTTTTGGGGTTATTGTCATGTTTTCTTTTCCAGTTTTCTCACATTACCGTCTAACCATTAGGGAAACTTTTCGCCATTCCTTTTTAATAGGTTTAGCTAATTTGCATTATTTTATTGTTTTTGTTGTTATCTTAGCTGTCCTTGCTGTCATATACGGTACATTTCCAGGGTTTATCATTTTTTACCTGGTAAGCATCCCTATTATCATTATCATGCATTTTTGTTTGAGAATTTTTGATAAAATTGAGAAGCAAACTGTAAAAACCGAATAGGATGTGTTCGTATTTAGCATGTATCATTATGGTATAATAGCTAATGAGAAACTATAAATCGTCAATCGTTTTTCGTGCAAGTTATGGTGATGAAAGGTTGGTCTAAACATTGGGCTTATTTAAACGATATCGAATACGTCATATCTTTTTTGGTAGCTTTTTTCTTTTTTTTATAATATTCTTGACGATTATTATAATGGTAACCTACCGCTATTCTGTGGACCAAATGATATCGACAACAACAGAATTCCAAAAAGAAAATCTTGCGCTCTTGACGGAAGATTTAAATCGAAATTTAGATTATTTTGATGATATTTCTATTGTTTTGTCAAGACAGAAAGTGTTTCAAGATGCTCTGCGAGTAACCGATGATCCTTATACTAGGAGGACGTACTTCTCAGCGCTATCTCAAGACTTTTCAAATTATATATATAGTGTTCCAGGACTACACTCGATTGAGGTTTACATGGAGCGCCCACCTAATAATGTGTTAAATCAGCCCATTCAATATTATCCTCTTGAAGTGATAGAGGATAAAGAGTGGAATGAGCAAATTAAAAATAGAACACATGCTTGGATTGGAAAGCGAATCATTCCTTCACAAGGAATTGCCGACATTGATGTTGCTAGTCTGTCTAGAAATGTTTATTCCGTTCGTGGAGAATTAGAAGCTATCCTCATTCTTAATATCGATTCAACTTTACTAGAAGATTGGTTAATTCGTACAAACTATGAATCAAATTTGCTTCTATTAGATAGTACAGGAACTGTTATCGCAAATTCAAATTCAGTTCCATTAGAAGATGATTTTCTAGCGTTTGTTGAGGAGAGCGCCTTAAATATTCAAGAACAACGAAGTCGGATGCATCAAGTTGAGCAAAAGGCAGAACATATTGTTGTCACCACACTCATTCCTTCAACAAACTGGACGATTATGGAGATAACTCCATATGAAGAACTAACGGCAGGGAGTAAGGTATTAACAGGAGTTTTAGCTTTAATAGGGATAGGTTGCATCCTCACTGCGTTTTTAGGGACTCTATATTTAACGAAAAAGTTTACGGACCCGATTCTTGATTTAACCCGAGTTTTAAAGCGCTTCCCGCAACAAGATATCTCAACGGAACTTCCTACGGATTACCGTAACGAATTCGGACAGTTATACAATGGATACCGTGAGTTAATTAACCGAAGCAATATGCTGTATCAGTCTTTAATCGAACAACATCGTAGGCATAGAGAAGCTGAATTAAAAGCATTACAAGCAAATATTAACCCTCATTTTTTATATAACACTCTTGACCAATTAAATTGGAGTGCCCTAGAGCGTGGTGATGAGGATATGAGTCGTATGCTTGAATTACTTGGAAACATGTTGCGAATTGGCCTTTCAAAAGGTGAGAACATTATTTCAATTTATGATGAGTTAAGATATTTAGAATACTATTTAAAAATTCAAAAAATCCAAATGGGAGAGAGACTTTCCTATAAGATTAATGCACCAGAAAGTGTAAGCGATTATTTTATTCCCAAATTAACGTTACAACCTTTTGTTGAAAATTCAATTATTCATGGCTTTCATGACCAAAGAGAAGGGAATATCATAATCGAAGTGTTAGAATTAGACGATACAATAGAATTTAAGGTTATCGACAACGGAAGCGGTCTGAAAAGTGACAAAAACGTAATAAAAGAAAAAATGGACACTGGTGGTTACGGTACTGTCAATGTTCAAGAGCGATTGGATCTTTATTTTAGCAATGATGCTAGCGTCTCGATTGAAAACCGAAAGTCTGGTGGAGCGATAGCAACTATATGTATTCCCAAAATTCGCGATAAAGAGAATATTAAATACAAGGACTATAAGCTAGAAGAATACTACCCTACCTAATAATTTTTCAACTTCAAATAAAATAGAGTATAGAAATCAAGGGAAAATTTGTTTTAAAAGGAGTGAATGTAATGTGGAGAGTTGTCATTATTGATGATGATGAAAAAGTTCTACGTGGAATGAAAAATATTATCCCTTGGGATGAGTTCAATTGTGAATGGGTTGGAGAAGCAAAAAATGGCGAAGAAGGTATTGAAATTATCGAAGAGACAAATCCTGATATTGTTATTACTGATATATATATGCCTGTCATGAATGGAATTGAGATGATTCAAGAGTTAAGGGAAAGAGAATTTGATGGCAAGGTTATTATTTTGAGTGGCTACAGTGAATTTGAGCATGCACGCCAGGCAATGAGACTTGGTATTGATGATTATTTATCAAAACCAGCATCACCCCAAACAATTAAAGACGTCCTTCAAAGCTTAATCAATCGACTCGAACAAGAAAATATGGAAAAGTTGGAATACGTTGAGCTTCGTGAAAAGGTGAAGCTTTATGAGCCAGTAGCTGAAAAAGAATGGTTGAAGTCACTTGTTACAGGTACGGCTAATCTATTTAATTTACCAAAAACGATCGAACTTATCACTGATAATTGGAAAAATAAACATCATGTTGTTGTCTCCATTACCTATGATGAGAGCTTGGAACAATCCACTCTATATCAAACCAATTGGTATTTATTTCGATTTGCAGCCAGTAATATTATCAAAGAAACAACATCTCCTTACTTTGATGATTTTCATTTTATTGAGCTTCATAGCTATCAAGCGGTTTTATGTATTCATTTTGATGCAGATGCCGATGGAGTTACGGATAAGCTTGATAAGCTCATATCCTTGATTGAAACTAGTATGAACACGTATTTAAATGTTACTACATCGCTAAGTATTGGTGGAATTAAAACCAACTGGAGTGAATTAGACGAATCTATGAAGGAAGCAATGTATTCTTTGTCGAAGAGTTCATTTAACAAAGCGGAACAACCATTAACCATTGAGCAAGTGCCGGAGTTGAGTTTAGTCAATTCCGAGCAACGTACCCTATGGTCAGAGTCGATGGAAGCCAATCAGAAGCTGGCTGAATCAATTCGGTATGCAGATGAGAAAGCGGCATGTGAAGTAATTGACCAATTCTTTGAAAAGGCTGCAAAACAGCCATATAACAAAGCTGTGGCCATTCAAATAGGAATTGAAATGTGGACCATCATGACTTATTCACTTTATGATATTGGCATCCGTATTCATGATATGTTCTCAGATAATTTCGATTTGTATCGCGATTTGACACAGAAAGAATCATGGGAGGAAATTGCTCAATACTTTAAAGAAAGTGCCAATCATGTATGTCATCATCAACAATGGGATGAAAATATGAAGCATAGACAACTAGTCGAGCAAATGATTGATTATGTCCAAACCCATTTGAGTGATAATATTACTCTCCAGGAAATTGCTGATGAATTATTTATATCGAGGAATTACTTGGGACAAATTTTCAAGAAAATTGTTGGTGAGCCATTTAAAAACTACATTACGAGAGTACGAATGGAAAAAGCGAAGAAAATGATTCAAGGTGGAAACCATTTAATTTATGAGGTATCCGAAAAGGTAGGCTATGTGAATCCTGCTTACTTTACCACTACTTTTAAAAAGTATACCGGATACACGCCAACCGAATTGATTAATAAGAAAACTCTAATATAAAACAAAGGTGGTAATTAATATGAACAATCTTAAAAAAGGTGAAACGCTTTGGTATATTCCGGATGGGTATATTCCTCCGATTAGTTCGGGAGATTTAATTAGTCATGAATCTATTTGTGTACTTAATTGTAATAAAGAAGAAGTACACCTTAACATTACCATTTATTTTGAAGATCGCGATCCGATTGAGAATATTTCTGTTGTGGTTGCTGGAAAAAGAACAAATCATATTCGTACGAGCTCACTTGAAAAAGCAGGGGAAAAGATTCCGAATGCCGTTCCTTACGCCATTGAAGTTGAAAGTGACTTACCAATTATTGTTCAATATAGTCGTCTAGATTCCACTCAAAATGAGCTTGGTTTAATGTCGACGATGGCATATCCGATTCAAAAATAATTGAGGTGCACAATGTTAAAAAATGATGAGATTCGAATTAGAGACCCGTTTATTCTTCCCGTTGCGAGCGAACAGACCTACTATTTATTCGGTACCACCGATGACAATGTTTGGGAAGGAACAGCTACTGGGTTTGATGTGTATACGAGTAAGGATTTAACGAATTGGGATGGACCTTATCCGGCATATAGACCATATAAAAACTTTTGGGCAGATCGTCATTTTTGGGCTCCGGAAGTATATTTTTACCAAGGACGCTATTATATGTT
Source organism: Bacillus solitudinis (assembly GCF_002797395.1). Classification (GTDB taxonomy): domain Bacteria; phylum Bacillota; class Bacilli; order Bacillales; family Bacillaceae_D; genus Halalkalibacter_A; species Halalkalibacter_A solitudinis. Next base: position 3,672,982 of record NZ_KZ454943.1, read on the forward strand.
TGCTTCATTTAAATCTGAAGATAGGTGTCGAGGGACACAGGTATTGGTAGCGGATAAACCAGTCGGTCCTTTTACCCTATTAACTGACGATCCAGTCACACCAAAAGACTGGGAATGTCTTGATGGGACATTATACATAGATGAATTGGACAATCCTTGGATGATTTTTTGCCATGAATGGCTACAAATTGAGGATGGTACTATTTGCGCCATACCACTCTCATCTTGTTTAAGTAAAGCCAGCGGTGAACCCGTCACATTATTTAGCGCGTCTAATGCAAAGTGGACGAGAGGGGATAAAAATTATGTGACGGATGGCCCATACCTCTATAAGAATTCACAAGGAGTACTCTTAATGCTCTGGTCAAGTATCGGTGATAATGGGTATGCAATTGGAATTTCTCGATCAACGACAGGTAGCATTCTTGGACCATGGGATCATGATGAAACACCGTTATTTGGAGAAAATGGTGGACATGGTATGTTGTTTAGAAGCTTTCAGGACGAGTTATTACTGACGATTCATTCACCCAATCGTTCTCCAAACGAACGACCAGTTCTCTTCTCAGTTAAAGAAGAATCAGGAACATTAGTGCTTGGAGAACAAAGATAAGAGTTAATCAACTGAATAAACGGATGGATGTTATCGCAATGATAACGTCCATTTTTTATGTAAAAAAGATACAATGAAAACTTTGAGTTTATTTAATAAATCGGATAAAGTATAGAAGGGATTATACTTACTGCTTTTGTGTTGTAATCCTTAATAACAAGAAAGTATTTATAAGTTTGTATCAAATAATTAGCGTGTATTCAGGCTTGGAGAGTTAACTAGATTGTAAGAGAGAAGAGGAATCGTTTAATGTTATCAATCCTTAAATATTTAAAACCTTATTATCTATCGATTGTTGCCGTTCTTATTCTAACCTTAGCGGCAACACTACTAGAACTGTATTTACCTACGTTAATGGCTGATGTGGTTGATGTAGGTATCGTTAATAATGACATTCCGTTTATCATGCAAACTGGAGGTTGGATGATTGTTTGTTCTGTGGTTGCGGTGCTTTTAACGATAACCGTAACATATTTTGCTTCAAAAGCGGCTTTAGGGTTTGGGAAAGATATCAGACGTAAACTGTTTGTTCAGGTTGAGAACTTTTCTTTACAAGAATATGAAAAAATAGGACCCGCTTCTTTAATTACACGGACCACGAATGATATTAAACAGGTTCAAGATGTTATCAATATGATGCTACGTATGATGACGCGAGCACCGTTAATGCTAGTCGGAGGGATTATTTTAGCTGTTACTCGAGATGCAAAACTCTCGCTAGTGTTTTTAGCTGCTTTACCCATTTTATGTTTAGTTATTTTTTTCATTTCACGCAAAGCGATACCGCTATTTGGTAAGCTTCAAAAACGCACAGATCGTTTAAACCTCCTTCTAAGAGAAACACTCGTTGGAACACGAGTGGTCAGAGCCTTTAATCGAGTCGATTTTGAGAAAGCTAGGTTTAATAAAGCAAATGAAGCGTATCGTGATACTGGAATTCAAGTGAATAAAATCATGGCTTATGTTTTTCCATTCATGCTAATAATTATGAACTTTACGAATATCGCGATTGTTTGGTTCGGAGCTGTGCGAATCGATCAAGGTGTGATGCAAGTTGGTAATCTAATGGCTTTTTTACAGTATTCTATGATGATATTAATGTCACTAATTATGCTCTCAATGGCATTTATTATGGTGCCACGTGCCCAAGCATCTGCCAAAAGAATAAATGAAGTCTTACTGACTGTTCCCACAATAACAGAGCCAATACATACAAAGGAACTAAAGGAAAGAACTAGTCAAATCGAATTTAAAGATGTTACATTTCACTATGCTGGGGCTGAGAAGCCGGCGATTGAACATCTCTCGTTTTCAGCAAAAGCAGGGCAAACGACAGCAATAATTGGAAGCACAGGGGCTGGAAAAACAACACTTATGCAACTGATTCCTCGTTTTTATGATGTGAATAAGGGATCCATATTGCTGGATGGAATCGATATTCGTAAGCTAACACAAAGTCAGCTTCGAAGAAAGATTGGCTACGTACCTCAAAAGGCTTCATTGTTTAGCGGGACTGTTGCTGATAATATTCGCTTCGGTAAAGAAAATGCAACCGATGAAGAGGTAGAAGAGGCTCTAAATGATGCACAGGCACTTGAGTTTGTTAAAGAGAAAGAGCAAGGTATTTATTCACAGGTTGAACAAGCAGGAGCGAATTTATCAGGTGGTCAAAAGCAACGTTTATCAATTGCTCGTGCCCTCATTAAGAAAGCTGACATTTATATTTTTGATGATAGTTTCTCAGCATTGGATTATAAAACAGAGGCAAAGCTAAGAAAAGTGCTAAAAAAGAGAATGAAGGATGCAGCAATATTAATCGTGGCTCAACGAGTCAATACAGTGATGGACGCTGACCAAATCATTGTTTTAGATGAAGGACAACTAGTAGGGATTGGTACACATAAACAGCTATTGAAAGAAAATACCATCTATCAAGAAATTGTTGAGTCTCAGCAAACAGAGGAGGATAGCGCATGAAAAAATCCCAAATACCTCCAAAGGGTGGGAACCGTCCATTCGGAAATGGTCCTCATGGTGCAATGATGCCAGGTGAAAAACCAAAAGATTTTAAGAAGACGTTAAAAAGACTTCTTTCATATTTAAAACCGAGGAAGACACAACTTATTTTTGTCGTAATTGCTTCGCTATTTTCAACATTATTTAGTGTAGTCAGTCCTAAATTACTAGGGGATGCAACATCTTCATTATTTGATAGCTTCATGGGTGGAGTTGGTGTTGATTTCAATTTTTTAGGGCGTATTTTATGTATGTTGATTGGTCTATATGGACTTTCATCAATATTTGCTTTTCTACAACAGTATATTATGGCGAGTGTATCTCAGCGGACAATTGCTGAAATGAGAAAGGAAGTTAATGATAAGCTTAATCGACTTCCCCTGAATTATTTTGATAAACATGCACATGGCGATTTGTTAAGCCGTGCCGTAAATGATATTGATAATATTAATAATTCCTTCCAGCAAGGACTTACACAAATCATTACGTCCATAATAAGTGTTATAGGGATTTTTATTATGATGTTGGTCATCAGTCCACTTCTTACCTTGGTTGTTCTTTTTACAATCCCTTTAAGCTTAATGACTGTGAAATATATCGCTTCGTTTTCTCAGAAACATTTTGTAAGCCAACAAGAGGAGCTTGGGACGATAAATGGGCATATTGAAGAGATGTTCAGCGGTCATCAAGTTGTGAAAGCGTTTGGTTACGAGGAAAAGTCGATTGAACGTTTTGATGAGGTGAATGAGCGTTTATACAAGGTAAGCTGGAAAGCTCAGTTTATTTCGGGAATTATGATGCCGATGATGACGTTTATTAGTAACATCTCTTATGTACTAGTAAGCATTGCCGGGGGGCTACTCGTATTAAATGGCTCAATTCGAATAGGAGATGTTCAAGCATTTATTCAGTATTCACAACAAATTTCTCATCCGATGGCACAGATGGCTGGAATTGCGAATATGATTCAAACGTCATTAGCTTCAGCTGAACGTATCTTTACATTACTTGATGAAGAAGAAGAATTACGAGAAACACCTTCAGATATAAAGGTTAGGAATCTGAAAGGTAATGTTTCCTTCGAACACTTGAACTTTGGATATGAGGAGAACATCCCTATTATTAAAAATCTAAATGTCGATGTGAAAGAAGGGGAAACCGTAGCTATCGTCGGACCGACTGGCGCTGGTAAAACAACGTTAATTAACCTGTTGATGCGTTTTTACGAGCTTAATAGTGGTCATATTCGAGTCGGCGGGGTAAAGCTTACGGACTTATCACGAGAGGAAGTTCGAAGTATGTTTGCTATGGTTCTACAAGATACATGGTTATTTAGTGGAACGATTTATGATAATATAGCCTATGGGAAAGAAGGGTCTTCGAGGGAAGAGGTTATTCGAGCAGCAAAAGCAGCCTATGCAGATGATTTTATCCGAACGTTACCACAAGGATATGAGACAGTCTTAGGTGAAGATGCGGCAACGATATCTCAAGGACAACGACAGTTACTCACCATTGCAAGAGCGATTCTGTCCAATCCGAAAATCTTAATCTTAGACGAAGCAACAAGCAGTGTTGATACGAGAACGGAAATGAATATCCAGAGAGCGATGAATGAATTAATGAGCAATCGAACAAGTTTCGTCATTGCCCATCGCCTTTCAACAATAAAGTATGCTGATTTGATATTGGTGATGGACCAAGGGGATATTATTGAAAAAGGCTCACATGAGGATCTGTTGAAACAAGAAGGTTTTTACGCTGAGTTGTATTACAGTCAATTTTCAGAAAAAGAAGCTGTAAGTTAATAATTGGCTACTAAATTCTGAATGAAGGAGTGGGAGTGTTGATTAAAAAAATTCTAGTGCTTTTTACAGGTGGGACAATTGGAAGCAAAACAGAAGGTCATACTATTGATGTAAATGACAGCTCTCCCTTTTTATTACTTGAAAAATATAAAGATAAAGCAAATATAGAAGTGGATTTCGAACCGATTGAACCTTTTACTTTATTAAGTGAAAATTTAATGCCGAGCGATTGGCATGTCTTACAGGCAAGCTTACAAAAAGTAAATTACGATGATTATGCTGGAATTATTATTACCCATGGAACGGACACACTTCCTTATACGACAGCAGCGATTAGTTATTTAAATCGGCATAGTACGATACCGATTGTGTTTGTTGCTAGTAATTTTCCGATGGCTCACCCAAAAAGTAAAGCTGTTGATAATTTCTCTGACGCAGTAAGCTTTATAGTAAATACGGCTCTTCCAGGCATTTTTGTCGTTTTTGCGGATAAAAAGGGGGAGACCCTTGTTCATCTAGGTTCAAGGCTCCTTTCCTCGCTTCCGTTTGCTGATGAGTTTGATAGTGTGAAATCTGTGATATTTGGGAAGATGGTCAATGGACAGTTTCAATACCATCAGCACCGAGAAAACCCGTCTATTGGAGAAATAAGAAAAAAAAGACCGAATCTAAGGCTCGAAGAACAATTCACATCTGATATTTTATATGTTCGTCCTTATCCTGGAGTGGGCTATGGCTACTATGATTTTGAAAAACGTAAACCACGTGCAGTTGTCCATGATTTATATCATTCAGGCACTGCATCTACAAGAGAAGTGGAAGATCCGCATTATTCGTTAAAAGCCTTTGTGGAATATTGCTCCAAGCATGATGTTGATGTGTATATCGCACCAAGGGAACATCGCGTTAATCAATACTCGTCTGCGATAGAGTTGATGGAATACGGAGTTAATCAACTTGAGAATATTGGACTTGAAGCAGCGATGGTGAAACTAATGCTTGCTTATGGAACATTTACTGACAAAAAGAAGAGAGAGGCGTTTTTGTTTTCTGAAGAATTGTTCTTTGAGAACCTGCCTTTAAGTTTAAGTTAAGGAGAACCAATAATAATGAGACTTGTATCGTGGAATGTTAATGGACTAAGAGCATGTGTAAAAAAAGGATTTCTTGATTATTTTCACGAGGTTGATGCAGATATATTTTGTTTGCAGGAAACAAAACTCCAAGAAGGTCAAATTGAGTTAAATCTAGAAGACTATCATCAATTTTGGAATTATGCGATAAAAAAAGGCTATTCAGGTACAGCGGTTTTCTCTAAAACTAAGCCATTATCGGTTAAATACGGGGTCGGGGAAGAAGATAAGCAAGATGAAGGAAGAATCATTACACTTGAATTTGAATCATTCTATCTGGTGAATGTTTATACTCCTAATTCTCAAAGAGATCTCGCAAGACTTGTATATAGGCTAAAGTGGGAGGAGGCATTCCGTCAACACTTGGTCGATTTGAATGGGCACAAACCAGTTGTTTTGTGTGGTGACTTGAATGTTGCACACCAAGACATTGATTTAAGAAATGCGAAATCGAATAGAGGAAACTCCGGCTTTACCGATGAAGAGCGTGGAAAAATGACTGAGCTGTTACTATCAGGCTTCATTGATAGTTATCGTTATTTTTATCCAGAGCAAGAAGGTGCCTATACGTGGTGGTCATATATGGCCAAAGTCCGCGAAAGGAATATTGGTTGGCGGATTGATTATTTTCTAGTCTCACAGAAATTACAAGAAAACTTAAAGGATGCAGATATCCATTGCAATGTAATGGGCAGTGATCATTGTCCAATCGTACTCGAGCTTGATATCTAGCTATAAAACAAGGAAGACAGAGTGTGTCTTCCTTGTTTTTTTTAAATAGAAGGGTAAAAGTTAAGTGATTACCGTAGTTTCAAAGGATATCAAACCTTGTTCACAGAAGAGGAAAGGACTTTAGGTTCGGAGTGGGTCCGCTTCTTTACTGTAAGTTCATTTTTCGAAAGCTATTAGGGGTGCACTTTTTCTGTTTTTTAAAGGTTTTAATGAAGTAGCTTTGATTTTCAAAGCCCACGTCCATGGCGATATCCACTATTTTTCGATCGGTTTCTTTTAAAAGCCTCGTAGCATGGTTGATTCGAATGCTATTAATATAACCAATCGGCGTTTTATGGACCAATGATTTGAAGAAACGGCTAAAATGACCCTCGCTCATTCGAACAAGAGTGGCTAACTCATAAATCGTTAATTTGTGTGGATAGTTATCTTGTATAAATTGAAGAACTTGTTTTAAGCGCGCAATTTTTTCTTGTTCAATTGGGTCGCGAAAGGCTACTAGTTTAGTAGAATGATGCTTGATAAATAATGAAAAAATTAACAGCAAATCCGCTTTAATTTCTAATTCATAGGCAATATCTCTGGTTTGAAAAAGACTAATAATTTTTTGAAGATAGTGAATAATATTCTTCTCCCAAGAATTGGTTTGACTAATGATTGGAAATGGCGACTCAGTGTTAAGTAAGTCTAAATATTTGTGTTGAATGGCATCATAAGAGAAGCTACTCAGAAAATTACTATCAAATACTATGGCGTATAGTCTAAACTCAGAGTTATTAAGTGGATAAGCTGCGTGTAGTCCACCAGACGGCACAAACACGGCCTCGCCGGCTTTTAATTGGTGCAGGGTTGTACCTATTTGAAAGGAAGCCTCTCCCTTTTCTAAGTAAACAAATTCTAGTTCGTAATGCCAATGACAATCAAAGATCACTTGATTATTTAATTCAGATACTTCGTATACCCCAAGTTGAAACATTGGGTCTCCGTGAACTCTCGCCTCATGTAACAACGACTTTTCCATTTTTACTCCTTATAATATCAGAATTGTGTTATTTTTTGATGGAATTCTTAAAGATTTACCTAGTTGTCTACTATATTATTGTACTTATAAGTAGAGTTGAAAACAACGAAAGGGTGAATATTCTTGAAATTTTCAGATGGTCAATGGTTAATTAGAGAACAATATGAAGTAATTAGTCCAGTCGAGGTCCATGATGTAACCAAACGCTCAGACTCATTAACAGTGTTTGCTCCACCAAAGCCAATTGTGAATCGATCTGGTGAGCTCGATACCCCATTAATAGAGGTAAAGTTGTCTTCGCCAATAGCTGATGTGATTCGTGTTCAAATTTATCATCATAAAGGTAAACAGATTCGTGGTCCTCATTTTGCGATTACGAATGAAAGCAACCATGTCATTTCTATCGAGGAAGATGACTCGTCTTTACGCTTTAAAAGTGGAGATGTTACTGCGACGATAAAAAAGGATGTATGGTCTGTTTTGTTTGATTATAAAGGAAAGCATCTCACACAAAGTGGACTAAAGAGCATGGGCTATGTAAAAGAGGGAAATGTAAACACTTACATGAAAGAGGAATTATCTCTTGGAGTAGGTGAGTGTGTTTATGGTCTTGGTGAACGATTTACCTCTTTTGTAAAAAACGGACAATCGGTTGATATTTGGAATAAGGACGGTGGCACCAGCTCCGAGCAATCTTATAAAAATATTCCTTTCTATGTTACTAATAAAGGCTATGGGGTGTTTATTAATCATCCAGAAAACGTCTCTCTTGAGGTTGCATCTGAGAAGGTTTCAAAGGTCCAATTTAGTGTTGAAGGCGAATACCTTGATTATTATGTAGTTGGTGGTTCCACAATCAAGGATGTGCTAGAGAATTATACAACATTAACAGGTAAACCAGCTCTTCCTCCTGCGTGGACATTTGGATTATGGTTAACAACATCATTCACAACAAATTATGATGAAGCGACGGTAAATGAATTTGTGAATGGGATGATTGAGCGTGACTTGCCGTTACATGTCTTTCACTTTGATTGTTTTTGGATGAAGGAATTTCATTGGTGTAACTTTGAATGGGATGAGCGTGTCTTTCCTGAACCAGAGGAGATGCTTCGCCGTTTAAAAGATAAAGGTTTAAAGATTTGTGTATGGATTAATCCATATATTGCTCAGCGTTCCCATTTGTTCGATGAAGCGTTGGAAAAAGGCTATTTTGTTAAAAAGGAAAATGGCGATGTTTGGCAGTGGGATTTATGGCAACCTGGTATGGGAATTGTTGATTTTACAAATCCTGATGCGAGCCAATGGTTTGCAGAAAAACTTGAAAAGCTTGTTGATATGGGAGTAGACTCGTTTAAAACAGATTTTGGTGAGCGCATACCGACGGACGTGGTTTATTATGATGGCTCAGATCCAAAGAAGATGCATAACTATTATACCCTTTTATATAATAAAGTTGTTTTTGAGGTACTTGAAAAAAAATTAGGGAAAGGAGAAGCAGCCTTATTTGCTCGGTCAGCAACAGCGGGCGGTCAACAATTTCCAGTACATTGGGGTGGAGACTGCTCTGCAACGTACGAATCGATGGCAGAAAGCCTTCGTGGCGGGCTATCTCTTGGGATGTCAGGATTTGGATTTTGGAGTCATGATATTGGTGGGTTTGAAAGTAATGCAACAGCGGATGTTTATAAACGTTGGATAGCATTTGGGTTGTTATCAAGTCATAGTCGATTACATGGAAGTCGCTCGTATCGTGTTCCTTGGTTGTATGATGAAGAAGCCGTGAGTGTTCTTCGGCACTTTACAAAACTAAAGTGTAGACTAATGCCATACCTATTCACTCAGGCAAATGGTTCTGCATTAAAAGGTATACCAATGATGCGCCCGATGGTCCTTGAATTTAATGGTGACCCAACGAGTGATTATTTAGAACGACAATATATGCTTGGAGACTCAATTCTTGTAGCGCCTATATTTAATGAAGAGGGTATTGCTGATTATTATCTACCACATGGCGAGACATGGACTCACTTTCTTACAAATGAGAAGGTAAAAGGCGGCGTTTGGAAAAAGGAGCCTCATGATTACCATAGTCTCCCGTTATATATTCGTGCCAATACGATTATTGCTGTAGGCCAGGAAGATACAAAGCCGGACTATGACTATACGGACGGAGTAGAGTTCCATATATTTGAATTAGAAGATGTTAAAACAGCGATAGCAAAAGTTTACTCCGTGGACGGTGTGGAGAGTTTACAGTTTAATGCGGAGAGAACTGGAAATCAAATCGTGTTGAACCTTACAGGAGAATCTAAAAATTGGAGTGTGATTTTGCGAGGAATAGACCAGGTGTCTAGTGTGACAGGAGCATCCCTAAACCGAGAAGGGTTTGGGTTGCGCTTAAGCCCAGATCCAGGTCAATCCCAAATAAATGTCCAATTATAAAAACTAGAGAGGGTTGTGTCATAAGGCGGTTTTACCCTTATGATACAACCCTCTTTTTATTTATAACAAACAAAGAAACTGTCATTCTAAATCTTCTGTCGTAAATGCTTGTTCTTCTGAATAGGATGTACAAGCGGTACGGTTTGTCCGTCTGACTGATTGATGGAGGTTGGTTTGATGACTGTTTTATTAAGTTATATTTTACTCGGTTTGTCGTTAGCTGCCCCAATAGGCCCTGTTAATGCTGCACAAATTGATCGAGGTATCAAGAATGGCTTTGTTCATGCTTGGCTTGTGGGATTAGGAGCAACGATTGCGGATGGCGTGTATATGTTGTTCGTTTTTCTCGGTGTTGTTCATTTAATTGAAATTCCATTTATACAGGCCTTTTTATGGTTATTTGGTTTCTTCGTTTTGGTTTACACGGGATTTGAAAGCTTGCTTGGCGCAAAAAACATCACGATAAATCTATCACGATCAAAGAAGGAATCTCATGTGAAATCCTTCTTCTCAGGCTTTTTCATGTCATTGTTTAATCCATTAACCATTCTATTTTGGCTTGGAATTTTCGGTTCTATTCTTGCTAAAACAGTCACACAATATGATACAAATACACTTATTCTATATTGTGGTGCGATTTTTCTCGGAATTGCCATTTGGGATGTTACGATGGCAGGACTCGCAAGTGGAATGAGAAAATTTTTAACAACGAAGCTATTAAAAACGGTATCAATTCTCTCTGGTCTTTCTTTAATAGGATTTGGTGTTTACTTCGGTATACAGGCGTGTAGAATATTATTTTAATTTCGTAAAGAGGGTTCCGATAGCTTTTTCGTCGCCTTCCGGATCGTTCTTCCACATATGTTGCATAATAAACGTTACAAGTGCAATAACAATGAGGAATACAAGACTCACATAAAAACCTGGTCGGCTTGTATGATGAAACATAGTTCCTGTTACTGCTAATAAAACAAGAGCGAAACCTAAGTAACGTTTAATGTTATCCATCGTTGTTTGTTCAAATAATCGTCCGTAGGATCCAAGAATGAAAAACCAATTATATAACAACATAAGCCCTGCTGCGGTGGTTATATACTCGTAAATTCGTCCGGGCATGACGATTGAAAGAATAATGGAAACGATGATTCCTCCTGTTGTTAGGACTATCGCCGGGAGAGCGATTTCAAATTTAATACGTTTTGAGAAAACTGCCGGTGCATCTTTGTCTTCTGCTAATGTTACCAGAATTCGAATGACCGCAAAAAGAGAGGCAACCATTGTTGAGAACCCAGCAATGATAAAAACACCGTTAAAAATATCCTGTACATACTTAATATTATAATTATTTAACGCTGAAACAAAGGGGCTTTGGTCAGGGTTAAAGTTATTCCAATTTACAATTATTAGAGAAAGACTAATTGATGAAATGTAAATAACCGCCAATAGTAATAGCATAACCTTGCCTGATTTAGGTGCCTCCTGTTTATTTTTTAAACGGACCGCCAAGAGACCCATGATTTCAATTCCTGCAAATCCGTAAAAGCCAAATATAAGTGAGGGAAGAAATCCAGAAATACCATTTGGGAAAAACCCATCATATGTTCTAGGAATTACATTCTGTTCCGTTCCTCCTCCAAATAAACCAAATAATGCAACAATAGCTAATACGATGAACATAAGAATTGCCGCAATTTTTAATACGGCTAGTAAGTTCTCAACGCGGTCAAAGCCTTTTGGTCCTGCCAAGATAACGAGTAGTCCTAAAACAGCATAGATGCTTGCAAACACCCATAAGGGAATCCCTGGAAACCAAAATCTCGAAAAAATGGAGAGGGCGGTCATTTGGCTACCGATAATAAGCATCTCTGATAGCCAGTAAACCCAGCCGCTTGAAAAGCCAGCCCACCGACCATAAGCTTTTTTTGCATAGGAACGAAAGGAACCTTTTTGAGGATCGGCAATAGTCATTTTCGCTAAGGCTTCATAAACAAAATATGTTCCTAAGGCTGCAAGAGCAAATGATAAGATTACAGAAGGGCCTGCCATACTTATTGCAATACTTGAGCCTAGAAAAAAACCGGTACCAATCGTACAGGCAACGCCAAGCAAAGACAGTTGCCACCATTGTAAAGGCTTTTCAGCTTTTTCAGCAGACTTTGATTTCATGCCTTTTCACCTCACTTCTGCTTTTATTATTTGTTATAGTTTCGACTTTATGTAACGGAAAAGAGAAAGTACAGATTCTCCTTTCTTACACTTAAAATTCACTCTTACTACGAAGAGTCGGCAGAGTACAACATCGAAATGACCCACCTGATTTAATAATCTCCGTAATATCAACTTCTATCACTTCAAAACCACGTGCATGTAGTTGTTCATTCACATGTTTGTTGACGGGTAAGCTAATGATTTTTTTACTGCCAATTGATAGCACATTTGTACCAAGAGTAAATTGCTCCTCGTCATTCACCTCGATTAAGTCATAATGATGCTCGAGTATTCCTTTTTCTTTTTTTGTAAAAGCATTAGGAAAATAAATAGCTTCGTGTGGAGAAATAATGTTAAACACACAATCAAGATGAAGGTATTTTTCAGTAAATGGAATCGTTATCACTTCATAATTAGGTAATAGTGAACGAAGATGATTTATCGCTTCTTTATTCGTGCGGTCACTCTGTCCAACGAAAATCTTGTGTCGATCAATAATCACGTCGCCACCTTCAATTCGGTCCCCGACGATATTGTAGTAAGAAGTCAGAGAATCCTCAAGCCATTTCTTTAAAATGTCCTCTTCACCCTGACGAACTTCACTTGCCATCTCTGCGACAAATATTGTTTGACCGAGGGTAAAGCCAATATCTCTTGTAAAAACTTGCTCAGGATACTTTTCTAGTGTTGGTAAAAGAATGACTTCAATATCATGTGCTTGTAATGTTTTCACAAACTCGTTATGCTGCTTCATAGCAAGTTCAATATGAATTCCTTCATTTTTAAAATGCTTCTGAGTCTCATTAATCAAATCTTTAATAGTCATGTACTTAGGTTGACATAAAACAACCTGCTCTAGCTTGTCGTATTCAGTGTTACAATAGGTTTTTGGTTTAGTTGTCGTGGTTGGTAACATATGATGGCCTCCTAAAAATTAATTCTTATATTAGAATGACCTAAGTTAGAAGAGAGTATAGGATGAAAAAATTGGATTGATAAGGAGATAAAGCCTTCTAAAATCTGAGTAAGACTTTAGAAGGCAATTCGGTTCGAAGAATTCAACTTTAGAAAATGATATCAATAACAAAGACCAGAATAATTGTTAATTGGATAACCGCCTTGGCAAAAGTACTACTAAGAAAGGCAATAAATGTACCAAAGGCAACTTTTAATGAGTCGGGTATGGAGTTTCTTTGAATAAGTTCTGTTATCAAAACAAGAGCAAAAGGCACAAGTAAAATGCCGAAAGGGGGAAGAATAAAGCTTCCGATAATTAATCCGATCGTTGCCGCACGCATTCCCCATTTAGAAGCCCCGTATCGTTTAACGAAATAGAGATTTGCGATGTAATCAACAACGAATAAGACAATCGTTAACATTAGGAGTGTTCCCCAGGTCCACCATGTTAAAGCATCGGAAAAAACTAGAAAGTGATAAAGTAGTACCCCTGCCCAAATCATGACTACAGATGGGATAATCGGGTAAAGTAAGCCAATGAAACTTGCAAAAAAACATAAAATTATAAGACTCCACCAAATGATGTCCAAAGAATCAGCTCCATTATTTATTCATTTTCACTGTAATTTTCACTATAAAATTCTAAAGATTCGAGGCAATGGTCAATAATTTCTTTGAAATCATTGATTTGCCCTTCGTTAATTTTACGTTTGAAATTTAAATTGGTTTTATTCATTAATTTCTGTTTCTGTCGAAAATTAAAGGAAATTTGTTGGTTAATAAATGGTCGTCCGTTCCAAATGTTAGAAAGCTCTTTTTCAATATGGTGGCAATCATCATCCACATTTGAAACCGTTGAATAGAAATTAATCTCAAGCACACACCCTGCAGTTTTCTCATCATGGTCTAGCATCTCTAATGAAAAATCTTTTATCGAAGAAAACAAACTAACCTCAGCATAAGGAAGAGCATGTGGATAATCTTGAAGCTGAAATTGCATCGCAAATTTCCGGGACATGGTTGCTAAATCGACAGAATCCTCGCGACTCGTGACAATGATTTCATTAGCTAGGTCAAAGTCATAAATCATTCCCTCCAAGACAACCTTTATATTATCAAATATCGTTGGATCAAACACAACAGTTTCCCCCTAGCTAATAATTATCTTTATACCAATTTAAGGTATACATATGTATAATACGTACACACTGTAGTATACACAAGTTTTGGAGGAACTGACTATGGAAATACTTGAATCAATCATTTCAAACCCACAATTTTTTATTCTTTTTGGGGTTCTTGTTATCGGAGTTTTCGTGCTCAATTTCTTGAAGCAGTTAATTAAATTGGTGATTGGGGTTTGCATTCTGATATTTGGAGTAAGTCTTTTTTTACATTCATCACCAGAAGACATTTTTCAATTAGGGATAGAGTCCACAAAAATAGACTATTCATTTTTAGAGAATAAAGTAAAACCTATGTTTGATGATATTTCAATTGATTCCTTATGGGAGAGTGGGGAGAAGGCTCGTGAATGGGTCAATTTAAATTTGAACAAGTCGGAGTAAAAATAGTTTAGCTAAATTTATTGAAAACGCTTTCAAAATTTAGCTAATGGTGTTAAGATGAGGGTATAAAAAGGAGTGATGATGTAATGAATAAAAACATATTATTTCTAGAAGAGATAAAGACGTTTGTTACAAGTGGATTATCACTAATTGAATTCCAGTTTACCTTTAATAAAAGCTCTGAATTTATTTTTAAAATCGCACGACTAATGGCTGAAAATCAATACATACTTACTTTGGAAGAAAATATAGATGCTGTTATATTTGATTTACTAATCATGGAAGAAATGGCACAAACCAAAACATATTACGGTGCACTAGTTACAGTAGCAGAAGAATTTGAGTTGTCGGAAACGTATATAAAATGTAAAATTGCAAATTACAAGTCTAAACAGATTAATTATAAATTTTCAGCTTAATAATAAGGGTTGTGTCAAACGGGTGGTTTAAACCTTAGGACACAACCCTTTGCTGTTGTGACAGTCCCTTATTTCCCTTATTTATAGATGTTATAAATCGCTTTTTCTGTTTCGATTTTAAGTCCGTCCTCGACAATTGAGGAATGAAAATCACCAAGCAGTGGAATTTCGAATATGTTTTGTGGTAAAGGCATTGTTCCTTGGTCCGTACTAATTTCACCAAGTCCATGTAGAAGCACTTCAGCATTAGCTAAATAACCGTCAGGATCTTCCCGTTCAATTCGCCTTACCGAAATGTCCTCAAGATCCAGCTTGATTTTATCAATATCAGTTATTTCCCCTTGCTTTCGTTCTCCTTTATGAATAATCAATGTATGTCCTTTACCCGCTTCGAGCCATGTAGCAAGTTCATTAATCATGTGATCCATCATAACCCTCCTCCTCTTCGTACTATACCCATTACAATTACATTCATTCTTTAATTTTGGGTAGCAAGTATATATGAATTAGATAAAGCGTGTGATAATATTAAGTTAAATGATTGTAAAAATTGTTAGTAATTTTAACAACGTTGTTAAATCTAAAAAGGGAAGAAGAGTCGTCTTATGAATCAAACATCTTCGTTACCGGTTAGTAAGCTCTTACTGTTTTTTATTCCTTTAGGATTATCGGCAAGCTTAGTCACATTTTCCCATATTATAATTAATGGAACGTTAGCTAGGGCAGAGAAACCCGAAGTAATTATTGCAAGCTATGTAATTGCCATGAGTCTATTTGGGATTACTGAGCGCTTAGGGGTCTTATTGCGTCATACTTGTTCAGCTTTAGTACGAGATAGGGTATCGTTCAAAGCGATGTCAATGGTCGGCTTATATGTGTTAATTGGCCTTATGATAATCTCCACAACAATTGCTTATAGTCCGATTGGTAGATGGGTATTTACCGAATTATTCGGCGCAGATCCGGCAATGGTGAGTCAAATCGTTGACGTGTATCAGATTTTAATTGTAGTTACGTTTTTTTCGGCTATTCGTTGTTTATTTCAAGGGGTAATTATTTTAAATCGACAAACAAAATGGCTCACCATTGGAATGGTGTTGCGATTAATCGTCATGTACTTGTTATCACTTTATTTTATTGATTCGGGTACTATTACCGCAAGTAGCGGAGCTTATATTTTTCTAGCAGGAATGATGGTTGAAAGCCTAGTAAGTTACCTAGAAGGCAGAATACTAGTTAAGAAGATGAAAGAAAAGGATGTAAATCACGCGATTACAACAAAAAAGCAAGTATTTCGTTTTTATAACCCTTTAATTTGGTCTTCACTTATTATCGTCATGGTGGGTCCATTCATTAACGCTTTTTTAGGAAAAACGAGTGAAATAGAGCTTGCAATTGCATCTTATGCACTTGCTCTTAGTATCACTCAGCTCATTCTAAGCTTTTTTACGTATGTTCATCAAATTGTTCTAACTTTTTATAAAGAAAATCCCAAAAAAGTGATTCAGTTTTCGTTGTTGATCGGATTTATTCCTTCCTTTATTTTAGCCTTATTTTGCTTTACATCGCTAGGTCCATGGTTTCTTGAACATGTGCTTGGTGCAAATGAACGCCTGGTCACTGCAAGTATGCAATGTCTTAGAATTTTTTTATTAATGACATTAGTTTTCCCTTGCATTGACTTTTGTAACGGGTTGTTATTAATTCGAGATCAAACGAAACTCATGCTTTTAACGCAAGCGACGAATCTTATCATCACGTTTTTGGTTCTATTAATTACAGCAAGTTTCTTTCCATTTTGGAATGGTGTGATTGGAGCACTAGCGCAATCAGTGGGGATGCTTGGGGAATTATTTGTTTTACTTTTCGTTGTCTTAAGAGGTCGAATAAACTTATTAAGTAAACGTCAAGCTAAGCAATCACAATCAGCGGGAATGTAGAGAAACCAACTGCCATTTTGAATTAACATAATAAATCAATTTGGTGCGTAGAGTGAATTCATGTGGATTCACTCTTTTGGTATACTCCCTACCGATCCGAAGAACAAGGCAAAAAAAATTCATCTATAAACAGTGAGTAGGGTGGTCATACTAATTATAGGAGGTGTGTGCTTATGCGAAAAGATGAATTAAACAATCTCATTGTCGAACATTCAGTTCGATTTGAGTCGAGCAGAGATTTAGAACCTTTGCTTACAGAGGCTAGCAATGCCAAATTTCTTCTATTAGGTGAAGCAACACATGGCACATCTGAATTTTATTCGACGAGAGCGGAAATGACGAAGTGGTTAATTAAGAATAGAAGGATTCATTTTATTGCAGTTGAGGGAGATTGGCCTTCCTGTTTTGAAGTAAATCGTTATATAAAAGGTCAAAGTTTAGAAGAAGACGCTAAAAAAATACTAAAAACCTTCGATCGATGGCCAAGCTGGATGTGGGCAAATGAAGAGATGGTAGAGTTCATTACATGGCTCAGGTCCTATAATGATACACAGGACGATGAAGATAAGATTGGATTTTATGGAATGGATGTATACAGTTTGTGGGAATCAATGGAGGCTGTAATTGATTATTTAGATAGTATTGGTTCTTCGATTACATCAGATGCAAAAAAAGCATTCAATTGCTTCGAGCCTTATCACAGAGATGCACAAAAGTATGGGGTAGCGGCTGCACTTTACGGTGAAGATTGTTTAGAAGAATTAATGAATTTATTAAAAAAACTCCGTGACAATGAATTAATTGAAGGGGGAGAAGAAACCTTAAATTTGAAAATCAATTCATTAGTTATGGATAATGCTGAAAATTATTATCGAACAATGGTTACGCACGATGATAACTCTTGGAATATCCGTGATCGTCATATGGTTGAGGTTGTTAATATTATCTCAAGCTATTATGGCTTATCGGCTAAAGGTGTAATTTGGGAACATAATACACATGTTGGGGATGCCAGAGCAACCCCTATGGCTGATGAAGGACTTGTTAACGTTGGTCAATTAATGAGGGAATCTTACGGCGACGATCAAGTGTATATCGTCGGTTTCGGAACGTATGAAGGAACGGTAATTGCTGCTGATAGTTGGGGAGATGAGATGAAAGTCATGCAAGTTCCACCAGCAATAGAAAATAGTTGGGAAGATATCTTACATCAAGCAGGTGCATTTAATAAATTCTTAATGTTTACTCACAAAAATAAACGGTTATTTCAACAAATAGTAGGCCATCGAGCAATTGGAGTGAGTTATAATCCAATGTATGAACAATTAGGAAATTATGTACCAACCAATGTACCAGAACGTTATGACGCTTATATTCACATCGATCAAACACAAGCTCTCACACCTTTATATAGAAGAAAAGCTAAAGTCTAACTTACTCTTGTTAGGCTTTTATTTTATTTAATAAAACAATCGGACAATAAAATTAAAAAGTGGTAAAGTAGACATAGGCCGACAAAAACCAACATGAATAATAGATTAGAGATTGTACTGTATTTGTTTAAAAATATAGGGAAAATACTTTTTTAAAAGGTGATAATATGAGCAACCCACTACAAAACATTTTTCAAACAAGTAGGGTACAAGACCAAAATTTATTAGGACTATTTGAATATAATCCCGTTACACTATGTACATATTGGTCTGAAGAAATTTACGCGATTTTTCAATTAGATCCACTAATCCCGGCTCCTGATTTTAATGGTCTGTTAAAGATAATTCATCATAGTGATAGAGAAAGAGTTTCTAGACTATTACAAAGTGGACTAGTGAATAAGGAAAATTGTACAGTGGAGTATAAAATTATTCGTTCAGATGGTAAAATTCGAAACCTTATTCACAAAAACGAAATCATTCTAAATGAAAATGGAGAAATTATCCGTGTGATTGGTACGATTCAAGATGTAACACCATTTAAAGAATTGGATAATAAGTTGAAAAATACAGATGAAATTATTAAAGTTATTACTAACCATCTAAGTGTGGGGATTTGGACATTAGATATAAAAAAGAATCAAATGGCCTACTGTTCTAATGGTTTAGCTGATATTATGGGATATTCCACAGATGAAATTATTGGAGATATAAACCTTTGGAAACAAAGTATACATCCTAGTGACATTAACATGATAGATGCGAGTTACGAGGAATTAATGAGGGTTGGAAATATAGCTTATCAGTATCGTTTAATAGACAAGTATGGAACGATAAAATGGGTTCACGGTCAAACAGTCATTATTTATGACAATGAATATCAGCCTATGAAAATGGTTGGAATCATTAGTGACATTTCACAATCAGTAGAATCGAGTATTAATTTGAACTATATTGCAAACCATGATGCTTTAACAGGGTTACCAAACCGACGTCATTTTATGAAGAAAATGAATGAGATAATTACCAAGTCAGCGATAGAACATAAAGAATTTATTCTATATTACTTTGATTTAGATAGATTTAAATATATTAATGATTTTCTCGGTCATGAAGTGGGGGATAGGATTCTTCGGGAGCTCGCAAGGCGACTAAGAGCTAAATTGAACCCTAACTACTTCTTAGCACGACTAGCGGGAGATGAATTCGTATTAGTAGTTAAAAACCCCGAACAGACTTCAGAAGAGATAGCACGTCAGTTGTCAATTCAGGTTGAAGAACCATTTCTAATTGATAATCAAGAACTTTCAATTACCGCAAGCATTGGTATATGTATTTTTCCATATGACGGAAAGAACTTACAGGAATTGTTGAAAAAGTCGGATATTGCGTTATTTAGAGCGAAAGAAAATGGAAAAGGTCATTACCAATTTTACTCATCTGCCATGGATAATAAGTTACATCACTTCTTTACGACTGAAACAGAGCTAAAAAAAGCGTTAAAGGGGAAAGAGTTTTTTTTGGAATATCAGCCAGAAGTGGAGTCAACAACGGGTATTGTTAAAGGTGCTGAAGCATTAATTCGTTGGAATCATCCAAAAAAGGGTATTATTTCACCAATGCAGTTTATTCCAGTTGCAGAAGAGTGTGGATTAATTGGCGGAATTGGAGATTGGGTTATTCACAAGGTTTGTGCAGATATAAATAAATGGCAATCCGAGGGAATAGATATTGTCCCAATATCCATCAATCTCTCACCAAGACGATTACTCATTCCTGGAATCGCTCAGGATATTAAAAATATTATTAATCATTATAATGTAAATCCTGAGTTTGTTATTATTGAGATAACAGAACGATCTATTTTATTAAATGAAATGCAAACACAAGCAGTAATCAAGGAGTTAATGGAGTATGGGATTCGCTTTGCATTGGATGATTTTGGGACAGGATATTCTTCGTTAACCTCATTAACAAACTATGATATTAGTTTTTTGAAAATAGATAAATCATTTATTGCAGGTCTTTTCAAAGAAAATCGAAACAAGGAAATTATAAAGAACTTAATCTCTTTGGCAAAGGGTATTGATATGATTGTTATTGCTGAAGGCGTTGAGACAATGGATCAATTACAATTCCTTTTAGAACTCGAGTGTCCATTTATTCAGGGATTTCTCTTTAGTCGCCCAGTTATGGAACCTGAATTTAGTTCGTATTTGCGAGTAGGGGTACTATCTCCAGCCGAATAATTTAATAGGAGAATAGGAGAATTGAAATGAAGCGTATGTTAAGTCGAATCTTTCTTATTTTTAAAATAAAACGATTTTTCCCTTTTTTAATTGATTATTTCTTATCAAAAGAAGTGTTGTTTCGTCAAAAGATAATCTATATTCTAATATTCTTCACATATCTCATATTACCGTTCGACCTTATCTATGATTATATTCCGTTAGCAGGGTTGGTTGACGATGTATTCGTTCTTATGTTTCTTCTTCAGCATCTTATCAAAAAAGCACCTCCACATTTGAGGGATACTCATAAATTGAATTAGGTGGAGGTGTTATAATAATATCCTATAAATATTAATAGCGTTAAATTTGAAACACGGATTTACTATTACAGCCTTATCTGAGAATAGGACGGTCATTGATATCCAGACAGGTCAATAAAACAGGGTTATTATAATGGTCTTTTACAATTGCTATCAGCAATGTATTTCACAATACAAATCCTATTAAATGAAAATGGGTGTCTAAGCGGAGGTTAATCAATCCGTTTGGACACCCATTTTGTAATTTACCAATTCTACCAAAAAAAGAAAGGCAGTAATGCAAGTGTAGCAATAGCGCCTAATGCAATCCCAAAACCGAAGCCTGGACGATAATAACCGCCCCAACCATAGCCATAACTAAAACCACCGAAGCGTTGACCAATTGGCTCAATATAAACCTCTTTTTTATTTACATGACGAATAACTCCCCTGTGGACTTGACCATCAACGGTCGTAATTTCCACTGTTTTTCCGTGATATTTTTGACAAAGACTGTAATAATGTAAGGACATTACTCTTCCTCCTTTATAGTGGCTATGAGGCATCATATGTGACCAAACAATAGATTGAAACGGACATGTATCCTACGTCAGAAGCGGAAGTTTTTTTGCGTGAAAAAAGTATTGTTCTAGGCTGTTTGGGGCTCTCATGGTATGGTATGAAAAGGGTCATATCATATTTGTGTAAGGAGATGTCTAATATGTGGGAATTAATATTTGTTATGCTAGAACGCCTTGGCATTATTGTTACCGTAGCATTTGTCATGACACGATTTAAGTTTATTAGGCATCTGATTGAAAAACGAAGAATTTCTAAATTTCATAAAGTAAGTGTTATTCTTATGTTTGGCCTATTTGGAATTATAGGAACATATACAGGATTAACAGTGAATCCTGAACAAGGAACGTACACAAGCTGGGCGATTGATTTAGGTGAGGGGGAAGCTATCGCAAATTCAAGAGTGATTGGTATTGTTGTCGCTGGTTTATTAGGAGGCTGGAAGGTTGGTGTAGGGGCCGGTTTAGTAGCCGGTGTTCATCGTTATCTCTTAGGAGGTTTCACAGGCTTTGCCTGTGGATTTTCGACAATTATTGCTGGATCCCTTGCTGGTTATTTCTATAAACGCAACAAAAATAACCGAATTATTTCATTGCAAACTGCTTTAATTGTAGGTATGTTAGCGGAAGCATTACAAATGGGAGTGATTTTACTTGTTGCGCGGCCATACAATCAGGCTCTTATGTTAGTTGGAGAAATTGGTCTACCAATGATTGTAGCCAATGGAATAGGTGCAGCTATTTTCATCTTGATTATTAGGAATGTTATTCAAGAAGAAGAGAAGATGGGGTCAATCCAAGCGGAAAAAGCCTTGCGTTTAGCTGACTTCACATTAAAGGATATGCGTAAAGGCTTAACAGAGCAATCTGCGTTACCGACATGTAAAATACTTTTAAAAGAAGTTAATGTTGATGCCGTTTCTATTACGAACAAAGAGAAAATTTTGGCTTTTGTAGGTGTTGGTGCTGACCACCATCTGGTTAATGAAAAAATCAGAACTGAAGCGACAAAACGAGTATTAAAAGAAGGTAAATTAAAAATGACTGGCCAAAAGGATATTCATTGTGGTGCAGAAAATTGTACATTGAAGGCAGCGATTATTGCTCCATTGAAGATAAAGGAGGAGACAATTGGGACGCTTAAGTTTTATTTCGGTGCAGAGGAGGAAATCACACCTACAGTGATAGAGATTAGTCGAGGCCTTTCGACGTTACTTAGTCATCAACTCGAACTATCAGAAGTTGACCGACATCTTGAATTAGCCAAACAAGCAGAAATTAAAGCGTTACAAGCTCAAGTCAGTCCTCATTTCCTCTTCAATGCTTTAAATACAATTGTTGCTCTTGTCAGAACAGATCCAAAGAAAGCTAGAAAACTATTAATCTCACTTTCTCACTTTTTTAGACAGAATCTCAGTGGGACGACAGCGACTGAAACGACAATTGAAGAAGAGCTGAAGCATGTTCAAGCATATTTGGAAATTGAACAAACCAGATTTTCTGATAAATTGACCGTTCACTATGACGTTGATAAAGAGTTACTTCCTTTAAAACTACCACCTATGACGCTTCAGCCTCTTGTAGAAAATGCGATTAAACATGGCATGAAGCAGCTAAAAAGCGATAGTTATATACATATTGCAATAATAAAGAAGCGAAAGTATGTAGAAATCTTGATTGCTGATAATGGTTTAGGAATTGAACATGAAAGAATTTTAGAGCTTGGAACTAACCAAGTTGCTTCAGATACAGGGACAGGTATCGGATTATACAATATTAACAGGAGACTTGAAATGATGTATGGTGAAAAAAGATCGCTTAATATAGATAGTGAAAAAGGTGTAGGGACAACCGTATCGTTTTCCATACCGTCTATAAAGTAGTAGGAGGAGAAGAGTTATATGCAACCGATAACCACAGTTGTAATAGATGATGAGCTTTATAGTCGAGATGAGTTAACTTTTTTATTAGAAAAACATAAAGACATCAAAATTATTGGAGAAGCAGATTCGGGGGGGAAAGGCTTAGAAATCATCATCCGTAACGAGCCTGACCTTGCTTTTATCGATATTGAAATGCCACAAATGTCAGGGTTGGAATTAGCGAAGGCTTTACAGAGTATGAAGAAGGTGCCGTTCATTATTTTTGCTACTGCCTACCCAGATTATGCTGTTAAAGCTTTTAGAGTCCAGGCATTAGATTATATTCTGAAACCATTTAGTGAAGAAGCGATTGAGGAGACAATACAGTTGGTAAAGGAAAGGATGCGCAGTGGACATTCACGACAAGAAAATTCAGTGAAAATTGCTAAACTAGCAGTAGAGGAGGATGGGAGAATTGTATACATTTCCCCTGAGGACATCCTGTATTTATTTCGGGAGGATAGGGAAACTTTCATCTGTACTAAAGAATGTATGTATAGCGCGAGAATAGCAATAAAAGAAATAGAGGAAAAGCTTAAAGGGTATCCTTTTTTTCGCACGCATAAAAGCTATCTAGTTAACCTTAACAAAATTGAACAGCTGATACCATGGTTTAATGGTGCTTTTCAACTAAAAATTGTTGGAAGGATGGAAGAAATTCCTGTAAGCAGAAATTATGTGAAAGCACTGAGACAAAAATTAGAATTATAGTGCATCTTAGACCACCAAATAAACATGTTAAGTACATTTTCTAACATGTTATACCTAATCGACCTATTTATTGAAACTTGACGCTATAATGAAAGCGTATTCAATAGAGGAAGGGGTGTGTTTTATGATTACATTCTTAGTATCAATTGCTCTCTTAATTATCGGTTATTTCACGTATGGTAAGGTTATTGAAAAAATGTTCGTTATTAAAGAGTCACGACCTACTCCTGCATTTCGATTGAAGGATGGTGTTGACTATATCCCAATGGGGACGAATCGAAATTCCTTAATTCAACTCTTAAACATTGCGGGAGTGGGGCCTATTTTCGGTCCAATCATGGGAGCGCTTTATGGTCCGGTCGCATTTATTTGGATTGTTGTCGGATGTATCTTTGCTGGTGCTGTTCATGATTATTTAACAGGAATGATTTCAATCCGAAATAAAGGAGCTCATTTACCACAGCTTGCTGGGAAATTTCTCGGAAAGACGATGAAACATTTTGTTAACTTAGTGGCTGTATTACTCTTACTACTTGTGGGTACAGTGTTCGTTACTGCACCAGCAGGATTGCTTTTCAATTTAATGAATGGATGGATTGCTTTAGGTGTCATTACAGGAGCTATTTTCATCTATTACATTTTTGCTACACTCCTTCCAGTCGACAAGATTATTGGTAAAATTTATCCGATTTTAGGGGCACTATTATTGATTAGCGCTGTTGGTATTGGTAGCATGCTTATCATTACTGGAGCTCCAATTCCTGAATTAACCCTCCAAAATATGCATCCAGCTGGAACAGCGGTCTTCCCAGTCTTAATGATAACAATTGCGTGCGGGGCGATTTCTGGCTTTCATGCAACGCAATCACCAATCATTTCGAGGACGTTGCAAAATGAACAAAATGGAAGAAAAGTTTTTTATGGAATG
This sequence comes from Bacillus solitudinis, assembly GCF_002797395.1. Taxonomy (GTDB): domain Bacteria; phylum Bacillota; class Bacilli; order Bacillales; family Bacillaceae_D; genus Halalkalibacter_A; species Halalkalibacter_A solitudinis. The sequence goes on from NZ_KZ454943.1 coordinate 3,697,944, forward strand.
ATGATTGTAGAAGGAATTATCGCAATGATTTGGGCTGCAGCGGCAATGAGTCTATTTTTTGGTACAGATTTAAATGAATTAATTACAACAGGTGGGGCGGGCTTAGTTGTAAGCGAAGTGGCCTATACGTTACTTGGAGCAATTGGGGGTACCTTAGCAGTCCTAGGAGTTATCGTATTACCGATTACTTCTGGCGACACAGCCTTCCGTTCGGCTCGTATGATTATCGCAGAATATATAAATATCTCCCAATTAAAAGTAATGAGCCGCTTATGGATTGCTCTTCCTTTGTTCGTGGTTTCATTTGTTCTTACCAATATGGATTTCACAATACTTTGGAGATACTTTGGGGTCTCGAATGCAGCGCTTAGTGCGGTGGCCCTTTTTGTTGGAGCGATGTATTTAGCCATACAAAAGAAATTCCACTGGGTAGCAACAATACCTGCCACTTTTATGACCATGGTGACATTAACATTTATCTTTAATGCGCCTATCGGTTTCGGCTTATCGATGCCTGTTTCATATATTGTAGCTATGATTGGAACAAGTATGATTCTTGGTTTATTCGCGTATAAAGTAAAGCTGAATCGTGATGAAACTGATTTTGAATTAGATGATGATATAAACGACGCAGCATAAAGGAAAGAGGAAATCAAAAGGTTATCACACACCTTTTGATTTCCTCTTTATTATCAAAAGCTATTCCACAAGCGCTTCTTCTACTAACACAAACTTCTCAATGATTTTTGCCACACCATCATTCATATTCGTGTCCGTTACATAATCTGCTTTTTCTTTAATATCATCAGGCGCATTTCCCATAGCTACTCCCAAGCCCGCAAATTCGATCATGTCTAGGTCGTTATAACTATCGCCCACGGCAATAACTTCTTCCTTAGAAATTCCAAGTTTCTTAATAACGTGGTTTAAGCTAGTTCCTTTTGATATCCCTGTTTCTAAAAATTCTAAAAAGTATGGTTTCGAGCGCATGATACTAAACTGTCCTTTTAATTCCTCTTGAAGCTTTTCCTCAACTTTAATAAGCACTTCAGCTTCCTTAACCATAAGAACCTTCACGACTGGTTCTGTAATAGCTTCTTTTAAACTAGGAACTACGTGAACCGGTAAACCGGTTATGTGGCCTTCAATATCCGTAAATTCATTAGCCTCGCCTGTCACAATTGTGTCACCAATATATGTATGAATCCAAACATTCTCTCTTTGACTCAATTCAATTAGACGATGAACGGTTTCAGGTGGTAGGGAGCTACTGAATACTTCTTCTTTGGTTTTATAGTTAATAATCTTTGCCCCGTTAAAAGACAGGATATAACTCCCATAATCCGCAAGCTGCAGTTTATTTGCATAGTCATTCATTGCGTAAGTAGGTCTTCCTGAGGCTAGGACGACTTTCACTCCTTTTTCTTGTGCCTCCATTAATGCTTTGGTTGTGCGGGCGGAAATTGTATGGTCATCACGTAAAAGAGTATCATCCATATCAATAACAATCATTTTGTAAGTCATGCTTAACATTCCTTTCAGATTCTTCTTTTAAGTATTACTGTACTATAAAAAGAGGCGTTCGTGTAGTCAAATAAATTTGAAATAAATGAACACGTTACACAAGCTACATTCATAGACTATAGGATAGTAATCTGAGATAGGGGGACAAGGCAATGTATATTGATGCGTTAGCAAAGCTAGGAGTAGGCGGTTCCCATCCCGGGGGGCTATCTTTGTCAAAAGAATTGTTAGAAAGTCAAACTATTCATGCGCAAACGGAAATCCTTGATGTTGGCTGTGGAACAGGATTGACTTCCGTGTATTTGTATACTCATTTTAATTGCCGTGTTACAGCATGTGACAAGCATTTACTAATGATTAAGAAAGCTAATCAACGTTTTCAATTGGCGGATGTACCTGTTCATGCGACTTATGAAATTGCAGAAAGCTTGTCTTATCAAGAAGAAATATTTGACTTCGTCCTTTCTGAATCAGTTACAGCTTTTACTAACATATCCAAATCATTAGCAGAATACTACCGGGTATTAAAGCAGGGTGGGAAATTCATTGCAATTGAGATGTCTCATGATGAAACATTAGATGAAACGGAACTTAAGAAAATGGAACACTTCTATGGAATTAAGAACATACGAACAAGAAGCGAGTGGGTGGAAGATCTTAAAGCAAACGGTTTTTTAAATATAAAGGTTCAGCCGTTTCACGTTGATAAGTTACAAACAAATAGTGAATATGACTTTAATCCATCACCGGAACTTGGTCCTGAGATTTATGATACGATTGTTGAACATGAAGATTTAATGTCAATATACCGTTCAAATATTGTTCCACTTATATTAACAGCAGAGAAGTAAATCTTTTAATTTAGAACTGACAGAACATTTGTCGATGTTTCCAAAAAAAGATAAATTCATTGAAATGCCCTCTCGTGTTCGATAAAATAAGCAGGTAATTGATAAATGAGCACAGAAGAGGGGTAACATATGATACATCGTACGGTATTAATTAAATTCTCAGAAGAAACTTCATCAGAACAGCTACAAGAAGTAATCGATCGTTTTAAGGCATTAAAGAATCAATTGGTTGGCATTGTCGAGATTCATGCTGGTTTAAACCTGCAAGAAAAAAGTAAGGATTATCAAGTGGTTTTAAGTGTACGTTTTGAGGATCAGGCCGCATTGGATGTATACGTTCTAAATACAGACCATCAAGCAGTTGCAGCATTTATTAAAGAAGTGGGGCGCGTTGATAGCATCGGCGTTGACTTTGAACTATAAAGATGAGAAAAGACAGAGACCCAAAGTCTCTGTCTTTTCTTCAAGATAAAACTGTCTAGGGTCGTCATACTGTACTGTCAAGGAACCTCAAAAAAACAATCGCTTATATGTATGCAGCTGCCTAGAATAGCCACCTAGCTTTATTAAAAGATAAGGGGTTATAAGAAATCGGTTACTCGTTCAAATTCTTCTAATGAACTATTGGACAAATCATAAACTTTTTTTAATCTAGGTTTGAACGTGTCTAAGTACTGAATCAGATTGGGGTCAAATTGAGTGCCACTACCCTCCTTTATCAAATTAATTGCTTCTTCAAACGATAACGCATCCCTGTAAGCTCGATTTGAAGTCATTGCATCAAATGCATCTGCAATTGCTAGAACACGAGCATCTAAAGGAATGTCTTCTCCTTTAAGCCCTCTAGGATATCCCTCACCATCCCATCTTTCATGGTGATAAAGAACACCATGTGTTAAAAATTCTAAACCTGTAACTCGTTCAACCATTCGAGCACCAACAATTGGATGGGTCTTGATGATTTCAAATTCTTCGTCTGTTAATTTATCAGGTGTTGTTAGGATGTTTTCAGGGATATTAATTTTTCCAATATCGTGAACCAACCCACTAAGTTTTAATCGATTTAGGTTATGTTTTTCGTGATATTCTTTAAGACTTCTTCCAATTTCCACTGAATAGGTACTTACACGTTCACTATGCCCGAAGGTATACTGGTCTTTTGCTTCAATTGAAATAACAAAGCTTTTCACCGTTTGTTCAAGGGTGGTTTCTAAAGATTCAACGACAATATTTACTTGTTGATTATAAAGTTCAATTAACTTATTAAACAAAACATAACTAAAGCTTGTCACGATAATATATAAGAGAATCCGATTGGAAATATCAACACCGTCCACTGGATATAAAATACTAGGAAAAAGAAATGAGATTGTAAAAAAGACAATTAACCCAATTAAAGAATAGCTAATTAGAAGTTTACGATTACAAAATAAAGAGACAATTAATGGCACTAAGAGGAAGTAACTCCACGATTCTCCATACCCAGAAGTGAAATATAAGCAGGTAATTAATAAAATTGAATAACTGATTAACACATGTGGTTGTAGGCGTGAGGGAATATACTTGAAATAATTTCTCAAAGTTAAAATGACAAGTAAACAACCTGCCAAATAAGGGATGTCTGCTCTTGAAAAGGGTAATTGGAAATGGAGAAAAATAACATTCCAAATCAAACTAATTGACAAATATAAAATGATAATATTAAAAATATTTTGGGCTAATTTATTCTGATGTTTTATGACATAAGCTGATAAAAGTTTTTTCTTTTCATTCATTCAAGTCGCCTTCTCTATTAATTAAATATTTTAATTATATTTAACAAAATAATATCATATTCTATCAACGTTTGACAGTATTCAACATTTTATTTTAAGTTACTAGTAAAATTTTCCTTTCTTCATTATAGTAAAAGTGAAACACTACTATATTAAAAGGAGAGGTTACAATTGCAAAAAGTTGAACAGTATTTTTATAGTAAAGCCGAGGGGGAGGTTAGGAATGAAGCAATTACACTACATTATAAGAGATATGAGGAAGTTGGATTTTTTAAAAATAATGAGGTTGATCCATATGTACAAGATTCGACATATTTCATTGCTGAAACGCCCGAGTTAGATAAAGTAGTTGGTGTTACTAGACTAATTATGACGGAAGTTGATAAACTACCAACAATAGCAAACTTTTCAATTTTTGATATTGAGATGAGCAAGATACTCAAGCTAGATAAAAATCAAATAGCTGAGGTAAGTGCGTTTACAAAAATGCCACAACATGATGTTGGACTGGGAATGATCCGTACTATCATTCATTATTCACAAGATTCGAATGTGAAATATTGGATTTGTTGCATTGACCAACGGGTTTATAATTATTTTAAAAGAATGTTTAAGTTTCCTTTCCGAGTAATTGGCGAACCCAAGGTTTATTTAGGGTCAACAAGCGTCCCTTGCTTACTCGATATTAATGAAAGTTTATTAACGTTAAAAGATAAGAGATATCCATTATACGAATACCTAATCACACCACAAACATCAATAATGGCAGGAGTCGTTGAATCATGATAAAAGAACAATTTACACGTAATCTAGGGATCATGTCGGAAAAAGATATAGACAAGCTGCAAGGATCTCATATTGTGATTGCAGGTTGTGGATGCATTGGCGGATTTTCCGCAGAATTGCTTACTCGTATGGGAATTGGTAGTTTAACTTTGGCGGATCCTGATGTGTTTGATGAGTCAAACATCAATCGTCAATGTGCCGCCACATTTCAAACGATTGGAATGAATAAGGCGACAGCGTTAAAAGAGCATTTGCTCACGATTAACCCAGAATTAAATATTCAAACCTTTACGGATGGAGTTAATGAGGAGAATGTAAACCAATTTCTTGAAGAAGCTGATTATGTAATCGACGCCATTGATTACTTTGCATTTCCATATGCAGTGATGCTTCATCGGGCTGCTCGTTCAAAAGGGTTATACATTATCACAGCAGCAGCTCTTGGGTTCGGAACAACTGTTTTGGCATTTGACCCTAACGGTATGACGCTTGAGGAATATGTAGGAATGCCATTTGACTTGTCAATGGAACAAATGAGCAATATAACGTTTCCGGCTTCAGGGTATGCCAAGCAATTACCAAGCTATATAACCGAAGAGAAAATTTCAAGTTGGTTAGAAGAACGAACCATTCCTACTATAAGTGTGGGACAAGCTCTAGGACCGGGAGTATTAGTCTCGAAAATGGTGCTACATCTTCTTGGTCGCAAGGAGCCTTCTTATATTCCAGATTCTTTTCAATTGCAATTTGAAGACTGATTAATTTCAACTTCAGAGGTGTGCCAAAGGGTTTGATAAGAACCTTTTGGTACCTTTTTATCATTAAAATGTATATGCTGAACCGACAATCACTAGTAAAATGAATAGAATAACGATAAGTGTAAAGCTGCTTCCGGTTGCGTAAGTCATGACGAATTCCTCCTTTTAATCTTTACCTCACATGTGTATGTGTCCCTAAGTTAATTTGGCTGGGCTCTTATCATGCAAGAGTTTAAAGCGGGCTAATGTTATAATGAGCTCAGAAAGTAAAAAATGATACATCTTCTATTGAAGATAAGCGGAGTTGATAAAAGTTGGAAACAATAAAAAAACATCCGATTAAATTGATTGCGATCGACATGGATGGAACACTCTTAAATAATGACCACGAAATTTCCGAGGGGAATAGGAAAGCCTTGTTAGAGGCACAAGAACAGGGGATTCATGTAGTTATTAGTACTGGAAGAACGACAATCACTTGTAACGAATTGGTGAAATCACTCATGCTAAGTTCTTATTTAATAACAGTTAATGGTAGTGAAATTTGGGATGAAAACGGAGAACTAGTGGAACGAATGCTTCTAGATACCGAGCATATTCAATCATTATGGGAATTAAAAGAAAAACATCGTACATATTGTTGGGCAGCATCAGTTGATAATGTTTGGAGAGATGAGTTTCCTACTGATTTTTCACTACATCAGTGGATGAAATTTGGGTTCGATATAAAGGAAGATGCCGTACGCAAGCAGGTTATGGATGTCCTGAAAGAAAACACTGCACTTGAAGTAACAAATTCGAGTCCAACAAATTTAGAAATTAATGCGGTGGGGGTAAATAAGGCCACGGCTTTAGAAAAAGTATGCAAACGCTTAGGAATAACCATGAAAAATGTTATGGCGATGGGGGATAGCCTAAATGATCTTGCTATGATAAAAGCTGCAGGTATAGGGGTAGCAATGGGGAATGCACAACCGTATGTAAAAGAATGTGCTGATTGGATAACAGATTCGAATGTTGAGGATGGCGTGGCAAAAGCGATTAGAAAATGGGTATTGGATGGTGACCTCACTTAATTGCTGTGAGCAAATAAGGAAAAAGAGTGTGTCATGGCGACACACTCTTCAATCATTACTTCTTATATACGGTTACCTTAACGTCGCGAACACCCCAGTTAAGGGCATCTTGTCTCTCAGGTACAAATAGATCAATTTTATTACCCTTAATTGCTCCACCTGTATCGCTGGCAATGGCTTCACCGTACCCTTCAACATAGACTTTAGAACCAAGTGGGATAACATTCGGATCAACAGCAATAACTTTGCTATCAGGATTGTCAATTAAGTTAAGCCCTGTAGCAGTAATTCCCGAACATCCGTGACAAGAAGCTGTATAGGCTGATGCAGACATCGTCATTTCCATGGCAACCTCTCCAGCTTCTGCTACTTCCTGTGGAGAAGTATGTACTGCTCCTGCTTCCTTCGTAGAAACTGCTACCTCTTCCTCTGTTCTAGTAGGAACCTCCTCGACAGATGGATTGCTTTCTAGAGGAGGTTGTGTCGATAGAGAAGAGCTAGCTTGTCCCATTGTATGGATGATTAATTCCTCATCTATTCGGATAAGGTTGGGATTTTCAATATTGTTCCACTCCTGAATATCGGAAACTGAAGCATTTTCCAACTCTTGAGCTATTGAATATAAAGTGTCCCCAGCTTGGACACGATAGAGTTCTATTAATGATACTCTTAAGTTTTGGTGAGGTACAATGAGTGACCCTGTAAGATCGTTCCACTCTTGTAAGTCGTTAACTGAGATTTGGTGTTCTTGAGCAATGGACCACAATGTATCCCCTTTTTGAACCGTAACCTCTTTCGCTTGAGCTTGGGTTCCTAAAAATAAAGAACCTGTAAGTGCAGCGACACTTACCATTGAGATAATACTTTTCTTCATATGAACCTCCAATTCTTGTTTCAAATTCTTACCCATCGTAACATGAATTATTTTAGGACAAAGAACAAACAGTTAACAATATAATTACAGAGATGACAAAACGGTCAAAAAGTATGTAATATTAATAAAATCTTTATAGAAAAGAAAGGTGTTTACTGTGAGTTCATATATTATTGTAGGTGCAGGCATTCTTGGGGCATCTACTGCATACCACCTTGCAAAATCAGGTGCGAAAGTAATGATTATTGACCGAAATGACAAAGGTAAAGCAACAGAAGCTGCAGCAGGCATTGTCTGTCCATGGCTTTCACAACGTAGAAACCAAGCATGGTACCTTCTTGCAAAGAATGGTGCAAAATATTACCCAACCCTGATAAAAGAGTTACAACTAGAAGGGGAAATGAATACTGGTTATGAAAAAATTGGCGTCCTAAGTTTACATAGAGAAGAAAAAAAACTTGATAACATGATTGAACGGGCTAAAAAGCGTCGTATCGATGCACCAGAAATAGGAGAAATCATAAAGTTATCAGAGGAAGAAACGAAAGCTTTGTTTCCAGCTCTTTCGGATGAGTATCGCTCTGTTCATGTAAAGGGAGCAGCACGTGTGGACGGAAAAGAACTTTGTGAGGCGTTAATTCGTGCGGCTTTAAGGCACGGAGCGACTTTACGTAAGGCTAGTGCGGAGCTTTTGTTCGAAAAAGACCGTGTGATAGGGGTTGAATTAGAAGAAGGAAGTGAACGTTTATTAGCGGACAAAGTTATCGTTACAGCTGGGGCATGGGTAAAGGAGTTATTAAAACCGCTTGGTATTAATTTTCAAATCGAACCCCAGAAAGCACAAATCGTACATTTAGAGTTACCGAACACGGATACTAGTAGATGGCCTGTTGTCATGTCACCAACTAGTCATTATTTACTCGCATTTGAAGGTGGAAGAATTGTCGTCGGAGCCACCCATGAAAATGGGATGGGGTATGATGCAAGAGTGACGGCTGGAGGACTTCACGAAATTTTTGAAAAGGCATTTACGATTGCGCCTAGTTTAGGAAACGGAACTGTAGTAGAGACGAAAGTCGGTTTTAGACCGGTAGCACCAGGTTTTCTACCAGTGATTGGACCTATTCCGAATTTTAAAGAGGTGTTAGTCGCAAACGGATTGGGCTCATCAGGTCTAACCGTAGGGCCATATTTAGGCTTACAACTGGCAAAACTTGCCCTTGGCTTAAAAATTGAATTGAATCTTGAAGATTATAACGTGGCAGGCTGTATAGAATATGTGGATCATGACACAAAAAGAGACCTCATAGATTATTAAAGTTATGAGGTCTCACTTTCTATAAATAAGTAAGGGCTTACATTATGCTAGATTTTTTCAAAAAGTCCTGTGTTTAAAATATCCTCTAATGGTTCAGTGCTGTCACTATCTTGCACTTCAATGTCAACCTCTTGATCTGGTTGAAGAGAAAGTGCGAGTAAGCCTAACAAGCTTTTTGCATCGATAACCCAATGTTGTTTCTTAATTAGAATTGTTTCTGGATACTTACTTGTAACATTTACTAAATTGCTAGCTGTTTCGGCGAATACAGGCTTTAATACTTTAACACGCATTCATATCACTCCTTTTGATTGATGCTACCATTATATACTAAAATAACCTTAGAATCATATTATATTGTAATTTGATAAATTTTAGAATAGTGTATTTGCAGAATGTGCATAGTAGAAGGTTGGTTTTTAATCTTATGAACGTACCCTTAAGTAATGTGTGAAGTCGCTACACGACGATGAGTGGTTTTTTCATCGTAAGGCGAGTAGCGTACGGGAGAAATCCTAGTTAATAGAGAGATCATTTACATTATTTATCTAGAAAAAACATAATTTTAAATAGTTATGTAGTGAAATTGAAAACATAGTGAAACGTTTAAGGGGGTTTATTTTGTTACACTAGTAAGTAGAAATCTATAATTTTAATTGATACATTCACTTAAGGAAGTGTTGCAAAATGATAAATGAAAGAGACTTAATTCAAAAATCGGTTCATACACAATTTGTGTCAGAGGAAGAAGAGTTGTCATCGATACATGTGCTTGCGAATCAATTAAACAGTAATAGCAATAATGATAAGACGGAACTTGCTTTTTTCCGTTTTGCACAAGGCGAAATTTATTACCACTTTTATGATTATGAAACAGCGATTTTTAAATGGGAGAAAGTTGACAGTGATCTAGAGCCATGGGCGAAGAAAAATATGGGGGATGCGTACTATAACCTTCGACAGTTAGAAAAAGCCGAGAAGCTTTATTTATCAATTCAGTCCAAACAATCTAGTCTCAACTCTGAAGTCGCTATAAAGCTTTTTACGCTCTATTCAGAGCAATCTCAATTAGATGCTGCAGCAAAAATTATCAAACGGGCAGTACTGGAAAACCCCGATTATCCGATGGTTACCTCAGTAGCGCGTTCTTTTTTCGAGGAATATCGAGATTGGGATAGTGCGATTGAATTAGCAGTGAATGAATCGATTCGCACGGAAGATCTTTTGTGGTTTAACGTATTGAAAGGCTATGTTGAGGAAGGTTATACGGTCACGATTGATCCAAGTCATTTCTCGAAAACATTGCAAGTACTTAATAGAGTTGACCAAGTCACCTTTGAAGAACTTGTTGTTGCTTTGTGGACAACATATAAGGACAGTCAGAACTATTTCTCGTGGATTAATCATTTTAATGACCTTTTCTTAACATTTGAGATCGATTATTCCGCATCATGGAGTGATTTGTCTAACCTATATAAGGATACGTATGCTTATTTAATTAACGGTACATACCTCATTCATGAGATTGCTAATATTGTTCCTACGCTTTTATCGAATTGGTTCAAGATATCAAATGCACCCTTAGCCACTGTTACGGCTATTCTCTCATGGAACGAAATCTTGCCCACACATGCTGTTAATCAGGATATTGTTGAGGCAGCCAAAAACAAGGCCAGTGAAACACCTATACTCCATACTAACTTTGATGAGGTCATTAACCTGTTCGAAGTGATTATAGCATGGGCAGAAAGCCGAGGCATTAGCATTAGCTGTAAACAAAAATGGATGGTTGATAAAATAAATGATCTAAAGATGAACCACATACTTATAGCTGGTCATTTTGATGAAGGAAAATCACAAGTCTTAAAATCATTAATAGGTGATTCCGTTGACAGTGAGATGATGGCAACAACATTATATCAAAATGCTGACAACACATACATTCGGGAAATTAGGGATACTGACATAAGAGAAGATATTAGTATTTTAGAAATAGAGGAATTTAAGGCAGTTCCTCAGGACCATCTTTTTGAGGTAAGCAGACCGTGCAACTTTTTAAATGTGCATAATATGTGCCTTATTAATACATCAAACAAACTAGGGGTAGATCAAGAAGAGGGAATGAGCTTCACCCTTTTGGCAGATAGTCTTATCTTCGTTTTAAACACTCATAACCCATTTAATGGAGATGAGCGAGATTTACTTTTGAAGTTTAAAGAACAGGCGCCAAACACTCCAGTCCATTTTTTGTTTGATAAGATGGATGCAGTCTACACGGAACTTGAAGAAGACAAATTGATTGAAAACATTAAAGAAAGAATCCATGCTTATTGCCCAAGAGCCTCCGTGTTGGTATATTCTTCGTCTTTTGACAGTGAGCTGTCTCGCAAATTAGAATCATTCATCCAAGCAAGATGTGTTAACAGGGACAAGAGAGAAGTGCGACATGAACGGCTTTTAGTTGTCCTTCGCCAATTGATTACACAACTGCTTAAGAAAAGGGTAGACGTCGAAATAGAGCAAAAAGAATCAATTTCCTGGCTTGAAGAAACAGTGGATAAATTAAATGGTGCTGTTCATCAGCTGCGTGATATGGAAAAAGAAAAAGTAGAGAAGATTAAAGCAGTATATCAAACAATAAAGGATGACATGAAAAAGGATTTACTGTTAACGATTCCGAAGTTGTTACACGATTGTTCAAAACTAATGAAGGAAGATAGTGATTTTCGCACAATTCATATTGAATTAAATAAAGAAATGAATCATCGAATTCAACAACATATTCAACATACTGTGTTGACCAAATTCTCAAAATCAATTCAAACATGGCTTACTCTTGTTCAAGAAGAGTTTGCAGAGAGTCAAACCTATTTAGATGAAATTCGTGATGGCTTTAATTTAATTTATGGGCATGAACGATTTAATTTAGATTGTGATTTTCGTATTTTCGAGGATTGGGCTCGAGATATGGAACGAATGGCTAATGGGGTACATATAGACGAAATGAATATTCTACTCCGTTATAGTCCGACTCAACTCCTGTTAAAAACATCTGGTAAATTGTTTAGTTCACTGCCAATGAATCAATCGATGATTTATAAATTATACAAAAAAGGGTTAGAGCATGAGGATTACCAACAAGTAGCAGAAAACGTTACAGAACAATTTATGGTTCCTTTTGATTTATTTGAACGGGGTCTTACACGAGATATAATTATGTTCTTTAAGCATCCATTTCGGATTTTAAATGAAGCAATTGAAGAAGGACATACAATGATTGAAGAAACTAACCAAACTTTAGTACAATTACAAACGAATCCTGAACTGTATCTTGACCCACTAACATTATTTAACTTAAGGTTGCGACAGTTTGAGCTGATGTGTAAGAAGGTGGACCAAGAGAGTTTGAATGGTACCTATTACTAATTTGAAAAATGACTTAAATCGTTCAATGCCACTTGTTATTTGATATAATAGAAAGTGGAGGTGTAGAGATGGTGAAAAAATATTTTACCCTAAAAGAAGCGAATGAACTGTTGCCAGAATTGGAAATAGAAGTACGCGAGTTGCAACAGCTTCGAAAAACCTTTAAAGAAAAATTAGTGCAATTAAATAGATTAAAAGAAGCAACAAAATACCAGATTACAACAGAAGTCGAAGAAGTATTCACTAGAGAAAGTGAATTAGACTTTATGGAGCTACAAGCTGAGCTTCATCTTCGCAACATTGAATCTACAGGTGCTCAGTTCAAGAGTATTGATATGGGGCTACTTGATTTCCCTGCACGTTTAAATGAACAAGACATTCTTTTGTGCTGGAAGATTGGTGAATCTGAAATTACTCATTACCATGGTGAGAACGAAGGATTTTCAGGCCGAAAACCACTGAATTAACTATTTTATTGTGAAGACAAGGAAAAAGCTTAGACGAGAAAGTGTAAATTCTCCCGTCTAAGCTTTTTTATGTGCTTTCTTAAAACTTTTACACCTTTTTTATCCATTTGTTTTCCTTAGCTTTCAAAGGATTTATTTTCTTTTTTACGAGGAAATAATCTTGGGACAATTAAACCTTCTTTTGTTGATAAATAAACCCCAAATATGACCAGAACTCCCCCAAGTAATTGGATGAACGAAACCGTTTCGTTCAAAAAAAGAACCGCTCCAAAAATCGTAAACACAGGGATGAAATTTAGAAAAATTGAGGCGCGGGAGGGACCGATTGCAGCAACTCCTTTATTCCAAAAAACTAAAGCAACTACAGAAGGGAAAATACCCAAGTATAAAAGGCCACCTATCAACTTCATATTTAGATTATTGAATATACCATCATTCCACTCCAAAGCCACAAATGGGAATAAAACAACTAATGCTACGAATAGCATAATTGTTAAGCTTCCGTATAATGGGAATTTATGACTGTGTTGTTTAATTAATAAAGAATAAACAGCCCAAGCGATGATAGCAATCATAACGAGAAAATCGCCTAAATTAAACTGTGTAAAACTAAAAGAGGACCAAGTACCTTTTGTGATGACCCACAATGCACCAATGATGGATAGAAATATGCCAAGATACTGAACGAGTTTAAGTCTTTCCTTTAAAACCAGTGCCCCTAACAAAATCGAAAAAATAGGTGTTGTGGTTTCAAGGACAGCAACATTTGTGGCCGTTGTATATTGTAAACCAGAATATAAAAAAAGATTAAATAATACAATTCCTGTTAAAGATAGAAATAATATAGGTTTCCATTCTTTAACCCATAATGTTTGGTTTTTGGTCAATTCTTTTAAGCTGATTGGAAATAGAATTAGGAAAGCGATAAGACAACGAAAAAAAGTAATTGTTGCGGGTGGGAGATCTTCAATGGTTTTCCCAATTAAAATGTTTCCTGAAAAAAATACCATTGTTAACGTAAGTAAAATGTAAGCTTTGAGCATTTAAATCAACACCTTTTCTCTGTCGTCATTATACATGAGGATAAATGCTATGTACACATAAGGGTATTACCTTTTTTGATTTCACGAAGTAGGTGATAGATTGAACTTGATTATTTTGTTGGCAATTATCGGGATTCCTCCATTAATGTTTTGGGGTCATCACTACAACCGCGTTAGGCTTTTATTTAACCTCGGGGCAACCATATCGGTCTTGATATTTGGATGGATCCTCACGGATGGCATTTATAAAATTTTGATAAATCAAGAAGTATTTATGACCAGTATTCACGGTGTATTTTTGAATCCGTCCTTTTTAATTAGTGGTGCCTATTTTGGGTGGTACCTTCTGAACCGGTTACTCATTCTTATTTATAAAGAATTTGAGCAATAGGGTTGTTTCGAAATTGTCTCTATTAAAGAGTACATCAATTTGATGCTGAAAAAGGTCTATAAAAAACACTAGGTTAAATCAATCCTAGTGTTTTCCATAGTAAATTGTTTACTTTTCTTTGAAACTAACTAGCTTGTAGATTCTTCTAAATTTGATTCTTCATAAACGATGATTTCATTATTTTCTAATGTAACATAGACAGACATAATATCTGGATTATCTAATATTAAATCTGTGATGCGATCCTCAAGTTGTTCTTGAATCACACGACGAAGAGGGCGCGCACCAAATGCTGGGTGATAACCCAACTCGGCTAACTTTTCTTTTGCCTCTTTTGTAACTGATAATGAAAGGGGATGTTCCTCTAATGTTTCGTTTAAGTCCTTCAACATAAGTTCCACAATATGAAGAAGGTCTTGTTTTTCTAAATGGTTAAATTCAATGATTGCATCAAAACGATTCAAAAACTCTGGCTTAAAATAGGTAGAAAGAGAATCAAGTATCGATGAGTGTCTAATTACATCGCTTTCGCCAAATCCAACAGTGATATTCTTTGTTCCAACTCCTGCGTTACTGGTCATAATAATGACTGTATCTTTAAAGCTTACAGTACGCCCTTGACTGTCAGTTAGGCGACCATCCTCTAGTATTTGTAGGAAAAGATGCTGAACATCAGGATGAGCTTTTTCGATTTCATCTAATAGAATAATCGAGTAAGGATTACGACGAACTTTTTCAGTTATTTGACCGGCTTCCTCATGACCAACGTAGCCAGGAGGTGAACCAATTAGTTTTGAGACTGCATGCTTCTCCATGTATTCGCTCATATCTAGACGAACCATGGCATCCTTAGATCCGAACAGCTCTTCTGCTAGCGTTTTTGTCAATTCGGTTTTCCCTACACCAGTGGGTCCTACAAACAAAAAGGAGCCAATTGGACGTTGTTTCGCTTTTAATCCTGCTCGAGAACGACGGATAGCTTTAGATACCTTTTCGACAGCTTCTTTTTGACCAATTACTTTACTTGCTAGATTTTTGGCTAAATGTTTCATTTTTGTCGCATCATTTTCTTGAAGCTTTCCAACTGGGATGCCAGTTTTCTTTTCAATAATTGCTTGAATATTCTCGACTTCAACGAAAACTGATTTTTCCTCGTTAGTTTTGTTGCGGTATTTTTTTAATGATTCTTCTTCGTCACGTAATTTTGCGGCTAGTTCATAACGCTCTTCGTTTAACGCCTTTTCCTTTTCTGCTGAAATTTCAATCAGACGTTCTTCAATGGTATCTTCCCTTGTTATACCAGCTAAAAGGTTCATTTTTGATCCTGCTTCATCTAATAAATCAATTGCTTTATCTGGTAAGAAGCGATCTTGAATGTAGCGATGAGACAGAATCACACAAGCTTTTATTGCTTCATCTGTAAATTGGACACCATGATATTCTTCGTATTTTGTTTGAATGCCTTGTAAAATTTTAATCGCTTCTTCAACAGATGGCTCCCTCACAGTAACTGGTTGGAAACGCCGTTCTAAAGCCGCGTCTTTTTCAATGGAACGGTATTCTTTTAATGTTGTGGCTCCAACGACTTGAAGTTCGCCTCGAGCCAGAGCCGGCTTCAGTATATTGCCTGCATCCATCGAGCCCTCTGCAGCTCCAGCGCCAACGAGTAAATGAATTTCATCTATAAATAGAATAATATTTTTACGTGTTTGAAGCTCGGTAATAAGTTGTTTCATGCGTTCTTCAAATTGCCCTCGAATCCCTGTGTTGGCAACGAGGGAAGCAAAATCTAACAAATAAACTTCTTTATTTAAAAGCTTAGAAGGAACGGTTCCCTCAGCAATTTTAAGTGCCAATCCTTCAACAATTGCAGTTTTCCCGACTCCAGGTTCTCCGATTAACACAGGATTATTTTTATTACGACGATTTAAGATTTCAATGACGCGATCCACCTCATCATCACGACCAATGACAGGGTCAATTAATCCGATTTTCGCAGCGTTCGTCACATTACGGCCCAATTGCTCTAACAGGCTATTTTCTTGATGATTAGGGGACATTGCTTGTTGTGAAGGTGTCGGATGACCATTTGATAATGAATGAAAGAAATCATCTAAATTTGAAAAATCACCCTTAAAATTAGCAGGCATTTTTGAATTAGATTTTAACGATTGATAACAAGGTTGACATAAATGCAATTTTTGCTTTTTCTGATTAAACTGCAAATATACATTTACTTTGGCTTCACGTTGTTGACAATTTTGACAATTCATTTATATAGACCTCCTTGAATTAAATAAGAAAGGTTTGACTTTGACTTTCTTTGACCTTTATTATACTTTGACCTTCTTTGACTTTCAAGTATAGTGCTTAGTTTTTTTTGAGGAGTCTTCAAAGAAATATTTGCAAAGAACCCTATAAATCCCTATGTATTTTCTCAAACCTTGGTACATCCTATAATTGACGTTATCAATAGGGGGGCTTAAACGTGGAAGAACAGTGTTTTTATTGTGACGACTCAATTGATGATGTATACCATGGATTATTTATACATCAAAACGAACATGTAGATAAATCGCTCTGTCACGATTGTTACAAAGATTGGTTAGCGGGTATAAAAGGATAGTAAAGCGAATCAGGGCATTGAGAAGTTATCAATGCCCTTACTTTAATGAAAATAGGATTTCTCAAAAGTCGGAATTTTGAGGAAATCCATTGGCGAACCGAATAAATTTATAAATCTTTCATGCTGATTGGAGAGCCTGTAGAAGTGTGTTCACTCACCCAGTCTTGAGCCATCTTTGAAAACCCGAGCCAACCAGGAATTTGTTCTTTATGCTCTTCAAGCCAGTTTAAGCAAAATTGTGGGTCAATACTATGCTCCCGACATTCATTTAGAAAAGTAACGACATTTTCGGAATCACAGCTTTGCCAGGTTCCGCAGGTTTCCTTGAAAATCTCGACTGTTTGATTTTCAATATTCTTGATGTGATGTTCATTTTCCATTTTACCTCACCTCGTTTATTAGACTTAACATTGACAGTTTACAGTATGCCCAAAAAGTTCAAAAATAGCTTTTTTTGTATTCTCATTATCCTGAATTGGTGTCCACTTTATGTGGGGATTAAATCATTTCCACATAAATCACGGCCGTTGTTCACATAAATTATTAACCGAAGTCAGATATTATGGTTGTTACCTTAGAATCTAAAAGGAAAAGAGGAGTTATACATGGAACAAGAACCAATGTCATATGGTGATGATTACAAAGCAATTCCGACGACATCTGCAGCAGATGGGATGGGCCTAGAGGTTCTCCCAGATTTATATTGCCAAACGGTTCAAATTGTTAATATATCGTTAGTTGGTAAACCAGAAGCAAACGACTTTGTGTTAGTTGACGCCGGAATGCCAAATTCGGCAAATGAGATTATCTCAGCAACGGAAGAACGGTTTGGCTCGAATGGTCGTCCCAAAGCGATTATTCTGACACATGGACATTTTGATCATGTAGGGTCTATTCTTGAGTTAGTTAAGCACTGGGAGATTCCGGTTTATGCCCATGAATTAGAATTACCTTTTTTAACTGGGAAAATGAGTTATCCGGAGCCTGATCCAACCGTAGAAGGCGGGATGGTCGCAAAACTGTCTTCGATGTTTCCAAATGAACCCATTAACTTAGGGAATCATGTAGAAACCCTCCCTTCTAATGGTAGTGTTCCTCATATGCCAGGTTTCCGTTGGATTCATACACCCGGTCATACTCCAGGTCACGTCTCTTTATTTAGAGACGGGGATGGAGCATTAATCGTAGGGGATGCGTTTGTTACAGTGAAACAAGAATCACTTTATAAGGTGTTAACACAAGAACAGGAAATTAGTGGCCCTCCCAGATATCTCACTCCCGATTGGGATGCCTCATGGGAATCAGTTAAAAAGCTAGAAGCACTAAGACCATCTCTTGCCGTTACTGGGCATGGATTGCCTATGACAGGTGAACTTTTAACAACTAGTTTAAAAAAACTTGCTAATGAATTTGATCGTATTGCGATTCCTGATCACGGGAAATATGTAAAGCATTAAACAATGGGAGTGTGTTATAAGGTCGGACCTTATGACAACACTCCCTTTTTGAAATTGGATTCATTAGCCTTTCGTGAAGTGACTACATAGCATTTTTGTGATAACCTACAGAAAATGGGTAAGAACCTAAAAGAAAAGATTAGCAAAATTTGTTATCGAAATTGGATGACGATGCAGATGTCGATTTCAAGACAAATTCTTTTTGCTTCTATTGAAAACATCACGTTAGGGGTATAATGAGAACGAAGATGCTAAGGTTTTATGTATGAAAGAGGGGAAAAATTTTGGGAATAAATAAAACGTCAAAGATGAAGGTTTTTACGCTAAATTCAAATATTGAACTCTCGAATCAGATTGTTCAACAGATTGGAATAGAAATGGGGAAAAGCTCGATTACTAGATTTAGTGATGGAGAAGTACAATTAAATATTGAAGAAAGTATCAGAGGATGCGACGTATATTTAATCCAATCCACATCACAACCTGGTAACGAGTATATCATGGAGCTTCTAATCATGATTGATGCTATGAAACGGGCATCAGCAAATACAATTAATGTCGTCATGCCATATTACGGGTATTCACGGCAAGACCGTAAAGCGCGTCCGAGAGAACCAATTACCGCGAAATTAATTGCTAACTTACTGGAAACTGCAGGCGCATCGAGTTTAATAACTGTTGATTTGCATGCACCTCAGGTAGAAGGTTTCTTCAATATACCGGTGGACCAAATCCATACGGTCTCGTTATTTTCCTCTCACATTAAAAGGATGAATTTAAAGGACATGGTCGTGGTTGCACCTGAAAATGCAGGAGTCAGAAGAGCAAGACAAATGTCGAATATTCTCAAAGTGCCGATTGTCTTTATGGATAAAAAGAGAGACTCAAGTGATGCAGTAAAAATAGACATTATTGGAGAGGTAAAAGGCCAAACAGCGATCATCATTGACGATATGATCACAACGGGCACAACTGTGACAACAGCAACCAATGCCCTAATAGAAAAAGGAGCTAAGGCAGTGTATGCGTGTTGTACGCATCCAATACTCTCAGGACCAGCAATCCAACGTATCCAACAATCTCCCATAAAAGAAGTCTTTGTGACGAATTCAATTGAATTACCAGATGAAAAAAACATTGATAAAATTACAACCTTATCGATTGCTCCTCTTATTGCAGATGTAATGAATCGAGTACAAAATAATGAATCGGTAAGTACGTTGTTTACTAATTAGTATCAGTTTGAGAATTAAATGGGGTAAGATGATAGCGCTTGAGTAATCAAGCGCTATTTCTATATATTTTATTGTTTTTAACCTTGCTCAAAAAACTTACGTAATGCTTTAATATCCTTTTCTTTACCTTCAAAATAAGGATTATCTTCTTCAACATTATCTGAGTCAAGATTTGTTTTCATCACAAACATTGAGCTTTTTGGAGGATCCGCAATGACTCGATCTGAAAGCTTATCAAAATCGGGTATTAATTTATCCTGTTTCTTTGTATCCTTCATACCACACACCTCCCTTTTCTTTAGAATGCGATTTCTAATCGGAAGTATGTAAAAAACATCAATAAGACTTTGGTCAATAAATGCAGGAGTATCTTAATAAATGATGAATTTGATATAGAGAATAAATTAATGGTAAGTTAGGAGTACTGATAATGAACAAACTAGACAGAATTATTGAACGTTTACAAAAGCGAAACCCAATTCCATTACTTTGCCCCAATGGAATTTGGGATTTAGAACTAACAAAAGAAATTGAAGATTTATCAGAACAACAGTTAGAAACTAATGAGAAAACCCCATTCGTGTTACCGCAAGCTGCGACATCCGGACTTTTATTGTGGAATGATGATTTAGTGAAATCTCATAACATATCTCAAGATTTATCTAATGAAATAGGAAGTTTCTGGCATGGACTGATGCATCGACGTGAAGGTGATTTTAGTAATGCAAAGTATTGGTATTCCAAAGTAGGTGACCACCCAGTATATGACTCGTTGTATGAAAAAGCTTGGCAACTATCAGAGGTTGTTCGACCGTGGGAGAAGTGGGATCCTTATCAATTTATTGATGCGGTTGAACATGTTGTAGCAAATGGATTGGAAGAAACAGGAGAAGGAGAACAGCTTCGTCAAATTCAAATTCTAGAAATGAATCTGTTCTTACAATATAGTCTGAGTACTAAAACATTTGTACGGTAGAAACAGTTAAAACAATTGAGGAGGTCATCGAAATGAAATATCGTAAACTCGGCAAAACAGACGTAAATGTTTCAGTTGTGGGTATAGGAACATGGCAATTTGGTGGAGAATGGGGAAAGGATTTTAATCAAGTAGAAGTGAATCAAATGTTATATAGAGCAAAGAAATTGGGAATTAATCTGATCGATACCGCGGAATGCTACGGGGATCACTTATCTGAATCACTAATTGGTCACTTTCTCAAACAGGATCGTCGAGAAGATTGGGTTTTAGCCACTAAATTTGGTCATCATTTTCATAACAATTTTGAAAGGACGAATCATTGGTCACCAGAAGAAGTGTTAACGCAATTAGAAGATTCTCTAAGAACGCTTCAAACTGATTATATCGATCTTTACCAGTTCCATTCTGGTAGCGATGAAGCGTTTGATAATGATGAATTGTGGACGATGCTCGATAAACAGGTTCAAGCGGGGAAAATCCGCCATTTAGGTATTTCAATTGGAAGTAACGACAATCTCCATCAAACTGAATTAGCGACAGAGGTTAAAGCTAGTGCCATTCAGGTTGTTTACAATCGTCTAGACAAAGTTCCAGAAGAACGAGTCTTTCCATCCTGTCAGCAGCAAAATCTTGGTGTCCTTGCACGTGTACCGCTAGCAAGCGGATATTTAAGTGGGAAATATAAGCCAGGAGCAAGCTTTACAGAAAATGATGTCCGAAATAATCATGATGTAAAGAAGCAAGCAGAACAATTACAGCTAGTTGAATCCATTAGTCAGAATGAAGTGCCAGACGGTGTTAATATGGCACAATGGGCGCTTGCTTGGTGTTTGCAACATCCAGCAGTAACAACGGTTATTCCAGGCTGCAAAAACATTGAACAAGTTGAATCAAATGCTCGAGCAGCCAATTTAATTTTAGAGAATGATGAACATCCGCAGGCCGTAAATATATAACTGCGACACCTCCCGAATGACTTCGGGAGGCTTTTTCAATAAATGTAGTACGGAATCGCCAAGGAGAGATAGAATGAATCGACACATTGCTTTCAATGCTTTAGTGGGATCTGAAAATTATAACCTCTCTACCTCTGAATCAGATAAAGACTATAAACTATTCGTTTGGCCATCCTTTTATGACCTTTACAACAGTAATATCTACACAGAGAGCAAAGTGGGGGAAACCATCGATGAAGAATATCATGACATTCGCAAGCTTGTTAATTTGTTTTGGAAATCGAATGTAAATTTTGTAGAAGTCCTTTTTTCGACAGATATTTCGATTAATAGAGACGCTTGGATGAGTCTCTATGTAAAAAGAATATTGGCGATGAAAAAAGACATCTCAACCATGAACCTCCCTTATCTATATAAAGCGTGTAGAGGAATGTATGAAAGCAAATCAAAGTATATCGCCAAAGGAAATAAAGGTACCTATTCTCTTGTTGAACAGTTTGGCTATGACTCAAAATCTGCGATGCATGCTTACCGAATTTTGGACTTTATCGAAAGGTTTGCGAAGAATGAATTTACTGATTTTTATACTGCTATGCAATACGATGACAAGGGCAGAGAATTTATGTTAAGCGTGAAGCATGGAGAATTCACTAGAGAGGAATATGCAGCCTTAATTGAGAATAAAATGGTCACCTTTAAGAAACTAGAGAGTGTTTACCTTGGGCAGTCTATACGAGAAGACGTGAAGCAAGAACTGGGGGCTATCCTTTATCAATTTGTTTCAGAAAGTGTAATGAGGGAGTTATCGAATTAACCTGTTAGGCAGCTGGAGCATTGAAACTTATACAGTGGGTAAGGATGGTGGATTAAGGGAAATTGACTTTGAAATAATAGTATCACCTCTTTCCATATAGTTCACCTTAAATAAAATTCTGCAGTCCGATAATTAGTTGGATTGCAGAATTTTTATTTATTTCTCTCCCAATTTCTTCATCCTACATCTTTTAAAATATTTTTAAATAAGCAAAATGTTTGGGCTATTTTAAACGAGGGTAATTATTTACTATACGCTTCATTTATATAATTTAAAGTGCAGGTTTCCAAGCAATGTAATATGAAAATTACTAAAACAGAATTAAGGAGTGTTTTAGAGTGTTGTGGTTAATATTCTTTATTCTCCTGATAATGTGGTTATTTGGATTCATATCAGGTAATGTACTGGGTGGCTATTTGCACATTCTGCTAATCGTTGCGGTTGTGGTTGTGCTTATTAGAATCATTCAGGGACGCAGGCCGCTCTAAACTTTAAAAAAGGAAGGTGATTTAAATGAGTGATTTTAAAAAAGAGGAAAAAGTAGAGCGTCATAAACAAGAAAATCCAAGCTTAGTAGGGTCAACATTTATTAAATATTTCTTCATTACCGTAATTACACTAATTATTCTTGGTTTCATAGCTTATTACATTTTGCCTGCATTTAACTAAGGTGAGTGCTGCAAGTCGGTCGGGTTCTCTCTGAGTAATATTTAAGTGTAAATTTAATAATCAGTATGGTAACAAAGACGTCAATTTCCGCAGTGTGAAATTGGCGTCTTTTTTGATTTTTAGTTCCGGAGAAGCAGTGTAGAGTCTCCCAATGATACGTCTTTAAAAATAAGTTGATTGGCTCCAACTATTTCAATTAGCAGGTCAAAAATAACATGAAAATAGTAAATTATTAAAAAAGTTGTACTAAAAAAGAAAAAAGCCAATTTAATATTTGAGTTGGCTTCATTCATATTATGGAAATTTTAGTATTTGATAGTTAGAAATTATGCCTCTAACCCTTTTTATTTTTTCGATATTTTGAAGGAGATTGTCCCATAATCTTTGAGAATAATCTACTAAAATAATAGGAATCGTGAATTCCTATGTTAGTACTAATCTCTTTAATTGATAAATCAGTTAAATCTAGGTATTTTGAAGCGAGTTGAATTTTTAATCGATTAAAATAATCAATTGGTGTGTAACCTGTTGTTTTCGTAAATAAATGAACATAGTGAGATTTTGATAAGTTTACGTGTGAGGCTAGTTCATCAAGTGAAAAAGATTGCTGCAAATGATCCGTCATGAATTGAATGGACATTTCAATGGAATTACTCTTCGATAAATGAGTTTGCAACTGAGAGTTTCCGTAAAAAACGATACCGAGAAAATGAGCAAGAGCCTGAGATACATAAATCATATTGTTCAACATATAGCCACGCTGTAAAAGATGAAAACATTCGTGAAATAAATCAATAAGTTTATGAGATTTGTTGATAGAAATGGCAAGAGGTTGCTCGAATGACTGTAAATTTTCTAAGTAGTCTGGCACGCGATCCCCTTTTAAATGAAACCAGTAGATACTCCATGGTTTTTTTTCTGTTGTTCCGTAAGTATGAGCAATATTTGGCGGGAGAACAAATAATGTGTTTGGCTGTACATAAACTTTTCTTTGGTTGTTTAGCTGATACCATCCTTCTCCTTTTACGCAATAAATTACGATGTGCGTCGAGCTTCCAGCCTCCCTTTCTCTGTAATGATATTCGGCATTTGGAAAAAAACCTAAGTCTGTTAAGTAGAGGGAACGAATCAAAGGGTGAGTTGAGACCTGGTTGATAACATTTTCGGGTAAAACAATAAGTTTTTGTTCAGAAAATCCTTGAGCTTTCTTTTTTATTAACATATGTTTATCTTATTTTCAGAAAATAAAAAAGTCAATTAAAACCAGAATATTATCCATCTTTTAAAGGATATTGTGAATTGTTGTTGGGGTAAGTTTACATTAGAATTTAAAGAAACAAGTGGAAGGGTGATGAAAGTGACAGTGAAAGCTTGGGAAGAAACTGTAAATATTCCAACATACGGTGTTGGTGAACCGAACAAAAACCCAATGTTTTTAGATAAGCGAATTTATCAGGGGAGTTCAGGGAAAGTATATCCGCATCCCGTCATCGACAAAATTGAAGACAAAAAGGAATTAAAATCGTATCGATTAGTTTATTTAGAAAATGAATTTGTGCAAATTGTGATTATGCCGGAGCTTGGAGGGAGGATTTATCGGGCACTCGATAAAACGAATCAATATGACTTTGTCTACTATAATCAAGTCATTAAACCGGCATTAGTTGGACTTACAGGGCCATGGATTTCAGGAGGAATTGAATTTAACTGGCCGCAACATCATCGTCCAAATACTTATGGTCCAGTGGATTATCGTATTGTAGAAAACTCCGATGGCAGTCAAACGGTATGGGTCAATGAGATAGATAGAATGTATGGTACAAAAGGAATGGCTGGCTTCACTTTATACCCAGGCAAAGCATATTTAGAAATTGAAGGTCAATTATATAATCGTACATCTGAGCCCCAAACATTTCTATGGTGGGCTAATCCAGCTGTATCAGTTAACGTTAATACCCAATCAGTTTTCCCACCTGATGTAAACGCTGTCTTTGATCATGGGAAGCGTGACGTCTCGAACTTTCCGATTGCCACAGGAACTTACTATAAAATGGATTATTCATTAGGTGTTGATATATCTAAATATAAGAATATACCTGTTCCAACTTCTTATATGGCCTATCATTCTGATTACAATTTTGTGGGAGGGTATGACCACGGCAAAAAAGCAGGAATATTGCATGTTGCCAATCATCATATATCACCTGGTAAAAAGCAGTGGACATGGGGATGTGGGGATTTTGGTAAAGCGTGGGACCGTAATTTAACAGATGAAGATGGACCTTATATCGAGTTAATGACAGGAGTTTATACAGATAATCAACCTGATTTCACATGGTTACATCCCCACGAAGAAAAAACATTTAAACAATATTTTATGCCATATAAAGATATTGGTGTGGTCAAAAATGCTACGATCGATGCTGCAATAAATCTTGAAATCAGTCGCGAGAATTGTGTACGCATTCAAGCTTATGTAACAGCCCGCTTTAACAATGTAACGATTCAATTAACAGGAAGAGACGGAGTTTATTTTGTGGAAAGTGTTGACCTGTCTCCAACAATCTCATTCTCGGTTGAGGTTCCTATTAAGACAGGAGAGCTAGCGCATCATTTAATCGTAAAGGTTATTTCTAGTAAGGGAGATTTACTCGTTGATTATCAACCCAACAAACCAAGGAAAGAAGAAATGCCAGAACCAGCTAAAGAAATTGGTCAACCAAAAGACTTAAAAAATACAGAAGCGTTACTTTTAGCTGCCAAACATTTAGAACAATATCGTCATGCAACCTATAACCCAGATGATTATTATCGCGAAGGACTACAAAGAGACCCGGAGGATAGCAGATTGAATTCCGGCTATGGCTTATTGTTAATGAAAAGGGGGCTTTTCAGTGAAAGTGAAGGGTATTTTCGCAGAGCTATCGAATCCATTACAAGACATAATCCAAATCCCGAGGACACGGAACCCTTTTACTATTTAGGAAGGTGTTTAAAGTATCAGGGGCGATTAGAAGAAGCATTTGCAGCATTTTATAAGTCAGTATGGAGTGCAACTTGGCAAGATAATGGCTATTTCGCACTTGCGCAAATTGCGACAGAATCCGGAAAATTTCCAGAGGCTCTTGAACTAGTGGACCGAGCACTTACTCGAAACACCCGAAATTACAAAGCTAGGAATTTAAAAGTAGCGCTACTAAGGCACCTCGAAAAAGAGACTCTTGCCGAAAAAATGGCAAAAGAGACATTGACTGAAGACATCAGCGATTTTGGCGCGAGATACGAATTATACTTGCTTGCAAAAAAAGCAAATAACCATGAGCAAGCAACTGTCATACTAGAAGATTTAACTACATTTATGCGTAACGACGTTCATAATTTTATAGCCTTAGCTCAGGATTATGCAGATTGTGGTTTGTTTCAAGAGAGTCTAAATGTTTTGGAAAGAATAGCTGCAAATCCAGATACACAATATCCGATGGTCCCTTATTATACGGGGTATCTTTACGCGAAATGTGGCAAGACAGAGGAAGCTCTTAAATCATTTGAAAAAGCGAGCCAAACGTCTTCTGATTATTGTTTCCCTAATTCACTGAACGATTACATTGTTTTAACAAAGGTAGTTTCAATAAATCGACAAGACGCAAAAGCTTATTATTATCTTGGAAACTTGTTGTATGACAAGAAAAGAGTTAAAGAAGCAACAGATTATTGGGAAAAATCAGTACAACTTGATTCATCCTTTGCCACGGTTCATAGAAATTTAGCATTAGCATATTACAATCATAGCAAAGACTTGAATAAAGCAAAGTCTTCACTTGAGAAAGCGTTTGAGTTGAATAACAATGATGCACGAGTCTTATATGAACTAGATCAACTATATAAAAAAATGAATTTGGCACCACAAAAAAGATTGGATTTCCTTGATAATTTTTTAACCTTAGTTTATAAACGAGATGATTTATTTGTAGAATATGTGACTCTCAAAAACACGTTGCAGCATTTTGAGAAGGCACTAGAACTATTACAATATCGTTTCTTTCATCCTTGGGAAGGTGGAGAAGGAAAAGTTACATCACAATATATATTGGCAAAAGTAGAAGTCGCCAAAACATATTTAAAGGAAACAGCCTATGAGCGAGCAATGAAAGAGTTGGAGGAAGCACTTGTATTTCCTGAGAATCTGGGCGAAGGAAAGTTAGCGGGTGCCCAGGAAAATAATATTTATTATTATTTGGGTTGTGTGTTTGAAGCGACCAATAATGCAGAAAGAGCCCGTCTTTGTTTTGAAAAAGCTGCTATGGGTCTTGAAGAACCAACGAGTGCTATGTTCTATAATGATCAGCCACCAGAAATGATTTATTATCAAGGACTTGCGCATCTAAAGCTAGGGCAGAAGAAAGAAGCAAACGCTAGATTTAATAAGTTAGTCGAGTACGGAGAAAAGCACTTATATGATAATGTGAAAATTGATTACTTTGCGGTGTCATTGCCAGATTTTCTTGTCTTTGAAGAAGATTTAAATAAAAAGAATAGAATTCATTGTCATTTTATGATGGGACTCGGGGCCTTGGGTTTAAATGATAGGAAAAAAGCTTTAAACCATTTCTATGCTGTAAAAGAACTGGACCTTAATCATCAAGGCGTTATGATCCATAATGTAGAAGGGGGGCCTATGCATGTTTGAAATAAGAAAAACTCAGTCATTAAATGGAACATGGACGTTTAAGCTCGATCCAGCGAATGAACTTAATGTGAAGGATATATTAAGTGAGACTAACACTCAAGAAACGATTGTCATTCCAGGATCTTGGGAGGAACAGGGCTACGGAGAATCGTCCAAACACTACCCGATTGGAACATGGAAAAAGCTAAAGGAATATGTGGGAGGAGCATGGTATTGCACAGAATGCGTCTTTCCTGTAAATGAAAAAGGCTCAAAAACTGTGCTAAAGATTGCAGGGGCACATTGGTTTACGAAGCTGTGGATTGATGAAAAGTTTGTTGGGGAAGGAGAAAGTCTCGTCAGTGATCATATCTTTAATGTATCTGAATATATACGACCTGGCCAACAACAGAAGGTCGTTATACATGTAGATAATTGCCTCCACATCCCGTTAATGGAAAGTCATATTCATTCCTATCATACAGCAACGAATTGGGGAGGAATTACGGGGGGGGTCACAGTTGAAGTTTTACCAGAAACCTTTATTGAAGAGGTGGTCATGACACCAGGGGAAGACCCACATCTCCTAAATTTAACAGTCCATATTTCAAGCACTATCATAAAGCCTAACGGAGAATGGTCGCTAGAGATTCATGCTGATAAAGTAACATCTCCTCTAAAAAGAAATATTCACTTTCAAAATCAAACTTGTACCATTCACGCATGTATTGATTTTGGGGTTGATGCACAGCTTTGGTCAGACGAGAAGCCTTTTTTATATCAAGCAAGTATGATTTTGAAGCATGAAAATCAATCTATTGATTTTTTAACGAAAAAAATCGGTTTACGTCAGTTTCAAATTGAAGGCAAACACTTTTTGTTAAATAAAAAGCCGGTATTTTTAAGGGGATATGTAGATTGCTGTATTTTTCCTTTAACCGGCTACCCGGTGTGGGATAAACAATATTATCTCAAACAGTTTCGATTGGTTAAGGAATATGGGTTTAATCATATTAGATTGCATGGATGGACTGCTCCCAAACCATTTTGGGAAGCTGCAGATGAAGAGGGGATGCTCGTCCAAACTGAGTTACCACATTGGTCTTTCCATTATACTGATAGAAATACGCCTCCTCCAAAAGAGGTGAATGAGTTCTTACATCGTGAATGGAGAAGAATTCTTCAAGAATTAAATGAACATCCTTCATTTGTGATGCTTGCACCAGGGAATGAACTTATCGATGCAAGTGGGCATGAAGAGTTAAATCAACTAGTTCAAATTGCAAGAGAGATTGATTCATCAAGAGTTTATACAGATAATACTGGTTTTGGACAGCTACCAGCTCATGATCGCGAAGGAGATTATTATATCCAGTCATTAAACTGGCACCAACCGTACACACTTGATTATGCAGGGTCCCCGGATACTAGAGAGGATTACCGAGAATTACCCAAGTTAGATTCGAAACCGCTTATTGGTCATGAACATGGACAATTTACAACGTATATTGACCCGACAGGAGTAGAAAAGTATTCAGGTGTATTAAAACCATCATGGCTCGAGACATTCAATGAATCAATCGAAGCAAAAGGCTGGAGTAACAGAGTGCCCGAGTTTAAGAAGGCGTCAGGTATTCACACAGTACGAGCCTATAAAGAAATAATAGAAAGGGCACGAAGAACAAAAGGTCTCTCAGGAATGCAATTATTAGATATAAGAGATTTCCCAGGACAAGGGCATGCAACAACAGGTGTTCTTGATGTTTTTGGAGATAGCAAAGGTTTAATCAAAGCAAATGAATATCGTTGCTTTAACAATGATCGTGTTCTTTTAATGAGATCGGACCGGCGAACTTTTTTTGGCGGAGAAACAATAGAAGTTGAGATAGATGTCTCTAATTACGGAACTACCATTTCCACTGGAAGATTAATATGGACAGCAATTTCCGAAGGTGGGGTTCAAAAAGGTGAGCTGTCTTTAGAGAATGTAAAAGCTGGCGATGTATCACGAATTGCGACCATTAACTTTCAAACAGAACGTGAGAGTGCGTCCCGTTATTTACTAGAGGTCTCATTTGAGGTCGAAGGGCAGTGTATTAACAATCAATGGGAATTTTGGTCCTTTCCTCGAAAATCATTGCCAAAAGAGGTTCAGAATATATGGACAAATATTCCATCGATGGGCTCCTTCTTATATGGAGCGAAAATGAAACCGATGATTGGGATTGAAGAAAGGAGTTATGTGGAAGAAAAGCAGCTTCAGTTAGCGATTACGGACCAACTTTCTCGAGATGTATTGCAATATCTCATGGATGGAGGAAATGTATGGTTAATGACGAAACCTGAAAAACAATACGATGAAGTTATGACCCAATACTTACCGATTTTTTGGAATTTCCTTTGGTTTCCAACTCAAGAAAGTACAACGATGGGGATGCTGATACACAACCATCCTCTCATGAAAAAATTTCCTCATGATGGATACTCTAATTGGCAGTGGTTTCATCTAGTAAACGGTGCAGCAGGAATTGGAATGGACCTTATCCCTCAAGTAAAACCTATTGTAGAAATTGTCGATAACTTTAATCGGATGAAGAAGCTTTCTTATGCATTTGAAGCAACAGTAGGTAGAGGGAAATTATTTGTTTCATCTTTTAAAACCTACGACGTTCGGGATTTGAAAAGGCCTGAATCTAGTTATTTGTTCTTAAGCATAACTAAGTATCTGTTAAGTGAAGATTTTCAACCTTTGTCTCATTTATCAGTAGGTGAGTTATTGCGAGTATTTAAGGTGAATGGAGATTCCGTCACATAAGAGATTTAAATAGAGGATGGTTCAAAGATAAATGGTATCTTTGAACCATCCTCATTTTAGAAAGGCGGGGAAGCTGTGAAATCTTTTAAAGTAATGATAGTGGATGATGAAATTCTTGCAATAGAGCATATAAAAAGCCTTTTGGACTGGAAAACATACGGCTTTGATCTTGTTGCTGAAGCGGTTACTGCTAAGCAAGCTATCGTATTAGCTGAAAAGACACGACCAGATGTTATTTTTATGGATATTCGAATGCCTGCAATGGATGGTTTAACAACGAGTAAATATATTTTAGAAAAAAGGAAGAATGTCAAAATTGTTCTCCTCACATCTCATCGAGACTTTGATTATGCCAAGGAGGCAATGAAACTTGGAATAACGAACTACTTGTTAAAACATGAAATGAATGGTACCCAGTTAAGTAAGGAATTAAAAAGGTTAAGAGAGGATTTACTTTTCGAAAGAGAGAAGGAAGCTAATGTCATCAGTCATAATCTTAGACAAGTAGTGGCGGAGAGTCCGAATAGCCAAGAAGCTATCGAGCAATTAGAAGAGGTGCTTGGCGATGTGGCAGGATATGCATTAATGTATGTGAAAATAGATTCATGCTTTCCAGTGATTGAGATAAATGAAGGGGATCTCAGGTCTATTAATCTACAGAAAATTGTCAAAAATTATACTGATAACTTGGCAACTGCGAATGTAAATATTGTCGATTCTATTTTAATATCAAAAGAATCTCTACTCGTTCTTTTCGAATCACCTAGTAAACTAAGCGACGAGCAACTTCGAGTTTCGCTCTATCAGCCAGCTTCCATTATTCAAAAGGTAATAATAGAAGAAGGGATTACAGCAACCATCCTTCTTTCACCTCTATTCAAAAAAATAAGAGAATTACCAAACATATTCAAACAAACTGAAAGTAAGTCTTCGTTTCTTCTAGTCTATGGAAGAGGGAATATCCTGCGTATACAAGATATTTGTAAACCGTCTATTAATAACACGTGTTGGAATAAGCTTGTTCAGAAAATGAGTATGCAATCAGATCTCGGATTTAAAGACAAAATTGATTTTGCGTTTGATTGGATGACATCCGGACAGTTCCATCCAACTCTTTTAAAAGCTGTTTGCCAGCAATTGGTTCATCAGTTAGAACAATTAAGAAAAGAACAAGGAATGTCTTCATATTTCGAATTACACTCACGACAAAAGCTTAATATAGACGAATGGTACGACCTAAAAACGATTAAACAATGGTTTCTTAAAGAGCATAATATGATTATAAACACTTCAAATTTGTCATCAAAGTACTCAAAAAAAGTTGAGTTAACCATTAAGTATATTTACGAACATTATCAGAATGAACTAAGTGTCGAAACAATTGGTGAAGCCCTTTCACTTAGTGGAGATTATGTACGCCATATTTTTAAGAAAGAAACAGGGAAAACAATTTTAGAGTATGTGACGTGGTATCGAGTAGAAAAAGCTAAGGAACTTTTGCTAGTAGATTCTCTTAAAGTGTATGAGATATCTGAAGCAGTCGGTTATAAAACGAGTCAATATTTTAGTAAGGTGTTTAAGAAAATGACAGGAATGACCCCCTACGAATTTAAAGACAATGTAGGAAAACGATGACAATGAAAATAAAAACAAAAATGACTTTAAGCGTAGTGTTGATTATTACGGTTGCCCTATTATTTAGTGGGGCGTATACGTACTCTTTTTTTAGTGATATTTTAATTGACCAAGTTATGAAGGATGAATCAACAAAGCTAAATCAAACGGCTGAACAAATTAGATATATACAAGATGATATTCAACAATTTACTCAATATATTCTAGTAGATGATGAAATCCAATCACGTATTAATAAGATATACTCCTCAAACGATTATTATCAAAATCTGATAAATAAAGATTGGTTATCTAAAAAACTAAAAAGCTACCTATTATTAAAAGATTATATTGATAGCGTTGTTTTAGTGAGTAAAGATAAAACGGTCATTTCATCAGATAATCGAACTAATGAATATTATAAAACCACTCTAAATGAAAGTTGGTATAAGGAATTCATACAGAGAGATGTTTATTCAGGTTTTTCAACGATTCATCCCCTGCAAAGTCATCAAAAATCGATTGGGGCGATAAGTTATATTGTTCCATTTAATTCAATACTAAATCCTGAAAGTAAACTTCACTATCTTATCGTAAATATTGATTTAACACATTTCATTAAAATGATTAACAATGGAAAAACAGAATATGAAACAATTTCGTTAATAGATAGTAAGAATTCCTCCTTGTATACATCTAATCAGCGATTAACACGTGATGTAGAAATCGTACTTTCTCGTGTAAATCAAGAATTAAGCTACCAAGAAGAAAATACCACACAAATTATTAATGTAAACCAATCTATGAATGATGGTTGGAAGTTGGTCACGATTAAATCAAAAAGAACGGTGCTCGAACAAATTGATTTTATTTTTTCCTTTATTTTAGCCACTACAGTTGTAAGTATTTTTTTAATTCTAGTCATATTAACGCCAATTTTATTAAATATTACAAAACCTATCATAAAACTTACACAGGCTATGAAAAGAGTTTCAATGGGGGACCTAAATACAAAGGTAACCATTTCAAGTAAGGATGAAATTGAAACGTTAGGTAATGGATTCAACCAGATGGTAGATGAATTACGCACTTACATTTCCCAGTCTATTAAAGATGAACAAATCAAACAAAAACTGCAAATGGATTTACTTCGTTCTCAAATTAATCCACATTTTATTTATAACACGTTAAATACGGTTATTTATATGGCCCAAAAACAAGGAAATCAAGATATTGTTAAAATGATGGAGTCATTTATTGGACTATTACAAGATGCCATCAAGGAAGGAACGAAAGGTTACTTTGTCACTTTAAAAGAAGAAATGGAGATAGTTGAACATTATATCGTCATTCAAGAATTTCGTTACCCCAATCGATTTGAAGTTTTATGGGACATTGAACCGACCTCTAAAGAAATATATATCCCACGTACGATTCTCCAACCTTTAGTTGAAAATGCACTCTTCCATGGCATTGTTCCAAATATGGAAGTTGGTACTATAAGAATAATTAGTAATATAGAAAGAGAGCAACTTGTTATCAAGGTGAAAGACAATGGGGTTGGTATTAATGAAGAGATAAAGAGAAAATTCAATAAAGGATTGCCGATATCTGAATCTGGAGCACATTTAAGACCGATAGGTTTAACAAATGTAAGGGATCGAATTTTACGATTGTATGATAAAGAAGCATCCATAGAAATTGAAAACTCGGTAGAAGGTGGTATGAATATTATAATCAGGTTGCCAATAAAAGAAACCGGATTTTATACAATATAACCAGATACTCCTGTTTTGAAAGCGTATTCACGGTGCTAAATTTAAGATGTACTAAAAATCGTAACAAAGGGAGGAACATTCGTATGGTTAATCTACGGAATTATAAGTTAGGTATTCTTATTGCAGTCTTAAGTTTGGTCATGTTCTTAGTCGCTTGTAACAATCGTAATGAAGAAGTAATTACTGATGAGTCGAATACAGGAAATGATGTGGGGGAAACTGAGGAAGCAGAGAAAGGTACGATTACAATGTGGGGGTGGGATACAAACTACATTGATGTCGTTAGAAAAGAGTTTAATAAGGTCTATCCAGAAATTGAAATTGAATTGACGACGGTTGATGCAAATGACTATCTCCAAAAAATCCAAACAACTTTAGCCTCCGGAGGAGAACTTCCAGATGTTTTATGGGGAGAGCTAAATTTTCGTGGAAAAATGTTCGAATTTGATATTTGGGAAAACCTAGAGGAGGCCCCATATAATGTTGACAGAAGTGAGATGTTTGATTACTTACCTGCGTTAACAAGTAATCCACAAGGAGATATCGTTGGAATTGAACAGTCTGTAAGTCCAGCTGGGTTAGCTTATCGAAAAGACTTAGCGTTAGAGTATTTCGGTACAGATGATAGGGAAGAACTTGAAAAAATGTTTCCAACCATTGATGCAATGATTGAAAAGGGAAAAGAAGTACGAGAAAAAAGTGATGGTCAAGTGTATATGTTTGCTAGTCTTGGTGAACTCAATGAGATGGTATCAGGTCAAAGCCAGGTACCCTTAATGAATGGAGAAGTAGTAGATGTTACCAGGAAAATGGGTGGGGCTCTTGAAACGCTAGTTAAAATCAGAGATGCAGGAATTGTCGATAAATTAGAGCAATGGTCTCCGCAATGGAATGCTAGCTTTGCGAATGGAAATCACATATTTTATCCTTCAGCTAACTGGGCTCCTCAATATGTTATAAAACCAAATGATAGTGAAGGAGAAGGAAGATGGGGGTTAATGAAAGCACCTGATAAGTCATATAACTGGGGTGGTACAGTTTTAGGTATTTCAAAAACGAGTGAAAATAAAGAACTTGCGTGGACGTTTATTGAGTGGCTCTTATTGACAGAAGAAGGTGCTGAAGCTAGCAAGTTAGTGAACTTCTTTGTTCCTATTAAATCAGTTTATGAAGACCCAGAATTTGCTTCATCTGTTGACCCGTTTTTTGATGGTCAGGATGTAGGGCGTTTTTGGATGGAAGAAGTCGTCCCTGAACTTGATTTACCAGTTATTTCAGGACATGATGCAGCTGTAAAAGATTCAACAATACTTATATTAAATCTCATCAATTCAGATAGGAATGTTGATGCTGACGAAGCGCTTGTTAGACTTATTAGTGAAGTGGAAGGTAAACTCCCGGATGTAGAAGTTAAGTAATATCTAAGAGGATCTAGACGCTTTCAGTTCTAGATCCTCTTCATTTAAAGAATGGAGGTCTGATCATTGATGAAGCATGAAACGGTTCACCCATCGTTACCAAACATAAAAAAATCAAAACCACCTAAAACGAATACATTCAGAATTAGTATGAAAGTATGGCCTTATATCTTTTTATCACCATTTATTATTTGCTATTTAGCCTTTAATATTTTTCCTATTTTCTATTCGTTTGTCATTAGTTTTACAAGATGGGATGGTTTTAGCGAAAAACTCTATGTTGGATTTGATAACTACATTCGCGTGTTTACACAAGATCCTTACTTTTGGAAATCGGTATGGAACACACTCTTAATAATGATGATGTCAACACCATTTGTTATCATTTTCGGGCTTTTATTAGCTGTATTTCTTTTTAATATAAGTAAGGGGAAATCTTTCTTTCAGACAGTGAATTTCATCCCTTATATTACAACCCCTGTTGCAATAGGGTTAATCTTTGCCTTTTTGTTTGATTGGTCATCTGGTACAGTAAATACAATTTTGCTAAATTTAGGAGTGGTTGACCAAGGTATTAACTGGCTTGGTGAGCCGTTATATGCAAGAATTGTCGTTGCTTTAATGATTGTTTGGAAGTATACAGGTTATCATATGGCAATTTATTTAACGGGGTTAAGTACGATTCCTCAAGAGCTTTATGATGCGGCAAAGGTAGATGGTTCATCACCAGTAAATACGTTTTTTAAGATCACAGTTCCATTATTAGCTCCAATTACTCTTTTTCTAGTATTAACAGATATTATTGGGGGATTACAAATGTTTGATGAACCTAAGCTTCTTTTTTCAGGTTCTGGGGGAACTTCAGCAGTTGGAGGTCCTGAACGCTCTGTATTAACAGTTATTTGGCATTTTTATGACGTGACGTTTACCACGTCTAGATTTGGTTACGGGGCAGCAGTTTCTTTCTCTTTATTTTTAATTATTATTGTGTTTTCTATCGTGAGTTATAAATTTATGAGTAAGGAGAGGATTTAATCATGAAAAAAATTCTTTTAGGTTTGTTGTTAGCCTTTGTTTCATTGATAAGTCTTCTACCATTTTATGTTTTGATTATAATGACAACTAATGTGTCTGAGGATATTTTTAAGGGGAAAATGTTTATTCCAGGAACTTACTTTTTTGAAAATCTTAAAACAGTTCTTGAAAGTAGTTTCTTTCATAGTTTTTGGAACAGTATTATCGTTTCGGTCATTTCAACAATAGTTTGTGTGTTTATTTGCACAATGACAGGTTACGCTCTCTCTAAATATGATTTCAAATATAAGAAAATTATCTATTTCTTAGTTATTGGGACGATGATGGTTCCGACTCAAATTGGTTTAATCGGCTATATCATGGAGATGAGATTCTTAAATCTTAATGATACATTAATACCGTTAATTTTGGTTTGGTTAACGAATCCATTTGGTGTATTTTGGATGGTCCAATTCATGAAAACCTCTGTTCCCAATGAAATTATTGAAAGTGCACGTATTGATGGTTGTAATGAATTTAGGATATTTCTACAAATTATTATTCCTATTGTAAAGCCAGGGATTGCTACGTTATCTTTAGTTATTTTTCTTTGGTCATGGAACAACTATTTACTCCCGCTTGTAATGATTAACAAAGAATCATTTTTTACCATTCCACTTAGTATCCAATCTCTAGGGAATTATTACCGAACCGACTATGGGGCTAGAATGATGGGTCTTCTTATTGCCATTGTACCATTAATACTCTTATTTATTATTGGTTCAAAGAGCTTTATAAAAGGATTGACCGCGGGTGCAGTAAAGGGTTAACGAACTATTAAATTTAAATTGTGGAGAAAATATTGGCCTTTGGGGCTTTTTCCTGGAAGAGTAGTACGTCGTTAGGCAGAAAGTACAGCCCATTGGTTGTGCTTTTTTAGCCGTCTATAAGCTGCATAACTATGGTGTCCTAATATAAAACATAAATTTGCTTACTATTTTTCTGTATAGGTGGATACCTAGCTTGAAAATTTCTTTTAGAAAGGTATTAAATTTACTAAACATTAACAAAACTTTGATGTTAAGAAAATACGAGGTTAATATCCCATTACTATAATTGAATTGTTATCAAAAAAGAAAGTAGGAGAGGGGAATGACTATGAAACTAGTTGTAATGGGAGATTT
The DNA here is from genome assembly GCF_002797395.1 of Bacillus solitudinis. GTDB lineage: Bacteria > Bacillota > Bacilli > Bacillales > Bacillaceae_D > Halalkalibacter_A > Halalkalibacter_A solitudinis. Next base: position 3,735,458 of record NZ_KZ454943.1, read on the forward strand.
ACATTACTCAGCAATTGATGAAAATGTTCAAGGACTATTTGAAGCTCGTGCTACCTTCTACGGAAAATTTATTGAACGATTTTTAGAGATTGATGCTGATGCCCATGTGTCGCTAGGAGATTTAACAAACTACGGTCTTTCACTTGAGCTTGAAGGAATTTATACATTATTACGTAAGAAAGAGCGCAATTTTATTCACGTTTTAGGAAACCATGATTTATATGCTCAACCTAGGCAAGAGGTTCTTAAACAAACAGGTCAATGTCGATACCACTCTATTACGACAGAAGAAGCAGTCTTTGCCTTTTTGGATACAGCTAAAGAGATGGATTATGAAGATTGGGGTGGGTGGATTGACGAGGAACAGCTCTTATGGTTTGAGGAAGTCGTAAGGGATTCTGGAACTAAACCATTACTCGTCTTTGCGCACCATCCTGTTTATAATACGACAAAAAGGTCTGATAGAGAAAAAGGTTCCATTCATCCAGATATTGATATGTGGAAGATTCTTGAGACTAAGAAAGGTATTGGAATGTACTTCAATGGACACACACATATTGACTCTATAGAAAAGCAAAAAAATTGGACATTCGTTCAGATGTCGGCTTGTCTAGACCAACATGCACTGCGAGTAATCGAAATTAGTAACGAAGAAATTAGTGTTTCTGCTATCGATATTTTAGATGAAGAAGTGATGAAAAATGCCCCAATGATTTATAACAATATTTCCCACTATAGACATCAAACAGATATTAGAGGTGAGGATATAGACCGTGAATGTTGCGTGTCTTTAAAACCGGTAGTTGAGGTTCTTTAGCTTCAGAAAAAGAGAAGGGTCAGCGCCATAATGCTGACCTATTTTTTCTTAAAGGAGACGAAATAAAATGGGACAAGAACTAAAAGAATTCCTTAGTAGCTTGGACACACATAAGAAAATTGCTGCTATTAAAACACCTAAACAAATTGAAACGGTGATAAAGTTTAAAGATAGAATTGGTGGTGTTTTTCTTCTAACAGGTAATGTAAATGTGATTAAAGAGTATGTTGATTTGTTAAAAAATGAAGGTTTGCCAACCTTTGTCCATATAGAGAAAATAAAAGGTTTAAGTAACGATAGTGATGGTCTAGATTTTATTGCCAATTACGTCAAACCTACAGGTATCGTAACGACAAAACCTAGTTTAATAGTCTCTGCAAGAAAACGAAAATTATTGACGGTACAACGGATTTTTATGATTGATACAGAAATTATCGAGAACCTTCCAATGTTACTAGAGAAAAACAAGCCTGATATTATTGAAATAATGCCGGCCCGAATTCCAGAAATTATCACCGAATTAAAAAAGTTTATTAAGGAGATCCCAATTATCACCGGTGGATTATTAACGAAAGAACAACATGCAATCGAAGCGTTAAAACATGGCGCGGTAGCAGTATCAACTTCAAATCTAGAAGTTTGGAAATCTGAACTTCAAGCTGGATTAATACATAGATAGAAGGTTAATAATAGATTTATGTTAGATTAATATAGTCTTAACAATTATAGATTATGATAAAAGTGAAAAGTAAATAGAACATTTTGGTGTGAATGAAGAGAGACCTCGCCGAATAGAAATGAATTTTTTTCATGCTATTCATTGAGGTCTCTTTATTTTGATTAAGGAGGGGTGATTGTTTAATTTTGTAAGCGAATATGAGTATGACCGTGATAAATACTAATTAGAAAATGAGGAGAATGAAAATGAAAAAAGGATTATTATTTATGATTTTTGTAGTCATGACAATGTTTACTTTAGTTGGGTGTAATTCATCGAATGAGACAACGGGTGGTTCAAGTCAAACGGAGAGTATGGATACTGCATCAGCAGAACCGAGTGAAAATAATGAAAAGATCGAAATTACTTATTGGTATGCATGGGGAGATAAAATTGGAGAAAATAACGAAAATTTAGTCAAGATGTTCAATGAATCTCAAGATAAAATTCACGTAACTGCAGAATATCAAGGATCTTATGATGATTTGCATGCAAAGACACAAGCTGCTTTTGCTGCTGGCAATGCACCTGAAGTCACTCAAAATGAAATAGCATCTGTTGCTATCTTTGCCAATTCAGGTATGACGGAAGAATTAACACCGTTTGTTGAGAAGGATGATATTAATATTGACGACTTTATCCCTGGCCTAATGGGGAATTCTTATGTTAATGACCAATTATATGCTCTGCCTTACTTACGTAGTACACCAATTCTATATTTGAATACAACCATTCTAGAGGAAGCAGGTCTTGATCCGGCCGGTCCGAAATCATGGGAAGAGTTCGAGGAGTATGCGCGAGCGTTAACAATTAAAGATGAGCGAGTTGGGATGACTTTACCGATTAATATTTGGTTTTATGAAGCGTTTGTTGCCCAAAGTGGAGGCCAAATGCTTGCAGAAGATGGTAATTCTGTAGCGTTTAATAATGAAGCTGGTGTTGCTCCAGTAGAATTTTGGAAAAAGATGGCAGATGAAGGAATTATTAAAATTCCAACAGGCGATGAAGCTGGTGCGACGGCAAAACAAGATTTTGCAAATGGACGTTCCGGAATGGCTTTCAGTTCAACAGCAGATCTCTCTTATTGGTTAACAATGTCTGAAGAACAAGGCTTCGAATTGAATACTACTTTTATGCCTGCTAATAAAACCTTTGGAGTTCCTACAGGTGGTTGTAACCTAGTTATGACTGCAGGATTAGACGAAGCAACTCAAGAAGCAGCATGGGAATTTATTAAATGGATGACAGCTACGGAACAAACAGTCTATGCCAGTGAATACACAGGATATCTTCCAAGTCGTACAACAGCTGTGAACAGTGATGAGATGCAAAATCTCTATCAAGAGTTCCCACAGTACGAAGTGGCCGTTGAACAATTAGAGTATGCAAGACCGCGTCCTATGAAAGATGAATATCCGGAAATTTCCAAAGTTCTCACAGATGAAATTACACGTTCAATTATTACTGGAGTCAATCCACAGGAGGCACTGGATCTTGCTGCGGATAAAGCAAATAAGTTACTAAACTAATTCTATAAATTGACGTACGGAGAGAAAGCTATCATGTGATTGGCTTTCTCTCGAAATTATTTAGGAGGTAACAGATGAATATATTTCAAGATATTAAAATTGCTATATTTGATATGGATGGAACACTTTATCAAGATTATTCCTTTTTAGAACGATATCTTACTTACTTATTTGAGGACACGTTATCACATCTAAAACTACAAACAATTATTGAAGAAGCGTATTTGATTTTAGACGGAACACATACCATTCAGTTTGGTCATTTTGTTGATAAAGAAAAGCAAATTACCTTTAAATATGACAACGATAGAATGTCAAACATATGTTCATGGGCAGATAATAAGCAAGAAACTTTCTATGAACAAACATCGATTGATATAAAAAATGACCAAATTTTTTATATCGGTGATCCATGGTGTATAGCTGGTTTCTATATTGAAAAATTCCAAATTGAGAAAAAGAAATGCATCGACGCCTTTTATAAAGTACGTAAAGAGATGTTGCTCTCACCATACGCAATAACAATGTTTCAACCTTTAGTCGAAGCCATTAAGCGAATGCCTGTGGAAAGAAGAGTCTTAATGACAAACACGCCTGAGATATCAGGTCGTGAATTTGTTGATTATTTAGGAATTGGCGATCTTTTTGAGGATTTTGTTTTCGAAGCAAGAAAGCCTATAGGAACGCAGGAATACCTCGTTAAGCTTTTAGAGGAAGGTTATTTACCAAGTCAGATACTGTCAGTTGGAGATAACCCTTGGAATGATTTATATCCTGTTAAACAAATAGGTGGAAAAACTTGCTTGATTACTAAATATAAACATCTCGGGTTTATGGAGGCTGATTTATGTGTGGAAACTGTTGAACAATTAGCGAATCTATTAAAAGAAAGTGTTAGTGAAATAAGTAGTTCTACATAACCTTTTCAAAACTAAAGGAACAATTGAAAGGAGTGTAAGTTGATATGGCTCAAATTATCTTGAAAAATGTAACGAAGTCATTTAACGAGGAGCAAGTCGTAAAGGGTCTAGATTTAACGATTAAAGATGGATCGTTTACTGTATTAGTTGGACCATCAGGGTGTGGAAAATCAACAACGTTAAGAATGATAGCAGGTCTCGAGAAACAAACAAGTGGGGAAATTTGGATAGGTGATACTTGCGTGAATGAAGTGTCTCCGGGAAAACGAAATATTGCCATGGTCTTTCAAAATTACGCATTATATCCAACTATGACAGTGAGAGAGAATATTGAGTTTGGATTAATCAATAAAAAGGTTCCGAAGTCAGAAAGAAAAACACTAATAAGCGAAATCTCAGAGATTGTTGGTCTCACAGAATACTTAAATAAAAAACCTCAGTATCTCTCAGGGGGCCAACGTCAACGTGTCGCTTTGGCGCGAGCTATGGTTAAAAAGCCACAAGTGTTTATACTTGATGAGCCTTTATCGAATCTCGATGCTAAATTACGTAATCAAATGAGAACAGAACTAATCGAGCTTCATAAGAGACTAGGTACAACTTTTGTTTATGTAACTCATGATCAGGTAGAGGCAATGTCGATGGGTGATGAAATTGTCCTTCTTAATAAAGGAGAAATCCAACAAGTAGATAGTCCTATGACAATTTATCAGGACCCTAATAATACGTTTACGGCTGAATTTATTGGAACGCCTGCTATGAACGTGTTGGATTACGAGAAAGTGCGTACCTTTCTACCGAATGTAAATCTTCAAGTAGGCTCTATTGGCTTCCGACCAGAGTACGTTACTCTTAGTCAAACCGTTCATCAAGATAATCATCTTGTACTCCCAGGTGAAATTCTGACTAGGGAAACCCTCGGAGCGGAAATTATATACCAAGTAAAAACGGGAGCAGGTACCTGCCGAGTTAAAAGCTTTATGTCTAAAGTCGAATTTTCGGATCGTGTGTATCTCTCTGTTTCCTTTGAAGACCTTTATTTCTTTAACCATAAAGGCATTCGCATGAGAAATATTTCAATTGGTCATAAGCCATTGGTTCTAGAGGGGGTCTAACCAACGTGGAATGGACAAAATTAAGGCCCTACGCGATGATCGCACCAGCTGTGATTATTTTTAGCTTGTTTTTTATTTACCCGATTTTCTACATGATGTATTTAAGTGCATTTGATTGGAATTTTGTGAGTCCGACAAAAGATTTTGTTGGTTTTGATAATTTTAGTACGTTATTTGGTGAGAGGGAATTTATCGAGGTTGTTCGCAACTCTGCAGTCTACACATTTTTAACTGTATTTTTTACTTTGCTAATTTCCTTGTTTTTAGCTTTATGGTTGAATAAACAAGGAATTGTTTATAGTTTTGTACAAGGAGCTATTTTCAGCCCACATATTATCTCCCTTGTATCGATTTCGATGCTGTGGATGTGGTTAATGGACTCGGACTACGGTCTATTAAACTGGTTATTAGGTTTAATTGGAATTGCTAAGGTACAATGGTTAACTCATCCTGATACAGCACTCTTTTCGTTAGTTATTGTTGCAGTTTGGAAAGGAATTGGTTTTAATACGTTAGTCTTTATTGCTGGTTTACAAAGCATTCCTCAGGATATGTATGAAGCAGCTGAGCTAGATGAAGCAAGTCCTTTGCGTATTCTTTATAAAATCACTTTACCTATGTTGTCACCAACTTTATTCTTTTTGGCTGTTATCAGTATGATCGGGTCATTTCAAATATTTGATACGATTTCAATAATGACACAAGGTGGTCCTATTAATTCTACAAATACCTTTGTTTATTACATCTATGAATACGGCTTTCGATTCTTTAAAATCGGTTATGCATCGGCTGCTGGTGTAGTATTACTTGTTGTTATTAGTATATTAACGATTGTTTACTTTCGGTTGCTTGCAAGGCGAGTTCATTATCGTTAAGAAAGGGGAAATCGATGAAATTACATAAAGTTCCGTTAAAGTTCATTCACGCCATAGGATTAATTGCCATTGTGTGTATATTCGCCATGCCCTTTGTTTGGATGGCATCAACTTCACTTAAAACCTTAGGGGAAACGATTATTTTCCCACCGAAGTGGATTCCTGATCATTTGAATTGGAGCAACTTTTCACAAGCTTGGAACTCAGGACCTTTTTTAAAATACTTTATTAATAGTTTAATCGTATCTGTTGGTATTCTCGTTTTGCAGATGTGTACGATTATTCCTGCCGCCTATGCGTTTGCCCGTTTTAAATTTAAAGGTGATAAATTTTTCTTTGGCCTCACGATGATCACCCTGATGATTCCCGCCCAATTGATATTCTTACCCGTGTATTTGCAAATGAGTTCATGGGGATTACTTGATTCGCTTTGGGCGCTAATTCTTCCTTTTGCATCTAGTGCATTCGGGATTTTCCTGTTACGGCAATCGTTTAAGCAAGTCCCTGAGGAGTTACTTGAAGCAGCACGTCTTGATGATGCGACTGAATGGAAGATTATCTTAAAAATTATGATTCCTATTGCAAAACCAGTATTGATTACCTTTGCTCTTTTTAGCTATATTACACATTGGAATGATTACTTTTGGCCGCTTGTCATGACCACCTCGGATGCGTCAAGGACTTTGCCCATTGGGGTGACCAAATTACTTCAAGTAGAGGGTGGCGTAGCGTGGCATATCTTGATGGCCGGGAATATGATTCTAGTTCTCCCTATTCTAATTGTCTTTTTCTTTTCGCAACGTCAAATCATCCGTGCGTTTGTCTATACGGGTGTAAAATAAAATGGATAGAGGAGATGTTCTAAAATGATTATTATCGCACATCGAGGATGGTCCGGAAAAGCACCTGAAAACACTTATGCAGCGTTTAAATTAGCGATAGAGGAACCAATGATTCAAGAAGTTGAATTAGATGTGCATCTTACTAAAGATGGGATCCCTGTTGTCATCCATGATCACACACTTGAACGAACGACCAACGGCACAGGCTTTGTTTCTGATTATACTTTTAAAGAATTACGACAGTTGAACGCTGGTAGCTGGTTTGATGAGATGTATGAACTCGAGACGATTCCATCGCTAGAAGAAGTACTCGAATTATTTAAAAGTACTACATGTAGGTTGGTTATTGAATTAAAACAAATGGCAGAGTATTATCCTAATCTTGAACAATCGGTAGTTGATTTAATAAGGAAGTACAATATGTATTCGCAAGTAACTGTTTCTTCTTTTGATCATGAAAGTGTCCGAAAAGTGAAGGAATTAGATGAGTCCGTTGAGACGGGCTTGATATATCTCGGACGCACCACCTTATTGTTAGAGCAAATTCATTATACTCGAGCAGCAAATATCTCTATGCACTACGCATTTGTGACAGAAGAACTTGTTGATACGATGGTGTGCGAGGGAATTAAGATGGGGGTCTGGACGGTGGATGAAGATTATATCATTGAAAGGTTAACAGGGTATCATCCGAATTTACGAGTAACGACAAATTATCCCGACCGATTAATGAAGCTTGTACAATTCTAAAAATGTTTGGAAGTTCGAAAGCTCAAAAAACTACCCTCCCTAAAATGGGGACGGTCGTTTTTTTTGAGCTAAAAAAAATTATAAAAAAGATAAATCTAGAAAATAGTTGAATGCACTATGATGTACGATACTCAATTAACTAAATATTTAAAAATTATGTTTGACAGAAACAAATGAATAAGATATAAAGTAACTAGGAACTCCAAATCATCAAAATATAAACTGACTAAGAATATGGTGACTCACAATGAAAATTACAGCAAAAATGATTGCAGAACAATTAGGCATTTCTCCAGCTACTGTTGACCGAGCATTAAATAAAAGAAATGGAGTGAGCCCAAAAACGTTACGAAGAGTTTTAGAAAAGGCAAAAGAATTAGATTATAAACCAAACCAGGCTGCGAGTTTTCTATCGCGAAAGAAACAAATTCTAGTCGCATTTGTATTTCCTATTTATCCGGAGTACTTTTGGGAAGAAATTGAGGTGGGGATTCAAAGGACCGTTGCCGATCTTCGACACTATGGATTTGAGATTGAAATCATCCGAACATTTAAATATGATACATCTATGCAACTCGAAATTGTTAAGGAAATCATTCAATCTAAGAAATATGATGGCTTAGTTTTTTCTGCTAATGATGCGTCTCCATTTGTTCAAATAATTAATGAAGGCATTGAAAAGGGATTTCCCATTTATACGATTAATAATGATTCTCCATCTAGCAAAAGATTATTTTACGTTGGTGCTGACTATCTAGATTCAGGACGATTGGCGGGCGAACTATTATATAGTTTTACCCATTTAAAGAAAAGATTTGCTGTAATAACAGATATAATGAATACATTTCAAATGCAACAAAAGGTATTAGGATTTAAAGAATACATGGGACAAAGAAAAGACGTAGAGATGATTGAACCTTTAAAAATTGATAGTAATAATTTAGAACAATCGTTAAAAACAATACAAAAAGAGATGATTCAAGTGGACGGAATTTATGTCGCTAGTGGAAACCTTGCAGAAGTCAGTCATGTAATAGAAAGGATTGATATAAATCAAAGACCTCGTGTAATTGGACATGACATGAATGAATCTATTTATGAATTACTTCAAAAAGAAGTTATTACAGCTTCGATTTGCCAGGACCCGATTTATCAAGGTTCTTTGACGGTTCGAAAAGTTTTTAACCACCTTATGCTCGAGGAAGCTATTGATACCATTGAAGATATTGTTAAGCTTGAAATTGTTACAAAGGGAAATGTAAAATACTATTTTCAACATTAAAGTTCTATCGTGTATGTAATTTAAAAGGGGGGATGCAATGTATAAATATAAACTTTGTCATACAAGTAAATTTTACAGAAAAATGATGTACGTTAATCATTTCGCTATTAAAAGATATTTCAACTATTATTCACTAAAATGATGTACGTTAATCATTTTAATGAATAGAAATGACAGCGCTTTAATTGTTTGATAAGGAGATAATAATTGACCAAACAGGAGTGGTTTAGAATGATAAAAGTAATTCAAATAGGTGTTGGTGGATTTGGCCAATCGTGGCTTGAGATATTAAGAGATTTTGAAGATGTTGAGTTAGTAGCTGTTATCGATGTGCAAGAAAATAACCTTCAAGAAGCAAGAAGGTTTTTGGACGATGACACGATCCCATTGTTTCAAGATCATCATGAAGCGTTTGAGAAAGTAGATGCAGAGGTCGCTATTATAATTACACCACCACAAACGCATAAGCGATTGGCTTTGGATGCGCTTGAAGCAGGGTTGCATGTCTTCATGGAAAAACCAATTGCACAAAACTTTGAAGAAGCAAAAGAACTTTATCAGCAATCAAAAAAATATGACAAATTTATTATGATTAGTCAAAATTACCGGTGGCGGCCTGAAATTAAAGCAATGAAACAATGCATTCAAGAAGGTGAAATTGGCGAAGTTGAATACGGAGAATGGAACTTTAGAAGAGCAACAAAGTTTGGTGGATGGCGTGACGAATATCATGAAATATTAATTGAGGATATGAGTATTCATCACTTTGATTTGCTTAGATACCTATTAGGTAGAGATGCAACCTCTATTTATTCTACAAGCATGAAACCCTCATGGAGTTGGTTTGGTGGTAATGCTGTTGCGAGCGCGATGATTAAATTTGATGAGGTATTGATTAACTATTTTGGAAGCTGGGTAACACGCGGAAAGGAAACTTCTTGGAATGGAGAAGTTCGATTAGTTGGAAGTAAAGGTATTGTTGAATTAGTCGATGATATACCTTTTATAACTAAAAATGAGGCTAACAGAATGGCACTAGAACTACCATCAACGAACTATACCGATCGTGAATACTCTCTTTATGAAATGGTTCAAGCGTTGAAAGAAAATCGAAAGCCAGTTACGGATATTGAAGACAATATAAAAAGCTTTGCTGTGGTCGGTGCGGCCTTGGAATCTATTAAACAAGGAAAAGAAGTGGCGTTAGAGTTAGAAGGAAAAATGAACAACAAAATTCAGGAGGTATGAAAATGAAACCTTTCGAAAAAACCTTTTATGGTTTGTTTGTATGGTCGTTGGTTGTATTAGCTGGTTGTAATAGCGAGGGAGCAAGTGAAGGGAACCAATCAAGTGAAACAAACAATTCGAGTGAGGAAGTTGTAACAATAGAAGTTTGGGATTATTTGAATCCAGATTCGGCACCAGAACAAGAACAAATCGCCTTATTAGAGCAATATTCTGAAGACCATCCGAATGTAAAGTTTGAACGGACGTACTTTCCTTTTGCGGAATTGAAAACAAAGCTTCTTCAAGGTATTGCTGGTAACGAACTTCCAGACATTGTTATTATGGATAATCCTGATCATCAAGCATTTGCAGAGGCAGGGGTATTTGCAGATATAACCGATGAAATTCAAGAATGGGGAGAAATTGACCTCTATTATGATGGACCAGTCGCTTCAACGGTGTTAGATGGAAAGCACTATGGTATTCCAAACAACAGTAATGCCTTAGCGCTTTTTTATAACAAAGATATGTTTGAAGAAGCAGGGATTACCAATGTTCCAACAACATGGGAGGAGTTACGAGAAACAGCTCTAAAATTAACCAATAGTGAACGGAGAGGGTTAGCGATTTCGGCAGTAAAAAGTGAGGAAGGTACCTTTCAATTTTTGCCTTATTTATGGCAATCTGGTGCTGATTTAGATTCTTTTGGAAGTGAGGAAGCCATCTCTGCGATGTCGCTTATTCAGGAAATGATTAAAGAAGGTTCGATGTCTGAAAATATTGTTAATTGGGATCAACAGGACGTTCTTGTTCAATTCCAAACAGGTAAGGCTGCGATGATGGTTAATGGTCCTTGGCAATTACCAACACTCAGAGAAACGTCACAAGATATTAATTGGGATGTTGCGCTTATGCCAGAAGGGCAACAAGCTGCTTCAATTCTTGGAGGTGAGAACTGGGCGATTACAGCGACATCCGAACATAAGGAAGAAGCGTGGGAATTCTTAAAGTGGACGCAGCAACCAGATGTCCTTGGGCCGATGCACGAAATGGGGGGGAGATTACCAAATCGTGATGATGTAGCAAGTGATGAAGCGTATGAGTGGAATAAAGATCCACAATTACAAGTGTTTGTGCAGCAGATAGAATCTGCAAAGCCACGTGCTTATGGAACGAACTATCCTGAGATCTCAACAATTGTCCAAGAAGCCATACAAAGGGCCGTGACCGGACAGGATGTCGAAACAGTTATGAAGGATGCTGCTGCAAAAATCGATCCTTTATTGCCATAAGGTTAGAAAGGGACTTTCCCTTTCTGAAAAAGGAGGAAACGATAGAAATGGATATCAACGTATCAAAAAAGCCTAAAGCAATTTCTTTCTCCAAAACGGCATTAATCAAAAAAAATATGCCTAAATATTTATTTATGATTCCAGCGTTCCTATTTGTAGTAATTTTTATGTTATATCCAATTTTTTATAACATTTTTGTCAGTTTCCAGGATGTGACGATTATGAACTTGAATGGTGAGAAACCATTTGTTGGATTTCAAAATTACGCACAGATTTTTCAGGATGAACGTTTTCATGTCGCATTAAAAAATACGACTATTTATACGATTTCCTGCATTGTGTTTCAGTTGTCGATAGGATTTTTGCTTGCGTTATTTTTCAATCAACAGTTTCCATTCCGGAACTTCTTTCGGTCGATTATGCTTCTAGCGTGGATGACACCTCTTGTCATTACAGGAACGTTATTTAAATGGTTGTATGATGTTGATTACGGTGTTATTAACTATTTACTCGTTCAAATTGGTGTATTGAGTGAACCTATTAATTGGCTGGGGCAAGAAAGCACAGCGTTACTAGCGATTATCATCACCAATATTTGGATTGGGATACCTTTTAATATGATTTTATTATTATCAGCATTGCAGGCTCTGCCTCATGATGTCTATGAGGCAGCTCGGATCGACGGGGCCTCAAGGTTGCAATCATTCTACAAAATTACTATTCCATTGATGAGACCGGCAATTTTGGTCGTGTTAGTTTTGGGAATCATTTATACGTTCAAAGTTTTTGACATTATCTTGATTATGACTGGTGGAGGACCTATTAATGCAACACAGGTTTTACCGTTTTTCGGGTATGAACTTGCCTTTGTTAATTTCAAATTTGGGCTGAGTGGAGCGGTTGCGACTATTATTTTAGTGATTTTGACTTGTGTTTCCCTCGTTTACTTGTTTATCACGAGGAAGGAGGATGCAATGTGAAGCGTTACACATTTAAGCAATACGGCATGTTTCTAATAGCAATATTGATTACAACGATTTTCTTATTTCCGATTTATTGGATGGTAACGACATCAATCAAGCCACTTCAGGATGTCTTTTCATCACCGCCAATGATAATTCCAGAAACGATTCAATTTCAAGCGTATATTAAAAATCTAGTGGAAGATCAAAGCATCCTTGTGTATTTAAAAAACTCATTTATTATAGCAATTGGCACGTCCATTTTTACTCTCCTTTTAGGATTGCCCGCAGCCTATGCAATGGCACGGTTTAAGCTAAAAGGAAGTGGAGTCTTTTTACTCATTTTGTTAGTAACGCAGATGCTACCTGGGATTATGATGGCCATGCCACTGTTTATTATGTTTAGTAAGTTCAATCTACTCAATAGTTTTCCAGCATTAATTATTGGTAACACAACACTAGCATTACCTTTTGCCATTTTAATCATGCGCCCATTCTTTCTTTCCATTCCAAAAGGATTGGAAGATGCGGCGGTCATTGATGGGTGTAATCGATTTTCCGCTTTTATAAGAGTGGTTCTTCCGCTAACTAAGCCGACAGTGTTAACGGTTGGTACCTTTAGTTTCTTGTTTGCATGGGGAGATTTAATCTTTGCATTAACACTTGCCACAGATGAGACGGTTCGTCCGTTAACGATGGGATTGACGAAATTTATTGGGCAATACGGAACGCAGTGGGACGGCTTGATGGCAGTTTCCACTATAGCAGCAGCTCCAATTATTATCGTATTTATTTTATTACAAAAGTATATTGTAAGCGGTATTACTGCGGGGTCTGAGAAATAATAATTCAAAAATTCAGAAGAGAATAAGGAGAGATTTGCGATGAAATTAGGAGTTTTTGCGGTATTGTTTTCAGAGAAGAGTTTAGAAGAGGCGCTAGATTATATTAAGGAATCAGGACTTGATACGGTTGAAATTGGTTCTGGGGGATTTATTGGAGATGCCCATTGTAAACCTGCGGAGCTATTAGCGGATGAAGAGAAGTTGAACACGTTCAAACAAGCCTTTGAGTCACGGGGTATTCAAATCAGTGCATTAAGCTGTCATGGGAACCCATTGCATCCGAATCATGAAATGGCAAGTCAACATCATCAAATATTTGAGGACACTGTTCGTCTGGCTTCAAAGCTTGGTATTAAAAATGTTGTTACATTTTCTGGATGTCCTGGTGAATCAGAGCATTCCTTGCACCCTGTTTGGATAACTTGCCCGTGGCCAACTGACTTTTCAGAGGTTGTTGACTGGCAATGGAAGAAAAAGGTTATTCCGTATTGGAAAGAACAAAATCAATTTTTAAAGAATCATAATGTTAGAGTCGCTGTTGAACCACACCCTGGTTTTGTAGTTTATAATACAGAAACATTATTACGTCTCAGAGCAGAATGCGGAGAGCAAATCGGCGCAAACTTTGATCCGAGTCATTACTTTTGGCAAGGAATGGATTCTGTTGCCTGCATCAAAGCTTTAGCAAAAGAAAAGGCTCTATATCATTTCCATGCGAAAGATACACGAGTCGATTCGCAAAATAGTGGATTAAATGGGGTTCTTGATACAAAAAGCTATAAAGATATCGCAAATCGGTCATGGGTGTTCAGAACTGTTGGTTATGGTCATGGTGAAGAAACCTGGAAAGAAATCATTTCTGCGCTTCAGACGGTTGGCTATGATGGTGCGATTAGCATTGAGCATGAAGATGGCTTAATGAGTATCGAAGAAGGGTTTACGAAAGCGGTTGAGTTTTTACAAGATAAATTGATAAAGGAAGGTGCAAAAAATCTATGGTGGGCTTAAATAAAAAGCAAGTTAGAATCGGGATGGTTGGATACAAATTCATGGGAAAAGCGCATTCACACGCGTATCGTGATGTCTCCTTTTATTTTGATAATAACGTGGAGCCCATCATGCAAGCCATATGTGGTCGAGATAAAGAAGGTGTGAAGCTAGCTGCAGAGAAAATGGGGTGGAACAGTTACGAAACGGATTGGAGAACACTCATCAATCGCTCAGATATTGACCTCATTGATATTGTTACGCCTAATAATCGCCATGCTGAAATTGCCATCGCAGCTGCTGAAGCGGGGAAGCATATTTATTGTGAAAAACCACTTGCGATGACACTAGACCAATCGAAACGTATGCTTGAAGCAGTTCAGAGAAACAACGTTATTCATATGATAAATCATAATTATCGCTTCGCTCCGGCCGTCCAATTTGCCAAACAATTAATCGAGGAGGGACGGTTAGGGAAGATATATCATATTCGGGCAACGTATTTACAAGATTGGATTATGGACCCTAATTTCCCGTTAGTCTGGCGATTGAGCAAAGATATTTCTGGTTCTGGTTCTCACGGGGATTTAGCAGCTCATATTATTGATTTAGCCAGGTTTTTAGTTGGAGAGTTTGAGGAGGTAAGCGGGTTACTAGAAACCTTTATTAAACAACGACCGATTGTCGAAAATAGTTCTGGTCTAAGTGGAACAGCATCAAGTGATATTAAGGGCCCTGTAGAGGTTGATGATGCAAGTGTTTTCATTGCTCGCTTCGAAAATGGCGCTATTGGGACCTTTGAAGCGACCCGCTTTGCTGGTGGAAACCGAAATGGCAACCGGTTTGAAATTAATGGAGAAAAAGGGTCGATTCGCTGGGATGCGGAAAATATGAATAATCTAGATGTGTATTTCCATGAAGATGAAGCGGGTTTACAAGGTTACCGTACAATTAATTGCACGGAAGATGTCCATCCATATGGAACGGCATATTGGCCAGACGCTCATATTATTGGCTATGAACATACATTTACTAATTTAATGGTGGAATTATTGAAAGGGATCGATAAAGGTATTAGCCCTGCACCTAACTTTGAGGACGGTGTTAAAAACCAGGCTGTCTTAGAAGCTGTTGAACGCTCCTCTCGCTCTAAAAAATGGGTGTCTATTTCAGAGCTACTAAATGAAAGCTCATAAGCTTAATTATTTAAAATTGAATAAGAGATAAAAGGCAGAGGCAACTATCTCTGCCTTTATTTTCGTCAACAGCTGTAACTTTTTCATTAGCTAGATAAAGAACTCTAAACGCCTCTACTATCTCGCCGTCAGGTCTAGTCTCACTATTAGGAAGAAGGTAAGACAAAGTATATAGTTGTTGGAAGATATTATCACTTGCGTAGAATTAAATTAAGGCGTATACTAAGTTTATAACTTCTGATATAACGTTCAGGTAATTGCTGCATCTTTTGATGTAGAGGAAAGTCCATGCTCGCACGATCTGCAACGATCGTAGTGTTCGTGCCTAGCGAAAAAATAAGCTAGGGCAATCTGGTGGTAACTGGATTGCCGGCGGGGAAAAACACCTACGGCTATCATGCTATGGCTGAGTACCCCTGAAAAGTGCCACAGTGACGAAGCTCTTTTGGAAACGAAAGAGGTGGAACGCGGTAAACCCCACGAGCGAGAAACCCAAATTTGGTAGGGGAACTATCTTGAAGGAATAGAAACGGAGAGATAGACAGGTACTTGTTATCTGTAGATAGATGATTACCACCGGAGTACGAGGATAAAACCGATTGTAGTACAAAGGTACAAAACATGGCTTATCGAACGTTATTGAGACAGAAATAGTTAACTAGTATTGATTTGGTTTTAGCACAAAGAACCTACATCTTTATAGATGTAGGTTCTTTTTTGTTTAGTGCGTTTTCTTATTTATGATGCTATATATACATAGTCATCGCATTTAGGAGTTATCAATTTCTTCTCTTTCAATATTTTTCACAATCCATTCGCCATCTTTTAGGCTTAAAATGTAAATCATATTTACGTGGCCAATTAGTGCATTGTTTCGTTCTTGGATTACTTTATATTCTGTATCATTTACTTTTTCTAGAGTAAAGGGTTGGTCCGTTTGCAACCAAGTAGGTGCATCCATAGCTTTAATATATAATATATTATTTTCTTCTCTAAAATAGGTATCTGCAAACCAAGTAGCCAATTCTTCAGACATAATCGCAGTGAAATAAGAAACTAATTCTTCTTTAGAATCAAGGTTTGTAATTTCACCATCTTTTTTTGAATTGTCAGCAAGATCCATAAATGATTTTTTAAATTCAGTCATAACATTCCTAGCAGTAGAGTGATTTAATGCCCCGTCAACGATATTTTCATCTTCATTATCCACTTCATTTTCAATTTGTAAATTGAATGAATTTAAATCGGCATTTAAATTCAAAATTTCTTCAACACTTAGACCGTTGTACTCTTGAGCAATACTCCAAAGTGTATCGCCAGGTTGAACGATATGAGTTACTTTCCCAAGGCCAATTACATGTCCAATTTGTAAATTGTATGGATTTAAACCTGGATTTAAATTTACTATATTTTTTAACGTTACGCCCTCATACTTTTCTGACAGACTCCAAAGTGTGTCACCTGGTCGAATGGTGTGGGTTATATTCCCAAGGCTAATCTCCTGGCCAATTTGTAAGTTGTTTGCATTAGATACGATATTTAAATTCAAGATATCTTCAATATTAATACCATCGTATTCTTGCGCAATACTCCAAAGTGTCTCGTCAGGTTGAACGGTGTGGGTCACCTGGCTTATTGTAATCTCATTTCCTACCTGCAAATTGTACGGATTTAATAAGTCATTCAATTTTAAAATCTCTTCAACTGTGGTACTCTCGTACTCTTGAGCAAGACTCCAAATTGTATCTCCAGGCTCAATCGTATGCGTAACCTGGTTAATTGTTACCTCAGTTCCAATTTGTAAATTATTTAACTGATCATTTATCCCGATAATATCTTCAACAGTCACGTTCGTATACTTTTGGGCGATGCTCCATAAGTTATCGTCTCCTTCAAGCACTGATTCTGCTTTCGGTGATAAATCATTTCCCCAGACAGCTAGTCCTACGGCGAAAACAGGTATAAATATCAACGTTCTTTTTCTCATCTGTTCCCCTCCTTTAATCCTATCGTCTATTTAGCACCTTCCTCTTTTTAGAGAATTTTAAACATTTTATAGGTTAGCAGACATGGTATAAAGGACTTGGAAAATTGGAGTGAGAAAAGGAAAAATGAAAAAGGTAGCAACCAAATATTTGGAGACTACCTTGAAATTATATATTTTATTTTCTTATAAACATTTGTGTCCAATAATGACCATTTTGGTTGTATCCAACACCAATATGGGTGTAGTTATTATTTAATATATTTGCTCGATGGCCTTCGCTATTCATCCAAGCTTGAACGACTTGCTCTGGTGTTTGCTGTCCCTGGGCGATATTTTCACCAGCAGCTTGATAAGATATGTCAAAGTCTCGCATCATATCGAACGGAGATCCATATGTGGGGCTTGTATGTGAAAAATAATTATTTGCTTGCATATCGTTTGATTTTTCCTTAGCTACATTGCTTAATTGTGTATCAGCTTGCAAGTCTGACAAGCCATTATTTCTTCTTTCAGCATTCGTTAATTCAATCACTTGCATCACTACTTCACTAAGGCCTTCAGCACGTTCAGGCTGATTATTCTTTTTTTCAGGACTTTTTTGCTGTTCACGTTCACGCTGGTCTTGAGGTGCTTCTGGTTGAGCAGGTGGTGTATTAGGCTCTGCAGTTGGTGCTTCTGGTTGAGCAGGTGGTGTATTAGGCTCTGCAGTTGGTGCTTCTGGTTGAGCAGGTGGTGTATTAGGCTCTGCGGTTGGTGCTTCTGGTTGAGCAGGCGGTGTATTAGGTTGTTGGTTGCCCCGTCTGTTCGTTTGTTCCGGCGGAGCACCTTCTTGAATGACTCTCGCTATTTCTTCTGGGGAAAGTTGTACTGTTCCTTCAGGTATGAACCGTGAAATCAGTTCTGGTGTTAACTGTTGAACATCTTTGGGTAATAATTGTGTTATTTCTTCTCTTGTTGTTTGTGAAGTCATTCCAGAGCCAACATCAGCAATATATTTAGCATGTCCTACTTGAACTGCCTTTGTATGCGGAAATTGTTCACTTGATATTTCGGTGCTGTCACTCGATATTTGTCCTTGTGTAAATTGTTGCCCTTCAGTGTTGTTGCCCTCATTATTACGGTCAGAAGCATTGTCGTTAAAATTACAGGCGACAAGAGTTAACGATAGACTTAGGAATATGAACATTTTTATCTTTTTTCCCATTTTCTTTCCTCCTTTTTAAAATTTCTTCCCTATTTTTCTCGAAAAGACCGAATATTATTAAGGTAAAACTTAACAATTTTTATAAATAAAAGGAATCAGTTTAAAAATAAGGAGAATAAGATCGTACGTTCGTTTTATGTGATATTATATTATTAAATAGCTAAAATGGGGACGGTGTTACTTTTGAAACTTTTTCACACAGCAGATTGGCATCTTGGCAAACTCGTTCAAGGTGTCTATATGACTAAAGACCAAAGACATGTACTGACTCAATTTATTGAAGCCATAGAAGAGGAAAAGCCAGACGCGGTCATTATTGCAGGCGATTTATACGACCGTGCCATTCCACCAACAGATGCAGTTGATTTACTTGATGAGATGTTAGAAACCATTGTATTAAAGTTAAAAACCCCTGTACTTGCAATTGGCGGTAACCATGATGGACCAGAGCGTTTAGACTTTGGTCGAAGAATGATGAGGTCAAATGGCTTTCATATTGTTGGTCAATTTACGAATGTATTTGAACCGGTTGTTTTAAGTGATGAGTATGGTGATGTACATTTTCATTTAATTCCTTTTGTTGAACCGAGTAAAGTTCGCTATGAATTACAGCTTGAAGGCATTCGAAGCCATAATGAAGCAATGAGTTCGATCGTTGAACAAATTACAAAGTCAATGGATATGAATGCTCGTCATGTTTTTGTTGGACATGCGTTTGTCACGCCTACTGGTGAGGCAAAAGAGAATACGAGTGATTCAGAGCGTCCCTTATCAATAGGGGGAGTTGAGCATGTAAATGCGAAGGTATTTGAACCATTTCACTACACGGCTCTTGGTCATCTTCATCAAGCTCATTATGTTTCTAAGGAAAAGATACGTTATGCAGGTTCTCCATTAAAGTACTCTGTTTCGGAGGAGCATCACAAAAAGGGCTTCTATATTGTTGAATTAGATAAAGAAGGGAACACCACCATTGAAAAACGATTCCTCGAACCGTTGCGCGACATCCGTACAGTAGTAGGAAAAATTGACGAAATTGAAAAGCATGAGCGAAACGAAGATTATGTATTTATCAGACTGCTTGATGAAGTTCCAGTTCTTTCACCAATGGAACGTGTTCGTTCTGTTTATCCTAATGCGATGCATATTGAGAGAAAACTAATCACTTGGTCAGATGAGGAAGGGGCAAGTTCAATATCACGCTCAAAGATGGATGAATTAACCTTATTTAAAGCCTTTTATAAGGAAGTAAAGGGCAATGCTATTTCAGATGACACAGAAGACTTATTTATAGAAGTTTTACAGGAAACGATAAAAAAGGAGGGTGAACGCTTATGAAACCTAAGAAAATTACCATCACTGCGTTTGGCCCATATAAAAAGAAAGAAATGATTGATTTTGATGAATTAAAAGAACATCGTCTTTTTGTGATTTCTGGAAATACAGGAGCTGGTAAGACATCAATTTTTGATGCGATTTGCTTTGCGTTATATGGTGAGGCTAGTGGGGAAGATCGAAACGAGCCTCGAATGCTTCGAAGTCAATTTGCATCCGAAGACGACCACACATCGGTAGACTATATATTTGAAATTCGTAGTCGAACATACCGAGTGTTTAGACAGATGGCCCATATTAAGGGAAAGAATAAAACGCCTTCTGGAGATAAGTATGAATTATATGAAATAATCGATAATAAAGAAGTACTTTTGGTTGACCGGCTGAATGTAACGACCGTAAACCAAAAAATCCATGACATTATTGGTTTAACAAAAGCACAATTTAGCCAAATCGTCATGCTACCTCAAGGAGAGTTTCGTAAGCTATTAACCTCTGAAACAGAAAACAAGGAGGAAATTTTACGAAAAATATTTAAAACCGGTTTATTTAAATCAATGACTGAACGACTAAACGATAAAAGAATTGAAGCACAGAAAAAATATGAGGACATCAAAAAGGAACGAGATATCATCATTAATAACATTGAAAACATGTTGCCTAAACGAGAGGATTCTTTACTAACTCATGTTTTTGAACAAGAAAACTTCAATACTCATCAAGTTTTAGAAGCACTTTCGGAAGAGATGACACACTATATAGAAGTAGAAATTAAACAAAAAAAGTTAATTGATGGCCATTTCCAAGCCTTCCAAGAAAAGAATACTCATTATCATTTAGCCAAATCAGCAAATGACCGTTTTGATGTGCTTGATGAAAAGAGACAACAGAAATTAGAAATGGATGAGCAGCAGCCTCGAATGAATGAACTTGAACAAAAGTATCAACAGGCTGAAAAAGCGAGTCGAATTAGTGTATATGAAGGTCATTATCTGGATATTTCTTCTGAACTCACAGTTTTAAACGATTCCCTTGAAAAAGCGAACACTGAAGGAGAAAATGCGAAGATAGAGTTTGCATCTTCCCAAAAGGTGTACGAAGCGGAAGAAGCAAAAGAGAAAGAGCGAGAACAAGCAGCTTTTCAAGTCAAGAAGCTTCACGATTATATCGCTGATGTCGAAGGCCTTGATGAGAAGAAGAAAATCATAGACCGGCTTTCAAAAGAAGGAGCAGAATTGAAAAAGAATGCGGAGCAGTACGTTACTAAACTGAAAGCGACAAAACTAGAAAAAATAAATCTTCAAAATCAAATGAGGGATCTTGAACAAAAGGTAAAATTGTTACCTGAGAAATCAGAAGCATGGCAAGAAACGAAATCAAAACTAAGACTTCTAAACGAGTGTGTTGAACTAACTGATAAGAAGTCAAAGTTATCTAGTCAATTATTTTCCAAAGAGCAGGCTTTTGGTGATGCAAAAGCAGAGTACAATCTAATCGAAACTCGTTGGATTGAAGGACAAGCAAGTTTATTAGCTGTGCATCTTCATGACGGTGAAGCTTGTCCAGTGTGTGGAAGCCACGATCATCCTAGTAAAGCAGAACTTGAGCTAGAGATTCCAACCAAAGACCAGCTCGACCAAAAACGGAGCGATTTAGCTAAAGTTGAAGAGGCTTTCCGTAAACTACAAGCAGACCTGAGTAGTGTGATCTCACAAGCGACTGAGAAAGAACAGGATCTAGAAACATTCGCAATTGAATCGAACGAAATTAGTATCTATCGTGAGAAAGAAATCGAAGTTCAACAACAGCTTCAAGTTGAAATCGAACAGTTGAAACAAGACCAAGAAGCCCTTGAACAATTAAAAGGGAAATATGAGAATGTTGAATTGATAATCGAACAAGTAGATAGCCAGAAGGAGCGAAATGAAAAGCAATGGAACGAAATACGTTCAAATTACAAAACTGAACAAGCGCTTTATGAAGAAAAGGTTAAAATCATTCCTGAACATCTCCAAACCGTTGAGACGCTAAACAATGAGATCACAATTGCAGAACAGTTAACAAAAACATTAGAACACCAATGGAAGACGGCTCAAGAGCAACTTAACGTAGTAAAAGAACGCCATCTCACGATCAAAACAACAATTGAACATCTAAACCAGCAAATTGAAAAGACATCCAAAAAACAAGAGAAAGCACTGAATATATTTAATGCAGCACTAACAGAGGCCCATTTTGAAACGAAAGAAGCGTATAAGTTAGCGAAAATACCAGATGTAACCCGTGAAGCATTAAAAACAGAAATTGACACGTTTAAAACCAATCTAGCATCACTTCGTAAACAAATAACTGAACTAGAAATGGAGTTAAAAGAAAAACAACGTGAGAACTTACTGACTCTCCAATCAGAATTAGTAGAATTAGAAAATCAGCTGGGAGAACGAAGGAAAGAATTAATGCAAACAGAAAATCTTCTGACAACCACCAAGCGTGCACATTCAGATATTCTTATAGCAAGTGAAAAAGTAGGTGATGCTGAAACGAAATTCCTGCTCCACAAAGACCTTTACGATGTTGTAAGAGGAGACAATCAGAGAAAAGTCTCATTTGAACGCTACCTGCAAATTGAATTCCTTGAGCAAATCGTCCAAGAAGCAAACCAACGATTGCATCGTCTCTCAAATGGACAATTTCATCTAATTCGTAGCGAACGACTTGAAAAACGCGGAAAGCAAAGTGGTTTAAGTCTTGATGTGTACGACAATTACACTGGACAAAACCGTGACGTCAAATCGTTATCAGGAGGGGAAAAGTTTAACGCTTCGTTAAGTCTCGCTCTTGGAATGGTAGATGTTATTCAATCTCACCAAGGTGGAATCTCAATTGAAACGATGTTCATTGACGAAGGATTCGGTTCCCTTGATGAAGAAACGTTAAATAAAGCAATTGACACTCTTATCGATCTTCAGAAGTCCGGTAGACTAGTCGGCGTCATTTCACATGTCCATGAACTAAAGCAGGCGATTCCTGCGATACTTGACGTAAGGAAGACGAAGGAAGGTCATAGTCAGAC
Source organism: Bacillus solitudinis (assembly GCF_002797395.1). Classification (GTDB taxonomy): domain Bacteria; phylum Bacillota; class Bacilli; order Bacillales; family Bacillaceae_D; genus Halalkalibacter_A; species Halalkalibacter_A solitudinis. The sequence goes on from NZ_KZ454943.1 coordinate 3,758,414, forward strand.
AACATTTATCATAAAATAGAATATTTTTGTTAATCTCTTGGAGAACTAGTAACTTAATGATTTCTACGTACGTTTAATGAGGAGGGGGGGAGAGAAGTGAGTATTATTTTACTTGGAATTGTATTAGCGGTAGTGTTTGCTATCATAGGAGTATTAGCTGTTAAAGGTGTATCGAATAAAACAAATGAAGGAGGACGGGCGGATATGCTTAAACTAGGTTATCATTACGCTGTTGCATTTATTACGTTAATTATGGTTATTGGCGGTGGTATTTTCGCATTTATGGCTATTGCAGACTATGTCTCACCGAACACATACGTCGAAACATTTGAAGAATACAAAAATATGTATATCTATCCACCAAAACATGAAGAATCTCAAGAGGTACAAATAGAAGTGAAAACTGATGAAGAACTTCGCGAGCAATACGATAATATGGTTCAACAACGAAAAGAAAATACCAGAAATCGAGCGTTAAATAGCTTTGTTAAGAGCTTAGGTTGGGTAATTATCCCACTCCCTATCTACCTTATCTTTCAGCGTCGCATAAGAAAAGAAAAAAACGACGCGTAATCAAGGAGGCCACTGAAAAAAGTCCCTTTTTGCAGATACGAGGAAGAAGCAATGGTTCGACACGTTGCGCTTGCTACGAGAAACCCACTCATAGCAAGCTTAAGACAAGGCAACGGTTTCGCTCATTGCTTAGTGGCCTCTTAGAAGCATTGAAGAACGACAGCTTCACAGCTGAACTGACTTCCCGTTGATGATACAATAGGTTTTGTAGACAGTGGATACCCTTGAATGCGCTTTAATTAGGTTGTTCACCAACTAAGATGAGGGACTTTACTAAGTTAGATATAATAAAACTAGAAAGAAGGTTGAAAGAAGATGGAAACAACTACACTAAACTGGTCTCAAAGAATGGTAGATTCTGTGATGATTCGAAACCCGCTACTATCTGAAGGTGTACAAAGTGATAAATGGTCCTATGATTACGGGGTTGTGTTAAAAGGGACAGAGCTTGTTTGGAAGAAGACAGGTGATCCTAAATATTTTAAGTATATGAAGGAAAACATGGACGCATTTGTGGACGCTGAGGGAAACATCCGTGGATATGATAGTCAGCTATTCAATATTGACCATATTAATAACGGGAAGGTCTTACTAACCTTATATAAAGAAACAGGAGAACAGAAATACAAAAAGGCCATTGATCGATTGAGAAAGCAACTACAATCTCATCCTCGTACGTCAGAAGGTGTATTTTGGCATAAGCAAGTGTATCCATGGCAAATCTGGCTTGATGGGTTATATATGGGCGCCCCCTTTTATGCGGAGTATGTGAAAGAGTATGGAACTGAAGAAGAATTTGCTGACATTACGAAGCAATACATATTGTGTGCCAAAAATACAAAAGACGATAAAAGTGGGCTTCTTTATCATGCATTTGATGAAAAAAAGGTCCAGCCATGGTGCAATCCAGCCACTGGCCATTCAAAGAACTTCTGGGGACGCTCGATGGGGTGGTTCGTTATGGGTTTAGTGGATACGCTTTCATTCCTTCCTGACACTCATAAGGATCGCACAACCTTAGTCACACTACTCGAAGAAGTATTACAAGCTCTAAAAAATGTTCAAGATGATAAATCTGGAGTATGGTATCAAGTACTAGACAAAGCTGACTGCAAAGGGAATTACCTCGAAGCTTCGGCCTCTTGTATGATATTATATGCCGTTGCAAAAGGTGTCAGACTTAAGCTGTTAAGTGAAGAGTGGAGTGCTGTTGCAGATAAAGCATATAAAGGGATTATTGACGAGTTTATTACCGTAACAAATGAAGGATTAGTCAATCTCAATAGAACGTGTCAAGTGGCTGGTTTAGGTGGTGCTGATAATAGAGATGGTACGTTTGAATATTATATTAGTGAGCCGATTATCACAAATGATTTAAAAGGAATTGGTGCCTTTATTTTAGCAAGTTCTGAAATGGAACAGGGGGATGGGAAATGATTGTTGCCCAAGATGGAAGTGGGGAGTTTACCACGATACAAGAGGCAATTGATAGCATACCAGAAAAGAACACAGAAAGAGTAATCCTTTCTATAAAAGCTGGGGTGTATAAAGAGAAGCTAGTAATCAATAAACCTTTCATTTCATTAATCGGTACAAATAAAGAGAAAGTGTTGATTACATTTGGTGATTATGCAAGAAAGCTTCAAGCAAATGGTGAACAAATGGGAACGTTCTCAACATATAGTGCGCTTATTACAGGGGAAGGTTTTGTTGCAAAAAACATAACATTTGAAAATCATGCTGGGTTGGGAACACAAGTAGGGCAGGCAGTAGCTGCCTATGTTGATGGCGATAAAATTGAATTTCACAATTGTTCGTTTTTAGGTAGTCAGGATACTGTATTTACAGGTCCGTTGCCACCGAAGCCGAAAGAGGGTAATCGGTTTGGTGGACCGAGAGATGGACTTGAAAGGAAAGTTGGAAGAAATTATTTTAAGAAGTGTTATATCGAAGGGGATGTTGATTTTATTTTCGGATCAGCCACAGCAATATTCCAAGAATGTGAAATTTATAGCCTAGATCGCTCTAGTGATGTAAATGGCTTTATTACTGCAGCATCAACGCCAATCGAAGAAAAGTTCGGATATGTTTTTATAGATTGTCGCTTAACAAGCAATGCTGCAGCTAATACAGTGTATTTAGGTAGACCATGGAGAAATTACGCTAAAACGGCTTTTATCAATTGTTGGATGGGCGAGCATATCAAGGCTGAAGGCTGGCACAACTGGGATAAGCCCGATGCCGAGAAAACAACATACTATGCAGAATACAATAGTAGAGGCCCAGGTGGAAGCATGGAGAAGAGAGTAGAATGGGCGAAAGCTTTAACAAAGGATGAAGTAAAGGAATATTCAATTGAAAATGTTTTAAGAACAATCGGTTGGCCTTCTTTAAAAGAATATATAGAAGAGAAAAACTAATTTTCTGTATGTGATTGATTTTCTTATTAAAAAAGGTAGTCTCAGGGCATTGAAAAAGGGTACTTTTCCTATTTCAGTGCCCTCTTAGATCAAAAAGGGTTCGGTTTTTCCCTTTGCCCTATATACTTAGGAGGGGATCACAAGTAAAAAAGAAAAAATAACAACAAAAAGATCAGCAGCTAATCGATGCTGATCCTACTCATCATCACGGATGACGATCCCTTGTTGGTTCTTATTTTTATCGGGAATTAAGCGATACAAGTGGATTGTGAGTACACCACGACTATACGAGGCATCAATTTTATCCTTTCGAACTGAAAATGGTAATTCAATTTTACGTTTAAACGACCCTTGTGAAATTTCCTGTTGCACTAATTGAAATCCTTCATAGTCAAGGCTGTTGTCTCCGCTAATTTCCAATACGTTTTCATAGGCGTTCAGATGAATATCTTCTACTTTTTTAATTCCCGGTAAGAATACAATACATAGTAACTCATGTCCAGATTGATAAAGGTTTACTCTAAGATGTTGTTCATTTCCATTAAAAAAGGTATTGAAACTTTTCCAAAATTCATCTTGAAATTGTCCTTGAAAAGGCTTATTCCAATCATATGAATTCACTATTAATCACCACGATTCAATATAATTTAAACATTTCCAGTTAGGTTTTGGTCCGCAGCGTCTGGATCAAAGGTAGTATTCATATTAAACCCATTATTGGTGTTAATAAAATCACCTGTGTTTAAGGCACCTGATCCAGAAACAGATTTAGCTGTGCTTTTTGGAGATATGTTTTGGGAGTCACCAAAATTAATAACTCCTGCATTTGAGTTGATTTTAAAAGGCCCAAGAACAATAGAAGGCATAATAACACCCTTTTCCGTTTGTTTCTTTATTTTATTCGGGAGTCGGAGAATCGTTACTCGAATCATTTAGTAACTGCCTAATATGCTTTACTCTCGATTCAGCATCGATAGTTTTCGTTGACCCAATATGCATAACTCCTGCGGTAGAGAAACTTATAACATCAATATGATTGACGTGAATAAATGAAGAATCGTGATATTTTTTTAAGTTTATTTTTTCTTCGATAATTGGTTTCGGAATAGGTTGTGTGAAGAGCGGAAACGCCTCGAAATTCCCCTCATCCTCGTAAAAGAGTTCATACTCACGTTGTACGGCTAATGCTTTTGATCGCGGTGTAATGTTAAGAGAATCACCAATTTCAGCAATAGACCCATTAGAAATGTCTGTTACCGTTATGGTTTTAACGTTTGAGGTTCTTTTAAACAAATTGTCACACTCCTTTATGAACGGGCAAGTGGAACGAAGGGACCAATAATTAAAGACTCTGGCGGTGTATCAAAAATGGAAGATAGCGTAATCGTATCTGTATCTCCGACTAAGAAAACCGAGGAACTTGTTACACCGATAATCCGAATCGTATCAACACAAATATTTTTATTGACGACGGTAAAATTCATTTAAAAATCACTCTCCTTTTGTGGTAAATTCCCAATAAAGTTTTTATAGGTTTTGTGGATGTCTTCCTTTACTTTATTTGTCGTCATTTCCTCGATCTCCGCTAATTGTTGTGGAGTTAGGTTATGAAGTTTCATTTTATTTAGATAGTGCTGAATACGATGGTCAACCTGTTTTCTAATATCTTCAATAATATAAAGTCGGTAATGGTCATCTAGTTGGTAGTTCATTTGTTTTTCAATCGAATGAATGTTCTCGTTGTAAGGTTCATTTAAATAATCATTTATACGTTGTTGAACAGCTTCAAATATGATCGGTTGCTGATCGTTTACTTGAGGGGTATTTAATTCATGTTGATTAACCGCAAAATCCTCAATCGAATTGTCACCATTATTTGGAGTGATGCCAATGTTTAAGGTTCCTTCAAGTCTCTCAACTTTTAATTGGTCAAACTTATACTCGATTTTCTCAATGCTAGGCGATTTGTTTTGCTTTAAGCTGTTTAACTCAGTTTGCAAATGTTGAATAGACTTCTCTAATTGGTCTATCTTTTGTTGCTGGAAATTTAGATAATTATAAATTTGTTGGAGATTTTGTATTGTATCAGGGGTGTTGTAATACATGAAATCTCCTCCTTTTATCCATACAATTTTTTAACTAGCTGGAGGGGCAAGAGGAACAAGTGGAGGTCGAACGCCACTTGCTTCCACAGCTGGTTCGGTAAACCCGCCTGTATTATAGAGATTAGATAACGGTTTTATCATCCCGGCACTACCAATTTGTAAAACAGAAGAGTTTGTTATTCCATCGACCCTTAGGTTGTGTATCGTAATGTTCTGGTGAATATGGAAGTTCATATACTCCTCCTTTTATAAGACAGAGTTTACATTAGAATCATTGGCATCTTGGTCATACGTTTTTGTGACACTATGGAAATTTCTTACTTTTAAATAATCACCCGTATTAAATGAACCTGCACCAGCAAACGTTTTTGCTGTTCCACTTGGAGACAATGTAAACACGTCACCAATATTAAACACACCGCTACTTCCTATACTGATAACTTTTACTGCACCGACTATCGCTGGCATCTAAAGACCCACCTTTTTACCTATAGCTATTAATAGAGTATGTTGAGTCGTGATAAATGTTCATATTTGAATATGTAAATTATAGTACGTCTTCAGTTGAACACAGATAGTAGGGAGGGCTTCTTAACACTTTATTCAACAAATGTAATATAAAAAAGGGAAAGCACCGTAAATAAGGGGTTTCCCAAGTGATATTATTTTAATAACTTTGCGAAGGCGAATTTGAAAGGGAAATAGAAGACCCAAACATCGTTGTTTTGTTTGGCGATTAAAAATGTGCTTTTTTATCTCGTTCTTCTTTTAACAGTTCAACAGCTTCTTTAAATCGCTGTGCATGGACGATTTCCCTTTCGCGTAAAAAACGAAGACCGTCATTTAAATCAGGATCGTCTGACACATCAATAATCCATTGGTAGGTTGCTCGAGCCTTTTCTTCCGCTGCAATGTCCTCGTATAGGTCTGCAATTGGGTCACCCTTTGCTTGAATGTAGCTGGCCGTCCAAGGTACTCCTGCTGCATTTTGATAAAAGAGCGCATTATCATGGTTAACATAATGATCAGCGAGTCCTGCTTCTTTCATTTGTTCAGGTGTAGCATCTTTCGTTAATTTATATATCATAGTAGCGATCATTTCTAAATGGGCAAATTCTTCTGTTCCAATATCGGTTAACAAGCCAATTACTTTTTCAGGGATTGTATATCTTTGATTTAAATAACGCAGTGCTGCAGCGAGCTCGCCATCAGCACCGCCATATTGTTCAATTAAGTATTTTGCAAGAGTTGGATTACATGTGCTGACTTTTACTGGGTATTGTAACTTTTTCTCATAAATCCACAAAAAGATCCACCTCTTTCAGATTTTATAGTTGCCATGGCCAAGGCGACTCATTCCAATTCCAAGGGTACCCACTATAACTATTTCCGTATTGTTGCAAGGGTCCGTAAACTTTTTCAATATCAATTTTAAGTTGCTGGCGGACTTGAGACATTTGATTAAATTGTTGAATGGCAGTCATGTCATTTGGGTGCGTGTCTAAATATAACGTTAAGTCAACGAGTACAAAATCTACTGCTTGCAATTCTTCCATTTGCTGATAAAATTGCGGCGGTAGCTGTTTGGGGCTCATGTGGTATTCTCCTTTCTTAATTCACAAGGGCCATAGTAGGGATCGTAAAAATACTTCCACACTGTACCTGCATATAAAGCTTCACGCGGTGAGAATTGAGGTAAATTTGGTGGTTGATAGGTGAGGTATAGATTTGGAGCTGTTACATAGGTCTTTACCGTTATCGGTGGACAAGGGTCATACGGACTGGCGTAGGGATAATAATGCTTTCTAGATGTAAAATCGCCCATGAAGTTAACTCCTCCTTTAAAATAACGAACCTATAACAATGTATGAGAGGAGAGCTAATCCTAAATACTTATAGAAGGAAATTTTTAATTTAAAATTAATTCAGGTTTATCAAAACGCTATAAGTCAACGGATGCTTAGTAAATAAACACAAAAAATAAATACAAAAAATTGTCCAGAATCGCCTAGCTTTAAGCAAATAGAGGCCGAAATATTGCCATAATTTCACCTAGCGAGAAAAAACTTTAAAATAATATTTGCTTTTCCAAAAATTATCTGTTATTCTAAGTAAGAATTATTTTTGTTCGGTCAGTAAGGAAAGAAGAAGTGTTTAAACTTTTCGCCTTTGATAATTGAGCAACTATAGTAATAAAATGTGGAATGATATCCACACAGGAGGATACAAACATGCAAGAAGGTACAGTGAAATGGTTTAACGCAGAAAAAGGATTCGGTTTTATCGAAATTGAAGGCGGAGAAGATGTATTCGTACATTTTTCAGCTATCCAAGGCGAAGGCTTTAAATCTTTAGACGAAGGCCAAAAAGTTACATTTGACACTGAGCAAGGTCAACGTGGACTTCAAGCTACTAACGTTAACAAAGCATAATTATTAAAGGACTCTATACGAGTCCTTTTTTATTTATAAAAAATAAAAAAGGCTGACTATGAATGTGTGGCTCTAAGCAGAAGAGATAGGCCCGTTTGTTAAGTCGAGTCTATCTTTCGGTTAGCTTGTCATCACGTTTCTTATAGTCAGCCTTTAACAACATGTTACAAGTTAAATGGTTGGTACAAGCATATCACAGGAATGGGAAAATACCTAATGACGCAACGACCGAATACATAATTGGGAGAATCCAGCTCTGTTTCAAATTGTTTTAGGAAATTTAACCACTTATCAGATATAATGAAGATAGTCAGATTTTGCATATGATGCATCTAAGAGAGAAACCTATAGACAAGTCGAATACTACAAAAAAAGAGGTTACTACATGAACGAGAGAAGTTTTGATGAGTATCATTTAAGTGATGAAATAAAAAGAGCCCTAGATGTGTTAAAATACGAAAATCCAACCGAGGTACAAATTGAGGTTATCCCAAGAGCCTTGGAGAATCAAGACCTTGTCGTTAAATCTCAAACAGGCAGCGGAAAGACAGCTTCCTTTGGTATTCCTATCTGCGAAAACATTGAGTGGGAAGAAAAAAAGCCACAGGCATTAATTCTTACACCAACTCGAGAGCTTGCTGCTCAAGTTCGAGAGGATATCACGAATATTGGCAGATTTAAGCGAATCAAAGCCATGGCGGTCTATGGGAAAGAACCTTTCTCGAAACAAAGAGAAGAGTTGAAACAAAAAACACATGTTGTTGTTGGAACACCCGGTCGTGTAATTGACCATATTGAAAGAGAAACGCTTGTATTGGACAACATAAAATATCTTATTATTGATGAAGCCGATGAAATGCTTAATATGGGTTTTATCAACAAAGTTGAGACAATTCTAAAGGAACTTCCTACAAATCGGGTCACGATGGTGTTTTCAGCGACATTGCCTAAAGATGTTGAAACTCTTTGCCATAAATATATGATTGAACCTAAAAATATTGAGATTGCATCGACAGGTATCACAACAGATACAATTGAGCATGGGTTATTTGAAGTAAGAGAAGAGGGAAAGATTCCTCTGCTTAAGGACATAACGGTTGTTGAGAACCCGGATAGCTGTATCATTTTTTGTAATACGAAAGAACATGTGAATACTGTTTATAATGAGTTAGAAGAATCCGGTTACTCTTGTGAAAAACTTCATGGCGGTTTAGAACAAGAAAGCCGCTTTGCTGTGATGGATGGCTTTAAAATGGGGAATTTTCGTTATCTTATCGCAACGGATGTTGCTGCGAGAGGAATTGATATTGATAACGTTTCACTCATCATTAACTATGACATTCCAATGGAAAAAGAAAGCTATGTTCACCGAACTGGAAGAACTGGACGTGCTGGTAAAGAGGGAAAAGCACTTACGTTTGAAACACCTCATGATGGGAAATATCTTAAAGCCATCGAACGCTATATAGGTTTTGAGATCCCGACAGTGGAAGCACCAAAGCGCCACGAAGTAATAAAAGGACAAGCTGCTTTCGACGAAAAAATCAGTGGTCGTCGAGTTGTAAGAAATAATAAAACAGCACGGATTAATCAAGATATTCTGAAGCTCCATTTTAGTGGTGGCAAAAAGAAGAAGATCCGAGCTGTAGATTTAGTTGGTACGATTGCGAATATACCAGGAGTCACAGCTGAGGACATCGGGATTATAACCATTCAAGATAGCCTGTCCTATGTTGATATTTTAAATGGTAAAGGCTCAGTAGTACTCCAAGCAATGGAAACAACCACCATCAAAGGTAAGAAATTAAAGGTAACTCCAGCAATTAAATAATGACAATGATAAGGAAGTGTTTTACGTGATAAACATAACGATACCAACACCAGATGTGACCATTACTAAACAAGATTATCCTGAGCTAAGCAATATCTATGGATTTACTGATTTCCACCTAATTTCTAGGGACAAGGGCGGTATTTTCATGTTTTATAACGACAATGGGGAACTATTGTTCGTAGGGAAAGCTAGAAAATTAAGACCAAGAATAAAGAAACATTTTGAAGACACTGTATCCGTCATCAAAGATCATAGAGATGAAGTAACGAAAATTGAGGTGTGTCTTGTTGAAAATCCTGTTCATAGAGAAATTTATGAAACATATATTATTAATGAACTTCAAGCGAAGTATAATGTAGACAAAGTGTTCTTTAAATAAAAATTAATATAGTAAGACCAACTATACGTGCAAAAAACGTGAATGTATCTTCCAAAAAAGACGAGGGCACTGAAAAAGGTACGATTTTAAGGGCACTGAAAAAGGGACGGTTTTTACCTTTTCCAGTGCCCTTTATAGAGAACATTGTCTTTTTTTTGAACAGTTTCCTTAGACTATTGATTCTAAAAATCAACCTAGAACTAGATAGGAAGGAGTTTTCAAATGGATGTATTTTCGGTTGTGCTTGCTATGTTATTTATTATTAATATTCTTTTAGCAATAGTTATTATTTTTATTGAACACAAAGATCCTCGTGCGACCTGGGCATGGTTAATGATTTTATTTTTTATCCCTTTTTTAGGATTTATCATTTATTTTTTCTTTGGACAAAATTTAACGAGAAGAAGATTATTTCATTGGGATGATATGAGAAAAGTTGGCATTGAAGAGTTAATTGAAAAACAGATAGAACAGATGAAGGATCCAGCATTTTTGTTTTTGGAGCTTGAAATTGAACGTTATCGTGATTTGATTTATATGCACTTGATGAACAACGACTCTCTTCTAACATCAAATAATGAAGTAGACATTTTAGTTGACGGAAAAGAAAAATTTGATTCTTTGTTAAATGACATCCGCGAAGCAAAGGTATTTATTCACTTACAATACTATATATTTAGATATGATGATTTAGGGAAGAAAATTATCCAGGAGTTAGTCAAAAAGGCTAAACAGGGCGTTAAAGTCAGAGTATTATACGATCAATTAGGCTCCCGCCAATTAAAACGTAAGTACTTTTCTGAATTAGAGGAACATGGCGGTGAGGTTGGGGTATTTTTTCCTTCAAAGATCCCTTTAATCAATTTACGCCTGAATTATCGAAATCATCGTAAACTTGTAAATATCGATGGGCAAGTGGGATACATTGGAGGTTTCAATATTGGTGATGAGTATCTTGGATTAAGTAAGAAATTTGGGTATTGGAGAGATACACATTTAAGAATTAAAGGAACCGCTGTAGATACCGTGCAAACGAGATTTATTTTAGATTGGAACCTAGCCTCCAAACAGTACTATATTCAGTATGAGGAGCATTTTTTTCCTGAGAAACACCATCTGAATGGGAAGGCGACAATGCAAATTGTCTCAAGTGGACCTGATTCGGAGTGGGAACAAATAAAAAATGGTTATATAAAAATGATCATGTCAGCCAAAAAATCAATTTATATCCAGACGCCTTATTTTATTCCTGATCAAAGCTTATTAGATGCACTAAGAATTGCCTCCTTATCAGGAAAGGATGTCCGTGTCATGATTCCGAATAGACCTGATCATCCTTTTGTCTACTGGGCAACGTATTCTCATGTGGGAGAATTACTAAAAGTAGGAGTGAAAGTTTATATCTATGAATTAGGATTTATTCATGCCAAAACCATTATTATTGATGAGGAAATAAATTCTGTAGGCACAGCAAATATTGACATGAGAAGTTTTAAGTTGAATTTTGAAGTAAATGCGTTTATATATGATGTCGAGGTGTCAAAGAAACTCGTAGCCTTTTTTGAAAGGGATATGGAATTCTCCAAAATCCTAACACTTGATTCATACGAAAAACGTTCTAGAATGATTAGGTTTAAAGAATCCATTTCGAGATTGTTATCCCCGATTTTATAGAAATAACGAATTTAACAAACGACAAAGAATGATTACTTTTCATCATCTTTGTCGTCTGTGTCTTTTTTGTTCATTGCCTTAATAAAATAGGCTGCGGGAAGTAAAATGCCAATTCCTGCTTCAATGAGTGTGAAGAACCTTAAGCTACCAACAGGGACATAATCGCCGTAGCCTATTGATAATAGGGTTACACCACTAAAATAAAGTAAATTTAAAAACGTTTCGTCTGCAGGATCTCCAGTGGGGGAGCCAAGTCGCAAAATAACCCCATTTAAAGACAAGACATAGTAAAGCAATGCAAATACAAAGGTAATACTCATCATATTAAAAAAAAGCTGGTAAAATAGAGGAGAGTAAAAGGAAGAATTCTTATATGATTTGTTCGTGAAAAAGTAATAGAGATTTGCTATTATAAATAAAATGGTAAAGACAATTAAAATAATTGAAATCATTTAGATTTTCATTCTCCTTTTCTGGGGTTTTTCCTCTAACGTTGTTTTCCCTAAATGGCAAAAGTTAATCTTATGGATGATTATTCGTTTTAAGGAATTAATTTAATATAAGGAAACGCAAGCTATGATTCTACCTTATCGCTCGAATCATGATAGAATAGATGTGTAGATTAGAAAATGGAGGCGTATAAATGGGTAAACGATTTTTACTATTTCTTTTAACAAATGTGCTAGTTATGACAACAATTATCATCGCTTGGACGCTGATAACTACTTTTACAGACGTTAGCGGTTCCTTTGAGAAAGAAGGGGCTGTTCTTGGACTTGATTATGTATCGTTAATGATATTCAGCTTACTTGTAGGTTTTGCAGGTTCATTCATCTCCCTGGCTATGTCACGCTGGATAGCAAAGAAAATGATGAAAGTTAAAGTTTTGAATCCGGATGGTCAGTTAACAGCACATGAACGATCTGTAGTTGAGAAGGTTCACCGTTTTTCTCGTGCAGCTGGATTAGTCCATATGCCAGAGGTTGGGATTTATCAGTCAGCTGAGGTAAATGCATTTGCCACGGGTCCATCCAAGAAACGCTCACTTGTAGCCGTTTCATCAGGATTACTAAATGCAATGGATGACGCTGCCGTTGAAGGTGTTATTGCTCATGAAGTCGCCCACGTAGCAAACGGCGACATGGTGACGATGACGTTGTTGCAAGGTGTTGTTAACACGTTTGTCGTCTTTTTCTCAAGAATCGCAGCTATTCTAGTGTCGCGCTTAGTTCGTTCTGAAATGCAAATGATTGTCCAATTTGCAGCGGTTATAATCTTCCAAATATTATTTTCGATTCTTGGAAGTATTGTCGTAAGTGCGTACTCACGTCACCGCGAATTTCATGCTGACCGCGGAGGCGCTGATTTAGCAGGAAACGATAAAATGGCCCATGCCCTACGTTCTTTGAAAGCATATGTAGGAAGAGCTAAAGTCAATGATCGCACCGACGATTCGGCGGTTCAAACGATGAAGATTAGTGGAAAAGGCGGGATGATGAAGCTCTTTTCATCTCATCCTGATTTAGACGAAAGAATTGCTCGCTTAGAAGAGCGTTAAATAGGTGAATAAATAGTTACTCTAGTTACTTGGAGTAGCTATTTTTTTGTCTAAAAGAGTTAGATTTGATTTAAAGAGAATAATTGTTAAACAGATGGGGAAAATAATGGGCATCATCTTAAAATAATGTAAGATGATGCACAAGTTCGGATAAAGGGTGAGTGCCATGGAAGATAAGGTATTGATTGTAGAAGGAACAAGTGATCGCAAACGTGTGAATAAAGTGTTAAATGAGCCTGTAGAGGTGATTTGTACGAACGGGACATTAAGTGAAGAAAAACTAGAAACGGTGATATTCCCAATCGAAGATAAGGATGTCTATATCCTTGTGGATGCTGATGATTCAGGTGAAAGCTTGCGAAAACATTTAAAAAGAGAGTTACCAAATGCGACTCATTTATACACACAGAGAGAATATGGTCAGGTAGAGACAACTCCGCTTGAGTATCTTATAGAGGTATTAAAACCACATTTTCATGTGAAAGAGATTCAAGGTTTCTAAAGTGTATACATTAAAGGAAAAACAACCATTTCAAGAGTATCTAATTGAAAATGGTTGTTTTTTTAGGATTTCAGCTGTTAAAAAAATTCTCGGGAAAGATGATAGATTAGACTATTCAGATAATTATCTGATTTGCCTAGGTATTTATGGTAAGGTAGTAGACGAGGTCTGTCCTATTTTACCGATTTTATACATAGTATTATAGTGCTACAGTTTAATAGTGGTAGTCTTAAAGCAAGAGCTAACAACTTCATCATGATGTAACTTTACATACTATTTTTATTTATATTGAGGAGGATTTAAGTCCATGGAAAATCAGCAGGAGAGAAGTATTAATTGGGGGATTATGGGTACAGGAGGAATCGCAAAGCAATTTGCCGAGGACTTAGTATTCGCTAAAGATGCAGTTCGACTAGCTGTCGGTTCACGCACGAAAAAAAGTGCCGAGGGCTTTGCTGAAGCCAATGATTTTTCTCATTTTTACGGTAGTTATGACGAACTTGTAAAGGACTCAGATGTTGAAGTAATTTATGTAGCCACACCACATCCTCACCATAAAGATAATGTATTAAAGTGTTTGCGGGCGGGGAAGGCTGTTCTATGTGAAAAGCCATTTACTGTGAATGCAGACGAACTCGAAGAAATCGTTCAATTTGCAAGAGAGCAAAAGCTTTTTCTAATGGAAGCAATGTGGACAAGATTCTTACCGCCAATCATAAAGGCAAGGGAATGGATAAAGAGCGGAAGAATCGGAGAAGTGCGTCTCGTAAAAGCGGACTTTGGTTTCCGGGCCCCATGGGATCCAAAGTGGCGGTTGCTTAATCCAGAGCTTGGGGGAGGCGCCCTTCTTGATGCGGGAATTTATCCGGTCTCATTCGCATCAATGATTCTTGGAACAAAACCAGAGAAGATTTTAAGCACGGCTCATATTGGTGAAACCGGTGTAGACGAACAATTTTCTATTATTATGTCATACCCTTCTGGTGCTACAGCAAGCCTTAATGGTGCGGTCCGTCTTGCTCTTACGAATGAAGCGTACATCCATGGAACAGAAGGTTATATTCGCATTCCTTCTTTCTTAAATGCTAAGTCTGCTTCACTCTATGTGGGTAACGAGGAAATTGAAACATTTAAAGATGACCGCAAATCCAAGGGCTATGCTTTTGAAGCGGAAGAGGTCGGAAAATGTTTACGAGAGGGTCTTAAAGAGAGTGCAGTTATACCACTTGAGGAATCACAAGCGATCATGAAACTTATGGACGAAATCCGTGGACAGTGGGGATTGAAATATCCATTTGAATAAAAGTTAGTCAGAATAAAATAGTAGAAAGGAGGCCACTGAAAAAGTCCCTTTAGCAGATTCGAGGAAGTAGCAATGGCTCCACACGTTGCGCTTATTGCTTAGTGTGTCATAAGGTCAAAAACTGACCTTATGACACTAATAAAGTTGCCTATTTTGCATTTCGAGGAGGCTTATTTGTAGGATGAATCGCTTTTTCCAAATCCTCTGCTGCAATTACAGGATCAACGGTATTGCTAGTTGGCTTCCCTTTCTGACTATAACCTTTATCACGTTTCTGGCTCATTTAAATACCTCCCTTTAACTAATCTTCTTTGTTAAGATGAGTTAATGAATGGAAACTTATTCATATTAGATTTATTTAAAGGCCTAGAATGTAAAAATAGTACTATATCTGTTGAGAAAATAATTAACCAGCTAATACCTTCTTAAATTCCTCTGTGAGGAGAGGTACGATATCAAAAAGATCCCCGACAATACCATAATCAGCGATCTTGAAAATGGGAGCTTCGGGATCTTTGTTAATCGCAACAATAATACGAGATTGACTCATCCCAGCAACATGCTGAATCGCACCACTTATTCCACAAGCAAAGTATAGTTCTGGTGTGACTACTTTTCCTGTTTGCCCGATTTGCATAGAATAATCACAGTATCCTGCATCACAAGCTCCGCGAGACGCACCAACGGCTCCGCCAAGTAACTCGGCTAGTTCTTCAAGAGGTTTAAATCCGTCTTCATTTTTCACACCGCGTCCGCCAGCTACCACAATGTTTGCCTCCGCTAAATCAATCTTACCCGTGGTCTTTCGTACGATGTCCCTAATCACAGTTTGTAATACTATAGGTTTTGTGTAGATTACTTTTTCGATTACAGGATGGCTATCACTTGGTACAGCTGCCCTAATATTATTTGGTCTGATCGTGATGACCCAAGGCGAATCTTGAAATGACTTTTTTTCAAATGCTTTTCCTGCATAAATAGGGCGGGTAAACTCAATCTGTTCTTCTAATTTTTCAATCTTTGTAACATCCGATATCTGACCTGCATCTAGCATCGCTGAAATCATCGGGGCAAGATCGCGTCCATTAGCCGTGTGCCCGAATATTATTCCGTCAGGGTTTGAGATGTCAATAATCTGCTTTAATGCAGAAGCGTATACTTCAGGATGATAATGCTGTAAATCTGGATGATCCATTAGATAAATCTGTTCAACATGATTCGTGGAGAGGTCGTCTATCATGTGGTCAATTTGATAACCTAGTACAGCGACAACAATATGATCTTCACCTATTGATGATAACTTTGCTGCATGGATAGCCTCATAACTTACCTGACGTAAGGTTCCGTTGCGGTGCTCGGCAACAACGAGAATTGTTTGATTCATAATGTTAGCCTCCTTACTATATTATTAGTGCCAAAAGGAGTTAAATTAGATAACGTTTGAATTAAGACGCAGTTTCTCTACAAGTTCTTTAACCTGAGTAGTAGGCTCCCCTTTAAGAAGTTGACCTGCCTTTCTTTCTTCTGGGAGTGAAAGCTCTATTCTTACAGTTTTTGGGCAAAGCTCCGCTTCCTTGATAGTTAAATCGTCAAGAGTTAATTGTTTGAATGGTTTTCGTTTCGCTTTCATAATTCCGGGAAGGCTCGGGTAACGAGGTTCGTTTAACCCTTGTTGAGTCGTAAAGAGAGCAGGGAGTGTTACCTCAATCTGTTCTAAATCACCTTCAGCATCCCTAGTTGCTTTTGCTATTCCTTCATCGATAGCCAACTTTGTAATAGATCCGACATGAGGGAGATTTAAAAGTTGTGCCAAGCGAATCGCTGTTTGGCCGGATCCGTTATCGACAGAAAAGTACCCGCCTAGGATCAAATCAACTGTTTGGTTTTTTAAGTAGGAGGCTAAGACTTTTGAGATACTATTCTCATCTGAGCCAATCTTTTCATCGGCTATTAATACAGCTTCGTCCGCTCCCATTGCTAAAGCGGTCCGTAGCGCTTCAGCTGTCCGTTTGGGACCGACTGAGATAACGAAAACCTTGCCCCCTAAAGCATCTCTCTTTTGAATCGCTTCTTCAACGGCATACTCATCATAAGGATTAATGATCAGTTGAGCTTCTTCTTCACAAATTTCCCCGTTTTTAATGATTATTTTTTCTTCTGTGTCAAAGGTCTGCTTCAGGATGACATAAATATTCATTTCCCATTCTCCTTTCAATACTAGAAATGAGTGGTCTTTTCTTTTACTGTAGGACATATTGTTATATTTATGAAAACACTTACACTTTAATGTATATTTATTTCGCATACTCTTTCTAAAATAGAAAGTGGAATATCTTCCTTGCTCTTTAAATATATTTTATTGATATCATCGACAATTTTGTTCTGTAAACCAATGCAATCCAGAGATGAAAGGGCTGATTTTTGTGGCTGGGCAATGGGTTCAATGTTTAGCATTTATAATTGTAAGCGCTTACAGCTTGTATTTATTTCTAAAGGTTGTGTATCATCGCTATTTATATATCAAGCTTGGAAATCAGGTGGAACTACAATTAAACGACCGCTTTAGGACGTTTATCTCCCAAGTGTTTGGTCAGAAAAAATTATTAAAGGACCGAAAAAGTGGGATGATGCACGTCGTTATTTTTTACGGCTTTATCATTCTCCAATTTGGAGCGTTAGATATTATCGTGAAAGGGCTTGGAGCAAAAGGTCTTCCGATTCCGGGCTATCAAGTGTTCGGT
This sequence comes from Bacillus solitudinis, assembly GCF_002797395.1. Lineage (GTDB taxonomy): Bacteria > Bacillota > Bacilli > Bacillales > Bacillaceae_D > Halalkalibacter_A > Halalkalibacter_A solitudinis. Next base: position 3,775,935 of record NZ_KZ454943.1, read on the forward strand.
CTCTTACAGGAGATTACGGTCTTACTCATTTTAGTAGCAATAGGTTATGCGGCATATCGGCGTTATGGTGAGAAATTACCTCGACTAAAACGAGGTAAAAAGCCTAGTATTGTAATCTATTTCATTTTTTCTTTAATGCTTTCAGTTTTATTGACACTTGGATTTGAACAAGCGATGCATATAGCTAAATTTTCATGGTACGCTCCGCTTTCCTCTGTGATTGCCACTATGTTTGCATGGATGGATCAAGTCACGGCAGCCATTTTCTTTTATGTTTTCTGGTGGGCGCATCTGTTGATTTTACTAGCGTTTCTCGTTTATGTTCCACAATCAAAGCATTTTCATCTCATCACCGCGCCAATTAATATACTACTAAAACGAACCGAACCGGTAGGTAGACTGAGAAAGTTAGACCTAGAGGACGAGAACGCAGAAACCTATGGCGTTGGCAAGATTGAGGATTTCACGCAGAAACAAATGCTAGATTTCTATGCTTGCGTGGAATGTGGGCGCTGCACCAATGTCTGTCCAGCTTCAAATACAGGCAAGGTTTTATCGCCGATGCATCTTATTGTTAAGCTCCGTGACCATCTGACCGACAAAGGCGCAGCGATAACCTCCAAATCACCCTGGGTTCCTGAATTTGCATTTAATACAAGTGGTGTCCACAACGTCCAGCCGTTAAATGGTGATATAGACTCAGTTAACTGGGAATCTAGTCTGATTACTACCATTGAACCAACCATGTCCCTTCAGAACAAGATGTGGTCGACTGGCGATAAAAAGGTGAATGATCTGTTTCTTATTGGTGATGTGATAACAGAAGAGGAGATTTGGGCGTGCACGACTTGTCGTAACTGTGAGGAACAATGTCCAGTAGGTAATGAACATGTTGATAAAATCATTGACCTGCGTAGACACTTGCTTTTAATGGAGGGGAATGTCTCTCATGAAGCTCAGCGTGCGATGCAGAACATTGAGCGACAAAGCAACCCATGGGGACTAAATCGAAAAGACCGAGCTAAGTGGACAGAGGATATCAGTGGTATTGCCGTACCGACTGTAATGGATTGTCCTGACTTTGAGATTCTATATTTTGTGGGCTCAATGGGATCGTATGACAACCGTAGTCTAAAAGTTTCCCGAGCGTTTGTGAGATTAATGAAGGAGGCGGGAGTAAACTTTGCGATTCTTGGTAATGAGGAAAAAAACTCAGGTGACACACCTCGAAGAATGGGCAATGAACTCTTATTCCAACAATTATGCTTGGAGAATATTGAAACGTTCCGAAAATACAACATCAAAAAAATCGTCACAGCTTGTCCGCATACCTATAACACGTTAAAAAATGAATACCCGGATTTCGGTTTAGAAGGGGTCGAAGTCTACCATCACACTGAAATGCTTGATCAACTTTTAAAAGAAGGTCGTTTAAAGCCAACTAAGGAAGTGAATGAACGCATTACGTATCATGATTCTTGTTATCTAGGACGCTATAACAACATATATGAACAGCCGCGGGATATTCTTCGTTCGATTAAAGGTGTGAAATTGGTTGAGATGGAGCGGAACCGTGATAATGGTATGTGCTGTGGGGCGGGAGGTGGAATGATGTGGATGGAAGAATCAACAGGAAAGCGAGTCAATCTCGCTCGAACGGAACAGGCTCTTCAAGTGAACCCGACCGTCATTAGCAGTGCATGCCCATTTTGCCTCACCATGCTTGAAGATGGAACAAAACTAACAGAAACGGATGAACAGGTGAAGGCGAAGGATATTGCAGAAATTCTTGAACAGGCTGTATTTGGTGATTCTAGCAAACCAACAGGGTGAATGAAAGAGGAGGGTTACATCGTATGGTTAGACAAATTCGCAGAGCAGCCGTTATCGGTTCGGGGGTTATGGGAGCAAGCATTGCGGCTCATCTTGCTAATGTGGGGATACCAGTTCTCTTACTCGATGTTGTACCGGATCAACTAACAGAAGAAGAAAAAAGAAAAGGCATATGTTTAGAAAGCATGGACTTTCGTAACCGTATAGCGATAGATGCAATAAAGAAGTTAACAAAAACCAAGCCAGCTCCACTTTATGATAATAAGCTGGCGCATCTGATTACACCTGGCAATATCGAGGACCACTTGAAACAAATCCAAGAGGTTGACTGGGTGATTGAAGCGGTGATAGAAAACTTACAAATTAAAAAACAGCTTTACAAGCGAATTGAAAAAGAATGGAGTAAAGGAATGATTGTTAGCTCCAATACATCAGGAATTTCGATAAACGCGATGGTCGAAGATTGTAATGATGAGTTTAAAACATTTTTTCTCGGGACCCATTTTTTCAATCCACCAAGGTACATGAAACTCTTAGAAATTATTCCAGGTCAGCAAACGCTACCGGAAATGGTGAAATTCATGAGTCGATTTTGTGAGAAAAGACTTGGCAAAGGTGTGGTGATTGCGAAAGATACCGCGAACTTTATCGCCAACCGCATTGGGACATATGGTCTTTTCATCACCTTTAACGAGATGCTTGAGAAAGGTTATACAGTCGAAGAAATTGACGCGGTTACTGGGCCGGCGATGGGACGCCCTAAAAGTGCGACATTTCGAATGGTCGATTTAATTGGTCTTGATACGCTTGCACATGTCGCAAGCAATATGTACGAGAACATCTCAGAGCAATCGGAAAAATTAGTTTTTGAGGTACCGAAATTTCTGAAGATTATGGTAGCAAAAGGATGGATTGGCGAGAAGGCGGGTCAAGGGTTTTATAAAAAAGTCAAACATGCAAATAGCAAGGAAATTCATTCTCTAAACCTAGAGACGATGGATTACGGCCCTCGAAAGAAAGTAATTGGGGCTTCTTTAGAGACAGCAAACATCGCAAAAGGAACGAAGGCGAAGTTGGCGGCCCTTCTTAATGGGAATGACCATTACTCGTTAATGGCCTGGAATACGTTGGCGAAAGTACTTCTTTATTCAGCAGAGAAGCTGGGTGAAATTGCCGATTCGATTATAGAGATTGATAATGCAATGAAATGGGGATTTAATTGGGAGCTCGGTCCGTTTGAAACATGGGACGCGATTGGATTAACCCAGTCAGTTCGACGAATGGAAGCAGAAGGGATGACTGTTCCGAAATGGGTCAAGGACTGGCTAGCGGCGGGAAATGACTCGTTCTACATGAAAGAGGGAGGGCGACATTTTTACACTTCGAACGGTGCCTATAAACAGCAGGAGTCAAAGCCTGAAGAAATATCCCTAAAAACGTTGAAGGAGCAAAAGAAGCTTATCATATCCAATAGTGGTGCAAGTTTGATTGACCTTGGCGAAGGGATTGCTTGTCTTGAGTTCCATTCACCTAATAATGCGATTGGCGCGGATATTCTAATGATGATTGAACAAAGCATGGAGGAGGTACGTCAAAATTTTGAAGGTCTTGTAATCGCCAATCAAGGGAGAAATTTCTGTGTTGGTGCGAATTTAATGTTGTTGCTGATGGAAGCGCAGGACGAGGAATGGGATGAAGTTGATCATATCATCCGCTTGTTTCAGAACACGATGTACAACTTAAAACAGTTTGAAAAACCAGTCATTGCAGCTCCGCATCGGATGACATTAGGCGGAGGTGTGGAAGTTTGTCTACCTGCAGACCAGGTTGTCGCCTCTGCTGAAACATACTATGGTTTGGTCGAAGTTGGTGTTGGGTTAATCCCAGCTGGTGGAGGGTGTAAGGAATTAATTTATCGACTCAGCCAAACTGTGACTCATGCCGACGCGGATTTACAACCGTATGTAAACAGCTTCTTTGAAACGATCGCGATGGCGAAAGTATCGACAAGTGCCCACGATGCCAAAAAGCTTGGATACCTCCGAGACATGGATAGGATTGTCTGCAATCAGGACCATCTTCTTCATGAAGCTAAGCAAGCAGCACTACAGTTGGTCCAATTGGGGTATAGGCCGACACGGGAAAATAAAATGCGTGTCGTAGGAAGTGAAGGAAAGGCGATTTTACAGCTCTTTGCGTACCAAATGAAACTAGGCGGATATATTAGTGACCATGATCAATTAATTGCAAATAAGCTTGCTCATGTGTTGGCTGGGGGGGATGTACCTGCTGGAACTCAAGTGAGTGAACAGTATATGTTGGATCTTGAACGTGAAGCATTTTTGAGCTTATGCGGAGAGCCGAAAACGCAGCAGCGGATGCAGTACATGTTGAGCAAAGGAAAACCTTTACGTAATTAATTGTAGACAGGAGAGGTGATTCCAATGAGAGAAGCAGTGATTGTATCGATTGCACGTACACCGGCAGGAAAGGCAAAGAAAGGAGCTCTCTCCCAAACACGTGCTGAAGATTTAGGGAAAACAGTGTTGAATGCTGTTATCGAGCGCGCTCCAGGACTAAAGAAAGAAGAAGTGGAAGATATCATCATTGGTTGTGCGATGCCAGAAGGTGAGCAGGGGTTAAATGTAGCAAGAATTATTTCCCTCTACGCTGGGTTTCCGGTGACAACACCAGCGATTACGATTAATCGTTTTTGTGCCTCAGGCTTACAATCGATTGCCTTTGCTGCAGAGCGTGTAATGCTCGGTCATGCAGATGTCGTTATCGCTGGAGGAGTAGAGAGTATGAGCCATGTTCCGATGACGGGCTTCAGGTTATCCCCACATCCAAAAATTGCCGAAGAAATGCCTGAAATCTATATGGGAATGGGTTATACGGCGGAAGAAGTAGCCAGTCGTTATGGCGTCTCAAGAAAAGATCAGGACCTCTTTGCGGCATCGAGCCATTCCAAAGCAGCTGCCGCTATTCAATCGGGGAAGTTTAAGGATGAAATCGTTCCTGTTCATACCTCTCTTAAAGGTGTTAACGAGAACAATCAGCGATTGGAGGAACAAATAGTTTTCGAAACAGATGAAGGGGTGCGTGCTGAAACGACGGTTGAGGTACTGTCAGGACTTAAACCAGCATTCAAGCTTAGTGGGTCGGTGACTGCTGGTAATTCTTCTCAAATGAGTGATGGTGCTGCAGCATGTGTGGTCATGAGCAAAGCGAAGGCCGAGGAACTTGGTCTTAAACCACTCGCTACATTCCATTCATTTGCTCTTGCTGGAGTGGAACCTGAAATTATGGGGGTGGGACCGGTCAAGGCGATCCCAAAAGCTCTTCAAATCGCAGGGATTACTCAGGAAGATATTGAGATTTTTGAAATCAACGAAGCGTTTGCATCGCAATGTCTCCAAATTATTCGAGAACTAAACATTGAGGAGAAGAAAATAAACGTGAACGGGGGTGCGATTGCGCTCGGTCACCCCCTAGGATGTACAGGAACAAAACTAACCTCTACTTTACTTTATGAGCTGAAGCGACGCGGAGGGGGGTATGGGGTTGTTTCTATGTGCATTGGTGGTGGGATGGGGGCAGCTGGGGTATTTCAAGTCCATTGAAGGTAAACAGATGTAAGGGGGAGAGGTTTCATGGCTGAAAAATTAGTTGGTGGAAGCTTTATTATCGAAGACGTTGATTTTCGATCCATTGTGACTCCTGAAGATTTTTCAGAAGAGCAGCGAATGATTGCCGATACGACAAAGGATTTCATCGAAGGAGAGGTTCTTCCTCATGATGAAGAGCTCGAGAAATTAGATTATGACCTTACTGTACAGCTCCTTCAAAAAGCGGGCGAATTGGGTCTCCTAAGTGCCGACGTACCCGAACCATACGACGGTCTTGGACTTGATAAAGTAAGCTCGACCTTAATTAGTGAACGGTTGTCTAAGGCTTCATCTTTTGCACTTTCCCTAGGTGCACACGTCGGAATCGGCACACTGCCGATCGTTTATTTTGGAACAACAGAGCAGAAGAAAAACTATCTACCTGATTTAGCAAGCGGTCGTAAAATCGCGGCTTATTGCTTAACAGAACCTTCATCAGGATCAGATGCCCTTGGTGCAAAAGCGACGGCGATCTTGTCAGATGACGGAACACACTATGTTTTAAATGGAACAAAGCAGTTTATTACAAATGCAGGATTTGCAGATATTTTCATTGTTTATGCGAAAGTAAACGGAAAGGACTTCAGCACGTTCATCATTGAGAGAACGATGGAAGGCGTAAGTATAGGACCGGAAGAACAAAAAATGGGAATTAAGGGTTCCTCCACTTGTCCACTGATATTAGAAGACGTGAAGGTTCCTGCTCTGAACCTTTTATGGGAGGTGGGGAAGGGGCATCTTATTGCTTTTAACATTTTGAACATTGGTCGCTTTAAGCTTGCGGCAGGCTGTCTCGGTGCATCAAAAGATACACTAGAATTGGCGGCCAAATACGCGAATGAGAGAAATCAGTTTAATAAACCAATTGCATCATTCAATCTTATCCGAAAAAAATTAGCAGAAATGAACCTGAAAACGTACGCTCTTGAAAGTATGGTTTATCGCACAGCTGGGTTAATGGATGCTAGTATGAATGGTATTGATTTTAGTAGTTCAGATGCGGGGATGGCATCGGCTAAGGCGATTGCTGAGTATGCGATTGAGTGTTCGATTAATAAAGTAGTTGGTTCGGAAACGTTGGATGTACTCGCAGACGAAGGAGTTCAAATTCACGGTGGCTACGGATTTATTCAAGAGTATAAAATTGAACGCATTTATCGGGATTCCCGAATTAATCGAATTTTTGAAGGAACGAATGAGATTAATCGTTTGCTGATTCCAGGCACACTTATCAAAAGGGCAATGAAGGGTGAGCTTCCTCTCATGCAAAAGGCACAGTCGCTACAATCTGAACTTCTCAACTTTGTACCAAAGCGAACATTTGCAGGAGTGTTAGGGCAAGAACAACATCTATTGGCTATGGCAAAAAAAATATTTCTTATGATAGGCGGTCTAGCCGTCCAAACATATCAACTTAAACTGGAGCAAGAACAAGAAATTTTAAGTCATCTCGCTGATATGATGATTCATGTATTTACAATAGAAAGCGCTTACCTGAGAACGAAAAAGTTGATGGATAAACAAGGTGAAGAAAAAACTAGTCATGCGATCGCCATGACACAGGTTATTGTTCATGATTCATTCGATACCATAGAATCTTTAGCTAAGGAAGCGCTGACTGCCATGGGATCAGGAGATATGCTTAGGACCCAGTTATCTATTCTGAAGAAGCTATCACGGAGAACTCCAGTTAATACGATTGAACTGAAAAGGAAAATCGCAGAACGTGTCGTTGCCTCAGAGAAGTACGTTGTTTAACAAATGAATATCTAGCCACAAGGGAGTGTTGGATATGTCCGAAAAAGTTTGGTTAGATAATTACCCTAAACAGGTTTTACCAACTTACGAGTATCCTAAACAAAATTTGGCTCAATTCATGTTAGACTCAGCAGCAAAGTATCCAGAAAAAACGGCATTATTTTTCTATGGAAGAAAGATGAAGTACAAAGAACTGGTAAACGAGACATATCGATTTGCAAATGTCCTAAAAGAATTAGGGATTAAGAAAGGTGATCGGGTAGCAATCATGCTTCCAAATTGCCCTCAAGCGGTCATCACTTACTACGGGGCATTATTAATTGGCGCCATTGTCGTTCAAACCAACCCAACTTATATGGAAAGAGAACTAGAGTACCAACTTAACGATTCAGGGACGAAGCTACTTATCGCGCTAGACCTCCTGTTTCGGCGTGTGAAGAAAGTGATACCGAAGACGAAAGTAAAGCATACGATTTTCACCTCAGTTAAGGACTACTTACCTTTTCCGAAAAACGTTCTCTACCCGTTTAAAGTAAAAAAAGAAGGTTTATCGATGAATGTTACGTATGCTAACAATGTGTATTCGTTTAAAGACCTTCTGGCGAGCGCCTCGGATTTGCCGAGTAATGTTTATATTGATGCAGAGAAAGATTTAGCACTACTACAATACACGGGAGGAACAACAGGAGTTTCAAAAGGCGTCATGCTTTCCCACTATAATCTCGTTGCTAATACGCTGCAAACGAGAGCCTGGTGTTATCAATGCGAGGAAAGTAAGGAGCGCTACCTTGCTGGACTACCATTTTTTCATGTGTTTGGCATGACCGTTCTCATGAACCTTGCTATGCGACTAGGTGGTATGCTTATACTCCTCCCGAAATTTGATGTGGATGTCACCTTGAAGCTAATCGACAAACTTAAACCAACCATTTTCCCTGGAGCACCAACGATGTATATTTCGTTAATCAACCATAAAAATATCAAAAAATATAATTTATCTTCAATTAATGTCTGTATAAGTGGAGCCGCTCCGCTACCAGGTGAGGTTCAAGAAAGGTTTGAAAAGATAACAGGTGGAAGGCTCATTGAAGGCTATGGTCTGACCGAAGCATCTCCAGTAACCCATGCCAATAACCTCTGGGAAAAAAGAAAGCTTGGATCAATTGGGATTCCCTTCCCTGATACGATTGCCAAGGTTATTGATCCAGAAACAGGAGAAGAAGTCGTACATGGTGAAATTGGAGAGCTAATTGTTCAGGGTCCACAAGTGATGCGAGGATACTGGAATCAGCCAAGAGAAACAGAATACACATTGAAGGATGGCTGGCTGTACACGGGTGATATGGCAACAATGGATAATGAGGGGTTTTTCTACATTATCGATCGAAAAAAGGATTTAATAATTGCTGGTGGGTTTAATATTTATCCTCGTGAAATCGAAGAGGTCTTATTTGAACATCCTGCCGTGATGGACGCAGTTGTAGCAGGGGTTCCGGATGATTACCGGGGAGAAACAGTGAAAGCATACATTGTTCTAAAAGAAGGAACGACAACCGACGAAGAACAGCTTGAGGCGTTTTGTCGAGAAAAGCTGGCTGCTTACAAGGTGCCGCGAAAGTATGAATTCCGCCCAAGCCTACCAAAAACCTTAATAGGGAAAACCTTACGCCGATTGTTGGTAGAAGAAGAAAAGAACAAATCAGCAAATAATGAGAAACCAGAATAGAAAAAGAGAGCACTGAAAAAGGTTATTTTTTCCTTTTTCGGTGCTCTCTTAAGTAATGAGTGAAGACGTCGCTTTGTTTTAAGCCCACTATGAGCGGGTTTCTCATAGTGGGCGCGCGACGATCGGAGCCATTGCAATTTTTGAGAATCAGGAAAAAGCTTGTTTTTTCCTTTTTCAGTGCTCTCTTAAGCTTTAAAGCGAGGATTTTTTAATATCATTATTTTTCAGGAGTGTCGCAGCCGTTGTCATCACAAACCGTACCGCTGTTCTCATCTGCATGTAGACCATCTTGTTCAATAATTTGTTGCAAGGTTTGCACGAACACTTCGGTTGGTTGAGCGCCAGTAATCGAGTATTTTCCATTCACAAGGAAAAAAGGAATGCTTTGAATGCCGTATTCCTTTGCTTTTTGTTCGTCTCCACGAACCTTGTCACTCATTTCGTTACTTGCGAGCATTTCGGCTACTTCTTCTCGCTGTAAGCCAACTTCCTCAGCTAAATCGGTCAATGTTGCATGGTCACCGATATGCTTGGACTCCGTGTAATAAGCCCGTAAGATGCGGTCCGTCATTTCGTGCATGAGTCCTTTGTCTTTTGCGAACATTGTTAAACGATGCGCATCAAACGTGTTGGTTAAAATTAGCTGATCTAATTGGAAGTCTAAGCCGACCTCTCGTGCCATCTGTACCATGTTTTGGCAGTTTGCTTTCGCTTGTTCTAAGCTCATTCTATATTTAGCAGCCAACATTTCGTACATATTCTGCTTTATATCTCGCTCGCTCGTAGGGTCTAATTCGAAACAGCGATAAGTCACTTTAACAGCATGATCCATCTTCTGAAGAGCGTCTTCCAGACGCTTTTTGCCAATATAGCAAAATGGTCAAGCAAAATCAGTCCACATTTCAATTTCTAACATAATGGTATCCCTCCGTTTTCATTTTACAACATTAGTATATCTATTATGGTCTTATTTGACCACTAAGTTGCAATCTATGTTATTCTTCATCGACGTGTAGGGTTTCTAAGTAAAATAAGAATTCACATGATTTAATAAAAGGGGGTTGATATTAAAAGGATTTCTTAGTGAAATGCACCCTTCAGTCCCTTCCTTGTCCATGATATACTATACGCTAGCCTCCCTTAATCAGAGAATAATGCTGCATGAAGTAATGATATCTTGTGTAGAGCTTACACTAAATTACTAGAGACAACTATATTTGGAGATAGGAAGACGAAACTTGGAATATTGAAAATGATGGAGCTTGCATGTATAATGAAATGAGTATAAGAATTCGTTAAACCGTTGGTGCGGTAACACCAACGGTCAAAACTAATAGAATGCCCTTTTAAGGGGGCAGCATAAGATGATGAATAATCCACCTAGCCTGCAAAGCTCAAGGGTGGATTATTTTTTGTTTCTACCCGACAGTAACGAAATGACAAATGTACCGAAAAGTAGCATCAATGTTAATGCTTCGAATACCGTCACTTAGCATCACCCCCTTTCTAATAGGGATGTGCTGCCACCCTTAAGATGCCTTATTCTATTATATAGATAGTATACCATAAAATAAGTATAAAAGAGAACTGATGTTCGTATTTTGTTAGAATTGAGTGAACTATTCGTACTTTATCTAGGTAAACTAAAATGAAGATGTGGCTACCACTAAATGTCCAAAAAAATAGAACCATATTACAAGAGTTGCTACATGTAAAGCATATTAGCATTTTCTGTTGTCCTGAACGTTTTGAAAATCTCTTTAATAATACTAGACTTTTGTCAAACATATTAATTGTACTAATTTGTATAAGTTTATTTTAGGCTAAGCCAATGATTTTTGTTAAAGTAGTACTATACACATGAAAAAAGAAATATTCGATATGAGGTAGAAACAAGGATTCATCGATGTAAAATGATGGAACATTAGATATTGAAATAGGAGCCAGAAAATTATGTATCAGAATTTGGAACAATGTATTCTTGATTTAGAAAAAAATGGTCAATTGATTCGTATCCATGAAGAGGTAGATCCTGATCTTGAGATGGCAGCGCTTCATATGAAGGTCCACGCAGCAGGTGGCCCTGCATTATTATTTGAAAATGTAAAAGGGTCGAACTTTCGTGCCATTTCAAATTTATTCGGCACCATTGAGAGAAGTAAATTTATTTTTCGTCAGACATGGGAGTTGACACAGAACGTGGTTGCTTTGCGGAATGACCCAATGAGTGCGTTAAAGCATCCGTTTCAACATCTTAGAACGGGCTTAGCAGCTTCGAAGGCATTACCTTCAAAAAGGTCTAGTCATTCACATAATTTGCAAGAAATACAAATCACGGATCTTCCTCTTATTAAGCACTGGCCTGATGATGGGGGAGCGTTCGTAACCTTGCCTCAAGTGTATAGTGAGGATCCGGATAAGCCTGGAATGATGAATGCCAATTTAGGGATGTACCGGGTACAACTTTCTGGAAATGATTATGAATTGAATAAGGAAATTGGATTGCATTATCAAATCCATCGCGGGATCGGTGTCCATCAAGCGAAATCTTCAAAACGAGGGACACCATTAAAAGTAAGTATTTTTATCGGCGGACCGCCCGCACACACCTTAGCAGCAGTGATGCCATTACCTGAGGGTCTAAGTGAACTAACGTTTGCTGGATTACTTTCGGGACGACGTTTTCGCTATAGTTATGAAGAGGGTTATTGCATTAGCCATGACGCTGATTTTGTCATTACTGGTGAAATCCACCCAGAGGAAACCAAGCCAGAGGGACCATTTGGCGATCATTTGGGCTATTATAGTCTCACGCATCCATTTCCACTAATGAGAGTCCATAAAGTTTATGCCAAGCCAAATGCGATCTGGCCGTTCACCGTTGTTGGTCGTCCTCCTCAGGAAGATACAGCTTTTGGGGATTTGATTCATGAGCTAACAGGTGACGCCATCAAACAAGAAATCCCAGGGGTCAAAGAAGTGCATGCTGTTGATGCAGCTGGGGTCCATCCGTTACTATTTGCGATCGGTAGTGAACGTTATACACCTTATCAAAAAGTGAAACAACCGGCCGAATTGCTTACGATTGCGAATCGTATTTTAGGAACAGGCCAGGTTAGTTTGGCGAAATACCTATTTATCACAGCAGAAGACTCGCTGCCTTTAGATACGCATAAAGAAGTGGAGTTTCTTTCATATATACTTGAACGTATTGATCTTCAGCGTGACATTCACTTTCAAACGAATACGACGATAGATACACTAGATTATTCAGGAACAGGGTTAAATACAGGCAGCAAAGTTGTGATTGCTGCGTATGGAGACAAAAAAAGAGACTTATGTAATGACGTCCCAGAAAATCTGAAGTATTTACTGGGATTTGAAAATCCTCGTTTCGTAATGCCGGGTGTTGTTGCAATTGAAGGTTCTGCGTTTTCCACATATGAGCAGGCGCAAAAAGAGCTATTGCAATTTAATGAAGCGATAAAGTCGAAGGGCACGATACCAACGTGTCCAATGATTATCCTTTGTGATGACAGTGAATTCGTAAGTAAGACAATTAGCAACTTTCTTTGGGTTACCTTTACGCGCAGCAATCCTTCTCATGATATCTATGGGGTGAATGGTTATTATGAAAACAAGCACTGGGCATGCGATAATTTAATTATTGATGCACGCACCAAGCCACATCACGCCCCGCCATTAATCGCCGATCCCCAGGTGGAGATGAATATTGAACGTTTTTTTACAAAAGGGGGAAGTTTAGAAGGAAGCGTAGATAAATAAAAAATATCCTGAATATGTCTTGAAATCACACTTAGCATAAGTGTGATTTTTTTTTACATTTCTTTCGGAAAAGGCAAACCTTAGCAGAATTGTTAAAGATGGTTGTGATAATAAAAAAGACCCTCAGCATGTACTTTTTGAGGGTCTTGGCTATTCTTTTCTAGGGAAGCTCTAGCAAGAACTGTGTCACTCTAAACAACCTGCTTGAAATTACAAACATTAACAAGATTTAGACGTGAACTAGAACTGAATTTGGGATTGTTCGTTCGCTGATAAAGTATGAATATATTTCTTTAATACATTAGGAGAAGACATGACGGAAAGAACGGCTCCATAATTAAGTGAAAATGCAACTTCATCTCCTACTTGTAGGTTGACCTTCTTTGCATCAAGAACTGTATGATCACTGCTTGAACCAAGGATTTCCATATCGAGTTTAGGCGTAAGACCTGAAACAAGCACATCCTGAAACCCCACTTTCAATATACCTCTTCTAATATTTCCACGTTCTTTAAAATGGGGTGTTTGGCCAAGTGAATTCTGAGTAATTTCTCCGTAGGGCACTGAAGGCTTGATTTTTGATTCGATGACCTCAGAAATAAAACTAAATGCATCTGTAAATAACCCTGGTATGGCTATTCGATTAAGAGTTTCCCGTCCTAAAAGTATCGACTCTCCTAATCTTAAATTATTAACTTGGCCAGTATTTTTCGTAGTCAGGAACCAATTATAATTAGCTGAATTGCCACCAGAAATATAGGGAAGGGATAATGAAAATCTCTTTTCCATTGCAATAGCTAGCTCAGATAGTAGCTTCATATTTTCTTCGTCTGGCTTAATTCCGCCAAAACAAGCAAAGTTTGCACCAATGCCAACGATTTTAACTCCAGGTAAGTGCAGAACCTCTTGGATAAATTCGACAATATTAGCGGGCATAATTCCTTCTCTTAAATCGCCCATTTCAATCATTAGAATGATTTTATGCACAGAGTTATTTGACGTAGCGACATCTGAAAGGCTTTTGATGACTGTTAACTCGGTATTAAGACTAATATCAGCATAGCTAAAAACTAATTCAATCTCACTTAACGCTGGCGTCCGAACCAGAACAAATTCGGCCTTAATTCCTGCTTCATGCATTTTTTTGAGGTTAGTTATATTCGAGTCTCCGAGGAGGTGAATTCCATTATTTACGAACTCTCTTGCCACCTCGGGACTTCCACAAACACCTTTTGTAATCCCCATAATTTGAATCCCTTTGGAGCCGAATAATTTGGAGAGGATTTTGGCATTATGAGCAATTTTCGCAAGATTGATTTCAATTCTAGGAGCAATGGATGGGATCAAGTTAAAACGACTTTTGTCTTATTCAATGATGGAAAGGTTTCATAGATATTGGTTACAAGCTTGTCACATCCGTGTTTGAGGACATCGGTGGTAGGAAGTTTGAGTTGGTGTTCGTAAGCTGTAATCACATCAGCAACCTCATCATTTGACATGTTTTCATGGTTGATGGTAATTGCGATTACTTTTGCATTCGAAAAATTTTCGATGAGGTCAATTTCACTTTGGATTGATGGCATTTTCATAAAACTAAAGTCACCTAAGTGTTTTCGTTTTGGTGGATGTTGTACAATGACTGCTCCAGGTCTTGCTCCTCGTATAATTCCACATGAACTTATATAGGCTGGATGACTTAACGCTCCTTGGCCCTCTACAATAATGATGTCAGGTTTTTCATTTTCATAGGCTTTCATGATTTCGTTTTCAATTTCTCCGGTCATGAATTGCGATGGGATGGCGTCGATAGCTACGCCATATTTTGCTCCTTGAATTAATCCGGTTTGCCCTGTTGCGACAAAAGCTACTTTAAGACCCTTTTCTAGTAAAGCGGTTTCAAGTATAACAGAAGTGGTCCGTTTACCTACTGCGCTGTCTGTTCCTAAAACAGCTATAATTGGTGTTTTAATGTTTAAAACACGTCCAGAAAAAAGATGCATATCCTTTTTTAAAGGGGGCTTTCTAACATCTTTGATTGTGACTCCATATTGTTCTGAGTATTTTATAAACTCTTCATCGTCAGTTAAAAATTCATGAAGAGGATTGACGATATGCATTCCTTGTTTCATCGCATTTATGATGATATTTCTTTCATCTGCCTTTAAAAATGCTTCTGAGGGAGCGATACCATAAATGAATTGGTCGGGTATGTGATCCAAGCTTTCTAAAGCATGATCAAAGCTTGAAAATAACGGAATTCCATTTTTCTCACCTTCAAGCACTTCACCAGTATCCATGCCAGCCTTTGTGCTGTCAATAACCCCAACAATTCGATAGTTCCTTGAACTTCTAACCAATCCGTTTGCTGTCTTTCCGTCCATTGTTCCAAAATGATTCTCGCAATAAATGAGTGCTGTTTTTTTCATAACACTTTCCTTCCATAATCCTTGATTTTTAGAACCACAGATAATATAAACATAACAAAAAACACCTATATCTTTATTGTGGAACGTAAACAGTCTGACAAAGACCAGACGCCAAATAAATGTAAGGTGTTTTAGAGAATATACAATTTATTCTGTAATCTATTATTAGTATAACACAGTTACAAATTAGGATTTTATTTATAAAGGTAAGATAAGTGTAAAATGGTAAAGGATTAACAGATTCGAACGGTATTTTGGCGCACGTGGCAAGAGGAGACGCCACCTTCCTCATGCAACTATGCTACAATATTAGAATGATTTAATTTGTAAGTGAACTATAATCAGTAATTAGGCATAGATTAATGAGATTGGAAGTGTCAACATGATGAACAGAATAATAAATAAAAAGTGTATCTTAATGGTTTTTCTTGTGGCTTTATCATTACTTGTCGGGGGATGTGGAGCTACAACAGATAGTCTTTCTCCGAGTGAAAAAACCTCTACTGAAGATAAGCTAGCAAAAGACCCGATAATAGAAACGGGAGGCTTAGAAATTCACCACCTTAATGTTGACCAAGCGGATTCGACACTTATTATTACCCCAAATGGTAAATCGATGCTTATTGATGCAGGAGAACGTTCTAGTGGCGAAAAAGTGGTTCAATACTTAAAACAGATTGGAATTTCTTCAATTGACAAATTAGTCATTACTCACGCCCATGAAGATCACCTAGGAGGGGCGGTAGCTGTTATGAATAACTTTGCTGTTGGTGAGGTTCTTGACAGTGGCATTCCGCATACAAGTGAAACGTATATCGATTACCTTTCTTATATTGATGAACATGATATTGACTTTGTTGTACCACGTGCAGGTGACATGATTAATTTAGATTCTGAGCTAGATATAGTCGTTGTTAATAGTGGGCAAGAGGGTGACGACCTGAATAATGCTTCGATCTCCTTGCATATTACGTATAATGACTTTACTTATTTAACAACTGGTGATGCAGAAGAAGCTGCAGAAAAACGTATGGTTAATCATTTCAATATAAAGTCAGACGTCCTAAAAGTAGGTCATCATGGCTCAGCAACTAGTTCCGAGAGCTTCTTTTTAGAAGAGGTAAACCCTTCTGTGGCAATCATTAGTTATGGTGAAGGAAATAGTTATGGCCACCCACATGTTGAAGTATTGGAACGTTTAACAACTGTTGGTACAAACCGTGTCTATCATACTATAAGAGGTCCAATTGTCGTAAAGTCAGATGGACTTCAATTTGAGGTAACGGGGGAGGCGTATACGGCTGAACCGAGTGCATCTATAGATGAGAAACCAAATACTACTAATGAGAACTTAATTAATATTAACACAGCAGATTACGAAACCTTGCAAATCATTACTGGGGTTGGTGATGTCATTGCACAGAGAATCATTGATTATCGAAACGTGCATGGAGCTTTCAAATCAATTGAAGAGATCAAAAAGGTTAGTGGAATTGGGGATGCTACATATCAAAAGATGAGCGATGAGATAACAATTTAGGAGGAATTTATTTGAAAAAATACACAGTAGATCGAATCGTTGATAACAATATAGTAGTCCTCCTTCTAGGGGGAAATGAAGCCATTACGAGAAAGGTACCCCTTGAACAATTACCTAAAGTAGGAGAAGGAGACATCATCGAAGCATCCTTTAATGAAGATGGAACTGTGCGTGAAATGAAGAGATTAACAAAGGAAACGTCCGAGGCGCGCAGTAAAGCAGCCTCATTACTTGAGAAGTTAAAAAATAAACAATAACTAAGAGGGCCCTGAAATAGGAAAAGCACCCCTTTTCAGTGTCCTCAAAATTACTCAGGTTTTGTAAAGTTACTTAATTAAAATCTTTTGATAAATTAACAAAGTGAGCCCTAGTTATTTCGGCTAAATTCTCTACCTTTAACTCAATTTGCATACCAATCATTCCTCCGCTGACAATCATCGTTTCTAAAAGCTTTGCGCGTTGATCGATAAAAGTCGGAAATAACTTTTTCATTCCAATTGGTGAACATCCTCCTCGTACATAACCAGTGACGCTCAAAATCTCCTTTACTGGAATCATATCGATTTTCTTTTCTCCGACCGCTTTTGCAGCTTTCTTCAAATCAAGTTCAGCCTCCACCGGGATAACAAATACATAATATTTACTTACTCCTTGTGAAACCAACGTTTTATAAACAATTTCCACATCTCTTCCGATTTTTTTTGCCACAGCTAGTCCGTCAATTTCGCCATCCTCTGCATGGTAAGAGATCATTTTGTATTCTACTTTTTCTTTTTCCAATAAACGCATTGCATTTGTTTTTGCCTTTTTCATGTTATTCTCCTTGTTCTCGTTCTTTCACGTAGTGATAGGTTTATCTTAATATAATTATGGTTTGTTTAAAATGCAAAGAAGTATATTATTCTAGCTCGGGTCACAAGATAAGTGAACAGAACTTTAAAAAAAGGCAAGTACTTAAAATCCAAGATAGGTGATTAGAAATGGAATCGAGCTGGCTTTCAATTCTCCCCTTTTTAGTAGTAATCCCTGTAGCCATTTATACAAAACAAGTGCTTCCAGGGCTTTTTCTCGGCTTGTTAGTTGGGGCTTATATTATGGAACCTACCATTATTGGCGGTGTCCAAGCCCTGTTTGTTTATGTGGTCCAAGCACTTATTGATCCGAATAATATTAAGATTATTGTCTTTTTGTATGCATTTTCCGGTCTAGTTGGCATGATAAAAATGACAGGCGGAATAAGAGGATTCGTTGAAAAGGCATCAGAAAAAATACATACGAGAAAGCAAGCGCTTCTTTTGACGTATGTTTCAACGATTGGAACCTTCAGTGCTCCTACGTTTCGGTTTGTTACGATTGCTCCAATTATGAGAGCGCTTCTTAAAAAAGTCAAAATGACAACGGAGGAGCTTGGGTTTGTGATTGAGACGACAGCCACGCCGGTTATTGTGTTAATTCCTGTTGCAACGGCATTCGTCGGCTACATGGTTTCGATTATTCAAATAGCCACACAAAATCAAGGAATTGAACTCGATCCTTATTCACTGTTTATTCAAAGCATCCCTTTTAATTTCTTTTCAATCGTGACGATTATTTTAGGGGTGTATTTAAGCTTTTTTCACAATGCCAAAACAAAATCACAAGCTCCGACTCAAATAGATGAGAAGACAGAAGAAGAGGAAGACGATTGGCATGATTGTCATCCATCTGTTGCAAAAGAGCTACCGATTAAACCGCTGAATCTTTTACTTCCATTAATTTTAGTAATTGGACTCACGTTATTTTTAACATGGTGGGATGGCCATGAACAAGGATATGGGTTTCTACTGGCCTTTATTAAAGCCGATGTACTCGATGCAATGGTCATAGCGTTACTGATAACGATTTTACTATCGATAGGCTATTATTTACTTCAACGATTTAAACTCGAAGAACTGGTTGCCGGGTTTATAGCAGGTGGAAATGAATTGATGTCCGTCATTCTGTTGTTATCTATTGTGTGGGGACTCTCTTCTATTACTGATGACTTAGGATTCTCAAGCTTTGTTACCGCGCATTCGACCTGGATTCCGCAGATGTTCATCGCGCCGCTCATTTTTGTATTCGGGGCCGCAGTTTCGTATTTTATCGGATCGGCATGGGGGACATGGGGCATATTAATGCCCTTGGGTGTATCACTGGCGGTGGTAGGTGATGTATCGCTGCCACTCATCATTGGAGCCGTTTTTGCAAGCGGTTCTTTCGGAGCTTTTGCCTCACCATTAAGTGATGATACAAATACAATCGCAAAAATATTAAATCTTTCCGTCATTGATTACGCTAAATATAAATTAAAACCAGCACTAATAGCTGCTGCTATTACGACGGTGCTGTATGTAGTTGTGACGTTTGTTTTTTAGTTTGGAATCCCAATATTTTAACGTGCAAAGGTTCAGGGGATATCTCTTGTTACTTTCATGCTAAAAGAAACAAGAAGCAATCGGCTATCTGGAAAAGTACTAATAAAATTGGAATTGATACTGGAGCCAGTCATGGTCACTTTCTTAGTTTGGCGGATTTAAGTAATCGCGTGCAGTACCGAGTGCAGGTTACTAGCGACGATAGTGAGCCGGAAGAAATGGTCTTTTGAAGGGCCTACAGTGCTTTTAAGCACTGTAGGCAGGAATCTTTATGAAAACAATTAAACGTGGTATGTTTTAAAAAAAAGCGTAACAATTTTAGAGTCTATTCAAAAAGGTTAGTTTCGCCTTTTTGAATAGACTCTATTAGTTAATGACTTTTTCTCAATTAAGCGAAAATATGATAGGAGGGCTTTTAGTGGAGATAGGTGTGAGCACGTTTGTAGAAACAACACCGGATGTTGAAACCGGTGAGGTGGTTAGCCATGCGAAGCGTATACGTGAAGTTGTCGAAGAAATTGTACTAGCAGATCAGGTTGGGTTGGATGTTTTTGGTGTGGGGGAACATCACCGCGAAGATTTTGCAGCATCTTCTCCTGCGGTTGTGCTCGCTGCTGCTGCATCGCAGACAAAAAGAATTCGACTAACAAGTGCAGTTACCGTACTTTCTTCTGCTGATCCTGTACGGGTGTTTCAGGATTTTGCTACACTCGATGCGATTTCGAACGGACGGGCAGAGATTATGGCGGGACGGGGTTCTTTTATCGAATCGTTTCCCTTATTTGGCTATGATTTGAATGATTATGATGAATTATTCAATGAAAAGCTCGATTTATTGTTGAAAATAAGAGAATCTGAGAAAGTAAATTGGAAAGGTGGGCATCGGCCGGCCATTAATAATCTCGGTGTTTATCCACGCCCGGTTCAGGACCCTTTACCTGTATGGATTGGCAGTGGTGGTAATTCAGAATCCGTTGTTCGCGCAGGTCTTCTTGGGCTACCACTTGTTCTAGCGATTATTGGTGGCAGTCCGCTACAGTTTGAACCGCTTGTACAGCTCTATAAAAAGGCCGTTGCTCACGCAGGCCATGATCTATCGAAGTTGCCGGTTGCGTCACATTCGCACGGTTTCATTGCGGAATCGACCCAAGTAGCAGCCGATAAATTCTTTCCTTCGACCCAGCAAGTTATGAATAAATTAGGACGAGAACGAGGGTGGGGGCACTATGACCGTTCAAGCTTCGACACCGCTCGCAGCTTTGACGGAGCATTGTATGTTGGTGATCCGAATACTGTTGCCGAGAAAATAATTCACCTTCGAAAAAATGTGGGAATCACACGTTTTATGCTTCACGTTCCAGTTGGATCGATGCCTCATGATGATGTAATGAAGGCGATAGAACTCTTAGGAACAGAGGTGGCACCTAAGGTTCGAGAGGAAATATCTAGATGGGAAAGTGAAGCTGCGGAATGATTTAGCATCTCATACAGTTATTCTTATTCGGAACTTGAACAGCTGTTTTGTAGGCAAGAACAAAAAAGGTTTTTTTGTTCAATGCCAAGAGAGTCTTAATGACCGTTGACAGACGCCATATGAGGCTTTCTATCCTTCGTGAGAGGTCTCCCCTAATTCTTTTAATTAATACCTTTCGTTTCCTTAATGGATACGGAAGCGATATAAGGAATGAGAGGCCACTTACAGAAGTTGAAAGTCCCCGTAGTGTAAGCAATAATACTTTTGAATACACACTTCCAAATACGCCTCTTTCGTACTTAAATGTTGAAGGAGCTATGCATTTCACATTATTGGGTACTATAATCAAGTACCTTATAAACTACAACTAATTGGGGTGGAATTATTCATGAATCAAAGCTACACGTCGCTCTTTGAGTCGATACAATTTAAATCAGGCCTTCAGTTAAAGAATCGCCTGGTTATGGCTCCAATGACAAACTTTGCTTCGCATCCAGATGGAACCGTTTCAGATGTGGAGATTGATTACTACGTTCGGCGAACAAAAGGAGTCGGGATGGCGGTTACTGCTTGCGCTTATGTAACGGCCAACGGGAAAGGATTTGAAGGAGAATTTGGAGCGGATCACGATGAGATGATTCCAAGCTTACGCCGCTTAGCAGAGGCAATGAAAGAACAAGGAGCGAAAGCTGTAATCCAAATTTTTCATGGTGGACGGATGTGTCCTCCTGAATTGGTTCCAAATGGAGAAACGGTAAGTGCTAGCGCCGTTGCTTCTGAGGAGGGAAAAGTCACACCGCGAGCATTAGATGAAGGAGAAGTCGAAGCCATGATTCATGCATTTGGCGAGACGACTCGTCGGGCCATAGAAGCTGGATTTGATGGTGTCGAGATTCACGGTGCGAATGGCTACTTAATTCAGCAGTTCTTTTCACCACATTCAAACCGACGTGAGGATCGATTTGGAGGAAGTGTTGAAAAGCGAATGGCATTCCCGCTTGCTATTGTCGATGAAGTGAAAAAGGTCGTAAAAGAATATGCAAAACAGCCGTTTATAGTGGGATATCGCTTTTCACCAGAGGAAGAAGAAACACCAGGAATTACGATGGCAGATACTCTTGATTTAGTCGATGCCCTTTCAGATAAAGAACTGGACTATCTGCATGTGTCGTTAATGGATTTTTGGTCTAATCCTAGACGCGGGGTGGATACTTCTAAATCACGCATGGAACTTCTTTTAGAAAAAATCAATAATAGAGTGCCGTTGATAGGTGTTGGTTCGCTCCACACACCTGAAGATGCAAAAAACGCTATCAAAACAGGTGTTCCAATGATAGCCCTAGGTAGAGAACTTATTATGGAACCTGATTGGGTTGAGAAAATAGAAAAAGGACAAGAAGCAGAAATTGCGACTACGATATCAAAAGAGGACCAAGCGAAACTTGTTGTCCCTGACCCACTTTGGCAGGCGATAATGAATACTCCCGGATGGTTCCCTGTTGTTGAACATACCAAGTAGAGTATTAACCCGTAGACGAAAAATTTCCGAATGTTTTCTTTCATGAATTTCAGTCCTTGACCTCTAGTGCTTTGACACACTTGAGGTAAGGGCTTTTTAGCATATCTCCTTTCTGTTAAACAAATAATAGAAGAATAAATGCCTAAACTCTTCACATACTAAAAAAATATGACAGAAGGAGTGCATTCATGGAACGTTATGAAGAATTAAACAAAAGTTTTATTAATGGTGAATGGACAGAGGGGTTAAGTAGTCGAAATTATGACAACTTAAATCCATATGATAATTCTTTTATTAATACAATCCGTTTAGTAACAGCAAAACAACTTGAACAAACCTACGAAATTGCAAAGGATGCGCAGAAGAAATGGGCAAAGTCATCAGCTCCTGTACGGAAAGAAGTCCTTCGTAAAGCAGCAGAATACTTAAAGAATAACCGCGATGAAATGATAAAAGTTATTTCTCGTGAAACGGGTGGAAGTATCTTAAAGGCAAATGTTGAAGTTGACCTAACGATCGGCCTAGTAGAAGAAGCGATTAAAATGGTAGACAAATTAGATGAAGTTAGGGAAATTGAATCGGACATAGAAGGAAAGATTAATCGGATTCATCGTCTCCCATTAGGAGTGATAACTTCGATTTCTCCATTTAATTTTCCAATGAATTTATCAATGAGAACGATAGCACCAGCTATTGCCTTAGGTAATAGTGTCGTACATAAACCTGATATTCAAACTGCCTTAACCGGGGGCTCAATGATTGCCAAAGCATTTGAACAAGCTGGTCTCCAAAAGGGTGTATTTAACTGTATATTAACCGATTTGGAGGAAATCGGAGATGCGATGCTAACAACTCCCCATTCGCAATTAATTAGTTTTACAGGTTCAACGCCAGTCGGAAAGCATATTGGAATGATTGCGGGTAGTCTGTTAAAACGTGTAGCACTTGAACTTGGTGGGAATAATCCGTTTATTGTTTTAGCTGATGCCAATGTGGATCGGGCAATTGATGCCGCAATCTTCGGCAAGTTTATCCACCAAGGTCAGATTTGCATGATTATTAATCGAATAATTGTTCACAAAAACCACTACGATGAATTTATTAAGAAGTTTACGGAAAGAGTAAAGTCTCTGCCATATGGTGATCCAATGGAGCCTACAACAGTGATTGGACCACTTATAAACGAAATCCAGGTTGAAAAGGCATTAAGTTTAATTGAGGATGCAAAAAAAGATGGAGCAAAAATTGTATTAGAAGGAAAGAGAGAAGGCAATGTTTTATCACCAACTATTTTTGTGGATGTTGATAATAAAAGCAAACTTGCTCAAACAGAGTTGTTTTCACCAATTGCCACAATTATTAAAGCGGAATCAGATGACCACGCAATCGAAATGGCTAATGACACAGAGTTCGGTTTAAGTTCTTCTATATTCACAGAAGATTTAAGTGAAGGGGAGCAACTAGGCCTAAAGATTGAAAGTGGCATGACGCACCTTAACGACCAAACAGTAAATGATAGTCCAACGATTCCGTTTGGTGGAAGCAAATCAAGTGGGATGGGGAGATTTGGAAATCCCTGGGTCGTAGAAGAATTTACAATTACTAAATGGATTTCAATTCAAAAAGGGTACCGCAAATTTCCGTTTTGATCATCTAAATACTAATGGGTTTTACTAGGGCTGTTTAGCCCTTTTTGCGTATTAGAGTTAATCATTGTACATTAAGAAAGAGAAACTTCCATAATTGATACAACTTAGCAAAAAATCTTTCTTTTTTTCTCACTATAAATTTAGTAAAATATATTAACGTCTATATTTTTGTTAATTATTTAATGCTATCATTAATCTAAAATAGTAAACGCTTTATCAACTAACTAGATTAGAGTGGTTTTTCACAAAGGTCACTCATTCTTTAGCAAAACTTTTAAACGAGAAGGGATCTTTATGACAACATCCAAGGTGAAGACCTTATCACTCATTGCTGTTACCTGGCCTATTTTTATTGAATCGCTTTTGCATTTTTCTTTGCGAACGGCTGATACGTTTATGTTAAGTAAAGTTTCAGATGAAGCGGTTGCAGCTGTCGGAGTGGCGAATCAGTTAATTATGTTTATGTTTTTTCTTTTCCAATTTATCGCAACGGGGACATCTGTTGTGGTGGCCCAATATCTTGGTGCGAAGAAATTTGATGAAATCAAGAAGTATACAGGAAATGGAATTTTAATCAACCTAATCTTTGGCCTGTTCGTAGCAACCGTTATCATTGTTTTTAGTAATCAACTATTAGGATTATTTGAGCTCGAGCCGGAATTATTCTCACAAGCGAGAACCTTTTTGATTATTGTAGGGGGAGCTCTTGTTTTTCAAGCGATGATTGTGACGATGTCTATGATTATTCAAACCCACGGATTTACGAAAGAAACGATGTACGTTAGTGGTGGTATGAACATCATTAATATCATTGGGAACTACCTCTTTATTTATGGTGCTTTAGGTTTTCCTCAATGGGGCGTTCCTGGAGTGGCGATTTCAACGGCAATTAGTCAGTTTCTCGCGCTTATTGCTTTTGCTTTAGTTCTTTATTACAGAGTCAATCTGAAATTGACGTGGCATGATTTTATCGATATCCAAAAAGAACGTCTGAAAAAAGTGCTAAGTATTGGCATTCCATCTTCGATGACGATAATCTCGTATTCTAGTAGTCAAATTGTCACAACAGCGATCATAACGTTGCTAGGAACGCAAATGCTTGCGACAAGAATCTATACATTAAATGTTCTCTTTTTTGTAATGATACTAGGTATCTCCCTAGGTAGAGGATCACAAATTATTATCGGCCATTTAATTGGTGCGGGGAAGATGGATGAGGCATTTCAGCAAGGGGTACGAAACACGCGTTGGAGTATTCTGTTGGCGATGGTGATGACAACGATTCTTGTCTTAATCAGAGAGCGGTTACTCGGTTTGTTTACGAATGACCCAGAGATAATTCAGATGGGGGCCATCCTGCTAATTATGGGGTTATTACTTGAACCCGGAAGATGTTTAAACCTGGTTTATGGGGCGACACTTCAGGCCGCAGGGGATGCTCGTTATTTGATGATTGTCTCTATTGTGGTGATTTGGTGCTTTAGTGTGCCGATGTATTACATATCGGGAATCCATTTTGGTTGGGGATTAATCGGCATATGGTTTGTCTTTATTGCTGATGAATGGATCCGAGGTATCGCGTTATGGGCTAGATGGAGAAGCAGGGTTTGGGAGAAGAAGGCGCTCGTTAAGCATAAATCAGAAAATGTGGAGTCGGCATAAGCTAATAGCTCTCGACAAGAATCAGGGATGATCTGACGGGCATTCGAGTAAATCAAATAATAATCAAAAGAAAGCCACTATCTTCAAACGAAGAAGTGGCTTTCTTTTTTAATACACGCTTAATTCCCGGCTCCGCGATACCTTTTAACTCCGGCATTCCACAATAAAATAGAAATGAATAGGAAGACGACTCCCATCACTGGTGTTAAGAAGGCATACACATACCACTCTTCTCTTTTTAAAAAGTAAGCAGCAGGATACACTCCAACAAAGGCAAAAGGTAAAATCCATGTTAATACAAAGCGAATCACACGGTGGTAAATATCAACTGGATATCTGCCGTAATTTCCAATGTTATACATCATCGGCATGATATCTGTTCGGCTATCTGACCAAAAGCCAATGGTTGCAATGGAAATGAAAATCCCCGCATAAATAAAGGCCCCACCAATCACCATGGCGATAAAGATAAAGACATCATACCAGGCGAATGTTAACCCTAAGCTCGTTCCCGCATAAAACATAATCACTAATCCTGTTACTACACCGAATAGCGACTCTAGCTCCATTCGTTCCATAATAATTTGAAATAGACTATGGATTGGACGTGTTAAGATGCGATCCATTTCACCTTTAACGATATAACGATCATTAAAATCCCAAATATTAAAGAATGATGTAAATAAGGCATAAGGAATAAGGAAAAACCCATAAATAAAGATAATTTCTTCACGACTCCAACCACTTAATAGGGTGGTATGGCCGAATACAACTAAAATGAAAATTAAATTTACCGCTTGAAGTAAAAAGTCAGAGAAAATTTCTACAACTGTATCAACGCGATACGTTAATCTAGTTTTTAGATATTGAGAGGCGTATTGAAAGAAAATGGAAACATTAAACATCGTTTAGCCTCCTTGTACAATTAATTGTTTTTTTGCCAAATACCATAATAGCTGAATAGGAATGAGTAAAATAAGTGCCCAAAATGCTTGCAGCATGATGGCCGTATAAACCTCTTTTCCTACAAACCCTTCAGTGAAAATCATACTTGGTACATAGCTTATCGCTTGAAATGGTAAATAGGTCATAATAGATTGCGCCCAAAGCGGGTAAAATGAGATTGGGAGTAAAAGGCCTGAGAACAAATCGATGATGACACGTTTGGCCCTGATTAATCCCGAGTTATTAAATAAGAAGAACGTCATAATTCCAGTAAGTAAGTTGATTTGCGTGTTCACGATAAAACTAAATATAAGTGAGACAAAGAATAACATCCATATCGAAAAACTAGCAGAAAAACTAATTGGAAACACTAAGGACACAATCACCATCCCAGGTACGGAGAAAAACAATAAACGGAATATCCCTTCTCCAAGGCCTTGCATCGTTTTCATCCCTAAATAGTTGTAAGGCCTAATCATTTCAATCGCAACCTTACCATCTTTTATCTCAGTCGCAATTTCACGGTCAATATTATTAAAATAAAAAGCTCTAGCCATCCAAGCTACTGCCACATACGTGGACATTTGAAGAACGGATAACCCTTGAATTTCTTCTTTGCCACCATAAATAGCCGTCCATAAAAAGTAGTAAGCCCCTATGTTGATACTATAAATTAGAATCCCACTATAGTAGTTTGTCCGGTAAGCAAGCATCATTAAAAAACGAACCCTGATCATTTCAATATATTGACTCATGAGATGGCCATTCCTTCTTCATAAATCTTTCGGATAATCTCTTCAGTGGAAACTTCATTAATTCGAACATTCTTGATCAGATTGTTTTGAACCACTTTACTAATTAATTCTGAGACCATCTGTTCGTCGCCGTTAACATTTGCGAGCCATGTCGTTGCATCTTTTTGTTCCCAGTGAACCTTTGGAATACGAGGTAAGTTGTTTTCATGAGTCTCTGGTAGAAATTGAAACTCCACCTGTTTTCCTTCAACAGCTTTTGCTTGTAGTTGATTTAGCTTCCCATCATAGACAATCTTACCCTCATCCAATAGAACAACTCGTTCACAAAGGGCCTCGATATCTGTTAAATCATGAGTGGTCAGCAGAATGGTCGTTTTATATTGTTTATTAATTTCTTTTAAAAACTTTCGAATTTTCAACTTCACTAATACATCTAATCCAATTGTTGGCTCGTCTAAAAAGAGGAGGGGAGGATTATGAATAAGAGCCGCTGCTAATTCACAGCGCATTCGTTGCCCAAGCGACAGCTTCCGTACAGGTTTATCTAATAACGGACCAATTTCTAACGTTTCAATCACATGGCCCATATGATTCTTATAATCTTCATCAGACACACGGTATACCTTTTTTAATAATCTAAATGACTCTTGGACCGCAATATCCCACCATAACTGGGAGCGTTGTCCAAAAACAACGCCTATTGTGCGGACAAATTGTTCCCGTTCTTTATGGGGATCCATCCCATTTACGACGACAGATCCTGATGTTGGCGTTAAAATCCCTGTTAGCATTTTAATCGTCGTCGATTTGCCAGCACCATTTTCACCTATGTAACCAACCATTTCTCCTTGCTTCACGGTTAAGGAAATATTATCAACGGCTGCTAGCACTTTATAATTTCTTGTAAATAAGTCTCGAAAAGCTCCCGATAAACCAGAGCGACTTGAATGAGATTTGAATTCTTTACGTAAATCTTGAACCTCAATAATGTTCATCTTCATTCCCCCTGAGGCTAAATCAAAGCCCAATTTCTATCTTTACTCTCATGTTCTTTCTTAAGACAAATTATAGTTTAACCCCTACTTATTAATACAGCAAGTAAGGAACACTCGTTATATAGAAAATTGTGGAAAAGGCGCTAGTTAGCCCCATAATACAACCTTAGACGGTAAGTTTTCAATTAAGTGTAAGAATGATTACTTTCGAGGAGTGACAGACACCTTATCTCTATGTAAAATAGAGATAAGGTGTTGAGGATAATCATATTAAGAGAGGACTTAGGAAGAATAGATTGACAGCTACTAACAAATCATGATACAAACAGTATAAGGTATTTTAGTACATAAAAGCATAAAAGCATAAAAGTATTAAAGCGATAATTTTCAAACGGAAAATAAAACGTACTAAAGAATAGAATTATAGGAGGAGATATTATTATGGAACATAGTAACAAAATTATAGACTGTACCATTCGTGATGGGGGCTTAGTTAACAATTGGGATTTCAGCGTAGAATTTGTTCAAGACTTATATGAGGGACTAAGTAGCGCTGGTGTTGAATATATGGAAATTGGCTACAAGAACTCTGCGAAATTACTTCAAGCGACGGAGCCAAATCCTTGGAGATTTCTTGAAGATAATTTTTTGAAAGAAATTATCCCTGAGAAAAAGTTCACGAAGCTATCTGCTTTAGTCGATATTGGCCGTGTAGATTCAAATGATATTCTCCCACGTGAGCAAAGCGTGTTAGATATGATTCGGGTAGCATGCTATATCCGTGAAGTTGATAAAGGGTTAGAGCTTGTGCAAATGTTCCATGATCTTGGCTATGAAACGTCACTTAACATTATGGCTCTATCAAATGTACCTGAAAACCAACTGATAGAAGCGTTTGAAATGGTGAAGGCAAGCCCTGTAGATGTGGTTTATATTGTTGACTCTTTTGGAAGCTTAGATCCAGCCGATATTGAATATCAAGTGAAAAAATTTAAAGAGATGATCCCGAATAAACAGCTTGGAATTCATACACATAATAACATGCAGTTGGCATTTGCAAACACGTTAACTGCGATGCGAAATGGTGTGACGTTCCTTGATTCTTCTGTTTATGGAATGGGTCGTGCAGCTGGGAACTGCAACACAGAGCTTCTAGTTAGCCATATACAAAAACCAAGCTATGAGCTAATGCCCGTTCTTGGCGTGATTGAAAAGCACATGCTCGAAATGCGTCAAAAATGGGAGTGGGGCTATATCATTCCTTTCATGATTTCTGGTACATTGAATGAACACCCTCGTGTTGCAATGGCCTACCGTGCAAGCGAAGACCGTGATAAATTTGTGGAATTCTACGATAAAGTTACATCACCTGAGGCTTCTTCGGCTGCAGAGTCAAAATAAGTTAGATTGCAAAAGGTACCTTGATGAATCGAGGTACCTTTTTTTGCGTTGAAACATCTCAATTATCTTTTTATTAAAGTTAATGCGAAAGGGCGCGATACTGAAAAAAGGTAATTTATACTCAGGAAAAAGGTAGAAATCATTCATAAAAGCATCTAAGTAGAGAAAAATAAATGTAAGAAGATAAAGTAAAGGATGTTTTAAATGAAGAAAACAAATGGTTTTATATTTTTAATGACGATTTTACCGTGGCTTACTGTTCCTTTTCTAGGTGTAAAAGTATTAAGAAGATTTCTTCCAGCATCAATATTTATAAGTTTATACCTAATTGCTGAGGGGAGGTTTGCAGAAAAGAAAAAATGGTGGTGGTTCCCAATTAATGTTAAACCAAATATGTTAGGAGAACTGCCACTAATAATAGGTCCATTCTTAGTTGGCGCACTTTGGATATTGAAATTCACCTATGGTAAATTTAATCTATATCTCCTAATAAATATTATAGTTGACTCCCTCTTTACCTATTTGGGAATGGATTTGTTTAAGAAAATCGGTTACGCTACTTTGGTTAGGCTTTCAAAATTTCAATTATCAATTGTATTTTTAATAAAGACATTTTTGTTATATGGCTTTCAGGTGATATATGAAAGATGTTTTAAGTATATATCACCGTCAAAGCAAAGGATTGTGAATTAAGATACTTAAAGTATAGGGTCGTTGATCTAGAAGGGTTAACGCTCTTTTTGTGGAATTACTGAACTCACTCGCAGTAATGTTGAATAACAATAATCAATTTGAGAAAGGGTTGGAAAAATGATTGGAGAATGTTAAAGGAGTATTTACTCCTGTTAACATAGAAGAAGGCCACAGACTTTTACTAACATAGAATGTAAAAGTAAACCCAATAAGTGGAGAAGGTACTACCAAATTCTTTACTTTTTATGACAAGCGATGCCTTAACGTGACACCGCTGTAAATTATTATTTTACCTGTTCATAAAAACTACCATTACGTTTATATTTTTGTGGAATAAAATAATGAAGTAAACAAAATATTGAAAGTGAAGTCATAACAAGGTAAGTATGAATATATTCCTGAGCATCAGAATTTCCTTGAATAGAACGTTCAACAAAATACACACTTACTATCGAAATAACTATGATTAAGGCAAATTGAATCCATTTCGATAGATTAAAGTGTAGAATTATTGTGGAGGGAACAAAAATAAAGAGTAAATAAACTAATAAAAGAAACGGACCCAAAAAACCAATCTCCTCATACTTTGTGAATCCTCCAATTCCAGAATCCCACTCACTTAGCATAATTCTAACAATATGTACAATAAACGCTATAAAAGTTAACAAGAATGTACGCACACAAAGCATTATATTCATACAAACTTCCTCCCTATTTTGTATTTTAACATATGAACTAAGCCGGAAACTAATAACATAAATTCACTGCGATAACGTAGGGATGCTTTTTCTTTCTGTATGCAACAGAAAGGAAATTAATGTTAAAATTAAGTTGAGGTTTTAAGTTAAAGAGCAGAAGAGTGGAAGAAGAAAGTTCATAGAATCCGTTGATATGCCTAAGAATATTGCCAATCAAGTAATATGTATTTTTGTGAGTAATACTTTGATTATAAGGAGGGGTATTGGTGGATTGTTGCAGCTTGGTTACCGGGAACACATGACGCTTATTACCAAGACTTTAAGGATGATCTTGTAGACCTAGGTCCAAACCTAGAAGGTGCAAAAATCGGTTTAGTTGTTCCATCTTACATGGACATTGATTCTGTAGAAGACCTTAAATAAGGTGTTATCAGGGAATATCGTTAAGTAGAACCGGAGGAGATCCTTAAGGCTCTCCTCCGGTTCTTTTTCATGATCAGTAAGAAAAGTCATTGAATTTAGAGGTGATTAACAACTTCGGATAAATTAGCCTGACCCGGTATTTTACATACTGGGTCAGTTACTTTTTTACGAACCGTTTTTTAAGTTCTTTAACACGGGAGGCATTTTCTTTTCTTTACTGGTCTCTTTTTCCTGTTTTGGTCGCTCTTTCGCATTAGGATTTCCTGACCGGAATCTTGCTGCGTCCATGCCATCCATAATATTTGTCATTGGTGATCCCTCCTTTAAGAGTAGTCTCACCTTCTTTTTCGTATTTAAGCAATGAGCGCAGACCTCGCCTTCTTTTAAGTTCGCTATGAGTGGGTTTCTCATAGCGGGCGCGCGACGATCGGAGCCATTGCCGCTGCCTTGAATCTTCTAATAGAGACTTTCTCAGTACCCTCGAGCTTACCCCTTTCAAGTGGCCCTTCAGATGATATATAATCCACCTAGCTAACTAAGCTCAAGAGGGGATTAATGTCTGCCTTCGAATCAGAGCAATTAAGATACGATCTCATCGATAAAATAAACCCTGTGTTAATTTGATTTGAGATTAAGGAACCATTTGATTAACATTAAACTTATACTATAGATATAGGAAGTGAGGTAGCTATTGTTAATAAAAAAGTTTAAAATGCGTACGATTATTCTCTGGCTAGTTTGCATGGTTGTCGTGCTATCCTTATTATTTACTGATCTCTTAGTGAGTCAATCGATAAACGATAATAGCGTACGGTACGAAGAAGAAAAGGCGCTAACAGTTGCAAGAATTGTATCTCAAGCAGAGGTTGTACAAAAAGGATTGACAGAAGAAAGGGCAGGAGAAATCCAACTATATGCGAATGATGTTCGGCGATCAGCCGATGTTCTCTTTGTCGTTGTTATCGATATGAAAGGAATTCGCTATTCTCACCCAAATAGCATGCTAGTCGGCAAACCATTTAAAGGGGGAGATGAAGCTCTTGTGCTTGAAGGAGAGGAGTATAGTTCAATATCAGAAGGAACCCTATCCACTTCGCTTCGATCGTTTACCCCTGTGATGAATGAATCAAATGAACAAATCGGTGCAGTTTCTGTTGGGATTTCTCTAGAGCATATTCAACACATCACTAATCAAAATCATAGAAATATTATCGTAGGTTCTCTTCTAGGACTGTTAGTCGGGTTGATTGGTGCATTATTAATTGCCAATTACATAAAGAAAACGTTATATGGGCTAGAGCCACCTCAAATTGCGAAAATGCTAGAAGAACGTAATACGATGCTTCAATCTGTCCACGAAGGCATTATAGCGGTTGATCAGGATGGACTTATTACACTTGTAAATAAATCAGCGCTTACATTATTCAAAAAAGCAGGGTTACCTGAACAACCAATTGGGATGGATATAACGACGTATTTACCAATGACAGGTCTAGAGCGCGTCTTAAAAACAGGAGAAGCGGAGCTAGCTAGGGAAATAACGATTAATGAAATCTCT
Source organism: Bacillus solitudinis (assembly GCF_002797395.1). Classification (GTDB taxonomy): domain Bacteria; phylum Bacillota; class Bacilli; order Bacillales; family Bacillaceae_D; genus Halalkalibacter_A; species Halalkalibacter_A solitudinis. The sequence continues at coordinate 3,808,840 of NZ_KZ454943.1, forward strand.
ATATTAGTGAACCGTGTCCCGCTCATTGTTGATAACCAGGTGATTGGTGCCATTTCGACCCTTCGTGATAAGACGGAGGTCAAAGAGCTAGCCCAGCAGTTAACGGGGGTCAAGCTATATGTTGATGCGCTTCGTGCCCAGTCCCATGAGGTGAAAAATAATCTTCATGTGATTTTAGGAATGGTGCGAATAGGAGAATATGAACAATTGAAAACATTCATTCTTGATTTGGTGAACCATAAGAACCATGAAATTGGCCAAGTGACAGACATTCACGATGCCGTACTATCAGGTTTTTTGTTAGGCAAATTAAGTTATGCTAGAGAATGCGGAGTGAATCTGTCCATTAAAAGCGTAACCGTTATTCCAAAAGCTACGTCTGCGGATGTCATTCATGAGATTATTACGATCTTAGGGAATTTAATAAATAATGCCATTGAAGCTGTTGAGAATAGTCCATTTAAGAAAGTTGACGTGAATTTTTCTCTTGAAAATCAGCGTCTGAAAATGGAAGTGAAAGATACAGGCTCAGGTATAAAAACAGAGGATTTAGCAGAAATATTTGAAACGGGTTTTTCAACCAAAGGAGAGGATCGAGGCTATGGTTTGGCTTTAGTGAAAGCAAGTATTGACGATCTCAATGGGCACTTAACAATTGATACATTTAAAGGTTCTGGAACGACCATTACGGTTGAGATTCCATACGAAATAAAGGGGGATTCTATTGATTAAGGTGTTGATTTTAGACGATGATCCAATGGTTGCTGAATTCAATAGGCGCTATTTAAACGAAGTGGAAGGGTTTGAATTAGTAGCAATTGCAAAGTCTTTCAATGAAGCGATGGCAGTCATTAAAACAGAAAACATTGATTTGCTTTTATTAGATATTTACATGGCCGGAAAAAGCGGATTAGAATTATTACAACATATTAGGAAGAATGACAAATGGAAAATAGATGTGATCCTTGTGACAGCAGCCGATGATGTAGATTCGATCCAAACGGCACTAAGGTACGGAGCGGTGGATTATATTATCAAACCGTTTGAATTTGAACGATTTAACCAAGCCCTCACCACTTATAGAGAGAAGAATCATTTGCTTAAAAAGCTAAATTCTTTTAATCAAGAAGAACTGGATCGAAAAATTTTACAACAAAAAGAGAGCAAACATGCGTCTTTACCAAAGGGACTAACAACGAATACACTGCAAGTTATTGTAGATGTGATTCTATCAAAAGGGGAGGAACCTTTTTCGACAGATGAAATTGCTGAGCAGGTACAAGTCTCACGTGTGTCCGTTCGGAAATATATTAAGTATTTAAAGGAAATCGGTATACTTGGAGAGAGAATGACATACGGGGCCATTGGGAGGCCAGTGTACTTATATGTGAACAAAGACTTGACTAAATCAACATTTCAATCCTTTTTCTAAGCGGCCTCTGGTCGCTTTTTTTAGTTACAAAAGGTTTCTTAAGTTTCATAAACTGTCACAAATAATTCATATTTATTAAACTAATAGTAATTCATGTGAAACCGATTACAACAAGGGGGACAAAATGAGTCAGAGAAATTTAAGAGACCGAGCGATTCAACTACATCGCCAATATAAAGGGAAAATAGAAGTCGTTAGTAAAATAGAGATTACTAGTGAAGCAGACTTAAGCCTTGTGTATACCCCAGGAGTAGGAGATGTCTGTAAAGAGATTGAAAAAAATCCTAAGGAACTTAATCATCTAACAGCTAGAGGTAATATGGTAGCAGTTGTGACGGATGGTACGGCTGTTCTTGGTTTAGGTGACATTGGTCCACATGCTGCAATGCCGGTAATGGAAGGAAAATGTATGTTGTTTAAGACCTTTGCTGATATTGACGCATTTCCCATTTGTTTAGACACCAAAAATGTCGATGAGATTGTAACCGTTGTGAAAGCGCTACAACCAACCTTTGCCGGTGTGAATTTAGAAGATATCTCAGCGCCGCGTTGTTTTGAGATTGAAGATCGTTTAAAAAGAGAACTTGATATACCTGTGTTTCACGATGATCAACACGGGACAGCGATTGTGGTATTAGCTGGTTTATTAAATGGAATAAAAGTGGTCGGAAAGCAAATGGAAAAAGTAAAAATTGTGATTAATGGCGCAGGCGCCGCAGGAATTTCAATAGCAAAATTGCTCTTAGAAGCCGGCTTCGCACATATTACGCTTGTCAGTTTAGAAGGTGTTGTTCATCAAAATGAAAGTTGGTTAAATTCAAGCCAGCGGAACATCGCTAAAGTAACGAATAAAACAAATATTAAAGGAACTTTACAAGAGGCTGTAATGGGTGCAGATGTATTTATTGGAGTATCTGGGCCAGCAGCATTGAAAGCTGTACATGTGAAGAAAATGGCTAAAAATCCGATTGTTTTTGCAATGGCCAATCCGATTCCAGAAATATATCCGGAGGAAGCGCTAGCAGCAGGAGCAAAAGTAGTTGGCACAGGTCGTTCAGACTATCCAAATCAAATCAATAATCTGCTCGCATTCCCAGGTATTTTTCGAGGGGCAATTGATTCGGGTGCTTCAGATATAACGGTAGAGATGAAGATTGCTGCCGCATATGCAATCGCAAACTTGATACCAGAAAAAGAGTTGAGTTCAACCTATGTTATACCGAATGCGCTTAACAATGAAGTCCCTAAGGTCGTTGCAAAAGCAGTAGCAGACACTGCCTTAAAAAAGGAGCGAATACTCTTAAAACAAATTTAATAGTGAATATCAAAGAAGGAGAGTGAGGAATATGGAAGAAACAGTAAGAAAACTCGAAAATAGTGAGCCTACTCAGAAGGAATCAAAATTATATGCTCTCAATCCAACCAATCAATTAACAGTAATGGGGCTACCGCTCCTTTGGTTTGCAGTTTTTTTACTCGTAGCACTTGTAACCGTTTATACTGGAAACTTACCGACTGGAATGATTGGTAGCTTACTTGTCATGGTTGTGTTTGGAGAAGCACTCGGTTGGATTGGCGATCGACTACCACTTGTGAAAACCTATTTAGGTGGCGGGGCGATTGTCGCTATTTTTGGATCAGCTTACATGGTCTACAGTGGAATTTTGCCAGAGATCGTGACGGTTGGCGTCGATGAATTCATGACAACGGGCGGCTTCTTGGACTTCTATATCGCTGCTTTAATTACTGGAAGTATTTTAGGAATGAACTCAAAAGTACTCATGAAAATTGGGGTTCGTTACTTTGTGCCGGTTTTTGGAGCTGTTGTTGGAGCGATGGCAATCGCAGGTCTAGTTGGACTGCTAATTGGTTTCTCAATCAAAGACGCTGTTTTAGTCATTGCCCTACCAATCCTAGGTGGGGGTATGGGGGCAGGAGCCATTCCGATGTCTCAAGTATATTCTGAATTTCTAGGGAACTCACCGAGTTATTATATTTCGATTCTTGTTCCTGCTTTAGCACTTGGAAATGTTTTCGCTATTATATTTGCAAGTCTTCTAAATAGTCTTAGTAATAAAATGCCCTCTTTATCAGGAAATGGTCAGCTTATTCCAGGATTTAAGATGGAAGAAAAAAAGTCAAAGTTTGATATTTCAAAAATGGGTATTGGGTTACTTGCCGCCTTGCTATTCTTTGCCTGTGGTCAATTATTAGGCGCTATAATCCCACTTCATCCATATGCTTTAATGATTATTTTGGTAGCCATTGCTAAAATTGCAAATCTTATTCCTGAAAACGTCGTAGAAGGGGCAAGCCAGTGGTATCAATTTGTCGCAAAGACATGGACCCTTGCTTTATTATTCGGGATTGGTGTCGCGTTTACAGATTTAAATGCTGTTCTCGCCTCACTTAGTTTTCAATATGTTTTACTCGTTGCAGGGGTAGTGGTAGGTGCTGTATTAGGTGCAGCTTTATTAGGAAAACTAGTTGGGTTTTATCCAATTGAAGCTGCGATCACTGCCGGATTGTGTATGGCCAACATGGGAGGAACAGGTGACGTTGCTGTGTTATCAGCAGCAAAGCGCATGCAGTTAATGCCATTTGCACAGATTGCTTCTAGACTTGGCGGAGCCTTGATATTATTATTAGCAGGTTTGTTAATACCACTTTTTGTTTAAAAAATAAAAAGTAAGAAGTTCTCCCTTTTCAGATTAAAGTGTAATTTAAATCTGAAGGGGGATTTTTCTGTCTACGGCGTTGAAAAGTTTGATAAAAAATCCTACTGGGTAAAGACTTAGTAGGTGAAAGTAAGAGCTCTTGCATCTTAATGAGTAAGGAGAAAAAATAATTTGTACGCAAATATTTAAGGGCTTACTTTGTAGGAAATGGTATATTAAATTGGGAGAAGTAGACAATAAAAGGAACTGCCTGTTACGATGGAAAGTAAATAACAAAACATTTATAGAGTGCCAATATCTTTTGTTTTATGTAAAAAAAAGCTTTGAATTTTAAAAAGACATCGAAATAAAAGGAGATATGATGACAAATAGTAAAGCAATGACAGAAGCTGGATGGAACTTAGACAACAGTTATGCTCGTCTACCGGAATCGTTTTTTACCACCCTCGACCTAAACCCTGTACGAGCACCAAAGTTAATCATTCTCAATAAACCCTTAGCAGCATCCCTAGGGTTGAACGATGAAGCGCTGCAAACAACTGAGGGTGCAGAGTTATTTGCTGGAAATCAGATTCCTGAAGGGTCTTTGCCTCTCGCTCAAGCATACGCAGGTCATCAATTCGGGCATTTTAATATGTTAGGGGATGGGCGAGCTCTGTTGATTGGCGAGCAAATCACGCCCAAAGGTGAACGATTTGATATTCAACTCAAGGGTTCAGGTCGAACACCATACTCTCGCGGGGGCGACGGGCGAGCAGCACTTGGACCGATGCTGCGCGAATACATTATCAGCGAAGCCATGCATGCGCTTGGTATTCCTACCACCCGCAGCCTAGCTGTTGTGACGACAGGTGAGACCATTCTTCGTGAAACTGCACAGCCGGGGGCAATAATGACTCGTGTAGCGGATAGTCACCTACGTGTCGGTACCTTTCAATACGCTGCAGAGTGGGGAACAGTCGATGACCTTCAAGCTTTGGCTGATTATACAATAAAGCGTCATTTTCCAGAGCTTGAATCTGATGAGAATCGGTATCTTTCACTTTTTCAGGAGGTAATCAAGCGTCAAGCCGCGTTAATTGCCAAATGGCAACTGGTAGGCTTTATTCATGGGGTAATGAACACTGATAACATGGCCCTTAGTGGAGAAACAATTGATTATGGTCCTTGCGCCTTCATGGATACCTATGACCCCGAAACAGTATTCAGTTCGATCGACAGGCAGGGGCGATATGCTTATGGTAATCAGCCGAATATCGCGGGATGGAATCTCGCAAGGTTTGTTGAAACATTATTGCCTCTGTTGCATGATAATCAGGAGCAAGCGGTCGAAGTGGCCCAGGAGACGATTTCAGATTTTCCTGACTTGTATCGCAGTAATTGGCTCACAGGAATGAGAAACAAGCTAGGATTATTTAACGAAGAGCCAGAGGATGAAACCTTAATTGAAGGCCTTCTAAAATTGATGCAGAAGTATCGTGCGGACTATACAAATACTTTTCGCGCTTTAACGTTTGATAAACTTGAGGATACAGTCCTGTTTGGTAAGGATGAATTTGAGCAGTGGCATGAATTGTGGCAGGCGCGGTTAGCTAGACAGCAGGAACCAAAAGCTTCTTCGCATGAGTTGATGCGAAATTCCAATCCAGCGGTCATCCCGCGCAACCACCGAGTAGAGGAGGCTCTTGAAGCCGCAGAAAAAGATGGAGACTACGAAGTGATGGAGCGACTTCTTGATGCTCTTTCAAGCCCCTATGCGCACTCTCCAGAACAGGTTAAATATACCACATTGCCAGAGGCATCAGCCCGTCCGTACCGAACCTTTTGCGGAACCTGAAAGAGTAAATCATCTTCATATTGCAAAGGGGTTGTGGCATTATGTCACAACCTCTTTTATTTAACAAAGCAAAAAAGGACCATCTTAGCGATCCTTCTAGCTAGCTTGTTGTAATACCACTAATCTTTTTTTGTACACGATTTTTGAAATAGTGATACTAACTTCATATAAAAGAATTAACGGAGCCATGACAATAATCGCTGAAATAAAGTCGGGCGGGGTAACAAGAGTTGAGATAATGGTTAAAATAACATAAGCGAATTTTCGAGTTTTTACTAGAAGCAAAGGGGTCAAAATTCCTAGTCTAGTCAATAGTATGATAACGACAGGCATCTCAAAGAGAACCCCAATAGGGAGCGTTAAGTGCAATAGAAATTTAAAATATTTCTCAGCTGTGTACATTGTATTTAGTTGCTCTGTTGCTAGGGAATTTAAAAATGAAAACACACTTGGAAATAGCAGAAAATAGCCAAATGAAATACCAGCAATAAAGCAGATTAAGATGGAGGGTAAAAAAATCAACACTGCTTTTTGTTCTTCCTTTGATATAGCTGGCTTAATAAATTTCCATATTTGAAAAAGGACGATCGGAGTCGTGGCTACAATAGCAAATGACCCGGCTAAGACAAAATAAATCCAAAGTATATCACTTGGCCCTAAAATGGTCAGCTCTTGATTAGCAGACAGTATAATCAAGTTGTAAATTTCTTCGACAAAAATAAATCCAACACACATCCAAATAATAAAAGTAGCTAACGTTATAATGATTCTTTTGCGTAACTCCTCTAAATGTTCCTCTAACTGCATACCAGCGGGCATCAAAACTATCACCGTCCCTTTGAAAAATAGGAGAGATGTAATTTAGAAATTACATCTCCCTAACTCGGTTAGTTTATTGGTTTGTTTACCTCTTTAGACTGTATATCGTCTTCAGTTTCTCCTGAAACAAGGTCTTTTGTGGCACTCTTAAACTCTGTTAACGTTCGACCAAAAGCACGTCCGATTTCGGGTAACTTCGAAGGCCCGAAAATAACAAGGGCAATGATTAAGATTAAAATTAAACCCGGTACACCAATGTTATGAAACATAGTCATCATCTCCCTTTATTGTCTTATTAAATTCACTTTTCGCCTTTGAAAGCAACTTCTGCTTCAATTTCAATTAACCAATCGGAATTCACTAGCCCCTCAACACCCACAGTGGAACGTGCTGTTTTTACTGGATTTTCTTTCGTATTAAAGTATTTAGAATACGCTTTAAACCAACCGTCAAAATCAATCTTTCCGTCTAGTGCAGGATCTGGAACTACATACACTCGAAGATATGTAATATCAGACATGGAAAGGCCTTTGGATTCTAGGTCGATTTTAAATTTCTCTAGTATGGAAAGTGCCTGCGTTTCTGTATTTCCATACCGTTCGTAAATTGTTTTTCCGTTAGTATTTTTGAGGCTAGGAACAGTGCCACTAAAATAAAGAGTATTGTAATTGTGAGGGACAGCTACTGAGCTAGAAATTGTGGAAGTAGGGCTCCCAAAAAACGTCACTGTCTTTGCTTTCCATACTTCCAATTTTTCACTGCTAGCTCCAACCGTTGCCCCTATCATCAGACTAGCAATAACAAGACTAGAAGCGACTAAGTTTTTCGCCTTTTTTTTCATTAATCAAACACTCCTTTTCTTTCTATTTTGAATTATCCGACTTTTGTAGTTACAGCATCGCTTTCCTTCACAACCTGCTCATGGATGTCACTAACAGCAATTCGTGCCGATTCAAACGCTCCCGCCATCCAACCGGTCATATAGCTTAAATGTTCACCAGCTAAATAAATACGTCCTTGTGGCTTATTCAAGATTGGGTAATAATTCTTTCTGTCCGAAGCTGAATAAGAGGCCCAACCACCTTCATTGTACTTAATTTTGTGCCAAGCAAGGGAGAAGGCTGTTTCAAAGTCAATTTTGTACGTATCGTGAATTTTGGATCCTTGCGAAAGAGCATGTGCTTGACGTTGGGTAAATGACAAATTCCCTACATTTACAGCATTCTCACCGAAATTATAGTAACCAACAACTATCCCTTTTTTCGATCCATATCCAGAGGATGGGTACCAAATTTGTGATATATCCATATTGGTTGTTGTTATTCCACCATAAATTCGTTCATCCTCCCAAAAGCGCTTTTTAAACTGGAGACCGATTTTCCCTGTCGTTGCATAACCAATATTTTTTATAGCGTTTTGCATTTCAGCTGAAAAATCAGCTGGTATGTTTTTAAGTACGGGAAGAGGGATGGTGCATATACAGTAATCTCCTGTTATTTCTTTTGTTCCACTGTTTCCTTTTCCTTTATAGACGACACGGACACCATCAGCCGTTTGTCTAATTTCTTGCACCTCTGCACCGAATGTTATTTTACCCGGAAGTTGTTGTTCCAAAGCTCGAGGAATGGCATCCATTCCTCCGACAGGCTGAAACATTAAAACTTGTTGATTAAAATCGTATTCTGAAGAGATATTATTGGCCATTTGAGATGTTAAAACCTCATTTAGAGAATAAATGGTATCGATCTTACCTGGTGTAAGACCAGCTCCAGGGAGTTCCTTATATCCTCTTCTACTAGAACCGGTATAGGAGAAACTTGCATTTAAATCGCCTTCTCTACGCAAGTAATCTAGTAGCATTGAAGCATCTTCACTCGTCAGTGGCATGTCAAGTGCTGACTGATTGACGGCTTTGGCAAGTAATTCTGATACATGTCCGCGTATATCTGCTTTTATGGCTTGCTTTCGTATCTTCTTATTTGCAAGGGATCCAACATTTTCTTGATAGTAATAAGCTGTTTCATTAACGTTTGTGAAAATTTCCAATGGCACACCAAGTTCTCGACAATAATCCATCGTGATATGGTGCTGGGGAATCCGAGCAGGACCAGCATTGAAATACTGGTCACTATCAAATTTGGCTGTTTGCGCCACTCCTCCGATTTCCGTTTCAGTTGTGCCACCACGTACGGTCCAATTACGACCTCCTGTTCGATCTCGTGCCTCTAAGATTTTACAATCGTATCCAGCTTTACTAAACTCATATGCTGCGCATAACCCTGCAATCCCAGCTCCTAAAATCACGACTTTCTTTCCTGTTTTTTTAGCAGTTAAATCGCTTTTCTTAGGTGCTCTAAAGTCAGCATTGGCTGAAACAGAAGAGCCAAATAAGCCTAAGGTATCCATCGCTCCAAATACTGCAACAGCACCACCAACTTTGCCTACTTGAGTGAGAAAATCTCTTCGTGTAAGAATTTTTCCATTGTTACTTGCCATTAGCAACGCCTCCTCTGTTTTAGTAAATCTATTATTCGGTGTTTCTATAAAAAGCATATATTGAATTCAAACCTGAAACTAGTAGATTTGTAACATTTACTTACATAACTTATATTATTAGTTAAATATAACCAATAACGACCATTGGATTAAATGAATATTGTACTAACACGAGATAGAGAGAAACTACACCATCCATAATCATCAAAATGTTTAGACAACAAGAGTTTGAAGATATTTACCTAGGGAAGTATGCAGGCATGAGCGGTTTCATGCATGCAGTTATTTGTCGACTTAAATAGATTAAAAGAGTCAAATGACTCAAAATAAGCTTTCTGGCTTTTGACCAAAAACGTATACTTACCCAAAAAACGGGACGATTAACTAAGCTAATATCTCTGGTTCTGAGTATCTAACAAATAACCTCCTAAAATAAGTAATCTTATTACCTATAAATAGTCAGGTATATTTAGCTCAATACGGTAAAACTTCATGTTAGATTATGTCCGCACTAGCAAGTTAGAGGGGGTTTTACGTTGTTCTTAAAATTGTCATCAATTAGAAACTAGTATTTCGTACGTTAAAGTAATGCATCAGGTCGTTTAACTGGTATAATAGAAAAAAACAAATTCATAGCATAGAAAAGTAGGTTAAGACAATGGCACTGAAACACAAAGAAGAAGTGACTCATAATAAAAAATCCTTAAGAACTTACATGAAACAGGTGGTAGAGCATAAGTCTTTCCAACCGATAGTTATCGCCGTAATCTTATTAAACGGACTAATTATCATTACCGAGACGTATTTTACTGGTAATAATCTATTGATCTTCTTAGATAAAATCATTGTTTGGGTTTTTGTGATTGAACTATTATTAAAAATCATCGGTCTTGGTTTTAAAGGTTATTTCTCGGATAGATGGAATGTTTTTGATTTTGGTATTGTGATAGGGAGTTTAGTGTTCTACTCAACTCCATTCGTAAGCGTTCTGAGGTTAATAAGGGTATTGCGTCTGATCCGAATGATTCCAGCCATTCCTGCATTACGAAAAATAATCGACTCATTAATGAAATCCGTCCCAGCTTTAACAGGGATATTAGGGTTGTCGATTTTAATTTTTTCTATTTATGCAATTATTGGAACAACCTTTTTTAAAGATATTTTAGCAGCTGAATTTTTTGGAAGCTTTCATTCAGCACTTTTCACCTTGCTGCAAGTCGTAACGTTTGAATCGTGGGCGAGTCAGGTAGCAAGACCGATAATTAGTGAGGTTCCATGGGCGTGGGCTTACTTTGTATCATTTATCATCATTGGAGCATTGGTTATTTTAAACCTTGTCGTTGCGGTTATATTAAGCTATTTGGGCCAGGATGACGAAGTGAATCGAGAGGAACAGATGGATCGCTTGTTCCAAGAGAATCAGGAGCTAAAGAGAGATATTCAAGAAATCAAACAATTAATTCTTGATAGGAATAAATAAAATCATATTATAAAATCCACCTAATTTTGAGTTTGGGTGGATTTGTTTTATTACATATTATAGATGCTTCTCGGGGGGAAGTTTCTTTTAGAATATCAATCTATTCTCTAAATCTGGTAACTTATCAGGATTCATCGTAATATACATTTCGGTAATTTGATTAGAATTGATATAAAAACTAAGGGTACTATGAATTCTATCATTCACGTAATTGACAATTGCTGGCTGGCCATTGATCGTGTCAACTTCAAAATAAAAGGTTTCTGGAACCTTCTTCAGTATGACGAAGAAGTTAGTAGGTTTGTGACAAAAATGATATATTTTTTAGGGGAATGTTCAGGGCTGGTTTAAGTATTTAGAGCAGGGGAGGGGCCAAAAAGCTGATACGCCACATCGGTCATGAAGTCTACAGCCATGACCCAAAAATAAGCGAAGTTAAAAAGAGGGTTGTGCAATATGGTAATTGCACAACCCCTGAATTGTTATAGTTTAAACTACTGTCCCCATACCCATTGTTCCTTCACGACTGTTTCACGCGGTCCGATGCCTTCTTCAAGCTCAACCGGGTATTCTTGGTGCCATTCAAGGAAAGTATCATTATACTTTAGTATAGTTACCCAGTATGTCATTCCAGCTTCTGTTTCAAATCTTGCTCTATACTCGCCAAAGTTTGGGTTATGTTCCTCATCGACTAATTTAAGATTTACTTCTTCTCGTGCAGCGTAATCATGCACTTCTTGAATCATGCTCTCAAGAGTAACATTATCTGCTTTTCCATACGAAGGATAATTAAATCGCCAAACAGGTTCTTCCGTCGCTGCCGAATCTTCGGTGAATTTCGCATAGACGAGAACTTCATCCCCAGAACCAGATGAAACATTTTCTACCTCAAAATATTGAGGAATATACGTGGAGAATGGCATGCCTGTTTCGTCCATTAGTTTAAACGTATCAGTTTGCTGCATGCCTTCCTGTTCAAAGCTGAATTCCTGCTTAACAGGACGAACGTCTACCTCAACTGGCTCGAAGGCTTCCCATGGAATAATAAACGATGGAATTCCTAATGAATAAGGACCGATTTCATATTCACTAAAATAGACGGCCGGCCCCTTGTTCGTTACGTAGAATTGAGAGGTGTTTGGGTCTATTCCATCAAATTCATGATATTGCCCATACTCTAGTTGCTGTTCTTTATCCTTTATTACTTCAGATACGTTATGATTGATAATCGTTTCGTAGTCTGTATTCGCAGAGAAAAGGTCACTTAATTCCAATTGATTTCCCGTTTCAGGATTAAAAGTATAGGCGGTATGTGCGCTCATACCGTGAGCTCCACCTGTGTATTGAAATACTTCAAAAACAACACTCAAATAATTCGAATCGTTTTGCTCAATACGATAGTTTTCTACATAGTCATAAGCATCGGCCAATTCTTCGTTTTCTTCGTGCTGGGCAGTGTCCAATAAGGCTTTTCTCTCAATCACAGAATTATCCGCGTGAGCTTTTAAGGTTTGGTTGATCTGTTCCTGACTTGCGCTCTCTAGTCCCGTCACTCGCGGATAGTATATATCCTCAGCCGCAAGCTGCGGGAGCACAGCTACCTCTTTACGAAATGATTCCTCTTCTGCACGGGAGAGGAAGACCGCGAACTGTGAACGTGTCACGTTTTCAGAGGGACGGAAGGTTAGGTCTGGATAACCTGTGGTCAAGCGATGCTCACCAAGTAGGCTGATGTTATCGTATGCCCAGTATTGTTTTGAAACGTCACGATAGTCGACATGAGCGTTGCTTTCCAAGTTATAAGAACGAGTTAAAATCGCTGCCATTTGCGCACGGGTCAGCTTATCATTTGGATGAAATGCTTCTCCGTCAATAAAGTACCCAGCTTCTACTGCTGCTGCAATTGCTGGGTACGCGCTATCGCTTTCCTTTACATCAGTAAACGACACGGGGGCTGGGTTGGCAGTATCCAAGCCATGTATTCTTGCTAGAGTTCTAGCTGCTTGCGATCTCGTCATATCATCATTAGCTCCAAACAATCCATTTTCATAGCCGGTCATTACTTTCTGATCAGCCATAAAGCCAATTTCCTCCGCTGCCCAGAAGTCTGCTGACACATCCGAGTAAGAGATTTCTGCTGCCGCGGAAGTAGTCGAAAAGATAAATGCCACCAGACCGGCAGCAATCATTGCTCGTTTTTTCATAACTAAAACCAACTTTCTACGTATTTGTTTAGTTTGCTCTTAACTATTTAACGTTGCAACTGTTCATAAAGTGACAAAAAACAATGTACTATTGTTACAGGCTAACGCGCTTTAACACCTCCTTAAGCGCTGGTTTTAGGATGAATCGGTGCACCACTTAGATTTATGGTGCCTCCAAAAATTTCATTCCTTTTTGTTGTACCCGCTTGCCGTTTATGTAAAACTAATGAAAACTTAATAAGAATACGATAGGAATAAATTCGTCACCTCTAGGAACACTAAGTTTTGAGGTGAAAGAAAAATGGGATTTTTTAATGCGATTCGTCAATGGACAGAGACGAGAAAGAGCAAAAGGATTGCAGATTTCGAATTAGAGGGTACTTGTCCAAATTGCCAGGGTAGAGGCTTTAATATGTTAGAAAGTGAAATAATGATGGGCTCTTTTAATGACTGTACTGGCTGTAGAGGGAGTGGTTCCTTTTCGGATTGGGCAGAAACAAACTATTAAAATTGGCTTCATAGAAAAGACATTCATCAAGCACTCAGGTGTTTGATGAATGTCTTTTCTTATGTATTAAGGTGTGAACTATTCAAAAAAAGATTAATAGTTAGGAGATTAGGGTAATTGGAAATAGAAAGGGATTTCCTTCTAGTCGTTAGGAAAAATTTTGTTTATATGATAGAAGAGGAGGAACTACATTAAAGTATGGCTATTCAACTACATAAAAATAGTAAGTATAAAAGAAAGGAGGAGTCATAATGACGGCTACTTCTGAAAATGTTTCAATTGTTATACCAGCCTATAATCCAGATAAGAAGCTAGTGGAATTAGTAAATGAACTTAGTGCTTATAGCTTTAAAGAGATCATTATCGTCAATGATGGAAGTGATAAGCAATTTAAGCCTATTTTTGATAAGGTACGTTTTTTTACTTCATGCACATTATTGACTCATCCTGAAAATCTAGGAAAGGGACAAGCTTTAAAAACCGCCTTTTCCTATTATGTAGAAAATTATCAAGAGGGGATTGGGGTAGTAACCGCTGATGCTGATGGTCAGCATCGCCCTGAGGATATCAAAAAAATTGCACAGGAACTTGTGAACAAGCCCGCTAATTTAATATTGGGGGCACGAGACTTTTCTAAGGAAAATATTCCTGCACGAAGTCGTTTCGGTAATATTCTCACTCAAAAAGCTACTAAGCTAGTATCAGGTCTGAATGTTACTGACACTCAAACAGGTTTGCGAGGCATTCCTAGGGAGTTTGCAAAACAACTTTTGAATGTAAATGGCAAACGCTATGAGTTTGAAATGAAAATGATTTTAGCTTGTAAAACCTACAATAGGAATATTTCTGAGTTTAGCATCGATACGATTTATATAGATGAAAATGAATCTTCCCATTTTAATCCAATTATTGATTCAATCAAGATATATTATGTGTTTGGGAAATTTTTGATTTCTTCACTTCTTTCCTTTATAGTGGATATCGCTTTATTTGCTTTGTTTGTGTTTATTTTTAAAGCCTTTATGCCAGTAGGCTTTATTTTACTAGCAACCGTGCTGGCAAGATTACTATCTTCATTGTTCAATTTTGTAATAAACAGAAAGGTTGTCTTTAAATCGTATAATAACGTAAAGAAAAGACTGGTTATGTATGGTGCTTTAGCGCTTATTCTCATGGCCGCTTCTGCCTTTGGTGTCCACACCGTGTACCATGCCATTGGGTCACATGAAGTGTTAATTAAAATTGTTATTGATTCAATCCTGTTTTTGCTCAGTTTTTATATACAGCGTAACTGGGTGTTTAATCAGAGTGAGGTAAAGGTAAAAAAAGAGGTGAACTATGAGTAACGTGTTCATAATGGGTATACTTACACTCCTATCTTTTGCGGGGTTCGGTATGTATTTACGGCAGAGATATCAGATAGCGACTGCCGTAATTCCTCTTTTTCTTTTTTCGAGCATTGTGCTGCTGTTGTTTATTGCGGGTCTTCTAAATCTTCTTCTGGAATCAGTCTATGTTATTTTTCTGGCTGGTTTCTTTCTATTTATTTATTCGATATATCAGGTTTTTAAAAAGCGCATTTCAATTTCAACTTTCTTCACGCCACCGGTTGTTTTTTTTAGCTTTTGTTGTATTGTTTTTGCTATTTTGCTGAAGGGTGAGTTTTTGCTTCATTATGATAATTTCAGCCATTGGGGAATCATTGTAAAGGATATGGTGGAGACAAATAGTCTTCCGAATGATTCGTCAATCATTACGTATAAAAATTATCCTCCAGGTTCAGCGCTCTTTATTTACTATTTCGTCACACTCATTGGTTGGACTGAAAGTAGGACCTTAATTTCTCAAGCTATTTTAATTGCTAGTACCTTGACGCCATTGTTTATGTTTTCAACGTGGAGAAATTCAGCCTCACTCATAGGCCCTCTGTTTGTTGCAGGTATTGTGCTTCTTATTGACAGCGGAAGCATTTATACATTATTAGTAGATTCTTTATTAGGGTATCTGACTATCGCTATTGTTTTGATTGCCTACTATTATCGTGACCAGTGGCGATTCATGACGTTTATTAATTTACCAATCCTTTCTTTACTAATATTGGTCAAAGACAGTGGGAAAGTATTTTATTTGTTTATTCTTATTGGGATGGTTGTCTTGCTTTATCGTTACTATAGACGTCATTCCCTTCAGGTCGTAAGGGATAGAGTGGTTATTGGCTATACGTTAATAAATATCGTGGTCATTCCGTTTTTTGTAAATTTATTATGGTCCAAATACACTGAAAGTGCATACGCTTCGGGGTATGGTGAAAATAAGTTTGCGGTCACGAAAGAAACCTTTACGAGGAATAATAAATCGTTGGAATTCGCTGGGGACTTGTTGCAAGATTTGTTGAGTGCCTCATTCAACTTTTCATCTAGTTCGTTTCAAGCCATGTTTCTTGTGAATGTAGTAGCTGTGTTAGCAATTGTTCTCATCGCATTCTTATATAGAAGATTCGCGAAAACACTAGCTCTGACCGTATTGTTTGTAAATATATCGTATGCCGCCTATATTTTATTTTTGTATATGCTTTACCTATTTCTCATGCCGGAAGTGGAAGCGGTCTATTTGGCTGGGTTTGACCGTTACCATGCCACGATGACGATTTTCTATATTGGGACTCTGCTCGTATTTATCATTCATGAAGTGGTGAATGTACAGGAAGCCTTTCATAAAGGGAGGGCATGGATTCCTAAGTTCGTTGTGTTTTTAGCATGTTTGATAGTCATGGCTCCACTTCTCGGGGAAGCTCGGAGCTTCTTTGAACATGTGAAGTTTGCTGCTAACCCACGAATGGATGTTATAGAGTTGTATAGTCAATTAAAAGGTGAAGAAGATTACTTTAACACTACTCCTATTACACTTATTTACGATATAGGGGAATCGGACCGTGGTTTGTTACGCCATATTATGCGATATGAACGAATGAATGAGATGACTTCGATAAATACGGCATGTAAGTCAGAGGAAGACTTGGAAGAACTAATTGAGGATCTAAATCAATCAAGTTATCTTATCGTGTTAAAAGTCACCTCGGACATGGAAAAGTGTCTCGCTGATTATAATAGTATAGATGATTTAGAGCGGGGAATTTATCGAATTGAAGATGGTGTCATCTCTTCAAAAGTTAACTAATGCGAGAATCTGAAGAGGATTGAAAAACAGCTGAGGTCTTTCGGAGTGTCAACGAACTTTTTTAAAGAATGTTAGAACGAGAAACAGAGTCGTATAATTACACAAGTTATTAGAAAGCATCTAATTTACCGTCAAACGTCTCAATAATTAAAACACCCCCATTATGTAAATGGGGGTGTAAAGAGTTTTAAATGTAAGAAGCTACGAATTAATACTAATTTCCTTACCTTCTTTACGCAATTTAGCATATTCAGCGGTTGCTGTATAAAGTACGTCTGACGATGAATTAAGGGCAGTTTCACAAGAGTCCTGTAAAACTCCGATGATGAAACCGACAGCAACGACTTGCATCGCAATTTCATTTGGAATCCCAAATAAACTACTAGCTAAAGGTATGAGTAACAGCGAACCACCAGCCACACCTGAAGCACCACAAGCGGAAATAGCTGCTAGTGTACATAGAATAAGTGCCGTCCCAATATCGACTGGAATGCCAAGAGTGTTAACGGCCGCAAGAGTTAAGACAGAAATCGTAACAGCGGCACCGGCCATATTAATAGTTGCTCCTAATGGAATGGAGACTGAATACGTATCCTTATCTAAATCTAGTTTGTCACATAAACGCATATTGACTGGAATGTTTGCGGCTGAGCTACGCGTAAAGAATGCTGTAATGCCACTTTCTCTTAAGCATTTAAAAACAAGTGGATATGGATTTTTACGAATAGTTATGAATACGATAATTGGATTAATAACAAGAGCAATAAATACCATACATCCAATTAGAACGAATAATAGTTTTCCGTAATCGAGCAAGGCTGAAAGGCCATTTGAAACAATGGCTTCAAAGACAAGCCCCATGATGCCGATTGGCGCCAAGTTTATAACCCATTTCACAATTTGGGAAATCGCATCTGAAAAATTAGCTAGCATGGTCTTAGTTGTATCAGGTGCATTTTTTAAGACGATTCCAAGAAGGACAGCCCAAGTCAGAATCCCAATATAGTTGGCATTTAATAACGCATGAACCGGGTTGTCAATAATATTAAACAGCAATGTCTGGAGTACTTCGACAATACCATCTGGAGGGGTTAAGCCTTCAGCACCTGTTACAAGTGATAAACGTACCGGAAAGATAAAACTTGCAACGACTGCGACCAATCCTGCTAAGAATGTACTGACAACATAAAGAATAATAATAGATTTCATGTTCGTTTGCTTCCCACTTCTATGTTTAGAGATGGCATGCATGACTAAGAAAAAGACTAAAAATGGAGCAACTGCCTTTAACGCACCTACAAATAAAGAACCGAAAATTGTGACCCCTTTTGCGGCATCAGGAATTGTTAGAGCCAAGAGAACACCAATTACTATACCTACAACTATTCGTTTTACTAGGCTCAATTGATTCCATTTCTGGATTAAACTTTTCATTAA
This sequence comes from Bacillus solitudinis, assembly GCF_002797395.1. Taxonomy (GTDB): domain Bacteria; phylum Bacillota; class Bacilli; order Bacillales; family Bacillaceae_D; genus Halalkalibacter_A; species Halalkalibacter_A solitudinis. The sequence continues at coordinate 3,826,908 of NZ_KZ454943.1, forward strand.
TTTCCCTCCGAATTTTCTAATACTAGAATAATATAAAAACGTAGTAGTGATTCAATGTACAAAGGCACAAAAGCTAGTTTAACACGAATATTGGCGATTGTGAATGAAAGGTATCATTTGAACGAGATAATATAAAAAAATTAAAAGAGGTGTGGAAATTCGAGGGTATTGACTAGGTAGGTTTTCACATGTAATATCCTTGAATAACCTTTAAAGCACTTCCAGTGTAGGGAGTAGTATGCAGTCTGCAAGAGATAGAAGGTAGAGGTGTGTCTCAGTTTTATAGTAGGATTACAGGGCTGTTCCTATGAAATAGGGAGAGCCCTTTTTGTATTTCAACTCAATCCAAGGGTAGAGGCGAAGTAATTACGATTGTAAATAGCGAATGCAGCAGATAAGTAAAAACCAAAAATAATTACACATAAATAAAACTAGGTTTCTATTGTAAACGGATATAATTATTGAATCATATTATAAATACCCTCAAATTCTTTTGATTTTGTTTGTTTACATTGTTTTTGCATTGTTTTTTTAGGGGGTTATCTATAGACTGAATCAGAAAACAACATAACCTGACAATGTTCTACTTTTTAACAATATGCGATGTCAAATGGAGGTACGTGAATAATGAGAAAACATATTATTCTTTTGCTAGTGGCCATATTTTCTCTGTTGATTTCTTCTGGCTGTATGACACAAACAGAAGCAAAAGATCAAGTAGTGTTACGCTTTGCTTATGCAAGTAATGCGCAACCCGTCAAAGATGCTATGGCTAAATTCGGTGAATTAGTGACTGAAAAAACAAATGGTGAAGTAACTGTCGAATATTTTCCAGATGGTCAATTAGGTGGGGAAAGAGAGCTTATCGAATTAACGCAAACAGGTGCTGTTGATCTTACAAAAGTAAGCGGTTCAGCATTAGAAAGTTTCGCCAAAGACTACTCTATTTTCGGGATCCCGTATTTATTTGATGGGGAAGAGCATTTTTACAACGTGCTCGAAAACGAAGAAATCATGGAACCCCTCTATCAATCTACCGAAGATCTTGGATTTGTTGGGCTCACTTATTATGATTCGGGGCAACGAAGTTTTTATATGACTGATGGTCCAGTGTTATCACCCGATGATTTAAAAGGGAAGAAAATTCGTGTCATGCAAAGTGAAACGGCCATTAAAATGGTTGAACTGCTCGGCGGTTCTCCGACGCCAATGGGTAGCGGTGAGGTTTACACCTCCTTACAACAAGGCATTATCGATGGGTCTGAGAATAATGAATTTGTTATGGTAACAGCTGGACACGGGGGCGTTGCTAAATATTATTCTTATGATGAACACACGCGCGTACCTGATATTGTTGTGATGAATCAAGCAACATTAGATCGTTTAACAGTAGCACAAAGACAAGCTGTATATGAAGCAGCAGAAGAATCCACGGAATATGAGAAAACGGTTTGGAAAGATGCGGTTGAAGCCGAAAAACAGGCAGCTATCGAAAAACATGGTGTGGAATTTTTTGAAGACATTGATAATAAACCATTCCAAGAAGCGGTTCAACCACTACACGATGAATTTAAGAACAGTGAAAAATTTGGTTCCGTTTATCAAGCCATTCGGAATATGAGTGAAAACGAGAAATCGGAGGAAACGAGATGAAAACGTTTAAGAAATACGTTGATAAGACATTGTTAATCATAACGGGTATCTTGTTTCTCGTCATGGTAGCAGTGATGACTTGGCAAGTTATTAGTCGATATCTATTAAATGATCCTAGTACCCTGACAGAAGAGTTTCTAAGATATAGCCTTGTTTGGCTGTCAATCTTAGCGGCGGCCTATGTTGTTGGACAAAAAAACCATATCGCCATTACGTTTCTTAGTGAACGTTTAAAAGATCAGAAAAAATTAGTACTAGACATCGGGATTCAAGTAATTTTCTTGTTGTTTGCGGCGATTATTATGGTATACGGTGGAACAAAGGCGGTTTCATTAACGATGGCCCAACTATCACCGTCACTAGGTCTGCCAATGGGGCTTGTCTATTTATCCTTGCCCGTAGGAGGAATCTTAATTATTTTCTATAGCATTGTAAATCTAATCGAATTATTTATAGAAAAAGAAGATGCGCTCTATAACGAAAACAAAGAAGAACCAACCAAAGTAGGTGGCGTGCTATGATACTTGAAGCTAGTTTAATTTTATTCCTCGTCTTTGCTGTATTGTTAGCCGTCGGCATTCCAATTGCCATATGTATCGCGATTTCATCTTTAGCAACTGTATTATTAATGTTACCTTTTGATGTTGCCGTTTTCACTTCGGCTCAAAAAATGGTTGCCAGCATCGATAGCTTTTCCTTGATCGCCGTACCGTTTTTTATCCTATCTGGGGTAATTATGAACAACGGTGGGATTGCCGAAAAACTCGTTAATTTTGCAAAATTGCTAACAGGTCGCGTGCCAGGATCCTTAGCACATACGAACATCATCGGTAACGCACTTTTCGGATCGATTTCAAGTTCTGCAATTGCTTCATCAACAGCCATCGGGGGGGTCATGGTTCCTCTCCAAGAAAAAGAAGGGTATCATCGGAAATTTGCTGCCGCAGTAAATATTGCTTCAGCACCGACTGGGATGGTCATCCCGCCAAGTACCGCATTTATCATCTTTTCGTTAATCAGCGGAGGGACCTCCATTGCAGCATTATTTATGGGTGGTTATGTAATCGGTATTTTGTGGGCTCTAGCCATCATGGCGGTATCCTATTTCATTGCAAAAAAGCGTAATTATCCAGTTGCCTCAAAAGAGAAAAATAAAAATACGTTAAAAATCGTTCTAGATGCGGTTCCAAGTCTCTTGCTTATTTTCATTATTATAGGCGGAATTTTAACAGGTGTATTCACAGCAATCGAAGCCTCCGCTATCTGTGTAGTATATGCATTATTTTTAGCGCTTGTTTATTATAAAACAATGACGTTAAAAGATATGCCAGCAGTTATGGTTAAAGCAATTGAAATGACAGGCGTTATCATGTTATTAATCGCTGCTTCCTCATTGATGTCATTTGCAATGGCATTTACGGGTATGCCTACAGCAATCAGTAACTTTGTGTTAGGCATTTCGGACAACCCAATTGTTATTCTATTAATCATTAACATTATCTTGTTACTCGTTGGTACTGTCATGGACGTGGCACCAGCAATCTTAATCTTCACACCGATTTTCTTACCAATCACAACAAGCATCGGTATCGATCCAGTCCACTTCGGTCTCTTCTTTATCTTGAACTTGTGTGTAGGTACGATTACACCACCAGTTGGAACGGGGCTTTTCGTAGGTTCAAGTATTAGTAAAGTGAAAATCGAGAGTCTCATCAAACCTTTGCTACCATTCTATGTAGCCATCTTCATCTTGCTGTTGCTCGTAACCTATGTACCACAAATCAGCTTGTTCCTACCAAACTTATTAGGACTATAAAGTAAAAAAACCTGCGGGAAATTCACGAGGCCACAGAAAAAGGTGCGATTTTCACCTTTTTCTGTGGCCTCTTAGCAATGAGCGGAACCGTTGCTTTGTCTTAAGCTTGCTATGAGTGGGTTTCTCGTAGCAGGCGCGCAAGGTGTGGAGCCATTGCCGCTTCTTTGAGAATCTAAAAAGTAGGATTTTCACCTTTTTCAGTGCCTCGTTTTTTTTGCATTAATAGTTTTTGATAGGGGAGTATGTGAACCATCTGTTGAGGAAGGTTAATTTACAATGTTTCTTTTTTATTTTTAGTAACAAAAATAGGTTTACTCTATTAACATGCTCAGTATGCTATAATTCATTTGGTAGAAAACCATTCTTCGGTGGTGCAGAATAAAGCAGGTGGATAGATAATGAAGAAACATAGTACGACTTATCGATGTCCAGTAACTTTGACGAATAAGGCGAAGGACAAGATGCGGGAACTCGGGCTAGACGGGAACTCGTTTTTTTCGTTGGAGACATCGTTTCGTGTTTATATAGAAAAGTATCCACAGACGGCGGAACGGCCTCTTTCCGTCGCATTAGTCTTTGACAATAAGGCGAATGAGCGGATGGCCGAAACGTACAATGGGCTTGTGTTCGTTCTGCATTGTGTGGTGGAAAAGGACCGGTTCATTACGACGAATGTGACGACGAGAACGGCGCATTCATCGGTGCAGACAAATTGGCGCCGAGCGGTGGATATCATATTTGATTTGAATGTACAACGGGGCGGGATGCTCCCGCTTGAATTGTTGAACTTGATTCACGACATGCCGGTTGCGCAGGAAAGTTCACTGTATGTGAAAAAGCGTATTGCGAGTTGGGAAGGCTATTTGAAAATTCAAGAGCGTTCTGCGGATATTCCCGACATGATTTCTCGTTATTCAGGGCTTACGTTCAATCGTGATTTCAGCCGGATGACCATCACCGGGTGCGAGCTAGGTGATAAGGAATGGAAATCACTTAAAGATTTGAGCGTTAAACTCAAGGGGATTGACCAGGATGTCGGGAAGGTGCTGAAAGCGAATCGTTCCGCTCATACAGTTGAAGTGGAACTGCACGGTTATATGGAGGAACGGGCCCGGCAGCAGCGATTAGATATGAAACAAAAAGAAGTCGTCTTCAGCAATTTTGCGACATTAAGCCAAGTGAAAAGACTAAGACAAGGGTTTAAGCATTTAGAAGAGGGACTGGCTGCAAATCCGGAGCTTGAGCGTCTTTTATTTGAAAATAAGCCGCCAGTTCGAGCGCCGAAAAAGCAAGCCCCACTACGGTTTCACAATCGATTAAACGAGTTTCAGCAAGAAGCAGTTAAAGGCGCTGTGTCCGCTGAAGACTTATACGTCATTCAAGGGCCGCCTGGAACAGGAAAAACAACGGTCATTTCTGAGATTTGCCTGCAAAATGCGCGAGCGGGGCTGCGAACCCTGGTTGCTTCGCAGTCGAATTTGGCGGTTGACAATGCGCTTGGACGATTGTTGGCGAATAAAGACATCCGCATTCTTCGCGTGGGACGCACGGAAAGCATTGAAGAAGAAGGCAAAAGATTCATCGAAGAAAATGTGGGTCAGTATTGGAAAGATCATACGTTAAAAGAAGTCTCTGCTCATTTTGAAGAGGGTAAAAAAAGAGTTATAGACATGGAAGCGGAATGGGCTGAGAATGAACAAAAAATAGGACAAATCGAGCCGGTGCTTGGACGCGTCGAGGCGGATCTCGAAGCAAAACAGAAAGCGGAAAAACGGTTTAGTGAAATCCAGTCGATTATTCAAGAGCAAACAAAGAATGTGCATGAGGCAGAGCAGGAGAAACAAACGGCTAAGCAAAATGTAGAGGAGAGTGAGCAGTCTCTTCGTTCGTTGAATATATCGATTGAACAAGACGAAACCTTTCTGCGGCGTGAGCCCGGTAGTGACGCGATTCAAAAAGAGTGGGAAGATAACGAGCAAGTTATACAGCAACTTCGGCACAGCATATCCTGTCAGGAACTAGAAGGAAAGATTGATGAAATAACACAAACGATCGAGCAAACGACTGCTGAACGAAAAAAGTGGTCTGAGGCAACGAAGCAGATGGATGCTTTAATCGAAAAAGTAACAGACACTAAACAAATCGACGTTTTGAGATGGATTTTACTTGAACAAAATATGGAACGACCTTTAAATGTACAGCAGTTAATCGAAAAGCTTGAGGACGTTCGCGGCTCTATAAAGCAGCTGGAAAAATTAAAAGAATATAATGATAAGCTAAACCAGGCCATTTCATATGTTGAATCGCTTTTAGCGCGGCATCGCATATCGATTGACGAGCTGCAGCAGGCTCAGCTGAATGAGGCATCTGTTTATTCCGCAGTTGAGATTGATCAATTTCTAGCTGAACTGAGAAATAAATTAGCAGGAAGAACTAAAATCTACCCGCAGATGCTTAAAGAATATCTAGAAGGATTGTATAGTAGGAGACTCTTTGTCTGGCAAAAAAGGGAAGACCTAGAGTCGTTTGACACGTATAAAAGAAGTGCACAGGAAGCATTTCGTTTACTAAAGCAGGAAATGGTAGACCAATTTCAGCATAAGCAGCGTGAAAATAAACAATCGCATCAAAAATGGCTGGGAGCGCTAGAAAAGCAGAGCAGCGAGCTTGATTCTCTACAAAACAAGTACAAGCAAATGACGGCGTCAGTGAACCCTATTCTTAACGCAAAAGAAATGCTTCCTCAAAAAGAAACCAAAGCGCTTGAACTACAGAAAAAGAAGGAAGAATATGAACAAGTGAAGCAGCGGGTTGAACTAAATAGCCAAAAACGCGAGAAAGAAGCCATTCAGCTCCAAGAAATGGAGCTGAAACTCGATCAAATCGCGACCCGTTTGGCGCAGTTGTATAGCAGTATTGAGCAGAAGCAAGAAGAAGAGATACCTTTAAAGGAAATCCTCTCTACCGAACCGGAACAAGAGCATGAAAAGCTATTAAAGAAATTGGCGAGTTTGTCCTTTAATCGAGAATCGCTAAAGCAGGAAAAGCAGAAACTCCCGCTGTTCCAGTCAATCCAAGGACAGTGGCTTGCCTTGTTAGAGGAAGCAAATGACCATGACCTAGATGAAATCCGAAAGCTTTATGTAAAGCATGCCAATGTGATCGGAACGACATGTGTGGCGTCCGCACGAAAAGATTTTATCGACAATTACCCTGTTTTTGATGTGGTGATCATTGATGAAGTCTCAAAAGCGACACCGCCAGAGCTGCTTTTGCCGATGTTAAAAGGGAAAAAAATCATCTTAGTCGGCGACCATCACCAGCTGCCACCACTTTTAGGAAACGATACGCTAGAAGAAACGCTGCAGGAAATGGCGGACGAAAGTGAAGACTTTAAAGGAAAAGTGGAATTGAAAAAGCTGTTAAAAGAATCGCTGTTTGAACGGTTGTATAAAAACTTGCCAAACAGCAATAAAACGATGCTCGCGATCCAATACCGGATGCATGAAAAGATTATGGCAACCATCGCACCGTTTTATGAGCAGGAAAACGAACGGCTTCAATGTGGCTTGACCGATTCCGATTCAGTACGGGACCACTTGCTGGAATCACCGCGCATACAGCGCGATAGTCATCTAGTATGGCTAGATATGCCGAATGAAGCCGCGTTTTTCGAAGAAAGAATGAAAGGCGGAAAAAGCCTGTATAACCCGGCTGAATTGAGGGAGATTGGTGATTTGCTTACGGAAATAGACGCGGCGACAGAACAGTCGAAGCAAGCTGGAAGAATGAAAACGGATGAGAAGAAAAGCATTGGCGTCATCAGTTTTTACGGGGAACAAGTAAAAAGGCTGGACCGCTTAATTCATCAAGAACTTCGCTTACGCCACTTGACGATTCGCACCGGAACAGTGGATCGGTTTCAAGGGATGGAAATGGATATTATTCTGTTAAGCATGGTGCGCAATCACGATAATAAACACGACGATATCGGCTTTGCAAAAGACTACCGCCGGCTTAATGTCGCCCTATCAAGAGCGAAAGAGCTACTCGTTCTAATTGGCAGTACAAAGATGTTTACCGAGCGGACAAAACAAGCAGATACCAGACGCATGTATACACATGTATTAGAAGCCGCTAAAAAACAACAAGGACTGCGAACGCTTGAAGAGGTGTAATAACATGGATAAGTTGACAAAACGTTTACGAGAAAGCTTGCTTGAGAATCCAGCTGTCCAAATCAAGGAGTCTGCTAATTGGTATGTGCCGGTCAAGACATTTGATGTGGCATTTAAACGCGTAAGAAGGGCCCAAATGGATATTCTCATGAAAATGATGCTGCTAGCTTTTGAGCAGGCTGATATACGGCGGGCAGCCAATTTGTCCGAAATGTTGCTTGTAGAAGAACTGTTCATTGCAGATTTAATAGAAAAAATACTGAGAACAGGCTTAATTCGGATCGAAAAAGAGAACTACAAGCTCACAACGAAAGGGCATGAGCAACTGAAGACAGGAATCGTTGAAGAGGAAATGGAAGAAGAGTGGGCAGTGCTTTTTTACAGCCCAAGTCACGATGAATTTTGGCCGAAGATGACCGTACCTGTCCCCGAAACAAATGAAAAATTGACAATGTATCGGTATGCAGATAATCAGGATCGTATCAATGCGGACCGAATTTTGCAGGTGCTCTCCGCGAGTGAAAATGCACTGGACGAAAATGGGTTTCAAACGGTAGTGGCTGACGTAAATAGCTTTCACGAACAGCCTGTCAAGCATGTCCCCTGTCTAGAATTTCGAATGTACAATAATGAACAGGACATTTTCTACGCACGTGTGTGGAATACGTGGCTTGAACACTGGGATGATAATCTCGAAAAACAAATAGAAGAGCAAGAACGGGTGAAATGGCGGGAAAGATGGAAGAGAGAAGCTACCATTTAGAAGTGTCTTCGTTTCACCAAAGAAAAAGTGCTGTTCCTTCTAAAACGAGGAACAGCACTTTTTACTTGCGAACCTAAGGAGTAGCGTTAATACTAGTTCCTTGAAGGTTAATATTTAAAGACATGTTGTCCAATCACAACGCTTGTCTTTCTTGTATCAAGCCAACGATTCGTGGCGATGACTGGGTTGTAGAAGAATAATGAATTTTCAGTGATATTTCTCATGTCTGTTAATGCTGCATGCACTGCTTTGATGGATTCCTTATCAGCAGGTTTGTTGATTTGTCCATTTGCGACAGGTTGAAATTGACCAGGCTGATAAATAACCTTTTTAATCGTATTAGGAAATTGAGTGCTTTCTACTCGATTTAAGACAACATCCGCTACGGCAACTTTTCCTTCAAAAGGTTCTGATTGGGCTTCGGCTCTTACAATTCTAGCTAATAAATCTATGTCATTTTCTGAAAGACTTTCTTGTTCTGAAATCCTTACTTGGTTCGAACTGCTAATTTCTATATTGGGTTCAGGGGAGTTGTCCATCTCATGCGTATGTATATGCTGACCGATAAATATCTGATCGAGATCTTTAACCTGTGGGTTGGCCTTCGCTAATTCATTTAATGATAAGCCATGTTCTCGTGCGATTTTCGTCATCGTATCCCCTTTTTCAACTGTATAAGCAAAGGAAGGTGTAGTAAAAAGGAGAGTTGATACTAGTAATATTAGTAAAAACATTAGTTTTTTCATGGTATGTCCTCCTAGTAATTTTTATTATTGAGCTCTTGTCTCACTCTATTTCTATGAAGAACTTAAATAGAATAGTATTACAAAATGTTTACAAGAGATTACAAGGAGATTACTAGAAGTGTTAAAGAGGAATGTTAGTAGGGATAGAGCTATTATCAATATTTAGGTAATTACTATAACTAATCAAACTGTTTTTAAGAATGATATATTAGTTTTACTTTTCGGGCGTTCATCGACTGGAACTCTGAATTAAACAAACAAACACCTGCTCAGGCCGTACTAATTTATACGCTTAAAAGAACGATTGAGTTAGCTGGAATTCTTGGAAAATAAGAAGAAAAGGCTTATCTTACTTCGAGATTAGAAGAGGTAACTAGAGCAAGCATAAATTATTTGTGGGATGAGGCAGAGGGTTTGTTTTTAAGTGGGGAGAATAAGCAAATTTCCTGGATAGTCTAGTATGGATGGTATTGGCTGAAGTTTTTGACAAAGAGAAGAATAGGAACATTCTCCAACGACTACTAGAGAAAAAACCAGAAATAAAAATGAACACACCATATATGTATCACCATCTAGTCGAGGCTTTATTGTTGGTAGGAGAAAAGAAAAAAGCTGTGGATTTCTTAAAGCAATACTGGGGTGGAATGATTAAGGATGGAGCTGATACCTTCTGGGAGTTATATAATCCAGCGGACAAAACCTATTCTCCCTACGGAAATCCTTTAATTAATAGCTACTGTCATGCATGGAGTTGTACACCGACGTATTTAATTCGAAAATTTGGTCTTTAAATGTTATTCGAGCAGAGGGAGAAGTAAAACGAACGTAGACACAATTAAAACATATAATTAGTGAGATAGTGTCTAATTATTTATGATTCGCCCGAATAAGGTATGGATTGACTAGAACAAAGGATTTGTAATAAATTTCCTATAATTCCCGAAAACTTGGAGTTATATGTTAACTGGTAGTACCAAACTGACAAAAAAAGAGATATATATGATTATACATCCCTACTCCTTATACTTCAGGGAATTTTGCATCTTTAAGAAAAGGTTTGTAATAAACTTAGAGAATAAAAATATTATGCAATACAAAAAAAATAGATGAAAATAATTAATCCTTTATGTAAAGTAAATAAATTTAGATTTACCAGTAAAGGTTTAAATGCAAAGGATAATATTAGTGACAATGCTATAGAAGAAATATAAAATTCTTCTTATGGTTTATTGACCATTGATAAATAAGCATAAACAAAACTGGAATTAAAGCTGCATCTAAGGATAGGTTACCAGGAATGTATGGAATTAACTCAAAGGGATAACCAAAAAATCCCTGTTTAACACCAGCGATATTAATATAACTGAACCAAATGTGAATATTCATACCATAAAAACCAAAAAGTAAAATATTCTTCCTATCTATAACAAAATACAAGCAAACTAAGGGAGCTATGAACATAAGTAAAACTGCCTTAAATCCCCAGGTATCAATATGGGAATATTGTTGCCAGTACTCTAGCTGGGATTGGCTTAGTTTTTCTGTCATTGAAGTTATTTTACTAAAGGCCTCCAATTGTTCTTTTGACGTCAACATAAATTTAATCCCACCTTTTTATTTTTATTATTGGTAAGGGAATATGAATTTATCCATAATTTAATTTAGAATTTGGCATTCTATAACCCAGCATGACAATTAGCGGAATGCTCTTTTGTGTATTGGCCGTCATCATATTCTCCATAACTGAAAGCCGCACAGCGAGAGAAAGAACATTTCTGATTATATAAATTTTGCCTTAATTTAAAGCACTTATCATTGCCAGTGTAGCTTTATCGGCCATCGTCTTCAGACTATCTTCTTATGGGATTACGTCCAACTGACTTGCTGTTTTAGGCGTAAACATACTAATCTGGGCAAATCTAATTTGGATTATGCTCTCCTATATACGTTTTCAAGAAGAAGGTATTGTTTTAACCTGGCTGTATCTAAGGGGGGAGTTATTATGAACAGAATAAATAATCATGATACCTTTGGGTTTAAATTAAAGGGGGAGCATCAGCAACGTGTTGCCGGAATTCATTCGATTGGAAAGGAATATAGATTTAATGAGTTATATCAATGGGATGGTTTAAAGCGTAATGAGAATGGTAGAGTCGTATTTCAGTACACATTAGATGGGCAAGGTGCCATTCGAATAGGTGAGCAATTGACAACCTTAAAAAGAGGACAAGCTTTCTTCGTTCAAATCCCTAGTGATCATTGTTATTTCTTGCCGGATAACTCAAGCCATTGGGAATTTATGTTTATTACTTTATATGGTCAAGAAGCACTATATTATTTTCATAGAATTACGGAGAAACATGGTCATATTTTAGATTTAGACACAAATGCAAGACCAGTCAAACATATTGTTCACTTAATAGATAAAATTCAAAAAACAGGTATTCATCATGCCTATGAATTGTCCGGTTATGCTTATACCTTTTTAATGGAATGTATGCAATATTTTGAGCATGATCAAAATAAAGTAGAAAAGTGGCCAATTGCCATTGTTAAATCAATTCAATTTATGGAACAACGGTATCAAGAAGACTTAATATTATCTGATATTGTTAATGTCTCTGGCTTGTCAAAATACCATTTTACTAGACTATTTCATCGAACAGTTAATGATACACCAATTAAGTATCTAACCAAAATAAGAATGAATCATGCATTAGAGTTATTACAAAATAAAGAGCTAACAATAGAAGAAGTTGCAAGAAATGTAGGTTATACAAATGCAAATTATTTTAGTAAAGTATTTAAGAGTGTGCTAGATGTTACACCTAGTGAGTATCGCAACAGTCAATTTTTTATGCCTGTTAACCAATTATTTCTTGATTAAAGAAGAGCAATATTTTACTTATTTCAGATTTATTTACGATTGTAGAAACGCTTTATTGCCCTTATATTGTTGGTAAGACAATAATTTAAGCACATTCTTATATGTGCTCAAGGGGGAAAACCTATGTCAAAAATTACTTTTTTAGGTGCAGGAAGTACCGTGTTTGCTAAAAATGTACTTGGAGATTGTATGACGGTAGATGTATTGCAGGGTTTTGAATTCGCTTTATTTGATATTGATCATGAAAGATTAAAAGATTCAGAGATGATGTTAAATAATTTGAAGGAAAGATTAAACTCTACTGTGAAAGTAGTTGCGTATCCAAATCGTAAAGAGGCATTACGCGATGCTAAGTATGTAATTAATGCCATTCAAGTTGGTGGTTACGATCCTTGTACAATTACTGACTTTGAAGTTCCGAAAAAATTTAACTTACGACAAACGATTGCCGATACGCTAGGGATTGGGGGTATATTCCGAAATTTAAGAACGATTCCTGTTATGCAAGAATTTGCTCGTGATATGAAGGAAGTGTGTCCGGATGCATGGTTCTTAAATTACACAAACCCTATGGCAGTATTGACGAATGTTATGCTACAAGAGGGAATTAAGACGGTTGGATTATGTCACAGTGTCCAGATTTGTGCGGACCACTTACTAGATTCTTTGGATATACCCAAAGATAACATCCAGTGGAAAATAGCGGGTATTAACCATATGGCTTGGTTATTAGAAATTGCTAGAAATGGTGAGGACTTATACCCAGAAATTAAGAAACGAGCAAAAGAGAAACAAAAAGAAAAGCATGATGACATGGTTCGCTTTGAATTGATGGATAAGTTCGGGTACTATGTAACAGAATCCTCTGAGCATAATGCAGAATATCATCCATATTTCATCAAGAGTAAATATCCAGAGCTTATTGAAAAATATAATATTCCGTTAGATGAATACCCTCGTCGTTGTGTTAAACAAATTGAAGATTGGAAACAAATGCGTGATGATCTTGTTCATGATAAAAGTTTGCAGCATGAACGTACACATGAGTATGGATCTTACATTATCGAGGCAATGGAAACAAACAAACCATTTAAAATTGGTGGTAATGTATTGAATAGAGGACGATTAATCAGTAATTTACCGGAAAATGCAGTGGTAGAGGTTCCGTGTTTGGTAGATGCAAGTGGAATTACCCCAACTTATGTTGGTGATTTACCAGAGCAGTGTGCTGCACTAAATCGCACAAATATTAATACACAATTATTAACAATTGAAGCAGCGCTTACAAAACAGAAAAGTAAGATATATCAAGCAGCAATGTTAGACCCTCATACAGCAGCAGAGCTATCGATAGATGATATCATCTCTTTGTGTGATGAATTAATTGCAGAGCATGGGGATTGGTTACCGGAATATGAGTAATGTAAAACAGCTTATCTAGCCTTATAGGTTAGATAAGCTGTTTGACTTACAAAAGTAGAGATGAATTTTAGATGTTTTATTTATTGCAATCAATGCTGTGCAAGAATGAAATCCTGATACAAGCTTGGTGAATGACTACGCCCTTTTTGTTTCTTTATTTACCGAGTTTGCTGATACTGATTACACATATTTTAATTATCCAGCCAATAACAAGACCAATTAGAAGAAATAGAATAGGTAAAAATGTAGGTCCCCACAAGACTCCAAATATTCTCAAGGTGGAGGAATAAATAACGCCTATGGTTGATAGAAAAGCTGCAAAAACAAAAGGAAGAAAGGAATAGGGTTCGCTCCCTCCTCCTTCATCACGGTAGGCATCCCATATCGCAAACAGATATAGGCATGGATAAAACATCAACCACTGGTAATTAGTTAAATCAATAGCAGACTGCATATTGCCCTGAAAGCTGTGGACAATATTTAAATTCAGATTAGCTTGTACGTTAATTAAAAACTCCAAAAAAATAAAAACAATTCCTTTTACCAATTTACCATTTAGCAATTGAGCAAACCCTGGTAGAGCTATACTCCACAGTAATTTCTCGGTTTTGTTTTCCATCTCTTCACACCAATTATAGATTAGATAACTGCTCTCGATTTGTTGCTTGAGGTGGTTCCTCTATCCAGGCGTTATCAATCATTAGATTTACACCATCATTGGCGTAGTTTGCAACTTCTGTTGTTAAACGAAGGTACGTTGTGTTTATATCCGTTCTTAAACTAGCTGCAGAAGCTGTTGCGTAGTTCGATATACTAGATGTGATTAACAAGGATGAATGGAACATGATTAGTTTATCTGAAAATGGTGTTAGAGTAGAGTCAGAAACTTCAAGGTCAGACGGGATTGGTGCAGGAATCTCATCGTCAGTTAAAATTGAGGAAAATATTTTAACGTGTTTCTTTGCTATATCTTTGCCTCTAAAGCAATATTCACGGACTTTTTTAGATTTTGAAACTTGCGCCAGACCAACTAAAAGTACCTGACCGACTATGTTTGTTTCAATATTGGCATATACATGTGTAATTTCAATAACATTTACTGGTCTAGGATTCCTATTTAACAGACCACCTTTATAATTTTTTTTATCAATAAAATCTACATCATCAGAGGTTGCAACATAAGGTGGTTCTACAAATAACCCCTTCGATAATAAAAGAGAGGCTGTTTTATTGTACAATTCAGTTGATGACTGTATGGATTGACTTAAAAGTTTACGGACATTTGAGTGTGAGGTAGTTGCCAAAGCGACACCATAAACGGATATCCCTACCTTTGCCATATTTTTAATATAGTATAAGTAATATGCATCCGAATAAAGACGTGGAGCAGTGGGGCTCACATCTTCATCTGAAAAACCAACTGGGAGAGGATGTTTATTTTCGTTAAGAATATGTTTGGATTGGCTAAGGTTTTCTTCAGAGATGTTTAGTGCGTATTTTATAATTGATTTAATTTCTGTATCAACAACATTTTCTGAAAAATACTTAAAAACACATACTGCCATGCTATTGTTCTGACAATTACTCCAAAGTGCTGCAATTTCCGAAGATGTTAATCTCGTTTGATACTCTGCTACCATCAAATACCACTCCTTTTAGACATGATTACTGTATGTTTATATTGTTATACTCTGCCTATTTCAATTAATATATTCCATTTTTGAGTAGGTAGTTTTTGTAGGGGGATTTTATTACGATAATAGGGTACTTTTTTCAGTGGAGCAAATGCAGTAATTCAAATAAGAGCAGTATAGTGAAAATAAGCGTGTGAAATTATGGATGGAAATTCATTATAATAAAAACCTCAATATATAGCTTTTTATTGGAGGTTCTTCAAATGGATTATAAATAACATAAAAGAAGGTAATTATGAGAGTTTAAAGAGTTCATGGAAGCGTAGTCAAGTGGCGATTATGTTAGGGTTGTATCAAGTCTATTCCTATGTACATTCGTTCAGTTTGAACGCCCTTTCTATATTTCTTAGTATTTTATCATGAAATGCGACAAGCATATTAGCAGGTAATTTATCATAAAAAGACATGAAATTCGGGCCAATGAAAAAGTCCCTTTTAGCAGTTTCGAGGAAGAAGCAATGGCTCCACACGTTGCGCGCCTGTTACGAAAACCCATTCTCCGAAAAGAGACAATTTCAAAAATGAGGTTTTTATTCTTTGTAAATCACTCTGAATTATAATTGGTATTTAAAGTTGTTTGATTGAGTGAACGTATACAACAACTATTATTGCAATTAAGATGCGGTCCCTTATTGTGGCCCTTTTTTATGGGAAATATAACAAATGGGGGGCGTCACTCTTCCTGAAAATGTCGGTCTGGATAGTGAAACTGCACGACTAATCTCAGTCCCCACCCCACTTATTCCTGTAAAAACTATACTCTAAAGCCGAACCGACATAAAACCCAGTAGCAAGTATTCCACCTCCTTATCATATAAAGTTAGATATAGATGCGATAGATTGCTTAATGATTCCAGGAAAGAAGCGTTAGAGAAGAAACCATCTATCAAATGAAATGGGGAATGACATGATACAAGTAGCTGGAAGGGCGTTTTCATTAGATAGCACGACGGACGTCGGAAGGGTAGAAAGAGTAATCATTAAACAAATGCTTGATTCTCCTGAATTGTTTTCCTATCCTTCCATGAATGAACTTAGATTTGAAATCAACAGTCGAAAAAATATTATGGATAGCGCAAATGAAATGAATGCGAGTCAAGTGGAGTTTACCATCTTTGAAAATGCACGTTGTAATCGTTCATACTGGACATTAACATATGCTGGAGGTTTTTTGTTAAGGTCAGGTGTCAGGCCATCTGATGCCATTCTAGATATTTATCGGAACGGCTCCCTTTATGCATTTGAATGCGCGACTGCAATCATCATTATCTATTACCAGGCCATCTTAAAAAGTATCGGGAGACGTCGTTTCGATGCTATTTTTCAAAACCTCTATTTATACAGTTGGCATACAGATCCTGACTTAGAATTACACTCCTTCTATTCGAATCGTTTTTTGCCAGGGGATGTTGTGTATTTTAATAATCCTGCTTTTCATCCAAATACACCATGGTATCGGGGAGAAAACGCCGTCGTGTTAAGCGATGGAACATTTTTTGGACATGGATTTGGTATCATGACTGCCGAACAGATGATACAATTTTTAAATTCACAAAGATTTCCAGAAAGTACACAACCGGCATATTTAGCAAATGAAATCACAAGAATTTCTCCTGCAACGATGCATAAGCTTTTCACTTTACAAAGTGATCGCAGCTCCTATAAAAATCCAAAAACTGTTATACACCATAATCTTTGTTCCATTTCCAGTATTCATTATCAGTTTTATCTGAATAAACATTCATGATTAATTTTTTACCATGTTAGATTTTTTAATAAAAACGGTGACATCCACCCATTTAGCAGCTAGACAGGTTCATATTTTAACTAGGTGAGTATAATGTAATATACTAACCGAAAAGGAAGTGCTGAGAATATGTATGGTAACAATGTACCGCCAAACATCCACCCTACTATGATGGCAGGAGCCAATGTACCGCCCAATATCCCCCCTACGATGGTTGCTGGCGTAACGGATGCACCTTATACTGCCTCTGCTTACGGATATGGTTATGCCGCACCTACTCGTGGGCACGGCTTTATATTAATTGTTGTGTTGTTTATTTTATTAATCATTGTAGGAAGTAGTTCCTCTAAATGCTAATATTAGATCTAAGAGGGCGAACAATGGTGAAATGAGTACCGGCCCTTTCCTACATCTAATTACGTAAAATGAAATTATGTTAGACAAAAGACTCAAACTATTCCACTGTCGTAATAGCGATCATCATTTAAGCTTTACCTTAAAAGTCTACTAATTAGGGAATGGAGATTTAAGAAAATTCGTTTTACAAGGAAAGCCAGTTGTTTAGTCCGTATAAACAACTGGCTTTTTATTGTTCATGTCGTTTTTTAAGAAGTTTAGTATTCCATAAAATATGGTCCTTTAGTAGAAGAGTTTCCAATAGTAATACCGTTTTCAAATGGAAAATCTAAATAAACCTCATTTAGATAGACTAAGGAGAACCGTATCATAAGCAAATGAGGTTCTAAAGGAGAATGTAAAAGTTAAATAAACTTCACCTAAGCGGAAGCAAATCGATAAGTAAAAAAGCCTTGAGTTCCCTTTATGAAAATTACAATCCCTTTCCATCATATAAATTATTATATAACAATAGCGATCTAATCACACCTGATTGAGAATAACTTGGCATCCCAATCCCTCTTGGACGACCTCTGCTATATAATAATTCAGGTAAAAGTCCACAAAAAGCACTGTTATTATAATTATGATTAAAATATGTCCAAGCTTGGTTTACATCATTGTTAACTAGGAGTGCTTCACCTAACCAAAAGGTTGGTCCTGTCCACGGCTTTAAATCGCCTTCTTCTGTAGTTAAACTCTCATGCCTCCAAATACCTCCAATGAAGGGATCTTCAAGTCTTTGCTGAATGGCCCTAAGTGTAGGTTTCATCCACTCTTTTGGAAATATAGGAAACTCAGAGAAGAATAGAGTAACAGAAGCATCTAATAATTTTGTCTCCATAGACCGAGTTACAATTCCATTATGGACGTTATGTCTATGAATTGCCTGAATTAATTCAGATGCTCCTTGTCTAAATCGACTTGCTTTCTCATTTTCAAAGATAACCTCCGCCATATCGGCTGCTTTAATTAAACCAAATGCTGAAATGGCTGATGTCCATGTCATATGTTCGAACTTTTCTCCTAAATGGGGGCCAAACGTTTCCCAAATGCCTGCATCAGGAAAGATAAGCCCGCTTGAATCACGGTTTTTCAAAATCCATTCGGTCGATTGGGTTATAATTGGCCACATATCATATATAATTGTAGGATCTTTTACTAATGAGCAAACTTGCCATATTCCGTATAAAATGAGTCCGGTGGTATCATTTTCAGAAGCATGCTCGTTTGGTAAACGTGTGACAACATTATAAGCAAAATAATAATTACCATCAGGGCGTTCTATTAAATAACTAAGTGTCGCGTATAATGCATTTACAGCGTCTTCCAGATGCCCCACCAGAGCTAACGTAGAAGAAATCCATAAGCTATCACGAATCCATACATTGCCTTGGTAAGGTTTAAATCCGATGATAATAGGTGTGCCATCTTTCTGTAGGCTCATTTTTGTTAAAGTGTTACTGACTCTCCAAAAATAATCTAGATTCGGTGGGAGTGTACCAATTTCTACCGTTTCACTATGCCATGTCTGCCATACTTTTAATGTTTGTTGTTCACTTTGTCTTATATGAACTAATGTATTCTCTAATTCTTGTAGAGCCTCCTCTTTTGAAGCGCCTGCTGCAAATATTTGAAAGACTGGATCACTATATTTTGATCCTGTTATCTTTTTTGCAGGAATGGAAAAAATCAATGGAACAGGGAGCAAGCTGTGTTCAAAGATGGTTACCTCGCCTTTAGTTACAGCTTTAGAAATGTTACCTGTCATTCCTTCAACTGAGGGAGAAACTGTAGTTGCAAGCCACTGGTTTTCAGAAATTCGAGAAATAAAGGTGTTATTAATTCTTTGAACAATGTTTTTTAAATGTACGACAGGGTAAATCGACACTTCTGAAGGGTTGCTACGGAGAGTTTTAACTTCGATAGAGCGTATGACGGAGTTTCTGTTAGGAGGAGCCCATGTTTTTGTTCTGACTACTGTATTACCTTTATGAGAGACTACTTCATAAATGCCAGAACCGTGAATGTATTTCGTACTATTTAACGAAATAATTTCCCCGATTTGTCCCAACTTTTCTTGAATATATCCATATGGATCGTACCAGATTTTTTCATTTAAATCTTTTGCTATAATATAAGAACCGGGAGGATCTAAAAGTGAACTTGACAGGTCAAAGTTTCCGAAAAAAAGTTGACTTATTTTATCTATTGGACGACATCCAACATCATACTGTTGAATCCAAGCTAATACATGACCGTTTGAAATAGGAGCATGGTTATCTTGATTTTTACCAATGAAGTACTTCACTGACTTCACTCCTTCAAAGAGGGGATTGACGTTATCAGTAATAATATTAAAGATTAAGTATATTTATGTTGTAAATCGAGGAAGAATGAAATAGAGTGTAGCATTCTTTTTGGATGTTATTTAGGAAATTGAAGGTAAAACAACCTTATTTAGTTGTTCGCTGGAACATAGTGAACCTAAAAATAGAGAATGTTTGATTGAAAATGTGATGATTGAAGCTGAAAAAAATAATTAGCTCAAACGTTAGGATGTACTATTAACAAAATGAGTGTTTTTAAATCAAATGTTGGGGTCGTTCGGGGATTAACCTGCCGACCTTATCCAATTCCTTTCCAAAATCCTTGAACCGATGATGAAGGTGTATTCGAATTTTTTAAGGCCATTTTTAATTAGATGGTCTGTTTTTTTATCATAGGTGATTGTAGGCAGTTTGTTGGAGAAATGTTACCGATTTTGGTTGACTTCCCTCTATAATTTTCTCTTCTTGTTTACTATAATTTTATGAGCGGTAGTCCTAAACGTATAATTGACATTCACTTTTGTTTTACCTATAATTGATAATGATTTTCGATTTCAATATAAAAGGAGCACAAATGTTATGGCAATACATAGAACCACAAAACAAACATTGTTTTTATTTGCAATTGTTTTAATTTTATCAATGACTTTAATAGGTTGTTCAAGTGATTCAGTAGAAAATGCATCAACTGGCAATGAAAGCAAAAATATGATTACTGTTGCTTGGCATAGAGATGTAGGCGAAATGAACCCACATGTTTATAATCCATCTCAATTATTTGCTCAATCTATGGTTTATGAACCTTTAGTTAGTTATCAAGATGGAGGAGAGCTAAAACCACATTTAGCTGAGTCTTGGGATATTTCTAAGAATGGGAAAGAGTATATATTTAATTTACGTCAAGATGTGAACTTTTCTGATGGTACAAGCTTTAATGCCGAGATTGTTAAAAAGAACTTTGATGCTATTCTAAAAAATGCAAATTTACATAGTTGGTTAGGTGTTATTACAAAGATTGATCAAACAGAGGTCGTAGATGAGTACACGTTTAAATTAACATTAACGGAACCGTATTATCCTACTATTCAGGAATTAGCTGTCGTTCGTCCAGTCCGGTTTTTAGGAGAAGCTGGTTTTCCTGATGATAGTGACACATCAAAAGGTGTAGAAAAACCAGTCGGTACAGGACCATGGGTTTTGGATGAATATAAAGTAGATCAATATGCTATTTTTAAACGTAATGAAAATTATTGGGGTGAACTCCCAAGTGTAGAACAAATTACAGTCAAGGTTATACCTGATGCTGAAACACACGTACTTGCCTTTGAGAAAGGTGAAGTAGACCTAATATATGGTGAAGGTGTTATCAATGTAGATTCATTTAACCAATTAGAATCTACAGGTTCCTATGAAACTAATATTTCTGATCCAGTTGCTACAAGACAACTAGTTATGAATACGACGAGAGAACAGCTTTCAGATATACGAGTACGTCAAGCATTACATTATGGTTTTAATAAAGAAGCAATGGTTGAGGGAGTAACGTCTGGTTTGGAAGAGAAGGCTGACTATATCTTACCAACTAATTTCCCCTACACTTCAAGCGTCGATGTAACCACGGTTAATTATGATGTTGAAAAAGCGAAACAGTTCTTAGATGAAGCAGGATGGACGTTACCAGAAGGAAAAGATATTCGTGAAAAGGACGGGCAACCACTTGAAATCGAGTTAATGTATAACTCTGCTGAATCCATTCAAAAAACAATGGCTGAAACATTACAATCTGAGTGGAGAGGGATAGGTGTTAATTTAAATATTGTCGGAGTTGAGCTAACCACTCAAATAGAAAGATTCAAAGATAATGACTTTGATATGAATTTCTTTAGTAACTATGGCGCTCCATATGATCCGCATACTTTTGTAAACATTGTTGCTACAGAAGGATTTGGATTTAACGAAGCTATTTCAGCTTATCCTAACAAAGATGAGTTAATGAATCAGATTACTGAGGTTAAACAAACAACGGATGAAAAAGTGCGCCAACAATTGTACACCGAAATTTTAAGTTCACTACAAGAACAGGCTGCAATTGTACCTATTTCTTATATTAAGAAAATAGCAATCTATCAAAAGGATGTTTCTAATTTTACATTCCCTGCTAACCGAGACGAACATCCATTTATAGGAATTAGCGTAGACGAGTAAGCGATAGGAGAGTTTTTATGGGCATTTATATCTTGAAAAGAATCATCGCCATCGTTCCTATCTTTCTTTTGGCCACTCTACTGACATTTGGCATGATTAATCTATCACCAGTGGATCCCGCTGAGGCATACTTAGCCGCTGCCCATATTCAACCAACAGATGAGATATTGGCCCAAAAAAGACAGGAGTTTGGCTTAGATCAACCTCTCCTTGTTCAATATGTAAATTCTATTATTAAGATATGCCAATTTGATTTTGGCATATCTTATGTTACAAATAAACCCGTGTGGGAAGAGGTTTCTTCTCGACTGCCAGCAACAATTCAGTTAACTTTAGGCAGTATCATAATAGCGCTCCTAGTAAGTGTCCCTCTTGGGTTTTTAGCTGGTATAAAGAAAAACAGTGGAATTGACCATTTTAGTAGAGTTCTCTCCTTTTTTGGGGCATCGATACCCTCTTTTTGGCTTGGATATTTATTGATTTTTTTCTTTTCAGTAAAACTTGATCTTTTTCCAGTAGAAGGTATCGGAACTTGGAAACATTTAATTTTACCTTCTGTAACGTTGGCTTTACCATTAATCGCTTTATATACTCGGCTATTACGTGCAAGCGTTCTAGAACATTTACAAGAGCCCTATATTCTTTTTGCGCGGACGAGAGGGATTCATGAAAAAGTCATCATGGGAAAACATGTATTGAGAATTGCCATTTCTCCTATGATTACCGGCCTTGGAATCAATTTAGGAAAACTTATGACTGGAGCTATAATTGTAGAGGCAGTCTTTTCGTGGCCAGGATTTGGGCGATATTTTATCGAGGCTATTTTTAACCGCGATGTTCCAGTTATTCAATGCTATGTACTATTAGCAGCGGGTTTATTTCTTGTGAGCAATTTAATTGTTGACCTTATCCAAATGTATATTGATCCACGTATTTCTAGAAAAGGAAGGCACCATCAATGATTGCAAAGTGTCGAGTTATGTTCAGAAGTCAAAAAGTGATTTTTCTTTGTTCTCTAATAGTGTGCATGTTATTTTTTATCACGATTTTTGCTCCATGGCTTGCACCTAATGACCCGACTGCTGTTGATTTAGCTCATAAACTTCAGTCTCCTTCTTTTGATTATCCATTAGGAACAGACCATTTAGGAAGATGTACGTTATCACGTATCTTATTTGGCGCTCGCGTTTCGCTAGGTTTTGCTACTTTGATTTTTATTTCATCTTTAAGTATCGGCTTAATCATTGGTCTTATTGCTGGTTTTAAAGGTGGTTGGGTTGATCAGCTGTTAATGCGGGTCGCTGATGGTCTGATGGCAGTCCCTAACCTTTTGCTTGTTCTTGGATTAGTCGGTATTTGGGGAGCGGGGCTTAAACAAGTCATATTGGCATTAATTTTCGTACAGTGGGTCTATTATGCAAGGATCATCCGAGGAGTAGTCTTAAGTCTTAAAGAACAGAACTATATTACTGCAGCTAAAATAAGTGGTTCTTCTCAATGGACGATCATGAAGAAACATATCATTCCTAATGTCCTCCCACCACTAGCGGTAATGGGAACATTAGAAATGGGTTGGGCGATTATGGATTTATCCTCTATGTCCTTTTTAGGTTTAGGTGTGCAACCCCCTACACCAGAGTGGGGAGCGATGATTCACGAAGGGAAATCCTATATCAGAACTAATCCAGCATTAATGCTGTATCCAGGTCTAATGATTATGCTAGTAGTTGTTACCTTTAATTTATTAGGTGAAGCACTATCAGAACATTATGGCATTACACGCCGTTAATTAAAAAGGACTGGTTAATAATGGGAACAGAAGAGCAAAATATTTTAAATGTTAGAGACTTACATGTACAAGTGAAAACAAAAGAAGGTATGTTCTCCCTTGTTAAAGATATTAATTTTGGAATTGAAAAAGGAAAGGTACTGGGTCTTGTTGGGGAAAGCGGTAGTGGGAAAACAGTTACGAGTATGTCTATCTTACAGTTACTTGATCGGAAAAATATGAACATCCAAGGAAGCATTACACTACAAGGCAGGGAATTGAATGGCTTAGAAAACAAGGAAATGCGGAAAATTCGAGGGAAGGATATTGCTTTTATTATGCAAAATCCTATGAATTCTTTTACGCCTGTCTTTACAATTGGCCATCAATTTGTTGAAACTATTAGGTCACATACCTCATTAAACAAAAAGCAAGCTAAGGAGCTTGCGGTTGATGCGATGGAAAGTGTAAATTTGGAAAACTCTGGTGAATTATTAAAAAAATACCCTTTTCATTTGAGTGGAGGTATGCTTCAACGAGTGATGATTGCCATGGCCGCATGTTTACACCCCTCTGTTATTATTGCTGATGAGCCAACTACAGCACTTGACCTTCATAACCAATTATTAGTCCTTCGTCTATTAGATGAAATTCGTGCTAAATATAAAACGTCGATTTTACTCATTTCTCATGATCTTGGCGTGATTTCAGAAATGGCAGATGATGTAATCGTGATGCAAAATGGAAGAATTGTCGAAACTGCAAATGTGTTTAAACTATTTGATAACCCCCAACATGAGTACACAAAAAAGCTGTTAAGAACAAGGCCTTCCTTACATCTTGAACAAGAAACTATCACCCATATGTTGTGATATTTAGATTGTACTTTGAAAAGGGGTGAAACCAATGAGCTTATTACAGGTAAAAGATGTAACTCATAGCTATCATTCTAAGAAGACTTTTAAGTGGAAGGCTCGATCCAATCAAGTGCTTACTGATATTTCCTTTTCTGTTGAAGAAGGAACATGTTTGGGGTTACTTGGTACAAGTGGAGCTGGTAAAAGCACCTTAGGGAAAGTGATTCTTGGCATACAACCTCCACAACAAGGTCAGGTTTTGTTTCAAGGATATGATATTTATAACGCCGATAAACGTACACAACGAAAAATACGTCGCGATATACAAGTTGTTTTTCAAGATTCATATTCATCGGTTAATCCCCGGATGACAGCTGAACAAATTATAAGTGAACCATTAGAGAACTACCAAAAACTAACCACTGGGGAACAAAGAAAAACAGTTATTTCGCTATTAGAACGAGTAGGATTAAGTGAAATGCACTTAAAAAAATACCCGCATGAATTTAGCGGTGGACAATTGCAAAGAATTAATATTGCAAGGGCAATTTCTCTTAAACCGAAGTTAATTGTTCTAGATGAATCGGTTAGTAGTTTAGATATGGTTACACAGAGCTTAATTTTAGAATTATTAAACGAATTAAAAGATGATTTTGGCTTATCTTATATTTTTATTACACATGATATTAAAGCTGCCTTTTCAATCTCTGATACTTTAGGGGTATTAGAAAAAGGGAAATTAATAGAGCTTTACGATTCAAAAGAACAGTTTTTTTCATCAAAACATCCTGTCGTCATGCAAATGAGAAAATCGATTCTTGCTGAGCATCCACGTTTTCGTTCACTTCCGACAAGAGTGAACAATGGATAGAGCAAAAAGGTTAAAGAATCTTTATAAGTGTGACTTTTTTGTGGTAGAGGGATAGTATAATAGTTAAATTATTGGTACTTCTCAAAAGAGGGTGCCTTTTTTATTGTGAAAAATTTCTGAAGCTTTCTTTTATGAGATGAGTTTGGCAGCCTGGTTAATTGTGAAGGGATTTAATAAGCAAAAGCTTTAATGTTTCAAATTTATCAGCGGCATAATAATGGCTAACCTCTGATGGGGGGGGACATCTATAATCAATGCAATAGAACTGCCCTAAAAAGGGGCAGCTGGTCAAAGTAATCCACCTTGTGAAGCTTAAGGGTGGATTACTTTTGTTTTTTAAAAGAGGAGAGGAGGCAATGACTTCACGCAAGGCAGACCTTAAGCAAATGTTATTTTTTCCACTAAATTAAAAGATTTACTAGTCGATTAGCAACGATAAGAGAACATGATCTACCCTTCCGGGAATGTAGAAATTGGTCTAAATAGGAGCTTTGTCACAAGTAGCATTTTATACTAATTAAGAAGTTGACCCACATTTCCATGTTTTCGATAGGAAGCAGGTGTTATGCCAATAAACTTTTTAAAGGTACGGTAGAAATGAGGTATACTTTCAAACCCGCACTGCTCAGCGATTGAAGCAATATTTTCATCTGTTTTAATCAAGAGGTCTTTCGCTAGTAATATCTTTTTCGTTGCAATATATTCTGTGATATTTAAACCGGTCATTTGCTTAAATACACGGCTAAGGTGTGCGGTACTAACATTGCCACAGGAAGCTAACGAATCGAGGGAGATTTCATGAGTGTAATGAGTCTCTATGTGATCTAATACGTCCTTAAACCAATTTGGCAAAATATTAATTCGCTCATCCCCCTCATCCTGATTAACCATCGAACGATTTAACGTAAGCAACAGCATTTGGAGTTGAAGTAACACAGAATGCTTAAAACCCACTTCTTTTTTTAGCATTTCATCATGCATATCCTTTAAAAAGTCCTCAACTTCTGTTTGCTGTGGCTCTAGAATGGAGTAACGATAATTACGGAGCCGAAGACTTTTTTCAAACAACTCTAAAAAAGAAAAAGCATCTCCTAAATTACGGTGTTGAACAAGAACTGGATTAAAGAAGATTGCCGTAGACGTTATAGGATTTTCTTTATCTGGGATAGCGTGATGAATCGTATTGCCAGGTAAGACAAACAAATCTCCTTTTTTCATCTCTTGAATTGAGTTATCAACAAAGAATGTTCCACTTCCGCCATAGACATAAACTAATTCAAACCAATCATGAATATGAATGGGTAACTCTTTTTGAGGGGTTTTGGTATCTTGGTAAACAATTTGAAATGGAAACAAGCTTTTAGGTTCAAATGATTTACGTACTGGCTTCATTAGAAAACACCACCAATTTTAGAAAATGTTAAATTAATAATATCAAAAAAGAGTATATTTTTGCAATGATACGCAATTTTTATTTCAATAATTGCTGATATACTGAAATAGTAAGCGTTAACAAAGAAGCAATTCAACTATATCGTATTGAAAACCGGAAAGAGGAAAGACCTGTTCATATAGTAAGTTATGAAAACGCTCCATTGTAAGCGGAGTCAATAAAGGACTGGAATATATTGACGGTTATTTCTCTAAAAGGCAGATTAAAAGTCGAATGAATTTATGGTATCTTAAATAATTGAAACAGTAAAATGACGTTTTAAAGAGATAAACTTGTCAGTTATCTGTGGATTATGCAGAATAAGTACCACCGTTCCATTAGAGATAACTAGTTGGATTGCTATTAAATGAAAAAGGGAGTGCATTACATGAAAAAATTACGTTCTACTTTATTTTTAAGCTCAATGATTGTTTTAGGATCTATTTTAGGTGCATGTGGTTCGGATTCAGCTAACACTGAATCAAATGATGACTCTACAAGTAATACCGGAACTGAAGAAGTATATTCTATTAATATTGCTTATGGAAATCAACCGGGTGAACCCATTGATGAAGCAGCTAAAAAGTGGAAAGAGTTAGCAGAAGAACGCAGTGAAGGCAGATTAGAGCTGAAGTTATATCCAAGTTCTCAATTAGGTTCTGAGAAGGACGTTGTTGAGCAAGCGATTATGGGAAGCAATGTTGTTATTTTAACTGGTTATGATTTTCTTATGGACTATGTACCAGACCTTGGGATTTTTACAGCTCCTTACTTAACAGATGATTTTGATGACCTTTTCTACTTAACAACAACTGACTGGTTTAAAGAATTAGAGGTTGAATTAGAAGGAAATGGTTTAGATATCGTAACAACAAAAACGATTTACGGGAAGCGTCACCTGATGACGACGAAGGAAGTAAAAACGCCTGAGGACTTAAAAGGCTTAAAAATCCGCGTACCTAATAACAATATGTATATTAACGTATTTGAGGCATTAGGTGCATCACCAACTCCAATGCCACTAGCCGACCTTTATACATCATTACAACAAGGAATGGTTGATGGAGCAGAAAATCCATTACCTGTACTGCAAGGTTCAAAAACAAATGAAGTTGCTAAATATTTAGCATTAACAGAACATACAAAAATTATCAGTCCTTGGATTGCAGGAACGGAATTCTTAAACGAGTTACCAGAAGACCTTGTGACGATTCTAAAAGAAACTGGCGACGAAGCAACTGAATATGGAAGTGAAATTTCAGAAGAGCTGTCAGAGCAAATTCTTGCAGATTTCGAAGCAGAGGGAATTACAATAAATGAAGTTGACTTAGAGCCATTTAAAGAAAAAGCACAAAGTGTTTATGATGCATTTCCAAACTGGACTCCTGGTTTGCATGACAAAGTTCAAGAACTATTAAACAATCGATAATTTAGGTGGAATGTAAGGGTCCTCATCCTTTAGGGCCCTTTTAAAAAATAGGAGGAGACCTATGGGGAAACTATTAAAAAAGTGGGTATTAAATATTGATGATGTAATCAGTGTTTCGGCATTATCAGGCATTATTATTATCACTATTGTAAGTGTTTTCCTACGATTTGTCGTGAATAGTCCGTTAGCATGGGCTGAAGAAGTGACGTTGGGATTGTTTGTTTGGTTAATTTTTGTCGGCGTCAGCTCTACGATGAAACGGCAAGGGCATATCGGAATCGATTACTTTGTACGAAGAATGCCTAATTCTGTACGGATTGTCGCCGAAGCACTTCGTTACTTTACGATTTATTTTGTTTGCATCGTTGTTTTCTTAATTATGGGCTTGCAATTTGCCATTCAAGCAAAGTTAAAAATTACACCCGTTCTAGGTATTAGCTATACAGCTATTGATATCGCTGTTCCACTTGGAGGGCTATTGGCTTGTGTCCATTTAACAATTCATTTAGTTAACGAAGCTAAAGCGCTTAGGAATAAGGAGGAAAACTAAAATGGCTTTATTTGTTACACTCTTTGTTTTAATAATCTTATTTTTCCTGAATGTTCCGATCTCATTTGCGCTTATTGGAAGTAGCTTTGTCTACTTTATGTTTAATGATAATTTTTCAAGCATGGTCTTAATTCAGCGAATGGTAGGCGGGGTTGAATCTTATCCACTATTGGCAATTGTTTTCTTTGTAGCAGCTGGGGTTTTAATGAATTATACAGGCATTACCCAAAGGATGTTAAACTTCGCCAATGTTATAACAGGTCATTTACCAGGTGGTATGGCAAAAGTGAACGTAGTGCTGAGTACGATGATGGGTGGTCTGTCCGGTTCTAATATTGCTGATGCGGCGATGCAATCAAAAGTATTGGTTCCTGAAATGGAAAAGCGTGGCTATTCAAAAGGCTTTGCGACAGCCCTAACAGCAGCTTCTTCTCTGATTACACCGATTATTCCACCAGGTATTGCGTTAATTATGTACGGATATGTCGGGAACGTCTCCATTGGTAAACTATTTTTAGCAGGGGTTATTCCAGGTATTGTATTATGTTTGTTAATGCTAGTACTAGTTGATTTAATTGCTAGAAAAAGAGGCTATGAAGTTAATTTGAATGCAAAACGTCCAAAAGTAAAAGAGGTTGTGATTGCTTCTAAAGATGCCATCTTAGCGATATTATTACCAGTTATTATTATTGGTGGGATCAGATTTGGTATATTTAGCCCGACCGAAGCCGGAGCGATTGCTGTTCTATATGCGTTATTTTTAGGATTACTTGTATTTCGTAAATTAAAATTTAGTGAATTAATTCAAGCCCTCATTGAGACAGTTTATACTGCAGCTTCTATTTTGATTATCATTGCCGCAGGATCAGCGTTTGCGTGGATTTTAACATTAGAGCAAGTTCCGCAGAAATTAACAGAATTTGTAACAAGCTTCGTTAGTAATCCATATATGTTTCTGCTTGTTGTGATGATTTTCTTACTCATTGTAGGAATGTTTATCGAAGGAAATGTTGCTTTAATTATTTTAACGCCATTATTTATGCCAATGCTGATGCAATATGGAATTGACCCGGTTCATTTTGGTATCTTTTTCATTCTATGCTTAAGCATCGGTACAATTACACCACCACTTGGCACGATTATGTTTACGACCTGCGCAATTACTGGTGCAAAAATAGAAGAGTTTATGAAGGAAATACTACCATTTTATTTAGTCCTTATTATTGCAGCAATCATCGTAGCATTTTTCCCAGCAATATCGATGTGGCTACCAACGGTATTGTTTTAAGTGATAAAAGAGAGAGAATCACAAACAATCCATATAAAAAAATGACGGCGTTGTGATAATGCCGTCCTCAGCTAATAAAAATAAAACAATTTTTGTGAAATGTTTCACAAAAAAACAGATAGTTTGAGTGGAGAGCTAAACATAGAGATGGAGGATTAACGATGAAGGTAATCACCTGCGAGGAACCAAAACAATTTAAACAAATGGAAGAGGAAATCCCAGAAGTCGGAAAAGGGGAAATTCTATTAAAAGTAAAGCGTATTGGAATTTGTGGTACGGATATCCATGCATATAACGGAGTGCAGCCTTTTTTCACCTATCCGCGAATACTAGGACACGAGCTTGCTGGCGAAGTCGTGAAGGTTGGAGCAGCAGTGGATGGTTTTTCGTCTGGAGACTTAGCAACAGTCATTCCCTATATGGAGTGCGGTACCTGCATTGCGTGTCGCAGTGGAAAAACAAACTGCTGTACCAATATGAAGGTACTAGGCGTTCATTTGGATGGCGGTATGAGAGAATACCTCCTCGTTCCAAGTGACCATACACTTAAAGTAAACCAGATTAGTCTTGATGAAGCTTCGATGGTTGAGCCGTTAAGTATTGGTGCCCATGCCGTTAAACGTTCAAAAATTCAAAAAGGGGAAACCGTATTAGTGATTGGTGCGGGACCAATTGGCTTAGGTGTGATGAGATTTGCTAAGCTCGCTGGTGCTAAGGTGATTGCAATGGACCTTAATGAGGACCGTCTTCAATTTTGCAAAGAGTGGGCAGATGTTGATGGGACGGTTAATGCCTCTAACAACATAGTAGAAGAAGTAAGCAAGCTAACAAATGGAGATTTTCCTACAACTGTATTTGATGCAACGGGAAACAAAGCATCGATGACCAACGCTTTCCAACTAGTTAGTCATGGCGGTCAATTAGTGTATGTAGGGCTAGTAAAGGATGAAATCTCATTTAATGACCCTGAATTTCATAAACGGGAAATGAGTTTACTAGGTTCACGTAATGCAACAAAGGAAGACTTTAGCTATGTTATTAACTGCATCGAGAACAAGCAAGTGAATGTCGATGCATTAATCACAAACCGTTCGACCTTAGCAAACTTAATTGATGACTTCGAAAGCTTCTTCGCTCCAGAAAACAAAGTAATCAAAGCAGTTGTAGAACTATAAAGGATA
This sequence comes from Bacillus solitudinis, assembly GCF_002797395.1. Taxonomy (GTDB): domain Bacteria; phylum Bacillota; class Bacilli; order Bacillales; family Bacillaceae_D; genus Halalkalibacter_A; species Halalkalibacter_A solitudinis. The sequence goes on from NZ_KZ454943.1 coordinate 3,858,121, forward strand.
AAAGGTATCTAACCGCAGTGTTTTAAAAAAACTGCGGTTGAATACCTTTTATTTATGTTTATTTGAATCTTTTTTTCTACTGTAGAAAAAATTGATGTCTATCTCCGCTAGTACACCATTTGATCTCCTGCGTGAAGTTACGCAAAGAATTCCCTTTAACGAAATAATCAACTGGTACCTTTACCTTATATCTTCATTGACGTCATAAACTACGACCAATATAATGGAAGTATTACAATCGTAAGTTTAAGGGTGGGTTAGATGAAAAAGTTGCCTCAAATTTCAGAAGCAGAATTAGAAGTGATGAAAGTTATTTGGAAGCATCCTTCTATCAATACGAATGAAGTGATTGAAACGTTGTCCCATGTGAGTACATGGAGTCCTAAAACAATTCAAACGATGTTGTTACGGCTTATTAAAAAGGGTGCTTTAAGTAATCATAAAGAAGGGCGTGTTTTTGTTTACACACCAAATGTAGCTGAAAGTGATTATGTAGAAGGCGAGAGCCATAGTTTTTTAAATCGTTTTTATAATGGCGCCCTTAATTCAATGGTGTTAAATTTTTTGGAAAAAGATAAACTATCGGAAGAAGAAATTGATGAGTTGTACGAAATCTTAGAAGAACGTAAGAATAGAAAGAAGGAATAACATGGGGGATTCTTTCTTTACTCTCTTTCTTATCAGTAATATTTTAGTATCCGTCATATTAGGCATGATTCTCTTACTAAAGAAAGCAGCGAATAAGCAAATTACGGTTAGCGCTCACTATCATATTAGTTTAATTACACTTTTCATTTTAGTCGCTCCTTTTATTCCTTTTCGTTATTTTAATATAAATTTAGTTGAAAATTGGCTCATAAATTTTAGAGCAAACCATTCGATAAAAGCTGATAATCATGCCGATGATGGAACGACAGATACGATGAATCATGGTGCCAATTGGCTGCAAGACTTTTCAATGTCAATTGAGCAGTCTTCTATGGGGATACTGGATGCTGGCTTTTTCCTAGTGTGGGTAGTAGGAATAATTAGTATGTTAACAGTCATTTTACATAGCAACGTAAGAATAGGGAAAATGAAGAAAAGTTTGCAGGTTGTTAAAGATAAAGAGTTAATCATGCTTTTTAATCGTTGTAAAGAGGAATTAGCTATTCATAAAACGGTGGTGCTAGGGTATTGCTCTTGGATTAAATCGCCGCTTACCTTTGGGGTTTTCCAGCCGTACATTGTCTTGCCAAAAGAGATGTCCATGCTTTCGGTGGATGAGGTGAAATGTGTATTGCTGCACGAGTTATACCACTGTAAACGCAAAGATATGCTAGTAAATTATTTTATGTTCCTTGTTAAAACGGTTTATTGGTTTAATCCAATCGTCTGGTATTTTTTACGAGAATTGAAAACAGAGATGGAGATTTCTTGCGATTATGCCGTCTTAAAAACGTTAAATCAGGATTTACACCTACAATACGGTAAGGTTATCTTAAAATTTGCCTCCTTTTCTCAAGGCCGACCCTCGTTTTTAGCGGCTTCGGAAATCAGCAGTCCGTTCAAGCAAGTGAAAAGGCGTATTGTAGGGATTACTAATTTTGAAGTAGAATCCCAGCGGATAAAGATGAAAAGTATTTTTGTGTTAATTGCTGTTTTTTGTTTTTTATTGGTTAGTGCTCCAACGCTTTCTGCTTTGGCACTCCCGAAAGAAAACCATTCTTTCGGGAGTGCTACTATGAAGAACAAAGATTACATCAACCTTTTTGATGAGTTTTCAGGAAGTGCCGTGTTGTATGATTCGAGTAAGAAACAGTACAGTATATATAATCAGGAAGAGAGTACGACTAGATACGCACCTGCTTCGACCTATAAAATCTTCAATTCATTGTTTGCACTAGAGACTGGTATCATTACTAGAGACGATTCTCAGCTGATTTGGGATGGGACGCCACAACCATATGAGGAGTGGAACCAGGATCATGATTTATTCTCTGCTATGAAAAGCTCTGCGTCATGGTATTTTCAGGCACTTGACCAACAAATAGGCATAGAAAAACTGCAAAGTTATTTCAATGAAATAGAGTATGGGAACCGTCATGTAGCTGGTAATCTCTCTGATTATTGGCTAGATGGAACTCTTACAATTTCTCCTGTGGAGCAGGTAGACCTATTAAGAAAGTTTTACGATAATGAATTTATGTTTGAGCCAGATAATATTCAAATTGTCAAAGACTCATTACTTCTAGAAGAGAAAAAGGGTAAGCGTCTATTTGGAAAAACGGGAACGGCTGTTTTAAATGGAGAACAGATTGATGGTTGGTTTGTGGGGTATGTAGAAACTGTTGATAATACGATCTTTTTTGCCGTTCATATTCAAGGTGAAAAGCAGGCAGGTGGAAGCTCTGCAGCGAAAATCGCTCTTTCCATTTTAGAGAAGGAAGAGCTGTATTAATCGGGTTATAAAAGTTGTTAGGTAGTATCAAGTGTATATGAATGAGCCGCAGATTTGATAATCTGGGGTTTTTTGCGATTGAATTAAAAAAGTTTTACTAACCTAAGTAAAGAAAAAAAGATATTGACTTTAAATATTACACGTGTAATACTTTTAAATACTACATATGTAATATTTAAAAGATAGAGGAATGAGATGTGTTTCTTAAAGAGGAAAGTTGAACTTTTTACATACCATGAAGTCCCAATATGTCTTAGAGGAGAATGAATTATGAAGAAACGAAGAGCCTTACTTTTTTTAGCACTAATCGTTCTTTGTCAAGTTCTTGTCGGTTGCACTAAAGAAAAAAACTCACCAGAAGAAGGTTTTATGCATTTTTCAACTTTCTTGGAAAATGGTAACTATCACGAAATGTATGAACTTCTAACAAGGTCATCTAAGGAAGCAATTTCAGCTAATCATTTTATAGAACGCTATGAAAAAATCCATAGTGGGATTGAAGCAGAGGAAATTAAAATAGAACAGATAGCAAAAGAACAAGACGAAGAAAAAATATCAAAAAATGAGTCTGTCACCATCCCGTTCAAGCAAACGATGATGACGTTAGCAGGAGAAGTAACCACTCATTCTGAAGTAGAGATGGTTTTTGATAAAGAGGAAAAAGAATGGCATGTCGCATGGTCTCCATCATTAATTTTTCCACAATTGGATGAGGGAGATAAAGTGAGAATCGAAACTCTGCAGGCTAAAAGGGGGGAGATCTTTGACAGAAATCATTTGGGATTAGCTATAAATGGCCTGAACTATGAAATCGGAATTGTTCCTGAGCGAATGAAATCTGAGCAGATAACAGTAGCTAAAGTTGCAAACGTTCTAAATCACCCTGAAGAGTCGATAGTAGAGACCCTTAATCAAAAATGGGTAAAACCAGATATGTTTGTTCCTCTTTCAGCTATTCCAACAGATCAAGAAGACATGTTAGAGGCATTACGTGAAATACAAGGTGTGACATACCGAGAAGTAAGTGCAAGAGTGTATCCTTACAAAAATGCGAGCGCCCACCTGATTGGGTATATTGGCTCAATCACTTCTGAAGAGTTTGAAAAGCTAAGTGATCATGGCTATACGGCGAACGATAAAGTCGGGAAGGCTGGACTTGAGAAGATATTAGAACATAAGCTGCGCGGAGAAGAAGGGTGTTCTATTTATATTGTCGATTCACTAGGAAAGAGCAAGGTAGAGATTGCAAGGAAGGAGGCTGTGAACGGGGGGGATATTCAACTCACCATTGATGCCCACCAGCAAGAAATAATCTACAACAAGTTTGATGGGGAGGCGGGTACAGCCGTTTCATTGAATCCAAAAACAGGAGAGGTTTTATCATTAGTCAGCTCCCCTGCGTATAACCCTAACGATTTCATCCTTGGACTATCATCTCAGAAGTGGAAAAGTTTAAATGAAAATGAACATAAACCTCTGCTAAATCGCTTTACTCAAGCGTATGCACCAGGGTCTATCATGAAACCAATAACCGCAGCAATTGGGTTAAATCATCATTGGGATCCTTTTGAAAAGAAAAATATAGAAGGGAAACAGTGGCAGAAGGACCCATCTTGGGGTAATTACGCTGTTACGCGAGTGACGGCTGTTAATCCCGTTGATTTGACAGATGCGTTAGTCCATTCAGATAATATCTACTTTGCCCAAATGGCCTTAGAAATTGGGATCGACAATTTTATAAAAGGCTTGAATGCTTTTGGATTTAACGAGACGCTCCCGTTTTCGTATGGGATGTCGATGTCTACCGTTCATAATGACGGCATGAATTCAGAAATTCAATTAGCAGACACGGCCTACGGGCAAGGGGAATTACTTGTGACTCCTTTGCATTTAGCTTTAATGTACGCGCCATTTGTTACGAATGGTGTTATTCCTAAGCCCCTCTTATATAAAGAGGAAATTCCCTCCATCTGGAAAGAGTCTATTATAAGTGAAGAACAAGCAGCGAAAATACTTGCAGATCTAACAGCGGTTGTAGAGAGGGGCACCGGTGCCGCTTCGAAGCTAGAACAGATTAGGCTAGCGGGAAAAACAGGGACCACAGAATATAAACAATCTCAACAAGAAGCAGGGAAAGAAACCGGCGGATTTATTGCAGTCAACCCAGATAATTCGGATTTAATTATGTTAATGATGATTGAAAATGCAGAAACTCGCGGTGGCAGTAAATATGTTGTTCCTAAGGTTATGGAGATTTTTGAAGAATTGCTTTAATAAAAATTCATTCAAGCTTTAAGTGAAAGAAAAAGAGGAAGAAAAATGGAGAAAAAAAGACGAGTAAGCTATACCTATCGACTCAACATTTTATTCTTAACGATATTTCTATTATTCTCCTCACTTATTTTTAGACTCGGATACATCCAAATTATAAATGGTGAGGCATTTGCAAGTCAGATAGATAACATGAAAGAACGAATGTTTCAAACGGATGTACCTCGTGGATTGATGGTGGATCGGTATGGAACGATTGTTGTTAACAATAAGGTAGAGTTCTCGGTAACTTATATGATGCCGTCAGAAAATACACGTCCATCCGCCGTATTAAAAGTAGCTCAAACACTTGAACCCTTCTTAACGATTGATACATCTAAAGTGACGGAAAGAGATAAGAAAGATTATCTTCTGGTAACGATGGCGGAAGAAGAGAGATATCAACTCGTAAGCAGGGAAGTACGTAACAACGTAGACAGCCATACTAAATTGTATCGATTAGAAGTGGAAGCAATAACGGAGAAACATCTGAAGACAATTAGTGATAAAGAGCTAAAAATAATTGCGATATTTCGAGAAATGGTTCAAGGAACAGCCAATGCCCCTCAGCGTATCAAGCGCGGGTTGACCGATGAAGAAGCACACTTAATTAGTGAAAACTTAGACCTGTTACCTGGGATTGACATTCAGTTAGATTCTAGCAGAATCTATCCTTATGGAGATGCATTTCGAGGGTTTTTTGGAAATGTAAACTTGATTCCAAGTGAAAAGCTTCCTTCTTATTTGGTAAGAGGCTATGAACGAAATGAGGTAGTAGGAACAAGTTATTTAGAAGCTCAATATGAAGAGTTGCTAAAAGGAGTAAAGGCTGTAACGAGTCAAGAGGGAGAGAATTTGGTAGGAGAACATTTATTTGAAAAGGATGGTCAAAGAGGGAATGATCTTATTTTATCAATCGATATGGAACTGCAGCAAAAGCTAGAAGATATTTTAGACAATGAGATGGATGCTGGCAAACATTCGTTTATTAAAGACCGTTCTGCGTATGCGGTAATCTTACATCCACGGACCGGTGATGTATTGGCGATGGCCGGATTTCTAGATTCAGTTGAAAGAGAAAATTCTAACATGGCCGATCATGTAGGAGTTGTAAATAAAGCATTCGAAATGGGTTCCTCCGTGAAGGCGGCATCCGTTTTGACTGGATTTCAAGAGGGGGTTACTAGCCCAGGAACTAAATTTAATGACCGAACAATTTATTTGCCCTCAACGCCACCAAAAGGAACGTGGAATAAAAGAGGGTTTGGTTGGATTGATGATGTTTATGCTCTTGAACAATCATCTAATGTGTATATGTTTGAAATCGGAATGAGACTAGCCAATTGCTATTACGCCGGCCCTAATACGCAATGCGGGTGGACCAGTTTAACGATAGCGGATGCTTATAACGTGGTTCGTAACAGCTTTTCTCAATTTGGATTAGGTGCTGAAACAGGGATTGATTTGCCTTCCTCCTTCAACGGGATGCAAGGGGAGAATACAAATGGAGGAAAGTTACTTGATTTGATGATTGGTCAATATGATACTTATACAACGCTACAGCTCGCCCAATATATCGCCACAATTGCAAGCGATGGTTATCGCATGAAAGTAAATCTAGTAACGGAAATTCGAGAACCAGTTGCTGACATAGATGAACATGGGGCAATTATTCATAAGTTTGAGCCGAGAGTTTTAAATAGAATTGAAATGAGCAATGAACATATAAAACGAACTCAATTAGGTCTTAGGCGTGTCGTTACCCATGGAAATGCAGCCGCGAGATTCTCAGAAAGTCCACAATATGAGGTTGCAGGAAAAACGGGAACAGCTCAAGTCAAGGTTGGCGTTCAACAGGGGGAAAAAACGACTGTCATTGATGGAGAGACACAAACCTTTGTTGGATATGCCCCGTTTAATGATCCAGAAATTGCTTTTGCTGTCGTGGTTCCTCATGCGAAACTAGACATCAATGGAGCGAGACAAGGAATGGCACAGCATATAGCAAGAGACGCTGTAAAAGCTTACTTTGAACTAAAAGAAAAGAGAACCGGGCCAAGCAAAGCTGAAGAGGAGAGGGATGACTAATGTTTAGCCTTACTACTGCGATAGCGGAACTAATCGTCATTGGGATGTTAAGCATCTTTATCAGGTTCTTATTTATACTGCTTTCGTTTAAAACCGACTAATGTAGGAACAAGGCGGGACTTTCTTATAAGAATTAGCTAAAAGACCGTGGATGCTGTCAAAGGTCAATGCAATAGAATGCTCTTAAGGGGGCGGCTATTAAGAGAAACTAAAAAGATCGCAATCGGATGTCCTGTTTTTACTCTTGGAGTTTGCTTACATTGATAGAGACGGTTTGGAAGACGAGATGGTCTATAATCTCCCTGCATTGGTAGTCTTCTTAATCTATAATATTTTGTATTCAATTGGACGAATTAGTTTGGGTTCTTGCGAGGGGATTCTCCAAGATTTTTATTTGATTTTACTGTTGGACTGTAACCCTTTTATCAGTAATTCTAATGACGTTTTTTGACCTCAAATCAAAAAAGTTATTGTTTAGAAAAGTGGAAAATTTAAAACCCTCCTAATCTTATACAATTCACAGGGAATATTAGTGCGATTACACTCTATGGAAATCGATCATTCAAAAAAATATTCCCTTAGGAGAAGTATTTTTTTATCTACTAGGAAAAATAGTCGTTTTTTCAGGCCTTGGTTTTATTGTTTGGTTATTGGGCTCTGAATTTCAAAGAGAATTAACAGGGTATCTTCCATGGATTCGTAAATTACTAGGTCCGTTTTTGGGGTTTATTGGAATTTATTTATTAGGCGTTTTCAAATTTTCATGGTCTTTTTCTTTTATAAAAAAACGGGACAAATCTTATGGAAAAAGTAAAGGGAGAGCTTTCTTTTTAGGCAGTAGCTTTTCATTAGGTTTTTGCCCAACAATGTTTCTTTTATTCTTTATGTTACTAATGCCAATGGCAGTCTTAAAAAGTTATGAATTTGTTCTTCCAAGTATATTTGCAATTGGAACCGCGATTCCGTTTATTTTAGCAATATTTTTAATTTGGTATTTTGGTCTAAATGGTGCTCTGATGAAAAAAAGTCGTATGGTCGGGAAGATCATCCAGCGGATTGCGGGTATTTTAATGATCGTTTTAGGTATTTTAGATACACTCACGTATTGGTGATTTTAAAGATGTAAGAGGTGGTAGTGATGCACAAAAAACAAAAACGTTTAATGAGTAGAAATTATACTACTTATTCTATTTGCTGCAATTGGTTATACATTTTATACAGCCTTTTTTAACGACTCTAATATGCTTTCTGTCGGAGACAAAGCACCCAATTTTATCTTATCTGATTTAAATGAGGATAAAATAGAACTTGAGAGTTTAAGAGGCAAAGGTGTATTTTTAAACTTTTGGGCAACGTATTGTCCTCCTTGTGAAAAAGAGATGCCCTATATGTAAAGTCAATACCAAGTTTACAAGGATCAAGGAATTGAAATTTTGGCAGTTAATGTGGATGAACCAGAACTAAGTGTAAAGCGATTTGTCCAGAGGGTTGGTGGTTTATCATTCCCAGTTGTTATTGACCGGGGTTCAAACGTACTTGATGCATATAACGTTAGTCCGTTGCTTACGCCTTTTTTAATAGATAAGGATGGAATGATCGTTGATGTGATTACTGGTGGGATGACGGAGGAAAACATTGGAGATTATTTGGAAAGTATTAAGCCTTAAAAATATAAAAGCTTTAAAAGCTTATACAAAAGGTAGGAACGAAGATGGTAGACTACATTTTTCAGAATCATGGCTTAGTTGAGCTTTGGGACTTTCCATTGCTTGGAATCCTTGTTATTGTTGGGATTGTCTATGTGGTGTTCACTGGTTCTTTTAATCATCTAAATCAAGGTATATATCGTATTACTTTTAAACAAAAAAGCTATTTTTTATTAGGTTCTGACAATAAATCTGTTTTGCTCTGCTAGCATTACCATGTATAATTACTTAGTAGTAAGTTACTTAGTTGATAAACAAATATGAGGTGAATGATGGCGAATGAAACAGTTTTGCTTACGGGTGCGAGTAGTGGAATAGGGTATGAATTAGCGAAAATTTTTGCTGAACATAATTACAACTTGATTCTTGTAGCAAGAAACAAAGAAAAATTAGAAGAAATGAAAACGGAGCTAGGTCAATCAACTATAAAAATCATGACGATTGCGAAGGACCTTTCTCTGCCTGAATCTCCTCAGGAATTATATACGGAAATTAAAGAGCGAGGAAGTTCTGTTGATATTTTAATAAACAATGCGGGATTTGGGATGTCCGGAAATTTTATTGAATTAGATTTGGACAAACAGCTTACTATGATGCAATTAAATATGTTTTCCTTAACGAAACTTACGCATTTATTTGTTCAGGATATGGTAAAGAACCACTATGGACGTATTATGAATGTTGGATCGATTGCCTCGTTTTTTTCGGTTCCAAAGATGAGTGTTTATGGGGCTAGCAAAGCTTTTGTTCTTTCATTTTCCGAATCATTAAATACTGAATTGAAACAGCAAGGCGACATCAAAGTAACCGCACTTTGCCCTGGTCCGACGAAAACGAATTTTGCCAAAGCAGCAAAGGTTGCGGAAATAGAGCAATTTAATAGTATTGGTTTGTCAGCCAAAGACGTCGCACTTAGTGGATACCGAGCGATGTTAAAAGGGGAGCCTGTGGTTGTACCAGGATTTAAGTTTAGGGCAGCCATCCACTCTATGCGATTTTTACCAAGAAAATTAGTGCAAACCTTAATCGGTAAAACTAATAAATAAAGGAGGTCTTGCAGATGGTTCAATCTAAGAGTGACGATATGTTTGAACTCTATGAGGCCTTTATTCTCGCTGCTAGAAATTGGTCGAATGAATGGAACAATCATAATCAAATTAGTCTTTCTCCTACACATGTTCTCATTCTTGAACTGTTAGAACTAGATAAGGTGAAACGTCCATCTAAACTTGCACAAGAACTTCATATAACCACGGGTGGTGTTACTGCTCTAACAAACAAACTTGTAAAAGATGGCTTCATTAAAAGAAGTCACCTTGAGGATGACCGCAGAGCCATCGTATTAGAAATAACGGATACAGGAAGAACGTTGTTAGAGGAAGCAAGAAAACAGAAAATGCTTATCATGAAAAAAATGTTTGGAATGCTTTCTGACTCTGAACTCAACCACATAAAAGAAATTTTTAAAAAAATGAACGAACGCGGTACTAAGGAGGAGGAGAAATGACCGAAAAGATGGCTCTAATTGTCGGGGCAACCGGTCTTGTCGGAAAAGAGTTAATAACGATTTTGCTTAATCAAAAGGAATATAAAAAGGTTACGGCCCTTGTTCGAAAGCCTTTAGGCTTCACACACCCTAAACTAGAAGAAAAGATTATTGATTTTGATCAATTAGATGAATTTGTTATTCCATTTCGAGTAGACGATGTTTTTAGTTGTCTTGGAACGACTATCAAAAAAGCAAAATCACAAGAAACGATGTATAAAATAGATGTGACGTATTCACTTGCGATTGCCAAACTGACGAAAAAGGTTGGGGCGAAACAATTTCTTTTTATTAGTTCTCCTTATGCAAACTCAAAATCATCGGTTTTTTACACAAGAATGAAAGGAAAATTAGAGGAGGAGGTCAGAAAGATTGATTTTGATTCCATTTCGATTTTTCGACCATCTCTGCTGCTTGGAAAACGCCAAGAATTCCGTTTAGGAGAAAAAATGGCTGAAGGTGTTTTTTCAGCTCTCTCCTTTCTCTTTATAGGTCCAGTAAAAAAATTCAAAGGCATTCAAGGAAAAACCGTTGCAAACGCAATGTTTAAAGCAGCGCAAATGAATCAAGGTGGAGTCACCATTTATTCGTCAGATCAGATTGAAGAGTTGGGAAAAGGGGTTTGACTCTACTGATTTAAAGCGGTTTAACTAGTAGATTGTGAGGACATCACCTTCATAAAAGAGATAATCATAAATTAAGTTAAAAAGACCACTATGCGCGAACATTATTCTGGGTTATTTTCTCTTCGTAACGAAGCAGGTGTCATAAGTTGAATAGTTTAAAATACATAGAGCATTTCCTGTAATGAGGAATGCTTTTTTTCTTGTCTGAAATTAAAACAATAACAATATAATTGATTTCAATATTTTTTTGTTGTCATTCGATAAATTATGTATTAAAGTCAAATAAATAAGTGGGATTCTTTTTATGAAACGTATACAAGGTTCATCAATTTTCTAAAATCTATTTAGCTATTATACAAGCAGGACTTACATATATTCAGAACCTTGGGAGGCACAAATCATGAGAGCATTAAAACAACTTGTTCGTTTTGGTTGGGAGCAGGCCCTATCATGTTTGTTTCCTGTCGTTATTTTTGCCTCTTTGGCTTTGACACAAATCATGCCGCTTCCCTTCCTACCACGGTATGACTGGCTGCTCATCATCTGCCTTCTGATGCAGTGGGGGATGGTGCGTTCAGGGCTTGAAACACGGGATGAACTAAAGGTTATCACATTGTTCCATCTTATTGGCCTTACTCTTGAACTTTTCAAGGTCCAGATGGGATCGTGGTCTTATCCAGATGAAGGATATTTCAAAATTTTTGGAGTGCCTTTGTATAGCGGATTCATGTACGCAAGTGTAGCGAGTTATCTTTGCCAGGCCTGGAGAAGGCTTAAGGTTGAACTGGTTAAGTGGCCACGTTTTTTGGTAGTTGTACCTCTTGCAGCTGCGATTTATTTGAATTTTTTTACTCACCATTATTGGGTTGACGTTCGATGGTGGTTATCTGGAGTTGTCATTATCGTCTTTTGGCAATCAAGGGTCACATACGGGGTTGATGGCACTCGTTATCGTATGCCACTCGTACTTTCTTTTGTGCTCATCGGATTTTTTATATGGATAGCCGAAAATATCGCAACGTTTTATGGAGCTTGGGAATATCCAAACCAACGTGATGCATGGAGTCTCGTTCATTTAGGAAAGGTGAGTTCATGGCTCTTATTAGTGATTGTTAGCTTTCTTATAGTAGCGACGTTAAAGCAGGTTAAGGGAAAAAAATATAGGATGAATTGCTCCGACAAGTGTTAACGCCTTTTTGTGAATATTATTTCACTAAAGATGCAAAATAGCTGGATTGCCGTATCTGTTATTAAAAAATGTAACTATAATAAAAGTAGCCGAATTAATAGAAATGGGGTAGAAGGGTGTCCACCTATAGAAGAGTCATGTCAATATGTCCCAAATGCAAGCAAGATAATTATGATGTCCGACCGAATCTACTAAACGTACCAGAACTTCAGTCTAAAGATGTTTTCATAGATAAGCACAGCTTTGGTCAGGCAAAATACTATTGTAGTGACTGTGATTACACATGGAAAAAATATAGAGGAAAGAAGCCTTATGAGTTAATTAACATCATATATGCAGAGGCTGGAGGCTATCCGGGACCGTATTTTAAGGTGAAAATTAATTTAAAAGAAAAAGAGATTGAGCATCATGTCGTAAACCCTGAGGGCAACTTCGACAATGATAGTTCGGTTAATACAGTTACCACAGATGACATACAATGGTTCCGTTCTGAACTACATAAATGTGATTTTGTTAATTGGGCAGAAGAGTATGTTGAGTTCGGCGTCTTAGATGGAGGACATTGGAGAGTCCGAATTGAATATGATAACTATTGTGAGATAAAAACTGGAAGTAATCACGTCCCTTTGAAATGGGCAAAGTTTTGTAAAAGCATTTCAAGATTGGGTGGGCATGATTTTTATTAATTGGTGCCAGACCTAGTTAAACATCAATTTTTATATAGGGAGGAACCGCCACCCTCGAGAGGACAGGTTTTATTATATTTGTAAAGCAAGAAGTATGTTCGATACATTTCTATCAAACGTGTTAACGCATTAAGGATCCTGACTCCCAGGCTTTAGAGCAGTGGGCTAGGCATCTTGTTTGATGAAAGGGGTTACATGAAGGTATAATTAAAGACGTATGACAATAAGGTAACCCACACTAGAGAGGCATAGTACGTGTCATTAAACGGAGGAGGCTTGAATCTTGGAAAAACTCTCCCCAGACTTACTGTTGAAAAAACTTCAACAATGGGTTGGGACGAATATTTACATCCATATTGAGGTGAACCCAGGCGGTTATTTTCGAAACGGCAAGGCTTCTTTGCAGCGGGCACATGTGAAAGGGGAACATGGATTTCGTGTCTTTTTGGAACTTGATGACCAAAAGTCAATCATCCATGTTGATCAGTTGACGCATATGGATATTGCTGATGACCTGGTCATCGTCACCGGTTACGATGAGCACGACCGACTTGCTCGCACATTAGAAATTAGTTCCCAGCCGTTTCCGATTTAAATTTATTAAAAATAGAAGGGATTCTACTAATGGCAACGATTTTGGCAGTTTTTGCACACCCAGATGATGAAACCTTTATTTGCGGTGGCACCATGGCAAAATACGGATATGAAGGTCACCGTATAGTCTTGGTTTGCGCAACGAAAGGTGAGATGGGTCGGCGGATGGGCGTTCCACCCATCGCAACGCGGGAAGACATTTCGATTATTCGTGAACAAGAACTTAAACATGCATGCAAAGCGCTAAAGATTAATAATTTAAGATTTTTAGGAATCCGTGACAAGTTAGTAGAAATTCAACCTTTGCAAACGCTCACAGAGACTATTCTTAAACAAATGATTGATGTAAAACCAGATTCTGTTGTAACGTTTCATGAAACCTTAGGGGGCCACCCTGATCACTGTACCATCGGACTCGCCACATCAAAAGCGTTTCAAATGTACCAAAAATATATCTCACAATCGAAGACCAACTTATTCTATGTTTCAGATGGTAGTGTTGCAAAAAATCCACACCAAGTTGGGCTTGAACCACAGCAAATAACGAAAATTAATGTTAAAGACTATCTGCCGTTCAAATTACAAGCATTTCGCGCACATAAAACACAATCAGAAATAAATGAATGGGTATGGTTGCGTGATGAATTAAGCTTGAAAAAATTTCCGGACTATGAATATTTTATCCAAGCGCATACGCCGTATCACGACGGAGCAATATCATTGTTCCCTCAAGAAAGAGATAAATGAAAAATTAGGAGAGATGAAAAATGCCAAAAGTACTGATGACATTCCCCGAAGGAAAATTTAAAGTGTTAACAATGAGTTATGACGATGGGAAGGCAGCCGACAGAAAACTTGTCAATACGTTTAATAAAAATGGGATAAAAGGAACATTTCATATTAATTCTGGTTTACTTGGAACAGGGGACCGTATTCCCGGAGAGGAAATTGCCCAACTATACCGTAATCACGAAGTATCCACGCATACCGTAACACATCCGACCATAGCTCGCTCACCGAAAGAGCAACTTATTGAAGAGTTTGTCGAGGACCGCAAAAATTTAGAGAAAATCGTTGGATACACGGTAAGAGGTTCTTCTTATCCGAATGGATCGTATAGCAGTTTTATTAAAAACTTGCTGCCGTACCTGGGAATCGAATATTCTAGAACCGTCAACAGCACGGGCAATTTTGCGATGCCTGATGATTTCTTAGAATGGAACCCAACATGTCATCACAACCGCGATTTAATGAAAATTGCAGAGGATTTTGTGAACCTACATAAGAAACAATATTTATATATGATGTATGTATGGGGACACAGCTATGAATTCGACAACGATCAAAATTGGCATGTGATCGAAGACTTCTGCGAATATATCGGAAATCGTGAGGATATCTGGTATGCGACAAATATTGAAATTGTTGATTATGTCAAAGCATTCCAACACCTGAAATTCTCTGCGGATAGTCATTTTGTTTATAACCCATCGGCAATGTCCGTATGGCTTAGTGTCGATGAGAAAATCGTCGAAGTAAAAGGCGGCGAACAAGTTGAATTAACGAAGAAAACGACGGCTTTGCTATAAATTAACCGGATCTAACGCTACAAATTACATAGTGCAAGGTCCTGATAGGGAAATAAAAAAAATGCTAAACGGCTATAGCCGTTTAGCATTTTTTATGGTTGCACCATTTAAACGTCTCCAGAGGGAAAATCTATAAGTTTTTTGGTGAGTATCCGGCATACTACATAGAGACAATGCTATTTACATTAAAAAATTAACAAGGAGTTGAAACAAGTGTCAGATTTCTGTCCAGCTTTATGGCCGGAAGAACCAACTCCCACCAGCCTTATTAATTGCAGTGAATGTGGTCTTGATGAACATGGAACAAGAATGGTTTGGGGAGAGGGGAATCCAGAAGCCCCAATTATAGTCTTGCTAGATAACCCGGGAGCCCGTGAAGACAAAGAAGGGAATCCGTTTGTGTGTGGGACAAGGCAAACCTTACAAACAGCGGTTAACCAAGTTGGTTTAAAAACTAGCGACATATATGTAACATATCTGCTAAAGCGAAAGCCTGTTCGAGCTTATGATAAAGAGACTGTCAGACAAATTTGTATGGGGCATCTTAATCAGCAATTACAAATGAAAAAACCTTTGTTCATAGTATGCTTAGGAAATATTGCTGTCCAATCCTTTTTTCAGAATCCAGAAGCAGAAGTAAAATCTTTACGTGGAAAGCTTCATGATGTTAGAGGATATCAGACTGCCGTAGCCTATCATCCTTTGGCTATTAGACGAAGGCCCAATTTATGGGCTAACTTTTTGGATGATTGGAAATACCTTGCTAGTCAGTATGCCAAGGGGTAACAGAAGAACTTTTCACTCCTATTGAGGAACCGCCTTCTTGTTTATAGCCGAATTCTTGAAGCAACTTCCCCCTACACCGATGCATGTTTTGTCCAACTTGCGAATAGCTATAAACAAAGATGAAAGGGACATCTTACCGGATTTAAGGTCTTGGTGGATTTGAACTTTTAACTAGGGGGATTTTGAATGGTTGAAGGAATTCTTACGTTATTCGTGAGTGAACAGCAAGCCCAATCTATGGTATCCAACCCATTGATTGAATTTATTTTCATGGTGTTATTTGTCACATTTGTTGTAGCGGTATTTGTTCATTTTATCTTATATAATAAATTACGAAGAATACGTAGCTTTATTAGTGGAACTAATTCATTGAAGATTGCGCCGGTCAATACATTTCAAGAGGAATTTGAATTTAAGAATCAACAGGAATCGGTGAAAGTTGAGACCTTTGTTCAAAATAAGTTCTCGGGTTGGCGTATATTTAACATTCCGGTCGTAAGTCTTATTAAAATGATTCAGATGACCGTTTCCGTCTTCATATTAGTTGGTGTACTAGGAACATTCATCGGACTTGCTATGTCACTCGGAAGTATAGATTCGACAGGGGATCAGCTTGTAGAAAATGTGGCACTGGTGCTAGCTGGCATCGATGTCGCCTTTTACACAAGTATTGCTGGGATGGGGTTATCGCTCGCCATGACAGTTATTACTCGAGTAGCGAATACGGAATATCTATTAACGGATATCATGTTAAAAACAGAATCGTATTTGGAAGAGAACGAACAAGATGCCATGCACCGTCTCATTGATGTTTCAGAGACCATTAACTCCTCCATCGTTCAGCTTCGGGAAACGAACCAAGAATCGTTGCAAAGCATTGTAGACTCCTTCAAAGGTTTCCAAGACTATACTGGTGGGTTGCAGCAATCTGCGAAGGATTTGGCGAAGTTTAATGAAGGTCTTACAGATAATTTAAAGGATTTCACGATCCTCATTGATAATGTCAAAGAAGTAACCCATGGCTTTGATAAAGGGGTTACGAAGCTAAATAAGAATTTCGATCAATTATTCTCTTATTTTTACAAAATGGATCAACGAAACGAAAAGATGACGAGTGCGTTTACTGAAACGTATCAAAAAATAGCTGAACTAACAACCTCTCAGACGGAGACGATGAACCACTTTCAAGATTCAGTTGTCGATTTGAAGGACTTTTTCTCCTCCGTTGTGGGGAACCAGGAATTTATGAATAATGCTTTCAAGAAAGTGAACACACAAAGTGATCAGTTGGTAAAAACAATGAAAGATCACAACCAACAGTTTCAACGGATTTTTGGAGACGATGTTAGCTCAAAACTATCAGGAATCAATTCGTATTTAGGGGAGCTGAAAAATGATTTCCATACA
This sequence comes from Bacillus solitudinis, assembly GCF_002797395.1. Taxonomy (GTDB): domain Bacteria; phylum Bacillota; class Bacilli; order Bacillales; family Bacillaceae_D; genus Halalkalibacter_A; species Halalkalibacter_A solitudinis. The sequence goes on from NZ_KZ454943.1 coordinate 3,875,088, forward strand.
CTTAGCAATGCAATTGGTCGACTGCCCGATGAGCTAGAAACGATTAACAGAGCTCAAGAAGAGAATAAAAATCTGCTCTCAATCCGTTTTGACGAACTGAAGCAATTTAATCAAGAGTTTTACAATCATTTAAAAGCTCATTCAGCCAATTCTCATGCCTATGAAAAATATTTGAACGATGCATCCAGGTTCTATGAGCAACTAGGTACGAATAATCAGCAAATTCTCAATGACATCAATCGGACCATAACACAAATGTCAGATTCATTTTCTACGAGAGAAAATCAGATAGAGTCAAGCGTAGCGATTTTAAAAGATACGCTCTCAAGATATGTTGCTACGTTAGAAGGAACCCTTGGTGATAAATTGGAAAAGGTAAGTCGGAACATGGGGGATTATGTGCTAGATATTAATGATGCCATGAAGAAAGAATTCAAGCAAATTGGGGAGATAACCGAAGAAAGCCAACTCAGAAATGCTCGTTATATGCAGCAAACCATCCAAGCGTTGAGTCAAGAATTTACTCAGTTAAATCGCCAGCTACAATCGATTTCACAAGATAGTAGACAGAGCAGCCGAGTAAGGGTTGAAACACATGATTAATAAATATAAAAAGCTGTTTCATCATGAAGAGGAGGAAAGTCATTTTTGGCCGTCATTCACGGATTTATTAACGGCACTTCTGCTTTGTTTTATCCTGATTTTTATTACGATGATGGTCATTAAATCGTTTCAAATTGAAGAGATGAAACGAACCATTGACCAAATTATGGGCGTTCGAGTGAATATTATTGAGGATTTAAATGAAGAATTTAACGATTCGGCTCTAAGTATTGAAATTGATGAGAAAACAGGCGCGTTAATCTTTAATACAGATATTTTGTTTGAGTTTGACGCGGCGGTGTTAAAGCCAGAGGCGTTTAAATTTCTAGATGAATTTGTTCCTGCCTATTTAGATGTGTTACTCGAAAATGGATATGATCAGTATATTTCAGAAATCATCATCGAAGGTCATGCCGATAAACATGGAAGCTATTTGTATAATCTAGAACTTTCCCAACAAAGAGCGTTCAGTGTAGCGGAGTATATCCTTAGTGAAGAGTTCCCTTATAAAAACATTCAAGACCATTTAAAAACGAAATTAACAGTGAACGGAAGATCCTACACTGAAGGGCGTACCGATGAAGAGGGGAATTATAGCAATCAAGCATCAAGACGAGTAGAATTTAAATTTCGCTTAAAAGATGAAGAGATTTTGGAGAAGACACGTGAATTACTAGGGAAGTGACTCGCATAACGGCTATCATCAACCCCTAATTCAGGCACAGTAAGAAAAGTCTATTTCTAGCGAGACAATCCTATATTTTCTTCTCTTTAATGAATAAGGTATGATAAGCTATATCTTATTCAACTTAGAGCGGGTGTAGCAAATGAACGAGAGACAGAAGGAATTATTACGAATATTGCTTGCTCATGCAGAAGGAGCTTTGCAATTAAAAGAGTTGTCAGAGAAACTGGGTTGTGCTGAAAAAACGATACGAAACGATTTGGATCGCTTAGAAGAGTCTCTTCAAGATTATTCGAGTGCAAATCTCATTCGGAAGCCAGGCCTTGGAATTTTGATTGATATTAACGGAGAAGACCGATCCAACCTTTTTAACAACATACTATCTTTTGAGAGAAGAACAACAGAAGAGCGCTTGTTAGAAATAGCGTTTCAGCTTTTAACAAACGATAAGGCGATTACTTTACAGCATGTTGCAGATGAGTATTATGTGCCAAAAGCAACGATCAAAAAAGATATGCTTACTCTTGGAAATTGGCTTCAACGTTTTGATTTACAACTTATTTCTAAGACAAGGCTCGGTCACGTGATTCAGGGTTTAGAACTAAATAAACGACATGCCTTAGCACATTTGTCTGAATTAGTTCAAGCTACTCAACTTGAAACAAATTATGTATTGGATTTATTTATGGCTTATGAAGTGACTGCTGTCCGGAAAGCATTACGGGATATGCAGCGTGAGTTTTCGCTTTCTTTCACAGAGGATGCGATAGAGAGTTTGCTCGTACACGTGTTAATTATGATTAAGCGTACACGGCAAAAATCGCCCGTCTTTGTCCATGATGCAGAAAAGGAGAAGGCTGTTGAGCGGAGAGAATATGCCTATGCCCGTTGGCTTTTTAATCAGTTGGAGTCGGCGTTTCGATTGTCCTTTCCAGAAGAAGAGCAAGTTTACATTACATGGCATCTTATCAGCGGTAAACGTACAGGTGAGGATGCCGTAGAACAGCTAGAATACAATAACAGCGAAATGGATATTGTAAACGTATTAGTTGGGAAGATGGAGAAGTTAACATTGTTTCCATTTGAATCGGACTCGATATTAATAAAAGGGCTAGCGGTTCATATGCACTCTGTTATTAGTCGAATTAAGTATGGTTTTCCGATTACCAATCCATTGCTACCTAATATTAAAAAAATGTATCCCTATATGTTTAATATGGCTATCTTAACGCTTGAAGAAATTAAATCTACCTTTGCGATTGATATTCCTGAAGATGAGGCTGCTTATATAGTTCTTCATTTTCAAGCTTCCATTGAAAGACTTGAAGGGAAGAAGGAGAAAAAGGAAAAAGCATTAATTGTATGTCATATGGGTATTGGTATGTCACACTTATTAGAAGCGAAAATACAACAGCAATATCAGGAAATTGATATCGTCGGATGTATTGCGAAAGCCGAAGTTCAAGAATATCTGAAAACTCACAAAATCAATTTTATTATTTCAACGGTTCCACTTGAAAAAATAACACATGAATATATCGTTATTTCTCCATTGTTTGGACAAGAAGACAAGAAAGCATTAAACCGTTTTATGGAGAAACTGAAGAAGAAACGCACAGAACCGAACGATTCTAACAGCTTAATTCGATTTCTACAGGACGATCTCGTTTTTTTTGATGTGGACAAAGGGCATCGATATGAAGTAGTCGAGATGCTTGCGACTTCTCTTTACCAAGGGGGCTATGTTGAGAAAGGGTTTATTCATAGCGCAGTCAATAGAGAGAGGACATCGTCAACTGCCATTGGCGGAAGGATCGCGATTCCACATGGAAGCCCATTGATGGTTAAGGAATCTGTGATAGCCGTTGCGCTCATGAGAGAGGCGATGGAGTGGGGAAATGAACGCGTAACCCTTGTCATGATGTTAGCCCTCTCCAAGGAAAACCAACAAAACTTCCGAAGTGTTATGGGGCAGATAGCTTTTCTAAGTGAGTCGCCATTCATCGTTCAAGAGTTAGTAGAGGCGCAAAGCTACAAAGACTTCTCGCAGATTTTAGATAGACAACGGTAATAATTAAGAGTGGACACTTATGTCCATTCTTTTTTATTGTCGTGAAGGTAATCTATCTATAATAGCGCTTTCTTAATAAATCTATTTTTACCGTAACTTGCGGTAAAAGAAAAAGATAATGCACTGTATGTTTGGACTTATGATAAGAGTAAGCAATTATTAGATAGGGGGAAACACATTATGGGGAAAATATTAGCTATTACAGCTTGCCCAGTCGGTATTGCTCATACGTATATGGCTGCAGAGAATTTGCAAAAAGCCGGTAAAGCGTTGGGTGTCGACATCAAGGTGGAAACACAAGGTTCGATAGGGGTAGAGAATGAGTTGACAGAACAAGATATTGCAGAAGCTGATGGAATTATTATCGCAGCGGATAAGGAGGTAGCAAAGGAACGTTTCGCAGGAAAGAAAGTAATTGTAACGGGTGTTCAAGATGGAATCCGTAAACCAGAAGAACTGATTAAACGAATTCAAAACGGAGATGCTCCTGTTTATAAGCCGGAATTAGCGTCTACCGGCGAATCAAACAATCGCAAACAAAAGAGCAATCCTATTTATAAGCACTTAATGAGTGGTGTGTCTTATATGGTTCCATTCATTGTCGTCGGGGGATTACTCATTGCGCTTGCATTAACGCTTGGAGGCGTGCAAACACCAGGTGGAATTCAAATACCAGACGATTCCATTTGGAAACAGGTCGAAGCTCTTGGTGGCACTGCTTTCATGTTCATGATTCCAATTTTAGCAGGATTCATTGCTGTCAGTATTGCTGACCGACCGGGTCTTGTACCAGGTATGATTGGTGGATATATCGCAGCCACGGGTAGTTTTTATGGAAGTGAAGCTGGTGCAGGGTTTATCGGTGGGATTATTGCTGGTTTCCTAGCGGGTTATATTGCTCTTGGAATTAAAAAAATTAAAGTGCCAAAAGCCATCCAGCCGGTTATGCCAATTATTTTCATTCCTATCTTTTCAACGGTCATTGTTGGGTTATTATTTATTTATGTTATCGGGGCTCCAGTAGCTCAAATTTTTGAATCATTAACTGTATTTCTTGCAGGTATGCAAGGTGGAAGCACAATTTTACTTGCGTTGATTCTTGGCGCTATGATTACAGTTGATATGGGTGGGCCATTCAATAAAGTAGCATTTCTATTCGGTTCCGCTATGATTGCGGAAGGAAACTATATGATTATGGGACCCATAGCAGTAGCAATCTGTATTCCACCAATTGGACTTGGAATCGCAACCTTCCTAAGCAAGCGTAAATTTCGTCAAGCTGACAAAGAAGCAGGGAAAGCTTCATTTACAATGGGACTTTTCGGTATTACAGAAGGAGCAATCCCGTTCGCCGCACAAGATCCACTTCGTGTTATCCCGAGTATTATGGTCGGGGGGATGACAGGCTCTGTGATTGCAATGATGGCAAATGTAGGAGACCGAGTGGCTCATGGTGGACCGATTGTAGCCGTACTCGGTGCAGTAGATAATGTCGTTATGTTTTTCATCGCAGCGATTATAGGTTCCTTCGTAACAGCATTCATGGTCATCGCATTGAAGAAGGATGTGGAACCGAATGCAGCGAATGTTAACGCAGTTTCTGGGGCGATGAAAGAGAAGAATGTGGTAGAAGAAACAACAACCAATGAGATTACCAAGTTAACGGATATAACAACCGTCGATTTAATTGAAACCGATTTAAAAGGAAATACACGTGATGATGTAATCGATGAATTGATTTCTAAGCTTGATACAGTAGGTGTTCTAAGCTCTAAACAAGCATTTAAACAAGCTATTTTAACTCGTGAAGAGGAAAGCTCCACAGGACTTGGAATGAATATTGCCATTCCACACGGCAAATCAGACGGAGTGAAACGACCAACTGTTGTTTTTGGAATGAAACGTGATGGCGTAGACTGGAATAGTTTAGATGGAACAGAAGCCAAGCTAATTTTTATGATTGCGGTGCCGACTGAAGCGGCAGGAGATGCTCATCTAAAAATACTCCAAATGCTTTCTCGTAAGTTAATGGATGATGCTTTTAGAGAACAACTGCTTGGTGTGACATCGAAAGAAGAAGCTTTTATCTTACTTAAAACAATTCAATAAATAATAGAATAGGTGAGAGGAGAGCATGATTTGCTCTTCTCTCAGTATTACTAAAGTATGGAGGCTACTATGTACATAAATGAACCTATCTTTTTACAACCAGTTTTTCAGGAAAGAATCTGGGGTGGGCAAAAGTTAAACAGTGAATTTGGCTACGATATTCCATATACTCAAACGGGAGAAGCTTGGGTTATTTCTGCGCATCCACATGGCCCGAGTCTAATCACGAATGGCCCGCTGAAAGGGAAAACTTTAGCGGATGCGTGGAAAGACCATGGCGAACTTTTCAATAAAAAGAAGAATGACCAAGAAGAATATCCTTTATTAGTAAAGATATTGGATGCTGCGGATGATCTTTCTGTCCAAGTCCACCCGAATGATCGGTTTGCCCGCGAAGTTGAAAATGTACCTTATGGCAAAACAGAATGTTGGTATGTTTTAAGTGCGGAAGAAGGAGCAGAGCTTGTGTTAGGTCACCAAGCCAACACAAAAGAAGAACTAGAAGAAATGGTCGATAAAGGGAAATGGGACGAGTTGCTAAGACGCATCAAGGTAAGGGCAGGCGATTTTGTTTATGTTCCAAGTGGCACGATTCATGCGATTGGTAAGGGGATCGTCATTTTAGAAACACAACAAAGTTCAGATATTACGTACCGGGTTTACGACTATGATCGAACGGATGGAGCAGGCCAAACACGTGAACTGCATTTAGAACGTGCCAAACAAGTAACAACTGTTCCGCACCAAGACGTGAATGGAGAACATACAGAAAAGGTCATAGGTGATTTAGTCGAAAAAAAATTGGTGGAAGAGCAGTATTTTACCGTCTACCACTGGATGTTAAATGGAAAAGCGTCACGTGAAGTAACAAACGACTTTTTACAAGTTAGTGTTATTGCGGGAAATGCTCAACTTACAATGGCTGGTCAATCATTTTCTCTATCAAAAGGAGACCATTTCTTAGTACCTCATGGGGTAGCTAGCTATGATTTAGAGGGAGTTGCGGAATTTATCGTCTCACATGTGTAAGCTCATTGAGGAAACAAAAGAAAGGGAGTCGTGAAGATGAAAAATATAATGTGGGATTATATAAATGAGGAAACAGATAAACTAATGGATTTACTCGATCACAACCAAATTGACCAATTTTTAAAGGCGTATGATACGACAACTATCAGCAAAGTGATTTTTGTTGCTTCGGGCAGCTCCTTAAATATTGCGACAGTAGCAAAACGATTTTATGAAGACGTAGCACAAATTGAAATAAGAACGTATACGCCATTTGAATTTTTGGGTCATAGTAAAATAGTTGAAAGCTTTGATAGAGCAGCAACCCTAGTTGTTGCGATTTCTCAAACGGGTACGAGTAGTGGCACCGTTCAATCAATAGAACGAGCAAAAGAGCTTGGTTTTACAGTACTATCTATGACCGAAAGAAAGGAGACACAAGTCGAGCAGCTAGGAGATTATTATTTCAATTTCTTAAGCGGGTTAGAATCATGCAATGCCAAAACAAAAGGCGTTAGTAACTCTTTAACCCTTTTAATCGTATTAGCGATTTCGGTTGGCAAAGAGAAAGGGCTTATTTCAGAAGAGCTCTTTAAAGCGTATATCGACGAAATAACAGCAAGCATTAACGATATCACCGCAACAATTAAAGCAACGAAGAAATGGACGGAAAATCATCAAGATTGGAGTACCATCAATCAATTTCTAGTCGTTGGTCATGGAACCAATTATGGATCTGCAGTCGAGGGGGCATTAAAAATTCTCGAGACGTTATGCGTACCGGGGTCAGTGTGCGAAATAGGTGAGTTTTCACACGGGGTTCACCGTACAATGACTAACGCAAGTAATGTCATGCTGATTCAAACTGAAGAATACGGTCAAGAGGTTATGGAAAAAACGATTGACTTTTTAAGTGGAACAGTAGGTAGGCTACTCGTTGTAAATGCAACAAGTGAACCAGTCCAAGACGAACGCTATATTAATGTAGCATATCGTCCATTAACAGCCTCATGTTTAAATATTACGGTAGCATTCCAAGTGCTTGCAACGGCACTGCCAGAAATTAACGGTGACGATCCAAACCGTCCAATGAACAATGACCTTACAAAAATCGTTAATACGAGAGTGTAGTTTAAAAAGCACTGAAAAAGGGTGCTTTTCCTTTTTCAGTGCCCTCTTAGTAAACGGGATAAATTGATTCGCAAGCACACAAAGTCAACTTAGAAAATATTTAAAGTTCTCCCTTTACTAGGACTAAATCTATATGAATTTCACTCGATTTCAAGATTTTTTGGATCCTCTCTATGGTCACTTCAGTTAGCAGATTTAACTCACCTGCATGATCAAATAGGTAGACAGTAAAGTTCTCTGTAAGATTGGCTAGAAAGGAGTCTAGATGAGTGCCGGCATTTTGGAGATAAACACTATCAAACTCAATGATTCCTAACAAGCTTTTGCTTTGGTTAATCACTTGTTTCATCCCCTCAAGGACAAACGCTTCATACCCTTCCACATCAATCTTGAATAAGATTCTTTCTTTGCTTACATCCTGATCTTTCAATAAGGAGTCTACTGTTACCGTTTGGACAAGATGCTTTTCTACCATCTGTGAATAGATTTCTTTTCCTGAAGAAGTACCTGACCAGTTTGTGTCTATGTAAAAATCCTGATCTTGATGTTCTAGGTTTGATGCAAATGCATTGATAATTTGAATCTGGTTTTTATTTGGGTGATTGTCAAGTGACTTATTTATAAAAGGTATGAGCTGTGCATTTGCCTCAACTCCATATACTTTTGTTTCAGTAGGGTACTTTACAGAAAATAAACATTCCCCATAATTAACTCCGATATCCAATACCGTAGTTGGAGAATATTCTTTGACAGAGCGCTCCCAAAACTTAACTAAGCGCTCTTGTGTGATGCCACTGCTAATTAACAAAGCACGGCCCCTGTTTTCCAGTGGATTGATATGTAAATCGAAGGAAGATGGCAGCTTAATGTATGTTGGTAACTTTTCGAGATTTATCGTTTTGTATTTCATAAAGAGGCCAATGTTCAGAATGTATTTCCAAGTTTTTGGGTATTTTGCCCATAACTTTGTTATAACTGGGATCTCAACCATTGTCCTAGAAAAACTACTCATTCAAACACTCCTTAAAAATAATTTGATACCGCTAATTTTACAGTGAATTTATTAACAGAATGTTAATTTTAAATAAATTTTACGATCAGAGAAGAATTAGATTACTAGAGGAAATGCGTTGAATGGTTTTTTAATAGTGCATTAACTTGCGTAAACTACCAATTTAACAAACTTACTCAAGATTGAAGTAGATTTAGTTAAACTTAAAGGAAACCTCGACAGTTTTTCAACCTCAAATCATTAGAATAGTTGTTATATATTTATTGTTTTATTGAAAGTTGACTCAAAAATTTGATGAATCGACATTTGAGTGAACCTGCATTTTTGTGTTAACGACAGCCCCTACGCTAATTTACAATGTAAAAAGAGTTAAAGTCACATACTTTATACCGAAATGGATAGAAGTGTGTTAGTGTAAAAGTAGAAACCTTATATTAGAATTGTTTACAAATGACATAGATATGAAAAATATAAGAGGTGAGCCAGATGAATGATAAAGCATGTTGTTGCTTAGCAATGCGCGAACAAGTAGATACAGTAAAAGCGTTCGAAAGTGAAATGGCTATTAAAAAGTCCAAAACACTAAGACATGGGGAGGAGCTAATTGAACTCACTGGTGGCGAATTCCTGATGGGAACAGATGATGTGGAAGGGTTTAAAGCTGATGGGGAAGGTCCTGTTCGAAAAGTGTATGTGTCGCCATTTGCCGTTGATCGCTTTTCAGTAACAAATAAACAATTTCAAGAATTCGTTGAAGAAACAGGATACAGAACAGAAGCTGAGTGGGAGTATGCCGCACGAGGGGGTCTTGTTCAAAAGAAATATCCATGGGGAGATAAGCTAACACATAAAAAAAAGCATGTATGCAACATCTGGCAAGGAGTGTTTCCTACAAATAATACTGCCAAAGATGGTTATGTATCGACAGCTCCTGTTGATGCTTTTCAACCAAATGGTTTTGGCTTATACAATGTGGCAGGGAATGTATGGGAATGGTGTTCTGACTGGTTTTCAAATACCCACCCAGAAGCTACTGTCTTAAATGATCCAAATGGTCCAAGCGAAGGTTCGGCCAGAGTTATGAGGGGGGGCTCCTATCTCTGCCATAAATCCTATTGTAATCGTTACAGGGTTGCTGCGAGAAGTAGCAATACTCCAGACAGTTCTACGGGGAATACAGGCTTTAGATGTGCTATTAGTCTTTAATTGGCTTTGAAAAGTACATGTTGGCTTAGTTTAAAAGTCGAAGCCACTTAAAAAGTCCATTTTAGTAGATTCAAGGAAAAAGCAATGGCTCCACACGTTGCAAGAGCATGTTTTGATTAATCTTTTTTCAAAACATGCTCTTGCTATTTCTTTAGGTTAAAAGCACTTTTTTGATTGACTTTTATTATGAAGCCCCATGACGCAAGGATCGCCTCTCTGTCTCAATAGTGTTCAAGAAACCTTGAGTATGGTTTGGTAGAAGGGCATGCTGAAGTCCATTTTAGTAACTTTTTAAAAAAAGGTGAAATTATTTTTATTGTTATCTCGTTATTGAAGGTGTAAGAGTAAACGATACTTGCGCAAGTTCGTTTCAGGAGGGTGCTATGGAAGAAGAACGAAAAAGGATTGAAGAGGTACTCGCTGGAGACAAGCATGCCTTTACCTACATCATAAATAAATACAAAAATCAATTGTATGCGACGATTTTACGAATGACGAAGCAGCCTCAAGATGCCCAAGACTTAGTTCAGGAATGTTTCATCAAGGTCTATCGTCAGCTTTCTAAATATGATCATCAAGGCTCATTCAAAAGCTGGATCTACCGTGTTGCTATTAACCACTGCATGGATGAGTTTCGAAAAAAACGTTATAAAATAAAGCACGTGGAGTTTCAAGATAGTGTAAGTGAACCACGTACAAATCCAGAAATGATTTTTCTGAAAAAGGAGAAAGAACGTCAACTTGAGCGATTGCTTTTAAACTTGCCAGAGGATGAGCGGATGATTATTCTATTGCGCTACATTCAGGAATTAAGTTATGAGGAAATCAGCACTCTTGTTGATTTGCCACTTTCAACTGTGCGTAACAAGCTTCACCGCGCTAAAAAGAAGATGAGGAATGAAGCAAAGCAAAAGGGGGGTTATTTTGATGAAGTGTCCAACGATAGATAGATTGTCCCAATATGTGGATGAACTTCTTTCTGAACAAGACTACAGCGATATCAAAGCACATATCGAAGCGTGCTCGGAGTGTCAAAAGGTCGTAGCAATCTTTAAGCAGGAAAATGATTTTATGACAAAAACATTACAGGCTCCTGCGCTATCTGATGATTTTGCAACGACGATTATCAGTCAAATAGAGCCTTACCATCAAGAGAAAAGGAAAAAAAGGTACTGGAAAAAACTTGTCAGTGTCGCAGCAATATTGATGGTAGCGATTGGTCTGAGTACATCAGTTAATCCTGCATTTGCACAGTGGGTTGGTGGATTATTTTCTGATGGGGGAGGAGTGGATGAAGGTCTTCAAATGGCTTCGGAGGCTGGGTTTATGGAACGTGTAAACGAGGAGGTAACCGATCAAGGGTTAACATTTAAAGTGGAGGATGTGGTCGCCGATACATCTCGAGTGGTATTCTCTTATCAAGTCTTGTCCAAAAGCGGGAAGCTGAAAAACATCTACTTTGATTTGGCAGAGGACGTAAATGAAGTTCTTGTTACAACTGAGCAGGGCGACCCCATTGATGTCTCAAGCTTGGGCTGGGGATTCACGGGTGATTATGGAATCATCGAGTTTTCCACACCGAGAGTAGAAGGTATGAAGGAAATGATCGTTACGTTTCAGTTGCGAGAGTTAGATGGTAAAGAAGGGGAATGGTATTTAGAGATTCCAGTTAATCTTGAAGCCAGTTTGGCAGCTGCAACAACGGTTCCTTTAGAAGAATCGACGAATGAACATGGTGTCAACGTGCAACTAAAAGAGGTTCGCTCAGCACCCTCGACAAAAGAACTTTTCTATGAAACGAAATTCACCGACGAAGAACAAGTAAGAATAGAAGCAGAGATAGAAGAAATAGAAGAGGAATTTGGAGAAGAAATTGTTCATTCCTTCACTCGCTTCGGAACAGCTATTTCTTATCATATCGTTGATGAATCAGGGAAATTAATCTATCAAAAAGAATCGTTTTTTGAAGATTTTGGACAATCAAGTGATTCTCGATCGATTAGTGGTAGTGGAGAAGATTTAGGTGAGACCGGACACCTTGCCTGGAAAGAGTCATTTATCCCACAACGTGATGAACAGAATCTTTCATTTGTCCTTGATGGGATGATCAAAACAGAGCCTGCAGATTTTGAGATTACCTTCAAGCCGGAGGACCTGAAAAAAGAGCCCATTTCCTTTGAATATGAGGGCAACTATTTCACCATCAAAGAGGCAAAAAGAAAAAATAATTATTCACTGCGTAAATCGTTATTCCCCCTTAACATTGAACGAAACTTTGCCATTGAAATCAAAGGGAGTAAGGAAGGACAATCAAGTGAAATGAGGGATTGGGTACTTATTGATGAAAAGGGTAATGCCTATCCTTTATTAAAAAGAGAATCCATTTTTAATAAAACCAATGAAGAGGGTAGATATCTAACGACGAGTACTCTTTGGAGTGACCGTCTTGATGACGCACCAGAGGAGATCACATTACGTCTACTTTCTGTAACTCGGTATTACCCTGTCGCAGAACCTTGGAAGATGCCTTTATATTAGAGGGGAAATGTACTTGTAAATTGTACTTGATAAAATGGATAGTCTAATTATAAGAGACTTACAAGTGCTATCCGGTATGGATGAGCGCTTGTTTGTATTTAAGAACTTAGATGTTTACAGTACTTAGAAATTAGAAAACTATGGTAAAAATTCAGAGTTATGGTAAAGTTAAAATATTGGGAAAAAGAGCAAGTTGTGCTCGAAATAGTCGTGAAAGAGATGCTAACCAAGGAGAGGGAGGATTGTCATATGAAAGCAGCTGTTTATACAAAATACGGCCCGCCCGATGTTCTTCAAATTAACGAGGTAGAAAAACCTACGCCTAAGGACAATGAAATCCTAGTAAAGGTTTATGCGACACCGGTAAGTTTCGGGGATATTATGGCTCGCAACTTCAAAGAAATCTCTCCGCGTAAGTTCACGATGCCTTTCGCTCTCTGGCTACCCTCGCGAATAGTTTTCGGGATTAGAAAACCAAGAATAAGAATACTAGGATCTCAATTTGCGGGTGAGATTGAAGCAACAGGTAAAGACGTAAAACGATTTACAAAAGGGGACCAAGTCTTTGGATATCGGGGTCAACACTTCGGAACCTATGCCGAGTTTCTATGTATGCCTGAAGACGGAGTGGTAGCAATAAAACCTGCCAATATGACCTTTGAAGAAGCTTCCACGGTACCTTATGGGGCATTAATGGCTTTAAATTTACTTAAAAAAGTAAAAATCGAAAGCGGACAAAAAGTTCTTATCAATGGTGCGTCTGGAGATATAGGTTCAGCTGCAGTTCAGCTTGCCAAGTTTTACTACGGGGCAGAAGTGACAGGGGTATGCAGTACCCCGAGAATGGAACTGGTAAAGTCTTTAGGAGCTGGTAAGGTCATTGACTACACGAAAGAGGATTTCACCAAGAACAATGAGACATATGATCTTATTTTTGACATATTAGGCAAGAGTTCGTTTTCAAAATGTAAGAGCTCTCTAAGTGAAAGCGGCTGCTATCTTTTAGCTAGCTTTAAGACGAAACAGCTTTTTCAAATGCTAGGGACGAGTGTGGCAGGCAGTAAGAAAGTAATCTGTGCGTTGGCTTTGGAAAAGACTGAAGATTTAAATTTCATCAAAAAGCTGGTTGAGGCAGGGAAAATAACATCCGTTATTGATAGACATTATTCACTAGAGAGAATTGCTGAGGCGCATAGTTATGTTGAAAACGGAGAGAAAAAGGGGAATATTGTTATAATTGTAAGCGCCTGAATGACTAGGATGCATGTTATATTGATAAAAATTCTAGGAAGCACATGGTCAGTTCTTGTGCTTTTTTATATGGAAGCGTAGCAATGTGGTAGAATTAATATCCAAGAGCGGTAAAGGGTCTAGGCATTTTTCTTAGTAGCTTAGCTTTACCGCTGATTCCTAGAGAAATAGTGTAAGAGTCAACAAGGAGGGGAAACATTGGATAAAGATAAGTACATAAAACCTTTTAGAATTTTTGTGACGGTAGCATTGGTTATGAGTGTAAGTATGAATTTTACATTATTGTCCAGATTAGATCAAGTAGAGTATCAAATGAATGTTTTGACTAGTAACCAACATAATCTCACTAATGAGGTAAATGGCCAAACAAATCATATTCAAAATGTAATGAATGACATAATGAAGGAACAGAGTTGGATTAGTGCGATAAATATGGATGTGAATACAAAAGAATTAGAAGGTGGTCAAGCGGAAGCAACCTTTGAATGGCAAGTAAAGGAGCTTCAAAGTGATTCCGAAGTTGTTTTCAATTACCTCTACGGCGATAGTGAGGAATACACAGCTCTTAAAGCGGAGGAGTTACAGCAAGGATTGTTTCAAGTGAAAGTCCCATTTGAGGTTGATTTAGAGCCCCAATGGGAAGTTGGTTTAAGCACTTCTAACTCTAATTCGCAACAAGAAAGTGAAGAAAAATGGGTAGAAGAACAAAAACAACAGAAAAATACACTCAAGTACTTCGTATCCGTTTCCTATGATGATACTCTCAAGAGTGGGGAGATCCACACCGAACAGCTGGGGTATTTTGAATCGAGCAATTATGGCTTCCTTCAAACCGATATCGATATGTTTAACGAAAACTTTAGCGTGACATTAACTAAACATAAGGTAAATGATTCACCTGTCGTTTTAGAGGGTGCGTATCTTCTGAAGTATGAGGATGGAACCCTCATAGGAGAAGAAGAACTTGAATTAGATAACCAACATAATCCACCAGATGATAGAGTTCGCTTTTTTCATTTGAATCAAGTAGAGCAATATGAGGAGATGCGTCTAGGGATAAAAGTGGTTTATAGCAATGGAAAAACGTTTGAAAAGATAGTTTATGAATAAAGGAAGTAAATTAAAGCCCGGGACAGTAAACTGTGCGCTTAGTCCTCTGTTGAATTAAATTATAAAGGAGGACCCTGAAAAAGGTCTCTTTTTTCATAGTCCTCCCAATCAATGTTATTTTTTATTCACTTGTCGTCCACTTTTTTTGGAACTTTGTGAACTAGTGTTTCCAATTCGAAATTCATCACCTAATTCAAGATCATTGCTTTTGTCTTGTTTTTCGATTTGCTCTCTCGTTTGATCCTTTTTTTGCTTTCCTTGATTGGACATACGTATCCCACCTCGCTTTCAAATGTCATCGTTTTAGTATGCGCAGTGAAAGGGAAAATTACGTAATCATATCAAAACATTCTTAGCTAAACTAAAAATCTAAATAAATCGTAGTAGAATCATAACTAACCAACACGCGAATAAATTGTATATTGAAGCCCTTTTGTTTATATTGCTTGTAACTGTTTAATGAAATATTTTGGTCCTTTAGCAAGGTGGTAACCACGTCTTGAAGAGGATGTATACAACTTGGATGGGGTAAGATTTTTGTCCCGTCCCGTAATTCCCACGAAACGTTTTTGAGGAAATGTATGAGTCCTCGATACAAATTCACCTCAAGCAATTAATAATTAAAATCCCTCTGTATAATACTATTCAATATGCTATAGTTAATAAGCCTTTGAACAAAAATACTGGCATTCATATAAGAAAAGAGACGTGATTAACCTTGCCTGATTTTTTACAACTCGGTATTCGAAAAGAAATTAACCATACATTAAAGTCATTAGGGATTGTAGCACCTACGTCAATACAGGAGAAGACGATACCTTCTGTACTTGAGGGGAAAGATGTGATGGCTCAAGCACAAACTGGAACAGGAAAGACGCTAGCTTTTGTACTTCCAATCCTTGAAAAGATTAATGTGAACAAGTCGGATGTTCAAGCTCTTATTTTGACACCGACGCGAGAATTGGCTCAGCAAATTTCAAAAGAAACAAAGAAAATGATGGAGAACGTAGAAGGCGTCAATGTGTTAGCTGTATACGGTGGTCAGGATGTTGAGCGTCAATTGAAAAAGTTAAAAGGAGCTCAACATATTGTCGTTGCCACTCCTGGTCGGTTATTAGATCATATTCGACGCGGAACAATTGACCTTTCAACTATCCAGATGCTTGTGCTAGATGAAGCTGACCAAATGCTACTTATGGGTTTTCTTCCAGAGGTAGATGACATCATTTATGAAACACGTTCTGAGCGACAAACGATGCTGTTTTCTGCGACTATGCCAAACGAAATCCATTCTCTTGCTAACAAGTATATGGTCGATCCAGAAATCATTGAGGTAAAAGCAAAAAAAATAACAGTTGGAGAGATTAAACAAGTGGTTATTGAAACTACTGACCGTAGAAAACAGGCAACATTATTGCATTTACTACAAGAACACCGTCCGTTTTTAGCGATTATTTTCTGTCGCACAAAAATTCGTGCTCAAAAACTTCACGAAGCTTTGATTGCCAACGGATATGAATCAGACGAGCTGCACGGCGATTTGCCACAGTCAAAACGTACAAAAGCGATGAAACGATTCCGTGAGGCAAAAATCCAATTTTTAGTTGCAACAGACGTTGCCGCAAGGGGTCTTGATGTAGAAGGTGTGACACATGTTTTCAACTATGATATCCCACATGATGTCGAAAGCTATGTTCATCGCATTGGACGAACAGGCCGTGCAGGTGGCGATGGTCTTGCCATTACTTTAGTTGCTCCTAAGGATCTAGAGTTCTTACGAATGATTGAAAAAGGGATTAATCAAAGCTTGGAAACGCAAGTGATTAAAGGGATCAGTCTTCCTTAGCGGTAAGGATTATATGTTAATGTTCCTTCTGATATATGAAGGATTACTTATTTCATCATCTCGATATTCAGGAAGAAAATACATCTCAAAAGCAGATACAACCAATCGAGTTGAAGAGTGTACGCGGTATGAAAAGTTTCTTGAAGGAAACGTCGGAGTGATTTACAGGTTCTCGGGATTGGAAAAAGTGGTCATATCGGTTTAACGATCCGACCACCGATCCTTAGATTAAACGAGTTTTTTCTACAAACATTAAAACACCTACAAATGTTGATATGTCAACGTTTGTAGGTGTTTTTTGAAATATTACGGTGGTAAAGTTGAACAGAAAAAATATCAAAGCTTTTTACAAAAATAAAGGATTGTCTATAAAGAGACAAAATGGGAAAATTCGTATAAGGTGATATAATAAAAGAATAAAAGGAAAAACTAACTTGAAAAATGCGGGGTTTGTATGAAACAATTTGTTTTCCAGACAGTAGGTTTAATGGGACTTTTGGGGTTGTTATTCGCTTATGAAAGAAAAATTCTGTCTCCTTATTCTATAGTGATTTGTACAGCAGTCATAACGTTGTATTTTTTTCTGAAAATCGCACCAAGGCCGTTTTATTTATATGTTGTAATGACAGGATTGTTGTTGTTGCTTGGTGTTGTAGAAGTAGATAATCCTTATACTTTCTTACTGTTGCTATTTATTGCTATCTTGGCTGCTGAGCAGCTCGATAGTGGATATTTTAAAAAACTCGTGATTATATCTGCATCTTGTTTACTAGTATTCTTTTTGATAGATGTTATTCAGCTTTCTTCTTTTTTTTATTTTCTACTATTCTATTTTTTAGTGATACAGTTAAATGCATTGTGGACGAAGAAACAGGAGCAGCGTGACCTTTATGAAGAATTACTAGGGGAATATCGCAAGGTAAAAAGGCTTGCACTCGTCACGGAAGAAGAAGCACGTTATCAGGAACGGACGAAGATTGCGAGGGACATTCATGATTCTGTTGGACATAAGTTGACGGCGTTACTCATGCAGCTAGAAATTCTCTCTATTCAAAACGGCGCTGAAAACTACAAAGAACTGAAGGAGATAGCAAAGGATAGTTTAGAAGAAACCAGGTATGCTGTTAGAACATTAAAGGATAGAGAATACGAAGGAATTGCAACGATTTTGCACCTCATTAAAAAACTAGAGGCGGAAAGTCATATCATGGTTCACTTTACAACAAAGCAGGGAATCCTTTCAGAGAGGCTCAAAAACGAACAAAGTGTTGTGTTATACCGAGTCATACAGGAAGGGCTAACAAATGCAATGCGGCATGCGCACTCACGTGAGATACAAGTGGTACTTGGTAAAACGGCAAACGGAAATATCGAATTTATAGTTAAAAACCGAATTTATAAAAAGGAACCATTTCAGGAAGGTTTCGGTCTGCAAAATATGAGAACGCGTGTGGAGGAGCTAAGCGGAACACTAACTGTCTATCAAACGGATGAACAGTTTATTATAAAAGGAATGATTCCATTAGAAAAAATGTAAAGTAGGGATTGCTACATGTGGAACGTGTTAATCGTAGAAGACCAGTCCATTGTTAGGCAAGGCTTAAAGCTTATGCTAGAACAGGATAGCCAAATCAAGGTAGTAGCTGAGGCCGAAAATGGAGAAAAGGCTATAAAAAAGATGGAGGCTCATGTCATTGACGTGGTGTTGATGGATATACGGATGCCTGTCATGAACGGACTTGAAGCAACAAGGAAAATAAAGGAATGTTGGCCGCGTGTAAAAATTTTAATTCTGACAACCTTTAATGATGATGAGTATGCAATACAGGCTTTAAAATATGGTGCAAATGCATTTTTATTAAAAACCTCAGATCAGAATGTCTTACTTAATGCAGTACATAGTTGCTTGCAGGGGGGCTTGCCAATTCATGAAGAGGTTGTAGCAAAGGTAATGCCACGATTATTACATAAGGTAGAGAAAAAGCTTGAGTTCCCACTATCCTCTCGGGAGCTGGATATTACAAAATTAATAGGAGAAGGAAAAACCAATAAAGAAATTGCGGATGAATTATTTTTATCAATTGGAACGGTGAAAAACCATATTACGCAGATTCTACATAAATTAGAGCTTCGGGATCGCACTCAGCTTGCCATTTTTGCTGTAAAAAATGATATTACGTGACAGTCAGGGTTGTCCAAAGGTCTAAATGGACCAAATGGATGGTCCTTTTTCTTTTGAATATGACTTAGGTCATGTTTTTTACAGAAACAAGTGACGTCAGATAGTGCTGTTATCAACTCAAAATAGATATCATGAAAATATAAAGGAGGGGACGGTATGTTAGACGTAATCAATTTATCGAAAAAATATAAACAAAAATATGCAGCGCAAGGAGTTAATATGTTTTTGGAAAAGGGAGAGATTGTTGGGCTTCTCGGCCCAAATGGGGCAGGTAAATCAACCACAATCTCCATGCTCTCTTCATTAGTTGTTCCAACTTCTGGGGATGTCAGACTAATAAATGAAAGCACAATTAAAAATCCACGGAACATCCGTATGATTTTAGGGGTTGTCCCTCAGGAAATCGCACTTTATCCAGATTTATCAGCGGAAGAGAATTTGCGATTTTTTGGTGAGATTTATCGTTTAAAAGGTGTTGAATTGAAAAAGCGAATCGATGAGGTGTTGGAACAAATCGGACTGACTGACCGTAGAAAGGATCTTGTCAAAACCTTCTCTGGTGGTATGAAAAGAAGGCTCAATATCGGGGTGGCTCTGCTTCATAATCCGGAAATCATCATTATGGATGAACCAACTGTTGGGATTGACCCGCAATCAAGAAATTATATTTTAGAAACGGTAAAGCGCCTCAATCAGGAAAGAGGGATGACGGTTTTGTATACCAGTCACTACATGGAAGAAGTCGAGTTTTTATGCGACCGCATCTATATCATGGATAAAGGTCATATTATCGCATCTGGTACAAAAAAAGAGCTAAAAAACATTCTTTCCTCTGAAAATACAATTTCAATAAAGGTTGAGCGAGTAAAAGAGGAGTTTATCAAACTGCTTCAAGCGGACCCTGCTATTCGTCAAGTGAAAACCCAGGATCGTGAGGTAACAATCATTGTCCCTAAGGAGTACAACTTGTTTCGAAAGATCTCTCAATTGGCAGAAGAAACAATGACAAATTTGATTTCAGTTGATGTTAAAGCTCCGACACTAGAGGATGTTTTCCTTCATCTGACAGGAAGGGCTCTAAGAGATTAAATAGGCGGTGAGGCAGATGATTATTCCTTTTATTAAGAAAGACTTATTGGTATTGTATCGAAATCCCCAAGAATTAATGGTCTTACTTCTGATGCCACTTGTGCTGATTGCGATTCTTGGCTTTGCCTTAGGAGGCGTAATGGGGAATGAACCAACTACGATTTCAGCTAAGGTAGCTTTCATTGACAACAGTGATGAGAAAAAGGATACAGATGCTTTTATTGAAAAAGTAAAAGCAAAAAACCTACCAATGGAGGCGGAGGAAGCTTTCTCTCAAGGGGCTGAACAGCTTAAGCCAATTCAAATATTAGTAAACAAGGTGTTTGGTAGTAAAGATCTAAAAGAAATTGTTCAGCTTGAGGTGATAGAGCCGGAACAGATAGAAGGTGTTCGAAATGATGAAAGTTTTGCGGCGATAATTGAAATACCAGAAAAGTATACATTGGATATTCTTTCTTCTGTTTTACTTGAAGAGCCAACTTCTACATCAATTAAAGTATATAAAAATGAAGAGAAGGAAATTTCCTCAAATGTAGTGGAGGATATTCTACTAAACTATCAAAAGCAGCTTTCTACAATGACAGTCATTGGGAAAGCAGGCATCCAGCTAGCTGCTACAGACAATCAGCAGCTTGGGTCGGTTGAAACTGTTTCGAAGCAGGATCCTATCAACTCCGTGCAATATTACACAGTTGGTATGAGTGTGATGTTTATTATGTTTATTGCATCAAATATTAGTTCGTTTGCATACCGTGAAAAGCAGATTCAAGTATTTAATCGAATTATTTTATCCAATACCTCTAGATGGTCATATTTAACAGGTATTTTTACCTCGGTCATGATTATTGCTTTTATACAACAGATGATTTTATATGGGGTAACATCTCTTGTGTTTGATGTTATGTGGAAAGACATTTTAGGGTTCCTATTAGTCAACTTATCCCTATGCTTTGCGATTGGTGGATTGGCAACGTTGTTAACTGCGCTAAATTACAGAATCAATTCAGAAGCCGTTTCCAATTTTTTCGGAAATGTCATGGTTGCCATTTTCTCATTTTTAGGTGGAAGCTTTACACCAATTGGCGATTCATCGTCCGTAATCGGATTTTTGGGCAATTTCACCCCAAATGGTGCAGGAATGACTTCGTTGTTGCAATTGCTACAGGGAGAAGAGCTTTCAAGTATTTCCAACCATATTCTTTATTTGCTTGTATTTGGCTTGATTATGTTGACAGCAGCAGTCGTTAGTTTTCCAAAAAGGGGTGATGCCATATGATAAGTATCCTAAAGGCAAAGTATCAATTATTTATTCGAAAGCCGATGCTTATGATTGGCATGACAGTGATGAGTATCCTTTTTGCAACGTTATTAGGTAGCGCAAATTATAAAAGTATTCAGGTACCAGTTTATACGAATATCGAGAATGTTGAAGAAACAGCACTTTGGGAGGATTTGACCCAATCAGAGGCCTTTCAATTTACGATAGTAACCGAAGAGGAAGCAAAGAAAAGGGTCAGTGAAGGCGATGTGGAAGCAAGTGTAAACCTTAATGAGGAGTCTTATACAATCATTATTGCAACAGAAACACAGAATCTACATCTACTTGAAAACTATTTCCACTCTATTTATGGGGATCTTTTAATGGAGGAAAGGATCGAAAAGGCTACGTCAACTTCCCAGTATGTTGATAAAGACGCACTGTTAGATAAATTAAAGAAACAAGAGGAAAATCCATTGTTTGGGGTTGAGGTGGCTTCCTTCCGCGGGGATGAATCTGTGATAATTGATAACCAAATGCAGACTATTTTTGGTTTTACACTATTTTTTGTCATATACACGATATCCTATAATGTTCATCACATTTTACAGGAGAGACATTTGGGAGTATGGGACCGAATGATTTTATCGCCACTTAAAAAGTGGGAAATGTATGCAGCGAATTTATTTTATAGCTTCCTGTTGGGGTACTTTCAGGTTGCACTAATTTTTTTCGTTTTCCGTTATGTAATCGGTGTTGACTTTTACGGAGGGTTTGGAAAAACTTTACTTGTCTTAGTTCCATATGTATTTTCAATAGTGGCCTTAACGATGTTTTTAGTTAGTATTGTCAAAAACACACAGCAATTCAATGCGATTATTTCGCTTGTATCTGTAAGTATGTCAATGCTTGGTGGTGCCTATTGGCCATTGGAGATTGTCTCGTCCGACTTTTTATTAATGATAGCTGATTTTGTACCAATTAAACATGCTATGGAAGGTTTAAAAGCTGCGACAATCTACGGAGAATCAATAAGTGAATTAATGTATCCAATGAGCATTATGACCTTAATGGGAGTTGTGTTAATGGGCATTGGAATTAATGTAATGGAACGAAGAAATACGTAGTGGAATATAGAAATGAAATTAGTTACATGAACGTCGTATGGACTCTCGTAAATGAAATGAGTGTCGACTAAATTTAAGACGACAAATCAGTTCAACCTAAAATGAGTTCCTAGCAAAGATAATAAAATGCATCTGCAGGGTTAAGCATTGTAGATGCATAAATTTACTTAAAGCGATTTTCTCAGCGTTTTTAATGTGATGGCCTACTATTTTATTGACATTCGCATAGTAGGGGAAGGAGCAAGAATAACCGGCCCATATAATAATAGAAACTCGAATAATTCCTTTATCATCATGGCGGTGAGAGTGGTAAAATCGTATGGCTGTAATCATATAGCAGGACTTTTGGATCATTTCACACAAAGTAATAATCAATCTAATATCCTATTTATTAAATATTCAGAATAAAGTAACATGTTACGTGTTGAATGGGATCTGAACACTACAACTTACCATCACATTTTACCCTCATATAACGCTTGCAAACTCCTAAGAAATTTTTCCATACATCAACAGATCCTGTTTAATTATTCAACTATCAAAACATAAGTCAGGAATCATACTAGTTTTGATAGTGGAAATAAGGAATGGCTCATGTTTTGGATGTGCTTTCTTTTTGAGGAAGGAGGTTTGCCGGATTACTTTTAAATTGTTGCATTTAAAAGGAGGTAATGTATGCGAATTAGCCAAGTTAAATTCATATCGTTTTTGTTTAGTATTCTACTAGTTGTTTCCTTTTTTCCTAATCAAGGTTTATCCCAAAATGAAACCGCTTACAAATCATCGAATTTACGCCAAATGGAGTTTTTAGAAAGAGCTCCCGTAGCTGTGAAGGTTGATAATGGAGTTTTTATAAGTTGGCGTTTATTAGGTACCGATTCTGAGAATATAGCTTTTAACCTTTACCGTGATGGGGAAAAGATAAATCTCTCAGCGATCACATCAAGCACGAATTATCTTGATTCAGATGGTACCTCTAGTTCTAGCTATACTGTTCATGCTGTTATAGAGGGGGAAGAGGTTTCAAAGTCAAAAGCATTTAGTGTATGGGGCACAAATTACCGTGATGTTCCAATTCAACAACCACCAGCTGGCATCACACCATCAGGAGAACCTTATGTGTATAACGCAAACGATGCAAGTGTAGGGGATTTAGATGGAGATGGGGAATATGAAATTGTCTTAAAATGGGACCCATCGAACTCTAAAGATAATGCACCGTCACCAACGGGTAGTACGGGAGAAGTCTATATAGATGCTTATAAATTAGATGGAACCCTAATGTGGAGAATTAATCTTGGAAAAAATATCCGTGCAGGTGCACACTATACTCAATTCATGGTCTATGATTTAGACGGTGACGGGAAGTCAGAGGTCGCATTTAGAACAGCTGACGGCACAATTGATGGTCAAGGGAAGGTTATTGGAGACCCGAATGCCGATTATCGTGATTCAGAAGGCATGATCCTGAAAGGACCTGAATTTTTAACGATTTTTGATGGAGAAACAGGAGAAGAGCTTGTATCCACCGAGTTTTCACCACCTAGAGGGGATGTCTGTGACTGGGGAGATTGTTATGGGAATCGAGTGGATCGTTTTCTTGCAGGAATTGCTTACCTAGATGGAGAAAGACCAAGTTTAATTATGACCCGTGGGTATTATGCAAAAACGATGCTGACCGCTTTTAATTATAGAGATGGTCAATTAACAAAACTATGGACATTCGACAGTGATGATCCGGGGAATGAGGATTTTGCAAGTCAGGGTAATCATAATTTAAGTATCGCAGATGTTGATGGGGATGGTAAGGATGAAATCACCTTTGGCGCGATGGCTATAGATGATGATGGAACGGGAATCTACACAACAGGTTTAGGTCATGGGGATGCGATGCATTTAGGTGATTTGGATCCAGAGCGACCAGGGCTTGAGGTATTTGGTGTTCACGAGGATCCTGGTGCGGCATATGGAGCTGCATTCCGAGATGCTAAAACAGGAGAAATTCTCTGGGGGGTACATACTGGAGACGATACGGGCAGAGGCATGTCAGCTGATATTGATCCAAGGCACAAAGGGGAAGAACTCTGGGCCAGTACTGGAGTTGGGCTATGGTCGAACAAAGGAACCAAAATAAGTAGCACTGTACCTTCTTCCATCAATTTTGGCATTTGGTGGGACGGGGATTTACTGCGAGAGCTATTGAATCATAATCTAGTAACCAATGGATTTGGCACAATTGATAAATGGAACTATGAAAATGAAGAGACGGAGAATTTGTTGACAGCTGTAGGGACTTCTTCTAATAATTCTACTAAAGGAAACCCCTCCCTACAGGCGGATCTATTAGGTGACTGGAGAGAAGAAGCGATATGGAGAACAGCAGAAAATACTGCACTACGGATTTTCACCACAACATCGCTAACATCACACCGTATTCACACATTAATGCATGATCCAGTATATCGATTAGGTATCGCATGGCAGAATGTCTCGTATAACCAACCACCGCATACCAGCTTTTACCTAGGAGACGGAATGGAGCAACCCCAAAAACCGAACATTTATGTGTTTGTTCCTGCAAGTCTTGATATACAGCCAGATACACTAAATGCCAATAGCAGCAATGATACAAACACCTTAACCGCATATGTCGAATTTTCATCTGTTGATGTAAATTCTGACTTAGAGGCTTCAACTATTACTTTTGCAATTAATGAAAGTACTGTTAAACCAGAAGAATTGGATGCAGGAATAGTAGGGGATTATGATAGCGATGGCATTAAAGACTATATGCTCAAATTGAACAAAAGTAAGGTCATTAATGCGTTGGATGGTAAATTGGGAGATGTTAAAATCACCATTAATGGAAAGTTAAAAGACGGAAGACCTTTTGAAGGAAGCGATACGATCCTTGTAATTGAATAGCGATATTACGTGCTGGAGACCAAATTAAAATTTTTTTAGGAGGCGTTCAATTGAAAAGGAAAATGCAGACAATTATGTCCCTCGGATTAAGTTTAATTTTTTTGGTATCTGTTGTATTAGCTAGCACTACAAATATCCATGCTAATTCAACACCAACCACGTATAAGTTTGATTTTGGGAATGGACCTATAGAATCAGATTATATTGGTGTTAGCGCATCCGACCTCTATTCTTCGTTTGTAGGATATGGGTTTCAAACACCGCAGTTTATGGAAGATGTAACGGCTTCTGGAACAGGAGTGGGGAGCGATGCTGTCCGATTTTTAAAGACGGGTACAGAAAGTACAAACACGTTCAATCTTGACCTGCAAAACGGACTTTACAATGTAAAAGTTAAGTTAGGAGATGTAGAGCGTGCGAGTGTTGCTGCGGAAGATGTCTATCAAGTATTAAATATGACGGGGAACGGGGTTTCGGATTCCTTTCTTCTTCCAATCAAGGATGGACAACTGAATCTGTTGATTACAGAAGGTAGGGAAGGAACAGCTTTTACGTTATCGTCTCTTGAGATCACAAAAATTTCAAATAGTCATGTTATGCCTAGAACCGTCTGGATCGGCGGTGATTCAACAGTATCCACATATTATCCAAAGGATAGCGATGAATTAGTTGGCTGGGGACAGGTCTTTCATCAATTTGTAGATGCAGAAACTTTCAAAGTTAGGAATATGGCGACTGCCGGCCAGGTTGCAAAAGGTTTCTTAGAGGGTGGATCATTGGACGCTGTCTTGAAGTACATTAAACCCGGCGATTATTTTCTATTTGAAATGGGCATCAACGATGAAAAAGCATATTCAGAAGAACAATTTGTTGCCTATGTGAGAGAAATTGTGGAAGCAGTAAAAGAAAAAGGAGCAAGTGTGGTATTAATCCCTCCTCAAGGTCGGGCGATTAGCTGGAAAACAGAGGGCACAGATGTCATTCATTACGCAGAAGATGATTTCTACAGACATTCGATGATTGCTTTAGCAAAAGAACAGAATGTTGACCTTGTGGATCTTAACGTTCTTAGTTCTGCTTACTTTACAGAAATTGGACCAGAAGAAACGACTCTCTTATACAGTACAGGAGATTGGCTACACTTTAATCGTAAAGGTGCCTTGGTGTTAGCAAACCTTGTTGCCGATGATTTGAAAAGGCAAGAGCTGGAAGGTTTTGTAGAGTAAGAATGGGGGGTCTGTCCCCCGGTGCTTTAACGCAGTGGGGGACAGACCCTAAGAAGCAGGAATAAGTAAAATAACGTAGAATGCATTCTATGATAAACCAACCATAGAAAGGGGTGGGATGTGTGGCGCGTAAACCTCGTGTTTGGTTTCCGGGGGCGACATTTCACGTTACAAGTCGCGGAAATCTCCGTGCTTCGATTTTTTATGATGATGCGGATCGGTTGAGGTATCTATCACTACTTGAAAAAAACCGTTCGCAGTATCCGTTTTACCTACATGCCTACTGTTTGATGACCAATCATATTCACCTTCTCTTCGAAACGATTGATACACCTACCAAGGATATTATCAAAAGACTCCATTCTCTCTATGCTATTTACTTTAATAAGCGCCACGACATGAGTGGCCATTTGTTCCAAGGGCGGTACCATGCGGAATTAATTAATGATGCCCCTTATTTTTTGGAAGCGAGTAAATATATTCACCTGAATCCAGTCGAAGCGAAGATGATTTCAAGTCCGGCGGATTATTGGTGGAGCAGTTATTCCGCTTTTATTTCCTCAATATCCAATCCATATGTAAAAATCCTATCCTATTTTCCCCACCCACAAAACCAACATTACCAGCATTATGTTGAAGGGGGTCAGACCCCCGCAAACAAGGCTCTTGACAACGGTCATTAAAATCGGTATTCTATAACCCTATTCCAAGTGCACTAATCGGATTTGTGAGATAAAGAGAAACATGTAAGCCGATTAATGACATAACTGTAATAGGGGGAGAGAAATAAGATGAATACTTTATTTATTTTAATTAATATTTTTATCATGCTTGCACTGATTGGTATTTTATTTTACATGCAAAAGAAGCATGTTTCCTTTGGGAAACGTGTGCTCACTGGCTTAGGCCTTGGTATTGTACTTGGGGCATTTCTCCAATTGGCGTATCAACCTGATTCGGCCATTGTCGGTGCAACGACCGATTGGTTTAATATTGTTGGTAGAGGTTATGTGAGCTTATTAATGATGATCGTCATCCCGCTCATCATGGTTTCAATTATTCAGTCGATCATCAATTTGGAGAAGTCATCTGAATTAGGAAAAATGTCGGCTTGGATTATTGGTATTTTAGTAGCGACTGCAATGGTGGCAGCATTCGTTGGGATTGGCGCGGCTTCGATCTTTAATTTAGACGCGAGTCAAATTGAGGCTGGTCAAGCTGAAAATAATCAAGGGATTGCGTTAGAAGAGCGATTAGGTACTGTGGAGGATTTGACGATTCCGCAGCAAATCTTAAGCTTTATCCCATCGAACCCATTCTTAGATATGACAGGGGCTCGTGCGACATCGACCATTGCTGTTGTTATCTTTTCAATCATTGTCGGTATTGCGGTTCTTGGCGTTCGCAAAAAACAACCGGAGCAAGCAAAGATTTTTGTTGATTGGATTAATGCGGTCTATGCGGTCGTGATGCGAATTGTAACGCTTATTCTACGTTTAACACCATATGGTATTTTAGGATTAATGGCCAACACGGTAGCCAATACGAATGTGGCTGGAATCCTTGAACTCGGTAAATTTGTTGGCGCATCGTATGCAGCGTTACTTGCTATGTTCATTATTCACTTAATTGTCGTTGGTTTGTTTGGGCTTAATCCGATAACCTTCCTTCGTAAGGTATTGCCGGTATTAGGGTTTGCTTTTACATCTCGTTCAAGTGCGGGGACGATTCCGCTTAACATTCAAGCGCAAAAGAATAGCTTAGGCGTTCATCAAGGGATCGCAAACATGTCTGCATCGTTTGGGGCGACAATTGGACAGAATGGGTGTGCGGGAATTTATCCTGCGATGCTAGCAGTAATGATTGCACCGTCAATGGGAATCGATCCCCTATCACCTGGGTTCATCGTTCAATTGGTTCTGATTATAGGTGTTGCTTCGTTTGGGATTGCCGGTGTTGGTGGCGGTGCGACATTCGCCGCATTAATCGTTCTTTCTTCAATGAATCTACCAGTCGCCTTAGCGGGTCTCCTAATCTCAGTAGAGCCACTTATTGACATGGGGCGTACGGCATTAAATGTAAATGGTGCGATGGTATCTGGTACGTTAACGTCTCGAATTATGAATAAGTTGAACTTAAAAACGTTTAACGATCCAAATGCGATAGAAAAAGAAACAGGGATTTAAGGGAGGCAGACCCCCTTAATAATTGCTCATTGCCAAAAATGGTGATGGGCTTTTTGCACGAACTTAGGGGTAGAGAATTACATAAGCTAGAGGATGTAGGTACATCAGGTCGAACACCCAAGATAATAGATATTGACAATCCTTATTATGAAGATTGGGGTGTCGTCGAAGTGATTAAAAAGGATATGAAACAACCCGTTATTAATCACCCGTATGAGAACCACACGATTGTTTCCGTGAAAATGAACATAGATAGAGACAAGCAGTGGGTCTATAACTTTCATTTTGATTCAGATAAACAAAAAGTTAATCACTTATTGGTAAAAAATGATATAATAGATTCAAGAGAAGTATATCGCTTAATTCATGCGCTGTGCTTAATTACGGAACGGATGCAACAAACTGACCATACTACGCTAAAGGAGGCGAATAAACATGGCTAACCATATTATTCAATTCAAATCTCAAAAAGATATCAATCGAGATCGTCAACGGAAACTAGAACAAAGTAAAGTAGATATTCGTCGTCGAGTAGAAGAAATCAAAAACAGCCAGAATCAAAAATGTCAAAAAGCAAAAGCGTAATACAAAGGGTAGATAGCCAAGTGCTATTTATCCTTTTTTAGGTTCTTCTTCATTTTCTCAATGGCTTGCTTCTTCCGTTCAATTGATTCGAACCGCTTATTAAAATTCTCTTTGCGGTCTCCTAGATGAAGTTGCTTTGGCTTTGAGTGTAGATGAATGATCTTCCCCAACCTTCTCACTCCTGTCTCTTAGTTTCCTCTTACTTATGTCTATGCCTAGTCTTGCCAAGCATGACAATGGAGAAACGTATAAAATCTAATTTTTTAGTAGAAAAGTAAAAATAGGGTAGGTTTACGAAAAAGTTAATATTAAGACATATCACCTTGATTAACTTAGGGGGCGTAGTTGAACAAGTAAATAGGCTTAAAAGGCACAAAGAATATACTTTGTGCCTTTTATCATGAGAATTAAGGATGTAACGTGTACATTTATCTTTGTTTAACTTCTGAGTCCCCTCAAAGTTGTCAAAGGTATCATGCTTTTCTTTAGGGGAATTTGTCTATTTTTCAAGGCCGCACCGTAGCTAGTAAAAGCTCATCTGGTTTTATTTATGAATCGTCTGATGAGAAAGTCTATATTGATGTGGAGTAGTTCCTATGTTTTTCTTAAATATATGAATAAAATATGAGACACTCCCAAGGCCTACGCTTTCACCAATTAATTCTATAGGTTTATTGGTCATCTGTAGTAATTGACAAGCTTGCTTGATTCTCCGAATAGTAAGATACTCTGTTAAGCTACTCCCAGTTTCGCGTTTGAATATTCTTGAGACATATGACTTTGATAAATGAAGCTCATCTGATAATAGTCCCAAGTCAAAGGGCTCCATATAATGCTCTTCTAACCATTGCATTATCCTTTCTGAATAGTAAAGTGAATCGTATTGACTATCTACGTAGTCATATTGAAGCAATGGGTGAAGCGATTGAAGATGGTGTGAACCTAATGGGCTATACAAGCTGGGGATGTATTGACTTAGTTAGTGCTTCAACAGGAGAATTTTCAAAGCGTTATGGGTTCATCTATGTTGATAAGCATGATGATGGAAGTGGAACGATGGAAAGAAAGAGAAAGAAATCTTTCTATTGGTATAAGGATGTCATTAGTAGCAATGGGGGAAGGATGTAAGTTGAAAGGGGTAGGAAAGGAGCAAGGGATGATTCTCTTGCTTCTTCCCAAGATTCCCGAGGGGTGACCCGGAATCAGAAGGAAGTCGGCGGCAAATCTCCGCCTCTAGGAACACGAACTTCATAGGAGGCTATGCAAGGGAAGATGTAAGAGACCGCGATGCATTATCCTTTGAGGTAATGGTTTTTGCGGTCTCTTTTTCTATCATCCTCTTTGTTTGCAAATTGCACATTAGTTCATGATCGTTCTAGCTAAGGCACAAGATGTTCTTTCTGAAATTCTCGGTGTTAATGTTTGACTAGCAGGGACTGTATCTGGGTTATTAATAAAAGATAATAACGTTTTCACCATATTTTCTGCAATTACTTCTACAGGGACACCAACACTTGTTAACGGTACCTCTAGATTCTCTAATTGTGGGATATTATCATAACTAATGACCGACATATCCTTTGGAATAATATAATTAGCTTGTCTTAATGCACGAACAATCCCTGCACTTATATCATAACTTGACCCGATGATCGCAGTAGGCTTAAAAGAGGAATTTAAGAGATTAATAGTCGCCGTATATCCATCGTACCAATCTAATCCTCTCGTGTTAATCAAGTTTTGATTACTAACGGGAAGGTTTAACTTTTCCATTGATTGATGAAACCCAGTATATTTTTCAACTTGTCGCTCATCAGTAAAGGAAAAGTCTCCAACAAAAGCAATGTTTTCATGACCTAAATGGTATAAGTATTCCACGGCGGTGTTCATTGCTTCTTTATAATTTACGTCGATGACAGGAATGGATACATCCTTACTAACACCATACGTAACACATGGCAAAGATATCGTTTTTGGTAAGTCGATGTTGTCTTTATTAAACAAAATCACGCCATCGACCTGGAAACGTTTGTACATTTCAATTGATTCTTCAATTGAATCAATTGATAAAATCATTTTATAGTTGTGGTTGGAAACCTCTTCATTAATTTTTGTTACTAATGTAGAGGGTGCAACACGTTCTAATGTTGGCCAGATTAGGCCAATAACATTAGATTTTTTAGAAACAAGTCTTTGTGCAGCATAATTAGGTTCATAGCCCTTTTCTTTTGCAAGTTTAATAATTTTATCTTTAGTATCTTGTCTAACCAGCGGACTATCATTTAATGCCTTTGAAACGGTGGAATGGCTTACGCCGAGTTGTTTAGCAATATCCTTAATTGTTATTTTCATGTAAATTCACCAACTATATAAATTATTTTTACAAATAGATAATCACGTTATTATAAAATGAAAGAAAATGAGTAATTAAAT
Organism: Bacillus solitudinis; assembly: GCF_002797395.1. Taxonomy (GTDB): domain Bacteria; phylum Bacillota; class Bacilli; order Bacillales; family Bacillaceae_D; genus Halalkalibacter_A; species Halalkalibacter_A solitudinis. Next base: position 3,906,669 of record NZ_KZ454943.1, read on the forward strand.
ATATTTTCACAGTAAAAAAGAAGAATGTCAAACGCTTTCAAGCCATTAAAACAAAAAAATGTAGAAAAAGGACTTGAATTTTTGTGATTTATGAAATAAAATAAAAAATGTAATAATCACGTTATTATTATTCGGTTAAAAAATGAAAACGTATTTATAATTTCGGAAAACGTGTTCTTAATTGCTGGATAATGGTTTAGTCTCATATTAGTAATCAGTTGTTATAGTTACTTTGATTATGAACGTATTTGAAAGGGATTACAACTTAACAACGTCGGTTTATTACATGATTTTAAATAAGAGGGGGAAACTTAGATGAAAAAAATATTTAAAATGTTAGCAACAGGATTTTTATCAGTTTCATTATTAGCTGCGTGTGGGACCGATAATACAGAGAACACCGAAACTAATAGCGGAGATGAAAGCTCTCCAAATGAAAGTAGTGCAGAGGCAGTTTCTTTACGATTAGCACATAACCAGCCAGAAGATCATCCTATTCATACTTCTTTAATAGAGTTGTCAAATCTTACGGATGAAAATTCAGAGGGGAATGTAAAAATTGAAGTATTCCCGAACGGACAATTAGGGCAAGAACGTGATGTGATTGAGCTTGTAAAGTCAGGTACACTTCCAATGGCGAAGGTAAGTGCAAGTGCTTTGGAAGCGTTTGATTCAAATTATTCAATTTTCTCACTTCCATTTGTCTTTCAAAGTAAAGAGCACTATCACGAAGTAATGGATAATAGTGAAGCTGTACAAGAAATTTTCCAAGGTACTGAAGACCAAGGTTTTGTAGCTATTGGCTGGTATGATGCGGGTCAGCGCAGTATTTATACAGCTGATAAAAAAGTAGAGTCTCCTGCTGATATGAAAGGTTTAAAAATTCGTGTACAAGAAAGTCCAACGTCCATTTCAATGATTGAAGCGATGGGTGGAGCACCAACACCAATGGCTTATGGTGAAGTTTATACTTCTCTTCAACAAGGGGTTATTGATGGAGCAGAAAATAATGAAACAGCTTTAGTAAACAGTAAACATGGTGAAGTAGCGAAAGCGTATACGTATACTGAACATCAATATGTACCAGATGTATTAATTATAAGTACTAAAACATGGGATAGTCTTTCATCAGAACAGCAACAAGCAATTTCAGATGCAGCAGATGCTTCATCCGAAAGCCATAAAGAAGTATGGTCTACAGCAATTCAAGAATCTATCACCGCATCGGAAGAAATGGGAGTGGAATTCTATACGATTGATAAGCAAGCTTTTATTGATGCGGCAACACCACTTCATGAGAAATTTAAAGCAGAAAATGAAACCAATGTAAAATACTTTGATGACTTCCAAAGCCATCTAAAATAAGTTATAGGAATAATAGGCCTCTATTTTCTGGTTGGTTGTTTTTCAGAAAAAGAGGCCTATAAAATATTAAGAGAAGGGTGTCAAAGCCTATGAGAAAAATAGTCGATACGGTTACAGCAGTTTTAACATGCTCCTTAATGACCGTGATGGTTATCGTAGCTTGTTGGCAAGTGTTTACTCGTTTTGTTTTAAATTCACCAAGTACGGTTTCAGAGGAATTTTTAAGATATTCTCTTATTTGGCTGACAATGGTTGGTGCAGCTTATGCATACGGGAAGAAGAAACATTTAGCCGTTGTTTTTGTTGCTCGAAAAATACCCGAAAAATATCAAATAATTGTGCGTTTACTTGTTGAAGCAATAGTCATGATATTTATTGTTGTTATTCTCCTTTTCGGTGGAATAAAAGCGTATCAAAATGCAATTGGGCAAGTTTCATCTGCGATAGGAATGCCAATACAGTATTTATATTTAAGTCTAGTAGTTTCAGGAGTTTTATTTTTATTTTATTTAATCGTTCATTTGAAGGAGTATTTCACAAAATCAAAGCCAATTCATAATGAATAATCATAATAATTTGAAGGTTTTAGTAGAAAGGAGTGAGGTTTTATGGCATTAGAAGCAGGACTTGTTTTAGTTACCGTATTTATACTCATGCTTGTTATTAGTGTGCCTATCTCGATAAGTATTGTAATTGCTTCTCTGGTTACTATCCTTACCATTTTACCGATGGATATGGCTGTTTTTACAGCAGCACAAAAAATTGTAACAGGACTTGATAGCTTTACCTTGTTAGCAGTTCCTTTTTTCATTCTTTCAGGTATCTTAATGAATAATGGTGGGATCGCCGAACGACTCATAAATTTGGCGAAAGTGCTTGTCGGGAAAATGCCAGGTTCCTTAGCTCATGCAAACGTATTGGGAAATATGTTATTTGGTTCTCTTTCAGGTTCATCTGTTGCAGCAGCAGCAGCAATTGGAAGAACAATGGGGCCTTTACAGAAGAAAGAAGGATATGACCCGAAATTTTCAGCTGCAGTGAATATTGCTTCTGCACCAACCGGATTAATTATTCCCCCAAGTGGTATATTGATTATTTATTCTTTAGTAAGTGGAGGGACATCTGTTGCCGCTTTATTTATCGCAGGTTATTTACCAGGAATTTTATGGGGATTAGCTTGTATGGTTGTTGGTTTCTTTATTGCAAAACGCAATAAATATCCTGTATCTGAGAGAGTCCCTTTAAAAGTAGCCTTTAAAACATTTTTAGATGCAGTTCCTAGCTTAATGTTGATTGTCATTGTTATTGGTGGGATTCTAGGTGGGATTTTCACTGCAACTGAAGCTGCAGCTGTGGCAGTAGCCTATACATTTATTTTGGCGATGGCTTATCGTACTGTTAAACTTTCGGATTTGCCAAAAATTATAATGGAAACTGTTGAAATTACTTCAGTTATTATGTTACTTGTAGCTGCTTCTTCTGTTATGTCATGGGTAATGGCATTCACAGGTATGCCTACTGCTCTTAGTCAATTGATTATGGGGATATCAGAAAATCCGATTATTATCCTATTAATTCTAAATGTATTTTTATTATTTATCGGTACTTTCATGGATATTACACCAGCTGTTCTGATTTTTACACCGATATTTTTACCGATTGTAACAAGTTTCGGAATGGACCCTATTCATTTTGGAATTATGATGGTTTTAAATTTAAGTATTGGAAATATTACACCACCGGTTGGAAGTGCGCTTTTTGTTGGGGCAAGTATTGCAAATTTAGATATTGAAGATGTGATAAAACCTCTTATACCATTCTATGTAGCGATTATTGCCGTTTTGCTTATTGTAACATATATACCAGAAATTACTATGATTCTGCCAAAATTACTTGGTTATTAATGAATATTTAATAACGTGATTATTTACACAAGAGATGGAAGTTACCACGCGCTTTAAACATGTACATCATATATACCGACACTAAAAGAAAAGGTGAGTTTTATGTCTTTAAGAGAAAACTATCAATTTCAATTTTTAAATCAAAAAGATAATGTTTTAACGTTCCAATTGGACAATTCTGAAGTTATAGCAAGAGTAATGGTGTTAGAAGAAGATATGATTCGGGTTGTAATGACAAAAGGTGATGAGCTTAATGTAAAAAACACTTGGCTGGTTGCACCAGGAATGGATGATGTTCCTCTTAAAGGTAGAGATCGTTTTGACTTATCGCCCTTTTCGTTACCACAATATACGTATGAAAATGAAGGAAGAAATTTTACTGTTGAATCCACACGTTTAAAATTGGCTATTGATTTAGATGGTTTTAAAATCACTTGGTTCTCCAAAGACAGTGAGGGGAATGTACAGCAAATAGCGGCTGACCGTAGTACACAAGCCTATAATTTTGATGATTCTCTAGGAGAGGGAAACTTTCATTATTTGCAACGTACAAGAGATGAACAGTATTTTGGGCTAGGTGAGAAAAGTGGTGAAACGGATCGTTACGGAAAACGTTATCGTATGTTAAGCATTGACCCAATGGGCTATGATGCTCAATATACAGACCCATTATATAAACATATTCCGTTTTATATCACGAGAAATACTCAAACCAACATTTCTTTCGGTATTTTCTATGATAATATGGCACAAAGTGTGTTCGACATGGGAAATGAAATGGATAATTATCATGGTCCCTATCGATATTATCAATCTCTAGACGGCGATTTGGATTATTACGTGATTTTAGGACCAAAAGTAAAAGATGTTGTAAAAAAATACTCTTGGTTAACTGGAAAAACTATTTTCGCTCCTAAGTGGAGTTTTGGATACTCTGGTTCGACTATGACCTACACAGATGCTCCTGATGCACAAAATCAGTTAAAGAAATTTATTGAAGAGTGTGAAGAACACGATATTATTTGTGACTCTTTCCAGTTATCTTCGGGATACACATCAATTGGGGATAAACGGTATGTGTTTAACTGGAATACCGATAAATTCCCTGACCCAAAAGGGTTTATCGACGAGTACCATGAAAAGGGAGTTAAGCTTTGCGCGAATATTAAACCAGCGTTGTTAAAAGACCATCCTCTTTTTAACGAACTAAAAGAAGCAAATATGTTCATTGCAGGTGGTGACGGACAAGCAGAAATGTCGCAATTCTGGGATGAAGTTGGTGCCTATGTTGATTTTACGAATGAGGAATCTGTTCAGTGGTGGAAACAAAAGGTGACCGAGCAGCTTTTAGAATACGGAATTGATTCTACATGGAATGATAATAACGAATTTGAGATTTGGTCTAAAGATGCGACAGTTAATGGATTTGGTGAGAAATTGAATTTTGAAGCTGTACGTTCATTACAGCCACTTCTCATGATGAAAGCCTCTTATGAAGCACAAAAGGAATTTGCGCCTGAGGTTAGACCTTATTTAATTTCGAGATCGGGTAGTCCTGGAATGCAGCGTTACGTTCAAACATGGTCTGGTGATAACTATACGAGTTGGAAATCGCTAAAATACAATATTAAGATGGGTGTTGGTTTAAGCTTATCTGGTATTTATAACATTGGTCATGATATCGGTGGATTTTCGGGACCAGCTCCTGAACCTGAATTACTACTAAGATGGGTACAAAATGGAATTTTCCACCCGCGCTTTACGATCCATTCTTGGAATGAAGACCAAACTGTAAATGTTCCTTGGATGTATGAAGAGACGACGAGTAATATCCGTGATTTGATTAAGTTCCGTCATCGTATCATTCCTTACTTATACACAGCACTATTTCATGCACATGAAAAGTATGAGCCAATTCTAAGACCAACGTTCTACGAATTCGAAGCGGATGAGAAAACATTTGAAGAGAACGATGATTTCATGCTTGGAGAATCTATGTTGGTCGCTTCAGTTGTCGAGAAAGGCCAAAGAGAGAGAAGCGTGTATTTACCAAAGTATGAAGGTGGATGGTATGATTATCACACATCTCAATGGTATGAAGGTGGGCAAACCGTGTCTATCCCTGCACCATTAAACTATAATCCTTTATTAATAAAAGGTGGAAGTATCATTCCAATTAACGATGCTGATTCTTCATTTGCAAATAAGGATAAAGATGAGCGAGGATTCTTATTATTCCCACACAAGCAAGAAGCTAGTGCTTCTTATGTGCTTTATGAGGATGATGGTATTTCAGTAAATTACAAAGAAAATCACACGACTGTTTCGGTTGAAATGAATGCGGATTCCGAAACAATTAATGTAAGTTACAAAATCGAAGGTAATTATAAACTTCCATATTCATCTCTTCGTTTCTATTTGCCTGAAAATGAAGACCGAAAGTTATTAGTAAATGGACAGGAAGTTACAAAAGAAAATGACTATTATAGTGTAGGTTTGGAGTAGTAAAGAGAGGCATTTAATGCCTCTTTTTATTAAATAAGTATTAAAATGTGGATTTATTGAAGCTGTACGTAAGGCTCTGTATCTAAGGGAAATTGTTTCCTATGCTCAAGGTTTTGCTCAAATGAGAGCGGCGTCTGAGGAATACAATTGGGATTTTAATTATGGAAAGATTGCGATGATATTCCGGTACCAGCTTTTGCAGATGCGATCGCGTATTATGATAGTTATCGTAGTGAGACGCTACCTGCAAATTTATTGCAAGCTCAGCGTGATTTTTTTGGTGCTCATACGTATCAACGTATCGATAAAGAAGGCGTTTTTCATACAAACTGGATGAAATAGAATGGAAAAGGGGATGTCTCAAAAGGTTGTTTAAGACCTTGAGACATCCCCTTATTTTGAGTAAATGCTTCGAACCCGCTATCGTCCGCTTTTTTAGAGATAAAACAGGAATCCATTTCCTTTTTAATATCACTGTCACAATTGCGAGACAGTGATCTGTTTGAACACCAACCACAAATAGGCAAAAACACGTTAAACGCCTTCTAGAATCCTTTCTCAAAGGCGTTGTCTACGGTCTGAAGCGTCTTTTCCACTATTGCAAAAAAGCTAACTTTCGTTGTTAATTGTAATATTTAACTTCTGAACACCTAAAAAGTGTTTAATTGAAAATGCGCAGGCACCCATGACGGCTGCATCCTTCCCAAGGTCAGAAACCAATAATTCATTATAGTGACTAACAGAGGAAGTTAGGCAGGATTTGAGTTTATCAATTCCGGCCGGATAAGATTTCAATAATTCACTATTCAACACTAATGTTTCTGGATTTAATAAATTAATCACATTGTTTAAGCCAATCGCCACATATTTAATGTATTGGTCTAAAAGGTGAATCGTTGATGGGTCTTGATTACGAATCAAGTTCTGAACATCTTCATAGGTTAACTCTTTCTGATGCAATTCATTTAACTGTGAAAAGAAGCTAGCTTCTGAAGCATATAGTTCCCAACATCCTAAGTTTCCACAATTGCATGGTTTTCCATCTGGGATAATAATCATGTGGCCCATTTCTCCTGCATACCCATGAAATCCTTTAAGGAACTCGCCAGCGATTAAAACGCCTAGCCCAATGCCTGAATACATACTGATGCTTAGTAAATTTTCACTGTGATGATGCCGAAAGACTTTTTCTGCAAAAGAGCATAAGTTGGCATTATTCTCAATCTGTATCTGTATATTAATTTCTTTTTCTAAATCGCCTTTTACGTTTTTGTTTTCCCATTTGTGTTGAGGAACAAAATCGACCATTTCATTTTTTGACACGATCCCATGAATGCCGATGACAACGCCGATCAGTCCGTAACGGCTGTCCGAACATTGCGCCGCATACTTTTTTATTTGTGTAACGATTAATGCAACGACTTCATGATAATGAGAATTCGTTAATTCAATCACGTCCGTTTGGATAGGAATTCCACCTAAATCCGCTAATGTAAACGTAATGTGCTTATAATCCAAATCGATTCCTAATGCATTACCAGCAGTTCGATTGAGAGAAAGCATAATCGGTTTTCTTCCAACGGTATGATGTTCTTGCTGAGATTCAACAATTAATTCCTCATCTAATAAATCTGCTACTTGAACCGAAATCGTAGCTCTTGTTAAGTTTGTGATTTTTGATAAGTCCGCTCTTGAAATCATTCCTTCTTCAATGATTTTACTAATGATTAAACTTCTATTTATTTTTTTTATATAAGCAGCATCGCCGGTTGCCATGCAAAATCCTCCTTTAACTATAGAGCCGAGAGCGTATTCTTTATGTGTTTAATAAAATTATTGTACATTTTGTCACTGTAAAAGAAAATCAATCATTATTTAATGAAAGAAAGAGTGGAGTAAATATTGACGAGAAATAGTAGAAATGATATTCTACAGGCAACATATTAATTAGTTTGGTAAACTAACAAATTATTGATAACCAAATTATATCATAAAAGTGTCAATCCTAGAGGCATTAAAAAGTAAAAAGTTTCAAAATAGTGTGTATGAGGGTGATGAGATGAAAACGTTTTTAAACGATGCTTTTTTATTAACTAATTCAACCGCTGAAGAACTATACCATCAAATAATGAAGGGCTTACCAATTTTTGACTATCACTGTCATTTAAGTCCAAAAGAGATTTATGAAAATAATTCTTTCGAGAATATTACACAGCTTTGGCTTGCAGGAGATCATTATAAATGGCGTGCGATGCGAATTCATGGAGTGAAAGAAGCATTAATAACAGGTAATGCAAGTGATTGGGAGAAATTTGAGGCATGGGCCGAAACAGTACCTCACCTTTTCGGAAACCCATTATATCATTGGACGCATATGGAACTTAGAACATACTTTGGAATCGATAAGCTTTTATCACCGGATACGGCTCTTGAGATTTGGGAAGAATGTAATGAAAAGTTGCAGACGGAGGATTTTAAGCCTCGTCGGTTTATTGAACGATCAAATGTCTCATTGGTTGGAACAACGGATGACCCTACGGATACGCTTGAATTCCATAAGTTATTAAGAGATGGGTCATTTGATGTTGAAGTCGCACCAACCTTCCGTCCTGACCAGGCACTTTATCTTGAAAGAGATAGCTTCAAAGATTGGCTTAAAAAACTGGAGGCTATATCAGACATCAAAATTGATTCTCTTGATGGATTAGTCACGGCATTAAAACAAAGAGTTCATTACTTTGCTGAGAACGGATGTTACGCGTCGGACCATGATATTCAACTAATGAGTTATAAACGATTATCAAAAGATGAAGTTGAAAAGATTTTCATGAAGCGGATGAATAATGAAGAGCTTACCAATGAGGAATTAATAGGCTATCGCTCTTATTTACTTGTCGAGCTAGGAACGATGTATGCTGAAAAAGAATGGGTTATGCAGCTGCATATGGGTGCAATTAGAAATAACAATACGTATATGCGTGAATTAATTGGCGCTGACGGTGGCTTTGATTCAATCGGTGACAATCAATTAGCAAAAGGTTTATCACGTTTCTTAGATACATTAGACCAAGCAAGATCGTTACCTAGAACGGTGTTGTATAATTTAAATCCACGAGATAATTATGTACTTGGTACCATGGCTGGGAACTTCTTTGAAGAAGGCATACCAGGGAAAGTTCAATTTGGCTCTGGCTGGTGGTTTAATGACCAATATGATGGAATGCTTAGACAAATGACAGACCTGGCCAACTTAGGTGTCTTAAGTCATTTTATTGGAATGACGACCGATTCGAGAAGTTTGTTATCTTATGTTCGTCATGAGTATTTCCGAAGAATTGTATGTAACATTATTGGTGAGTGGGTTGAAGAAGGAAAAGTTCCAAATGATAAGAAGATAATTAAGAACATGGTTGAAAATATTGGATTCAATAATGCGCAAAAATATTTTTCAGAGCGTTAAGTGAAATATTTTTAAAGGAGCACAGATAAGATGGGTATTCTTCATGATTTATTAAAAGACATTCCAGTTCCAAAAATGGCAAAAGTAAAGCAATACTTTGATGATACCAAAATAGACGATTTAGAGCGGGCATTAGATGAAAAGTTTCAAGTAGAATCGATCCGCTCAAAAGTAAAGCCAGGAATGGAAATTGCGATTGCTGTCGGCAGTCGAGGGATGGATCGTCTTGTGGAAGTTACAGCAAAAACGGTACAGTTTCTAAAGGATATGGGGGCTACACCATTTATTGTCCCAAGTATGGGAAGTCATGGGGGGGCAACGGCGGAAGGACAACGTGAAGTGTTGGCTCACTTAGGTGTAACAGAAGAAAGCGTAAAAGCGGAAATTCGTTCTTCTATGGAAGTGATCAAACTAGGTGAATTAGAAAACGGATTACCAGTCTATATAGACAAATATGCATCTCTTGCAGATGGAATCGTTGTAATTAATCGGATTAAGCCACACACAGCTTTTAGAGGGCCAGTTGAAAGCGGAATTATGAAAATGATTAGTATTGGGCTTGGTAAGCAAAAAGGTGCAGAAGCGACCCATCAATTAGGCTTTAAATATATGGCGGAGAATGTTCCGGCCATGGCGCGAATGATGATGGAAAAAACACCGATTTTATTCGGAGTAGCGACACTTGAAAATGCCTTTGACCGAGTAGCGAGAGTCGAGGTTCTAGCGGCTGAAGAAATCGAAGAGAAAGAGCCGGACCTTCAAGCGTTAGCAAAACAGCTTCTACCTAAACTGTTTTTTGAGAAATTTGACGTGTTGGTGATTGATGAGATTGGCAAGAACATTAGTGGAGATGGCATGGACCCGAATATTACCGGCCGTTACCCTACGCCATATGCCAAAGGTGGACCGGATGTGAATAAGATGGTGGTGCTTGATTTAACTTCGCAATCAGAAGGGAACGCAAACGGAGTCGGAACGGCTGATTTTACAACCCAGCGTCTCGTTGACCAGATGGATCGTGAAGTCACCTATGCCAATGGATTAACGTCAACGGTTTGTGCGCCAACGAAAATCGCCACAACCTTAGCCAATGATCAAGACGCGATAAAAGCAGCGATCAAAACATGTAATATTCTAGACTTTACAAAAGTAAAAATGGTGCGAATTAAAAATACGTTAGATATTGCCGAAATTGAAGTATCAGAAGCGTTACTCGACCATGTCCACGCACACCCTGATATGGAACAACTAACGGTTGCATATGAACTTGATTTTAATGAACATGGGAATTTAAAAGCTTAGAGATAAACTGGAGATTAACGAGGAGGACTAACGATGTCAGATTTATTTGACTTAAGTGGGAAAACAGCTGTAGCCATTGGGGGAAATAGTGTTTTAGGTTCATGTATTGCAAAAGGACTGACAGACCACGGGGCACAGGTTGCCATTGTCGGTCGTAATCTTGAAAAGGCAAATCAAGTCGTTCAAGAAATCGAGGCAAAAGGTGGCGTAGCCAAAGCGTTCCAAGCGGATGTGAGTAATCGTGAGTCATTAGAAACTGTTGTCAAAGAAATTGAAGCATGGTCTGGTGGTTTTGACATTCTTTTAAATGCACCCGGAAAAAATAGTGCAACACCATTCTTCGAAATTGAAGAAGAAGAGTGGGATGATATTATGGATGTTAATTTAAAAGGTATGATGATTACGTGCCAAATCTTTGCGAAGAGAATGATTGAGCTTGGAAAACAAGGAAGCATTATTAATCTCTCTTCTGTGTCTTCAACAACACCACTTTCGAAAGTGTTTACGTATTCCGTATCAAAAGCCGGCGTCAACAGCATGACTCAGTTTTTAGCGAGAGAATTTGCTCCACATGGCATTCGTGTCAATGCAATCATTCCTGGGTTCTTCCCAGCAGAACAAAATCGTAAAATTTTAAGTGAAGAACGAGTGGCATCGATTATGAATCATACGCCGATGAATCGTTTCGGAAATCCGGAAGAATTACAAGGGGCGGCAGTATGGCTTTCATCTGAAAAAGCATCTAGCTTTGTTACAGGGACTCTGATTCGAGTAGATGGCGGCTTTGGAAGTATGACGATTTAATCATGGTGTATCGATTTGATAGAGGAAGGAGAAGACAACAATGAATGAAAAACTTCATCAATTAGTTTCAATTCTCCGAGAAATGAAATCAGTCGTCGTTGCTTTTTCTGGTGGAGTCGATAGTACGTTTTTATTAAAAGTAGCGGTCGACACACTAGGGCCGGAACAGGTCTTAGCCGTCACGGCCGATTCAGAAACATACCCTTCGACAGAGCTAAAAGAGGCGATCGAATTAGCGAAACAAATCGGGGCTAAACATGAGGTGATTGAAACATCAGAATTAGCCATTCCAGGTTATACAGAGAACGATAAGAATCGCTGCTATTTCTGTAAAAACAGTTTGTTCGAGCACTTGATTCCAGTCATGGAAAAGGGAGGATTCAAGAATATTGTCTATGGCGTGATTGCTGATGATTTAAATGAATTTCGACCTGGAATGAAAGCGGCAAAAGAAAAGGGAATTCGAGGTCCACTTCAAGAGGCAAACCTATTTAAAGATGAAATAAGAGAACTATCAAGAGAATTCGATTTGCCAACATGGAATAAGCCTTCTTTTGCTTGTCTTTCTTCAAGAATTGCTTACGGTGAAAAAATCACAATTGAGAAATTAACGAAAGTAGAGCAAGCCGAGGCGTATTTAAAATCACTTCATATCCGTCAAGTTCGCGTTCGGACACATGATGAAATGGCTCGCATTGAAGTTGAACCAAATGATATGAGTGTTATACTTAACCATCATGAAGAGATCGTAAAAGAATTAACGAAATACGGCTATAAATATATTACGTTAGATTTAATTGGATATAAGAGCGGAAGTATGAATAAGGTTCTTTCTTAATTAAACAGACTTTGGAATTGCTCCAAAGTCTTTTCTGTGGAAAGAAACGAGATTGGGGGAAATCTAAGCAATGTCAAAAGAATACGTGATTGGACTTGATCTTGGAACGACAAGTGTCAAAGCCGTTGTCTTTGATTTAAACGGGAACGTCGTTGCAGATTCAGAAGAAGCGATTACATCGTACTATCCTGAACAAGGCTGGGTGGAGCAAGATGCAGTGGAAATTGAAAGAATAGCGGTGACTGTCGTTCGAGCAGCCATTGAGAAAGCGGCGATCCCAAAAGAAAATCTGATAACGATCGGGTTTTCTTCGGCGATGCATTCTCTTCTTTGTGTGGATGAAGGGTATAGTCCTCTCTCTCGTGCGATGATTTGGGCTGACGGTCGAAGTAGTGGACAAGCGGACAGGTTGAATCAACAAGATGGCGCCAATATTTTTCAAAAAACAGGGGTTCCGATTCACCCGATGGCCCCGTTATCGAAATTATTATGGATGAAAGAAGTAGGATACGAGCCTTATCAAAAGGCACGCTATTTTATCTCAATTAAAGAATACCTCCTCGTAAAGTGGTTTGACCAACGTGTCGTCGATTATTCGATGGCGGCAGCGACAGGTCTATTTAATGCGACGACCTTAGATTGGGATGATGAATTACTCGAGATGACCGGTGTGAAAAAGGAACAGCTATCAGACGTTGTGCCGCCTACGAAGGTGTTAACAGGGGTAAAGAAAGACATTGCCGAAAAGATGGGGATTGCGGACGATCTACCATTTGTGATGGGCGCAGCAGATGGTCAATTAGCGAATCTAGGAATTGGTGCGATTTCTCCGGGTGAAGTTGCGATTACAGCAGGAACAAGTGGTGCGATTAGGCAATTTGCAAAGGGCTTTCATGTATCAGACCAACGAGAAACGTTCTGTTACGCATTTACAGACGAATACTCCATCATTGGAGGTCCAACAAATAATGGTGGAATTGCATTACAATGGTTAAAGGAACTTCTCAATTATGAAGGCAGTTTCACGGAGTTTACAAAAGAAGCTGAGAAAACGACGCTAGGTGCAGAGGGGCTTATTTTCCTACCGTATATTAACGGGGAACGAGCACCGTTATGGAATCAGCACGCAAAAGGGAATTTCTTCGGGATGACGGTGACTCATAAAAAAGAACATTTCGTTCGCGCCGTTTTAGAAGGGATTACGTTTAATCTTTTTCAAATTGGTAAGAGCTTAGAACGTCTAGCAGGTGTGCCTGAGAAGATTTATGTCAATGGCGGATTAGCTCAGTCGACATTATGGTTACAAATGCTAGCAGATGTATTCGGGAAGAACGTCTATGTTTCGGAAAGTCATCATAGTGCGGCATGGGGCGCTGCCTGGACAGGGTTGGTCGCGCTTGGAAACGTCTCGTCTTTTGAACAAATTAAAGAACATATTCCGATGAATGCGCCCATTTTACCAAACGAGACCAACCATAAAGCATATGCTAAGATTTATCAAAAATATGAGCTGTTAGCAAAAGACATTGCAAAGCATTTTTAATAGGAACTTTAACTAAGGTGAGTGACAATTTATGCTCGAAGACATTCTAAAGCAAGTACAAACAGGAACGTTAACGATTGAGGATGCGAAGAAACAGCTTGCAACCTTTGAGAATTTAGGCTTTGCCAAGGTGGACCACCATCGAGAAAAACGACAAGGATTTCCCGAAGTTGTCTATGGTGAAGGAAAAACAAAAGAACAGATTCTCGCGATTGTCCAAGCGATCCGTGCAAATGGAAATTCCATACTCGTGACACGGATTTCAGAAGACAAAGCTTCACATATCTTAAAAGAGTTTCCGGAATTCACTTATCATGAAATCGCTCAAATTCTCTTTTGGAGAAAGGAACAGTCCACCGTGCCTAAGGAAGGGTATATCGCGATTGTTTGCGCAGGTACATCCGACTTAAAGGTCGCCGAAGAAGCGGCGATTACGGCTGAAGCGTTAGGAAGCAATGTGCGCCGGTTTTATGATGTAGGCGTCGCAGGAATTCATCGGTTATTTAATCATATTGAAGAAATCCAACAAGCCACGGTTTCCGTTGTCGTCGCAGGAATGGAAGGCGCTCTGCCAAGTGTCGTAGGCGGTCTTGTGAGCCACCCGATTTTGGCCGTCCCGACAAGTGTCGGTTATGGGGCCAATTTCAACGGTTTGTCGGCATTATTAACGATGCTAAACTCGTGTGCATCAGGCATTAGTGTCGTCAATATTGATAACGGCTTTGGTGCAGCCTACAACGCGGTACTCATTCATCAATTAGCTCAAAAAGGAGAAGGACAACAATGAAAACCTTATATTTTGATTGCTTTTCTGGAATCAGCGGAGATATGGTCATTGGTGCGCTCCTTGATGTGGTCGGAGACCCTGTCCTTCTCAAACAAGAACTAAAGAAGCTTTCGATTGAAGAAGAATATGAAATTAAATGGGGCAGCGTCGTTAAAAATGGGATCACAAGTACTAAGTTTGATGTCATATTAAAAGGAGATGCTGGTGAGACCCATCATCACGATCATGGGCATCACCATGGGGAGGACCACCATCATCATGAACATGATCATCACCATCATGGACATGACCACCATCACAATCACGACGACCATACGCATGACCATCATCACAGAGCGTATCAAGATATTGTCGAGATGATCGAGTCTTCTGAACTATCAAGTAAAGTAAAGAATATGTCCCTGAGCATCTTTAAAAAAATCGGCGAGGCAGAAGGTCATATACACGGCTTGCCTCTAGAGAAGGTTCATTTTCACGAAGTTGGCGCCGTTGATTCGATTATCGATATCGTCGGAACCTCAATTTTAATCGAGCAGTTAGGCATCGAGAAAATAAAATCTTCTGCAATCCCAGTCGGATCAGGGAGAATTCGAATTGACCACGGGGTTTACCCCGTCCCGGCCCCTGCCACCTTAGAAATATTAAAAGGTGTTCCGATCGAGCAAAGCGATGTCAGATTTGAACTGACAACTCCAACAGGTGCCGCGATTGTGGCCGTCTTAGCAGAAGAGTTTTCGACCTTTCCCTCAATGGAAGTAAATGCAATAGGGTATGGCGCAGGAACGAAAACGTTTAAAGACCGACCAAATGTACTTCGAGTTGTAATCGGAATATAGTTAATTTGGAACTGAGAGGAGCAATAGTATGGTTTCTCATCCTCCAAACGAGGAACATATCGACGACCAGATGTTAAAAGTGGAAGTGAATCTTGATGATATCTCTGGGGAATGGCTTGGGTATGTCATGGATCAGCTCTTTGAATGTGGAGCGAATGATGTCTTTTATACACCGATTTATATGAAAAAAAATAGGCCGGGTGTCTTAGTTCAGCTGTTATGTAACCGAGATAAACTCGAAGCCATTCGCGACATCCTACTTAAAGAAACAACAACACTTGGGATCAGATACTACCCGATTACGGTGTTTCGAGCGGAAAGATCGGTTCGAAGTGTTGAAACAAAATGGGGCCCTATCACTGTTAAGGAAGGGTTTTATAACGGACAAGTTGTTCAAAGAGCACCAGAGTTTGAGGAGTGTAAACAGATTGCGAAAACCCATAATGTTCCTTTGAAGAACGTATACGAACAGGTATGGAGACAATTGGAGTAGGAGATCAGGAAGAAGCAAGGGGATGTTCCCCTTGGCTTTTTTACTTTCAAAAACGAAGGGAGCGGAAGAACCATCCCAGTGATTCCTCCTTTGATGTTATACATTCGGATGAGGCCTTCTCAACGATTTCCTCTGACTATTGCCAATTTCTTTGCTAATCAAATGATCCAAATCCAAGGTGGAAAGTCCCTTTTTACAAATATTATCTATCTGATTAAAAAGAGTCACCAAAACGTAGACGCTACGCGAATCTCTTTATCATCCTGACTCATCGAATAAATGAGTTCCACTCTATTTTTTGCTCGTAGTGTTTTCAATGAGGTGTAGGTTATTAGGATAAGACCACTGAAAAGTGAAATCTCCTTTTCAGTGGTCTTTTTGTAATATGGAGATCCATTGCGCTTCAGAGGGCTAGTTTACTCAGTGGACTCGTTTTTACATAGCGTGTTTAAATAAAAGGAAAAAAGATGTATTGGTCGAAAGAGTAAGAGTAAATAAACGTAATTATAAAGTATAAGCGCTTGTTTTAAAGGAGGAATAAGGTTTGGAATCTTTACAAAAACTTCAGCCATTATTAAGAAGCTTTGTTGAAAAAGGTCCTGCAGGTAACTCGTTGATGGTGATGCATCAAGGTAGGACTGTATTTGAGGATTATGTAGGGTATGCAGATAAGGAATCTCAAATTCCGGTAAAGGAAGATACGATTTTCAGAATCTTCTCTATGACCAAGGTTGTGACATGTACGGCGGCACTGATGCTGTATGAACGTGGGTTATTTTTGCTCAATGATCCACTTGAGGAGTATTTACCAGAATTCACAAATCCTCAGGTTTATCGAAGTGAACAAGGTGAAACCGTTGTCTCGCCGGCATTACGATCAATAACTGTGAAAGACCTGTTTACGATGACATCGGGTTTAACGTATCCTGGAGATAGAAATCCAACAGAACGACAGATTGCAAAGGCACTAGGCGAGTTGAACAAGACGCAACGTGAAAATTCGACGTCGCGGGATTTATCAAAACTGCTTGCGTCCATCCCGTTAGCATTCGATCCTGGGACCCAGTGGCGCTATGGTTTTAGTCATGATGTACTTGGCGCATTGATTGAAGTGGTGTCGGGCAAAAGGTTTGGTGAATTTTTAGACGAGGAAATTTTTAAGCCACTTGGAATGAGAGATACGTTTTTCAATCTCCCAGAAGATAAAAAACATCGCCTTGCATCCATTTATAACCGTGAAGCGGACGGAACGTTAATCAAAAATGAAACGACGGATGAGCAATTTCATCCGAACGCGATGTTTGAATCTGGGGGAGCGGGGTTGTTATCAACGTTAGGGGATTACGGTCGATTTGCCTATATGCTAGCAAATGGGGGAGAGTTCAACGGTACCCGGATTATCGGCTCAAAAACGATCCAATTAATGGCCACAAACCATCTAACAGCAGAACAAAAACGACACTATAATTGGGATTATCTAAAGGGCTATGGTTATGGCTTAGGGGTGAGAACGATGATTGACCCAGCAGAAGGAGGCATTAACGGTTCAATAGGCGAATTTGGGTGGTCAGGCTTAGCCGGAACATGGGTGCTGATTGATCCTAAAGAAAAACTATCGGCTGTCTATATGCAGCAAATGTTACCGAACTTTGAAGCCATTCACCAGCCAAGGTTACGGGCTGTGATTTACGGTGCGCTTTAGACGTATCTATATCCTAAGTGATTCTTTAAAGACGGCCTGAGTTCGATAGGGGACTCAGGCTGTTGACATTTCTTTTGAAACCCTTCTGCTTATAAAAATTATAGTAGTTTAATCTAATTATCTTTGGTTTTCGTTAAAAATAAGAAAAATAATCCTAGCCAAGAGACAAGATATATACTATAATGCAAAACGTAATTATTACGATTTGTGGTAATGTATTTGAAGGAGGATTATTGGTGCCCTCATCACTTGGAAGCCAGTGTAATAGGGGGAAAATGTATAAATTTAAAAAAGAATAGTTTGATAGAGAACATTCACTATTTACATTATTTTGTGTGATTTGTTAAGTGTGATGAAGAGTCGGTGGATGGAGAATATCGACTAATTACAGGGTAATTAGTCTTTTTAATGACCTATATTTGACACCTTATCTTTGTAAGGATTATAATCGTAATGATTACGATTTGTTGTAATCCAATGAATAAATTATAAGAGAAATGGTTAAACATGTTTAATAAATCGTAGTGATAACGATTTGGGAGAGGTGTTATAGTGGCAACTTGGGATCTAAGTCAAACGAAGCTTCATGTGTTGTTTTGTAATGGGAGTAGTTGTAATAATTGGGGGGCTGAAGAGGTCACACAAGCAATTCGTGATGAGGTTTCCAAAAGGAATTTAGATAACCTTGTCCATACAACAAGAACTCGTTGTAATGGGCGGTGTGATGATCGTTGTGTCGCAGTCGTTTATCCTTCAGGGGATTGGTACAAAGGATTGGAGCCTGAGGATGCAAGCAGCTTTGTCAATTCACTTGTGTTAAATCGAGATTTAACCGGGAAAATAAGTCACACATTCACGGGTGATGGGTTCGTCCGTGAAGAGGGCATTTCAAAAGGGATTGCGAAAGACCCGATAAAGGTAAAGAAAGTGTCTAAAAAATTTTAAGTGAGTAGTGATGAAATGGTTTTTTCAAAACAATCAAGAATTCCGGTAACCATATTAACGGGTTATCTTGGAGCTGGGAAGACAACTCTACTTAACCGGATTTTGACTGAAAAGCATCATAAAAAGATCGCTGTCATTGTCAATGAATATGGCGAGGTTGGGATTGATAATCAGCTTGTTGTGGATTCTGAGGAAGAAATTGTCGAGATGAACAATGGATGCATTTGTTGCACGGTTCGTGGTGATTTAATTAAAATTCTTCGTACCTTACACTTTTCAATGGAACAAGGACATGTACATATTGATCAGGTCATTATTGAAACGACAGGTTTAGCTGATCCGGCTCCTGTTGCGCAGACATTTTTCGTTGATGAAGTCTTAAGTGAGATGTTTGAGATAGATAGTATTGTCACAGTAGTCGATAGTAAACACATTACAAAACACTTAGATAAAAAAGACGAAGCTCAGGAACAAATTGCCTTTGCGGATGTGATTGTTTTTAATAAGCAAGATTTAATAAAAGCTGATGAAATCAAGCAACTTGAAGCAAGGGTGAGCCAAATGAATCCAACAGCTAAAAGACTCTTTGCTGAGAATTGCCAAATCAATCTACAAGACATATTAAACATTCACACATTCAATGTTGACCATAAGCTAACCGTTAATCCTCATTTTCTAGAGGAGCATCATCACCATCATCATGATGACCGTGTATCCTCGGTTGCATTTACGGAAGACAGGCCCCTAGACATGAGCAAAGTTGATTATTGGATCAATTACTTGGTTCAAGAAAAAGGAGAGGACTTACTTCGGTATAAAGGAATTTTGAATATCGAAGGGATGCAAGAACGAATTGTGTTTCAAGGACTTCATATGTTGTTCTCAGGTAGACCTGATAAGAAGTGGCAAGAAGGGGAAAATAGGAAAACGGAGCTTGTTTTCATTGGGAGAAATCTAGATAAGATAGAACTAGAAAAACAATTTAACGCATGTATTGTCAGTTAAGGAGTAGGCTACGTTCAGTAGCTTACTTCTTAATTAGATAGAGCTAGGACAAAACATAAATCGTAATAATAACGGTTATTGGAGGGCGAATGGAAACGTGGTATGAACAATACTTTAATGAAGACTATTTAAAAATCTATAAACACCGTAACGATGACTTAGCTCACAATGAGTTAACGCAATTAATGAAGTTTGTGCCAACGACAAGAGGTCAGTCATTACTTGATTTATGTTGTGGAAATGGGAGGCATAGTAGGTGGTTTGCGAAACAAGGCTTTCATGTTACGGGGGTTGATTTGTCACCGACTTTATTAAATGAAGCCAAAAAGAAAGATTACGCTAAAGATATTTATTATGTACGTATAGATATGAGAGATCTGTATTATAAAGATGACTTTGATATCGTGGTAAATCTTTTTACAAGCTTTGGATATTTTAATGAAGATGAACAAAATAAAAAAGTGTTAAAAAACGTGTTTCATGCTTTAAAAACAAATGGATACTTTGTCTTTGATTATTTGAATCCTTCATTCTTGGAAAATCATCTTGTTCCTTTTTCAAAGGATATCATCGATGACCTTTCTATTCTTCAGTATCGGATGATTATCAACAATTCGGTTGTAAAGAAAATCAAGGTAGAAGATAAAGGAGTATTAAGAGAGTACGAGGAACGTGTGAAATTATATGAACGTCGGAAATTGGATGAAATGTTAGAAGAGGTAGGGTTTACGATTCTCCACACGTTTGGTGATTATGACGGTAGTAAGTATGAAAAAAATGAATCCTCTAGGTTGATTTATGTTTGCCAGAAACGAAGGACGGTGGAGGTGGAGAAAAATGAAATTATGTTTTAATAAGTTAGTGACTGAACTAAATCACCAAGCCATTATTCAAGATGTTCGTTTTGATAGGAACGAAGGAGAATTTGTTGGGGTAGTTGGTCCAAATGGGAGTGGGAAATCGACGTTATAAAGACGCTCTATAAAGTGCTTAAACCAACTGAAGGTGTGGTCTGTTAGGTGGTGAAGCCATTAAGTCTTTTTCAGTATAAAGATTGTGCAAAAAAGGTTGCTGTCGTAGGGCAGGTAGGTTGCGTTCCTTTAGACTTTCCCGTTTTAAAGAGTGTCCTTATGGGAAGAAATCCACATAAACATTTCCTCAACCAGGAAACTAAAATTGATTGTGACATTGCACTAGATGCACTTAAACAGGTTGGATTAGAGGGTTATGAACACCGCAGATTTGCGACATTGTCTGATGGTGAGAAGCAGTGTGTTATGATGGCTAGAACGATTGCGCAAGAGCCTAGTTTCTTTATTCTTGATGAACCGATGAAGCATCTAGATATTCATCAACAGCTTCATATTCTTGACCTATTAAAGCGGCTTAAGATAACGGTACTTACAACGATGCAAGATATAAATCTAGCATCTTCTTATTGTGAACGGTTCATCGTTATGCAGGACGGTAGATTGGTAGCGAACGGGTCACCAAACGAAATTCCCACAAAGCAACTAGTAGAGGAAGTCTTTCAAGTAGAAGCAACGATATGGACACACCCATTAACTCTAAAAGCCCAAGTCATTTATGTCTCACCAGGAATGAAACAAGGAACGTTTGAGCTACAGCTAAAAAGATGGCTTCAGAGCTAAGCGAAAAAAGCCAAGGGAAACGGTTGTTTATGACTTTTCGTTAAAAGTGGTAAACTTTTAAAGGTAATTGCGAACGACAGGATGAAAGGTGTGTTTACATGCTTCAAGATATTTATCGCAAAGTGGTGATGGACCACGCGAAGTATCGTCGCAATGTAGGTGTGTTAGAAGGAGAACAAGTGAAGAAAGTTCACTATAAAAACCCGACATGTGGAGATGTTGTTACTTTGTATGTTGATATCGATGAGAATCAGGTCAAGAACGTCTCGTTTGAGGGAGAAGGGTGTAGCATAAGTATGGCTTCCACCTCGATGATGACCGAATTAATTAAAGGAACTAGTCTAACTGACGTCTCAGAGCTAAGGCATGAGTTTGAGCAGTTAATTCGAACAGGCGATCGGGTAAATACCGGAATTGATCTTCAAGATGCAATGTCACTAAAAGGTGTTCATAAGTTAAGAGCTAGACATAATTGTGCATTAATGGCTTGGCAAGCTTTAGATAGGGTGCTAGCAGATGTCCAACAGTATAAAGGAATAAAAGAGTAACTGTGAGGTGTACGGATGAAGAAAAAAGTTGATGTTGTCATACTAAGTGGATTTTTAGGGAGTGGAAAAAGCACATTATTATCTCGACTTTTATCTTATGAAAATCAGAAGGGGCGTCAAGTAGCTGTGCTCATGAATGAGCTGGGGAAAGTGAATATCGATTCCTCATATGTCCCTACAAATGTCCCTATAAAGGAAATGTTAAATGGATGCATTTGCTGTTCAATACAAGGAGAACTGAGTACTCAATTAAAAAACTTAACAGAAGATCATAAGCTTGATGTGATTTATATTGAAGCAACTGGGGCAGCCCATCCGTTAGATGTACTTGACGCATGTACTCACCCTTTGTTAGTAGAAACAATTCAAATTCATGCCGTTATTACGATCGTGAATGCAAAGCAATGGCTAGAGCAAAAGATGAATAAAAGTCTGAAAAAATTAATTGCCTATCAAGTGAAATTTGCCGATGTCGTTTTAATTAATAAAATAGATCAAGTAACTGAAGATGAAGTAGCAAAAGTAACAGCTAGTATTGAGCAGGAGAATCCATTCGCATTAAAACAAGCAGTAACGTTCTCTGAGATGGATATGTCAATTCTTGATGACCCAAAGGATCAAAAAGATAAGTTAGAAAATCATCGGGTTGAGTTCAAAACAGATGTGACAAGCCTCCATTTAAAAACATGTGCCATTTCAATGGAACAACCTGTAGACCGTATTCAACTACAAAATTTTTTGGAGAAAAATCACGAAAAACTCTTAAGGGTGAAGGGATTTATCAGACTAACAGATAGCCCTGCGATGTACTTGTTTAATTATGCCTATGGATTTCCGATGTATGAACGGGTGAAGTCCGATGTTCACGTAAACCCAGTGTTAGTATTTATTGGTGAGGAATTGGTTCAACGAGACTTGGAACGAGAGCTTGTAGGGATTACACACGCTCAGCTTACATAACTTACGAACATGTGATGTAACTAGAAAACTTACATTCGCAAGCATCTGGATTTTCATGAAACTTGCTAGTAAGATTTTTAAAACAGGAATCTTAATGTACAGTAAAAATGCTACACCGCAGGAAATCTGGAAGTGGTTTCGTGCTTAATCGTAAGGAAGTACGCATTCCGAAAAAAATAGTAATTTCACACGTGGATTCTTAAAGGAATTCACGTGTTTTTATGTGTTGGTTGTCTCCATCAGAAAAAACGAAATAATGCCGTTGCATTCACATATTGAGCTTGGAAAATCCCATCAACCATTGTATAGACAGCAACAAATATCATGACAGCTTTCCCCATAGTTAAGTGAAGGATTTGATTAGGTGCGAATGTTCAAACACAAGAGGCCATTCTACTAGAATTGATGGCTGAAAAAAATGGATAATGGAAGGAAGGTCATAATTTGATAGGAAATGAAAATAGGAGGGACAAGACCTATGAAAGTTAAAAAATCGCCTATGTTTCGTGTAAGGCATTACACATGGCAGAAGATGGTGAGGAATTCGGTCATCTACCAGATTGGCAGCAAGAAGAAGTCGAACTAGCGAATGATATCGTTGAAAACGATGATAAGTATGCCTTGCTCCCTACTAGCTTTGATGTTCATGAGTATAACATGATCGAAAAGTTTTGCTATAGACTCTCTGACCAGAAAGAACAAGACATTTTGCTACAGGCTATCAGTGGAAAAGGAGCATTTCGGAGATTTAAGGACAGGATCAATCAGTTAGGGATTGCTGAACAATGGTATGATTTTCGGGATCAGTGTTATAAGGAAATTGCGAAAGCATTTTGTCAGAGCAAAAACATTGATTATTAGTTCTCAAATTGGTGATATTATCGATAACTTAAAAAAGAATCACAGTCATTTAATTGGTTGGTTCTTTTTGTATTTAAGTCCACATCTTGGGGGCTTTTTATTTTGCCTGCTCACTAGGAGCAGACATAATGTGTATTTCTGAAATAAAACAGGGAGGATGGTAAATAACGAATAAAACATCACTTCATCCCTAAAAGTCCTTTCTTAACAAGGTTATTTATGATTTCAGCCATTTCTTTTGGTGATTTGTTCATGCCATTGTTTAGCCAGCTGTTGATAACATGAATACTGCCACTAATGATGAATGTGCTTACATACTCAGAGAGAGCTTCATCCAGGTGGTTGTCAGCAATCCAGCTATTTTTAAAGAATTGATGTGCGAAGACCATGACCTTTTTCTGAAATGCGTTGTCTGATTTTTCATTTAAGAGCGTTTTGCATATCTCCTGCTTTGAAGCGAAATATTCTATCAAATTTTCAAGCATCTGGATGTCATCGTCTTCGTTCATGTGATGGTGCTGACTTAAATACCCCGTCATGTCCTCAATGATTTCATTTTCTAATTTATCTAGGAGGTCAAATTGATCCGAGAAATGCGAATAAAAAGTTGAGCGATTGATATCTGCTAGCTCACATATTTCTTTTACTGTGATGGAGGAAATGTCTTTTTCTTTTAATAGCTTTATAAAACTATCTTTTAAAACCATTTGAGTATATTTTTTTCGTCTGTCCAATTTGGAAGTAGCCATATAGAGTTCCTTTCTTTTCTGTTTTCCAACATAATGGATGTTTGTGTTGTCAAAGTGACGGATGTTATTAAACTGTTTGTTGATTAGACAACACAGTGTCAATATAATATTAGAGGGAACATGAAAAAAAGGCAAGAGAGGGTGAGTGGAGATAGGAATTGCAGCTCGAATCATTAAACATAAAAAGGCCGTTGCGCTTACGTTTATGGTGCTAACGGTAATCTGTGCTTTGGCATCGTTAACGGTATCAGTAAATTATGATATGACGGATTACTTGCCTGATGATGCACCTTCAACGACTGCAATGGAAATTATGGAGCAGGAATTTGAAGGTAATGTTCCAAATAACCGCGTAATGGTCCATGATGTGAGTCTTCAGGAAGCGCTTGTATTTAAAGAAGAGCTTGCTGCCATTGATGGGGTGTCGGATGTCACATGGTTGGATGATGCGATCGATATAAAAGAACCGTTAGAAATGGCGGATCAAGAGGTTGTTGAAACGTATTATAAGAATGGCCACGCCCTTTATTCGTTCAGTATTCGTGACGGGGAGGAAGTCGCGATAACGACTGAAATTTACGAGTTAATAGGTGAGGAAAATGCGATGGCCGGAGTATCACTCAATACGGCGACGCAGCAAACAATGACGGGAAAAGAATCGATGTATGCGGCGGCGCTATTAGTTCCGATCATTATTATTATTTTAGTGCTATCGACAAACTCGTGGATTGAACCAGTGTTATTTTTAACAGCAATTGGTGTTTCAGTTTTAATTAATATGGGGACAAATATGTTTCTTGGAGAAATCTCCTTTGTTACGCAATCAGTTGCCCCGATTTTACAGCTTGCCGTTTCACTAGATTATGCGATTTTTCTTCTGCATCGTTTTGAGGATTATCGAAAGAAAGTAGCCGATCCTCATAAAGCGATGGAGCTTGCAATGAAAAGTTCCTTCTCGGCCATTGCCGCGAGTGCCTCAACAACATTTTTTGGGTTTATGGCATTATCGTTTATGAACTTTGAAATTGGCTCAGATCTAGGGATTAATCTAGTAAAAGGGATTTTATTAAGCTTTCTAAGTGTTATGGTCTTTTTACCAGCACTCACGCTTCTGTTTTATAAATGGATTGATAAGACGAAGCATACAGCCTTCGTTCCAAGTTTTTCGAAAATTGGAAGTGCGGTCGTAAAAGTTAGAATTCCAAGCTTACTTCTTGTCTTTCTTCTTATTTTCCCAGCCTTTTTAGCGCAAAGTCAGACGGATTTCACGTATGGGATTGGGGACCAGCCTGAAACAACTCGCCCCGGAAGTGATTTAACAAAAATTCACGAGCAATTTGGAGAGAACACGCCTATGGTGTTACTCGTGCCCAAAGGGGATATCGCTAAAGAAGAGGAATTGGTTCAAGAGGTAGAGAGAATCGAGAATGTATCTAGTGTAATAGCTTATACGAATACTGTTAGTGCCGCCATTCCTCCAGAGTATTTGGAGCCATCTGTGACGGAGCAGTTTTACTCTGAAAATTATAGTCGAATCATCCTTCAAACAAATACGAAAAACGAGGGAGACGAGGCGTTTCAGTTAGTTGAACGGGTTCAAACAACGGCTGAAGCTTATTTTGGTGAAGATGTGTACCTAGTTGGAGAAAGCGTGACATTGTATGATATTAAGCAAACCGTTCAAAAGGACAATACGCTAGTCAATCTATTGACGGTGGTTACAGTTGCGCTCGTCCTACTTGTCACCTTTAAGTCAATAGCCATTCCAGTCGTACTCCTCCTTACTATTCAGTCGGCGGTTTGGTTGAATTTGTCGGTTCCCTATTTTACGGAGACCTCCTTGGGGTACGTTGGTTATTTGCTTATAAGTATTATTCAACTCGCTACCACGGTCGATTACGCGATTTTGCTGACTGATGGGTATGTGGAGGATCGAAGGGAAATGTCTGCCCTTAAAGCGATTAAGAAAACACTTAATGAAAAAGTGTTCTCGATTTCGATTTCGGCTGCCATCTTATCGAGTGTCGGGTTTATCTTATGGATGACCTCCTCGAACCCAATGGTCTTTTCGATCGGATTGTTGCTTGGAAGAGGGGCGCTGCTTGCGTTTATTTTGGTTGTCTTCTTCCTACCAGCGATGTTACTCGTTTTCGATAAATGGATAAGCAAAACAACATGGAAAGCAAATTTTTATAAGGAGAAATGATGATGAGAATGAGAAAGTTCCTACTTGTCTTTGCAACGATGATAATAGTCGCGCCGTCATTTCTTGTATCGGCAGCTTTTCCTGAGGGCACGTCTACAGAAAAAGTTTCCGAGCAAAAAGGAGAAATTTCCTCCAAGGATGAAGTCGTCTATGCCAATCTCAGTGCTACTGGTGATAGACAAGAGATGTATGTTGTCAACATGTTAGAGATAGAAAAAGCGGGAGAAGTTACTGATTATGGTGAGTATACAACGCTAAAAAACTTAACCGATGTTTCACCAATCAAGCAATCAGATAGCGTCGTGTCGTTCGCTGCACCTGAGGGAACGTTTTATTATCAAGGGAACTTACCAGATGTTGCTTTGCCCTGGGGTATCTCAGTTTCCTATTTATTAGATGGAGAAGAAATCGATCCTAAAGCGCTTGCTGGAAAAGACGGGCATGTTCAGATTCGAATTGCAACGACTGCTAATGAAAACGTCGACTCTGTCTTTTTTGAAAACTATTTATTACAAATTTCTCTTGCGCTTAATCTCGATCTCTACCGTAACATTCAGGCTCCTGATGGGATGTTAGCCAATGCAGGAAAGAATAAGCAAGTGACGTTTACAGTGATGCCAGAACAGGAGGCAACATTTGTGCTTGAAGCAGATGTGATTGATTTTGAGCTTGAAGGGATCAATATCACGGCTGTTCCTTCCTCAATGTCGATTGATGCACCAAATATTGACGAGATGACAGGAGACATTCAAACGTTAACGGATGCGATCGAAGAGGTTAATGATGGTGTTGGGGAATTAAATGATGGTGTTTCTGAACTTAACAATGGCGTTGGGTCTTTACGTAACGGTTCAAAGGAATACAAACAAGGAATGACTACCGTTGCGACATCGTCTTCTGAACTAGTGAATGCGTCAACGAACATTAAGCAAGCTCTTGAAACAATGAACAAATCATTGGGTGAAAGCTTACCGGATATGAACGTTGATGAGTTGAAACAATTACAAGAAGGACTTGTTCAGCTGTCGGCCGGTCTTAATGAAACGTCAAAAAACTTAGTTCTTTTAAATCAAAACTATGCCACTGCGTACGGCGAATTGAATAAAGCGATGCAGGCGATTCCTGATTATACGATTACAGAAGAAGAAATTCAGCAATTATATGTGAGCGGTGCAAACGAGGCTGTACTCGATCAATTAATCGAATCATACACGGCAGCTCGTATGGCAAAAGGCACGTATTCCGCTGTAAAAGAAGGCTTTGATGCCGTCACCGTGACATTAGAGCAAGTAGATGGCGCTCTTTCTGAAATGGCTAAGAATGTAGATGCGATGGCAGAAGGGCTTTCCACTGCTTTTGAACAGATGAATGTAGCTGATTCATTGGCACCATTACAGGAAGGAATTCGTAGCGTTGCTTCTAACTATCAAGCATTCCACTCAGGTTTAGTCGATTACACGGGAGGAGTCGGCCAATTATCAAGCTCCTACGGTGAGATGCATAATGGAATCGTCAACTTGTCTCAAGGAACAGGAGAATTAGAAAATGGAGTCAACCAACTTCATGACGGTACGGAAGAACTCTATGAAGCGGCGAGTGATTTACCAGATCAAATGAAGGAAGAGGTTGATCAGATGCTAGCTGAATACGATAAATCTGATTTTGAACCCGTTTCCTTTGTGTCACCCAAAAATGAAAACATCAATTCGGTTCAATTTGTTGTAAAGACAGAAAGTATTAAAAAGGAAGAGGCTGAAGAGACCACCCAAACTGAAGAAGAACCAAAAGGATTTTGGGCGAAATTGATCGATTTGTTTAAATAATATTTTTCTGGCGTCTCCCTACGAATGGTGGGGAGACGTTTTTTTATAAGTGAATAGGGGAACGAGGGACCGTTCAATGGCTAAAGCGGTTCCTCATTCCGTTAAATAAGGAGAAAGCGGTCGCGAAAAGAGGGGAGCGGATTCTGGTTCCGTTAATGTAGGAGACACAGCGAAAATGAAGTTTAAAAAGCTGAATAGCGGAACGAGGAACCGAAGCGAAGCCGAAACGAAGGATTTTAGGAGGAATAGCGGAACAAGGGACCGGCTAACGGAAGAACCGTCCCTATATATAGGTCGCGATTTTTTCATTAATTAGACGTAATTGATATAGTGCATGACAATGCTATTAACTAAAATTAACATTAGTTAAAGAAAAAAGGTTTAGTCGACGATTATTTTAAACTAAACATAATTGAGGTGTTTGCTATGACAAAGAAGGCGATTATATTTGACCTGGATGGTGTGATTGTTTCAACAGATGAACTTCACTACCAAGCATGGAAGCGAATTAGTGATGATGAACATGTGACATTTAATCGAGACATTAACGAGCGGTTACGTGGGATAAGTAGATTGGAAAGTTTGAATATCATTCTAGAACAATCATCCACATCCTATTCAGATCAAGAGAAATTAGAACTTATGGAAAGGAAAAATAATCATTATCGTCATTTGCTAAATGGACTTACACCGGAAAATATATTGCCGGGTGTTAAAACCCTGATAAGTGATGCGGGTGATCGCGGACTAAAGCTAGCGATTGGTTCTTCAAGTAAGAACGCGATGATTATTTTAGAAAAAATCGACCTTTTAGACGCATTTGATTCTATCGTCGATGGGAATCAGATTACAAATAGTAAACCAGATCCGGAAGTGTTTTTACTGGCAGCTGAAAAGTTAGGAGTTTCCCCAGAAGAGTGTATCGTTATAGAAGATGCCGAGGCAGGAGTAGAGGCGGCATTAGGAGCTGGGATGATGGTAATTGGTGTTGGTCCAGCAGCAAAATATGAGAAAACCGATGTAAAACTAGTGGGTCTTCAATGTCTAGATATAAGCTTACTTTTATTATAACTAGTGTTTAGACTATTTACTAAAGGAATTTACTACTATGCCTTTTGAAAACAAATGTCACCTTTTTCATATTAGTAAGTCTGAATAGTGTTAGTCAAATAAAATATAAGCGCTTACAATATAGGTATGTTGTATTGCTTTTAAAAATCTTCCTTACGCCTACGATATGGCATAAGGAAGATTTTTTATCTATGAAAATAGTATGATATTAGTTAAAATTAAGGGATAGGTTAATCATAGTAAAAGGGGAACCCACCTATGAAAAAAATATTGTGGAATTCAATCCGTTTCAAGTTAGTATTAGGATTTTTGTTACTCACCGTCCCATTACTTATTTTTTTGTTTTACAGCAATTACCATGCAATGGATGTGGTTCGTGAGGAAGTAGCTGAATCGAACGAAAAAATGGTAACGCTTTATATGGGTACGATTGATAGTACATTAAAAACTGTTGAGGAATATCTAATAAATACGGCAACGTTTGATAGTGACATTCAGCAATTAGAGTTCTTTTTATCAGAAAAGGATTATATGTTAGCGAAAATAAGAGCACAGGGTAAAATAAAAGATCATATTTTAATGTTTGAGTCGATTGAATCTATCTTTTTATATTCTAACCATACCAATGATTTTACAGAAGCGTTTAAGCTTGATAGTGCCTCGTATAAGGATAGAGAAAATGCCAGAAATTATATACGTCAAGTCATTAACGAGGATAGTTTAAAAGTGAACGAAAAAGGGTGGCATCTAAAAGCGATTGATGGGGAACATTATTTATTTCGTTATATAAAAACGAGTGGGACAGTGATTGGGGCATGGCTTAACTTAGAAACATTGCTCACGCCACTCGATTTAATTGATTTTGGTGAGTTAGGGGCCTCCTTTTTTGTTACGGATACTGGTGAGGCAGTAGGGGCACCAGCTGATATCATTGAGAAGAATGCCATTAATTTGACTGGAAATTTAGAAAACTATTATCTGTCAGGAAGTGAGGATAAGTTTTTAATCATTGGTCAGCCTTCAGCAACAGCCAACTTTAGTCTTGTAGCATTGATACCAGATGTGAAGATAACAGAAAATTTTCAATCACTAAAGAGGATCGCAACATTCGTTGCTTTTGGTGCTTTATTCATCATTCCTTTCAGCTTATTTTTGTTAAATAAAGCAGTATTATCTCCTTTGTATAAAATTGTTCATGCGATGAAGCGAATTGGTAGAGGGAATTTAGATATTCGAATACCGCAACATTCCACTTCGGATGAATTTATCCTTGTAAACCATACATTCAATCAAATGATGGATCAAATCAAAGAATTAAAAATTAATATCTATGAAGAACGAATCTTGAAACAAAAAGCGGAACTCCAGTACTTGAATTATCAAATTAATCCGCATTTTTTTATGAATACATTAAATATTATTTTTAATCTAGCTCAAGTCAAAAAGTATGATCTTGTACAAGAAATGGTGTTATGTCTTGTTCGCTATTTCCGCTATACTTTAAAGGGGAATATGGACTTTGCGCTACTAAATGATGAACTAACCCATATAAAAAACTATTTACGGATTCAAGAGTTACGGTTTCCTGAAAAATTTACGTATCAAATAGAAGTTGAAAACAATCAATTATTGAGTGTGGAACTTCCGCCGGTAATTATCCAGACATTTGTAGAGAATACGATCAAGTATGCAGTGAACATGGACAAAACGATTCACTTGTTAATAAAAGTAGAGTCGGTAAATCTGGAAGCTGAAGAAAAAATGAAAATCACGATTCAAGATACCGGTGATGGGTTTCCAGAACATGTCCTAGAAACTGTTCGGGCCGGAAAGCTGGAACGTAGTGAAAAGGGAGAACATATCGGGATTTGGAATGTGAAACGAAGATTGCAGCTCAATTATCAGGAGCGGGCACGGTTATCGATTGGAAATGCAAAGCCCAATGGCGCATTAGTCGAGGTGCTTTTGCCTGTAAAGCAAAGATGATGAAGGAGGATTGCTCATGTACTCTGTTTTAATTGTGGATGATGAGATACATGCTATTGAAGGTGTGAAGGATGGGGTCAATTGGGAAAAACTTGATATTGATAATGTGTATACGGCAAATAATTTTCGACAAGCAAAAGAAGTATTTGATTCTCATTCGGTTGATATCATGCTTTGCGATATTGAAATGCCTAAGGGGAGTGGATTGGATCTCTTAGCATGGGTGCGAGAATCATATCCAAAAACAGAATGTGTTTTTCTTACTTGTCATGCCGATTTTAATTTTGCTAAGCAGGCGCTGCAATTAGGAAGTATCGATTATATCTTAAAGCCAGTCCCCTTTGTTGAGTTAGAAGAAGTCATAAAAAAAACAACGGATAAAATAGAAAAAGAGAAAGAGTTACAGGAAGGAAGCATGCTCGGACAGAATTGGGTCAAAAATCAACCATTGTTAGTGGAACGCTTTTGGCACGATATTTTGAACGGGACGATTGAAAGTAACTTACAGACAATTAAGGAAGTCGCGGATGAGCGATCGATTGAATTAAATGAGAACCAACGGATCATGCCGATTCTTATTAGTTTTCAAGGGGAATCTGAACAGGGTAGTGTAGATGAAGCCAGGTCATTGAGACAGGCGTTAAAAAAAGCAGGAGAAGAATTGCTTTTTACGAAAAATGGATATACGGGGCAAATCATTCGTCAAGAAGAGAGAAAACTCATTGTGATTCTTTCGATTGACGACGAAGAGGAAGAAGAGGTTATTACTAGGAATTTAAAACAGTTGTTTGACTCCTATGTGAATGATTGTCATACCTCTTTTGATTGTGATCTAACCTGTTACCTTGGAACCTTTATAAAAGCAGATCAATTAATCGAGATGATTGATAAGTTACTTGAACAAGACCGAAATAATATTTCTTTTTTAAATAAAGTGTTCACAATTGATGAGAAAATCGTTATCGATGCTACAGTTCAATTACCTGATATGAGTATATGGTCTGTTATGCTTCAGGAAGGTAATTATAATAAAGTAACCGAAGAGGCAAGCAATATACTGGAGAAGATGTATAATGAAGGAATTGACGCTAAGAGGCTGCGAAATTTTTATCATGATTTTCAGCAGATGGTGTACTATACACTGAAGCAAAAAGGAATTCAGGCTCATCGCATTTTTAGTGACAACGAATCTGTTCATAAATTAAATCATGCATGTCGATCTGTTAAAGATCTGATGGAGTGGTTCTCTCATAGTGTTTCAAGGGTAGAGCATTTTTCCGAAACGAAATCAGATTCTGTGCTAGAGAAGGTAATTAAATATATTGCAGCAAATATTGATCAAAATATCTCCCGTGAGGATATTGCCAATGAAGTTTATTTAAATCCCGATTATTTATCTAGAATCTTTAAAAAGGAAACAGGATGTTCGATATCGGAGTATCTCGTTAACGAACGAATGAATATATCGAAGGAGTTATTAGAAAAAACCGATATGTCCGTGAGTTCTGTCGCTCTTTATGTTGGTTATAGTAACTTCTCGTATTTCTCAAAAATATTCAAACGACATCTGAAGGTAACGCCTGTCGAGTATCGATTGAATGTTCAAAAGAGAACAAGCTAATAGGTTTATGTTGTATAGATAGTCAAAAACAGTATTCCGTACTTTATTGAAGACACTGAAGTCCCATTTAACTTAATCAGAAAATAATCATAATGTCGCACCTCTTGTGCCTGCTGGTGCAGGTTTCTCATTGTTGGACCATTATCGCTTGTACGACAGATTAGGGTACAGCTCTAGCTTCACTCAAAGGGCGCGAGCTGTCTTTTCTTATCTTTCGCGAATGTCCAAGAATTCTTCTTGATCTCTAAATGAACTAATCAGGTTCTGGAACCTGTACTTCACTATTCAAATTGTTGTAGTTGTTCAAAATATTTCACGATATGGTCACATACAACTTTTGTTGCCTTAGAACGGTATCTCCCTTCTCTAAAAGAAAGATTTATATAGCGTTTGCATTGGATATTTGCGATCGACAATAGTTTTATGCTATTATCCACCCCTCCTTGCCATGTAATTGCTGGTAGAAAACCAATCCCAAGTCCAACACCTATAAAGCCGCGGACAGTAGCTGGGTCATCACTTTCGAGTATAATGTTAGGTTCAAATCCAGCCATACGGCAATAAGATGTAGTGATATCTCTTAAGCCCTTCCCTTTCTGTAAGCTAATAATGGGTTCTGAAGCCAATTTTTCTAAGCAAATATCTTGTTTCGAAGCGAAAGGATGTTCATTGGGAACTGCCAATAATATTTCCTCTTCTAACAAATTAATGATATTCGGTCCGTGTGCTTTCTCTTTCGTTGAATATATAAATAAATCAGCATTTATTTCTTTCTCATTCTCATGTTGTTTAATAATAAATTTAAATTCAGGGTACTGTTTTTTTATTTCTAGTAGGATTTTCGGAAGTAACTTGGAAGCTGCATAAACTGTAATCACTACTGTGTTATCTTGATGTTCATTAGCATCTGCAAGCTCTTTTTTGCATTATCAATTATGTACATAATTTCGTTTGTGTATTTTAAAAGAATTTGACCATTAAGATTTAGTTTTATATTTTTGCCTATGCGAGTAAATAACTTGACCTTAAGTTCATCTTCTAAGATACGAATTGTTTTACTAAGAGCAGGCTGCGCGATGTGTAAATTCTCACTTGCTCTTGTCATATGCTCTAATTCTGCAACTACTTTAAATTGACGTAGATGTTGAAGTTCCATACGTTCCCACCTTATATATAAATAATTATAAAGATATCATTTATTATATATTATACATTATGAAAACAAGAGAATATACTTTAGTCAGAGTTAATGAACAAAACAAGTATATGCAGAAAAATCATTATCAAATAAACAGCTAAAGGAGTCGATTTTGATGTCAGATAAACAATGGTTTGAGATGCTAGAAAATCCTGTGGCAAATGAAGTAATGCAAGCATTTTTTAAATTTCAAAAAGAGGAAAAATTGACGCGTTATAAGCATTTAAACCAAAAGGTTCGTAGTGGACAAATTTTGTTCGTTGGTTCATCGTTAATGGAACACTTCCCCATTAATGAACTTCAACAAACGCTTGAGGACCGTTATATCATTTATAATCGTGGCGTTGGTGGTTTTCTAACAACTGAACTTTTATCACACATGGAAACATGCATTTTTGCATTAGAACCTTCTAAAGTATTTATTAATATCGGTTCAAACGACATAGGTTCACCAGACTATAAAAGGGAAAATCTCATTGTAAACTATGAAAAAATTTTACAACAAATAAAGGAAAGACTACCTAGATGTATGGTGTATGTTATGGCTTATTACCCTGTCAATGCAGAAGTACATAAGACCACAAATGAAAACCTCAACAAAGAACTATTTAAAACTAGAAATAATCCAAATTTTTTAGAAGCTAATAAATCATTAGCAATACTAGCAGAAAAACATGGCTACGAATTTATTAATGTTAATGAGGGATTAGTTGATTCGGCAGGTAATTTAAAAGAAAACTTTACGGTTGAAGGATTTCATATGTGGCCAAATGCATATTCAGTAGTTTTTAAGAATCTATTAAAGTACTTATAAACCGCACGTGAACATATATTATGGTAGCACTTAAAGGAGTTACAAAATGGAGTATGTATTATTATTATTATTATTATTTGGAGGACTGCTGGCTGGTACATTAGGAGGTCTTGTCGGTTTAGGTGGAGGAATTGTAATCGTTCCACTATTATTTGGAATTGGTGCAATATCACACTTCGATATATCACCACAAATAGCTGTAGGCACGTCTATGATTACTGTCGTCATTACTGGCTTGTCCTCTACCCTTACTTATATGAAAAAGAAACTAGTAGATTATAAAAGCTGTCTTTATCTATTTATTGGAAGTGGTCCAGGAGGCATATTAGGTGCTTGGGTCAATCGTTATTTCAATGATGATTCCTTTTCTTTTTATTTCGGTTTGTTTATGGTCATCGTTGCTATTTTGCTTATGGTAAAAAATAAGATAAAGCCTATTGGACAACCAAAAAAATTTACTGTTAGTCGTCACATAGTCACCCCCGAAGGAGAACAATTTACCTATGGTATAAATTTAACATTAGCAATTCCAATTGTATTTTTTGTCGGTTTTTTATCTGGCTTATTTGGAATCGGTGGCGGATCATTACTTGTCCCAGCAATGATAATACTGTTTTCCTTTCCACCGCATATAGCAATAGCAAGTTCAATGATGATTGTATTCCTTTCTGCTATACTTAGTTCGATCACACACATATCATTAGGAAATGTTAATTGGTTGTTCGCCTTACTTCTATTACCTGGGGCATGGTTTGGTGGGAAATTAGGAGCCTTTATTAATTCAAAGTTAAGTAGCAATGCGCTAGTTATAATCCTTCGTTTTGTGTTAATAATTGTGGGAATTCGGTTGATGTTATAATTGGAACATTACTTGCATAATGCGTTTGAAGTTGAAATTTAAAAATCATAGCGGATAAGTTAAGATATCTTACATACCAAGATGGCACAGCATTTATCTGGCTTGCAGATACGATTTGGATAATAGCGCAGAGATTGAAATGGAGCGATATAGAGTATCTGATACAGAAAAGAAAATCACAAGGATTTACTGTACTTCAGATGGTTGCACTTGACCCGGAGCAGAATAGGGAAATGAGAAACCCAGCAGGAGATAAAGCGTTATTAAACAATTTTGAATACGCCAAATGAAAAATTGAATAATAAAAAACACGAGACCTGCATTCGTTGGTACCGTGTTTTTAATTTTTAGAGCTTTTGAGACACACTTTGTTTTTGAAAAATGATGAAGTATTCCAGGTTTTGAAGCATTTTTCATAGCAATGTATGAGAGGACAGAACTGTAAAGTCGTAATTCTACTAGTGAAAAGTCTAATGTGAAGCAGTGGTTATGTCTTTGAATGCGTTATCATTCAAGTAATAAAGCATATCAAAAGGGTAAAAGAATAAGGATGTTTTTCTTAACAGCGGGATCATGGTTCTGAAAGCGCTTGCGATCATTCAGCTAAATAAAAATAAATGTTTGCGAAAAGGAGAATTCAAATGGAAAAATTAAAAATTTCGGAGAATAGAAGATACTTTACACACCAGGATGGCACACCATTTATCTGGCTTGCAGATACAGTTTGGACATTGGCACAGAGATTGAAATGGGACGATGTAGAATACCTGATGCAGAAACGAAAATCACAAGGATTTACTGTACTTCAACTGGTTGCACTTGACCCAGAGCAGGATAAGGAAATGAGAAATCCAGCTGGAGATAAGGCGTTATTAAACAATAACTTGAACACGCCAAATGAAAAATATTTCGAGTATTTAGACTGGATAGTAGATAAAGCAGAGGAATATGGATTTTATGTACTGTTACTGCCTGTATGGGGAGAACTTGTT
This sequence comes from Bacillus solitudinis, assembly GCF_002797395.1. Taxonomy (GTDB): domain Bacteria; phylum Bacillota; class Bacilli; order Bacillales; family Bacillaceae_D; genus Halalkalibacter_A; species Halalkalibacter_A solitudinis. Next base: position 3,943,498 of record NZ_KZ454943.1, read on the forward strand.
GTTGGTCATAACTGGATGGGGGAATTCTCGGAGAAAATTGTTACTAAAGATAATGCTTATGAATATGGGAAATGGATAGGGAATCGCTATAAGGACAGAACCAATATCATTTGGGGTCTTGGAGGAGATAGGCAGCCAATCCATCTCGGAGTCGATTACAAGGATGTTTGGCGGAGTATGGCTGAAGGTATTGCAAAAGGTGTACTTGGCAAGGACTTAAAACATAATGACAAAGACCCTAATTGGGAAAAGCTTCTTATGACGTATCATCCATGTCATGAACAGGAGACGGGGGAATGCTCAACCATGTCTTATTGGACAGACGATGATGTTTGGATATCATTTATCATGATTCAATCAGGACATGGGTTAACGCCAAAAAATTATGATTTAGTAAAAACATATTATGACACAGAACAGCCTATGCCAGTATTTGATGCAGAACCTGCCTATGAACAAATGCCAACAGCTTTTCCAGTTCCAGGAACACAATTTGAATATCATGGAGGTTGGATGGTAAGAAAACGTGCTTATTGGAGTTTGTTTGCCGGGTCTTTTGGACATACATATGGTCATGCCTCTGTGTGGTGTATGATTTCAGAAAAGGAAAGAGACAGTTGGAGA
>NZ_KZ454943.1:3944850-3954804 GCF_002797395.1 Bacillus solitudinis
TTGGATATCATTTATCATGATTCAATCAGGACATGGGTTAACGCCAAAAAATTATGATTTAGTAAAAACATATTATGACACAGAACAGCCTATGCCAGTATTTGATGCAGAACCTGCCTATGAACAAATGCCAACAGCTTTTCCAGTTCCAGGAACACAATTTGAATATCATGGAGGTTGGATGGTAAGAAAACGTGCTTATTGGAGTTTGTTTGCCGGGTCTTTTGGACATACATATGGTCATGCCTCTGTGTGGTGTATGATTTCAGAAAAGGAAAGAGACAGTTGGAGATCCTATTCCTGGTTTGAAGCTCTTGACATGCCTGGCGCATGGCAGATAAAGATCCTGCGTGACTTTCTTGAATCAAGAGACTTAAGTCAGTGTATACCATCTCAGGAAATATTAATTGAACAACGTCATAAGAAGGAAGATATCCTCGATGAACATATTCAGGCGTGTATAAGTGAAGGGGAATTCATTTGTGTGTATTTCCCATCAGGTGGAGAAGAAACAATAGATGTGAGCAGGTTAAAAAGCGATGATTTACACATGTGGTGGTTTAACCCGAGAGATGGACAGTGCTATTTACAAAATAATGATAGTTCAGAAGAACCAATTCGTTTAACAGAAGTTTTAAAAAATGATGTAATGAAGATAGTCACACCAACTCGCGGAAAAGAACAGGATTGGGTATGTGTGATAGAGTGCAGAGAGAATCGTGCAACAAGACCTGGCAAAGTACAAATTTATGGAGAAATGCCTGTACCATCAGAGGTTAAGAAGGTTTTTCCCGCCTGGTAAGTAGTTGAGAGGAGTAGTAAGATGGCTGAAAAGATAAGTATGCTAGCTTCCCTGTAACTTGCTGTCCTGCTGCAATTGATACTTGCTAGCACCAGGAATCGTTTATTTATAGCAAAAATTGGAGTGTCATGAGGGGACGCGCTAAATTTTTAAGCAAATCTATTACTCATGGAAAGGAAATATGAATATGAAAATAATAAATATGAAAACAAATCGTATGACAAATCCATTGGGGTTTGATTTGGGGAAACCTCGTTTAGCCTTTATAACTTGTGAAACGACAGCTTTAAAACAGACAGCTGCACAAATACAGGTTGCTCTTGATGATGAGTTTATGAATATAGTATTTGACAGTGGCATAAGCGAGCAGATTGATAGTCTTGCTTATGAACTGCCAATAGAACTAGAGCCACGCACACGCTACTTTTGGCGTGTCACTGTTTGGGCGGATAATGGGGATATAGCTACCAGTGAATCGGCATGGTTTGAGACGGCAAAGCTCGAGGACCCTTGGCATGCTAAATGGATTACTCCTGATTTGGAAAAGGATGTACACCCAGTGATGCGGAGGGAATTTGATGTTTCAAAAGAAATTGTTTCAGCACGTGCCTATGTTTGTGGATTAGGATTATATGAAATAGAAATAAACAGTCAGAAGGCTGGAGAAGAATATCTTACTCCACATTTTAATGCATATGACAAATGGCTTCAGTACCAAACCTATGATATCACCGAATTAATAAGAACGGGACAAAACGCTATTGAAATTACACTAGGTAATGGATTATACAAAGGACGTTTTGGCTTTGATGGCGGAGAACGTGAAATATATGGTGATAAATTTGCCCTTTTATGTGAAATTGTAATAAAGTATGCAGATGGAACCATAAAGGTTCTAAATTCGGATGATTCATGGAAAGCAAGAAAGAGTAACATCTTATTTAGCGGTATTTATGATGGTGAGATTTACGATTCAACTTTATATGACAGAAACGACCATGATGTAAAGGAAATAGACTTAGGTTATGACCGATTAAAGGCAAGGTTGAGCCTACCGGTAGTAGTAAAGGAAGAGTTAAGTCCAATTGAGTTAATTACAACTCCAAAAGGAGAAACTGTACTGGATATGGGACAGAATATGGTCGGTTGGGTTCAATTTAAAACCACTGCCCCAAAGGGTACAGAAATAGTATTAGAATATGCTGAAATTCTCCAAGAAGGTAATTTCTATCAGGACAATCTGCGAACAGCTAAAGCTGAGTTTCGATATATATCCGATGGAGAGGAATCAACCATAAGACCACACTTTACCTATTATGGCTTTAGATATGTCAAAGTGTCAGGTTGGTATGGAGAAATTAATAAGAATGATTTTACAGGATGTGTTTTGTATTCTGATATGGATCAAATTGGGGATTTTGAAACCAGTAATCCCCTAGTTAACCGATTATTCCTGAATGCATTATGGGGTCAAAAAGGTAATTTCCTGGATGTGCCTACAGATTGCCCTCAGCGTGATGAACGAATGGGGTGGACCGGAGATGCCCAGGTATTTTCAGGAACATCGTGCTTTAATATGGATACTTTTGCCTTTTTTAGCAAATATGGATATGATCTCGCAAAGGAACAAGCAGCATTAGATGGTATGGTTCCCATGGTAGCACCTAAGACAAACCTTCATGGTGGGGGCTCCAGTGCATGGGGAGATGCAGCAACCGTTATACCTTGGAATGTATATCTTCATTATGGAGATAAATCCATTCTCGAACAGCAATTTGAAAGCATGAAAGGCTGGGTTGATTATATCAAAAAAGCTGATGAGGCATCGGGTGCCAAAAGGCTTTGGAGTACCGGCTTCCACTTTGGGGATTGGCTGGGATTAGATGGGGAAGACCCAAGTTTTCCTACAGGCGGAACAGAGATAGCATTTATATCTTCAGCTTATTACTGCTACTCTTCTATGCTGGTAGCCAAGGCTGCAAAGGTACTAGGTATGAATGAGTTAGCTAGTGATTACGAAAAGTTATCTATTGAAGTAAGAACTGCGATCAGGGAAGAATACTTTACTTCCACAGGACGTCTGGCATTGAGCACACAGACGGCATTAGTCGTTGCATTATTTATGGATCTGGTTCCTGAAGTTCATAGAAACAGAATAGCAAATGATTTACGTGAGAGATTGAAAAAGGATAATAACCATTTAAAGACTGGATTTGTTGGGACACCATACTTGTGTAGAGTACTCTCGGAGAATGAAAATAATAATTTGGCATATACTGTTCTGTTAAATCAGGATTATCCAAGCTGGTTGTATGCTGTAACTATGGGAGCTACAACAATTTGGGAACGTTGGAATTCTGTGTTACCAGATGGCAAGATTAGTGGAGACGATATGAATTCTCTAAATCACTACGCTTATGGTTCAATTGTGGAATGGATGTATCGAAATGTTGCAGGAATTAACCCAGTTGAAGAAAAGCCTGGCTTTAGAAAAGTAAGATTAGCACCACAACCTGATTATAGATTGAAGTATGTGAAAGCAACAATCAATTCTTCTGCGGGATTATACGAAAGTATGTGGGAACTGAATGATGAAGGACAGTTGACATTTAAATTTGTTATTCCTTTTAATACGAGTGCTACAATTGAATTACCAGATGCAAAGCATGAAAATGTAACGATAAATGGAAAGTCTTTAATTAATGAAGACGAAGTGAGTTCCGCTCAGGTTGAGAACCGGGTACATGTGGAGTTATCTAGTGGAACGTGGGAGTTTTCCTATGATCCAGAAGTTGACTATATAAAATATTACAGTACACAGTTGGCATTGCTTGAACTACTGAGCAATGAAGAGGCAAAAAAAGTATTGGAAGAAAAAGTCCCACAAGCTACAGCATTAACAAAGGAGATACTGGACAAGGTAGGGCAACAATCCTTAAGAGAATTATCAAATATGCCATTTTGGGGTATATCAACAGAAGTTTTAGATGAATTGGATCTTGTATTAAAAAGAAATAAGGTAATTGTCCCAATTTAAAAAGTTAGCATATTTTCAATAATCATTACGCTATCAATATCTTTCATGCAAGATATAAGATTGGTTGGCTTTATCAAAGTATTTTAAACTCTTAAAAATAAACTTCAAACGAATGTTCGGAATTATCCCTTTTCACATCTTCATGTTATTTATTTCTCGTTATCTCTACTTGATTATTTTTTCAAAAAAGTGGCCGTCTCAAAAGCACTAAAAATTAAAAAATACAGAGACCAACGAATACTGGTCTCCGTATTTTTTATTATATTATTTTTTCATTTTCTTACGAGAGACGGTCACTCAACTTTAACTTTACCAGCTTCCCTCATTTACAAATACGCCTATAGTTTAGGGATTTGTAGTGGGTGGATTATTTATTGTAATTTGAACTGCTTTCTAGGGATAGGTTGTATGATGAATAGGATAAAACTCAATGAAGGCCCTGAAAAGGTTAAGAATAACTTTTCAGGGCCTTTTTGTTTGATTGGAGGGGAATTAGAGAAGCAGAGAATGCTTATTCAGGGTGGTGATGGGGTGGTGATGGCTTCGCTCCTTTAAGCAGAGCACCAGAAGTTCACTTGGCACTCTGCTTAAAGGAAGGCAGGGTTCCGCTCATCGCTTAATCAGATAAGACGCTACCGCGTTTTTCTGATTAGTCGTAATTCTACTAGTGAAAGGTCTAATGTGAAGCAGAGGGTATGTCTTTGAATACGCTATCATTTAGGTAACAAAACATCACCAAAAGGTTAAAGGGGGCATTATGATGGCGCAAACGTCGTTAAGTAAAGACCTAGAATACCAGAATAATCCGAACGCGGAGCAAAAGGTTTCAATAGAGGTACCTAGGAAAAAACAAAGAAAGTTCATGAAATATCTGCCTTATTTCATCATGGTCACACCGGGGTTACTTTACCTTCTCATCAACAACTACCTACCTATGTTTGGTTTAGTGATTGCATTTAAAGACTTTAAGTTTGCAAGCGGTATCTTTGGTAGTGATTGGGTTGGTTTGAAGAACTTCGAGTTTTTGTTTAAAACACAGGATGCGTATATTATTACGCGGAATACGTTGCTGTACAATGGCTTTTTTATCATTTTGAATACGGTTGTCGCGATTGCGGTTGCGGTGTTATTAAACGAAATTCGAAAAGTATTCTTTGTACGGTTGTATCAAAGTATTATTCTTATTCCTTTCTTAATTTCGATGGTTGTTGTTAGTTATTTAGTGTATGCGGGATTAAGTGTGGAAAGTGGAGTTCTTAATAACACGATCCTTCCACTATTGGGATTAGAACCGATTTCATGGTACATGGAGCCAAAATATTGGCCGTTCATCCTAACCATTGTTAACTTGTGGAAGAGTATCGGATTTTTCACCATTATTTTCTTCTCGGCAGTTATCGGAATTGATAAAGAATATTATGAAGCTGCTACATTGGACGGAGCTTCTAAGTTGCAACAAATTAGAAAAATTACCTTACCATTAATTGCTCCTGTCATTGTGATGATGACATTGCTTTCGATTGGTCGTATCTTTTATTCAGACTTTGGTTTGTTCTACCAGGTGCCATTAAATTCAGGGATGTTATACAATACGACGAATGTTATTGACACGTATGTGTACCGAGGCTTGTTGCAGCTTGGAGATATCGGCATGGCGTCAGCTGCGGGTTTTTATCAATCTGTTGTTGGGTTTGCTTTAGTTCTAATTGCGAATTTAATTGTTCGTAAATTAAGTAAGGATAATGCGTTATTTTAATGGAGGTGTTCTGAATGAATGAAGAAACTCGAAGATGGCAGTGGATTTCACATATTATATTAGCAAGTATTTCAATTTTCTGTATCATTCCTTTTGTCTTATTAGTTATTTCATCATTTACAGATGAAATGTCGATTCTACAAAATGGGTATTCCTTTTTCCCAGAGAAATTTAGTACGCAAGCCTTCGTTTACCTATGGGAACAAAAAAATCAGTTAATCAGAGCGTATGGAATCACGATTTTTGTAACAGTCGTGGGTACTATCACTGGATTAGCATTTACCGCTTTACTTGCTTTTCCGTTATCTAGGAAAGAGTTTCCTTTTGGTAAGATTATTACCTTTCTTGTCTTCTTTACGTTATTATTTAACGGTGGACTTGTCCCAACGTATTATGTGTATACGCAAGTATTTGATATTAAAAATACGATTTGGGCGCTCATTGTACCGGTATTATTAGTAAATGGCTTCAATGTCCTACTGATGAGAACGTTTTTTGCGAATACGATTCCAGATGCCGTCTTGGAATCGGCTAGAATTGATGGGGCAGGCGAATTCAGAACTTTCTTCGCTATCGTATTACCGATGTCACTCCCTATTCTTGCAACGATCGGACTGCTACAAACAATAATGTATTGGAATGATTGGATGAATGGGCTAATTTATCTAACTGACCCGTCGCTGTACAGTATTCAAAACATATTAAATCGAATCTTGACGGACATCCAATTTTTAACGAGCAACAGTGATTATGCAGCGCAATCAGGTGAAGCGATATCTCAGTTACCATCAGCAACAATAAGAATGGCGATTGCGGTTGTCGGGATTTTGCCAATTATCATCGCTTATCCATTTTTCCAAAAGTATTTAATTAAAGGAATTGCGATTGGTTCAGTTAAATAGTAGCAAAGCCATGAGATAGTTTTCGGAATGCCGTTAAATGTTTCATGGCTTGCAAGTTGAATGAATAAAGGAAGTCGATATTGTACTATTCCCATGTCGGAATTGTAGCGGTTACATTCCGTGAAAACCCTTACAATTAAGGTGTACTAAAAAATAAATGTAAAAGAGGGATGACGATGGTAAAGCATTTGAACATGTGGAAAGTCCTTTTATTAGTAACAATCTTATTGGTTGCTGCTTGTTCTCCAAAGAGTGAAGGCACAAGCAATAATAGTAGTGCAGGTGCGGGTGAAACTGGTACAACGGGTGAGACTGAAGAGACATATGAAATTGTAATGGCTTTCCCGGTATTTGGCTCTGTACCACAAGATATGGATAAGGTAGAGGCAGCAATCAGTGAAATTACCAAAGAAAAGATTAATGCGACAGTTGACCTTGAACCAATCAGTATTGGTGCTTTTGGACAGCAAACTAATTTAATGTTATCTAGTAATGAAAAACTAGATTTACTAATGGTAAGTTTTACAACAATTGATGGTCTTATAGCTAAAGGTTCATTAAATGAATTAGACAGCCTTTTAAATGAGTACGGCGATGGAATTAAAGAAGTAATTGAGCCGAAATATCTAAATGCAGCCAAGCATAATAATAAACAGTATGTTATTCCTAACTATAATGAAATGGCTGAAACAAATGGTTTTTTAATTGCGCAGAAATACGTAGATGATTATGGTATTGATTTAACGAAGGTAAAGACGTTTGAAGATCTAGAATACGTTTTTGAAGAAATTAAAGCCAATAATCCTAATATTGCGCCACTTGTTCCTAGTATTGTAGGATTCTCAATGATCGACCACTATCGTTGGTTCGATAGATTAGGTGATAGCATTGGTGTGCTTCCAAATTATGATAACGACTTAAAAGTAGTAAATTTATACGAAACTCCTGAATATGCGGAACACTTAAAACTTCTTAGAAAGTGGTATGAAGCTGGATACATTTTGAAAGATGCAGCTACAAACCAAGACGCTGCAAAGGATTTATTTAAGTCTGGCAGGGGAGCATCGATGTTATATGGGATAAAACCGGGGTCTGCAGAGGAAGAATCTAAAGCGTATGGAATGGAAATGACTACAATACCTCTAGGTGAAGCTCATTCGACCACTTCAAACGTTATTGGATTGAACTGGGGTATTCCGCTTACTTCACAAAATCCAGAAAAAGCATTCCAATTCCTTAACTTAATGTTTAGTGACCAAGAAATCGCTCGTTTAATCCATTATGGAATCGAGGGTGAGCATTATGTTGAAGTATCTGAGAATGTGATTGATTATCCAGAAGGAGTCGATGGTTCGACGACTGGATATGGTTTGAATCAAAACTTTATGTTTGGAGATCAATTTGGTTCAGGTTATGTATGGAATGGAACAGATCCGGAGTTAGCTGAACAATATAAAGAATTTAACACAACCGCAATCCCTTCAAAAGCATTAGGTTTTACGTTTAATGCAGAACCTGTAAGAAACGAATATACAGCTGTTAGCAATGTTATTAATCAATATAAGCTTTCTTTAGAAACAGGAACTGTTGATCCAGAAAAAGTGCTTCCAGAGTTTATCGCTAAGCTAAAAACAGCTGGAATTGATACGATTATCGCTGAAAAGCAAAGACAATTAGACGAATGGGCAAGTAATCAATAAAAAAACTTAGAGTACTCCTATGTAATGTTGGAGTACTCCTTTTCATAGGCTGTTTTCGCAAAGAGTGTTGCAAATGGTGGATGAAAGGGTTTATTGACTATTTTGTTGTGTTATGAGATGTAACGGGCTTCTAACTGGCAGCTTAAAAAAAGATACAGACTCGCCTTCACTTTTTTCATCTTTGAATCAAGCAATATTTTTCTTTACTTTTATTATTTCTTGGTGATGAAAGCGCTTATAATAATTTAGCTATAGATATATAGTTGTTTTGACTAAAAAAGGAGAATTCAAATGGATAAGTTAAAAATTTCGGAGAATAGAAGATACTTTACATACCAGGATGGCACACCATTTATATGGCTTGCAGATACGGTTTGGACACTAGCACAGAGATTGAAATGGGACGATGTAGAGTACCTGATGCAGAAACGAAAATCACAAGGGTTTACTGTACTTCAGCTGGTTGCACTTGACCCAGAGCAGGATAAGGAAATGAGAAATCCAGCTGGAGATAAGGCGTTATTAAACAATAACTTGAACACGCCAAATGAAAAATATTTCGAGTATTTAGACTGGATAATAGATAAAGCAGAGGAATATGGATTTTATGTACTATTACTTCCTGTATGGGGAGAACTTGTTGTTGGTCATAACTGGATGGGGGAATTTTCGGAAAAAATTGTTACTAAAGAAAATGCTTATGAATATGGGAAATGGATAGGGAATCGCTATAAGGACAGAACAAATATCATTTGGTGTCTTGGTGGAGATAGACAGCCGATCCATCTCGAGGTCGATTACAAGGATGTTTGGCGGAGTATGGCTGAAGGTATTGCAAAAGGTGTACTTGGAAGGGACTTAAAACACAACCACAAAGACCTTAATTGGGAAAAGCTTCTTATGACGTATCATCCATGTCATGAACTGGAGACGGGGGAATGCTCAACCATGTCTTATTGGACGGACGAAGAGGCTTGGATATCATTTATCATGATTCAATCAGGACATGGGTTAACGCCAAAAAATTATGATTTAGTAAAAACATATTATGACACAGAACAGCCTATGCCAGTATTTGATGCAGAACCTGCCTATGAACAAATGCCAACAGCTTTTCCAGTTCCAGGAACACAATTTGAATATCATGGAGGTTGGATGGTAAGAAAACGTGCTTATTGGAGTTTGTTTGCCGGGTCTTTTGGACATACATATGGTCATGCCTCTGTGTGGTGTATGATTTCAGAAAAGGAAAGAGACAGTTGGAGAACATATTCTTGGTTTGAAGCTCTTGACAGGCCTGGCGCATGGCAAATAAAAATCCTGCGTGACTTTCTTGAATCAAGAGACTTAAGTCAGTGTACACCATCTCAGAAAATACTAACTGAACAACGTCATAAGAAGGAAGATATCCTCGATGAACATAATCAGGCGTGTATAAATGAAGGGGAATTCATTTGTGTGTATTTCCCATCAGGTGGAGAAGAAACAATAGATGTAGGCAGGTTAAAAAGCGATGATTTACACATGTGGTGGTTTAATCCGAGAGATGGACAATGCTATTTACAAAATAATGTTACTTCAGAAGAACCAATTCAATTAACAGAAGTATTAAAAAATGACGCAATTAAGATAGTAACACCAACTCGCGGAACAGAGCAGGATTGGGTATGTGTGATAGAGTGCAGAGAGAATCGTGCAACAAGACCTGGCAAAGCACAAATTTATGGAGAAATGCCTGTACCATCAGAGGTTAAGAA
>NZ_KZ454943.1:3954814-3964634 GCF_002797395.1 Bacillus solitudinis
ATCATCCATGTCATGAACTGGAGACGGGGGAATGCTCAACCATGTCTTATTGGACGGACGAAGAGGCTTGGATATCATTTATCATGATTCAATCAGGACATGGGTTAACGCCAAAAAATTATGATTTAGTAAAAACATATTATGACACAGAACAGCCTATGCCAGTATTTGATGCAGAACCTGCCTATGAACAAATGCCAACAGCTTTTCCAGTTCCAGGAACACAATTTGAATATCATGGAGGTTGGATGGTAAGAAAACGTGCTTATTGGAGTTTGTTTGCCGGGTCTTTTGGACATACATATGGTCATGCCTCTGTGTGGTGTATGATTTCAGAAAAGGAAAGAGACAGTTGGAGAACATATTCTTGGTTTGAAGCTCTTGACAGGCCTGGCGCATGGCAAATAAAAATCCTGCGTGACTTTCTTGAATCAAGAGACTTAAGTCAGTGTACACCATCTCAGAAAATACTAACTGAACAACGTCATAAGAAGGAAGATATCCTCGATGAACATAATCAGGCGTGTATAAATGAAGGGGAATTCATTTGTGTGTATTTCCCATCAGGTGGAGAAGAAACAATAGATGTAGGCAGGTTAAAAAGCGATGATTTACACATGTGGTGGTTTAATCCGAGAGATGGACAATGCTATTTACAAAATAATGTTACTTCAGAAGAACCAATTCAATTAACAGAAGTATTAAAAAATGACGCAATTAAGATAGTAACACCAACTCGCGGAACAGAGCAGGATTGGGTATGTGTGATAGAGTGCAGAGAGAATCGTGCAACAAGACCTGGCAAAGCACAAATTTATGGAGAAATGCCTGTACCATCAGAGGTTAAGAAAGTTTTTCCAGCATGGTAGTTGAGAGGAATTCCAGTTTTATCTTAAGGTGCGTTAGTTCAGGAAGTTAAAGTAGCAATCATGATTATTATCTTGATCTTCGCAATCGGGTTCTTTTCTTTAATAACATCTACAATAAAATGGGCGCTTTCCTGCAACAAGGATGAGCGCTTATTTTTATTTTAGGGCCAGATTTGAATAACACTCGGTGATAATTTAGGACATTTACAGAAAAACACAGATTGTGAAGAAATGCAATTAAAGTAAAGGGTACGTTCCTGTATTAAAAACAAGGACTCATTTTCTTTGTTATGATACATAAAAGGAAATTAATGTTACACTAAAGAGCCAGGAAGTAGTTAGTGGCTCACAACAGTCAGGTCTTGCATATACAATAAACATTTAAGTATTAAAGAGTTAGAGAGAAAATCTCCAACCCTTTAAGTAAAGGTCTCTTCCAGATTAGTAGTCGTAATTATTATCATAGGGGTAGTAGTCATCTCTACACCGGCGTACCCATCTACATTCACGAACCCAACGACAGCGTGGTGGTCGAGGGGGATAAGGGGGATAATAAGGCGGCTGTCCATAGGACTGTCCAATAGGCTGTCCCTCGAGTTGCCCAAAACGCTGTTGTCCATTTAAAGAATCAAGGTAATAAAAATGTTGTAATTCGTTAGAATTCATTTGGGGTTGATTATGATAATTCATTAAAATCTCTCCTTTCTAATAAGTTCACTATACATAAACACTATATGTTTAAATAATGAAATTAAGTGGACTTATACCCAGAAAACGAGCCTGATTTTAGGTAAATAAACTAAAAAAGCTCTTTAGGTAAACATAATGATAAGAGTAAATTAAAAGGAGGGATTTGAATAAAGATCACAGTATTTAAAGATTATTCGGCAGATTACCTAAGCAGGCTGGGAAACGTTTTGGACCGAGTGAAGACATTATGTGCTATCGTTTATCCGAAGGAAGATTTAGTCTTTCACATGGGAACAGGGATTATCGGCTTGTTTAATTGCTATCTTAAATAAAGTTTGCCCTTATTGAATTAACGGGTGCGTTGATCCTAGAAGGGTTAACGATCTTTTTGTGGATACTGAACTAAGAAGCAGGTTAACGGAAGAAAAATAAAACAGGGAAGGTTATAGTATTTTGTCTGTAAAAAAAGATAATTATAAATTTGGAGGTTTTGGTTTGAAAAAACGTTATATGGGGACTTGTTCAAAAGTTTCCAAATCTCTTTATTGTGAATACCTCTTATTTCATTAGTAGTGTTGTTTTTATCGGTTTAATTGGTATCATTTTTACTATTTTAGGTAAAACAAAAGTGATTGAAAAAAAGTTCATTTTACGATTGGTTGGATAATTCTTATTGGTATTATTACTATCTAATGGCATAGTTTATTTATTGTGCAAACTGGAGCGAATATTCAATAAGGAGTTGTCGTTGCGTGAGCTCCTATTGTGGATAAATGCCAGAATTACTTAACAAGAACCAAAAAACAACAAGTTCAAAAGGGGGATTGGTGTTTGGTTTACTTAATCTTGGAAGTCTAGTGCTTGGACTAATTGCTTGGATACTTCCAATTGTTAATCTAACGAGAGATAAAAAACAGGAAAATAAAAATTGGTTTGCTCTATCCATTATAAGCATGTTGTTGGCTGCTTATTTAGAGGGTTGTTTTTAATCAATGATATTCACAAAAGTATTGTACCAAAGAAGGACAAAGTTCAAGATGCGTATGATAGTTATTTAGAGAAAAGAGACAAAACTTCTTCTTGAGTTTAACAACAGGAGTTGGCGTTCAGAAGCTCCTATTTCTTACTATCGAAGCAGAAGAGTGAAAGAGTAATAATTGAAATATGCATATTAAATTCTTAATATTATTAGCAAAAGCACTGAATATTAAATGCTTTTGCGTATAGCTCTGTATTTAAAAGACGATTTCTTATTACTTAACATATAAGTCTTTCAATGCCAATACTCTTCTGTAACTCCAATAGCAACTAATGATGTTCCGATTGACTGTAACCATCCGCCTAAGACAGCTAGTAGTTGAGCTAATTCTTCTAAGGAGTACAAATTCTTATATTCTCCGATCGCTTCAATTAATGAGCCAATAGACTGCACCTTAGCTCCTAAAACCTTTTTAGGATGTTCTTTTTCTATTGCTATTAAATAGGCACCGATTGACTGTATTGCATTTCCAATAATAGAAATCTGCCTATTTTCAATGTCTTTTAAATCCTTTTGTTGTAAGTTTCCAAAAGGATTTTTTTGATTAAGAATGTCTTTTCTAAATTCTTTAGGAAGTTCTCTTGCATTTATATAAGAAACTGTACTTGCTCCACCTGCAATTAACCAGTTTCCAATCTCTGCCTGTGGATTGTCTTCTAAAATTGCTACGAGAGCACTCCCTACGCCTTGACCACCTTTTCCAATAACTGATAACTGTTGCCCTATATAACGATTTTCATATAATATGTTTGTTTGACCGATTGCACCAATAGTAGCACCAATAGCCGCAATCCAATTGCTAATAACTTCTAATGAATTTGCCACATTTATCTACCGCCCTTTAGAAAAAAAGTCTTTATAATGGTTTATGCAAATCATTATTAAAAAGATTGTACTTTTTATATCTTATAAGAGTATATTCTAGGGGGAGTGTTTTGTTTTAAAGTTGTGTCGTAAATTTTTAGATAGTAATGATATCCCTTCTTCAACTATTGTGGCAGGATAGTTGATTAAAAAATCCTCGCATCCCAGTCAATTAAGGTCGATCCGACCATAGTTTTTCAGGGTCCTCTTCACCTTCAGCGATAGCTCGAAGCATATCACGACTAGAGATACCCATAATGTCAGATACAACAGAAGCTAGTTTAATATTCGCACCTTCTAAAACCTTCTGAATTCTGTTGTGCTGCCGAGCTCTTTCTTCAATGATACTGCGACGGTAACGAACGAGTTCTCGTAAGTGACGTTGATTTCGATTAGGGACATAACTCCCTTGGGTGCAAGAGTTAAATGGAGCAACGTCGTAATCTAAACACGTTGCTCCTATTTAGTTTAGTAGAAATGCTTCTGATAAAGTTCCTTCCTAAGCCTACCACTTAATTCAGCATATATACGAGTTGTTTCACTATTCTCATGTCCCATTAAAATTGGTATCACTTCAATGGGGGCACCATTATTTAATAAATTAGTTGCATAGCTGTGTCTCATTTGATGGGGATGTCTTTCTGTTACAAAGATAATTGTATCTTTATCCTCTCTACTTTCTATTAATCTTCGCTCTATCAACAATATCATTTGCATTTCTTCAAAACGCGTAATTTGCCTAATCAGCTTTCCTACATACATAAAAGGAAGAATTGAAAAGCACTTGTGAATGTTGATACATAATTTGGCGACATTTCTTATCCACTTCTATAATTACCATTAAAAAATATCACATAATTCTTCTTGTTATGACAGCGATATAGGTGAATAGAGAAAACAAAATAGAGATTACTAGTGCATGGATAATTCCAATCGTTAAGTTTTGATTATAAGTTAACACCATTCCTACACCACTTAAAAGCTGTAAAAATATTAGTGATAAACTAACAAAACTGAGACTTAATAATAGACGTTGATGCTTATATAGTTTTAATACCCATAAAACAAACACTATAACAAAAACGGTTAACAACATGCCTGCTAAACGATGAAACATCTGAGCAAAAACAATGGTTCCTTGGCTAAATAAGACAAATTCTCCATTACATAAAGGAAAACCAGTACAAGCTGTAGCAGCTCCCATATGCTTTACAAATGCACCTGTATAGATAGCAGCATAAGCATAAATAGTAATAAAAATGATAAAACGCTTAAAATGTATTCCAACCTGTACTGTGACGTTATTAAATTGTTTTTCAAATGTAAAAAAGGTAATCGTTAAAACGGCTGCTAAAGAGATTGCTGAAAAACCAAAATGTAATGCCATAATTAATGGAGGTTGTCCAAATACAACTTGTCCAGCTCCCATTAAACCTTGAATAATAATGGCAGCCGAAGCAAGAATAGCAAAGAATTTTATTTCTTTAATATAATTCAATTTACGCCATGACCAGAACGATAATATTAAAACCAACATCCCTGCAACGCTGGAGATTAATCTATGGGTGTACTCAATAATAGTTTCTAGCGTTGGATTATATGGAATGACATCCCCAAAACAGAGCGGCCATGTCGTTCCACATCCTTGACCAGATCCTGTTTTGGTGACAACGGAACCTTGCAAAAGGACAAATAGCACGATAATTGTTGTTGAAATTGAATAAAGTCTTAACTTTTTCATGTTTCACCTTGGCTAGTGACATGATCACTTTCCAACCAATTAACAATTGAATCTATGATGGTTGCTTGTTGTTCACTAACTGTTATCTGAGCTTCATTGTCGCCGGACTGGCTACCATATACACCAAAATAAGCATGGTTACCGCCTGAAATTTCAATGAAATTGGTTCTTTGTGGTAAGTTCGAGCTGTTTTCTTTAATTTTTTCAGGAGTACTTAATCCATCCTCTGACCCGCTTATGGATAAAACGGGTAAGTTGGATTCACTTAAAAAATCATTGCTTGCTGCATATGCACCAAGTAATATTAGCCCGTTTATTCTGTCTAAATATTGATCTGCATACATAGCCGCTGCTGCTCCTCCCATTGAATGACCAGCAATATACCATTCAATGCGATTATCATTCTCTATTACTTCATTTGCTTTTGAAACATCTAGAATTGACAAATTTAATCTAACTGAGGGTATAGCTACTGTAATATTTTGCTTTGATAACTCTTGTGCTAAATAGGCATATGCTTCAGGTTCAACTTTTGCACCAGGATAGAGTATTAACCCTTTATCAGCATTTACCGCTTTATAGATATACCATCCATCCTCTGATTTCTTGATATCCTCTATTTCGATTTGATTAGCATCTATCGCACTAAATGTATTTTGAGTCCATATAAAAAATAAAGACAAGCTCAAGATTACTACTATACCTAAAGTGATAAACGAAATAAATAACGCTTTTTTGTTGAGAATTTTTTTCATCATTATAACCGAACTATTCCAAATCCAATTAAGCAGAGAAGTATAGACAATCCACTAATTAAAATTAAAGAATAATTTTCCTTTCTAGAATTTTTTTGGAAGTATCTCATTTAACCAGAATTAAAGTAAAGCTCCAAACAACTTGACTATAAACACAACGGGAAAAGACAGGTAAAATGCTAAGCCGTTACCAGAGCTCAACATCAAGCCTTCAGATTGACGAAAAATCACAACAAGTAGGATTTCCATGTGCCGATAAGAACTTGGTAAAGGAAATCATATAACCCCCCCTTTTTTTCATATGTCTTTTTAGACATATGAAACTATGGTTATATTAAACAATGATTAATACTTTGGTCAAGTTAATATGCTATAATTTCTTTATATGGACAAATATTAAGGAATTGATGTTTTATGAGCTTACGTTATGCTTTGTTAGGGATAATTTCTAAAAAATCAGTAACAGGTTATGATGTGGTGAGAATATTTAAGCAACAGATGATTTATTTTTGGAGTTCTACTCATAGCCAAATCTATACAGAATTGCATAAAATGGAAAACGATAACTTGATAGATCACGAATTAGTAATTCAAGGAATCTTACCAAATAAAAAAGTATACTCTCTTACAGATACAGGTAAGAAGGACTTAATACGCTGGGCAATTGAAGAACCTTTAAAACCAGCAAAAATTAAAGATGATTTCTTAATTAAAACGACTATTTTTCCTTTTTTATCGGTTGTTGAAATTAATAAATTGTTAGATGATGTTATAGAGAGAGAAGATAAAATTTTAAGTATGACAAAAAAGTGGCAAGAACACTTTAACAGTCAAGAAGAACGAGACGTAGGCACTATATTAACAGTTGAATATGGAATAAGGTATTCTGAAATGTACTTGGAATGGTGTAAGTGGGCAAAACAATATATCAATGAAACTAAGTAACAAGCCATACGTCCATTGCATTTTCTTTATTTCACTACTATGAAAATAAACATCTGAAATTTAAGGGAAAAGACAATACTCAAGTAGACGCAGCTCATTCATTTTTTTAAAAGGGGAGGCGCCTAATACATTTATTTATGGGTAAAACGATCGGATCCACTCCCGCGAAAGCGACTAGCTTCTTGGGGTGATTAAATCGATCAATTTCCCCAATCTCGGATATAATCGTTGCAGCGATCTTTTCTCCGATACCAGGAATTGATTTGATAATTTCATATTCTTCAATTTCTTGCGCAAGGGCATCTATCTCTGATTCTAACTTTGATAGGTGCTCTTTGTATTGGAGAATAGTATTAATAAACATTCCAAGACTCAAAATGTGACTCTAATAAACGGCTCTCTCAAACGGATTTCGAATTGCCGCAGCTTTGATTTGTGCTGATTTATCACTAGCCCAACTTCGTGAACGACTCTTACAGAACTCGTGTATTTTGTCGGTTAAGGTCTCATCACTGGCATTTAAAATATCTTCAGACGAAGGGTATTCCTTTAAAGTTAATAGGGACACAACAGAATATAAATCCCCAAACACTCCTCTAAATTCAGGAAATACTTGATCTAAAATCGCTTGAAATTGTAGTTTTGTCTGAATTAAAGTACCAGTAATATTCTCATGTTGTCTCGTAAGATTACGTAAGTTTAAAAGTTGGACACCGCGTTTTTTATATGGTTCAAGCTCCTCTTTATAGAAGAGTTCGCACAGAAGATAAGCATCAATAGCGTCCGTTTTGACCTTTCGTAAGCTCGAGCTCTTGGCCTTGTAAGAAATTAATGGATTAATGATGATTAAAAGATAGCCTCGTTCCTCAAGATAGTGAACAACAGGAGTTTGGTAGTGTCCTGTGGCTTCTAGAATAACCGGAGGTTTCTTCCCTGTTTCAGCAGTCAAACCTTCAATGAATTCCACAAGGGATTCAAGCCCCTCATTAATATGTGATACTTTAAAGCTTTTACGGTATGGTTTCCCTTTATCTAAAAAAGCTTGAACCTGACTTTCTCCCTTTGACACATCAAGACCAATGACTGGATTCATTCTAAATCCCCTCCAAATTATTAACTAACCGGTACCCCTAATTTCTTCTTGCAGTATCACAGCTTCGCTTGTTATACGAGATCTACGTCCCAACCAGCCTCAATCATGTTTCTACAAGTAGGGGGCAAACTGTTTACTTGACGGGATCGAAGCCCCACGAGCAGTTACGTTTTACCCCTGGCTACTGTTATAATAAGACCATATAAAATAAGGTCAACCAGAAATATTTTCTTATCTGGCTGACCTTATAATACGAAGGAGCAGAATAGTACAACAAGAGTAGTCACTTCTTGTGTTGAGAAGATAATTAAACTTTCATGGGGGACTTTAGTGTGAAAAACATCTGGCAAGAAGATAATGATTACGGAAAACTAGAACTATTAACAATTGAGATTGTAGAAAAGGCAGAAGAAAAATTGAAAATTAAGTTACCAGATGCCTACATAAGTATCTTGAACCAACAAAATGGTGGTTATATCAAATTTAATGCACATCCTTCAGATATACCAACATCTTGGGCTCATGACCATGTTAATGTTGACCATTTCTTTGGAATAGGATTGGGTAAGGAAAAAGGAATATTAGAAAGTGAGTATTTAATTCAAGAATGGGGTTTACCTAAGAATGTTATACTAATTTCTGGAGATGGACATTCGTGGATTGCACTTGATTATAGGAGTAGGAAAACTGAACCTCCTGTTATTTTAATTGATGTTGATGAAGAACACATTATTGAATTGGCTCCAAACTTTGACTCCTTTCTAAAAGGACTATATGTACAACCCTTAGAATCTGAAGATGAGTATACAGACGACTTGCAACGTCGATGGACAGTAACTGAAATCAACGATACATTTTCAGCTAATAATGAGTTAGAAATTGCCTACGCATTAGATTACCTTTCATTAAATGCCACTGACCAAAAGCAATTTATTGAGCAGAGCTTAATTAAACTGCTTCAACATTCTAAATTAGAAATAAGAGAAACAGCAGCCAATTATGCTTATCATTTTTATGAAAACGGAATACTGTCCACAAAGTGTGTAGAAAGTATTGTGGAAATTCTACGGAATGATAATGAAATAAAATATTTTGCTGATATGTATTTTGCAGGTTTGTAAGATTACAAAGACATATGCCTATTTATGGTATTTTATTATTGTGCTAACGGGTAGCTTTATTGAAAGAGCTGGAGCTGTCATAATGGCAGCTCCTTTGGCTTATTGTGCGAACGGAGCTTTAAGGAGATAAATTTTATATTTTTTAAACTGGACGGGAGTGTTAAAGTTATATAGAGCAAAAGGGGGAGTGAAAATGAAACAGAAAATAGTACTTTCAATTCTAGTTTTTTCGATAATTTTCAATGGATACTTACTTTATAGTAATAACCACAAGCAAACTATAATTGATGAAGTTATATCATATAAACTAAATGCGGTATTAGCTGATAGTCATGGATTAAAAATGGCAATTGAGTCACAATTAGAAAGTGAAACTGAAAACGGTCAGCTACATGAAAGACTTCAACGTTTAATATTTACTACTCAGTCTGCTGAAAATGTTCTTCGATTGAGTAATAACTCCTATAGATTGAGGGTCGCATTAAAACAATACTGGTTTAATCTAGATACAATAACATTAAATGAACAAAACTTATTATTACTAATAGAAGTTATTGATACACAATTTTGCGATTACAAAATAGAGGCTTATAATTCAGAAACGATAGGGAGGATGACCAATTCATTCGAGTATATAAATGAAGAGATAATACGAAAGTAATTTTCAACTACCGGGTGCTTGAGTGGAATAACTGAAGTTGTC
>NZ_KZ454943.1:3964907-3991379 GCF_002797395.1 Bacillus solitudinis
GGGGGAGTGAAAATGAAACAGAAAATAGTACTTTCAATTCTAGTTTTTTCGATAATTTTCAATGGATACTTACTTTATAGTAATAACCACAAGCAAACTATAATTGATGAAGTTATATCATATAAACTAAATGCGGTATTAGCTGATAGTCATGGATTAAAAATGGCAATTGAGTCACAATTAGAAAGTGAAACTGAAAACGGTCAGCTACATGAAAGACTTCAACGTTTAATATTTACTACTCAGTCTGCTGAAAATGTTCTTCGATTGAGTAATAACTCCTATAGATTGAGGGTCGCATTAAAACAATACTGGTTTAATCTAGATACAATAACATTAAATGAGCAAAACTTATTATTACTAATGGAAGTTATTGATACGCAATTTAACGATTACAAAATAGAGGCTTATAATTGATGTTCCTCTTCAAATTGTATCAGATAAAATTGTCGAAATTTTTTTATCCTAATAAGTTCGTGAAAAGTTGTACTTAAACAAACGGGTGCGAATGTTAAACAAGGGTATTCGCCTTTTCTTGTTGAAGTAAATGGCAGTTATATGTAGTATGATTTTCCACCGTATTCAACGTAAGTTAAGATACGAAAAATGCTAAAGTTGTATCTTTGTAGAAGCATTATATATAGTAAGTAATTATCGTTTTTACAGTTAACAAACATAGGACTTATGAGGATTGGAAAAATAAAAACAAAAATTTAAATAGCTAATCTTTATTCAAGTAACGGTAAGTTTTACTGGAGGTGAATTTTTGGATAGGTTTCTATTTATTTTTGGACTAATAATATTTGCATTTTGCCTTATTTTCTTTGTGATGAATTTCATTGGGGAATATGATGCGATGATACTATTTGGGACATTGTTTGGAATGCTAAATGCAAGTATTGCAATGGGTGTTTCTGATATATTAAGAGAATTGAAAAGCAAAAAATAAGCAATATGTGAAACAATGTACTTAAATTAACGGGAGCGAGTGTTCAATAAGAGCAGTCGCTTCTTGTGCTAACGGAGCAGGATAGTTTAAGAAAAAGGATGAATTTACATATTTAAACAACGTATAATGATTATACATATTACTTATAAGTATAGGAGGATATATGCCGAAAATTGTATTCACTGGTGGGGGTTCTGCTGGGCATGTAACACCGAATATTGCAATAATTAATGAACTTAGTAAGGATTGGGATATATTTTACATGGGTTCTAAAAAGGGGATTGAAAAAGAGCTAATACAAAAATTAAGCATTCCCTACTATGGGATAAATAGTGGGAAACTCAGAAGATATATAGATATTGAAAATTTGTGGGATATGTTAAGAGTAATAAAAGGCTGTTTTGAAGCAAGACGTATATTAAAAAAATTAAAACCCAATTTAGTATTTTCTAAAGGTGGATTTGTTTCAGTTCCTGTTATTTTAGCTGCAAAATCCTTGAAAATACCTATATATATTCATGAAAGTGATATGACACCTGGACTAGCAAATAAAATTTCACAAAGATTTTCCACGAAAATTTTCACCTCCTTTGAGGAAACTAGCAAATTTTTTCCAAATCATAAAACGAAAGTTATTGGTTCGCCAATTAGAAGTGAAATATTAAACGGTTCTGAGGAAATAGGTAGAAAATTTCTTGATTTTGATAAACATAGCCCAATATTAACCATAATGGGTGGAAGTCTGGGAGCCAAAAAAATAAATGAGGTAGTCCGAAAATCTTTAAAACAATTAACTGCTAAATATCAGGTTGTTCATTTGTGTGGTAAAAATAACTTTGATGATGAGTTATCGGGTTATCCAAGGTATAAGCAATTTGAATATGTTCATGATGAGTTATCTGATATTTTAGCTGCTACCGATCTAGTTATTACTAGGGGTGGTTCTAATGCAATCTTTGAATTTTTATCCTTAAAAATACCAATGATTATTATCCCACTAGGATTAAACCAAAGCAGAGGCGACCAGATTTTAAATGCAAAGGCTTTTCAAGAAAAAGGATATTCACTTACCTTGGAAGAAGAAAAACTTAATAGTGATACTTTGCTTGAGCATTTAAATACTGTCTACAAAAACAGGAATGAGTTCGAACAAAATATGAAAGAGTCTCAGAAAATGGAAGCATTACAAACACTAGTAACGGAAATTAATAAAGTGAAAAAAATGAAATAGAATAAACCCTATTTGTAATTCCTTATTAAGCTAAAGGGTGCGTTAGTAAAATTGCGGGCTGTAAGGGATGCAGCTCGTTTTTTCTATACCCACTTATTGGAAGATGATGTTAAACTAAAGGAGCAGAATAGTTAAATAAATCACTAATAATGTATAATTTAGCTAGATAACAAAATTTTGGTATTGAGATAAGTAATTTAAATGAACAACAAGGAGATTAAGAAAATGAGAATCCCGATTTATCAGATTGATGCTTTTACAAATGAACAATTTAAAGGAAATCCAGCGGCAGTATGTCCATTAAACGAATGGATAAAAGATGATTTAATGCAAAAGATTGCAGCAGAAAATAATTTATCTGAAACAGCCTTTTTTGTAAAAAAAGATGATGAATATGAGTTAAGATGGTTCACTCCAAAAGGAGAAATAGACTTATGTGGACACGCAACATTAGCGTCTGCTTATGTAATCTGCACTTATTTAGATGAAAATTTAAAGAATGTAACGTTTAATACAAAAAGTGGAATTTTAGAAGTATCTAAGGATGGTGGTCTGTTTACACTCACTTTTCCTTCCAGAGAAGGAGAAAAATGCGATACTCCAGAGGAACTTATTAAAGGTTTAGGTAATGTGCCTAAAGAGGTCTATAAGTCAAGAGACTATTTGGCGGTATTTGATACAGAACAAGATATTTTAGGTCTTGAATTAAATATGGACGAACTAAAAAAACTAGATGGTTTTGGTGTAATAGTGACAGCTAAAGGAAAAGAAGTAGATTTCGTATCAAGATTTTTTGCACCAAAGGCAGGAGTAGATGAAGACCCTGTTACTGGTTCTGCTCATTGTACGTTAGTTCCGTATTGGAAGAATATATTAAATAAAAATGAATTTGTCGCATTGCAATTATCAGAAAGAGGAGGAAAGCTATATTGTACTGATTTAGGTGAAATGGTAAGGATGTCTGGAGAAGCTGTATCTTATTTAGAAGGATATATAAATGTTTAAGAAAATTAGTTCCAAATTAAAAACTTATTGAGCTAACGGGAGCATTACCGCAACAAGGGTAATGCTTTTTTCTTTAAGTAAAGGGCAAAATAGTGGAGTAGAACCAGTGTTATAATCAATTTCATTACAGTTAATTACAAGGAGTTTGGATAAGTTATATGGATATCAACTTATTAAGATTTGCAATGGAAAATGATAAGCTTGATGAAGCAGAAAACATATTAGAGAAAATTGGTACAAGTAAGAATATAGAGGCTATCCCTTTACTTATTAAATACTTGAAAACCACAGAAAATGTTCTATTAAGAAATTCAATTGCTTTGACGTTAAGTGATATAGGAAACGAAGAAGCAGTACAACCGTTAATTGATGTGATTAATGACCCAAAAACTTTAGGAAGTAGAGGGACACTGCTATATGCACTTGAACCTTTTGATTGTTCAGCACATTTAGAAACGCTAATTTATCATTTGATAACTGGAAACTTTGAAGTACAAGCCCAGGCATTTCAACTAATAGAATCCATTAATGGTGAAGTATCTGATGAAATATTATTGAAATGTATTGTAAAGGTAAAAGATGAACTAAATGAAATAAAACGGCAACAGGAAATACTGTCAGATACTTTAGAAACGTTGTTTTCTTTTAAGAAAATATAATTAATTCTTGTTTCACTAACGGGTGCAATAGTGTAATAAGGAGTTGTCAAGACGGCAGCTCCTTTTATTAATGTTAATGCGTAGTAGACTAGATACTGTGTAATAAAAAAGCGCCTGAATAGAAGCGCTTTTCATGAGAAGAAATCTTTTAGCTGATTTTCATTTTTTTGAAGTTCTCAAAGAAAACCTGTGTAATATAAAGAAATACAGCTCTAATACAGAGGGTTACGTAAAACTGCGTTTTGCTCATACCTCTTAACGTTAAAAGGCCAAACCTACTAACTATATTTAGGAATACAAAGGCGAAAATAGCATTGGAAATCGTTGTGAGTAACATAAAAGCAGGAAATTTTCCATAAGTAAACTTTAATGTCCAAAGAGAACTTATTATATAGGGGCCTAAATTATATGGAGCACCCCCTATTAGCTTTGGATGAAGCTTTACATTGAATTTCCACCAGTCTAACTTAACTGCTAAATAATCTTCTAAAAAGCCAAGTCCACTCATTAACAATGATGCTGGGAGAAAACGTTTGAAGGATTCCCTTCCAATAAAGGGAGTTGTAAGCCATGGAAAGATTAAGATTAACAATAACAAAAGTTTTTTTATGTTCACTAATAATCAACACCTTTTTAAATTTTAATTTTATTATTTGTCAAAAGATATAATTAAATTTAAAAAAAATGAAATTCTTAATGAACAGTTCAAATATAATGCGCAGCAAACCTTATCTAACTGAGCTAACTTTGTGAAATAATGCACTTAAACTATCGGGTGCTTTAGTTTAATAACGAGTACAGCCTCTTCCATTTTTGGAGGTGGCTGTTTTTTTACACCTCACGCAAACATTTGACCGTAATCAAATTGGATTCCTGACACATACCTCAATAATCGCTTCAATTTCTTCAGCCCTTACTCGTCCAGTACCAGCCTTTTGAGCAATCACTTCACCCTTACAGTGATTTTGAGGTTACTAATACCCCTTTTCTTATTACTACCTCCACGTTTCTTTGGCTTTCTATCAACACTTCACGCCTTTTAAAGACTCCTTAAAGAAGGTAGACCACTTACCAAGGTAACGAGTTTCTGTATAGGCTTTTATAAGAAAAAGTCGAAATAGTGTTATTAGAAAGTCGATTGTAAGACAGTAATCATCGATCGGATTGTTTAAGATGAAGGAAATGAGGATTCTACTCATATGGAGCCATTTATTTAGACCAAAACTGGTTCATTTTAGAAAGCGCTTTATTTACTGGGTAAGGGGTTACGGTCCGATACCTATTAGCGAAAGAATCCGATGATTACATAAAAAAGGTGGTGTTCTGGTATGAAATATAACAATCCTGTTATCACTGGTTTCCATCCCGACCCTAGTATTTGTCGTGTTGGAGATGACTTTTATCTTGTTACAAGTTCGTTTGAATATTTTCCTGGTGTGCCTATTTTCCATAGTAAGGATCTTGTAAACTGGGAGCAAATTGGTTATTGCTTAGAACGAAGCAGCCAATTAGATTTGAGTCACGCGAAAAGTTCGCTCGGTATTTTTGCCCCAACGCTTAGATACCATAATGGAAGGTTTTACATGATTACGACGAACTTTACGATCAAGAAAAATTTTATCGTATCGTCCGAAAAACCAGAAGGTCCTTGGTCTGATCCGGTTATGTTGGACTGGCCAGGGATTGATCCATCGCTTTTATTTTGTGATGACAAGGTCTATCTCACGGGTACTCAGGATATTTTTTCTTCTGAGACGGTTGGGATTTATCAAGCGGAACTAAATGTAGACACAGGGGATATCCTCACTGAACGTAAGTTGATTTGGGAAGGAACAGGTGGGGCATATCCAGAGGGACCACATCTTTATAAGATAAATGGGTTGTACTATTTGATGGTTGCAGAGGGAGGCACGGATTATGGCCATTCTGTGACGGTTGCTCGCAGTCAACAGCCATATGGTCCATTTGAAAGCCATCCGTCTAATCCGATTCTTACACACCGTGGTAGCAATAGCCCCATCCAAGCGACGGGTCATGCAGATTTGATTCAATACTCAGACGGTAGTTGGTGGACGGTATTTTTGGGGATACGGCCTGCACCGGTTCCTTTTAGCGGAAGCCATCATCATTTGGGAAGAGAAACCTTTTTAGCGCCCGTCGATTGGACAGAGGATGGGTGGCCTGTTATCGGATCGAAGGTAGCGTTGGAGATGGATGCTCGTACACTTACACTTAACGAAGCGGTGTCGTGGAAAAGTAAAGACGATTTTAATGAAACGACATTGGATGTTACCTGGAACTACTTGCGTAATCCATATGAGGAGAATTATTCGTTAACAGCGAAGCCTGGCTATCTTACATTGTATGGTTCAGCAGTGAGCTTGAATGAAATCGATTCTCCGGCTTTTGTTGGTCGTAGACAACAGCACTTTAACTGCAAGATTTCCACCTTATTAGAATATTCGCCTTGTTTTGAAGGGGAAGAAGCGGGATTGACGGTTTATATAAATGAGAGATTTCATTATGAAATTGCGTTGGGGATTCGATCCGGGAAAAAGAAAGTGTTTGTCAGACGTAAAATTGGCTCGCTCTGGAAAGTAGAGTCGGAGCATGACTACACACATAATCGCATTATCCTTTCCGTTCACGCAGATGCGAAGAATTACACGTTTGGATATATCGTTGACGGCGAAATGATTGAGCTTGGTATGGGGGAATGTTTCTTGCTCTCTTCAGAAGTGGCTGGAGGACATACTGGCGTATACGTTGGAATTTATGCGACTGGAAATGGTCAAAAGGATACGACGCCTGCTTATTTTGATTGGTTCGAGTATGCGATTAAATAAATTAATGGTTTTCGAAAGGGGAACGAATAAATGTCGGTAATATTTTCAAGTGACTTTTTGATTGGCTCTACAACTGCAGCATACCAGGTAGAAGGCAACAACATTAATAGTGATTTTTGGGCTGAAGAGCATGCCGAAGGGTCTCCGTATAAAGATAAATCTGGAGATGCCATTGACCACTACCGTTTATATGAGCAAGATATTGCGCTTATGGCTTCTTTAGGATTAAAAGCTTATCGGTTTTCGTTCGAGTGGTCGAGAATTGAACCAGAACCGGGACAGTATTCTCGTTCGGCTATCGAACATTACCGAGGGATGCTGGAGACATGCTATAAATACAAGATTACACCTATCGTAGCCATGCATCATTTTTCTTCACCAAAATGGCTAATGCGGATGGGCGGATGGGCAAGTCCTGAACTTCCTGAGCGTTTCTCAAAATATTGCGAAGTAGTGTTTAAAGAACTCGGCGATTTAATTCCATATGTATTAACAATGAATGAGGTAAATCTGCCGGTTATGCTACGAGAGACTTTTACCGCAATTGGATTTGTACCGCCAGTTGGAATAGATAGAGAGTCTTGGGTTGCACCAAAATGGAGAGAGTCTGCGGCTAAATTGTGTGGTACAACGACAGAGAACTATTTCACGTTCCACATGGTTTCTGATGAAGCATCGATTCAGCTGTTAAAAGAGACACACCGAAAAGCAAGAGAACGCATTAAACGAATTCAGCCCAATACAAAGGTCGGATTTTCGATGGCCTTATCTGATGTTCAATCCATCCCTGGTGGCGAGGAAATCGCGAAGAAAAAATGGAACAGTTATTTCGGACAATTTACCGATATGATCGAAGGTGATGATTTCTTCGGATTACAAAATTATACGCGTGAAGTATATGGACCAGAAGGACAAGTGAAGCCGCCAGAAGATGCTGAGCTGACACAGATGGGCTATGAGTTTTATCCAGAAGCACTGGGTCATGTGCTTCGAAAAGTAGCGAGCGTTCTATCGATTCCTATCATGATTACGGAGCATGGCGTTGCGACGGACGATGATGAGAAACGGGTCGAATTTATTCGTAAAAGTTTAGAGCGAGTAAAGGCTTGTTTAGATGAAGGGATTGACGTGAGAGGTTATCTTCACTGGTCGACATTTGATAACTTTGAGTGGAATTCTGGATATTCAATGAAATTTGGACTCATTGGTGTTGACCGGACGACACAGGAAAGAAAAGTCAAAGAAAGCGCACGTGTACTAGGTGAGATTGCAAACGTGAGTGCACGTTCTGATAGTTTTAACAAGCTATGAAACTAGATTTATGATATTGGAACTTACTAGAGGCAGAAGGGAAGGAAAAAAATATGCTAACGGTTTGTAAACTTACTTGTGAATATCAAACGGTATTATTAGGAACAGACATTGCCAATCCAAGGTTTAGCTGGCAATGTAAATCGGATAAAAGAAATACAAAACAAAGAACCTTTCATGTAATGGTGGCTACTGATCCTGAATTTAACAGCATTATGTGGGATACAGGAGAGATTAACAGTAATCAAAGTACCCATATTACCTATGCAGGTGAACCTTTGAAATCGTTTACGCGATATTTTTATAAAGTTAAAATTTCAGATAATCATGGCCATTACTCGGAATGGTGTGCAGTAAACTGGTTTGAAACGGCTTTTTTAAATGACGAGGCATGGAAAGCCAAATGGATCACACCAAAAAAACAAGAGGTTGCAGAGGAAATATTTGCCCTTCGACAAGTGATTTCAGTAAAAGAAGAGATTCACTCTGCTAGAGTCTACATCACCTCTTTGGGTCTTTACCAGCTGAATATGAATGGTCGTATTATTGGAGATGCATTACTAACCCCAGGCTGGACCAGTTATCATCATCGCCTGCAATACCAAACGTATGATGTGACCAAAAATCTTGCAAAAGGGAACAATGCGCTTGGAATCCTGCTCTCTGAGGGTTGGTACAAAGGAATGGGTTTTGATGGGCGATATGAGTACGGGAAAAACCTATCAGCATTAATGGAACTACACGTTGTCTATCAAGATGGGAAAAAAGAGATTTTTACATCAAACGAAGAGTGGAAATCAGGTAAAAGTGCATTCCTTTCGGCGAGTATTTACAACGGAGAATCTTATGATGCCAGACTTGAGACAAAATGGAGTGAACCTGAATTTAATGATCAAGATTGGGAATTTGTTGATTGTTCGCTAGTACCAAGTGGCAAACTAGTAGCGCAAGAAAACGAACCTGTTCTCGTAACCGAAACGATTAAACCAATTAACTATATCGTGACGCCAGAGGGTGATAAAGTTTTAGATATGGGGCAAAACATGGTTGGTCGGATGAGACTACGTGTGACGGCACCAGAGGGAACAAAAATTGTCTTGAAACATGCGGAAGTTCTTGATAAAGAAGGGAATTTCTATACAGAGAATCTCCGCATCGCCAAGCAAGAGGTGACCTATATTACAAAAGGAGAAGGGGAAGAGAACTACGCACCGACCTTTACTTTTCAAGGATTTCGTTATGTCAAAGTAGTAGGGTTCCCTTCCGAAGACCTACCTTTGGGTCAGTTTGTAGGGGAAGTTATTCATTCAGATATGGAACGAACAGGGACATTTAGTACAGATAACGAGCTAGTCAATCAGTTGCACAGCAATGTGGTTTGGGGACAACGCGGGAATTTTGTTGATGTTCCGACAGATTGTCCACAACGGAATGAACGTTTAGGGTGGACTGGAGATGCTCAAGTATTTATCGGAACAGCTCTGTATAACTACCAAGGTGCGTCTTTCTTTAAAAAATGGCTCGCTGATTTAAGAGTCGACCAAAAGCCGGATGGGCAGATACCTTTTGTTATTCCTGACATCATCCCAGGAGATCAGGTTGCTTCAGGATGGAATGATGCAGCGACGCTCATCCCTTGGACCGTCTATCAAGTGTACGGTGATAAGCAGCTTTTAGCAGAACAATATGAAAGCATGAAAGCATATGTAGAGAAAGTGAGAAGTCTCGCAACCAACGAAACGGTGTGGGAAGCAAAAATCCAATTCGGTGATTGGTTAGCACTTGATGGAGACCCTCATTCGCCAGTTGGTGCAACGCCTATCCCGTTGATTGCAACGGCGTATCATGCCTATTCCACGCATATTTTAGCGAAAACAGCTGACGTATTAGGTTTTGAAACAGATGCCAAAGAATACTTTGCTTTATACGAACGAATTGTTGCTGACTTCCAAGCGGAATTTACGACACCAACCGGAAACATTATCGGCGGAACGCAAACGAGTTATATTATTCCTTTAGCGTTTCAATTGTTAAAAGGAGATGCGGCTAAGAAAGCGGCTCATGAACTGCACAGAATGATTGTGGCAAACGATTATCACCTGACAACTGGGTTTTTAGGAACGCCTCATTTATGTTCAGTTTTATCTAAGTACGGCTATCATGAAACGGCGTTAAGATTATTGCTTCAAGAGAATTATCCGTCTTGGTTGTATGAGGTGAAAAGCGGAGCAACAACGATTTGGGAACGATGGAACAGTATCAATCCGGATGGGACATTTAATGATTCTGGGATGACTTCGTTTAACCACTATGCCTACGGGGCTGTGGCAGAATGGATGCACCGAACCATTGCCGGAATTTCCTTAGATGAAACCGTACCTGGCTATAAGAAAATCACGATCAAACCAATCATAAGTCCTTTAGGGATGAAGCAAGTTAAAGCAAGCTATGAGACGATGTACGGTGAAGTTAGAAGTGAATGGAAGCTCGAGGGCGAAAAGGTAACGTTAAACGTTGTTATACCAGAGAATACAGAAGCAACGATTATTCTCCCTGCTCAAGCACAGACCATCACAGTAGATGGGGATGGCGTGACAGGATTTGAATTCAGTTTAGGGTCTGGCGAATATCTCTTCTCGTTTCTGTTGCTTAACGTAAACAAAAAGATGTTCACAAACGAAAGTGTTCTCGGTGAGTTAATTTACTATCCGGAAGCAAAGGCGATTTTAGAAGAGTATTTAACGAACGTGATGCATGGTGAGATGCCTCCTCACGTCGCTTTCCAAATGATGAAGGGGATGACTTTTAAGGAATGTAAGGTCACACCAGAGACTGGAATCCCTTCTGTCAAAGTCGATGAAATACTAAAACGAATCAATGAAGCCGTCAATAAAAGATTGGGGGAGGCGCTGACGAATGGTAGCCACTAATCAAACGGTGAATTTAAAGGCTAATCCGTATCATTTAGATGCCCAAGCGATCTCCTGGGTCGAGACGACATTAGAAAATATGACAACAGAGGAAAAAGTCTGCCAATTATTTGCACCAATTGGGTTTAATCCAGACCCTGCCTTTTTAACAGATTGGGTTCGAAAATACAAACCAGGTGCAATGATGTTTCGTCCATTGCCTGGAAAAACGATTCAAGCAGCAAATCGAGCCCTACAGGATGCAAGTGACATCCCAATGTTGTTGGCAGCGAACGTGGAAGACGGTGGCAATGGCATGATCGAAGAAGGGACGTTTTACGGGAAGCCACTTCAAGTCGCGGCCTCTGATGATGAACAAGCTGCCTATAAATTAGGTGAAATTGCTGGGAGAGAAGCGGCTGCTGTAGGAGGGAACTGGGCGTTTGCTCCGATTGTAGATATTGATTATAACTGGCGAAATCCCATCACTAATTTAAGGACGTTTGGATCTGATCCCGAGCGTGTGTTACTTATGGCTAAAGCGTATAAAAAAGGGTTTGAGGCTTCAGGTGGGGCGGTTTCGGTGAAACACTTTCCAGGAGATGGAGTAGATGAACGGGACCAACACTTACATGTGACGTTTAATACATTAGCTGTAGATGAGTGGATGAAGACATACGGGAACATCTATCGTGATTTAATTGAGGATGGCGCCCATACGGTCATGGTGGGACATATCGCATTTCCAGAATATTCTCGTATGAAGGGGATACCGGATCAAGAGCTGAAATCAGCGACCCTATCTCCTGAGCTATTACAAGATTTGTTGAGAGAGGAATTAGGCTTTAACGGGTTAATCACGACGGATGCAACTCCAATGGTTGCCTTTGCGACAGATAAGAAAAGAAAGGATGCCATTCCTCAAGCGGTTGCTGCAGGATGTGATATGATTTTATTTACTCGTAATTACGATGAAGATTTGCAGTCTATGCATCAAGGGTTAGAAACGGGGATTGTGACAGAAGAGCGATTAAACGATGCCGCCAGACGAATTCTCGGTGTGAAAGCTTCGTTAGGCCTACACAAAAAAGAAAAACTTGTTCCGGCTGAGGATGCATTAAACATCGTTCATTCGGAGGAATCTGTGCAAGCATCTAAGGAACTTGCGGATAAAAGCATCACACTTGTCCGTGATCGTGAAGCAATCTTGCCTATTACTCCTAAACAGCAGAAGCGCATTTATTTAATGCCACTTGGCGTATCAAGTGATGAATCACAAATCAGTCATCTGGCTCAGGTGCTAGAGCAAGAAGGGTTTGACGTTGCTGTCCAAGATATTAGAACATTTGGTGGAGAAAAGGCTGGTCAGTCGTTGAAGGACTTAAAGGAATCCTATGATTTAGCGTTATTCGTTGCGGTTGAACGAACAAGCAGTAATCGCACACAGGTTCGCTTAAATTGGAATCCGTTTATTGCCATCGATTCACCTTGGTTCTCGACGGATGTTCCTACGATTTTTGTATCTTTAGCAAACCCGTATCATCTCATTGATATACCGTATGTATCGACGTTTATTAACGCTTACTCGGATAATAACGTAACAGTAGAAGCACTTGTAAATAAGTTAGTTGGTAGAAGTGAGTTCAAAGGGATTTCTCCTAGTGACCCATATTGCGGAAACCGCTGGGATTTACACTTGTATGATTAAGGTGGTGTAGCTCTACTGTATACGGTATGGTGAAAGAGGAGGGGTTAGTCAGGTAGGGACAGGTTAACCTCTAGCTCTTGGTTATCGGTGTTTAAACGAAAATATGTCATCTGAAACGTTTCTTGCCTTTTGGTAAGAAGCGTTTTTATTATCGCATATGCGAAATTCCGGCTCTGCAATCTTACACAATCAAGATTTTTTAGACAATTTGAAAAAGCGAGCAAAATCTATTGAGAAAGCAGACCGTTAGCGATTATAATGGGGACAGGATATTATTTATGTTTTTATTATGTATTTAATTAAAATATTAAGTTTAATGATTTTGACTAGAAAAGGGGATATACGATGACAGAAAACAAGGCAATTCGTTCATTTCAGAACCAGATCGTTGTCCACTATCGTTTCAATGATCCGGATAATGTCGGAAAAGATCATTCAGGTAATGGCAATAAGGCCACAGCAGAGGGGAGTACAAAGCCGGTCGTAGAAACGGTTGGGGGCAGAACCGCAGTTACGCTTGCAGGTGGCCAAAACGGGACTTCTTATATGAAACTACCATCAGGTTTTCTTAAAGACATTAACGATTTAACGGGAATTACCGTTAGTACGTGGGTTTACTTGAGAAAAGGTGAGAATGTATGGGAACGTATTTTTGATTTTGGAAAAAATGCAGTTGGACCATACTTGTTCTTATCACGAAACTTACGCGGCGTTTGTTTTTCAGATTCAGATCTTGTTGCTGATGCAGGAAGAACGTATTCTTCAGGTGAATGGATTCATGTCGCAATGTCGGTTACTGGAACAGAAGGTGGGACATTAAGCAGTGCTGGGCCTGTCATTTATGCGAATGGGGAAGTGGTGGCTGACGGTTCGATCAGTCAAACGTCAAGTGGTACATATAAACGCCTTCGCAGTTGGTTTGAGACGTTTTCTGATCCAGCGGGGTACAGCAATAATTATATTGGGCGTTCGCAACATGAAGTCGATGCGGATTTTAACGGTTCTCTTTCTGATTTTCAGGTGTTTAAAGCAGGTTTAACGCAAGATGAAGTAATCGAAGTGATGTGTGAATCACTTACAGACGGAGAAATCGTTCAACTTGCGAAAGATAAGTATTTATCGTTTCCGATCACGATTGTTTCAAAGGATGTTACCTTACCTTATTCGCTTATGGGTGGAAAGGTCGCGGTTTCTTGGACATCAAGCGATCCTTCCGTGTTATCGAATGATGGGGTAGTAGGGGATATTGATGAAGCAAAAGGTGTAACCTTGACCGCGCTTTTAAGTAAAGGAACTGACACAGCTGAAAAAGAATTTACGGTGTCCGTTCTTCCAAATGGAGTCCCTTCTCATTTATTAACGATTGACGGGAGCCAGGAAGTTCTTGAGATTAGTGAGACGTTATATGGGTTATTTTATGAAGATATTAACAACGCAGCGGACGGCGGGATTTATGCGGAGCTTATTCAAAATCGTTCGTTCGAATCATTTGCATTTGAGACGTATTCTCATGCGTCAGGGGAGTGCGGCTGCTCTTCAGGCAGAAACCATCAACCCCTTCATGCCTGGTTTGGTGATGTCGATAAAGTAACGGTAGAGAATACAGGCGGCTTGAATGAGTTTTTTGGAGTGGCAGATAAAGACGTTAATTCTCATTATCTGACTGTTCCTAACGGCAGCACGCTTATAAATAAAGGTTTCACCGATTCAAATCACCATTGTGCGATTTCAATTAAAGAAGATGCACAGTATGATTTTACGATCTGGGCGAAAGCGGAATCGGCGGGAACGATTACTTTGCAGCTGCAAGCACAGGACGGCGAGACGCTTAGTGATAGTGTAACAGTGCAGGTAGAGGGCGGCAACACATGGAAAAAGTATGGTGTTAACTCGAATATTGTATTGACTGGGTCTAAAACTGAACTTGGTCAGCTTGCTTTGAGTTTTAAGGGTGACATGTCAATTGATATGGTTTCATTGATGCCGCAAGAGGTTTGGGGTGCAAATGAGGAAGAGCGCTCAAACACGGCTCACGCTAACTATAAAGGAAATCGGAACTATCGTTTACGAAAAGATTTGGTGAATGCATTGGTTGACTTGCATCCAACATTCTTGCGTTTCCCTGGTGGTTGTATTTCAGAAGGCTCCTACATTTGGGATAATGTTTATGAATGGAAAGATTCGGTTGGCGATATCGAGCTGCGTAAAGAAAATTTCAATGTTTGGGGCTACATGATGACGATGGGGTTAGGCTACATGGAGTATTTCCAATTAGCTGAAGACCTAAATGCTACGCCTTTACCGGTTATGGCTTGTGGTGTCCTTTGTCAGGCTCGTTCCGATTATGTCCATCCGGCAGGCGGAGAGCTTAGAGATCATTTTGTGAAAAGCTTTACTGATTTAATTGATTTCGCGATTAGCACCGATTTTGAACAGAATGAATGGGCAGCTTTACGTAAGCATATGGGTCATGAAGCACCGTTCAACCTTCGCTACTTAGGTGTAGGTAATGAAAACTGGGGTACGGAATTTTTTGCGAACTTTGAATACTTTAAAGCGGCGATTGATGAATACATGAATGTTCATTATCCGGATCATGAGCTCATTATTCTGTCAACTGTTGGTGCGCAAGCGGATGATGATGCGTATCAAGAGGGCTGGAAGTTCCTTAGTGGGAATGTTGAAGGAAGTGCAACGATAAACTTTACGGATGGTAAGACGGTAACGGAAGAAACGGTCACTTGGTATGAAAAACAACCGAATTATATGGATACAATTGCGGATGAGCATTATTACCGTTCCAATGAATACTTGTTAAACAATGCGGATCGGTACAATTATTATTATCGAGTCTATCAGCCAGACGGTCGTCTGACTGAAACCGAGACATCGAAGGTTTTTGTTGGTGAATTTGCTTCGACCGATAAGAATACATTGGCTGGTGCAATTGCGGAAGCAGCTGTGATGACTGGTTTTGAACGAAATTCTGATGTCGTGAGGTTGGCAGCCTATGCGCCGTTATTTAACAAAGTATTGACGGATGGGACGTATCGTTGGACGCCTGATTTAATTTGGTTTGATGATGAAACTGTCTGGTACACGCCGAACTATTACGTACAGCATCTGTTTGGAAAATATCTTGGCACGAAGTTGTTAGGGACTTCTTTCTCTACGTACAAAAATGGAAACCTGACAGAGCTAACTCCACGGGGTGGAATTGAAATTGCTACAGGCGATGCCGAGATTCATGTGAAGCATGTAAACGTGACGGATAATCGGAGTGGTGAAGTGCTATTTGAACAGGATTTCACGAAAGAATTACATCCGGCATGGGACGTGATTCCTGGTTCTGCTGGCTACACAATTGATTCGGAAAAAGGTCTTGTTTTGCATGCTCAAAATGGGGGGCTGAACGGGTTATATATTTTAAATGAGAGCTGGACTAACTATAAGCTTGAAGTGAATGCGACAAAAGTATCGGGGGCCGATGGTTTTTATGTTGGCGTAGGTTTGACGAATATTTCGCCAGAGAAAAAAGATGTTCTTGAATATGCTGTAGGCTATAACGGAAATGCCACTGGTGTTAAAGTGTTCAAAGAAGGGATTCAAGGGTACATGCTAGGCGACTATTCATCTAGTACTGCAGCCGGGAACCTTCGAACAAGCTGCTACGAAGAACTAGCGGATCAGACACCATACACAATTTCAGTCAACTATGGTGGAGAAACAGGGAACCGTCTCATCTGCTCCTACACAGATGGTACGTTTACAAGCAAGGTGTTGGACTACATGCTAGAAGCGTATAACCGCGAGATTTTCAATTCTGTTACGAAAGACGCTGATCATGTTTACGTGAAGCTGGTTAATGCCGATCCATTTGAAAAAACAACGAAAATCTCGTTGAAGGATCTTACTGTTTTAGAAAAAGCACGAATGATTACGGTAACGGGAGACGCCTCTCTTGTTCATACGCCAAATGTTAACAAGAAAAATGCTGAACAGGTGGTTCCAACTGAAAAGGAAATCCATCTTAATGAACATTCTGTTGTTGTCACGTTATCAGCAGACTCCGTTAACATTCTTGTGTTAGACGTAAAATAATAGATAGTTTAAGAGAGAGGACATGCGAAGGAAAACAAGCATGTCCTCTTCTCTGATTAAAAAAACGATAAAAAAATTTTTTATTTATAAGGAAGAACATCAAATTAGAATCATGTACAATAAAAAAGAATATTTAGAATTGGGTGTGTAGCAAATGAAGGTAATCATGCATTGATACGGGACTACTTAGGTGATTGGGATAGCATCAAAAAAGCGGAGGATAGTGAACAAATAAAGACTCGGAACTAGTGAAAATGTAGTATAATAATAATAATTAAATAGTAGTTGGCAAACTATTCGAAAGCATAGGACGCAAAGCCACGGGTCTAAGCACAGCATGACAGCCGGGTTACAAAGGGACTAATAAGTAAACTGCTGTAAAATAGCAGTTTTTTTGCTTTTTACAATGTATTTCAATTTTGCTAGGTTCAATCAAAGCCAATTTATTATGACTTCGCGTTTACAATTATAGTCGAGAGTGTCAATGTTAATGAAGCAGGCTTAGGTTGTAATAAAAATAGATTTTAAGTTTTTATAGAGCTCATTATAGTGGAGTAGGTGGTTTTTTTGGAAGTATTATTTTACTGTGTATTGTACCTGATTCCCGCATGTATTTTTATTTTTATGGCAGGCATGATTTATAGTCATAACCGTCATAGTGCTAGGCATATCACATGTAGTCTATTGTATGTGTTCTCATCAATGTGGTTTTTCGGTGTATTTACTTCTGTGATTATTTATCCGAAATACTTTAATATGATTAGTCTTTATTGGGTGAATGGGGGTATAGCCATTGGCTCCTTATTATCTCTACATCTTTGGTTAATGAATGCAAATTTGTATAACAAGAAAAATGGGAAATATCTTAAACTTTTATTTGTTCCAGGTATTGTGATGTTAATGACATTACCTTTTGAATCATGGATGTTAAAGGGGGATGTCCATTCAATAGAATCAGTGTATATCCCTGGAACTGGATTATATTTGCTGTGGTTGGTTGATTTTTCATATCTTTTTATTGTCATTATCTTAACGATTCTAGAAATGAAAAAAGGAAATAATGCTGCAAAGTTATGGTTTAAAGGAATCGTATTATATTTTGTATGGATAGCAGTTACGTTATCAGCAGCCCTGCTTTTTGAAAATACGAGTATTTCCAACTTTTTTTACTTTATTATGCCGCATGGCACTTTATTATGGGC
The DNA here is from genome assembly GCF_002797395.1 of Bacillus solitudinis. Taxonomy (GTDB): domain Bacteria; phylum Bacillota; class Bacilli; order Bacillales; family Bacillaceae_D; genus Halalkalibacter_A; species Halalkalibacter_A solitudinis. The sequence continues at coordinate 3,982,829 of NZ_KZ454943.1, forward strand.
AATTGCTATCTTCATTAGTATGTCAAGATTCGATTATTTATCGTCATACGAGAGACGTTATAATATTTTATTTCAACGGTCACCAATAGGAATTCTCATGATCGATGAAGAAGCGATCGTTCATGAGGTAAGTCCACAAGTTCCTAACTATTTAGGTGTGACAAGGGAGGAGCTTATTCAATCATCCTTACTCTCGTTTTTAAGTGGAATAGACAGGCAAACGTTTATTCAGGAGCTGCAAAGAGTATTTAAACAACAACTAAAATTGGAAAATGTTGAAATCTCGTTTGTTAATAGATTAGGAAAACAGCTAACGTTATTGATTGATTCCGATTTTATTATCGTAGAAGGAAGAACGCTACAGTTTGTGATAGTAAAAGACATTACGGAAACGAAAGCCAAAGAGGAGAGAGTACAGTATCTGGCTTACAATGACCTATTAACTGGCTTGTCAAACCGCGCTGCATTCGAAAAACAAATAAATGATTTATTAAGCAGCAAAGAGAAGTTTAATCTTCTATTGCTTGACTTAAACAAACTGAAGCAGATAAACGATACATTCGGACATCAAGCTGGAGATCATGCCATACAGCATATTGCAAATATTTTACAAGAAGTAACTGAAGAGAAACATCATGCCGCGAGATTAGGCGGGGATGAATTTGTTCTGTTACTTGCTGTTGAGGAAACAGAGAAAATTATCGAAAACATTCAACATAAGCTAGCCATACCATTGAAGCTATTTAATCAAAACCAAATAAGTCTATCTGCTAGTATGGGTATTAGTTGTTATCCTCTTGATGGCGAGACAATAGATGAATTATATAGTGTAGCTGACAAACGTATGTATTTAGAGAAGCATAGTGCTAGGAAGTGCTAAACCGGATGAAATTTAACCGCAGAATTAATGGTGTGTACAACGTCCGGTTCGGTCCACCGGTACCATTTAATCATTTATAGGATAATTAGTTCAATATAATGCTAATTATCCTTTTTTATTTTCATATTTAACATAATGTATAAAATGAATAATGTGGTAGCAGAATCTGGGGTAAGTAAATCCACGCAACGCTTTATAACGATCCAGAACTCAAAGAACGTCGAAAAGGCATTTAATAAACTTTAATGCGATAAATTTTCCATTTTAATAAAGGCCTTCGATTCTTGTGCTAAGGTTCTGGTATTTTTTAGCTGAATTCTAAATCGGTTAGGTTTAGTGTCGCAAAAATAACCCCCTAACAAGATAGGACAGTTTTTTTCTTTTTGGGAAAAAGGTGGAGATAATAAAAATCAAGCATTTTTTGGAATTTATTGTTAAATTAAAACGAATGATTTTAATTGGTTTTGTACGTAAAAATATTACTAAGATGTTAATATGTTAAAGGGTTGAGAACGCCAAACTGAATATAAGTTTGGCGTTTATCAAATTAAATCATAACTTTTCGATTATTTAATTCGAGTAAACTTACAGTTGCCCAACCTTTTATTTCTCTTTTTAAAATACTAGGAAAATCTTAAGAATTGCATTAATTAGTTCTTAAGATTTTGTTGATATCATTCAGTAGAACGAAGAATAAAGAGGTGATGATATCCAATGTTTAAAATCATATTTAGGAGGAAATTTCATGAACATCTTGGTTTGTGATGATGATAAAGCAATTGTAGATGCAATAGGGATCTATTTAGAAAATGAAGGCTATCAAATATTCAAAGCTTTTAATGGACTAGAAGCTATAGAAGTAATTGAAGAGCAGGAGATTCATCTTATTATTATGGATGTGATGATGCCTAAGATGGATGGTATCAGAGCTACTATGAAAATTAGAGAAAAAAATAATATACCCTTGATCTTCCTTTCTGCAAAATCTGAGGATTCGGATAAGATATTAGGATTAAATTTTGGTGCAGATGACTATATTATCAAGCCGTATAATCCCTTGGAACTAATAGCAAGAGTTAAGTCACAGCTGAGAAGATATACATCATTAGGAGGTCTTGAAACTAGGAGTAATCTATTTCGAACAGGGGGACTAATTATCGATGATGAAAGTAAAACAACTACAGTCGATGAGGTAGAAGTTCATGTTACACCGGTGCAATATAAGATCCTAAAGCTACTGACTGAAAACGCAGGTAAAGTATTCTCCATTGAGGAAATTTATGAGAAGGTATGGAACGAACCGGCCCATAGTCCAGAAAATACGGTTTCTGTTCATATAAGAAAAATCAGAGAGAAAATTGAAATAAATCCGAAAGAACCAAAATATTTGAAGGTGGTGTGGGGGGTTGGATATAAAGTTGAAAAAATATAGCCATTTATTCATAACAAAAGTTGTTGTTTTTATTATTGCAATCATCTGTTTGACGGGTGCCATGAAAGCAGTCGTAGAAGTTGAGATTGAAAATGATGCGGAATTTAGTAATGCGGTGGAAGATCATTATTTTCAAAGTTGGTCATATATACAGGAAAGTGAAAAACTCGTCCGTAATCTCACAATCCTAATAGATGACTATAAGAATGAGGAACATATTTTAAGTGGCGGAACCATTGGTGAGGGTGAATGGAGAAGAGTAGAAGAAAACTTATTTTCAGATTTTAAGTTCCATTCTAAAAGTTATAATCCTGAGTTAACGAAAGAGAAAAATTATGAAATGTTTAAGCAACAATATGTTGACGAAATCTCCCAGGCAAAAGAAAAGATGATAAAGGATGATTTAAAAGAATATCATTTACTTATGCAAAATCTAGAAGAGTATGAGGTACCATTGTTTTATGCCAATGATGGCACAAATGTGTTTACAAACACTACTTTGACAGAAAAAAGGCAGTTTGAAACCTATCCGTCTTATATGATATTTGAGGATTATAAACAAGAGATGTTCCCAAAGGAAACGAAAGAAAATGAGTATTTATATCGATTAACACAACACCTAGATGGATTGGATCCAGAAAAGACGGTTGTTTATGTTGCCTTTACGGAAGAATTTTTAGATTTTAAAACAAAAGAATGGCAAGAAAACAAAACTATTGCTACAAAAAACTTATATAAATTAATTGGATTTTTAGTAGGATTTATTTTTTCATTTTCCTATCTCGTACTCGTAATAGGAAGAAAGTCATTTAAAGATCAAGAGTTACATTTTCACGCAATAGATAAACTATACAATGATATAAAAATAGGGATATGTATATTTATTATACCTCTTTGGGTTTTGTTGGTAGATGAGGCCTCTGAAAATATTGATATATTCCTCTTACCAATAACGGTTCCTATTGCCATTGTTGGATTAGTACTGTTACTATCCCTCATGAAGCATTTTAAAAATAAAACATTTTTCAAGCATACATTGATCTTTGATCTAATCTATAAATTAGTTACATTTGTAGGTAATGTCTATAGAAGCGGTAGTATCGGAGTAAAAACGGTGTTAATCGTAATTGGTTATCCAATATTGGTTGCTTTGACGTTCTTTATGTTTCCGGTAACCATTGGAATAGCAGCCTGGTTTGCTTATAAAAAGATCAAGTCCTTTAAAGCATTACATGAAGGGGTAGAAACAATAAAGGATGGAAATCTTCATCATCGGATCGAAGTGAGTGGAAAAGGGGAGTTTGGAAGACTTGCTTCAAATATTAACAGTATCACTGATGGTTTGAAAAAGGCAGTTGATAGTGAACTCAAAAGTGAGCGGTTAAAAACGGAACTATTCACTAATGTATCACATGATATAAGAACTCCATTAACTTCTATTATCACGTATGTTGATCTATTAAAAAATGAAAAGGACTCATCAAAGACCGAAGAATATATTGAAGTACTTGACCAAAAATCGAAAAGGCTAAAAATATTAACCGATGATTTATTTGAAGCAGCAAAGGCTTCTAGCGGAAATATTCCCGTTACTTATGAGAAAATTGATATCGTATCTTTAATTACCCAAGGTCTAGGGGAAGTAAATGACAAAATTCAAACAATGGATTTAGAATTTAAGATGAATTATCCAAAGGATAAGCTCTATATTACAGCAGATGGAAAATTATTGTGGCGATCCATAGAGAACTTATTATCAAATATATTTAAATATGCAGCCGATGGGTCAAGGGTATATATAGATATTGAGGATTTGGGCAACGAAATGCTTCTTACCTTCAAAAATATTTCAGCAACGGAGTTAAATATCTCAGCAGACGAATTAATGGAACGCTTTAAAAGAGGGGATGAATCCAGAACTAGCCAAGGCAGTGGATTAGGCTTATCCATCGCGAAAAACCTAATTGAAATCCAAAAGGGGAGATTTAACATCCACGTTGACGGCGATTTATTTAAGGCTAGTATCCACTTACCTAAGTATAAATTTAGTAATAAGTGATTGGTAATTGCAAAAGAATTGAATAAGGATATCATCACGTGTCTGGAAGGTGCTATCTAACACTAGTATTTACTCGGAGGTTATCGAACAAAAGAGCATTTTTTGTTGAATCAGAAAAGCAAAAAAGAAAGAGGAATGGTATCTAACATTCCTCTTTTACTATAATGACGAAGGTCTGAACCATGTCTTTTAAAGTGATTATCATCACAAAGTTATCGATGTTTTTGACGTATTCCTTAAGAAGAGGCAAGAGGGGTATCATTCAAGGACGGAACAGTTTAGTTTAATTTGAAAATAGTTAAATGAGGGATATGTTGAGTGGATAAGGGCCAACGTAAGATTTGGAATGAAAACCATAAAAAAATTAGAGAAACTCTATTAAATTCAGAAAACGATAATGAAGCAGGACAATTGTTTATCTCAGTTCATTCTTCTCTACACTCTTCTTCCATTAGTCACATGAGTGAAGCTACCCCATAGCAATTGAGTTAGTGAGCAGCTTGGATGAAAAAACCTTTAGACAATATTCAGTATCAAATCCTGATACAAGAAATTCGATTGCGTGGCATTTGTGGCATATTACCCGTATTGAAGATATGACGATGAATCTATTAGTGATTGATAAGCAACAAGTTCTTCATACTATATCATGAATAATTTAAGTCCCATGACTAAACACCAAATTGTTTTAAATGGTGGTCAAGATGCTTGTAGATTCCTTTTCCCCATTGTTCGGAAGTAAGTTTTCCGAAAAAAGGATGTGGATGACCTGTACAAGCCTCTGGTCCATTCTTTTGAAATGTTATAATTTTTTGTTTCAGTTTTTCTCTTTCTTTTTCAAAATCTTTTTTACATGTAATGAAAATGGTTGGAATAGTAGACATATTGTGTGGTAAAGGCTTGTCATTATAAAAAATGGGTTTTGCAAATCTACCTACTAATAACCCTAACCAACCTCTTGGGGGTAAAGAATATCCCATAGCGATATCTTGGAAAGATGAACAATGAGCTAACATTTGGGAAACATTCATTTTTCCCCATTTTGGTTGTGAATTAACGCTTAAGTTGTCGATACGTTTTAATATTTCATCTTTATACAAGAGCTCAAAAATATTATTCATTAAAATAACTCCTTTAGTTATGTTGATTTAAACCTATAAAGGTACGTTTTTATTTAATTTACAATTCAACGTCAATGTTATTTTATCCTTCTTAAATGAACGGGAGCGATTGCGTGATAGAGGGTAATCGCTTTTTGTGTTGAATTATTGAACTAACTATGGCTACAAGAATTATATTTATTAGAAGGTAAACAAATGACTTTTTTAATATATGGTGCAATCTATTTAACCCCACTATTAGTAATAGGATTTTGTTTAAATTTAGTTACAATATTAAGAAAATCTCTGCCAACAACAATCTGGACCATTTAATTGAATAAGATTAACAAAAAGTCGATTTCCCAACGTAAAGGAAATTGACTTTTTGTGATTAAATTTTTTCCTAATTATAAAGGTTTTGCTTTATGTTCGATGAATTTTAAAAATGCTGTTGACTATTCAGTCGAACTGTATTACATTTTTATAAAGTCGAACTATATAGTTGAACTGAATTGAGGGTGAGAGTATGAAACATAAATTATTGCCGTTGTCTGAAACCATGCATTATATTTTATTAGCCCTACGTGAACCACTCCATGGCTATGCCGTAATGCAGAAGATAGAAAAAATCAGTAAGGGTACTGTTATTTTAGCGGCTGGTACATTATACGGTGCAATTGAAAACTTGAATAAACATGGTTGGATTGAACCTGTTGGAAATTCGGGTCGCAGAAAAATTTATATGATAACTACAGAAGGAAGTGCCATTTTGAAAATGGAACAAGAAAGGCTATCGCATATTTTATCATTGTACGAAGGAAGTGAATCCAATGAAGAAGTTTAACGTGTTTTTTAATATTGAAAGAGAAGAGCAATGGCTGAACGAGCAATTACAAAAAGGGTATCGCTGTACAAAGATTAGTGGATTAGGAATATACACTTTCAAAAAAACTGACAAAAGATATGTTATGCGACTTGATTATCAAGATTATTTACCAAAGAAAAAGTTCGAGGGATACAAAGGGATATATGAAGATTTTGGATGGATTTATATAAAGGGGTACTGGCTGGGTGGAATACGGTATTGGCAAAAAGAAGATGGTGAACAAAATGAAATCTTCTCAGACCGCCAATCAAAGGGTAATTATTATAAAAGATTAATGAGTTATTCATTTGTGTTGGTGATGCTGGGTTTGGCTTTTTCTTATATGCTTTACAAGGATTCGGGATTTTCGGGATTATATTTTGAAGGTCTTTGGAATATGAAAGGTGCATTATTTTGGAAAGCATTTTTATTTGAAACTCCATTTGTCCTTTTGAAGTTGTTTCCCGCACTTCTGGTTGTTTTTTTTGGTAGCAGTTTCTATAAAGCGTATCAAAAGTATTCAATGTTAAAAGAAAAATAAAGATGTTGTTATATTGCCCAACACCTCTCCTTTAACACAGTTAGAAATAGTAAACAACGGTACTGCCACTAAAAATGATAAAAGTTATGGAATAAGTATTGTCCATAATAAAGTAATAGACAAAGTAGTTATTAAGTATAGTTATTTAGGTTTTTCTTTTGTAAACACTGTACAAATAAAAAAATAATATTGATGAGGCAGTTTAGTGATATAAGACATGAAGCATCCTTTAGTGAAAAAACGTCTAATTGCAAAAGGGGGAAGTACAGTCATGAAAAAAGTTTAATTTATATTTGTTTTATTATTTACGCTCTTAATTGCAGGTTGCAATGTTCCAGATTACACTCCTTCGTCTGAAGATGTTGTAGATATGCACGGGCAAATTGAAAATACGGAGAGATTTACGGAGTTCCTAAAAAATGTTGAACAAGAGCAAAAAGATAATATTAGAATAGTCAGATATACAGAAGAAGGTGACCCAATGCTTCCTGACCTTGAATACGATGGTGAAATTATAAAATCAACAACGGACACACGAAGGGATAAATTTGGTGAAGGAAGCATAAAAACTACGATTTGTACCTCAATGGAAGTGGTCGAAACTACAGAGAGAACTGATTACATTCTTGATGGTTGCGAAAATATTATAGATAATAAAATTTTGGCCATTCGGAAATAGTGGTAATTTTTTCTCTGCAAAAAGTTTGTGAAGGAATGTACTTAAAGTAAACCAGCTAATAGTTTGTCAATATTTTTCAATAAAAAAGTTTAAATGCAAATGATATACTAAAAATGAGTACACTAAATAACCTACCATTTCTCAGCACTTGGAAGGTTTTGGACTATTTAGCTAGACGTAGTGATTATACGACATCTTGGAATAATGTGTTGCTTTTTAACAGGGCAAAAATCCAATGTAAGAGCTTATTTACACAAGCAATGACAGCTACTTTGAAAGGTTTTCCTTCGTCACGTTTCTTATCGTAGAACTCACGTAATTTCTTATTACGAGGGATAATCTCATCACTCGTTTTCTTTTTACGACAGTCTCGAATGGCACAACGTACTGCCATATATAATGCATGACGAAGCCTACTGGAACCACGCTTGGTAATTCGATTCTTTGTAGCCGTGAATTTACCAGACTCAAAAACGCTTGGATCCACTCCCGCGAAAGCCACTAGCTTCTTTGGGTGATCAAATCGATCAATTTCTCCAATTTCGGATATAATCGTTGCCGCGATCTTTTCTCCGATACCAGGAATTGATTTGATAATTTCATATTCTTCAATTTCTTGCGCAAAGGTATCTATCTCTGATTCTAACTTTGATAGGTGCTCTTTGTATTGGAGAATAATAGTAATAAACATTCCAAGACTCAAAATGTGACTCTGATAAACGGCTCTCTCAAACGGATTTCGAATTGCCGCAGCTTTGATTTGTGCTGCTTTATCACTAGCCCAACTACGTGAACGACTCTTACAATACTCGTGTTTTTTTTCGGTCAAGGTCTCATCACTGGCATTTAAAATATCTTCAGACGAAGGAAATTTCTTTAAAGTTAATAGCGACACAACCGAATATAAATCCCCAAACACACCTCTGAATTCAGGAAATACTTGATCTAAAATCGCTTGGAATTGTAGTTTTGTCTGAATTAAAGTACCAGTAATA
>NZ_KZ454943.1:3992657-3993687 GCF_002797395.1 Bacillus solitudinis
ATAGGTGCTCTTTGTATTGGAGAATAATAGTAATAAACATTCCAAGACTCAAAATGTGACTCTGATAAACGGCTCTCTCAAACGGATTTCGAATTGCCGCAGCTTTGATTTGTGCTGCTTTATCACTAGCCCAACTACGTGAACGACTCTTACAATACTCGTGTATTTTTTCGGTCAAGGTCTCATCACTGGCATTTAAAATATCTTCAGACGAAGGAAATTTCTTTAAAGTTAATAGCGACACAACCGAATATAAATCCCCAAACACACCTCTGAATTCAGGAAATACTTGATCTAAAATCGCTTGGAATTGTAGTTTTGTCTGAATTAAAGTACCAGTAATATTTTCGTGTTGTCTCGTAAGGTTACGTAAGTTTAAGAGCTGAACGCCACGCTTTTTGTATGGCTCAAGTTCCTCTTTATAATAGAGTTCGCACAAAAGATAAGCATCAGCAGCGTCCGTCTTAACCTTTCGTAAACTTGAACTTTTGGCCTTGTAAGAAATCAATGGGTTAATAATGATTAAGAGATAGCCTCGCTCCCGGAGATAGTGAACAATAGGAGCTTGATAGTGTCCTGTTGCTTCCAGAATAACCGGAGGTTTCTTCCCTGTCTCAGCAGTCAAACCTTCGATGAATTCCACAAGGGATTCAAGTCCCTCATTAATATGTGATACTTTAAAGCTCTTACGGTATGGTTTCCCTTTATCTAGAAATGCTTGAACCTGACTTTCTCCTTTTGACACATCCAGACCAATGACTGGATTCATTCTAAATCCCCTCCAAATGATAATCTAACCGGTACCCCTAATTCCTTCTTGTAGTGTCACAGCTTCGCTTGTTATACGAGATCTACGTCCCAACCAGCCTCAATCATGTTTCTACAAGTAGGGGGTAAACTGTTTACTTGACGGGATCTATGTCCCACGGGCAGAGACGTTTTACCCCGGCTACTGTTATAATAAGACCATATAAAACAAGGTCAACCAGAAATATTTTCTTATCTGGCTGACCTTATAATACGAACGAGG
>NZ_KZ454943.1:3994020-4011711 GCF_002797395.1 Bacillus solitudinis
ATAGGTGCTCTTTGTATTGGAGAATAATAGTAATAAACATTCCAAGACTCAAAATGTGACTCTGATAAACGGCTCTCTCAAACGGATTTCGAATTGCCGCAGCTTTGATTTGTGCTGCTTTATCACTAGCCCAACTACGTGAACGACTCTTACAATACTCGTGTTTTTTTTCGGTCAAGGTCTCATCACTGGCATTTAAAATATCTTCAGACGAAGGAAATTTCTTTAAAGTTAATAGCGACACAACCGAATATAAATCCCCAAACACACCTCTGAATTCAGGAAATACTTGATCTAAAATCGCTTGGAATTGTAGTTTTGTCTGAATTAAAGTACCAGTAATAGTTTCGTGTTGTCTCGTAAGGTCACGTAAGTTTAAGAGCTGAACGCCACGCTTTTGTATGGCTCAAGTTCCTCTTTATAATAGAGTTCGCACAAAAGATAAGCATCAGCAGCGTCCGTCTTAACCTTTCGTAAACTTGAACTTTTGGCCTTGTAAGAAATCAATGGGTTAATAATGATTAAGAGATAGCCTCGCTCCTGGAGATAGTGAACAATAGGAGCTTGATAGTGTCCTGTTGCTTCCAGAATAACCGGAGGTTTCTTCCCTATCTCAGCAGTCAAACCTTCGATGAATTCCACAAGGGATTCAAGTCCCTCATTAATATGTGATACTTTAAAGCTCTTACGGTATGGTTTCCCTTTATCTAGAAATGCTTGAACCTGACTTTCTCCTTTTGACACATCCAGACCAATGACTGGATTCATTCTAAATCCCCTCCAAATGATAATCTAACCGGTACCCCTAATTCCTTCTTGTAGTGTCACAGCTTCGCTTGTTATACGAGATCTACGTCCCAACCAGCCTCAATCATGTTTCTACAAGTAGGGGGTAAACTGTTTACTTGACGGGATCTATGTCCCACGGGCAGAGACGTTTTACCCCGGCTACTGTTATAATAAGACCATATAAAACAAGGTCAACCAGAAATATTTTCTTATCTGGCTGACCTTATAATACGAACGAGGAGGATAGTTGAGAAGAAGTAATTATCATTTCTTAATACATAGTAGACCATTACTGCGCAGCAAAGATCTTCTTTTTTAGAGGGCTTTGCGAAAAAATGTACCTAAACTAACCTACCAAGAATAGTTAAAAAAGACAAAAAGGCCAAACAAATAACTTTGCTTAGACTTCTTACTACGAATTGTCTTTGGGGATTTGATCATCTTTAGCTAGTCATCTTATTAAGTCAATAACCCCTCTTATAGATACAAATCTATATCCATCATAACAGTAGATGGATATTAAACCATTAACAATAACAACAGTATTATTAAAGTGGTAGTTGCCCATACCAAATATTTATTTAATTTTCCGTCATGATAGTTACTTAACTTATAGCCTGTAGCTACAAATATTTTAGCCATTTTACGATAAATATCATAATATAGAAGTTTCTCATAGTTCTTCACTAAATATTTCTTTAATAAAATAAATACAGCAATTGACCAGAGAAAAGGTTGAATTCCACTTAACATATGTTTTGTATCGAAATAATTAATATCTACATTCATATTAGTTAAACTTTCTAACAAAAAAGGATTAATACCAATCAATATCATCATAACAGTTAACAATCCCAATCCTAACTGCATGCTGATGGCTGGTTTTTTATCTACGTTAATAGTACTGTTTTTGAAAAAGGCATAATAGATAAATTTTAAAAACATTAGAGAAGTCCCAAAACTCATTAGGTTAAAACCCCAGGTTAATAATGGTTCGTGTAAAGCCTCTTTAATAATGGTTTTACTCATATATCCATTAAAAAAAGGAACTCCAGCTATCCCCATAAAAGCTACCAATGTTGCTATCGAAGTTACGGGAAGTTTACTGCGCATGATTCCTAAATTTTCAAAATTATCTTTCCCTGTTGTATAAATGACAACTCCCACTGCCATAAATAATACAGTTTTATATAATATGTGATTAACTAGGTGAAAAATAGCTCCAGCTATTCCATCTGCAGTACCAATACTAATACCAATAATCATAAAACCAACCTGGATTATGATGGAATAGCTCAAAAATTTACGAACTTGGTTTTGCCTTAAGGCCATTACAATTCCAAACAAAGCCGAAATAAGACCGGCATATGCTAAAATATTTATCCCGGACAGCAGGCTGCTCATTACATATACTCCCACTTTTGTCGTATAGATTGACAAAACGACTGCAACATAAAAAGGAGCTTTGCTGTAAGCCAATGGCATCCAAGTATGGAAACCGACAAAAGCCAGCTTAATTGCTACCGCAATCATAAAAAGGGGGATTCCAGCTTCTATAGCATTCAAAGATAAATTACCTGTAGCCGAATACTGTAAAAATATCCCCCATAATAAACTTAAACCTCCTGCCACCTGCATTAGAAAATAATAATACCCCGTTTTTTTAGTTAAATCACTTGCCATTATAATAAGAAAAGATGAACTGATCGTCATTAACTCCCAGAAAACATACAGAGTAAACAGATCACCGGAAAAAACCACGGTCAGGGCACTACCAATAAACACAAACATTAACCTTAAATTAGTTCGAGAACATATAGTAATTGAATAAAGTACAGCAGCCAAGCCACCGACAGCAAAAATTAATCCAGTTAATTTACTGATACTATCTACTCTAAAAGGAGTTAGAGTATAATTGAGAAAATCCAGTTGTAAGCTATAACCAGGTATTAAATAAAAAGTAACAATAAGCGCTCCTGCAGTAATGAGGAAAGAAATGATGTATTTTATTTTATCACTCACGGGCAAAAGTAAAAGTATAGCACCTGTTATATATAAGAAACCTGGAGAAATCATCTTTAACCTCCTAGTACTATTCTTATGTATTCCCCATTATCCAGCAAAAATTTTGGAATTTTATTAATTAGACTTAAAGGTAATGAAGGTACTAAACCAAGTACAATACATAAACTGCCCAGAAATATAGTCGGTAATCTTAAAGATAAATCTGGTTCTTCCATTAATAGTTTTTTTTCGTTTTTTGTATATAATTTAATAATTACTTTTAAATAATACGTTAAAGATAAAAACGTTCCCACCAAAATAAAAAAGGCAGCATAAACAAAACCAGCTTCTAGAGCTGCTTCAATAATAAGCCATTTACTCATAAATCCATTGAAGGGAGGCAGGCCCACTATTGCAAGAGAAGCAACGACAAAAATAAATGAAAGTATGGGGAATTTATAACCTAGCCCTTTAATATCTTCTATTTCAACAGCGCTTAAACTATAATAAAAAATTCCTACAACCAAAAATAAAGTCCCTTTCATGATTGCGTGATTTAGAATATGAAAACTTCCACCAATTAATCCTCCTTCACTGCCTACAAATAATCCGATAGTGATATACGCTATCTGGGCAATACTAGAATACGCAAGAAGCCGGACTAAATTTGATTGCTGATAGGCTAAAAAATGAGCAATAATAAAAGTAATTACTCCCCAGAAAACACCAATATTTAACATTCCACTTTCATCCAGAAAATCAATTCCAAAAATAATATATAATACTCTGATTAATGCATATATAGCAGATTTCATCACCAATCCCGAAGATAAAACATTATAAGGGATAGGGGAATCTTCATAAGCGTCTGGTAGCCAGGCATGCAGAGGAATTAACCCTATCTTTATTCCATAGCCAAAAACAAAAAAGGCCATAAGTGTACTTTTTATCTTAAAAGGGATGTCTTGAAATTCCAGTGAAATTTCTGCCATATTTAGAGTTCCCGTTAAATAATAAGTTAAAATTGTAGCGAGTAAAATAAAAAAGCTCCCAAATGTAGACATGATCAAATACTTAAAAGTACCTTCTATTCCTTTATTTGTTTTTTTCAGCGCCGTCAAAGCGATAGAACTTAGAGAACTCACTTCCAAAAATACATAAAGATTAAATAAATCAACAGTAAGAACCATTCCTGCAATACCGGCTATCATTAAATATGTAAAAATAAAATATTTATGTTTATGAATTACTTTGATATATTTCAGGGAAAAAATAATAACTGGTAAAAATAATATAGCTATTATTAACAAAAACATGGTGGAAAAAGGATCTACCATTAAATTTATTCCCAAGAGCCCCCAATCACCAACACTGTAAACTTTAGGGTGATCACTATTATGAATAACTAAAATTAATAAATAAAGATATATGATTGCACTACCGGTTACCAAAGGAAAAAAGATCTTTTTAAAATAAAACTTAAAAATTCCAAGAAAAAATGCGGTTAATAAAGGTAAAATGATAACCCAGACAGCCGCTTCCATTATTAACCTCCCGAAAATAAAAATTATCCTCTTAATTTTCTAATCTCATCAACGTTTAAAGTTCCATATCTTTTATATATCTTAATCACCAACGCTAGCATTACAGCTGTAACACTTCCCCCAATAACAATTGACGTTAAGGCCAGTGCCTGAGGGATAGGATCAACTACCATTTCATATCCCCTGTCTAAAATAGGAGCAGTTCCACCCGGTTTATAACTTACGAGTATTAATAATAAAATCAAAGAAGATTCTACAATAGCAACTCCAATAACAATTTTTATTAAATTTTTTTGGGTAATGATCGTATACATTCCTAGACAGAATAAAATGATTACTAAAACAAAAGGTATTTCCACTATTATTTCTCCTTGATCAAACTATTAAAAATGATCGCCAGACCAGCTCCTACTTTTAAACCAACCATTAAATTTAAGTAAGGGATTAACCCAGCACTGATTAATTCCCCGGTATTTCCCGGACCAAAATTTGCTTGTCCGTTGGCCAGAAAATTGCTTCCAGTCAATACCCCTAGTAATCCCAGTAAGATAAAACCTATAGCTCCTATATCTTCTACTAACTTTTTTCGGGTTGGTTTGAATTTATATTCAGAGAATTCAACACCATAGGTTATTGTCAACAGAATGGGAAGGATAGCCAGAACAACTCCTCCAACAAAACCTCCGCCAGGACTTAGATGACCAAACAATATTAAATACGCTCCTAAAACTGCTAAATAAGGGATAATCAATTTTATTGTTTGATTAACAATCATTGTAAATTTAGTACCCTGCATTGTTGCTTTTGTTATGGGAACCAGAAAAGCTAAAATAGCAGCAGCAGTTAAAATCACAGTTACTTCACCTAAAGTATCAAAACCTCGGTAATCAAGTAGGACTGAAGCAACTAAATTTATCGCCCCGGTTTCCTGTACCCCTTCAGATATATAGTGTTCAGATAAATATCTTTTACGATCGTTATCAAGATTATGTATTTCATAAAATATAAATAATAAGAAAATAGCCAACGATGCAACAAGGCCTATTTTATAGAGCTTTTTAAACATTTCATTTATTCTAATCATTTCGTTCAATACTCCGTTTTATTTATCGTAATTACAAAAAAAACAGTCATTAAGCCAGCAGTCATTACCGCTTCAGCCAGAGCAATACCTGGAGCCTGGAGTATTACAAAAATAACTACTAGAATCGTACCGAATATGGGTAGAGTAATAACTGAGTTTGATATATCTTTAGTAAATACCATAAAAAATGCGGTAATTAGTAAAAATATCATTAACAGATTAAATAGTATATCTATCACGACTTTACCTCCAATCACTCATCAATATCGTTTTTTGTAAGTATTTTGGGTATAATATTATAATTATTAGTAAAACTGGCTATGACATGAATTGCTATCGGATTCGTGATTAATAAAAAAATTAGTATTACAATAAGTTTTAAAGAAACAACCCCAATTCCTTCCAGAACTATACATCCCATTAAAACTGAAATACCTCCGGCCATCAGGCATTTAGAGCCAGCATGTAACCTAGTATACAAATCAGGAAAACGAATCATTCCCACAGCAGTACTTAACAAAAAATAAATGCCTGTTAGTAAAAATACATAAACAAATATTTGTCTTAAAATAGTAATTAAATCAATCACTAACTTCTCCTTTCTCTGGTTTTCTAAAATATTTACCCATAATTAAAACATTTATAAATAAGAAAACCCCATAAACTAAAGCCACATCAATAAAAAATTTTCTTTCAAAATAATAACTTAATAAAACTAAAACTAATAAAAACATTACACCTATCGAATTCATAGCAACTATTCTGTCAGGTACACTGGGACCTTTAATTAGCCTATAAAAAGTTAAAATAGCAGATAAGACAATTGCCAGTATTAAATAAAGCACGAATATCACACTCCAGATTGAATAAAAAACAAAACCAGATACTTAAACTGAATTAATCAAATATTTTAGCTATCAAATTCTCATGTTTACTGATAAGTGCTTTCTTTACTTCTGCTTCATCGTCACTGTGAACATCTATCCAGTGAATAAGATAGTTTTTATTTAAAAGATCGAAATCCATCGCCAGGGTCCCCTGAGTTAATGTAATAAAATTGGCTAAAATTGCAGGACTGTTTATATTTTCAAGAGATGTTTTTATACTAACTACTCGGGGAGAAAACGAAGGTTTAATTTCAAATGCATGTCTGGATACTCTGACTGCAGATAAAAATACATCATATATAAAAGCACTGATGACCAAAAATATGTAATATATTTTTAAAAAAAATTCTTTCGTCCCATATTTCTTTTGTACTAATCTGAATACATTATCTGCAAACATAAGCGATATAAAAGAACAAATTATAGTACCCAACAAAAATACCTGGATATTAACGCGGCCTGCAAGAACAAACCATAATGCCAGGGTTAGAATAAATGTTAATAATTTTTTCTTCAAATTATGTACCTCACTTTTAATTTAGTAGTTCTTATTATTACCATAGGATGAGTTATTATTATTAAAATATTTAAATTCTAAGGATAAGGAGAAATCCAATGCGGTATTTTCGTCCCACTGTAGGCAAAGTATATTACGATATTGGTTTTTAGAAAAAAGATGTTTATTTGGTGATAATAGCTCTAATCCCAAATTAGTAGGTGTTTATATGTATGCGGTATAGAGGCAGAGGTGTAATGATTTACTGGCATGTGGCTAAACATTCAACCTGTATCTACTCTCAGAGGAGCATAAGATCTATATAAGCAGGATCATTAACCGCTTTTTAAACCCATACCTAGCAGATGATGTTACAAGAGTTGGAAGAGGGCCCCTTCGCAAACTAGGACCAAACGATCGATTAGTCGGGCCGGCGAAGCAATATATGGATGTTGTAGGTGAACAGCCGATTTACTTAGCTAAAGCCATTGCAGCGGCTTTAAAATATGATGTTAAAACGGATGAAGGAGCAGTCCAAATCCAAAATATGATCCAGGAAAATGGTTTAGAAGCGGCTATTTGTGATATAACAAAATTAAATCCACATTCGGATTTAGTTAAACTAATTATGGAACAATATCATTTATTAGCTGAAGGTAAATTAGATTAAGCTAAACAGGAAGAGAACGTAACAGTGTTATGTTCTCTTTTTTAGTGCGCCAGGCATGCGTAAGAAATTATTTTCTTTGGAGTGTTCCGAAGAAAGTATTTAACTAACGAGTGTTTTTCTACAATAACTAGGAATTTCTTTCTTCTTCTGCAAACGGTCTAGATTAACCCTTTTATTACGTAGTAGACACATACTGTGCGGCAAAGGTATTCATTTTTTAGTCGACTTTGTGAAAGAATGTATCTAACGGGGCACTAATATTTAATAAAGGTTTTAGAGGTAACGATTTAGAGCAAAAAACAATAGAAACAAGGGATCTCAAACGTATTGAGGTCACCTGTTTGTTGTACCCCAGTCGCGCCTTAGAGTTATACATAGCTTTGAGTGTTAGCTTTTCCACTTCAATTTCGGCCCCTATACTCGTACGGAGTCATTTCGTAATAAGACTGGAATTTTTTATAGAAAAAACCTAAATTATTATAGCCTACTTCGATTGCTATATCATTGATGTTTAGATTACTGTTCTCTAGTAGAACAGCGGCCTTTTTCATTCGTTGCGATTGGATCAATTCTTTGTAGGTTTTACCGGTTTTCTTTTTAATGAGTGAACTTAAATAATTGGGGTGAAAATTAAAGTGAGTAGCAGTTGAAGCTAACGTACACTTTTGATAATTTTTTTCGATATACTCTAGAATGTCACCTAGGTATGGTGTAGAAGATTGGCGATGGCTTTGCTCCCTTTGAAAAGATCTTAGCATTTCTCCAAAAATGATGACCATATATGAGTCGATAATCTCCTTTGTACAAATCTTTTTACTAAAGTATTCACATAATACATTCTCCATTAGCTCTTTAAAAACGAGACTTCTAGCACAATGGAATAAAATGAAGTTGTTATCATGCTGAGTATGTGAAATAGCTTTCACTAAAAATTCAGACATAATACCATTTTCAGCTAATCTACTTAAGAAAGCAGCTGAAAAATATGATTTTGAAAACATAATATTAATGACAACATCATTTTCCTCCGTATCTAATATGGTATGGGGAACATTTGTATCAAGGATACAAACATCACCTTCTTTAAGTTGAACCGTTTTCCCATTCATGATTTGTGTACACTTTCCTGAATACACGTAATTCATCTCAATATAATTATGAATATGCATGGGTGGCTTAGAATACTTAGTGTGTAATCCGATAACGATGTTGCTATTTGTGAAAAAAATTTCACTTTTCTCACCACTGTCTACGAAAGCACGATTCTTAGAAGTAATCGAGTTGAAATCTAGAACAAAAATTGGATGATCAGGGTCCTCACTGATATTTTCCAACTCGTTATAGAATTCAACAGTTTTATCTGGTGAGGCTTTATATGCCAATTCATTTGGAGACAATTCAAACAGTTTTTTTCGTAGTTCTTTTTTATTCAATCTAAAAACCACCTAATTGTTAAGTTTGGTAAGTCGTATTCTTAAGTTTAGACATAACATCAAGATTATACCTTTGTTATGATTATAATATCAGGATTATGAGTAATTCAATTCAAGCCTTCTGAATTGAAACAAGATAGCAAATATCATAAGGAGAGAAGGGTATAAATTGAAAATAATCGATTTAAAGGTTAATCATATAAAGAATCCAATGGGATTTAGAATGAATGACTTATTTTTTTCATATAAAGTTATAGATACATCAGCTAAAGTACAAGTAGCAGCACAGATAGAAATCGCGAAGGATGAGGATTTTACTCATATAATCTATGATACAAAAAAGGATCCATCTATCGTAAAAAATTTTTTTTCTTGTCATCTCCAACTTGAACCAAGAACAAAGTATTATTGGCGAGTAAGTGTTTGGAATGAAAAGGAAGAACGTGCTGTAAGTCAAATCGATTGGTTCGAAACAGGAAAAATGTCTGAAGCATGGGAAGCAAGTTGGATAACTCCTGACATGGATCATTCGATTCATCCGGTTTTGTATAATGATATGTTTATTGAAAAAGGCGTTGAGAAAGCAAGGATGTATATATGTGGTTTAGGGGTGTATGAAGCTTATATTAATGATAAAAAGATAGGAGAGGAGTTCCTTGCTCCTGGGAATAACAACTATCATAACTGGATTCAGTATCAAACATATGATATTACGACTAGCGTGGTGACAGGAAAGAATAATATTGAAGTAATGCTAGGAAATGGTTGGTACAAAGGAAATTTTGGATTTAATGGTGGAATGGATAATATTTTTGGGGATTCCTTTGCTCTTATAGCTGAAATTCATTTGCTTTTTAAAGATGGAACTAATGAAGTATTCTCTACAGATACACGATGGAAATCGAAGGAAAGCAAGATTAGAAAAAGTTCTATTTACTTTGGTGAAATCTATGACGATACGTTCTCCCCAACTGAAGTATATGGGGTAAAACCTATTTCTTTAGATAAAAAGCTACTCGAGGACCGAAGAAGTGTTCCTGTCGTTGTGAAGGAAAAAGTGAAGCCTCTCAGTGTAATAACCACGCCAAAAGGTGAGTTGGTTATTGATATGGGACAAAATATGGTTGGTTGGCTTTGCTTTAAAAATACCTTGCCTAAAGGGAAAAAGATTTCCATTCAACATGGGGAAATTTTACAAGAGGGAAATTTTTATAGGGAAAATTTAAGATATGCTGATGCAGAATTTCACTATATATCAAATAGTGAGGAGAAATGGGTTCGTCCTCATTTTACATTTTATGGGTTTCGTTACGCGAAAATTACAGGCTTAGACTCCATTGAATTGGAGGATTTTGTTGGTGAGGTTGTTTATTCTGATCTCGAACAAATTGGAAAAATAGAAACGAGTAATGAAAAGGTAAATCGTTTATTTCAAAATGCTTTATGGGGGCAAAAAGGGAACTTTCTAGATATTCCTACGGATTGTCCTCAACGTGATGAACGGATGGGGTGGACTGGTGATGCGCAAGTCTTTTCACCAACAGCAGCCTATAACATGAACGCTTATCCGTTTTTTGGAAAGTTTGGGTATGATTTATGGTTAGAGCAACAAGGTATTCAAGGAGCAGTTCCTATGACAGTGCCTACCATTCCAAATCCAACGATGCCTCAAGTAACAAAGACCTCTAGTGTGTGGGGAGATGCGGCGACAATTATTCCATGGAATATGTACCTTTTCACAGGAGATGCGACAATTCTTAAAAACCAATTTGATAGTATGCGTGCTTGGGTCGAATATATCCAGGAAAGAACTGGTGACCAATACCTTTGGAATAAGGATTTCCATTTCGGTGATTGGTTGGCTTTGGACGGTGAAGATCCGAAAATGCCTACAGGAGGAACTGATCGGTACTTTGTGGCATCTTCCTTTTACTATTATTCCACAAGAATTGTTTCTAAAGCAGCAAGTGTTATAGGGGAAGACGCTTTAGCTACTAAATACGAGACGTTAGCAAGACAAATAAAGCAGGCGATTCAGAATGAGTATTTTTCTCCTAATGGACGGCTAACCATCGATAAACAAACGGCTTATGTTTTAGCGCTTTACATGGAACTTTGTAAACCAGAGCATACGGAGCGTTTACTAAAAGATTTAGTAGAACGGCTGAAAAAAGATGACTCGCATTTAAAGACTGGATTTGTTGGAACACCTTATATATGTAAAGTGTTATCTGAATATGGTTACAATGATGTGGCGTATACCCTATTATTAAATGAAGACTATCCTAGTTGGCTTTATGCAGTTAATCTCGGAGCTACAACTATTTGGGAGAGGTGGGATTCCGTTTTACCTGATGGGAAAATAAACCCTGCTGGAATGAATTCATTAAATCATTATGCATACGGTTCGATTGTAGAGTGGATGTACCAGTATATGGTGGGACTTAAGCCAGATGAAACAGCGCCAGGTTTTCAACACGCCATTATTGCTCCTAAGCCTAACTGGCGATTAAAGCATGTATCGGGGGAATATCATTCTGTTGTAGGGAGATATGAAGTGAAATGGAGTATTTTGGATGATGGGAGATTAGACTTTAAGTTCACTATTCCTTTTAACGGAAAAGCAACAATCATTCTACCCAATGCAATAATAGACCAGATCGATGTAGACGAAAAAGCGAAATATGGTGATGATGTTAAACTACAAGTAGATAGTGGTATTTACCATTTTTGTTACCAACCCAAAGTGTCTTATATTAGAAACTTCAGTATCCACAATACATTAAAAGAATTACTTGATACTGTACCAACGAAAAATATCATTAACGATTTATTACCTCAGGTTTCTAAAATCAAGTCATATAAACTACCAATTTATTTAGATAAAACACTTATAGAGCTAAAAGAGGAACTAGGGCTTTCAAAAGATGACTTACATCGGGTGAACAATTCTTTACGTGATTTTAATGGTTAAAGGTGCCGCATATTTTAGTGGATATCGTTGCTTATACAGTATAGAGATTGAACTCTAAAAGGGTTCAATCTCTTTTTATGAAAAAGTACTCTGATTCCAGATAAAACATTGCCTCTTTGTTTACGATGGATGATGTTTTCATCCTACCGTTTTTATAATACTAGGATATATATTAAGTTTGGTAAGTTAATTTGTTAAGTTCAGACATAACAATCACTTTAGGTCTTTGTTAAACTTGACCTATGATAACGTTATCATTAAGGAGCTAAAGTAAAAGTAGAAATGGGGGAACATCATGGATAATCGAAATCTTGCAAAAAAAATTCTTGCGGCTATTGGTGGAAAAGAGAATGTCACCAAAGTTCAGCATTGTATGACACGGCTTCGTTTTAGATTAAAAAATTCTAGCAATGCAAACAAAGAAATAGTGAAAAAGATAGACGGTGTAATGGGTGTGACGGAAGCGGGGGGACAATATCAAGTCATCATAGGAAATAATGTATCAAACGTTTATAAGGAATTAGTAGATATATTAGGGATAAGTCCTGAACAAGTAGTGGAAGAAGTAGAAGAAAAAGAGAAACGTTCATTATTTAATCGATTTATAACAATGTTTACTGGTATTATTGTTCCTGTACTTGGTGTTTTAGCTGCATCAGGGGTTCTAAAAGGTTTATTGGTTATTTTTACTCAATTGAACATTTTAAGCAATGAATCTGGTATATATCAATTACTTCATATTGGGTCAGATGCTTTATTTTATTTCTTTCCAATAATTTTAGGGTTTTCGGCAGCAAACCAACTAAAAACAAACCCTTATGTTGTTGCCACTATTGGAGCAGGACTAGTTTATCCAGATTTTATAGCTCTATATAATGAGGGTGTACAATTAGACTTTATTGGAATACCAGTTTTGTTAGCGAATTATACTCAATCAATTTTTCCGATAATAGTTGCTGCTTGGTTAGTTTCCTTATTAGAAAAACAATTTAAAAAGTTAGTGCCTGAAGCACTAAAGTTGATGGGAGTACCGTTTCTTCTATTAGTAACAGCGTTCCCTATAACAGTTCTTGCAATTGGACCTGTAACCATTTACCTTAGTCAGCTACTAGCGAGTGGTGCTAACGGACTATACTCCTTAAACCCAATTGTAGCTGGAGTGCTCCTTAGTGGTATTTGGCAACTAATCGTAATGGTAGGACTTCATGGTGCCTTTATTCCAATCATTTTTAATAACCTTGCAACAATGGGATATGACCCAATTAATGCAATGTTAACTGTTTCGGTTTTTGCTGTTGCTGGTTCAGTATTGGGAGTAGCACTGAAAGCAAAGAAAAAATCTCAAATTAAACCTGTAGCGAATGCTTCCGCATTATCAGCTATATTAGGAGTTACCGAGCCTGGTGTTTATGGTATCTTGGTACCACTTAAAAAGCCTTTCATCATGACTGTTATTGCAGGGAGTATTGGTGGACTGATTGTCGGGATATTTGAATCTGTCCAATATAATTTTGCGGGTATGGGAATATTTTCAATTCCGGGATTCATATCGCCTGATGGCATTCATTCTGGTTTTATTGGGTTTCTTATTGCTATTACCGCGGCATTTTTAGTTGCATTGATTTTAACATATTTATTTGGATATAAAGAAGATATCGAATTATCAAAACAGTCTATTAAACAATCGAATGAAGAGAAAGAAGTTAAGCAAGCAGTTGAAAAAGTGGTGTATAATCCAATAAATGGAAAAGTTATCCCTATATCTGAGGTAAATGATGGGGTTTTCTCTAGTGAAACAATGGGAAAAGGCTTTGCTGTGGTACCTAATGAGGGTGTTGTCTATGCTCCATTTGATGGAACCGTTGTCAACGTTTTTCATACGAAACATGCTATTGGATTATTGTCAAATACTGGTGTGGAGCTAATTATTCACATTGGTTTGAACACTGTCGAATTAAACGGTGAACCATTTAACATTCTTGTAAAAGATGGTGAGCAAATTAAACAAGGTCAAAAAATTGGCGAGTTTGACATTGAGGGTATAAAAGCTAAGGGCTACGATGTTACAACACCAGTTGTCATCACAAATTCAAATACTTTCTCATCAATTTCGATCGTGGCAACTGAAGAAACAAAAGAAAAAGAGATAAGTGTTCGTATTCAATAAGAGAATGAATAATAAGGCACTGAAAAAGTTGTTTGTTCCTTTTTCAGTGCAATTTCACTAGCCTCATATTTGAGGTTTTCATCATTAAGAAAGAAAGAAGGTTCTGTCATATGAATCGATATAAATTTCCTGAGAATTTTTTATGGGGGGGAGCTATCGCCGCAAACCAATCAGAAGGAGCCTATCTAGAAGGTGGCAAAGGCTTAACACATGTAGATTTATTACCAACTGGTAAAAAGAGGTGGGAGATATCTCTTGGTAATATAGACCAACTAACTCCTGTAGAGGGAGAGTTTTATCCATCTCATACGGGAATTAACTTTTACCATCACTATAAAGAAGATATAAAACTTTTTGCGGAGATGGGTTTTAAAACACTTCGATTGTCGATCGCATGGGCTCGTATTTTCCCTAATGGGGATGATGCTACACCGAATGAAGCAGGATTGCAATACTACGATGCTATATTTGACGAATTAATAAAATATGGCATAGAACCTGTCGTAACAATGACTCATTTTGATATTCCAGTAAACTTAATTGAGAAATATGGTAGCTGGAGAAATCGAAGACTGGTTTATTTATTTGAGAACTATGCAAAGACAATACTTGAGCGTTATAAAGAAAAGGTAAAGTATTGGGTGACTTTTAACGAAATCAACATGCTTCTACACCTACCATTCATTGGAGGTGGGCTTGTTTTGCAAGAAGGTGACAATAAAACACAAATCAAATATCAGGCTGCTCACCATCAACTTGTAGCTAGTGCATTAGCTGTAAAGGCTTGTCATGAAATAAACCCCAAGGCGAAAATAGGATGTATGCTGGCTGCTGGAACGACTTATCCTTACACTTGTAATCCTGACGATATGTTTAATGCGATGGAGAAAGACCGTGAGAATTTCTTTTTTATAGATGTCCAATCAAGAGGATCCTATCCTAGCTATGCGACTCGTTTTTTAAAGGAAAATGAGATTCAGATAGCAATGGAGCCTACTGACGAAGAGCTTCTGAAAAACAACACGGTAGACTTTATAGGATTTAGTTATTATGCAAGTCGAACAACTAGTACGGATCCAGAAATATTAAAAAATACAACAAGTGGTAACGTTTTTGGTTCTATCGAAAATCCTTACTTAAAAAAATCAGAGTGGGGTTGGACCATTGACCCACTAGGTTTACGTATAACGGCAAATCAATTATATGATCGGTACCAAAAGCCTTTATTTGTTGTTGAAAATGGATTAGGTGCGGTTGATAAGTTAACGGCCGAAGGAGAAATTCACGACGATTATCGAATTGATTATATTAAAAGACATATTGAAGCAATGGGAGAGGCAATAGAAGATGGTGTCCAAATTATTGGTTACACCAGCTGGGCTCCCATCGACATTATTAGTGCCTCTACTGGTGAAATGAAGAAACGTTATGGTTATATCTATGTAGATAAAGACAATGAAGGAAATGGGACGTTAAAAAGATTGAGAAAAAAAAGCTTTTATTGGTACAAAAAAGTTATTCAATCGAATGGTGAAAATTTGGATTAGCTCGAAGGTAGGAGCCTGCCTCCAGCGCGTTAGTGCTTCTGATTAGCGGGGGGCAGGGACTGGAACTGGAATTCTCCAACGAAGACCCTACTCTAATGAGCTTAGATAAAGCAAAGCAAAGTAAAAGTTGATAAGTTTTTATTACTAGTGGGTTTATGTAAAGGTACGAACTTATACTTAAAGAGTAAAAACACCTTTTAGGTATGTATTATTTACTATTGATATTTGAAAGCAAATAGGCCAGACTGTGTGAAACTTTTATATTACACAGTACAACCATACTGTTTTAAAAATTACCTACCTAAGAGACGATTACGCTCAGTGTGATCGTCTTTTCGTATTTGACTTTATACTGTTTAGCAAACTTTGCTCCCTTAAATAATTAATGTAGATTATCGTTCTTGTAATCAATATAGAGTTGTCCGTCTTTTTGAACTTCAGCATAAAAAACATCAGAAACATAATTAATGCCAGCTTGTTGTAATTGTTTTTCCAACCATTGTTTATTTAGATTTAATTTATCTAAGTTCTCTTGAACAACTTTCCCATCAGAAATTACAGACGTAGAAATAGGAAAAATATCTGTATTAACTTGTTTAATATTTAGATCACTTTTAGTTAATGGTTGCTTTTCTTCCTTTTTCAAAACTGAAAGCTTACCATCGATTTCAAAAATAGCATATTCAACGTCAGAAACAGAAAATACATTTTTTTGTCTTAATAAGGCTTTCAAAGCGTCTACATCTAGACGTTCTTTACGAAGTTGCTCTTCCATAATCTGACCCTTTTTTATAAGGATACTTGGTTGACTTTCAATAACATTTCGAGCTTTGTTAAACTTTATATTAATATATCCCAAAAATATAGTAATTCCACTCCATCCAATTAATGCTATAACGCCATTTTTAATACTTAAATTTGAATTAATTACTAGGTTGGCTGTCATTGCACCAATAGTAACAGCTGATACAAAATTAATAAAAGTCATTTCAGATAATTCTTTTCTACCCATAATCCTAGTTAAAACTAATAAGGTTATAAATGCGATAACAATTCTAAGTACTAAATTTGTGATTGTCATACCGTAACTCCTTTACGTGAACCCAATATTGAATAACTGTAATCATTCTGCCCGGAAATTTTATTATTTAAAAGTTGGAAAATAAAAACTAGAAAGTAAAGTATTGGTACTGAACAGTACAAATATAATGCGCAGCAAACCTTATCTAACAGCTAACTTTGTGAAATAATACACTTAAACTATCGGGTGCGTTAGTTGAACAAAAAAACAGTTAATAAACATAAAAAAATGGCTCGGTTCGTATGAATTGAGCCATTTAAATTTGTTACAAAATTGGGTGCAAATAAAGGTGCATATTAAGTTGATATTGCAACTTGGAATAACTATCCAAACTCATTATGGCGTTATTTTGAAACCATGCCATTCGCAAAAGATTCTAAGACATGGGAATCCGTGACAATGGGTGAAGGTCAATCACCTTTAATCGTTCTAGATCGTATGGAGCCAAATACGTATGTAAAAGTTGATTATATGATGCCTACATTATCCTTTAAAGATCGAGTAGCCGTTGTTTTGATGACAAAGGCAAAAGAATTAGGGGTATCAAAAGTAATTGCTGATAGTAGTGGTAATGCAGGAACGGCGATTGCAGCTTATGCAGCACGTTGTAACATTGCCTGTGATATATATCTAAGTGATGAAACTTCACCGAAAAAGATCGCTCAAATAAAAGCCCATGGAGCAACGATTAAAGAGATTCGTGGTACACGAGAGGACATTGCAGCTGCGGCACAAAAAGCAGTAGACGAAGAAAAAGTTTTTTACGCAAGTCATGTGTATAATCCTTATTTTTATGAAGGAACGAAAACATATGCCTATGAAATTTATGAACAATTAAATGGTGCGCCTGATGCTTTAATTATTCCGGTTGGAAACGGTACGCTTCTCTTAGGTGCGTACTATGGCTTTAAAGAGTTATTTGAAAATGAATTAATTGATAAAATACCGAAAATCGTTGCCATTCAAGCGGAGAACTGTGCGCCTCTTGTGAAAACTTACCAAACCGGGGAGGAAT
>NZ_KZ454943.1:4011721-4070827 GCF_002797395.1 Bacillus solitudinis
ATTTTATTATTTAAAAGTTGGAAAATAAAAACTAGAAAGTAAAGTATTGGTACTGAACAGTACAAATATAATGCGCAGCAAACCTTATCTAACAGCTAACTTTGTGAAATAATACACTTAAACTATCGGGTGCGTTAGTTGAACAAAAAAACAGTTAATAAACATAAAAAAATGGCTCGGTTCGTATGAATTGAGCCATTTAAATTTGTTACAAAATTGGGTGCAAATAAAGGTGCATATTAAGTTGATATTGCAACTTGGAATAACTATCCAAACTCATTATGGCGTTATTTTGAAACCATGCCATTCGCAAAAGATTCTAAGACATGGGAATCCGTGACAATGGGTGAAGGTCAATCACCTTTAATCGTTCTAGATCGTATGGAGCCAAATACGTATGTAAAAGTTGATTATATGATGCCTACATTATCCTTTAAAGATCGAGGAGCCGTTGTTTTGATGACAAAGGCAAAAGAATTAGGGGTATCAAAAGTAATTGCTGATAGTAGTGGTAATGCAGGAACGGCGATTGCAGCTTATGCAGCACGTTGTAACATTGCCTGTGATATATATCTAAGTGATGAAACTTCACCGAAAAAGATCGCTCAAATAAAAGCCCATGGAGCAACGATTAAAGAGATTCGTGGTACACGAGAGGACATTGCAGCTGCGGCACAAAAAGCAGTAGACGAAGAAAAAGTTTTTTACGCAAGTCATGTGTATAATCCTTATTTTTATGAAGGAACGAAAACATATGCCTATGAAATTTATGAACAATTAAATGGTGCGCCTGATGCTTTAATTATTCCGGTTGGAAACGGTACGCTTCTCTTAGGTGCGTACTATGGCTTTAAAGAGTTATTTGAAAATGAATTAATTGATAAAATACCGAAAATCGTTGCCATTCAAGCGGAGAACTGTGCGCCTCTTGTGAAAACTTACCAAACCGGGGAGGAATCAGCACAACCTGTTACGAATAGAGGTACTTTAGCGGAAGGGATAGCTATTGCTGCACCAGCGCGTTCCAAACAAATTTTAGAAGCTGTACGTAATACCAATGGTACGTTTATTGATATTAAAGAAGATGAGATTCTGAGTGCACGAGTTAAACTGAGTGAGAAAGGATTTTATGTGGAAGTGACATCAGCAGTAAACTATGCTGGCTACATCAAGTATAAAAAGGCACCAGAAGAAAAAATAATCATACCTCTTTGTGGTGCAGGTATTAAATCAAAATAACTGCGAGAATAACCTAGTGGTAGCCTACTATTTTTTGTGGATATTTTAATTTTCGTTGTTAGTACGGGTTTTAGAAGGATAAAATATTTAAGGTTATAGATTGTGAAGAATGCCACTTAAGTAACGGATGCTTTAGTTTAACAAGCAAAAAGTAGCAATCATAATCATTA
Source organism: Bacillus solitudinis (assembly GCF_002797395.1). GTDB lineage: Bacteria > Bacillota > Bacilli > Bacillales > Bacillaceae_D > Halalkalibacter_A > Halalkalibacter_A solitudinis. The sequence goes on from NZ_KZ454943.1 coordinate 4,013,131, forward strand.
TCTTGATTTTTCACAATCGGGCCAGTTTGTTAAAGAGGAAAACTATTAAGCAATAGAGAAGAAATCTTAAGGAGATATAAGTGATAAATTTAGGAACATAGGAGGTATGGGATATGAAGATCCATCGAATAGATCATGTGGGGATAATCGTCAATGATCTTCCTGCTGCGAAAGCGTTTTTTCTTGACTTTGGTCTTGAAATGCTGGGGGAAGGAGAAGTGGAAGGCGAGTGGGTGGAGCGGATAATAGGGCTTCAAGACGTTAAAGAGGAAGTTGTCATGTTGCGAACGCCAGATGGTGACACGAATATAGAACTAGTAAAATTTCACTCGCCATCAGATGAAAATGGCATACAGCATCCTTTGGCAAATACTCTCGGTATCCGGCATATTGCTTTTGCTGTTGAAGATATAGAAGCCCTTGTTACCAAATTGAAAAAGAAAGGCGCAGGACTTATTGGTGAGATACAAAACTACGAAAACGCTTATAAATTATGCTACGTTCGTGGGCCAGAAGGAATTATTTTGGAATTGGCGGAGAAAATCAACTAATTAAGGGTGATTCATAGTAAAGGGTAACTTGTAATCAAAGTTGTTCAACAATACTGGATATATATTATTATTGTTTGAGATTGTAGAGAAATATTCTTAAGCGAAACGGGGTCATTTGTTCAATACAATCATAGACGAAATGATTTCTGAAGTTTATGTAGGTGAGCAAAAGGCAAAAATTTTTACGGTTGAAGGGGAAAAAAGGTTTCGGTATGCGATTAGCAACCAAGAGGATGTAACAGAGCCAAAATTAAAAGAGATATTTGAGTATAGCTTAATGCATATGTGCTGGGCTAAAGAAAAGATAACGGAAGAACAGATTAGAATAATGAACCATTATATGTACATAGATAAGAGGCTGGGTCAAAATAGTAGATAATTTTGACCCAGCCTCTATTTTTTTAATGAATTTAAGTGTCTAAACCTACACAGTTTTGCTTTACATTACAGTAGAGGAGGTTAGGCACCGTTTTCCCTTTAATTATGGCAAGAGACAGTAGATGCTTAAAATTATTGATAAGTTACTAGGACAATGAAGCTCTTTACACAATGACTTAGATTCATTAAGAAGCATTATATTCTTCAATGATCATCTCTCCACCTTCGTTTTTCCATTCATCTATTGCCTTATCAAATCCAGCTTCATCAATCTGCCCTAATATATATTTATAAGTCGCATCTGAAATAATATTATATAATCTATCACCTTGACTTGTCTGTGTTTCTGAATCAAGAGTCGTTGTTGGATCGTTAATTAAGTAGTTTTCATTATCTTTTACTAATTCATTCGATTCTGATCTTACTTCATAATCTGTAATTCCTTCATAACTTCCATTCGTTTCGGGCTCTCCTATTAAAATCGATGTGTATGGTCTTACCTCGGCATCTAATTTTTCCAGTTCCTTGGATGGCACAGCACCGCCATCTTCTACCGAATAGTGTTCGCCTTCAATACCCCATTGAGTTAAATTTGCTATTTCTGGCGTCATTAAAGCATCAAAAAATCCTAGTATTTTTCTTAATTTTTCTTCAGATTCGATTGAACTTTTAGGGAATAAAACTAAATTCCCATAACCAGGAATTGACCAAATCCCAAACTCACCATTCGGTCCTTCCACATAATTATTAACACCAAATTCCACTTCAGGATTTAATGCTACTGCATCATTATAAAGGGTCCCTACATATTGCATATTCCCTACAAATATACCAGCAGAACCATTTTTCATAAACGCAATTTGGTCAATACTACTTGTAACTGGGAAATCTTGATTAATGTATCCATTTTCATGCATTCTTTTAAAGTAGTCCATGGTATCTTTATATTCATCAAACATAAATTCTGGTAGTAGTTTTCCGTCTTTTTCGCCCCAATTATTAGGAACACCAAACCATGAAGCAACTGTCTTAAAGGCTCCGTAAACTAAATCGCCTCTGTCTGTCACACCAAAAGTATCATCTTTTCCATTTCCGTCAGGATCATCTTCTGTAAAGGCACGGGCCATTTCAAAAAATTCATCTGTAGTCGTTGGCTCGGATAAACCAAGATTGTCGGCCCAGTCTTTACGATAAATGTAACCTTGTCTAGATAATGGTCTACCTTGATACAAGGAATACAGTTTTCCATCAACGAGAGTATTATTTAAAACTGTTTCTTTCAACTTACTTAAATTTTCAAATTCATCCATGTATGTACTGATTTCCCAAAACTGCTCATCTCTTATAGCCTCTTTGTATTGTGAAAATGTATTCTGATTCTTTAAAAATACAGCATCTGGTAGTGTATTTGTTGCAAATACAGTACTTAAGCGTTCCTCATAATTGTTATCAGGAACCCACTGGATGTCTAATTTTGTATTTGTTTTTTCTTCGATCAACTTCAAAACTCTATCCTTTGGTACCGATGGGCTATATAAATTAGCCATTAGTGAAAATTGAAAAACCTCATTTTTATCTGAATTGCTTTCAATTGAAACGTTTTCATTTTGAGTATTAGCATTTGAGGCGCTTTCATTTGAACAACCAACAACAACTGCAAACAGAAATGAAATAAATACTACTAATGTGATTTTTCTTTTAAAATTTACCATCAATCATCCTCCTTAAATTTAATAAAATAATTGCTTAATTAAATGTTAAATTAATCTTATCATGTGAACCTTCACATTTTTTGTTCCCTTTCATTCTTTTCATTAACATTTTTTCAGTTTAGAAAACAAAACCAGCCTTTTGAGCATATGAAAGTAAATCAACTCCAATTTATCTTTTATTGTCTTCCCGAAATTGAGTAGGGGTGCGCCCGACTTCTTTTTTAAAGACGCGACAAAAATGTCCATGGTTTGCAAATCCAATATTTTTTGCAACATCATTTACTTTAATTTCTGTTTCCCGAAGTAGTCTCCTCGCTTCAATAATGCGTATAGTATTTAAATACTGAATTATTTTAAACCCGGTTCCTTTACTAAATAAACGGCTAAGATAATTTTCGCTCCAATGAAATGTTTGAGCAAGTCTAGACAAAGGCAAATTGCCCCTAAAATGTTCATGAATATATTTTATAATTGAAGAAATCAATTCACTATCTACACTTGTATTCTCCCTAGTTGTAGATAAGGATGCACTTTGTTGATAATACAACCGTTTACTAACAATGAGAAGTTGAGTCAATAAAGATTGAATATATAAAGAGCTATCCAGTTGATCGGTTACATATTCCTTTTGAATAGCTTTTAATAATTCGAGAAAAGGTTGTGTCTGGTCGTTTGGTACGTTAAGAATTGTTGGACCATTTTCAAATAAAAGATTTATTAAATAAGAAACTTCATTCGAAACGTAGGACTCATAGAAATTTAGCACAAAACGTTTATATTTAAATCCGGTTCCACATGTTTTGTGAAGAATATTTTTATTAATAAAGACTAAACTATTTTCATCAAGATTGTATTCTTGATGTTTAATAATATACTTTCGTTTTCCTTCGAGCAAAAAATAGATTTCATAATCATTATGTAAATGAAAAAGTTCCATTCCCTTCCGTGGTCCATTATTTTCAAAGTGAAAATAAAAGGAACGATCACGATGTGAAATACTGATTTGTTTAGTCAATTCATTTACCCCCTTTTATAGTAGTAATATCAGAAATGACTTGATATTGAGGACTGTGCCTCTTGGTTAAAGTGTCTTACTTCATCGAAATCTTACCTCTTCACTATTGCTTTTATTAAATATTTTTTATGTTAGTCACAATTGTACCATTCTCCTAAATGTAATTAATTCCTTCATAAAAAGGTGAAAAAGGAAGGGATTTATTAGGTATTCTTCCTTTAGAACCAAACTCAAAAAAGGAACCTAAAACACTGTTTTAGGTTCCTTGATATTTTTTAGTAAGCTCCGTAACCGCCAGACCAACTAGCACCGATAATTATGAGAAGAATAAAAAGCACTACAATTAACGCAAATCCTCCACCATAACCATATCCTGCTCCAGCTACTGCACCACTCATTTGAACAACTCCTTAATTTTTTTAGTGAAGATAACCTCACAATTACAATGTATGTTGATAAGAAACCTTTTGCTTGGATACGTACCCTAAATAGCCAAACAAAAGGAAATTAATGTTAAACTAAAGAGGTAGGTTTATTTAAGAAGATAGGTTAAAAAAGTTAAAGTAGATGATTATTGACGATTAATTGAAAGCAACAAATTTATATCCAACTATAAGTAGGGGAGAAAAATGAATGTTACAGCTTGAGTTATATAATGCTATCTGGTTATTTGTAGTAATATTTATGCTTCATGATTTTGAAGAAATAATAGCTGTTGAAAAGTGGGCGATGAAAAATGTAAGCAGAATAAAAGGTAACAGCAATTGGATAAGTAAACAAATTTGGCAATTTTGGAATGTTAATTCTTATTCCTTTGCAAAGAGAGATGTTTTTATATTCTTAACAATGTCTATCATTACCTTCATTAAAATCGAAAACTTAGAAAGTTCATGGAGTTCGATAATGTATCTATCATTTTTGATATTTGTATTAATACACAATGTAGCGCATGTTGTGCAAACATGGTTATTAAAAACATATACCCCTGGTCTTTATACAGCTATCTTTTTAGTAACTCCTTATACTATTTATTTGTTAAACAGATTAACATAATTAAGTGAGAATATAATTCGCAGCCTGTTGTACTAACTGGGGCTCCAATTTGTGGATAAATGGCAGAATTACTTAACAAAAAGTTCAAAAGGGGGATTGGGGATATGTTTGGTTTACTTAATCTTGGAAGTCTAGTGCTTGGACTAATGGCTTGGATACTTCCTATTGTTAATCTAACGAGAGATAACAAACAGGAAAATGAAAATTGGATTGCTCTATCGATTATAAGCATCAGTGCTTGCAGTATTTCGCTATGTTTCCAGATTTTTTATACCTATCATAAGGTAACGGTTGAAGATTGGGGTGCTCTTATGGACACAATGTATGCCGTGGCATTCGCTTCAGCAATACTTCTCATTGTAACTATAATATTAAATGCAATTACATTGAATGTATATCGTCACAGAACAGCAAATTAGGATGTAAATTCCTGTTTGTGAAAGGGTGCACTAAACTATAGTGAGAGTATCTACAATAAGCAAATACGCTGTGGGGGTGGTGTAAATCGTGATGCTTGAGTTGAATGAATACGGTGAGAATGCTTAATTATCATATAAGAATGGGGTAAGCTGACGAACTTCTGAATGTACGGACCTACACCTGCTATACATAGAGATGTGTATATCACCAAATTGTGAGGTTAGCAGTGGATGAGTAACCCTTACCTATCTGTATGAAGAAGGAAGAGTAGTTTTAGAGATTATTATTTGCCTTATTATCAACACAAAGATAAAAGGATTAAAATTTGATGGGAGAAAGTTTAATGTACATAAAAACAAAAAGGTTATTGATACGTGAATTTGAATTCAAAGATTGGGAAGCTGTTTATGAATACACATCAGATATTGACGTTATGAAATATATGCCAGAAGGGGTTTTTACTGAAGAAGATACAAAAAAGTTTGTAAATAAAAACATAGGTGATAATGCTGAGAAATTTCCTGTTGTCACAATAGACGGAAATAAAACTATCGGGCACATTGTTTTTCATAAATATTTCGGCGATCATACTTATGAAATCGGATGGATATTTAATCGAATCTACCAAAATAAAGGGTATGCATATGAAGCAGCTCAAGCCATTTTGGAATTTGGTTTTGAAAAAATGAACTTACATAGGATAATAGCTACATGTCAACCTGAGAATATTCCATCATATCGAGTTATGGAGAAGATTGGAATGAGAAGGGAAGGCTTTTTTAAAAAATGTATTCCAAATGGTAATGAATGGTGGGATGAGTATTATTACGCTATTTTGAAAGAGGAGTGGAAATGAGGAAATCGAATTTCAAACCCTCAATAATTGGAATGATATGTATTGGTGTGTCAATGTAATGTTAGCTATTGTTTTATATCAATACATGTCAAGTAGTGCTCTATTTATTACGCATATTTCATCTGCTGTACATTTCTTATTGTGTTAACGGCGTTTCTGGAGCCAGCAGAAACGCTTATTTTACTATTGTGGTAGTAGAGCTTAATTCTTTGAAATGACAAACGACATAATCTTAGCAACTATGTCGTTTATAACATTATGCCTTTCTCTTTTTTATGCGACCTATTCCAAGTTGTTTTGCTTCTTCGCGTAAAGCTTTCAATAGGCTGATGGTCATCAAAGCAATAATTATAGAGAATGGTAAAGCTGCTATTATCATCATATTTTGTAATGCTTGAAGACCGCCCGTGTATAGAAGCACAATGGCTATTGTAGAGAGCAAAATCCCCCATGTGAATTTTATTTTATTACCAGGTGAGTGTGAGCCATTTGTTGTCATCATACCTAATACATATGTTCCTGAGTCAGCAGATGTAATGAAAAATGACCCAATAAGCACTATTGCCGTAATCGATGTTACGAGAGGCAATGGATAATGCGACAAGACACCAAATAACGATTCAGCTGCAGAAAGGCTTGATATTTTAGTAATACCGTTATGTTCAAGTGAAATTGCGGAACCTCCGAAAGTTGAGAACCATAAAAAAACAACGATTGAAGGTATTAGTAGTACGAAAAAAACAAATTCCCTAATACTTCTTCCTTTAGAAACACGGGCAATAAAGATCCCAACAAATGGTGACCATGCAATCCACCAGGCCCAATAAAAAATTGTCCATCCAGTAATCCATCCACGAATGTCTTCGTTTAAAGGGGCAATTCTAAAACTCATCTGTGGTAATTTTTGAATATATGTCCCAATCGTATCAGTAAATAAATGTAGAATAAATAACGTTGGACCAAATACAAACATAAGTAAAAGTAAAGCACCGGCCAAAATCATATTAGTGTTGCTTAATATTTTTATTCCCTTACCTAATCCAGACCATGCCGATATTAAAAATAGAACTGTAACAAAGGCAATGATAATAAATTGCATCCAAATATTTGTAGATAGGTCAAATAAATATGCCAAACCCCCATTGATTTGAACTGCACCAAATCCGAGCGATGTTGCCACACCAAGAACAGTTGCTAATACAGAAAAGGTGTCAATCCCTTTTCCTATCATGCCGTTCACCTTATTACCGAAAATCGGGTGTAAAGTTGCACTGATTAAACTTAATTTATTATGTCTAAAATGAAAATAGGCAATGGAAAGAGCCACTATGGCGTAAATACTCCAAGCATGAATCCCCCAATGAAAAAAAGTAAATCTAAGTGCATCCTTTATAGCTTGATTGGTACCAACTTCACCAGTAGGAGAACTAATGGCATAATGGCTGATTGGTTCTGACGTTCCATAAAAAACAATCCCTATCCCCATTCCAGCACTAAATAACATTGCGATCCAAGTGGTTCTAGAAAATTCCGGCTTTTCATCTTGGTTTCCGAGCTTAATTCTTCCAACAGGTGAAATTAATAAATATAGACAAATAACAAGAATAATCGTGACTAGGATTAGATAATACCATCCAAATATATCCGAAATAAAAGCTTGAATAGTTAAAGTGATCTTCTCTAATATATTAGGAATAATAATTCCAGTTAGAACAAGCAAGGTAAGTATAAATATGGAAATGTAAAATACTAAATAACGTGGTTTCATTACAGGACCCCCTATTTGTAAAACGATATAGATTAGTGTTTTCTTTTTTACAGATATTCATGTAAAAGTAGCTAATCTTTAACCTGATTTTTTTAGATAATATCTTTTATCACGTGATTAAAGAGGGAGAGCTGACTATATTGTGTTAGCAAATGACAAGGGGTAGAAATAAAAAACCTTGTTAAACTAAACCAGCTAATAGTTGGTCAACATTTTCTTTTATTTCGTACAATAATCTTGTTAGTTGTTTTCTGCTTACGAGAGTCTCGTATCCCACATGGAATAGCCATAAATAAGGCATGTCCTAGTCTGGAAGAGGTTGAAACACTTTTTACGTTCCGTATGAAAAGAGAATCTCCAACGAGAGGATGGGAGCGAACGAATACCTGGAAAGCTTAGCGATTAATAAAATAATGAGGGTCTGACCTCAACTAGTTAGCATATAACATGGCTAGAATTCGTTTGAAAATAGCCGTAGATTATGCACTGGGGTCAGACACTCTATTTAGTGTAAATAATTTATTCAATTTTAATTTCTATAGGTAGTTTATTCGGTGCACTAGGTATATTTCTTTGACTGGACTCAATCGCCTCAGACGAGTGGATTAAGACGATCATTTGTCCGCCATAAATTTTAGATTGGATTAGAATAGGTTGGTTTAGCTTATTACGAAAGACAAAATCTGGTCCATACCAGCTCACTGTTGCATCTCGCCCGCGAGGAACGTAAGGAACACGTCTACTATGAGAATACCGCTGAACTATTTCCAAACCAGCATAATCAACAGCATTGTACAAAGTGGAGGACACTTGGCAGATGCCACCGCCAATTCCTTCTGATAACTCGCCTCTGACAATCACCGGAGCAGGTAAATACCCTCTTTCCTTTGTTCTCTTCCCAACAATTTTGTTAAAGGAAAAGACTTCTCCAGGAAAGACAACTTGGTTATTAATGGCTTCTGATGCAAGAGAAATATTATGAGAGCGTTGCTTATTGCGACTATTAAAGTACGTTACATATTGTCCAATTCGCTTCATACGAATTTCTGCTAACAGTTCACTATCCACTCGAGGGGGTAAGGGCTGCTGCGGAACTTCAATCTCGCTATGTCCTCGTCCATAATAATAACGATAAAAGAAATGTTTAAATTTTTGACGATTAAGCTTATAACCTACTTGCTCAGAGACGATATTTCCATATTTATCTAGCTTAGCATTCACTGGGGCTTGATAAGTTTGTTGATCAATTTGCTGTAGAAATTGATCATATTTATCTATATCAATCATTTCCTTACCGATTACGTCTGCTATAAATTCTGATCTGTGAACACTGGCAATGGTCTTACCATCATGGATGACAGTAAAATCATCAGATATCTCAATAAAAGGAAAAAAGAGCATGAGCATTGTTAAAGCAATCTGTACCATTAGCTGTCTCACCTCCTCCTATTATTATGAGTAAGGAGGGAGCCTTTCATGTGAAAAAGTCCAAAGTAAGTACAAAAAAAACAATAAAGGCTGAATCTAAATGTTGATAAATGAGATTTTCACCATCTTTTTTAAAGCCACTCAAGCTTAATATAAACTTTATATTTCACAGAAAAAGGCATTGACGTTCGATCTTGACGTTCTTTATTTATAGAAAAAAATTTTAGGGTTGTAAATTAGAGAGAGAATGAATATAATGGTATTAAAAGTTGCCTTAAGGAAAAACAAATTCTTCTGTACAAGTTTGTTTTATTAACGCAATTGCATGTTTTGATTTTAGGTATCCTAAGAGAACAATTTTTTTTATTATAAAGTTGCCTTAAGGAAAGATTGTGTGCTTCATGCTAATCATTTACCGATTTTAAGGAGGGGAAGACAATGAGCGACATCTTAACAGTTCAAGATTTATATGTTTCCTATCACGGGAATGAAGCAGTAAAAAATATATCATTCTCTACAAAGGCAGGGCAAATTGTTGGAATCATTGGTCCAAATGGAGCGGGGAAATCGACGTTATTAAAGTCATTGTTGAATTTAATTCCTAGAGATAAGGGGGAAATAAAAATTGCAGGCAGATCAATTGATGAAATGAGGAAAAAAATTGCCTATGTTCCTCAACGTAGCAATATTGATTGGGATTTCCCAATTACCGTAATTGATACGGTCGTAATTGGGACATATCCGAACCTTGGTTTATTTAAGCGTCCAAAGAGACGCGAAAAAGAGTGGGCTTACGAATGTTTAAAGAAGGTGGGGATGGAAGAGTTCAGTCAGCGTCAAATTGGGGAGTTATCCGGGGGGCAGCAGCAGAGAGTTTTTGTTGCAAGGGCATTAGCACAAAAGCCGGAATTCTTTTTTCTTGACGAGCCTTTTGTCGGGATCGATGTGTCAAGTGAGGAAACGATCATTAACATTTTACGTGAGCAGAAAAACTTAGGGAAAACCGTATTAGTCGTCCATCATGATTTAAGCAAAGCGCATTCATACTTTGATGAATTGCTGTTGCTGAATCAGGAACTAGTTAAGTATGGGACTGTGGCTGAGGTATGTCGACCAGAAGTAATAAAGAAAGCCTATCAGGGACAATTATCCTTTTTAGATGAAATGGGGATGACAGTGTCATGAGTGTGATCGCTTTCTACGAATCTATTTTACAATATGAGTTTTTGCAACGAGCATTGATTACATCTATTATGGTGGGAATCGTTTGTGGTGTGATCGGTTGTTTTATCATTTTGCGAGGAATGTCTTTGATGGGAGATGCGATTTCACATGCTGTTCTTCCGGGGGTTGCCCTCTCTTACATGCTGGGGATTAATATCTTTTATGGTGCTGTTCTCACGGGATTAGTTGTCGCAATTTCGATTGGATATATTAGTCAGAATAGCCGAATTAAAGATGATACATCGATTGGGATTATGTTTACAGCCGCCTTTGCGATAGGGATTATCCTGATTACTCTTATGCAAAGTAGTGCTGATTTGTATCATATCTTATTCGGAAACGTGCTTGCCGTCCCAATCTCAGAGGTGTGGATGACGTTTGTTGTGACAGTCATTGTGTTACTTTGTGTCTATTTATTTTTCAAAGAATTACTTGTCACTACATTTGATCCTACGATGTCGGCAGCTTATGGCTTACCTAATAAACTCATTCATTATGTATTAATGACACTTTTAACGATGTCAACGGTAGCCTCTTTGCAAACGGTGGGAATCGTTCTTGTAGTCGCCATGTTAATTACGCCCGCAGCAACTGCCTATCTGCTGACAAATCGGCTATGGCTTATGGTCTTTTTAGCAGCAGGCTTGGGCGTTACTGCATCAATTATTGGGCTTTATTATAGCTTTACGTATAATTTAGCTTCAGGCCCGGCTATTGTTGTGGTAGCAAGCTTGATGTTTGCAATCGCCTTTTTCTTCTCTCCTAAACAAGGACTGTTATGGCGAACGTTACGCACTCAGAAGAAGAAAAAGTTACTTATAAAAAATTAAAACATAAACAACAAGAAAGAAGGAGAGAAAATGATGAGAAAACAATTATTATCCAGTATGACATTCCTTTTACTTTTTTTACTTGGAGCGTGTGGAAGTGAACAAACTAGTCAAGAACAAGGTGAAGCTGATCAATTGAAAGTTGTCACAACCTATTCCATCATCTATGACATAGCCAAAAATGTAGCAGGAGAGCAAGCGGAAATTTATAATTTAGCTCCTATCGGTTCTAATCCGCACGAATATGACCCATTACCAGAAGATGTAAAGAAAACAACGGATGCAGATGTTGTATTTTATAATGGATTAAACTTAGAGGAAGGAAATAGTTGGTTTAGTAAACTAACTGAGGTTGCAGGGAAAGGTGATGCGGAAGCACCTGTTTATCGTGTAAGTGAAGGTGTAAATCCTATATTGTTAGAGTCTAAAGGGTTAGAGGAAGAAACGGATCCACATGCTTGGCTCGATTTACGCAATGGAATGACTTATGCTGAAAATATCCGCGATGCCTTAATTGAAGTAGATCCAGAAAATGAAAGTTTTTACACGGAAAATGCGGAAACCTATATTAACGAGCTAAAAGAATTGCATGAAAAAACAATTGAAAAAATAGCGACTATCGATGAAGAGAAACGTTTTCTAATTACAAGTGAAGGGGCTTTTAAATATTTTGGAGAGGCTTACGGGATCGAGACGGGATACATTTGGGAAATTAATTCTGAAAATCAAGGTTCTCCACAAGAAATACGTGCTGTAATTGATCTTATTCGTGATAAGGAAGTAACTGCTTTGTTTGTCGAAACGAGTATTGATCGTCGTAGTATGGAAACAGTATCTGGAGAAACTGGTGTACCGATTGTAGGAACGGTTTATACCGATTCTTTAGGGAAAGAAGGGACAGATGGGGATACCTATATAAAAATGATGGAATCTAATATTAATGTGATTATTGATGGATTGAATAAGGAGTAAATACCATATAACTCCCTTAAATTGCTCTAAAAAGATATCACGAAAAAGCACACCCTAGCGTAAGGTGTGTTTTTTTGATGTCTAGTTTCGTTATCGCTTTGGGTGCAGTGGTAACCAAGGATGGACAGATAATGTAGTAGGGATGGGAATCCTGCGAAAATAATTAAGCGAATCGAAGAATAGATTGCAGATTTACTAAGTGCATAAAGTCCCTGATGGTTCGATTGAATAGAGAATGTATGATAAAATGGGAAGAAAAAAAGTTGAATAAAAACAGTACAGACTTTATATATAGACCCCCTCGAGATAGAAAGGAAGGAGCGGGAGTACATGGATATAAAAATCAATCACAAAATGATAAAAGAAATGTGCGGTACCGTCTCCTTCAAAAGAGGAGACTCTTTTTATCGTGCGAATAAGGTAACATTTCATTATTATAGCCCTGGAAGTTATGAAGCGACCGTTAGTGGAACAGAAGACTTTCATGTCACCATTGAAAATCCAACAGGGGAGCTTCGAACAAAATGCAGCTGTCCGACGCTTGCAAATTATCAAAAGGACTGCCAACATATTGCAGCGGTTTTACTAGCGATTTATGAGCATCAACGTGAAGGGACTATTCCTATCAGTATAGAAGGCCAAAGGAATGGAGAGCTAACAGAAGGCTTACTAACGCTCTTTAACGATAAGCCAGCTCAAAAAAGTAGTCATCAGCTTCATTTTGAAAAAAGAAAAGTATTGGATGTTATGTTTACATGTAAACCAGTTCAGATTGGGAGTGGTGAGTACTTATTTGGAATAGAAATAAAGATTGGCGAGACGAAGGTACAGAATATTCGAGGCTTTCTTATTAACGTAAAACAAGGGGAACCTAGTAAATTATCTCCTGACTTTATGTATGACCCAAGCCAGCATTGCTTTTTAGTTGAGTCAAATGCCATTATTCATCAGCTGATTAACGTGGTTCATGATGAAAAGTCCTTTCTAGAAGCACTACCAAACCGATTAGACGACATGACAAGTACGGAAACCTTACTGATGTCACCATCATCATGGGCGGGGATCGTTCCTTTACTCACTAAGAACCCATTGGCTTCACTTGAACACAATGGCCATTCTTTTGAGAAATTCCAATTGGTGGACGGGCCACCTCCATTACGATTTACGTTTGAAGAAACGAATGCGAAAGACTGCCAATTGACAATCAAAGGGTTTGAGCGAATGATTGTGTTGAATGCCTATCGCTCAGTTTTATGTGAGGGAAAAATCTTTCGGTTAGAAGGTCAAGACTGTGAACGACTCTTTGAACTAAAGAAAATGCTAGCATCACCTGGTACGAATCACATTCCGATCCCTCTTGAACAACTTGATTTTTTTCTAAAAAAGATTGTACCAGGCTTAAAAAAAATTGGTGAGGTTAAACTGTCGCGAGCGCTATCCCAGGAGCTTGTGAAAACACCACTTGTGGCAAAGCTTTTCTTAGATCGCGTGAGTAATCGTTTACTTGCGGGACTCGAGTTTCAATATGACAATATGGTGATTCAACCATTAGAAAATAGAGATATTCCAACAGGACCTATGATGATAAGAGATTTTGAAAAGGAAGAGGAAATTCTTCAGCTCATGGAGGAAAGCCGATTTTCTAAAACAGATGGCGGGTATTATATGCAAAATGAAGAATTGGAATATGAATTTTTGTATCATGTGGTTCCAAATTTGCAGCAGCTCGTCCAAATTTATGCAACTACGGCTGTTCGAACGCGTATCGTGAGAAAGAATGCCCATCCAAAGATTCGAGTGAAGGTTCAAAAAGAACGAACAAATTGGTTAGAATTCAAATTTGAAATGGACGGTATCGCTGATAATCAGATTCGAGAAATTTTAGTAGCACTTGAGGAAAAACGAAAATATTACCGCTTGCGAAATGGTTCACTACTTTCGCTTGAGACGAAGGAAATGGAAGAAATTCAACGCTTTTTGAAGGCAGTCCCGATTCAAGATGATAATTTTGAAGCTAGTTTGAATATGCCGATTATTGAAAGCTTGAAGTTCCTCGATGATGTTGATGAGAGTGAAGTCTTCATAGTAAAAGAATCGTTTCGTCAGTTTCTTGATCATATACGTAACCCAGGCCATTTAGATTTTGAAGTTCCGCCTAGCCTAGATCCCATTTTGAGAGACTATCAGAAACAAGGATATAAATGGATGAAAACACTTGCAAGCTACGGATTTAGCGGGGTGCTTGCCGATGATATGGGACTAGGGAAAACATTGCAAAGTATTACATTTATCGTCTCAGAGCTTTCAAGTATACGAAAAAGGAAGCGCCCGGTTCTTATTGCTTGCCCATCCTCTTTAACGTACAACTGGTTACATGAAATGAAGAAATTTGCTCCTGAGATTCAAGCCATTATTATTGATGGAACGAAAAAGAAAAGAGAACATTTACAAAAGGACATCAAAGACATAGATGTGGTTATTACGTCCTACCCGTTATTACGACGAGACATCAAATGGTATGAGAAAAAAACATTTCACACTATTTTCTTTGATGAGGCACAAGCTTTTAAAAATCCTGTTACTCAAACGGCTCGAGCTGTAAAACGACTCAAAGCGGATCATCGCTTTGGCCTGTCAGGAACCCCAGTGGAAAATTCACTAGAAGAGCTTTGGTCGATTTATCATGTTGTCTTCCCACAACTATTCCAAGGGTTAAGGGAATACAGTCTTCTACCGAGAAAATCAATTGCCCGAAGAGTTCGTCCGTTTTTACTTCGTCGCTTAAAAGAGGATGTACTGAAAGAGCTGCCGAAAAAAATGGAGTCACTTGAATCAACGGAGTTGCTACCTGAGCAAAAGAAGCTGTATGCAGCCTATTTGGCTAAACTACAATACGAAACATTAAAGCATCTAGATAAGGATACGATTCGAAAAAACCGCATTAAAATCTTAGCAGGGTTGACTCGGTTACGACAAATTTGTTGTCACCCCTCTTTATTTGTGGATGGTTATAATGGAAGTTCAGCAAAATACGAGCAGCTCCTGCAAATATTAGAGGAATCTAGACTTGCTGGGAGAAGAGTGTTGATTTTCTCACAATTCACCAAAATGCTGCAGCTTATAGGGAGAGAGCTAACAATGCAAGGGCAACCCTATTTTTATCTGGATGGACAAACTCCAGCAGATGAACGAGTCGAAATCTGTCATCGATTTAATGAGGGGGAACGAGATTTGTTTCTTATTTCCTTAAAAGCAGGGGGCACGGGACTAAATCTAACGGGTGCAGACACAGTCATCTTATATGATCTTTGGTGGAATCCAGCTGTCGAAGAACAAGCGGCCGACCGTGCCCATCGGATGGGACAGAAAAATGTCGTCCAAGTGATTAAGCTTGTAGCCCGTGGCACCATTGAAGAAAAGATGAATGAGCTCCAAGAAAAGAAGCGAGATCTCATTGCTGAGATTATCGATTCAAACACAACGGCTTCCACAACATTAACCGAAGAGGACATCCGAGAAATTTTAATGATCTAAAGAGAGACATTTGCTGTTATTTTTTGGGGATAGAGAAAGCAAAGGCATTACTAAGACCCTCGGAGTCTTTTATTTCGTGCAAAAATCTCGTTAGTTGTTTTCTGCTTACGAGAGTCTCGTATCCCACATTGAACAGCCATAAATAAGGCATGTCTTAGCCTGGAAGATCCTCTTTTAGTGATACGATTGACGGAAGCCGTAAACTTTTCCGAAGAGTAGACACTCGGATCAACACTACGAATGCAACGAGCTTTTTTGCGTGAGTTAACCGATCTATAAAATGGCCATTCTCGCTTACATGCTATCACGTGGAGCAAAGCGATGGATAGCATCCGTAACACCAGAAGAAGTTGCACCATATTTCCACGAATATTTCATGTCAGCAACCTACCGAAAGAAAATTGACTTTTCTGCTAGGAACACAAAAGCAATGTGGGACTATAACGAGCAAAAAGTAGCAAAACTCGTTGCAGAAATGCCGATGACAAAATGGACAAACAGTTCAAAAGGAATGATTTCGTATGATGGGGAGACGTTTGCTTTAACCTTTGATGTTGAGGAAGAACATTTAAAAAAGTTACATGGATGGACGAAAGAGGTTTGTGAGTACCGATTGCATCGTTATTTTGAACGGAGGGGGTAAAAGGATTCGGGTATAATAAAGAGAGAGGATGATAAAATAATTTGGATTTTGTATCTATTCTAATTCTAGCAATTTTATTGGGAAATATGGCCCTTTTAAAAGCTGTAGCATTATTCAGAATGTCTTTATATGGATAAACCAACAGCGAAGTAAAAATCTACATAGGATAAAGAACTATTATCAACTTGCAATGTAAGTACTATATCCAAGTTTAAACACTATTGAGGTGCAGTCCATGCTAAAACAAGGAATTTACGAAGAAATCATTACTAAGAAACTAAGCGCTGAACTCCGCGATCTTGACATTGATACATATGAACTTGGCAAAGAAAAACTAGATGTCGAAGAAGCAAGAAAACAATTATCTGCATACATTTCTCAGGTTACGAGAAACGCGCTCAAGTACCTTAGAGAAAGTGAAAGTAACGATGTAGAAGCACTGCTAGAACAAATCAAAGTATGCAATGAGATTATCTCACTACTTAGTCAAAAGTTAGATGATGAAGACTTCAAAAGCTTACAAATTGAAGAAGAGGGAGAAGTCCTGACTTCCGTGTATTCACGTTTGAATTCAATTAAAAGTATCCGCAAAAATGAGATTGTTAGACCAGTTACCCCGATATCTCAGAGCTCTTTGTTTACGGGATCTAATTACGAACCAAATATGCTTAGTGAACTAAAGAAAGAAATTTTAACGTCCGATCATATTGAGATGCTTGTTTCATTTATTAAATGGAGTGGTTTACGTTGTATTATCGAAGAACTGCAAACTTTTACGCAAAAAGGCGGTACATTAAGAGTGATTACCACTTCATATATGGAGGCTACTGACTTTAAAGCCATTGAGGAATTAGGTCAGTTGGCGAATACCGAAATAAAAGTTTCGTATGATGTCGAACGAACAAGACTTCATGCGAAAGCGTATCTGTTTAATAGAGAAACAGGCTTTAGTACAGCGTATATCGGTTCGTCTAATCTTTCCAATCCGGCGTTAACTTCAGGATTAGAATGGAACATGAAGATAACAGAAAAGGACTCGTTTGATATTATCAAAAAGTTTGAAGCAACCTTTGAAAGTTACTGGAATGACAAAGAATTTCAAACGTTTGATTATGAAAACATTAAAGACATAAAACAGTTAAAACAGGCATTGTCAAAGAGTAAGCAGGAGGAGAACAATGAATTTCATTTTGCATTTGATATCCGACCGTTCCACTATCAAAATGAAATTCTCGAAAAGCTTCAGGTTGAGAGAGAGGTGTTTGGAAGGTATAAAAATTTAGTCGTTGCGGCAACGGGTGTCGGGAAGACTGTTATTTCAGCCTTTGACTATAAACGCTTCTATCAATTGCATAGAAAGCAAGCTCGTTTATTATTTGTGGCTCACCGGGAAGAAATTTTAAGACAAAGCAGAGACACCTTTCGAGGAATTTTGAAGGATGCAAATTTTGGTGACTTGTTAGTTGGAAACCACCAGCCGTTGTCGCTTGATCATTTATTTGTTAGTATTCAAAGCTACAATAGTAAGAAATTATATGAGACCACATCGAGCGACTTTTATGACTTTATAATTGTGGATGAATTTCATCATGCGGCTTCAGAATCTTATCAACGCTTGCTGAATCATTATCAACCGAACATACTTCTGGGCCTGACAGCAACACCCGAGCGAATGGATGGCAAGGATATTTTAGGCTACTTTGATGATACCATTGCAGCGGATATGCGCTTAACTGAAGCGGTTAATCAAAAGCTACTTTCTCCTTTTCAATATTTCTGTGTGAGTGATACCGTCGATCTTTCAAAGCTTAAATGGAGTCGAAAGGGGTACGATATCCGCGAGTTAGAGAACGTGTACACATCGAATGATTTACGAACGAATCAAATTATTAAAAGTATCCACAAGTACGTTACATCTATAGAAGATGTGAAAGGCCTTGGCTTTTGTGTATCCGTTGAGCATGCAAAATACATGGCGAGTTATTTTAACAAAAGCGGTATTTCCGCCCTTTCATTATATGGAGACGTGAATAAAAAGGACCGAATGGAAGCACAGGATAAGCTTCTAAACGGTGATATTCGATTTATATTTGTTGTCGATTTATATAACGAGGGAATTGATATCCCTGAGGTAAATACGGTTTTATTTTTGCGCCCCACAGAAAGCTTAACCGTGTTCCTACAGCAGCTTGGGAGGGGCTTGCGTTTATCAGAGGGAAAGGATTGTTTAACGGTCTTGGATTTTGTAGGACAAGCTCACCAACACTATAATTTCGAAGAGAAGTTTAAAGCATTAGTAGGAAAAGCGAAACACTCCATCCAGCATTACGTCGAAAATGGCTTCTTTAACCTACCAAAAGGCTGCTTTATTCAATTAGAGAAGCAGGCAAAAGAATATATACTCAGGAATATCAAAGCAAGTGCCAACACAAAAGGCAACTTGATTGCCAAAATGAAATACTTTGAGCAAGATACAGGCTTAGATTTAACTTTACACAATTTCTTAAACCATTATCATCTATCTCTGTATGACTTCTATGGGAAAAGCAAAGACCGAAGCTTTGTTCGATTCAAAGTAATAGCTGAAGAAAAGGAAAACTTCCAGTGTGAAAACGAATCGTTTATTACAAGTCGCTTGCCGAACCTCTTACATATCAATTCAAAAAAGCTATTAGAGTTCATGATTCAATATATAGAAGAGGAGCAGGTTGAAACAGAAGAAGAACAGTTAATGCAAGCGATGTTCTATTATTCCTTTTACCAGAACCATCCAATCAAAGAAGGATTCAGTTCACTATCGGAAGGTCTTCATCATATGATTAAGGTAGCTGAATTCAAAGCAGAAATCCTAGCAATTCTCCATTTCCTCTATCAATCACTTGAAACAATAGAGATTGAAAATGAGTTTGATTTCCCTTGTCCATTGCAAGTTCATAGTAAGTATTCAACCGCACAAGTTCTTGCAGCATTAGGGTATTTCAATGAAATAGCGAATCCTTCGTTTCGAGAAGGTGTAAAGCACTTCAAAGATAAAGGTCTGGATGTATTCTTTACGACGTTAAATAAGTCAGAGAAAGATTTCTCCCCGTCTACTCTTTACGATGACTATGCCATAAATGAAACATTATTTCACTGGCAAACGCAATCCAAAGTGGCAGAGGGTAGTGAAACAGCTAAACGTTATATTTCACACCGGAAAAACGACCATAAACTAGCTTTGTTCGTGCGCGAATATAAGAAAGAATATGGCTTAACCTCATCCTTTATCTTTTTAGGAATGGTCGATTATGTAAAGCACTCTGGAAGCAAACCGGTGAGCTTTGTGTGGAGATTGCATGAGGAGATGCCTTCTTATCTAGTTCCCCGTGCAAATAAGAATATTCTGTAAGAAAGTGTTTTGAAAAGCAGAGTTTTACCCCTTTTTGAAGAATTTTGAGGCAATGTTTATTGTTGCTACATCTTCTAAAAGCAGTACGATGAGTTGCAACTCATCGTACTGCTTTTAGTAAACAGAGAACTGTGGACAGGTTTCTTCATTTGCTTTGATTGATTAGACGGTCAACAGCAGGTACATCTGCAGGGGCCCACCTTAGTGAATGTAGGTTCTCTCTCTTCAACCAAATTAATTTTGAATGCTCCCTAGCTTGTGGGTTGCCCTCTAAGACTTTGCATCCTACGCAGAGTAGGTTAATGATAAAGGAATCGTATTCATGGGTGTGGTCATCGAACAGGT
Source organism: Bacillus solitudinis (assembly GCF_002797395.1). Lineage (GTDB taxonomy): Bacteria > Bacillota > Bacilli > Bacillales > Bacillaceae_D > Halalkalibacter_A > Halalkalibacter_A solitudinis. The sequence goes on from NZ_KZ454943.1 coordinate 4,033,248, forward strand.
CGATGGGTTCAACCTTGCAGCCTAGCTCTTCATCGATTTCCCTTGTGATTGCGGAATAGATATCTTCATCTTGTTCAACTTTGCCACCCGGGAACTCCCACATGTTTGGAAGGCTCATCTGAGGGGATCTGAGTGCACAGAGGATTTCATTTTGACTGTTTTCGATGATGGCTGCGACTACTTTTATTGATTTTTTCAAGGGAAGTCCTCCTGGTGGTTTAAGTTTCTCTTCCAGATGCGTATGACAAATGGTTTATTTAAACTCTTTTACTAAATAGCTTTATTAATTAACAATACAATATCTTGCCCAAACTCCTCAACTTTCTTCGGTCCAAATCCGTCAATTTTTAGCAGATCTTCAATCGTTTTTGGTTTTTTCTCGAGTAGTGCTTCTAGTGTTTTATTTGTAAAGATATAGAATGGTTTAACGCCAAGTTTTCTTGAATATTTAGTACGGTATTCGGTTAGTGATACTTTTAGCTTATCAGTTGATGTTACGTTAACTTCAGCGACTGGTGGCGAGATGTGCAGAGGTGCGGACTGTTCTTTAACTAAATCAGGTTGTGACTCTATATTTCTCTTGTTTAAAATAATAGCTAAAATGTCATGGCCAAACTCTTCAATCTTCTTCGGGCCAATCCCTTCAATTTGTAGCAATTCTTCTGCGGTAGAAGGTTTTTTCTCGAGAATATCATCTAATATTTTATTGGTGAAAACATGATAAGGCTTAATTGTAAGTTCCTTTGAGCGTTTGCTTCTAAATTGGATAAGTTCGGCTTTCAGACTCTCATCAAAATTATTCAGTCTTTGATTATCTTGAGGTTCAGTAGGTGTAGACTCATTTGTTACAGCTTTTGGTAAAGCTTCTGGTTCATTTAAAAGGTACTGGTCCGGATTAAAGCTTTTTTCTGTACTATACTGCATTAATGCATCTGCAATTTGATAAACAGGGGCGTCAGGCATAAAGACTGGTGAATCTTTCTTTAGTTCTTTTTCTAAAAGTGACCTAATTTGGTCGTGCCGTATCACATTAGAGTGAATAGAGGTAGGCGCATTTTTGGAAATATCGATGATGGTCTTGGGATTAGCAAACGTGACAGCATATCGAATCGGACATTTTGTAATAAGCCCTCTAGTTTTAAGGAAATTTTCAAGGATGGCCACATGTCTTTCTACTTGATTGATCGGACTATACATGCCTTCTTTATTAATGACTCTATTATTCTTCGTAATGACCCTTTGAAACTCGCCTTTTTCCGTTACATGTATGTTCCCAAAAAGTTTTTTCACTTCTAATACAAGAATAAATTTATGAGTAACTAATACGTAGTCCATTTGTGCTTCGTAATTCTCATACTTCAAATAAACATCATGCAAAATAAGCATGGGCAACATCGAGTTTTGAAGTTCAAATAGAACACTTTTCTCCCCAGTTTGCCCAATCGAAAATAATTTAAGGTGATTTTGAACTTTTTTTGAATCTATTTGTGGATTATTAGTTTCTAATAGATTGGATAGTTGCTCAATTTGATTAGATTTGTCATTAAACTCTTTAATCATAATTGGTTTCTTTATTTCTCTTGAATCAGATAAAATATTAAAAACCTTTTTTAGAAAAGACATTTTACCCCTCGCATTCCTATTTTTGATTAATAAAAAACTGAAATATTTTCCCTAGTAATAAAAAGCTAGTATCTATTATATCAAATTATTGGAATCTGAGATAAACTTTGGTGAGATTTTTAAATAAATCCTCAGTTTTACCCTTGATAAAACCAAAGTTTGTAAATTTTTCAAGTAATAACTGGAGAAAAGGAAAACTTCCAGTGTGAAAACAAATCCTTTATTACAAGTCGCTTGCCGAACCTCTTACATATCAATTCAAAAAAGCTATTAGAGTTCATGAATCAATATATAGAAGAGGAGCAGGTTGAAACAGAAGAAGAACAGTTAATGCAAGCGATGTCTATTATTCCTTTTACTAGAACCATCCAATCAAAGAAGGATTCAGTTCACTATCGGAAGGTCTTTATCATATGATTAAGGTAGCTGAATTCAAAGCAGAAATCCTAGCAATTCTCCATTTCCTCTATCAACCACCACATAGGACTTCCTCCGCATTCGCCTTTTTCATAGTGGTTCTATCCACAATCAAACCATGTTCTCATAACCGTATTTCTTGTCCTTGCCTAGAATTTCCTCTCGAATATCGTCTATATATAGGGGATCCGATAGTTATATGAAGAAAATGTAGTGGGTACTTCTTTTATGAAGGGGTAGTAGGACTAGAGCCCTTCATAAGCTTGTATATCGCATGTGATTAATTGAACATATTCTGGTATAATTTTAATACCCCCCTAAGAAAGCTAGGAACGTAACCTCCTGAATACTTCTGCCGTATTCAATCTATCTACATCCAATAATCAAACAGAGGGACAATGGTTCTTTTACGTGATGGAGAATGTTGTAGTTAAGAGAAAAGAGTAACTGAATTTACGCAAATTTAAGGGTTTGTTTCATTCGTATTGCTTCACAATAGAGTACTGTAATAATGGTGTTATCATTTTATTTATTCTCAGTCGAAGTAAGACCCTCTGCGAATATATCAAAGATGGGAGTTAAATTTTAATATGAGGAATGCTTCAATTGTTTTTTATATATCATTAGCCTTAGTGGCTGGTCTTGTTCTTATGGGAATTACGATGCCGGCATCGTTAGAGCGGATGACGAGTAGTACACAAGGGATGATTACTGATTCATTCGGGTGGTATTACCTAGTCATTGTTTCGTTGTTTGTGTTTGTATGTTTCTATTTATTAGTAAGTCCGATTGGCCGGATTAAGCTCGGGAAACCGGATGATAAGCCTGAGTTTTCACGGCCAACTTGGCTTGCGATGCTTTTTAGTGCAGGTGTGGGGATTGGGTTAATTTTTTATGGTACTGCTGAACCGATTAGTCATTATGCTGTTAGTTCTCCTACTGGCGAAGTGGGTACGTCTCAAGGGATTAAGGATGCGATGAAATTCACCTTCTTTCATTGGGGGATCCATGCGTGGGCCATTTATGGGTCGGTTGCGTTGGTTCTGGCTTACTTTACCTTTAGAAAAGGGGAATTGAGCTTAATTAGTCGAACCTTACGACCGCTTATCGGGAAACATGTCGATGGCGCGGTTGGGAAGGCGATTGATGTGATTGCTGTTATTTCTACGGTTATCGGGATCGCCACGACGTTGGGATTTGGTGCGATGCAAATTAATGGGGGATTGTCCTACTTATTTGGGGTACCGACTGCGATCACCAGTCAAACGATCATCATTCTTGCTTTGACAGCCTTATTTATGGTTTCGGCTTTAACGGGTCTAAGTAAAGGGATTAAGATTTTAAGTAATTTGAATATGGGACTATCGGCTGTCCTCTTCTTGATTGTCTTTATTTTTGGGCCGACCCTTTTTACGCTTAACTTATTTACAGATACGATAGGGGCTTATATGCAAAACTTCATTAATATGAGTTTTCGAATTGCGCCACTGAACGAAGAGGACCGTAACTGGATTAATGGGTGGACGATCTTCTACTGGGCATGGTGGATTGCATGGGCGCCATTTGTTGGTGTGTTTATTGCTAGAGTCTCAAAAGGTCGAACGATTCGCGAGTTTGTTGTATGTGTCTTACTCGTTCCGTCACTTATTGGTTTCCTCTGGTTTTCGGTCTTTGGGAGTGCAGCGATTGTCACTGAAACTTCAGGGTTGCTTTCGATTTCTTCATTAGTTGCTGAGGAATCCCTTTTCGGTGTGTTAGAAGGGTTCCCATTCAGTATGGTGTTGTCCATTTTAGCGATTTTGATCATTGTCACGTTCTTTGTTACATCGGCTGACTCAGGTACGTTTGTTTTAGGGATGATGACATCGAACGGATCTCAAAATCCAAGTACACCGATTAAAGTTACATGGGGCGTATTTCTCTCAATTACTGCGCTAGCTCTTCTTTATTCTGGGGGCTTGCAGGCTCTTCAAAACACGATGATTATTGCAGCTCTTCCGTTTTCTGTGATTATGGGATTAATGGTAGCCAGTTTACTTAAATCTCTAAAACTGGAAGCAAAAGAGCTCGGACTTGGTCAGTTTAGAATGGAACGAAAGAAAACGGATGGGAAACATAGCGAAGAGGATGTTAAGGAAGCTGGGTAAACGATATAATCAAACAAGCAACGTCTCAACTTCGGTTGGGACGTTGCTTGTTTGTATTATACGTTAGTGTCTTACACACTCTTCTTCTGCTCAACACTTCGAATCAGCTGTTGCTGAAAGAGGTTGTCTGGCAACTTCTGTATGGACTGATTGACCATTTCGAGCTTGTTCTCTACACGGTGAAGAAGGTAGAGCGTGACAACGACTGGAAATCCAAACTCACGCAACATCGGCAGCCATGTTTCCATTTGGAATAACCTCCTTATCTTATAAAGAAAAGAGGGTTTTCACCCTCTTTCATTTTCTTATAGTTCGATGTCTTCTACAGTACGGTCAACGATTCGTGCGCCTTTTTTGATGATTAAATTGCCACCAAGTGATGTAAACGCATTTTGCGCAATCACGACATCCATCGCTGCGTTGATAGCGGTTGGGTCAGCAGGATAAACAGGGTTATCTAGTGAAAGCGTAACGCTTCGTCCCAGCTCATTTTCAAAAATCAGATCAAGCTTTTTTGACATGGAGTGTTCCTCCTTTCAATAGATTTAGCTCATATTAAACTAAGCTATGGACATTGGCACGATCTACTCTTTGAAGAATCCATCCTTGCAATGGAGTCAAAGCATTCGCAACAGCTGTTAATTCTTCGTTTGTTGCTTCTGTTTTGACGTTGTTGAAGCTTTTCGTTTTTAAGATAGGCTTGCCTTCATCATCTGTACCTGTTTCAAATACAATTGTTAATCTAGAATCTGTTAACATTGTGTGACACCCCCTTTCACTGTGTATATATCGAGAAAGGGGCAAAAAGAAATAGTCCATTTAAAAATTTTTGAACGAGGATGTTCTTTAATGTATTGGAAGGGTTCTTACGTTAATAGGGGGAGGTTAGAGGAGGGGGTGTGCGGTGAGTGCCTTTTTATTTAGGTTGGGGATCCGTTTTTCTGCTCAAGAGATTTGAATTTCATATAATCAATAAACGATTCTATCGCTATTACTTCTGATTTGTCTAATCCTTCTAGTTGGTAGCACAAAAGATCGGGGTTTGGAACATCATTTGATCGACCGAGTAAGTAATCTGTCGTGACATGATGCAAATCGGCTATCTTGATAAGGATTTGAATGCTAGGGAGACGTGCTCCGTTTTCATAGGAACTGTATCCCGGACGGGTGATGCCTAATAGAGAAGCGATATATTCTTGCGTCCAATGCTTCCTTAATCGTAATTCTTTAATTCGCTCTTTAAACAATCTCAACCCTCCAGACAATGAGTGATTATTTAAGTATAAAGCAATGTAACTTAAAGTTACAGTAAAAAGTTGTTGACAGACACTTTTAGTTACGTATAATAAAAATGTAAGAAGATGGAATATTTTATCGGATATGGGAGGTGTGAAATTGAGGGAGTGGCTTCTAGATGCTAGGAAAAAGCGTGACATTACCCAAGCAGTCGTCGCCGATGCGGTCGGGATTAAAAGAGAGTATTATACGATGATTGAAAATGGAGTGCGTACGCCTAGTGTGGAAAATGCGATGAAAATTGCCGGCGTTTTAAAAGTTGATTGGACGATGTTTTTTTCAAGCGTTTTAACGAAGTAAGCGAAAACGAATCAAATGGTTTCTCATGTGAGACTTTAGTGATTCAGAGCGAAATCAAGCATGACAATCACCTCCCCAGAAAGTGGATGACCTCCGAGATTCTCCATGTAGTCAAGTCTTATCTGTTGATTTATACTTTTCATTTTTCTTGTTAGTCGGTTTAAATAAGGATAAATATGTGGCAACGAAAGGGGAATTTCCAATGTTTGTTGGTAACTCTATGAAAATGATGCGTGGTCCGTGGTTTCAGCTACCGATATTATTCAATGTTTTTCGTGAACTCATTTCTTCCTACAAAACAGTAAGAGTTAAGCTCCCACAGAATGTATCCGAGCAACAGAATCTTTTTAATAATCTAATTTTCCCAGTGACGACCCCGAGTGGGTATACCGGTTGTGATTCAAATCGTCTAAAAGAAATAAAGAGAATAGAATCTCCCTTGTTAGCCTCTTACATAGGTTGTTATCTCGCAATAAGCAATTCCCTCTACGCCTTACAACTTTTCTTAGTTAGCCCATTTCTCAATTATCACAGCTTCATCGAATATTTGCATACATTCCTAGTAAAAGGATATGTAAACCATGCAAAGACAAAATAAGCTTACTATTATCCTACCAACTTTATCATCCATAAAGCAAAAGAAAGGCCATCTTTTTGTATGATACTACAATTCTATAGAAGTGAACGGCAAATGATCGAGATTTCGATGAGGAATTACCGAATCGATATGAATATTGAGAAGAAAAGAGTGTTTGACAGAGTCTATGGAAAAATAATAGCGATGGACAAGCCCTCGGTAAGTGAGTCAGAGCTTCGGAAGATTCTCGATGCGCTTCAATTCCGGGAATGGCAGCTGCGATTAGTGGAAAAAGATGTGGAGGCATGGCACTATCTCTCTCTTAAAAAGAAAATAGAGAGGACGGCGTACAACATAAATCAGGAGCTCTGTTTTGTATAAACGTTATCTCTAAAGAATCTTCGTCCTCATTTTATACCGATAAATCAGAAAATTCTATGATTAGAAAGGTGGGTCTATGAATTATCTTAAAGAAATCAATGCCTTTTATGATCGCATGGAAACCAACCGGCTTTCTTGCTCTGCGATTTCACTATGGCACGCACTCATTCATATTAATAATCGTGCCGGCTGGGTGGAGGAATTTTCCGTTGCCGTGTACACCTTATGTCAAAAAACAGCCCTTGCTGAACGAACCATCTTTAAAGCGCGGAATGAACTGAAGAAAAAGGGCTATATTCACTATAAGAAAAGAGGTGGGAGGGAGTCAGCTCAATACCGACTTCTCTCCTTAGACCAAATGCGACAAGAATGGTATGACGATACCGCTAGTCGTGCAGACAAGAATGCAGACAAAAAGCGAGACAAGCATACGGATAAAGATGCACCACATCGTGCAGCATTAGTTAAACAAAAAGAAAGCAATCACAACAAAACCTTAGAAGATGAATTCAATCGTGCGTTTCAACACTCACCGACAGTTACGCAACTTGAGATGTTGCTGCGTTTCGTGGAAGACGATCATCTCCCTCTGGATTTAGTATGTTTAGCGATGTCGATGGCCGGAGAACGCGGGAAACCTTTTTTGTATGCGAAGTCGATCGTGGTGAACTGGTGTAAGGAAGGGGTTCGAACCTTGGAGCAAGCGCATCAGGCTAGCGAGCAGTTTCATCGCCGTTATCATAAATCGAACACATTTCGGACGATAAAAGGAGGAAAGGACGTTGAACCAATCACATCAACAGCTAGTCTCGACGTTGACCCCGCTGTCGAAATCAAGTTCTATAAATGAACCAGAACCTATATTCTGCCGATTTTGCGATCATGAAATAGAATATGTGTTACGAGATATCCCCATCGTAGGGAGAAGATGGTGTGCGAATGCCTGTTCATGCGAAGTCGATAGCATTGAGAAAATGAGACAAGAGCAACGCCAACGCTTGAAACGAAACAGAATCGATCGCGCGCTAAAACTAAGCAGCATGAAAGAAGAGTTACTTCAATTAACATTCACCACGTTCCACCAGGTCACGGGTAGTGAGACAGCTTATGAGGAAATGAAGCAGGCTGTTACGAACTTTGAAGAACGAGGAAAGGTTGGAATCATGCTATTTGGTGAAACGGGGAATGGCAAAACCCATTTAACCGCAGCTGGAGCAAATGAAATGATAAAAAGGGGCTACTCGGTTATTTTTCTAACGGAAAAAGACCTCTTTTCTCGGTTAAGCGAAACGAAACGATTTTCCAACCCCGAATCCCTTTCTGAGATTATGCAGACCTGTTATGAAGCTGATTTATTGATTTGGGATGACTTTTTAAGCAGTCAGCGGTTATCAGCGGAAGAGAAGGATTGGACATTTCAAATTGTGAACGGACGAGAGAGGGCGAATAAACCGATTTGGTTCACATCGAATTTATCAGCGGAAGAGTTTGAACACAAACAAACACCATTCAAGCTTGACGATAAAGGGAGAACTTGGTGGAGAATTCTGGCCAACTGTGTTTGCGTCTACAACCGAGCGAACAATTTTCGAGAACAACTCGTCATCAAGCGGGCAAGGGGGATGAAAGCTTGAGGAAAACAACAACAAATCTAGCCCATCTGCGCATTGAAAATAGCCATCTGACCCATTCGCGTCAAATCATTTACATCGCTCTTGAGGAACTCAATTTTCTCTGGGACGAAAAGGAAGTCATTGAATTTGATCAGATGTGGAAAAGAGGGGTCTCTCTTAAACGGATGGCACGTTACTTTAACCGGGAAGAAGACGAGGTCGCCATGCTCATTTTAGACCGAAAACGAAAAAAACGAATTAGTGTTCGTGATCGTGGGCTTCATGAAAGCAGGAGCTTGATTTAGGAAGTACCTAGGGAAGCTCAATAAAACCTTTTGATTCTGATATAAGAATTAGAAGGTTTTATTGATATCTTCAATTTATATAATATCAAAACTATTAAGCCGATATTCTTTCTGTATACGTGGTGTCAAACTTTCAATTTCTCGCTTGCATTCTCCCTATAAATATGGAAAGATAGCCTTGAATTTAGTATTGTCATCGTTCAGGCATGTTTTTAACTTTCTTCACGACCCCTTTACGCCAACTCCGTACCGTATTCATCGTGACTGCGTACTCACTCGCAATCTCCGATGTTTTCTTCTGGTTAACAATGGCCTCCATCACCCAATTTTGTTCTCGTTTCGTCATTGCTTCTAAATATGGTTTTAGCATTTCTAGTTCAAAAGGGATGTTAACTCTCTCATCTTGAACGTGTATATAGTCCTCGTCCGTCAGGCAATGCTTCTGAGCGAAATCTCGTTCTTTTCGTAACAGCGTTAATAATCGCCCTCTGACTGTGGCAATCGCATACGTGGCAAATGTTCCTTTATCTGGGTTGAATTTTGATTGGGCTTCCCATAATGCAATTAGCCCAATTTGATAGTATTCATCATAGTCTTTATAGATCTTTAAAGAGAGTAGCTGCTTCTTGACAAGTGGGGCATAACGAACCAATACATCATCTGTTGTAAAATCTATTAAATTCATAATATTTTCCCTTGTGAAAACATGCTTTCATTCGTATTCCGCCGGTATAATGAACATATAGGTTCTACCAAGTTATGACAAAAGATAACTTATCAATTTTGACTGGGCGTTTAGTATGTTTTAGGGACCGGTTGTAATGAGCGCATGTCCAGTTGTGAGAACTAGCACAAATTTGGGAGGGGTATCGATGTGGCCTGAGATGTATGAAGTGAATGAAAGCACGATGGCGTTAGTGTCCATTGCAAATGTTCAGTATCGAACCATGGTCATCGAAAGGGAAACGGTCATTTATCGCGAAGAATCGCCTTTAAGCATTATTAAGCACTCTTGTTTAATCAACGGTTCAAGCTATGAAGGGAGAATTGCTGCGGTGAAGTACCTAACGGGTATTTCCCTAAAAACCCCGGTTGCGATTAATCCCGATCAAGGCATTTATGCATTTCCGACCCACTCACCAAAGAAATTTGAATGTAACTGGATATTTTTGAAACATGTGAACCTGATAAAAGAAAAGGAACAAAAAGCCGTGGTCGTGCTTTCGAATTCTCATGAGGTAGAGGTAGGAAGTTCTTATTTTACGATTGAAAAGCAATTACAGCGGACAGCTTATTGTGCGGTGAGGTGTTGATGGGGGGATTAGTGAGAAAGAGGGATAGGGGACGGGACTATTCATTAAATTAGTAATAGGAACAGATAGTTGCAGCGAATACGGAAACTGGGTGTTTATGTTAAAAAGGAAGATGAGATTGTGGAAGATTGGGCTTAAAGTAACATGGCAGGTTAATATGATATGGAGTTAACAAAAAAGACCAATTATCATCGGTCTTTTAAGGTAGTAGGTCTGCTCTAATTCATTTTACAAATTCACTATCTTCTAAAGCCATTGAGCGATTCTCAATTTTTTTATCTAAGAAACGAATTCCCTCAATGCACCCTTTTACAAGTAAAAAAGTAAATGAAAGAACCACAAGAGTGATATAGCTATTCCATCCCTTACGATATTTCACTAAATTGGTATTGCTTTCAAGCCATTTCTCCAAAAGTGTCATTGGACCGCTAAAAAGGAAAACACTCAAGATAGTTTTTAATGGTGCCATTTTATAAGTAAATTGATTGTAAATGACACACGATAAAGGAAATAATAAGTACAAGAACACAATGTTTGAGTCAAATAATTTAGGCAAATAGCGATGTGGATATTGTAAATATTTTGTCTTTATTACTGGTCCATCTAATAAAGTAGAAACTAAAGTTTTAATAAAATAAATAAGAAACCAGTCTTTCAAATCACCTTTTCTTCGTAGTAAAAAAAATATGCTTCCCCCTATTCCAAAAATAGTTAATAAGTTCAATATTGTTCTTTCCTTCATATAAAACACCTCCTATAAATAAGGTGTCCTTTTTAAAAAATATTATTTATGGAGTTTGTTTTACCTGTAAGGGTGCTACTTAAAGGTTAAGGTCTGATTTCTTTAAATCAAAATTGTGAAGTATTTCACTTAAACAAAATAGCCAAACAAAAGGAAATTAATGTTAAACTAAAATGGCAGTAGAGCTGAATAAGAAAAACTTTATATAAAAAATTATCTTCTCATCTATAAGGGGGGAGAATTTGTCATAAAAAACAAGATATATTTTGCTATAAACTTCTAATTGGAGTGATTGCTCTGCTTGGTTGTAGTGATAATCAACAGAAAGAATCAAAAGACAATGTCCAAGAATCTACGTTAATGGAGGCTAAGGAGATAACAGTTGAAAAACGTACCGATGAAGGCTCTAAAACCATTAAAGTGCTTGATAACACGGTTGAATTCATGTTAATTGAAAAAAAACTGGGAGATACAGACTGGGAGGAAAAGATAGAAGTTTCTATGGCTTTACCACCTGAGTACCGATTTAGTTTGAATTTATCTAATTATGCAATCTGGGTAACACCTAATGGCGATAGACTTGAAATAGTTATCGAAGGCGAAGAAAAGTATATAAATCTACCTGAAAAGAGTCAGATGATTTATTTGAATTAATTACAGGTAATATCTTGGAATAATGTGTTGCTATTTAACAGGGCAAAAATCCAATGTAAGAGCTTATTTACACAAGCAATGACAGCCACTTTGAAAGGCTTTCCTTCATCACGTTTCTTGTCGTAGAACTCACGTAATTTCTTACTACAAGGGATAATTTCATCACTCGTTTTCTTCTTACGAAAGTCTCGAATTGCACACCTTACACCCATATATAATGCGTGCCGAAGCCTACTGGAACCACGTTTTGTAATCCGATTCTTAGTAGCTGTGAATTTACCAGATTCAAAAACGCTTGGATCTAATCCAGCGAATGCGACTAGCTTCTTAGGATGATCAAATCGATCGATTTCCCCAATCTCGGATATACCGTACTAATAATTTCTTGCACCATTAGTCAAAGGTGAATTTACACTGAATCAATGATTCCACAAGGTGTTTATACAGAACTCCGAGTAGAGAAGAAATTACGCGTTCTTCTAATTTAGGTACAGTTTAAGGTTCTTCTAGGTAATATAGGGAGAGGCAGAACTTTTTAATGCTAAATTTGATCCGCTATTACATATTCAAAACTTTGTTGTATATTTTTGTTGAATACTATGCTATCTTATATAATATAAAGTGGAATCGGTACCAAAAAAGATGTTAAAGCAGGTGTAATAGTAGTGGCAACTATATCAGATGTAGCGAAACACGCAGGATTATCAAAGACAACAGTATCAAGAGTTATAAATAACTCTCCACATGTTGCTCCAGAAAAAAGGGAAAAAGTGCTCCATGCAATGAAGGAACTTAATTATTCTCCCAATCCATCAGCTAGAAGAATGCGTGGTAATATAATGACTTCTATTGGAGTAATTGTGCCGAGAATTGTAAATCCTTTCTTTTCTTACTTAGTGGACTCTATTGAAAAAGCTGCATACGAGCATGGCTACCAAGTCGTTATTTTTCAGAGTGATGAACGGAGAGAAAAAGAACTATCTTTTTTAGAAATGCTAAAAACAAAACAAGTAGATGCAATGATCATGACAGCAATTGAAAATGATTGGGAAGTAATCGAATCGTATAAACAGTATGGTTTAATCTTACTATGTAATGAATATTTATTAAATAAAGGCGTTTCAACTGTAAGGGTGGATCAAATGAATGCCACCTTTATTGGTGTGAAGCATTTAATTGAAAAAGGTCACAGAAAGATTGCATACTGCACCGGTGGTTTATTTGCAGATGATGGGAAAGATAAAGATCGTAATAAAGGTTTTCAAAAGGCCATGAAGGAAGCTGGACTAGATGTTAATCCTCAATGGGTATTTGTTGAAAGACATTCTATCGAAGACGGAAAAAAGGTTGCCGATCAAATTATTAAAATGGAGGACAAACCAACAGCGATTTTTACAGGAAGTGATGAAGTTGCTGGAGGTATTCTCGTGGAATTAAAGTCGAATGGATTTAAAATTCCTAATGATATGGCCATTATAGGTTTTGATGATCAGCCGTTAGCAGAAATAATTGATCCTAAATTAACAACAATCCGTCAACCTATAAGCAAAATGGGAGAAAAGTGTGTGGAGATCATTGTTAGTCAAAATCAAGGAAAGGGCAGTGAGATAATAGATTGTGAGTTACAAAATGAGCTTGTGATAAGGGAATCAACTTAATTTCGTCAATTCATACGTTCAATGATTGGCGAAATTTTTTAAAAAACTATTGAAACCGATACCAAAACTATATATAATCTGATTTAGAAACATTATATGTTTAGAAGACTCCTTAGGGGTTATTATTTTAAAGTGATTTGGTACCGATACCAAATGAAGATTACAAATTTAATGCTCCTTATATTGTTTTTATGGAGGTGGTTGTATCGATTTTTTGTAACCGATGCCAAGTTAAACAAATTTATGATTAAAAAACCCTTATATCACATATTAGAATTATCAAAGGAGGAGAGTTAAATATGAGAAAAAAAATACTATCGTTATTTTTAGGTTCAATGGTTGCGGGGGCTTTGTTAGTAGGTTGTGGCGGCGCTACAGGAAATGAAACTATAGGAAATGAAGGTACAGAATCTCCTGCTGAAGGAGAACAAATTTCGATTAATATATTTCAAGGGAAAGTAGAGTTTAGAGATCAGTTTCTAGAATTGGCACGGCAGTATGAGGAGGAAAATCCTAATGTGAAAATTGACTTTGCTGCAGTAGGTGGGGGAACTGATTATTTTACTTCTTTACGTTCAAAGTTCTCAGCAGGAGATGAGCCTGAGATTTTCAGTCTTGCAGGTCCATCTGAATTAGCTGATTATCAAGAGTATTTGGCGGATGTATCGGACACACAAGTTGCATCATTAGCATTAGAGGGAACACTAGATGGTATTACAACGGAAGAGGGAGTGTTTGGACTTCCTTTTAACCTAGAAGGGTATGGATTAATTTATAATAAACGAATTTTTGAAGAAGCTGGGGTTAATGCCGAAGAAATTCTTACTTATGAAGATTTAGAATCAGCCGTACAGCTTATTGATCAGCAAAAAGAGGAATTAAATATTGATGCTGTTTTCGCATTAGCTGGAACAGAAAAATGGGTTACTGGAAATCATTTAGCAAATGTATTTCTTGCTCCTGAATTTGAAAATGATGTACAAAAAGCTTATGAAAGCGACACCCTTAGCTTTGAGAGAAGTGATGAATTACAACGAATGGTTGATCTTCAAAGTAATTATTCTGCTCAACCTGTCTTGAGTATTGACTATTCTCAGCAAGTAGAAAAATATTTTTCATTAGAGCGAGTAGCAATGATACAACAAGGGAACTGGATCTATCCATCTGTTCATGCAATGGATCCTGACTTTGCCCAAAATGGAATCGGTATTCTGCCAATCCCTATTGAAGGGAATGAAGGACATTTACCAGTTGGCGTTCCAAACTACTGGGTTGTTAATAACAACAAGGACCCTGAAGTCGTTCAAGCTTCAAAAGACTTCCTAGATTGGTTATACACATCGGAAATTGGTAAGGAAGCTGTTTTAACACAATTGAACTTTATTCCAGCGTATGAAGGCTTTGATGAAACTAAGATTGCAGATCCGTTATCTCAAACGATTTATGAATATTCATCTGAAGGAAATACGATTGGGTGGGTATTTATGGGATATCCAAGTCCGTGGGGCGACATTTTAGGTGCTAACATACAAGAGTATATTGGTGACCAAATCTCATGGGACCAAGTTGTTGAGAATTCGGTTAATGAGTGGGAAAGCATGAGAAGATAGCAGAACTTTACAAAAACAGCTAACAATCACTATCTTGTTAGCTGTTTTACATCAAAGGGGAATAACATTCCTTTGAAATTATAGGAGGTACAATATGAGGAATCGTGATTTATCTTATTGGCTGTTTTTGACGCCTGTTCTATTAAGTTTAAGCCTAGTCGTAATCATTCCATTGCTCCTTGGTTTATATTATTCCTTCACAGATTGGAATGGTTTGACTTATAACCAATTTCTTGGCTTAGAACATTATATTCGACTGTTTCAAGATAATCGTTTTACTAGTTCTATTTGGTTCACAATACGCTTTTCAGTAGTAACTGTCATCATGCTTAACGTCATTGGCTTAGGATTAGCATTACTCGTTACTAGGAAATTCCGGTCAAGTAATCTCCTTCGTACAGTTTTTTTTATGCCTAACTTAATCGGTGGATTAATTTTAGGCTTCATTTGGCAGTTTATTTTTATTAGCGTGTTTTCTGATATTGGACACTCTCTTGGGATACCGGGATTAACTGGATGGTTATCAACACCAAATACAGGTTTCTGGGGACTTGTTATTTTGACTTGTTGGCAAATGGGCGGGTATATCATGATTATTTACATTGCCTATTTGCAAAATGTACCAGCTGAACTGCTAGAGGCTTCTGAAGTTGATGGGGCAAATGCTTTCCAACGTTTTCGAAACGTCACGTTCCCTTTAGTAGCCCCAGCTTTTACGATAAGTATGTTCTTAACTCTGTCCACCTCCTTTAAAATTTACGACCAAAATTTATCTTTGACCAATGGAGGTCCATTTAACTCAACAGAGATGGTAGCGATGAATATTGTAAATACCGCATTTACTAGTAATCAAATGGCTTACGGGCAGGCTAAGGCGATCATATTTTTTATCATGGTAGCTGCAATCGCGGTCACACAAGTCTACTATAATAAAAAACGCGAGGTGGACTTATAATGAAAAAGAAAAAAAACAATTTATTTTGGTTACAAGTCCTCGGTCTTTTATTCGGTTTACTATGGATTTCTCCTTTTTATTTAATGATTGTGAATGCGTTCAAATCTAAACGTGAGATGTTCGAGGATGTATTGGGGTTACCGTCAGAACTAATTTTTTCTAACTTCGTCCAGGCATTTATTGATTTAAGGTTTGTTCAATCTTTCTTTAATTCATTATTGATAACAGTTGTTAGTATTACGGTTATTGTCATCTTTTCTTCTATGGCTGGATATGCCTTAGCGAGGAATAAGAGTAAATTAAGTGGTGTCCTTTTACTTCTGTTTGTAGCTGCTATGCTTATTCCTTTCCAAGCTGTCATGATCCCTTTGATTACAATTTTTGGCCAAGCTGATATGCTAAATCGTTTTGGATTAATTTTTATGTATCTGGGATTTGGCTCGAGTTTAGCAATTTTCTTATATCATGGTGCGATGACTGGACTTTCGAAATCCCTTGATGAAGCCGCAACGATTGATGGAGCTTCGAAGTTTCAAACATTCCGTCATATTATTTTCCCGTTACTCAAGCCTATTTCTGTAACCGTAGGAATTTTGAATGTGATTTGGATTTGGAATGACTTTTTATTACCATCTCTTATTTTAAGTGATGCGGAGTCAACCATTCCCCTTAGAATGTTTATGTTCTTCGGACAATATACACGTCAATGGCACTTAGCTTTAGCAGGTTTGACGATTGCGATCATACCTGTCATTATTTTTTATTTCTTTGCACAAAAACAAATTATCAAAGGTGTTTCGGAAGGTGCAGTTAAGTAATTAAAGATAAAGGGGGGTGAAAATGGAGAAGTTTATGGGTGGTTTCTATTTAGTGAGTGAGTGGATCTCCAGGTTTGCGCTAGCCAATTTATTATGGCTGCTGTTCACTTTTCCTGTGGGGATAGTCGTCCTAAATTTGATCATGGTTGAATCAAAAGACACATCATTGCTTATCGTCATCTACTTTGCCTTAATTGCTCCTCTAGTGGTATTCCCAGCCACTTCTGCACTTTTTGCAGTAAGTCGTGATTGGGCTATGGAAAAGGAACAAGAAACTGTTATAAAAGGGTATTGGAATTATTACAAAGAGAATTATAAAAGCAGTGTTAAATTAGGCCTTGTTCTAACAATCGCCTGGGTGGTTACAGTCGGAGATATCTATTACTTTTGCGTCAGTTTCCCACTCATCACATATGTTTTTGTTGGATTTGGATTGTTTTTATTTGTCGTAACGATGTACTCCTTTTCTGTAATGGTACATTATGACATTAGTGTCAAGGATGTTCTGAAAAAGGCGCTCGTCTTTTCAGTGGCAAAACCATGGATTGGCATTATTCTCATTATTTTAACCGCTATGATCCTTTTTGTTAGTGTCAATCAATTGAGGTTTTTACTGATCTTTTTCAGCTTTTCAATGATTTCATTTATATCGATTTCATTATTTTTAAAAATTTATTCGATGTTGATAGAGAAAAAATAATAGGAGTTTTTGGAGGGAGAAATATGCAAGAAAAATGGTGGCATAACTCTGTAGTTTACCAGGTCTATCCGAGGAGTTTTAAGGATTCTAACAACGATGGGATTGGCGATTTAAATGGTATCATCGAGAAACTTGATTATTTAAAGGAACTAGGGATTAATGTTATCTGGCTAAGTCCTGTTTATGAATCACCAATGGATGATAATGGCTATGACATCTCTGATTACGAGGATATCGCGAAGGAATTTGGAACAATGGAAGAGATGGACCAATTAATCGACGAGGCAAATGCTCGGGGGATCAAGATCATCATGGACTTAGTAATTAATCACTCTTCGGATGAGCATTCTTGGTTTATGGAGTCTAAAAGCAGTCGGACAAACTCTAAGCGAGACTGGTATATTTGGCGTGATCAAAATGAAGATGGAACTCCACCAAATAATCTCCGTTCGATTTTTGGAGGCTCTTGTTGGGAGTATGATAAAGGAACGGAGCAATATTTTTTCCATTCCTTTTCAAAAAAACAACCAGATTTAAACTGGGAAAACCAAGATCTTCGTGAAGAGCTTTACCGAATGATTCGTTGGTGGCTAGACAAGGGGATTGGTGGATTCCGTGTCGATGCCATAACATTTATTAAAAAACCAGAAAAATTCAAGCCTGTAATTGCTGATGGTCAAGATGGTTTAAGGGTTGTGAAACCTAATTATCCAGGTGTCGGTAAATTTCTGGCAGAGCTCAAAGCAGAATCTTTTGCAAAATATAACATTTTTACGGTAGCAGAGGCACCTGGAGTAGAGCTCGACCAATTATCAGAATACAGTGGCGATGATGGATATTTTGATATGCTGATTCGTTTTGATCATGTGGATATGGATATGGATGAAAGTGGACAATGGTACGCAAAAAAGGATTGGACACTTCTAGATTTCAAACATGCCCTAACGAAAAACCAAGAAGCAATCAAAGAGAATGGCTGGACTGCGTTGTATTTAGAAAATCATGATCAACCACGGTCATTAAATCGTTTTATCCCTAAAGAAGATATCAACAACCGTTCAGCTAAGATGCTTGCCACTACCTTCTTTTTCTTAAAAGGAATGCCTTATATTTATCAAGGTCAAGAAATAGGTATGACGAACATTGAATATGAAACAATTGATTCATATAATGATATCTCTTCCATCGATCAGTATAATGTTGCGTTAGAAGCTGGTTTGTCTAAAGAAGAAGCGCTGGAAGTTGTCCATCGAAGAAGTCGAGATAATTCTAGAACTCCGATGCAGTGGAGTGAAGAGATAAATGGTGGGTTTTCAAATAAAGAGCCTTGGTTACAAGTAAATGAAAACTATAAACAAATCAATGTGGAGAAAGCTTTAGAGGATAAAAATTCATTGTTTTATTTTTATCAAATGCTTATTCAAATAAGGAAAGACTCGACCTATAGTGAATTGTTGAAATACGGCGTATATGAGGAGCATCTCAATGACCACTTGGACGTTTATGCCTATTCACGGAGCTTAAATGATCAAAAACTACTTGTGATTACCAATTTTTCAAATAAGGAGGTACATTTAAACCTTGAGAAAAGGTCAAAGAAAATTGTACTAGGAAACTACGATGATACACCATTGCTGAATGAAATTGTTACAGTTAGACCATATGAATGTATGGTTTATGAGTTAGATTAAAAGATAAATACGTCTTCATTTAGATAAAATCATACTTTTTTTAATTGTGAGGTAAAAGATAAGAAGTTTCTTGAGACGAAGGAAGGAGTGAGCGGATGGTTAGACATCGGCAAAATATAGATAAAGCAAACAAAGAGGTTTATAAGAAAAAAACAGAAGTAGAAAAAAATCATTGGCGTTTAGCCTATCATATGGCTCCACAAGCAAATTGGATGAATGACCCGAACGGATTTATCTATTTTAATGGGGAATACCATTTATTCTATCAACATAATCCGTATTCTCCAGAGTGGGGACCGATGTATTGGGGACATGCCAAAAGTAAAGATTTGGCTCATTGGGAGCACTTGCCAATCGCCTTGGCCCCAAGTGAGGATTATGATGTGGACGGTTGTTTTTCCGGCAGTGCCATCGAAAGGGACGGAAAACTTTACTTGATGTATACCGGAAATAAATGGACCGGTGACAATCATGATACTGATCTAAAGCAAGTACAGTGTCTTGCTGTTAGTGAAGATGGAATATCCTTTAATAAATTAACAGAAAACCCAATTATGACCGATGCTCCTGCAGGTGATATTCATCCGAATCATTGGCGTGATCCAAAAGTGTGGAAAAATGGAGAATTTAATTTTTGCGTATTAGGTTCGAAGACAAATGATGAAAAGGGACAAGTTCTCCTTTATCGTTCTGTAAATTTAATAGATTGGGAGTTTCTAAATGTAGTAGCTAAAGGTGAAGGGAATTTTGGATACATGTGGGAATGTCCAGATATTTTTCATTTGAACGGAAATGACGTGTTAATTATGTCGCCTCAGGGTGTAAAGCCAGAAGGAGATTTATATCATAATTTGCACCAGGCTTGTTACGTAGTTGGTACATTGGATTATGAAATTGGGGTTTTAAACCATGGGGAATTTGAATTGTTAGACTATGGTTTTGACTTTTATGCTCCGCAAACAACTATCGATGATAAAGGGCGACGAATTATGATTGCCTGGATGGCTATGTGGGAAAGTGAAATGCCTGAGCAAAAATATGGTTGGGCTGGGGCAATGACATTACCAAGATTACTAACAATGAATAATGGTAAACTTTTAACGGAACCCGTCCCTGAATTAAAAGCTTTACGTAAAAAGGAAGTCTCCTTTCAAAATGTTTTAATAAAAGGAGAAGTGAAGTTAGAAGGTGTTTCAGGGCATTGTCTTGAAATGGAAGTGACTATCGATGCGAAGGAAGCTTCGAGTTTCGGTCTAAAACTAGGAGTAAATCAACAGCAGAATGAAGAAACATTGTTTTCTTATAATGTTGCAGATGAGATTCTTACTTTTGATCGAAGACGTTCAGGTGAGGGCCCAGGGGGAATTCGTAAAGCGCCTGTTTCATTACAAGATAACTTGTTGCATCTACATTTATTTATTGATAATTCATCTGTAGAAGTATTCGTACAAGGGGGCGAAAAGGTGCTAACTGGTCGTGTCTACCCTAGCGTTGAAGCAAATGAGATTTATTTTTTTGCAGATAAGGAAATTAAATTAGTCACACTAAAAAAGTGGGGGTTAAAAGGAGTTTTTTCAGAATTGTCTAATGACTTAGTTAGAGACAAGATAATCTAGTCCTTCAAGAGTATGAGATACTTTAGAGCTCTTACGGTATGGTTTTCCCTTGTCTAAAAAAGCCTGAATCTGACTCTCTCCTTTTGATACATCCAGACCAATGACTGGATTCATTCGATATCCCCTCCAAAAGATAAATTAACCGGTACCCCTAGTCCTTCTTGCAGTATCACAGCTTCGCTTGTTATACGAGATCTACGTCCCAACCAGCCTCAATCATGTTTCTATAAGTAGGAGGCAAACTGTTTAGCTGACGGGATCACGTCCCACGGGCAGTTACGTGTTACCCCGGCTACCGTTATAATAAGACCATATTAAAAAAGGTCAACCAGAAATATTTTCTTATCTGGCTGACCTTATAATACGAACGGGTGCGTTTCTGGCACAGGTAGGAACGCTTTTTTTTACTAACGGAGCACGATAATACAATAAGAAATACCGATAGAAATTAGTTATTTATGTTAAATTCAAATGTATTTCACAGTGAGAGAATGGAGTGCTATGGATGTAAATATTTAGATGAGAAAGAAGAAATAACGTTCATTATTGGTGAATGGGAAGATTATGAAGAGAGTCTAATTCTAAAAAGAGAATAAGTTCCTCAATTAATAATTTTTTTATTAAGCTAATTGGGAGCATTCCTTCAAGATGGAATGCTTTTTCTATGTTGATAAATGGAAAGTTAATGTTAAACGAAAGATGCACATTACTTTAAGAAGGAATACATAATAAAACAATAGCCGAATTAAACTAACTACCAAAAGATTAGTGGAGGTAGTTTTAACAGTAATGTTGTTATGGCTTAAGAAAATGTTACTTATGCATACTCTTGGAGATGGGATTTTACTGAGAGGCAGATTAGATAAACAAAGTAACAACTGCATAAGTTACTGGAGTAATTGTCTTAACTCTTCAGCATGTCTACGATTACTATTAATAACGTCCTCGACAATTCTTTTACTTTCTAGGTCTAAGTCTCCCTTGGCTACCTCCTCTGAGTAATGAATACCATAATTATCTACCCCTTTTAAAGCATCTTCAATAATATCCTTTGTATTTTCAGAAAGCATCAGATTATGCATAAAGCTGTGCATTCTTCCAGATATGCCTTCACTATTAGCAGGAACGCCCTCTAAATCTTGGATTCGTTGAGCCAGTTTTTGAGCATTCTGTTTAACCTCCTGTTGCATAGATTGAAACTTTTGTTTTAATTCAGTATTATCTAGCTTTTGAATATGGTGGTCTAGAGCACGTATCCCCATGTATGTCCCTCTTAATAAAGTATTTAATTCTTCAATAACAATTTCGTCGCTTTTCATAAACTCACATCCTTTTTCTTATTATCATGATTTTAGTTTTTAATTATTCAAATCAATCCTTCAAGGAGTGGAACCGTCTCAGACTGGTGAAAAAGTATTATTTCATTTACGAAATAAATTCCCAGATGGAACAGATAGTACCTTTTTAGACTTACCATCTCTATATTTAGTTCTTTGAATCAAAAGTTCCGATCTTTCACTGATTCCAAACCGTCCCTGTTCTTCTCCCTTCACCTCAAAAATAGCCCCTTTCAAAGTAAAATATGGGTTCTTTTTTAAGTTATATGATAGCGTTTACAATTCAGTTATGCCATAAGAAATAGTTAACTAATTCGAAAGTGGAGGAGAAAATTTGAAACTAGTAACGTATAGCATTGGAACGGACTATCGTTTAGCTGCACAAGAAGACCAAATGATTATTGACTTAAAATTATCAAAACAAAGTCATTTGCTACATAGTACAACGATAATATTCAATAGAAAGGATATTCAACAGCAGGTGCATTTCTTTAATATACTCAGTGACAAGCTTTATTTTAAATTTTTCACTATATATAGCCATAAAAACACCCCCGAAAGTTAGATTTTCTACTCTAACTTTCGGGGGTCGGTACCAACTAAAGTGCTGCTCTTTTTGACGTAATTAAAAATATTTTCTATAAAGCTCTTGTCTGAGTCGGCTACTTAGCTAACATAAATGCGTGTGGTCTCCGTTTTTTCATGGCAAGTAAACTCTGTATGACATCGTTAGGTGCTCCATTCACCAATATGGAATCCAGTTGAAAACATAAACTCAAACAGTGCTTTCTCCATGGGCACTTTACAAGCTTCCCTGAGATGTTCGATTTCTCTTTCTGTTAGAAACTTTGGGATTCGTTTCTCGACCTTTGGCGCCTTAATCTTAGAAGCTGGGTTTGAAGGAATATGTCCCTCTTTATGTGACCATCGAAACAAGGAGTGCAAAAAACGGATACGGTGAGCTAAGCTGGAAGGTTTTAAGTGTTCGCTTGATTCAGTTAAATATTCCTTTAGTTGATTGTTAGATAATGACTCGATGGATACATCATTACGACCGCTTGCGGATAGCCCATTCGGCTACGATAAGGTTAATCACCCAACCCGTACCCATTAATAGAGCTCCGCTGAGTTCACTAGGTGGGCCAATGATCAATACCCCGGCCAAATGGGTCAGAACCTGGGTACCAGCACCAAGCCCGATCGCATAGCCTCTAATCATCCATGCCCGGTGCCGGATCACGTCCCCTCGCAGAATTGCGGCAAAGCCGAGGAGGATGGACACTACCATGGCGGAACCAAACAGGAGCCGCAATACATAAAGCAACTCACCGGTGCCATCCGCCCAGGGATAGAACAGAGTCATCCACAGCCCTGTAAGCCCGGCCAACAGTCCGCATAAGACCAGGAAGCGTCCGGCTGCACGATGCCATCCGGGTCGGCGCCGCCGGAAACCGTTCGAGAACTGGAATGCACCCAGAATGGCATATACACTAACCGTCAAGATATGCAACACCACCGGCAAGGGCGATGCAAAGAACCGCGCGTTGTCCGGAGTGATTTCCGCGCCGCCCACCAGCTCGGTTATACGCAAGGCCCCTGCGACGATCGGAACGGCACTCAACACGAGTAGTGCGGCGATGAGCCACTTTGACGAAACCGCTTTTGCCGGTTCTTGGGTTTTCTGATGCTCAGGTTTCTCATTATGTTGCGGAACATCGGGGGATTGATTTTCATCGTAGACATTCGTTTTCATAATACAGCTCCTTAAACGGATTTACGCAGTACTGTATGCGTTTCAACGTACATTCCAAACAAAACAAAGAAAATTTTAGTTCTTACTTCTTTGTGTTGTCCCCATAAAAGAATACCTCTTCCAAAGGTAAGTTAAAGGCGTTAGCAATACGAAAAGCTAGTTCTAGAGATGGGGAGTAATTCCCCTTTTCTAAAGCCACAATGGTTTGTCTTGTTACGCCGGCCTTGTCAGCCAATTGCAGCTGCGTCATTTCATCATGGTTGAAGCGTAATTTTCTGATATGATTGCCGACAAGATTTTTGCTCATATTAAACTCCTTTCCGATAGTGATAAAGTTTTGTGACAGAACCGGTCACATCTGAGATAAATCCGAAAATTATCAGGGTCACGAACATCACCTGTAACGGCTGTTCGATCACCAGCGATCCCATGGCAAGAAGAAAACCAAGAACAAACACAAAGAAGGAATTTCGAAATGATCTCAGTTCAATAATTTTATCCATTTCATCTGCAAAGGATGGTTCCTTTTCTCCCGTCGTTATTCGGAAGATGATGTTGAAAACAATGCTGTTCACGATATGCGCAACAATGGAAACCAACGTCAAGATGAGAACGAAGGAACCCCAAAAACGAAAAGTTTCCGTTGAATCCTGCAAATCATCGGGATACTGCGGATACATGTATGCACTATAAGCTCCAAAAATAATGATTGTGCTGATCAGTGATACGATGCTCTTCTTTTCTTGATAGGTCATGTTTTACCTCCTGTATACTGTTTTTTACATAAAGTAAATTTATATATACATAATGTAAAATAAAGTATACACCAAGTCAAGTATAAATTACATAAATAGGCCAGACACAGCCTAATAGTTATGTGCCAGCCTTCATGGGGACGCAACTGGTTAGAGGTTTAAGACCTCAAAGTATTAGTCTGAAAAATAAAGTATTAGACCGCTTATCTTTACTAAGGAGTTGCTGTATTCAGTGTTATTACACATTACTTATTCATGAGAGTTTGTGTATTCAAAAACGGTTGATTCTGTAAGAATTGGATATATGGAAACTGAAGATTTTACTTTAGATATGGGTGCAATGAATTATAGTATTGAATTGGGAGTATCCGAAGAAAATACATCTGCCATTGAATTTTATAGGGCAATTGGGATGACAACAAAGAGTAGAAAAATGGAGATTATATTGAACTACCATGAAAATAAAACTTCTGTGAATTAGAGAAAAGACTACTAAAGAAGATGTAGCTCATTCGTTTTAAAAAAAGTGGGGGACCGCCAAATTTATGAAGCTATGGACTACATTGACTGGATTAATAATTAGTATAAACAGTTCCAAACCATTTTCATTCTCTGTGGTGAAGCGCAAATTTTTGCGCTTCCTGGATGGCTAACGGGGGCGATGCTTGAACAGTGAAACGTCGCTTTCCTTATTCCACTATTTGGAAGAGTAATTGAAGAAGGATTTTTTCTTTTTTATATAGAATCTTTTTCGTTTTATAAAGGTAACAGGTTCGTAGATAGGGGTGGAAGGAAAATGAAATTAGTAATCGAGTAATTGTTAGTCAACTAAAGGGAGCTTTTCTCGAATTTGTGAATTGAATAATTAAAATTGAAAATAATTGATAGAAATTCTATAAACAACTGAAATTTCAAAAAAGATTGGAAACCGAAAAGTTGGACAAACCAACTTTTCGGTTTTTTTATTGTTCTGCTGGCTCGTTTAGAATGATTTTACTATTTCTAATAGTCGCATATAAAAATGTTAAAATATAGCGAATGATAAAAATAATAAAAAGTTTGTAACGAAACGATTATTTTTTAGATATATAGGTTGAAAGGAGGTAGAACATTGGGAGAGCTTACGGAAGTCTATGAACAATATGCCGATCAAGTCTTTAAATATATAATGGTCCTTTGTCGTAATGTAGACATAGCAGAGGAACTAACACAAGAGACTTTTTATCAGGCTGTTCGTTCAATCAACACTTATAATGGCGAATGCAAGATGTCAGTTTGGCTTTGCCAAATTGCAAAGTATACATATTATAAGTACGTGGATAAACAAGTCAAACAACCTCACTCATCACATCTACTGAACCAATTACCTTCAGTAGAAAACAACCTTATTGAAAGTGAAAATAAAATTGAACTTTATCGGATGATTCATTTATTAGAGGAACCGTATAAAGAAATTGTTTTACTTCGTATACTAGGCGGCTTAACCTTTAAAGAAATTGGAGAAATACACTTTAAAAATGAAAATTGGGCAAGGGTAACCTTTTATCGAGCTAAAATAAAATTAAGAGAGCGAGGAAATATGAATGAAGAATGAATGTTATATTGTGCGTGATTTATTACCATCGTATATAGATCAACTATGCAGTGAGGAAAGTTCAAGATTTATAGAGCAACACATCGCCACATGCGAACAATGTGCTGAGCTTCTGAATCAAATGCGTGTAGAATTTGATATTCAAGAGCAATCGGAAATCCCAGCTCGCATAGAACAAAAAAAACCTTTTCAAAAAATCGCTCATTTTTTCAATGCACAGAAAAATTTCACGAAATTTTTAAGTATTTTCTTTTGGGTTGCACTCATCGTAACGATTGGATTTTTTATATACTCTTTGAACGTGTTGTCCGAACTTAATGATGAGCGAGAAAAGACACAAGTAATTGAACAGCAAAAGCAAGATATTATGGAAAAGACATTCTCCGTATTATCGACACCAGTTACTATAGATGAAATAGCACTCCAAGCCATTTTCCAAGAATATAGCGGGCAACTGGAGCAATTAGCTGTATTCTCTACTGAAAATATAGATGAAGATGATGTTATATATTTACAAGAAGGCCCTAAAAATTTCTTTCCAATTGATTATTCACAAGCAGAACTTATTATTGGAGAAAATGGAAAGATTATAGAGACAATCATTCCGAATGATTATGATATAGGAACTGTAGCAATGGCCAATGATCAATGGATTGTACAATATGAATATCAGGAGTCCTATCTTGAAACGATTGAAAATGCACATCAAATTAAACATTATGCCCCTTCTAATTGGACAGTCTTTCAGTTACCGATTGTATTTATCATTATTACTGCTTTCATTTTAGGGGGCTGGCTAATTCAAAAACGAATTACAAAACCAGTGGAAAACATATTAGACTAACTCAAATAAAAACAGAGTTAACTTGCAAAATTCGTAGAATTAACTCTGTTTTTTATTAATATTTTGTAACTCGAATACGTTAAATTACAGTAGAAATTGTGAAATTCTCCGCTTTAACTAAAGGGTGCTGATGTTTAATAAGAAGAACTATTGCAACGCACCAATTAAATTAATAATTGGTGCGATTAGAATATGGGGTGACGTTTACTATATAGAAAAACTCAGTTGAAAGTGGGGAATAAGAAAAATGACGATAACTTACACATCTCCTTTTTGGTTTTCATTGATAATTGTAATCATCATTATGTTTATAATTAATTACTTAACTCAAGCGTTTATAATGAAAAAAGAAGGTAAAATAATAAGTTGGGGTTTTACGTTGGTCCTTCTTATTCAAAGTTTAGTTATTACAATAATATTTGAAGTTATATAAGTTATATTATTTCACTTGTTAAACTATCGGGTGCTAGAGTGGAACAAAGAGTTGTCGATGCGGCAGCTCTTATTGCGTTATAGGTGGAGAATTACTTACTTGAAACCGTTTTATTCAATTAATCTCCTTAAATGAATTTATCCATTTTAACGAACTGAGTTATTAGGTTAATTCTTAAGATACCCATTTTTTAAAATAGAATTTACATATTGGTTTCGTTGGCGGGAAATATAGCAATTAAAGGAGGTTTTAGAATGGAAAGAGTTGGTTTCTGGATACGTGCTGTTGCGATGATTATAGATGGGATATTTTTAGGTATTTTGCAAATGATCATTTCCTTCATATTTGGTGGTGGATTTAATTTAGAGGGAGCAAATACAGGTTTACCTCTTATACTAAGTATAATTGTCTCCATTCTTTACTATGTTTGGTTTCAAACCATTTACAATGGTCAAACTATTGGGAAGAAAATTTTAGGAATAAGAGTAGCAACTTTACATGGCGAGAGAGTAAAAATGGGAAGAATGTTTGTTAGAGAGGTATTGGGGAAACTCCTATCATATTTAATTTTATTTGTTGGTTTTTTAATGGCTGCTGGAAAATCAAAACGGGCACTACACGATTATGTAGCGAAAACAATAGTAATAAGGGCTGAATAAGTTCTTTAATCCTTTTAAAAATGGGTGAAGTGTTAGGAGGAATTCCATTGGATCAAACTAAACCCTTATTGGTTCACAAACATGAAAATCTTTTATACGCTTTGTGTATTTTGGTTAGTATCATAATTGTAATTAGCTTTCTTTTTTCTATTATTGGTGCCGTTATCTTATTTGGGGTGGCACTTATCTCTTTAATCTCCCATATATTTTCGATGGCTCACATTCAGATAAACGGTGTGTTATTAAGGGATAATCAATTCCCAGGACTTTACAATAAGGTTGAAGAATTGAGTAGGAAAATGGAATTGAGGCGGGTTCCAGAAGTTTATGTTATTGAATCTGGTGGGATGTTAAACGCATTCGCGACAAAGGTACTTGGTTATTTTGGAAAGAACATGATCGTATTATATTCTGATTTTGTTGATATTGCATATGATTCAGATGAGTTTGACATTGATTATGTTATTGCTCATGAACTTTCTCATCTTAAAAGAAACCATATTGTTAAAAACCTATTTGTTATTCCTGCTATGTGGATACCATTTATTGGGACAAGCTACTTAAGGATGGCGGAATATACTTGCGATCGGATGGCGGCTTATTATACGGATCATCCACAAAATGCAATAAACGGTTTGTTGGTTCTTGCAGCTGGAAGACGTTTGTTTAAAGAAGTAAACCTTGAGGCTTACTTAAATCAATACAATGAAAAAAAAGGTTTGTTGATTACAGTAGCAGAATTACTTTCTACTCATCCTCCTATTCCAAAACGTATTCACGCAATTGAAGAATTTATGTTTGAACAACCTAGTGTTTCACTTGTATCAAGAATGAAACAGATGGTAATTGTTATTATTGTATTGTTCTTAATTTTCCCAGCTCTAGTCGTAGGAATTGGCTTTGCTACGGTAAAAACAATGGAGGAATTTGATTACTGGTTTAGTGAATTTATGTTTGCAGATTACACTCCTTTAATGGAAGCTAGTATGAACGGAGAAAAAGAAGAGGTTGAGCGATTATTAATTGAAGGGAGCGATCCCAACGAATTAAGCGAATATGGGGAAACTCCTTTGATTACTGCAATAGATTTTGAAAACACTGACATTGTTCAACTATTAATTGAATATGGAGCTGATCCTAATCTCAAAGATGAATTTGGATGGATACCACTAAATTCAGCTCTAATGATGGAAGATTTAGAATCAGTCAAAATACTGTTGGATGCTGGCGCAGATCCATATATAACTGATGCAGAAGGAGACACAGCCATTGATTTAGCATCAGAATTGGGTCTCACTGAATTTATGACACTATTACAAACGTATGACCAATAATGAAAAGTGGGAAAAGAACACGGAAGTTCCGTGTTCTTTTCTTTAACCTTTTAAAAGTGTTCATTTTACTGATTAACTCATGATGGAAGAGATTTTACAAAAACTCACAAACAAACGATATAGTGTTCCCCAAAAATTGAAATTGAAATGCTTGGATGGCGTTAGACCAGATTTATTAAAGAAATTAAGCAAGAAGGTCGGTCATAGAACTAGAGTTTATTTAACTTATGGTTCTGAATGGTATTTATATGTATGTCATCGATTAGCTAAAATGATTATTGTGCTAACCAAGCAGAATAATTGAATAAGACTTATTTAGTTTCGAAAACTAAACAGAGGCGGGAATAATACTTGGTATATCGTTAGGAGGGGAAATATGACTAAAATAAGATATTTTGATAATGAAAATTATAGTGGTAATCACCTACATATAGACAATTATAAAGACCAATTTACCCCGTTTATTGAGGCGATTGCTTGGGAAAGACAAGATAAAACATTGGATGTATTTTTTGATGATTTTGAAGATGATAACGAATTTAAAGCATTATATGGTGATAAGGAACATTATCATGATGACTTCATGGGGTTATTCTTAGGTAATGAAAAAACGGATAAAGAAGCCTATAAATTGTTTCGTAATTGGGTTGATACGGTGTTATATCCATATCGAAAAAGAACCAAATAAAATCAAAAGTTCTTCAACTAACGGGGGCATTCCTTCAACAAGGGATGCTTTTTTATGTCAACCGTATGGAAATTAATGTTAAACTAATGTGGCAGGTTAGTTGAGAAGAAGTAAGTATCATTTCTTAATACATAGTAGACTACATACTGTGCAACAATTGTCTTCAATTTTGGGTGACTTTGTGAAAGAATGTACTTAAACGAGTAGTTGAGTTTAATAAGAGGCGAATATTATTCTCCTCTTATTTTTTATGCATATTTTTTCTTAAGAGTAAAATAATATTACTTGTATTTACAATTGTACTTACAGTGAGGATGATGGATAGTGAATATATTGCTTAAACAAAAAACTGTTTTAATTGTTTGAGCATTGTATTTTTGCATGGAAAAGAAGTGGGCCGAATTAGAAAGAAAATTTAATATATCATCTGCTCAACAGCATATATTATTTTTACTCGCTACTAATAAGAATGTACTTACCCCTTCAAAAATAAGTGAATTAGGTTGCTGGCATACTTCTACTGTTACAAGATTACTACAACCACTACAAAAAAGAGGCTTTATAAATGTAACAACAAATAAAGAACAATCTAGATATAAAATAGTAACAATTACAGTTGAAGGAAAAGAAATACTTGATAAGTTAATGGATGCAGTTAGAGATATGGAACAATTTCCTTTAGATACGAGGCATCTATCAAAGGAAGAGGTAACAAAATTTTTAGATTATGGTCAAAGCATTTTAGATGTTCATAAAGGAAATGACTTTATGGAATTTTTGATAAATGCAAGAGTGAAGGACTACGATTATGATAGTAGTTTTAATATAGGGAGGGCAAGATAGAACCGACCACTTTCTTATTCTTAATAGCTATATAAAAATGAAACAAGGGAGAATAATTTAATGACTAATTCAAACAATGTACCAATAACATCATCGGAATTAGGAAACTTATGGATGACTCATCAGGATAAAACGATGTTAATGAGGTTTTTAGAGCATTTTCTTGAACATACTGATGATAAAGAAATACAACAAATAATAATGTTAAGTTACGATGCTTCAGCACAAACAGTAGAAAAAATAAAAAATATTTTTGAACAAGAAGGAGCAGCTATTCCTATTGGTTTTACCGAAAGCGACGTAATTAAAGGAGCTCCGAAGTTATTCAATTTTCTGTATGAAATAATGTTTTTACATATGATGAGTAAAATAGAGACTAGTCTTTTTGCTCTCTACTCAACTATGGCCTATCGTAAAGACATACGGAATTTTTTTAAGCAATTAACAACAAATTCACAAGATGTGTATGATCAATGTGTCCAACTTCTTTTAGAAAAAGGGGTTCTTGCACGTCCGGCATATGTTTCTATGCCAAAGGAAGTTTCCTTTGTTCAGAATATTAATTATTTATCAGGATTTAATTTATTAAAGGAAACACGTTCGTTAAATACAATTGAACTATCTCTGATCCATCATGCTATTGAGACAAACTTATCAGGAATGCAATTAATGATGGGGTTTGCCCAAGTAGCGCAAGATAATCAAGTAAAAGAGTATTTTGTTAAAGGGATGAAATTATCAAAAGATATAGAAACCACATTAGGTGAATATTTACGTGAGGATTATATAGAACCACCAGCTACTCATGCTGGGAAAGCTACCAATTCTACTGTTGCTCCATTTTCTGATAAGATCATGATGTATATTACCAATTTGTTAACCACTTTCGGACTTGGTAGCAATGCACTTGGAGGAGCTTTTAGTTTGCGAAGTGATCTACCGAGAACCATGGCAGTTCTTACACCAAAAATTTACACTTTTGCAAAAAGAGGTGGAGAAATAATGATTAAAAAAGGATGGATGGAGGAACCTCCACAAGTAGAAGACAGACAGCAACTAACTAAATCAAGATGAAATCAACTATGAATATTATGAATGAATTTTTTAAAGTAACTGAAGCGAATTGCTCATGGTAATCGCTTCTTTCTAATTCAAGTATAGTAAAAGAATATTAATGGGGAATGTTTATTTCTACACATTTTGGTGATCAATAAGAGGTTTCACTACTTGCTGATTAAATTTATCTACAGCTTCTTGAATTTTTCTTCCGTCTTTATACATTGCTACACTGTAAAAATCGCCGTCGGTTAATTTTTAGCGGTCGCACTGGTGAATAAATTTCAGTTGACAAAATAACTGATGGGAAAAGAATTACTATTGAAATAACTGGCTGTATCAATTGTTTTGGAAGAAATGTAATTAAACAAACCGGGGTGCTTATGTCGAAGAATAACAAATAATAAAACAAAATCATTTGCTGCACAATACAAATATAATGCGCAGCAAACCTTATCTAACTGAGCTAACTTTGTGAAATAATGCACTTAAACTATCGGGAGCATTCCTTCAACAAGGGATGCTTTTTCTATTTTAATAAAAAGGAAATTAATGTTAAACTAAATGGCAATAGAGTTGAAAAGAAAAAGGTTATTTTTAAACAATTTAATGTTATACGAGGGGGAAAAAGCACGACGACTATTAGTTTAATATTATTTGTTGGTCGTAGTTAGCAACCTGATATATGAGTAAAGCATAAGTTTACAATTATAGTGGCAATGAATGAATCTTTGGTGGTGAAAAATTCTATGAATTTCAATGCAGAGACAACTCATATTGGAGCAAGTTCTATAACAACTTTAATTAATTGGAATGAAATTAAATATAATCCTATCCAAATAAAGCCGTATAAAATCAAAAAAAGTTAAATGGTCTGTATTACACTTGTTCTCTCAAGGTAAGCGAAGATATAAAAGAAAAAATACATTACGAAAATGATTTATTAATAATCAATTCAGAAATTGAGGTTTCATTTAATAAAAAGGGTTATTTAAATATTGTATTTAAAAGTGAAACGCTAAAAAGAACAAGAAAACTCGGAAGCTTGGTTTCAAATTTTCATAAAAGTAAGGAATTGGATGGCCTAATTTTTACCTTACAGATTAGGGAGATATCTCAAGAGGCTGAAACCTATACAAAACAGGAATTAAATAGTTTAAGGAAAAAAAGAAATAAATTGAAAAATGATTACAAATACATCAAAGACAACCCTTATCCAATAAAAGTGTATAGAGGTGGTGGGTGTTCACCTAAATAAGTCGTAATAGGTACATAATCCGATTATAAAAAAACGTTTGCATTTCTGAATGGAACAAGTTTGGCTGAAAGTTAAAACAGATAAAGAACTGATAATATTATTAAAAGAGATTTTGTTTATGTAAATAGATAATCTTTAACTAACGAGGGCTTTTCTTGAATAATCCCCTAATAGTCAATACGATGGTGAAATTATAAAATCAACAACGGACACACGAAGAGATAAATTTGGTGAAGGAAGCATAAAAACTACGAATTGTACCTCAATTGAAGTGGTCGAAACAACAGAGAGAACTGATTACATTCTTGATGGTTGCGAAAATATAGATAATAACATTTTGGTCATTGTGAAATAGTGGTAATTTTTTCTCTGCAAAAAGTTTGTGAAGGAATGTACTTAAAGTAACGGGTGCGATTGTTCAATAAGAGCAGTCGCTTTTGTGTTAAAGAGGGAGTTTAATATTGAAGTTATAGTATTCTTTTTAAGATTACATTATTGTTGGCGCTACTTCAGTTTAAAAGGCAGCATTTATGCTGCCTTAAATCACTATTTAAAGGGGCTATAACTAGTATCCACCACCGTATCCATACCAGGGATAATAAGGATAAGGAGGGTAGTAATATGGGTAACGGAATATTCTTCTAAAAAAACGAAATGGGAAACGACGTCGGCGGAATCGACGAAATCTTCTCCTGCGAGGTCGTCCGTAATCATCGTAATCATAATCATTATCGTAGTAATCATCATCTCCATAGCCAAATTGCCTATTCATTTGTCCTGCATCAACATCTTCGGGAACTAACATAGTAACACCTTCTTCATCCATGCTATCGATAATACCATCAAACTGTGATCCATCACTCAGTTGTCCTATAACATGGTAGTTCATATACTTTTTACATAGACCTTTAATTTGGTCAGGATGGTAATCACCCTGAAATTGATGAGGATTCATTTGGATGTTGTTGTTCACTTAACAGCTCTCCTTTCTTTACACCAGTATGATATTCTCCCAGCTTGGGTTATGTTACCGTATATGTAAGGCAAATTTAGATTTCTCCTGTCGGCTTCATAACATTCCCACGCTTTTGACAGAATCAAAATCAATCCCTCCAATAGGAAAATTTAATTTATTTCTGTTAGTAAAAGAGCGATTGTATGTGTGTATAGGACGGTCATGATTAAAGGTGTGGCATTGTTTCGGTCCTATATTTTTTGTACTCTTTGGCTTATTTCTATTTTTTGAAGCAAAAGTATTTACAAAAGAATATCATCAAGAACAGGATTGGAAAAATATAGTTTGGAAAGGAATATTCACCCGTAATATATACTGTAAAGAAGAGTATATAAATCATAGGTTTCCGTTAGAAATGGAGAAATTGCAATTTTGGGCATTTTTAAGATGGGAAGAAAGCTAGTCTTTATTAAGCTAAAGGGTGCGTTAGTTGAACAAAAAAACAGTTAATAAAAATAAAAAAATGGCTCGGTTCGTATGAATTGAGCCATTTAAATTTGTTACAAAATTGGGTGCAAATAAAGGTGCATATTTGTTTGTAATTTCTGTTTTTGCGATAGGAAACGGAACCCGGTATAAAAACAATTGGTTTTTATACACTCTAAATCCTTTTTCAGCAAGGAGGTTTTTTATCGAGGTTAGTATCTTCAGAAACTACCTATATATATTTAATGCGCCATCATCTCATGAGCGATTTCATGACCATCCATTTCTGATGGATAGTAGGTAGGCCAGTTTGTGACTTCATCTAATAATGCTTCACGGTCGTCACCCCAATACAAGTGGTAGTGATCAGCTTTAGTCGGATAGATACCATGATCACTAAATTGAATATATGAAGGAGCTTCTTCAGATTCCTCCGCTAATTTAAATATGTATCTCACTCCTCTGTTTCCCGCATCATATGTTAAAATCTCGTACCCATCATAGATATATTCACTAGAAATCTCTTCTCCGTTTTTTAAGAACGTTACTGTATCCTCTTGAATTACGATACGGTTAACATCTGTTTGATACCCTACATCATAATACTCCTTATATTCTTCAGCTGTCATATCACCTTTATTTTCCTCTTTATAAGCAAATACTTCGTCAAGCGAACCATCTTGCAGGAATGGATAGACAGATTGCCAGTCTCCTTCCCAATCGGAGAGTGGACGATCCTCTACCTGACTGTCTTCAAAATACCCGTTATAAATTTGTTCTGCTTCTTCATCATGGCCATGACTATGATCGTGTTCACTTTCATGTTCATGATTTTCTGATTGTTGCTCTTTGACTTCAGAAGAGCTTTCGGCATCTGCTTCAGCTGCACTATTTTCGGACGATTCATTAGCACTAGAAGCTTCTTCCGATGAATTTGAAGTCTGACACGCCACTAGCAAGAAACTGATACTAAGTACGCTTAATAATTTTGTAAATGAACTCATTTTTTCAAAACACTCCCTCTAAATCGAAATTATTACGAATTGAATCATAGCATTTACTTTATTAGACTGTCAATGAAAATTACACCAATTTTATAAAGTTTTATAAGATGAAAAATAGACTCTCATGTAAATTCAAGGTGTATTTTAAATTTTATAGAAAAAGAATTATTTTTATATAGTCCAAAAAACTATGTAATTGGCTGACTAACTGACAGAACAAGAGTTAAACAAGAAGGTAGACATGAATATAAAGGAGGATATGTTTTGATCTCAGATTGTGAAGATATGTACTTAAACAAACGGTGCATTCCTTAAACAAGGGATGCTTTTTCCATGTCAATGAAAAGGAAATTAATGTTAAACTAAAGAGGCAGGATAGTTGAAGAATTGTAAAAATTTCTAAAACGATTTCAAGGAGCGATAACTTTTGGAAATTAAAAAGAAGGCAGATTTACTTCTGGAAAATTTTAAGGAATGGTCCGAGCAACAAACACATATAAAAGGTGTGGCAGTTGTGGGTTCATTTGCAAGAGGTGACTTTCACTCAAATTCAGATGTTGATTTAACTATTATTTCTTCAAATAAAGACCTTACTTTAGATATTATTAAAAACGAATTTAATTTCGATAATATTGAGAGTAGTACACTTGAAGAATGGGGGATTTTGACCTCTCTAAGAATCTTCTATGGTAATGGCTTAGAGGTAGAATACGGGGTTGTAACAGACCAGTGGGTTAAAGAGCCACTTGATGAAGGAACGAAGAATGTGGTTAAAAATGGCTTTAAGGTCGTAACTGAAAAAGAAGATATATTCTACAGTGTAAGAATGTTTCTAAATAAATTGTAGCCCAATTTTTCAACTATAGAGTGCTATGCTTCAAAATGAAGTTCACCTTTTTTCTTTTTCTACAAGAAAGATTGTGAAATATTGTACTTAAACTATCGGGAGCATTACTTGAACAACAGGAGCAGCCATATGTGATTGCTCCTGTTTCTGATATTCTTCAACTATTGACGCAGAATAGTACAAGAAAAGGTTATAGCTTTGCTTGTTGAAGTAAAAGCTGGTTAGTTAAACAAAGAATTTGAAACTTTATTTTAAAATGAATGTCTAATTAAAAAAGGGGGTATTTTGAAAAAGTTGGAATAATTTTGGTATCTTTATTGCTATTATTGGAAGGGCAGGAAACCTGTCCTTCTCTTCTATTATAATAAAAGGTAGGCAACAAGTGTTCCGACGATCCACAAGCCGATTGCGAAAGGCATATTTTGTATAGTAATACGGTATGGGCTTTGCTCCGTACCCATGGCTGTTAATGTGACGAGCAATCCGTACGTACCGACTGTGAATGTTGCTACAGAGCCAGTTATGAGAACAAGTGTGATACTCACAGGATTCATAACTTCCAACAAAGGTGTAATGATTCCTGTTAATATTCCTACTGTCGCAATTGGGTGAACTCCGAACATACTAAGTAAAACAAAGATAGCTTGAATCAAAAATAAGACGAGCATTGGATAATCCGATACAAAAGATAGTGGCTTTTGAATCACCGCTAAAAAGGATGTATCTCCTAAACTAGTAGAAAATAAGGAAAGCCCGATAAACAATACGATAAAATTCTGCATGGTATTTGTTTTTGTTTTCCAATTATTCCATCCAATTGTCCAAAAACTTCTCCGTCTTTTCATTAGTAACGACCAAATGAAAGCAAATGGGAAAATAATAATGGTAACGGTTAAAATAAAGTTTAAATGAATCAGATTTCCAATCAATACAACAAGTGTCAGGAATAAGATAAGTGCAAAGACGAACTGAATCATTTTTTTCGTTATTTCCTTTTTATTGATTTTTGGCTGTTGGTCAACTCCCACATCTTCGAATGTGTACTTTTTATAATACAAGCGTCCAAAAACGGAATCTAATAGATAGGCAACAACCGCGATAAAAACGAGCCATGGCAAGATGGTTACATAATCAACCCCTGTGGCAAATAGCGATACTGCGACCATAATCTCCAACGGACTCCACAGCAGGGCTAATGAGTAGCCTCTGAGGGATGCAGTTGTGATAAATGAATTTCGAATCTCTTTACTAAAAGAAGACAACGTGTTCTTCAGTACATCTTGTGAAATGGTGGCAGCGGATAAATTTAAAAAAGCTG
>NZ_KZ454943.1:4070837-4182231 GCF_002797395.1 Bacillus solitudinis
GTGTATTTTAAATTTTATAGAAAAAGAATTATTTTTATATAGTCCAAAAAACTATGTAATTGGCTGACTAACTGACAGAACAAGAGTTAAACAAGAAGGTAGACATGAATATAAAGGAGGATATGTTTTGATCTCAGATTGTGAAGATATGTACTTAAACAAACGGTGCATTCCTTAAACAAGGGATGCTTTTTCCATGTCAATGAAAAGGAAATTAATGTTAAACTAAAGAGGCAGGATAGTTGAAGAATTGTAAAAATTTCTAAAACGATTTCAAGGAGCGATAACTTTTGGAAATTAAAAAGAAGGCAGATTTACTTCTGGAAAATTTTAAGGAATGGTCCGAGCAACAAACACATATAAAAGGTGTGGCAGTTGTGGGTTCATTTGCAAGAGGTGACTTTCACTCAAATTCAGATGTTGATTTAACTATTATTTCTTCAAATAAAGACCTTACTTTAGATATTATTAAAAACGAATTTAATTTCGATAATATTGAGAGTAGTACACTTGAAGAATGGGGGATTTTGACCTCTCTAAGAATCTTCTATGGTAATGGCTTAGAGGTAGAATACGGGGTTGTAACAGACCAGTGGGTTAAAGAGCCACTTGATGAAGGAACGAAGAATGTGGTTAAAAATGGCTTTAAGGTCGTAACTGAAAAAGAAGATATATTCTACAGTGTAAGAATGTTTCTAAATAAATTGTAGCCCAATTTTTCAACTATAGAGTGCTATGCTTCAAAATGAAGTTCACCTTTTTTCTTTTTCTACAAGAAAGATTGTGAAATATTGTACTTAAACTATCGGGAGCATTACTTGAACAACAGGAGCAGCCATATGTGATTGCTCCTGTTTCTGATATTCTTCAACTATTGACGCAGAATAGTACAAGAAAAGGTTATAGCTTTGCTTGTTGAAGTAAAAGCTGGTTAGTTAAACAAAGAATTTGAAACTTTATTTTAAAATGAATGTCTAATTAAAAAAGGGGGTATTTTGAAAAAGTTGGAATAATTTTGGTATCTTTATTGCTATTATTGGAAGGGCAGGAAACCTGTCCTTCTCTTCTATTATAATAAAAGGTAGGCAACAAGTGTTCCGACGATCCACAAGCCGATTGCGAAAGGCATATTTTGTATAGTAATACGGTATGGGCTTTGCTCCGTACCCATGGCTGTTAATGTGACGAGCAATCCGTACGTACCGACTGTGAATGTTGCTACAGAGCCAGTTATGAGAACAAGTGTGATACTCACAGGATTCATAACTTCCAACAAAGGTGTAATGATTCCTGTTAATATTCCTACTGTCGCAATTGGGTGAACTCCGAACATACTAAGTAAAACAAAGATAGCTTGAATCAAAAATAAGACGAGCATTGGATAATCCGATACAAAAGATAGTGGCTTTTGAATCACCGCTAAAAAGGATGTATCTCCTAAACTAGTAGAAAATAAGGAAAGCCCGATAAACAATACGATAAAATTCTGCATGGTATTTGTTTTTGTTTTCCAATTATTCCATCCAATTGTCCAAAAACTTCTCCGTCTTTTCATTAGTAACGACCAAATGAAAGCAAATGGGAAAATAATAATGGTAACGGTTAAAATAAAGTTTAAATGAATCAGATTTCCAATCAATACAACAAGTGTCAGGAATAAGATAAGTGCAAAGACGAACTGAATCATTTTTTTCGTTATTTCCTTTTTATTGATTTTTGGCTGTTGGTCAACTCCCACATCTTCGAATGTGTACTTTTTATAATACAAGCGTCCAAAAACGGAATCTAATAGATAGGCAACAACCGCGATAAAAACGAGCCATGGCAAGATGGTTACATAATCAACCCCTGTGGCAAATAGCGATACTGCGACCATAATCTCCAACGGACTCCACAGCAGGGCTAATGAGTAGCCTCTGAGGGATGCAGTTGTGATAAATGAATTTCGAATCTCTTTACTAAAAGAAGACAACGTGTTCTTCAGTACATCTTGTGAAATGGTGGCAGCGGATAAATTTAAAAAAGCTGCAAGTATATGTGTAGTTAGCGAACTACGCGGATACAGCTTACCGAGATCTGCGACATTCACTTTCATAAGTAGATTCAAATTCCGATCAAATCTTCCACTTCGCACAATACTGTTCATCCAAGGAAGCATGGCTAAAAGTGTTAATAATGATAAATTCGAGGTTAATATAC
Source organism: Bacillus solitudinis (assembly GCF_002797395.1). Lineage (GTDB taxonomy): Bacteria > Bacillota > Bacilli > Bacillales > Bacillaceae_D > Halalkalibacter_A > Halalkalibacter_A solitudinis. The sequence continues at coordinate 4,073,037 of NZ_KZ454943.1, forward strand.
TAGGAATAATGTGAAAAGACTGACCGGTTGTAAAGAATAAATATCCTCCTATGAATAAAAACGAACCTCCAAGAATCTTAAAAAGACGTGATGCCAATGGGAATGACACAAATAACATGAGAATAGCAAATATGCCCACTATGTAATTTATAATCTCGTTTTCCATAAAGACATTAATGGTATGGAGTAAGAATACGAACGAATAAAAAATATAAAGATAGCGGAATAATGAATGTTTCATTTTTGCCTCCTTCGCTGATGTAATAATTAAACATTCAAATTATAGCATAGGTGGAAAAAAACAGTGTAATGTTTTTAAACAAATTATATTACCCTTCTCTTCCGATAGATGGTATATCGGCAAAAGAAGCAATTGCTAAACTAAAAGAATCGGACAATAAAATAGCTGAAATTGCAGTAGAAGGCGATTCTATTTGGTACATCACAAGTAGTGAGAATAAAGGCATTTTGCTGCATTTTTATCAGGTTGAAGGAGAACACTGGAACAATCAAATTTTGTTCAGAAATTATTTAAGAAGTAATCCTGATGTTTCAAAAGAATATCATCAATGACTCAGTAAATGACTCTGATATAGTGTCTTTTGAAATGGATTTCGCGCAGCTGCTGCCTTTAGTTTTTGAGACTTTTCTTCTGCCCATCTTTTCGAACGACTTTTACATAATTCCTTTATTCTATTAGCCAACGTATCCTCACTATCTGCTAAAATATCTTCTGATGCTGGGTACTCTTGTAGAATACGTAAAGACACAAGAGAACATAAGTCACCAAAAACGCCTCTGTATTCAGGAAATATTTGTTCTAGCACTGCTTGAAATTGTAGTTTTGTTTGGACGTACATTCCTGTAATATTCTCAAGTTGTCTTGTAAGATTACGAAGGTTCAAGAGTTGAATCCCCCGTTTCTTGTATGGCTCTAAATCCTCTTTGTAGTAAAGCTCGCAAAGACGATAGGAATCAATGGCATCCGTTTTTACTTTTCGTAAACCTCCTAGTAGTATCATAGCTTCGCTTGTTATACGAGATCTTATGTCAGTCCCAACCAGCCTCAAACATGTTTCTACCAGTAGGGGGTGAACGGTTTACTTGACGGGATCTAAGTCCCACGGGTGCTTACGTTCTACCCTGGCTACTGCTATAATAAGACCATATAAAAAAAGGTCAACCAGAAATATTTAGCATTCTGGCTAACCTTATAATACGAAGGAATTTAAAGGTAAAGATAAGCCGAGCTATATTATAAATAAACTAGATGAATTGCTTAATTTTAAGGTGCTTTTTAAAGGTTAAATAAATCAACAAACTGTTGCACTTCTGCAATAAAGCGGGAATGCTTTTTCTTGAAAACAGCAAAAGGAAATTAATGTTAAAATGAATATGAAGTTGTTAAGCTAAACCAGCTAATAGTTTGTCAATATTTTTCAATAAAAAAGTTTAAATGCAAATGATATACTAAAAATGAGTACACTAAATAACCTACCATTTCTCAGCACTTGGAAGGTTTTGGACTATTTAGCTAGACGTAGTGATTATACTACATCTTGGAATAATGTGTTGCTTTTTAACAGGGCAAAAATCCAATGTAAGAGCTTATTTACACAAGCAATGACAGCCACTTTGAAAGGCTTTCCTTCATCACGTTTCTTGTCGTAGAACTCACGTAATTTCTTATTACGAGGGATAATTTCATCACTCGTTTTCTTCTTGCGACAGTCTCGAATTGCACACCTTACACCCATATATAATGCGTGCCGAAGCCTACTGGAACCACGTTTTGTAATCCGATTCTTAGTAGCTGTGAATTTACCAGATTCAAAAACGCTTGGATCTACTCCAGCGAATGCGACTAGCTTCTTAGGATGATCAAATCGATCGATTTCCCCAATCTCGGATATAATCGTTGCCGCGATCTTTTCTCCGATTCCAGGAATTGATTTGATAATGGTATATTCTTCAACTTCTTTCGCAAGGGCATCTATCTCTGACTCTAACGTTGATAGGTGCTCTTTGTATTGGAGAAGAATATTAATAAACATCCCCAGACTCAAAATATGACTCTGATAAACAGTTTTCTCAAATGGATTACGCATAGCTGCAGCTCTGAGCTGTTCTGTTTTCTCACTTGCCCAAACCCTTGAACGACTCTTACAGAACTCATGAATGGTGCTTGTTAGGGTTTCATCATCCGCATTTAATATATCCTCAGACGAAGGAAAGGTCCTTAGAGTTAATAGAGATACAATAGAGTATAAATCTCCAAACACACCTCTATACTCAGGGAAAACCTGATCGAGAATGGCTTGAAACTGTAACTTTGTTTGAATGACAGTACCAGTAATGTTCTCATGTTGTCTTGTAAGATTACGTAAGTTTAATAGTTGGACGCCTCGTTTTTTATAGGGTTCTAGTTCCTCTTTATAGAAAAGTTCGCACAATAGATAGGCATCAACTGCGTCAGTCTTTACCTTTCGTAAGCTAGAACTTTTGGCCTTATAAGAAATTAATGGATTAATAATAATTAATAGGTATCCACGCTCCTCAAGATAGTGAACGATAGGACTTTGATAATGTCCTGTTGCTTCTAGAATAACCGGAGGTTTCTTCCCAGTCTCAGCTTTCACTTCTTCAATAAATCGGACAAGATAATCTAGTCCTTCAAGAGTATGAGATACTTTAAAGCTCTTACGGTATGGTTTTCCCTTGTCTAAGAAAGCCTGAATCTGACTTTCTCCTTTTGATACATCCAGACCAATGACTGGATTCATTCGATATCCCCTCCAAAAGATATATTAACCGGTACCCCTAATCCTTCTTGCAGTATCACAGCTTCGCTTGTTATACGAGATCTACGTCCCAACCAGCCTCAATCATGTTTCTACAAGTAGGGGGCAAACTGTTTAGCTGACGGGATCAAGTCCCACGGGCAGTTACGTTTTACCCCGGCTACCGTTATAATAAGACCATATTAAAAAAGGTCAACCAGAAATATTTTCTTATCTGGCTGACCTTATAATACGAAGAGGCAGAAGAGTTGTAGATAAAAGTATTTTTGTAAAGGGGGGCAGAATGAAAAAAGTTTAAAAATAGTAATTTTTCCTTTAATTTGTACGATAGACTTATCCTTTGGATTTTCTCTATTAATTTCGATTTTAATAGGAGATGTAGTATTTGTTAGACCAAGAATTTATTCATAATTGGGCAACCGTTTTTCTTATTATTTATGTAATCTATGACCTTATTCGTAATAGAAAAATAGGGCGTACATTACTGGGGAAATTTGTTTTTTATAGCTTTCTGTATTACCTAATTAATGTAATAAAATTAACTCTCTTTCCAATTCCACTGGACTTTTTGAAGATACCAGTTTCAGTTCAGTTAATTCCGTTTTATTTTATAATTGACTGGGTTAATAGCGGGTATATCGGAAGGGCATATATAGAAAATTTCATATTATTATTGCCATTAGGTTTATACTTACCATTACTATTTGCACGTTATAAAAATATAAAATTAACAGTTCTTGTAGCCTTTTGGGTAACATTTTCAATTGAGTTTATGCAATTAATTCTGGGTTTCACAATTGGTTTACATAGAATGTTTAATATAGATGACATTATTTTAAACACAATGGGAGCAATAGTTGGTTATGCAATCTATAAACTAATATCTGTTTTTATTAAAATTAACAATAATATTAAATAAGTAATCGCATTAGAAAAATGCACTTAAAGTAGCGGGATCAATTTTTCTGATACTGTTCGCCTTTTTGACTTTTTAGATAAGATTGTGAAATGTTGTACTTCACTAACGGATAGCATTCCTTCAACAAGGGTTGCACCCGTTTGTTTATTGAAGTAAAGGAGCAGTTTAGTTAAAGTAGCAATGCTCAGAATTGTTTTATTTCTTGGTAGGAAGTAAGGCTCTTTTTGTTGAATAAATCACCTTAAAGAGATGAGTTGGAGGAGACAATAAAATGGATAAAAATTATGATGAGTATATTAACAATGCAATTGACTGGGCTAAAGGTCATCTGAATTCTAAAGAATATTGTTTTATTTGTTTGGCTTTTGTAGAGGATGCATTAGAAAGAAGTAATGACATTGAAATCTTTGGTGGAGATTTTGCAAAAGAATCCGCAGATTTATACGAGGCTAATAAGCAAACAGGTATACCTCCAAAAGGAACCTTTGTTTTTTATGATTGCATAGGAGTAATTAATGGTGAACGAAAAAATTGGGGGCATGTAGGCTTATCTATTGGTAATGGAGAGGTTATTCATGCTTGGGATAAAGTAAGGATTAATAATTACCTTGATGTAGAAAAGTTAACTGCTGCTCCAGGTTGGGAAAAACCAAATTTTATTGGATGGGTTCCACTTGAACGTATTATGGTTGGGTTTCAAAGGAAAATTTATTAATGTTATAAAAGAATGTGAAAAAATGTACTTAAACTAAAGCTTGAGTGGAATAACTGGAGTTGTCGTTGAGGCAGCGTCTTCTTGTAATGAACTAGATTATATTGTATACAGCATCATTGACGATGATTGGTCTAATGTTAAGAATCGTCTTGAAACGTTACTGACAAATTCCTATTAAGTTATTCTTTGAAAGTGATTAGACTACATCTTGGAAAGTTGTCTTACTTTTTAAAAGAGCGTAAATCCATGTAAGAGCTTATTCACACAGGCAATTACAGCTAAAAGGTTTTCCTTCCTCACACTTTTTATCATAAACAGCTTGCGCAAGGGCATCTATCTCTGACTCTAACTTTGATAGATGCTTTTTATATTGGAGAAAAATAGGAATAAACATCTCAAAATGTGGTTAGCTGCAGCTTTGAGCTGTGCTGCTTTTTCACTTGCCCAATTTTATGGGTGGGAATGTATTAGGTTTTTATTCAAAAATAATGTATAATTTTATTTATTATCTAGCTAGGAGAAAGGAATACAACATTGATACTGCATAGTGGTAGTTTTTTTAACGATTAAAAAAAGTAGGGGGAATTAAAAGTGGATATTTATTTCGAACCTTCATTTAAACTAAGAGAATTTTTCGAGACTAATAAGAGAAACTTTGAATCTACTTTGTTGGATGAAGCAGTAAACGTTAACCATAAGATCGATGAAATTCTAAAAATCGGTAATATAGATTTAGTTAATAATGCCCATAAGTTAATTGTTTATATCATTAATAATGAAGATAATGATCTACAACTATTTGCGAAAAAGGAAGGGATAGCCTGGGCATCACACGCTATAGAACTAACCTTTAAGCTGGAATGGATACAAGCTATTCGTAGAACTTTATGGGTTTTTATACATAAGTATTATGATCTGTCTAATCAATATAGAATTTGCGATTTTTTTCATCTAGAAGCAGAGATAAATACTAGAGTAGACATGTTTTTAAATACATTTTTTATTAATTACTCTACATACAAGGATTCTTTGATTGATGCACAAAAAAAATTAGTTGAAAATCTGTCAGTTCCAATTATCCCAATAAATAATACTATTAGTATATTGCCATTAATTGGATCGATTGATAGTAATCGTATTAGTATTCTAAAGGAAAAAGTATTAACAGAGGTATCAGAATTACGAATTCAAACGTTAATAATGGATCTTTCAGGAATTGCTAGCATGGAACAAGTTGTTACCTATGAACTTATAAAAATTATTAATGGTATCTCAATGATGGGATGCTCAACTGTAATAACAGGATTACGAATGGAAGTCGCAAGAGATATAACGGAATCGGGAATCAACTTCAGTCCAGAAACTAAGAAATTAGGAACTTTGCAACAGGCACTAGATGAACACCTATTACACCACTAAACAGCTGAACATTAAGTTTGGGGTATGTTTAAATCAAAAAAACTTAAAAGTTAAACAAACGGTCGCAATCATAAGGTAAAATGGTTGCGATTTTTTTTAGAAGTAATGTTAAACCGTAGCTGTATTGTGAAAGCTGTAAGTAAGCAAACGGGCAGGTTAATTCGGTATTTTAAATATGGATTGAGAGAGTTCAAATGCAATTTTATTAGCTGTTGAAGAATATAAGGATGAAACGATAGTATTTTCTGAATTGAATAAAGCGTTAGGTGTTGCAAGTATAACAAAACGTAAAAAGGGCTTTAGTTGGTATAGAGCTCAGCCATAAACAATAAGGGGGAACTAATATGACAAAGAGAAATAAGGAGTTGTCACTAGAACAACGTGAAGAATTACTTAAAGCATTGAAAGCCCGTTTTGAGATAAACATGAACCGCCATAAAGGTCTTGAATGGACTAAAGTCCAAGCAAAGCTGGAAGCTAATACTGAAAAACTGTGGTCGCTCAATGAAATGGAAAGAACTGGCGGTGAACCGGATGTTGTTGGTCATGATAAAAAGACGGATGAATACATTTTTTATGACTGTTCAGCGGAAAGTCCTAAAGGGCGCAGAAGTGTTTGTTACGACCTTGAAGCGCTGAAGTCAAGGAAGAAACATAAACCAGAAAATAACGTTATTGATATGGCTGCTGACATGGGCATTGAGCTTTTAACGGAAGAACAATACCGGGAATTGCAAAAACTTGGAAACTTCGATACGAAAACATCAAGCTGGGTGAAAACACCTGCTAATATTAGAAATCATGGGGGTGCTATCTTTTGTGATCGTCGTTACGACACTGTTTTTGTGTACCACAACGGAGCAGAATCCTATTATGCTGCCAGGGGTTTCCGTGGATCGCTAAGGGTCTAAATTTTGCACAGAAAGCTAAATTTGAATTGAGAACGGTCACCTGGGGAAAGGCTTTATTTTCATTCTTCAACTTCTATGGCAAGGGCATCTGTCTCTGACTCCAACTTTGATAGGTGCTCTTAGACACTCAAGTAACTACGAAATTTAAAATACTGAAGCCAACTAATGAGGTGTTTGAAGCCATAGTAGACCCTGTAAAAATCGGGAATTTTTGGTTTTCATCAAGTTCTGAAAGATGGGAACAAGGCAAGTCGGTTACATTGAGATATGATGAATACGAAGCAGAAGGGGTTATAAATGTATTAGAAGCTGAGGAAAGTAAGAAAATCGTGTTTTCATGGGGAGCGGAACATGGTGAAGAAACAGTTGTTACAATTACACTACAAGAGTTGGATAATATAAGGACAATTATTGAAGTAACAGAATCAGGTTTGAGAGAAGATGACCCTGAAATAGTAAACAAAATGATGGGTCAAAAAGAAGGTTGTGTGTATATGTTATCTTCTTTAAAGGGTTATTTGGAATATGCCGTTAAAAATTTGAGTGCTCCATTAATACATTAGTTAAAATACTTCATTTTGAAAACAAGAACCTTTTTTATTTGTTTTAGATAAAAAATTGTGATTATTTTGTGCATTTCTTCTTCAACGAAAGGGTGCTTGAATGGAATAGGGAGTTATCGTTACAGTAGATCCTTCTTGTGCTAACGAGGCAGAATTGTGAAAGACAGAGCGATTTTTTTAATTGCTGTTTATGAGCAAAATATCAACAGAACCAAAAATTGAGATTACATATTGTTTTAATTGAAATTAGATGTAATAATAAGGTAAATAAGTAAAGAACTAAAGGTGATGAGGAGAAGAGTAAATCAATTTTATTTTTTCACAGAGAGCTTCCGGTAGCTGAAAAGAAGCATTGAATATTTGATTGAACATGGTCTCTGAGCAGCATAACTTTACTCTATATTTAGAGTAAGGTTGTGACGAGAGTTGGCACTCGTTATAAATGTCAGGGTATAAGAACTTAATTGTTTCGTACTTATTGAGGCTAATCATGTGAGTGATTAGTAAATTAAGGTGGTAACACGGGTATAACCTCGTCCTTAGACAATAATTTTGTCTTGGGCCGAGGTTTTTTGCTTTGTTCCGGTTATCTAAAGGGCATTTACGATGAAATGGTGAAACTAAGCAAAAGGAGGATTTAAAATGTTTACAGATGATATCGTACTTGATGGGAAAAAGGTAAGGCTAGTACCAATGACATATGAACATTCGGAGGAACTATTTAAGGCTTCCAATCACAGTGAAATTTGGAGGTACAGTCAGGGGAACATAAATAAACCTGAGGATATGCTTAACACGATTCATGATCTGTTGGAATTAAAAAAGCAGGGACTATGGTATCCATTCGTCATCCTTGATAAGAACACGAATAAGATTGTTGGAAGTACCAGTTACTTAGAGATCTCTCCGCAACACAGAAAACTAGAAATAGGTGGCACGTGGTTGGATCCCAAGGTTTGGAGAACTAGGGTCAACACAGAGTGTAAATATCTATTATTGAGGTATGGTTTTGAAAGATTGGAACTGGTTCGAATCCAGCTCCGTACTGATTCAAGAAATGAAAGATCCAATCAAGCCATTCAAAGAATTGGAGCGAAGTTTGAAGGAACCTTACGACAAGAATTGATTAATCATGATGGGTATATTCGAGATTCTAATCTATATAGTATTTTGGACAGGGATTGGGAGGCTGTAAAGAGGAACTTCTTGAGTTTTTTAAGTCGATGATATCCAATACAACCATTAATACTAAGAGTACATTGTGAGCGTAACTTCAGATCCTTATAAAAAAGGTTGGGATCACCGAAGCAATCATTCAATTGATAAGGGGGTTCCGGAAACGGATGATATTGTTAAAGTTAAAGGAGAACTTGAGGTTACACCAGGTTTTTTGAAAACTCGTCAGAATGAAGAGGAAATTGAACTAATCAAGGGAGTAAGCGTTATCTCAAAGGAAAGCAATGAAATAATTATAAAAACAGTATGGGATTCTTCATTATGCAAATAGTGATCATATTGTCGTTTACTATATTAATATTAGGTAGTATTTACCGAAGTAAGATTGTACTTAAAGTAACGGGGCAGTTTTCTTCAAGAAGAAGTAATTAGTGATGATTGCAATATGTGAGGAGATTTATTATGTTTTTACTGTTATATGTAATCGCAGTTCCTGCTTTTGTTGAAGTAACGAAAGCAGGAAACGAAGAATTTATATGAAGCTTTTCATTTTAAGAGTTGTAGTAAAGGAGTGAATAGTGATGTCGTCATACTTTGGACGTGCTTTTCAAGATATGTTTCAGTTTACCCCCCCTTTTGTATTACCTATTTTTGGACCAATTTTTCTGATAATAGCAATAATACTTATATTAAAATATATAAAAAAAGAATTCTCACTAATGTTTTTAAGCTGGTACTTATTTCTATTAATGGTTACATGTGTTTATGCAATGGGAGTGTTACTAGTAACAAGAGTTGCAGATATACCATTGTCTGTTTACCAAAACTTATTAGAAAGTAGAGATATATTCTATTTTTCTACACCTCAACTGATACCATTTAATTCGTTAACACATATTCTAAACATATATGGTGTAGGAACAATTATTCTTGGTAACTTATTGCTCTTATTACCATTAGGCTTCCTTCTTCCATTATGGCTTAGAAAGCTTAGAAATGTTTATCAAGTTGGATTAATAGTAATGCTAACTTCAATAGTTATTGAATTGTTACAGTTCCTTTTTGGGGTTGGAATACCCAATATAGACGATATATTGTTGAATACAATAGGTGGATTAGTGGGTTATGGTAGTTGTAGGATATTAAAAAATTTTATCGGAAAGTCATAGTAAAAAATTAATAATCTCTGGCGAAAAGTTTAAACTTGTGAAGTTATACACTTAAAGTAACGGAGCAGAATAGTGGAATAAGAAAAATCATTTTTTAGCAATGTAAAGATTTGGTAGTGTTAAGATGCATAAAATAAAGTAATGGGGTAATCCAAGCATAATGTAAAAATAAATTTAGAATAATATAAAACCGTCACTGATAATAATGACGGCATTAATTATTTTATATTTTTAATGTTACTGTTAGCTAAACTGGTATGGAGGAGATAATGTTGAAAGTAACTAAATTTTTATTATACGTTTTTGTATTAATTAATATTTTAGGGTTAATCTATTGGATTGGTTCAATGATTTATTAAATTGAGTTTATGAGTTAATAGATATTTTTTCTTTTTTATAAGACATAAAGACGTTTTTTTCTTTGTTGTTTCGTTGAGGTTTTAATAAAGTAGGTAAATTAAAATAATTATCGAGACTTAACTGATATATCTCTGACCTGAAAATAATTAGTGAAAATGCACTTGTATAAAGTATAAGACTCATAAGGTTCATATTTCCAGAAAGGACAAAGTTAATGTGCATAATAATACAAGCAAGGATAGAAGGTATAGTCAATAAACCTGCTATGAGGAATATACCTAGTAAAATCTGGACTATGGGGATAAAATAGTTCAAAACCATCAAATGTTCTAAAGCTATATTTTCTATGAAAATTTTATAAAAGGTTGGGACATTTGAGGCTTGTAATGAATTTATTAGATAATCATTTAAATATAAACCTGGTTCTTTAAACCATAACTTATCGGTTATTTTGGTCACTCCTGCTAACAGCCAACCTAGCCCGAAAAGAACACGCATTAAAACTACAAGATATGGAAACAATCTTAAATTTTTTAATACTTTCATTTTAATGTTCCTCCTTGTTTTCCTTAAGTGAATATTATTTCCTTAAGGAAATATTTTTGTGGAAATTTACTGAAGTTATTTAGTTATTCTACCTAATAAACCATATGCATGAACGGTCGAAATGTTTACCCATTACATAAAAGTTTACCATGGTAAACTTTTGTTGTAAATAGTTATTTATATATGGAACTATTGACAAAGAGGGTTTTCAATTAAATTCTGCAATTGGAAGTTTGAACAGAGCTAGTCCATGAGGTGGATGACAGATTAAAACAATAATGGATAGGTTCTTATTTTCACTCTTCATGTAAAGGGTGGCTTTAATAAACACGTAAGTCGGTTATAGACCGACTTATTTTTTACCTCGACGGTATCGCAACTCAAAAGTTACGCTACTGATTATGAGATATACAATCTGAATTTATTGTAATAGATTTGTAATAAAATGGTATTAAACTAACGAAGCAGGATTGCTCAATAAAAGCAGTCACTATTTGTGCTAACAAGTCAGGTTAAATCAATAAGTATATTTTTATTATCATAATTCCCCTTTGTTGGACATCCCTTATATAGAAGGGGGAATTCTTATGTACAAAATATTTATGGCTTTGTTACTTAGTTTATCAATTATAACTGCCTGTAACTCAGAGCCTCAGAGCTTCTTTGGAGAGAGTAACAATTGGAAAGCCGAACTCAATACAGCATCAGATGGTAAAGTTGAAGGTTTCGTATTGAGCTATATAGGGTCTGATATGCAATCAGTTGGATTATTTGATGCAGGTGTACATGCTGGTAATTTTGGTTTTAACTCAAATGGTGCAGAGTTAAATTCGGATGGAAATTTTGTATTTGATTTAGATGGTAATCCCAATGATATGATTGTTAAAAAGAACAGTGAAATTATCACGACTATTGAATGGGATGGACATACTGAAGAAATAACATTAAATAACTGATATTTGATTATAAGGGCGATACTTTACAAAAGAGTATCACCTTTTTCTAATTAAAGTAACGGGGGCAAGAGTTTAACAAAGGAGTTGTGGCAGCTCCTATCGTGTTAAAGAGCAGATTAGTTAAACCTAAAAATGGTTGTATAGGAAGTGAAACTATGTCAATTATTCATGATAATGAAATTATCTCATATGAAGTTAACCTCAAAAATGAAGTAATCAACATTCACACACTGTCGGAGTCAGGTCAGAAAATAACACTGTTTTTTTCTGGGGTACTCGCACATATGTTTGAAACTCATTTAAGTGGTAGCATTATTTTTGATATAGAAAAAACAGAGCTTCGCCATTTTTTTGTTGAGAATAGAGATTTAATAGAAAAACAAAAAGACTACTGTTGGCCAATTGATTACACAGATATCCAAGAATTAGAGGACAAGCTGGTAAAGCATCAGTATTCCTATTATGTAATTTCAGCTTCGTTTGGCTTAAATGGTTGGATATTAGCAAAGAAGTATGAGATTTCAAGTCCTTATTAAGCTAAAGGGTGCTTTACTCTAACAAGGAGGGGATTAAATGAGAATATTTAATTTGTTGAAAACTAATCTCCAATCACTTTTTTTTCATTTCATTGTGATAGGCATTGCTGGGATTTTAAACTTGGCGGTCTGGAGCAGAGTTGAGAATGAAAATTTATCGCTAGCTGTTTTTATATTATCGATTGTTCTTTATTTCATTTTAGGTTTATTTTTGGGAAATAAAGGTTCAATTAGGTATAACACCCAAACTGTTGTTTTAATCCCAGTATTTAGTTTGCTACTATATTTAGGTACTTTACTACCTGCCTCTGGTTTTGAAGGTTCAATGCTAAATTCTATTAACTTCTTATATTTTGTAACTATTCAACCATTCTTAAATATAACAGGTATTCCTGCTAATTTTGATTATCCATTTATTTTCGCAATTGTTCCTGCTTTGATGTTATGGCTTGGTTTGCAAGTAAAAACTATCTTTAAGGAAAGGGGAAACTCTTCTCGTAGATTGTTCAACTAAAGGGTGCGATTGCGGAAAAAGAGCAATCGCTCTTTTGCTAAAGAAGCGAATTGTTGAAGAAGAACTTATTTAAAATGAAGTCTAAAAGATGAAAAAAGTAAAGGGAGGATAGTTCTTATGAGAAAAACCAAAATACTTCCTTGGAATGAAGAGTGGATAAAGTTATATAGCCACGAAGAGGAATTATTAAAAGAAATATTGAAAGATGAAATAGTCAATATTTTCCATATTGGAAGTACCTCTGTATCAGCAATAGGCTATGCAAAACCAATAATTGATATTTTAGTTGTTGTTAAGAATATTAGAAAAGTTGATTTATACAATGAGGAATTACGAAAATTAGGGTATGAACCTAAAGGTGAGAATGGGATTTCAGGAAGAAGGTACTTTCCGAAGGGAAAAGAAAATAGAACCCATCACTTACATATATTTCAGAGTGGTAATGAAAATATAAAAACACATTTGAATTTTAAAGAATATTTAATTAAGCACCCAGAAGAAGCTAAAAGTTATGGAGATATAAAAATTGAATTGGCAAAAAAGTTCCCTGAAAATCATTATAAGTATCAAGCTGAAAAACAAAAATTCGTTAATGAATTGGTCAAAAGGGCAAAAAAATGGGCTGTAAAAAGAAATTTTTATTAAAGTGACGGGAGCGATTGTTCAATAAGAGCAGTCGCTTTTGTGTTAAAGAGGGAGTTTAATATTGAAGTTATAGTATTCTTTTTAAGATTACATCATTGTTGGCGCTACTTCAGTTTAAAAGGCAGCATTTATGCTGCCTTAAATCACTATTTAAAGGGGCTATAACTAGTATCCACCACCGTATCCATACCAGGGATAATAAGGGTAAGGAGGGTAGTAATATGGGTAACGGAATATTCTTCTAAAAAAACGAAATGGGAAACGACGTCGGCGGAATCGACGAAATCTTCTCCTGCGAGGTCGTCCGTAATCATCGTAATCGTAATCATTATCGTAGTAATCATCATCTCCATAGCCAAATTGCCTATTCATTTGTCCTGCATCAACATCTTCGGGAACTAACATAGTAACACCTTCTTCATCCATGCTATCGATAATACCATCAAACTGTGATCCATCACTCAGTTGTCCTATAACATGGTAGTTCATATACTTTTTACATAGACCTTTAATTTGGTCAGGATGGTAATCACCCTGAAATTGATGAGGATTCATTTGGATGTTGTTGTTCACTTAACAGCTCTCCTTTCTTTACACCAGTATGATATTCTCCCAGCTTGGGTTATGTTACCGTATATGTAAGGCAAATTTAGATTTCTCCTGTCGGCTTCATAACATTCCCACGCTTTTGACAGAATCAAAATCAATCCCTCCAATAGGAAAATTTAATTTATTCTGTTAGTAAAAGAGCGATTGTATGTGTGTATAGGACGGTCATGATTAAAGGTGTGGCATTGTTTCGGTCCTATATTTTTTGTACTCTTTGACTTATTTCTATTTTTTGAAGCAAAAGTATTTACAAAAGAATATCATCAAGAACAGGATTGGAAAAATATAGTTTGGAAAGGAATATTCACCCGTAATATATACTGTAAAGAAGAGTATATAAATTATAGGTTTCCGTTAGAAATGGAGAAATTGCAATTTTGGGCATTTTTAAGATGGGAAGAAAGCTAATCTTTATTAAGCTAAAGGGTGCTTGAATGGAATAAGGGAGTTATCGTCACGGCAGATCCTTTGGCTTATTTCGCTAACGGGGGCAGGATAGCGCAATATTTTGCTTGCAGTTATAATGTTCAAAAACGGATATTTAATGGCTCCAATTCATATGATGTTTACCAGTGACCGGTGTCGAAATATTCGGAAAAGGGAGGCGAGTTGTGTAATGAAGGATCCTAATAAGATTTACAACACTGCGGTAGAGGCAACTTTGGAGGTAATTGGAGGAAAGTGGAAACCTGTAATTCTCTTTCATCTAACATTTGGAAAGAAACGTAACAATGAATTGAAAAGCTTGATACCCGCAATTACTCAAAAAATGTTAACGCAGCAACTTCGGGAGCTTGAAGAGGAAGGCGTCATCTTGCGCATTTCTTACAATCAGGTTCCACCAAAAGTCGAATATGAGTTAACAGATTACGGCTGGAGTCTAAAGGAGATCCTGCATCTGATGTGTAGGTGGGGGGATTCGCATATAGAGAGAAAGTACGGGGGAAGGGCTACCGTTCTTGCCAATCCACAGCTTGAAGACGTACATAACATATAAGAAGCCGACCTAATAGACAAGGCCGGCTTTTCGTTTATGGGATTACTTTACGTTTGCGGAAGTCGTCGAAGATGTTCATAAACATCGCTTCGGTATCGACGTATTCGTGAAAACCTAAGCGACGGGCCTTAGTTCCGTCGGCGAAGAAATCGTAATCCCACGAGAACACGAAATCACCGAATCGCCAGGAGGATACATCTTTATAGGAGTGCCGAGCAAGCCCATGATTCTCGACCATTTTGTTCCAAAGCTGCTCCTTGTCAACCATGACAACGTCCAGTGACATCTGCAGCGGAGGCGCTGTCTCCAAGCCGAAGTAGTGAGCGATTTTCGGCCATAATTCATTCCAGCGGAACAGATCGCCGTTCGTGATGTTAAATGCCTGATTAGCACAACGCTCTTCAGTCGCCGCCCATACTGTTGCCTTCGCGAGAAGCCCCGCATCTGTCAACTCCAACAGGCTGTCATAAGCACCCGGTTTGCCCGGAAACCGCAGCGGAAGGCCAAGCTCCTTCGAAATTGAGGCGTAAATCGCAATAACCATGGCGAGGTTCATCGGATTTCCAAGCGAGAAACCGCAGACTACAGAAGGGCGGAGCGCCGACCAAGTCCATGCCTTACCTTTTTGCCTTTGTTCTAAGAAACCTTGCTGATCAATATTGAACTCGGGTGGCATATGGTTAGCGTCTGTCTCACGAGCAGGGGTCTTGAACGGTCCGAGATGTGCGCCGTATACCTTGTATCCCTGCATCAAACTGACATGTTTTAAGCCCAACGCGATTGGTTCTATCGCCTCTACGGTATTCACTAGCATGGCGAGGTTGGGCGGAACAAGTTCGGCCCAAGTTGGACGGTCCTGATAGGCGGCATAGAAGATGTGTGTTACCTCAGTTAAACTGTTTAGCTTCTCGCGGGTGTCGTCTTTATTGAGTAGATCCGCAGTCACATACCGGACACGGCCGACAGACTCTCCGCCTCGACGCGATACGCCGATCACGTCCCAATCAGGGAGAGTAATGAGGTGATCAATAAGGTTGCGTCCGATTACACCATTTGCGCCTACGACCAAGGCGACTTTGCGTGTTGTTTGAGATTCATTATTCATAGTGTTTCAGCTCCTTCTGTTCTGTGGTTTGTTCACTGTTATTTTGCATCAAGGAACCACACTTGAGAAGTACGCACTTTGAAGTACCATAAGCACTTTTTTGTAATCCAGCAGTGCTCTTAAGACAAGTATTTGGTATTAATAACATCAAAAAAGCCATCATTTAGAAATAATGCTAGTTTACTAAATTGTTATATAATCCTATCTCTTCTCTTATTCGTTCTTGTGCTAACGGGGGAGATTGTTCAATAAAGGGTAATCGCTTTCTTCTTGAAGTAACGAGCAGGTTAGTGGAAGAAGTTAATGTTAGATAATCAAGCTGGAGATATAATATATCCCGCTTTTTTTTATTTTTTTAGTAATTACTGTAACTTTTTGTGTTACTTATACGATTATTATATGAGTCAACAAGATAAGGAGGGGATTACTTGATAGATGCGGATAGTATCAATGAAAGGATTGAACAAGTATATGATAAACATTACAAAGATGTTTACCATTTTTTGATTTGTTTTACGGGAAGTCGTAATGATGCAGAAGATTTAACTCAGGAGGTTTTTATTAGAGTGCTAAAGTCCCTGTCAAACTTTAATAATCAAGACCGTCTTAAATCATGGATATTGTCTATTTCAAGGAATGTTGCTGTTGACTATTATCGTAGAAACAAGTTTTATTCTTTGTTTAAAGATAGCTTCTTTAATAGTCTAATTTCAACTGAGATAAAACCTGCTGAAGCATTAGAAATCGAAGAAGAAAGAGAAATTGTTAAAAGAGCTATCTTAACACTAAAGCCAAGTTATAGAGAGGTTATTATCCTTAGAGGCATTAATGAAATGTCTATCAAAGAAACTGCAAAAATATTAAATTGTAGCGAGTCTAAAGTTAAGGTGAATTACCACCGTGCGTTAAAAAAACTTCACACTAAACTAGAGTTTAATATGGAGGAGGTATTTGAAAATGCAAAGTGAAAAGGATTTATTTAAAAAGATAAAAAATTCACCCGATATAAACCCACGAGAAGAGTTTGTTATTGAAACTAAACGTAATTTATTACAAAAAGCTCATAGATTACATTATAAGAAAAAAATTAAAGGTTTTTCTTTGTATTTTGCTAGTATAGCTAGTTTCATTGTATTTATTATTATTGGATTTAACGTTTTTAGTAATGATATTAGTCAAATCTTAAGCGGAACAAATAATGTACCAGAAGAAGTTTTTAATGTTGGAGATGAAACTGAAGAAACATTGAAGGAGAAAGACATTAATATTTCAATTTTCCGTGAAGAATCTGAGCAAGTAGAAGAAGTACCATTAGAGAAATATGTCATGGGTGTAGTTGCAGCGGGAATGGATCCAACCTTTGAGATGGAAGCCTTAAAATCTCAAGCGTTGTTAGCACGAACCTATATAATAAGACACATCTTGCATTCAGGAGATATCTCACTACCAGAAGGTGCAATGGTTACTGATACAACTATTCACCAAACTTATCGAAATCAAGAAGAACTAAAAACAGTTTGGGGTACAGATTATGAAATGTATTTGGAAAAAGTAGAAGAAGCAGTTCTATCAACACAAGGTCAAATTTTGACGTTTAATAATGAACCAATTCAAGCTGCTTTTTTCTCAACTAGCAACGGTTATACAGAGAATGCAGAGGACTATTGGGGAAATGAAGTTCCTTATTTGAAAAGTGTTGACAGCCCTTGGGACCAAACATCGCCGCGGTTTAGTTCAAGTAAAGTTATCAGTATAAATGAATTTGAAAAAGCTCTAGGCATTGTTTTACCAGATGATAGTTCAATCGGTGAAATTAGTGAGCGAACAGAAGGTGGACGTGTAGCTATAGTTGTTATTGACGGAAAAGAGTTTAGTGGTAGAGAAATTAGAGGAAAATTAGATTTAGAGTCTACTGATTTTAAGTGGCAACGACAAGGCGAACAAATAACGATTGAAACTAAAGGTTTTGGGCATGGAGTTGGAATGAGTCAGGACGGTGCTAACGGTATGGCACTTGAAGGCAAAGATTATAAGGAAATCGTGAATCATTTTTATAATGGGATTGAAATAGAAAAGCTTAACACGTTTTTACCGCAGATATTATCTTTAATTGAATAATAAATAACAAAAAATCATTTTTCTTATTTGACTAAAGGATGCATTCCTTCAACAAGGGATGCTTTTTCTATTTTAATAAAAAGGAAATTAATGTTAAACTAAAGAAGCAGTAATGTTTAAGAAAAGATAAGTGGGGGAGAGAAGTGAAAAAGATAATAAAGGCAGTTTTCAGTATTAGTTTTATATTTTATATTTTTGCTTTAGTAGTTCTTATGTTTTTGGGACATAGAGGTGGAATATATACAGACCTTTCGTTGTTAGAATATATAAAATCTTTTTCAAATTTTGTTCCTTTTAAAACTATTGGTACATATGTTCAGGCAATGTTTGATGGTAGCATGAATGCGGATATACCTATAAAAAACCTTTGTGGTAATTTATTTATGTTTTTACCAATGGGTATTTATCTACCATTTTTCATTAAAAAAATTAGTAAAGTAGGCATATTTATCATTTCAATGATTGCAGTATTATTCTTATTCGAAATCGTACAAATTGTTTCAAGAAGAGGAAGTTTTGACATTGATGATTTTATCCTTAATATGATTGGTGCTTTAATAGGTTATGGAATTTGGAAAATGAAATTTGTTCAGAACTTACTTAAATAATATATATTCTTGTTCAACAAACGGGTGCGATTGTCCAATAAGATCAGTCGTTTTTTCACTATCGAGCAGGATAGCGAAAGAAGACATTTTATAAATTGGAGGAGTTTATGAAAAGAAAGTTTCCGATTGTAATTGCAATTGCTGCGGTTTCGGGTGGGGGAAAAACAACAATAACGACAGACCTAAGAGGAAAGTTGCAAAACAGTAAAACACTATTTTTTGACGACTATGATTTTAACGGTCCAGATGACATTATTGAATGGATTGATAATGGTGGTAATCCCGATGAATGGGACTTATCACCACTTATTAAAGATATAAAAAAGTTACTTAATGAACCTCTAGATTACATAATTTTAGATTTTCCATTTGCCTATTTACATAGTAAGACAAGCGAATTTATTAATTTTGCCGTGTTCGTTGATACTCCATTGGATGTTGCAATGGCACGCAGGATAATTAGAGATTTCACAAACCGTCCTGCCGAGGTATTACAGGATTTAGATAATTACATTGTTAGAGGAAGAAGGGGTTATCTTGGTATGTTAAACACGATAAAACCTAATTCTGACCTCATTGTAGATGGGATGTTACCTATATCTGAAATTGTAAGTATTATCATTAGGAATTTAGTAAACAATGAATAACTTTTAGGAAAAAACAAAAATAGTAAATGGGTTTGTTATTAAGATAAAGGGAGCGTTCCTTAAATAAGGGACGTTTCTATGTCAATAAAAAGGGAATTAATGTTAGACTAAAGGAGCAAGATTGTTTAAGAAATTTTACTTCTTCTGTTTTGTATAAAAATAAGTTAAAATGTATAATTATTTACAAATGGAGGGATTAACATGGTAATAGATTCTGCTAAATCTTCTGATGCACCAGTAATTCACGATTTAATGATTAAGGCATTTATGGAATATAAAAACGAAATACCCCCATCGAGTGCTTTAGAAGAAACTGTTCAGTCAGTTTTAGACGCTTTTAAAAAAGGGGAAAAAGCATTGATTGCTTTTGAAGAAAATAAACCAGTTGGTATGGTGCGATTTCAATTAAAAGAAGAGGGTTTATATTTTTATCGTTTGTCAGTTATTCCTCGAAAACAAGGTAAAGGAATTGCAAAAGAGATATTAAAATCTCTAGAGGAATATGCAAATAAAGTGGATATAACTACAATACTATGTAAAGTTCGTATGACAGTACCTAAGAATATACAGCTATATAGTTCCATAGGTTACGATATTTATGATGAAGAAGTTGTACATAAACCAAATGGTATAAATATAAAAGTTGTTTCAATGAAGAAAGAGCTTAGTTCTTCAACTATCGGGTGCATTACTTCAAGAAGCTGAGGTTGTTCTTTTGCTTATTGATGGACCGGGCAGTTATAGTTTAACAAGAAAAAGCTTTATCCTAGAATTTTTAATATTGGATTTTGTAGTATTTTGAATATTGAAAAAGTATTTACAACATTATTATGATTAGGTATAATTTAACAAAATATTATAATTTATATTCTATGAAGAAGAGAGTAATTATTAAAGAATCTGTAGCGAGTCAGGAATTGGTGGAAGCCTGATGTGCCTTTAATAATGAACCGCACTTCGGAGAAACGTTCTTGAATTATAAGTTCTTGAATTATAAGTAGAGATACGTCGGGAAAAACATTTCTCGTTAAAAAAAGTGGACCATTAATGGTCAAATTGAGTGGTACCACGGGTTTATAAAACTCGTCTCTTTTAGAGGCGAGTTTTTTTATTTTAATTAAAATCAAAGGAGGAGAAGTGATTATGGCACAAGAACATTTTTTGAATCCGCCGATGCCTGATGTCATAGCATCTTGGAAGTTTTATCTTGAACAGCTAGATATAAAGCCTGGTGATTCCGTGTTGGATGTTGGTTGTAATACTGGTGATACAGAACATTTTTTAATTAGTTTATTCCCATTTGTAAATAAAGTTGTAGGATTAGATTATGATGAAAATAGAATAGCAGTAGCAAAAGAAACCTGGGAATCTAAAGGGAAGAATGAAAAAATTGAATTTATCCAGGGCGATGGTTCTGCTTTACCTTTTAATGATAATACATTTGATAAGATAATTTGTGCTGAAACTTTAGAATGGATAAAGGATCCTAAAACAGCCATTAAAGAAATAAAACGTGTGCTTAAGCCAAATGGAATAGCACTTATACAGCACACAGATTGGGACCAAACAGTTTATACAACAACAAATATAGAAAAAACCCGACTTATAATACAAAGCTTTGGAGACTCTGGACCAGATGGGATTATTGGTAGAAGACTACTTGTAATGTGTAAACAAGTGGGGTTTAATAAAGTTTCTCCATTAGTTTACACGATGATAAATGATAAATTTGAAGAACCTTATTATTCTTTTAAATTGGCGAAAATGATTAAGGATTGGCTGCTTACAAAAAAAATAATCAATAATGAGGAATTGGAAAGTTGGATTTCAGAATTAAAAGAAATGTCATTAAATGATGAATTTTACTTTTCCATTAATCGTAATATATGTGTGTGTTATAAGTAACACTATATAAACAAATATAAAACGGTTTTGTTGAACTACCATGAGAGAACGAAATATGTTCTCTCATTTTCTGTGGTGAAGCAACACTTCATGGATGGCTAATGGGTAGCTTGAACGTAATAACGGGAGTTGTTGAGAGGCAGCTCCTTGTTTAATGCACTAAAGATAAATTATAGTTTAACAAGAATTAGTGATTTGAAAAACTTTTTTCTGGAGGGTTTATGAGAGAATACGAAGTAAGGCAAATAAATAATCTGTTTAATTTTAATTTGAATATTTTAGTAAAACAAAGCAAAGAAGAGGGTTTTCGGTTTGTAGAAAGATTAGTGAATGATTATAAAAATGGTACTAATACTTTTAACAATTGGGGCGAGGCTATATTTGGTGTTTTTAATGAAAAAGGTGAAATGGTTGCAATTGGTGGACTAAATAAAGACCCTTATTCAAATAAACAATATATCGGTAGGCTAAGAAGGTTTTATGTTAGTAAAGAGTACAGGAGAAAAGGTATTGGAAGGTTGTTGTTAAAAAGGATAATTGACGAAGCAAAAAAGTATTATAAAATTTTGGTGCTTCATACAGATACCAAACAGGCTGATAATTTTTATACTTCTTTTGGATTTTCAAAGGAAAACCTTTATCAAAATACAACTCATTATGTGGAGTTGGAAAATTAATATGTTATTAAGCTAAAGGGTGCGATACCTGAATAAACACAAACCTTGTCCTGCTTACAAAGCAGTAAAAGAAGCGAGTATTCAAAAGAGCAACACTTTAACCAAGTGCTGCTCTTTCGTCCTTCTAAAAATATTTTCTATAAAGCTCTTGTCTCAAGCGGCCACTTAACTGTGCATAAATGCGTGTAGTTTCCGTTTTTTCGTGACCAAGTAAACTCTGAATGACATCGATAGGCGCTCCATTGTTTAATAGGTGAGTGGCATAACTGTGTCTCAGTTGATGAGGGTGAATTGTCTTATTAATGCCTGCACGGCTTGAAATACGTTTGATGATGTATCTCATCTGGGCAATGCTCATTCGATGAGGGGATCGATCTGTGACAAAAATAGCAGGGTCAGTATCTTTACGGTTATGGATATACCGTTTTAACCAGATGTCACAACGAATGTTAAAGTAAACCTCGCGTTCTTTATCTCCTTTCCCTCTGACAATTGCAGAACGATTCGACCAGTTAATACAATTCTTATCCAGAGAGACAATTTCACCTATACGGCAACCAGTTGAAAACATAAACTCAAACAGCGCTTTCTCCATTGGCATTTTACAAGCTTCCCTAAGATGTTCAATCTCTCTTTCTGTGAGGAACTTTGGGATTCGTTTCCCGACCTTTGGCTCCTTAATCTTATAGGCTAGGTTTGATGGAATATGTCCCTCTTCATGTGACCATCGAAACAAGGATCGCATAAAACGAATACGGTGAGATAGGCTGGAAGGTTTTAAGTGTTCGCTTGATTCAGCTAAGTACTCTTTTAGTTGATTAGTAGATAATGATTGGATGGGTACATCATTAAAAAAACGAATGAGAAGGCCTGATTGCAATTTGTATGCTTTTAAGGTCTGAGAAGAGAAACCTTCGATTCGTTTATCAGATTCATAGTTTTTGTATGCTTGTGATAAGAGCATTGTGAACCCTCCTGTACCAAGTCTTTATACAGGAATTATTGACGCATTTATTCTAAAGAATACAAAATAACCAAACAAAAAAGGTAATTAATGTTAAAATAATAAAATGATTGTTCAACTATCGAGACAGGTTAGTTTAACAAGGCTGTACTATTTTACCGCAAAATTGAATTAGAGATATGTTTATGGAGGGGAAATTGTTGAAGAAAATAATTATTGGAATAGCTGTCTTATTAGGACTTTGGGTAATATTTGATTTGGCTTATATCAATATTTCATATGTAATTCCATATCTGGTTGAATGGTCTACAAAATTTATTCTTCCTTGGATTTTACTTTATTGGTTTATTAGATTAGTAAAAACTAAAGAAAAATAATGAATGAAATGGGATAATAGGTTTATTTAGCGAACGGGGCAGGATACTGCAAGAAGAAATATATAACCAATGAAATAAAAATCGATTTTGTTACAATAGATTTAGAGGTGAAATCAATGTTTAAATTCCTTTTTTACGCTATTATTATTATTTGTTTAATTCCAATAATTTCATTACGTTTGATAACTGATATTATAACAATGGAACACGATAAGGCTATGGTTTTAATTAGTTATTTTGGTGCATTTTTTATCTTATTTGCTCTTATTATCATTTCTTTAAGGAAATTAAAAAGCAGTAAAGATTTATAACTTTATCGTGCTAAAGGGTGCAATCCTTTAAGAAGCATGGGTTGCCTCTTTCTTATTGAAGGATTGAAGAAGAAAGTTTTTAGAATTCGTTCTTTGATATGCTGAGAATACGATATGATAATCAATTAAAATGGATTTTAGTGAGTGATAAAATCTTTGATTATAAGGAGGAGTTATTAGTGGATTATTCAGGGTTGTTAGTAATATCCCTAATTGCAGGTGTGTTTTTGAGTTATTTTATAAGACCAAAATTACAAGATAAGTCAGTAACGGAGATTATGAGTTTTTCAATTTTACTTGTTATCAGTGGTTTTGGCTTTGTTTTCTTAAACCTAAATAGCATTTTTAGTGTAGTTGGATTAACTTTATTTATTATAGGCTTTTTTACAGGTACTATAAGTTTTCTATTAAAAAGAGACTGAAAGAATTTAACAATAAAAGCATCGGTTATATAGCAGGTGAATAGGATATATTCTTCTTCAACAAACGGGGGCGATGCTTGAACAGTGAAACATTGCTTTCCTTGTTTCACTATCGGAGCAGGTGTGTGGCCGAGCCTAGGTCGTATCATATAGCGGGTGGGATTCCCGTCGAGCAAGAACTAGCCATTCACTCGTAGCGAGTCTTGGAGGACTAAAGGTAACTTTAATCTTTAAGAGTAGACAGTTAGGTAGCGGGCCGAAAGCCAAATGGTTGAAGGGATTGAGCTCCATAATGTTAGTAAATCGAGAGGGCTGATGCCTTACCTGCGACAGAAAGCTACATTTTATCCTTCGTTAAGGGCAAGATGGATAAAACCTCTCTGGAGTCAGAGACCTTGGCACGTTACACATTGATATGATACGGCAACTCGGGAGACCCTACTGGTCTTTTCTTTATTTAGAAGAGTATGGTGTACAAGCGATAATAAGCAAGGAAACCAAATGCCATGTAGGGAGTCGGATAGCAGCGTAGTACCAATAAAGTTGGGTAATGCTGATGGAGGGTGCTACCTAGTTACCACACTTTGCTAGGGACACATTTACTACACACAGAGGTAGGATGGATTAAATGGATACAAAACTAGTAAGGATAGCAGGAATTGCAAGTTATTTTTTGTGAATGGTAACTAGGAAGAGCCGTGTGCGTTAATAGCGCAAGCACGGTTCTGGGAGGGGGGAGAGTACAATCTACTGAAAGGTAGAGAGACTCTCTTCTACTCGACTACTTAAACAAAGAAATAGTTTAAAAACCCTAAATTATGCAAGTTTTTATACATCACTTGTTAGATAGGGTCTTTTTCACTATTTTGATTAATCCGTAAATAATACTATTATAGATATGGTTCATATAGGGGATTTAATTAAATTTCCAGTTAAGTGTGTCATTTATATGAGCAGAAACTGTGACATTTTACTTGTCGGTCACACCTGGATATATCTCTGTGATTTCCTGTCCCTTTTTAAGTAATTCGGGTGTATCATACTTAATTTCCTCAAGACCAGAGACAAAGTAGCTTTCAGGCATACTATCTAATTCATTAGACAATTGAGTTCCTTCCCACACCACTCCATCTCGGATAGTTACTACATACTAATCTGTTTTACCTGGGATACCAAATTCAATGTTCCAATGTTTTCTTCTGCCATCCATTCCTGTTTGTGTTTCATCTCTATCAACACTACTTCCGTTATATAACATTGCATCTTTATTCCATTTTAGTGCCTCTTTTTGTGCAATCTCACTCCGGAGTAATAACCGCTCTTGGTCTTCCTAAATGCTTGCCCCTGGCTTTTGCTGCCTGAGATGATAAGGAAGTTTGCATCCTTCTCTGTTCAAATAAGTGGTTTTGCAATAAACAGATTAATTAGCAGTTATTTTTGTTTTATCAAAGTAATGATTGTGAAAAAGGAAGTTATTATCCTCTTTTGGTAAAACAAACATTATATTTAGTTATTGTAAAAATAAAACTTATATGAGAAAATTATACATATTCTGAAAAAAAGGAGATGTTGTAGTTGATTGAGAAAAATGATAAAGTAGCCGTTTTATTTACAGGTGGTAAAGATTCGACTTTAGTAGCAAGCTTAGAGGCACTAAAAGGAAATGAGGTACATTTGTTAACATGTAATAGTGGTATAGGTATTAAAAGTGAGTTATCTGAGATTAGAGTTAAAGAGTTGAAAGAGAGATTTCCTAATCAAATTCATAGCCGTACAATACTTCCAACATATGGGTTATTAAGAGAAATTGCTATATTAAATATTGAGGAAGATTTTAAAAGATGGGGTGTAAATCTAGTCTTGCTTGGAGATAAATTGGCTATTCATGCAGCAGCAACAGTTTATTGTTTAGAAAACAATATCACAAACATGGTTGATGGTTGTGTAGGATACCAAGAAGATTTAGCAGAACAAAAAGAAGTAGCAATTGAATTATTCGCCAATTTTGAAAACGAATATGGTATTAGTTATAATTGTCCCATCTATAATTATGGAAGCAAAAAAGATGTGAAATACGCTTTAATGAAATTGGGTTTATCGACTAAATCATTAGAAGGAGTGTCTATTTTTGGAGACGCATTTAGTGAACCTACAAATCAAATGGTTGAAGAGTATATTAAAGATAAATTGCCTATCTGCCATAAGCATATTGATTTTGTGACAAAGACTAAAGAAAACGCTCCGAATTATACATATGTTTCAAAAGGGCAAGGTCAGCTCGTATGATAAAAAAAGTAGGTGCTGCAATTATCAATAACGGTAGGTTGTTAGCTGTAAGCAAAAAAGAATCACCAGAATTTTTTATGTTACCAGGTGGAAAGATAGAAGCGGGAGAATCTGAACTTGGTGCTTTAAGAAGGGAATTAAAGGAAGAGATATCTGTGGAATTAATTTCATGTAAGCATCTAGGGAAATATCAAACAATAGTTATGGGTGGGAAAGAAAAACTAGAATTAAGTGTATACGAAGTTTTATACAAAGGAGATCCGATGCCGGATAACGAGATTGCTGAAATAAAATGGCTACCGCTAGATTCGGAAAAATCGAAATTTATAGGTTCTGGTATTACCGATTTTACACTCCCGGCTTTAAGAAAAAAATATTATGTACAATAAAAAGTATACTTATGGTGTGTGGGCAGCATTAATAGCAGGTTTAACTTTCGGAGTCAATTCAATAATAGTAAAATTCGCTAACAATGCAGGAATACACACGTTTGATTTATTAGTATTTCAAATGGTTATTCCTCTAGTTTACTTTACGATTAGAGCTAAAATTAGCACTAGTAATAATAGTAATCTTGAAAAAAATTCGATAATAGGCAACATTTATAATTGGGTTGCAGGATTGACTGTAGTTGCTACAAGTTTATTTTATTATATAGCCATTCAAGAAATGGATCCTAGTTTAGCATCAATAGGACTCTTTCAATATCCTTGGCTCTTTATTCTTATTGGTTTCTTAACATATGGGCACAAGATTAATAAAATCCAACTAGTATCAATGGCAATTTTGTGGTTAGGCTCAATGCTCCTTGTGAGCGCTTCGTTTCAAGAGATAACATTATTAGGGGCTATTTCAGGAATCCTAGCTGGACTGTCATTTGCAGGATATTTATTTAGTTTAAGATATGTAAGTAATCACAAGAATACTAAACCTTTTATATTCCTGATAGCTACTGTTATTGCGATTGTGATTATCTTATTCAACATTTCATCTATTAATATTTTTAGTCTTAATGCTCTTTTATTTGGTACTGTTACAGCTGCATTGGGGCAGATTATTACATTTGAACTACTTTCCTTCGCAGCTAAGAACACTCGTACTGTTATCATGGCAGCTTTGACAACAGTTGAATTACCAGTTGCCATGGTCGTGACTTGGGTAATTTGGGGGCCATATCCTACACTAATAAAATATATAGGGTTATTTATTATGATCGGTGCCGTTATCTGGTTGAAGCTAGAAGAGAAAATCCCTGAAAAACCAAAACTTAAAAAAGCATTATAGGAGGGGAAGAAGTGTTAGAGAATATTGAATTAATCCTATTTGATCTAGATAATACACTTTATGATTTTAACGATAAGTGGAACGTTGGCACCTTTAATACATTTAATAATTCGATTTTGACAAAAGGACTTAGTTTCGATGAGTTTATTATTCAATATAAAAAAAACGATAATCGTTATTGGGATCTGCATCATAAAGGTGAAGTAGAATTAGATGATGTAAGGCGGTTAAGGCTTATTGATACTTTAAAATTCTTCAAAAGAAATGTTACATCTGAGGAAGCAGATCTATATTTCCAAGAATTTATAAGCGAGGTTTTCGATTTAATTGAGCCTGATGAAAAAGTAAACCAATTTTTAAGAGAAATTAAAGATTCCTATAAAGTTGGGATTATTACTAACGGAAAAATCCATGAACAGCAGCTGAAGATAAGAAACTTAGGTTTAGATAGGTTAATTCCTAATGAACATATTTTTATTTCTGACGGTATCGGTTATTCAAAACCGCACTCCAAAGCCTTTTTAACTGCCTTAGATTATTTCAAGATAAAACCAGTTAATACAGTGTATATTGGAGACTCGTGGGATAATGATATATTAGGAAGCAAAGCCGTTGGAATTAACCCAATATGGATTAATTTATACTCAAAAGAACGTAAAGATAATGAGCCTGTATTAACGTATAAAAATATATACAATTTAATCGGTGATTGGCAGTCTAAAGTAGTAATTAAGTAAGAATAATATATTTATTTATTTTAGCTGTTAAAGAGGGAATTAAACTTTTTAATAGCTTTTTCTTATCCTAACCTATCTATTTTCTTTTGTTGAAGTAGCTATTGGTATTTCGTTAATTCTAATAAACTATAGTCTAATTGTAAACTTGTTTGCAACTTTACTTATATTGGGTTTAATTATAATAAATTTTGAAGTCATATTAAAGTTTGAGAAAAAGGATTGTAAATGCTTTGGAAGTTTAGTTAAAACAAAGACTCGTCAAGGTGGGTTTTACAGTTGAAAAGGTAATTTTTCTGAAAATTTTATTAATTATGATTATGCAACCTAAAACCCTTGATACGAAAGATTAGCAATTACTGCGCAGTACAAGGATACTGTGCATTTAAACGATATACTAGTTTTATGCTAACTTTGTGAAACGGTGTACTTAAAGTAAAGGCGTGCTTTAACACACCAAGAGGAACGCCAATTTATTGTGGTGTTCCTCACTTTTTTGGAAAATAAAAGAAAATGACCGAATTTTGTGATAAAAATATATTATGTTCATTTGTTCTTCAATTAACGGGCAGGGTACTTTCACAAAGATTTATATGATTTCGTTGAGGTAGCTCCTTCTTGTGCTAACAGAGCAGGTTAATATTACAGGATAGAGCGGAATAAGTCAGAAGGAGGTAATAGTTTTGGATAAAAGAAAAGCAGGAAATATATTTGGTGTTACATCTATATGACCTTGATAATAAGTATCATTTTTTCTATAGGCAAAGAGGATCAAATGCTGCTATTTACTAATACTCGTATATAGGAGGGAACGAGTTATATTTAACTATAGGGAGTTTACTCTAAGTTTAAAACCCCCTTAAGTTGACTTTCTTCATCTCTAGTGATAAATTTATTTGTATTATAGATATTAAGAGTCTTTAATGTCTTTTTTAAAAATATAAGGAGGTTCTGTATGAGGTATTCAAACGCGACAAACTACGCCCTGCATACGATGGTCCATTTAATGCTGCAGCCTGGGGGGAGCTCAGTGGGAGTACAGGAACTAGCCGAATCGCAGCAACTTTCCCCAACGTACCTTTCTAAGATATTAACCAAACTTACGAAAGCCGGTTTGATTGAGTCGACCCCTGGCGCGAAGGGAGGCTATAAAATCTCCAGAACAAAACATGAAATATCTTTTTTGGATGTTATCAATGCGATTGAAGGAGATACTAGCTTATTCGACTGCTCCATTCATCATGAAGGCTGCTTGATTGAGAACGTCATGAGACAGGTAGAGGAAAATATGAAAAGTGAACTGGAAGCAAAGCTTTTGATCGATATTGCTAAAGAGGTAGAATCCAAACAAAAAGAAGAAAAAAGTTAAATTTATTTTTAAGGAAGTGAACAAGATGATATTAGACTGTGCTGTGATTGGCGGAGGACCGGCTGGACTGAATGCTGCTTTAGTACTTGGAAGATCAAGACGCAAAACGATTCTGTTCGATGACAACAAACCGAGAAATGCGGTGACTTCCGAGTCCCACGGGTTTATCACCAGGGACGGTATACATCCGCAGGAATTCAAAAGGATTGCCCAGGAAGAATTAAGCAGGTACTCGGACGTGAGGATCGAAAAGCAACGGGTGCATCGAATAAATAAAGAAAACACCTTGTTTCAGGTGGAGACAGAAAATGGGGAAGTATACAGCGCGAAAAAGATCATTCTCGCAACCGGCTTTAAAGAAGTCCTTCCGGATATCCCGCGGGTGAAAGAGTTCTATGGCAAGAGCCTGTTCAGCTGTCCTTTCTGTGATGGCTGGGAATTAAGAGATCGGCCGCTGGCAGTGATCGCAGGTGATCAAAAGGCGTTTCATATGGCGAAAATGGTTTCTAACTGGACGAACGATTTAATTATTCTTACCAACGGCAGTAAAGTACTTTGTCTAGAAGAACAAAAATTGCTCAAAAATAAAGGCATCCGTATTAATGAAAAAAAGATCGCTGCTTTCATTGGCGAAGAGGGGATGCTGGAAAAAATCCAGTTTGAAGATGAAACAGCAGTGCTCCGTGAAGGAGGGTTTATAGCGGCGGAATGGAAACAGGCAGCTTCTTTTGAATCTTCACTCGAATATACATTAAATGAGCAGGGCGGGATTGCAACTGACAGCTGGCAACGCACGAATACGGAAGGGGTGTTTGCTTGCGGAGATACGCGAATTGCTGGTCCCTCCCAATTAATTATTGCTGCGGGGGAAGGCTGTATGGCTGCGATGGCTGTGAACGCAGAACTGATAGAAGAAAGATTTAACCAAGAAAAACAGCACGTCTAAACAGCTGTTTAAAAAAGGAGGATCTATATGCACCACTCTTACTGCAAGCACAGCAAAGGAAAAGTATCGTACTTGGAAAGTCCCGAACGAAGAAAACAATTCTCCCCGGAACAACTGCTGAACATGATTCCTTTAAAAGAAACGGACAGCATATTGGACTTTGGTGCTGGAACAGGTTATTTTTCCATCCCTGCAGCGAAAAGGATCAAGGGCAGCGTATACGCCCTGGATATCGACGCTGCCATGCTGGAAATAATAAAGGAGAAAGCCTTGGAGGAACAGCTCACGAATATTGTCCCGGTGCAGGGAAGTATGGAGGCACTTCCTTTATCTGATGGCTCTATCGATATGATCATTGCTTCTCTGGTACTGCATGAAATTCAGCCGCTGGTACCGCTGTTACAGGAAATGAAAAATGTACTGAAAAAAGAAGGCTATCTAATCTGTCTGGAACTTGAACCAAAAGGAAGTTCCGAGAAAGCACCGAGAATTACCTTGGAAGGAATGGAGCGGGAAATGAAAGAAGCAGGATTGCAGGTAACAGAGAAATTTTTCCCGGCGGAATCTCTATACATGCTCGTTGCACAGAAGAAGGATTAACCGGATTAATTTTTCGTTTGATTAAAGACATTAAGTGTCTCTAAAGTATTTAATTGATTCTTCACTATAGCATCTAGCTTTGATATAAGTATAAAGTTTTAGTTAATAAATTGATTTTATTAAAGGAACGGGTTGCGAATGCTGAACAAGGGTATTCGCTTCTTTTTGTTGAAGTAAAAAGGCAGGATTCTTGAATAAGGTCAATTCAATATAATAAAGGATACATAACAACAAAAAGAGGGATTAAAATGAATATCGATTTTTTAATAAACCATCCCGACAAAATAACAGAAGTTTCTGTTATGATTTATAAAGAATTTGTAGTAAAAACGGGTAGTGGGATGAAGTTTGAAGAGGTTGTTAAACATTTTTCAAATACGAGGGACAATACATTTCCAATAACACTCGTTGCACGAGAGAACGGGAAATGTTTAGGTACTGTTTCGATAGTTGAAAACGATTTAAAGATAAGGAGTATGTATAAACCTTGGCTTGCATCTCTATACACGAAACCTGAGTATCGCAGTAAAGGTATAGGACAAAAGTTAGTAGCAAAAACAATAGGTGTAGTTAAAGAATTAGGATTTAAGGAACTCTATTTAAGAACGGAAGATACGTCTGACTATTATAGAAATAGAGGTTGGACTTATGTTGAAACTGTTTCTGATGATAAATACGAAAAAATTGATGTATTTAAAATGAAGTGTATTTGATTTTATAAAAAATGCCTATTGTGAACAATTGCACTTAAAGTAACGGTGAGCAATCTTTCAAGAAGAAATTGCTCTTTTCTTATTGAAGCAAAGGGTAGTTTAGTGCAATAAGAAGTGATTCTTAATATTCATTTTGAAACAGATGCGAATTAAAGTTCGTCTTATAATTTAAGGGGGATAAATAATATGAAGAAAATTCATTTTGGAAGTTTAATCGTTGTTTTATTATTGTCATTATTAGGGTGTCAGCAAAATGTAGCATTATCGAATGATCTTAATTCAAAAAAGGGTATAGAAGGTTTTGTTGAACCTGAACCATCAGATTGGGTGAAATATACAAAGCCTGTAAGAGAGTATATGTATCATAGAACTCAAGCAGTGATAAATAATGATATAAATATTCTCTGGGAAACATACCCCGAATTAAAAGAGAATATTGACCGTGAAACAGGAGTTAATGTAGAGAAAAATGAGGTTGAATCCTTAAATCAAGGATTTGACTTGGTGGATGCCAATTACAATATTGAAAGTTATGAACGAATTAAAGTGAACGTAATAAATGATAATGAAGTAATAGTCCTGCTTCACGGAAACATTGTTTATTTGACAAATGATTTCGATGAATCTGGTGGCGAATATTTAATGAAAGTCTTCTTAAAACAGAAAGATAATCAATGGACCGTGGTAAAAACTGATGAATACACTTTACCTGAATACAAAGAATGGTTACAAGAAAAAAATCATTAATTCTTTATTAAACGAACCGGTGCGATTGCTCAATAAGGGTAATGGCTTCTTGTACTAAAGAGTCGGGTTTGTGGAACAAGAAAATTCATTTAGAACCCCTTTTAATGGGGTTCTAAGCACTTAAGGCGTTCCTCCTACAATGCCGTTTCCGTTTGGCGGTGTTGGAAAAACCACAGTTGGAGAAGTAGTTAGTGGCTCACAACAGTCAGGTCTTGCTACAATAAATATTTAAAAGTACTAAAGAGTTAGAGAGAAAATCTCCAACCCTTTAAGTAAAGGTCTCTTTCAGATTAGTAGTCGTAATTATTATCATAGGGGTAGTAGTCATCTCTACAACGGCGTACCCATCTACATTCACGAACCCAACGACAGCGTGGTGGTCGAGGGGGATAAGGGGGATAATAAGGCGGCTGTCCATAGAACTGTCCCTCGAGTTGCCCAAAACGCTGTTGTCCATTTAAAGAATCAAGGTAATAAAATTGTTGTAGTTCGTTAGAATTCATTTGGGGTTGGTTATGGTAATTCAATAAAATCTCTCCTCTCTAATAAGTTCACTATACATCAACACTATATGTTTAAATAATGAAATTAAGTGGACTTATACCCAGAAAACGAGCCTGATTTTAGGTGAATAAACTAAAAAAGATCTTTAGGTAAACATAATGATAAGAGTAAAAAGGTTAACGCTCTTTTTGTGAAATTACTGAACGAACGAGGCAGTTTAGCAAAATAGTAGAATTTAAATTCATTAGAGAACTTGTTGGTTTGCACGTATATACCTGTAATATTCTCATGTTGTGTTTCTAGTAAAGCTCACGTAGCGGGTGAACGGTTTAGTTGACGGGAACTAAGTCCAAAGAGTGCGTATCTTGAAGGAGTGTAGAATGCAGAAAATAATGTTTTTATCTCTTTTAACAATGTTTTTAATGTTTTCTATACCTCAAATTAATGTTTTAGCTGGTAAGAATTCATCTATTCCAGCAGGGGCAAAAGAATATGCAGAGAACAAATTTTATGAAATTGTCATTGATATGGTTGATGATGAAGAGGCAGAACATTATGGGTTTATGAGCGATTCAAAAGATATCAGGTTTGGAGAGCTACATGAAACGTATACGTTATCTCAAGAATTCATAGCGAAAAATGACAAATTAAATAATTTAAATGACGGTGTTATAAAAACAAATGAATGGATTTCAGTAATTTATCAAGATGACCAACCTGTGAATGTAATTGGAGTATACGAGAGGGAAGACGGGGAATTTGAATTATCTGTATTCGGATACGGAAAGGATTTAGCTTTTGAACTAGATTCTATCCAAAACGGTTCATTAAAGTTAATTTATGAGATGCCTATAGATGCATGGTATTGGTTTAACAATGGAAAAGTTCAACCTGTTAATGATTCTGCTAAACAGTCCATAAATTCTGAATATAACTTAGAAGAATTTAGACAGCTTATTCAAGAACGATATAAAGATTCACAGAAAAAATCATTACTGTTACCTTTAGTTGTTGTATCAAGTATGTTGCTGATTTCTTTATATGTGTTTAAAAGAAAAAGACAACATAATAGAAATGCTAAATAAATCTAATAATCTTTGAAACCTCGATAAATAACATTGAGGTTCTTTTTTTGGGGCGAAAACCTAAGACGATAGTGGCGACCTTACAGAAGTGAAATAATAGAACGAAATCCCAAGCATTTCAATGTATAAAAGTAAAAGGACCAACCACAGTACTATCAAATCTTAGAGATATTTATCGGGTGTGTTGCTCCAAGAAGAGTTAACGTATTCTTGTAGAAGGGATTCCACTAAAGGGAAGGTTATTGGCAGAAGACTTTCTTTAAAAAATATATATCCAAAAAAAGGAACACGTAAAATTAATTAGAAGTAATGAAGAGTAAAAAAGTATTCTCGAAGGAGATGGGGTTTATGAATGAACAGCTGCAAGAAAAATTAGTAGAAAGGATTGATGCAGTATTCCTTCCTGTAAAAAATCTTAAAAAATCGTTGTCTTGGTATCAGGAGATATTTGGCTTTAAATTAAGATGGGAAAATGAGAGAATGTGTGGTCTCTCGATTGCACCAAATTGTGGATTTCACCTTGTCCAAATTTCGGATTTTCAACCTATTGATAAATACACGCCTTTTAATTATGTTGTTAAAGACGTAGAAAAAGTCAGAAAAAAACTAATAGAAAAAAATGTAATTGTATCAGATTTAAGGGGTGGAGAACCTAAACGTTTTGATTTGACCGACATAAATGGAAATATGATAAGTGTCATAGAATTATAAAAATGATATATAACGATTTGATTTAATAAGGAGCAAAGTTTTTTGATAATTAATCCGAATAAACGCCTTTGTGCAGCAAGAAATATCACATTCACTGTCCTAAAGGAAAATGAGCATTGGATACGATTACTCTCAAAAGATTTTTATCGGTGAAAATTGGTCCTAGGCAACGTTTCGTAACAAAAAAAATTGACAACTAACAAAAGCCTTTCTATTTAAGAAGGGTTTTTTATATTTCTAAGACCTTATGATACTACGTCAAGAAAATGGACACATTGAATTATGAGTTTCTTTTTGCACCTACTGGCTCCGCTTGCTGCTCACTACAATGTTAAGGGACGTAACCCTTGAATGTACCGGTATTTTTAAGATGCATTTTTTCTTTAAAGTGTGCATGCTTTTTATATTCGAGCGGTAAATCACATCATGAAACGACTCAATGCATTCATTATCATAACAGTTACCCTTTCGAATCATGCTTGTAGAGATGCCGTACTGTCTTAACACTTGTTGATAATCTTTGATAGCATATGGACTTCCGCTGACAAAAAGACGGAAAGGCCTGGTTTATGGTTAATGTTTTAATGCTGTAATTACTAAATCATTTGTCATTCCCTCGCCCATAACTCGGATAAATCGATAGGTTATTCTTTGAATTTTTTTACTTTTAAGATATGTTTTTAATAAAGGTTACATACTATATGTTATTATTATAGTTAAGTAACTATATTGAGGTGTATTATGGAATATGTAGAACCTATAAAGAAGGTTGAGACCATAGATAAAATAAAAGCCATCCTTAAAAAAAGGTCACATAGAGACTATGTGTTGTTCGTATTTGGAATTAATACAGGAATTCTTATAAGCCATTTACTCAGAATTAAAGTAAGTGATGTTTATGATGGTCAAAATGTAAAAGAGTACTATTATTTGGGAGAACAAAACAGTGGTGAAATCAAGCCATATTATATAAATAATAAAGTAAAATACGCCTTAATTGACTACGTAACGAAAGCTGAATTACTAACAACAGACTATCTTTTCAAATCAAAGAAAAACAACGAGCCAATAACTCGACAGCAAGCCTATCGAATTATAAATAATGTTGCTAGAGAAGTTGGTATTTCCGAAAAAATAGGGACGCATACTTTAAGAAAAACATTCGGATACCATGCATACCAAAAAGGGATAGCGATTTCATTGTTACAATCTGTTTTTAATCACCACACTCGTGCTGAGACATTACGGTATATCGGGATAGAAAGAGATAATTTCGAGGTTAAAATTGATGTTAACTTATAATTGACCATTCATGGAGAGGGAGACATAAATGTTAGAACAAATTAACGTTGATTATTTTATTTTACTTACCGCATTATTACTAATCATAGGTGTCCTGACAACAAAATTTTCGACTCGTTTGGGAGTTCCTGCTCTAGTTTTATTCTTACTAGTCGGGATGATTATGGGAAGTGACGGTTTAGGCTTAATCCACTTTAATAACCCTTATTTGGCTCAATTAATTGGTATTCTTGCCTTAGTTGTTATTCTTTTTGAAGGGGGTTTACAAACAAAGTGGTCATCAGTAAGAGCTGTTGCAACCCCTTCGCTATCGCTTGCAACATTAGGGGTGCTATTAACAACGATGGTTGTTGCAGTTGCTGCAAAGCTAATATTTGATGTTTCTTGGTTGGAAGGAATGTTATTTGGAGCTATTGTTGGCTCGACTGATGCAGCAGCCATATTTGCTGTCTTAAAAGGTCAAAATATTCGTGATAGACTTAGTTCAACCCTTGAAGCAGAGTCGGGAACTAATGACCCAATGGCAGTGTTTCTAACCTTATCATTAATTGAACTGATGACTATCGAGAGTCCATTTTATTTCTTACTAGTGGGTTCCTTTATTTGGCAAATGGGTATGGGACTTTTATTAGGTTTTCTATTTGGGCGTTTTGCGAGTTATGCTATCAATAAAATTAATTTAGATTCAAGTGGTCTTTATCCGATTTTCGCTCTCGCTTTTGCATTGCTCACCTATAGCCTTTCAGATTTAATCGGAGCTAGCGGTTTATTGGCTGTTTATATTGCTGCGCTTGTAATTGGTAATGGAGACTTAACTTATCGGCACTCTATATTTAGGTTTAATGAAGGATTCGCATGGATGATGCAAATTTTAATGTTCATCATTCTAGGTTTATTGGTATTTCCTTCACAATTTCTATCGTTTGATATTATCGTTAAAGGTCTTTTGCTTTCGATTATTTTAATTTTTATTGCCCGCCCCGTCGCTGTTTTCCTCTCGACTATAAAAATGGGATTTGGATTAAAGGAAAAAGTCTTTCTTTCTTGGGCGGGATTAAAAGGTGCAGTCCCTATTGTACTTGCAACATTCCCAATGACAATGGGATTAGAAAATAGTCAGTTGTTTTTCAATGTAGTATTTTTCGTCGTATTAACTTCAGCTTTGATTCAAGGTTCAACGATTTCCATTGTTGCTAAAAAATTAGGATTGCATGGTCCAAAGAAAGTTGAAGCCCCTCATACTTTAGAACTTGTTTCCATTGGGAAAGCAAATGCAGAAATAATTGAATATGAAGTGAATGAACAGTCTACTATTACTGGTCAAACGTTAAAAGATTTAAATTTTCCTAAAGATGTTCTAATTAGTGCGATTATCCGCAGAGCTGATTTACTAACCCCACATGGAGATACAATAATAAAAACTGATGATATTCTTTATATTCTTGTATCAAAAAAAAGAAAAAAGGAATTGAAAAACTTTTTGAATGAACGTAAGGAAGTTTTTAGTCCTTCGGGATTTGAAGAGTAGAAAAGATAGTCACGTTAGTTATTTAACTAACAAATGCTTAAACGAAAGAGTGGGAAGGTATCAGATCGAATTGAAACGGGTTGCGAAGAGCTGCTTCTCTTAACTTTTGTGCCCTTTCGTTTGCCTATTTCTTTTTCACTCACACTTAAAACAACCTCAGAAGTTGGTAACGATAGCAGCATTACTTTTCTTAGTTCTTCCTTTTATTATATAAAAAATAAAATTCTTTCCCCGTAATCTTCTGAACTGAGAATTAATATATGTAAGACTAGTACTAATGTATGGCATTATCGGAACGATGGAAATGCTTTTCTGTAAGTAAAGTTTTTTGGGGCATTCCCTAAAATAGTGCATAGGATGTTTTTATAAACATTTGAAGGGAATGAAAAAGATGTACTATGGTCCATATATGTATCCATATCAAAATCAAAATCCTAATTATGTTAATGCACCAATGTATAACGATGGAAGACAGTCTGTAAACGGTACTTTTCCTAATCAGACAGAGTTTACACACAGATTTAATTCTTTTCGCTCTTCCAACGGTGGTGGGAATATGTCGTTAACAGATTATGGATCCAAACCATTTGTCATTGATATCAATGAAGCAACTAAGCAAAACAATACGTTTCGAACAGCTTTGTGGACGGGACCACATTTGCAAGTTACTTTAATGAGTCTCCAAGTGGGCGAGGATATTGGTTTGGAAATGCACCCTGATGTTGATCAGTTCTTACGAGTAGAACAAGGTCAGGGAATGGTGCGTATGGGCGAGAATAAAGCTAATTTAAACTTTGAAAGAAATATCTATGATGATTCGGCAATCATTATACCCGCTGGAACATGGCACAATCTAACTAATACAGGTAATACTCCGTTAAAACTTTACTCAATATATGCTCCTCCTAACCATCCATTTGGTACTGTTCATGTTACCAAAGCAGATGCAATGGCTATGGAAGGAGTACATGATAATGGAAATTCGAGATATATTTGGTAACACTCTAGATGCACGGGTAAAGTCCACCGGATTTTGGTGAATGAAGGGTTAGAGGGTGTTAAAAGAGGAATACATGCTACACATTCTTCAAGAATTTATTTTAATAGGAGTTCTTGTAGGAAAAGGTATTCTCCTGAAAAAGCATACGAAACAGTAGATAAAGAAAAATGGGAGCGTGCAGGAGAGTTTATACTTCTTCAGCAAGTAAAAATATAATAGTTAAGAGAAAGAAATATTTCAAAACTTGTAAAGGGTTTTGTCATAGTGACGAAACCCTTTTATGGCTTCATGATACACACGCCTTTATTAGATTACATATGAGAAGTTAATACCCGTTTTTTATAAAGATAGTCTTTTTATATAGAGATACTTCAATAAAAACAGTCAATGATTGCCCTAACGAAGCATTAGGGTGAACAAGGCACGATCTTTCCTGTTTCATAACTAAATGGGGGAAATTGAGGTCTCTAAGAAAACTTTTCTTGCTACTCCATTAATACTTTTAATTGATTTCCAGTATCCATCTTATTTGATTATCAAACAAAGAATTTAAATGGCAAAAATAGATATAAAAAGTCAATATTAATTCATATTAACTTTGGTCTACTCATTGGATTCGTACTTTCTTTATTGAGAATTTATTTCTTGTTATAGTGACGTTAATAGCAGCATTTATTTTGTGTTGTTTTTTTATGGGATTTTGACGAAGAAAATCTAACGAGGTGAGCAAAATGAAGGGGAAATTTTCTCCTTTTTTAATATTACTTGCAGCAATACTTTGGGGGACCACTGGAACAACTCAGGCACTTGCTCCGGAAGCAGCCCATCCGATTGCTATCGGTGCTACTCGCTTAGCAGTCGGAGGTCTATTTTTATTATTAATTGTTTTAATTATAGGAAAGTTGAACTTTAAAAATTGGCCAATTAAAACAACTCTGCTGGCTTCTTTAAGTATGGCATTGTATCAACCATTATTTTTCTCTGCAGTTACCATAACAGGGGTGGCCATTGGGACAGTAGTAGCAATTGGCAGTGCCCCTATTTTATCTGGTTTCATTGAATGGATTTATTTAAAAAAACGTCCGCATATCATTTGGTGGTATTCTACTTTTCTATCAATTTTAGGTTGTCTAATGCTATTTACGAATAAAGAATCAGTATATGTAGACCCTGTTGGAATATTAATGGCTTTGGGGGCGGGTTTATCGTTTGCCGGTTATACGCTTGTAAGTAGAGATTTAGTTGAAAAATATTCATCTTTATCGGTAGTTGCCGTTGTGTTCACCCTTAGTGCAATCTTTCTATCGCCATTTTTATTTGTTTTTGATATGTCTTGGGTAACCAGTTTTCGAGGGGTGGGTGTAAGTCTACAACTTGGGGTGATGGCGACTGGGATTGCATATTTACTTTTTGCCCAAGGTCTTATCCATGTCTCTTCATCAACTGCAGTTACACTTGCGTTAGCAGAACCATTAACAGCAGCATTATTAGGAGTTTTCATAGTAGGAGAATACTTAAACACCACTTCTTGGTTAGGCATGTTCCTCTTAATGCTAGGAATCGGAATATTAATATGGTCGTCCAAAAATCCCGGTAGCAAAAAGGAACGTAGGATGGATCAGAAATGAGAGACATTGGAAATTGTAAAGAGGTGGTTAAATGGGTATGGCCAAAATTAAAACTAGATATTCGTATTGGCCCGGTCATTAATGTAACAACGGCACCGTTTTTCACCCTTTAGAATTCTCTCAATTTCCTGTATAATAAACAAATATCAAAATTAAGATTATTTTCAGTTTTCTAATGAGTACATAAGATAACCTCCACACAAAGAATCTAAAAAGGGGATCCATACTTTGAATACTAAATTTCTAGATTTATTGTCGCAACGATATGATAGTGAAGAAAAAGTAGTAACAGAGATTATTAACCTTGAAGCCATTCTCAATCTACCAAAAGGAACGGAGCATTTTGTTAGTGATTTACACGGAGAGTATCAAGCCTTTCAACATGTGTTACGAAATGGCTCTGGTAATGTAAAACAGAAAATACGAGACATCTTTGCTGATGAATTGTCGGAGGACGAAATCAATGAATTTGCGACGTTATTGTATTATCCTGAAGATAAGATACAGATAATCAAGAATAATGTTGACAGTACAAAAGAGTTACATGAATGGTATACCAAAATCATCAACCATTTGATTAAGCTGCTGCCGTATGCCTCTTCCAAATATACACGGTCGAAGCTACGTAAGGCCTTGCCTGATCAGTTTGTCTATATTATCGAAGAGCTCCTCTACAAAACCGAGGAATATAGCAATAAGAAAGATTATTATATGAAAATTGTTCAGCAAATTATTTCTCTTGATCAGGCTGACAAGCTTATTGCCGGTTTGGCTTATACGGTTCAGCGGTTGGTGGTAGATCATCTTCATGTCGTGGGTGATATTTATGATCGGGGACCTGAACCTGAACAGATTATGGATACGTTAATAGATTATCATTCCCTTGATATACAGTGGGGGAATCATGATGTGCTATGGCTCGGTGCCTTTACGGGGTCCAAGGTTTGTCTTGCGAATATTCTTCGGATCTGTGCGCGTTATGACAATTTGGATATTATTGAGGATGCGTATGGTATCAATCTTAGACCGCTACTTAATTTGGCTGAGAAATACTATGGCGATAATCCAGCATTTCGACCAAAGAAACAATCAGATAAACACCTAACGGAACAGGAACAGCTGCAAATCACGAAAATCCATCAAGCAATTGCCATGATTCAATTTAAACTCGAAATCCCAATTATCAAGAGACGCCCATGCTTTAATATGGAAGATCGGCTTTTACTTGAGAAGGTGGATTATGAGAAAAACGAAATCATGCTGTATGGAAACACATATTCACTGGAGAATACCTGCTTTGCAACGGTTAATCCAGAACAACCCGAGCAATTATTAGAGGAAGAAGAGCAGGTCTTGAATAAGCTCTTATTGTCTGTCCAGCATTCTGAAAAGTTGGCCAGACATATGAATTTTTTAATGAAAAAGGGAAGTCTCTATCTGAGATATAACGGGAATCTTTTGATCCATGGCTGTATCCCATTGGATGAACAAGGCAATATGGAGAAGATGGTGATTGAAGGGAAGGCCTACGCCGGTCGTGACTTACTAGATCGGTTTGAACAGGATTTACGACACGCATTTGCCCATCCAGAAGAAACAGATGATTTGGCTACAGATATGGTCTGGTATTTATGGACTGGGGAAAAATCGTCTCTATTTGGGAAGCGAGCCATGACCACCTTTGAACGTTATTTCATTCAGGACAAAACAACCCATAAAGAAAAAAAGAACCCATACTATTACTTGCGGGAACAGGAAGAAATCTGCCAGAAGATGTTAAGAGAGTTTGATCTTGATCCTGAACAAGGCCATATCATTAATGGA
Source organism: Bacillus solitudinis (assembly GCF_002797395.1). Classification (GTDB taxonomy): domain Bacteria; phylum Bacillota; class Bacilli; order Bacillales; family Bacillaceae_D; genus Halalkalibacter_A; species Halalkalibacter_A solitudinis. The sequence continues at coordinate 4,115,268 of NZ_KZ454943.1, forward strand.
CATACCCCTGTCAAAGAAATCGACGGAGAAAATCCAATCAAAGCAAATGGAAAAATGCTCGTCATTGATGGCGGATTCTCCAAGGCCTATCAATCGACAACTGGAATTGCGGGATATACGCTATTATACAATTCTTTCGGGATGCAGCTAGTTGCCCACAAGCACTTTAACTCCAAAGAAGAGGTGCTCCAAAACGGAACAGATGTTTTATCAGTCAGACGATTGGTCGATAAAGAACTTGAGAGAAAAAAGGTATCCGAAACGAATGTCGGAGAGGAATTACGACAGGAGATCTCGATGTTGAAGAGTTTGATGGAGTATCGGTATATGAAGTAGAAATAATCTTCAAAAAAAAACCCTCGTAAAGGCATTTTCTACGAGGGTTTTTTGGTGTGAGAGAAAAAGGCCATATGTTGGAGTACGAGTTGAACTTTATGGTTTTACCAAAATCCAGTAATCGTTGAGAGAACGATTTAGGTGCTTATGATTCTGAAGGGGAAAGTTAGACCAAATTATTGAAATGCCACTTAACTATACATTATCGCCGGGTTGATGCTAGAGGCCGTTGGAGATATTCCCCAACAGCTTAGCGTTTCTTTTTTTGAGTGATACGTTTTTGCTTACCCTAGAGAGATGACTCCCTTATTACTATCTCTGGGGGTAGCACAATTTTTCTATTATTTTGGCTCGAGTTTCCTTCAATTTTATCCACTAGCATTTGAACACCTAAATAACCAAAATCATAGGCTGGCTGTGCTGCAACTGTAAAAAAGTCACTCATTGGCCCAACATCATCAAAGCAAACAAATGCCATATCTTTTGGTATGTTCAATCCTCGCTCCTTCAGCTTTTTCATCATTGTTACGGCAATAAAGTTATTTGCTGCAAAAATGGCAGTAGGCTTCAAAGAGGCAGGAAGATCCAGTAAGATATCAATAATCGTTGTTTCGCTTCGCTGTTTATAATCGGTTTCAAAAATGAGTGCTTCAACAACTGGAAGATTATAAAATTGTAAGGACTCTATATAGGCTTGTTTTCGCTCTCGAGCAGTGGATATATGCGACGGGCCATTAATCAGTGCGATTTTTTTGTGACCGTTTTCGATTAGATGCTTCATTAACCCTCGCGTTCCTTCATGACTGTTCCCAAGCACTATATCTGATTCTAAGCCGTTAATTTCTCGGTCAAGAATAACAAAAGGTATCCGATTTTTAATGAGTTTTTGTACATTTTTTTTCGAATGATCTCCTGAAGGTGCTATTAAAACACCATCGACTCTTGATTCTAAAAGCATTTGAATGTATTTTGACTCTTTATTAATATCTTCATCACTGTTACTAAAAATCACTTGATAGCCGAGCTGAAGGGCCTTATCTTCGGCACCACGGGCTACCTTTGTAAAGAAAGGGTTGCTAATATCAGTGATCAGTAGTGAAAGAATTTTGGTTGTTTTAGAAATGAGGCTGCGAGCCGTTTTATTCGGGATATAGTTTAACGTTTCAATTGCTTGTTCCACTTTTAATTTCGTGGATTTACTAATAGGGCCTTTTTGATTAATGACCCTAGATACGGTCATAGGTGAAACTTCAGCCAATTTGGCTACATCGTAAATGGTTGCCATAAAAAAACGTCCCTTTCTTGACATACAATAGCATTAATAATAGTGGAAGAGCATAAAGATTACAACTCTATTATAGTTTATGTTGACAGCAAAAAGAAGTTTTGTTATTTTTGTGTTACCGGTATCATAAAAATAACATAGATGATTAATTTGAATCGATCAGTACGTGAGGTAAGAAAGGAATTATTTATAAGATTTATTTATTCAATAATGAAAGCGATTTCGATGTAGTGATGACTAGTCAAAGGAAAGGGGGGAATGGAATGGCAGAAAAAACATTTAGTGCTGGAATTACATGCATTGTCATGAATGAACAGGACAATGTTGTAACGTTGTTAAGGGATGTTAAAGAAAATGAGCAAATTAGCTTCGATATGAATGGTGAGAAACGAACATTGGTTGTGAAGCAAGATGTAGGGTTTGGCCATAAGCTTGCTCTTCGGTCAATTGAAGAATCTGAAACAATTTATAAATATGGTGAGTCAATTGGGGTAGCAGCAACTACGATTCAAATAGGTGAGCATGTTCATGTTCACAATCTCCTCGGTGTACGTGGACGAGGGGACAAATAACGGGTAAGGGAGTGAAAGAGATGACAATGATTAAAGGGTACCGTCGTCCAGACGGAAAAGTAGGAATTCGAAACCATCTATTATTGTTACCAACTGTCGTTTGTGCCAACCAGGTTGTCAACCGTATTCAGCAGCAAACACCGGGGTCGGTGGCGATTCCTCATCAACATGGCTGTAGTCAGGTTGGAAATGATAAGGAACAAACACATAAAGTACTTGTTGGTATGGGGAAGAATCCGAATGTTGGGGCTGTGCTAGTTGTAAGTTTAGGCTGTGAAGTCATGAATGCTGAACAGATTCGTGACGAAATTGCCGAAACAGGGAAACCAGTCGTTTGGATTGATATCCAAGATGAGGGCGGCTCTGTAAATACAATAAAAAAAGGGATAGAAGTTGCAGATGAACTCTATCAACAGATTTCTAGTTTACCAGTTGAAGATATTCCTTTATCTGAGATTGCTGTTGGAGTGAAATGTGGGGGATCGGACACGACGTCTGGACTTTGCAGCAATCCTGCTCTTGGAAAAACGTCAGACCTCATTATTAAAAATGGCGGAAGCATTATTATGGGTGAGACAACCGAGATTATTGGGGCTGAACACATCTTAGCTAAAAAAGCTGTCAATAAACAGGTGAGTCAAAAGCTGTACTCTGCCATCGAACGTTTTGAAAAAGAAATTAAACGTATGGGTGTCGATATGCGTGGCGGAAACCCGAGCCCTGGTAACATTGAAGGTGGACTTTCTAGTATTGAAGAAAAATCGTTAGGGTGCATTAGTAAAGCAGGAACAGCGCCGTTGCAGGGTGTTTTTGAATATGCAGATCCCGTTCCCGGAAAGGGATTTTATTTTATGGACTCTCCAGGAAATGATATCGAATGTGTTTCGGGCATGGCGGCTGCAGGTGTTCAAGTTGTTTGCTTCACGACAGGGCGCGGAACACCGACTGGAAATCCAATCGTCCCGGTTATAAAAATTTCTGGAAACGAACTTGCAGCCAAAAAAATGGCTGACAATATCGATATTGATACGAGCCCCGTATTACAAGGGGAAGAAACACTTGAACAAGCGGGTGAACGGATTTTTAAAGAGATTGTCAATGTCGCTTCCGGGGAGGAAACAAAGGCAGAGATTCTCGGTCATCAAGAGTTTAGTATTAGTCGGATTGGAATCAGCTTGTAGAAGGTAAGTTCCTCAATCTATTGTTGAAAAGGAGTGAACGTATGAAACGCTTAGTAGAGAAAACGGCTTTAGTTACTGGTGGAAGTCGTGGAATAGGGAAAGCCATTGTGTTGAGGTTAGCAGAAGAAGGTGCCAATGTTGCTATCAACTATCACTCTGACAGGTCACAGAACCAGGCGGAGGAGCTAAAACAAGAAGTTGAGAAATTAGGGAGAAAGGCACTAGTGGTCAAGGCCGATGTTGGAAGCAAAATAGAAGTAGAACGGATGATGGAAAAAGTAGAGAAAGAATTGGGCGAGGTTGAAATTTTAGTAAATAATGCTGGGATTGCTCCGTTTGAACCATTTATGCAGGTGACCGAAGAAACTTGGGACAGAACGTATAATACCAATGTGAAATCTATCTTTCTTGCTTCACAGCTTGCCGCTAAAAAAATGATTCCTAAACGCTACGGTAAAATTATCAATGTGTTGTCTACCGCTAGTTTAATGGTTACAAGTCCGGTGATTCCACATTATCAATCTTCTAAAGCGGCAGGTCATATGCTTACAAAAGGAATGGCGATTGAATTAGGACCTTATAACATTAATGTAAATGCAGTAGGTCCTAGCACAATTGATACCGACATGTGTACGGATTTTCTAGCAGATCCGGACATTAGACGAAAGGAAGAAGAGGCGAATCCGATGAAACGTTTAGGGACAGCTAAACAAATTGGTGATGCGGTTGCTTTTTTAGCATCGGATGAAGCAATGCAAATTAATGGACACTTACTCATGGTTGATGGGGGATTAACCGTGAAGGCAGCCCAACCCGAGGATCATCTTGAACATTAACAAGGAGGAATGATAAAGATGAGGTTAAAGAATAAAGTGATACTCATAACGGGGGCAGGCTCCGGTATTGGCAAAAGCACAGCTCTTCTATTCGCAAAAGAAGGGGGAACTGTGATTGTTAATGATTTAGATGAGAAAAGTGGAAACCAAGCAGTAGAGGAAATTCGTTCTCAAAATGGGAAAGCTCATTTTATTCAAGCAGATGTAACGGATTCAGAGTCTGTCAAAGCGATGGTTTCTGAAGCCATTCAATTGTATTCCCGAATTGATGTATTATTTAATAATGCTGGGATCAGTGGTGTCGGAAGGCTTCATGAAATCGAGCTCGATTCTTGGAACAAAACGATGAATGTTAACATAAATGGGGTCATGCTACCGAGTAAATATGTGATTCCTCATATGATGGAACAAAAAAACGGTTCAATTATTAACATGTCCTCGTGTATTGCGGAAATGGGACTTGCCAATCGGGCATCCTATTCCACCACAAAGGGAGCGATTTTAGCTTTAACAAAATCGATGCAAGTGGATTATGCCGCTTTTAATATACGAGTAAATGCGCTATTACCAGGGACAATTTTTACCCCTTTTGTAGAGAACTATTTAAAAACGTCGTACAATAATCCTGAAGAAGCTATTGAAAAGATTAAGACTCGTCAATTAAGTGGGCAATTAGGAAAACCAGAAGATGTTGCATATGCGGCTCTCTTCCTCGCTTCGGATGAATCAACATTCATGATGGGGTCACCGCTTTATATTGACGGTGGGGTTGTGTTTGGTAAAGATGCGTAAGTTATTTTAAAGGAGGATAAAACAATGAAACTAGTAACATTTTTAAAAGAAGGAAATCAAGCGTTAGGTGTGAAAACGGAGGAAGGAATCCTTGATATTCAAGCAGCGTTAGAGAAACATCCAAATCCAGATGTTCCTACAAATGTAATGGACGTCATTGCTGGAGGAGAAGAGGCGGTTTCGGCCATTGAAGCATACATAAATGCTCTTTCAAGTGACTTTTCAGCACGATTAAACGTAGAAGAAATCAAGTGGGAACCATGCGTAACACATCCAAATAAAATTATTTGTGTTGGTTTGAACTATCGAAGACATGCAGACGAAACGAATGCGCCATATCCGGAAGTGCCAATTTTATTCAATAAATTCAATAATACACTTACAGGTCATAACTGTGAGATAGCCGTTCCAAAAGTGACCGAAAAATTAGATTACGAAGTAGAGTTAGGGGTAGTGATTGGGAAAAAGGCTAAATATGTTAGTAAGGAAGAAGCACTAAATCATGTATTTGGCTATTGCACGGTTAATGATTTGTCTGCTCGTGATTTGCAAATGAAAACGCCACAATGGCTTTTAGGTAAAACCTGCGATGATTTCAGTCCTGTAGGTCCTTATTTAGTGACAGCTGATGAAGTTGGGAATCCTAATGATTTAAATCTAAAAACCTATGTAAATGGTGAAGTTCGTCAAAATTCAAATACGTCTGACATGATTTTTTATGTCGATGAAATCGTTAGCTACATTTCTCAGCATATGACATTAACTCCTGGAGACCTCATTCTGACTGGTACCCCAGAAGGTGTTGTTTTAGGATATCCTGAAGCGGACCAAGTATATCTTCAACCTGGTGATGAGGTGACGGTTGAAATTGATAAGTTAGGTGCCCTAACGAATCGATTTGTTGCTGATAAATAATAGGATAGGAGGTGCGGCGACATGTTAAAAGGGATACCGTCTATTTTGTCTCCTGATCTTATGAAAATTATGCTTGAGATGGGACATGGGGATGAATTAGTGATTGCCGATGGAAACTTTCCAGCAGCATCATGTACGAATCGACTTGTTCGTGCCGATGGTCATGAGATCATTGAGTTACTAGATGCCATTCTTACCTTTTTCCCTATCGATACGTATGTTGAAAAGCCAGTTTCACTAATGGAAGTTGTTCCCGGTGATCCAGTTGAACCAAAGATTTGGAATCAGTACAACGAAATCATTCTTAAGCATGAGCCTCGCTTTCAAGGATTTGAAATGGTCGAACGTTTTCATTTTTATGACCGGGCTAAGAAAAGCTATGCAATTGTCGCTTCCAGTGAACAGGCCCTTTATGCGAATATCATTATAAAAAAAGGTGTCATTAAAATCTGAGGATAGTATAAGACCCACTGGAGCTAAATTTTGCTTCATTGGATTTTTTGTAGAAATCAAAACCCTAGGCTCGGCGAGGCCACTGAAAAACCCTTTGAAAGCATTTCGAGGAAGTAGTAATGGCTTCACTCGTTGCGCGCCTTGCTATGAGAAAATCACTCATAGCAAGGCTTTTCAAAACCAGGCAACGGCTCCGCGCATTACTAAGAGGGCACTGAAATAGGAAAAGCACCCTTTTTCAGTGCCCTCGGCGAGGCCTAGGGTTTCAAAAAGCTTCTAGCGAGGTATAAAAAAAGCTCCCCCGTGGTGCTAAACTAAATTTACTTCGCCAATCACACCAAAAATAAATGTGTTCTCATTGGTGGGGTCTTTAATTCAAAAGAATGAAGGAGGTTACGAATGAGAATTGATGCTCATCAACACTATTGGAAAATTTCCCGAGGGGATTATGGTTGGCTTACTCCTGATGTTCGCACTCTATATAGAGATTTTCTTCCGCAAGACCTTGAACCTCATTTAAACAAGCATCACATGAATCAAACAATCCTTGTACAAGCGGCACCAACATTAGCAGAAACAGCATTCATCCTTAAGCTTAGTGAAGAGTGTGAAACCGTCGCTGGTGTTGTCGGCTGGTTGAATCTTGAAGACTCAAACTATAAAACTCATTTTAACATGTTTCGTAAGCATCCAAAGTTCGTTGGGTTCCGAGTGATGATTCAAGATATGGAGGACCCGTCTGTGATTTTAACAAAATCATATTTAGAAGCACTTACCTATTTTGCAGAAAAAGATGTACCTGTCGACCTATTGGTGGTTCATCATCAACTGCCTGTATTACTTGAATTACTAAAAAGAATTCCAACATTACGAGGGGTCATCGACCATATAGGCAAACCTTCAATTGCCTCTGGTGAAATGGAGACATGGAAAAAGCATATTCACCATTTGGCTTCTTATAAAAATATTTATTGTAAACTTTCAGGTATGATAACAGAAGCTGATCATCAGAACTGGGAAAAGCAAGCATTTGTTCCTTATATTCAGTTCATTCTAAATGAATTTGGTTCAAAGCGTGTCATGTTTGGAAGTGATTGGCCTGTTTGTAACCTTGCAGGAAGCTATGATGATGTGGTTGAGGTTCTAACATATGCATTACCAAGGTCAATGACAGAGCATGAAAAAGAACTCTTATTTGGTGACAATGCAAAGAGATTTTATAAGCTTTTATAATTTGTAAGCGTTTAAATATTAATGAACTTAGAAACTAGAGGGGACAAGTGAAAAAATGAACTATCGAAAACTTGGAAAAACAGGTCTTGACGTTTCGATTCTTAGTTATGGCGCATCTTCTTTAGGTTCAGTATTCAGGGATATCAATGAAGAAGAGGGAAAGAAAACGGTCCATGAAGCGATTAATAGTGGAATAAATTTCATTGATGTTTCTCCGTACTACGGGCTAACGGAAGCAGAGACCGTTTTAGGGAAGGCATTACAAGAAATTCCGAGAGATAAATACATTTTATCATCCAAAGCAGGTCGCTATGGGGAGCAAGATTTTGATTTTTCGAAAAAAAGTATTTTGCAAAGTGTTGAGGGAAGCCTCGAACGTTTGCACACGGATTATCTTGATATACTTCTCCTCCATGATATCGAGTTTGGTCGTTTTGATGAGGTGATGAGCGAAGGGATTTCTGTGCTTCATGAGTTAAAGAAGCAGGGGAAAATCCGTTACTTTGGTGTTTCAGGCTTACCACTGTCTATTTTTGAAAAAGTTTTGAGTCAAACCGATTTGGATGTGATTCTGTCTTATTGTCATTATTCATTAAACGACACGTCACTGACATCGCTCATCCCAACATTAGAAAAAAAGGATGTTGGTTTAATTAACGCTTCTCCACTATCAATGGGTCTCTTAAGCACAAGAGGGGTTCCTGATTGGCATCCAGCCGATGAAGAAATTAAGAACGCTTGTAAACAAGCACTCGAATTTTGTGAAAGAAACGGAGAAAACCTTTCAAAATTAGCGATTCAATATTCCGTGATGAATGAACGTATTCCTACAACATTGGTTAGTACAGCAAGTATCGAAAATATCAAGCGGAATATTGAGTGGGTGACACAACCAATCAATGAAGAATTGTTACAACATGTATTAAAGATTTTGAAACCGATTCATAACAAAACTTGGTAATGGAGGAGTCAAAGTAAAGAGTATTGTTTGTCTTCTACCGAACGAATTTGCGTATCAAATGAGCGAGAACGTTGAAACATGAATTTTGCCTGAATCGAAGGTCATAATGGCAATCGTTGAGTTATCTTAATGTAAAACAAAGGATGGAGGTAATCGTTATGAGTCAACATAAACTGTTCTATAAAAAACCTGCAGAAGATTGGAATGAAGCGTTACCGCTCGGCAATGGTCGATTGGGAGGGATGGTTTTTGGTGCGATTGAGAAAGAACGTATTCAATTGAACGAAGATTCAGTTTGGTATGGTGGCCCTCGTAATCGCAACAATCCTGATGCCTTGAAATATTTACCTGAGGTTCGTCGCTTACTTTCTGAAGGGCGATTAAAGGATGCGCAAGCACTAGCTGAGCTCGCCTTTCCAGGTGTTCCAGGATCACAACGACACTACGAACCTTTGGGAGATTTATTTTTAACCTTTCATGAACAGGAAGGCGAGCTAGCCTCCTACCAACGCGAGCTTAATTTGGATAAAGGTGTGGTCAATGTTACGTATTCCCTTAATGATGTATCTTATCAGCGAGAAGTATTTACAAGTTATCCGGATCAAGTGCTTGTTATGAGGCTCAAGGCTTCAAAGGAAAAAGCTCTTTCCTTTCATCTAATTTTAGACCGAGCAAAAATGAGAAACTATGATGAGATGGAAGCTTTGTCTGATGATATGTTAATGATGAAAGGAGAAACAGGGGGCAGGGATGGAATTACGTTTTGTAGTGTTGTCAAGGTAATTCCTGAAAATGGAACTGTTAAGACAATTGGAAATAGGTTGGTGGTGGAACATGCGGACGCGGTAACAATTCTTCTTTCAGCCGCAACGTCTTTCCGCTTTGAGGAACCGAAAGAACAATGCGTAGAAACGATAGAAAAGGCAGCAGATAAAACCTATATCTCTTTGTATGAAGCACATATAGAGGACTATCAAACGTTGTTTAAACGAGTATCCTTTGATTTGTTTGAGTCAAAGGTGAAGGATTCTCTACCAACGGATGAACGTTTGGAGCTTTTGAAACAAGGAAAAGAAGATGTAAGCTTAGTAAGCACATACTTTCAGTTCGGTCGGTATTTGCTCATTTCATCTAGTCGTCCCGGTTCATTACCTGCCAATTTACAAGGAATTTGGAATGACAACATGGTTCCTCCTTGGGACAGTAAATACACGATCAACATTAATGCACAAATGAATTACTGGCCTGCTGAGGTGACGAATTTATCTGAATGTCATGAGCCGTTATTTGAACATATTGAACGTATGGTCGAGCCAGGAAAGAGAACGGCACAAACGATGTATGGATGTAGAGGGTTTACAGCACATCACAATACAGATATATGGGCAGATACAGCACCACAGGATATTTACATGCCAGCGACTATTTGGCCGTTAGGTGCGGCATGGTTATGCTTACATTTTTGGGAACGATATCAATACACAGAGGACATTACATTTTTAGAAAGAGCCTATGAAACATTGAAAGAGGCCGCGTTGTTTTTTGTTGATTTCTTGATAGAGAATAAAGACGGGTTGTTAGTGACCTCTCCATCGGTTTCACCTGAAAATACATATGTTTTACCAAATGGTGAGAAAGGGACCCTTTGTGAAGGTCCGTCAATGGATAGCCAAATTATTTATGCGCTTTTCAACTCTTGCATTGAAGCGAGTGAAATTCTACAAAAAGATCAGGTATTTAGTCAGGAGCTTCTTAAATTAAAGGAGAAGCTTCCAACCCCTAAAATTGGCAAGTATGGACAGATTCAAGAATGGTGGGAGGATTATGAAGAAGCAGAACCTGGCCATCGCCATATTTCTCATTTGTTTGCCTTGCATCCGAGTAACCAAATTTCCCCTAAGCATACACCTGAATTAGCGGCCGCAGCAAAAGTGACTTTGGAACGTAGATTACAGCATGGAGGGGGCCACACAGGTTGGAGTCGTGCGTGGATTATTAATATGTGGGCGAGATTAGAGGAAGGTGATTTAGCGTACGAAAATATTCTTGGGTTGCTAACATCCTCGACATTATCGAATTTATTTGATAACCATCCTCCATTCCAAATTGACGGTAACTTTGGGGGGACAGCAGGAATTGCCGAAATGCTTTTGCAAAGTCATATGAATGAGCTACACGTTCTTCCGGCTTTACCCCACGCATGGGCTACTGGAAAGGTAAAAGGGTTACGGGCCAGAGGTGGATTTGAAGTTGATATCGACTGGGAAGAAAATGAATTAACACGAGCCGATATCTTCTCTAACCAAGGAAATCCATGTACGTTGAGGGTCCAAGGAGAAGTAGCGGTTACGTGTGAAGGGACTCCTCTTCGTGTTAAATCTTTAGGTGACTTTGTTTGTGAATTTGGGACAGAAAAAGGAAAGTCCTATCAAATTACGAAAATAAAATAAAGATATTTGAAAGTCAGGGAGAATACAGAACGTATGTCTCGTAAAGGCAACTGTTACAACAATTCCGTAATGGAGAATGTCTTCGGTATTATGAAATGAGAATTCCTTTACGGTGTTTTGGAGTTCTTTATACAAAAAAATTGATGGGAAGAAATACGAACATTGTTTTATCTTAAATTAACGTGCGCATTACAGGAGTAACGATAAAAGTTCAATTTCTCAACTTTATTGCTGTGAAATTGGGCTTTTTATATTTACTTATAGTGCAAAATAATTCCTATAATGACAGATTCCAACCTGTTTTAGGAAGATTCAAAAAGCCAAGAAACGCCTTCATACCAGCGTTTCTTGGCTTTCATTTTCAGAACCGTTTGTGCAGCTTGTTATTCAACGGATGTTTTTTCAGCATTTTCTTCCAAAAATGCTCTGAAATTATCTCCCCAATCACAAATGGAAGTTACAACCGGTTCTAGAAGTAAACCAACTTCACTTAGTTGATATTCCACTTTAGGAGGTACAACGGGGTATACAACTCTAGTAATGATTTTATCATCTTCTAATTCCCTTAATTGTCTAATTAACATACGTTGATTGACATCGGGAAGGTATTTTTGTATTTCACTTAACCTTAATGGAGACTGTTGGAGCAGATACCATATAATTGCTATTTTCCAACGTCCACCTATCACCGATAAGGCTAAATCTTTGCTAGTGAAAAAAGTTTTTTCTTTGTAAAATATCTCCATATATTGTTCCCCCTTCTCTGTTGTTATTTTGTTTATAGTGACAAAAACGTCAGTATTGTTTAATGAATTATAGTATGTGATTATGAAAATGTAAATTAGAAAATAAAAGAAAGAGGGGATTCATTTGAAAAGTAGAGCTGCTGTTGCATTTAAACCAGGAGAACCACTTCAAATTGTAGAAATTGATGTAGAAGAACCAAAAGCAAAAGAGGTATTAGTGAAGATACTCTATACATCAGTCTGTCATACCGATGCTTTTACATTATCAGGTGATGATCCGGAAGGCGTATTCCCTGCTGTATTAGGTCATGAAGGTGCTGGTGTTGTCGTTGCTGTAGGGGATGAAGTGACTTCACTAAAACCGGGAGACCATGTGATTCCACTATACACGGCTGAATGTGGAGAATGTAAATTCTGTCGTTCTGGTAAGACGAACTTATGTAGTGCTGTACGAGAAACTCAAGGTAAAGGTTTAATGCCTGATGGTACAACTCGTTTCTCTTATAATGGAGAGCCGATTTATCATTACATGGGAACAAGTACATTTAGTGAATACACAGTCGTTCCTGAAATCTCTTTAGCAAAAATTGACCAAGAAGCGCCACTTGATAAAGTTGGTCTATTTGGATGCGGTGTGACTACAGGGATTGGCGCTGTACACAACACAGCAAAAGTGGAAGAAGGAGCTGTGACAGCCGTATTTGGTTTAGGAGCGATTGGATTAGCCGCTATTCAAGGATTGGTTCAAGCAAAAGCAAGCCGAATTATTGCTATAGACTTAAATGAGAATAAGTTTGAATTAGCTAAAAAAATGGGCGCAACTGATTTTGTAAATCCTTCTAAATTTGATAAACCAATTCAAGAAGTCATTGTTGAAATGACGGATGGAGGAGTCGATTATAGCTTCGAGTGTATTGGAAATGTTGAAGTAATGAGGTCTGCTCTTGAATGTTGTCATAAAGGTTGGGGTGAAAGTGTTATTATCGGTGTAGCAGGAGCAGGTAAAGAGATTCATACTCGCCCATTCCAATTAGTAACGGGTCGAGTATGGCGTGGTTCTGCCTTTGGCGGCGTGAAAGGAAGAACGGAGCTTCCAGGAATGGTTGAAGATTATATGAATGGTGAAATCGATATCGATTCGTTTATTACACACCACTTAAACTTTACAGACATCAATGAGGCATTTGATTTGCTTCATAAAGGTGAGTCAATTCGTACGATGTTAACATATGGAGAGTGAGAAAATGAGTCTTAAACTTATTGAAAAACATCGCTCTTTTGGCGGAGAACAATGTAAGTACCGCCATTATTCAGAAGTCTTACAATGTGATATGACATTTAGTATCTACTTGCCATCAAATAAAGAAGAGAAAAAAATCCCTCTTATTTGGTGGTTATCTGGTTTAACTTGTACAGATGATAATTTTAGTCAAAAAAGCGGATTTCAGAGATTGGCTGAAAAATATCAAGTGGCAGTCATAATTCCAGATACTTCACCACGTGGAGAACATGTTGCTGATGATGAAGCATGGGATCTTGGGCAAGGTGCAGGTTTTTATTTAAATGCTACACAAGACCCGTGGGCAAAGCATTATAACATGTATACGTATCTAGTAGATGAATTACCAGCTATTGCGTCATCTTTGGTACCTCATTTTTCAGGATCAGAAAGTATAATGGGTCACTCCATGGGAGGTCATGGCGCTTTAGTGATTGGTATGAAAAATGCTGCGAGATTCAAAGCGATTTCTGCTTTTTCTCCTATTTTAAGCCCTAGTCAAGTTCCATGGGGAATAAAAGCTTTCTCCTCTTATTTAGGTGAAGATCAAACTTCCTGGAAAGTATGGGATGCTTCAGAATTGGTTAAAGAAGCTGGCATGCCGCCTATTCTCATTACGCAAGGAACGCAAGATGAGTTTTATCCAAAACAATTAGACGAAACTTGTTTTTTAAAGAATGCTTGGGAAAATAATCAAGTAGTACATTACAAGAAAGCTGAAGGTTATGATCATAGCTATTTCTTTATTGTTACTTTCTTAGAAGATCATTTCGCTTTCCATCTAGAGTACTTAAAATAATATGGAATTAAAATGAAAATATCCACATTGTAATTGAATGTGGATATTTTCGATTACTGTATGTTGAATTATTTTAAGGTTTATTATCTGAAAATAAGAAAGGGTGAACTAATTGGGGGTTATCGTTAAAACGGATTTCAAAAAAATGTTAGTCAATGACCGTGTTAAACCATACTTATTAAAAGCCCGTTATGGGATTGAAAAAGAAAGTAAACGAGTTGACTTATCCGGAAATTTAGCTAACACAGATCATCCTAAAAGTATTTCGCTGCGAGATGATCATCCGTATATTCAGCGCGATTTTTCAGAATTACAGATGGAAATAATCACACCTGTTACTGAGACATTAGAGGAACTGTTTAATTACTTAGCAGCGATCCATGATGTTGCTTATCGTTCTATGGGTGATAAGGAAATGCTTTGGCCTTTAAGTATGCCGCCAAATTTACCAGAAAAAGAAGAAGATATTGTGATTGCGAAATTGAAAAGTGTTGAAAATGTTCGATATCGCCAAACTTTATCCCAGTCTTATGGCCGTCGTAAACAAATGTTTTGTGGTGTTCATTTCAACTTTGAATTCGGCGATGAGCTAATCCAAGCGTTATTTAACACGCAATCGGAGATTAAAGATTATCAACATTTTAAAACAGAGACGTATCTAAAAGTCACAAGAAACTATTTACACTATCGGTGGATATTCACTTATTTTTATGGAGCTTCTCCGAGTAGTGAAAAGAATTTTTTCAAAGAAGATTCTTTGAATGAGGCAGTAAGAAGCATTAGAAGCAGTAAGTATGGGTATACAAATTCCGATGAGGTTCAAGTGTCATATAGTAGTATACAGAATTATCTATCAAATCTTTCGTTGATGGTTAAAAGAGGGCTTCTATCAGAAGAAAAAGAATTTTATTCACCTGTCCGTTTAAGAGGCGGACATCATGTTTCAGATTTAGAAGATCACGGTGTTCGTTATATTGAATTGCGCAATATAGATTTAAATCCTTTTGAAACGTATGGAATTAGCTATGAACAAGCAGAATTTCTCCATCTTTTCTTACTTTATTTACTATGGAAAGATGAAGGAGAAAATTGTGATGAATGGGTAAAAAAGGGTGACTTTTACAATGATATAGTGGCTCTTGAGCATCCATTAGAGCACACACAATTTGAAACAGAAGCTAAAACTATGATTGATGAGATGGAACATGTAGCAGCCATTTTAAATTTGACTATCTCAGATACGTTATTTGTTCATCTGAGAGAAATGCTAATGGATCCAAGCAAGACTTTAGCTGGAAGACTTTATAAAGAAAGTGAAAAAAGCAGTCAAGGTCAAGTGGCTACAACGATTGCTAAAGAAAATTATAAACAATCATGGAAAAAGCCATATCAATTAACAGGATTTACAGACATGGAGTTGTCCACTCAGATTTTAATGTTTGATTGCTTACAGCAAGGAATCAAGGTAGAAGTTTTGGATCGACAGGCTCAATTTTTAAAGCTTCAAATAAAAGATCATGTGGAATATGTGAAAAATGGGAATATGACAAGTAAAGATAGTTATATATCCCCTTTAATTATGGAAAATAAAACAGTAACAAAGAAAATTCTTCAACAACATGGATTCCGTGTGCCTAAGGGTGAGGAATTTCAGACAATAGAACAGGCTTTACGTTCCTATGATCTCTTTTGCACCAAACCTTTTGTTGTGAAGCCGAAAACAACCAACTATGGATTAGGAATATCGATCTTCAAAGAAGGTGCAAATTACAAAGATTATCAACAAGCCATCACACTAGCATTTAAAGAGGATTCATCTGTGTTAATAGAAGAATTTATTAATGGAACAGAGTATCGATTTTTTGTGTTAAATGATCGAGTTTATGCTGTTTTATTACGAACTCCTGCGAATGTGGAAGGTGACGGTAAACATACAATTGAAGAGTTAGTCATGCAAAAGAATCGTGATCCGATAAGAGGAAGAGACCATAGGACACCTTTAGAAAGAATACAATTAGGTGAATTAGAGAACCTGATGCTTAAAGGTCAAGGATATCAAATGGATTCGATTCCAAAAAATGGAGAAATCGTCTATTTGCGTGAAAACTCTAATATTAGTACAGGTGGGGACTCGATTGATGTGACAGATCAAATTCCTGATGATTATAAAAAAATGGCAGTCGATGCAGTATCTGCACTTGGAGCCAAAATTTGTGGTATTGATTTGATTATTGAAAATACAGAAGTTCCTTCTTCTAATAAAAATGCTTACGGAATTATTGAAGCCAACTTTAATCCATCCATGTATATGCATATCTATCCATATAAAGGAGAGTCTCGACGTTTAACTATGCATATCATCCATTATTTATTCCCTGAACTATTGCAAAGTCAGTCAAATTAGGAGTACCACTAGCAATACGCGGATTTCCAACGTTAAGCTGTTGAGTGACAATAAAGGTAGTTCCTGTTCAACTCTCAACTATGCATAACCCCGTTTTCTTAGCGTTTTCTTAGTAAGGACGGGGTTAAAATAAGATTGGTTAAATACTAGTGTTTTATAATAATGACATTAAAGTGAGGAGATTGAGCGATGATGACTACTTATGAAGAAAATGTAGCTAGTTTTGATAAAATTGATTCCGCAAAAGCACAGGAATTGGTAAAAGGGGAAGGCGAAGCTGTTATCTATATTGGCAAGGCAGTATGTCCTTATTGTCAAATATTCATTAAAAAACTAAAAAAAGTTGCTGAAGAAACGGATACTCATATCTATTATGTCAATAGTGTGGAAAAATTCGATATGGAAGGTATTACGGCCTTCCGTAATGAATACGACATCCCAACGGTTCCTGGCTTCATCTTTACTAATGGTGACACCGTAAACGTGAAATGCGATTCATCCATGCCAGAAAAAGAAATCAATGCTTTTATGAATAAATAATTCAATTGCAAAGCGACAATTGTCTGGCACTTGGCGCTTTGCTGTTAAGAGCGAGATAAAATAAATAAAAAGTTTACCATATTTCATCCCTCCCTTTTCCTTTATTATAAGCTATAGATATTACATATCATCAATCTAACAGTGAAATTTGAATTACTTCAATTTTAAAATTAACTAAATTTTCTTCTTTATAACAATGATTCTTTTCTATCATATTTAAATTTCTTATTTATTCAAGACAAGGGCGCAAATGTTGAATAAGCACGACGAAAAAACTTGCGCAATACAACGATAATATTCAATAGAAAAGGATATTCAACAATCAGGCGCATTTAAGAATGCGTCTTTTTCATTTTAGGGCCAGATTGCAACAAAAAATATGAAGATTAAAATGGATATTTATGTTAAAGTGCAAATGAGTTTGGGAAAGATTGTACTTAAAGTAACTGGAAGTTTATTTGAACTAATAAATTAATCAGAAAGTGATAATTCCTTAAAATAACTATTGAATGTTTACGAGGGGTAGGGTACTATAACCTAGTTGGTTTGAACTATTTATTGGTGATAATTTCTTAAACGTTAAAGGCAAACCTAACGAAAGAAGGGGGCGCAAAACTGCAGGTCTAAGGTGTTTACTATGACAGCTGGGTAACTATTCATAAGGATAGAAAAACAATTGGATTCATTGAGGTAAAATGGTGTCGATTAGATAACCAAACAATTGATGCTGAAGTTATGGGTATGCCTGTAACAATTAATGGTGAGCAATTTATTCAACAGTTCTTTCGAGATATTACAGATCAGAAAAAAGCACAGAAGTTTATACATCACATGGCTTACCATGACGCATTAACAGGATTAGCTAATAGGCAATTGTTTGAAAATAAGGTGAATGAAGCCTTAAGAGATATACAGGTAAAGAAAAAGAGATTAGCTGTAATGTTTCTTGATTTAGATGGATTTAAGAGAATAAATGATACACTAGGTCAAAGATACAGGTGATTTAGTTTTAAAAGAGGTTACTAAATGATTAGAAACTTGTATTCGTGGAAATGATACATTATCAAGGTTAGCTGGGGATGAATTCACGATACTCTTACCAGAGGTTGGCAAAGAAAAAGAGGATGCATTTAAGGTAGCCAAAAGAATATTAGATTCATTAGATTCTCCTTTTATTATTAATGATAACGAAATAAAAGTTACCACAAGTATTGGAATCTCCATTTATACAAATGGTGTAGTAAATGCTAAAGATTTATTGAAACAAGCAGATACGGCAATGTACACAGCTAAAAAAAGAGGGAAAAACAACTTTCAAGTATATAAAACTGTCTAGAATGTTAACTAAAGATATATTAACCAAGCTTATTGATAAGGGTTTGTTCTTCAACTAACTCGTAAGAAAACTAGCAAGAAAATTGGTGGCAATAGCTAAAAATCATGAACCATATTGTTCTCAGAAAGTACGACCATTAGCACCTATAGTAGCATAATTCTAATCGTGAACTAAGTATGGCTTAAAAGTAAATTACCACCTAAGACGATTACGGTCAAAGTGATCGTCTTTTCATATTTGACATATACTGCACAGCAAAGGTCTTCATTTTTATATGGTGACTTTGTGAAAGAGTGGATTAAACTATAGAGTGAAGGACTCTTTTATAGTGCAAAAGTCTTGAGTTGAAAATAAATGAGCAAAAATTGAAAGTATTCCTTCTAAAGCTGAAAAAATACAATAAAGAAAATTCCGTATCTTTAGGGAGATTTTCTTTATTGTATTTTAAAAACATATAAAATAGATATTAAATGATAAAATTTCTATTTTACATATGACGACTGATTTTGCTTATAAATAAGCTTCTTTACAACTATGGAGGATAAAAAAATGCGCAACTTGTTTGGAAGAAAGTATTATGTCTCCAAAATATAGTTATAAAAGATAGTTCCAAAAAATGAACAATAAAATGAGGTTTTCGAGCATGTTTTCATTACCTAATTCCAAAGACATTGTTTTTCTGGAAGGTGCATATTCTTCACCCATCGTTTTTTTATCAATTGTAATAGCTTGTCTCGCATCATATACTGCACTGTCAATGAATGAGAGAATACAACAAAACAGCTTTTTTCATCATAACTTTTGGTTAACTCTTGCTTCGATCGCTATGGGTCTAGGTATTTGGTCTATGCACTTTATAGGGATGGCCGCCTTTATGCTTCCAGTTTCGATGAATTATGATATAAAGATTACAAGTTTATCTGTTGTACCAGCTATTATCGCCTCATTTTTAGCTTTTTATATTGCTAGCAGACCGAAACGATCAATATGGTCATATATATTCTCGGGAATGATAATGGGTCTAGGGATATCAGCAATGCACTATGTAGGCATGGCTGCAATGAAAATGGAAGCAGATTATGTGTACAGACCATGGGTTTTTACAGCTTCTGTTTGTATTGCTATCATTGTGTCACTGGTCGCAATATATATATTCTCAACAAAGCAACAATTTATGAGGAATTTTCTAATTAAAGGTATAACGGCAGTCGTAATGGGATTAGCCGTTGCTAGTATGCATTATACTGGTATGGAAGCAATTATTTTTTATGTGCCTAATCATTCTAATCAACTAATACATAACATGGTTGAAATGGACATGTCCCTATTGATTTTGGGAGTTTCAGTAGGTATATTCATCTTCCTTTGTTTAACAGTTTTATCAAGCTTGTTAGATCGTTACATTGACTATCGATTTAATTATTTTGATGCGTTAACAAAGTTACCGAACAGAAGGCAGTTTGATAAATTATATAAGAATTCTGCTACCGTCAAAAGTCTAGCCATATTACACATACATGATCTAGAAACATGGAATAGCACACATGGTTATGGATTTGGTGATGAGATCATCCGAACTTTTGGAAAGATTTCACTTCAATATAAGCCAATATCAGTTGAGTTGTACCGCATTGAAGGACATCGTTTTGCATTACTTATGAATGATAGTGATAATATCGATCGCTTAAAACTAGCAATGGTTCAAGTTCTATCCGTTATGTCAAAACCATTCGTTATACACGAACAATTAGCCTCAATTAAAATAGTATGTGCATACTCAGTTGCACTTAAAGAAGAGAATGTGAATCAGTTGTATAACAACGCAATGGCAGTTTTAAATCACCCCACAATTAAATATGACCAAGAAGTCATTGAGTATGATCCAACCATTCATACCTATACGTTTGATCGCATCTTAATTTCAGATATAGACCAAGCCATGGAGAGAAATGAATTATATCTTGTATATCAGCCAAAGGTTTGTACAAGCACGAATGAGATAGTTGGTGTAGAAGCACTATTGCGCTGGAAACATCCTATCCACGGTGCCATATCCCCAGGTGTATTTATACCAATTTTAGAAGAGCACGGTAAAATTTTTGACGTGACAGATTGGATTATTGATAAAGTCTGTCACCAAATCGCAGAATGGAAATCAATGAATTACTCTGCTTGGCAGGTGGCAGTTAATATTCCAGGTCCCTATGTTACATCACAAAGGCTAATCATGGTGTTAAAAGAATGTATTAAAAGGTATACTATTGATGGTAGATATCTAGAATTGGAGATTACGGAGACGAGTGTTGTAAAAAATATTGATAATGCTATTAGTGCTGTCAATATTCTACGGGATTACGGTTTTACAGTTGCTCTAGACGATTTTGGAACAGGTGTTTCTTCCCTGTCTTATTTAAAGCGATTACCAATAACAACGTTGAAGATTGATAAATCATTTGTTGATGGTGTACCCGACTCAGAAAATGATTCTGCTATTATCAATGCTATTATTACACTTAGTTCCTCATTAAACTTAAACACCGTCATTGAGGGTGTTGAAACAAAAGAGCAGGTAGACTTTCTAAGAACAATTTCCGAAGCCCTAATTGTCCAAGGATATTACTTCGCACGTCCAATGCATGCGGAAGAACTTCTTGATTGGTACGAAGACTTTAAGAAAAAACAAGTGGAATTTGTATTATAATTTTTAGTTAATACAAACTTAAATAATTTCTAAAAGGAGTTATTCTATGGCTACCTACTATATAGAACCTCAAAAACAGACACTTCACGGCTCTTTTTCCAAAAGCTTTAAACCAATAGTAACAATAAATTCTGGGGATTCTGTTCGTTATTCTACACTTGATGCATTATGGGGAATCGAACCTTTTAAAACAACAGATAATCGCAGAGTTTTTGAAACAAAAGGGTTAAAACAAAATAGTGGTCACGCCCTTTGTGGTCCAATAGCCATTAACGGTGCTAAGCCAGGTATGGTTCTAATGATTAAAATCAATGAAATTCGTCCAGCTTCTTGGGGATGGAGTTTTGCAGGTGGTTCAAATCAATTCAAAAGGCGATTAGGGTTAGAAGAACAAGATGGGTATCACTTAAATTGGGAGTTAGATACAAAAAATATGATTGGAATAAGTCAGTTCAATCATCAAGTTTCTTTATCACCCTTTATGGGGACTATGGGGATGCCTCCAAATGAACCTGGAATTCATTCAACTATCCCTCCACGATTTTGCGGTGGAAATATTGATTGTAAAGAACTAGTTGAAGAAAGTATTTTATATCTCCCAATTCCTATTTCTGGGGGATTGTTCTCAGTTGGGGACGGACACGCCTTACAAGGTGATGGTGAAGTTAGCACGCAAGCGATTGAATGCCCAATGGATGTTGTAGATTTAACTTTTACGCTTAAAGATGACTTGAATTTATCTATGCCCCGTGCTAATACCCCAGCAGGTTGGATTACTTTTGGATTTTACGATGACCTTGATGAGGCTTGTTTGATTGCACTTGACGGAATGCTAGACCTCATGGAAGAACTTTACGGTTTCAGTCGTAAAGAAGCTTATACTCTAGCTAGTTTGACAGTAAATATGAGGATTACTCAAATCGTTAATGGAACTAAAGGTGTTCACGCAATTCTACCTCACGATGCTTTTATTAATTAAATACAATTTTAATTCCTTACTTCTTCTTACTAATGAAGGGCAGGGGTATGACATTTCTCCTATTAAGAGTATGTGAAGGATTGTACTTATAGTAATGGTGTAAATTAAGTTAAGAAACAACGTACGTTTCCATATAGGATCTTGACCTAATTTTATCCATATTTTAGAATGAAACTAATATAAACAGTGCGATGATGAAGAAGAGTAAACTATCAAGAACGCTTCAGAGAGCTGATGGTTGGTGGAAATCAGTGCGGGACGTTAGTTGAATGGGCTTTTGAGCAACTAAACTGAATTATTTAGTAGGTTTAGCGAATTGTCTTACCGTTAAAAGAGACTAAGTATTGAAACAACTATCATGTTTCTGTACGGATAAGTGCGTTTGCTTATGTGAACGAATTAAGGTGGCACCACGGGTTACTCGTCCTTTTATTTTGGGATGGGTAGCCCTTTTTGTATTTAATTATATTAATGAGGGAGGTTTATTTATGAGTAAAACTATATTAACTGGAATAAAATCAACAGGAATAGATTTATCGAAGAACCACGTGAAAAATATAATGAACTAATGGCCTCTCCAGATAAAATAGACGCAATCCTTAGAGATGGAGCAGAAAAAGCAAGGTCTCTCACTTCACCATTTTTAATGGAAATTAAGAGTAAAATCGGTATTTATGTATAATCAATAAGAGACATTGTGAAGCATTGTATTTAAACAAACGGGTGTGTTCCTGCAACACCAGAAGGAGCGTTTTTTCACTAATGTTTCAGGAAAGTTGAAGAAGAACAGTTTTATATTACCAATTTATGTATTATGAGTTATAATAATTTTAATCTTTCAAATGAGGTGAACGGAATGTCTAATCGTATTGTTCGAAGTAATTAGTTTTCGGGTTGGAAAAAACGCGTACCAGCCATAAAGGGAGGGGTCTGCCCTTTTTTGAAAACAAAAACTTGGAACAGTGTTGTTAGTCATTATGCAACGACAATCTCAAGACACTGAACTGCGTCTAAGGTTTTTTACATTTGAAAGGTGGAAAAAAATATGAATGAATTAGATTATAAAAGCTTTTATGACAAAGTTGGGAAAACAAACGGTTGGGATTTTAGTAAATTAAAAGTTTCATTAGAAGGAGCATTGTGGGATTTCAATGAAGAAATAAAGAAAAAATCGAAGCCTTCAGACATTCTTCTAGATATTGGGACAGGTGGAGGAGAAAATGTATTAACTATTGCTTCCTCGCTCCTTTTCTTAGTGGGTATAGATATATCCACTGGAATGATTGAAACAGCTCAAAATAATTTAATGAAATCTAGTATATCAAATGTTCGATTTTCTCAAATGTCTTCTGACGAATTAAAATTCCCTGCTCGATTTTTTGATGTAGTTACGTGCCGTCACGCACCATTTAGTTCAATAGAAATTGCAAAAGTATTAAAAAAGGGCGGGTACTTTTTAACTCAACAAGTCGGTGAAAGAGATAAGATAAATATAAAAAAAGCATTTAATCAAGGGCAATTGGTTGAAGAAAATGAGGCATTATTAACACGGTATGTCCGAGAGCTAAAAGAAACAGGTTTTTCTGAAGTTGAATACTTAGAATATGATGCTAATGACTATTATCAAAGACCTGAAGATCTCATATTCTTACTTAAACATACGCCTACCATCCCTAATTTTGGTGAAGAAAATCACGACTTTGAAATATTGAATGATTTTATTGAAAACAATCGAACTGAAAAAGGAATTCGAACAAATTCCAAAAGGTTTCTAATAATAGCAAAAAAGTAATCATGTTACTTACAACTTGTGTTGGTGCCCTTAATGGTTAAAAACAGTAATGTTGCACAGTGCCTCCAATCATATTGGGGGCATTTTTTAAATTTTTATAGGAGAGTGGATAAATTGCTATTAAAAAATGATTACACAAACTTGTTTGAAGATGTACATACTCATGTAAAGGAAAGTGCTGAAAAGATGGGTTCCAGCGGTGACGCTCTATTTATTATCCATAACGACAAAATCGTAACAGAGTCTTATTTTGGTAAACAGTCGAATGCTTCACATGCTCGAGATGTGAAAGCAGACACTCAATTCCACATTGCCTCCGTAAGAAAGGCTTATATCGGTTTTGCTGCTGCTTACGCTATATACCATGGCTACTTTTCCATTGATGATCCGATTCGATGGTTTGTTGAAGACTCTCATTTATCCGCATATGAAGGTGTAACCATTCGTCACTTAATAACCCACACACATGGATTAAAAATAGCTGATGGTAAATTAATTAGTGAATATAAACCCGGTGAATTATGGGCATATAGAGGTCCCAGTATTGAGTTGTTAACAACGATTATCAAAAAAACAACGGGACAGTCCGTTGCTGATATTGTAAAAGAGCAGGTCATTGATCCAGTCGGCTTACAATCAACAGAATGGATTAAGATGAGTCAGCCTCACTCAAAAATTGCAAACACTATTCGAGATGCAGATAACTTGTTCTGGACTGAGACGGATGTAGTAGATGGTTCTGGAATGAATATGT
Organism: Bacillus solitudinis; assembly: GCF_002797395.1. Taxonomy (GTDB): domain Bacteria; phylum Bacillota; class Bacilli; order Bacillales; family Bacillaceae_D; genus Halalkalibacter_A; species Halalkalibacter_A solitudinis. The sequence continues at coordinate 4,139,612 of NZ_KZ454943.1, forward strand.
ATGTGTCTGCACAAGAGCTTGCTTTATGGGGCTACCTTCATTTAACAGAAGGGAAATGGGGAGGAAAACAGCTTATTCCTAGAGAAATCATTCAAATGGCAACATCCATTCAGACTCCTAACCCGAGACTTCCTATTCATAAGAACGGATTTTTATGGTTTGTAAAAGACACGAACCATACCTTTAACCAAATAGGCGATACCCTTCCAAAAGGCTCCTATCAATTACTCGGCTACACAAATGTAGCTCTGCTCGTCATTCCAGAGGAAAACGTAGTAGCGGTAAGAATGTTTAACTATTATGGTTCACCTGAAGGATACGATTATCTTAACGACATTCGCTCTTTTGGAGACACTGTTTATAAATGTTCTATAAAGACAAGTCCAACGCAATAACACCAAAGTTTGGAAAGTGTCGCAGTGTTTTACAATCAGTCGTACAGCCATTGCAAAACATCTTCATATACTTTCAGAAGCAAATTTAGTGAGTGGAAAAAAAGTAGGCAGAGAAAAAATTTATCAGTTACAACCAGAACCGTTAACAGAAGTAAAACAATGGCTTTCTTACTACGAACAATTTTGGAATAACAAGTTGTCAATTCTTAAACATGTAGTTGAAAATGACGATGATAATGGCAGAATTCCTTAGTATTTTTTACAGCTAAAAAAGATTCTACAAGAATATGAGGATAGCTTAACTGTAAAGACGGATATGGAGGATGAATACTATCAAACACTCCCAAATAATCCTGTTACTAAATCCTGTGAAGGGTATTTTGGGTGTATTCATCTTAAGAAAAGCTATGTGAGTTTTTATCTTATGCCTGTTTATGTTAATTCAGAATTACTTGAAGGTATCTCACAGACTCTAAAAAAGCGAATGCAAAGAAAGTCATGTTTCATTTTAAAGAAAATCGATAAAGCGTTATTTGAAGAATTACAGGAGAGAACGGAAAAAGGGTTTTATAAATATAAAGCTAGTGGATGGTTAAAATAGGGAGGAATAAGGAGTGCCAGATCAAGCTGCTACAATTAAGAAACTACAGTTAAAAGATCAGAGTAAACCAATATTGATTATAAATGCTCCGAAGGAATACGGAGAAGTTATAAAAGTCTTTGAAGCGGAAGTACATAAAGAGATTGGATTAGATTCGTATCCATTCGTACAGGTATTCGGTTCTTCTAATGAAGAAATCCAAACATATGCGAAGAAGGGTTCAGAGGTTGTGGAAGAAGACGGCTTATTATGGCTTTGTTATCCTAAAAAATCATCGAAGGTGTATAAAGTATCCAATTGTAGTCGTGAGACAGTCGCTACTTTACTAGCTGATGAGGGCTTTGAACCAGTTCGTCAAGTAGCTATTGATGAAGATTGGTCCGCATTGCGTTTCAGACCAGTTGATAAAATTAAGAATATGACAAGAAAAAGGGCGGTAACAGAAAAAGGAAAAAAGCGAATTGAAAAGTAAATAGTTATGGCAAGTATATTCGAGGCACTCCTATACTTGCCGTTTTTTAATTCAGGTTATTCAACAAAAGGGTACGAGTATTTCGAGCAACACTTCAACTAAAGTGCAGTTCATTTTGGAGTTATTAAGTGGCAGCGGTAAACAAAGTCAGATTTATGAAATTAGTCTCTAAAATATTCATATCTAAATTGGATTTTATTAAAGTGTGGAAGAGATTTGTCCTTAAACTATAGCGTGCTTATTTGAAAATGTTCGGGGCCGTAAAAAAGTGTCTCACTTTTTGGACACGTTTGACGGACCGAAGTGACCTCGAGCGGCTAGGCGCTGGAGCTAGACTGTTATCCACAGAACCAAAATCTATAGTTTCCTAGACAATAAAAAAAGCTGGCATTTACCAGCTTGAAAATCAATCATTTTTTAATTCGGAGCAACACAACTGTTACTTACCTTGATGTGCTTCTTTTAATTTTTCTATGTCAAATTTTTTCATTTGAAGAAATGCTTTTGTTAATCGATCCAGTTGTTCGTTCGTCCCGTCTGCCATCATTTCTCCCATAACCTCTGGCCAGATTTGCCACGAGACACCGTACTTATCTTTCAACCAACCACATTGTTCAGTTTTTGGATCTGAGGAAAGTTTTTCCCAATAGTAATCTATTTCTTCTTGATTCTCACACCGAACTAAAAGTGAAATGGCTTCATTAAAATTGAAGGCATGTGGCTGAGCGCTGTCCATTGCGGCAAACCATTGATTCTCAATCATAAAATCTGTAAATATCAATGTCCCTTCCTTTTCTGGTTCCATGCCAGCTGGATAACGAGCGATTTCCCCTCGTCGTGAATCATTGAAAACAGAAAGATAAAAGTCACTGGCTGCTTCTGCTTTACCGCATACTTCTTGAACATACATCATTGAAGGTATGATAAATGGTCGTTTCTTACCTTCTGAGTTTGTGAGGATCAGCTGCCATGTCAGGCCATACTTATCCTGTATCCATCCGTAGCGTTTACTGAACGGATATTCTTGAAGTGGCATAAGTGGTGTCCCGTCTTGGGACAGCTTTTCCCACAATTGATCTAATTTTTCCCTTGCGTTCTTATCTATTGAAGGATCAAAATTGACAAAAAAAGAAATCGAAGGATTGAACTGAAAATTTGGACCTCCATTTATGGCCATGAATGAATATCCTGATATATTAAAAGAAACGACATCGCTATCTCCAGATGGCGTGTTGCGAACTGTTGTGATATTGGTGACTTTTGAATCAGGAAAAATGGTTGTGTAAAATTGAGTAGCTTCTTTTGCTTCATAATTAAACCACAGATGGGGGACAATTTTTTGAGTTATAATTGAGATTTCCTCCTTTTTAATTATGAATTATAGCTTCTGTTTTTTGAATATGCGGCTGTCTTAAGTAATATCTTTATTTGATCTCGTTCAGATGCTCTTCCAGACGGTTCCAAGTTTCGGTGATACCTTGTAGCATGCCCATGTCCATAACGGATTTGAGAGCTTCTGCAGACACATATTCAGCACGGTTAACTAGCTTCGTTTTCCCATCTAGTTCAATGAATTCCAATGTGACCTCGGTTGATGGCATATCCTTGTTGATATTGCCTTCGGCATCCGAGAAATAATCGGTGTAAACGATTGTCTCTGACTCGATAATATCCTTATATATAACTTTGCCCCAAGATTCCATTCCGTAAAATTCACCTTGATTTCTGTCCATGCACTTCATGCAATAGTGCCATATACCGCCTGGTCGGAAATCAATGTGGCAAACTGGAAGTTCCCAACCATTAGGTCCCCACCAATGCTTAAGGTGCTCATGATCTTTAAACATTTTGAATACCATATCGCGTGGTGCATCGAATATGCGTTCCAGTATTAATACGCGATCGTTCTCTACTCTTGAACTTATTTCGTTGATTAACATCTTAACTCCTCCATTCAAGTAAATGATTTTTTTAGGCAAAATTGAATGCTCATCCAAAAAGGGAAAGGTCATTTATGACTACAATATTTATTTACTCTGCTTATCTATACATCAATTAAGTGGTTTTTTTCCCTGCAATACTTTGAGATAATCGTCCAACCGATCCATCCGAGCTTCCCAAACTCGACGGTAGGATTCAAGCCAAGTATCTAACTCTTGAAACGGTTCTGGTCTCAGTCTATAAATACGACGATTAGCTACTTGCTGAACTTCGACCAGACGGGCATCGCTTAATACACGAAGATGTTTCGAGGTTTGGGGTTGGTTTAACTTTAGCTGCTTCGCAATTTCTCCTACTGGAAGCGGTTCGTTTAGAAGAAGTTCGACGATATCAAGTCGATTGGGTTCAGATAGGGCACTGAAGATTTGCACGTTCATGTTGAATTCTCTCCCAACTGTGTATTTTTCTTAAGAATATAAGTGCATGTGACTACATTAAGGACACCACCTCCGAAATTCCACAATTACTATGTCATACCTTGTTGTTTATTACATTATTCCACATTGGGAATATTCCAGTCAAGGAATATTGTAATTTTCTTTATCGTTATGAAATCTCGGTCTTAGTAGACTAAATACTGCAATAATTATCTCCATTTGTAATAGGTGACTTTTTGGAAGGAAATAATGAATTTATAGTAACGAGTTAGTTCGAGATAGTAAAAACTGAGCGGTTTTCAATAATTCGGAGGCGGTAAGTTATTTGAAGAACCCTCTCAAACATCATTGTTTTGAGAGGGTTTTAAGAGTAAAAATTATTTCGAGTAATATTTGTACTTCTACTGTTAATTAAAGCAATACAATGGGCCAATCGCTCTACCCCGAGTTTAATTTGACTCTCATCGACTTGAGATATGCTTAAACGCAGGAGATTTTCCTTTTTATATTCTGGTAAAAACATTCTAGAGGCATCATCAATATAGATATGCTGCTCGTTTAGCATATGAACTACCTGTTTCGCGGTTACATTCTCCGGCAAACTGATGGATAGATAGAACCCTGAAGTAGGTTTTGAAAAATCAGTATTAGCTGGTAGCAATACTTCACATGCTTCTTGGAGTATTTGCATTTTAGTACGGTAGAACTCTTTTATCTTTTTCAGATGGTTATTAAACATTCCACTTTTTAAATAAATTTCAAGAGCACCTTGAGAAAGTGCTGAACTGTTAAAATCCGAGCTGAATTTATATCGCAAAAAATTATTAATCATTAATGTAGGAAGAACAACTGTGGCAATTCGTAACCCTGGGAGAAAAACTTTTGAAAAGCTTTTAATATAGATCACTCTCCCGGAAGGATCATAAGAAAATAAAGGATCTGATTTTGCATTTGGGTCAAGGTCTCCTAAAAAATCATCTTCCACTATATATACATCGTATTTTTCAGCTAACTCAACGATCTTTTTCTTTTCAATATTCGAGTAACAGTGTCCAAGTGGATTATGAAATCTCGGAATAATATAGAAAAATTTTATATCATTGTTTCGAAAAATGTATTCCAGACGATCAAAATCTATGCCTTCCATCGATAACTCAATTCCAAAAGTATTAGCTTGTTGTAGGTTGATAGACTCAATGAAGCCGAAATAAGTAGGCTGTTCAATAAGGATATTGTTCTTTCCATTTGGAAACGGCATAGAAACGAGTAAATTAAGGGCTTGCTGAGATCCAGAAACAACGACTAATCTTTCAGGTTGAGTGAACACTTGTAGATTCTGAAGATATTTTACTAACTGTACCCGTAATGAGTAAAGACCTTGTTGATCAGAGTATGTGAAAAGCTCTTCTTTATAATGTTCAATTGCTTGATTCATACAGTGTTGAAAATCAACATAAGGCATAACGTTTTTATCTGGGCCAGCAGACAAGAAATCAATCACATCAATTTCGTCCGTCTCATGTTTAAAATCATTTACTACAAAGTAGCCGCTTTTAGGAACGGAATAAATGAAATGCTCTTTTTCTAGTTCTTCATATGCTTTAATGACCGTATTTTTACTACATGAAAAATGCTCAGATAGCTGACGAATAGAAGGTAGTTTACTCCCTGCATTAAGTGACCCATCTGCTAGCCTATGCTTAATTTCCTCCATTATCTTAACGTATTTTGAGCTCATATATGTATTCTCCTTCAAACTAAACTGTACAGGTACAGTCGAGTGAAAAAATGGTTTATTTGTATTATGTGTACCTATTAATATGTTAATTATATCAGAACTGTTTTTAAGAAAAAAAGTAAAAATGGTACAGATATGATACGAAGTAAGAAGGGTAGGTAGGATATGATGCAGAGAAAAATCAGAGAGAAATATGGGTTATTATTGGGATTAGTAGGCGTTATATGTTTTAGCTTAACGCTCCCTGCTACAAGTATGGCAGTAGAGTTTTTTGGGACCACGGTTGTCGGGTTAGGAAGGACAGTTGTTGTCGCTATTTTAGTTGCAGTTGTATTGTTGGTTCGAAAAGAAAAACTCCCTTCTCCTCGCCAATTCAAAAGTCTACTTGTTATTGCTTTTGGCGCTGTTTTAGGATTTCCCCTCCTTACTTCTTGGGCAATGGAAACCTTGCCTGTTTCTCATGGAGCTATGGAACTAGCGCTGCTCCCATTAGCCACAGCTGGAATTGCAATGTTTAGAGCTGGTGAAGTCCCATCTCTCAAATTCTGGATTTCAAGTATAATTGGCTCGTTAGCTGTTATTGTGTATGCCCTTCACCTCGGGTTCGGTCAATTACAATTTGCCGATTTAGCTTTACTAGCAGCAGTGATAATACTTGGACTTAGTTATGTTGAGGGTGGGAATTTAGCGAAAGAATTAGGAAGTTGGCAAGTCATTGCTTGGGCGATTATGATCGGTGCCCCATTTTTTATTATTCCAGTTGGGCTAAACCTTACAACTGAAATGCTCCATGCTCCCATACATGCTTGGGTCAGTTTCTTTTATCTCGCAGTTGTTAGTCAATTTCTGGCATATGTTGCTTGGTATAGCGGAATGGCTATGGGCGGAATAGCAAGAGTTAGTCAGATTCAATACTTACAACCATTTTTGATGATACTATTTGCAACAGTTTTCCTCAATGAATCTATCACATTTTTCACTCTTATCATAGCTGTGATCGTTGTCTTTTCTGTTATTTCAGGCAAAAATGCTCCCGTATCAAAAAAAGCATTTGTATGAAAGAAAAACTAGCTCCCTGTTGACTTGCTAATTAATTAAGTAGGGGAAGGGAGGAGGCTCATCAGTATTATATTCATAGAGGGTTTGTAGAATTTGACTAAGAGGGGAAACAAATTAACAATCATATATTAAAGGTATGAAAATATAAGTGAAAAAGTTGGACTTAAGTATATAAAAGCTGGTTATTGTGAATTAATTCACTTAAACTATCGGGTGCATTCCTTAAACAAGCAGGGATTGTCTCTTTTCTTATTGAAGTAACTGAGACTATGGAGGGAGTCGTTTTATAATGAAAAAAGTAATGTCATTTTTCATATTTGTTCTATTATCAGCTGGATGTAGTTCGGAATTGACTTTCACCGAAATTGAAATTGCTAATATGAATAATGATGTTCGTACTTTTTTGAAAGTGTAGAGGACACAAATGGTGTACATCTTTATTTCGAAGTGGACAGGGTAATATATGTGATGTTAAATGGAAAAAACATGATACAGGGTGAAAATGCTATTCATTTTACCGATTTTAGTGTGGATTCACACGGTAAAATATTAAACATTCATTATATTGAAGAAGAAACTGAAAATTATTCAGGTGCAACTTTAAAGCTTCAGGTAGTATATAAAATACACAAAGATAAGCAGTATGAAACAATGCGAAGTTTTAAAAATGGCAATGAAGTGGCGTTTGAAGCTGTGTCAGGAAACTAATTAACAATCTTCACTAACGGGTTGAGACAGCTCCTTTTTGTGCTAACGGGCAGTAAGTATCATTTCTTAATACATAGTAGACGGATACTGCGCAGTAAAGTTGTTCATTTTTAAATGACTTTGTGAATGAATGTACTTAAGCTAAATCTTAAGATTTGTGTAGCTCGTTCAATGGTATACCGTATTAATAGGTAAAAATATTGCTAAAGCCCACTATGATTACAGCCATCTAGTACTAACTAGTGTAAGTAGGAGTTAGAATTTATTAAATTGTTTACTTCTTTCTCGACCTTTAAATTATCCAACCAAAAAATGTGGTAGTTCGTTAAGAGCAGTTCAATTATATGGAATTGAACTGCTTATTTGTTTGAGGCGACTATTATAGATATAGTAATTACTTCAACTGCCTCTCCCAAAAAATATTCGTTGATGAGTTGAGTATATATAAATCATTTTTAGAGGATAGTAAAAACATCAATTTTAATTATGATGTAAATCGCTAAAAGGAGGGTATATAGTGGACTATAACGAAACAGCCAGGGAGATTCTTCGTAATGTCGGTGGCCAAGAAAATGTCCAACAGGCCATTCATTGTATGACTCGATTACGTTTTAACTTGAATGATAACACCAAAGTGAATAGAACTGAACTTGAAAATGTCCCAGGTGTTATGGGTACTAATATAAGTGGTAGCCAGTTTCAAGTCATTATAGGTAATGAAGTGCCTAAAGTGTACAACGCAATTATGGAGAATAGCAACCTCGGGGCAGGAGGAACTAAAAATAATGGTGCACCTAAGGAAAAAGAAGGTATAATTAGTACCATTTTTGATGTTATTTCTGGTACATTCACCCCTATTCTACCAGCCATTGCTGGTGCCGGAATGATCAAGGGGATACTCGCAATTGTCACGACATTTGGCTGGCTTTCACCTGAGAGTCAAACGTATATTATCCTAAATGCAATTGGTGACGGTGCTTTCTTTTTCTTACCAATCCTGTTAGCTTTTAGTGCGGCAAAGAAGTTCGGAAGCAATCCGTTTATCGGGGCTGCAATTGCTGCTGCTATTTTACATCCTAGTATTACATCCTTACTAGGAGCAGCCGAGCAAGTACATTTTTTAGGGCTTCCAGTGACTGCAGTTACATATTCGTCCACTGTAATTCCCATATTACTTGGAATATGGATTGCCTCTTATGTTGAAAGGCTAGTTGACCGGATTACACATAGCTCTATCAAACTCATTGTAGTACCGACGTTAACTTTGTTGATTATGGTGCCTATCATTTTAATAACAGTAGGACCTTTAGGATTTATCATAGGTGAATGGTTGTCAGTGGGAGTGGAAACGTTATTCAATGTAGCTGGCTTCCTTGCATCCGCATTACTAGGGGGAACATGGTCGTTAATTATTATGACGGGTATGCACTACGCCTTTTTACCAATCGTATTTAATAACATTGCCACAAATGGTTATGATTACTTAATCACTACGATGTTTGCTGCTAATATGGGACAGGCTGGAGCAGCACTGGCTGTTGGATTAAAATCAAAAGACAAACAATTTAGAGCATTAGCAACAACGACTAGTTTAACCGCGCTTATGGGTATTACAGAACCGGCTATGTACGGGGTAAATATGAGGCTTAAGAAGCCATTCATCGCTGCACTCATTGGTGGTGCTGCAGGTGGATTATGGATGGGCATCTTTAATGTAAAATACTATATTTTAGGCGGTAATGTTGGATTACCTGGTGTTGCTTCTCTAATAGGACCAACCTTCCTTCAAGGTATCATTGGTATGGTAATATCTTTTGTTGTTGCATTAATAGTTGGATTGCTGCTAGGTTTCAAGGATGTAACGAAAGCAACTACGGAGCCATTAGCACAGGATAAAGTAAATATAGTAGAGCGAGTAAATGAAGGGGAGCCTAACGGCGATGCAACAGTAAAGGCTGAAGATATAATGAGTCCATTAAATGGTGAAATAAAGGATTTATCGGAAGTAAATGATCCAACCTTCTCGAAAAGAATGATGGGTAACGGTATAGCGATAATTCCTAATGATGGAGTGGTTGTCTCTCCTGTAGAAGGAACTGTCACAGCCTTATTTCCGACCAACCATGCAATTGGTATTACAAGTAAAAATGGAGCAGAAATTTTAGTTCATGTTGGATTAGAAACTGTAAACCTAAATGGGAAATACTTTGATTCACATATTAATTTAGGTGATAGCGTTCAGCCTGGTGACAAGCTGATTACGTTTGATGTAAATGGAATTAAATCAGAAGGTTATGATTTAATTACACCTGTCATCATTTCCAACACAGACCGATATGAATCAATTAGTCCTGCTTGTGACAACAACATTCATAAAGGTGACATTCTTCTTCAACTTAAATAAAGACATATATTTTTAAAAAATTAGGGGGCAACAGTAAATGGAAAAAGAAACAAAGCGATTCCCAGAAGGATTTCTTTGGGGAGGGGCAACAGCTGCTAACCAATTAGAAGGAGCCTATAACGAAGATAAAAAAGGCCTGAATTTGGCGGATGTACTTCCTGGTGGAAAAGTACGTTTAGAGATCATAAGTAACCCAGGGTTTGACTTTGAAATAGATGAGAGCAAATACTACTATCCTAACCACGAAGCAATTGATTTTTACCATCGTTATAAGGAAGATATCGCTCTTTTTGCAGAAATGGGATTTAAATCATTTCGCTTGTCTATTGCTTGGTCTCGTATTTATCCTAACGGCGATGAGATGACTCCAAATGAAAAAGGGCTAGAGTTTTACGATAAAGTGTTTGATGAATTACACAAATATGGCATTGAACCAGTCGTAACTATATCTCATTATGAAACACCATTACATTTAATTAAAGAATATGGTGGTTGGAGAAACAGAAAACTCATCGAATTGTTCGAACGTTATGCTACTACGTTATTTAAACGTTACAAAGATAAAGTAAAGTATTGGATGACGTTTAATGAAATTAATGGGGCAACTCACTTACCCATTTTGGGACTAGGTTTCTCCCCGAAAAATGAAGATGTTCGCTTGCAAGAAAGTTTCCAAGGACTCCATCATCAATTCGTTGCAAGTGCATTAGCTGTAAAGGCTGGACATGAAATTATTCCAGATTCCAAAATCGGTTGTATGCTTATCTTTGCACCAGTCTATTCCATCGATGCTAATCCTGAGAACGTGATGCACGCACTCCGGGAAGAGCAAGTATTTAATTACCTTTGCGGGGATGTACAAGTTCGAGGGGAATATCCTGCATTCTCTAAACGTTACTTTAGGGAAAATGGAATTAAATTAGACATTCATGATGGTGACCTAGAGTTAATTAAACAATATCCAGTGGACTATATTGGGTTCAGCTACTATATGTCTCGTACAGAGAAGAAACACAAAACGGAAGAAGAAATAGGAGCAGGAAATTTAATTGGTGGTGTAAAGAACCCATTCTTGAAGGCAAGTGAGTGGGGATGGGAAATCGATCCAATTGGGTTAAGAATCTCCCTAAATCAGTTATATAACCGTTATAAAGTTCCGCTATTTATTGTCGAAAACGGGCTAGGTGCTATAGATAAAATCGAAGAAGATGGTTCCATTAATGATGATTACCGAATTAATTACTTACGGGAACATATTAAGGCGATGGCAGAAGCTATTGACGATGGGGTCGATTTAATTGGATTTACTAGTTGGGGCTGTATTGACCTTGTAAGTGCATCCACTGGTGAAATGTCTAAGCGCTATGGTTATATCTATGTCGATAAACATGATGATGGCAGCGGTACTTTAGAACGTAGAAGGAAAAAATCGTTCTATTGGTATAAAGATGTTATTTCCACAAATGGTGAAACACTATAGAGCCATTTAAGATTCTTTATAACTTGGAGGAGAGAAGGAGTTGTATATACTCCTTCTCTTCACATTGGTATAATACCCTTTTATCATTTAACTTACTTGGCCATTCCAATGAATAACCTTAAATCGCTATGTAACTTATAGGAAGACGAGAAACCACAAATCCACTTGCTGCATAGTACAAATATACTGGCTTAAGAGACGATTGCACTTGAAGTGATCGTCTTTTTTAATTACAGGCTAAAAACTCCAGGAAATTACGAAACTATTCAATCTCCTTATATATAAAATTTAAGTATTTTTGGTGTATAATTAGGTAATCCTTGGTTTACCGATAAAAACTAAGGAGAGTCGATTAGAAGAGCAAATATTATCAGATTTAGTGAAAGTTTAAATGGAGTTGTTTCCAAATATCGAAGTAGAAACTACAAAAAATAAATTATCTACTGGATTGTCAACTCTAAACTAGACAACTTTTTTAAGGTGTCCAAGTTTGAACTCAATTGGGCTCAGATAGCCTAATGTTCCATGGATCCGTTTGTAATTAAACCAATGGATATACTTGTGTCATTCGTTTTCTAGTTCATCAAGACTGTCAAAATGACGACCCCTTATGAACTCAGTCTTGATGATTTTAAACGTGGCTTCTGCTACTGCATTATCATAAGGACATCCTTTCATACTTAACGATCGCTGGATGTTAAATGTCGCTAATGCATCATCAATAAGCTTGTTTTTAAATTCACTTCCGCGATCTGTATGAAAAAGTTTGATTTTATGTAAATCCGTTTTTATGGACGCTAAAGCACGATAAACTAATAAAGCACTTTTATGACGACCGGCGCTATATCCAATGATTTCACGATTATAAAGATCAACAAATACACATATGTACTGCCATTTTTTATTGACTCTCACATAGGTTAAATCACTCACAACGACTGATAATGCTTCATTTTGTATGAATTGACGGTCAAGTTCATTTTTCTGTTCTGATTCATTTGTTCCGCTGGAGTGTGGCTTGAATTGTGCAAGCGTATAAGTGGAAACCAAGCCCTGCTCTTTCATAACTCGTCCGATCCGACGTCTAGAGACGATTTTTCCACGCTTCTTTAATTCCTTTTTAATTTTACGAGTCCCATAGTTTTGATAGTTCGAATGGAAAATCTCTATTATATCGGAAGTGATATCATCTTCGGCCTGACGCTCTTTTGCTAATAATAATAGGTGCTCCTGGGGAGTTGTAGGACCTTGCACATTGCTGATATCGAGTATTTGTGTTGATTATTCTTAATCCCATTTACTTTCGTCCTAGTATCAGCGCGGCTTGCTTTAAAATGTCGTTCTCCATTTCTAATTGCTTATAAGAATTCTAAATTTGAAGATAGAATGGATAACATTTCGGTTGCTGTAACTATCTTTCTCTGCACGCTTTGTGGGTTGATTATAGGCTTTGATGATCTAAGAATAGTATGGCTAAGTATATTTTTCATAATTGGGATACATTTCTTTGGTTTTTATTTTTCCCAAGGGAAACTTATGCTTTTGTTAGGGGGATTAACAGCATTAAACTCCATAGTAGGATTACTATTAGTCAGTGTTCCATTTCTACTGTTCGCAGGGATTGATGGTATTATAAAAATTATAATTGGGTTCAGAATGTTATGTACAAAACGTCGGTTGGATAATTCTAATTTGAGTGATAAACCATTGGGGAAATTCAACTAATGGGTGCTTATGTTGAAGAAAAAAATATACATTTCACATCTACTTCAATTGATGAAAGGGGGGCTAAAACACGGTGAGTAATCAAAATAATAAGGTTTTTAGGACGTTCATTGGCTTTCTACTCCTCTGGATTTTATTTGGATATAATCCTCAATTAACGTTTTCTACAAATGAACATTCAGTTTTAGAAAATAGATTAGAGAATTATATGATAGAACATGAGGGAAATATTGCTGGATTAGCAACGATTGTGATAGACCAGGATGAACTAATTTATAAGATGAAAGGTTATTCAAATATAGAAGAACAAGTTCTAGTTAATGAAAATACTGTCTTTGAATGGGGATCTGTTTCTAAAATTCTAATTTGGATCAGTGTTTTACAATTAGTAGAGACAGGAAAGCTTGATTTAGAAACAGATATCGAAACGTATTTGCCAAATGATTTCCGTTCCAAATCAAAATTCGAGGACCCAATCACGATGCATCACTTAATGCATCATACAGCGGGATTTGATGATAGTTATACAGACTTAATGATTCATAGTCCAACCAAAAAGAACTCATTAAGAGAAGTACTCGAAGCTGCAGATATTAAACAAGTTTTTCCTCCTGGTGATGTTGTTGCTTATTCAAATTATGGAAGTGGCCTCGCTGCCTACATTGTTGAAGAAGTTAGTGGTCTAGACTATCAAGAATACGTATGGAAGAATATTTTTGAACCACTTCAAATGACGAAAACAGCAATAGATCCTGAACTAGATGATAACAAATGGGTGAAAGAACAGAGGGGAGAGGTGCAGGGCTATTCAAATGCACTGCAATTAATTGAACCTAACTTTTACTCGATTCCCATTTATCCGGTAGGTAGTGCTATGGGAACAGCGACAGATCTACAAAAGTTATTACAAGCGTTATTAGCTGAAGATGGAACCCCTTTATTTAAAGATAGAAGAACGATTGATATCATGTTTGAACCAACATTATATTATCCGGAAACCAATATCCCAAGGGTCGCAAACGGTTTATTTTATTTACCTTCGAAAAGTCAACATGTTTTTGGTCAAGGTGGAAACTCTAAGGCGTTTAGCTCTTCTTTTTATGTAGATAGAAAAGAACGTATCGGTGTTTTAGTTTTGACGAACGTTAAGGACGAAAATACGTTTACATCGGGCATACCTGAAATCATTTTTGGTGAATATGCACATCTAGAAAATGACGTAATTTTGGAAAATTCATCCCAATGGACTGGTATTTATGAGCCGGCTCGGGTACCTCGACACGGATTTAGTAGGGTGTATGGATTATTTTTAAGAAGCAATACGAAACAGAGCGGGTCACACAATTTAATAATAAACGACTTGTATTATTCACAGTTAGAACCAAGCATCTATAAAGCAGAAGATGTTTTCAGTATGTACAGTGTGGACGTTTATTCAAAACATCCCCAAATTAAAAAAATGTTATCTAATACATATTCAGACTTACTTTACGTTCCTTATTATAAACACCTCCTAGAGTGGGGAGGAATTATTCTAGGAATACTAGCTGTAACGTTTTCTTTAATCTATGTTTTAGTCACTATTTTAAAAAGGATATGGAATAAGAAAAGACTACATATATTCCTTTTTTCTCAACATACTTTAAATCTACTTATGTTTACGAACGTTCTTTGGATAGTTTATAAGACCTTATCAATGGTAAGTTATTCATTTCTCAAACCATTCTTAACGTTAAATGTAATTTATATAGTTATTGTTCTCGTCAATAGTGTATTTTTCATTGTTAAAATAAAGAGTACTAGGTTAACAAAATATAAAAAACTAGTTTGGATTATGACAATTATTTGTGCATTTATATTATGTGTAAATATTTTGTATTGGGAATTTTATTATTAAATGTTTCATGTGAATGTTGTGGAAAGTAGTTATAGTACAAACGGGCGCGATGTAGCAGAACGAGAAGGACAGTAAATGCTGTCCTACTTTCTTTTTTCTTCGCCCAACCGTGAAACGTGCTACAGAAGGGAATTTAGAGGTTTTATGTCCCCTCAGCCGTTCTTGCTTGGGCAAAGTTCTGAGGAATTTATATCTTATGAAAATGATCGTATTAGCGATAGGGAAGTGCTCCTGAGACCTGGTGCATTCTGAAAACTAATGCAAGGAGCTGCCTCTTTAGTCACCCATGACGAAGGACAGCTCTTTTTGCTTGTATTAATGTTATTGACAATTTCCAGCAAGGATTATACCTTCTAAGACAGGAGCACCTGAAGTGCCAGCCAACGAATTAAAAGGGCGTACTACTACACGCGAGTTTGGCGTAACGGATGCAGCGGTAGGAAGTTCTATTCGGGATGACCAAGTAGGTGGGTCTTCCGGAGTAGCAAATAACTGGTTTCCAAAGCTACCAGTCCCGGGAATGATGATTTCACCTGTATACTTGTCAAAATTACCGAAAACTTTAGGCTGCGGTAAGGTTACCATAATGCTCACAGCCTGACCTCCTCTTGGACCAAAATTCACATAAGCTACGCCACCTGTACCGAATGGTACTCTCCCTCGGGGCCGTAAAGACGTACAGCAGGGGTAAGGGATTAAACCCGGAACGCAGAGGATGTCCCCGGGGAATAATACATTAGGATTTGGAATATGGGGATTGTTAACTGCAAGTGCTTCTATTCTTACTCTGAATATCTGCGCAATGGTATAGAACGTGTCTCCTGGAATTACGGTATACCGACCCAAAAACCCCGGTGGACAGTTCCCTGGTATTCTTGCTTGTTGTCTATACATAAATCTGCCTCCCAATCGTAAAAACCTTATTTTACAGTATGTAGTAAGGTTTAAAATGGGTATGCTTTTTTGAATTATGAATTAATTATCATCAAAACAGTAAAAACACTATCCTTTTTGGTAACCTGTCCCTTTTCTAACAGTAATTCTGTCGTTTGGTGATACATTCTTTTTCCATCATTATCGCATGAATCATAAAAATATCTTAAATCCTTTCGTACAGAGGCACTAAGTGATGTCATGTGTCCCAATAAACCATGTAACGTCATAACGTGTAAATAGTGTAAACAAAATATGTCCGAAAACAATCTTTTTGTTCCTTTATTAAGATCTGCATCAGTAAACCCAATGGGTACAGGAAATCCCTCGTTTTCAATAAACGTAGCTATCTGTTTCTTCTGTTTTGCAAATGTACTTATAGCATCTACTTTGAGTTTAGTGTTAAATATTAACACTACAAATTTTATATAAACAATTAAATAATGGGAGTGTTTACATTGAGAAATTTTTTTGAATATAACTGGCAAGTAAGAGACGAGTGGTTTGACTGGTGTAAACAACTACCAAATGACGAGTTGTTAAAAGACCGAACTGGAGGAGTAGGAAGTATATTATATACACTTTTTCACATCATTGATGTTGAGTACAGTTGGGTTCGTGGTATTCAAAGCAAAGAAGATGTTGCATTTGAATTTACTGATTACAATACTGTTGAAATGGTTAAATCTATTTCAGATAGATTTCGAAATGAAGTAGCTGAATTTCTAAATAAAAACTTAGATGAACTAAATGAAAAAGTGATAAGTGTCCCTTGGGACGAAGATAAATATACTGTTGAAGAGATATTACATCATATTATCGCTCATGAGATTCACCACATTGGACAACTCTCTGTTTGGGCTAGAGAATTGGAGCTTAATCCCGTATCAGCTAATTTCATTGGAAGGAAGTTTCGACCGATAAATTCTTAATTAAGCTAAACCAGCTAATAGTTTGTCAACATTTTTCAATCATCTGAAAAAGAGCGCAATGAATAATAGTGAGATTGATGAAAATAATGTAAGTTTTGCTGACTTTTCAAACCCCGAAAACATTTGGGAGAAGGAAGAGCGAGATAATGTATTGCATATAGCCATTCAACAATTAAAAGAACCATACAAACAAGTAGTTGTTCTTCGTAGTTTTAATGAATTAAGTTTTAAAGAAATAGGTAATATCTTTGAAGAAAGCGAGAACTGGGCGAGAGTTACTTTCCATAGAGGGAAACAAAAGTTAAGAGAGATTTTAAAAAAGGGGAAATTCAATTGAACATAAAATGTGAAGTGATTCAAGATTTATTACCTTCCTATATTGAGGGATTAACAAGCGATGAAAGCAATAAATTGGTTAATAGTCATTTAAGTGAATGCCAGAGTTGCTGTCAAGTATATAACGAAATGAAACAAGAGATACCGATTACTATCCAAAATACGGAGAAACCTTCTAATAACAGTGAAAAGAAATTAGTAAAGAGGATAAAAAACAAAATATTTACGGTCATCACTACTTTAGTTATCACCTTTTCACTATTAGGTTTCTTCATAGGTGCATTTGGTAATGTTATATTTCAAGAAGGCAACCCAATTCCAGTTATCTCATCAATTATAGAACTTGAATTCACTGATGCCGAATATGTAGTGTTTTCAACTGGTCCTGACCGATACGTTTCTGAATTCAAATCAGGTGATAATAGATATTCGGTTGTACTAAAGTATATGAGGGAACAAGGATGGGATTTTAAAGAACAAATGGGTTCTGGACTGATTTTTGAAAATGAAGCAGAAGAAATTGTTGTTGAGACAAGACAATATACTAGAAAATATTTCATTTGGAGTGTCCCAGAAATAGAAACTAAGGAATAACTCTTTAATTAAAGGAGTGCGATTTCTTAACAAGGGCAGTTGCCACTTGTGATAACAAGCAGCGGGTTGAGTAATAAAATCGTGTTAGAATAAGCAAAAGATATACTAATATAGGAGATAATTTGGATAACATTCTAAGAATACTAGCGGATTTTAAAAACGAATTGAATAATCCGTTTCCATACAAGGAAACAGATAAGATACAAGAAGATTTCAAAAAACAGTTTCAAAAGTTATCAGAAGATTTAACACGTACTGCATCTGCTGCGCCATAAAGCTCTTTAAAAGGTGACTTTGTGAGAGAATGTACTTAAAGTGACGGTCAGAATAGTACAATAAGAAAACCATATTTACCGTATTATAAATATTGTATTTAGTATACTTTAATTGCTAAGCTGAGGAATGGTGAGGTAAAGAATATTTATTCGTGTAAAGGAGTGTGTTCATTATGGTTGGCGTGGAAATTGATATGGTTGTGAAAGATAGCTTAAAAGCATTGGAATTATACGAAAATATATTTGATATCGAGCGTGTGGAGGTTTCAAACTTTCCTCGTGGTGAAAATGAGGTAGTTTTTACCCTATACGACGTTCGCTTTCATATGTTAGATGAAAACCCAGAATTTCATTTGATCGCACCAACTCCAGACCACCCTAAAACGAGTTGGGTGAATGTTACTGTCCCAGACATTAAGGAGACCTATACAAAGGCGATGGGTTTAGGTTGTGCAGAGATTCAACCAGTGACGGATATGCCTGACTATGGAGTATCGAACGCCATATTTATGGACCTGTTTGGTTATATATGGATGTTGCATCAAGTACATAAAGAAGTTAGTCATGAAGAACGTATACAGCTTTGGGAGGAAAAAAGAGAGAAATAACAATCGGTGCGAGAGTTGAAAATCCTAATAAGATTGGCAGTTATTTTTTTCTTATAGTAAAAGGCAGATTTCTTAGAAGATGGGAAGGTCTCGTTTATTGAACTTTTATAAGTACATCAGTAAATAAGGTATATAAATAAATATATGAATACTCAGCCATTAGTAAGTATAGGAAACCGTAATACATTCGAAAAAAGGGAGGTAACATTCATGGGTAACTATGGCAGTCTCCATGAAAAAGAAGGAAGACACGTTTTGGTTTTTGAAAGGAAATATCCATTTATTCCTGAAAACGTATTTCGTTTTATAACGGATCCTGATTACTTCACTCAGTGGTATCCATTTGCAACTGGAGATATGGACCTTACTGTTGGTGGACAGATAAAGTTTAACGATGGTGAAGGGTCAATTTATGAGGCGGTTATTACCGAATTAAATCCTCCATATTCCTTTTGTTTTCGGGAAGTTGATGATTTGTTAGAGATAAGAATACATGAAGCGGCTCAAGGGTGCACCTTGACATTTAGTCATACGTTTGATGATCGAGCAATGGCGAAATATATAGCTGCAGGATGGCATAGATGCTTGGATGTCCTTGGTCAATTAATCCATAGTCGTACAATAGAATGGGAAGATAATGCACTTGAATTACGCAAATACTATAAAAAAAGTATTTGTGAAGATTAAGCATTTTTTAATTAACTTACATAGATGTTAGCCGAATGCACAATCCGTCATACGATCAATCATAGGTGGTCGTATATTTATATTTTGGAATTCACGAAAGCAGATTGTATAGCTTATTCAAAGCTATAACTCCACAATCGTTATTGTTGTGCGTGATCAGGCATCTCAACAACCAGTTGCAACAAAAACTATATCTATGGTGTTAACATTGAAGAATTGAAAGAAATAATCTAGAATCAGATTAATACCGAAGTTCAATATTAACATAAAACCAAAAGGTGTTATAGTATCGGAAATAAAACGAAATGAATTTATTTATTTTCCGTAAAAAAAGGAGAAATTACTATGGAAACATTACAAGATATTAAGCAAACAGTCATATTTGAAGCACCTATTCAAAAAGTTTGGGATACGGTATCAACTTCTGAGGGTATTGCATCATGGTTTATGCCAAATGATTTTGAACCTAAAGTTGGACATGAATTTAATCTACAATCTCCATTTGGTCCATCCCCATGCAAAGTATTAGAAGTGGGTGAACCGTACAAGCTTTCATTTTCATGGGATACAGATGGATGGGTGGTGTCTTTTCTCCTAAAAGACTTGGGTGAAAAAACAGAGTTTACACTTATTCATGGGGGCTGGAAATCTCAAGATACAATCCTTCCAAAAGCGAATGAGAAAAGTTTTGTTATTCGTGAAAGAATGGATAATGGTTGGGTGGAGATTATTAATGAACGACTTCGTAAGGTTGTTGAAGGCTAAGTGACAGCAGCAAAGCATAATGTACTACAAGCTATTGCTGATCCAACTAGAAGAAAAGTTCTTCGGTTGCTAGCGAACAACGAATTAGCTATCACAGAAATAACATCTCATTTTCCCATTAGTCGTATAGCCATAGCAAAGCATCTTCATATACTTTCAGAAGCAAATTTAGCATTGGAAAAAAAGTAGGTAGAGAAAATAATTTATCAGTTACAACCAGGACCGTTAACAGAAGTAAAACAATGGTTTTCTTATTACGAACAATTTCGGAATAACAAGTTGTCAATTCTTAAACATGTCGTTGAAAAGGGTGATGATAATGGCAGAATTTCATAGTGTTTTTATACAACTAAAAAAGATTCTCCAAAAATATGAGGATAGCTTAATTGTGAAGAAGGATATGGAGGATGAATATGACCTAAACACTCCAAATAACCCCATCACTGAGTCCAGTGACGGGTATTTTGGATCTGTCCATATTAAGAAAAACTATGTAAGCTTCTATCTCATGCCTGTTTATGCTTATCCAGAATTACTTGAAGGTAGTTCAGAGCCTCTGAAAAAGCGGATGCAAGGAAAGTCATGCTTTAACTTCAAGAAAATCGATATGGGATTATTTGAAGAATTACAAGTGTTAACGGAAAAAGGGTTTAATCAATATAAATCTAGTGGATGGTTAGAATAGGGAGGGAAAAGTATTGTCAGAGCAAATTGCTATAATTAAGAAGCTGCAGTTAAAGGATCAGAGTAAACCCATATTGATAATAAATGCCCCTAAGGAATACGGAGAAGTTATAAACGCCTTCGAAGCAGAAGTACATAAAGAGCTTGGGTTAGATTCGTATCCATTCGTACAAGTATTCGGGACTTCTAATGAAGAAATCCAAACATATGCGAAGAAGGGCTCAGAGGTGGTGGAAGAAGACGGCTTATTATGGCTTTGTTATCCTAAGAAGTCATCGAAGACGTATAAAGGATCCAATTGTAGTCGTGAGACAGTAGCTACTTTACTAGCTGATGAGGGCTTTGAGCCAGTCCGTCAAGTAGCTATTGATGAAGATTGGTCCGCATTGCGTTTCAAACCAGTTGATAAAATTAAGAAGATGATAAGAAAAAGTGCGGTAACTGAAAAAGGAAAACAGCGAATAGAAAAGTAAATAATTTTGAAGCACCGATGCAAATATCAATGGAGGTAAAACATCCTGAAAATCATTGTGACCAGTATATTCGTAGAAGATCAAGATAAGGCACTAAAATTTTATTCAGAAAAGCTGGGATTTGTAAAAAAACATGACGTTCCCACAGGGGAATATAGGTGGATAACCCTTGTGTCTCCCGATGAACAAGACGGTACCGAGCTTCTGCTTGAACCAAATGCTCATCCAGCCGCCAAAGAGTACCAAAAGAAGATATTTGCTGAAGGCATCCCAGCAACAATGTTTGGCGTTGCAGATATTCGCAAAGAGTATAAACGGTTAATGGAAAAAGGTGTGAAGTTCAATATGGAGCCGACAGAAATGGGCGAAGTCACAATAGCTGTCTTTAACGATACATGTGGCAACCTGATTCAGATAATGCAGAATGACTAAATAGTATGACTTAGTACCTAATGATTTTATTGTATGTTTTAAGTTTGGTGAAGTTCTTTAATATCAAAAATTAAACAACTAACTTAATGTTTAGAGTATTTCTTGTAATGGGAAATACTTTTTTTGATTAAATGGATATTCAACAAACAATAATAATTTTATAAAATTCGTTAATAAATTATTGATAAACGATAAAAAATTTATTAAAATTAATTTATTAAATATTAAGTGAGGTGCCTTTTTTTATGAAACGAGGTTCAACATTGTTTTTAAAGTTAGCTGTTTTTTTTATTGGAACTCCAGTTCTTGCCTTGGGTATATTTGGATTGATTTGGCTAGTTAAAAATCCAGCAAATCCAGAGTTTGCCCATATACTTTATCCGATTGTTATTGGTATGTATGTAACAGTGATACCGTTTTTCGTTGCATTGTACCAAGCCTTTAAACTTTTGAGCTATATTGACAAGAACCAAGCTTTCTCCGAATTGTCTGTTAAATCTTTAAAGTTGATCAAATTATGTGCAATGATAATCGGTGGTGTGTATGTGGTCATCTGGCCATTTGTTTTTCTCTTAGCAGAGCTAGATGATGCCCCAGGTCTCGTCATAGTTGGAGGGGGCCCTGTCTTTGGTTCAATGGTGATTGCAGTCTTTGCCGCTGTTCTCCAAAGACTTTTACAAAAAGCTATTAATATAAAATCAGAAAATGATTTAACAGTCTGAGGTGAATGAAATGGCAATTATAATTAATATTGATGTGATGTTGGCGAAGAGGAAAATGAGCGTGACAGAACTTTCAGATAGAGTTGGAATAACGATGGCTAATCTTTCTATTCTGAAAAACGGTAAGGCAAAAGCCATTAGACTTTCAACTTTAGAAGCAATTTGTAAAGCATTAGAATGTCAACCTGGAGATATTTTAGAGTACAAAAATGATGAAAACACTCAAGAATAATAGTAAAAAATTTCCTTCAACTAACCGGTGCTAGTAAGGTAATTTAGTGCAATAAATAAGAGGGTAAATAAAAAAAGTTAGCTTTCTATGCTTAAAACTATTGAACAAGTAGTTGAAGGTAGCATTTGGAGGCAATGTATGAAGAAGTTAAAGAGAAACATCAAAAAGATCTTTATACTTTTATTTATTTTAGCAGGTTTTATGTATCTAAATAACACATCATTATTCACAAAAGATAGTAATAGAGAACCCTTATTGCTGGCTCATCGTGGATTGGCGCAGACTTTCTATATGGAAGGAATTACCGGTGATACATGTACAGCGGAGAGAATTTACGAACCTGATCATCCATTTTTAGAAAACACAATTCTTTCAATGGAAGCTGCTTTTGAGGCTGGGGCAGATATTGTAGAGTTTGATGTTCAACTCACAAAAGACGGAGAATTTGCTGTTTTTCATGATTGGAGATTAGAGTGTAGAACTGATGGTGAAGGAATAACGAGGGAACACACGATGCAAGAACTAAAACAATTAGATATTGGTTATGGCTATACGGCTAATAATGGGGAAACTTATCCTTTCCGTGGCAAAGGGGTAGGGCTTATGCCTACACTTGAGGAAGTGTTGTCGCATTTTCCTGAACAATCTTTTTTAATTCATATCAAAAGTAATGACCCGAATGAAGGGGAGTATTTGTCTGATTACCTCACCAAGTTTCCAGATAGTAGGTTAAAAAAACTTACCGTTTATGGTGGGGACAAGCCGATTGCTTCTTTGAAAGACAAGCTACCTGAACTTCGTGTCATGTCAAAGGATACGATGAAAAGTTGTCTACTACCATACATAGCAGTTGGTTCGACAGGATATGTACCGTCAGCGTGCGAGAACACACAATTGCATATTCCAGAAAAAATTGCTCCATATTTATGGGGTTTTCCAAACAAATTTCTAAACAGAATGGAGGATGATAATACAAGAGTAATCCTCGTTGCGGGCGATGGTGGATGGTCAGAAGGGTTTGATAAAAGGCAAGACTTAGAACGCCTTCCAAAACATTATACTGGGGGTATATGAGAGTAATTATCGTATTTGTTCATCGATTGGGCAAATGCTTAAATAAGTTTAAGGATAAATTTAAGAAATACGGAATGCTTGAAACATTATGTAAACTGGTTAAGGAAGGAAGGACAAAACAATGGATTTCGAAACAGTTATGCGGGAGCTTGAAGCCTTGGGCAAGGAACGAACGAAAAAAATGTACATATCTAATGGTGCACACGAGCCGCTTTTTGGCGTGGCAACAGGTGTTATGAAGCCAATCGCAAAGAAAATAAAAATAAATCAGCCCTTAGCTGAAGTACTTTATGCCACAGGGAACTACGATGCAATGTACTTTGCAGGGATTATTGCAGATCCAAAAGCAATGACTGTATCGGATTTTGACCGGTGGATGGATACGGCATATTTTTATATGCTGTCCGATTATGTGGTGGCCGTAACGTTATCAGAGTCAGATTTTGCACAAGATATTGCTGATAAATGGATCGCAAGCGGAGAAGAGTTGAGAATGTCAGCTGGCTGGAGTTGCTACTGCTGGCTTCTAGGGAATCGCCTAGATAATGAATTTTCCGAGAACAAGATTTCCAATATGCTTGATATTGTGATTAATACGATTCATGATTCGCCAGAACGAACGAAATCTGCTATGAATAATTTTCTATATACCGTGGGGTTATCATATTTGCCACTACATGAAAAGGCAGTCGAGTCAGCAAAGGAAGTAGGTACAATAGAAGTTAAACGGGAAAAGAAAAAAAGCAGCTTCCTAAACGCTTACGAAAGTATTCAAAAAGAAATTGATAGAGGGAGGCTTGGTTTCAAACGCAAATATGTAAGATGTTAAAAATGAGCTTCGCATCGGAGTGACCCAAGAAGGATTGACATTCTTTTTGTTGAAGGTATTGAACTAATGGCAGTTTGATGATAAAAAACTAGGAGGATACGAATATGACAAAGAGAAATACGGAGTTGTCACTAGAACAACGTGAAGAATTACTCAGAACTTTGAAAGCCCGTTTTGAGAAAAACATGAACCGACATGGAGGTATTGAATGGACTGAAGTACAAGCTAAGCTCGAAGCTACTCCTGAAAAACTGTGGCCGCTCAATGAAATGGAAGTAACTGGAGGTGAACCGGATGTGGTTGTCCATGATAAAGAGACAGATGAATTCATTTTTTATGATTGTTCAGCGGAAAGTCCTAAAGGTCGCAGAAGTGTTTGTTACGACCGGGAAGCGCTAGAGTCAAGGAAAAAACACAAACCAGAAAATAACGCTCTTGAGATGGCAACTGCCCTTGGTATCGAACTTTTAACGGAAGAACAATACCGTGAGCTGCAGAAACTTGGAAATTTCGATACGAAAACATCGAGCTGGGTGAAAACACCTGCTAATATTAGAAAACTTGGCGGGGCCATCTTTTGTGATCGCCGATACGACACCGTCTTTGTTTATCATAATGGAGCAGAATCCTACTATGCTGCCAGGGGTTTCCGTGGCTTACTAAGGGTTTAAACTTTGCACAGACAGCTAAATTTGAGAACGATCACCTGGGGAAGGCTTTAATGATAAAAGGTGCATTCTATCAATCTGTATAGGTTGATACGGTATATAACCAATTGGCGAACTGTTAGGATATGAGTATCCTATTGAAGTTGAAAATAAGATAAGGTTGTATCTATTGAACGCAAAAGATTTAGATAATAATGCTACTACATTTCAATAAAACTCAACTATTTAATTGTAGCAAGGATTTTAATTGTTTGTGAAAAGATATATTTAAACTATAGGGAGCATTTCTCAATAAAATGAGGAATGCTTTTTCTGTTGTATGGACTGTAGAAAGGAAATTAATGTTAAAATTAAATTATTGATTAAAGATTATTAGACTAAAGAGCAGGTTACTTGAAGAAGCATCGGAAAATTGAATTTTTTTTTGTTAAAGTGTCGTCTATCATAAAAAAGGGGGAACAAAATGAAGAAGAGGCTTACTTCTTATTTATTAATCCTACTAACATTTATTACGGTAGTAGGATGTTCAAATAATAATCAAGAGGCTAACTATACTGATAGCAATAAACTAGATGAAAATACTTCCCAAATACTTAGACCATCTAATTTAGTAATTTCAGTCGGTGAATATAAAATCGAAGCGATACTAGGAACTTATACTTGGAGTTATATTGATGATAATGGAATTGGTGCTTCAATCGCTGCTGATGCAGATGCTCCTACAAGTATTGTTGAGAAACAAGAACCAGTAAAAGTAAATTCAAACACGATTGTTACTTTAGAATTTGAAATGTTTCCAACTCAATTCTAGATAAGAGATTGGGATACTGAAAAAAATGTTATAGGGTCATACAATGAGTTAGACCTTACAAATCATGAGGGCATTAAAATTTTCGAGGTTCTTGCTCATTGGGAACAGGGGACCGCAAGTTATTCTTTCTCCTTAGATATTGAATGAAATGTTATTAAGCTAAAGGGTAGCTGGAATTCAACAGAGGGTGCTATACAAGTAGCTCCCTTTTGTTTATTGAAGTAATCAAGCAGAATAATTGAATAAATCATTTTAGTTCTTGGGAAACTAAAATGAGGTGAAAACTATAAAAAAATTCGCAGTTATGCTTATGGTTGGAATGATATTAGTAATATCTAATACAACAGTAAATGCAAAAACAATAAATGAAGCTGATACGGAACTATGTGAAACGCTTAAATATGCACTTATAAATACTCTTGGAAAACCAGTAGATAAAGCAATTGCTGAAATTTATAAAGATGATATGGATGCACCAGAAGGTCTTACTTGGGATTCGTATGACATAGAAATACTCAAAATAAAGCAACTTTATGGAGTTGGTGGAGGTTATGAGATAACTCTAAAAGCCCACCCTTACTATGATGCTCATATGAGTTATGGAATAGATGAAATCGTTGTAGATACAAGGGGAAAGTTAATAAGCTATAAGCATCTAAAAACATATTCTTGAACTTCAACTAAAGGGTGCATTTCCACAATATGTAATTTTGATTCGTTACATGAACGATTTGATATGATATCATAAGAACAAGGAAATCAATGGTGGTGATTATTAGTATGGGGAAAATTCAATCTTCAGAAGAGCTTATGAAATATATTTCGAATATGAATAGTGAAAACTCTGTAATCCAGTTTTCTATTCCTGGTAAAGGAAAATTTACACTTGTTTTACAAGAAGAAGATGATGAAAAATCCATACAGGTTGAAGCTGAAGAAAATCCTGAACTTAAACGTATGTTAAAAGAAAGTCAGGAGCAGTATGAAAATGGACATGGTATGTCTACCTCAGAATTATTAAATTCTCTGTCCAAAAAGGACTTTATCTAATGTATAACCGAAATGTTATTTGGTCCCCTGCTGTTAAGGAAAAACTAACTCAGTTTAGAAGCGAAAGGTTTACCCCTGAAGAGACTCTCGACTTTATCTCTCAGTTTATCATCGAAACAGAAGATCTATTAAAGAATAGCATAATTAGAAAAACGTATACAGAAGAAATCGGCAAATACAAAGGGATTACAAGGGTAGTTATTAAAAAGTTTAGAGTTTATTATAAATTGATTGACAATGATGTTGTTATTTTGGCTGTCCTTTTCCTAGGTGAAAATTAAATAAACATTTTATATAAAGACCATATGACTAACTGTTAAAGTTAGATATGGTCTTTTCTTTTATACAATTTTTATTGTTTAAAAGGTGTGTTTTGTGAAAGTATGCACTTAAACGATAGGGTGCATTTAGTGAAAGGAGGGCGTTAAGATACAATAAGGGGGAATTGTATAAAAAAGTCTTAAATTACGTTAATAATATTATTTGGGTTAGGCTTTGGGATATATGTTGTTGCTGGGTTATTTAATTCTAATCCACCTTCACCAATTATAACTATTGATGAAAAGAAACTGGAAGTGGCACGAGGTTCGTACTGTTGGGATGGGTTATTTAATTCTACTGTGCTGATACTATTTCTCCTCCAGAACTAATTGAACATCACAAAATTGAACGTGTGATTGTATCATCTGAATCAAAATTAAAAATTGAAGTTAAAAAGAACCAAAAGAAAATGCATTGGGAGTTACTAGATGTTTATGTTTTAGCAGAAATCATTCTTTGAGTTATTCAAGCAATATAAGTTTTTTGAAGATTCAGTTAGTAAGTATAAGGACTTTAATGATGAATATAAAATGTTTGAGGAAACAAGAAAGTTATTATTACAAGTAGTTGATTAAGAACTTAGCTTATTGCATTAACGTGTGCTTATCTTCAATAAGAATAAAATACGATCTTCAACAATCAGGCGCTATTCTTGAATAAGGATGGTGCTAATTTTTCATTTAATGGGACAGATTGTGGAGTAAGTCTTTTGTTACGTAGTAGACACATACTGTGCAGCGAGAGTCTTCACTTTTTAACGACTTTGTGAAGCTAAAGGGTGCGTATATTGTTTAAGTAAATACACTATCCCCCTAGGCTTAACACAAAAACAGCCGATCCATAAGGATTGGCTGTTTTTGCATATATGATTACCAAGTAGAACTCTGCATGTAGGTTCGAATTAATTGTGTTACCGATTTATCGTATAAGGCTTTTGCTGTTTCTAAGCTTTTGATGTGCCCTCCAAGATATAGGTGAATCACCCCGTGTAAAGATGCCCATATAACGCAGACAACTTCTTGGGGGTCTTTCTCCACAATTAAACCTGCTTCAATCGCCTCTGTAATCGCCTGAGTGAATTGCTGTAATGCTGTAGTTGTAGCATATATACTTTCTTCCTCTGGTTTAAACTCACTAAAAGCTCCACCGAACATCAATTGATAATAGCTCGCATCGTTATAGCTAAAATCCCAATAGGCTTCACATAGAGCACGAAGATAGGCTTCCATATTTTCCTCTCTTATTACTGATTTGAAGGATTTGGATAATAGTTTACAGCCTTCTAGATATAGAAGTTTAATTAAACCATCCTTTTTGTTGAATAAATTATATATAATTTTTGTCGAACATTCCATTTTCTCTGCGACTCTGCGAATAGTGACTGCCTCGGGCCCACGTTCCTGTAAGAGCATTGCTGCAGCCTCCACAATAGTCTGTTTTAGATTTTCAGTATGCTGTAGCTTTGTTTCTGGATAGGTTTTGAAGTTCATGTGTGTCACCCTCATATCATTCGGATTAAAAAGAAACGGTGTTTCCACATCTGTACTATACTGTATTCAATCTTAGCTAGTCAAATTCGTAGACATTAGTTTCCATTTAGGATACAATGGTACTTATCGGAAACGGTGTTTCTGTATTTTGATAAACATCTGAAAGGGTTGATGGAATGAAACAAGTTATTGACAAATGGGCTCTGATTACAGGTGCTTCATCAGGTATTGGTGAAGTATTTGCCCACGAATTGGCTGCTAAAGGGAGTCACTTGATTTTAACAGCTCGCTCGGAATCAAAGCTTAATGATCTTGCTCGGAAACTAATGGAAAAATATGCAATACAAACGGAGGTAATTGTATCTGATCTGTCCCAAGCAGGTGATCCTATAGAACTTTACCAAGAAATTATGAATCGAGGCCGCAATGTTGATATATTAATAAATAATGCTGGCTTCGCTACACATGGACTATTCGAGAACCAGTCTTTAGAAAGAAATCATGATCAAATTATGCTGAACGTTATGTCTCTCGTAGAGCTTACTCATTTATTCTTACCTGAGATGCTGAAGAGTCGTAACGGTGCAGTTATTAATGTGGCTTCCACAGCAGCATTCCAACCAGACCCTTATATGGCTGTATATGGAGCAACCAAGGCTTTTGTACTCTCGTTTACACAGGCGTTATGGGAGGAAAATCGCAATCGGGGTGTTCAATTCCTTACTTTATGTCCAGGGTCAACAGAAACAGGCTTCTTTGATAGTGTAGGTACTAATGATGCAGTAGTCGGAAAGAAAGCTAGTCCTAAGCATGTCGTAGATGTTGCACTTCATTCACTTGGGACTCGTCGATCTTATGTGGTTGTAGGGCGTATGAACTATCTGGTTTCTCAAATAAATCGCTTTGTTCCAAAAAAAGTAATGCTACAGTCAGTCAGCGGTTTGTTACGCCCAACAAGTAAGTAGAAGAATACGGGTAACATTAGATAGAAGTGAATTGATGAAGACTAGGGGAGGAATGTGGAATATGAAGGTCGTCAATCTTTAAGGCGTAGTAGTACAGTACAAGGATACTAGTCATTGAATAACCTTCTAAAGAGACGATTGCTTTCATAGTAATCGTCTTTCGTATTTGACCATTACTGTGCAATAATATGTTTTCACTTTTTTGAGTCATTGTGAATGAGAAGGAGTTAACAAGATGTGTCAATCATAGTGATTCTAATTAATGGAGAATTTTAGCCCTCATTCGAAAAACGAAAGTCTGCTCAATTTCAGCAGACCTTCGTTTGTTATGTCTAAAAACCTAATTTCCCGCCAACTCCTTCCTATTCGGAGCGTGTGGTGGTTCTTCCATCCATCCCCGTTCTATTAAAATGTCTGTACCATCCTTCCCGTACTGCAAGATTTCAGGAATTAGTTTTGAATATTCAGTAGTGAGATCTACTCGAGTTGATGTACCTAATGCATGACCAATATAGGTTATTCCTTGGGTATTGAGCATAGTTACAAGGTTCATGATTAGCTTTTCTGAAAAAGGAGAAGAAGTAGAAGTTGACACCTCAGCGTTAATCATTATAGTGCCAAGCAGATCTTCATTGATTAAGGTATGGTTTAGGAACTCAATTTGTCTCAGAGCTAACTCTTTTCCTTTTGTTAAAAATTTTCGGATTTGTTCATCTTTCACCACTTGAATAAAACCAGTGAGTAAGACTAGACCAAAATAGTTCCTTTCGATATTAAAAAACATTTCAGATATTTCAAGAACATTTAGTGGGCGTTTCTTTTCGAGCCATTTGGATAAAAAAGTTTCCTTTTCTTTAACAAATTCAACTTTATCGGGATATGGGATCATAGATGGGCGATCGTATATCCCTTTTGAAAGCATAAGATTTACTGATGTATTATAAAGATCCAATGTAGAGGTCAAACACTTAGAAAAGAAAGTTCGTATATCTTCACGGGCAACGTTAGATAATTGCATACCATAGTTCATCAAACCCATACGACTCATTCCGTATGTGTAACTCACAGGAAATAAATCAAAAAACAAAGGTGGTGCTGAAAGATACAAATCTTCATCGGAAAATCCCCTGGGAATAGGGATGTTCTCTTTTTCAAAAATGCTCTTTATTTCCTCGGTATGTGTTTTTGATAAATCTAAGGTTAGTTTAATTAAGGGTTTAACATCTTCGTTATTCGAATGGTGTAAGAAATGCTTTGCGAGACAGATAGATAAACTATCGTTGATATAGGTAGTCCATAATCCTGCAATTTCTGTTGATGATAAACCAACAGTATGTTTTGTATCCATAAAAATCTCCTTTTTTTGATTTTTTTCTATTTTAAGTATGCTCATGGCTAAACTATTTATTCTTTCTATTTGTATTAGTGTAGAATTATGTAGAATTAGAGAGGAACAAAATAGGTTTAACTAAATTTCTATAAAAAATACATAAAGTGGGTAGATGGAACTTTATCTGTTTAAAATTAAAGTAAGCTACTTCTATAAACGAGCCAGCATTCATGTAATAAATGAAAATGAGTTTATATTTTGTGATGTATGTCATTTAAACATAATCATTGTAAATATTGTAAATAACAACTTGGTCTCTTACCATGTTTTTAGCTTTATATAAAAACTCATCTGCTAACTGAATTATGTTATTTATTGATAAGCTTTTATTGCTAGTGTTACTACAAAAGCCAATACTAATAGTTAAAATTGGTTTTTTCATATCTATATTATTTACCTTTCCTGTAAATGTATGTTGCACATTAAATTTATACTATGCAGCAGGTCTTCATTTTTTAGCCGAACTTTGTAAAAAAAGTACTTAAAGTAACTGGCAGTTCAAAAGGAATTGTTATGTTAAGGTGTTGCATGTGTCTGTAAGTGCTTAAATATGTGGATTTTTTTTCTTCTCTGGATACTCTAATAAAAAATGGAGTTATTGAAGAAAAGGTGGAAACATTTATGGCATCAAGAAGGCACGTATTATTTAATATAATTATGATAGTTATTCCATGGTTATTGTTATTATTTATAGGTAAGCGTAAAATCAAAAGATATTCTTTAACGAGTGTTATTATAGGTATTTTTGAAATTATAAATCATATATATGGACACCAACGTAATTGGTGGAATTTTTATGATAAGCCAAAATCATTTTTAAGGGATGAACTTCCTTTTGATATTGGCCCCTACATGCCTCTTTCTATGTGGATACTTAAATTTTCGTATGGAAACTTTAAAAAGTTTGTGTTACTTAATGCTTTTGATAATGGACTCTTTGCGTTTCTATTTATTCCTTTTCTTAAAAAAATTCAAATCGTTCGTTTAAACCGGTTAAACTATTTTCAATTCTTTATATACATACATTACAAAACCTATCTATTGTATGGAGTACAGTCTTTGTTTGAGAAGGTATGGTATCAAAAAACGGGCGTGAGAGTTTAACATTAGTGGCTGCTTCGGCAGCCTTTTTTACTAGTTCCACTAATGGAGAGCTTCTTTAACAAGAATATTTATAAGTACATCTACAAATCATTTATTATAGGTGATGTTTATGTGGTTTAATATATCAAGTGGTATTGTGGTCCCTTGGATTTTAGGATTATGGTTAATTAAAAGAGATAGGAATCTTGTATTAAGAATAAGTCCTTTTGTATGGACAATATCAACGCTTGTTTGTTTGTGGGGTGATTTCAATAAGTATTGGATTTTGAAGCCTAAACTTAGAAAAAATCAATACCTTACAACAATGCCCTTTAACTTTGGACTTATCCCGATTCCAGTGTATTAATGATTTATTTAATAAAGAGGTCAGAAGGTAACTGTATTTTTTGGATTTTAGTTTTTTCACTTTTGACTACTCTCTTTGAATATTGTGCAGTATTAACCGGAATTGTAAAGTATGGTAAGGTAATGGGTGGAATATAATAAAAACTTTCTTTTCAAATTTAATCCCGTATTATTTAGTTTATAGGTATTACTTATTGACTAATCAATTATTCAAATAACGGGTGCCGCTCGATAAGTTATATTTGTGGGGACGGATGGAGAGCCTATGATATTGCAGAGTTCAGATTAGCTAGGGAAATTCATAGTGGGGGTAATAAAGATGAAGTTGAAAAACTTTGGGAATCATTTTAAATGGTTATAGAAAAATAAGGAATATTAGCGAAAGTGATTTAAAAGCAGTACCTATATTTGTTGCTTTAAGACAACTTTGGCTCTTTGGTTTATGCTTTAGTGAATCAGAACTCATCGGAGTAGCTGACTTTGATAATGGCTTTATTGATAGTGAGTTGGATTATTTTAGAAATTTAGACTTATCTTAACTGGTCTTTTGATTCTATAAAAGATTACATATGATTATTCAGCAATCGGGCGCGTTTATTTCATAACGCGTCTTTTAAGTTTATTAGGGCGTTAATCTTGATTCAGCGACGAAAAACACCAGGACTATTGCATCGCAGTACAACCATACTGTTGAAAAATCACCTATCTAAGAGACGATTACCGTCAGAGCGATCGTCTTTTTATATTTGACTCATATCGCACAACAAATAACTTCCTGTGTGAAAGAAAGGATTTAGAGTAAAGAGTTTTACTTATAGGTGATTGATTTCCACAATCGGATCATCTAAAGGAGTAAGGGAAGGGGCTAGTTATAAGGGCTGGACAATCCGAGTATTAACAGTAACAGTAAAATGGAGTACAGGCTTGAAGGCAAGCACTCCATTTTATATTTTAGTTTTGACTTTCAGTAAAAATTTGAAAGGTAACGCCGAATTTGTCTGTCACATCACCAAAAGCTGGGCTAAAAGGGGTTTCTCCAAACGGCATATTGATTTGACCGTCTTGCTGCAAGGCTTCGAAAATTCGTTTTGATTTTTCCACGTCGTTCGTTGTAATGCAAATTGTCACCTGTTTACCCTTTTCAATAGTCGAACCACCTGGAGCATCGGAAAACATAAGCTCCGTTTCACCCACTCGTAACTTTGCGTGTGCCACAAGATTCTTCAGATCATCGATGAAAGTATTAGGCATTTCCGGCATCTCTCCGTAAGTAATAATTGTGAGGACTTTAGCACCGATTGCTTGTTCATAAAACTGAATAGCTTCCCTTGCGTTCCCTTCCATATTTAAATAAGGGGTAATTCTTACTGTCATCATTAGTCAACTCCTTAATTATTATTCTTATCAATTGTAACAAATGAATAATTCTTTGATTTCTTTTCGATTGCTATCTTGAACAACAAACAGCAAACGATGCTTTTTTATGAGCTTTAAGAGTAACAAATCAAACTGATTGGCGTACAAAATTCCGAAATGTAGTAGGTAGCCAAAAGAAGTTCGGATGTTATGATTCTAAGGTAGTCTGCCTTCATTATCTACCTATGAGATTTGCTTAGTCTAATAAAAGGATAACAGAAGGAGGAATCTGGTTGATAAGGGAAGAATTA
Source organism: Bacillus solitudinis (assembly GCF_002797395.1). Lineage (GTDB taxonomy): Bacteria > Bacillota > Bacilli > Bacillales > Bacillaceae_D > Halalkalibacter_A > Halalkalibacter_A solitudinis. The sequence continues at coordinate 4,173,856 of NZ_KZ454943.1, forward strand.
ATTATAAAAAGAAGTCAATGAAATAAAAATGTTTGGAGGGAGGGGAAAGGAATAATGAATGAAAGTTATCCAGAAATAGGTGAAGTGATTGGATATATTCATCAGCATATATACGAACCGTTGTCACTTTCCGAGTTGGCTCGTTATGCTGCCTATAGCCCGTACCATTTTACTCGCATTTTTAAAGAAAAAATGGGTATCTCTCCGGTATATTATATTTCAGCTTTACGTCTTCAAAAGGCAAAGGATTTGTTACTGCACACGAATTTGAGAGTAAGGGATATTGGATTGGAAATTGGTCAAAAAAGTTTAGGAACATTTACGACACGATTTACTGAGCGGGTAGGCATGACGCCTTCCGATTTTCGGAATTCTGTGCAGAGAGCGGAGAATCATTTTCGTTCTTTACAAAAGCTTAGCGACTGGTCTGATTCCCATATTTCGATAGGTAAACAAGCAATCATAAAAGGAACCGTTAGAGCGACCGTTCCTTTTGAGGGCTTGGTTCTAATTGGTTTATTTGCTAAACCAATACCTGAAGGGCTCCCGATCCATGGAACGCTCGTTTCATCGTTGGGAGACTTTCACATAATAGATGTCAAACCAGGCCTTTATTACTTAATGGCTACCTCTGTCTCTTGGGAAATGCAGGCCATGGACTTTCTACTTCCTCAAAAAACTTTACGGACGCGATCGAAAAAGCCAATCATCGTAGAATCGTTTTCCTCCATCCCACATCAAGAAGTAATTCTCCATACTCCACGTCTCGACGATCCACCAATCCTTATCTCCTTGCCATTGTTAATGAATAATTTTCTTCAAAAAATTCAAAAACATAGCAATCGGTAAAAAATCCAAAAGGGTAGGTGTACAATAACAAACAGTGGAGTATACCCCTTTAAAAAGATTGCTATCTACATCCATTAAAACAAGGTAATTTCCTTAGTTCCAAATATTCTTGTCAAAATTGAGCACGATGCTATTCCATAAAAGGACGATTATTTTGAGGAAGAACAATATTAATAACTAAGTCATAAGCTGCGCAGTACAACGATAATATTCAATAGAAAAGGATATTCAACAAGCAGGCGCATTTCTTTAATAAAGAATGCGTCTTTTTCATTTCAGGGCCAGATTGCAACAAAAAATATGACGAATAAAATGGATATTTATGTTAAAGTACAAATGAGTTTGTGAAAGATTGTACTTAAATTAAACCAGCTAATAGTTTGTCAATATTTTTCAATAAAAAATTGAAAAAACACATGCTATACTAAAAGTGAGTACACTAAATAACCTACCATTTCTCAACACTTGGAAGGTTTTGGACTATTTAGATAGACATAGTGATTAAACTACATCTTGGCATAATGTGTTGCTTCTTAACGGGGCATAAATCCAATGTAAGAGCTTATTTACACAAGCAATGACAGCCACTTTGAAAGGCTTTCCTTCGTCACGTTTCTTATCGTAGAATTTACGTAATTTCTTATTACGAGGGATGATCTCATCACTCGTTTTCTTTTTACGACAGTCTCGAATGGCACAACGTACTGCCATATATAATGCATGCCGAAGCCTACTGGAGCCACGCTTGGTAATTCGATTCTTTGTAGCCGTGAATTTACCAGACTCAAAAACGCTCGGATCCACTCCCGCGAAAGCGACTAGCTTCTTGGGATGATCAAATCGATCAATTTCCCCAATCTCGGATATAATCGTTGCAGCGATTTTTTCTCCGATACCAGATACCGATTCCTGTTGGGGAAATAGAGGAAGCCCTTTTATCGTTGATTGCATTTGACGTATTAACTTTAATGGAGACAGAAAAGCTATCTTCCCTCAAACGATGCTCTAATCCCGATTGTGTACTTTTCTTTATTGATGGAGGCGGAAGACGTAAATGGTGTTCAATGAAAATATGCGGAAATAGAAAAAAAGTAGCACGTTTTCAAGAACATAAATCGGATGATTGATAAAGAAGCGACTTGTTTCAAGAGTTGGGTTTTTGGTATACAATATAACTAATCTTTATAATTGAGAAGATGTTCCACCCATTTAGGTGAGTAAGTATTGAAATTAGAATGAAAGAAAGTCTGAGCGTTTTAAAAAAAATGTACTGTTTATAAAAAATTTATCGTTTTACTGATAATAATAACCCTTACTAGTCTGCTTGTCCTTTAAGGTTAATCCTTAAAGGACCTTTTAGATGGTAGGTCGTTCAATTTACTAACTATTTGAAGGTACGATATGTCTTTTCTTCTTTCTTTAGTTCTTCTATTCGTTTTTTCCCCCACTCATACATCATTTCAACAATTGGCAAAAGAGTCATTCCTAATTCAGTCATAGAGTATTCAACCTTTGGTGGAACTTCGGGATAAACCTCTCTATGTATAATTCCATCTTCTTCAAGTTCACGCAGTTGATTCGTTAATACCTTATGAGATATCTTAGAGAAAAGTTTTTGTAAATCACTAAAACGATGTGTCCCTTCTACACCTAAATGCCATAAAATCACTACCTTCCATTTGCCACTGATTAATGATAATGTAAGTTCTTTTTCACAATGATAATCACCATTTAATATTTTTTCTTTGATTTCATCTCTTAATTTATCAGCCATAAACATTAGCCCCTTCTTAATAGTAACTATTTGGTAACCCTCGCACATTAAAGTGCCTTCTTCACAAGTAATTAAAGTACACGTTACAATTACTTTAGTGTTAAAAAAACAGAGGAGGAAATTATAAAATGAATAAAAGCGTTTTACTAATTATACCACCAGATCGATTTAATGAAGATGAATTATTCCACCCAAAAGAAGTGTTAGAAAATGCAGGGGTTAAGGTTACTGTTGCAAGTACAAAAGTTGGGGAAGTAAAAGGAGACAATGAAGGAAAGGTTAATATAGAGGTTATCTTCTCTTCGGTTTCACCTAACGAGTATGATATTGTTGGTGTAATAGGGGGATCGGGTACGATCGATTATTTATGGGGTAATCAAGAATTAATGAATTTCTTGAAAGCGGCGTATGACCAAAAAGTTCTTGTAACAGGAATTTGCGCAGGCTCTGTTGCTGTAGTAAAGACAGGCTTGTTATCTGGACGAAAAGCAACTTGCTACCCAGTTGATGTGATGATCAATGAATTGAAGGAGAATGACGTTGAATATGTGGTACAAAACGTCGTTGCTCATAAAGATATCATTACAAGCAATGGTCCAGACGGAGCTAAAGATTTTGGAGAAAGCTTGGTTAGTGCATTAAGTTAATTTGTTAAATCTAACTAAAACCTTCGAAACTTATTTTTGAAGGTTTTTTCTAACTTTTTTTTAGCATTTCAACATTAAGAATACGAATCTTCTATTAATGTGCTGTGGTGGTAACTATCGGGAGCATTACTTAAAGAAAAGGTATGCACTTTTTATTGAAGTAAAGAGACAGAAAACTTCAAAAAGAGTAATCAATCTGCGTACTTGACGTTAGAATCCATAAGAATATAGGATGGTGCATTAATGATTAGACTAATAGATATTAGTGAAGAGAATTGGTTGGAGGTAATTTTCTTATCAACGTGTAAAGGAGTGCCTGCAATTTGTGAAGAATTTATTGCATCTAATGCACTGTCGTTGGTACAAGCGCAGTTTGAAAAAATATGGACAACAAAAGCAATTGAAAAAGAAGGTAAGATTATTGGGTTTACAATGTACGGTTATGCTAAAAAACAGGGTTATTATGAGCTTTGTCGGATTATGATTGACTATAAATTTCAAGGGAATGGATATGGAACGGAAGCAATGCAACTCGTAATTGAGGAAATGAAAAAATTCGAGGATTGTAATAGTATTTATTTATCAACAGATTCAGAGAATATAAAAGGAAAGCATTTATACGAAAAATTAGATTTTATAAATACTGGAGATTATATTGATGAAGAGGAATTATATGTGTTATCAATTAACAAGTAATACAAAATATAATTTAAGCAATAACCTGATATTCAACCCATATACCAAAAAATTAAGCAATCGAATACATTTTAATTTCACTTCAACAATATTCCATTTATCATCTATCTTCATTTATATTTTCTCCTTTCGGAAACGTCATAATTAGAATAGTCAAAAAAATAATGTATATTCAGGAGTTCTATTTAGCGGATAAAAAACTTTCCTTTTCTTTTAATATGTTGTAACAAGGTTATGAAAGCTAATCGGCTTTATCCAACTCTAACGGAGGATACTAATGAAGAAGAAAGACTAAAAACGACAGATCCATTTGTTACGTAGTACAAGGATAATATTCAATAGAAAAGGATATTCAACACCAGGCGCATTTCTAATAAAGAAGCGTCTTTTTCATTTTATGGCCAGATTGCAACAAAAAATATGACGAATAAAATGGATATTTATGTTAAAGTGCAAATGAGTTTGTGAAAGATTGTACTTAAAGTAACGGGCAGAATTCTTTAAGAAGGAATTCTAACCTATTTATAGAATACTGTTTATTGTTAGCAGAGTTAGTTTAGTTGAGAAGAGAAAGGTGAGATGAGAATGGGACAAATTAAAATTTATGGGGTTAAGGAAAGGTTAAATCCAATTAAGGAAACATTATCGAATGTTATTCATTCGTGTATGGTGGAAGCACTTGAATTTCCTTCGGATAAAAAATTTCATCGCTTTTTCCCTATGGACAAAGAAGATTTTTATTTTGCGAGTGGGAGAACCGAAGCATATACCGTAATAGAAGTTAGTATGTTTGAAGGTCGAACGGTTGAAGCTAAAAAACAAATACTAAAGCTATTATTCGAACGTATAAATAGTGAATTGAGTATATCCCCTCAAGATGTTGAGATTACCATTTTTGAAACACCAAAACATAACTGGGGAATAAGAGGATTACCTGGGGATGAGTTAGCACTGAATTATAAAGTTAATGTATGAGTAAAAGGTGGTCAATTAGTGACCGCCTTTTTAGCTTATTCAAGTAACGGGTGCGTTTCTGTAATAAAAGCAGGAACGTTTTCTCTTTTCTCTCCTAAATAAAAGGAAATTAATGCTAAGATAAAATAAAGTATTAGGTGTTATTCATCTATCGGTGCAGAAGAGTATAAGAAGTAATCGATATTTGATAAAATATTAAATGGAAGAAGGGATTTGTGAAGTTATGGATGCTTTAAATGCGATTTTTAATCTTATTCTATTCGTATTAGTGATTTACGGAATATCAAGAATTGCTCATAATTTTAATAATACCAATGAGAAATTAAACAAAATTGATAATAAATTAGATGAAATCAAAGCATTTCAAGATAAGAAAGAGTAATGCTTCTTCAACAAACGGGTGCATTTCTGCAATAACAGCGGGAATGCTGTTTTTTTTATTTTCGAATCAAATAAAAGGGAAAAAATGTTATATTTGATTCAGTGTAAAAATGTTGTTCGACTAACGGAGCAGAATAGTTGAAAAAGGAATTTCTAATCTCTTTATAGAATAGTGTTTATTGTTAGCCGAGTTTAGTTAGTTGAGAATAGAAAGGTGAGATGAGAATGGGACAGATTAAAATTTATGGGGTAAAAGACAGTAAATCCAATTAAGGAAACACTATCAAATGTTATTCATTCGTGTATGATGGAAGCACTTGAATTTCCTTCGGATAAGAAATTTCATCGTTTTTTCCCTATGGACAAAGATGATTTTTTTTATGCAAGTGGAAGAACCGAAGCATATACCGTAATCGAGGTTAGTATGTTCGAAGGTCGAACAGTAGAAGCTAAAAAACAATTACTAAAGCTATTATTCGAACATATAAATAGTGAATTGAGTATATCCCCTCAAGATGTCGAAATTACAATTTTTGAAACACCAAAGCATAATTGGGGGATAAGAGGTTTACCAGGTGATGAGTTAGCACTGAATTATAAAGTAAATGTATGAGAAATAGGCGGTCGTTTCGACTGCCTTTTTAGATTATTCAAGTAACGGGAGCAATCCTTTAAGGAGCAGGTTAATACAATTTAATATTAAGGGGTTGAGAAATATGAATTGGATATTGCTAATATTAGGTATTACTTTTTTATTACTAATAATTAGAGGTATTGCATTTTTGGAAATGAAAAAAGACAAGTCATTGTCAAAAGAAATAAAACAAAATACACTAATGCTTCCGTTAGGTATTGTTCTTATGTTCTTAATTGCCTTTATCCCATACCAAATATGGGTCCTATTCGGCAGTCCAGTTGGTTGGGAAATCCTTTATATTTTTGGTTTTTCAGGAGTTATAACCATTGTTCTTTGTTTTTGGTTTTATAGTAATCAAATTAAACAAAAAAGGACTAATTCAAAAATGGAGATATTGAAGTAACGGGTGCGATTGCTCAAAAGGTAATAGCTCTTTGTGTTGAATTGCGGAACACTAGGCAGGTATTTCAAAATTGTCTTTTACTGGGGGATTGATTTGGATAGATTTTTATTTATATTCGGACTGATATTTTTTGCATTTTGTCTTATCTTCTTTGTAATGAATTTTATTGGTGAATATGATGGATTGATGCTTATTGGGACATTGTTTGGAATGCTTAATGTAAGTATTGCAATGGGGATTTTTGAAGTTTTAGGAGTATTAAAAAGCAAAAAATAAATACTGTGTGAAAAGAGGTACTTAAACAAACAGGTGCTTCGTTAGCGAAACAAGGCATCGCTTGCCTTGTTCCGCTAACGATGCAGGATAATTTAATAAGCTAATGAGTTATTATAGAAATTAATAAATAGAGAGTTAAAAGGTATTTAAGGAGGGTTTTTATTGCAAATAAAAATGAAAGTAATAGAATGGCTCGGTTTCATAATTTGTTTAGGTTGTTTGATTACTATTGGTACATTTCGACATTATAGCATAACGGATACACTTTGGTGGTCTATTCTTTGGGTATTAATGTTTGTAGGTGGAGCTATTACGATAATTGCTTTCTTAATTAGGAGATTTGGAACCAAAGTAAAAAGTAATAGTTTATAAGATATTTGTGAGTAGGTTAACAACAGAAAATCTTCTTCAAGTAACGGGTGCATTACTTCAAGAAGCTGAGGTTGTTCTTTTGCTTATTGATGGACCGGGCAGTTACACAAGCCATTCTAAATTTGCTGGAGGATTAAAGACATGCAGAATGTGGCAACCGAATTAGAGATAATAATGAGGGAAGCTTTATTGAGTAACAGTCTATTCTTTGCTGAGCAGGTATATGTAAAGGGTGAGAATAAACATTATACTTTAGATTTCGTTGTATATGGATAATTTTGTAAAGTTGTGGTGGAGTGTGATGGACCACATCATTTTAGTGCGGAGAATTGGTACAAAGATACTCATATAAAAGTCCCCACTGTACAAAACAATTCTTGATTAGCGTAATGTGTTTTCTTCTCTTCATCCGATAACTTTAATCCAAATAAGGAAATTCAAACTTGTTCAAATAAAAATGAAGCGGATCATTAAAATTAATATTTTAAGAGAGGAAACAATCAACCATTTCGCGTTAAATAACAGTTTAACGAAGAATTAAATAGTACAATATATATTTATAACTTTTATCAGCTTTACTGTATAAAATTAGTCTTTTCCTTCAAAGTATTATACACTTATTTTATATTCAGTTTGCTGTTTAAAATAAGTGTTGAGGTGTTTCTATGAATGATTTTACGGAAGTTACCGAACTAAAAAATGAACTCGACCAACTCAGACCTCTTCCTTCTGCTGCAGTTAAAAATTTAAATGAGGTTCTTCGTGTTGAGTGGACATATAATTCCAATGCTATCGAAGGTAATACATTATCATTGATTGAAACTAAAGTTGTCTTAGAAGATGGACTTACAATAGGTGGAAAGCGTTTAAAGGAACATTTTGAAGTAATTAATCATTCGGAAGCAATTGATTATATTGAAGAGCATGTCTTAAAAGATAAAAAACTCGATGAAAGAACGCTGAAAAATCTTCACTATTTGGTATTAAAAAATATAGATAATGAAAATGCAGGTAATTATCACAATATAAACGTTAGAATCTCTGGTAGTGTGCATGAGCCACCGAATTTTCTTCAGGTACCTCAGGAAATGTCTAATTTACTATCATGGTATGAGGATAATAAGGGTGACTTACACCCTGTGGAACTGGCAGCACTTTTTCATTTTAAATTTGTTTATATTCATCCGTTTTCAGATGGAAATGGCAGAACGGCCAGACTCTTAATGAATTTAATACTAATGGAAAATGGTTATTCCCCTGCTATTGTCAAAGCTGAACATGAACAACGTTTAAAATATTATGAAACGCTTGAGTTGGCAAGTGTAAAACAAATCTACAGCCCTTTTATTGAATTAATCACTGGCTG
>NZ_KZ454943.1:4182241-4187123 GCF_002797395.1 Bacillus solitudinis
TATTTATATTCGGACTGATATTTTTTGCATTTTGTCTTATCTTCTTTGTAATGAATTTTATTGGTGAATATGATGGATTGATGCTTATTGGGACATTGTTTGGAATGCTTAATGTAAGTATTGCAATGGGGATTTTTGAAGTTTTAGGAGTATTAAAAAGCAAAAAATAAATACTGTGTGAAAAGAGGTACTTAAACAAACAGGTGCTTCGTTAGCGAAACAAGGCATCGCTTGCCTTGTTCCGCTAACGGTCAGGATAGTTAAACAAGCAATAGAAGATTTATGATAAAGTTTAGCTATTGCTAAATCCAGTATAAAAGACAAGATAATGAACATAATTCAATAAGCAAATGGAGGGGAAATATGGAAAAGGTTCTACATAAGATAGCTAATTTGATTAACAGTAATGATGAAAAAATGATCATTGGGATTTCGGGTCATGGTGCATCTGGAAAGACAACGTTTGCCCATAATCTTATTAAACTTCTGGGACATGAAGATGTGAATTATATCAATACGGACCCATATATCATCGGCTCTCATCTTAGGAAGTACACTATATTAAAATATGAATATAAGAATCAACACCATCAAGACAAAATGACAGCTTGTCATCCTTCTGCTCATAATATATATGCTTTAGAGAGAGACCTTCAAATGGTGAGAGATGCTTTAGATTTTTATACAATAGGCACGCATTATACAGAGAGCAAGTTAATTTCTTCAAAAAATAAAGTAAATATTATAGAAGGCATGACCGTTGCCTTTACAGACCCCAATTTGTATAATCTAAAAGTTTACTTATATACAGATGGAGAAACCGAGCTGATGAGAAGGGGTATTCGTGATGTTTCTGAAAGGGGAACAGATATAAATTATTTAAGAAAATCTCATGAAGAGCGTAGAATTCAATATGATTTATTTATGCATCCTTATCATCGGAATTTCGATATAGTTTTAAAAAATTCAAATGAAAACTATATTCTTGAAAAAAGTTGTTTAATTAATTTGTGAAATAGTGTAATAAGGAGTTGTCAAGACGGCAGCTCCTTTTATTAATGTTAATGCGTAGTAGACCAATACTGTGCAGTAAAGGTGGGGGCCTGACGACATTTTTACGTCAAGACCCCTTTTTAATATAAGGTTCCCATATCATCTAGGGCAATAGTATAAGCTATTTCATAATAAGTTCGATTATGGTCATAAACTCCAGCTAAAACGCCTTTTCGAACAAGTATTAGAATATGTCTATTATTACTCTTAAATATTAATACAAGGATTTATCTTCTGGAAGATAATAATTAAGAAAAAGATAAAGCAAAATAAAACCAGGAGTGAATATAAAAATTATCCTAACTAGAATTGAGGGTATTTTTAGATAATTAGCAATTCCTCCACACACACCAAATAAAGATTTATCTTTTTTTGATTTAGTTATTTGCATGGTTAAACTCCTTTCTTCTTAATCTATTAGTTTGTACAAAATTATAAAAAATTAAGTTTCGTATTGGATACTAGTAATTAATGAAAAAAATACTTTTAATTTCCATAATGGTATTATATACATAAATTATGTAAAATATATACTATTATATCCTAATTAATATAGTATATATTTTACAAAATATATACTATTAGGAGGAGATAAACAATGAATAAAATTTTTTCTGTATTTGTCGTTTTTATTTCAATACTGGCATTAACAGTTTCACCAGTTTCGGCATCAAGTTCTAATGAAGATCCTAAAAAATGGGTAGAGGATAATGAGGTTGAAATCAGAGAAAACTTTACAGAACTTGAAATTGACAAAAAACTCAAGATAAATTAATAAAAAAGTTAAAAATAGGTAAACCTCTTGATTCTACGGAACCGAAAAACTTGGATAAAGCCAAAAAGAAACTAAAGAATTTACCAATAGGTGAATCTGAAACTATTGAATTTGAAGATGGGTCAAAAATAGAATATGGTACTAAAATAGATGAAGACTTTATCAGTATAAGTAGTTTAAATCCAGGCAGTTATCGAGTTACTGCTTATTGGTATACAGGTCTAGTCAATGCAGATTATAAAGTAGACATTGTAATTAAATCGGGATCTAACAACGATTACATAGTGAAAGCACAATCTCCGGGTATAGTTGTTATTGGTGGTAGTTACTCGAATGATAAATTGGTAACACCAAGAACTCATGAAACATCTACAAGATATGCTTACTCTCACTTGTCATTTGATTATTCTCTCCCAGGGGTTAATGCAAAATTTAATCTTTACTTACAAGTCGGAAAAGATAACCATTTTGCTAACCAACGTTCTAACTTCATATTTAAATCGTTAAACAATAGAAAAAGATATTCTAAAACGGTAATAATCGTTAAATACTCTTCTTTAAAAGGTAAACACTACTACATCCTTATGTCTGCGATCACCACTCAAACCACGTTGAGTGTGTTGCGTTGATTAGAGCGGATTTAGAAGGTTTTATGTCCCCTCACCGGAAGGCTTGGGATTTTATGTGAAAAGAATGTAATATTCTTACTGGGGCAAAGATCGAGGAATTTATATCTCATGAAAATGAGCGTATTAGCGATACGTTAGTGTGCCTGTCCTTATTTCAATTCTCTTTGTGAGTTTTAATCCTAAAGCTGGCGGACCAGCTTTTTTTTCGGAGACCTGGTGCATTTTGAAAACAAATGCAAGGAGCTGCCTCTCAGTCACACATGACGAAGGACAGCTTCTTTTGCTTCTATTGATGTTATTGACAATTTCCAAGAAGCATTATACCTTCTAAGACAGGAGCACCTGAAGTGCCGGCCAACGAATTAATAGGGCGTACTAACACACGCGAGTTTGGCGTAACGGTTGCAGCGGTAGGAAGTTCTATTCGGGATGACCAAGTAGGTGGGTCTTCGGGAGTAGCAAATAACTGGTTTCTAAAGCTTCCAGTCCCGAGAATAATAATTTCACCTGTATACTTGTCAAAATCACCGAAAACTTGAGGTTGCGGTAAGGTTACCATAATGCTTACAGCCTGACCTCCTCTTGGACCAAAATTCACATAAGCTACGCCGCCTGTACCGAATGGTGCCCTCCCTCGGGGCTGTAAAGACGTACAGCACGGGTAAGGGATTAAACCCGGAACGCAGAGAATGTCTCCGGGAAATAATACATTAGGATTTGGAATATGGGGATTGTTGACTGCAAGTGCTTCTATTCTTACTCTAAACATCTGCGCAATGGTATAAAACGTGTCTCCTGGAATTACGGTATACCGACCCAAAAACCCCTGTGGACAGTTTCCTGGTATTCTTGCTCGCTGTCTATACATAAATACTGCCTCCCATTGTAGAAACCTTATTTTATGGTATGTGGTAACGTTTAAAATGGGTATGATTTTTTGAATCATGAATTAATTATCATCAAAACAGTAAAAACACTTTCTTTTTTTTGGGTAACTATTTTAAAGCATCTTTGACAAAGGTTACGTTTGTCCGTTTAGTTGGAGACCCATGATTGAATTATCATCAGCTTTTTTATATTGGAGACTCATGTTTGTATCAACGACCCTAAGTATATACAGAAAAATAATAGTGGTTAGGCAACCTTTACGGATAAAAGTAACAGATTCATTTTGCTGCGTAGTACAAAACTACTGCACAGTAGAAAAGAAGGACGATAGCCATAAAATTGGCCATCGTCCTTCTTCAACTATAGGGTGCGTTTCTGCAACAGCAGCAGGAATGCTTTTTATTTTCACTCCCATATAAAAGGAAATTAATGTTAGTATAGAAATTTGATTTTATTATTAAATACTATTTTTATTATCAATTTTCTTAAATTTCCCAATTACTCATACATTTTTTGGTTTATTCTTTTTATTGTTGGATTAGTTTTTTCGATTAAGTCGTTGGGTAAATATCGTTCTAAGAAGAAAAGAATTTCTCTCTCAGTAATTTCTATTGTTGCCAATATAAACAGTTTAGCTTTTTGTTCTTTAGCGATTTTTGCAGAATATATGATGGGACCACCTGCTTAAGAAAAAATCTCTTCTTCAAGTAACGGGTGCGTTAGTTTAAAAAGAATTGAGTGATTTTAGGACTGAGACCATATTTTAGTTATTCCATTAAAGGGCGCAATTATTGAGCAACTCAGGGCTGTTATAGCAGCCCTTCTTCCTTATTCACTGCTTATTTAAGGGAAGTTTAGTGGAATAAACAACTGATTTCCCTCTGTATTTCAAAGAGTATTCCTGCTAAGATCGAGATAAATTAATCTTGTTAAATAAAAAGAGGATAAAAAATGAAAAATGTTAAAATTTTTATGTACTTCTTTCTTTTTTCTGGATTGTTCGGTTTATCGAGTATTTACCTTAGAGAAAATTTCGGTAAACCCTTAAATTCATTAGAAATTATAGATATGTTTAGAATGGTTATGGCTGGTTTAGTTCAAATTGCAAGTATGTTCTTGGTTTATGATACTTTCTTAAGATTCAAAGAAATATCAAAAGGTAAAAAAAGATTTTTATTAGTCGTTGCGATTCCTTGCTCTATCGTTTATTTTTTATTTCTTATTGGGGTATATCTTGAATAAATAAGTATTTCTTATTCAATTAAAGGGCGCGTTTCTAAATTTAAGAACGCGTCTTTTTCATGTATTGGGCCATTTAGTTTAATAAGCAAATTAATGATATTCTTTTAACGGAACCAAAAAACCTATATACAAGATGTAGGTTAACATAGAGTTAGTAACTGATCAGGATTTCATATTAAATCTTTAGCTACAATCCATTTGCATTCTGAAATTGATAATAAAATAATATTTGCTCTGAAACGCGTCCCACATTTTATACTGTCTATATATTTTAACTTACAGAAATGAAGCATCA
>NZ_KZ454943.1:4187133-4251383 GCF_002797395.1 Bacillus solitudinis
AGCTTTTTGTTCTTTAGCGATTTTTGCAGAATATATGATGGGACCACCTGCTTACGAAAAAATCTCTTCTTCAAGTAACGGGTGCGTTAGTTTAAAAAGAATTGAGTGATTTTAGGACTGAGACCATATTTTAGTTATTCCATTAAAGGGCGCAATTATTGAGCAACTCAGGGCTGTTATAGCAGCCCTTCTTCCTTATTCACTGCTTATTTAAGGGAAGTTTAGTGGAATAAACAACTGATTTCCCTCTGTATTTCAAAGAGTATTCCTGCTAAGATCGAGATAAATTAATCTTGTTAAATAAAAAGAGGATAAAAAATGAAAAATGTTAAAATTTTTATGTACTTCTTTCTTTTTTCTGGATTGTTCGGTTTATCGAGTATTTACCTTAGAGAAAATTTCGGTAAACCCTTAAATTCATTAGAAATTATAGATATGTTTAGAATGGTTATGGCTGGTTTAGTTCAAATTGCAAGTATGTTCTTGGTTTATGATACTTTCTTAAGATTCAAAGAAATATCAAAAGGTAAAAAAAGATTTTTATTAGTCGTTGCGATTCCTTGCTCTATCGTTTATTTTTTATTTCTTATTGGGGTATATCTTGAATAAATAAGTATTTCTTATTCAATTAAAGGGCGCGTTTCTAAATTTAAGAACGCGTCTTTTTCATGTATTGGGCCATTTAGTTTAATAAGCAAATTAATGATATTCTTTTAACGGAACCAAAAAACCTATATACAAGATGTAGGTTAACATAGAGTTAGTAACTGATCAGGATTTCATATTAAATCTTTAGCTACAATCCATTTGCATTCTGAAATTGATAATAAAATAATATTTGCTCTGAAACGCGTCCCACATTTTATACTGTCTATATATTTTAACTTACAGAAATGAAGCATCATGAAAGTAATTGCAATTGATTTAGATGGTACTCTTTTATCTGAGAATTTATCTATTTATGAGAAAGATGTTAATGCTATAAAGGAAGCTCAGGAACAAGATCATATTGTTGCGATTGCAACGGGTAGAGCGTTATTCGATGCACAGCATATTGCAAAAAAGCATGACTTAGATTGTCCCATCATTGCATCAAATGGAGCTCAGATTTATGTAGAACATAAGAAAATAGATGAACAATTTATAAAACAGACCATAGTGCAAGCTATTATACCCTGGTTAAACGAGAGGGAAATGTACTATCAAGTCTATCTTTCTGACAAAATTGTTGTATCCAATCAAGGGATACATTGTTTAGAAAAGCAACTACATGACGTAATGGAACAAAACCCTGATTTTAATTCAGATGAGTTCTGGGAAGGAATTAAAGCTCAGATTTATCAGTATGGTTTAGAAGAAATAACAGGTACCATTCTGCCGACAGACTATCATTCTATTATTAAAATTATGGTCGTCTCTCCTAACGTTCATGTACTCAAAGAAGTAAAAGCTCATTTTCAACAAATAACTGAGTGTGTAATATCTAGTTCTGGAACGTTTAATTTAGAAATTATGAGTACAGGCGTAAATAAAGGGATAGCTTTACGCAGGCTTTGTAACTATTACGGGACAAATGTAGTGAATGCTGTTGCTATCGGGGACAACTTAAATGATATGCCAATGTTTCAAGTAGCAGCAACAGGAATTGCTATGGGAAATGCGGATAAGGAATTAGTTCGGGTTTCCACGTATCAAACGCTATCTAACCAGGAATGTGGTGTAGCATATGCATTTGAAAAATATATAAAAGCAAATCAAGTAGGAGATCAAGATGTAGAGGAAGAGAAGCTAGTATGAATCACTTCTTCCGTAGATGTTTCATTTATTTTACAGGGCTGTTCGTTTTGTCTTTAGGAGTTGTATTAATGATTAAATCCAATGTTGGGATAGCGCCATGGGATGCATTAAATGTAGCATTATCCCAACGAATTGGTTTAACCATTGGATCTTGGGTTTTCCTTGTCGGAGGTGTTCTCATCTTCGTAAACAGTATAATTAAAAGAAGTACCCCTAATCTCGGAGGGTTTATTCCTATCTTAATCATTGGATCATTTGTAGATCTTCTAAATCTAAAGATACTTCACTTTATAAAAATACATGTTTATGTTCTCCAGTGGGTTTTATTTTTTGGAGGATTATCAGTACTAGCATTGGGTATTGCTATTTATCTACGCGCATCTTTTCTATCTGTTCCAAATGATGAACTTATGTTGGCTATCACAGCTCGTACCGGGTGGAAAATTAACGTAACCAAAACAATTGGAGAAGCTATAGCCTTTATACTTGCATTTCTATTGAAAGGACCTATTGGAATAGGATCTGTTATTGTGGTACTATGTTTAGGATTATTAGTAGGAGTATTCGATCAGCTCTTGCATAAAATGGGGATGGCACGATCTGCTTATAGCCAGGAGTTGTCACAATGAGTAATATTACAAAGATAGCCAAAAAAGCAAATGTTTCTCGATCAACGGTATCGAGGGTTCTCAATAATCATCCTTATGTCAAACCAGAAAAACGAGAAGCAGTCTTACAGGCAATAAAAGAACTTAATTATGTTCCAAACTTAAATGCTGTAAATTTATCTAAAGGCAAAACAAACGTATTAGGAGTTATTGTTCCTAAGATTAACCATCCGTTTTTTAGTAACTTAATTGAGGGAATAGGCAAAGAGTGTAACAAGCACAATTATAGCTTGCTTGTACATCAATCTAATAATGATCCTAAACAAGAACTAGAGTTTTTTAACAGGTTAAAATACAAGCTCATTGATGGTCTTATTTTAGGTTCATGTGTAAGTCCTTGCCACATACTCGATGAAGTATCTGATTTTGGAAAAATGGTTTCCTGCGAAGCTTCTGAAAATAAAAAAATTGCAAGTGTATTTATTAATCACGAGTCTGGAATCCAAATGGCTATTGATCATTTAAGAGATCAAGGGCATCAAGCCATTGGACTTTGTATAGGAAATCCTGAAAGTGGCGTGGGAATGAGTAGAAGGAATTCGTTTTTTCACTACCAAAAGGAATATGGCTTACAGTGGAGAGATAATTGGTACTTTGCTGAACAGTATACAATTGAGGATGGAATTACAGTAGCAAGAAAACTTCTAGAACTACCGTTTCGTCCTACAGCTATGGTTGTAGGAAGTGATTATGTAGCTGCCGGAATCATTTACGAATCTAAAAATCAGGGATTAAAGATACCTGAGGATTTAGCAGTTGTAGGATTTGATAATCAGCCAATATCTAAAGTCGTGGAGCTTACAACGATAAATCAACCCATTCTAAAGCTGGGTGAGACAGCAGTAAATGTATTATATAGTTTAATCAATACCAAAGACGTCCCAATCACTAATACATTAGAATTAGAGTTTATCAAAAGAAAATCAACATAAGACCACATTCAGTAATGTGGTCTTCTTTATACTTAAGCTAGGGTCGAGTTCTGGCACAGAATTATTCTAAAATATAGAACGTGTACCATGTCAATATCTTGATTATTTTCTCTTATAAGATTAAGGTGCCTTTTAGCTAATTACCTAATACATATTTACGTAGAATCATGACTTGCCTTTCTTTTTCCATTAATTCTTTATCAATCTCTACAAGTAATGTATTGACTTGGAAAAGTTCCATTACTTTTAATTTCAAATCAAAAGGGGCATTATGTTTTTTTAACCATTCGAATATTTGTTGTTCACTCATCATTTCCTAAATATCCTCCTTTTAAAGATTTATTAGCTAAAAACACTAGTCGTAACGCCACTATGCTAATAAATCTCCATTCGTGTTACGCCAACTAGTGTTCTTCTTGAGTTTATTTTGTGGGAGTGGTTTCATGTCAATAGTAATAAAAAATATTTTTGCATAATTAGGGATCCTCCTACATGCCTATCAAGCTAACGAAATGAACTATCTCTATTGAATTGGGCCAGATTCTTGAGGAACGTTTTCACGTGTTTCATTAGAATAATAATTGAGATTGTGAAGACTTTCACTTAAGCTAACGGTGCAGTTTAGTTGAAGAATAAGTTGCTTCATTTTCTTAAATTATTGGGAAAAATAACTGTATAGGATTAGTCATTAGGGAAAAAACTTTATACTAAGTTTCTTCTCTTTTGATTTGCCGAAGTGTACTTCTACGAACGGTTTATTTCAATGATAATACAGTTTCAAATTATTTAGTTTAGCGAAAATTAATGTTATTATGATAGCAAATAAAAATATATTCTAAATATAGATTAATGGTTATCGAATTTTAGACCTCCCGTCCATTCAACTTGATTTTAGAACTGTAAAGGTAAAGAAGATGTTATGGATTAAAAACAGATTATAGTAAAATTGGAAAATAATAATTAAGTGATGAAACTCAAATATGAGAGTTTTTAATTTTTGTAAAAGGAGGGGAGTACAAATATGCGAAGTGAAACGGTCAAAACTTGTGTACCTACTGGTGTCAATTTAGTGGACACCGGTTTTGGACATACATTGTCCTTAATAGGCGGTAAATACAAAATGATCATTTTGTATTGGTTATCTGAAAAAAAAGTCATCAGGTTCAATGAGTTAAAACGAAGTGTAGACACAGTATCGTTTAAAACACTCAGCGTCATGTTAAAAGAATTGGAAGCTGATGGGCTTATCATTCGTGAAGAATTTCCGCAGATACCTCCCAAAGTAGAGTATTCATTATCTGACCTTGGTCGTTCACTAATTCCAATACTGGACATGATGTGTCAATGGGGAGAAAACAATCGGTAATTAGCCATTTGAATTTGCATCTTATGGGAGTGGTAGAACGTAGCGTAGCTACAATCTATGCTAGTTCTTTATTTTTTGGCAACTTGACGATCGACTTAAGACTTAGGCATTAATCTAGATATAAAAAAGGGCTGGTACAATTGTCATTTTATTACTTATTGTATCAGCCCTTTACTATTTGTTTCAATTATAATACGATATTTTTTTCGAACGGATTTATAAATTATTTATAAATTCTAGGTAATTTATAGCACTTTCTGATAATCCATTTTTCTCCGGCTGGATATCTTCTTCTTCAGTACCTCCCGGTGCTCCCTCTTCTCCATAAAACGCATAGATTGAGCAGTAATCAGCACCGCAATAAAACATGGTTGTTTCAAACGGAACTAGTATTTGCTCTAAAGTATGACGATATCTTCCACTTTCACTGTAATCTGACTGTTTTATTCCTGCAGAAACAGCTAAAGCCACTTTGCGATCCTTTAAATGATCACCACCATTTGAACCATATGCCCAACCATAAGCAAACACATCATCCAGCCACTTTTTTAAGAGAGAAGGACAATTAAACCATTGGACGGGAAATTGTAAAATTAAATTTTCATGGGATTCAATCAGTTTTTGTTCTTTTTCAATATTTATCTTTCCTTCTGGATAAATCTTATACAATTCATGCACCGTATATTTCTCTGGATATTGTTTCAGTTCTTTTATCCATCTTTTATTTATTACAGATGTTTCTATACTGGGATGAGCTACAACTACAAGTGTTTTCATAAAATGACTCTCCTTCTTAAGCGTATTGTTGTTACACTTTGAGTATAGAGAACGTATGCATTTCTTGTAAGTACGCACTTTTTTTACAGGTACTTACATAAAGGTAAGTGTGGAATAAAACCAAATAGATAGATTTTTATGGATATAGGCAATATTATTCTGACTTGTGTTAAAATTTTGGTAATAGGATTTTTTGAGAGGTGGATGAGAATGAATAAAGAGTATATAAAATATGCTGAGAGTTTAAACTCAGTTGGAGATATGATAATTAAAGTATCTAATACCACAATTAGAAGAATGAAAGTCATATCCTAAAAGTGAATTAGCAACTTATAAAGAGGAATTGACTTATTGCTGCTGAACGATAAGAATTTATAGTAAGAGAGTTGGAGGGACTTTCTGTACCAAAAGTTGTTACAAAAGAACATGGTCAGCTAATTGATTGAGTAAATTCTTTCGTTCGAGGTGCAAAGTTAATGAAGGAAAGTATGGATATTGAGGAACAGGCTGTTAATTTATTATCCTATAACCAAAGGGATATTATTAGGGAACATGGCGTTAGAGAGACTGAAATTGCTACCACGAGTATTGGAGATAAATTGATTAGAACAATCCGAATAATGCAGTAAGAAAAGCATCTCGATAAATGAGATGCTTTTCTTATTGTCTAAATACGAAGAAATAAACTGAACATGCCATATTAAAAGTATCTTAATTTAACTTTCGAGTAGCGTAGGGAATTTCCCCTGTTTTTTCCGTCTCAATTAGAATATTTATAACAGATAGATCTATATAAACTCCTTCTGATATCACTACCGGCGGATACTTACTTTATAGTTCATTCTTATTAATTTTTTGAATAAAGGAGGATAAAACCTTATTAGTTGCTAAATCCCTGTGTCTAACAAGATGTGTTTCCATAAGTCGGTACTCTTCTGGCAGAGGGGTTGAGTTGTATTCTATTTCTTGGGTTTGAGTAATTACTGATTCAGGAAGAACTGCTGAAGCCAACCCTGACTTCACACAATTTAACAAAGTGTCTAAGGTATTAACTTCTATAAAGTTAGTTGGTTTTTCCCCTTTACTGTCTAACCATTCAACTAAAACCCTTCTAAATGGGCAACCTTCAGGAAATACTGCCCAAGTCTTTGGTGTCTGTTCAGCTTTAACTCCTCTTTTAGTAATTAGACTAACTACATCTTGAATCGTATATTCAATTTCGAACAAAATAGTTTTTGTTTGACCAGTAATAAATGCAGCATCAAGCTTGTATTTTTGGATCATCTCTAATAATTTTGGTGATGTTCCTGTTAATAACGAAATCGATACATTAGGATGCTGTTTTTGGAAATCAGAAAGTATATTCATAAATTTATTTGAGGCAAGCGTCTCAACAACCCCAATAGCCAACTTTCCCCCAAAGTTTTCTGCTTCTCGAACAGCAGAAATTGCTTCTTCAGCCCGTTTATTTATGGAAGCTGCATGTTCATAAAAAATCAAGCCTCTTTCAGTTAAACTAACTCCTTTAGGATGTCTATTAAATAGAGTAACCTCTAGTTCAGATTCAAGTTTTTTAATTCGATTGGTGATATTAGACTGTACATAGCCTAGTTTGTCTGCTCCCTTAGTAAAATTCCCCTCATCAGCTACAGTTAGAAAAACTTTTAAATCAGTTAACTCCATAATATTCTCCTTATCACTTTTATTGATGGACATATCATTTTTAATCATTTTACTAAATACCACCCCAAATGTAAACTTATAATTGCAAGCAAATAAAAAAACAGGAGTGATTCAGATTATGTCAAAGTATCCTAATATATTTTCCGAATTTAAGATTGGTTCATTGGAACTATCAAATAGAACGGTAGTATCTCCAATGACCAGAACAAGTGCTCAACCGAATGGGTTAGCCAATGAAAGAATGGTCCAATATTATTCACGTTTTGCAAGAGGTGGATTTTCTTTAATAATTACAGAAGGTACTTATCCCGATTTGACACATGGGCAAGCGTATGAAAATCAACCCGGAATAGCAACTGATGAACAAGCTGCTGCATGGAAACCAGTGGTAGATGCTGTTCATAAAGAAGGAGGAAAAATCTTTTTACAAATTCAACACGCAGGAGCAATTGTTCAATACAATCGCTATACTGACTATTCATTAGCCCCCTCTGCCGTTAAGCCAAAAGGAGAAAAACTTAAAGCCCATGGGGGGAGTGGCGAATATTCACTACCAAAAGAAATAAGCAAAGAAGAAATTGAGGCAGTTATTGAGAGTTTTGCCAATGCTGCATTAAGAGCCAAAAATATTGGTTTTGATGGTATTGAAGTCCATGGAGCCAATGGATATTTATTAGATCAATTTCATACGGACTATACAAATCTTCGTGAAGACGAATTTGGTGGGACACCGGAAAATCGTGTTCGGCTAAGTGTTTTAGTGTTAAAAGCTATTCGAAATAAAGTGGGTAACAATTTTGTTGTGGGTATCCGTGTCTCTCAAGGTAAAGTAAATGATTTCTATCATAAATGGATAGGAAAAGAAGATGAAGCAAAAATAATCTTTGAGAATCTAGCCTCAGCTAGCCCAGATTATATACACACAACAGAGTTTCAAGCAGATAAACCAGCGTTTGGAGAGCATAGTCATACGCTTGCTAGCCTTGCAAAAAAATATGGGAATATACCTGTAATTGCAAATGGGCAGTTAGGAGAACCCGAAACAGCAGAAAAAATGATAGGTAACAGAGAAACTGATTTTGTTGCATTAGGGACTAGTGCTCTATCCAACCCTGATTGGCCAAACAAAGTAAAAGAAAATCAAATATTATCTAAGTTTGATCATTGTGTATTAGATCCTATTGCGGTAATAAGAGATGAGGAAACTTATTAATAGGCAAATGTAATATTCCAAACTTAATTTAGGATACTCCAATAGGGGTATCCTTCTATTTAAAACAAGAGGTGATAAAAATGAGTTGGATATTTTTAATTATTGCAGCAATCCTAGAAGTTGTTTGGATAGCTGGCCTAAAAATGTCAAAGGGTTTTACAATTCTTACTCCTAGTGTAATAACGATTATTCTGATTATAATTACATTTTATTTCTTTTCAAAATCGGTTATTAGATTACCAATTGGAACAGCGTATGCAATTTTTGCAGGGATAGGGGCAGTAGGTTCAGCCTTATTAGGATTTTTTATGTTTGGCGAAATTTTTAATTTACTTAAACTGTTTTTCTTATCCCTTTTAATTTTGGGCATAATCGGGTTAAAAATGTCTGTTACGAATGAAGAAGGGTAGGAGAGAATATATGACTTGGCTTTATTTAATAGTTGCTGGCTTAGGAGAATTCGGACTTGTTAGTTTTATAAAATTGTCTGATGGATTTACAAATAGAACATACAGTTTATTAACTGGTATCTCAGGTATAATTAGTTTTTCTTTTTTGGCAAAAGCAGTTGAATTACTCCCTATTGGGGTAGCTTATGGAATATGGACGGGTATTGGTTCAATAGGTAGTGTGATTATTGGTATGTATTTTTTTAATGAAAATAAAAGTGTATCAAAGGTGGTTTATATATCCTTTATAATTATAGGAGTAACGGGACTTAAAACTTTTTCGTAACAAAATACGTCAAGAAACCATTTTTATGAACAAAATAAACAACTTCATTTTCTATAAACAGCGGATTATGAAAAATGAACAAATTTTTTATAAAAGTTGTGTACCAATTCATAAGAGAATAATTCATTTTGAACAATCTTTTTCCATAAGCTACACCATTATCATTATAAAAATGGCTAAGAGAAAAAGAATAGAAAAGCACTCTATTTGAAGATAACTCGACTTTAATTTTAAATTGTGAAGGATTGTACTTAAAAACGGGTGCTTATATGTAGTATGATTTTCTACCGTATTCAACGTAAGTAACAGCGAATGCGACTAGCTTCTTAGGATGATCAAATCGATCGATTTCCCCAATCTCGGATATAATCGTTGCCGCGATCTTTTCTCCGATTCCAGGAATTGATTTGATAATGGTATATTCTTCAACTTCTTTCGCAAGGGCATCTATCTCTGACTCTAACGTTGATAGGTGCTCTTTGTATTGGAGAAGAATATTAATAAACATCCCCAGACTCAAAATATGACTCTGATAAACAGTTTTCTCAAATGGATTACGCATAGCTGCAGCTCTGAGCTGTTCTGTTTTCTCACTTGCCCAAACCCTTGAACGACTCTTACAGAACTCATGAATGGTGCTTGTTAGGGTTTCATCATCCGCATTTAATATATCCTCAGACGAAGGAAAGGTCCTTAGAGTTAATAGAGATACAATAGAGTATAAATCTCCAAACACACCTCTATACTCAGGGAAAACCTGATCGAGAATGGCTTGAAACTGTAACTTTGTTTGAATGACAGTACCAGTAATGTTCTCATGTTGTCTTGTAAGATTACGTAAGTTTAATAGTTGGACGCCTCGTTTTTTATAGGGTTCTAGTTCCTCTTTATAGAAAAGTTCGCACAATAGATAGGCATCAACTGCGTCAGTCTTTACCTTTCGTAAGCTAGAACTTTTGGCCTTATAAGAAATTAATGGATTAATAATAATTAATAGGTATCCACGCTCCTCAAGATAGTGAACGATAGGACTTTGATAATGTCCTGTTGCTTCTAGAATAACCGGAGGTTTCTTCCCAGTCTCAGCTTTCACTTCTTCAATAAATCGGACAAGATAATCTAGTCCTTCAAGAGTATGAGATACTTTAAAGCTCTTACGGTATGGTTTTCCCTTGTCTAAGAAAGCCTGAATCTGACTTTCTCCTTTTGATACATCCAGACCAATGACTGGATTCATTCGATATCCCCTCCAAAAGATAAATTAACCGGTACCCCTAATCCTTCTTGCAGTATCACAGCTTCGCTTGTTATACGAGATCTACGTCCAAACCAGCCTCAATCATGTTTCTACAAGTAGGGGGCAAACTGTTTAGCTGACGGGATCAAGTCCCACGGGCAGTTACGTTTTACCCCGGCTACCGTTATAATAAGACCATATTAAAAAAGGTCAACCAGAAATATTTTCTTATCTGGCTGACCTTATAATACGAACGAGCAGTTTAGTGCAATAAGACAATACTAAAAAGGAAATGGATATTTATGTTAAAGTTAAATGCAAATACCTTATGATTGGAGTTGATACCGATAGTTAATTTTTTGAATTTTATTATAACGATTGTATTCATAGGTTTGCTTTTGTTTGGACTGATTCAATCCAAGAAACACTCTTTTATGGCGGGGTTCTATGCTTTTCTCCTTTTGATGATTAACCAACTTTATTTGCTTGTATCACCCTTTGTAACGAACAGTATTATAGAGAATTTTATGTTAAACAATCATGAACCATCAGCAATGACCGTAGGAGAATTCGCTTTATTACTTTCATTTATCCCTAAAACAATTGAAATCATTGCCTATATTATTTTGGTTGTTGGTCTGTACAAATTGTGGGATAAGAAAAAGTCATAAACATAAAAGTGTTGTTAAGCTAACGGGCACTTGAGCGAAAGAGTGGGGGCTGTCGTAACGGTAGCTCCTTTGGCTTATTGAGCTAACGGAGCAGAAGAGTTGAACAAAAGATGAAACTATACCGTTAAATATTTCTTTCGTCAAGTAAGGTAGATAATTTTGTAATTAGGAGTGTTATGTAGTGAAGTATAAAAAATTAAAATGGTTGGCAATTTTCGTCTCTTTTTTGTACCTTGTATTTGTTTATTTAAAAGTAATAGAAAATGGTTCCCTTATATATGATTACTTTACAGTCTTCGGGAATTGGATAGTAATAACTGTTTTAACTGTTTGGTTTGTTAATAAATCCACCGTCCAAAGTACGTTTGATTTTCTCATTTTATGTGCTTTTATACTATACCTGTTTGTATTACATCAATATGTAAGCTTTGTAGATATTGGCTATTATTTTACACAAGAATATACAGGGAATTATCACGTTCAATATGACCGTATCAATCTCATTCCATTTAATACTATTTGGCACGTCCTCACTCTTCCAGTGTTCGTGCCAGTCATGATTATTCAGGTTTTAGGCAATCTGGTTTTATTGACTCCTTTTGCTTTTGCTTTATTATCTTTAGGCATTACGAAAGGAACCAAGAAAACAGTTTTTGTCATTTTCCTCCTATCCCTCGGTATTGAAACTTTTCAGTTCGTACTTAGTTTTATTGCGTCTGCATATCGATTTGGAGAAGGGCGTGCTATTGATGTGGATGACCTAATTTTAAATACACTTGGAAGTCTAATTGGCGTACTATTTTACAAATTATATAGACGGACTCTGTTTTTCTTGAACAACACAAGGAAAAATAAAGCAAATATGTCATAAAACATACAATTTTTTTGAACGAAAGGGTGCGTTTCTGCAACATCAGCAGGAACGCTTTTTCACTAACGGAGCAGAGCAGGTTCATGGAAGAAGCCCCCTGTTAAAAATTTATTGGAGGGAGAAAAAGAATGAAACAATTATCTTTTATAGGTACAGTATTGGTTCTAGTATTGTTAGTAACTGATTGTAATCAACAACCAAATATCGATATTAGTAAAACCTTGGATCAAACGAGAGAAACACTCAAAGAATTAGATGACGTAGAAACTACTGCGGCTTCTTTTGATGGGGAGAGTGATATTAAGTTTAGGCTTATGGTTGAGGGGCATCCAACAGAGGAAGAGGCTATATCTTTGTTTAACAAGATATTGGAAAATATTACTAAGTCGTCAACCTATTCTGATGTATGGGATTATTATAATGGCTATTTTGACATAAAAAGTTACGATAATGGTGTTATATATGAAGCGACTAAGCTTATTGGAGAAGATTTCAATATATCGTCGAACTAAAATTCGAAAAAACGAAAGTCCTCTCTTAATTGTGAAGGGTTACACTTCAAGTAACGGGGGCATTCCTTCAACAAGGGCAGAAGTTAGCGTATTCAGGTACTTGTTTCCGTCCGCCAATTTCAAATCAGACAGTGAGTGCATACGCATACTGAGCCTGTTAATCAGTAAATAATTAAGGAATTTCACGGTGTTTAACGCATGCTTCTTTTGAGTGTTGAATTTTCTTGCCTGCCAGTTATGTAATATAAAATCTGTCACCGGATGGATGATATGGGTGCCAGTATCCAGATTTTTAAGTCCGATTACCGGGAACTGCTTTTTAATGACTTTGCCGTCGCTTAATACCCCCCAATCAATCCAGACAGGAATCATAATAAATTTATAATTCTTTAGTGTAGCTATTGTTGCCGTATGCGAATTGACCATTTGTCCTCCAATAAGTTATTTTATGTACAATATTGCTGAAAGGAATTATATTGGTTATGTCATGTTTTCTATAATACCATTCCAGATTATTTGTGTACAATAATATTGATCACGAAATCTATTGAAATCCTATAGTTAAAAGGCAATAATTAATTATTTTTGTGCATTTTATTTTCGTGCAATATTATGGAGATAATTAAAGTTTGATGGTATCCGTGTTATTTTGGAGCAGGTCACCGGTCAACTTCGTCTTTACACGAGACATCAAACAGATTTTACCCATCAACTCCTGCTAAAGTATAAAGGATACGGCAATTCCTAAAGATTCACACAACCTTGTTAAAATACAGAGTACTGAAGGCAATGGGGTTGGTACGTTTGACCAGGTGTAAGCGCTTGGGTTAGAAGGAATTGTCTTGAGGTATAGAGATGGTCGGTATCGTTCCAATCACCGCTCTCAACACGTATTAAAGGTTGTAAGATTTGCTAGGAATTGATTTGTTGCACTAACTTATTTTTTTTGGTAATATCGTTTCATAGCTAACGATTATGAAAATTAAAGGGGGAGTTATTATTCATTCATTTAATGAAGATGGGGAATTACTTCCTGAAGAGAAGGAAACAATCAATCTCTTAACTAAGTTACCAATGGATTCACTAAATTTGGATGCAGTAGCTGTTGTTACAAACATCTACAGAACAGCACAAGGATTAAGAAATAAAATGGAACGAGAGGTTTTATCCGAGTATGGTCTATCTTGGACATCATTTTCACTGCTTTATGATTTATGGATAGGAAATCAGGTAGAAACAAAAAAATTAGCTAAGTCCACAGGAGTGACGAAGGCAACAGTAAGCAATGTTACTAAAACCTTAGAACGAAAAGAACTATGTTATCGGAAAGTAGATAACAGAGATAGAAGAATTACTTATGTAACGATAACGGATTTAGGTAGAAGCATTATGGAAGATTTATATCCAAGGTTTCATAAGGGTGAAGTGGAAATCGTTTCAGGTCTTTCTGTAGAAGAGCAAAAGCATATCTCAGCATTATTAAGAACAGTAATTAAAGATAATCGTTTTTGAGTTAGTAATGAATATGAAACAAGCGTTGATGGGAAACCGAGTAGTAGTTATCTCCCTGTATCAGAGAGTCGATGGTTGGTGGGAATCGACACAAAGATGACACGAATTACATTCCCTGAGCTTTCTTTGTTAACAAAAGTAAGCAAAGACGGACGAGCCGTTATTCGTTAAGTGGAAGAAAAAAATTCTTCAACAAGGGTGGTACCGCGTGAAAAACCACGTCCCTTCATAGTAGGGATGTGGTTTTTTTATATTTTATTTTGGAGGAATGAAAAAAATGACTGAGGTAAAGAGACAACTAACAGAAGAACAAGTAATAGAAGTAAAGAGACAAATGGCCATCTATACGCATGGTGTACAAGATATTATTCCGTTGGAAGAATTAGAAATGAAAGTGGCAAAATCTTTACTGGAAAACCGACCACTTAAAATAAAATTGGGCTTAGACCCTTCAGCTCCAGATGTACATCTCGGTCATACCGTTGTTTTAAAGAAAATGAAACAATTTCAAGAAAATGGGCATATTATCCAATTGTTGATTGGGGATTTTACTGGGAAGATTGGAGATCCAACAGGAAAGTCCGTTGCTAGAAAGCCATTAACTAATGAAGAAGTGAAACACAATGCCAAAACATACTTTGAACAGTTTGGGAAAGTGATGGATATGGATAAAATCGAACTTCATTACAATTCGAAATGGCTATCACAATTAAACTTTGAGGATGTCATTCAATTAGCAGGAAAAATAACAGTAGCAAGATTAATGGAAAGAGATGATTTTGAAGAAAGAATAGCTCTTGGGAAGCCTATTTCACTCCATGAATTCTTCTACCCATTAATGCAAGGTTACGATTCTGTAGAATTAGAGTGTGACATTGAACTTGGTGGAACCGACCAACACTTTAACATTTTAATGGGGAGACATTTTCAAGAGAAGTTTGGAAAAGAAAAACAAGTAGCAATGCTAATGCCTTTATTGGAAGGACTTGACGGTGTAGAAAAGATGTCTAAATCAAAGAAAAACTACATTGGTATTGGTGAGAGTCCTCAAGAAATGTACGGTAAAGCGATGTCTATTCCTGATAAATTAATGAATAAGTATTTCGAGTTAGTTACAGATTTCACTCCTGAACAAATAGAAACAATTAATAAGGATATAAATTCAGGCGAGCTACATCCAAGAGATGCAAAAATGCTTCTGGGGCAAACAATTGTAAGGATGTACCACGGAACAGAAGCTGCCAAAAAAGCAGAAAAACAATTTATCTCTGTCTTTCAAAAGGGAGCAGTTCCCGATGAGATGCCAGTGGTTGAATGGAAGGGCAATCTAGAAATACCAGTATTAGATTTCCTAGTAGAGTTAAATTTGCTAAGCTCGAAAAGTGAAGCACGAAGAATGATTGAGAATAGAGGAGTAAAAATAAATGGAGACAAAATTGAAGAAACAGAATTACGAGTTCCTATTACTGAAGGTTTAGTTGTACAAGTTGGGAAACGGAAGTTCGTAAGGATAAAAATGTAATAGATAAAGGTACAACTTTGGGTTGTACCTTTAAATTTTGCAGGTCAACTCCCTCAGATAGATTCAATTTACTCCCAAATTCGCTTATTCGTAGGTTTTCAAACCTCTTGTAAGAAAAGTAGTGGATGAATGGTCTGAGTGTTGGATCTTTTGGCTACATGAAGGCATGTGTAAATAGGGGGACAAGTATCACCCTATTTATTACCATATACTGTATGTATTCTCCACGCCCCCCTGGAGGTTTTCGCTCCTACGTCTCAACGGATCCATGCCCTCTTATTCCTTCGTTACACCTATCAAAGTGGTGGAGCTAAGGTGCATGGACTGTTACAATAGCAGCTGGGACGCTTTTTAACTAAAGAGTAGGATTGTTCAAATTACTTTAAAAGATTATGTATGATATGAAGGAGGTATTTAAAATTGAAGGAATTTATTGGTAACTTTTTGGCTTGTATAGTTATTTGTTGGATTTTTGCATTTTTCTTCCTCGGCCTTATTGTAGAAAAGATGTGGGCTTTAATTATTTTTATTGCATTCGTATTAGCGGTGTTTATTACAGTTTTTATTAAACAGGAATCCAGAATTGAAGAATTAGAAAAGAAAGTAGAAAAGTTATTAGATAAACAAGATTAAGAAATGCGTCTATAGTCTAATTATTGACATTTAATTTATCCAAGACCATTAAATATTGTACTTAAAGTAACGGGCAGCATTAGTAAAATTACTAAGAAGACATTTTTTCATCTCTTTCGTATTTTCATTATTCAGCAATAGGGTGCATTCCTACAACAAGGGTGCGGACGTTCTATCCTTGCTCCTGTTATAATAAGACCATATGAAAAATGGTCAACCAGAAATATTTTCTTATCTGGTTAACCTTATAATACGAACTGCAGTATAGTTAAATAATTAACTTGTTTGTTTGGCGAATTTTGGTATATCATTGAATAGAACATAAGTTCCTGCTGATGAAGAGGAGGATGGTTGATGTGGAAAAGAATAGAATGTATTGCAATTTATACAGAAGACATTGAAAAGTCGGTAAAGTTCTATCAATCGTTAGGTTTAACAAAAGCCTGGGAAGTATTTCAAGACGAAGAAAAACAGTGGACACTCATTGGTATGATATTTCCTGATGGTAATTCAGAGTTAGTGTTAAAAAATAACCCCAATTTGAATTTTGCTGAAACTGAGATTGTTTGTGAAGACGTTCGGCGGACTTACGAAATATTAAAATCTGATCCTGAAGTTCAGTGGATTCGCACTCCATTCCCTAATTCTTTAGGTGGTCATGTAGCTGTAATGCAAGCCCCTGACGGAAATGTTTTTGTTTTAGTAGGAAAATAAAGTAAAAGAAAAGGAAAATGAATTTGAAATTTAAAAAAATCGAAGTTGCCTTCGTGAGCTAACCGGTGCAATCCTAAAAGAACAGGGAATGCATTTTCTTTTTGTATTAATTAAAAGGGAATTAATGTTAAAATTGAAACAATCAGTTATTCAGGTAACTGGTAGAAGAGTTGAAGAAAGAATGATTAAATATAGCTTAAAACAGTACTAAAAAAGAGTAAGGTTTTACGCAAGTAGTATTTTATGGAGGGTATGTGGTGAGTAAAAAGCAAAAGATATTATTTGGAATTTCAATTGCTGTAAACATCTTATTAGTTATTGTAGTGGCATCGGGATATATAAAAACAAATTTTGCCTCTGAACAGTTATTGCTCACAGAAGTACAAGATAATCTGGTCGAATTAGAAGGCTTAATTGCACATCAAATTGAAAATGATTGGTCAGAGCCTAACTTGGTTACTGTAAAGATTGGAGATGTAATGACTGGTCTTTGGATAGGTATGCAAACTGGTGAACACCTAAACTCAGTTTCCAGTAAAGATAAACAACTCCTAAATATACTTTATTATCAACTAAAAGCACAGTATCCCTATGATGAATTATATAGTTTTACAGATGTTTCTGAAAAAAACATTGAACATTTAACTGAGTTACGAGAACTTCTTCGTGATGTAGGATTAGGTATGAATATTTCAAGAAATAATGATATGTCTTCTTTTATGGATAAAGTTAAATCATTAGTAGAAAGTATCGAAGGAGAACAAAAGGAATAAACATTTTTGTGCTTGTGTGTAATTTTAGTTCCCTTTATCAAAGGAGAAAATCCATTCTAAATGAAAAATTCTTATGAACTGGAGCATCGCTTTTCTTTGTTCTGCTAACGGTCAGGAGTGTTGAAGAAGGAGAGCGTTCAATATATATAGAATCCTTATTTATTCCTAAAAAAGTTGAAGGAGATAGAGAAGATATGAAGGCTGTAATTCAGAATGAATATGGTGATGCTAATGTACTTTTATACACTGATGTTGAAATTCCGAAATTAGGTGAAAATGAAGTATTAATAAAGGCAATGTATTCAAGTGTAAATTATGCTGATATTAAAAAGCGATCTGGAAATAAAGATAAAGGTAAATTTCCTTTTATATTAGGACTAGATGTTGCTGGAATTGTAGAGGAAACATCTCCTCATTCACTGTTTTCAAAAGGAGATAGGGTAATTGCGTTTCCGAAAGATGGTTCATACGCTGAGTATGTAGTGGCGAAGCAACAGCTTGTTTTTAAAATTCCAAATAACCTCACTTTTGAGAAAGCAGCCACGATGCCCACAGTATCATTCTTGTCCTATATGCTATTACATGAAATTGGTCAAGTTGAAAAAACAGATACTATTGTAATTCATAGTGCTGCTGGTGGAGTAGGTTCAGTCCTTGTACAATTAGCTAAATTAGCTGGAGTGAATAAGATAATAGGAACAGTTGGAGATTTAGAAAAAGAAAAGTATGTGAAAAATTTAGGTGCCCATTCAGTATTTACTTACGAAACATTTACAAATGAAGTTTTAAAACTGACAAATAATAAGGGTGCTAATGTTATTTTCGATTCAGTAGCAGGTGATGTGTCTAGTAAAAGTTTAGAGTGTCTAGGTTTATATGGCACGCTTGTTCAATTTGGAAACAGCAGTGGTCAAATAGGTACATTTAAAACGAGTGATGTTCATAGTAGTTGTAGGAATATCAAAGGTTTTAGCTTAGGAACAACTAGGAATCATGCCCCTGAACGGTTAACATCTATTGCAGAAAAAGTAATCGACTTGTTTGCTAGAAATAAAATAAACCTACAAGTTGCAAAGGTATTCGCTTTAAGCGAAGTAGCAGAAGCTCATAAACTTATTGAAAGCCGTAAATATGAAGGGAAAGTTTTAATTAAAATATAATTATGAGCTCTTATTAAAAGGCCTTAATCGGCGTCCTCTTTTAGTCATCGTAGATTCTTCTCGAATGAATGATCTGTAATCTCCTTGACCTTAATTTTACTATCTAGTTCACTGTACGCGGGGTAAGAATGTCACTCGTTGTCCACGCTGTTGGCGGAATATTGGTGTTACTTGTGGTCACAACATTATCGGTTTACAAACCTCGTGGCATGACGCGCTATGGGGGTGAATGCAGACCAAATATATATTTATGGTGTTTGAAGTTAGAAAGTAATTTATTAAACCATTTGGGTTCATCATTATTCTAAACTGCACAACAGTACCAATTGATTATATTGTAAAGGCTATAAGTTTTAAAAAATCATTGTTATTGCGCCTTGAAACCTCCAATTTATTTTTAAGCGTATTTTACTAAAATCAAGGACTTCAAGCTAAAAAGTAATTCACACTAGCTTATATAAAAAGTCAAAATACAAAAAGGAATTACCAATAGGGACTGAAATCGTCTCTTCTGCTATGCCAGTTAGCAATTAAATAGATAACAAAGTATATCGGGAACGAGTAAATATGCTCCCAATTTAGCATTTCATAAAATCTGAAAAATTCAAATAATGGACCTCCTCCAAACGAAGCCACTGTTGAAAAAATAATGCCTTTAAGTAGTGGGGATACTTCTGGCTTGTACTCAATAATACCAAGGATAATGACAGGTATAAGAGTACAATCCCAAGGTATGTAAGCTGGTAACCATGGCATAACTTCGTAATAATAAATCCATAATCCGTACTGGGCTCCTAAAAAGTCCAAAAAGGAAGAAATGATTAAAATAAGGAAACCAGTATAAAGAAGACGATGTCTACTATCTTTTTTACTAAGAAATGCCCATAATACCCAAGGAATGATTGCTAAGGATAAACCAAGCCACCAATGAGGGGTAAATAAAACATTTTCAAGCCATATGGATGTCTTTATGTCCTGTGACTTTGTAATGGATTCACTTATTGCCTTTACTTTTTCTGTATAGACTGATTGTAGCATGTTGTCAGCTCCGTGGATTTTTAGAGTTTTTTCATGGGAAGTCGTATTTCAAAAATCACAACTCCCCTTACTTGTTTAAGATTATTCGAGTAAATCTGGACGGGAGTGTTTGATAGAAATATAAGAAAATAAAAACTAAAAGGCACAAAGCATAGTGCGATTAACATAGAAGCACTTAAGTTATCTTTTTATCATGATTTATGGTTAGTTTTAGCATGATAATGCTAAAAATCGAAGCTAACATAGTGCTTCCACTATGTAGTCGTATTAAAAGTTCTAATTTATTGTTCACTTATGACAGCTTCTTAATGATTAGTTTAAACATATTTTTAAATATTATTTAAAATTTTAAACATCTATATTGTTGTTATATATTAGAAACAACTTGTTCTTCTTTTTTGTGGATTAAAAATATATTAAACAATTTTAAACTTCTCCATTATTTCAATATTTGCGGGACCATAGGGACCAACTCCTCGGACATAAGCGATACGATAGTTTGGTAGTGTTTCGACTTTAAATTTCATAAATGATACATTTTGAATGTAGCATGGTTTAAAATTATATACATTTTATTTTTTAACTTTTTTGAAATATTGTAAAATAATGTTTTATTCTAGCCAAATTGGATATTTATGTTAAAATAATTAAGTGTTGTGAAGTGAAAGGTACTATATTAAGACCATTGACATACAGCTCGACGATAATAGAACAACAGTCCCAGTCTATCTGGCACCGAGCTATACAAAGACTATTGCTGATGAATTTGTTATAGATTTTTTCGGAGAAATGAATCTTGATACATCGAATATGGAGGTTAGTTCCTATCAAAATGAAGGTGTTTATTGGATCCGAGGTGAGATAGATTATAATATATGGTTTCGTTTCTTAGATGGAAGTTACAGTTATACCGATTTTTCAAGCTTTGACGAAGATATGGATCCAAAAGATGTAAATGAAGAAACCATAATAGAAGAATTAAAACAATTCGGCATACATCTACCTCATGATTCAGTTTTTCAAAAAGTCGATGCTGGAAGCTATCAGTGGTCTGTAGATAAAAAGGTAATAGATAATCAGCTTATAGATGGAGTTTTAGGGGTTAGTTATTACAACGACGATACAGTGAAAAGTATTGAGAATCAATTAATAACCTATGTCAAGGTAAGGGATGTTCAAATAAAAAGCGAACAAGAAGCATACAAAGAAATTTCAGATGGAAAATTTCAACATTACTCTAATAATAAAAGAATAGAATCGTTACATATCCACAATGTAGAGGTGAGCTATCATTTAGATTCCAAAGGATATTATCAACCTGTTTATGCTTTTCAAAGTACGGTAGATGGAAGGAAGATGACTATCTTTATTCCGGGAATCTAGAAAACATTATTGCTGATTATAGCAGCGTGTTAGACATTGAAATGTAAAAAACTTTATGAAAATGATTAAATAAAACTGTAATTTACTAGAGGTGGTCTCCTTTTTTTTCTGCTTTTCCTTGCCCCAACACCCGGTTTGACAACGGTTTCAATAAAGTGATTATTCTGCCAAGAAAGTGTTATATCCTCTCAAAGCCTTGAAACACAAGCTTTTTTTGTTCGCAAAAAACTACAATAGACGGGATAGTCTATTCGTTGCTAGTATATGGTTGAGGTTGGCCGTTCATTTTTCTGAATAATTTTGCGATTGATAAAAGGATAGTAATGATGAGGAAGTTTTATAACTAATCCTTTATTTATGTGTACTTCTGTAACCGTTTGCATGGCGTTGCGCTAGTAATGTTACCTTTAGTTTTAGAGTGACTTAGCCGTTGTTAACGTCAGCATTTGTTCGGAAGCATGAATTATGAATGTGGCCAATGTTCAAAGGAGGGGGTGATAGGGCAACAAAGAATCTACGGTTTGCCAGTTCCAATTGGTTATGGAACTGGGAGAGTTTTTGTTGATTGCGGCCCGCCGGTAGTTATGTCGTGAGGAAAGTCTCAAATGAAATGGGAGCGGTATTTTCAGGAGAGAGCTGAACATGAAAACGATAAAACAAGGAGGAATTTTCAAATTGACAAATAACAAACACATAAGAAGAACGTTTGCAATACTTACTACATTTGTCCTGTTATTTTCAAATTTTTCATTCGTAGTAGCTACAGAACCGACTAGTACGAGTGATTACACGGTGCTCTCAGCAACTGATTTTGAAAACAGTGACACATGGGGCTTTTCACCAGGTGGGGGAGCAACTGCTGAAGTAGTGGCAGAAGAAGATGGTAATAATTATTTACACACTACTGGTAGTGGTAGTGGGTCTCGTACGATTGTAAAAACACTTGAGGCACCAACCACAGATTCAGGGGTGCATTTTACCTTTGACTGGAAGCCAGGTGATGTTTCAACTGAGGTAAACTCAAGTGAAATTTCATTCACTGATGTGAATGGGAATGCCATATTCCGTCTTGTTAAAGCAGGTGGGACAGATGGTGAACTTCTTTATGAGGTTGGAACAAATGGGACGGATTTAACGAAAGCACAGTCTGTTACGAATGTTAGTACAGATGGAAGCTGGTTGTCTGTCGATGTTTTATTTGATTTCAACAATGAAAGCGTTTCATTCAATGTGCAAGATAAAAATGATGAGACAAAAAGCTTCACTGTTGCCAATGTTGATTTTAGCACTTTAAACTATGTAAATAGTTTAGCTGAAATTTCAGTAACGGGGAATCGTGCAAGCGGTAATAATCTAAATTTCGTAACAGGATTGGATAATATCTCTATTTCCGGTTCAGGTGTACCTGCTCCCACACAAGAAGAACAAAACATTGTATCGATTGTGAGCGAGTATAATACAGAGTTAGAAATTCCTAAAGACGTAGCGAAGGAAGAAGTCATTTCATTTTTCCCAAGTACTGTTGATGTGCAACTAGAGAATGATGTTGTCGTTGAGGTGACTGTAGATTGGGATAGTGTTGATTATGATTCGACTGCATTTGGTGCGTATACCTTTACAGGCGTATTAAATACGGACGATGTACCAAACGTTGGAAATGGAAATAATATTGAAGCAAATGCTACGGTAACTGTTGCTGAGGCTGCAGCCATGCCTCAGATTGATGGATATCAAGGCATTTATTATAGTGATTTCGGTGATACGGTTGAAGTGGTTCCAGTAAACTGGGGTTTTACGACGTCTTCTGCTACTCTTTCAATTAATAAGGAAGATGTCGCTGGAAACACAACACCTAAGCTTCAATACAGCATTGTGAATCAATCTGGTGGTCGTGTCGCTACGAAGAATTTTGATTCGGCTGTAAAAGGCGCTGAGATACTAGTTAAATTTGACTGGTATCCAGGTAAGAACAATGATAAAGGTGACAGAGCTTCTGAAAATGGCGGCGAATTTAGAATTATTGATAGCTCAGGTAATACCGTATTTACGTTAAATAATACCAATAATGCGCCGCTCACGTATTTTGCTGGTAATCAGGAACCTACTGAAACAGGCATTACTGAGCCAGAAGCATGGTATGGTGTTGAGGTTACGTTTGATTTAATGAATAATGAGGCAACGTTAACACTGACAAATTCAGCTGGTGTAACCGAGGAACATACGTCTTCTTTAGAAGGTGTAGCTTTTGATGGTTCGGTTGCTACAGTGAGATTAGTAGGGATTCGGACATCTGGTAATAACCATACGTGGACGACGTACCTTGATAATCTCGGAATCTATAGTGTACCAATTTCTGATAATACGATTACAAAGGTAGATAAGTTATCTTATCAGAGAGTGTATGTTAATGAAACAACAGAAGACATTGCGTCAATCGGCTTACCTGAAACCGTTACTGTAACACTTGCAGATAATAGTAAGAAAGAGATTACTGTGAGTGAATGGGAAGTGGTTGGGAAGCAATGGAATCCTAGTGAATCAGGAGTTTACGAGTTTAATGGGGTTCTTGCAGAAACAGAAGGTGTAGAGAACGGCTTTGATAGATCGGCTAAATTGTACGTCTATAATCGTTTGACTCCACCTGAGTCTGAACGTCAGACAGAGTGGCTTGACAGAGGCGTCATCGCTCTTAACTCTGAAGAGGGAATCTTCATTAGCTGGCGTTTGTTAGCAGATGAATATAATCAAGATGTGAAGTTTAATATTTATCGCGGGGAAGAGAAGTTAAATGCTGAGCCTTTGGCTGTGACAAACTTTGTTGACGTAGAAGGTGAACCAGGCGCTACGTATTCAGTGGAAACACTAGTAAACGGTAAATCTACTGAGAAAAATGAAGTCGAAGCAGTGGGTACTGATTATCTTTCAATCCCAATGCAAAAGCCTGAGGGCGGTACGACGGCTACAGGAGATTACACGTATAATGTAAATGATTCGAGTGTAGGCGATTTAGATGGTGATGGTGAGTATGAGGTCATCGTGAAATGGTATCCGTCTAATTCGATTGATAGTTCACAACAAGGAATGACAGGTCCAACTATTTTTGATGCGTATAAAATGGATGGGACGCTTTTATGGCGGATAAATATGGGTCACAACCTTACTTCTGGTGCCCATTATCATCAATTTGTAGTTGCTGACTTTGATGGAAATGGCAAAAGTGAATTTCTTATTAAAACGGCGGATGCGACAACATCTTATGGGACGACAGATGGCGTGTTCGATAGCAGCAAGGTACTAAGTGTTATTGGAAATGCAGAAGATGATGGAAAATGGGTCAATGACCAAGGTCATGTTTACGGCGGACCTGAATATATTTCCGTTTTCGATGGGGAAACAGGAGAGGTTATTGATACGACTGATTATGCATTTCCACTAGGAGACGTTTCTTCTTGGGGAGATACATGGCACAATCGTTCAGACAGATTCCTTTCTGGACTTGCCTATTTAGACGGAGTGAAGCCAAGTGCTATTTATGGCAGAGGCTATTATGAACGAACTTCCTTTGTTGCCTATAGTTTAGTTAATGGTGAACTTGTTGAGGAATGGACCTTTGATTCGGCCGAAGAAGGCAGAGGCGGCGGGTTAGGCTACCATAGTCTTGCTACTGGCGATGTCGACAATGATGGTTTCGATGAAATTATCGCTGGTTCATTAACTCTTGATCATGATGGCACAATTCTTTATGCGATGGATGGGGAAATGAACCGTGAAGCTGGATCACACGGGGATGCGCTTCATGTTGGGGCATTTGATCCTGATCGCGAAGGTCTTCATGTTTTTGCTGTTCATGAAGTGCCGGCAGTTGCTTCTGTTGAGTATCATGATGGTGCAACAGGCGAAACGCTTCAGTCGTATTATGCTTATAATGACGCTGGTCGAGGCGTTGCTGCAAACATTACCTCGAATCCAGGATATGAATTCTGGGGAACTGGAGGTCCAGATGCTGAAACTGGCGGCGGGATCTACAGTGTACAGGGCGGTGTTGTAGCTGATAGCTTTAGAGACGCAGGTCTATCTGTGAACTTTGCAACGTATTGGGATGGAGACCTGTTAAAAGAACTACTTGATGATACATCGATAACTAAATACAACGAACAAACAGGTAAGTCTGAGCTCGTTAAAAAGTTTGAAGGTGTAGTTAGTAATAATGGAACAAAAGCGACACCAACGTTACAAGCTGATATTTTAGGAGACTGGCGTGAAGAAGTTCTTCTGCCTACAACGGATAGTTCTGAGCTGAGAATTTTCAGTACGACAACTCCGACTGACTACAGACTTTATACGTTGATGCACGATACAGTCTACCGTATGGGTGTTGCGTGGCAGAATTCAGCTTACAATCAGCCACCTCATATTGGTTTTTATTTAGGTGAAGATATTAGGGCACAAGTACTTGCTGGGGACTTAGATGCACCAAAGGTTACGTATACCAATAAACCTGAAAGTGAAGAGAAGCCAAAACCGAAGCCAAGTCCAAAACCAAAACAAAAACCGAAATCAAAACCTCAGCCGGGTCAAGTCATTGTAGACAATGATGTAGTGACGGTTAAACGTGAATTAACAGAGGATGGAAAATTAAAAGTTACAAAAACATTCAAGAAGGACCAAATCAAGAAACTAATTGATGGTCAAGAAAATCTTGAGCGAGTGACTGTGAAAATTGAAAAAGCAAATGGTGAAGTAGGCGAAGTGAGGGTTCCAGCTTCAATTAATGAATTGCTAATTGAAAAGAATCCACGTGCTGTCATTGAAATTGAGTCAGAAGAAGGAACGTATCGCTTCCCGGTTTCTGAAGTGAATAGTGAAGCACTTGCAGCTGAGCTTGGAAGTGTTGAGTTTGATATCACGATTTCAGTTAATGAAGTGGAAGGTCCTGAAGTGACCACTCAAAGCACGGAAGAGAAAGTAGTATCAAAGTATGTGGAGTTTAAAGTTTTAGCTAGTGCCAATGGGGAAGAGGTTAACTTAAGTCAATTTAATGGCTATGTAGAAGGGGAAATCAGTGTTTCAGCTGATGTAAACCCAAACCTTGCTACGGTAGTGAAGCTTGAAGCGGATGGCAGCTATACATCTGTCCCAACGGTCATTGAGGGAGAGATAGCGACATTTAAGAGCATGTCTAGTGGTACGCATGTCGTTATCGAAAGAAAGTAAGCTTTACCGATTTACCAGATACATTCTGGGCAAAGGACCATTTTGATAAGTTAGCAGTGAAGCAGATTTTCCAAGGTAGTGATGGGAATGTGATGCCAAACGAAGCAACAACGCATATCAACTTAGCTGTTCTTATTACAAGAAGCCTTGGTCTCGAAGCAAGAAGCGAGTATAACAGCCAATTCACTGATGTTCAGGGCGACGAGTGGTTTACCTCTGAGCTAATGGCAGCGGTAGAAGCAGGCATCATTAATGGAAAAGACGATAATAGCTTCGATGCCTATTCTATTGTTACTCGTGAGCAAGCAGCCGCAATGATTGCGCGTGCGATGAACTTTGTCGAGTTTGATGAGAACGAGTTAGACAGTTCAAAGCAGGCAGCAGCCTTCGGTGATTACAGCCGTATTAGTGGATTTGCATAAGCTGATGTCGAGACATTACTGCAAGCAGGGATTATCGATGAACGCGAGAGCTTTAATCCGAAAGAATCAACGAAACGTGCACAAATGGCAAAAATGATTGATGAGATGCTCCAGTTTATCAATTTCTCTAATTAATTTTATTTAAAAAGGCTGTTCCGTAAGTCAGGATAAACTGACTGACGGGCAGCCTTTTTTTGTTGGCTAAAGGTGGAATGCGCTGTGGTAAGTGCTAGCTGCTTTTTTGCTGGTGATAAAGGAGAGAACGTTGCTGATAACAGGTGGGAAGTGGATAAATGTGCGGAAGTTGCTGATAACGGCCGGAGTTGCTGATAAAAGTGGGGAAGTTGCTGATAAAAGCCGGAGTTGCTGAAAAAAGGTGGAAAGTCGCCGAAAACCGCGTGAAGTTGCTGAAAAAAGTGAGGAAGTCGCTGATAACGGCCGGAGTTGCTGAAAAAAGAGAGAAAGTCGCCGATAACCGCGCGAAGTTGCCGAAAAAAGTGAGGAAGTCGCTGATAACGGCCGGAGTTGCTGAAAAAAGAGAGAAAGTCGCCGATAACCGCGCGAAGTTGCTGAAAAAAGTGGGGAAGTTGCTGATAAAAGCCGGAGTTGCTGAAAAAAGGTGGAAAGTCGCCGAAAACCGCGTGAAGTTGCTGAAAAAAGAGAGAAAGTCGCCGATAAAAGCCCGAAGTTCTGTTGTTGCGACAAGGCTTCTGGCCATTGATGAGATCATTTCCCACATATATAACCTAATTTAGCTAAAGATATTGTTAGAAAAAGGAACTAGACGAAGAATGATTCGGAAGGAGGTTTGAATGAATTATCGGGAGAGAGGAACTGATATAGCCTTCGTTTCTTAGGTGATTTGCTTGTTCCTATTTAAATTCAGACAGGAGCTATCAGTTTATGTTAATATCGCTCATAAAAAAAGTGCTTCAAAAAACAATTAATATTGAGCATTGGAAGTTATTGATAATGGGTATTATTTTTCTCATTTTA
This sequence comes from Bacillus solitudinis, assembly GCF_002797395.1. Lineage (GTDB taxonomy): Bacteria > Bacillota > Bacilli > Bacillales > Bacillaceae_D > Halalkalibacter_A > Halalkalibacter_A solitudinis. The sequence continues at coordinate 4,214,963 of NZ_KZ454943.1, forward strand.
AGTTCATTTATCATTTATTTAATAGAGCCGAATGAATTTAAAAACCCATTTAACGGTTTTTGGTTCGTGATGACAACTGTTTCGCAAGTTGGTTTTGGCGATTATGTTCCTAAAACAACCGTCGGTAAACTGTATACCGTGATATTATACCTTGTCGGCGTAGGTTTTTTTGCGATTATAATTGCCAAGTGGATAGACTTATTAAATAATTATGAAGAATTAAAGGAGAAGGAGATAATGGGCTATAAAGGAAAAAAGCACATGGTTATGATTAATTGGTCTCAAAAAGCTAAATTTACAATTGACGAAATTCTTGAGCGAAATAAAAATAGTGAGATTGTGTTAATTGATCAAGGAAATGAGTCCCCGATACAACATCCACGAGTTCATTATGTGAAAGGAAACGCAACGAAAACAGATACTCTTACTAGAGCGAATGTTCTGTATGCTGAAGCCATTTGTATTTTTGCACCTGATTATCCAACCGATGAGATGGCTGGGGATGGGAAGACGTTATTAATTGCGTCAACGATTAAACAAATGGCCGAAGAGAATAAATCTGACATCTATGTTATTGTCGAGATTTTAGATGAAGACCATGTATCAAATACGAACCAAGATTATATCGACGAATTCATTTTATCGAATAAGCCATTTTCTCAATTAATGGCGAACACGGTCCTGCATAAACAGCTTGACCCAAATCGTTAGTGGAAAAGGTTTAAATGATAAGTATCAGGTATAAACTAATTAATTGGTTATGGATGATGCTTATTTTTTTGTTAAAATGCTGTCTTACCTATGATGGACGAGGTTATTTTTGATAGGGGAAAATCGTTAATGATTCGTTATCCTCTTTGCCATAGGCATAAAAAATAGCTTTTAAGTTATATTCTTTTCGTTCTAATTCGCTTTTCAACCATTCTTCTGACTTATTTAATAAAGCAAGATTTTTATGTTTAATTCGACCTTCTGCAATCACGGTTATCGGTAACCCTTGGTATTCGGGATTGATGTTTAAGTCTTTTGGTGTTAACGTCCGTAAATGATTTTTTGGAATAATACTCATATGACCATTTGGCTCTAAGATAGCATATTCGACATCTTGAATATCAGGATATCCAAAAGAGCGAATACTCGATAATAATTCTGTAATAGAATAGCGAATTTGTTTTAAATTTTTTTGAGCTATTTCTCCATTTTTTATTAAAATGGTCGGTTCCCCAATGATAAAACGAGTGAGTGCTTCACGTAGACTCAATCTAGATAGCGTCAGATAAAAAAAGCCAATTAAGATAATGCATAGTAACGCGTGAAAGAACCCTTCAATTTTTACGGCACCTAGTGCTGAATAAGATAAAAAAATCACGGTTACTAAATCGTAGGCTGTCCATTGTGATAATAGAGTTTTGCCAAGTAAGCGCATAACAATAAAGACTGAGATAAATAAGCCGGATAATTTTAACGTTTCAAGTATCATTTGATCAAACCTTTAGTGGAATTTTAGTAAAACACATACTCATAATATGTTCTTTTACGATAGAGATTATTTAAGTGGGTAATTCTTTTTAAGGAATAACCGTAAAAAAACAGTAGGAGGGAGTCTTACTACTGTTTTCCTCCATTTTTTAGTTGATTAATCCACCAAAATAACATATAACCCAGAAAACAAGATAAATCGATGAGATATACTATACTCCACAGATAACTAATAATGTTGAAACTTTGGTTATTAAAAAAACCTTGATGTGGGTGTTGAATCCATTCATTGAATAGTAAAAATCGAGAACTTGATGTTTTGCTATCTAGCATGAACCAGAGAAAGTGAACACCAAATAAAGTTGTCGTATGTATAATAAATAACCATTGCCGAGCCTTTAAATAAGTAATGCTGTCCACTTTTAGCTCATCTATCTCATTTCTTTTACGATACCGTTTAAATTTCTGCAGTATATACTTTTCGATGCGCTCAAAATCTGAACTTCCTATAGTACTGGCGTAAAGGATAAAAAGAATGATAACGACTTGGAAAAAAGAAACTTTACCGGTGAAGTAGTAGTTAACTCCAGCTAATACAGCCTGGAAAAAAGTGCATAGAATGATGAGAAGCAAACACCATTGACTTAGGCGATACAATCTCAACCGGTACCGGCTTATTAAGAACATCAACGCAGCTAACCAAGTTAGCCCTTCTGAAAGGATAAATAATACCCAGCCATGCTCATACAGGAAATACAATCATTTCCCTCCTCAATGTTCGATTTATAACATGTCCTGAGTTTATTTACCTATATGTGTATAAACGTGGATATATGCAGACATCAATACAATAAACACTGCATTTACTTCATCGACATGGAGGAAAGTAGCTAGGATAAATAAAACAACTTAGAGGGGAAGATATAAGAATAGCCATCATAAAAGGGGACGTTTAAAGTGACAGTCGGAACACAGGTTAGGCAGGCGTTAACGAATGCTAAAAATGTACAAGCTAATTTTGAAACAATTGCACTTCAAACCAAAGGCGAGGGGGCAAAGGAAAAGTACGCTAAAGCCGCGGGACAGTTTCAAGATATAATTGAAGGGTTAGAAACGCGAATGGAGAAACTTGAGCTAGAAGAACCGAGTTACAAAATGGAAACAGATGGTTGAGAACATGAAAGAAAAAGGCTTTCTCATCATTTGAGTTAGTCCTTTCTGTTCTTTACATCGTATAGATTACATTCAGTCGATAGAGAATTTGTCTTAAACTAATTAGAGACTCTACCTCATCCTCATCTTTCACATATTCCCTCAGCGATTCAACTTCTAGTTCAATGTCTTTATAATCTGTCATCACTGCTAAAAGTTGTAACTTCCACTTCCGCGCTTGGCATATTCTTTTCGAACTCCTCTATGTGAAAGATGGCCTCGTCCTATTCTTCTTGTTCAATCTGATCTTGCAACTGAGAAATTTCGTTAAATAATACTTCGTCCTTTTCGGTTTTCATTGCTTTAAGGCAAAAGGATGTTTTTAAACTGTCCGATGTCGAAACGGCCGTTATGGAGAAAAACGGACAAATTAGTGTATTGAAAAAAAACCGAACTGCAGCCGTTAACACCTAAAGATGTCGGGAAGGTAACAGAACAGGTACGCGAACCCCGTATCGTTATTATAGATGGGAATGTGATGGAAAGAAGTTTGAGTGAATATGGGTATACGAAAAATTGGCTGGCAGGCGAGATTACGAAGCAAGGCGCAAGGAATTTTTCGGATGTGTTTTGTGCACAAATTGATTCAATGGGAAATGTTTATATGGATTTGTATAATGATACATTGAAAATGCCGCAAGTGAAACAAAAGTTATTGGTTGCCGCAAATATTAAACAGCTCCAGGCAAATTTAGTGGATTTTTCGTTGCAAACTGAGAACGAAAATGCAAAAGATATGTACAATGGGTATGCCAAACAAATGGAGAAATTGTTAGATAAGATGAGTGGGTATTTAAAAGAGTAGTATGAGAAAAAAATAGTTAAAAGAAGCAAGGAAATTTGGAGACTGTAAGAGGGCACTGAAATAGGAAAAGCACCCTTTTTCAGTGCCCTTGGAAATTTGTGCTCTTTTAAACTATAAGTGAAAGACTATTTTGAAGTAGTTATAGAGACGTGCCTCTTCTTTGTGAGAAGGGTGAAGCAAATTAATAAATCGATACAAGACTTTTAATGTTAAAATACCTCATTTACTTCCCAAGATTCAACTATCTGGTGAGCAGTTCTTGGGTCATACCCTCTTCCAATTAAATAACTGATAGCTGCTATTTCTCTCATTGCATGTAGATATGAAGTGAATTGAGCTTCTTTAAGACCATATTGAACAAGAGGTTCGAGTGTTGACAACGTCTGACTTTTTAACTGATGTGTTTGAGGATAAAGATGTTGATGGTGATATTGATAAGGGTTTTCAACTTGATTCAAATGATGTGGATTATGTGGTGATTGGTAAACGTGGTTATTCATAAATTCGTCTCCTTTGGATTAAATAATATAAAATAGCCTATGTATGCCTATCACAAGGGGTGTGCCTATTTTGTGGGATCAGCCCACCCTTTCTGACACGCGACATGTCCCCCTAATAAGAAATCTCTTGAAACAGCCTAGATAGAATTTAGGCTGTTTTTTGATGTCCAGATAATGATTTGTATGAATGGATAACAGAAAATGGTAATGTAATAGTTGGCTATCCTTTAAAAATAAATAGTAAATAGTGTAGGGGTCCGGCGAGGATGCATCGTCTATTATACTGACACCAATTCGAAAGGGGGAGAGAGTGGTGGAGCCGTTAATAGAAAAGGCAAGTCAAGGCAATGAACATGCTTTTCGAATGTTAATAGAAACGTATAAAGACTATGTCTTTCGCTGTATATACGGTGTGTTACATAACCAAAAGGATGCGGAAGACGCGTCCCAGGAAGTGTGGATTAAAATCTATACCTCTCTCCCTCAGTATGAACAGCAAGGTTTTAAGACGTGGATTACGAGAATTGCTGTGAATCATTCGATTGATTGCAAGCGAAAGAAAGCTAGACGGGGTGAAGAACTCGTCGATGAAGTACCGGAAAAATCAGAAATACCACAACGCCAAACGAGTCGGGGCGTTGAAAACATCGTCTTGCGAAAAGAACAGAAAGAACTTGTGTTGCAACACTTGCAGGAAGTACCAGAATCATACCGGGTTCTTATTGAGGGATTTTATTTAAAAGAGAAGACGTATCAACAATTGGCAGCCGAACAAAACGTTCAAGTAAAAACGATTGAAACCAAACTGTACCGGGCGCGATTATGGATGAGGAAACATTGGAAGGAGGAGGATTTCATATGAATCATATTTCATTGGGTGAGTGGAAGACGTATGCAAGAGGCGACATGACCGCAGACAACCGAACCTTTTACGAACAGCATCTGTACACATGTGACCAATGCATGACTTTATATATGGAAGCCGTTGAGTCGATCCAAGACGAGATTCCTATCATTGAAGAACCATCTTATATAGACGAGATCCTATCAAAAATTCCTTTTGAGCAAAACAAAAAAATATCAGTCGAGAAAGAGATAACGAAAAAATGGCACGAAGAAAAAGTGTTTCATTATGTGTTGGCGGCAGCCATGACATTCGTATTAATGACATCAGGGGTATTTTCGGAGTTAACGAATGTTTCGACACAATTTGAAAAAAATCAACAAACTCACCATCAATCTTCATTTACAGAGAATGTATTAAATAAAACGACCGATTTATTAGGTCGAGTAGAACAATCGCAAAAAGAGGAGGCGAATGACAATGAATAAACAGAAGAACCCCATTATTGCTTTTTTATTAGCCTTTATACCTGGGGGAGGATTGCTTTATTTAGGTAAGTTCTTTCAAGGTATTATGTTTTTATTATTAGTTATGGGCTCTATACCATTTGCATTCTTGGTAGAGAGCGCATTTCGAGAGGAAGTCTTGATTATGGTACTCGGTGGGGGATTTCTCGTCTATGTGATTAGCATAGTCAATACAGCAATGATGGCTTCGAAAATAGTAAAAGAAAAGTCAGAGGGAGACGATGCTCTAGTTGCAGACGCATCACAAGGAAGTACGGAACGGTTTTACACGATTATTTTATCAGTCATTCCTGGGCTCGGTCATTTTCAACTAGGTTTAATGAATCGAGGGGTTACATTTCTTGCGTCTTTCCTTGGAATCACGGCAATGATTATGTTTGTAACAGTAATGACGGGGAGAGAAGAGTTTCTTGTCTTCTTAATGATTCTTCCAGTGATTTTGGTTTATAACTTCTTTGACACGATGAAGTTGTTGAATAAAAAGCAAGCAGGCGAAGAGCTTTCTGATCGGTCGATTCTTGAAGACTTAGAAACGCATCATGAGGATGGTAAGAAAAGCAAGGCGATAGCAACCTTTCTCTCCATATTCCCAGGAGCAGGACATCTTTACTTAGGATACCAACGTAGAGGGATTCAGTTGATGGCGGCGTTTCTCTTTTCAATCTATATATTAGACGTACTTCGGCTCGGAATTTTTCTCTTTTTTGTCCCAATCATCTGGTTTTATAGCTTCTTCGATGGCTTACAGCGAGCATCAAAGCATAACAAAGAACCATTAGAAGATGTGCCGATTGTTTCCTATTTCGTCAATCAGCAGAAATGGATTGGCATTGGGCTTGTTGCCCTTGGTGTGTACTATCTTGGAACAAGTATTTTATTACCGGTCCTGTCACCAATCATTTCGGAGTATCTAAATATCGATATCTACCATTTGATGTATAACTATCTGCAAACAGGACTAGTCTGCCTTCTTCTTATTGTTGGAGGCGTTAAGTTACTGTCAGGTAGCAAGAAAAAGTCACGGGATAAGGAGGAATTAGAATGAGAACCTGGAGAGTGGGAACCATTTCGATGGGGGCCGCATTATTATTTTTAGGAGTATTCCTGCTTTTATCGCAAATTCTGCACTGGGATACTGCCTACCTTTTAGCAAGCTGGTGGCCGGTTGTGCTTATTATCCTTGGTGGAGAAATATTGGTTTATTTGTTTATGTCACGCCAAGAAACCCCTTATTTGAAGTTTGATTTCCTTAGCATTTTCTTAGTGGGGTTGATTGGCACCGCGGGAATTGGCTTCACGGTGTTGCAAGCATCGGGAATTACGGGTGAGTTTCAAACATATATACAGTCTGAGGTAAGAACAGATGATCTTCCGCTGTTCTCTCAACAAATGAATGAGGATATCACAAGAATTGTCGTCGAATCGGGCAATCATCCATTAACGGTGGAATCGACTACTAATAATGAAGTGAGTATATTTGGAACATACCAAGGGTTATTTCCAAAAGCTTTAATCAACACGTCGAATGAATACCTTCTTGCAGAAGAAAAAGGTGATACCTTATATCTTACCTTTAAAGAATTACCAGTGGGGAGTGAGTTTATCCACTCTCAGATGTCTACCTTACAAGCAACGTTAGTCGTACCGTCGTCACTTTCACTAGAGTTATCGAGTGAGTACACGCCATTAACGTTAAAGCCAAGAGAACTCAGAAGCCCTTGGGATGTAACGGGAAATGGACAAATAACGATGAAGCTACCAAAAAACAATGACATTATGATTTATGCTGAGAATGTTAATCAAATTTTGGGTGAGTCCTTACAATGGCAGTTTACAGAAGCTACTGCTGATGAAGCATCAGAAGATAAAAAGTCAGCTAAATTAAAACTTGGTAATGGTGAATATCCGATTACTTTATCAAATGCAGAGAGCGTGGATGTGTTGCTTTCAAAGTAGCTGTAGAGAAGAGAAGATGACGTTGCTTTATTATCGAAACGGGAAAATAGATGAAGACTAATGAATGGGAACAGGTACTATTAAGTATTTATAGTTATGATTTTGCTAAAAAATAATATATCGTTGTAAATCTGTTCTTTTATTACTGCTTCATCACATTTTTCATATTCATTTGTCAACAAATAGATTTCCTTAATAAATAAAATCATTTCTTCGTTAGAAATCATAATTATCTCCTTAATGGTATTTGTATTGTATGTATAGGTAAATTAAACCTGCATATAAATAATACCAGGTATTTAGTCACAATGTAAATCCAGATTCAGCTTTTTGTTAGTCAAATTAACCATTAATTTTACTATTGTATTAGATTCATGTGTTCTGATAGGAGCTACATCAATTCTACGCGATTTCATTTTCAAGATTCCGCAAGAAATTTGTCTTTCACTCAACCTGTTTTTATAGCCTGTTGAAGACAGTGTTAGTCTCGGAAATGGAATAATGGCATTGACAGGCTGGAGTACTATTTCACTTGTTATTACTAGAAGGAGAGTCAATCAACGTTACTTGAACAGTATCCAAAAAAAGGAAGACGCATGTTAGCTTTGTCTAATATGTGTTTTTTCATTTTCGTTTTTATTGTCCTCTCTGCATTTAATGCATATTATTTTAAATTTAACTAATAATATTCTCAGGTACATTTACAAACGAGGAATAAAAAATAAAAGCAAAAGTGTAATTTTCTTAGATGTTACATGGGACATTTAAACTAAGAAAAAGACTCAGTAAATTTTAGTGAATAGGCTGTGGCTGATATGATAGAAAAACAAACAGAACTTTTAAATCAAATTAGAACTCTGGAAGTGAAGGTAAGTCAATTTGAGCTACAGTATTGGAGATCATTTTCGGATTTTGGTACATGGCAGTTCTGGGTAGTGCTTATCACGGTAGTTGCACCGTTAATCGTATTATTCCTTTCAATTGATAAAAGGAAAATATTACTTCTTGGATTTTTTGGATTTAATTACCACGTTTGGTTTCACTATGCAAATACTGCTGGGATTGAACTAGGTCTCTGGGAATATCCCTATCAAATAGTTCCCATTTTACCAAGCTTTGCGTTAGATGCTTCATTAGTTCCGGTGTGTTTTATGTTGTTATATCAATGGTCGTTAAATCATAAAAAGAATATCTATCTATACTCTGTGCTGTTATCGGCAGTATTTGCCTTTGTATTAAAACCAATTATGGTAAACTTACACTTTTTCCATATGTTTAAGGGAATAAATTATATTCATTTATTTTTATTTTATGTGGCATTTTTTATTGTATCTAAACTTATTACGAACCTGTTTCTATGGTTGCAAAAAAAGGAAAAGTAATTACGTTTTGCCGAAGCATACAAGACTACAATACTTGGGCACTAACGTTCAGACTAGGAAAATTAGCTCACCCCATTACATACATAATTTTCCTTTAACCAGTAAGATTACAGCAAACTACACTAGTAAAGTATAGTTTGAGCATTCTAGTGGATAGAGATTATTAATTTGGTAGCGGGAACCTCAACAAGCCTGCTCCCCTAATCTGGAACAGGCTTGCTGAGGTATGATTAAATTTTCTCTATGTTCACTCGACCAGAGAAAAATGTGGCCCCACCGCCCATGTCTGCGAGCCTATCAGGAGCTAGCGCATTAACCAACTGCTTTTTTCCTGGCATGTCTGCCCATAGTCCTTGACTGACAACCACACCTGGAAGAACATTCTCTCCAACAGCAGCAATGATTTCACATTCGCCACGGTCATTCCAAATTCTAACTAACTCTCCGTCTGCAATTCCTATCTTTTCGGCATCTAGTCGGTTAAGATGAACTTTTGCAGATTTCTCTAAATTTTGATGCTTTTCGTTGTTTGAGAAAGTTGAATTTAAGAAGTTATGGTTTGGTCCTGGTATAAAAAGATACGAGAAATTCACATCTTCGACTAATGGTGTATGTGTTGGGAGAGCAGGGAATCCTTTCTTGACCATTTGTTCAGAATAGAGCTCGATTTTTCCACTTGGCGTACCGAGATTTTTGAATGAGTAAGGAGAGCGATCGGCTTTCATGTATTGTTCCTTCAACAAGGTATCAAAATTCACATGTTTAAAATAGCGGTTTTCTGGATAATCAAGCGCTTGACGCATTAACTCTTCATCTGAGTCTTGCAAGGCCCCCTCATCAAACCCCATCGCTTTAGCAAGTAAGCGAAAGACATCGGTATTTGACTTGCTTTCTCCAAAGGGTTCGATGATGGGTTGCTGCATGTGTACATAATGATGCCAATAGGAAGTGTAAAAATCCAAGTTCTCAAAAGCTGATGTTGCAGGTAAAACGATATCTGCATATTGTGCTGTTTCTGTTAGAAATAAATCATGGACCACTGTAAATAAATCTTTCCGTTTTAATCCTTGACGTACTTTATTACTCTCGGGTGCGACAATCGCTGGATTCGAACCGTATACAAATAAAGAGTAGACAGGTGGGGTCGTCTCGCGTAAGACTTTTCCGATTTGGTTCATATTAAATGTACGAGTTTGCTTGTTTTTTAACAAGTCAGGTCTTTGTAAGGCTGTTGTGTTATAGGCTAAGAAACTACTATTTGATTTGATGGCCCCACCGCCTGTTTCAAGCCACGCACCCGTTAATGCAGGGAGACATGCGATTGTGCGAACAATCATCCCCCCATTATCATGATGCTGTAAGCCATTCCCGATTCGAATGAGAGAAGGGGAGGCATTGCCATACATATGAGTTAGCTTATATATATCTTCAACAGGAACACCGGTGATAGTAGAGACAGTCTCTGGATCATATTGTTTTACATGGTCTTCTAATTCCTCAAACCCAAGCGTGTATACTTTCAAGAAATCTTGATTCACCATCTGTTTAGAAAATAATATATGCATCATTCCCAGAGCTAAGGCCCCGTCCGTTCCAGGTTGTATGGGGATAAACCAATCAGCCATCCGTCCTGTTTGGTTTTTATGAACATCGATAACGACAATTTTGGCGCCATTTTCTTTGCGAGCTTTTTGGGCAATTGTCATTTGATGCATATTTGTGCTAACCGCATTAATTCCCCACATAATAAAGAGCTTTGTGTTCGTTGTTTCTTCAGGGTCCGTCCCCGAACTAGAGCCCATTGTATACTCATATCCCGCCGATCCTGCAACAGAACAAATGGCACGGTCTAATTGACTCGATCCAAGGCGATGGAAAAAGCGTCGGTCCATTCCTTCAGCTGTAAGGTTGCCCATATTTCCATAGAAACTATAAGGAAGAATCGACTCAGGGCCGTGTTGATTTATGAGTGACTTCCATTTTGTTGCGATCGTTTCAATGGCTTCGTCCCAACTAATAGGAGCGAAGGTTCCTTCTCCTTTTGGACCGATCCGTTTTAGGGGTGTTGTTAATCTCTTAGAATCATATAGTCGTTCACTCATATTCCTTACTTTGTTACAAATGCTTCCTTGAGTAACCGGATGATTAGGATCACCTTCCACTTTTACTATTTTGCCATCTTCTTTATGCACCAACAGTCCGCACTGATCCGGACAGTCTAGGGAACATACAGAAGGAAAGACGCCATCTTTCTTCGTTTCAATTGATTGCATAACCAAAATCCTTTCACACAAAAATAAGTTATTAAATTATAACATATTGAATAGTAGAAACGTTCTCATATAAATTGACAGCATTCTACATGTTTATGTTTATGGAGGTAAAAGAATTCCTTGCTGAGGGGAGGCCACTGAAAAACCCTTTGAAAGCATTTCGAGGAAGCAGTAATGGCTTCACTTGTTGCGCGCCTTGCTATGAAAAAACCACTCATAGCCAGGCTTTTCAAAACCGGGCAACGGCTTCGCGCATTACTAAGAGCCCACTGAAAAAGGAAAAGCCCCTTTTTCAATGGCCTCGCTGAGGGGAGGCCTTTTATTTCTGATTGAACCTGTTTATTGTTGGAAGGAGCAATCGATTATTCCTAAATTTGAATCAAAAAGTCAAAATATTAAAAATAGACAATGAATGCTAAAAATGGTCAATGTTAATGGTCTTTGCTAACAAGTAGACTATAGATAACAGAAAGGAGGAACCCTATGAAACCTGAATTGGACCAATCGATAACGCTAAACGACAATTATAAATGGAAGAAATGGAAGCGTTTTAAAAAACAAATTTACTTTCAAATTTTTGTGTTAATAGGCATTTTATTTCTACTGATTTTCAATTACACTCCGATGTTTGGCATTCTGATGGCATTTAAAAACTATACAATTTCAGATGGTATCGCCGGAATTTTCACGAGTGAGTGGGTTGGGATGAAGCATTTCCAAGAATTTGTTAACGATTATCGTTTTTCAGATTTAGTACGGAATACGTTAGTTCTTAGTCTTTTGAAGGTAGTCTTTACCTTTCCAGCACCCATCATCTTTGCGATTATGTTAAATGAGGTGAGGCATTCAACCTTGAAACGCTTTGTTCAGACGGCGAGTTATCTCCCGCATTTCATTTCATGGGTTGTAGTACTCGGAATTGCCTCGGCCTTTTTTTCAATTAACAACGGGTTAGTCAATGAATGGTTATTGGCTTTGAACATCATCCAAGAACCACTTCCTATCTTAATAGATGCTAACTATTTCTGGGGATTAGCGGTGAGTAGTGCAATTTGGAAGGAAATGGGTTGGTGGACGATTATCTTTTTAGCAGCTATTGCAGGCATTAGTCCTTCCTTATACGAAGCTGCTGAAATTGATGGAGCAAGCCGATTAGCTCGTATATGGTACGTAACCATACCGGGAATGTTAGGGACGATTGTGGTTGTGTTGATTCTTACAATCGGAAGTATGTTAGGCGGAGGATTGGTAGGGTCTAACTTCGAGCAGGCCTTTCTATTCGGTAACACGGTAAATAATAGTACCTCCGAAATTATTCAAACCTATGCATTTAAGGTTGGTTTAGCTGAAGGACGTTTTGCCTACGCCGCAGCAATCGATTTAATTCAAGCGGTTATCTCTATCTTCTTAATTTTTTCTAGTAATTTTATTGCGAAAAAAGTATCTGGTAAAGGTTTATTTTAGAAGTGGAAAACAAGCGAGGTGATGTAGGTGGCTAAGCGGAAGACACGAGAAGATTGGGTTATTGATTCAATAAACTACTTTATATTAACGTTGATAACGCTATTATGTTTATACCCATTTTATTATTTAGTGATTATTTCATTTAATGAAGGACGGGATACGATACTTGGTGGGATTTATTTATGGCCGCGGTCGTTTACATTTGAAAACTATCAAGCCTTTTTTACGGATATTACATGGTTAAAAGCTTTTGGGATATCAGTTCTACGTACAGTAGTTGGAGCAATACTTGGTGTATTTTTCACCTGTCTTGTTGCTTATGGACTGGCGTATAAAGATTTAATGTTCAAAAAGTTTTATTTCATCCTCATCATTGTGGCGATGTATTTCTCGGGAGGATTAATTCCTTACTATGTACTTTTAAGAGAATTAGCTCTTTTAAACACATTTTGGGTATACGTTATCCCGTCGATGCTTAATATTTTCTTTTTACTTATTGCGATTTCATTTTTTAGAGAAATTCCTGGAGAATTACAAGAATCCGCAAGAATTGATGGAGCCAATGATTTGACGATTTTCTTAAAGATTATCTTACCGATTTCAATGCCGCTTGTAGCGACGATGTCATTGTTTCTAGGGGTAGGGCAGTGGAATTCTTGGTTAGACTCAGCCTATTTTGTATCCAACGACAATTTACGGACGTTAACGTATCGAATGATGGAGATTATTAATCAAAGTCAAATCTCCAGTCAGCAAGATTCTGCTTTTGGTATGGGGGCGAGCCAAGTGACAAGTTTTTCTCTACAAGTAACGGCGATGGTTGTTGCTGTGGCACCGATTTTACTTTTGTATCCTTTTTTACAAAAACATTTTGTTAAAGGCGTTATGCTTGGTGGGGTAAAGGAATAATTCAGTGAGAAATTGGTATACAGCTATTAATCTCTTTATAGATTAGTAGCTTTACTATAAAATTAACTTTGGAGGGTCCATTTATGAGAGAAAAAAGTAAGTTTGTTATTTTTTTCATTGCATTAGCACTAATTGTAAGCCTTTTCACAGCGTGTAGTAGCGGAGGCAGCGAGGAAACAGTTACTGACCAAACAGACCCAGATGCGACGAGTAGTGAAAGTGGGGATGAAGTCGTTGAATTAACGATGTTTGTTAATCATCCTTGGTGGACACAAAGGGAATGGGGCGGAGCCGTTGCAGAAGAAATTACGAAACAAACGGGTGTAAAATTAAATATTCAAGTTGCAGCGGATGACAATCAATTATCATTAATGATGGCTTCTGGAGATCTTCCAGACCTTGTCTTTACTGCTGATAATGTTGATAGAATGGCAGACCCGAAATTGTCCTATGCGTGGAATGAATTAATCGAAGAGTATGCGCCTTCTTTTGAAATTGATAAGACTAGAAAGGCTGTTAACACTGTTTCTGATGAGAATTTCTATACCATTTTAAATGCATTTTCAACTGAAGAAGAATGGAATTCAAATGATAAAGCTCTTCCTGGGGCAGGTAGCGCAGGGTTAGCAGTACGTGAAGATATTATGGAAGAGTTAGGAAATCCAGAAATCAAGTCGTTAACTGATTTTGAAAATGTCTTAATGCAGGTCAAGGAAAACTATGACGGGATGCTTCCGCTAGTTATGGATATTAATCATCTTGGTGGCTTTTTCAAAGCACATTTTGGAATTGATGTGGGGCCAACAGCTCCTTGGTATGAAAGAGATGGAGAATTATTTTATGAAACAAGACACCCTGGTTATTTGGAGTATTATAAGTATATGAATCGATTGTATAGAAATGGTTTGATTACCGCAGAAAACTTCACCTTTGCTGATGATCAAAGAGATGATCAAATGGTTCTTAGTGGCGATGCGTTTGCTCATATGTATGTTATGAGAGTTGCCGATGCGAACAATACGAACTTGGAAAAACAAGGGGAAGATTTTAGATATAAGCTTTTAACAGAATCAATAAGTGAGGATACGGTTTATATTAATAGTATGATTGGATGGTCTGGTGTTTTTATTACTAAAAATAATAAAAACCCAGAAGCATCGATTAAATTAATGGAATTTATGTTAAGTGAGGAAGGACAGAAATTAGGGTTATGGGGAATTGAAGGCGAGCACTGGACTTGGAATGAGGAAGGCTACCCTCAGTTTAATTATGATGTGAATGATGAGGAATACAAAGGAGAGGAAGGTATTTACTGGTGGGGCTTACTTGGTGGAAGTGCCGTTTCTGAAGGGATTGGAAACTATGTACCTGGGTTGCAAAGCACGGAAGGATTCCAAATGGCAAAGGAAAGAACCATTTACCGACCAGAATTAGGGTTAGTTAATCCCGATCCTGATACAGAAGAAAGAAACATCTTAACGAGCATACAAGAAATGATTAAAAACGAAGAAACAAAGATTTATTTGGCAAAGAGTGAGGAAGAAGCAGTCGCTGCTTATGAACAAATGATGGCTAATGCAGAAAAAATTGGAATAGAGCAGTTAGAAGAGTGGGCAACGGAAGAGTATCAATCAGTTATACAATTTTTCGAGTAGGAAGAATGGGGGAAGGTTGGGTACACTTACCCTCCTTCTCTTTTACACTTACACGTTCTCTGGAACTAAAAAATTGTTGATTGCGCGATATCGAGGTTGCATCAGAGGTGTAAGATGAAATTAAAGCAACTGATTAGTAGGCTAACAAGCATAAGTATTGTAAAGAAAATGGTTATTGGGTATGTGGTCATTGTTTTCATTCCAGCTTTAGTGGTTGGCTATATATTATATAGTCAGTTATATAAAGATGTCTTGCACCAATATTCCAGTGAGAGGCAACAGCTTCTAGAACAAGCACATAATCATTTGTACAATGAACTGATTCAAGCGGAATCGGTCTATGAACTGCTCCAATACAATACAACATTAACGAATTTTCTTAATGGAACCTATGAATTTGAAGGAGAACGCATTTATCATTTTTTAAAAGAGATAAGGCCTGTTTTCACTTATATTAAGTCCGGTAATCCGTCTATTAAAGAGTTGAGAATATATAAAAACGAAAAAAGTATAACTAGTATTCCGCCCGAAATATTAGATAGAGATGATATTTTGGCTGATCGAAATTTTATTGAATCGATTGCAATCGGTAAAGGAAGCTGGATTTTTGAAAGTGAAGGTCAAAATAATCAACCGAAGTTAAATTATTATCAAAAACTATACAATCCCTCTTATACAAGAGAAATAGGTGTTCTCGAAATTGTTGTGAAAAATGAAATGATTGATGATTTTTTAAAAACCTTAAATACAAATAAGAATGAAGAGATTTTCTTTATTTCAGCAAATAATCAAATCCTTTCTAACAATAATCACTCCCTCTTTGATGACGAGCTACAGCAATTGTTTACGATGTTCGAAGACGGGCATACGGATTATTTCTTTTTGGATGATAATCATATTATGGTCAATTCATTATATATGGAGCGTTTAAATGTGAGGGTTGTAAAAATAGGGCAAGTCGAGGGGATTTTCAAGAATTTTGAGGAGAAACGAGACATCCTTATTGTCGTTATCTTGATGTCTTTTCTAGCGCTATCTGCTATCTATTATATTTTAGCGTTATCGATTACAAAAAGGATTTTAAAATTAGCCTCCCACATGAGAAACATCGATCGTCATAATTTTAAAGAGTATGTGGATTCAAATGAACAAGATGAAATTGGTGTTCTTACGTCATCATATAATTTAATGATTAGACGCATTGATGAGCTAGTTAATAAAGTTCAAGTTGAGGAGTTAACTAGGAAGGAAGCAGAATATCTAGCTTTGCAGTCTCAAATTAATCCCCATTTTATTTACAACACATTAGAAACGATTCGAATGATGGCAGAAATGAATGATGACCAAGAAGTTTCTGATATATCATATACATTCGGGCAACTCATGCGTTATAGTTTGTCTCCAAAAAGAACCAATGCTACCTTAGGTGAAGAACTTGATCACATTCGTAATTATTTAAGGATTCATAAATTAAGAATGGGTGATCGGTTAGAGTATGAAATACAAGATGAGGTTAATGTGAGTAAATTTCCTTGTCCGCGCTTTCTGCTCCAACCTCTAGTTGAAAATAGTATCGGTCATGGACTCTCGAAAATCAGAACAAACGGTAGACTAACAATTGGAATGATGAATTTGGAAAGCCATATCCAAATTACCATAACCGACAATGGACTTGGTATAGAGAAAGAGAGACTTGAGTTAATTAATAAACTACTTACCAACCATTTAGATGTAAAAGAATTTCAGAACACTAGTAGCGGGATTGGACTATTCAATGTGAATGAAAGAATTAAATTGTATTATGGTGAACATTCTCAATTTTCTATACACAGTGAATCTGGTCAAGGAACGACATGTATTCTTACTTTACCGAAAGGAGGGAGAGAAACGTGAAGATTTTAGTCGTTGACGATGAACCGTTTATTTTAAATGGACTGATGACCATTATTAACAAAAATTGCCCTCAGATGACAGAACTTGAAGGAGCTTGTGATGGTATCGAGGCTCTTCATAAATCAAAACAAAACCCTCCTGATTTAGTAATAACAGATATCAATATGCCTGAAATGAGCGGGTTAGATTTAATTAAAAACATTCGAAATTTACAAACATGTAATCGTTTTATTATTTTGAGTGGCTACAATGACTTTCACTATGCAAGACAAGCGATACAGTACCAGGTCATTGATTATTTACTAAAACCGATAAATAAGTCGGAAATTATTCACCTTATCCAAAAGTCTTTTGAAGAGATCTACGAAAAAGAAAACAAAGAGAAATATAAGAGTGAGGATCCAATTGAAAATATAGATCAGTATTCAAAGCATATTAAGCAGGTCTTATCTTATATTAGCGAGAATTATCAACAAGATCTTTCATTAGATGAATTAGCTGGCTATATCAATTTGCACCGTAATTATTTGAGTTCATTGTTTAAGAAAGAAACAGGGTTAACGTTTATTCATTACTTGCACGCCTTCCGAATTACCAAAGCTAAGGACTTATTAATGAATAGCCCGGAGCTTTCTATTCATCAGGTCGGAAAGTTAGTTGGATACGAGAATCAGGAACATTTTTATAAGGTTTTCCGAAAGCTTGAAGGACAGCCTCCTGGAAAGTTCCGCGACTGTATTTGAATGGATCTTATTAAATAATAGCAAAGGAGATGAGGTTGTGAAATTATTCTATAAAGAACCAGCGAAGACTTGGACCGAAGCGCTGCCGATTGGAAATGGGAGTCTTGGTGCGATGGTCCGTGGCGGTATCAATGTAGAACGTCTTCAACTGAATGACGATACGCTTTGGTCAGGTAGTCCGAAAGATTGGAATAACCCGAACGCAAAAGAGGTACTTCCTGAGGTGAGAAGCCTCATATCTGAAGGGAGATATGAAGAAGCTGATAAACGTTGTAAAGAAATGATGGGACCGTATACCCAATCATATCTTCCGCTCGGGGACCTTGTCACACATTTTCATCATAATGCAGCAAATGCGAAATCTTACGAGCGTAAACTTGATTTAAAGACAGCTATCTCAAATGTGCAATACGAACTTGACGGTGTCATCTATACGAGAGAAGTGTTTTGCTCGTTCCCTGATCAAATCCTTGTTATGCGCATTCAGGCAAATAAACGAGGCGCATTAAGCTTTACATCCCAGCTTGAAAGTCAGCTAAAGTATGAAACGGTTACGAAGGATAACGGGATTTTATTAAAAGGAATCTGTCCAGAACATGTTGACCCTAATTATTATCAGAGTAAGAAAACAACGGGTAACGGTGAGGCGGAAACATCAAGCGCGATGAGGTTTGAATGTGAAGTACAAGTTCAACAAACGGACGGGAAAGTAGACATTTCGTCTGAAGGGTTACAGGTAAGTGGTGCGACAACTGTGGTCCTATTGCTTAGTGCAGCCACGAGTTATAACGGCTTTTTAAACAATCCTGGTACAAACGGGAAAAGCCCAGCAACGGTTATTGCTTCACATTTAGACAAAGCATCTTCTGTCACTTATGATGAACTTAAACAAGCACATATCGATGATTATCAAACCCTATTTAACCGTGTTGAACTTGATTTAGGGAAATCCTTAATAGTAGAAGAGATCCCAACAGACCAACGTGTCAAGGAGTATGGTGCAAGCGATGCAGGACTCGTGGAGCTTCTCTTTCAATATGGTAGATACTTGATGATTGCCAGTTCTCGTCAAGGGTCGCAGCCTGCTAATTTACAAGGAATATGGAACGAGTTGCTTCAGGCACCTTGGAGTAGCAATTGGACGTTAAATATTAATGCTGAAATGAATTATTGGCCAGCTGAAACGTGTAATTTAGCTGAATGCCATGAACCACTTTTAACTTTTATAAAAGAATTAGCAGAAAATGGGCGGAAAACTGCAGAGATTAATTATGGTTGCCGAGGTTGGGTGGCTCATCATAACTCAGATATTTGGAGACAATCCGCGCCGGTTGGGGCTTATGGACATGGCGATCCTGCTTGGGCATTTTGGCCAATGGGAGCTGCATGGTTATGTCAGCATTTGTGGGAGCATTATTTGTTTGCGGAGGATCGTACCTACTTAGCCAAATCGGCGTATCCAGTAATGAAAGAAGCGGCACTCTTTTGTTTAGATTGGGTAGTCGAAAATGAAGAAGGACAGTTAGTCACCTCACCTTCAACTTCACCTGAACATAAATTTCAAACGGATAATGGACAAATGGCTGCAGTCAGCGCCGGAGCAACAATGGATTTATCTTTAATTTGGGATTTGTTCACAAACTGTATTAATGCTGCAACGCTCTTAGGAGTTGATGAGAAGTTTATAGAAGAGTTGCAAACAGCCAAATTAAAGTTAGCTCCTCCTCAAGTTGGCAAGTACGGTCAATTACAAGAATGGTCGAATGACTTTGAGGATGAGGATATTCACCACAGGCATGTCTCTCATCTTTTTGGTGTTTTTCCAGGGAATCAATTGACGGAGTGTGACACCCCTGAATTCTATAAAGCTGCCAAGCAGTCACTTAAGCGACGTGGCGATGGTGGCACAGGCTGGAGTCTTGCATGGAAAATTTGCCTGTGGTCGCGGTTTAAAGATGGAAATCGTGCATATAGGTTTATCTCTAATTTATTACAATTAGTAAAAGAGGGCCCAGAGAATAAACAAGCAGGTGGGGTTTATCCAAATCTATTTGATGCGCATCCGCCATTCCAAATCGACGGGAACTTTGGCTTCACAGCAGGCGTGGCTGAAATGTTCGTACAGTCTCATGAGCAGGCGATTCAATTTCTACCGGCTCTGCCTGATGTATGGCCAACAGGTTCAGTGAAAGGTCTACGAGCACGAGGAGGATTTGAAGTGAATCTTTCATGGGAAAACGGGGTACTTGAAGAAGCGACGATTATCTCTAGAAATGGAAACCGTTGTTCAATTGCAGCACCGAATTCATTTACAATTGAAACAGAAGGAAAGAACGTGTTAGTTGAAACTTCAAACCACGTTATCTCATTTGACACCCAAGAAGGAGCAATCTATACTTTGCGAAGCTTTATTGAGTAGCTTAGTATGGAATTCTCATACTACGTCTAGTTTAGAGGGCACTGGAGAAGGTATATTGTTTACCTTTTTTAGTGTCCTTTAATGTTGCAAGCTTATTTCAAAGAACCGTACGAGAGGATTCTGAAGGTAGTTTTAAAGTGTTTATGAGAGGAATACACTATTCTAAAACGACGATTATGTTATTGTCCCAATTTTGGAAAACAATTGAATTTATATTAACATATTGTATACATCTGTATATAATTAACATCATAGGTTTGTATACATTCGTATACGAAAGAAGGGGCTATTTAATGAGAAGTGACCAATTTACTGATATGAAAAAAGAAGGACATCACCGAGGTGAGTGCTACAAAGGAAGAGACCATAGTTCAAAACCACGTGGTGCAAAAACGTTTCGCCGAGGAAGAGCCATTGCCTTTTTAGAGATGATGAATCTTAAACGTTCCACATTAAAACAACAGCTAGATACACCAGAGTTACAGTCGATTAATCCGATTTTAGTCGGGGAATTAAAAGCCATTGATATGGTAATCAATGAATTTATGCAATTATTTGAACTACATGAAAGTGAAGCAACTGTGTTGGAGAGGAAAGAGTCATTTAATAAGGAAGAGAAAGGAATTGAAATTAATGAAACAGATTAACAGTTATATTGATACAGTCTTTCATAATCAAGATGCTCTTTTGGAGGAAGTTATTTCGTCGATAAAAGAAAACGGAATGCCTTCCATATCTGTCTCTCCTTCTTCCGGAAAGCTTCTTTCCATGCTTATTTCAATTTCAGGGGCTAAAAATGTCTTAGAAATAGGGGCTCTTGGCGGTTATAGTGGGATTTGCCTTGCTAGAGGGTTCGGTAAAGAAGGAAACATAACTTCCCTTGAATTAGAGGAGAGTTATGCAAAGCTAGCACAAAGCAATCTATCTAAAGCGGGCTTTGGCGATCACGTATCATATATTACCGGGGAAGCTTTGCAAAGCCTTGAAAAACTAGTTGGTGAAAACAAGACTTACGATTTTTTCTTTATCGATGCAGACAAAGAAAATTATGAAAATTACCTGAGCTATTGCATCAGGCTAGCTGAACCGGGTGCTTTAATCGTTACAGATAACGTACTTGCTGGCGGAAGTGTAGTTGACGAGGATGTTAAACCTAGACATTATACTGAGTTAATGAAGAAATTTAATGTGACGGTCGCTAATCATCCTCTATTAGAATCCCTTCTTATTCCCATTGGTGATGGGTTGACCATTTCAAAAGTAAAGAAATAAAAAAAGACATCGAGTGATATAAATCCTGTTTCGGGTAAAAAAGCAATCATCATACGTGATTGCTTTTTTACCTGTTTAAGAATTACTTAAACAGTGACCTCTTCCAAAGAAATCAGTAAGGCTTCAAATTGAAATAGAATATAGAAACTTTTCTCTAATTTTTAAATATGCGATAAACTATAAAGAGAGGAGTGATGGATATGGGGATTGAAATTAAAGAAACACTTGCTAAGAAAATCCTTACTGAAGCAAAGGGTTATTTAGATGTTGGATTTACACATTCATTAAATCCTTATAGTGGTTGTGCGTTTTCTTGCAGGTATTGTTATGTAAGAGAGATGCCTATCCAAAAATTCAAAGAAATTCCCTGGGGAGAATGGTTGGACATAAAAACAAACGCAGCAGAAAATTACCGAAATGAAATGACGAAACTTCGTAAAAAAAACCAACCCGTAAATATTTTTATGTCTTCAGCAACAGACCCCTACCAACCTATTGAACGGAAAGCAAAAATCACACAGGGGATATTAGAAGAAATGATTAAAACTCCACCAGATTTTCTTCAAATCCAAACACGGGGCCCACTCATTCTAAGAGATATTGAGTTGTTAGTAAAATTGAAAGAAAAATGTGAAGTCCTTGTATCGATGACGATTGAAACAGATAGAGAAGATATAAAGCAAATATTTTCACCCTATGCACCTGGAATTAAATTAAGGATAAAAGCCTTAAAAGAAGTTCATGATAGGGGAATACCTACCCAAGTTTCGATTTCTCCCGTTTTGCCATTTACCCCTGACTTTCCAAAAGTATTGGATGGTATTGTGGAACATATTTGGATCGATACGCTAAGTATTGGGGACGGTTCAATGGGTAAACGTTCAGAGAGATTAGCAATGCCAAAATTATTTGAAGAACATGGACTATCGAAGTGGTATCGAAAAGATTTACATGTAAAGGTAGAAAAATATTTTAATAAATATTTTCGTAGTGAAATGATACGAGTTTCTAAAAAAGATGCCTTTCCAAGATAAAAAGCTTGATTCTTCAAGCTTTTTATCTTGTTCTAGGTTTTTGTTAAAAAACTTTAATTATGGTAAGCTAGAAAAAATTAACAAAATTAACCAAACAGCTGTCATGGGGTATAAAAAGATTTCAAAAGAGGAAAATCAGGAAGATTCTCGCACCTGACGTTTTAATGAACTAAAAATAAGGAGTTGGTTGTGTGAGAAAAAAATTATTAATTGCCACGATAATAACGATATCACTTGTTGCTAACTTAGTTCTGGCTCAAAAACTATATGATTACAATAAACTCCAAAGTGAGATTGATCAAGAATTTTCAATTGAATTAGCTAGAGTAGCCGGCTTTTTAAAAGAAGGTGATACATATTTAGCTTTAGAGCACGCTCATAAAGTTAGCTCTTTGAGTAATTACACATCTTATTCAAAAGAAAATGAATTTGTAAACGGTTATTCGAGAAATATAGTGACGGATTTAAGGAATGCTAGCCATTTTAACAAAGAAATATCTAATTTGGGAGAAGTCGTTAAATTATTGAATTCTCTATCAGAAAACCCAACTAATACGAACATAGCAAGCAAATTATTATCCGAAATTCATAAACAAGAAGATTAAGTACAGCGATAATTGTTGAGACAATAATTTGGTTCTTTTCAGCCGATTACGCATCCACCTCACATAACGCTCATTTGAGTTAGCTTTTATGTATATTTATCAAAAAGAGAGATTCTTCAAGGGACAATGTCCGATGACGTAAATGTAGTATAATATAGATAATAAGTAAATTTTAATACAAGTAAAATTAGTATATAACTTTATTGTTATACCGTCTCCAAAAAAAGAATGACCTTTCATCGTTTTTCTGAAATATAAATTTTTTATCAGTATATGAATTTTTTGCCGATGCAAACCTGTTGTATTCTCGCTTTCTACAGTTAAATGGTTGGTGTCGAAACAGCAAGGGATTAGGGAAGAACAGTGGGCCAAGTCATTATGTATCCATTTATTCCTTTCAATTAAACTCAATCCAATTTCGGGGTGGATCCAATTTCGGGTCCAGCCTATTTCTTTGTTTATATTTATCGCAAAAATGGAGAAATGAGGCAAGGATGTGTTAGTTTTTCTAAATATTCTAGAATGTAGGACTTTTCTCTTTTGCTGAATTAGCGCTAAAGTCTCATTCAAAAAAGTGCAATAGACATGCTCCTCTTTAAGATGCTAGTATCAAGTAGAAAGTGGCTAATCATTCAAGGATGAAGTAACCTAATGAAGCGAACAGCATGGTAGGGTAACTATCTGTTCTTTCTATTTTTAAAATGTAATCGTTTACAATTAGCTATGCGGACTGAATGAAGCCATAATTGTGTTAGGTAATTTTGGATGGGGGTGGTTTGACAACATAGGGATTTGAGGTTGGAACTAATCCGGTAATTGTTTGACAAAAGCAGATGTAAGACGAAAGGTTAGATGTAGGAAAACGTTTAAACTATGAAAAGTGGAAACGATGTTTTCCCAAGGAGAACCTGCACCACGAAACTCATCATTCCTTGGTATCACAACAGAAGGAGTGTAAATATAAAATGGGTCTAAGTAAAAAAACCAGAATATCATTTTCTGTTATTTTGACATCAATCCTATTAATCTCAAGTATTTCACCGGCATTTGGTGAAGTAGTAAATAAAAATAGTGAAGAAGGCTATGAATCTGTTTATTTCAGTGAATTTAATGACCTTTGGGATTTCACTACATTCGCAGCAACACTCTCAACTAATGATGAAGATGTGGGTGGGAATTTGACTCCAAAGCTACAATTCGACACCATTGATCAATCTGGTGGACGTGTGGCAACCAAGGAATTTGATACAGCTGTAAAGGGCGCACAGATTCTTTTTGAATTTGATTGGTACCCTGGTGATGTAAATGATAAGGGTACACATGTTCAGGAAAATGGCGGCGATGTTAGATTCTATGACAACTCAGGCCGTACTGTCTTTACAATTAATAATACAAATAATGCTCCGCTAAGCTTTTACTCAGGTAGCCAAGCACCTACTCAAACTGAGTTTACAGATACGGAAGCATGGTATCATGTAAAGGTTAATTTTGATCTTCTTAACAATGAGGTTTTGTTAAGTCTTACAGATCAAGAGGGGATAACGGAAGAATATGCATCTTCATTAGATGGTGTTGCTTTCGATGGCTCTGTTGCTGCATTTAAACTAGTAGGTGTACGTACATCTGGTAACAATTTAACATGGACTACTTATCTAGATAACCTTGGAGTCTATAATGTGCCTGTGGCTGACAATACACTTATTCGAGCGGACAAACTTCCATATCACCGATTGTATGTAGGTGAGTCAACTAAAGACATCGATTCAATTGGTTTGCCCGAAGATGTAACAGTAACTCTTGCTGATAATAGTAAAGCAGAAGTACCTATAAGCGAGTGGACTGCAGTAGGTAAGGAATGGAACCCTGATGAAGCTGGTGTCTACGAATTTAAGGGGACGTTTGAAGAAACAGATGAAGTAAACAATGAATTTAACAGGGATGTCACAATGTATGTGTATAATCGTCATACTCCAGTTGATAACCCACAACAGGTAGAATGGCTTGATAGAGGAGTCATCGCTCTTCAATCTGAAGATGGTATTTTCATTAGCTGGCGTTTGCTTGCAGATGAATATGATAAAGATGTGAAATTCAATGTTTATCGTAATGGTGAGAAGTTAAATGATCAACCATTGGCTGTGACAAACTATGTTGATTCAGAAGGTACAACTGAAGACAATTATACGGTTGAGACACTTGTTAATGGAAAGTCTACCGAGAAAAACGATAAAGAAGTAGCAGAAAAAGATTATCTATCTATTCCACTTCAAAAACCAGCAGGTGGAACAACTGCTACAGGTGACTACACATATAGATCAAATGATGCTAGTGTAGGTGATTTAGACGGGGATGGAGAGTATGAAGTAATTATCACTTGGAGTCCATCTAACTCTATGTATGCTCTAGAAGATGTGATCACGGGTCCAACAATTTTTGATGCGTATAAATTAGATGGAACCCTATTATGGCGGATAAATATGGGTCCTAACTTAACATCTGGTCCTCAGTATCACCAATTTGTGGTGGGTGATATGGATGGCAATGGTAAATCTGAATTCCTTATTAAAACAGCGGATGGAACAACGTCATATGGTGCAACAGATGGCAAATTTGATAGCGATAAGGTTACTAGTGTAATCGGTGACCCAACCGCTGACTGGGTTAATGATGGTGGTCATGTAGTGAATGGCCCAGAATTAATATCTGTTTTCAATGGTGAAACTGGTGAAGTTATTGATACGATTGATTTTGCATTCCCAGTTGAAAAAGAAAAAGGAGATATGGGTGCATCATGGGGAGATAACTTCTATAACCGTTCAGACCGATTCCTTTCTGGATTAGCTTACTTAGATGGAGTTAAACCAAGTGCAATTTATGGTAGAGGATATTATGAAAGAACTGCTTTTGCGGCATATAGTTTAGAAGACGGCCAACTTATCGAGGAATGGACATTTGATTCAGACGAAGCGGGCAGAGGGGCAAGCTTAGGTAACCATAACCTTGCGATTGGTGACCTAGATAATGATGGATTTGATGAAATTGTAGCTGGTTCATTAACACTTGATCACGACGGAACGATCCTTTATGCAATGGATGGAGAAATGGGTCGTGTGCAAGGATCTCATGGTGATGCTCTACATGTAGGTGCATTCGATCCTAATCGTGAAGGTTTACATGTCTTTGGTGTGCGTGAGTCATCAGAGGTTGCATCTTTAGAATATCATGATGGTGCAACAGGTGAAACTTTACAAGCGTTCTATGCATACAAGGATGCAGGTCGTGGAGTAGCAGCAAACATTACCTCTACACCTGGGTATGAATTCTGGGGAACTGGCGGTGGAACTGTTGAAACAGGTGGCGGTGTCTACAATGTCCAGGGTGGTGTTGAAGCTAATGACTTTAGAAGTATTGGTCTTCCAGTTAACTTTGTTACTTACTGGGATGGAGACCTACTACATGAATTATTAGATGGAACAACGATTTCTAAGTATGACGAAACAACAGGCAAAGTTAGTGTTATGGAAAGCTTTGAAGGTGTTGTAAGTAATAATGGAACAAAAGCAAATCCAACCTTACAAGCAGATATTCTTGGGGATTGGCGTGAAGAGGTTATTTACAGTACTGAAGATGATTCAGAGTTAAGAATATTCAGCACAACAATTCCTACAGAGTACAGACTATATACTCTTATGCATGATCCAGTATATAGAATGGCGATTGCTTGGCAAAATACGACTTACAATCAACCACCACATATCGGTTTCTATCTAGGTGAGGATATTAGAGAAACTGTACTTGATGGAAAGTTAAATGCAGAAAAAATTGATTATACGCCAAGTGTCAATTCAATAAAGCATTCAGTAAATCTTGAATTGAATAGTCCAGAGCTTTCCGTGTTAGTGAACAAGTTAAACCAGGTACAGCATCAGTTGGATGAAGGAAAACACGTTCAAGCTGCAAAACAGATGGAAGATTTTATAAAACACCTAAATAAAAATAAGGTGGACGAACAATTAAAAACTAATTTGACCTCCGATGCCAAACAGTTAATAGAACTTTGGAATGGGATAGCTTCAAAATAAGAATAAGAAAATGAATAAGGCTAGGCAGAACATACTCTGCCTAGCTTTATTTATCTTACTAGAGGACAATCATAAAATAGTATTATGTTTTTGTTACCACCTATAAGCACCTTCGCATGTATTAGCCGCTGGTTCATAATAACAATGTTGTTTATATTGTCCTGAAATTGGTTGATCGTACCATGTAGGTGGACATGGAGCATAGGGATTAAAATACCAAAGGGCATACTTGGAAGGATGCCCTCGCCAGTAGTCTAAGGTTTGTTTGGCTAATCTTTTTTCTATACTTCTTGCTCTGTTATAAAAAACATTACCTTTTTGAACGGCTTCAAAAGAATAATTTCCTCCTTGAACTTGAAAAATCACATGAGGAATTGACCTTAAACTTAGAAAATCTCCACAATTCGCTTTTAGTCGATTTACAATTACATTACCAACCATAAGCATCCCGAGTCGACCTTCACCTTCGGCTTCTGCCCTCATCATCCTTGCCATTAAAGCAATGTCACTTTCGGTATATTTCACTCTTGCCACTTTTCATCACCTCTAAAAGAATTGTATTCAGAAAAACCTACAAAATGTTAACGGGTTCAGTTCTAAGGGAGAAATTTAAATAGCGTTGTAATTATGGGTGCCAATCGCATAGCTTTAACACCCTATTGGAACGAGGCCACTGAAAAACCCTTTGAAAGCATTTCGAGGAAGTAGTAATGGCTTCACTCGTTGCGCGCCTTGCTATGAGAAAACCACTCATAGCAAGGCTTTTCAAAACCAGGCAACGGCTCCGCGCATTACTAAGAGGGCACTGAAATAGTGAACTGCACCCTTTTTCAGTGCCCTCATTGGAACCGGTATTTTATAGCATGACCCGAGAGTAAATGGGATGAATGATATTATTTTTCATTCTGTGGTGCAGTACGATATTTCTGCTGCATGGATGGCTAACGGGAGCGTTGATCCAAGCAGGGTTAACGTTCTTTTTGTGGATTACTGAACTATTGGTGCAGGTTAGTTACATTTGTCTGAAAAAGGACAATTAAATAAACAATAATAATTTAACTAATTTCAATAATATTTTATTGTAAAACGATATAATATGTGTTAAATTCAAATTGACAATAAATAAATGAGGTGCTTTTTATGAAACGAAGTTCAACACTCTTTTTAAAGGTAGCTGTTATTTTTATAGGCATTCCGGTTCTTGCTTTGTGCCTATTTTTGTTGCCTCAGATAGCGAATGAAGCAAATGAAGCAGCAGAAAGAGGGTCAGATTTGGCTTATGTGGTATATGGCCTTTTAATGGTTATGTATGTTTCGGCGATCCCATTTTACTTCGCTTTGTATCAATCTTTTAACCTTTTAAGCTATATTGACAAGAACCAAGCTTTCTCGGAATTATCTGTAAGAGCTCTGAAGAAAATCAAAAAATGTGCCATCACAATCAGTGGCTTATATGTTGTAGCCATACCATTCGTCTATATCATAGCGGAGGTAGATGACGCACCGGGTCTGATAATCATCGGAATGGTCATGATTTTAGCTCCCATGGTGATTGCTGTCTTTGCGGCTGTTCTTCAAAGACTTTTACAAGAAGCCATCGATATAAAATCAGAGAACGACTTAATAGTCTGAGGTGAATAATATGGCAATTATAATCAATATTGATGTGATGCTGGCTAAAAGGAAAATGAGCGTCACAGAACTTTCGGAGAGAGTTGGAATCACAATGGCTAATCTTTCTATATTAAAAAATGGAAAGGCAAAAGCAATTAGATTATCAACTTTAGAGGCGATTTGTAAGGCTTTAGAATGTCAGCCGGGCGATATTTTAGAATACAAAAGTGACGAAGACATTCAAGAATATTAGACAACAAATTTCTTCAATTAACAGGAGCATTTCTGCAATAAAGCGGGAATGCTTTTTCTTTTTTAAAAAACAGAAAAAGGAAATTAATGTTAAAATGAATATGACGTGGTTAATAAAGGGTCAGTTTTGTTGAAGAAGGAATTACAGACTACATAAAGAAATAGAGCACGTGAATATGAAAATAGTTTTACGAAGGGAGTAGAATAGTATGGAGAATGCACCTCAATTTTGGAGAGATTATTTTGACTTTCTTCCCATTTTAAATAAAGCAGTTAAGTGGGAACCTTTACGACAATGGTCACTTTCTGAAGTTTGGAGAATAGAAATGCCAGATGGAAATACAATGATAGCTAAAATAGGAAAAGAAATAAACTCTGGTGAAGTTTCAATATATAAAAAATTACTTATCCCATTTGAGTTAAATGTACCAGCAATTTATAACGTCTATGAAGATAATAAGATTGGTGCTTTAATAATGGAAGACCTTAAAGGGCAGACGATAGAAGAATCTCCTCAATTTATATCTTTTGTTAAAGCAGCGCAAACCTTATCAAATATCCGCAAAAAGGCAAGGGTTGCTCTAACAGAAGGAAAACTTACAAATAAAGATTATTTATCTTATCTCGTCTCAAAAAAAGATGTATTAAATGATTTAACGTACATAAATCAACAAACACATATAGAAATTGCACCACATGTGTTAAAAAAAGCGTTGGAAGAGCTACCGAAACATCTTAATCGGTTATATAAGGAATTTCCAATAACACTGACCCATAATGATTATCATCCAAAAAATCTACTAATTCACGATGAGGAACTCACTGTTATTGACTGGTCATCAGCTTATATAAGTCCCCACTTAGGAGATTTATATTGTTTAATTACTTCAGCAAAGGACTACAATATAAGTCCAACTGCTTTAATTACTGTTTTTTGTGAAAACACTGATGAAAACTGGGCTCGTGATATTGAATGGCAAATAAACATAGGGGGGATTTGTTGGACAATTCATGTAGTTCGATGGTTGTTAGACTATGGGTTAAAGGCTATACCAATTGCAAGTGAATGGATACCTGACTTGGTTTTAAATATTGGTAATCTAATTGAAGATTTATCATATTAAGAGGAAGAATTTTTAAATATGAGCCTTTCAAAAAACGTACAGGTTTTTTAAAAAAGTTTTAAAAAATATGTTTTTATTCCGAATTGAAATGGCGTGAATTGGTTTGGATAATCTTTAGGAAATTCTATTTAGGTTAATGGTTTTTTTGGTATTAGTACTTATTCAACCAAGCGGCCCTTGATGAGCTTTTGACTGATAAGCGCAGCGTATAGTCAAACCGCCAGCTATACTCAAGTGATGAGGAAAGAAAATTAAACCCTAAATTATGTTGTTCCGTAAAAAGGCGCGAGTGTTTAAGTGGAGCGGTCGCTTTTTCCCTAACAATCATGTTAGTAGGTCTAGACATTCAAGGCGAACCAGGAATTAACTTCCATGGATATGAAGTATATATTGGAGTTATTGGTTTTATCATTACCACAACAGCATACGTAACTACAGAAAAACTTACCGACGATGGGAAGGATATACCTCTTATCACTAATGAGGAAATTGAAAGAGATTAGAAGATGACATACAAAAGAAATGAATTTCTAATTCTTCTTTTTCAACCATCCTGCGTTTCTTTATCAATAAACTCTTAAGCATTAGGCGCATTTCTCTAAAGAAATGTGTCTTTCTTTATTGAATGGAATAAGGTTTATGAAATATCCAAGTTAGACTCTTAGAGAGAGAAGTTCTGTATAACAACCCTCGAGATATTTTTCATCTTTATTCATCATGATATAAAATAATTTCCCCTCTTTAAGTCTAGATAATAGTTATAAAAAGGCTATGCTCCTCAGACAAAATAAATAAACTAAAATTCTTTTTAAAAAGCTGTATACTTTTTGGCTTTTTATTTGTTATATAGGTAAGTTAACTAATAACGTTATTTTTTAGCGAGGCTAAATTGCATGAGAAAAGAAGTTGGTGAAACATGAAAAATGGGACCGTAGAGGATCTTCTAATTGATGAAGCTAAACTGGTTTTTAAATATCTTTTGAAAATGGGGGCGACCAAAGAAGATGCTGAAGACATTGTACAAGATACCTTATATAAAACGATAAAAAACATTGATTCTATCAATGAGAATATGGTCAGATCTTGGCTTTTTAAGGTGGCCATTAATAATTACTACAATCTTTATCGGAAAATGAAGACAATGGTTCATCTTACTTCTGAGGAATTAGAGATGATAAAGCCCTCAAGTAATAGTACAGAGGAAGTATATTTGAACGAACAAAACAAAAAGGATCTAATGGTGGCTTTAAATGAATTAAAACCGGCATATAAGAATTTGTTGATTTTGAAGTATTTTATGGATTTATCTTATAAAGAAATAGCAAGTATTTTGGAGACAAGTGAACAAAATGTAAAAGTTTATCTTTACCGCGCAAGAAATACGTTCAAACACATTTGGGAGGGAAAACATGATGAGTAATAGGGATAACAATAATGTAAAAGATGAAAAAGAACTGGATGATTTATTTGATCCTTTAAAGAAAAATAGATTGAAAAAGGCCATAAAGAAAGCAAAATGGCATTCTATTTTAAGAAATGCGTTTATCAGTTTATTCATTTTAGTCTTTTTATTCGTTGGGGGTTCAATCGCCAACAGATCCTTAGTTTACAAATTAGAAGGTCCGACGCAAATTGCCGTATCTGCCTTTAATGAAATTTCAGCACCTAATAAATATATCGGAAAAACAGAACGCTACCATGAGATCCTTGGTGGTAAGAATAGCTTTACAACCTATAAAATTATTGAAGGAAAAGTAGTGTATACAGGCGAGAGTGAATATAATTATGGCTTATTTCAGGAGTATGAGGGCAATCGAATTGGAAGTGAATCACCAAGCATTATAGGTACAAGCTATGATACAGAGGATCTAGATAGACAAAAGTACAATGAGTTAGGACAAAGAGAAATGATTTTCTTTTATCCTTTCATTGAGTACTCTCAATATAAAAATGATTTACAGCTGTTAGATCAGATTGAAGCTACTAAGAATATGGAGATCGCTTTGTCGTTTGATCAAGCTTATACTATGGATGAAGTTCGTGATATGTTACCTGACGAGATTACTTTATCATGGTATTGGATTGATGACTTAAACGAGGAAGAAAAAGAGGCAAGTAAATCTATCATTCAAAGAGATAATAATGGAGAACAGAAAACCGAAGAGGCCAACTTTTCAAATATTCGTTCTGAGAAAACAGTCTACGGGATTAAAGCGTTAAATGCGAGCAATGAAAGGTTAGAAAATCCATTACAACATTTTATTTGGGCATTAGAAAATGGAAGAGAATACGATACTAGATTTAAGGGTGAATTTGAAAGAGTGTATAACAATTTGCTTGGACAGGATAGTAAATTGACTAAAGATGATATTAAAGTATTTGGGGTTGTTGTTACTGGTGATGCAGAAAAATTGAAGAGTCTGCAAGGCTTACCTTTTATTAAAGCTTCATCGATAGGAGTAATTACAGATAATTTATAGAGATGAACAAAAACGATTATTCATTAAGAATGGTCGTTTTTGTTTTATGGAGAATATCAATAAAAAACAAAGTTAACCAATCTTTTCCATTTAGTGTATAATTACACTAAATGGGAGAGGTTTTTATATGGAGCAAAAAGCAGTAATAGAACTGATTTCCGATAAGTTAAAACTTATTCGAACAGAACAAGGCTTTACACAAGATAAGATGGCTGAATTTCTTGGTATTTCGAAGAAAACGCTTGTACAGATAGAAAGGAAGAAATACAGCAAATTGAACAACGGTTGTCGCATTATGTGCATTGTTCAATCATAGCAAGGTGCTTTTTTCGGTACTTCGTGACGACCCAGTTGAATTTATTAAATTAGTAGGTTCAAATAATAGGGAAGTACCAAAAGAAAAACAATGGGTGGAAAAGTTTGATGGAAGAGATTGATAAGAATGGAAAGTTTCGTTTGCAACAAAACTTAATTAGTCACCATTATCGGATTTTGGATGAAGAGAGTCATCGTTGTCGCATTGGCTCTCCTTTGCTATTGTATTAAAGCCGTAGTATTGCTAAAAACGGAATGGTTTTTAATGATAAAATAAATATTGGGGAGGGATTAAGGTGTCACTATTTCAAAGTATGGTTCTTCCAATTGCTGTTCCATTTGTAGCTTGTGTAATCTTTGCTTTTATTTTTTCGAAAATTTATAAGGCGACTGATAAACTGGACAAAGGTTTTGAGGTGAATTATTTTAAACTAACTCATAGAAGAAAGATGGTACGAACTCTTACAAGTGCTCCAATTATACTCATTGCACTAATTATCATCCACTATTACTCAAATTGGAGTTTAGCGGTGTATGTAACCTTTATTCTATTTGTTTTGTTAGCCCTGTGTATTCAATTGGTATATAACTATAAAATGTGGAAGAAAGACGAAGGAAGTAAAGTGTAATTTAGCTAACCGGTAGCAGTGCTGTCGCTTCTTCAAATATTAAGCAGAAGAGTTAATCTTTGAAAAAGGGGATGTTTTTTTTTGAACAGATATTTAAAAATAACGTTAAGTGTTTTGGGGGTTATACTGGCAGTGATTGCCGTGCTTGTATTGATTTTCATTACAGAAATGACTCCGAATAGCGGAAAAGAAGAAACGATAAAAAATGAGGCAAGTCAATATTTAAATGATAACTTTAACGATAGTTTTGAAGTGTTTGATGCTCTGTACGATAATATGGGTAACTTTGAGTTTGAATATGCTGCCAAAGCGCGTAACGCAAACAACGGTGTAGATTTCTTGATTTACCACGATAGTGAAACAGAACAATTAGTGGATACATACACTGCAGATAAGTGGGGGAACGATCTGGAAAATGCAATTCGTCCTTATCTTGTTGCCAATTTACTAGAGATGGATGATTATCATGCGTTTTTTGATGATGAAATAGGTCAAACATTAGGAATCGATCCAACTAAGCCTGGAAGCTATATAGAACACAGTGTTTCGCCAACTATTCGTATTACGGTTTCACGGGAAAAAAGCAATCAAGACGACGAACAGTTCAATGCCTTTATCTCTTATTTAAAAACCGAAAAAATCCTAGAACAAGGTACTGTAATTGTTGCTTATATCGAGAAAAACGGGGCAATTATTGACCAAGAAGAATGGAATAAAGAATTTTAATAGTTGAAGAATGTTTGTTACTCGATTAACGGGTGAGAAGCAATTCGGTTTATTGGACTTGTTTTAATGGAGGTGTACTTTCCTTTAAAGACGTAGTTTAGTTAATAGAGTTTAATTGAAGAAAGACCTCATTAATTACAGCCATTAAAATGTACCACCTTTGACATAATTTTTACCACCAAATGACAAATAGCGTACCGAAGAATGACAGATTTCCTTCTGGTGATAAAAGATATAAAATCATAAATTTAAGATAAAATCAGTCTTTTGCAAACGAGATTAACTCTTGTATTCATGGTAGACACAAACTATGCATTACAACCATCTAATAAGAAAATTGAGTAAATTAAGAACGCCAAAAAAGAGATGTATGTGGTTATACATCTCTACTCCTTGTAATTCGGGGATTCTTTTGCATCTTTAAGAAAAGGTTTGTGATAAGCTTTGAAAACAAAAATATTATGCAATACAAAATAAATAGATGAAAATAGTTAGCCCCTTTATACAAAACAAATAGGTTTAGATATGACAGTAAAGGTTTAAAAGCAAAAGATAATATTAGTGACAATACTATGGAAGAAATATAAAACTTCTTCTTATGGTTTATTGACCATTGATAAATTAGCATGTATAAGATTGGAATTAAGGCTGCATCTAAGGCCAAGTTACCAGGAATGAACGGAATTAACTCAAAAGGATAACTAAAATAGCCCTGTCTAATGCCAGCAATATTTATATAACTGAACCAAACGTGAATATTCATACCATAAAAACCCAAAAGTAAAATATTCTTCCTATCTATAACAAAATACAAAACAATCAAAGGAATTATGAACATAAATAAAACAACCTTAAATCCCCAGGTGTCTATATTAGAATATAGCTGCCAGTAATCTAACTGGGATTTGCTTAGTTTTTCTGTCATTAAAGTTATTTTATTAAATGCTTCCAATTGTTCTTGTGATACCAACATAAAGTCGAATCCTACCTTTTTATTGTTATTATTGGAAAAGAAATATGAAAATATTCATATTAAGTTACTGTATAGTACAAATATAATATTCAATAGAAAAGGATATTCAACAAAGCAGGCGCATTTCTTTAATAAAGAATGCGTCTTTTTCATTTCAGGACTAGATTGCAACAAAAAATATGACGAATAAAGTGGATATTTATGTTAAAGTACTAATGAGTTTGTGAAAGATTGTACTTAAAGTAACGGGGCAGTAGAGTTTAACAAGAATATGGATTTTTATGGTAAAGTTATATGTATAAGGAGGGCTTTTAAATGAATTCTATTTTGTTAATTATAGCTATACTTGTTTTATTCTTTTCATTAAGACAGATGACATTGATTGAAAAAAGTAAAAATAAATCAACCATGCAAGAAATTAAGCAAAATATTAGTTTACTTCTATGCGGTATTCCAGCAATTGTGGCATTGGTTTTTATTCCTTATCAAGTCTGGGTATTAACTGGGAAGTCTAATGACTGGGATGGGGTTTATATTATAGGTGGAACTGTTATCATTGCAATAATTATTAGTTTTGTTTTCTACTATAAAAGAAAATTGAAATCTAACTAACGGGGTGCAATCCTTGAATAAGCAGGAATTGCTCTTTTTTCTTTTTGAAGTAAAGAAGCATTTAGTAAAAGAAATTACATTGTAGTTTTTTGTAACAAATAGCAATATCATACCGTCTAATTATTAAAAGGAGTGATGATATTGAAAAAAATTAGTTTGATTTTGTCCTTTCTATTTTTATCAATTGGTTTATTTGGTTGCCAACAAAATAATAACGAGAAGGTTGATAATGAACCGTCTGACATCCAAAGCTTAGAAACGAAAGCTGAGGTCATCGAAGAAGATTTTGTATATCGACTTGTGACGGAAAAAGCAGAATACGGTAAGAATGAACCTATAAAAATTTATGCTGAATTAGAATATACAGGCGATAAAGAAGAAATTGAAATTTTTCATTCAGCTTCGCCATTCTCTTTTTCGATGGTTGAGACTACGAGAAATTATGAAATTGGATACTTTATGGAAGAACCATTATTAAGTACGAAACTAATTAAAGGAGAACCACTCCGTGAAGAATATAGGGGTAGTGGCGGATACGACGCTGCACAGGACAAAAAAGAATATATAGAGTTTATGAAGCAAATTATGAATCAGGAATTTCCAGAGGGACATTATGTTGTAAATGGCATTGCAGACTTTGAT
>NZ_KZ454943.1:4251696-4268202 GCF_002797395.1 Bacillus solitudinis
TGGGTATTAACTGGGAAGTCTAATGACTGGGATGGGGTTTATATTATAGGTGGAACTGTTATCATTGCAATAATTATTAGTTTTGTTTTCTACTATAAAAGAAAATTGAAATCTAACTAACGGGGTGCAATCCTTGAATAAGCAGGAATTGCTCTTTTTTCTTTTTGAAGTAAAGAAGCATTTAGTAAAAGAAATTACATTGTAGTTTTTTGTAACAAATAGCAATATCATACCGTCTAATTATTAAAAGGAGTGATGATATTGAAAAAAATTAGTTTGATTTTGTCCTTTCTATTTTTATCAATTGGTTTATTTGGTTGCCAACAAAATAATAACGAGAAGGTTGATAATGAACCGTCTGACATCCAAAGCTTAGAAACGAAAGCTGAGGTCATCGAAGAAGATTTTGTATATCGACTTGTGACGGAAAAAGCAGAATACGGTAAGAATGAACCTATAAAAATTTATGCTGAATTAGAATATACAGGCGATAAAGAAGAAATTGAAATTTTTCATTCAGCTTCGCCATTCTCTTTTTCGATGGTTGAGACTACGAGAAATTATGAAATTGGATACTTTATGGAAGAACCATTATTAAGTACGAAACTAAT
Source organism: Bacillus solitudinis (assembly GCF_002797395.1). GTDB lineage: Bacteria > Bacillota > Bacilli > Bacillales > Bacillaceae_D > Halalkalibacter_A > Halalkalibacter_A solitudinis. The sequence goes on from NZ_KZ454943.1 coordinate 4,252,308, forward strand.
TAAAGGAGAACCACTCCGTGAAGAATATAGGGGTAGTGGCGGATACGACGCTGCACAGGACAAAAAAGAATATATAGAGTTTATGAAGCAAATTATGAATCAGGAATTTCCAGAGGGACATTATGTTGTAAATGGCATTGCAGACTTTGATGTTAGAGTTATCGAGGGAATGGAACAAAAGAAAGATTATAAAATAAAAGCTCTGGTTGAATTTAAGGTCAAAAATAGTAATTAAAAAAATAGACTTTTTTCACTAACGGAGTACTTTAGTAAATTACTGAGAAGTTATTTTTGCATTTCTTTCGTATTTTCAATATTCCGCAAACGGGAGCATTCCTTTAATAAGGGATGCCTTTTGCTTATTGAACAAACGAAGCAGAATAGTTGAACAAGCGATAAAAAATAAGTGGTAATATATGTATAAGATTAGGAGGGGGTAAGATGTTTAAAGCAGTTATTGATACTAATACTTACATATCTATTTTAGAACCAAGACACGCAGATGAATTGTTTAGTTTAATTGACGGAAGCCGCGATAGTATAGGTAAGTGGCTCGCTTTCCCTGAGTTCACAAATGAAGTTCAAGACACAAAGACTTTTATTGAAAAATCCTTAAATAGATTTGCCAATAACAACGGTTTTTGGGCTGGAATATGGCATAAAGAGAAGATTGCAGGTTCCATAGGTTATTTGTATTTAGATTGGGGCAATAACAAGACAGAGATTGGATATTGGTTAGGTAAAGAGTTTGAAGGACTTGGTTTAGCAACAAAGGCTTGTGATTTATTAATTGGACATGCATTTAGGGAGTTAAACCTAAACAAAGTAGAAATAAATGTAGCAACCCAAAATTTCAAAAGTAAGGTTATTCCAGAACGTTTGGGTTTTACTAAAGAAGGAACAATAAGAAATTACGAATTTTTAAATGGTGAATATCTTGATAGAATCATATATGGACTTTTAAAAGAGGAATGGCTTGGTAAACAATAAATATTTTTCTTCTTCAACAAACGGGTGGCATTTCTGCAATAAAACGGGAATGCTTTTTTTTGAAAACAGTAAAAGGAAATTAATGTTAAAATAAATATGGCGTTGTTCAGCTAACGGAGCAGGTTTGTTCAATAAAAAGTTACAATAGAAATAGGCATTTACTGTAAACTTTAATTAGATAATAAATGTTCAACTTAAAGGGGTGATTACTTGAAGAGATATTTATGTTCGCTATTTTGTTTGGCAATAAGTTTGACACTTTTATCAGGGTGCAATTCGGACCAATCCGTTGAAACAACCGACTGGAAACCCACAAAATATGAAACTGTAAACAACCTTGATGGAGTAACGATGATTGTAAAGGAAGGAACGGTCTCCTCTACTGGATTGACTGTAATATTTGAGAATAACTCCAACAAGCAATGCGTCTATGGTGAAGATTTTTGGTTGGAAAAGAAAATCAAGGGAAGATGGTATCAAGTACCTGTTGCCTTAGATGGTAACTACGGATTTAGTAGTATTGGCTATGACTTGGCTTCTTCAGATGTTAAGGAATGGACAGCTGATTGGGATTGGCTCTATGGAAGTCTGGATACTGGTGAATACCGTATATTAAAAGATATACTTGATTTTAGAAAAGCAGGGGACTATGATAAATACCATTTGACAGCGGAGTTTACAATTGATTAACCAAACAAAGTTAGTAAATAACGAAGATTGTGAAAGGATGTACTTAAAGTAAAGGGTGCATTTCTGCAATAAAACGGGAATGCTTTTTTTTGAAAACAGTAAAAGGAAATTAATGTTAAAATAAATATGGCGTTGTTCAGCTAACGGAGCAGGTTACTTGAAGAAGGAATCCAAATAATCGGTATCGAATTATATTATAAATTTCATAAGGAGATAACAAACGATGAAGTTCAATACCGTTCACATTGATAGATTATTTATATAATGTACGAAAGGCTGGAATAAATCATGGCAAAAAAAGAAGCACCGAAAATTCAAACAGAACGATTGATTTTACGTCCGAGAGCGGAAAAAGACATTCCCAATATGCTTAAAATGTTTAACAATGATGAAGTAAGAGAATTTCTTGGAAGTAATCCCCCTCGTGATGAACACTCAATGTTAGAAATGGTTAGGAACCGTAATGAAACAAAATGGACTGTCGCATTAAAAGATACTGATGAATTCATCGGTGATGTAATGATTCCAGAAATAGCAGAAGGTTATCTTGGCGAAATTGGTTATCGCTTCATGAGGGAGCATTGGGGATGCGGTTTTGCGTATGAAGCGGTTTCCGTGGTCATTGAGCATTGTAAAAGCACATTAAACCTTAAACGCCTATTTGCTACTATAGATAATAAAAATATGAAGTCAAAAAAGTTAATTGAAAAACTCGGATTTACTTTGGTAGCGGTGTTGCCTGAATCGCATTTATACGGCAGAGTTACCGATGTAGCTTACTATTCTCGTATAGTATAAGCATCCTTACGCTCTCCTGAGAAAAATGAACAAACAGGTGAGTGTTTAAATGGGGGATATTTTTGGTCAAGCGATATGATTTTAGTGAAGAGGATTAGGCGGGAAGATATTGAAAGAGTGATTAAACAACTAATAATAGATGGTGAATTTGAAAGAGTATTTAGTCGTTGTGAATAATAGGCTTATTCCACTACCATGAAAATAAACTTCTGTAACTTAGGAAAAAAGGCAATACTTAAAAAGACGCAGCTCATTTATTTTTTAAAAGAGGAGAGCGCCTGTTCCTTTGGTATTATTGAAGCTCAATGGACTGGATCAAGAGGCTTCTGATTCTGACAATGATACGGTGTAACCTAAACTTTCAAGTCTGCGCAGGGAATGTCGAACAATTGATTGCTCTCTTTGCTTATCGAAGTAATCTTCGCCTAAGTCTACATACATTTCTTTACGGGTTAAGAGATAATAAGAGATACGTAACATGGCGTGAGCGACGACAATTCCTGCTCGTTTCCTGCCTTTTCGTGATGCTGTACGTCTATACAGTGCGCCAAGGTAGTTTTTGGATCCTCTTACTGAATGAGCTGCTTCTGTTAATGCCGACCTCAGATACTTGTTCCCTTTTTTGGTTTTAGAAGACTTCCTTTTGCCAGCACTTTCGTTCTGTCCAGGTACGAGACCTGCCCATGAACACATGTGAGCTGCGCTTGGAAACTGCTTACTCACATCGGTTCCAACCTCAGATAAGATTTGTTCAGCCATTCGAGTAGCGATCCCAGGAATAGAATCTAATCGATCGATATCCTCTTGATAGGAGCTGACTCTTTTCGCTACCTCTTGATCAAGCATCTCAATTTCCTCACTTAAAAAATCAATATGCTTTATTATCGTTTTTAACATTAGTCGTTGATGTGGACTTATATAACCTCGAAGAGCGAGTTCAAGATCATCCTTTTTTCGTTTTAATGTACGTTGAGCTAAATTTGCTAGTTTTTCAGGATCTTCTTCACCTTCGGCTATGGCACGAAGCATATTTTTAGAGGAAACTCCCATAATATCTGACACAACAGAACCCAGTTTAATATTCGCTCCTTCTAACACTTTTTGGATCCGATTATGTTGTCTCGCACGCTCCTCAATGATGCTCCGACGATAACGAACGAGTTCCCGTAATTCTCGTTGGTTTCGATCAGGAATAAAACTAGCTTTTAACAATCCATGGCGAAGCAGTTTCGCAATCCATTCGGCATCATTTACATCGGATTTACGACCTGGTACAGCTTTAATGTGTTGGGCATTGACCACTAAAAACACAATGTCTTCACTCTCAAGTAAATTCACAATGGGCTTCCAATACACACTCGTACTTTCCATGGCAACGTGTGTACATCCGTGTTCTTTAATCCAGTCTAGTAGTTTCAACAAAAACACTGTTTTCGTTGAAAATGATTGAATCTCCTTTCCTTTTGGTGTGATAATACATGCAGTAATAGAGTCTTTATGAACATCCATACCACATGCTCGTTCAATGATTACATCCATTGTAATCTTCCTTTCTACGACTTAATATGGAGGCTGGTGCAACAACCAGAATAGGATTAATCTACCATGAGTGCTTTCCGCAAGGGAGCAACAGTCAGTGGTGCACCGTGGTCGAAGGAGTCAGACTAACGGATGGGCTCTTCTAGCACCATAGTGTATCGACCTTCCTCTCCCAGCCGTAGAATCAGTATTGACGGTTTTTAACCATTTTCATTCTCTGTGGTGCAGCGCCGATTTTGCGCTGCATGGATGGCTACCGGGTGGATTTAGTTGAATGATTTTTCCGAAATTACGGTATTATTTTTTAAGTGTGGGTGGTGATTTTTAAGTGAGTAAAATTAAAATACGGGTTCAAGATACTATCATAGAAATCAAAGAAAACGAAAGGTATTATATTGAAGTTGAGGATAGAACCTTTATCGGTACAATCCTTGAGAATATGGATTTTGACTACAACGGTCGGGTATTCTTTTACATCCTCACTGATGAAGAAAACGAAGATTATCAAATAGTAGAAGATGAAATTATAAAAATAAAAAAACTTTAAGTAAACTATTGTCTTCTTGTGCTAACGGTGCAGGTTAATGTAAGAAGGAATATTCAGTCAATAGTTTACCTACGAACTTATATTCGTTTATACTTTAAATAGATATTGTTTAATAGGAGGGCGATGTATTATTGAGTTCAAACTATAATCCAAAGTTACCATTAACTAAAAGTGAAAAAGAATCCCTAAGAAAATTCAAGATTAAAATTAATATGATAAGTAGTTTAGAATTAAAATATTTATCAGAGGTTTTAGATGTAACAATTGAAAGAGCAAAAGTATTAAGGGGCTTAGCAATTTTTCAAAGTGCACCATCAATTGGAGTCAAGTTAGCTGAAAAATTAGTTTATAAACTTCAACTTTATTCATTTAATGAAATAAAGGATAAAGACGGAGCTTATCTACTCGATAAATTAGAAGAAAATCTTGGAGTTTGGACTGATGGGTGTGTGGAGGATCAGATACGTTGTGTGATTTATTTCGCTAATACTTCAAAAGATGATAAACAATGGTTTGACTTCACTGAAGAAAGAAAAAAGTATCGTAAAGAACATGGCTATCCACTTTCAAGACCTAAGAAAGCATGGTTTGATTAAATATAGGAGTGTGAAGAGTATGCAAACGAAACTTCTGCATGTAAGAGCTAATGTAAAAGATTTAATACTTGCGAGAGAATGGTACACAAACATTTTAGGTTTCAAGGTTTCAGCAATTTACCCTTCAGATAAACCAAATTATCTGCATTTTGAACATACTGACGGTGCAATTTTTGCAATAATGGAGGGTGAAGATTACCCTTCTCACGGTAGATTTAACTTTAATGTAAGCGATGTAGAAGAATTATGGAATCAATTAAGAGACAAAGTGGATGTAGTAGAAGAGCTATTTTCTACCCCTTATGGGACAAGGAAATTTACTATTCGTGATATTGATGGAAATGAATTAGGCTTTGTACAAGATAATTAGGAGTGTGTATAGAATGAACAGGATTAACATAATAACATTGGGTGTAAAAGACATTCATGAATCATTAATCTTTTATAGAGATGGTTTAGGATTTGAAACTTCTGTTAAAGAGGAAAGTCCAGGTATTGTCTTCTTTAACAATAAAGGAACCAAATTGGCTCTATATCCATTAGATGAATTATCAAAAGATATAAATGAAAAAAAACAACTTATTAGCAAAGGATTTTCGGGTATTACCTTTGCTTTTAATGCTAATTCAGTTAAAGAAGTAGATGAAGTAATGAAGCAAGCTGAAAAGGCAGGAGGGAAAATAGTCAAATCTCCTGAACGTGTTTTTTGGGGTGGTTACAGTGGCTATTTTTCAGACCCCGATGGTTATCATTGGGAGGTAGCTTATGCTGATATTTGGGAGTTTGATAATAATGAAATGCTAATAATTAAGTAGGAATGTTAGTTTAATGAATTGTGTGCAACGTTACTTCAACTAACGGGTGCAAGAATGAAATAAGGAGTTGTCGCTGCGGCATTTCCTATTGCCTATTGTATTAACGGTGCAGGTTAACTCAATAAGACTTAGTTTATTAAAGGTTTGGTAATACAAAAAAGACATTCCTGAAAAGAAGAATGTCTTTTACTAATTCCTTACATTTAACGTTTAACATTTAGTTTCTCTTTTTCAATAACATCCTTTACTACATCTTCAATGGTTACATTTTCGAGAACCTTCTCCAATGCAGTTTGAGCACTGAAAAAGAGTGGTTCAATGGTATTTTGAATATTCCTTCCGACGGTACAATCAGGATTTGGATTTTCGTGAATGCTAAACAGTTCGTTGTCCTTGACAACATTAACGGCTTTATAAACATCAAGCAATGTAATATCTGATAAATCCTTTGCGAGTTCTGCTCCTGCAATACCAGGTTGTACTTTTATTAATCCTGCTTTTTTTAGCATCCCCATAATTTTTCTGATCACGGCTGGGTTCGTGTTAACACTTCCAGCTAAATATTCAGATGAACTTACTCCATCTTTATTTATTTCGATTAGAGTTAATATATGAATTCCAACGGAAAATCTGCTACTGATGGACATCTTCAGTCATCTTCCTTCCTTACTTTTTTACGAGAAAATAAATTAATTTGATCATCATGTAATTAATTTGATTACAAGTTTATTATACCAAAATATGAACAAAATAATAAATAGCATTTTTACATGTTGACAAGTTGATTACATGTAATTAAAAATATTACATGTATTGAGTATTGTTACAGGAAAAGCCGAATGGGAGGAATACAAAATGAAAATATTAGTTACAGGAGCAACAGGGAAATTAGGTTCAAAGGTTGTAGAATCATTATTGAAATCTATACCTGCAAGTGAGCTAGCAGTGAGTGTTCGAAACCCAGAGAAAGCAGAAGGGCTTCGGGCTCGTGGAGTGGAAGTTCGTCAAGGAGATTTTGACCGTCCAGAAACATTAGATAATGCTTTTACAGGGATTAATCGCTTATTAATTATTTCTGCCGATGGTGACAATGAAACAAGAATTCATCAACATACTAATGCTGTCCAAAAAGCTGAGTGTGCAGGGGTAAAATTTATTGCTTACACAAGTTTAGCAAACGCAACAGAAAGCAAAAATTTAATGGCTCCTCCTCATGTTGCGACAGAAGCAGCCATCATTAAGACGGGTATCCCATATTCTTTCTTGCGTAATAATTGGTATTTGGAAAACGAAATCGGAAGCATTCAAGGTGCTATGAAAGGAGCTCCATGGGTAACCTCTGCTGGAGAAGGTAAAGTAGGCTGGGCACTGCAACAAGATTACGCAGATGCAGCGGCAGCGGTTCTTGTTGGAAACGGTCACGAAAATACAGTGTATGAACTTTCTGGTCCTCTTTTAACTCAAGAAGAATTGGCATCTGCTCTGGGTAATGTATTGGGTAAAGAAGTACCTGTACAACAAGTTAGTGACGAAAAATATGCAGAGATCATGAAAGGCTTAGGTTTACCTGATTTTGTGATTCCGATTGTAGTAGGAATTCAAGAAAGCATACGGAACGGTTCACTAGATGTTGAAAGCAATGATTTTGAGAAAGTTCTTGGTCGCTCAGTTACGCCGATCAACGAAGCACTGACCCAACTTGTTAATACAATTTCACAAACAAAATAAAATAAACTTAAAAAAACCGACTTAAAGTTGGTTTTTTTGCAGAATTATGCAGTTGTAATCCTAAAAACGAGGAGGTTAAACATGAAAAATAATTATCAGATTGTGAAAAAATATATTTAAACTAAAGGGTGCGAGAATTTAACAAGCAACGCTTAGAGGCGTTGCTTTGTTACGTTAAAATATTTTCTATAAAATTCTTGTCTAAGGCTTCCACTTAATTGAGCATAAATTTTCGTTGTTTCACTTTTTTCGTGACCGAGTAAACTTTGAATAACATCTAAAGGTGCCCCATTATTTAATAAATGAGTGGCATAGCTATGTCTTAGTTGATGTGGATGGATTACTTTGTTGATTACGGCTCTTATCCCATCACTATCAAGCTAAGGATTCAGAAATACCCCAACAAAACAAAAAAACGAGCTTTTTTGTTACACATTAGCACAAAATCTCGTTCTGGGGGTATTATAAAATCTTAGCTTGATGGGAATGTAGCGGAACCCCTTATTCACATAATCTGTTTAAAGCTTTCCGTCAACCGCCCTAGAGCCAACTACTACCCCAACTAAGAATGCACCAGCAGGTACTGAAATAATTCCAAGATCTTCTTTAACACTTGTATTCATAATTGCTTGGATAAGAGTAGCCTTTTTCATCAAAAGTTCCTCGGATAATTTGGTATACATTTCATAAGGTGAAATATCTGGGACTTTGAACGGTTTTATCATAGAAACTAGTTCTTCATTCGGTAAAATGAATGGAAGTTCAGGAAGAATAGATTCTCTTTCTTTTCCAATTAGGCGAATGACAGCACCTGTAGCCACACCTAACCCAGCAGCAGTAAATGGATCTATTTCATCTGAATCATTAAGTATATTAGGGAGAAGTGGAAAAGAGATTGCAACTGTATTTATCATCCCTTTTAATTCTTCTAAAGTCGTTACTCCATATACTATATGTTCAAGCTTTGCTTTAATTGGTCCCATGATGTAATCAAATAACTCATCTGGTAAGCCTAAAAACTCTCTTGCATCCTTTATAATATGTTGAATTGAAATTCCTTGATTAATAAAATGGATAGTACCATCACCATCCGGTAAGTCTCCTCCTTTATGATGTAAAGCAACAATATTCCAATCTTTATCTAAGACTATTGCTCCGGATGAACCATTTTCAGTATCTGTTGTATACTGTACTTTATCATTAAATACATATCGTACTTCATTTTCATGGAGTGCAATTTCTTTACTTCTTCCAGCAGGGTGTTGAATAATCGTAACATACTCACCTTTTATCGGAGTTCTTCTATATTTCAAAATATCAAAATATCCAAATTTTTCACTAGGATTTCCTGTTACACCAACAATAGTATAATCAAGTTCAGCATTAGTCAGGAAAATTTTGCTGTCTAAGTAATATCTACGAGGTACGCTGATATTACCTAACCAATCTCGCTCAAAATCAAATTCTACATATGCTGTAGATGCCTCTTCCACAGACTGAATTACATGGTTATTTGTTATTAATAAGTGGGGAGCTATAAGGAAACCTGTTCCACGTCCCGAAAGAGTACTAACCCGGCCTACGGTCTTAGAAATCTCAACTCCACGAGATAGCCATGCTATATTCATTAAATTATTAGCACCAATGATTTTCTCATTTGTACCCAAAATTATTCTTTCAGAACGGACTATTCTTGTTTTGTCTATTGTTCCTTTCCATTCTTCAGGGTGAAGTTTTTTAAAAAAATTTTTCTTAATCATAAGCAAAGTACCTCCTAAATAATAATTATGTTTACAAAATCACGAGCATTATTAGTATTTACTCTGATATGAAAAATTATGTATTAATTAGTTATATTGGGGTTCTGATTTTTGGAAGCTGTTTTGTCATCGACTTAGCCCCCTCTACAATCTGGTTACCAATAGCACCGCCTGAAACACCGCCTATTACGGTACCAATTAGTCCAAATTGAGCACCTATCATAGCACACCCGCAACAGCTCCATTAAAAGTTCCTGCTGCTGCTGCTTCAACAAAGTCACTCGCACCTTGATTAGCATTACTACCAGCTTGATTGTTGCCACTTTCTTCTACATTTCCACCAAAGTTATTGCGTTCGTTACTCTAATTCATCTATTCACTGCCTTGTTTATTAATGGGGAATATGCTAATGATGAAAGCACACCATCCTAAACATATACTACCTAGCTGAAGTAGTTTTACTCACTATATGTTGGTTCAAGATATGGTTGTTTTATCGGCAGCCATTTTTTCTTGTTCAACTAACGGGTGCGCGCGACAAGTTCTGTAATAAGCGCTTAGGCGTGAAATACAGGGAATTCACTAGATGGATTCTAACTTTACAAGGGAGGATAGGAATGACGGAACCACGTTTCCTAAAACTATCCCATCAATACTCCTGCGTGCGTTATAACTAACAGGTTATAGGGTTCGAAGCACAGGTAGATTCGGTTGAACGAAGGCTAAAGCCATTCCAAAAAGAAAAGGTATGCCAACGGATAGACCGCATGGCTGAAAAACTAGTTACGGTGAGAATAGTTCTTCACTGAAAAAGGACTGACGAACTTCCGAAGGTAAGGGTCTAAAGTTAGGACATAGAGGAAACCTATGTCCCTTCTTGCGAAGGGGTGAGTAGTGTAGAGTAAAAATGCTCCCTATGAAATACACCATACCGAACGATGGCGGTATCCAGCTCACAGGCTCACAGGAAGCACCTAATTCTAGAACGTATAGCTACTTTGTAAGGTACTTGGGAAGCAAGAAACATCGAAACATGGACTGTTATCCTAGATGGTTGCTATAGGCAGAAAGCGAAATGCATTTATTCTTGCGAAGGTAGGGGTACGACCGAAGAATCATCTGTAATGGATGTGGAGGAACAGCCCCAAGTCTAGTAATATGAACGATTATTTTCCTGAAGTGAATTGCACCTGTCGGGTAAGAATGTGGGAACATCACCTCAGAGAGGATGATGCCACAGTGCAAACGCTAAGGTATTGGGATTACTATGATATGACAGATACATTTTCCGAACTCTATGATAAATCGTCTAAAAAGGAATCATTCTCTCATTTATACGACATCATTACCTCTAGGAAAAATATTCTGTTAGCGTATCGAACTATAAAATCGAATAAAGGTTCAAAGACTGCGGGAACAGACAAGAAAACGATTGTTGATTTGAAGAAACTATCAGAAAGTCAAATCGTCAACGAAATTCAAAACAAGTTAAAGAACTATCGCCCCAAAAAAGTAAGACGGAAATTGATTGAGAAAGAAAATGGCAAGTGGAGACCTCTAGGAATCCCATGTATTATAGATAGACTTATTCAACAATGCTTCAGACAAGTGCTTGAACCAATTTTGGAAGCAAGGTTCTACAAGCACAGTTATGGATTTAGACCGTTAAGGTCTACTCACCATACTATGGCAAGGGTGCAATTCCTTATTAATCAAGCTTCGCTTCATTATGTAGTAGACATAGATATTAAAGGTTTTTTTGACAATATCAACCACAACCTCCTGATGAAACAACTTTGGAACATTGGAATACATGACCGACAGGTCTTGTCCTGTATTTCTATCGTTTGTCAGTTATACCTGACAAACAAGGAAAAGGCATTGCAAAAAAGATATTAAAATCCTTAGAGGACTATGCAAATAAAATCGATGTAACTACAATACTATGTAAAGTCCGTATGAGAGTACCTAAGAACATACAGCTATATAGTTCTATAGGTTATGATGTTTATGATGAAGAGGTTGTACATAAACCAAATGGTATAAATATTAAAGTTGTTTCCATGAAGAAAGAACTTTCAACTATTGGGGGCAATCCTACAAGAAGCAGGGATTACCCTTTTTTTATTGAAGTAAAGGGCAGCATTCCTGTAATGATTAAAAATGGCATTTGAACATAAAAATAACCTCTTGGTATGATATGAGTGTCCTAAGCTTGCCGGCAAAAAGGACAAATCATATACTCCAGGAGGCTTTCAAAATGAATTATAACCAAAATAATAAGATTGCTCAAATTACTTCTCAAACACTAATTATAGGTGTTGATATTGCGAAATTCAAGCACGTAGCTCGTGCGCAAGACTTCAGAGGTTTGGAGTTTGGTAAACCTCTATACTTTGAAAATGCGAGAGATAGTTTTGATATATTTGTTGAATGGATTAAAGAGATTCAGGCTCAACAAAACATGAATAAAGTAATCATCGGTGTTGAGCCTACGGGACACTATTGGCTTAATTTAGCTTATTATCTTAAAAAAACTAATCTCAAGCTTGTGGTTGTCAATCCAGCGCATGTCAAGAAGACAAAGGAATTAGATGATAATTCCCCAACTAAGAATGATGTGAAAGATGCTAAGGTCATTGCTCAATTAGTGAAAGACGGAAGATACGCTGAACCTAATATTCCAGAAGGGATATATGCCAATCTCAGAATAGCTAGAAAAATACGCGATCAATTATCCGTTGATCTACAAGCAGTACAAGGGCAAATCCACAATTGGATTGACCGATATTTCCCTGAAATCTTAACAGTTTTTAAGGATTGGGAAGGGCTGTCAGCTCTGCAAATATTAAAACTGAATCTTCTACCACATGAGTTAGTTCAACTCCCTGATCAAGAGTTATTAGCTCATATTAGAAAAGTAGCGAAACGTGCAGTGGGTATAGGTAGAATAAAAGAATTAAAGGAGGCGGCCAGTGTTTCCATTGGAATCCGTGAGGGTTCAGATTTGGCCAAATTAGAGTTAAGCACGTTGTTAGATAAGTATGAACTCATTACAAAAAAGTTTGAACAACTAGAGGTTAAAAGGGACGAGCTATTAGAACAAATACCAGGAGTACACCAGATGCTGGCGATTACTGGTATAGGAAAAGATACGATAGCTGGGTTCTTTGCGGAAATTGGAGATCTAAGTTACTACTCACATCCTCGTCAAATTATAAAACTTGCGGGATTAAGTTTGAGGGAACACACGTCAGGCAAACATAAGGGGCAAACAAGAATTACAAAGAGAGGCAGGAAAAACTTAAGAGCCCTCTTGTTTAGAGTTGTCATGCCCCTTGTAGCTAAGAATTCTGCTTTTAAAGCCTTACATGAATACTATACAAAACGTCCTGACAATCCATTGAAAAAGATGCAGTCACTGATAGCTTTATGTAATAAATTGATACGAGTGTTATTTGCAATTGGTAAGAAGCAATTTGAGTTTAGTGAAGAAAGAATGCTAAAGGATATTCCTCATATGGCTGTACTGCCAAAGGTAGCTTAGTAATCTCGATTGAACGTATAGAACATGGTTTTATAGTAGTTAATCTCATTAATTAATAGACATTTGAAGCACGGATTAGTCAGTAAAACAACTAAAATACGGACATAGATCCTGTCGGGCAGCATAACTGACATCTACCTCATGGAAAGGTTGGACGAAGGAATTTTGGAGCATAGACTCTGTGAGATATGGGAGGGTTGACCTCCATGAGAAATGTAGACATCCACCAGCGCGACCATACTTTGGTCAAATATCCATTTTTTGGGTAGAGTGGTTTGGGTACCTACAGTCTTTTTTGCTTCTCAACTCCAAAATATACCTGAAACACAACTTTATTCCATGTTTTCGGTGTCTATTAAAAATGGATGACTATGAAATAGTGAGAAAAAACGAAAAATCGAGAGATTTACCTTTCTATATAGAGGGAGGATTGTTTAACAAGGAACATTTAATATCTGGTAAAATTAACTAAATGATATGAGAGATATAAAAAGGTAAAAAAAATGGGGGGATTTGTGTGAAAAAATGGTGGATAATGTGGTTAATATGCATACCTATTTTCTTGGTATCATATGTTTATTCGATTTTTATAACAAGTAAAATAGCTTATTTACCACAATCAGAATGTAAACCAAAATTCATCTTTACACCTCAAGATGTTCAATATTGTAGCGAAATTTATCCAATTGATGTGATTTTAATTGCTTTTAAGACAAACCCAATTACTTATATCTGGTTATTGACTGGACTTTATATAATTGGTTTCTTAGTTTTTGTTTTAATCACTAAAATACGAAAAAGGAAGTTATTCTAACGGGTGCTTGAACGGAATAACTGGGGTTGTCGTTTCGGAAGCTCCTTCTTGTGCTAACGAGGCATTTAGTACAAGAATCAATATTTAGATACTCTTTACAAAGAATTACGATTCCTAAGTATGGATACTGACAACTGGTTACTTAAAATAATTGGTAGACTTACTTACAACAGAATAGATATGTTTTCCAGATTATAGTAGTATGAATCTGTATTATTAGGTTCTCATTTATTGAGGGAATGGAGTAGAAAATGTCAAAAATAGTTTCATTTGTTGGTGGAGTTCAAGGACCTTGGAAAGTTGTCCGAATTGAAAATGTAGTTGGAAAACCCTTGGAACCAGTTGAGAAACTCCAAATAGTTGATGGTTCTATAGAAAATCCTTCTTTCAACACAAATTGGATACTACGGGGTGTAACAAGCAACTTGCGTTATACCACAAGTCAAGAGAAAGAACATTTAAATAAGCATTCACCGCCACTTGGTAGAAAAGAAGCTACTTGTGCTGCATTGATACCAATAAAGAAATCAGTTGAATGGTGGGAGCTTGCACAGGACGAAAGACGTGAGATTTTGGAGGAACAGTCTCAACATATTAAAAAAGGACTACGATACTTGCCTGCCATTGCACGAAGATTACACCACTCGCGTGACCTTGGTGAACCATTTGATTTTATCACTTGGTTTGAGTATTCTCCAGATTATTCTAGGGATTTCGAAGAGTTAGTATCAAGTCTTCGTACTACACTTGAGTGGAAGTATGTAGAGCGAGAAGTTGATATTAGATTGGCTTTAGACTAATTTTCCATAAGATAAACCAATAATCGTTTTTAAAAGTATAATTTAAAATGATTTAAGATTAATTGTTTTTTAAGTAAAGGGTAGCTTATCTTCAATAAGAATAAATACGACCTTCAACAATCTGGCGCTTTCCTTGAACAAGGATAAGCGCTTATTTTCCATTCTAGGGCCAGATTGCTTGGAAAAAAGCAGTCGCTTTCTTATTAAACAGGTTATTTGAAGAATGTACATATAATTTTATAAACAACAATATGCAATAATGGTACATAGGTTTAATATCTTACAAGGAGTAACCTAAAAATGAGGATGCGTATTCTGGACTTTTTTAAAGATTGGTTTTTTAAAGTGATTATTGGTTTTGTCATTTTATTTATTGTAATAGGTACAGCGAGTCTTTTCGGATATAGTGGGTTTTGGGAAAGAGGTCTTAATGACAATCGTAATATCTTTTTGCTTGCAATTTCTCTAGTGATTTCTTGGATAGTCGTGTTATGGATAAAGGAAAATAAGAAAAAATAATTTTTTAACTAAAGGGTGGCGATTGCTTAACAAGGTAATCGCCTTTTTTATTAAAGTAAAGAAGCAGGTTACTTCAATAAGGAAAATCCTACTTCCTCTCCCAGCCTTAGAATCAGTATTGACGGTTTTCAACCATTTTCATTCTCTGTGGTGCAGCGCCGTTTTTGCGCTGCATGGATGGCTAACGGGTGCGTTTCTGTAATAAAAGCAGGAACGTTTTTTCTTTTTTCTCCTAAATAAAAGGAAATTAATGCTAAGATAAAATAAAGTATTAGGTGTTACTCATCTATCGGTGCAGAAGAGTATAAGAAGTAATCGATATTTGATGAAATATTAAATGGAAGAAGGGATTTGTGAAGTTATGGATGCTTTAAGTGCGATTTTTAGTCTTATTCTATTCGTATTAGTGATTTACGGAATATCAAGAATTGCTCATTATTTTAATAATACCAATGAGAAATTAAACAAAATTGATAATAAATTAGATGAAATCAAAGCATTTCAAGATAAGAAAGAGTAATGCTTCTTCAACAAACGGGTGGCAAGAGGTGAAGAACAAGTTGATACTTGAAAAAAGTATGGAAAGTAGGAGAATGGTTTGAAAGTATTTGGTTATCAAAAAGATAGTGAGAATTTAATGGAATTACAAGAGGTTTCTATTCAATCTGATATAAAAGAATTAGATAAAATAATCGAGTTTCTACAAGAAGTAAAAGAACAACATAGAAAAGGAATTGGAGAAGTAGAGTTAT
>NZ_KZ454943.1:4268252-4615636 GCF_002797395.1 Bacillus solitudinis
CATAGGTTTAATATCTTACAAGGAGTAACCTAAAAATGAGGATGCGTATTCTGGACTTTTTTAAAGATTGGTTTTTTAAAGTGATTATTGGTTTTGTCATTTTATTTATTGTAATAGGTACAGCGAGTCTTTTCGGATATAGTGGGTTTTGGGAAAGAGGTCTTAATGACAATCGTAATATCTTTTTGCTTGCAATTTCTCTAGTGATTTCTTGGATAGTCGTGTTATGGATAAAGGAAAATAAGAAAAAATAATTTTTTAACTAAAGGGTGGCGATTGCTTAACAAGGTAATCGCCTTTTTTATTAAAGTAAAGAAGCAGGTTACTTCAATAAGGAAAATCCTACTTCCTCTCCCAGCCTTAGAATCAGTATTGACGGTTTTCAACCATTTTCATTCTCTGTGGTGCAGCGCCGTTTTTGCGCTGCATGGATGGCTAACGGGTGCGTTTCTGTAATAAAAGCAGGAACGTTTTTTCTTTTTTCTCCTAAATAAAAGGAAATTAATGCTAAGATAAAATAAAGTATTAGGTGTTACTCATCTATCGGTGCAGAAGAGTATAAGAAGTAATCGATATTTGATGAAATATTAAATGGAAGAAGGGATTTGTGAAGTTATGGATGCTTTAAGTGCGATTTTTAGTCTTATTCTATTCGTATTAGTGATTTACGGAATATCAAGAATTGCTCATTATTTTAATAATACCAATGAGAAATTAAACAAAATTGATAATAAATTAGATGAAATCAAAGCATTTCAAGATAAGAAAGAGTAATGCTTCTTCAACAAACGGGTGGCAAGAGGTGAAGAACAAGTTGATACTTGAAAAAAGTATGGAAAGTAGGAGAATGGTTTGAAAGTATTTGGTTATCAAAAAGATAGTGAGAATTTAATGGAATTACAAGAGGTTTCTATTCAATCTGATATAAAAGAATTAGATAAAATAATCGAGTTTCTACAAGAAGTAAAAGAACAACATAGAAAAGGAATTGGAGAAGTAGAGTTATGTCATTCACATTATAGTGATTGGGATGACGAATGGAAGGTTGGTTCAACAGATATTATTGTTGTAACAACTAAAGATAATGGATAGCTAAACAACTGTTTTATTAAAGGAATGATACTGAACTAACGGGTGCATTACCACAACAACGGTAATGCATCTTTTCTGTGCTAATAAAAAGGAAATTAATGTTAAACTGTAGAGACAGGATTGTTGCATAAGGAAAGAGAAACTCATGTTAATAATAACCGTGATAAAACATCTAAAAATTGTTGCCCAGAAACAAGCTGCGAATTTTCTTCAGGGTAGAAATAAGGGTCTCTTTGGAAATGTCCCTTTTCTAACAGGAGTTCAACTGTTTGATGATACATTTTCTTTCCGTCATCATCACACGAATCATAAAAAATCTCTTAAATCTTTTCTCACAGAGACACTAAGTGAGGTCGTATGTCCTAATAAACCATGAAAGGTCATAATATGTAAATAATGTAGACAGAATATGTCGGAAAATAATCTTGTACAGAATAACTATACATAATGAGGTCAAACTAAAGTGAGAATAACTTTAGGGAGGAACGCTATATGCCTGAGAAACCAGCAATTACTTCATCTGAACTAGGTGCGTTATGGCTTACATATCAACAGAAAACAATGATTTTACGAATGTTAGAGTATTTTATTGAGAGAGCCGATGATGATAAAGCCAAGGGAATTTTGACTAATTTACATGGAGAAGTTGACCTATATGTTGGTAAAATAATGGGAATTTTACAAAATGACGGTGCTGTTATACCAGTCGGGTATACCGATCAAGATGTCAACATAGGGGTGCCGAAGTTATATGATAACGGTTTCGACATAATGTTTGTTCGTCTACTAAAAGAAATTAGTATGGCATTGCATTCACTAAATATAACAATGGCATATCGAGAAGATATTGTAACAATTTTTGAAGACCTTACTGCCGTTACTCAGAAGTATTATAAGCTTTGTACACAATATTTGCTTGAAAAAGGCATGCTTGCTCGCCCTCCTTATGTTTCAATGCCAAAATCGGTTGAGTTTGTAAAAAATATAACCTATTTAGGTGGACTCGCCATTAATCCATTTAGTGAAAAGCGGACATTAAATGCGGTAGAGGTTGCTCATCTTCACCATTCTATTGAATCAAATCTCACTGGGATGCAGCTGATTACAGGTTTTGCTCAATGTGCAAATAAAGAAGAAGTCGGCAAATTCTTTAATGAAGGAGTAGAACTTGCTAAAGGTATTATAAAGGAATTAACCGAATCCTTACTACAAAGCGGTATACAAACCCCTGAATCATCGGGTGGCAATCCAACTCGTTCAACGGTGGCTCCATTTTCTGATAAATTGATGATGTATTGCACAAGTCTTTTTTGTAGTTTTGCTATGGGGAGCAACTCATTAGGAACTGCTTTTAGTTTACGAAATGATTTACCAGCAAAAATGGCTATTTTTATGAAAGATACCTTTGAATATGCCCATAAAGGTGCAAAAATAATGATTAATAATGGGTGGATGGAAGAGCCCCCTCAGATGGAAGAACGGAAGCAACTAATTAATAAATAAAAAGTCTTAACACGTGTGGTGGAAATTTTCACCACACGTGTTTTTTGAAAAAATTAAACTAATGGGTGCTTACGTTTAAGAAGAACAACTAACAAAACAAAGTCATTTGCTGCACAGTACAAATATATTATTCAATAGAAGATGATATTCTACGAATCGGGCACGATTGCTGAAGAACATAAGCCTTATTCCTCGGTGAAAATAGAGGATTAGGCTTTTTTACTTTTAAAATCCTTGATGTTTTTCTATTGGTAATACGTTGACAACAAGTGGTAAATTTCGTGGCAACTGCTGGTAAAAAACATGGCAGAGATGGTACATTCTTGTGGCTGTAATCAACCTCATTTACAAAAAAAAAGGATACAAAGGCTAATATTTTACCCCGTTGTATCTTTTTATATATAAATTCTTAAATTCGAAAGAGGTTACTATTAAGCTTCTAACCATGTTTGGGACCATTTTTCAATATCTCTCATAAGTGGTTCCAAGGCAAAACCTTTTTCTGTTAACGAATATTCAATACGAACGGGAGTTTCTGGGTAAACTTCTCGTTTAACAATCCCCGCGTTCTCCAAATCCTTTAACCTCTCTGAAAGTACTCTACCACTTACACCAACTGAAGATTCAATAGTACAAAAACGTTGCGGTCCTAATAATAACTGATAAATAATTATTCCAGACCATCTTTGACTTAGTATCCCCATGGCTTTTTCGAATCTAGGACAAATCGACTTATCCAATTAAATCAACTCCTTACTAATATTATAAACATATTTACAAATAATTAAATATTTTTTATAAAAAACTTACTTGACTTCACTTAATTGTAATACTATACTTACTTACATTAAGTAACTAGCTAATGAATTGTGTTTTGAAAGTGGTTTGTTTGTTAGTTAAGAATAAAATGATAACGAAGGAGTGCGAAGTAAATGTTAAGAAAAGATGAAGTAGCTACAACAATGTTAAGATTATTTTTAGGTACAACATTCTTAATACATGGGTTAGCAAAATTTCAAGGTGGTATTGAGAATACTGTCGGATTTTTTGAAAGTTTAGGTCTTCCAGGCTTTAGCGCCTATCTGGTAGCTCTTATAGAATTAATTGGTGGGATTGCTATGGTTTTAGGAGTGGGAACCAGGATTATTTCAATTCTATTTGTTATTATTTTGGCTGTTGCGATTGTTAAAGTTAAACTCGCTGCCGGATTTCTTGGAAATGGACAAATGGCAGGCTATGAACTCGACTTAGCTTTAATGGCAATTTCAATATATCTAGCCACAACCAAACATTCATTTTTCGCTTTAGATAACGTTCTGTTTCGTACGGAGAAAGCTTAATTAACAAGGAGGTAACAAAATGAACTTTCATCGTGAACCTATTACATTCGTCGGTCAAGTAAACTTAAAGGTACAAAGTTTAGAACGCTCGTTAGCATATTACCAAGAAGTGATTGGCTTTCAGGTATTGGAACAATTTGAAAAATCCGCAAATCTTACTGTAGATGGAAAGACAGTTATATTATCAATTGAACAACCACATAACGTTGTTCCTAAGCAAGGAAGAACTACTGGATTATATCACTTTGCACTTCTTCTACCAACACGTTCTGATTTAGCTAATATAGTACAACATTTTGTAGACAGTGGTGTACAGTTCGGTTCATCAGACCATCTTGTGAGTGAAGCTCTATATTTATCAGACCCAGATGGAAATGGAATTGAAATTTACGCAGATCGTGACCCTACCGAATGGAATTGGGAAAATGGTGAAGTTAAAATGGCGGTTGATCCGTTGAACTTTCCAGACCTCCTATCTGGCAAGAAACAGCAATCGTGGACAGAGCTACCTGCTGGCACTGTTATGGGACATATCCATTTACATGTTTCCGAATTAAAAAAGACGGCAGAATTTTATATCAAGGGACTTGAATTTGAAGTTGTCACCCGATTTGGTAATCAGGCACTTTTTATTTCGGATGGTAAATACCATCACCATATTGGCTTAAACACTTGGAATGGCGTAGGTGCACCTAATCCATTTCCTAATAGTGTTGGACTTGAATCATTTAATCTAATGCTACCAAATGAGGAAAAGAGAAATAAAATTATTGAACAGTTGAAGAATATAGGCGCACCTCTCGATGAAGAAAATGGGAATTTCGTTACTTCAGATCCTTCTGGTAATCGCATTTACTTGCGTGTTTAATAGGTGATGGGTATTCAGTATATTTGGTAGTTGCTTAAATATCAGGAAACAGAAAGGCAAGAATAAATAATTTTGTTAAAGGTTACAAGATTTAACCACGATGATCGTCCATAGGGCGGTCTTTTTTTTGTTGAGTGCTATTGAGAAATTTGGACAAATGTAGGAGCAGACGCGATGGTTGGTTTTATAATGATGATCAAAGTAGAATAGCTATAAGGAATCAGAGCATCTCTTAGGAGTATGGTCTGTTCTCTTTTTATAGATGAAGGGGTGGAGAAATGTATATACTAGGTGTCGATTTAGGTGGAACTCAAATAAGGGTAGGGCTTTTTACGGAAAAAGGGGAACTCATTGAAAAAAAAACGACGCTTACTTTAGCGGAAGAAGGTCCCACTGCAGTGATTGAAAGATTAAAAGAACTTATTTATGAGGTCTCTCACTCAGTAGTTCAGCAACATGGAAAAGAGAGTATTCTTGGAATCGGCATAGGCTGTCCAGGTCCTCTAGATGTTTTTGATGGCATTGTTAAATCTCCACCAAATTTAAAGGGCTGGATAAATATCCCTTTGCGGCAGATTCTTGAGGATGAATTTTCGATGCCTGTTTATTTAAATAATGATGCCAATGCGGCTGTTCTAGGTGAATATTATTTCGGAAATGGAAAAGGTAAGCGTAATATTGTCTACTTAACAATAAGCACGGGTGTTGGTAGTGGAGTTATCGATAATGGCCAACTCCAATTAGGAAATAATGGGAGTGCGGCGGAAGTCGGTCATATGATTATTAACCCTAATGGACCTCTATGTGGATGTGGAAATAATGGTTGCGTTGAAGTGTACGTTTCAGGAACAGGGATAGAAAGACGTATGAAGACTAAGTTCAGTGAGGAAACACCGAATTCTGTTTTACGAGAACATGAATGGAATACGAGAGAAATTTTTTCAGCAGCACAAAAGGACCACCCGTTAGCTTTGGAAGTGGTAGAGGAAACAAAGCGATATTTAGGTGTCGTACTTGTAAATATTATACATCTTTACAATCCTCAAGTGATTATTTTTGGAGGTGGGGTTAGTAAAGTTGGTGATTATTTGATAAAGCCTGCTGTTGAATTTGCAAAGAAACAAGCAATGAAGCCAATGGGTGATCAAGTGGACTTTCTCCCAGCTTTTTTAGGCGATGATGTTGGATTAATCGGGGCTGCATCACTTGTAAAATATCACAAACTAAAGTGATAAGAAATATAGAAAACTTGGAAAAATGGAGGAACAGTGAAATCAGTTAGGTTATTGACTGACATACGAAAAGGCAGCTAAAAAGTTGCGAATGCTTTCAGATTAATTCATCAGTAACGAATCGGATAGGAAGGTGGAAAAAATGACACATTACATGGAACCGCTTTTTTTGGAACCTGTTTTTAAAGACCGTATCTGGGGTGGGGAAAAGCTTAGAGACCAATTTCATTACCCTCTTCCAACAAAGACGACCGGAGAGTGTTGGGGAATGTCAGCTCATCCGCATGGCCCGTCATATGTCAAAAATGGCTCCTTAAAAGGAAAGTCATTAATTGAAGTATGGGAAAGTCATCGTGAACTTTTTGCAAATGAGCAAGGGGAGCAATTTCCGCTTCTGGTAAAAATTCTTGATGCGAGTCAGGATTTATCTGTTCAGGTTCATCCAGATGATGAGTATGCGAAAAAATATGAAGATGGCGAATTAGGTAAAACGGAATGTTGGTTTGTTGTAGATTGTGAACCTGATTCTGAACTTATTGTTGGTCATTATGCAAAGACGAAAGAAGAATTCGTTTCAATGATTGAAACCGGACAATGGGAACAGTTATTAAAAAAGGTGAAAATTAAACCGGGAGATTTTTATTACGTTCCGAGTGGGACGATTCACGCTATCGGAAAAGGTTCGGTAATTTTAGAAACACAGCAGAGTTCAGATACGACCTATCGAGTGTATGATTATGAACGTACAGATGATAAAGGAGCAAAAAGAGATCTACACCTTTATCAATCAATTAATGTAACAATGATTCCTCATCATGATGTGAGTCAAGAGAGAATGGTGACTCAAGTTGGTGATTTACTCCAAACGAGGCTAGTTTTAGAAAGATACTTTACGGTGTTTCACGGTTTATTAGATGGAAAAGCAAAAATAGAAACAACTGGAAAGTATTTGCTGTTCAGCATTCTTGATGGTGAAGGGGAAATTCTTGTAAACTCGGTCTCGTATGAAATCAAGAAAGGAGATCATTTTATTATTCCAGCAACGGTTTGTTCTTTTGAAATGAAAGGAAATTCTACCTTTATCTATTCTCACACATCTAGATAGTATTGGAGAGGATTTAATTCGTTAATAATTGGGATATATAGATATTCAAAATCTCACGCACAGAATTAAAGGATTGGGAAATGGGGAAGTAGCAACAATGGTACTAGGGTCGTGGGCAATTACACAAATACAAGAATTAGCGGCTGACCCACTATCAATGGGGTACATGCCTATCCGGTATACACAAGAAGATGGCATAGTTTACTCGGTAGTAGGTGCAGATTTCAACATCGGAATTAATGTGAATTCAGAGAGCAAAGAAGCAGCAAGAGCGTGGTTGGATTGGTTTATCAATGAATCAAACTATGCGATTGACCAAGGAGGAATTTCTCCAGTTGTAGGAGAGGACTATCCAGAAACCTTAAGAGCATTTGAAGAGCTAGGCGTAGAGTTTATTTCTGATGCGACTCATAGAGAAGGGGAAGAAGGCTGGTTAGACGAAATTGATAACGAGAGTGAAGTTGGTCTATGGCAACCAGGATTCAAACAGATGATTATTGAAGCGGGAATTGGAAACCTTTCAGTAAGCTTCGATGATATTATGGACGACTTAAACGAAAAATGGGCAGCTGGAAGAGCTCGAGTAGCAGAATAAATTTCGAATTAAAACGGAGGAGTATGCAAATACTCCTTTCAGCTCTTAGACAAACACCTTTGATTCACTTTATTAAGTGAATCTTTTTTTAGTATTCTTAATATAATTTACAAAATACTAATTATGTTATATTATTTAATAACAAAAGAATAACAAATATAACAAAAATACTTTTTAGAAAAGTATAATGCAAAAAGTGAATTATAGAAGGGGAGAGTAGAGTTGTTACCAAACCAGATATATTTAACGGAATGGAAATTCAAAGCAAAAGATGAAAATGAGTGGATGGTGGCTAAAGTTCCCGGCTGTGTGCATACAGATTTGTTAGCAAATAAAAAGATTAACAATCCTTTTATTGGGACAAATGAACGAGACGTCCAGTGGATTGATAAAAAGGATTGGGAGTATGAGACAACATTTCATGTAGCTGAAGAGCTATTATTCTCTTCCCAAATAAATCTTGTTTTTGAAGGACTCGATACATATGCAGATGTCTATTTAAACGATCAATTGATTCTATCTGCTAATAATATGTTTAGAACCTGGAAAAAAAGTGTTCGTGAACTTCTAAAACGAGAAAATAACAAATTAAATGTTTTGTTTCGCTCACCGATAAATGAAGATTTACCGAAACTTGAGAAATTAGGATACGATCTTCCTGCAACAAATGACCATTCTGAAGATGGAGGACTTGGTGACAAGAAAGTAAGTATTTTTGCACGAAAAGCTCCCTACCATTATGGTTGGGATTGGGGACCGAGGTTTGTTACAAGTGGAATTTGGAAGCAAGTGAAGTTAGAAGGATGGTTCGATCATAAAATTGAATCATTTTTTATTCGTCAAAATAATGTCACGTCTACGTTAGCAGAAGTTACTGCTGTTTTGGAAGTCGAAGCGGAAAAAGCTTGTAAGGAAAAGGTTATGGTAACAATTGGCGAAAAGGTATTAACTAAAGAAGTTGAACTTAATCAAGGGTTAAATATAGTAGAGATTGATGTAACAATCCCTAATCCAAAACTGTGGTGGTGCCGAGGCCTAGGAGACCAGCATATTTATGAATGTACGGCTACAATAAATAAAAATGGTAAAGAGTATGCTACAAAAACAGTTAAAACAGGGCTTAGGTCAGTAAGGATTGTCAAAGAGAAAGACGATAAAGGGAAGACCTTTTTCTTTGAATTAAATGGCGTTCCGGTGTTTATTAAGGGAGCTAATCATATACCGAATGATAGTTTTCAAACAGAAGTGACATACGAAAGATATAGACACGAAATTGCAAGCGCAGCCGAATCCAATATGAATATGCTTCGTATCTGGGGTGGCGGCATTTATGAATATGACGAGTTTTATAATCTATGTGATGAATACGGAATTCTTGTATGGCAAGACTTAATGTTTGCTTGCAGTATGTACCCTGGTGATGAGTTATTTCTTGAAAATGTTAGAATAGAAGCTGAAGAGAATATTAAGCGACTAAGAAATCACCCTAGTATCGTATTATGGTGTGGAAACAATGAAATTGACGCGGCATGGGCTCATTATGATGAAGATGCTGGCTGGGGATGGAAGAAACACTACGAACCAGAAATTCGCGAGAAGATTTGGGGCGACTATGAAAATATATTTCATCGTATTCTTCCGGAAGAGGTTACAAAATATGCACCTGGCGCTGAGTACTGGCCATCTTCTCCTATGACTGAAATTACTGGAGATAAACATCAACATTCTAATTCGGATTCAACCACCGGTGACATACACTATTGGGATGTCTGGCATGGATTAAAGCCGTTCGAGGAATATACAAATCATGTTGGTCGCTTTATGAGTGAATACGGGTTCCAGTCATTCCCAGAACTTAAAACGGTAAAATCGTTTGCAAAAGAAGATGAAATGGAACTTGAGTCGGAAGTAATGCTCTGGCATCAAAAAAATGGACAAGGAAATCAATTAATAAAAAGTTACATGGAAATGTACTTAAAAGAAGCGAAGGATTTCCCATCGTTTTTATATCTGAGTCACATTCTTCAAGCTGAAGGAATTAAGGTAGCGATTGAAGCACATCGAAGAAATAAGCCTTATTGTATGGGGACACTTTATTGGCAGATGAATGATTGCTGGCCTGTTGCTTCTTGGTCTAGTATGGATTATTACGGTAGATGGAAAGCACTTCAGTATTACACGAAAAAGAGTTATCAGGACAAGGCATTATCGATAACTTCCACTAATGATTCAACAGATATCTACGTCATCACAGACTTACTTGAAGCAGTAGAGGGAACCGTTCAAATACAATTATTTGATTTTAATGGAAACCAGTTATTATCAATAGAACAAGATGTCGAGGTACAAGCGAACTCGAGTCAATCTGTCATGACATTGTCTACAAAAGAGCTTATCGTTAATCATGATCCTAGCCGACTAATCCTTTCTGTGACATTGAAGGAACGTGGAGAAGTAATTGATTGGAAAGAGCATTACTTTGTTTCATTAAAGGAAATTAAACTTTCGTTAGCTGAGATTACAGTTAAAGAATCAACTATCAATGGACAAACAGAATTAACTTTTGAGACAGATGTATTTGCAAAAAACGTTTGGGTAATGACGGATTCGGAAGGCATCTTTACAGATAACTATTTTGATTTAATACCAGGAGTTCCAAAGAAAATAAGTTTCTTATCACGTGAATTTGGTGGAGAGAATCACTTTGTTTCTAAGTTGCCTTCAAACATTGAAGTGCGCTCAATGTTTGATTTTGTGAAGTGATTATGTCATTTTAAATGAAAATAGTAAGAGGATAGACACCTCCCACTTATGCTTAGGCTGTAAGTGGGAGGCGTCTATTCTAGGAATGGTACACTGTATGCAAGAGAATAGCATTAGCTTTCATTTTTCACGAAACTATTGAAGTACTATCTATAAGTTGACATTGCATGCTCTTGGATACGCGTATGAATTACATCAGGAACTTCTTGAAGGGAATTAAGTGTCAAGAAAGAACTACTGTGCTCAACGTTAACGTCAACCACATTATATTGCCATTCCGTTTCAGCTGGAATATATATCGCATGAATATTCATTTCAAGTGCTGGGACAATATCAGTTCTTAATGAATTTCCAACCATCCATGTTACTTTAGGATCGGAATCAATTGTTTTTAAAATATCAGATAGAGCTGTTGTATCTTTATGTTCTGAAATAAAAACACGATGTTCAAAAAATGTAGCGAGTTCTAATTGGGTAATTTTCCTGCTTTGATTAGCCTCATCTCCCCCTGTATGTAAATATAATTCATGTCCCTCTTCTTTTAAACGGTGTAGTGTGTCACTCATATATGGAATTGGTTCAACGGGAATTTCAAATACCTTAAACCCCAACTCTCTTAAATATTGGATTTCGTCTTTTTTCTTTTCCTTCCCTTTTAAGTCACAGAAGTAATTATAAGTTCCAACAAATGACTCGGGAAACCGTTCCGACTTTAAACCGTGCTGACTAATTGCTGTAACATCAATTTGAAGTTGTTTTTGTTTTATTTCTTCCTTGGATATGGAGTCAAACCATTTGGTCATTTGATCAGCGAACTCACCTATAACTTGGTTAAAATATCTATTACAGTATGATAATGTATCGTCAAGGTTAAATAAAATGGTTTGTTTTTGCATTTTTTACTCCTTTCTAAGTAGTTTAAGCTCTAACTAGTGTCCCACCATGTCTAAAATAATATTACTTGAAGTAAAGTCCCTATTCGTATTGGTTAGTTATTTACAATTGAGTTAAAATTGTGTTTGTCTGAAAATTAAAAGAGTTGAGATAGGATTCCAGAGTTCTCTTTGCTACAGCGCTGATGGGTACTCTGTATGATTGACTAGTGAGTGCATTTCTACAATAAGTAGGAATGCTTTTTTTGTACTGTACCCAATCAAAAGGAAATTAATGCTGAAATTAACTTGAGGTTACACTTATTCAAATTAAGGTATGGGGCAAAGGTGATGAAGAGTAAGAGAAAGTTAATAGGATGCATGGCAATTTCCTTTATAATTGGGGTACTAACGGTTAAAAAACCTTATACTTCTAATCCTGCTATCCCGAAGCCTCCAGAACCTGCATGAGTTGAAATCATTGCGCCAGCTTGTATCCATCTTACATGTTTGAAGCCAGTTTCTTTTGCAATTTCATACAGGCGTTGCTGGATCCTTTCGTCAAGGCCTAGTGAGTATATTAAATAAAGTTGTTCTCGATCAATGTTATATTGTTTTAAATAATCACGTAGTAGTTTTTCTGTAACTGAACTCACTTTTCCACGATATTTTTTCGTTGAAACAAGCTTTCCTTCAACTAAATCAATGCGTGGCTTTATTTTTAACAAAGACGCTCCGATATAAGCGGCATTACTTACACGTCCACCTGCTCTTAAGAATTCTAAGTTACCGGGAACAAAAGCCAGCCTTGATTTGGGAACTTTAGATTCTATTTTTTCTACTAAGTGTGCAGGTTCAATGGTAGGTTCATTTTCTAATAAGGTAACAGCATACATTACAATAGCAGCTAATCCACCTGTTACATTTAAAGCGTCAATTAGAATCACATTATCAAAGTCTTCTACTGCATTCATTGCATTTTGGAAAGAAGAAGAAGCTCTTGAGGTATAACCGATATGAATAATGGTGCAATCAGGAAAGTCTGTTTTTATCTTCTTGAAAAATTGGTGATATTCATGAATATTTGTGGCCGTTGTAGATGGTATTTGTTTTGTACGTTCATAGTAGTTATATATATCCTTTACCGGTAATGAACCATCTAAATAATCCTTTCCATCCATAATGATATGCATGGGGACTACTTGAACATCATGTTTTTCAGCTAAATCTCTTGGTAAATCTGCTCCACTTTCTGTAGATAAAATAATTTTTCCCAAAGTATACCCCTTTCTTAGACAATCCTTGATTTTACGTCCTTCTACTATATTCTACTTATGTTACTGTTCTCCCTTTTCATTGAGGGTATTTTATAGGTACTTGAAATAGAAGTATATAAAAATCATCGGCCACTAATGTAGGACTTGGCGGTAGTATTAACCGTTAAAAGAGAACTTTATTTCATTAAAGGCTGTGACTCACCAACAAGAAGATTCAAATCCCTCGACCAAATTTAACATCGCTATGATGAGACAATTGTCAGCAAGATGATTGTAGAAACCGATTGAAGATGAAATGTACTACATATGTGTTTGGCGGAGGGATAAAGATGGATTAAACGTTATCGCAGGTCACTGTAGTTCAGTTCAATAAATCAACGTATTCAAGTAAAGGGTACATGTCTTAACAGGCATCACACCCTTTACTTGTGCCACTAACATCGTAGAAAAATGTTATAGTAGAGATTATTTATTAAAATGTTATGGGGAGAAATGATGGAGAAGATAAAGGCTTGGGCTCAGAATTTAAAAC
Organism: Bacillus solitudinis; assembly: GCF_002797395.1. GTDB lineage: Bacteria > Bacillota > Bacilli > Bacillales > Bacillaceae_D > Halalkalibacter_A > Halalkalibacter_A solitudinis. The sequence goes on from NZ_KZ454943.1 coordinate 4,281,432, forward strand.
GACAAATATTCGTTCTTTACTTTGCTTACAAAGATAAAAGAGTACCTTGGTATGTTAAATTATTTACAGGCTTTGTTGTAGCATATGCGTTTAGTCCAGTTGATTTAATACCTGATTTTATACCAATACTTGGCTATTTAGACGATGTTATTATTGTACCATTAGGAATTATGTTTTCTTTAAAGATGATACCCAAGGATGTATTATCTGACTGTGAAGTTAAAGCTAAAGAGAAAATGAGAAATGGTAAGCCGAAAAATTGGATAGTTGGTTCAATAATACTTCTGGTCTGGATCTTAATTATCTTATGGATTATCATAAAGGTTTATCAGTTACTTAATTAAAGGGTCCGGCTTGCTCAAAGATTGTCGTTTAACGGGGGCACATCTTTGATAAAAGTATGCAGCAATTAGAGCTTCCGGTATTCTTATTTATAGGGAAGGGTGAGAAGATGGGTTATCTAATAAAATTTATCTTTTGGCTTTTATTTTTATTTAGTTCAGTATTGATTCTAGAGACATCTAGAGGATGGAAAAATACTTATTTTTTTCCAACCACACCAATGTTACATTTTTTATCGATTGTAACTCCTATAACTATACTAATTTTATTTGGAATGCTTCTTAGAAGTAAGCATTTAATAAAAGAATTTAAAAAAGAAGGAAGTTGGAGCGTTAATTTTACTAAGATGACTATACTCGGAATTCTACCAAATATAGTAGTTTTACTCATTGTTTTGTTTGACGACCAACTTAGAAAAATCGTGAACTTAGGAATATTTGATTTATATATGTTATCCAATTTTGCTTGGATTTTATGTGGTTACTACATTTCTGATAGTCTACATAAGATAAAAAAATAATTTCGAAATAGGGCAGATTGCTTGATTTCGACTGATAGGTAAGGAATTTAGGAGGTGACTATGAAAAATACTTTTTATTGTGTTTCATATCACTTTTAAATAGTGGGTTATTTAACGGAATAAGAGTTTACATAAAACCCAATTTTACGTAAAAAGAAACATTCCTTTTGACATTTCACATTAAATGGTATAACCTTTAAATTACAGTCAGTACTGACAGTCGATATTTAAAAAAGATGGTGAAAGAATGAGCACTAGTAAAAATCAAAGTAGCAATGATAAATTGTTGTTGGCAGCTATCAATCTAATAGCCGAGAAAGGCTACAATGGCGTAACCACTATGGAAATTGCTACCACAGCAGGTTTAAGTGAAAAGACTCTGTTTCGACACTTCGGTAGCAAGCAAAATCTTCTCGAGGCTGCTTTTGAGCGTTTTCATTACATCGAAGAGATGAAAAAACTTTTTAACGAGAAGCTTACGTGGGATTTACATGAAGATTTGCTTTTGATAAGCAGGACGTACCATGAAATTATGAATCGCAACCGGAAAATGATTCAGATCAGCATTAAAGAAGAAGGCAATATGCCAGGATTTCGAGAAAGAACACAGCAACAACCTCAACAATTAATGGAAATCTTAACAGATTATTTCAAGGTTATGTTAGAGAAAGACAAACTGATACGTACGAACCCGGAAGTTCAGGCGTTGTCGTTCATGATGATGAATTTTGGTGCATTTATGAACGATCTAGATTCCGATGCCAACTTTCCAACCGTATCACTAGAAGAATTTATAATAGAGAGTGTCCAGATATTCACTAGGGCTTTAACCCCCTAGTATTTTTTAAAAACAGTATGTCAGTCAGTACAGACAGTCAGAAGTGTAATTTGTGTTAAGGATAAGGAAAATCTTGTTTTTAAAAAGAGAACGAAAGGAGTGGAAGGAATGGAAAAGGAAGTTCAGCAACAAACAGGTGAGAAATTGATGATCGTTCTAATGTTTACCCTTATCATTTCAGCGATGAGTGGGTTAATGTTTAACATCGTTCTTCCTGATATTAGTGAAGAGTTTAATCTTTCTATCTCTCAAGTAAGTTGGTTCTCTTCTGCATATGCTCTGATTTATGCGATTGGGACAGTGACTTACGGTAAGTTAGCAGATAGCTACAAGCTCAAAAGCTTGCTGACGTTCGGATTGATACTTTTTGCTATCGGTTCACTGGTCGGTCTAGTTTCCCAAACATTCTGGTTAGCACTTATCGGAAGGTGCTTGCAGGCAATGGGTGCTGCTGTTATCCCAGCAACCGCCATGCTTATTCCGGTGCGTTACATCGCTCAAGAGCAAAGAGGTTCAGCTTTAGGCATGGCAGCAGTAGGTTTGGCAATCGGCAGTGCTCTTGGACCAGTAATTTCTGCATTAATTGTCGGTGTTGCTCATTGGCGTTGGTTATTCTGTATCCCTCTCTTAATTTTAATCACGCTACCTTTTTACCGTAAATATTTGAAAGATGAGAAGCGGGAGGTTTATAGAAAATTTGATTGGATTGGAGGAGGTTTATTAGCTGTAGCGGTAGGTTTGTTTCTTCTAGGTGTAACGAATGGTACATGGTGGTTTGTGATTGGGGGCTTACTATCTCTGGTGTTCTTCATAACTCGAATTCGTACCGTTGCCGATCCGTTTGTTCAACCTAAGCTCTTTGAAAACAAGGAGTATATCCTCGTTTTAATGCTTGCTTTTCTAATAAACGGAATTGGTTTTTCTCTTTATTTTCTTAGTCCCCTGCTTCTATCACAGGTTCATCAGCTAACATCTAGTTGGATTGGTTTTGCAATGGTTCCTGCCGCAGTTGCTTCAGCCATTTTGGGGAAAAAGGGAGGTAAATTAGCTGATTTGAAGGGGAACTCTCATCTATTCTTTGTTGCATCTGGAGCATTATTGACTTGTTTTGTTTTACTTTCAACTTTTACTGGAAGTTCTCCATTTTTCATTGCTCTGTTTCTGATTTTCGGCAATGTCGGTCAATCTTTTATGCTTATTGCTATGGCTAATTCAATCTCAAGAACGTTACCAAAGGATCAAGTTGGAGTGGGAATGGGATTCTTTTCAATGATGAATTTTATTGCTGGAGGAATAGCTACAGGGGTTTATAGCTCGGTTGTGGATATTGGTTCTGAGGTCCACTGGAATCCGTTAAATATCAACCAAAATGGTTTCATTTACAGTAATATCTTCTTCGTCCTAGCTGCTTTACATGTGGGCATTCTGTTGGTTTACTATTTTCAGTATGGTAGAGCAAAGAGAAAAAGTATTCAGTTGGAAGGTTGAAGTTTGTCTAGATTAAGTTTCACTATTACTCATATTTGGAGGAGATTATAATGACAACAACTTTATTTGTAAAAGCGAACAATCGTCAAGAATCTGTTAGTGGGAGATTATATGATGTATTTTTAGAGAGCTACAAAGCCTCACATCCTAATGACACGGTGATTGAAATCGATTTATTTAAAGAATCATTACCTTATTTAGGTGATGTGATGATTAATGGAAATTTCAAATCATCTCAAGGAATGGAGCTTACATTAGAGGAAAAGTCTGTATATGATGTTGTGGCTAAGCACCTTGAACAGTTTATAGCTGCTGATAAAGTGGTCATGGCGTTTCCACTTTGGAACTTAACTATTCCTGCCGTTTTACACACGTACCTTGATTATTTGCATCACCCACGTAAAACATTTAAATATACAGCTGCAGGCTTAATTGGACTTTTACCTCATAAGAAAGTGACATTATTAAATGCAAGAGGCGGGGTATATGTCGAAGGAGATTCCTCAGAAATGGCTGTGAGCTTTGTAAAGAATCATTTGAATGTATTTGGTATAACAGACATTACAACAGTCGTTATTGAGGGACATAATCAATTTCCAGATCAACGAGAAGCGATTATTAATAATGGGCTATATAAAGCTGTTCAAACGGCCAAGAATTTCTGAATGATTAGAACGCATTTCATTAAAATTTGAACAGATCCTCAGCGTGAGTTACATTACGTTCTATACAAAAAGACCATTGAAAGGATGGTCTTTTTGTATAGAGAAAATTAAGGTTTACCCTGTCCACCATTTTATTAAAATAAAGGTAAATGATAAATTAACTACTTATTTGTAAATATGGTAAAATTTATAAAGGGAAAGGTTGTTATCATGGCATTTGTACCAACTGTGATTGTTGGTAGTGGATGAGCGATAGTGCTATTTTCAGAAAGAATGAGACAGAAATAACCCTTAAATACCTTATTTTTTATTAGCGAGTGCCAAACTTCAGGAACGAAGTGTGTACGTAGTTTAGCATAGTGAGTATAAATTTGTGGGAGTGTGGTCATTTGGGAAAGATTCTTCTTTCATTATTAGTAATTCTTTTATTTTTGGTATCAGAGCATCGCATTCCTCGTTTGATTAGCAAAGCACATACTATTTGAATTATTAATTCCCGCTTCTTTCAATTAAGTATTGTTACACTGTGGGAGTTTCGTTTTTTTACTGTAGCTAGTGGTATAGTATATTACTTATTGGCTCACCTATATGAACGCTACTATATCAAGTTATCTAATCAAAAAAAACAAGTAATTTAAGAAAAACTTCATAGTAGGTTAAGATGTCTAAACCTCTAGGAATAGAACATTACCAAATTAAATAAATGACATAGGAGAAAAGAGGCGATTTATGATAAAAAAACTTAGAAAAATTAATATGGAAACTGCTGTATTTATGGGGATTATTTTTTACTCGATGACCATTTTAATCCATGTTCTTATTATTAGCGGTATTATTCCATTCACGTGGGTTAACGGTGGACGGTCTGAATCCTTTGCTACTCAGCTTCCAATCTCTATTATCAATCTCATTATTTCTATCGTTGGAGGGGTTTTTACACTGATTGTTGGCAGAAATATACTATATAAATACAAAAGAGCATTAACCGTTATTTGTTGGTTTTTTGTTGTACTTTGGTCTTTTGGGTTTATACAACAATTGTTTGGAACAAGTTTTGAAAAAATGGTTTGTTCGTTAATATTGTCCCTTGGAGTCATTTCGAACGTACGTATGGCAATTGAAAAAAGATAATTATAACACTAAAATTAACAGAAATACTTAATGATACTGTTTGGAAAGTAAGCAAACGTTGTTTTACTAACCTACAAGTTTGTTGAAAACTACTAAACAATCAATTAATTGTTACATTCTATAAAAAAGAGGGGGGATGTTATTGCATCCAATAACAGTAATAGAAATTACAGTGTCGATTGCTTTTGCAATTGTTATTTTTATTATTCCGTTTTTATTACCGAGTAAGGTCAGGAAACTTAGTTTGATTATTGCATCGTCATTGATTGTACTATTGCTTTTATTTTATACGATTCGTCCCTTTTGGATTGAGTATCATGTTTCAAAAAAGACCGAACAACTAAACCGTTTTTTAGAGGGGGAATACCCTCATCAAGAGTGGCAAATTAAACGTAGAGTAGGAAGACAATACAACCCTTATCACTTAGAAGTTACTTTTGAAAACGAGAAAGGCTGGACTTATACATATTCAGTCGTAAATGAAACAAATATTTGCCAAAATGGGTGGACACCACCAGATGGGAAATATCCAAATGAAGGGAAATATTATAAAGCTAATCATTGTGAATAAATTTATTTCTTCAAGTACCGGATGCTATAATCGCTGGCGAACATTAGATTAACTGTGAATAGACGAGGGAGGACTGTGATGTTTTACGATTTACAAGGTGAAGCAAATATGACACCAATTGTGGGAATATTATATTCCGCGGTGAAAGAAAATAGCCAACGATTACAAATTATCACTGATGGCATGACGCAAGAAGAAGTAGATTATAAAGGTCCAAATAATAACAATAATTCTACCGCTCAGTTAATAAAACATATGATGTATGTTGATCTTAATTGGATTTATAGAATAAAAGGTCAACCCCTTCCCGATTCTTTAAAAGAGCGATATGGTCCCATGATCGATGCAAATAATAGGCTTCCGATGGTCAAAGGAAGTTTTTAAATACCCTTATCTCTGAATACGAAGCTGTAATAAAAATGTTGAAAGATGCCTGCACACAATTAACCGATACTGATTTAGATAAAATTGTCACTTTTGGACATGAAAACGAAAAGCAAGCAACCATTCGATGGGGTCTATGGCATATGGCTGACCATAACCGCTATCATCAGGCTCATATCAATCAGCTTAGAAAGTGGTATAATAAAATTTCTCTATCAAATTAAAAGCGCAATTTCTTCAGTACAGGATGCGCCTTTTCGTTATAAATAAAATACTTTTCATGTATAAATATAAAATTTATGAAGGGTATGTACTTAGACAAACGGGTAGCGATGCTTTAACTAGGCATCGCTTTCGTTATTTGACTAGGGGTGCAGTTGATTACAAGAAAATTCCACAATAAATACCAGGCTGACGTGTTAGAATTAAAAGTTAAGTGTTAAGAAGAGAGGAGAGGAGAGGAGAATTTATGAGGAAAATAAATTTAATTTCTCTCATTTCTATTACTTTGTTGGTCTTTGTTGGTTGTAGTCAACAGCCTGACATTGATATAAATGAAACAATTGGAAAATCTGAAGATTACCTTATACAATTAGAAGAAATAGAAACAACAACCTCAGCATTTGATGGTAAAAACGATATCAAGTTTAGACTTATGGTAGAAGGACACCCAACAGAAAAGGAAGCAATCTTCTTGTTTAATGAAATATTAGTTAGTTTTATAGAATACTCTAATCATCAAAATATATGGGAGTATTATAACGGTTATTTCGATATGAAAAGTTCCGACAGTGGTGTAATTTATGAGGCTACCAAAGTTATAGATGAAGAATTACAAATAGCCCCTAGGTAAAAAGAATAACCTTTTCATGTTAAATGATGGATGCTTAAAGAAGTTAGTCATTTTAAAAAGGTTGTGAAGAACTGTACATAAAGTAACGGGCAGCATATAAAAAAATAGGTTTTTATAAAGGGAGAGATTTAGTTGTCTAAAGTTACTATAAGGTGTGAAGTCAGCTTTTCATTGAGATTTTAAATCTTTAAAAGACTTTTTAGATTGTGAAATGTTATACTTAGACAAGATGTAGTTTAGTTAAGTTCATTTCTTCACACAAACTATGTTTTAACAATAATCATTGATTTTGGATATGAGAGTGCAAAGTAAGCATTCGCAAAATCTCTGAAACGAGTAAAAGTGTATTATTTAGATTTATATTTGATTCATAGTGCGCTTAATAAGTAAGGCGAAAATTAGAAGGGGCGGTTCACTGGTAACGGCAAACCAAAGCCTTGTAGATAGACTTCTCACTTTTACTAGCTTTTAAATAACTTATAATTATCATATAATAAGAGATAGTTTAATCTATAAATCATTGTAATACACTATGATATAGTTATAATAAGACAGAATAGGTGTGTGACTAGGTGGCGCCTTAGCTTAGTGTGGCGTCTACATCTTTTCTGCAAATTTCAGGGGAAAAGGTTGGTAAATATGAGCAACAGAGAAACTAAAAAAGACGTCATATTAATTGGCGCCGGAGTCATGAGTGCGACTATGGGAACACTTCTGAAAGAATTAGTACCAGACTGGGAAATTACAGTGTTTGAGAAGCTCGCAAACGCGGGAGAGGAAAGCTCTAACGAATGGAATAATGCGGGAACGGGTCATGCGGCACTGTGCGAGCTTAACTATACCGTCGAGCAACCGGACGGATCTATAGATATTAGCAAAGCTATAAAAATTAATGAACAGTTTCAGGTTTCAATGCAGTTTTGGTCGTATCTTGTACACAGCAAACTGATAAATAATCCGCAGGACTTTATCATGCCATTGCCTCATATGAGTATGGTACAAGGGGAACAAGATATAACGTTTTTAAAGAAACGTTTTGAAGCGCTGTCAAACAATCCTCTGTTTCAAGGGATGGAATACTCCGATGACCCGGCAAAACTGAAGGAATGGATGCCGCTTATTATGCAAGATCGTCCATTGAATGAAGCTATAGCAGCAACTAAAATCGACTCAGGAACTGATGTCAATTTTGGCGCCTTAACGCGTATGTTATTTGACCACTTAAATAGTAAAAACGTCGACATCAACTACAAACATAGTGTTGATAATATTAAACGTACTAGCGATGGCTTGTGGGAATTGAAAGTGAGAAATGTTGATAGCGGGCAGGTCGAACGCCATACTGCAAAATTCGTCTTTATCGGAGGCGGGGGCGGTAGCTTACATTTACTGCAAAAATCAGGTATTCCTGAAGGAAAACATATTGGAGGATTCCCAGTAAGCGGCATATTCATGGTGTGTAATAATCCAGATGTGGTAGAGCAGCATCATGCAAAAGTATACGGCAAAGCTAAGGTTGGTGCTCCTCCAATGTCTGTTCCGCATCTTGACACAAGATATATCGATAATAAAAAATCGATGCTATTTGGACCTTTTGCAGGCTTCTCACCAAAGTTTTTAAAAACAGGTTCAATGCTTGATTTGGTGACTTCCATAAAACCTGATAACCTCTTAACGATGTTGTCGGCAGGTGTAAAAGAGATACCATTAACACAATATTTGATCCAACAAGTTATGTTATCGAAAGAACAGCGCATGGAAGAATTACGTGAATTTATCCCGAACGCCAAGAGCGAGGATTGGGATTTAGTAGTAGCGGGCCAACGTGTACAAGTTATCAAAGATACTGTTGAAGGCGGCAAAGGTACGCTTCAACTTGGTACGGAAGTGATTACTTCCGCAGATGGTTCGATCGCAGCATTACTAGGTGCTTCTCCGGGGGCTTCTACTGCCGTACAAGTTATGATTGAGATATTAACAAAATGCTTCCCACAACATATTAAAGCGTGGGAACCAAAAATTAAAGAAATGATTCCTTCATATGGCGTGTCACTTATGGAAAATCCAGAGCTTCTAGAGGAAATTCATACTTCAACAGCCGAGATCCTTGAGCTACGTGAAAAAGAGCTAGCTTATAGTTAATTCTTTGGATGTAGAAACAAAGGTATTTATTGTGTAACCAATATTTTTCATCAATGGACTATCGTTACGATGATGAAGAGATTGTAAAGGCATGATTGAAAAAAGAGGTAAAAAAACTCAAGGAATTGGGTAAATAGTAGAATAACATTGTAACAAAAAATAACCTTTAATCTATCTTTAGATTAAAGGTTATTTTTTTAACATTCGCAGTTGTAGTGAGTTAACTACTACCTAAGAAAATCATGGATAGCATTCTTATTCTTTTCGAAATCTATTTCTAGCACCTGTCCAACTTCTTGATAAGTAGGTTCAGTAAAAGACCCGTCAATCGGTATAACCATTGTTTCTATCTCACTTTTATTTAACATCACTTCTGTTGCAATACTAAAAATCGTTAAGGTCTCTAAATTTGTATCAATGTATTGTTGTAGGGTGCCTATCACTTTCGGAAGTTTGCTTATTCCATATAAACTTGTAAACTCATTTTTTATACTTGATATGACCTCTTGTTGACGCTCTACACGACCAAAGTCTCCTCTTCGGTCATGACGAAAACGCGCATAACCAAGTAGTTCTTTCCCATTTAACTTGTGGAGACCAGGTTCTAAAGTTACACCTATTTGTTTAGACATTTGTTTTTCTATATTTATTTCGATTCCGTCGGGAGAGATCACATCTATAATTTTTTCAAAGCCTTCAAAATTAACCATTGCATAATAATGAATATCAATATCAAAATTTTGTTTAATCGTTTGGCGAAGTAACTCTGGCCCTCCATGGAAAAAAGCAGCATTAATCTTATTATTACCGTAGCCAGGTATCGTTACATACGTATCTCTCATGATAGAAACAAGTTTTGGTTTATTCGTTTCTGTATTGTATTGAGCAATCATTATTGTATCTGTACGTGAAATTTCTTCACCATTACGGGCATCGGATCCTAGTAAGAGGACATTAAATGTACCCTTAACTTTCTGTTCAGGAGCATTAAACTCATGCTTTTTTTTGATTGAAGCATCTGCCTCTTTAATACCCATAAAATATTGATAACCTGAATATCCTATCACTGAGAGTAATAATATCATTGATATAAGAATTATCCGTTTAAGAACAGTTCTTTTCTTCATTTTTTTACCTTTCCGATTTAACCTACTATCCATAGAATACACCACCATCACTAAATAAAATAACAAATAAAAATTTAATAAATATAATAGTAACAAGAAAAATGGGAAACTTGTGATTTGAAGTAAAACGGGAACACAGAGGTAATTGAGTACATCCCAAACAGTTGCAGGGGTTTGAAATCACCGTATCTACCAAGAAAACTATTTCCTGATGTGTGTGCATTTCGAGATCTATGAGTAAGCCTAACGGGAAGTTTCTGAGTGTATTAAGTTAGAAATCATATTAATTCTAGGATTTTTGATATAGCAGAATTATCTGAAATTTTAAAAAAAAACAGGGAAATTATATTTAACTGAGCAAGAGTGAAATCAAGTTAGATAATGTCTACTTTTCGGTCATTACCCCTTAATTGTTAATAAATGTCGGAGAGTTCTATTGTACATTACACTCTATAATCATGCAAATGAATTGTCCTAAAATCAGTTAGAGATGTTATTTACTAGTATTCGAAAGAGTTAAGTGGCAGTATATTTTAAGTATTGATAAGAGAGTATATTGAGAAAATAGGAGAACAAGTAGAAATAGGGGAATTTATCAGAGCATTCGACAATGAGGTTCACCAAGTTGGAGTAGAATGGACAATCGGTTAAAATACTCCAAGAGAGTAATACCGCTTATTTATTATAAACGGTATTACATATGTGATTACTCTTCTTCTGTTATTGTCCAACTATGTGCAAATTCTACACTACCCTTTAATGTTTGTGAAACCGGGCAGTTGCGATCAAATACGTTTAGCGCACGTTCTGCTTTTTCACGTGTTCCTTGTGGTACCGTCAGATCGTAATGACAAGAAATCTGCGTGATCTTCAATACTCCTTCTGGTGCCTCAATAGTTCCTTTGAAAGACCCTTTTAACTTGTTGGGGTAAAAAAGTTAAGAACATGATGAGTTAGCTAAAACCATTCCAATGGTTGTGAAAATTATTCAACTTAAGGTTGCGATGCGTTAACAAGGCATCGCTTATTCCTTGTTTCACTAGAAGAACTATTATAGTTGGAGAAAAAGAGAGAGGTGATGGGTTAGATAAAAAAGTAGTATTGGTTTCGACTTTTTTATTTGTCGTAATTGGCTTATTACTGTGGATGGTTCATTTAACCACAGATACTTTTGATCTCATATGGCTGGATATAGTTCGTTTATTTATTAATTGATATGGATGAAATGCTTTATGAAAAACTTGGTTTTTTGTTCTCATTAGTTCCATCACTTTTGATTTTAATTGGGTTTTTTGGGAGAACTGTAAAAAAGAATGAATTAATTTAACTAAAGGGCAGAATGTTCAATAAAAAATTACATTGATTAAGCATGGACCCTGTACAGGGTCCATGCTTAAGTGGTGTGGTAATAATACCTAAAAGAAATCTGTCATTCAAGACAACGCTTAAAGAATTTTTATATTTTTAATGGTACCTACCATTACCGATACTACCATCGACTATATCGTTTACTTTTTCTATCGCTTGCTCTACCATTTCATCAGCAATCATTACTACGTCTGTATCATATTGTTCTTCTTTTGACACATCGAACTGTAGTTTCTCAGCATAAGGTGCTGGTCTATTCATCATATGAGCCGACATAACCTCACAGAGAAGAGCGCGTCCTCTTTCGGCATTTAACTTTCCAGTACAAATATCGTGCATTATGTTAAGGGCAGTAAAATTCGCAGCCTCCATATCACAGCGAGAAGATACCTCGCCCCTTGTCTTTTCAACGATTAAACTTCCATCAAACTTAGCAAGCTCGTTAAACATCTCTTGGGGGACCGTATAATTAATAACTTGCTCGATAACATCGGTATGGGGTTGTGGGAAATCATGTGGGATTTCATCACGATAGACAATAGTTCGTTTCCAAGGTCGATTGTTGTACCAGATTAATCGACTTGGAATCGCTTCATTCGGAGAACCATATTGTTCGATTGTAAGATTTGCCGATTTCTTTGACATAGCATTCCAATTATTAATAATCGCTTGAACCTTTTCCATATCTTCAATAGTTTGAGTTATCTTTTCCGCTCCGCCAAAAGTTTGTACCTTGATATCGCTTGCCATTGAGACAGCTGCAGTTTTCCATTTTTCTTCTTGTTCCATAAAATCCACCCTCTTCATTCATTTAATTCTTCTTAGTATCCGAAACATTTATAAATAAATACAGTAAATAGATGATGTTTTCCTTATTTAACAAACGGGTGTCATGACTAAATGACAAGGAAAATAGTGTTATTCAACTAGTGGAAAATAAATTATTTAACTCTAACAAAAGCTCATATTTATTCCCTCTACTTTTCAGAGGAATTTTCCTTCGATTCATTATCATCATTTCAATGCCTTTAAACAAACGGAATAAACTAAAAGATTATAATCAATTTATCCATTTAACTTTGATCTCGAATAAGTCTAATACGATTAATGAATATTCTTGTTAGGGCAGGGAACATTAGTATTCAACTAATTAAATATGTTCACAGATGAAAGGAGGGGCATATACCTGAAACCGTTGATTGCCCAGCTTAGGCCGAAGCAGTGGACAAAGTGCCTGCTTATTTTTGCTGCACCGGTCTTCTCGGAAAAATTCCTAGAAACCGAGATAATGGTCATGACCATCACGGCTTTTTTCTGTTTTGCCTTTACTGCCAGCAGCGTGTACATAATTAACGATATTATGGATGTAGAAAAAGACCGGCTGCACCCTGAAAAATCGAAGCGTCCAATCGCCTCCGGGGCACTGAGCATCAGAACTGCTATGTCCTTTGGGACTCTTTTATTGGTTTTAGCCTTAATTACGGCTTACTGGATTACTCCTTTATTTGCCGGCATTCTTTTGTTCTACTTGGCCAAAAACATCCTTTATTGCATTTGGCTAAAGCATATTGTGATAATTGATGTCATGGTTATCGCTGTAGGGTTTGTCCTACGTGGTTTCTCAGGTGCCGTGGTTGTGGATGTCGGCGTGACTTCCTGGTTTATCCTCTGCACCATGCTGCTTGCATTGTTTCTTGCATTGGGGAAAAGAAGGCACGAATTGAAATTGTTAAACGGCGATAAAACTAAGCAAAGAAAAGTTTTAGAACATTACTCGTTACACTTTTTGGATCAATTAATTTCTATTGTTACCGCTGCTACAATTATTACTTATTCTCTTTATACAGCGAACACAGATGAGAATGCTTATATGATGTGGACGATTCCGTTTGTTATCTATGGCATTTTCCGCTATTTATATCTCGTTCACATGAAGCAAGAGGGAGGGAGTCCGGAAAGGGTTTTGCTTGAGGATAAGCATATTTTGCTGACGGTTATCTTCTTTACCCTGAGCGTGATGTTAATAAAAATTTTTTTGCAGTAATGATGGGGTAATCAACAATGGATGCAATGTATATAAAGCAGAAACTAAGGATTAGTTTATTGTTAGGCCTGCTTGCTTTGATAGCTTTTGGGCTTTGGACAGATTTCAATGCTCTACGGGAATCCTTTACCGGTTTTGAATGGCATTACTTTGCCCTAATATTTGGACTAACGTTTTTAGGGTATCTGTTGAGGTTTTTGAAGTGGGAAGTATTTTTGCGTACGATAGGGATTCGGATTTCCATTAAAAACAGTCTTATGATATTCCTCAGCGGTATGTCAATGGCCATTACCCCCGGAAAAGCAGGAGAGGTTCTGAAATCTTTTTTGCTCAAATCATCGGAGAACGTGGATATTGCTAGGACAGCTCCAGTTGTGTTTGTTGAAAGACTTACGGATCTGTTGGCGATGATTTTCCTCGCTGCGTGGGGCATTACTCGGTTTTCCACCGGTGGTTGGTTCATCGTTATTACTTCTCTGATACTCCTTTCAGCTGTTCTATTGTTGCAAAATAAAAGATTAATTCAAGGCATTTTTAATAAATTTAAAAAATATCCCGTCTTGAGCTGGATTTCAGGCCGATTTGAAGTATTATATGAAAGCACGAGTGAGCTTCTGCGGTTTAAAACGATTCTATACACGACAATGATCAGTATAGTTTCATGGTTTTTAGAATGTCTATCTTTTTATTTTGTACTTCGGGGACTTGAGTTGAATCAAAGTGTTTTGGAAGCTGTTTTTGTTTTTTCCTTTTCTTCTATTGCCGGGGCGTTATCAATGCTCCCAGGCGGATTAGGGGTAACGGAAGCTAGTATGACTGGGTTAATGGTAGGGCTAGGCATTGATTATTCTAAGGCCATAGCTGCAATGATAATGGGTAGGTTTGCAACACTTTGGTTTGGGGTCATCCTTGGAAGCGTTGTTTTACTTATAAATTCTAAAAGATGGTTTTATGTAAAGGCTGACAATCAAATAAAATGATTGGCTTTTAAACTGTATGGTAAATTTTTATGGGGTTTTTTAGGAGCGATGTTAAATGAGTAGAAGTGTTAAAGGTACTTTATCGGGGTGGGCAAACTTTCCGAAAGAAACGGGATATATGTATAGACCGGAAAAATATAAAGATTTACGGGAAATCCTCCAATCCAAATCCCAGGTTCACTATATTTCTCGAGGATTGGGACGAAGCTATGGCGATACCGCCTTAAATAACCAAGGTGGTATTATCATGCATACCCGTTTTAATCGCTTTCTCTATTTTGACGATCAGTCGCAAGTGTTGGAATGTGAAGCGGGGGTTACATTTAGAGAAATTATTGAAGTGTTTTTGCCGCGGGGATACGCACTTCCGGTCACACCAGGAACGAAATATGTGACGGTGGGCGGTGCGATAGCTAATGATGTACACGGTAAGAATCATCATAGGGACGGATCACTCTCGAGTCATATACTTGATATAAATGTGCTTACTTCTTCAGGTGAAATTATGAACTGTTCCCGTCAAGAAAATCAAGATTTATTCTGGGCGACAATAGGGGGAATCGGCCTCACTGGAATCATTCTTAGTACAAGGATTAAGTTAATGAAGGTGGAATCGGCCTTTATTCAGGTTGATTACAAAAAGGCAGGCCATCTTGATGAAGCCATCGACATGCTCAATGAAACGGAGGAACTGTATCAATACTCGGTGGCCTGGATCGATTGTCTATCTAGAAATCGCATGATGGGGCGCTCGGTGCTTATGTTAGGAAACCATGCCTCAAAAGACCAGGTGGAAATTAATGAGCCTCTTTCATTAAAAAACAGAAGAAAGCTAAAGGTGCCTTTTAACCTACCCGCTTTTGTGCTCAATCCTTATAGTATCAAAGCATTCAATTCATTTTACTATCGGCGCTTTAAAAATACTTCTGGGGTTTTCGTTGACTATGATTCTTTTTTCTATCCGCTAGATGTGATTTTAAGTTGGAATCGCATATACGGAAAAACAGGATTTATTCAATATCAAGTTGTGTTCCCCCTTGAAACAAGTCGCCAAGGACTTACAAAGGTTCTGGAGAAATTAAGTCGAGCACGGTGCTCCTCTTTTCTTGGAGTTTTGAAGAGGTTTGGTGAGAGTGGAAATGGCTTACTCAGTTTTCCTCGGAAAGGATACTCGCTCTCTTTGGATATTCCGTTTAGGGGCGGAGACAGGTTATTGACGTTTATACGGGAATTGGATGAATTGGTGCTAGGTTATGGGGGGGTCTTGTATTTAGCGAAGGATTCACTAATGACTCCTAGCACGTTTGCCATAATGTACCCGGAACTTTCCGCGTTTCAAGAGATAAAGGCCAAATTCGATCCCGAAGGCCTCTTCTCGTCCTCGATGGCCAGGAGGTTAAACATTGTGGGGGATATCGGATGAAGGACATTTTGATCGTAGGAGTCACATCTGGGATCGGTAAAGCACTCGCTCATCAATATGCTAAGGAAGAATATTCTTTGATCCTCGCGGGGCGAGATAAGGCTGAAATGGAGAGAATTGCCTCTGATATCCGCATTCGCTATCAAGTTCCTGTCAATGTAAAAACCATTGACGCTGAGTCTTTTGATACACACTCCGATTTCTTTGCTTCTTGTGTTGAGAAAGCCGGAAAACTTAGCGGGATGCTCTTGGTCTATGGAAATATGGTCGATCAGGAAACGGCTCAAACTGATTTCACGAAGGCAAAAAAAATGATAGATGTTAATTTTACATCTTATGTGTCCTTGCTTGAAACGGCTGCCCGTTATTTTGAGGTTGAAAGAAGCGGTTTCATTGGAGTTATCTCATCCGTTGCTGGGGATCGAGGGCGGAAAAGCAATTATATTTATGGCTCATCCAAAGGGGCCTTATCTGTGTATGTACAAGGCTTACGGAACCGTTTGTATGCTTCGGGAGTCCATGTGGCTACCATCAAACCCGGGTTTGTTGATACTCAAATGACGTATGGCTTGAACGGGCTGTTCCTGGTAGCAAAGCCGGAGGACGTGGCCAAAAGGGTACACGACTCCATTCGCAAGAAACATGATGTCATTTATGTCCCAGGTTATTGGTCTATAATCATGTTCATTTTAAAGTCAATTCCAGAGCGAGTCTTTAAAAGACTTAAGTTGTAGTAGTGTGGAGGAGTTATTGAGATGAAAGAAAAGCAGCTTAATGTTACTCATGCTAAAGAGAAAGAGGGTACTAGTAAAGTCCGAAAAAGTGATTGGAGAATTAGCTTCATTTTATTTTTTCTTGCACTTCTCGTCCGGATTCCATACATGTATGATGTCCCTCGGTTCATTGATGAGTGGAGAGAGGTGGAATTATCCGCTCGGATTGCAAGAGGTGAGGTTTGGCCGTTGCATAATACGTCCCATGACATTGGGGCATTTCATAATTATATACTGGCGGGGTTATTTAAATTATTTGGATATAGCGTGTACTTGCCACGATTATATGTAGTCCTCCTCAGTGCAGCGACCGTCGTTGTCACTTATTGGATAGCCAGACATTGGTTTGGACGACTGCCTGCCATTATCGTGGCCTCACTTTTAGCCACTAACAGCATGCATATATTTGTCACACACATGGCATGGTCAAACGTTACAACGCCATTCTTTGTAGCCTTAGCTGTACTGATCACCCTAAAGACAATCGGTCAAAAGAGGCAGTCTTTATGGGCTTTAGCTGGTTTAACCTGGGCAATAACCCTTCAGACTCATCCTTCCGTTATTGCCGTCTTATTAGGTGTGATTTTCTACCTGATAATCCATTCTGGATGGCGAGCTTTTTACCGAGAATCCGGATATCGAACAGCAATCATTGTTTTTATTGCCGGATACAGCAACATGATTATTCATAATATTATAAAACCTTTTGACTCGTTTCTTTGGGTTAAACGAAAGGACTATGCACTTAATGAGGAATTTTCAATTGGAGGTTATTTTGAAAATATTTTCGAGATGATCACAGAACTTATCCGTTCTTTGTCAAGCACGTTTCCTGACGGAGAAGGAGGGTTGAATGTGATTAGTTTACTGATCATGCTTCTCTTTATCATTGGTTTGATAGATGGCTTTCGTCGGTTAATCAGGTTTCGTCATGGGGCTCTGCTGTTGGCGATTGTGATTGCGAGTCTTCTTGTGATCCCTGTATTAAATGATCAATATGAGTTTTATTTATGGACCAGATACATCGCTTATCTTTTACCACTTTGTTTGGTCGCTATAGCTGTAGCATTTGGTGCATGGATACAACCTTGGATCGGAAACGACAAGCATAAACAATGGAATATAAAGCGTGGGATGATTTTACTGGTGGCATGGGCGCTTATTCTGACTCTGCCCCTATACCATTTATACAGTTATGCTGAGTCATATATTCAATCCGGTCGTGACAATTCTGCTGAGTTTTTAGCAATCCAAACACTCGAGTCCGACCATCAAACAATTATCGCCGTGGACAAGCAAGGTAAACAAGCCGAAGCTCTTAGCAAGATGCTTCGAGTGAAGGGATTTAACAGTCCATTGGTGGGAATAGATCCGAATGAAGGTCGTGAAGCTCAGGAGGTTCCACCGAATTGGGAAAATGAGAAAGACTTCACTTTTTACAACAGGTGGGAAACCATTTTTACGAAAGCCAACCCTAATACCTTATATGTTCTTTCCATGGATACGAAAGATAAATTAACCCTTGTTTTTGGAATGACCTGGGGGGATGAAAGAACTATCACTGGGAAAGGAGGGCATCCGACTTATTTTATCGGTCGAATTGATTCTATAGAATTTTAATTAGTGACCGCTATTTGGATGTTCTATCAATAGAAACCAAGTGGGGAGACCTTAATCCATGAATTACAGGAGTTCCGGTGGAAAAATTTCTTCAAACCCTTAATATAGTCTGTACGAGAGTTGTGTTAATAGAAATAGAATGCTTAGGACCAAAACGTTGTAGTAGCGATGCTTAAAGGCATCGCTTTACTTGTTCTTCTAACACCGCAGTTAAATGGAATAGGAAGGTATTGTTTAAGGGTTTGTCGAATAATAAGTGAATTAATTTAATTTGAGGGGTAATAAAATTGAAAATAACAGGATTAATCTTGGGAGTTATAGCTGGTCTATGCAGCATTTTTTTGTGGATTGTATTAGTTTTTTATAATCCTTACACAACTACAACATCTGAAGCTATGGCAGCTAATACATTTGTTATGTTATGCCTCCCTGCTTGTTTAGCAATTATTTCTTCTTTAATGTATAAAAAGTATCTCTTGTTAATCGCATTTATTTGGTCTTTGCCAATCAGTTTGTACTTAATGTTTACACCTGGAAGCTTTGCTTGGTTTATTGTCCCATGTATTAGTTATTTCATTTGTTTTCTTATTATGATATTAACCAAGAATAAAAGCGTAATTAATTCCTTAAATATATTCAAGTAAAAAAAATATTAGTATTATCCAGTAATAGTTTAATATGTAGTTTTTGGGCTGTTAAAATGTTTGATGCGCTTAATTGGGGAACCATATATAGAAGCATTTTCGTGGACAAGAAAAAGTAAATTACATCATAAAAGTTGAAATTTTTTAATACCACTTGATTTTTCGTTATCCATAATTTACAATTTAATTAATATACAAGAGTGATGAAGAAAAAGAGTAGGCTTTAAGGAACGTTTCAGAGAGCGGATGGTTGCTGAGAATCCGTACGGGCTTATTGTCGAATGGGTTTCTGAGCTTCTGGACTGAACTACTAGTAGGTTTAGCGGATGTCTTACCGTTAAAAAAGACTACGTATCGAAATGTTTCATTTTGTTTCTGTACGGATTAAGTGCGTTTATTTATATAAACGAATGAAGGTGGCACCGCGGGTTACTCGTCCTTGTTAGAGGATGAGTGACCCTTTTTGCGTTCTAATGTAGTTGAGTCACTACCTAAAATATCCGCTATAAAATATTGAAAGAGGTGTGCTTGAGAACAGTTCGAATTATTTTAAGAAAAATAACTTCGTCTGATATTCAAAACGTTTACCAAGTAGTCAAACAAGATAGTCGGTGTAGATTAAGTAATAGGAGTGCGATAAAAGTAACAATGGCACCGATTTATCGTACGATGAATGACTTCGCAAATGAATTGCACGTAAAATTAATTTTAAGAGGTGAGTATAGTTGAGTAAAGCTGAGCAGAGTACAAAGTTAGATTTAGAGCGTATTATTTTTATTGGGAGAACCTTTGACGAGTATTTGGATATGTTCTCACTTTCCGAAGTAGAACTACACGGGAAGAAAATACTTGATTGTCCAGCAGGGGCCTGTTCGTTTACTGCTATCGGTAACAAAACAGGTTTAGATGTAACCGCTTGTGATATTGCGTATTATCATTCGAGTGAAGCTCTAAAAACTAAAGGTCTACAAGATATTGAACACGCAATGGAGCATATGGAAAAAGCCAAAAATAATTATAAATGGGATTATTTCAATGATATAGAAGGACTTAAAAAACATCGTCTAAGTGCCTTAAATGATTGTACTAATGATATGTGTAAATCAAGCGAACACTACATCCCTGTTACTTTACCTACTTTGCCGTTTAATAATGCAGAATTTGATATCATTCTCTCTGCACATTTTCTATTCATGTATGCGGATAGATTAAATTATCAATTCCATATAGAAACGCTAAATGAATTATTAAGAGTTACGAAAGAGGAAATCCGTATTTTTCCTTTAGTTGATTTAGAAGGAAAGCGATATGAGCATTTAGATAAAATAATAAATTTTCTTGCTGAGAACGGCTGTACAGTTGAAGAAATTAAAGTACCATATGAGTTTCAAACAAATGCTAACTCAATGTTAAAAATAATAAAGGGTTAGAAAGGTGCAATCTTTTATACGATTGCATTTTTCTTCAGCTACCTGGTGTATGCCTAAACCAAGGATGCTGTTTTTCATAGAAGTAGGAGCAGAATCTTTTATTATGATTTGTTTTTTGGTGGTAAAATGGCATTGATTGGGGGATTTGTTGTGTGGAAATTGGTAGGAATGCTATTTTTGCTGTTTATAGGAGGAATCGCTGGTATTGGCGTAGTTAGTATTTTCGAAGGTAATGAGGTTTTTACAGGCTTTGTTGCCGGTTTAGCTGCAATGCTTGGTATGATTGTTATGTTACTATTGTTTATTGCGGATAAATTACATAATTTAGAAAAAGCTGTACGATACCGAGATGAAAAACCTGTTCTAACAAAAAAGAAAAAATCATTTCTTGATAAGTTTCTTGAAAATGATTTAGATAATTAAACCAAGTTGACTATTTTGGAATAAGCGGAGTACGAATTTACAGAGAAAGATTAAAAAAAGTTACCGATAGCCAAATCTTGGCTGTTCAGCATGTAAACCTTCTTGATTATGCTAATAAGATGATTGAGATAGTGCAATTTTATGTAGATCAAGAAAAGAATCCATTTTTTAATAAAATGGATTCTTTTCGGTTCGCCAAATTTACGAAACACCACTTTTATTTCAAACCAATTCTGAAAGTTTAAGGCATAGACACGCCTCTTGAACTTACATAAAGGGTATACCATTCGTCCCGCGTTAATGTCACATTCATAGCTTCCGCACAGGCTTTAATTCGATTTGGGTTTATTGTACCAATAACAGGTTGTATCATCGCGGGATGTTTCATTAACCACGCAAGAACAATAGCTTCTGTTGAGCTCCCTTTTTCTTCAGCTAGCTTGTGTACAAGAGCAGCCGTCTCCCGTATGTTCTCGTTTTCATTTTCGATATTTTTCCCAGTGAATAAACCTTTTGCGAGAGAGCCCCATGACTGTATCTGGATGTTCTCCATTTGACAAAATTCTAATGTGCCCTCAGGAAAAATATTATTGCGCGCAGCTTTTTGGTTCACATGCACACCCGTTTCAAGCCATCCGATTTTATGTAAGCTCATTTCCAATTGGTTGGCAATTATTTTTTCGCTACAATGTTGTTGCAGCAAGCGTATTTGACCAGCGCTCATGTTCGAAACGCCAAAATTCCTCACTTTACCGGAAGATTTAAGCTGATGAAAGGCTTCGCCAACTTCACGGGCATCCATGAGGGCATCAGGACGATGCAATAATAGGACATCCAAGTAGTCAATGCCAAGTCTTGAAAGAATGCCATCAACACTGTCTAAAATATATGATTTGGAAAAATCATAGCGAGTAGGCAGTCCTTTTTCTTCATCTGGAAAACGTATGCCTACTTTTGATTGAATGATAATTTTTTCACGAAGGGTTGGTTTCTCTCTTAGCACTTGTCCAAAGACGGATTCAGCTTTTCCGAATGCATAGATGTCTGCATGATCAAACATATTAATTCCAGATGATAACGCAGCTTCCACCGCCTCATGTGCTACAGTAATGTGTTCAGGTTGAATGGCCTCGCGGTTCCATCCTCCACCGAGTCCCATGCATCCAAAAATAAGTTGATTTGCCGTTAAGCCATAGTCATTGATTGGTAGTGTTTTCAAACCTCGATCATCTCCTCGTGTAATTATTCATTAACTATTTTTCCATTTGATATGTAGATGTAGCTTAAATCGTCGTATTTTCAATGTAATCTAATTTGATTAGGTTATCAAGGAAAGAGGGTGAATAGGGTATTTCATCACCTTAAAGTAAGGTTTAATAATTGAGGCATAAATAATAAGTAAATTTTAAGGCGCGCACTGCATTTTAACATATTAATTTATCCTTTTTCGTATTGAAAAATGACCTATGCAAATACTAAAGGTTACCATGTTAAAGGAGGCTGAGCTTATGGCGAAAGCAAATAAAGGAATTAAAAATAAAACAAATGGTAGTCGTCATTTAGACGGGGGGCCTATTAGTAATGACTTAACTAGCGATAATGCATTTAGTGACAATGGCTTAGAAAATGAGAAACAAACGCTTAAAGCTAATCATAAAGGTAAATAATGAACAACCTCTAAGCTTTCCTTAGAATCAAACAACAAGAATCAAACATCCTGATAGTAAAAGGGGGCTGAACAAATGACGAGAAATAAATTACTCGTTCCCGAGGCGCACTCTGCAGTCAATCAGTTCAAAGGACAAGTTATGAATAGGAAAGGGTATCAAGCCTCCACACCTGAAGAGGTTAAATATGAGGTTGCCAAAGATCTCGATATCCCCCTAAGACGAGGTGACAATGGCGAATTAACATCAAAACAGGCTGGACGAGTCGGCGGTCAAATTGGCGGTTCTATGGTCAAAGAAATGATTAAAATCGCCCAAAATAAGCTATCTGAAGAGAAATGAACGTTTACTGATTAGATATTAGGAGGAACGAGATGGACTCTTTCAATAAGAAACAGCAAAATCAATCGAACAACGTGGAACAAGCGACCCAGAATAAATCGAACAATTCAAAAGCAAAACAGACAGGTAACGCCCAAAAAGATGGGTTTCGTTATGACTATGATGACTCTTCCGATTTAAAGTAAGATGTGGAGATTATTGAAGCTTATGTATAGAGGATATCAAAAGGAATGACTCCTTTGATATCCTTTTGTTGATAAGAGAATCGAGGATACACATGAATTGCAGTCTGTTATATTGCTTAGGGGCCATAATAATTACATCATATTTTTAAAGAGAGACGGTTCTTTTTTGTTTTTGACTAAAATAACACATTTCTTTAAAGCCAATTTCTTTTAATCTTTGTTGTACAGCCTGAAATTCATCACCAACACGGTCAGGATGATGGGCATCGGAACCAAATGTGACGCTAACATTGTAGTGCAAGGCTCTTTCTAAAATATCATCTGCAGGGTACCAGCCACCACAATCTTTTGTTTTTCCTGATGTATTAATCTCAATTGCGATACCTTGTTCTCCAATAACACGTAAGGTTGGTTCGATGATATTTGTCTGAATCCCAGAAAACTCGGGGTAAAAGCCTTTCATTGCATCAATGTGACCGAGAATTTGAAACAATCCGCTACGAGCAGACTTTTCAATAAGATGATAATAGTTTTCTTTCGTTTCGATTTTTTGTCGCTCGGATAAGCCTTCCCAGCGTCCTTTTTCAAAAATATTACTATCACCCACAAAGTGAACGGAGCCAATAACATAGTCGAAAGGGTGTTTCGTTAAATTGTTTCGATAGACGTCAATATGTTCTAGAAAGAAATCACTTTCAATACCAAGAAGAACGTCTATTTTACCCTTATAGGCTTCTTTTAACCGTAAGACTTCTTCCACATAACGGGTCAATTCTTGTTTACTCATCGCTATTTTCGGAAAAAGTTGGTCTTCCTCACTATAAAAAAAAGGCGTGTGATCAGAAATCCCAATCACGTCTAATCCGCATTCAATCCCTGCTTTAATATACTCTTCAATCGTTCCAATCGCATGACCGCAGCGTTCGTGGTGAGTATGTAAATCAAATTTCACTCAAGTAACACCCTTTCTAAAAATAGGTTATAAGGCTGTGAAAGAATTTGAAGCATTTCTATGATAGAAAAGTGTAGGTTTTCAGATGGCCTCTTTCTGTATAATTCAACAAACTCCAGGTTAAACCTTTATATTTCTATTTCAAATTCGTAAGAACATCAAGCTAATATAGATTGGTTACTTATTGTCTAAAGATATCCATGATAAGTTGGTTTTAAATATGAGGAATGTACATAATCTATCATTGTTTTAAAGTCAAAAACAGGAAGTTTTACTTTGTCTTGAATGGTTCTCGAATAAGGGGGGAGGAAGCTGCATTCGAGTAAAATGATTTTAATACTTTTGTCTTCTTTTATTAGATTTAAAGTTGTTGTAATAATTTCTTGCTCATTTTTTTCATAATCTAACGTTCCGCTTTCGGCAATGCAAGCATTATAAAAATGTTTCGTATTTTCTAGGCCGCCTATTTTCACACGATTTTTTTCAATCCCAACCTCTTCTAGTACCCTGTCTGTAAGTTGTGTTGAATCGGCTGTTACTATCCCAACTTTGTCTTCTTTATCAAGCATAAGAAGCATAAAAGGTAGCTGTAGTAAACTTGAAAGAAAAACAGGGACATTCAATGCTCTTCGTAATTCTTTTTGGTAAAGGAGCAAAAAGCCACAATCTCCTGTAATGGCTTTTGCTCCATCCTGAACAAGTTCTTTCCCTTTTGAGATTAGTTCTGGTAGCACACTTGAATCCATAGCAACCATTTTCTTAGCTGTGATATTTTTTAATGTTCGATAAAGCACAGGGTAGGGAAACGTTGTAGCATTGCCCACATCGCCTGGAATCATTGGTACAAAGGTATCTAGCATTAATATACCAATTGTGTGCCCGTAGAATACTTGTCCTTTATTTGCATGATAAATCATCATTGGCCCCTTCCGTTTATGGTAACTTTAGTATCACCAGCACGTTTCCACCTTATTAGGGGAAATAAGTCTAAATATCCAAGTTAGGAAGGGGGCATACCCTAAACGGGGTACCGCCAACATTTTAACGAAAACTTACGCTAAGACAAAATATGGATTATAAAAGCCTAATTTCTGACGCTAAAGAAAGTTAGGCTTTTTGAGGGTTGTTGTACGTTAATTTAAAAGAAGCGTGTGAAATATTAATAAAAGTTCACTTGTAGCAATCACCTTTATAAAAAAGTGAAAGCACTTACAAAAAAGTGTTGACATCAGATTGGTTTTGACTTTATAATAAATCTAGTTAATCGATTACGTAATCGATTTTATAACAAATGAGATTTGGTGATTAGTATGAAAAATAAAAATGGTGTACGTATTAAAGATGTTGCTGAGAAAGCTAAAGTATCTACTGCAACAGTATCACATGTAATTAATAAAACTAGATATGTATCTGAAGAAATTAGTAAAAAAGTGAATGAGGTAATGAAGGAACTTAACTACCAACCCAATTCTGCAGCAAGAAGTTTAAGAAGTTCTAGGACAAATACAATAGGATTTATCATTCCATTAAAACGTGAGGACACTTCAAAATCTTTTTTTATGCACATTGCAGAAGGTATCGAGGAAAAATTAAAAAGTAAGGGGTATAATTTAATATTCAGTAATTCAAAAGAAGATCCCGAACAAGAATTAAACCTTATAAAAATGTTTAACACACAAGTTGATGGTTTAATTTTGGCTCCTACAAACGAAGACTTTAAGAACATAAAAGACACGGTTGATAGTAACTTCCCAATAGTCATGATTGATAGATTGCCTATTGGTTATGATGGAGATTATGTTTTAGTAGATAATTTTCAAGGGACATATGAAGGGGTCACTGATTTGATTCAATCTGGTTATAATAATATTGGCTTTTTAAGTTCTGGCTTAGGAATAACTACTTCTATTGAAAAATTTGAAGCTTTCAGAGTTGGAATAAAAAATGACAACATATATTTTAATCCTAATAATGAAAGATTTGAAGCATACAAGGCTGCACTATCAAATAATAAAGTAAGTTTTAATCCCAATTATGTATTATTTGGTGAGTCCTCTTTTCAATCAGGATATGATCTTACTAATCAATTAATATCAAAAGGCATCGATGCTTTATTTATAGCGAACAACATAATGACTATGGGTTCGATTTTATGTATTCAAGAACAGAAAATGAAAATTCCAAATGACATTGCTGTTATCTGTTATGACAATTATGACTGGACAGAAATTACTACTCCACCCCTGTCAGCAATTAAACAACCTGCATTTGATATAGGTGTGCGAGCTGCAGAGTCGATTCTGAACAGAATAAAAAATCCCAACTCTAATTGGGACCAAATTCAATTAAAGACCGAAAATCTAAAAAGATCTTCGTATTAAATTGATTTTGTACGATTTACGTAATCGATTACGTAATCGATTGCGGAATCGCACAAAAAATAGTAGTTGTAAGGTATATTAATTAAAGGAGGTGTCATTTTTTTAGCAGTACTATTTAAAAATATATTTATTATGAGAAGGTATGAAGGGGGTAATTAATTTGAGGAAATCACCATTTCTAATTGGTATTTCATTACTTATTGTGTTGGTATCTGCTTGTAGTTCGGATAATGAAGTCAGTAATAATACAAATAAAAGTAATAGTGATCAGACATTAACCGTTCTTGTTGAAGGTGGTAGTCCAGCTCAAACAGTTGCAGAGCTTACAAAAGAAGAGTTCGAAGAAAATACTGGCTATGAGGTTATCATCGAGTCAGTACCATATTCAGGTGTATATGACAGAATGAGAACAGAATTAACGTCTGGTGCGGGGGCCTTCGACGTTGCAACAATTGATACCATTTGGTTACCGGCTCTTTACAAAGGCTTAGAGCCAATTCAAGAAGAAATAACTGATGATATGGAGAACGATTTATTCCCTGGTTTAATAGACGGGGCTTCAATGGATGGAAATGTTTATGGGCTCCCGACTTGGACAAACTCTAAAATTCTACTCTACAGGAAAGATTTATTTAATGACTCCAATAATCAAGATGAATTTTCTGAGGAATTCGGGTATGAGCTTTCACCTCCGGAAACTTGGGATCAATACAAGGATGTAGCCAGTTTCTTTGGAAAAAATGAGAAGTATCCTGAATTATATGGTACTAGTGTTTTTGGAGCCACGTCAGGTGACTCAGTGGCGAGTTGGTTAGATCATGTGGCTCAGGCTGGGGCGGAATCCTTAGTGATTGATGAATCTGGTGAAGTTATTGTAAATGACGAGAACCATGTAGCAGCTTTAGAATTTCTTAATGATTTAGTGAATGAGGAAGGTGTAGTTCCAGAAGGGGTTCTGGAAACAGCTTCGGCAGAAACATCAGAATTATTTTATAATGGTAAGTTAGCAATGATGTTAGCATGGGGGCATTTCTTTGTTCCTTCAAATGATCCAGATACATCAGATGTAGCCGGGGATGTAGGTGCGGCTCCAATGATTGCAGGAGATGGCGGAATAGGTGTTGTCCCTGGGCCTTGGTATCAGGTCATTCCATCTTCATCACAGAAAAAGGATATTGCTAAAGAATATTTGTTATTTTTGTACGAAAATAATGAATTGTATGCAGATGCTCTAGGTGTTGCTGCTAGACAGTCAGTCTTCGAAGAGTATGGTCAACAAGAGGAGTTTGCACATTTAAACGAGTTAGCTACCACATTAAACGGAAACCAAACTCAAAATAGACCGTCAACGGAAAAATGGGAAGAAATTGAAAGCGAAGCCTTACTTCCAGCAGTTCAAAGTGTATTTAGTGGTTCACTAACACCGCAAGAAGCCTTAGATAAGGCGAAAGAAGTAATTAAAGGAATAGTGAACTAGAGATAACTAAATTTAAATGGGTAGGGGACATCCCTATCCATTTAAAAAATATTATCGAAGTGAGTGATAGTATGACAAAAGAATCGAGAGTTTCCATTTATTTTTTCGCTCCTGCAGGAATTTTTATGTTAGTTTTTTTGTTCTTTCCTGTAGCCTTGCTAGTTAGAGATAGTTTCTTTGAAATCGATATGATTGCTCAAGGTAGAGGTACATTTGTCGGTTTGAGTAATTACATTGAGGCAATAAGATCTGAAAGATTTATTGATACAACAATGAACACGATCATTTATGTCGTAGTAGCAGTAGGTTTCGAATTAGTACTAGGATTATTTTTTGCTTTGTTATTGAATACTGCTTTTAAAGGGCATGGTATTGTAAGAACAATAATGCTAGCTCCGTTAATGCTAGCCCCTTTAGTAACAGGTTTAATATGGAGATTCATGTTAAATAACCAATTTGGAATAGTAAATAAGCTACTCTACGATTTTAACATTACTTCAAGTAGACATGCAATTCAATGGTTATCAGATGAGAGATTTGCTTTACTATCGACAATAATTGCGGATATATGGTTAACAACTCCATTTATGATGTTAGTTTTATTAGCCGGACTTCAAGGGATTTCTAAAACATTATATGAATCAGCCGATATTGATGGGGCGAATAAAATACAAACATTTCTCTATGTGACGCTACCATCGCTGTTTCCAGTAATGATTGTAGCTGTGCTCATTCGGACCGTTGATGCTGCTAGAACCTTTGATATTGTATGGGTGTTAACACAAGGGGGACCATCAAATTCATCAGAAGTATTAAGCACTTACATGTACAAAACACTTACTAGATATGGGCAAGTTGGAGAATCAAGTGCAATGGCAGTAATATTCATTACTCTCTTGTTAGTAATAAGCTCATACTTCTTAATAGCAATGTTCAAGGCTAACAAGAAATAGAAAGGAAGATATAAATTGAGTCAACCTAATGCAAGAATTTCTAATGAGAATACGCTAGGAAGACTATTTAAGAAGAATAAAACAATTATCGGTTTAATTACCACTGTCCTAGCACTACTATTTATTAGTCCATATATCTATATAGTCTTGACGTCTATTAAACCTTCATCAGATGCGATCAGTCCATCACCAACATTTTTTCCGCGAGAATTATCATTCGAAAACTATGTGACAATGTTTAATCAGATGCCCATTGCAAGATACTTTTTCAATAGTTTTATTACAGCTTCAATTAGTACAATATTAGCTGTTTTCTTAGGAGCGCTTGCAGCATATGGACTGTCTAGGTTTTCTTCGAAAACAGGGAATATATTCCTTCTACTAACATTGTGTGTTCGAATGGTCCCAATGATCAGTATAGCAATACCGATGTATATTATCATTAATGGAATGGGGCTAATTGATACTAGAGTTGCCTTAATCATTACCTATACGGCCATCAATGTTCCTTTTGCAATATGGCTCATGATCGGATTTTTCAAAAATATTCCAAAAGAATTTGATGAAGCAGCTAGAATTGATGGGTGCAATATTTTAACAGCATTTATTAAAGTGATACTTCCTGTATCTCTCCCTGGATTAGCTACAGCGGCAATATTTTGTTTCATGTTAGCCTGGAATGATTTCTTATTTGCATTACTATTGACTAGTACCAAAGCAAAAACTGCGACTGTTGGAATTTCAGAATTTTTGACAGCATATAACTTGGATCTAGGCCCAATGACAGCTGCCGCTGTAAGTTTCAGTTTGCCAGTAATGGTATTTTCAATCTTAGTTCAGAGGTACATTGTCAGTGGTATGACACTAGGTGCTGTAAAAGAATAATAAGTGTATTTTAGAACACTAGTGTTGCTACCTCCAGATAATGGATTCACATCATCGAAGAGAAGTCAGTGCTGCAAGGAACGTTTTCCCTACCAGTCGCACTTTCTTAAATGTATAAAATAGCTAAATGGACACTGCTGTTTTGCGATTTTACTCTATAAGTAGTGCTTACCTATCTAATTTGGTCGGCGAAAGTTAAGTGAGAACTTATACGAAATCTAATTATTGTTTTAAATTATTCTATATTGAAATAGGAGAATTCTATGATGATATATCATGAGAAAGAAAAACAAAAAGCAAATGATTTTATTACCAAGCTAAGGAAAGAAACACAAAAGAGCCAGTACAGGTTGAATTATCATTTTATGGCACCTACTGGTTGGATTAATGATCCTAATGGTCTTGTCTTCTATAAAGGTGAGTACCATATTTTTTATCAACATGATCCTTATAGTCCAGAATGGGGGCCAATGCATTGGGGACATGCAAAGAGTCGAGATTTAATTAATTGGGACCACTTGCCAATTGCTTTAGCTCCTTCAGAGGAATATGACAATGGAACAGTTAATGATCATGGGTGCTTTTCAGGTAGTGCTATTGTTAAAAATGATCATTTATATCTGTTTTATACGGGTCACTCAATTGAAAAAGATCCAATGCAAGTTCAATGTATGGCGACCAGCCAAGATGGAATAAACTTCAAAAAGCATGACGGAAATCCCATAATTACTGACTTTCCGAAAGATGGAACAAAGGATTTTCGTGATCCTAAAGTATGGCAGTACGAAGAATTTTTTTATATGATTGTTGGCTCAAAAAAAGATGGAATAGGTAAAGCGCTCTTATATCAATCTAAAGATCTTTATGAATGGAAATATATCGGAGTAGTAGCCGAGAGTGATGGAACTCAAGGAGATATGTGGGAATGTCCAGATTTGTTTTCATTGGATAATAAGGATGTCCTTATCGTCTCACCTATGTACGGCACAAAAAACGAAAAACCATTTTATACCATCGGTCATATGAGCTACAAGACTAAACAATTTACCCAAGGACAAGAATATACTTTAGATTATGGTTCTGATTTTTATGCACCACAAACTTTCGTAGATGATAAAAATAGGCGCATTATGATTGCATGGATGGACATGTGGTTTACACATAAACCATCTCAGAAAGAAGGATGGGCTGGTGCGATGACTTTCCCTCGTGAATTGAAAGTCATTGATAATAAATTATACCAACTGCCAGTTAAGGAGATAGAATCTTTAAGAGAGAATCTAAAAGAATTTCAGTCATTCCAATATGAAAATGAATATATGATAGATTCTCAACAATCTGTATCGTCTGAGATTCAAATTGTCTACGATATCGCACAAAGTACCTCAAATGAGTTCGGTTTATTTGTTAGGTCAAGTGAAGATGGTCACGAACTAACGAAAATTATAATAGATATAATGAAACAAGAAGTCATTGTGGACCGTAATTTATCTGGAACTGGTGAAAAAAGTGTTTCGCGAGCTCCTATTTCACTTATAAATGGTAAATTAGAATTAAGAATATTATTAGATACAACTTCAGTTGAATTGTTTATAAACGGTGGAGAGCAAGTTATTACAAAGCGTATCTTCCCAAATCTAAACAGCAATTTATGTAAGCTATTTGCATCAGCAGGGAAAATAAAAATTGAAGACCTTAAAGTATGGTCAATCAAAAAAGTAATAGATTGAGGAGGAAGAAAATTGTTAGGAGCTATAGAGGCAGGAGGCACAAAGTTTGTATGTGCAGTTGCAGATGAAGACTTTAACATTATCGATCGTGTTTCGTTTCCTACAACGATTCCTTCAGAGACATGTTCCAATGTATTTCAGTTCTTTGACCAATATGAACTGAAGTCAATGGGGATAGGTTCCTTTGGGCCAATTGAAGTTGATATAAATTCTTCAAAATACGGATTTGTGACAGACACACCTAAAAAATATTGGAGTAATTTTGATTTCTTGGGAACGATGAAAAAAAGGTATAACATTCCTATTTTTTGGACGACGGATGTGAATGCTGCTGCATACGGGGAAAAAATTCGGGGGGCCGCTATAAATAGTAAAAGCTGTCTGTACTTAACAGTAGGAACAGGAATCGGGGGAGGAATGATCATAAATGATCAAATTCTCGAAGGATTTAGTCATCCGGAAATGGGGCATATTTTAGTTCGCAAGCATGAAAGTGACCTATTTGTAGGTGCTTGTCCCTTTCATAAGGATTGCTTGGAAGGAATGGCGTCTGGTAAAGCTATTGAAGAACGGTTTAACAAAAAAGGTAACGAACTTTCCGAGAGCGACTCATTTTGGGAGATTGAAGCCAATTATATGGCCCAAGCACTTATGTCATATACATTAACACTTAGACCAGAGATAATTATCCTCGGTGGCGGTGTGATGGCGCAGGACCATTTACTTCACTCAATCAGAAGTCAATTTGAAAAACTTTTAAACCGATACGTTTACACACCACAACTTACAAGTTATATAGTTTCACCAGGTTTAAAAGGTGATGCTGGTATTGTCGGTGCGTTATTATTAGCAGAAAAAGTAAAGCAAGGGAAATAAATTGTATAAGGTAAGTGGAAAAATAAAAGGGGGGCATAACCCCTTTTTGCTTTTCCAATACTCAATAGAGTCCTAAAGCATAAGTTTCTAGCTTTAGTATGGAAAGTTGATAGAAGATTTTTGTTAGTATCAAGGAGTCTCTCAAATGAAAATTAGTATAATGATATTATTCTTGCAATGTATTGAAGTTTTTAGAAAGCGCTTTTCGTTTTAAATGAAAGATAATAAGAATTGAGTGAGTTCATAAAGTCTTATGAAGTATCTGAACGTCTATAGGAAAATACTGATTTTTCTTGTCAAGTAATAATCCTTCTGAGCGAAAATAATCAGAAAAGTTGCAGGAAAAGCACGAATTCGTAAGGCTTACTTCCAGCTAAATCAAGGAAAAAGTAGTTTATGAACAAACACACTAAATCGATAGGAGAATTTATTTATGGCTAGTAAAAATTATTACGACGTAACAGAGTGGCCTGTCGGTAATCCGTATGAGGATATTGGTGAGGTAATCAATAGCATTATAGCAGATATTAAAAGTAGGCAAACGGACACTGATGTGAATAAAGGCGGAAAGCCGGGTGCGGTTATCTATATTCCACCGGGAGATTATCATCTTGGCAGTCAAGTAGTTATAGACATCAGTTATCTTAAAATTATGGGTTCTGGACACGGGTTTACATCTTCGAGTATTCGTTTTAATACGTCCGAGACTGAATGGGCGGATTTGCATGAATTGTGGCCGGGGGGAAGTCGCATACTCGTAGATATTCCCCTAGAAGTGAATGACGAGGAATATAACGGAGCTGCATTTTATGTTGAACGAAGTGGAAATCCCCGAATAAGTTCGGTAGAGTTTTCTGACTTTTGTATTGATGGTTTGCATTTTATTGAAGATGGTTCAGGAGAAACAAATCCGGAAAACACATACACTAACGGGAAAACGGGTATTTATGTTGCAAGTGCTTGTGACTCATTTCGGATTACAGGCATGGGGTTTGTGTATTTAGAGCATGGAATTACTATTTATCATGCAGATGCACTGACTATACATGATAATTTCATAGCTGAATGTGGTAACTGTATAGAACTACGAGGGTGGGGACAGGCTTCAAAAATAACCGATAACTTGATAGGAGCCGGTTTTAAAGGATATTCAATTTACGCTCAAAATTTTGGTGGACTTTTGATTACAGCGAATAATGTTTTTCCACGAGGTGCGAGCAGTATCTATTTTGATGGTGTGACACGTTCGAGTATCACAAATAATAGACTTCATTCATTTTATCCAGGAATGGTGGTATTCAGGGAAAATTGTTCGGAAAACTTGGTTTCTTCAAATCACTTTTTACGTGACCATGAACCTTGGACTCCTTTTCTGGGAATAGACAATGGTTTAGATGATTTGTATGGTCTCCTCTATATTAGTGGCAATAATAATTCTGTAATTGCTAATCACTTTTCTGAAGTAATTAATACTCAGAACCTCAAGCCGGTAGGTGCCACACCTGTAATCATACGTATTGTTTCGGGTAATGGAAATTATATTTCTAGTAATCATGTTGTTGCCAACGAGGTTCATGCCAAGATGAGTGATTCTTGTTTCTCTGCGCAAGTAGACGCTTTGTTGACTACCGAAGCATCAGATCCGCTTACCGTAACAACAGTATTGGTAGAAAAAGAATCGCTTCAAAATACGATTCTTGATTCGGGAAGTGATGCACAGGTTGTTATGGACAAGACTGTAAATGCATTCAGAGCCACTCCAACGCCAGGAGCATAAATTGGAATACAGTTTATCTCACAGGAGCCACTAATCATTTAAAACAAAATGCGGAGTTAGAGGAAGACTTGTTACCTCATGTTTCACCTCTAGCATGGGAACATATTAATTTCCTTTGTGAATACAAGTTCGCTTCCATTAGTAAAACTAGTTTACAATCTTTACCTTCATTGAACACAACTAAAGCCGAAATTCCCTTAGCGTAGGGAATTTCGGCTTTTCTGTTCCAACTATTGTCTTAGTGTATATTTCCGTTAAAATGTTGGCTGTACCCTTAAATAAGAGGATGCTAAGGGGAGTAGTTGGACAGATAAAGTCCAAGGAAAAAGCCCACAACGATGAGCTTTAATTATTTACCGATTTTCTGTTCCGCCACCCCAAATACTTCTACCACCAGTATGGGCAGTTTGTTGATGTGTGTTTTCATCGACGAATTGCAGAACACCAGGTTCTTCGTAATGATGCCAATCGAAACCAGTCGGAGTCTGACCATACTCTAGTTCAATAACTTGAGATGGAGATAAGCCCAATTCATTTGCAAGTTCTGGGTTTTCCTGTATCGATTGATAGAGTGTTTCATTCGCGATGTTAAAATGAGCACGGTCACTTTCTAAATAGACTTCTTCCGCTAATACAACACTAAATTTCGATTCAAAGACAGGAAATGTTCCAGTTTGGTCACCATTCGCTAATTCAATCGTTTTGGTTTCAAAAGGCACCCCTGTTTCTGGATGTACCTCACCTGCTAAACTTCCATTTCTTGTATCAAGGCTCTCAGCTTCGGCTGTGTACGACCCATCCACGAGATCCATGACACCAATGGCTAAACCAGCAACAGCTACAACTTTTCCGAGGTTTTTCGTCCCTGCAATAATCTGATCTTTATCGCCAATCATCACTCCATTAAACGTCGTTCCAACACTTTTGGCGGTACATGTAATGGAAGAGCCAATGCCTTTTAATGTTCGTCCTGAAGAATCTTTGATGTCACCCCAGCCTTCTTGTTTATGTAAATCACCCTTTGTAATCACGCCATACGTCCCTTGGATTGTCCCGTCAGCAAACTGTGTCACAGAATCGATTGCGCCTTGTGAAGCTTCAATAACTGTATGACCAACTTCTCCTAGATACGTTCCGAGTTTTTCATTTTTCTTGGAAATTGCATTACTGACAAAGTCTACCCCTGTTTTAGCGGTTCCTCCAGCGACACTATTGACAGCTTTTCCCATTACTCGTAGTAGACCCATAATTTTCGCTCCATTCAAATAATATATCCCTGATTATAGCATTTAGATTGATTCATAGTCATTCTAAATACCTAATTTAAACGTATTAATTCTAAAGAATCTAGATTAGATTTAGTAAGCTGAAATATACTATCATAACTTAATATTTTAAAAATGAGATAGATTATAAAGACAATAATGAGTCTATTACGTAAAAGACAGGTTGTAACTATAGCAGAATCTTTTTTTAAAATCGTGAAACTTTTGTCGAAGTATATGTGAAATTATAGTAGTATAAAAGAACTAATATAGTTGGAGGTTGGGAATATGTCAGACTATGCTACTGTAAGTTTGCTTACGAATGAATTACGAGATTACTGGCGGAATTTACTAAGTGAGATAATTGGAGCAAATATCGATGTTTTTAATGGAATAAACGGGGATCAGCTAATTCAACAAATGAAAGACGTTCAAAATAAACTAGCCTTAGTAACATTAACGCAAGAACGTGATATTTTAGCTGTGACTGGGCTTCAAGGAGCTGGAAAAACGACTGTCGTCAAACGCCTTTATGATTTAGACGATTCGTTCCTCCCAGAAAACTTAAGCCGCGGAGAACAACTGCCTGTTTTAATTACAGAATCAAAGGTTCAATCACCAGAAGGATATTTGTATTATTCATCATTTGAGGAAGAAAACGGATTTCAATTAAAAAGTAGAAAAGTAGACAGTCAAGAGTTTAATCGAATTGCAAAAGAACCTGGAACCGAAGATGTATGGTTAGAATTAAAAGTGCCGTACAAATATTTTCAAGGATCTTCAGAAGAGCTTGACCATTCACATGCTAATCGGAAGTCCTTGGCGCTACTACCCGGTTTCGAAAAAGATCAGAACGAAAAATCACAACAGTTGCTTTATCATCTATTGTATTTATCAACATCAAGTGTTGTTGTTTTTCGTAAAGATACATATGCACGAGAAGCAAGTGAACGAATGTTTAAACGAGTGAAAGATATTTATAAAAATGTCAAACCGATTTTCGTTCTCTCGCACGGAGATATTAATCCAGAGCAAAACCAACATATGCACGAACAGATGGTTAATGATTTTGGAATCGAAGAAAGTGAGACAGATCGGATTATTATTAGTGGAGATCCAACGACTTACAAGGAACCTTGGATCGAACAGTTAATGAAAAGTATTCAAACGTATGGCTATATTACAGAGGAAAGTGAACAGAAAAAGGTACGTCTTTTAGAGCAACTTTTTAATGAGATACGCGTACAAATTGAATTGGTTGAAGAACTTCTTAAGAAACATGAAGAGAATAAAATTATTAATTCAAAGGGTCTTTCGAGTAAGGATAGTACCTATCGTTTAGTTCATCAATTTGAGACGTTTTATGAGAAAGTTTTAAAAGAATTAGAAGCCAGCATCAAATCAGATTTAGAAAAAAGAACACCTACGGTACGGAAAAATTTTAATCAATTTGTTCAGAAAAACACGGGATTTTTACAAAATTTAACGTCGAAGTTCAGTGCAAATGCCTTAAAAGAACAAGAAAAGTTGCAAGAGGCAATAGAAGATTCATGGATTTATGCCAATCAAGAAAAGCCAGAAGGAACGATTGTAAATGTAGTAACTGACTATATTCATGAGAATGATAAAGGCATTTTACAAGATCCAGCTTCTAAGGAAGTGGCACCTTCTCAACTAGAAACAAAGGACCCACTAGAAGAGTTTAACATCGAGGGTCTCGAAGAACTTGATTTAGAAGATGTTACTATAGAAGGGTTTGAATCAATTACAGAGCCTACATTTGAAAAAATGGAAATCACTCAGGCGGGAAATGAGGGAACGTCATTACAAAAAATTAATGCTTTCTTTAATAAAGAGGAAAAGGATTCTCTTATTGTTTTAGAGCGGGATGATATAAAAAACATGGTTATAATCGGGACGATGATTGGTCGTCAGTCTCTTGTAGCACAGCCTTTGTTACAACAATTAAGTAATCGTTCTAAAATAACGAATACGAACGTTGAAACTTATCGGAATTCATTAGATAAAACAGTGAATGACGTTGATAGTTTTTCATCAAATGTAAAACAACTTGGGAACCTTAGCCCAACGATTTTAAAAAGCATTCCGCTAGTTTTAGGAATTGATATTGCCCTAGATGGTGAAGCGGACCTAATTAATCATGTGGTTAAAGCATTGAATGCAGTCGGTTTGCCAATTGTGCCGCTTCAACTTGTCTCAGTTATAGGTGCAGGCCTTGCGCTAACTTATGGGGTAAATGCCATCCAAAAGGCAGTGCAAGAGACAAATAAACGTCAGTTAGAGTTAGCCCAAGCTGGACACCATGCGATTGAGCAACTTCCAGCTCTGCAAACAAAAGCGTTTATAACAGCGCAACGTCGAATTTTTGAGAAGATGGCTGATCAACTTTATGAAGTTCATAGTGAAAAGTTAGGGAAGTTTGATGACGATGGAACATTAGAGAGAATTCAATACCAGATACGACGAATTAAGAATATGAATGGACAAGTTCAGAAGATGGTGTATCAACGTGCAGGATTTATTATATAAGCTAGAGAGGGAACGTTGGAATTGGGCTAAACAAGGTGTAGAAGAATTTCGCAATGGATTTTTACGCCTGCAAGAGACAAATCCAGAAAAAAAAAGAGTGCTAATCGGTGTGTACGGACCTACCCAGGTAGGAAAAACAACCTTGATTTTAAAAGTATTAGGAATCGCTGAAGATAAAATGAACATTCTTTCAAAGGCACTTCGTGGTAAACGGAGTGCTGGTCATTCAGCAACCGTAACAAGTACGATTTATCAACGTTCCAGTAGTGACTTTTTTGTCTTGGTATATCCGGAGGGAAGTGAAAAAAGATGTGACACCCTTTCTGAACTCGAAGATGCACTGTATGACGTACGTGTGAAAGTAGAAGAGAATGATATCTTTTCCACGAAACCCCTAATCATTAAAATTGCGAACACCTTCTTCAATGAAAGAGAACTAATGAAACGTAAGCAAGACATTGAAATTATTGACCTTCCTGGTGATGACAGTCGTGAAGTCAAGGAAATAAGACACGTAAACCGTTGTTTAAAAGAATATTTACCTCTATGTCGGGTGTGCATATTAATGGAAATCTCGAGTCAACTTGTTTCTTTAACACAGCTTGACCGGGAATTTGTGCGTGATTGGAAATGGATGCCTTCCCAATTCAGGATTGTCTTGACACGAGCGGTGACAAGTTCATCGGTTATCCGTTTGATTAAAAACGAAGCCTTTACTTCTACGACACAATTTCAACGTTTTTTCGAATCAGAGTTAGACCGTTACGCGACAGAAGATGAGCAGATAGCAACAAAGGTTTATCCACTTGAATTCGGGGATTCATGGGATGGAATCAAAAAACAAGATGTTGAGCTATATAATCGAACAAAGCCTTGGATAGATGAGACGATGGCGCAACTCGTTGAAGATCTTAGCTCAGTTCATTCGCCTCAAAGTGAAATTGAGCAAGTAAAAGATTTAGAGAGATATGCAATCAAACGTAGTAAAGAAGAGTTTGAAGCGTTAGCACGAAAAAAAGCACAACACCTAGACAAATTGCAGGACGTAGAGCGTTCAATAAAATTGCGTAGCAGAAAAAAAGTTCAGGCAGTAGACGAGCTCGACGAATTTATCGAGCAAGGGAAAGAAATAGAGAAAGAGCGTTTAACGAAACCAGTTGCAGCCAAACTGAGACGGTGGAAGTATCGCTCTTTAAGTGAGAAGAAAACGACGGTGTTAAAAAACGATTTCTATTTTTATTTAGATAATTTAAAAGAAGAGTATCAGGACCGTATCGAATCTTGGAATCGCAAAGTAAAAACATTCGTGCAACACCACGGGTTGAAAACGGACCCGATTACTTTAGAATTCAAGGAAAAATCAGCTAGCTTTTTGGACAATCATTACATAATGAAAACCTACTTGCGCAAGGGAAATTTTAATGAGGACTGTGAAATTCTTGATAGAAAACTTCTCGAAGCCAATGATGAATCGTATGCCACAGTGGCGACAGCGATTGAAACACAAAAAGACAAACTCGTGAAAGATGTAAATTCACTTATTTACAGAAGAAACGCACTGATTCAAACCATTGATGAGGAAATAATGAACGAAAAGAAAGAGATTCAACGACTAGAACAATCACTTGTAGAGATTAAGAAACTAATGAAAACAGCTCGTCACGAATGGAATCTTGATATTGAACGGTCAAAAAAATTTAATGAGTTTTTAAAGAACGCCTTTGTGATAGAAGCAAAGAGACTGCAACAATTAATCGTAGCAACCCACACTAGATCAGAGGAGAAGTGGTTGTATCATCAATATTTGAACATCATTTATAGCGATGTTGAAAGGATAACGAAAAATGTCTAAACAAGATGTTAATAAAGATTACAACCAAGCGGTTCAGTCGTTAAAACAACTTAACAATGAGCTTTTTTACAATGACTTAAAAACGAGGATGACGGACTCGATTAATCGCTATGAGGAAAGCTTTGATAAGTCAACAGAAGCGCTAGAAAAAATGGAAATGATGACACAAAGACTTCCTAGTGCACTTGGCGAAGAACTTAAGAAAGTGACAGAATTATTTATTCTTAATTCCTCAGATGCCGTGGAAAACACAACCAAAAAGGTTGAAGACATTTTTCATAATCGTGAACAAGTATTAAAGAATATGTCAGCTCACTTCGAAAAAATTCTTCAAAACTACGTGAAGCTTCAAGGGCTGTCAAAATCACAAGTTGAAGAACAACTAAATGCATTAAAAGAATATGTGGAAAACGAAAAGAATGAATGGAAGCAGCATAGACAAGAACTAATGCAATTGCTGACTTCTTTAATAAAGGAGAATAACAAAACAACCACAGATTTTTTCCAAACCAAAATAGACAGCATCGATAATATATCAAAAAGGCACCAAAGCTCGTTAAATACACTGTTAGATGATGTAACGTTGATAAAGGATTTACTTAAAAACGTTGAAAGCAACGTTACGAACCGTTACTCAGACACAGTCCAGACCGTCATCAAAGAGTTTAAGGAATTGAACAGTGAGCAAACAAGAAATCTACAAACCTTAGAAACCACGATAACTGAAAAGCTCCACGAAACTGAGCATGTGCAGCAAGAGATAAGTTTGTCGCTCCAAGAAGTAGCAATGACTCAAGCACAGTCTCAGCAACAACTTGTGGAAGCTCAGTTTTTAAATCTAATGGAGACAAATGAAACAACCCAGCGAATCAACGAAAAGAAGCATCGTTTTACTTTTAGAGTGATTGTTGGACTGGCGGTCGGAGAAGCGGTGATTATCGCCATACAACTAATTGCACTTCTTTGAAAGTGTCTCTAAAAAGACAAACATTCCCAAGTTTTTAAATAGCCGAACTTGGGAATAGTACTCTAAAAGGGGATGGCTTTTGCATGTATTCATTTAGTCACTATAAATTAAAAGAAAATGAAAGTGGTTATGATGTGATGTTGTATCTTAATGATACGATGGAAGAGATGTCAGAAGAATTAGGATTAGTAGTAAACAAAGACAAGAAAAGAATTGAGAAAGAGGCGGCTCATTTGATTGAAGAAAAACTTCCGTATCTAAAAGATTGCGTTATCAAAGTTATGGGGGGAGCAATGTTAGTAACGACGTTTGTACTGGGTACAGAGGAAAAGGCTCGTGCAGCTGAAATAGACGACACCGATTTTAATGAAAACGAAGAAGATACACTTTTAACATATGCAGATACGACGGAAAATAATAAAGATACTAATTTATTTGTAAATGGTCCAATTAATTTAGAGGAAGTTCTAACTTTACCAGGTGGGCAAATAGACATCGTCCTACCGTTAATTGATGAGTTACCATTATTTGCTCAACCTCTAGCGATACCAGAACGAGCTGAGGAAGAACCACAAGCAGATGATGAACTTCCAGTAAGTGAAGAAGAATTTGAATGGCTTGCTAAGATGATTTATTCTGAAGCTAGAGGCGAGTCACTTGGAGGGAAAATTGCTGTTGGTGCCGTTATCTTAAACCGTGTAGACAATGAGCAATTCCCGGATAGCATTGAAGAGGTTATTTTCGAACAAACATCAGGTGTATTTCAATTTAGCCCAGCTGCTGGTGACGCAATTCTTACAGCAGAACCGGATGATTCTAGTATTGAAGCGGCAAAACGCGCCTTAGCTGGAGAGGATCCAACGGAGGGCTCACTCTACTTTTTTAATCCTGATAAGACGAACGATTCATGGATAAGGACTCGAACAGTTTCTAAAGTTATTGGGAATCATGTTTTTGCTTTTTAATAATTTTGTTACTGGAAAATGTTAATACATAGTTGAAGCCATGGAGATCTTATGGGATCATCCATGGCTTCTGATCGTTCAAAATGTATAGGTAAGTATAGTTTACGTTTTAATATTAAAAGATAGTTAGTAACCTTATAGTAAGTATCTTTAAATAATTTCAGTACTTCTATTTTTCTATTATTTTCAGTACAATCGGTTATAACACGTAGTGAAGGGATTGTAATATAAAATATAGAATCAAGGAGTTCAGTTATAAAAAATAATAGAATGGAGAGATTGTTTTGATTAAAGGAATTGGACACTTAGCTTTAATTGTTGAGGATATGGATAAATCGCTTGAATTCTATTGTGACATTTTAGGTTTTGAAAGGGCTTTCGAAATTCGTGATGACGAGAATAATCCTTGGATTGAATATATTAAAGTGGCTCCTGGACAGTTTATTGAGCTATTTTATGGTGGCGTACATAAACAACAAGAAATGAATCAGCAAATCGGTTTTCATCATTTATGTTTAGAAGTTGGAAATATACATGAAATAGCAAATCATCTCAAGGGTAAAGGACTTACCTTAGATGTTGAACCAACGCAGGGTAAAGATAATAATTATCAATGTTGGATTAAAGACCCAGATGGAAATCGGATTGAATTTATGCAGCTTGATCCGTCTTCACCACATATGAACTGTTAATTTACGTTATTTGCAACTTTTTAGGGGGAATTTTACATGGAACGAAAACAAGTGGTTGTAGTCACAGGCGCTACACGAGGAATAGGTCGTAACACGGCCGTATTTTTTGCGGAAAAGGGCTACACCGTAATTGGTACAGGAAGAAACACCGCTAAGTTAAAAGAAGTACAGACGGAACTAAATAAGTACTCAAATGAACATTTGATGATCAAAATGGATGTAACCAAAGCATATGACGT
Organism: Bacillus solitudinis; assembly: GCF_002797395.1. Classification (GTDB taxonomy): domain Bacteria; phylum Bacillota; class Bacilli; order Bacillales; family Bacillaceae_D; genus Halalkalibacter_A; species Halalkalibacter_A solitudinis. The sequence goes on from NZ_KZ454943.1 coordinate 4,323,953, forward strand.
GCAACAAGTTGTCGATATAGTCATGAGTCAACATGGACGCATTGATGTATGGATTAATAATGCCGGTGCCTTCAAAGCAATTGGTCCAACTTGGGAAGTCAAAGCAGAGGATTGGATGAATGATGTAACAACAAATCTTTTTGGAACCTTTCATTGTGTTCAAGCAGTTGTACCAATTATGATAAGACAAAGCTTTAGAAGCATTGTTAATATTGTCGGTGGTGGCACAATCGGTGCGTTTAAATATGGAAATGGCTATGGTACCTCGAAAACATCGGTTGCTCGTTTAACTGAAAATTTAGCTGAAGAGCTAGCAGATACCCCGGTTCGCGTATTTGCCTTAGATCCAGGCTTAAATGATACTGACATGACTCGGTACCAACGGGATACAGAAGATGGACAACGCTATTTAAGTGCGATAGAGGACTTATTTGACGAAAATATTGATGTTGCGCCCCATCAAGCTCCTCAGTTTGCCTACTATATGGCAACAGGTGAGCTTAATGACTATGTTGGTCGCATTGTGTCTGTGTATGATGATGTGGAGAAGTTAAGAACGGTTGCTAGTGATGCACGCGACGAGGATTTTTATAAACTACGATTAAATAAGTGAGAAAAGTTAGGTAGACTGTACGTGAGGATATAGTCTACCTTTATTATTCTATTAGTTTGGTAAAAGGAGGAATCTTTATGTCAAATCCCGTTTCATTTAGCATTATTGGGGGGGCAGGCTTTCGAGCTCAGTATTATTTAAGAATAGCAAGTGCATTACCAGAACATTTTCGTATTGCTGGAATGGTTGTCCGTGACGAAGAGAAGGGTATAGAATTAGAAAGAACTTTGAATGTTTCTACATACAGAACACTAGAGGAACTTCTAGATAAGGAGCAGCCTGATTTTGTCGTTGTTTCCGTTAGCAAATCAGTTATCCCTCTTTATTTAATGCAATTGGCGGAACGAAAAATACCCATGTTAGCAGAAACACCGCCAGCTGAAACGGTAGAGGATTTGGTCTTGTTACATGAACGGTTAACAGATTTAGGTGCAAAAATTCAAGTAGCTGAGCAATATCATCTCCATCCGATACAGGCGGCTCGTTTAGAAGTGATTAAATCAGGTCGGTTAGGTAATATTTCAGAGGCAACTGTTTCCATCTCCCATATGTACCATGGTGTCAGCTTAATCAGAAAAATGCTAGGGGTTGGATTTGAGGAAGCAAGAATAAAGGCGATAAGCTTTGATGTGCCTATTTCTGCTGGACCCGATCGAAGTGGTCCACCAACGAGGGAGGAAATCGTAACGGTTAAGCGCAATTTAGCTTGGATTGAATTTGACGGAAAATTGGGTATCTATGATTTCACAGACAACCAACATCGCTCTTGGATACGATCTAATCATTTGTCGGTTAGGGGAGAGAAAGGGGAGATTTTCGATAATCGACTCGATCTTATGTTCGATTATGCTACACCCCTTCATTTAGAATTTAAACGTATAAACAAAGGGGAAGAGGAGAATCAGGAAGGTCATTATCTTCAAGGAATTATGGTGGGTGAACGCTGGGTATATCAAAACCCGTTTATTCCTGCGAGACTTTATGATGATGAAATCGCTATCGCCACCTGTCTGAAAAAAATGGCTTTATACATTAAGGGTGGACCTGAATTTTACAGTCTGGAAGAAGCATCTCAAGATCAATATCTTGGACTCATGATCGAACAAGCGATACAGACGGGAAAATCGGTTCAGACTGTTCGACAACCATGGGGATAAGCTAAGAAATTATATGCCACAACCCTTTCTCTTTCAAATCTCACAAATCATGAGCATATTGCCATCAGGATCTTTAATATTAAAAGAATGACCGTGCTCAATTTCTGTTACAATTTCAACATTCATATCTTTCATTAATTGATAAGCTTTGTGTATATCTTCGGTGTTGAAATGAAACATCGGTGTTCTTGCATAACAGTCCTCCTTGTAGATATTGCTGTCTAGTACAATATTTAATCCGTTATTTTCCATAGGAATGCAGCAAAGATGTCCTACAATAATTTCAAATATAGGTTCAACATCTAATAATGAACAGTACCATTCTCTAGCTTTTACAATGTCACGTACTGGTATAAAAATCGCTCCAACTTTATTCGTAATAATACCCAAAATCTTCACACTCCTTATTTCTTAATTGCATAGACACAGTAAAGAATTATTCGCTGTCGGTAGCAAAAATCCTGTTTAACTTTAGAGGGAAAGTGATTGCTTTCATTCATGGTTTTACGTTTGTTCAGATAGGTGGATTTTAACAAATTAGATAATTAGTGTAGAATAAAGCTGGATTAAATCCAGCTTTTTTTCATACATATAAAAAATATATAGCGAAAGTAAATGGAATAATTTAGAATGTAGAATATATTACATAATTCTGAAAGTATGGAGGAATGAAAATTGAATAATCATGAGATTGATTACACGATATATGGAGATGACATGCAGTTTGTTGAAGTGGAATTGGACCCTCAAGAAACAGTAGTTGCTGAAGCTGGAAGTTTAATGATGATGGATAATGAGATTCATATGGAAACCATTTTCGGTGATGGTGCTAGTTCGAATGGGTTAATGGGTAAACTACTTGGTGCTGGGAAACGAATCCTAACAGGCGAGAGTTTATTCATGACTACGTTTACGAATCAAGGCCACGGTAAAAAGCATGTCTCTTTTGCATCTCCTTATCCAGGTAAAATCATTCCCATGGATTTATCAGAATTAGGGAAAATCATTTGCCAAAAGGATGCGTTTTTAGCTGCAGCTAAAGGAGTTTCAATCGGTATTGAGTTTCAACGTAAAATCGGTACTGGTTTCTTTGGTGGAGAAGGATTTATTATGCAAAAGCTTGAAGGAGATGGGATGGTTTTTGTCCATGCAGGTGGGACCATACATAGAAAAGAATTAAAATCAGGAGATAAATTAAGGGTAGACACAGGTTGTTTAGTTGCGATAACAAGTGAGGTAGACTACAATATTGAGTTTGTAAAAGGAGTTAAAACTGCTTTATTTGGTGGAGAGGGTTTGTTCTTTGCTACGTTAGAGGGTCCGGGCACCGTTTGGATTCAATCTTTACCATTTAGCAGACTTGCTAGCCGAGTGTTTGCAGCAATGCCTCAAACGGGTGGCTCTAAAGACGAAGGAAGTCTTGCAAAAGGTTTGTTTAATATAATAAATGGAAAATAAAGCAAAGTAATCTGAAGGATCTTTTGTACGAGTCGTATCGATAACTACTCTTGAATTTCAAAAAATACTAAATTTTTTATCAAATCTATTCAAAAAAATAGAAGTGGAGTATTATATGAGAGTAATGTCGAATTTAGTCGAAAAAAAGCAAACCTATTGAAAGAAAGGGACGCAAAGCCTTGGGCCTAAGGAATGTAAATTCTATGGTAGCCGGGTTGCCGAGTTTAGTTCGTTATTGAACTGTGCCATTCGGTGCAGTTCTTTTTTTTTTCGTAATGTTGGTGCATTGGTTAAAAATCAGAGGGAGCGCACTATGAATAATTTAAGAACAAAACTACCGCTCTTCATCGTTTTATTGGTAATATTCTCAATCTTGATTTCGGGATTTATAACCTATTCGTTTAGTTCGGAACTTTTGTTGCGAAAGAGTAAGGATGAGATTAAAGCGAATGCATTCCGAACTAGTGAAGCGATCCATGCATTAGTTACTTCAGAAATTAGAAAAACGGAAATTCTAGCATCTCAACAATTATTTAAGAATACGTTAGAAGCGAAAAGTTCAAATAGAGATTATTTCATCCATTTTGGCATGGCAACGCAAGCGCTTAGAGACGCATACAAAGGTTCGTCTAACCACGAAAAATTTTGGTTAGGGGATATGGATGGGGTTGTTATCGCCAGTAGTGAGGAGAAACTCGAAACAGGAAGTATTAATGTTGCGGATCGACCTTATTATATTGCTGCTTTGAAAGGGCAGCCTGCGGTAAGTGGCACGATAAACTCAAGAGCAAACGGAGAAACGATTATTGTCACTGTAGCCCCTATTAAAGATAATAAAGGACAAGTGTATGGCGTAATTGGAAATTCTATTTATACAGCTTTTTTCTCAGATCCTTTAAAAGGAATTAAGGTGAATGATCGTGGCAAGTTGTATATTATTGACTCAAACGGGATGATTTTGGCTCATTCTACAGATGATTCTTTAATTAAAACAAAGGTGGACAATCCTCAAATTCTTTCTTTATTAAATGAGAAGCCAGGAGATGATCTTTTAAAAGGGACCGTTTATATAGAGGACCATGGAGTCACGAAATACGTAGGTTTTTCGAAGATTCCTTTGGCTGATTGGATTGTCATTGTCGAGGATGATATTGAGGATATAAAAAGCCCATTGAAAGAATTATCTATGAAGTTTTTGATTGTCCTTTTGCTAGCTCTCGCAATCTCCCTTATTTTAGTGTTTTTTTTCTTATCACAGTGGGTGACTAAACCATTGCATATAATCATGGAAACGGTTACTGATGTTAGCTCAGGAGATTTGGATGCTCAAGTACGGTTACAATCTAAGGATGAATTTGGGGTGCTTGCTGGTACATTTAATCAAATGCTTGTTAGGATAAAGGATTTGATGCAAGCGCAAGAAAAGGCAAATAAACTAGTGGTTGAAAATGTTTCTGAGCGTGAAAGAAGCCGGATGTCGGAGATGCTTAGATCCGCAATGCATACATTAAGTTCTAGTTTAGATGTGAATGAAGTTCAACAGGTAGCATTAAAAGAATTACACGCATTTGTCCATTATAATCGGGCTAGCATTTGGTCTTATGATAATCATACATTACTTATGAATGCTCTATCAGAAGACAGCGATCATCAGTTACCGCAATTAAACACAAATCAAATACGTGAATACTACGAACAAATTAGTAAAGATGAACAGCCAATCTTTTCTAAATACAAGAACAAAAATAGCTATATTCTCGTTATCCCTTACCATCTTCACGGAAAATTAATAGGACTTAATGTTATTGAGCGAGAACAACTTAATTTTGAAAGAAGTGAAGTGGAGTTAGTACTCAGTTATTCAAGTCAAGTGGTCGTTGCGATTTCTAATGCTAATCTATATTATCAAATGGAAAAAATGGCAGTGACAGATGATTTAACAGGTTTGTATAATCGTCGTTATTTCTATCGATTGGCTCAAGAGGAGTTTGGAAAAACTAAGACAAACAACGTTCCCTTATCTGTCGTGTTATTTGATATTGACCATTTTAAACAAATTAACGACAGATATGGACATTTTGTAGGTGATAAGGTACTTCGTCAATTGGCTAGCGTTATTTTGGAATCCATTCCTAAGAAAAATGTATTGGCTCGCTACGGTGGGGAAGAATTCGTCCTACTCTTACCAAACCTAGAAGGTGAAGATGCTAGAACCATTGCGGAGTGTATGAGAAAGAACGTGGCCAATCATAGTTTTGAGACAGAAAGAGGCACGATTAAGGTTTCGATAAGTATAGGGATATCTCAATTTGCGAGTGAAGACAACAGCATTGAGGCGCTACTCCACCGAGCTGACGAAGCTTTGTATCTTGCTAAAGCTAATGGGCGAAATCGTATAATTTTTCAATGAACTAAATAATTTGATAAAGGGAAAATGCGTTTATTTTGATAAGCGGTTTTTCCTTTATAACTATAATGAATGAAAAAAAATTGCGGTTAATGTTTTGATATGTTATAATTATAATTGTCTTCAATAACGAATGCACTTGTCTGATACTTATTGTTGATTTTTTAATAAGAATTAGTTAAGAATCATACATTCTTTATTTGAATTAAAATTAGAGTAATGGTAATACTATATATAACGTCGCGGGGTGGAGCAGTCTGGTAGCTCGTCGGGCTCATAACCCGAAGGTCGGAGGTTCAAATCCTTCCCCCGCAATACCGAGGAACCGAAACAGAGATGTTTTGGTTTTTTTTTCGTTTAGGGTCACTTTTAATTTTTCTAGTTTTTCTAAGCGAAACGAACACTCCTCCTTTAGTGAGAAGGAGTGCTCATTTAAAGAAAATGTGTTGAAAGGATTAAGCGGCCTCAAACGAGATTCGTATTTGGACAAGATCTTGAATAGAGTCATCCATCGCACTTCTTGTGTAAACTTGTAGTGTTCCTGCGGCAGTGGTGGGCTGGGTATTAAAGGGAATGGCGTCCTGAAAACGACCATATGTTGGAGCGCCGTAATCTGCCGTTGTAAAGGTTTCGTTTGTGACAACGATATTATTATCGTCTACAACTCTGTAAAGAACGTTGGCTTCATAGGCCCTGGCGTAGCCTGTTATGAGTTGATTTTCTCGAATAACGGAGCTCGGATAAGGTCGTGTTACGACAATATTTTCTGACGTGGGAAGAGGAATTATGAGTTTCATGCCCTCAAATAGAACATCTGGTGAAATATATAATCGCTCTGCATTAGCTTGAATGATTGTCGGAATGGCAACTCCAGTCCTCTCAGAAATTTCTGTGAGTGAATCTCCAGTTGTGACGTCGTAAACAACTGCAGGTAATTGAATTTGTTGATTAGTGTAAATGAAATTCGGGTTATGAATGGTCATATTTATACCAGCTAAGAGTGATGGAAATGCCGAAAAACGCTGTGATATAGACCAAAGTGTGTCTCCTCTTTGAACGACATAGAGCGTTATGGTTTCATTTGACAATATTTTAGGAATGACGAGTAGTTGACCCGGGAAAATGACATACGGATCGACAAATGGAGGATATAAGGCATTGGCACGGTAAATGGCGTCGAGATTACTTTCATATTGCACAGAAAGGTTATAAACCGTATCTCCAGGTTGAACTGTGTGAAGAATATGTGTTCCAGGCTGTATCGGCATTTAAAGCGCTCCTTTTTTTTTCAGTAATTATATTTATGAGTGAAGTCGAAGGAGATATGCCTCTTGAATTTTTCTAGGGGAAATTAGTTGTGGTAATTAGATAGGCTAATTGTTAAAAGGTTCGTCTGAATGGAGAGTCCTTAGCATAGTTTGCTTTCATGGCACTAACTGGTACAATTTATATAATCTTTCTTAATTAAAGGATAAGGAAAGTAGATTGGAAAATAAAATAGGTATGAATTTCAGGAGGAAATAATGAAAAGAATATCACTTGGGTTTGTAGCATTCATTATTATGCTGGCATCTGCACCTTTGTTTGTAAAGGCTCATGTAAAATGGTTTACAGACACATCACCGGAGAAGGAATCAATGGAACAAATCTTATCCCCTTTATTTATGGTAATCGCGATATTGCTTGCTATCCTGCTTGCTATATTGACTCAGCTTCTTCCAAAGCTAGATAAAATTAAGCCATTAGAAAAGGTTAATCAGTTCCTCGATCGTTACCGCATTTCGTCAAGATACATATTAAAATATGGGACGGCCCTAGCTTTAATTATTCAAGTTCTATCAGGTACGATTTTTGCACCTGAATTTATGATTACTACTGTCACTATTGAGGTTTTAGTATGGATCGCTATTATTTTATTGTTAGTACCAACTCACTATTCAACCAAAGCGGGGGCACTAATAATATTAGCATTGTTTATCTATCAATTAACAGAGTCTGGCTTGTTTCATATGTTAGATTATGGATTTTATTTAGCAATTATCTTCGTATTATTGATTGGGAAAACCAAGCTTGAAAATTGGGGATTTCCTTTATTATATCTTGGAACAGGACTGTCATTATGTTGGGTCGCGGTAGAGAAGTGGGTATACCCTTCTATGACTGTGGATATTATCCACCAGCATGGTGTTCCTACATTTGGATTTCCACCTGAAACATTTATCGTTCTAGCGGCTTTCATTGAATTTATTGTCGGATATTTACTGATTGTGGGTATCTTGAATCGTCTTCTTGCTTTAGTATTAACGTTAATTTTCATTTCAACTACGATGTTGTTTGGAATAACTGAAATTATCGGACACTTTATGATCCATATCATCCTCATCATATTTATTATCGAAGGTGTTTCTTTTTATGATCCGCCAATTTCTATTCACAAAACGAAGATTGACCAAATGGTGTTTGTTTTCTTGAATTTTCTATTTGTGTTAGCGACATTTGTTTTATTGTATTATCGTTTTGCCTAAATTATCGTTTTCGGAAAATGCTAACAATCTCTTTAAACTATAAGTTATAATATAAGAGAATCTTGGTTTCAGAGCTCTTTATACTGGTCAAGAGAAGCATTAATGATACGATAAGAGACAGACACTCTCAAAATGTTGGAAGGAAGGTATTTATGTCGGAACAGAATATTACGAGGATAACCTTAAATGGTAAAGAGATTATCCTTCTTGGTACCGCCCATGTATCCAAGCAAAGCGCAGAGCAAGTTAAGGAAGTTATTGAAGCAGAAAGACCTGACTCCGTCTGCATCGAATTGGATGAGCAAAGGTATCAATCCATTATCGACCAAAATCGATGGAGAGATATGGATATTTTCAAGGTAATTAAAGAAAAGAAAGCAACGTTTTTACTAATGAACCTTGTCATATCTTCCTTTCAAAAGCGAATAGCCAAGCAATACGATATTAAGCCTGGTCAAGAAATGATTCAGGGAATTGAATCGGCAGAAGAACTAGGTGCGGAACTTATCTTAGCCGATAGAAATATACAAATCACTTTCTCCAGAATTTGGCATGGTGTTGGTCTAATGGGAAGAACGAGACTTCTTATGGAGATTATCGGAAGTATTTTCAATAAAGATGAGATTTCTGAAGAAGAGCTCGAGAAAATGAAATCCGAAGATATGTTAAACACGATGCTTCAAGATTTCACTGTAAACTTTCCTAAATTGAAAACACCTTTAATTGATGAACGTGACCAGTATTTAGCGCAGAAAATTAAAGAAGCTCCTGGAAGTAAAGTTGTGGCTGTTTTAGGTGCTGCACATGTTCCTGGTATTAAAGAAGAAATTAATAAAGACCATGATTTAGAAGCGCTATCTGTACGACCTGTAAAATCTAAAGTGCCTACTATGATTGCTTGGATCATCCCATTCCTCATTCTGGGTATCATTGGGTATGCCTTTTTTATGAATCCTGATGTTGGTGTTAATTTAACAATGAGTTGGATATTATGGAATGGGGTTTTTGCAGCAATTGGTGCTGCGATAGCATTTGGACATCCTTTAACGATTATATCCGCTTTTGTTATTGCGCCCTTTAGTTCATTGTATCCTCTTCTAGCAGCTGGTTGGTTTTCGGGGATTATGGAAGCATATCTGCGACGACCAAAAGTAAGTGACTTTGAAAATCTCTCAGATGATGTGTTTACCTTAAAAGGGTTTTGGAGCAATAAGGTCACTCGAGTCTTACTTGTTGTTGTTTTAACAAATTTAGGTAGTACACTCGGAACAGTAATAGGTGGGGCAGATGTTATCCGGTTGTTTATCAGAAACATATTAGGAACGTAACAAATCTAGCTTTAATATTATTGTGTAACATACATATATTGACCTTTATGCCTGTTACTAAGTGTGTTTGCTTAATACATTTGTGGCAGGCATTTTTAAGGAGCGACTATATATGCTAGGAAGGGGTAGCTTTGAGTCTAAAAAACATGCAAACTTACCCTTCCTTAAAAAGTATTAAAACCTCATTTGCAAGAAACAAAAGCTACCGTTTTATGGGTAGTCTTTTTTGTTTTATCAGGTAGGATCCTAGTTTTTTTAAAATCATATATCACTGGAAACTCGAAATCTTTTTTTGAGCCAACTCAAAACTAAAAAAAGGTGAATGAACCATTCTTATTTAGAACAAACCATTTTTACAAAAGCTTTACCGACGCGTTTTGTAAGCGGTTACGAACAGTTAACAAGTAATGTAGATGTGAACCAAAGCAACAAAGATGAAGGAATATTTTATATGCGCATTTCGTGGAATATTGAACGATTGTCCTTGCCGAAATTGGCTGGTTATAATCAAACTGAAAATGAAAAGTTATTTGAAAAGGGGGTTTAGCATAATGGGGGATTCATCAGTAAAACCCTATGGAGAATCTGAGTTAGAAATTGACACAAGTAAATTCATTAAAAAAAGAAAAAATCCGTACTACGAAAATATCAGAAAAAACTGGATGCTTTATGTCATGATTCTTCCTGGTTTGTTATTTTACATTCTATTTAAATATATCCCATTACTAGGAAGTGTTATTGCGTTTAAAGATTACCAAATTTTCAAAGGGATATTGGCTAGCCCATGGGTTGGATTAGATAATTTTCGATTTATCTTTACCTATCAAGATTTTTATCAAGTGTTAAGGAATACGGCGATGATCGCTTTTTATCAACTTGTTTTTGGATTTCCAGCACCAATTATTCTCGCATTATTATTTAATGAGATCCGACTAATGATTATAAAAAGAACTGTTCAAAGCTTATTTTATCTTCCACATTTTTTATCTTGGGTTGTCGTGGGGGGAATTGTTTTTGAATTATTATCTACGCAAGGGATTGTCAATGCTGTTCGTGTACTGTTCGGCGCAGAACCGATTCTCTTTATGCAGGAGGAAAAGTACTTTCGGACAATTGTTGTTATCTCTGATATATGGAAGGGGGTTGGCTGGGGAACGATCATTTATTTAGCTGCGATAACCGCAATTAATCCCAGTTTATATGAAGCGGCTGTCATCGATGGGGCCAACCGTTGGAAACAGACAATCTATATCACGCTACCATTATTGTTTCCCACAATTTTAGTTCTATTTTTACTTAATATCGGAAATTTCTTAGAACTTGGGTTTGATCAAATCTTTAACTTACTAACGCCGATGACCTATTCCGTCGGAGATATTATCGAAACATATGTTTACCGAGCTGGTGTGCTCCAAGGACAATATAGTGTAACCACTGCAATTGGTTTATTCCAATCTGTTGTTGGCTTCATATTACTCTGGATATTTAACAGACTCGCAAGAAAATCAGGACAGGGGTTATGGTAATGAGACAATCATATGGAGAAAAATGCTTTCAATTTTTCAACTATACGGTTTTAATTGTTATGGCGCTAACTATGATTCTTCCTTTACTTCAATTGTTAGCCGTGTCTTTTAGTTCACCGATTGCTGCTGATTCAAGAAAAGTATTCTTGCTACCAGTAGAATTTACATTGGACACGTGGACACATATCCTGCAAAATAAAGTTCTTTGGAAGTCTTTTGCCGTTACAGTCTATATTACAGTTGTTGGAACCTTCTTAAGTATGTTTTTTACAGTCTTAACGGCGTTCCCGTTATCGAGAAAGGAATTTTTGTTACGTAAACCTATAATGCTAGCGATTGTCCTCACGATGATTTTCAATGCACCTATGATTCCGTTTTTTCTAACAGTTAGAGAACTAGGGATGATGGACTCGCTATGGGCGCTTATCATTCCAGCGCTAATTAGTACCTTTAACATGGTCATTGTGAGAACCTTTTTTATGGCGGTACCAAGTGACTTGGACGATGCCGCAAAAATTGACGGCTGCCATGATTTTAGATTGTTATTCCAAATCTATTTGCCGCTATCTAAGCCAGTTCTTGCTACGGTTAGTTTATTCTACGCTGTCGCCTATTGGAACACTTTCCAAAAAGCCGTTTTGTTCATTAGAAGTCCTGAATTATGGCCGTTACAGATGAGACTTCGAGCCTATTTCACCTCACCAGAAGAGCTCGCTGCTGTTAATCTAATCACAAACGATGCTGACTTTAATACAACAACTTTGAAAGCGGCTACAATTATTTTTGCTACCGTACCTATACTACTAGTATACCCATACCTTCAGAAGTATTTTGTAAAAGGTGCAGTCCTTGGATCACTGAAAGAATAGTAGATATTAAACCGAACTATCGGTTTGATTATATAATTTAATATAAAAGGGAGGAAAAGGCATGTTAGCTAACAGAAAGCGAATATTTTTATTATCTCTAATGTTAACTCTAATTTTGGGTATGATGGTTGCCTGTAACAACAGTAATGAAGAGGTAGATAGTTCATCACCTAATGAAGAGGATGTTAAAGAAGAAATAATTGAAGAGGCTAATGTCAAAGTATTCAAAAGTCACTTAACAAAAGGCACTCTTCCGGGTCCTGATGACGCACATGTTCAATATGTGAAAGGAGAAACGGGGGTTGAGTATGAATTATTAACTCCTCCAGCAGGAGCTGATCCTGTCGAATATTTAAATCTGATGTTTGCGTCAAATGATTTCCCAGATATTTTCCGCCCAATTGGCGGAGTGGAACAAACTTTAATAAATCAAGGTGCGGCCTTACCTCTAGATGATCTTCTTCCAAAGTATGCACCTAATGTATGGAATAATATTCCTGAAGAGGCGTGGGACGTTGTCCGTTCTGCCACACCTGATGGGAAAATCTACTATGTCCCAAAAGTATTCCTCGTTCCTGAACGTGCTCCTTTGATTCGACAAGATTGGATTGATGCAGTAGGACTTGACATGCCAACAACGGTTGAAGAATATAAAGAATTATTAATCGCATTCCGTGACAAGGATCCTAACGGAAATGGCTTGAAGGATGAACTTCCGACCTCAGGAAGAGAGTTTGGTAAATGGATGGATCATTTATTTGCGATTTATGGGGTTGCAATGTGGGAAGGGTCACCTGAATGGGATATCTATGAAGGTGAAATTCAATATGCTGGTGTGTCAAAGAATATGAAAGCAGCCATTTCGTTCATTCGAGAGTTATATGAAGAAAAGCTATTAGACAATGAAACGTTTTTAAATAAAGGTGATGTTTGGACGGCAAAAATTAATAATAATCTAGTAGGTAGCTGGTATCATCTTCCTGCCAATTTACATGACCGTTATAACGCAATGCTAGAAGGCGCACCTGATGCCTATGTTACAGGAATGCCTTTACCAGAAGTTGATGGTTTTGAAGGATTCGTTACGCAAAAAAGTATGGGAGAACCAGAGTGGATGATTCCTGTGGCATCTGAAGAAAATGCAGCTGCTTCATTAAAATTATTAGACTTCTTTTATAATACGGAATTTGATGATTTTATTCGATATGGAATTGAAGGCGCACATCATGAAGTAGAAGATGGTAACAAGGTGTTGATTCCAGCAACGGATGAAACGCCGATTCCATTAGGAATGAGAAATTTCACGACCATTGAAGATATGGAAATTCGAATTGAACAAACCATGCCAGAACAACAACAAGAAATGGTTAAAGATATCTTTGAGATAAGCACAGCTGATGCTAGAAGAATTGCGGGTGATGGCTTGCCAAGTACTGTTTATGAAGGGTTCCCAGATATTCAATCTCATAAATTATTTGAGGAATATTTAACGAAAATTGTTATTGGTGAGTGGCCGATTGATAAATTTGATGAATTTGTAGATAGATGGTATCAATCAGGTGGAGATACTGTGACAGAACGGGTTCAGGAATGGTACGAAAGAATGGGAAAATAATGAATAAACGTTTAAGATGCAAGTTGCCCAAAGTCTATTTGGGCAACCTCTCTCTTAAACTAAATGAATAACATTAATGGTGAAGGGATTGATATCGATGAAAAAAAGATATGCCATTTGTGGTGTAAGCGGGAGAGCTCTCGGTTTGTTTGCCGAGTCAATTATTACGACGTTTTCACAAAGTTGCGAAATCGTTGCCTTGTTGGATCGTGATCCTGTACGATTTGAATTGTTTGGTACTAGATTTCCAGAACACGGCCATGTGAAGACATACGGAGAATCTGAGTTCGATCTGATGGTTAATGAAGCAAAACCAGATGTGATTATCACTGCAGGAAGAGATGATAGCCATGCGAGATATATTCTTGCCGCGTTGCGTCGCGACTTAGATGTGATTACCGAAAAACCTATGGTTACCACTGCAGAAGATAGTAGAAAAGTGTTAGAAGCTGAACGGGAAAGTAAAGGGAAGGTAACGGTGACCTTCAATTACCGCTATTCACCCATTCATACAAAAATTAAAGAATTAGTACGAGAAGGCAAGGTAGGAAGAGTGACCTCAGTTGATTTGAATTGGTATCTTGATACGTATCACGGTTCTAGTTATTTCAAAAGATGGAATCGGATGAGGGAACTCTCAGGAGGACTGTCCATTCATAAATGTACGCATCATTTTGATTTAGTTAACTGGTGGATTGACCAAAAACCAGTTGAAGTTTTTGCTTATGGTGCATTAAATTACTACGGACCAGAAGGAGAATTAAATCCTAAGAAAGAAGATGGAAGACATTGTGGAACATGTGATTATACAGAGGACTGCTCGTACTATTCTCGGTGGAACTCAAGGAAGGAAAGAGTGCTAGTACCGGATGATCATCTAGGATCACTCACTAGTGATAAAAATAAATATCCTTATACAGATTATCGACCTGATCAATGTATATATGACTCCGAGATTAATATTGAGGACACGTATACTGCGTCCATAAAGTATAGTAAGGGTGCATTGCTTAGTTACTCTGTTAACTTTTCTCTTCCTTATGAAGGATATCGCCTAGCTATTAACGGGACAAAAGGGAGAATCGAGACGGTTGAATACCATTCACCAGGGCGGACGCCATTTCCAACCCCGGTACAAACCATTGATTATTTCCCTTTGTTTGGGTCTAAGGAAACGATACATGTCGTTCAACGTCAGGGAGGACATGGAGGGGGCGATCCGTTACTCTTAGAGGACTTGTTTATGGGAGCGAATCCGAAACGACCGTACGAGATTATGTCTGGCGCGGTAGACGGAGCATACTCTGTGTCTACTGGGGAAGCAGTCTGGAAATCAGCTAAAGAAAATCGTCCAATTACAATTGAAGAAATTCTTGGTAAACAACAAGAACCTCCCAAAGTCGAGGCGAGGAAATAAGTCGAAGCTCTCTGAATACTTTTAACCACAAGAAAGCATATAAGTCGAGGCGAGTCATACAAGGAGATTTTGAACTTTTACAGAGAGAACTAGCTGAAGGTTGCTTGAAGCTACAGGCAATGAACGGATTATGGTATCAAGTCTTGAAAGATTCTGAGTCTTAGAAGAAACCTCTTGTACATCAATGCTTATGTATGCATTTACTATTGGCATCCGCGCTGG
This sequence comes from Bacillus solitudinis, assembly GCF_002797395.1. Lineage (GTDB taxonomy): Bacteria > Bacillota > Bacilli > Bacillales > Bacillaceae_D > Halalkalibacter_A > Halalkalibacter_A solitudinis. The sequence goes on from NZ_KZ454943.1 coordinate 4,339,090, forward strand.
TTGGCTTAAAAACTGGAAATCTTACACCGAAACAGTGACGTTTGGGTAAAATTATCGATAATGAAGGAAATATTTACGGTGTCTGCAAAGGATCTAGTTATTCTTTTACCAACTATTATTATAAAGATAATTTATCGTGGAAATAGAACGATACCGATGGAATTGGCATTATTCTATTAACCGGTATAGAAACACTTAGGATGCTGCGCGAAGGTGCGAAGTATCTTTGAAACACAAATATATTTTTACCTCCTATAATATAATAAAAATAGTATAGTATAATGGCAGAAAAAGGGGGTAAAAAAGAATGATTAAATTTTTCAGAAAGTGGTTAAAATTCACTCTAGTAAAAACGGAAACGAGGCTAGTTTTATTTTTAACCATTGCTGTTTTCTTTATTATTCTGGGTGTAAGCATTACCTCGTACCATACGTCTAAATCGGTACTGCAGGAGCAGGTAAGTGAACCCCAGCAACAAATGCTGCAAATCAGTATGGATTTTATTGATGATTACATTAATGAAAGCGATAACATCGCTATCAAGATTGCACTAAATTCTAATGTATACCAATTTTTAACTAGCGATGTGCAAAATTCTTACAACAATATCACAGCTATTTATCAGCTATTATCTACGCTTATCAACAATTCTCCGTATATTAAAAGTATTTATATCTATGACTTACAGCACGATAGTTTTGTCTCGATGCCACAAGGCTATAGCTCTAGCAAAACAACGTTTATAGACTCAGAGTGGATTGACGTTGCGGACGAGTTCGGTGATGAAATGATGCTAATAAAGAAAAGAGTTATTCCTGAGGGAGCAAAATATCGAGGGTCAGAAATTACCTTGTTTAGAAAGATTATGATTCAAGGCGAATTCAAGGGTATTGTTGCAATGAATCTCGTTCATGAAGAGCTTTTCTCACCAATCGATTCATCAAAAATTTCGAACCTAAATAGCATGCGTTTCATTTTGGATCAGAATAATGAGTTTCTTTATTCCACATCAAATCGATATTTCGAACCTGAATCGATTGAGAGGGCAATTGCAGAATTAAATGAGAAGAATTTAGGGGATATCACGTATCAAGACAAAAAATTACTGGCAAGTCAAGTGCTATCCCCCTTAACAGGCTGGAAATATGTTTCTATCGTATCTCAAGAAAGTTTACTAGAGAAATCCAAAAGAGTCGGAAATGTGGTCTTTTTTGTCTCTGTCCTAGCATTACTAATAGGTGGTATGACGATTTTTTATATTAATATGGTTGCGTTTCGACCGATTCGACGAATGAAGCAGTTGTTTAAAATGGGAGAGCAAGACAAGTCCCGTCAGGATTTAGTCCACTTAGAAGGATTAGCCGTAGAATTGTTAATGGATTATGCCAAGTTGAACCAAGTGATTCGGAAAGTTAAGACAGAGGCCTCTTCAAAGTTTTTTCATGATATTTATCATGAAAATATCACAGATCAGGAAGAAATATGTGAAAAATGGAGTGGTTATTTCCGGGAATTATCGAACAAACCGCTGATAGTCGCAATGATTTCTATTGATCATTTCTACGATTGGTCAATCAGTAATCCAAAATCGGATCATTCACTCTTAAAGTTTGCATTAGCGAATATCATCTCTGAGATTTTAGCTGAATACTCACATAATGAGTGTGTAGACTTAGGAAAAGATAAGCTTGCTATTGTTCTACATCCTGGTGAAGACATCTCTAAGTTAATGAGCACGTTCGAGGAAGCGCTTTCGACAGTTCAGAAAGTTTTGAAATTTAGTGTTTCGATTGGAATAAGTAAGCAGAAAACAGATATCAGAAAACTTAGGGAAGCTATCGTGGAGGCTGATACAGCACTTAGCAATAGACTGTATAAAGGCTACGGTAGTTTATTAAATATTGAAGATTTTACAGAGAAACCGATCCGAAATATCTCTGTAAAGGATCCTATATTGGATCAGTTAACTGAAGCGATTGATACTGGAGATAAGGAACTCTCACAAAAATTGATCGATTATATAATTAGTGAAATACAAGAGTCTCATTGTGAAAATAAATTAGCATTTACAATTCTGAGGAGAGTCGGCGAAAGTATTCATCAAATTAGCGAAGAATCAAAAAAAGACGAAGAAATGGTATTCTTCGAGCATCTTCATACGATTCATCTGCATGATATAGCGGAAGTGCTCAAGCAACAGACAAACAAACAAATTGAGGCCCTAAAAATTTCAAAAAAGGGAAAGGACTCCATTCTGAGCCAACATATGATTGATTATATGAAGAAGCACTTGGATGAACCAATTGGCATTGCAGAAATAGTAGATTCAATTGGAATTAGTGTTAGTTTAGCAAGTTCATTATTCAAAAAAGAAAAGAATGAGACGATTTACGGCTATTTTACGAATCTGAGAATGGAACACGCCGCAGAACTTTTACTTAATACAAACGAGAAAATTTCGGATATTGCATCTAGGGTAGGTTATCAGCATGAAAATAGTTTTATCCGGGCTTTTCGTAAATACAAAAATATTACCCCTGGAAAATATAGAGATGTGTTGAAAAAAAGAAAAGACATCATGTAAGGAATGATAATTATATCCTTCAAAATAATGAGTAGTTAGGTGGAATAAACAATGAATAGAAAAGACATTGTAAGCAGACATAACCCAACTATTACGAAAATTGAATCTCTTTCTCCGCTCTCAATCGGGAATGGAGAGTTTGGTTTTAGCTTTGATTTTACAGGCCTACAAACCTTTCCTGAGATGTATAAGACTCCTTTTGGCACGCAAACAAATTGGGGGTGGCATTACACGGGAGGTCCAGACGTCTATTCTAAACAAGACATTGCCTATCAAAGCTTTGAAACATACGGACGTAAAGTCGATTACCCTATGAAACCGGAAGATAAGGAAACGGCATATCATTGGTTACGTCAAAATCCTCACAGGCTGCAGCTTGGTCGTATTTCTTTTCGATTTCTCAACAAAGATGGTGAGAGTGTTGATTTGAATGACATAACAGAAATGAGTCAAGAAATGGATTTGTGGACGGGGATAGTGGAAAGTAATTTTGTTGTAGAAGGTGTTTCTGTTCAGGTAAGAACTGCGTGTCACCCAGAGCATGATATCATCGCTGTTAAAGTCTTGTCACGTCTCATTGAAGAGAAGCGATTGCAAGTGTTTACACTTTTTCCAGCGCCGGATGTCACCCATAACAATTGGGCTAAAGCTACGCATCCTTCTTGGGAGCAGGATGATCGCCATTCTACAGAGATGATATCTCTTTCTGAGAAAGCAGCTTTACTAAAACGAGAACTAGATGAAGATCACTATGATGTAAGATGGGATTGGAGCAGTGGGACGTTTACACAAACTAAAACACATGAATTTACACTAGAGGCAGATAGCCAATCGAATCAGTTCGAATTTGCCGTTTCTTTCGCAGCACAAGAACCATCATTCATTAATGTTGAGGACGTTTTTAATGATAGTAGAATGTACTGGAAATCATTTTGGATGAACGGTGCAGCGGTTGACTTCTCCGAGAGCACGGACTCAAGAGCGTTTGAACTGGAAAGAAGAATCGTTCTTTCTCAATATTTATCTGCTATTCATAGTGGAGGATCATTTCCTCCACAAGAAACAGGTTATATGTATAATAGTTGGTTTGGAAAATTTCATTTAGAAATGCATTGGTGGCACAGCGCTCACTTTCCAGTTTGGGGACGAGAAGATAAATTAGAAAAAAGCTTAGAATGGTACAGAACTATTTTACCTTTGGCGAGGGAATTGGCCACGTCTCAAGGATATTCAGGGGCAAGATGGCCAAAAATGGTCGGCATGGACGGGAAGCAAAGTCCTTCTCCAGTCGCACCAGGATTGATTTGGCAACAACCCCATCCGATGACATTAGCCGAGCTTTGCTACCAAGCTAACCAATCGGATGCGTTCTTGTCACGCTTTAAGGACATCGTATTTGAAGCGGCTGATTTCATGGTCTCATATGCTCATTGGGATGAAGAAAAAGGTGCATATATACTTGGTCCACCTCTTATTCCGGCTCAAGAGTGCCATCATATGAATGATAGTCTCAATCCCCCGTATGAACTAGAATATTGGAAATATGGTTTAGAAATAGCGATAAAGTGGGCGGAACGTTTGAACGTTAAAGCGGATCCGATGTGGTCAAAGGTAGCCAACTCTATGGCAAAGCCACCGCAAGCTAATGGGGTTTATCTAGCACACGAGAATTGTCTAACTACCTTTACTGAAAAAAACCACGATCATCCTTCAATGCTAGGGGCACTCGGGATTCTTCCAGGAACGTTGGTCGATCCGGAAATTATGAGAAATACATTAAATAAAGTAAAGGAAGTATGGGACTGGGAATCGGCATGGGGATGGGATTTTCCGATGTGTGCGATGACAGCCGCACGTCTTGGAGAGAGAGAAATGGCAATCGATTTCTTATTAATGGATGCGACGAAAAATACGTATCTTCCGAGCGGACATAATTATCAAAGACCAGGATTAACCGCATATTTACCTGGCAACGGAGGTCTTCTAACAGCTGTTGCGATGATGATTTGTGGGTGGAAGGGATCATCTAAGGAAAATTGCCCGGGATTTCCAGTAGACGGAAGATGGATTGTGAAATGGGAAGGTCTGAGAGCTCTTCTATAGATTAAACTTCTGGGGTCCAAGGTCCACACTAATAGACGTTCTATCATTTGTCTGAGTGATTTTTCTAAGCACAACCATAATTAAAATTTAGTTCTTAGTAAAAAAGGAGACTGAATATGCAAACAAATCAATGGTCTGTGAAAATAGCAGAAACAATACTATCAGAATGCAATAATGGCTACCACCCTAACATTGCAAATAAATGGGGATATGTAGGGGGGATGATGTTAAAAGCTTTCGATGTCCTTTCAGAGTGGACTGGTGAGGAAAAGTACCAACAGATGGTTCAAAGGCATATGGATTTATTTATTCAAGAGGATGGAACAGTAAAAAACTATGCAATCGAGGAATACAATTTGGATCATATTAACGAAGGGAAAAATTTGTTTTCTCTTTGGCAACGTACCGGTCAAGAAAGATATAAACAAGCCATTCAGCAGCTAGTTACACAGTTATCGGGACAGCCAAGAACGAGCCAAGGAGGATTTTGGCATAAAAAAATCTATCCTTTTCAAATGTGGCTTGATGGGGTATATATGTCATCCCCTTTTCTGGCTCAGTTTGCAAAAACATTTGATTCACCGGAGAGCTTTGACGAAGTTGCTCAGCAAATTTTGTTGATTGAAGAAAAAACGCGTAACCCCAAAAACGGACTTCTTCATCATGCATGGGATGAAAGTCGTGAGCAGCGTTGGTGTGATAAGGAGACAGGTCAATCTTTTCACATCTGGGGACGGGCGATGGGGTGGTATGCCATGGCTATTGTTGATTCTCTCGAACACTTCCCTGTGAATCACGCTAAGCGTGGTCAAATTATGGGGATTTTCGAGCGAATGGCGCATGCGATAAAGAATGTTCAGGACCAAGAGAGTGGTCTCTGGTATCAAGTCATGGATCAGAACGGACGAGAAGGAAATTATTTAGAGGCCTCGGGTTCTTGCATGCTTTCGTATGCAATAGCAAAGGGTATTCGATTAGGGTATTTATCGGGAATTAAGCAAGAGGTCGTAAACCGTGCGTACGATGGAATTCTCAAGCATTTGGTCACAGAAGATAGTCATGGCGTTCATCTTCACCAGATATGTCATGGTGCTGGACTTGGAGGAGCGAAGTATCGAGATGGCTCTTATGAGTATTATATAAGTGAGCAAGTTGTTAGCGATGTCCAAATGGGGGTTGCACCATTTTTACTAGCAAGTATTGAGATGGAGAAGTTAGAAAAATTAGATGGTTGAATACAAGCGGGGAAATTAGTCATTCCTTGTATGTACGCGGATAAAATATCAGCGAATCATTGTTATATCGACAACTAAAAACAAATTACTTCATAGTTGTAAATATGAATTGAAGCAAAGTCGGATTTGTCTAGTTAATGTTTTTATTGCACCACCGACAAAGTTACTATTCCATGATATTATTAAGCTTACAACTTTGAAGGAGATTAAAAAATGGACAATGTTAAATTACTTAATGGTATTTTTAAGGATTCACAGAAAAAAGGAAAAGAATATCTTTACTACCTTGACATTGATCGGCTAGTTGCCCCTTGTTATGAGGCTGTTTCTCAAACTCCCAAAAAGCCGCGGTATGGTGGCTGGGAATCAACGGGAATTAGCGGGCATTCAATTGGGCACTGGCTTTCAGCGGTTGCTCAAATGTATGCGGTAACAAAAGAAGAGGAGCTTAAGGAAAAATTACAATATGCTGTGGATGAGCTTGCTCATATCCAAAGCTATGATGAAGATGGATATGTTAGTGGCTTTCCTCGAGACTGCTTTGACCAGACTTTTAGCGGGGTTTTTGACGTTGAGCATTTTAGCCTGGCGGGTCAATGGGTTCCTTGGTACAGTATCCACAAGATTTATGCAGGGCTAATTGACGTCTATACACTTACCCGAAATGAAAAGGCATTAGAGGTTGTAATAAAGCTTTCGGATTGGGCAAAAAAAGGCACAGATAATCTTGATGACGAGTTATTTGAACGAATGCTCATTTGCGAACATGGTGGGATGAATGAAGCAATGGCTGATCTTTATTTAATCACGGAAAATGAGGATTATTTGAAGCTTGCGATTAGATTTTGTCATAAAGCGATACTTACCCCACTATCTAGAGGAGTCGATGACTTAGAGGGTAAACATGCCAATACTCAAATTCCAAAAGTAATTGGGGCTGCAAAACTTTATGAAATTACTGGAGAAGAACAATATAAAGAAATGGTTATTTTCTTTTGGAATGAAGTAACGAACAACCGCTCTTATATTATTGGTGGTAATAGCATCAATGAACATTTTGGACCGATAAACAATGAAAAACTTGGCATACAAACAACAGAAACATGCAATACCTATAATATGTTAAAGCTTACTGAGCATCTATTTGATTGGTCTCATCATGCAAAATACATGGACTACTACGAGAAAGCTCTTTATAATCATATTCTCGCTTCACAGGATCCGGTTTCCGGAATGAAAACCTATTTTATACCAACACAGCCCGGTCATTTCAAGGTATATTGTTCACCTGATAATTCTTTCTGGTGTTGTACGGGGACAGGGATGGAAAATCCAGCTCGATATACAAGAAACATTTATTATGAGAATGACGGGGATTTGTATGTGAATTTATTTATTGCTTCGAAACTATTAAACGAAGATGGAAAAGTAAAAATACAACAAGAAACAGATTTTCCTCGTTCAAACAAAACGAGACTTGTTATTTGGGAAAAGAATACGGACATCTCAAAGATACATATTCGAGTTCCTTATTGGGCTGCAGGAAATGTAACAGCAATTGTAAATGGCAACAATGAATTTTCTAGTTGTGAAAATGGGTATTTAACAATTGAGCGCAAATGGTCTGGCGGGGATACAATTGATATTGAGCTTCCAATGGCACTTCATACCTACACAGCAAAGGATGACCCTAAAAAAGTAGGTATCATGTACGGTCCCGTTGTTTTGGCAGGAGCGTTAGGAAGACAAGGCTATCCAGAAACAGACATTTTAGGTGACCATCTAAAATTAAACAACCATCCATTAATCGAAGTACCAAGCCTTATAGCTGATAAAGACAAGCTAAATCACTGGATTAAACCTATTGAAGGCAACTCTTTGAAATTTGAAACAGAAGCAGTGGGACAACCCGGAAATGTGAAAGTATCGCTTATCCCATTTTTTGAATTGCATCACCAACGTTATACATTATATTGGAATCTGATGAACGAAGAGACCTATAAGACATTTGTCGACAAAGAACAAGAGGAACTTGAACGGCTAAGAGCAATAACTGTTGATGAAGTTCAGCCAAATGAACAACAGCCAGAAGTAGAGCATGGCATAAAAAAAGAAAATTCAACCTCTGGTTATTTGAATATCGTACAAAAGAGTTGGCGAGAAAGCTGTGATGAAGGCTATTTCAGTTATGAAATGGCAGTTGAAGCTCATAAAAAAATGTTTCTTCAAGTTACTTATTTTGGGGGAGATCACACATTTTTTGCGCACGGAAAAAAATATGAGCGTGAATTTAATATTCTAGTTGATGGAACCGTGATTGCTAAGCAAAAACTTGAAGCTGAAAAACAGTCCGACACGATTTTCACGATTGATTATGAGATTCCTGAGTTGTTAACAAAAGGAAAGCAAAAAGTAGAAGTGAAATTTGCATCTACTGAAGGAAAAGCCGCGGGAAGGGTTTTTGGTGTTAGAATTATCAAATCTACTAGTGAAATATAAGCATATCATGATAATTTTTAGGCAAATGGCTCAATAGTTAAATACTTTCCAAACTACACAAGGGAACTAACCATTCCTCTGTGTAGTTTTTTTTCTGTTAGATTTGTGGAAATAACAGGATTATTCATTGTTCATTGGCATTCGATAATAAGCCTTTCTAAACTCCGACGGGGTTATTTTTTCATACTTTTTAAAGAGTTTCATAAAATACTTCTCATCACTAATCCCGACAGTGTACGCGATCATCTTTATACTTTCATTTGTGCGAATTAATAATTCTTTCGCTTTTGATATTTTTAGTGAATGTATATATTCTTGGAGATTCATTCCGGTGCTATTTTTGAAGATTCGTGATAAATAGTCACTATTGTAACTGAATTGTTCCGCAATCATGCTAACTGTTATATTAGTCAATGCATGAATTCGGATCCATTCCAATACGGTGGCTATTTTTTTCTCGGTGCTTGTTTTGTGAAGTGACGTATTAAAGTTTGTAATTGTTTGTTCTGAGATTTCGATAAGTAAGGAGGTCGCCAAATAGTTAACACAATAGTTGTTATAGTAACTTGCTTTAGAAACATCTAATAATTGTTTACAAAGAATTCGTATTCGGTCCACATTTTCGGGGGCTGAGTGGAGAGGTAGTAGGACAGATGAATTTGTTTCAGTTGTAGGAGAATAATGATTTGAACGAATATTTGTGACCTCTTGATCCATTTTATATGTATCGAGAATTTCAGTTGAATTCGGGAAGTAGAAATGAAACCAATAGTAAGAAGTCCCTAAACTTGAATTTTTATATCCGAAATGTAATTGTTTCGGTAATAGAAAAAAGACATCTCCTGGATTTATTTCATATTCAATACCATTTTGCTCAATAAATAACACATTGTTTATATTAATTATAATGACAAATAAATCATCTAGATGATTTCTTTTCATATGCCTCCAGGAATTATCGGTCGTAATAAATTGCCCACCATTTATGAAATTGATAGGTTTGCTTACGTCTGTTTTTATATATTCCATTTATGTTCAGCTCCCTTATTTTCTAGGAATAACTTTTTAGTTTATATTCTTATATATTAATACTTTTGTACTTATATCTTATTAAGAAAATCACTAGAAAACAAGCAGGATTATATTCTTGTACTAAGTCGGATTCATCTACCTATTATTGAACATTCACTACCGACAAATAGAAGTAGGTAGTGTTATTATTAATCCATTAACATAATCTAACAATAAAAATTTAAAAGAAGAGGAGAGTGATGAAGAAAAGAAAACAATAAATTGAATAAAATAATACATCCTATTTTTTGTAGAAATGAAAGCGCCTCCTATTTTCGGAATAGTAAAACTATTATTTGTTTAAACTGTTTTTCTGAATAATATCTCTAGTCAAATGGGCGCATTTTTGTAAGAGTTTAATAGGCTTCCAACGATCATTTTAACTTATATGTATTTAAAATCTAGGGGGATGAAAGATGAAAAGGATTGTAGCTGTTAGTTTAGTTCTTTGTTTGTTTGTTACTGCATTAGTAGGTTGTAGCAAGGATTCAAGTAATGAAGTGGCAGAAGATGGCAGTATTGTTCTTACCGGGATTATTCTGAAACATCCGCTAACAAAGAACATTTCAGAAATGGAATGGTTACAAGAAGCGGAGAAAAAGGCCGGTGTATCAATTAAGTGGGAAGAAGTTTCTGCCGATTGGGATCAGAAAAAAGGTGCTATGCTAGCTGGTGCTGACATTCCAGATATCATTGTTGGACCCAATGTTATCACAGATGCAGATTTCGCAAAATTTCCGGGTTTATTTCAAGATTTATCTGAACTAATTGACGAACATGCACCGAACGTGAAAACGATGTTTGAAGAAAAACCAGAAACAGCAATTATTGCAACCCAATTAGATGGTCAAATTCTTGGACTTCCTAAATATCAAAGGTTTTGGCCAGAAACAGCAACTAGACAATTTATTAATAAAGAATGGTTGGATAATTTGGGGTTAGAGATGCCGTCAAACTGGGATGAGCTGTATGTCGTTTTGAAAGCGTTTAAAGAACAAGATGCCAATGGTAATGGTGACCCAAGTGATGAAATCCCCATGGACTTTGCTCCAACAGGAACAACTGGATTCGGATTTTTCCAGCCTACAGTTCTTCTAGGAAGCACGGGAATAACAATATCTGGTGGAGGTGGGCAGGGTTATTTTGTTGAGGATGGTGTCGTGAAAAACTTTTTAGTAGACGACCGCTATAAAGAGCTCGTTCAATTCTTAAATAAGCTCTGGAAAGACGGATTAATTAATTCTGAAGTGTTTACACAGGATTACACAAGTTTTCAATCGATTTCTCGTGGAGAAGGTTCAAATGCAAAAGTTGGCTATACGTATGGCTGGGAGTTAACAGATAGATTAGGAAATGAGCTTTCAGCACAATATGAAGCTATGCCACAAATAAAAGTATCTGCGAATTCAACAGAAGAGGTTTCATGGAGTTACGATTATAACGAGTTAAACTATGGAATTAATATGGTTCAAATGTCTGCAGCAACCAATCATAAAGAAGAAGCAATGAAATTTATTAATGAATTGTACGATCCGAAAGTTAGTATGCAAGTTTTATTCGGGTCGCTAGGGACAAATATCTCTGAAAATGAGGATGGAACTTATACTGTTCTACCACCTGCAGATGAATCAATGGATCCTGGTACATGGAAATGGACATCAACTTGGGCTGATAACGGACCGATGTATATTGCAGATTCCCTAAACTTAGAGTTAGGAACTGATATGCAATCGGTTGGTGAGCAAACAGAACCGTTAAGGAAAGCTTTCGATTCAATCGATACCGTTAATGATGTGTATCCAGGAATGTTTGTAAAATATTCTGATGAGGATAATAACACGATGAGTTTAATCAACACGGATTTGATGAATCTAGCGATGTCTAAGTACTCTTATTGGATTACTGAAGGTGGAGTAGAGTCCGACTGGGACAAATACGTTGAACAATTGAGAACGATGGGAATCGACAAAAATATTGAAATTATGCAATCGTACTACGATGAATATGCAAAAGCGATTCAATAATTAAAGCTATGGGGTGCTATACCTATGTTAGACGGTATAGCATTTTCCATAAATAAAGGAGAATCTACTAATGGCCTTTATAAACTCTCAAACTAAAAAAGAAATAAACCTGACTAATGTCCATGTCAAAAAAAAGCCAACAATTGCTAATACTTTTAAGCGAGATTATCAGTTGTGGTTGATGGTACTTCCAGCGATCCTTTGTGTCATTATATTTAACTACATACCGATGTATGGAATTCAATTAGCTTTCCGAGAATATGACTTTACTGCAGGTATCACTGGTGGAGAATGGGTGGGTTTAAAATACTTTAGTCAATTTATTGAAAGTCATCTGTTTACTAATTTAATGAGAAATACACTATTAATTAGCTTAACAACGATTATTGTAGGTTTTCCAGCTCCTATTATATTAGCCTTGTTAATTAATCAAATTAAATTTAAGCGTGCTAAGCGAGTATTACAGACAACGGTTTACTTACCCCATTTTATTTCAATGGTTGTCCTAGTAGGGTTATTAAATGTTTTATTATCGCCAAACACAGGGATTGTTGGGCATTTAATGGATTCAATTGGGCTAGGGCATATAAACCTATTAGCCTCAACGCAAACTTTTATACCTGTATACGTTCTTTCAGATGTTTGGCAGCATGTTGGCTGGAATAGCATTATTTATCTAGCAGCACTTGCAGCCGTTGATCCGCAACTATATGATTCAGCTAAAATTGATGGAGCTAATAGATGGCAGATTATAAGAAATGTAGAGATACCAGCCATCATTCCTACGATTGTTATTTTACTAATTCTGAACATGGGTTCAATTATTAGTACGGGCTTCGAGAAAATATATCTAATGCAAAACCCACTAAATCTTCCTATCTCTGAAGTTATCGAAACCTATGTGTATAAAATCGGAATCATGTCTAATCAGTTTAGTTATGCTGCAGCGATTGGTTTGTTTAATACACTAATTAATTTTTCTTTGCTGATATTAGTGAATTACATTGCCAAAAGAACGTCAAAAATTAGTTTGTGGTAGTGTTTGACACTGTCTATCAAACTTGCAAGGAGGAAAAATCATGAGTCTTTTTAAGCATAAAAAATTATCAGATAAACTGTTTGATATTTTTGTCTATACAACATGTGCGTTAATTTTCTTGATTGTGGCTTATCCTTTGTACTTTGTGATCATTGCATCTGTCAGTGATTCAACCCTTGTTTCCACAGGCCAAGTACTATTATTTCCAAAAGGATTTAGTCTATTTGGCTACCAGGAAATCTTTCAAGATTCTAGAATATGGACGGGTTACAGAAATACAATGATTTATGCCTTTGGGGGAACGTTCGTTAACTTATTGTTAACATTACCAGCTGCATATGTTCTCTCACGATATGAATTTAAAGCAAGACGTTTATTGATGTTTTTCTTTATATTTACAATGTTTTTTAATGGAGGATTAATCCCCACCTATCTTTTAATGAGAGATTTAAATTTGGTTAACACCATGTGGGTTTTCATTCTTAATCCTGCAACTGTAAATGTCTTTAATCTGATAATTACGCGAACGTTTTTTGAACATACCATTCCTAGAGAAATGTATGAGGCCGCTTCAATTGACGGTTGCAGTCATTTTAGGTTCTTTATGAAGATCGTTATGCCTTTGTCTAAGGCAGTCATATCGGTTATTGGTTTATATTATTTAGTCTTTCACTGGAATAATTTCTTCACTGGCTTAATTTATGTTCGAGACTATAGTTTACAACCGCTACAAATTGTCTTAAGAGATATTCTTATCTCAAATCAAGTGTTTGCTGAAGGTGCGGGTAGTGGCGGGGCATCGGGAGGCTATGCGCAAAGATATGCTGACCAAATTAAATATGGAGTGATTATCGTTTCGACCTTACCAATTTTAATTGTCTATCCTTTTATACAGAAGTATTTTGAAAAAGGAGTTATGATTGGCTCGGTAAAAGGTTAACAACGTTAGAAATTGAACATCTTAGAAGCCCATGCTGGTTAAAACAGCATGGGTTATTAATTCGTCTCATGTTTTCTCATACCAAAACTTAACTCGTCAAATTCGGAGAGGAGATACTAGTAATATCTTTTTTTATAAATGATAATGAAGATATTTTCATAATTGTTAAACTGATTAAGCTAACACCGAAGACAGGAATTAATCCCGGTACTTGCATAAAGAAAAATGCAAGAATAGCCAAAGCAACAATCATAAATAAGGTTTGGAAAGGTCTGCCTATAGCTAAGATTAAAGCATATTTAAAATACTGAAATGTCTTTAAATCGAAATGAACGAGTACTGGGAATAGATACAATAAAGTAAGAAAATATACAAAAATAATCACGAATGTCATGATCGTCAAAGATAGATGTAGGAGGCTATTATCTAGTTGTTGAAGTACTCTTAAATCTATGTATAAAATAAAACCAAATAGCGATATAAGATATCCGATAAGGTTTGAGTTTAAGAACTCAGATTTATATGTACGCCAAAACAATTTAAATAGAGGTATTTCTTCTTTTTCCATAACTAATGTTCTCATAACAGTGAATAAGGCAACCGTTGCTGGAAAGACTCCGAATACAAAAAGACCAACTATCGAAAATAAAAACCAGAACAAATTTAATAGAAATAAGTTGAGTCCCCACACGCCTAAACGAATATACCATTCTGACAGATTTTTCATATGATGAGCCCCCGTAGTGAAACATAGTATACTGATTATCTTAACTAACTATTTCCTATTATAGTACTAAAAGACCTAACCTGTAAACGCTTTCAACTACAGTAAAGGCATTCGCTTTATTTTTAGTTTAAATGATTCTTGACGTTAAGGGAATTCTGGAAATACCCCATCCCTTTGATATACTTATCTAAGAGTAGGAGGGAAGTAATGAAAGAACAGTTTTATGATGCATTATTGAACATAAAAACCGGAGCTGGCAAGAAGGGATTTCAAAAGTCTGCTCATTACCATCGCTATGAGCCCACACCATATAGTGCGCTAATAGAATTATTTGCCCATTATCAACTGAAAAGTAAAGATAGAATTGTTGATTTCGGCTGCGGAAAAGGACGATTAAACTTCTATATTAACTATTTATTTGATGCAACGGTAATAGGCATCGAGATGAACAAATCCTTCTTTCAAGAATCAATTGAAAACCGAAACAGGTTTTTGAGAAAAATAAAAAAAGAGAAAGATCAGATCCACTTTCATTGTTGTTTAGCAGAAGAGTATCCGATTGATCCTTTAGACAATCGATTTTACTTTTTTAATCCTTTTTCCATTCAAGTCTTTATGAATATTGTAAATAACATATTGCTTTCTGTAGAAAAATCAAAACGCGATATAGAAATTGTTTTGTACTATCCATCAGAAGACTATGTCTATTTTCTGGACAGTTATACCTCTTTTGAGTTAAAAAAGGAAGTGGTGATTCCAGACTTATATAGCAGTAACTCCAATGAACGATTTTTAATATATGGATTGGCTTATTAGATGTAGGGTGTCACGGTTCATGTGTGACGAACGATTCGACAAATTACGGACTAGACTCCAATACACGGTAGGCATGCAAATGTAGAGTAAAACAATGAAAGGAGGGTATTTTGAAGGAACATAGTTCCTTCAAAATACCCTCTAAATTAATTAATCAGTTACAGCACCTTTTGATGCAGAAGAAACCAGTCTTGCATATTTGTTAAGAACTCCTCTTGAATAACGCAAAGGTGGCTCATGCCATTCTTTCATACGGTTGCTCATTTCTTCTACTGAAATATTAACAGAAAGTACTTGAGTCTCGCTGTCGATGGTAATCATATCGTCATTTTTCAATAATGCAATCGGGCCACCAACTTGCGCCTCTGGTGAAACATGGCCGACGACTAATCCGTGCGTTCCTCCGGAAAAGCGACCATCAGTGATTAAGCCAACTTTTTCCCCTAAGCCTTTGCCAACGATAATTCCGGTAATCGATAACATCTCGGACATTCCGGGCCCGCCTTTTGGTCCCGAATAACGAATAACAACAATATCCCCAGCTTGGATCTCATCATCCAAAACAGCCTTTGTTGCTTCTGGCTCAGAATCAAACACTTTTGCGGGGCCTGTAATCTTTTTGATTTTGAGACCCGACATTTTTGCGATGCCACCTTCAGGAGCTAAATTTCCTCTTAAGACAAAAAGCGGTCCTGACTCCCGAATCGGATTATCGAATGGTCGAATAATGACTTGTCCCTCTTTGAGAGGGGGTTGTTCGGATAAGTTCTCCGCTAAAGTTTTTCCAGTAACAGTTAGACAATCACCATGAAGCAATTCTTTCTCAAGAAGAAGTTTCATCACTCCCGACACTCCTCCTACTGAATGGAGGTCATGCATCACGTAATGTCCACTTGGTTTTAAATCAGCTAAATGAGGGACCCTTTTACGGATACGTTCAAAGTCATCAAGCGTTAAATCAACATCAACCGAGTGGGCGATGGCAAGCAGGTGAAGAAACGCATTGGTTGATCCTCCTAATGCCATAACCACGGTAATCGCGTTTTCAAACGCTTTCTTAGTCATAATATCTTTTGGATAAATTCCCTTACGAAGCAGTTCAACAACGGCTTCCCCAGAATCATGACAATCATCTAGCTTTTCTGAGGTTATAGCTGGGTTGGATGCACTTCCTGGTAAACTCATTCCCATTGCTTCGATGGCAGAGGCCATTGTATTGGCTGTATACATTCCACCGCATGAACCCGCCCCTGGGCAAGCATGACATTCAATATCTCTTAAGACTTCCTTATCAATTGTGCCAGCTCTGTACTGACCAACCGCTTCAAAAACGGACACAATATCAATATCTTTCCCTTCTTTAGATTTACCAGGTGCAATTGTCCCACCATATACAAACACTGCAGGAACGTTCAAGCGACCAATTGCGATCATACAGCCAGGCATATTCTTATCGCAGCCACCAATTGCCACTAATCCATCTAGTCGCTCTGCACCCATCACGGTTTCAATTGAATCAGCGATAACCTCGCGACTAGGTAGTGAATATCGCATGCCCTCATGCCCCATAGAAATACCATCGGACACTGTGATTGTGTTAAAGATAATTGGGGAACCTTCGGCCTTTTTTGCGCCTTCTTTTGCTTTGATGGCTAACTTATCAATATGGATGTTGCAAGGTGTTACCTCGCTCCATGTACTAGCAATACCGATCATTGGTTTCTTGAAATCTTCATCTTTAAACCCTGTAGCTCGTAGCATGGCACGGTTGGGGGAGCGGTTTTCCCCCTCACTAATATCGATGCTTCGGATTCTTAAGTCATTTTCTTCGCTCATTTTCATTCTCCTTTCAGAGAGACTAACAATATATCTTCCCTATTTATTTCATCTTTAAACATAGAATTATTTAACTGATGGAGAAAGGTGTTCTAATCTGCGTAGTATTTTGTGAAAGAAGAAAAGAATCATATTCAGGAAGAAGGTTTAACTGAATATAGATACTTTTATCTCTAGTTCTTATATAATAGAAGAAAAAGTTGGTGGGATATGAAAATTTATACATTGCAAAAAAATCGACTCATTGATTATACCTATATTCTTGGTTTATCCCTTATCATTGCTGCGATTGTCTACTTTTTTGCTGCTAATTGGGGCGGATTTAATCGCGAAACAAAAATAGTGTTAATTTCATTGCTGATATTGAGTTTTTATGGATGTTCTTTTTTATTTGGCTGGATGTTACAAAAGCGACCCTTAGTGGATGATGTTTATGAGTATGCGGGTATTTACTTTAAGAATGGAAAACCGAACATACCTTATGAACCGTCAGAACGAGATGTTATCATTAATACGAAGGCGAATGGATGGGGAAGTTTTATTTACGGAATCGAAAGCTATTTTGTCGAAGAAGGTACAGGTATCGATGTGGAACAGAATGTGACACATGCTTATGTTAGAGTTGCCACAACGGGAAATAGTTTATTAGTTGAACTTGAATAAAGATTTATTTAATTATGGAAGCCAAGATGTTTCGTGGACAGAGAGGGTATAATGCATAGGAAGGACTCTTGGTTACATAATAGAAATGATATTTAAATAAAAATGAGGTCATTATATGGTACAGAAAACTTATCAAGATTATCAATTAAGCGAAGAAATACTAAAGGCATTGCACAAATTAAACTATAAACATCCAACTGATGTTCAAGCAGAAGTCATTCCAGTTGCATTATTAAAGAAAGATTTAATTGTAAAATCACAAACGGGGAGTGGAAAAACAGCTTCGTTTGGCATCCCAATTTGTGAGATGGTTGATTGGGAAGAAAATAAGCCACAAGCGTTAATTTTAACACCAACGCGCGAACTTGCGGCACAAGTAAAAGAAGACATTACGAATATCGGTCGGTTCAAACGAATTAAAGCAACAGCTATTTATGGAAAACAACCGTTCAATACACAAAAAAATGAATTAAAACAAAAATCCCATGTTGTCGTTGGTACGCCGGGTAGAGTTCTTGATCATATTCAAAAAGGGACCCTTGTCGTTGAACGCTTAAATTTTCTAATTATTGATGAAGCCGATGAAATGCTAAATATGGGATTTATTGAGCAGGTAGAAGCGATTATACAGGAACTTCCTAGTGACAGAGTAACGATGTTGTTTTCGGCAACATTACCCGAAGATATCAATAACCTTAGTAAGAAGTACATGAAGAATCCGGAGCATATCGAAAGGAAGGCATCAGGTCTTACTACAGATAAAATCGAACACTATCTTTTGGAGATAGATGAAAAGGAAAAATACTCTCTTTTGAAAGATGTAACAACGGTTGAAAACCCTGATAGTTGCATCATTTTTTGTAGAACACAAGAACAAGTCGACTTCTTGTCGAGACAATTAACTCGAGATAATTATCCGTGTGATAAAATCCATGGTGGTCTTATTCAAGAAGACCGGTTTGCGGTTATGGATGATTTCAAAAGAGGGGAATTCAGCTATTTAATCGCGACGGATGTCGCCGCAAGAGGAATTGATATTGATAGTGTTACACACGTCATTAATTACGACATACCACTTGAAAAAGAGAGTTATGTCCATCGAACTGGGAGAACGGGAAGGGCCGGCAAAACTGGAAAAGCCCTTACATTCATAACACCGAACGAGAAAAGGTATCTTGCAGACATAGAGGACTATATTGGCTTTCAATTACTTAAACTTTCTCGACCTTCTAGAGCAGAAGTAGGAAGTGCAAGACATTCGTTTGAACAAAAACTAAACGCTAGTCCAATTATAAAAAAAGATAAAAGTGATCAGTTAAATCAAGATATTATGAAGCTCTATTTTAATGGGGGAAAGAAAAAGAAGATTAGAGCAGTTGACTTTGTGGGGACAATTACCAAAATAGAAGGACTCAGTGCTGATGATATTGGCATTATTACAATTCAGGAAAATGTCTCCTATGTAGATATTTTAAATGGAAAAGGTCCACTTGTTTTAAATGCTATGAAGAATACGACAATAAAGGGAAAGCAATTAAAGGTTCATAAAGCGAAGAAGTAAACTTTGATCCTATAAATAAAAACAGCTCAACCGGTTGTCTAATCTCGGTTGAGTTGTTTTAAATTTAAAGAAACGTAAAGGGTGGAAGAGAGAACTATAAAGCTTGTGCTCGATTAAGTTTCGTTTTTGGTAATTTCCATTGATAATGCAAGGATACGAGCCTTAACACGACGATTATTGTAAATAATAGGTATAATTCAATCCCGTTCTTAAATACATTAAATCCAATTAATAGACCAGCGAGCATCGCCCACATTGCATAGATTTCACTCGTGAAAATTAGTGGCTGCCTTCTAGCAAGTAGGTCTCGTATTACACCACCACCGGTACCAGTTAAAACTGCTGCTACGATAATCGCACTGATTGGATGACCCATTTCCTTCGCATAGAGTGCGCCTTGAATAGCAAACGCAGCCAATCCCATCGCGTCAAATGAATTCCCCCAACGATTCCAATGTTTCATTAATGGTTGTGGAAATAAGAATAATAGAGTAATCGCAATGAATGCAATAAAAAATAATGTCCCTTGCTCCCAGAGTGCGGAAACAGGAACTCCAATTAGTAAATTTCGAATAGCTCCTCCGCCGAAAGCACAGCAAAAGCCTAATGCGTACACGCCAAGTAAGTCATAATCACATTCTTTATCAAGAGCAACCATTGCTCCGCTCAAACCGAATGCAATCGTTCCAATTATATTTAATACGTCCCAAACCAAGTCGACACCAACCTTTATGTTTACCTAGATGTTAGATCTTCTACAATTATTATATAGGAAAATAGCACAAAATCAATTTACTTCTACTAAACTAACAGGAAAATTTAATAATATTTATGTTTCAGCAAAGTGTAAACGTTTGCTTTAAATAAAAGAAGAACCTATTATATGTAAAGGAGGCGATAGAATGCAAAACTTTGTATTTCAAAATGCGACAAAAATCATTTTTGGTCAAGAAACTGAGCAGTTAGTTGGAGAAGAATCCGTTCAGTATGGAAGTAAAATCCTTCTGCATTATGGTGGAGGAAGTATTAAAGAAAGTGGTCTATATGAAAGAGTCGTTGATTCATTACATAACCAAGGAATTGAAATTATAGAGTTAGGTGGGGTTAAGCCCAATCCGCGTGTAAGTCTTGTTAGGGAAGGGGTGGCCCTTTGTAAGCAACATAACGTTGAATTTATTCTTGCTGTTGGCGGAGGTAGTGTAATCGATTCAGCAAAGGCAATTGCTGCAGGGGTTCATTATGAAGGGGATGTGTGGGACTTCTTTGAAGGAAAAAGCCCCGTTACGGATTGTTTACCAATCGGTGTAATTTTAACAATACCTGCTGCAGGTAGTGAAAGTAGCGGAGGAACGGTCATCACGAATGAAGATGGTTTATATAAACGAGCCGTAGGACACGAATTAATGAGACCTATGTTCGCAATTTTAAATCCAGTGCTTACATACACATTGCCAGTGTATCAAACAGCTTGCGGAATAACTGATATGATTGCTCATATATTGGAACGATATTTCACTAATGAAAAAAATGTTGACCTTACCGATCGCCTATGTGAGGCAACTTTAAAAACAATCATTAAAAATGCTCATACAGTCATTTCAGACCCGACGAACTATGAAGCGAGAGCAGAAATTATGTGGGCTGGTACCCTTGCTCATAACGATCTATTAGGAACAGGAAGAATTGGGGATTGGGGGAGCCATGATATTGAACATGAAATAAGTGGTATATATGATATTACTCATGGTGCTGGTCTAGCGATTATTTTTCCCGCATGGATGAAATATGTTTATAAACATGATGTTAATCGATTTGTACAATTTGCGAACCGAGTTTGGGATGTGGAAATTGATTTGAATCATTTAGAAAAAACAGCCCTTGAAGGAATTAAGAAAACAGAACAGTTCTTCCAATCAATTGGGATGCCTATAACGTTATCTGAAGCAAATATTGATGAAACGCATTTCGAGGAAATGGCTAGAAAAGCGACAGAAAGAAGTCCTTTAGGAAATTTTATTAAATTAAAGAAATCTGATGTTTTCGAAATTTATAAGTTAGCTAAATAAGAAGTAGCGCCTCCACTACAGTATGTGTGCGAGGCTTTATATTAAATTATTAATTAAATATAGGTAAACATTTAGATGAAAATAAGGTAATATATATATATTGCAATTGAAATCAAGAATTATATTGGCAAAACTTTCGAAAGGGAGTGACGCAAAGCTACGGGCCTAAATCTATGACACGGCCGCCGGGTTGCCGAATGTTCTAAAAGAAACCTTTGGCATATAAGGTTTCTTTTTTTATGTAAATGAGGTAAAATTACTTGATTGAATCAAATTGGCTGAATTTTCCATGTTCTAAAAAAGGATTATATCATTGTAAAGATGGTGATTTAATGAAAACAGAAGTGATTGGGGAGACCAATAAATCAAACCGGTCAATGATTTATAAAAAAACTAACCGGAGTCATCATAAGGAGCTAGAGAAACAATTTTATTCCTTGTTTGAGCATAACCCACACAGTGTATTTTCACTAGATTCTAATGGTCATGTGACGAGTTTTAATCAAAATTGTCTTACTTTAACAGGTTTTACCGAAGAAGAACTTTCTAAGTTTGAATATGTTATTGAATTAGTCATATCAAATCAACAGGAAACGGTGAAAGTTTTTTTAGAAAAAGTAAAGCAAGGAGAACCTCAAAACTTCCGAACCGATATCGTACATAAAGATGGAAACCTTGTCCATGTTAACCTAACGTTAGTTCCGAGTTTTGACGATGAAAATATTATCGGAATATTCGGTATTTGCGAAAATATTACAAAACTTGTTGAAACAGAGCGTGCTCTAGAGAAGCTAGCATTCTATGATCCACTCACAGGGTTACCAAATCAATCGATGCTTATGACAAAATTTTCAAATGAACTTCGCGAGATGAAAGAAAATCACCAACAGATGTCTGCATTATTTATCGATCTTGACCGCTTTAAAGGAATTAACGATACCCTTGGTCATAACGTTGGGGATCTATTATTATTAGAGGTCACAAAACGTTTAAAATCAATCATTAAACACATCGATGTTCTAGCTAGACAAAGTGGAGATGAATTTATTATTCTGTTAAAGAATTCAGATAGGACAATTGCGACTAATGTTGCTAATCGAATAGTAAATATATTTTCCAAGCCTATTTTCATCGAACATTATAGTTTATTTACCACGCCGAGTATAGGAATCAGTTTGTTTCCTGAAGATGGTGAGTCGATGGAAGCTTTAATCAAGCATGCTGAGTTTGCGATGTATCAAACAAAAAAAGCTGGGAAAAGGAATTTTTCTTTTTATTCATCAGTTGACCATAATTTAAAAATGAACCCATTCAAAATGGAAATGGACCTCCATCAAGCATTAGAACGGCAAGAATTAGTTTTGCACTATCAGCCTAAAGTTAACTTAGTTACAGGGAACCTTGTCGGGGTAGAAGCATTAATTCGTTGGGATTCATTTCAATTTGGTCAGGTTTTGCCAAATGATTTTATTCCAATGGCTGAAGAGACAGGTTTAATTATTTCCATTGGAGAATGGGCGTTAAGAGAGGCTTGTCAGCAAAATAAAGCGTGGCAGCAAGAGGGATTTTATACAGTTGTCTCCGTTAATATTTCCCCACATCAGTTTGTTGAAGAGGATTTAGTACAAATGATTTCAAATGTCCTTGAAGATACAAAGCTAGAACCTCATTATTTAGAAATTGAAATTTCCGAAAGCATGACCGGTGATAAAGAGCGGACCATTTCCATTTTGCAAAAGCTTAAACAATTAGGAATACTGATTAGTATTGATGACTTTGGAAAAGGGAATAGTTCATTAAATGATTTAAAACAACTTCCTGTTGATTCGTTAAAAATTGACCAATCCTTCGTAAACGGACTTGCTCGCAATCCAAATGACGAGGCGTTAGTAAAATCGATTATTTCACTCGCCCATCACTTTCGTTTAAGTGTAGTAGCTGAGGGTATTGAGACTAAGGAGCAACTTAGATTTTTACAACAACATTTATGTGTGGAGGGGCAGGGCTTCTTTTTTAGTAAACCACTACCCGGCACAAAGTTGTTAGAGCAAATTGAAGAGGTTCAAAAGGTTGTTGCAGAAAATGGAATTTCTCAAGATGATAATGAACAAATCTGGGTCGAAAAACTTTTGCAACAAGCCAAAAATGAACTAAATCAAACGGTCCGTCTCCAACAAGGAATGATCTTTAAATTTAAAAAAGTAAACGAGCGATTTATCCATACACTTTGTGATGGTGAGCTAATGTATCGTTTAGGTTTTGTACAAGAGGATGTGGTTGGAAAGGAATTACATGAAAGCCTTTCTGTGGACTTATTTGAAGAAAAATTAATTTATTATCAACAGGCATGGGATGGGGCCGAGAACGTTACATATGAGGGTGAAATTAATGGGATTTGTTTTGTTATAGCACTTCGTCCGATAAAACGCGGTGGTGAGGTTGTAGAAGTGATAGGGTCTTGTGTTGACATTACCGATCGTAAAAAAACTGAAAAAGCTTTGATTGAAAGTGAAATCAAGTACCGTTTGATTGCTGAAAACATGACAGATATTATTATTCTTTTTGATACGCTTGGGAATAGTGTCTATGTTTCTCCTTCCTACGGGTCTGTTTTAGGATTGCCTAAAACAAACACTGAAAAAATAAGTATTTTGCAGCGAATTCATACTGAAGATATTAGCCATGTTGAAGACCAATTCCAACACATCATTGAAAACCAAGAATCAGCTGAAATTGAATTCCGTTTCATTCATTCGTCTGGAGAGGAAAGATTGATAGAATGTGTTGGTACACCTGTGATAGCAGATAACGGAAAGGTAAAGCATGTTATGGTGGTTGGACGAGATATTACTGAAAAACGAGCGTCCGAGGAACGATTGTGGCAAACGGAGAAACTGTCGTTAGTTGGGGAACTTGCTGCAGGTGTTGCACACGAAATCAGAAATCCAATTACCTCAATTAAAGGGTTTATTCAATTAATTCAACAAGGTCAAGTTAAGGATGAGTATTTTGATATTATTTTGCCGGAATTTACGCGCGTGGAAAGTATAATTAAGGAATTTCTATCTCTTGCTAAACCACAAGAGATAAAACTTAACGAAGTGTTTATGACTCAGTTATTAGGTGAAGTAGAAACGTTGTTAGAATCGGAAGCACATCTGAGAAATGTTCAGTTTGTTCAGTCAATTGACAATGAATTACCTGCCATAATGTGTGACCAAAATCAAATAAAACAAGTGTTGATAAATATAGTGAAAAATAGCATTGATGCCTTACCTTCAGGAGGAATTATTGCCTTCAAACTTTACAAAGAAGGGAAGTACTTGGTGATTGAAATTAGTGATAATGGGATTGGTATTAGTCCGGAGCGCATGCGAAGACTCGGAGAACCATTTTATAGTAATAAGGAAAAAGGGACGGGGTTAGGTTTAATGCTTTGCTACAGGATTGTCCGCAAACATCATGGGAAAATGAAGATAGAGAGTCAAGAGCATAAAGGAACATCAGTAACGATTCGTTTACCATTTTATGTACAAGTGATATAGCTCAAGATCTGGGTTGTCTCAAAAGGTAAAACAACCTTTTGGGACGACTCTTTATTTTTGTTAAAATCAAAATTTCAAGTGTGCGGTATTTGTCTTACAGTGTAAGGGGGTCTAAAATGGTTCGATTTTCCATGTTTTATTTTGTTTTATATTCATCGTTTGCTGCGATTTTTATGTTTGTTCCGCTATATCTACAAGCGCAAGGACTTACGAAGGATGAGATAGGTTTTATTATGGCGATGGGTTCGGTTATCGCAGTTTTTGGTCAGCCAATTTGGGGCTACGCAAGTGATAAGGTTCAATCGACGAGATTTGTACTTCTACTTGTAATGGTCTGTGCTTTATTATCAAGTTTCTTCCTATTTTCAGTTCATACATATCTTTCCTTAGTATTACTTTTTACACTATTTATGTTTTTTATGACGTCGTGTGGACCGTTGACTGATAGTATGGCGATGCAATTTGCTCTGAAGAATAACAAGAATTATGGACTTATGCGTGCATTTGGTTCGATTGGTGTCGGAACTTCAGCGCTTTTTTTAGGAATACTAATTGGGGGCGTGGGGATTAATTATCTTGGTTGGATATATGCTGCCATTATGATTGCTGCGATACCCTTGGTATTTTTTGTTCGTGAAAGTGGACGCGAGAAACGTGATGCTTCAAAACCACGACTTTCTTTACATTCTATAAAAACCTTGCTTAGAAATAAACAATATATATCGATACTTCTCGTTAGCATGATTATCTTTACTCCCCACAAAATGAATGATAGTTTGTTTACCATTTATTTAGCTGATTTAGGAGCAAACGAACAACAAATTGGATTGTCTTGGATGCTAGCAACCTTTTCGTCTGTTCCGTTATTTTCGTTAACAGGAGTCTTACTAAAACGTTACTCCGAGCTAGTATTAATGCTGGTCGCTTCTTGTTTATTCTCAGTAAGATGGTTTCTCTATGGCTTTTGGGACCAGCCAGAAGTTTTGACCTTTTTACAGCTGATGCAAGGCGTAACCTTTCCGCTATTTTTTGTTGCAGTATTTCATTATGTGACCCAACTAATTCCACGTGAGTTTGTTGCAACAGGACAGATGCTGTTTATTGCTGCAACGATAGGACTTGGAGGATTAATTGGAAATGCGGGTGGGGGCTGGTTTATGGAATTTGTTTCTCCACAAGCGACGTATCAATTTGCAGGTATGCTAAGTATGATTGGTGCGCTCTTAATAGGCTTAACCTTGATTAGAAGGGAGAGCCAGGACCGAGGTCCTTCAGCTCCTACCACCAAAAATCACTCTTAGGAAAGGAGAGGGATTATAGTTCGCTTACGATTTCAAAGGAGCGTAAACGGGCTTTATGGTCATAGATTTGACCATTTATAATTATCTCGTCAACGTTTGTTTTCTTTAAAAATGCTTCTAGTTCCGTTTTTACTGTATCTGGACTTCCAACCATCGCTGAAGTTAATTTACTTTGCAAAGCAATTTTTTCTGACGAGCTCCACACGTCATCCATACTGTCCACTGGAGGCTTAAGTGGTGAAGGATTGTTTCGAACTAAATTCAAAAATTGCTGTTGCATGGATGTAGAGAGCCATTGAGCTTCATTGTCTGTATCCGCTGCTATAACATTAACTGCCGCAATAGCATAAGGCTTTTCAAGAACTTCAGAAGGATTGAAGTTTGCATAGTAAAGTTCTAATGCTTTCATCGTGTTTTCTGGGGCGAAATGATTGGCAAACGCAAAGGGTAGACCAAGCTGGGCGGCAAGTTGCGCACTAAATCCACTCGACCCGAGAAGCCAAATCGGAATAGATAATCCTTCTCCAGGGATTGACCGTACATAAACTGGCTCATCATTAAGAGAGGGATTAAAGTAGGCACGTAACTCTGCTAATTGTTCAGGGAAATTATGGCTATCACTTCGACGATCTCGTCTTAAAGCGAAGGCTGTACGGTGATCCGTCCCAGGAGCTCGCCCTAGACCAAGATCAATCCGCCCTGGGAATAGAGATTCAAGGGTACCAAATTGTTCGGCAATGACAAGAGGTGCATGATTTGGAAGCATAATACCTCCGGAACCAACTCGAATGGTGGATGTTCCAGCAGCAATATGACCGATAATTATCGAGGTTGCCGAGCTGGCAATTCCTGGCATATTATGATGTTCAGCAAACCAATAGCGGTTATATCCCCATTTTTCTGCATGTTGTGCTAAGTCAAGACTGTTTTTAAACGAATCAGTTGGCGTACTTCCTTCAATAATTGGCGCTAAATCTAGAACCGATTTTTTTACATTTCGTAAACCTTTTTCAATAGACATCTGTTCATCCTCTTTCTTTTTAAGATTTGTCTCTCCATTTCTTATACTAGTTTTGAGAGTAGAGATTTGATTATGCAGCATACCCCCGATCCTTTTTCCTGAAATACCAAGTTAAACAAGGGGGAACGACGAGTAATATTACGAGAATACGAGACAATTGTAGCGCACTAACAACGGCTGGGTCTGCTCCTACAATGGACGCAGTTAACACCATCTCGATTAAGCCTCCTGGTGCAACGCTAAGCATTGCCGTTGCAAGAGACAAGGACGTAAATTGAGCAAGTAAAAAACCAAACAAAAAGGAAAGGGAAATGAGAATAACGGAGATACAGAAGTAGATAAAACCGTATTTCCCACCAGCCTTCATATCGGAAAATGAAATGTTTTTCCCAAGGGCGATTCCGACACAAAGTTGCCCAATCACCAATAAGGACTCTGGTACGCTCGCTAAAGAAAGATTCATCTGTAATAAGGCAGTTACGGCAAGTGGACCGATAACATAGCCCGCTGGCACTCGGTTTCGAATGAATAAGCCAGCGAGAAGTGGTAGGACAAACCATAGATAACTCGAACGAGTAGCTGTGATGGGCGTAGTTGTATAACTAGTTTCAGCAGGAGAACTAAAGAAAAAGAGCATAATTGCTGGAATTGAAAAAAGAACAGTGATAAGTCGTATTGTTTGAAATATAACAACATAGGAAGACTTCGCATGAAGAGCCTCACTTGCAATAACCATTTCGGTTAATCCGCCTGGTATAGAACCAAATACACTTGTAACAGGATCGACGTTAATCCATTTTGTGACCAATATACTTATAAAAACACTTGATAAAATCATTAAAAATGTAACAAGTAAAAAAGGAATAAGATAAGATGAAAGTGTTAGAAATGTTCCCGTTGTGAAATATAAGCCAAAATAAATACCTAGAACAATCAGTCCACTATTTTTAAATTTATCTGGCCAATGAGATGCCCTCTTTGTCAGCCCTTGCCATATCATTACAAAGGCCATCGGACCTAACATCCACGGCAAAGGTAAATTTAAAACACTAAAAACCAAACCACCAATACAACCAACGAGTAATGTCTCAGCTATTCGAAGTTTCATAGAAAGACTCCTTTTTAAGTAAATCATGTCTACTTAAGATTTACATTTTAATACATGTCTTGCAACGATAATGAACTAGCTGGGGGTTTAATGCTAAATTAAATTGAAATTGAAAACTCAAAGAATCTCTAATAGTTCAACTAAAGGATTAATGATATTTCAAACAGGGTAAAAGATAATTAAGAAAGTATCCATTTGAAACTCCTATAACTTAACTGTAACATTTTCAAAAATAATTGAAGAGGAATTCTTTTCACAAGGTTGGTGATTAAATGTACTCGACAAATAAGGAAATTAAAATTGGTGATTGGATTAAAGGAATGACAGATCAAGATAAGTTGGTGCACGGGTATGTTGAGAATATTGATAAACGGCGCCAGACAATTCACTCTAGAGTCATTGCTTCAGATAATAAAAAAATGGTGGGTGAAATAGCCTCCATTTCAATGTACCGAACCGTGAAACTTACATTGCCATCTAAGTTAAGGGAAGAAGAATTATTGAATTTTATTGATATATCACTTTCTACGCGAGATTTTGAGTGGTTTACTGAATTAACGAATAAGCTGTTTCAAATTAAATATCATCCGGTTACGAAAAAGCAAACAAAAGCAAGCCACGATATAAAAGTAAATGAAGAAATTTAAACGAAACATTTTGAATCTTGTGAATTAAAGGGAACAAATCTTTCTGTCTGTTAATTGTTTTTGTTAAATTTCCGAGAAGTGCTATAATGAACTGAATAAAAATTGTTATTCTTGGAGGCTTTATGTTAACGTTTGAACAAAAACTTACAATTGCAGAATCATTTCCCGAATTAGAACGAAAGAATGTCTCTCTTAATCGGGTCAATTTTCACTTTGAAGAAAGTACAAGTGATAAGAAAAATGTGGTTTACCATCTTCACCCAAATGGAAACGGTTACGTCTATGCAGAAAAACTTAGTGGCTATAAATCCGATTCAAAAGGAATGGTAAACATTCGTGATTTCTCTGAAAATGAGCTTCGTACCATTATTACTCAAGCAATTGAGTCACTGGAGCAAGAGGATGAATCAGAGACAAACTCCGAATTGGAGGACTCAATTGAAGAGAATTGGGTTAATAGGGAGAAACATACTTTAACGTTAATTAGGGAAGAAGAGATGTGGAACGTTTATGCAGGAAACATGCTTGATGGCACATTTCCATCATATAATGAAGCAAAGCAGTATTTGGATGAAGAAGGCTTTAAACGAATCGATTAGATTGTCCTATTGTTTTTGTAAGATTGATGAGGGATATCCAAAAGGTAACTATGCCTTTTGAGATATCCCTTTTTTAACTTCTCTAAAGTGTGTAACCGTTTATATTATAAAAGGGAAATAAACGAAAAATTTGTTGGTTCACTCCTTGTGAGAGAGCTCATTTACAAGATGTACCAAGAATTTAAACTAACCTAGAAGGATAAGTTAAGTAGGTACCACTACCACTATTCTAGGAGGGTTTTTATGGGTTTCTTTGACTTATTTAATGCAGAAGAAGAATCTAAGGAAGTACGGAAAGATGCCCGTGACCTAAATCGTGAGACAGACACTGAATTCGCCCGAGATGAAGCTTCTATACGTCTCCATGAGGAAGAATTAGATATAAATAAATCTCGTGTAGAAACGGGCGAAGTGGTTCTAGATAAAGATGTAATTGAAGAACAAAAAGTGGTTGATGTACCTCTGTCTCATGACCAAGTAGTGATTGAGAAGAAATCATTAGGGCATGAGTCCACCTCAGAGAGCATCACTGATGGAGAAACGATTCATATTCCTCTTACTGCTGAAACAGTTGAAGTTGGCAAACATACCGTTGTAACCGATGAAATTACTGCTAGAAAACGTAGTGTTGAGGAGACGCAACATGTCGACGAAGTACTTCATCGAGAAGTAGCAGACATTAAAACAGAAGGTAACGCAGACATTATAGACGAATAATCCAAGGGTCCTATCTTAAAGGTGTCAGCGTGTTGGCGCAGTTGCTGCGGGGTTGCCCCAAGAAGTTGATTTTAACTTTTCGGGACAACCCTTTTCTTAATTTGTTTGGATTACCATTTCTAGGTAGGAGGAAATTATGACGAAATTAATTCTTATTGGAGCAATATTTGGTGGGATATTCGGTTGGTTGTTAACTTTCACAAGATGGACAGACTCTGGTCCTTCATTAAACATTCTCTCTGGCGTCATATTAGGGGCTTTCATAGGGGGATTAATCAGTAAAAATCAAAAAATGCAATATAAAGATAAGGATAAGGGTAAAGAGAAAGATAAGATGACTAATTCTTCTAAAGTAACAATACCACTTAAAGAAGAAGTAATGGATATTAGAAAAAAGGAAATTAATACCGGGGAAGTAAATGTGCACCGAGAAATCGTTGAAGATGAGAAAAAGGTAACGATTCCAGTACAACGAGAGGAAATAGTCATTGAAAGTATCCAAAAAGATCAGAATCTAGATGAACATAGAGAAGTGACACGCATTCCAATTAGTGAGGAAGAAATTCATATTACAAAACAACGGGTACAGCTTGCCGATGTTTCAGTTTCCACAAAAAAAATAAATGAATTGAAACAAGTAAAAACAAATTTAAAAAAAGAAACATTAGCGGTGGAAATGTCTGATGAAACAGATGTAAATTCGAAAAGGCCCCAAGTAGATAAAGAATAATCCTGAGTTCTATCCTTCTTATTTTGTTTATTCAAAAACACTTGAAGGGAAATAACACTCGGGAGACGAACTAATTAACATAACGAAAAAGAGGTGGTTTTTTATGGCTTGGCTTCATGTTCATTATCATTCGGAAGCACTTGGAATGCCAGTGCCTATGGAAGTCCTGTTGCCGCAACACCAACATGGCGGGGGACGAGGAGTAGAAAATCCTGGTCCTTTTCAGACACTGTACTTATTGCACGGCATGAGTGATGATCATACGGCCTGGATGCGCCGCACAAGCATCGAACGTTATGTTGAGCGTTTACCGCTAGCTGTTATTATGCCTGCTGCACACTTAAGTTGGTATACAGATATGAAATATGGACGAGATTATTTCACGTTTATTTCAGAGGAGCTACCAGCAATTTGTGAAAGGATGTTTCCTTTATCTAACCTAAGAGAAGACCGTTTTATTGCAGGGTTGTCGATGGGGGGATATGGAGCGATAAAAGCAGGTCTGGTAGCACCAGAGAAATATTGTGCTGCAGCTTCATTCTCTGGCGGATTGGATGTTATGACACTTTATAATCGGTTAGAACGTAAATTTGTAACCGATATCTTTGGAGAGGAATCTGACTTAAAAGGAAGTATAAATGATTTATTTGCCAATGCTGAGTTGCTAATGCATTCTACTAAACTCAAACCAGATTTGTACATGTGGTGCGGGACAGAGGACTTTCTCTATGAGGATAATCTTCGCTTTAGAGAACATGCTAAACAACTTGATTTACCTTTGACTTTTGAAGAGGGGCCTGGTGACCATAGTTGGGGTTATTGGGATGAATGTATTAAACATATTATTATGAATTGGTTACCGATTAGAAAAGCAGGCATTAAAGGAGAGGTTTAAATGGCATTAATTGAAGCGCACTTTTTTTCAGAGATGCTAGGTATGGAGATGGAGGCAACACTTATTATTCCTCAAGAAAAGCAGCCATATTCGGTAGATGAAAAGCTTCGAGTACTGTGGCTGCTTCATGGTGGCTCAGGCGACAATACAGCATGGTCTCGAATGACAAGTATTGAAAGGTATGCCTATGAGTATGGGGTTGCTGTTATCCTTCCTGGAGTACATCAATCTTGTTTTACCGACATGGCTCATGGAGGAAAATATTTTACATACATGACTGAGGAATTACCATCCATTCTAAAACATATGTTTCCTCGACTTTCTATGATACGTGAGGACAACTTTATTTCAGGTCTATCAAATGGAGGATATGGTTGTTTAAAACTTGGTTTAGGCCGGCCAGATTTGTATGCGGCAATAGGTGCATTCTCGGCTGGAGATAAAGCGGATGTTGAATTCGTCAATGATGGGTCTAAGAGAGCAAAAGATCGCATCAGTCTTTTTGGAGAAGGTGATCTTTATAACACAAAGCATGATCTTAAATATTTAGGACGCAAAGCGCTCGAAGAAGGTGTTGAACTACCCAAAATATATCATTCCTGTGGAAGTGAGGATCCTTGGTTAGGTTTAAATGAAGTGGTTCGAAACTTTTTTCAAAGCTTTGAGGATAATCCTTTTCAGTACCGATATGTTGAAGTGAAAGGCTACGGACATGCATGGGATTTTTGGGATAGAGAAATTATTCATTTTCTACAGTATGTTGGCTTACGAAAAGAAGATTCAAACTATATCGGAATATAAGATGTTCATAATAATTTAATGCTTATGTCGAAGGAATTTATGTACTCTTATACAAATCAGCAAACAGTAATATCGGAGAACAGCCTATCTTAGATAAGCTGTTCCTTTTAACGCCGAATCGTTTTACTAATTCCTCATCTTATCTTTGACCAGGTTGCATCATGTTATTACTGTTGTTACCGTTATTGTTTCGACCTCTCATAAGACCGTAAGCAGCAGCGCCTACTCCTATGCCGACTATTGTCATCATTAGCGTATTTCCATTACCCTTATTATTTCGTCCCATCCCAAACATAAAAACATCTCCTTAAATTGTTTTTGGTAAAACGACGAACTAATTGTCATTTCGCCAGAAGAGTTAACTTCTTAAATGCTTGAAATATCAAATGACCATTCCAAACATTAGATAAGTTTTACTTTTAACCTCTAAAATAAACAGGCTTTAATTACCAAGCTCATTTGAATTTAACCCCCCATTTCATTTTCCCTATATACAGCTTAGTTTTGCGGTAACGAAGGAAAGTAAGTAACAAAATGTGGCTAAATATTTTTATAGAAAATAATTATCTTGAAAATACACGCTGTAAATGTCGAAAAATATTTCGGATTACATATTTCCTCTATTTATGGTTAATTTAAGTTCGTATCACAAACCGAAATAGTTAGGAGGCATTTGGATGAATGAGAAGATAATGACTTATTCGATTGCTAGAGCCAAGCAGGAGAAATATGATGTTAAGGATCTCTTTAAAAATCCAATTTTTCACCGCGAAATTCACGGAGATAAAGTCTACATACCATTGAATAAAGAAAGGCTTTGGGGGATTTAATATTTATACCAGAGGTGAAATTTCCACCTCTGGTATAGCCACTGGCACAGATGTAACAAATCAAACAGCAATCGGCACACCAAAAATTAGTAAAAGAGTTCTCGAAATAATGATTTACGCTCGTTAGGGTTTCCTCAGCTTTTTTAATATCCCTTCTATGATTTTGTGTCCCTGAAGAGGATATATTTAAGGTTATTGGATAGTTTAAGTTATGAGTGATAAATTTTAAAGGCGAGATATATGGCATTTCGCCTGTTGAAAGAATTCTGAAATAATTAAAAAATAACTTGAATAGCAGTGACCATCTTTCTAAAACAATTTTATACCCCTAGGTCCTATCAAGCATTAAAGGGAAGGAACTAAAAGAAGATGATAACAACAACAAAGGTGGGTAATTAAAATGAAACAGAACGGTTTGATTTTAACTTGAAGCCCTTATATTTTATGATGCAATATTTGTTAAACCCAAGAACAGTCGGAGCGATTACTCCAAGTTCAAAATACTTAGCAAATATGATGATAGAGCGCCTGGATTTGAAAAAGGCAAAATATATTGTGGAATATGGTTCTGGAACAGGTGTTTTTACTGACAAGTTAATTAAAAAGAAAAATGGGCAAACGATTCTCTTACTAATCGAGTCTAATGAAAAATTTTGTAATATCCTGAAGGAAAAATATAAAGATGAAACAAATGTATTGATTGTAAATGGGAATGTAGAATACATAGATAAATATTTACTTGAATATGGCATCCCATACGTTGATTACGTTATATCGGGACTTCCTTTTGCTACTTTGCCAATGACTGTCTCTGAGACGATATTAGGATTAACAAAAACAATACTAGGAAAAGAAGGTAGATTTATCACCTTCCAATATTCTCAGTGCAGGAGAAAATTCATTAGTCGTTTTTTTGAGGAAATTGAAGTAAAAAGAGAGTATAGAAATCTCCCTCCCGCTTACGTATTTCATTGTAAAAACTAATAAGTCAAAGAAGCTATAGGAACAATAAACGATGAAATATAAAGGAGAGAAGAATGAGTACAAAAGAATATGTGGTAAATCTATTTAAGGACCCTAATATTGCCTCTATTACACCAACATCTAAACCGTGTGTAAGAGAAGTATGCGACAAAATGAATTTCGATAAAAGAATTATTGTCATTGAATATGGTCCAGCTACAGGCGTATTCACAAACCATTTGTTAGAACGGATGACAAAAGACTCTGTAATTATAGCCCTAGAGTTAAACAGGAATTTCGTGAAATATTTAGAAAAGAATATGAAAGATAACCGATTGAAAGTTTTTCACGATAGTGCTGAAAACGTTGAGGAAATAATGAGACAATATACAGAAGAGGCCGACTATGTTATTTCGGGTATTCCGTTTACCTTTTTTAATGTGGAACTTAGAAAAGATATTGTCGAAAAAACGAAGAGGGTTTTAAAGTCAGGCGGCAAGTTTCTACCTTATCAAACCTTTTTTCAGAAAGATCATCATTTAAAAAATCATTTAGTTGATCATTTTTCTTCTGTACGAGATCAATATTTCTTAAGAAACCTTCCTCCAATGAGGTTATATGAAGCTGTGAAATGATAGTGAATGAAAGAAGAAGGGTCTCGAGACTTAAAAACCAAGAGGCTACGAGAAAGCAAAACGCATTCACAAGTATAATGTCCGTGAATACACTCGTTGTGAAAAGTGTGGGAGACCTCATTCAGTTCTTAGAAAGTTTAAACTTGGTCGAATAAGTGTAGAACCTAATGATTTCGTTAGGTTCTTTTTTTATTTAAAAATAGCCTTCATTGGATTTATAAACTTGGGTAAAATAACATTAAACATTACAGAATAGGAGTGGAAACATGACAGTTAATAATAATAAGTTACGGACAACGGCAACCGAAGATACTTTAACCAAAGTAGACACCGAACAAGGCAAGCAGGAAAATACAAACAGTAATAAGGGTGCAACAAATTCAGAAAAAATGCGATACGATCATGCTGACGAAATATATGAGTAATTTATAAAGTTTAAAGATAAATAAAAAGGGGGTGGCATAAAGTCGTATTTTGACCAAATGGCACCCCCTTAATTTTGATTTACCGTATCATTTTCGTTGATACGCTGGCTGAATGCACAGTACTTTTCCGACTATTGAAGATTTTGTAATGCTTGTTTTTGCTCTTGTAATTGTTCACGAACAAGTTCAATTGCGTCTTGATTATCAAATTCAGCTGCTTGTTGCAGAGAGTGTTCTGCTGTTTCAAGTGCATTCTCAGCATTTTTAATGGTTTCTTGTCCTGGGTGACTGTGAGCTTGGTTAATTGCATCTTGTGCTTTTGCTAATGACTGCTGAGCTTGGAACAATTGATTTTGAGTTTGTAGACTTGAACTATTATTTTTCATTAGATTCTCCTTTTTAACATTAAAAGTTGTACCTTCCTAATTTGCTTGAACTGAACTATTTTATTCAGAAAGAGAGTATTTTTGTTTGTATACTATAGGGGGGTATGCTATATTATTTATAGAAGGGAGAATGATAATGAGTACAACAACCAATCTTCAAATAAAAGGGATGACTTGTGCCGCTTGTTCAACTCGTGTAGAAAAAGGATTAAACAAAATGCCTGGTGTAGAAGCAGCGACAGTTAATCTTGCTTTAGAAAAAGCGAACATTCATTACAACCCTAATATTACAAGTATTCATGCAATCGAAAAGAAAATCAATAATTTAGGATACGAGGTTGCTTTTGAACAAACTAATTTAACAATTGAAGGAATGACCTGTGCGGCTTGTTCTAATAGAATCGAAAAAGGATTAGGGAAATTATCTGGTATTGTTACTGCGAATGTTAATCTTGCAGTTGAATCTGCTTCGATTCAGTACAATCCATCTGAAGTAACAGTGAAAGAGATAATCACTCAAATTGAAAAGTTGGGATATTCGGCAACAGTAGAAAAGGAACTAGAACAAAATCGAGATAGACGTTTACAGGAGATAGAAGAGCAAAAAGGTAAATTCTTATTCTCGCTCATTCTTTCTATTCCTTTACTTTGGGCGATGGTTAGTCATTTTGAATTTACTTCATTTATTTACTTACCAGACATGTTCATGAATCCATGGGTGCAGATGGCTTTAGCAACACCCGTACAGTTCATTATTGGTAAACAATTTTACGTGGGTGCTTATAAGGCCTTACGAAATAAAAGTGCAAATATGGATGTTCTAGTTGCCCTAGGGACATCGGCTGCTTACTTTTATAGTGTATATCTTGCTATCCAAAGTCTTAGTATTCATTCACATATGGTTGAACTCTACTTTGAAACGAGTGCAATTCTTATCACGTTTATAATTTTAGGTAAACTGTTTGAGGCGATTTCAAAAGGACGCTCGTCAGAAGCAATTAAAAAGTTAATAGGTCTTCAAGCCAAAACGGCCACAGTTGAACGAAATGGTATCGAACAACAAGTTTCACTTGAAGATGTTATGACTGGTGACATTCTTTATATCAAGCCAGGAGAAAAAGTACCTGTTGATGGTACAGTAATTGAAGGTCAGAGCTCCATAGATGAATCGATGATTTCCGGAGAAAGTGTGCCAGTTGATAAAACCGTTGGGGATGAATTGATTGGGGCAACTGTAAATAATCACGGATTCCTTAAAATGAAAGCGACAAAAGTAGGTCGTGATACAGTTCTTGCTCAAATCATTCAAGTTGTAGAATCGGCGCAGGGTTCTAAACCCCCTATACAACGAATGACAGATAAAGTTTCAGGTGTGTTTGTTCCAATCGTTGTTCTTTTTGCGTTCTTAACCTTTATTGCATGGTTTTTCTTGATAACACCAGGTGATCTTGGGGGTTCACTCGAAAAATTAATTGCTGTTCTCGTTATTGCTTGTCCATGTGCACTTGGCTTGGCAACACCGACTTCAATTATGGCAGGGTCTGGTCGAGCTGCTGAATTTGGTATCCTTTTTAAAGGTGGTGAGCATCTTGAAATGGCCCAACGCATTTCGACAGTGATTCTTGATAAAACAGGGACCGTTACAAATGGTACACCAACTCTGACTGATGTCATTTTAGTTGATGAGAGAGATGAAATGAAGTTCTTACAATTAATCGGATCCGCTGAGAAGCAATCTGAGCACCCCTTAGCACAAGCAATTGTAGTAGGGGTGCAAGAACGAGGGATCTCTAACTTAAGTGAAGTAAGTGAATTTCAAGCAATCCCTGGGTATGGTATTGAAGCAATAGTTGATGGAGATGAACTGGTGATTGGTACGAGAAAGCTTTTGCAAAAGAACCAGATAGATTTTGTTAATGAGAGTGACATGCATCAATTAGAAGAACAAGGAAAAACAGTTATGATCGTTGCGCTGAATCAACGCTATGTTGGGATGATTGCAGTTGCGGATACTATTAAGACCACTTCGAAACAAGCAATTCAAAGGTTAAAGAATATGGGCTTGGATGTAGTGATGATAACTGGTGATAATGAGAGAACCGCTTTGGCGATTGCCAAGGAAGTTGGAATTAACAACGTAATTGCAGAAGTATTACCAGAAGGAAAAGCAGAAGAAGTGAAGAAGTTACAGGCTGAAGGAAGAAAGGTCGCCATGGTTGGAGATGGAATCAATGATGCGCCCGCACTTGTCACAGCGGATATTGGAATGGCAATCGGTACAGGGACGGATGTAGCAATTGAAGCAGCAGATATTACCTTGATTCGTGGAGATTTAAATAGTATTGCTGATGCAATTTTCATGAGTAAAATGACGATCCGTAATATAAAACAAAATCTCTTTTGGGCATTTGGCTACAATACGATAGGCTTGCCGATAGCTGCTCTTGGTTTTCTTGCTCCTTGGTTGGCTGGTGCTGCAATGGCTTTTAGTTCAGTTTCAGTAGTATTAAATGCTCTCCGTCTCCAAAAAATTAAATTATAGTTGTCTCTGTTCCAAAAGCGGTGACGCTTCCCTTTTGGAACAGACACTAATAGTTAGGAGCGTACTTATGAAAAAATGGACAGTTTCAGCAGTTATTTACCTTTTATTAGTAGTCGGTGGTTATAGCATTTATCAAGCTTTTTAAAGGAGAAGAATCTGTACCTTTACTGATAGCTGCAATTATTAAGATAAGATGGGGGGAGTGATTAAGAGTGGCTGATGAAGAAGAGAATGTTATGCAACATGAGGATTCATGCTCTACATCCTTTGGGAGAAAGAGTCATCATACCGATACTGTAAAGAAAAACTTAACAACTAGACTGAATCGTATCGAAGGACAAATACGCGGGGTAAAATCTTTAATTGAAAAAGATACCTATTGTGATGATGTTATTAACCAAATTGCTGCGATTCAGTCGGCTTTAAATGGAGTTAGTAAAATTTTACTTGAAGGGCATTTGAAAAGCTGTGTCGTTGAACGAATTCAAGAAGGAGACTTGGACGTTTTGGACGAAGTATTAACCACGGTACATCGATTAATGAAAAAATAATGAATGAGAAAGGAAGATGAAGATAATGAAACAAGTCACTTTAAATGTAAGAGGAATGTCATGCGGCCATTGTGTGAAGGCAGTTGAAACAAATGTAGGCGCCCTAAAGGGAGTAAGCAAGGTACACGTGGAACTAGAAGAAGCTCGAGTCAAGGTTGAATTTAATGGAAGTGAAGTAAGTCTTGATGAAATTAAAGAGGTTATTGATGATCAAGGCTATGACGTTATATAAAAACATCTGCAAGACACATCTTGTTTAAGATACATAAAAAAACTAGGGGATTGACGGCACGGAAAAAGGTACGAGTTTCACCTTTTTCCGTGTTCTTTGTAATGAGGGAAACGGTGCTTTGATTTACGTGCGTCATACATTCCTAGTTTGGTAAAAAGAACCAAATTTACTCTGTTTTTCCAAGGCAATGTTACAGAATTGTAAATTTAAAAGTCGTTTGTAAAGGTATTGTAAATTTTATAAGCAAAGTGTTTACAGAACTCGTTCCTCAGAGTATTATCGACAAAGTATAAGAAAAATGTCGAAATATAAGGGATGGGTCTGATGGGTTTAAGTATTCAAGAACTGATTTTTCAGTTTGTAGGTGGGTTAGGTATATTTTTATTTGGTATTAAGTATATGGGAGATGGTCTTCAGAAATCAGCGGGAGATCGTTTGAGAGATATTCTTGATCGTACAACCTCAAATCCTTTTATGGGTGTCCTAGCAGGTATCTTTGTCACAGTATTATTGCAAACAAGCTCAGGTACTACTGCGTTAACGGTAGGACTTGTCAGCGCAGGATTTATGACGCTTCGGCAAGCGATTGGGGTAATCATGGGTGCCAATATTGGTACAACGGTTACAGCTTTTATTATTGGTATTAAAATTAGCGAATATTCGCTTCCTATTATCGCTTTAGGTGCATTTTGTATTTTCTTTATTAAAAAACAACATATTCAATATTTAGGTCAAGTGTTATTTGGATTTGGTGCTCTTTTTTATGGTCTTGATTTAATGAGTACTGGAATGAAACCATTACGAACACTAGAAGGCTTTCAGGAATTAACTATAAGCATGAGTGAAAATCCACTGCTTGGTGTGTTTATTGGAACGGTCTTCACGTTTATTGTTCAAAGCTCAAGTGCAACGATTGGTATCTTACAAGGTTTATACGCACAAGGTGCTGTTGAACTTACAGCGGCGCTACCAGTATTATTTGGTGATAATATTGGGACGACGGTTACAGCAGTATTAGCAGCATTAGGGACTTCGATCGCAGCAAGACGTGCGGCACTTGTCCATGTCATATTTAATGTTTTTGGAACCATTATCTTTTTAATCTTGCTTTATCCATTTACTCAACTTATTATCTTCTTCCAACAGTCGTTAAATCTGAATCCTGAGATGACACTCGCATTTGCTCATGGAACATTTAATGTTACAAATACGATTATCCAATTTCCATTTATTGTTTTTCTTGCATGGGTAGTGACACAGCTTATCCGTGGAGAGGATGCGGCGATTGATTATAAGCCAAAGCATTTGAATCCAATTTTCATTGAACAATCACCTTCTATTGCTCTAGAACAGGCAAAAGAAGAAGTCATTAGAATGGCAGAATATGCACTGAGAGGGTTAAATGAAGCATCCGCATATTTTGAGACTCATGATAAAAAGCATGCAGATACTGCCATACAATTAGAAGAGGCAATAAATAATTTAGATAGAAACATTACGAACTATTTAGTTGATCTAGCGTCAAAGTCATTATCACATGAGGAATCAGAAAAACACGCAATACTCGTTGATTCGGTTAGGGATATTGAGCGCGTTGGTGACCATATCGAGAACATAATTGAACTTATTGATTATCAACTTGCTAATCGCGTGAATATATCAGGTGAAGCGAAAAGTGAATTGAATGAAATGGTACAGTTGACAATCTCAACGTTAAACGATGCCCTTCATTGTCTTCAAAATTTCGACCTAGATTTAGCTTATACTGTTATTTCTAAAGAAAATCTAATTGATAAAATGGAACGTTCACTACGCAAGAAACATATTGTCCGTTTAAACGAAGGACTCTGCTCAGGAAGTGCAGGCATTGTGTACGTAGATATTGTTAGTAACTTAGAACGAATTGGTGACCATGCTGTAAATATCGCAGAAGCAGTTATCGGTGACAAATAAAATAAAAGGGCACAGAAAAAGGCGATTTTTCCTTTTTCTGTGCCCTTTTAAACAATGAGTGAAGCCGTTGCTTTGTTTTAAGCTTGCGATGAGTGGGTTTCTCGTCGCAGCGTGCAACGTGCGGAGCCATTGTAACTTTCCTTTTAAAATCAAAAAGGCGATTTTTCCTTTTTCTGTGCCCTTTTAGAATCTAAACAGGTCGTTTTTTTATGAGCGGGGAGAACTCTCTTCGTAAACTGAAAGAGAAAAATGGCCTTTTTCCGTATATTTTAATTCGTCTTGGTAGAAACTTGAATCTGTACACCGATTATTAATATTTTGGAGAAGGGCAGGGAGTAATATGACGACGACGATTGAATGGTTTGACCGAGTGAGTGGCGAGCTTCAAGACCATCTCACCTCAATTTGTGAGAAATATGACCAAGCGGGCCACATGTCAATTGATAAAGCGGCCAAGCATCCGAGAATCGAGTTTTTCGTAGAGACGGAAGATAACGATCGTGATTACTTCTGTGCATTGTTTTTTGACCCATATAACAATGAATTTTATATGGAGTCATATGATTTAGATTTAGACCTTAGTTCTAAAACAATTCTTGAAGATATTGAAGATATCGTGGATGCAGTTCACGATAGCTTTCATGATTATTTAAATGATGATGATTTTGAAATGTCTGAGGAATATGTCCTTGATAATGAAGAAGACGATTATTCTTTGATTGACGAAGTTGATGTCGAGTGGGAAACTCCTGAGGTTACAGCTTATATTGATGAAGATGAAGACATTGAGATTACTTATAAATTCGGGGTTTTACAGGAAACAGGCGATGGTATTTTACAAAGGGTAAATCGGGTTCGAACAACGGACGACGAATTGATTAAAGATGAGTTTAACTTCGTATTTAGTAAGGAAGAAGCAGGTACGATTATTGCGTTAATTGCCAGTCATATGAATTCATTAGAAAGTCTAGATAACCAATTGTAATTACAAAAAAAGCTGTTTGACGGATTTCCGTTAAACAGCTTTTTTTGTAGGATGTCATTTGACCTTATAATAGAGGAATCCTTGCTTTATATATCGAAGAATAACAATACAGCTGAAACCTCATCCTAAGCATATGAGCACAAATCAGTATTAAACATTCTCCCTACAGTACATTATCAGCTATCTTCAAGGGAAAGGAAACTTTTTATGAACTCATTAACTGAACTTTATCCACGTGCAGTTGCACACACGAAGAATAAAGTAAGTGAGGATCTTGACCGTTTCCTTGGAAACAAAGAAGTTCTGCCATCACTAGAACAATATCTAAGGGAAAGAAAAGATTATGTAAATCAAATATGGTCCAATGTTTGGATGAATAAAGCATCTAACGAGGTATCAAAGAAAGATAAAAAGGCCTATCTACACGCTCGAGGCTACGAGACAGATGGAGTTGATAGGAAATTAATAAACAAATTGTTTCGAAGCGAAATTAAACACTATAACCCT
Organism: Bacillus solitudinis; assembly: GCF_002797395.1. Classification (GTDB taxonomy): domain Bacteria; phylum Bacillota; class Bacilli; order Bacillales; family Bacillaceae_D; genus Halalkalibacter_A; species Halalkalibacter_A solitudinis. The sequence continues at coordinate 4,381,627 of NZ_KZ454943.1, forward strand.
TTTGATATCATGGATTGGGTACAAACTCATTTTAATGATGAAGAGGAATGGGAAGTTAGATATAGTAACGCACGTGAAGAATATTTAAATAAAGAAGAAGAAGAAAGACTTGCTGATATTAGATTAAAGTCGGTTCAGACAATTGAACTTACAGCACAGATGGTTATTAAACAACAATATGATTTGCTTTACTTGTATGTAAGATCCGAGGTCGCCAATCAATTAGTTGAAGATTTTAAAACTAAATCCAAGTATCAGTCTGCAAATATTTTCAAAATTGAGGAAAAGTTGATTAAAGCCGGATCTTTTAAAGCGGATGAGTATCAAACAGTTGCTAGGTTCTTCGATGAATTAACCGGATCAGTACAGAAAACCACTTATTGGGGCGAAACATATTATGTGTATGAATCTTATCATGATTTTTATGGTGATTTTGTTTTCACCAAACTTACCAATTGGGTTTCAGAGGAAGTTAAACAATCATTAGATCACTCTATTTATACTGACTATGCGGAGGGGTTTAAAGAAGAACTTACTGATGAAGGATTGCTTTTACTTGTTCGGGAACAACTTATTAAAGTACAACAAGTCTTCTTTACAAGGATTGAAGAGGAACGATTAAATGACCTTCTTAAGATAGCTGAAATACCATTTGATGAGGCTACTCATAAACAATTACTTAATGAAGCATTAACGGAACGAGAACGACAAAAAGCAGAAGAATTAGCCGAAATTGAGCGTAAAAAAGCAGAAGAAGCCCGAATGATTGACCATATTTTCGGTAGAGAGTATCGACCATCGGCAGGAAGGGATATTCGCTATGTTCTTCATATTGGTGAAACAAATACCGGTAAGACACATCATGCATTAGAAAGAATGAAGGTTGCAGAAAGTGGCTTATATTTAGCGCCTTTAAGGTTACTTGCTCTTGAGGTATATGACCGTTTAAATGCAGATGGAGTGCCATGTGCCCTCAAAACAGGGGAAGAGGAAAAAGAAGTCGAGGGATCTCGCCATATTTCTTGTACTGTGGAGATGTTCCATGAAAAAGAATTCTATGATGTCGTTGTCATTGATGAGGCGCAAATGCTCGCTGACAAAGATAGGGGTTTCTCTTGGTATAAAGCTATTACTAAAACAAATGCGAATGAAGTTCACATTATCGGAAGCGCGAATGTAAAACATATGCTACTTCAATTATTAGGGGACTCGAGTATAACCGTAAATGACTATTATCGTGATATACCGCTTAAAATAGAGTCGAAAGAATTCAAAATGCAGCAAACAAAAAATGCAGATGCTCTTGTGTGTTTCTCCCGAAGACGTGTTTTAGAAACAGCTTCAGAGCTTCAAAAAAGTGGTCATTCCGTTAGTATGATTTATGGAAGTATGCCACCTGAAACAAGAAAAAAACAAATGCAACGTTTTATTGATGGAGAGACTACGATCATTGTTTCAACAGATGCAATCGGTATGGGTTTAAATTTACCAATACGCCGTATTGTTTTTCTAGAAAATGAAAAATTTGATGGGATAAGAAGAAGACTGCTTACATCTCAAGAGATAAAACAAATTGCAGGAAGAGCAGGGCGAAAAGGGATTTATGATGTAGGGAAAGTTGCTTTTAGTTCTAATATTAAGTTAATGAAACGACTACTGAATAAAGAAGATGAACCCATTCAGACGTTTGCCATTGCACCGACACCAGCAGTATTTGAACGGTTTTTCCAGTACTCAAGAGATCTTGGATACTTTTTTGAACTATGGGAAAAATTTGAGAGTCCAAAAGGAACCAAAAAAGCAGCTCTATCGGAAGAGCGAGAACTTTTTAAAACAATTCGTGATACGGATATTGAAGCACGATTATCGATGATGGATTTATACGGTTTTCTCCACTTACCTTTTTCAACAAAGGAACCTGAACTCATTAAGCAATGGCTAGAGAAAATGAAGGCGATTGTAACAAGAAATGAGCTACCAGAGCCTCAGCTTAAAAAAGGAAGTTTAGAGGATTTGGAATTATCCTATAAAGCAGTAGGGCTTCATTTACTGTTTTTGTATCGCTTAGAGCAAAGAACAGAGGCACTATATTGGGAACGTGTCCGTGAAGAAATGAGTGATGTCATTCATGACTTTCTTAAAAATGACTTACGTCTGTTAACGAAAAAGTGTAAACATTGTGGTAAAAAGTTATCCTGGGAACATTCCTATTCGATATGTGATTTTTGTCATTCTAATCGATACAGAAAAAAACGTGACTATGTGTATTCCAAACGATATTAAATACGATGACCCAAGGCTACTTTACAGTCTTGGGTCATCGTCTATTACTTTTTGTATACCGATTTGCATAGCTCGATGCAACAAAAGCATCAGGCTTTATTTTGGGTTCTATGCCAATTGATTCGATTCTTGAAACCATTTCTTGCACAAATTTACGTGTTTTATTTCGCTGACCCGATCCGATATCAATATGACCTTCTATGGTGAATGTAGCACCCTGATAGACGTATGGTAGGATAATATTAATTAATTTATGTTTATGGGATTCTGTAAATTGAGATGCCACTTCTTCTGTTAATTGAGTTTCATAAGAAATGCGCTCATGTAAATGAATCATTTTTCTAGGAATTGCAATTTTGCGAATACAAGCCCATGCACCTTTACCGTTATTTTTTATTACAATACCTGTTATGAAAATGGTTTCCTTTGCGTGTACTTGTGAATCGGTCCCTAGAATTAATCGATAATTGCCACTAGGTTGAATACGAATAAATTTCAGGATTCGACAGAACACGTCTTCAAAGCTCATTTCTTTTTCTTGTAAATTTTGATAGGGATATTCTTTCAAATAATCACACCTAACCTACGTTTTACGAGCAAGTATTATTATACATATGATATGTAACTATAAGATTATGCAGAAAAGTCATGACGGAAATTGATAAATACAGCGGCTGAGATTTGCTTTTTAAGGACGTCCATCCAAAAAAAGACAGCTTGGCAAATAAGTGTTAAACTAAGATAGAAAAGGGGTGGTCTCTTGAGTAAGAAAACCGTGTTGTTAATTTTGTATGGGTTCTCTCTTTTATTTTTTATTCGGAGTCTCATAAAGATTGTTTTACTAGAAGGTACAGGAGGCTACGGTATGTTTATCTTAAGTGCCTTAGTTATGACATTCATATTAATTACTTATCTAAAAGAGCGAAGAAAGTCGAAAGAACAATAATAGATAAAGAGTGGGTAGACCGATAAACTACACACTTTTTTTATTGAATTTTTATCAATAATGGATGATATTACGACTAATTAAATAGTTAATTTCATCAGAAAACCGACAAAAAGTGAGTATTTTTATGCAATACAAAGAATTTTTTTAAAATTTGTGTTACTATCTATTCAGAGATAGACATCTTCAGTCAAAGAAACAGTCTTTGTTTCAAAAGATGATTATAAGAGGGATGAGTAAAGTGTTACATGTATTTACCTTGTCATTACCACACGAGCAAATAGATTTAGCAATTGAACGCTTAACCGTAGAAGGGTTTTACAATTTATATTATGACCAACCTTTTGATATTTTTGCTGAAGAGAATGGGTATAGTGCAGAGATGCTTGAAGAAATCGTAGAGTTAAAGGTGTTTGTTGAAGATACAGAGATAAAAAATAGTTCTGTAAAAGAATTAACAACAAAAATCTCAAAAGCACTATCAATCGAAAGCATTGACGTTGAATATGATAAACTTGAAAATAATGACTGGCATCAACCATTCCCAACCATTGACTTAGGAAATGGTTGGCAAATACGGCCGCCTAACAATCTAGATGATGTGAATCTTGAAATGAAAGAAATTGTATTTGAACCGCCGCATGCCTTTGGGACAGGCCTTCATGAAACAACACAAGATTGTTTGAGAATGATTCTAGGGGAAAAATTGGATGGTCAAACAGCGCTGGATCTTGGGACAGGCTCAGGGTTATTAAGTGTAGCAGCAACACTTGTTGGGGCCGAACGAGTGGTTTCTATTGATATTGAAGATGTCTCTAGTGAAGTCCTTTACAACGCTGAGCTAAATAATATTGAGACGATTTCAGTTTTACAAGCTAATGTAATAGATCCTCTATTTACAGTTAACGAATCGTTTAATTTTATTTTTGCTAATGTTGCTGCAAATGAAAATAAAGAATTGATTAACTTTATTAAATCACATTTGAAATCGGAAGGCCGGGTCATACTTTCTGGAATGGTTGAGTGGAATTATAGGGAAGTCATTGATTTATACTTATCTAAGGGATTTTATATGAAACAAATGATACAAAACAATGAATGGGTTACTGCCTATATGGAAAAGATAAGATAATTCCCACAATTAACTGATTTTCAGTCTTTTTCGTTTGATTTTGTTTGATTTTGTTCTATAATGTAAGAATAGTTTTCAAACGACAGACAATTTAATAGCGTATGTCTAGTTTAGTCTTTGTCAAAGAGAGGTTTTCATTCATGAATCAAATAGTTAAACCTGCCACAACACTTGTAATCTTCGGAGCAACCGGAGACCTTGCAAAACGGAAATTATATCCGTCTATTTTCAATCTTTATAAAGCAGGACGAATTTCAAAATCATTCTCTGTTGTAGGCGTCGCAAGAAGACCCTGGACCAATGAGGAACTTCGTAAAACTGTCAGCGAGTCCGTTGACAGCGAAGATAAGGAATTAGTTCGTGAGTTTTGTGAACATTTCTATTATTTACCTGTGGATGTCACGAATATCGAGTCATTTAATGAACTCAAATCATTAGTTGAGAATATTGAGAAAAAACATAATATTCCTGAAAACCGGATGTTCTATATGGCGATGGCACCGCAATTCTTTGGTACGATTGCGACCAATTTAAAAGCATCTGGCATCACAGACATTTCTGGATGGAAACGCCTAATCATTGAAAAGCCATTCGGACATGATTTAGCATCAGCAAAACAATTAAATCATGAGCTTCGAGAAGCATTCTCTGAAGATGAAATTTATCGAATTGATCATTACTTAGGCAAGGAAATGGTGCAAAATATTGAGATGATTCGTTTCGGTAATGCCATATTTGAGCCATTATGGAACAATCGCTACATATCAAATGTTCAAGTTACATCAAGTGAAACATTAGGTGTTGAGGACCGTGGGGGCTATTACGAATCCTCAGGAGCCCTTAGAGATATGTTTCAAAACCATATGCTGCAGATGGTTGCCTTGCTAGCAATGGACCCACCAAATCGTTTAACACCTGATGATGTTCGAAATGAGAAAATAAAAGTTTTACGTGCCCTTCGTCCAATTTCAAAAGATGAAGTGAAGCATTATGTTGTTCGCGGTCAATACGAGCCGGGCACATTAAATAATCAAGAAGTCTCAGGTTATCGTAGTGAAAAGAATGTTGATGCTGAATCATCGACTGAAACGTATGTTGGAGCAAAGTTATTAATCGATAGCCACCGCTGGGCGGGCGTCCCTTTTTATATTCGCACAGGCAAGCGAATGAGTGTAAAAACAACTGAAATTATAATCGAATTTAAAGATTTACCAATGAACATCTATCGCAAGGATGAAGAAAAGTTACATCCAAATTTATTAATTATTCACATCCAACCTGATGAGGGAATTACCTTGTTCTTAAATGGTAAGAAAATTGGTATCTCTGAAGGTAGTGTACCCGTTCAATTAAATTACTGTCATAATTGTTTAACTACAGTTAATTCACCAGAAGCCTATGAGCGTTTACTTAATGATTGTATGTTGGGTGATATGACCAATTTCACACATTGGGATGAAGTAGAATCTTCTTGGCGTTTTGTTGACCCTATTTCAGATTACTGGGCAAAGCATTCTGAAGATTTGACGATGTATGAAGCAGGTACGATGGGACCAAAAGAATCTCATGAATTACTAGAGAGAGATGGTTTCCGTTGGTGGGAATACACAAATCAAATTAACTTTTACGGAAGTGGAATCTAAAAAATAGGACAAGGGGTTGTGTCATAAGGCGGTATAAACCTTATAACACAACCCCTTTAATTTTCGGTAGTGTCCGGTAACCGTATTGAACGATTTCCTTGAAAACTGCGTTTGCGTTTCTTGAGGAGATGTTTTGCTCGCTCTGCTGCAGTTACTTCATTTGTTTGTAGATTGAGTTCTGGCTGGAAACGAAGGAAAAGTTCAGCAGTATTAAAAGCGTCGTCAATGCCGCGATGAGCTTTACCTGTTGGTACGATATTCAATAAAGCAAGTGCACTTTTTAAAGATAGTGCATGTTCCGCTTTTAAAAGACGGCTAATTTGTATTTGAATATCATTATAATTTCGAAGCCAATTAAGATTCATGTGATATCGTAAGCATTGGTTAAGTAAATGAAATTTGTCATCCTTACCCCATGCACAAAGATAATAATCCTCTCCTAACCAATCTTTGAAAATTTTGATGCCTTCTTGATACGAAACAGCATTAGCCACATCTTCTTCTGTCATTTTTATAAATTTTCTTGTGCTTTTTGATATGCCTCGTTTTGGTGAAATATAAATTTGAAGATGATCAACGATATTTCTGTTATGAATATCCACTTTACACGCGCCAATTTCGACAATTTCACTTAACTGACCTTTTTTAAATCTTTTCATAAGTTCTAAATCAAATATGATTGCGTTCATTCCATCATTCCTTTTTGAGATGTTTCTGTTGTAGTTATAATATTTCTGTCAAAACTGTTAATTATCACAGAAAAAATAAAGCTTTCTCTTTTTCGACTACAGATAGTGTAGTACAATAGTGACTGAAGAGTCCAATTGTACTGTAATTTTAGTGGGACGTACATAAAAAATTAAAAACAAAAGGGGTAGAGAAAATGAGTAAAGTTCTTGTCTTCGGTCATAAAAATCCTGATACAGATACAATTTGTTCAGCGATTGCCTATGCAGAGTTAAAAAAGAAAATTGGTGTTGATGCTGAGGCCGTGCGTTTAGGTGATGTAAGTGGAGAGACGCAATATGCTCTTGATTATTTTAACGCAGATGCTCCCCGTCTAGTAAGTACGGTTGCAAATGAAGTAGACGAAGTTATTTTAGTTGACCATAACGAACGACAACAAAGTGCCGATGACTTGGAAAAAGTTCAAGTTTTAGAGGTAATTGATCATCATCGTATTGCTAACTTTGAGACAAGCGATCCTTTATACTATCGAGCAGAACCAGTTGGTTGTACAGCGACAATTTTAAACAAGCTTTATAAAGAACATGGAGTTGAAATAAGCAAGGCAACAGCAGGATTGATGTTATCTGCCATTATTTCTGACTCACTCTTATTTAAGTCTCCTACATGTACAGACCAAGATGTTGCAGCTGCCAAAGAATTAGCAGAAATAGCTGGAGTTGATGCAGACGTTTATGGTCTTGAGATGTTAAAAGCTGGCGCTGATTTAAGTGATAAAACTATTGCGCAGTTAATCACACTTGATGCGAAAGAATTTACTATGGGTCAATTTAAAGTTGAAGTAGCACAGGTAAATACAGTTGATACAAATGATGTTCTATCTCGTCAGAATGAGATTGAAGAAGCCATTTCTAGTGTTATTGAGGAGAAAGGCTTAGATATGTTCTTGTTTGTTGTTACGGATATCTTAACGAACGATTCCACTGTCCTTGCTTTAGGAAAAGAAGCTTCAGCTGTAGAGAAAGCATACAATGTTACACTTAAAAATAACACTGCAGTCTTAAAAGGTGTTGTCTCTAGAAAAAAACAAATTGTTCCAGTTTTAACAGATGTATTGAGTGGCATTGAATCAAAATAAACAGCTAAAGAGCCCATCCATTTTTGGAGGGGCTCTTTTCGAACAACATACTCCATTCATGAATTCTTTTTTTATCTTAACCCTTGATTTGGAACATCAACTTTTTTACGCATTAGCAGAACGCTTGACGGTAATTCTTTTATTACAAATGTATTACTATTCTAATTTAAACAGGAATTTACCCTTTGAATATCTAAGTAGGTAAGGTGACTGTTGTAAAAGAATAGAAAGAAATGGGGCTTTATAATGGATTTAATGACAATAAAAGATTTGGCAGAGCAAGTGAAAAAGAATATCCAACAAGTAATAATCGGAAAAGATGAGACAATTGATTATCTATTAGTTGCACTTATTTCTTCAGGGCATGTCCTCTTAGAAGATGTACCCGGTACAGGAAAAACTTTACTAGCAAAGGCAATGGCGCAGTCACTAGCTTGTAATTGTAAACGGATACAGTTCACACCTGATCTTCTCCCTTCTGATGTAACCGGTTTACATTTCTATAATCAAAAACTGGGAGAATTTGAGTTTCGTCCTGGACCAATTTTTTCTAACATTATTTTAGCGGATGAAATCAATCGAGCAACACCCCGAACCCAATCTAGCTTACTAGAGTGTATGGAAGAAAAACAAACGACGATTGATGGAGAAACACATATACTCGAAGCGCCATTTATGGTAATTGCCACACAAAATCCTTTGGAAAACCAAGGAACATTTCCTTTGCCTGAAGCACAACTGGATCGATTCTTACTTAAAATCAACATGGGCTATCCAACAAAAGACGAAGGCCTTGAAATTTTGAAACGTTTTAAAGAAAACAACCCTATTAATACGATACAACCTGTTGCGAATAGAGATGATATTGTTAATGCACAACAAATTTATTCTAAAGTTCACGTTAGTGAGGAACTTCTTGTCTATATGATGGAAATTATAGAACAAACACGTAATCATGAACTAATTGAATTAGGTGTAAGTCCACGTGGAAGTCAGGCATTATTAAAAGCAGTCCAAGTCTATGCTCTGCTAAAAGGTAGAGAGTTTGTTGTTCCCGATGATATTAAAGCCTTAGTGAAACCAGTTCTTTCTCATCGTCTGGTATTAGATTACTCAATGAGAATGAAAGAAAATCAAGCTGAGCAAATTCTCCAACAAATCCTCGAGAAAGTAGCTGTTCCATCTGAAGAATTAGCTTTAAAAGAGACATCTTTTAAATGAATATTGCTTGGTTCATTATCGTTACATTTCTTATCATAGGGGTTCAGACGTTTGTTTATACGAAATGGGGACTTAAACGTATCCAGTACCAGAGGTCTTTTAGTGAAAAGTTTGTTTTTGAAGGCGATAGTATTGAAATGGTTGATGAAGTAGCAAATCTAAAGTTTCTTCCAATGCCTTGGTTACGTCTCGAATCAAAAATTGATGCAAGCTTAAAGTTTCGTAAGCAATCAGACACAGACAATGATGTTGATGGAAATGATTTTCACCGAACTTTATTTAGTTTATTGCCTTATCAAAAAATAACACGTAAACAATATGTAACATGTGAGAAGCGAGGGTTTTATCGTTTCGAAGCTGTTTCCTTGTCAACCGGTGATGTATTTGGATTTAGTTCAACATTTAGGCAAATACCATCAACAGCAGAGGTCATTGTTTATCCGAAAATTGTTTCTATGAAAGAATTACCGCTTCCTGCTCATAGTTGGCTAGGTGACATAACTGTACGTCGTTGGATTATTGAAGACCCATTTTTGCATTCGGGTGTACGTGAATATGCAAATGGAGATTCAATGAATACAGTGAATTGGAAGGCTACAGCAAGAACGAGTCGTTTACAAGTAACAAAAAAAGATTTTTCCGCTGATCATCATTTAATGATTTACTTGAATTTCAATCAATCGGAAGATCATTGGTTACCGATTACCGATATAGCTTTAATGGAAAAAGGGATTAGTTATGCTGCTTCCGTTGCTAACTATGCAATTGAACAGGGGATAAGTACAGGTTTTGCTTGTAATTCGTATCTTGATAAACAAGAAAAAGAAGCAATTCGTATTGAGCCTGAACAAAGTAAACAACAACTCACCTTTATCCTTGAAACATTGGCAAAGGTGAAACTAGATACTAGTAAGAGTTTCAATTATTTTTTAAAGGAAGATATAGAAAACAAACTAAAAGGCACGGATGTTCTTTTAATAACTGCAGTTGTCACAGAAAGTATGAGAGCGTCAATCAAGCGGTTAGAAGCCCAAGGTAATGCCATAAAGATTCTAATGCTTAAGCAAGGCGAGATAGTCAGGGAAGAGGTGAGCGCGCGATGATAAAGCTAAACAACCTCTTTCGGACATTTATAAAAGGAATGTTTGAATATCTTCTTTTCTTTCCGGTTGTTCTTTTATCCGGTGTTTTTCTTATTGATCCTACATTATTGTATTTCTGGCTGGTTTGCCTAAGTGGATTATTCGCCCTTGGTCTATTATTAAAAACTCTTCTTTCAACCAAGGCCATATGGCTTTTTATGATGATTGTATTACTCGTCAGTGTGGCAACTTCCTTTGCTTTTACAGATTCATTATGGATGGTTTTTATTCTAATACCAATCCATTTTACATTTATGTACCGTGGTATGATGTATGCGGAACGGGACTGGATAATATTACTACCTACATCATTTCTGTGGGGCGGAGGACTCACGATATACTTTTTTGGTTACATTGTCTATAAGTATGTCGAAGCCCTTCAATTCTATTTACCTCTAATAACAAGTTTAGCTTTTATTCTTATTAGTTTTACATTGTTTCGGACAAATAATCAGCACTTAAGAACGGCTACCTTATCGAAGAAAAAAGACCCTTATCTAGGAAAATCAATAAAAAATCAAAATCGGTTCTTTCTTATGATTACCTTGATTTTTGTTACTTTGTTAACAAACGGGCAAGTAATTCAGCAAGCAGTGTTGAATATGTTAAGAGCATTAATCCAAGCTATGGTTTCCCTCTTTTCAGAAGATGGCGTAACTCAAGTAGAACAAGGTCCACCTTCTGCAAGAATGGAATCAATACTTCCAACGGATGAATATAAGCCTTCTGCTTTTGCTATTTTTATCGATCGGTTGATGACCTATCTTATCTTTGGTATTTGTGTGATTGTCATCATCTTATGTTTGTTATTTTTGGTTAAAAAAACGAGGGATTGGTTAAAAACAGGTATTCGAAGGTTAATTGATTACCTTAAAAAAACGATCAACGCCAAAGTTGAACAACATGATAATTATGGATATGTCGATGAAAAAGAAACGATATTTAATTGGAACTTATGGAAGCATGAACAAAAGAAAAAGTTAAAATCATTTACATCAACTTTATTTAAACGAGAGCCAAAGTGGGATTCATTATCAAATCAGGAGAAAATACGTTATCTGTATCGACAAATTCTCTCAGAGCATCTTACCAAAGGAGGACAAATACATCATATTGATACTCCTTTTGAAGCTTTCGAGAAACTCTACACAAGCGGGGATTATGATAAAAATAAATTAAACCAATTACTAAAAGCTTACGAAGCTACACGCTACGGAGATCTTGATGTAGGGGAAAAGAAAATAAAACATTTATCTAAAATTTTTACTTCAAGAATTAAAAACAAATAAATGAAAAACAATGGGTATTTATTACTATTATAGAAGTTACTGTTCAACTTTTGCTTTTATAGATAATATAAAAAATATAAAACAGTTGAACAATATAGATGATAATTAGATAAAGAAATTCAGAAAGGCAAAAGGGGAGTAAGTCATTGAAAAGTTACGAAAATCACAAGGGGAAATTGTGTATTGTTAATACAGAAATTGGAATTATCGTAGCTGAAGTGGTGAGTTTCGAAAGAGAAAAACTAGCATTAAAAATTATTGAGAAAAAAAACAACTTGAAGCTTCACGAGGACCTTTACACAAGTGTTCAAATTGAACAAAATGAAGAGGAGTTTATTTATTTTTATGAAGCTAGAGTAATTTCCACACATAAGTTTGTCGACCAAGAACTTTTAATTCTTTATATACAAAAACAGAAGAAAGTAGTTAATAATCGGAGAAGCAATAGAATCGTAATCTCAAGACATTTCAACAAAAAGGTTAGCTTATCCATTCGAAAATTCCCACCTATTGACGAGAAGTGGTTTACTTCAGATATTATTGATATTAGTACCGGAGGAGTAAAGGTTAAACGGGAGGAATATTTAAGTAAAGGTCAAATTATTGAAGTATTATTAGAAAAGCCCTTTTTGCAAGAGTATGAAATTGTTGTTAGTCGAATTGTTAGTGTGTGTGAGAATAATTTTGTTTACTATTATTCAATCGAATTTTTAAACTTAAGCGAAGTACAAGGTTCACATTTGAATACTAAACTACAAGAGCTTAAAAATAAAATTAGCTAATAATGAAATAATCTTCTGTGCCCCAACAGGTTTGAATACCTCTTGGGGCACTCCTGTGTTGTAAAGATTTTGTACTTGCGATTATACTAGTAGCTAAGTTACTTCGGAGAGAATAGAGGATGGAAACATGAAAAATGAACAAGTTGGTGTTATTGCAGCCATTGCTGCTTATTTAATATGGGGAGTCTTACCTTTATTTTGGAAATTATTTGATGAGGTATCCGCTGGAGAGGTTCTGGCCCACCGTGTCATTTGGACAGTCGTATGTATGGGTATTATTTTATTACTTATTGGCAAATTCACCGAAGTGGTGAGGGATATTCGGACTACTTTCTCTCATTGGAAATCAGCCTTAGCCATTATTGCTGCTTCAGTATTTATTAGCATAAATTGGCTTGTTTTTATTTATTCCGTTAGCGTAGATAAAGTGATTGAAGCAAGCTTAGGCTATTATATTAACCCGCTCATCAATGTAATATTAGCGTTAATTTTTCTAAAAGAAAGATTAACAAAATGGGAAGTCTTTTCATGTATCCTTGCATTTTCTGGGGTATTATATATGACATTGCATTACGGAAGTATTCCTTGGATTGCCTTTTTCCTTGCGATTAGTTTTGGAATATATGGGATTATTAAGAAAATGACATCTTTAGGTGCTTGGGCCGGTTTGACAATTGAAACATTCATTATGGCACCATGTGCCCTATTATATTTATATTATCTTCCTGAAAGGGGAGGTGCCTTTTTACAGGGCGGGATTGAAACGAGTATTTTGTTAATGAGTGCGGGCGTAGCAACAGCTATTCCCTTATTGTTATTTGCTACTGCAGCAAAGCGAATTTCATTTTCTTTAATTGGATTTCTTCAGTATCTAGGACCTACGATCATGCTACTTATCGGCATTTTCTTATTTAATGAACCATTTAGTTCTATCCAATTCACCTCGTTTTTCTTCATATGGCTTAGTTTAATTATTTTTTCAACATCACGATCATATGCATCCTCTCGCAAAAAAAGGGAACTCTTATTGGATGCAAGTTAAGTGTATTGTCTTTAGGCAGTTTCCTTCTAAAATTACGATAGGAGAACCATACCTAGGAAATATCTTCTGCGCTTTTTTGACATAAGAATCGTCTTATCAGAACATAATAACTTGTGTTCCATCAAATAAGGAACGCTCTACTGAGAGGGGGTTACCCATGAACGGTGGAATGTTAATCTTCCTTTTCATGCTTACTGCGGCAGCAATTGGGATCATTATTTGGTTTCGTAATCAGGCATCTACGCAACCCGCTTATGTTTCCACGCAGGAACAAGTTTCAGAAGTAAATCAGGGACCATATAAGGAGGAATTTGCAATGGAACGAAATACAGAAGAGATATTAGAACGAGCAGCTGCAGAGGAAGTGGGCCAAGAAATTGGTGAAGAGCTAAGCCCATTAAAAGGTCATCTAGAAACAATGCAAAATACACTTAACCAACTTCAATCAACTCAACAACAAGCAAACACAATGATATCTTCATCTAGTGGTCAAAGTAGTCTACAGTCCAGTCAACTTATAAATCAGATGCAACAATTAACGACACAAGCTCAGCAACAGCAGCAAAAAACCTTCCAAGACCTTCAGCAATCTATTCAACAAGCTACACAAATGTTAAGTAGCGTGGGTCAATCACTACAATCATTTAATGTCCTAAATCAAATGACACACCAAATTAATCAATCACAGCAACAACTTCAACAACAGCAACAGCAACAGCAGCAACAACAAAACCAAATGCAACAAATGCAACAAATGCAAAATTCTTCACAATCGCAAAACAACAGTCAATATGGCTATCAGTAAACGAATAACTTAACTAACTGTAACCGAAAAGGTTGCAGTTTTTTTATTAATTCTTAATTAATTGGTCAACTTAAGGATGAAGGAAGGTGTGGATATATATGCGGCAGTTACAGAACATTTTCTTAGTGTTCGTAAGTATTAGTTTATTATTTAGTACGAATGTTAAATCAGTACATGCTATAGAGGATTGGTTTAATAATTTGGAAAAAATTATTGAAGAAGAACAAGGTTTAGTTGGTGCCACCTTTGGAATTAGTGTTCGCTCTGCAAAAACCGGCAAACCTATTTTTGATTATGATGGTAATCGACGATTAAAACCAGCATCAAATATGAAGTTATTTACAGCAGCCGCTGCCTTATCTAACCTAGGAGAAACGTATCAATTTAAAACTGAGTTAAAAACAAACGGTAGTATAAACTGGAATTGGCTCCACGGAGATTTATATATTATTGGTAAAGGAGACCCCACACTTCAGAAGAAAGATATTGATGAAATGGTCATTCAACTAAAAGATAAAGGGGTACGCGTGATATCGGGTAATTTAATCGCTGATGATACTTGGTACGATTCCATTCGGTACCCTGTGGACTTGCCATGGAGCGACGAAACGATGAGTTATGGTTCACAAATTTCTGCGTTAACCTTTTCGGCAGACCAAGATTTCAACACGGGAAATATTTTAATAGAAGTGAGTCCTGGATCACTTGATAAAGTAGGTCTTGTTCAAACTTTTCCGCAATCAGAGGATATAACCATCATTAATCTAACAAAAACAGTTCGGGCAAGGGATAAGAAGAATGTGAGAATTGAACGTATACATGGAAAGTCAGATATAGTTGTAAAGGGTTCTATCCCAATGCAAGCGTGTAAGGAGATATTTTTACTTCCAGTTTGGGAACCGACAAAACATACAATTAGCTTATTTAAACAATCTTTAAAAGAGCAAAACATACGTTTACTTGGTGATATTCTTTTTGAAGAAGCTCCCGTTGCAACGTCGACAATAACATCGCATCTATCAATTCCTTTATCAGAACTACTAATACCATTCATGAAATACAGCAATAACAATCATGCTGAGGTCCTTGTAAAAGAAATGGGAAAGCATACACTTTTGGATGGCAGTTGGCATTCAGGACTTATTGTTTTAAAGAACGAACTAGCAAAGCTTGGATTAAAGAATGAAACGTTAATAATAAGAGACGGTTCAGGAATTTCGCATGTGAATTTGATTACACCTAACCAAGTGACTAGATTATTATATGAGGTTCAAAAAGAACAGTGGTTTGAAACGTTTCTTAAATCTTTGCCCATTTCCGGTTCAAGCACTAAACTCGAGGCAGGTACATTCGGTCAACGGTTTACCCATATTCCAATAGGAAAACTAAGCGCAAAGACTGGTACACTTTCAACGGTTAGTTCCTTATCAGGCTATGTAGAAAAGGAAAAGGGAGAATCACTTATCTTTTCGATTATGATAAATAATTTGGGTGAGGGCATTAATGCTAAGGAAATTGAAGATAAAATTGTAGCTGCCTTAATCGAACAATAATTATATTATGTAAAGTAGAGTAGTGGCAAACGAAATAATAACCAATTAAAAATACATGATACACTTAGTTTAGAATAAGAAGTGAGGATCATTTTAAAGAAATATTTAACGAATTATTTTTAAAAGGGGAGATAAAGGTGAATTTAACTGTTAATGGCTTAACGAAAAAAGCGTCAACCTTAGAAACAGCAACGTTTGGAATGGGTTGATTTTGGGGGCCTGATGCTCAGTTCGGGCATTTACAAGGTGTAATTCGAACAAGGGTTGGCTATGCAGGAGGAACTGAAGATTTGCCAACATATCGGAACATGGGAAATCATACTGAAACGATTCAGATTGATTATAATCCACGTTTATTAACATATGAGCAAATCCTACAACACTTTTGGAAGCAACATAACCCTCTTAGATATGGTTACAAGGGTCGACAATATATCTCATTAATCTTAGTCCGAAATGAACAGCAACGAGAGTTAGCTTCCAGATCAAAAGAAGCAACAGAATTATTTTTAGGAGAAAAAGTTTATACAGAAATTGAATTTCTTCATTCCTTTTATCTTGCTGAGGATAAGCATCAAAAGTATTATTTGAAACGATACCAGAAAGCATATACTAAATTACTTGATATCTTTCCATCACATGCTGAGTTCATTCACTCAACTCTGGTAGCTAGATTAAATGGCTTTGTTCGAGGCCTTGGTAACATACAGGAGTTGAAATTAGAATTTAACAGCTGGGGGGTTGGTGAACAAGAATGTAAAGAGTTATCAAAGTTTATCGATTCATTAAAATGGTAAAGTAAGTAACGAAAAAAATATAGAATGTAACCGATAAATTTTTAAAGGAGAAAATGATGAAAAAGGGCGTTGTATTAATAACAGGAACTAGCAGTGGCTTTGGCATGCTTGCAACAGTAGCTTTAGCTAAGGAAGGTTACCTGGTTATAGCTACAATGAGAGATACCACCAAGCAAAACCAACTCATAGCTCTTTCAGAAAGCCACCATACCCAAGCCAATATTGATATTCTAAAGCTTGATGTCAATAGCGATATAGATATACATTCGGCAGTAAATTATGTGAGGGAACGCTACCAAACCATTGATATATTGATTAATAATGCAGGATTTTGTATCGGAGGCATGACCGAGGAGCTTAGTATAAATAAATGGAGAGAACAATTTGAAACAAATTTCTTCGGCCTTGTTTCCTTGACACAAGCATGCCTTCCTTTAATGCGTGAGAATAAAAGCGGAAAAATCATTCATTTAGGTAGTATTAGTGGAAGAATTGGATTTCCTGGTTTGGGTCCGTATGTATCTTCGAAATTTGCACTTGCTGGTTTTAGTGAATCGTTAAGATTAGAGCTCCTGCCATTTCAAATTAAAGTGAGTTTAATAGAAGCAGGACCCTTTCAAACGAAAATCCGGGAAAAAAGTCTAGAGAATGTGAGTCAAGGAAAGCTTTTAGACTACCAACCTTTACTGAAGACGATCATTCATAAAGTTCAAACGTCTGCTAGTACTGCAGCTGAACCAAATGAAGTAATCCGTGTAATTTTAAAAATTTGTCAAAATCCTAAACCTAAATTTCGTTACCATGTGGGAAAAGGTGTACGAACAATGGTTATTCTTAAACAATTATTGCCATGGCGAATAGTTGAATGGATCGTCAAACGGAATTTATTTAATGATTCCAGGTAATTTTTCATAGTTTTTCATGAATATCATCTTTGAAGTTAGATATGGTAGGATATAAACATTCTGTTTTTATTAATATCTTATCTAAAAGGAGACTATCATGAAAATTCAAGACATCCTTAGGTCAAAATCAACGCGTGAGTGGAGCTTAGTTCTTGCTATACTTTTTATTGGAGGCGCAACGATATACGGTGCTGTAGTAAATGAAATCATCTTTAGGATTGTCGCTATAGCGGGCTTGATTGGGTTCTCTTATAGTGTTCATCGAAAACTCAACCAATTGAACGTAATAACTTCCAGAACGTCAGAAGAGGATGAGTTGATAAGACAAACAAAATCTGTGTCGCCATCAGACATTGAGTTAAAAGAAATTGAGCTTGAAAAGGTTGATCTTGATCGAACAATGATTCTAGAAGAACTTTTTAAAAAGGCTTCGCTTAATGAGGCAGAAAAGCAACAATACAGAAGCAAAATAAAAGAAAAGGACACTGAGATGTCTGGAATTATGAGTGATTTATTGCAAGCTAAGAATAGAATTCAACAGGTCTTTCTAGATACAAAAAAGTATTTTATTAAAGATAACCCAATGAAAGAAGTCGCAACATCACTCGATTCTGACTTAGCCATCAATGGAGATATGTATGGATTGAATAAGGAGATTCATAGTATTAAAAGGCTTTTAACGGCTGAGACCATTCAATCACTTGAAGCAAATAGTTATGTTGATCAACAATTTAATCTTACTAGAAATGGCTACAAAGCATTATTGAGAGAATTCGAAAATGAACACGAATAAAGATCCACATCAAAATGGACTGGTTCAAAAAATCGAAAGCTAATCGTTCTTTATTCAGAGCAGATGTTTTTTATTTCTACGATTGGGTATTATAAAAGAAGAACAAATAATTGGAGTAAGGGGAAAAAAACATGAAATTAACTCATGAACAACGGATTACACTGCATGGATTTAATAACCTTACAAAATCATTAAGCTTTAATATGTATGATATTTGTTATACCCAAACAAAAGAAGAGCGAGAAGCTTATATTGAATACATAGATGAGCAGTACAATGCAGACAGGTTAACAGAAATTTTAAAAAATGTATCTGATATTATTGGGGCCCATGTATTGAATGTCGCCAAACAGGATTATGTTCCCCAAGGGTCAAGTGTGACGATATTAGTATCGGAAGGACCAATTGTTGAAGTCCCAACAGAATCGTTTGACGAATCGCCTGGTCCACTTCCTGATTCGGTTGTTATGCAATTGGACAAAAGTCATATTACGGTGCATACATATCCTGAATATCACCCTGATGAAGGAATTAGTACATTCCGAGCGGATATTGATGTATCCACATGTGGTGAAATTTCTCCACTTAAAGCTTTGAATTATTTAATTCATTCCTTTGACTCAGACATTATGACAATCGATTACCGTGTTCGGGGATTTACAAGGGATATTAACGGACATAAGCTTTTCATTGACCATGAAATTAGTTCAATTCAAAACTATATTCCTGATGAAGCAAAAGAACTTTACGATATGATTGACGTTAACATCTATCAAGAAAATATCTTCCATACGAAATGTAAACTGAAAAAGTTTGACCTTAATAACTATCTGTTTGGATACACAAAAGATAAGCTAAGAGAAGAAGAAATTGATGAGATTACAGAGCAATTAGTAAAAGAGATGGACGAAATTTATTACGGAAAAAATATGAGTTAATCCATTGTATGGATAGGAATGGAATGTTAAGCCTTTGCCAAATGGTAAAGGTTTTTTGATTCTAATAGGGAATATATATATATATATATAAATATAGAATGTAGTAAAGGGGATTACTCAAGTGGAATATGTACTTTTACTTTTAGGATTTGGTTTGTTAATTAAAGGCGCTGATTATTTTGTCGAAGGATCCTCAACTATTGCAACATTTCTTCGTATCTCACCTCTGTTAATTGGGTTAACAATCGTTGCCTTTGGAACAAGTTCTCCAGAGGCAACAGTAAGTATTTTAGCATCCTTAAGAGGAAATGCAGATGTAGCGATTGGGAATGTGGTAGGAAGCAACATTTTTAATATCACGCTTGTTATAGGCATAACAGCGATGTTAAACCCTTTACGGGTTGAAAGTGAAACCATTCGTAAAGAAATACCGTTTACATTATTAGCGAGTATTGCATTGTTTATATTAATTAGCGATGTATTTTTACAATCGGGAAGTCTTAATATAATTACAAGAAGTGAAGGATTTATTCTTTTACTATTTTTTTCAGTGTTTCTTTATTATATTTTTGAAGTTGCTCGTAAAAGCCGAAATGAAGAGAAATTGGAACAGGTTACAGCATCTTCAAAGGATTGGACTAAGCAAATTACCTTAACTATAGTTGGTTTAGCTGGAATTATTATTGGCGGCGATTTTGTCGTAAGAGGTAGCACCCAGATTGCTCTGTCTTTAGGAATGAGTGAGACATTAGTAGGTTTGACAATTGTCGCAGTTGGAACATCTTTACCGGAACTTGTTACTTCGGTTACTGCCGCAATAAAAAAGCAAAGTGAAATCGCGCTTGGAAACATTGTAGGAAGTAATATTTTTAACATCTTATTTGTTCTTGGTTCCGCCTCTGTTGTAAATCCTTTACCTGTTGATGGAAAAATTTATATCGACGTTTTATTTATGATTGCATTAACATTCGTCATTCTTATTTTCTCACGAACTCATTTTCGAATTGGAAAGTATGAAGGGCTAATTTTAACAGCAACTTATGTTCTTTACATAGTCTATATTATCATCCGAAATTGATGAGTTATTTAGTTATTTTAACCAATTCTGAAATTATAAGTGTCATATTTCCTGTTTTTGTTGTATATTTGAAATAACAAAGACAGGGAAGGTACAATAATGCAAATACAACTGGCTAGTCTAATTGAAGAATCTCATAATAGATGTAAATACCTTTATGGTCTAAAAACTACTGATAGTCCAGGTCCGAAAAGTTATTTAGAGCCTCAATGTCTAGAAAAAAAATTAATAGATTACCAAGAATTATTGACAGTTACTCGGCATTTCATTCAAAAAACTCTTCAATTTATGGAAGGCACACCGATGTTAATAGCAATTACTGATGAAGAGGGTTACATTTTAAGTCTGTTCGGGGACCAAGCTATTAAGGCAATGATTGAATCACTTGGGATAACTATCGGTGGCCAATTTAAAGAAGAAGAGACAGGAACTAATTCTATATCCATGGCTCTCAAACTAAAAAAACCTGTTATGCTTATAGGAAAAGATCACTATCAAGAGAGCCTTCATCAAGCTGCTTGTTATTCAGCCCCATTTTTCTATGAGACTAATCAACTGACAGGTACAATTACAATCATGACTTCAATCCAAACAGCTAATAACTTTCACTTAGGATTGCTTTCTTCAGCTGTTGATTCAATAGAAAGAGAGCTCACAATCCGTAAACAGAACAAACGATTAAACATTTTAACCCAATCGATGATTAATTCGACTCACAACGGAATTCTCATCGTTGATAGCGATGGAATTATTAATGATTTTAATCCATTCCTTGAGAGAATGACAGGGATTTCCAGAGAAGAAGCTGTGGGAGAGTCAATCGACAGGATTCAGTCAGTCAGAGAATTTATCCGTAAATCATTATATGAAAAAAGAAAGATTGAAAATCTAGAAGTCTCATTTTTTAATGAATCACAAAAGAGTGATAGGACTTGTTTAATTGATGTGTTCCCAATTGAGGATGACGAAAAGAAGTTAATTGGTGTATTAGGTCAATTTCGTGATATTACGGAGCGGATTGCCCTTGAAAAACAAGTTATTGCAAATGAGAAGTTATCAGCCATAGGTAAGTTAGGGGCTGGATTAGCTCATGAAATTAGAAATCCACTAACGTCTGTTATTGGGTTTATTCAATTATTAAAACAGAATAATACTGACGAAAAATCGGGGAGATTTTTCAATATCATTTCACAAGAATTAGAACGAATTAAAAGCCTAGTGACTCAATTTGTTTTAATGGCTAAGCCCAATCAACCATTACAAGCTAAGAATAATATTGTTGAAACTATCAAGGAAACCGTAGAATTACTAAAGGGTCACGCCAATTTGCAAAATGTCAACATCCATGTCGACTTACAAAAGATAGAGAAAGAAAGCTTACTATTTGATAAAAGCCAGATCAAACAGGTTCTTATTAATTTGATACAAAACTCAATCGAGTCTATGGGAAATGGCGGAAATGTTTACATAACCGTAAAAGAAGAGAGTATTGAAATGAGAGCGGGTATTCAAATTGAAATAAAAGATGAGGGCGAAGGAATGAGCGAACAGCAAGTTAACGAAATGTTCACACCTTTTTATACATCAAAGGAATCTGGACTAGGGCTCGGACTCTCTATCTGCAAACGAATCATGGATGCACATAAGGGAGAGATTTCTGCTTTCTCAAAAAAGTTTGAAGGAACGACTTTCTATTTGTTTTTACCGTTTTAATCATTATCCCTCTCTATCTACATTCAGATAGGGATAATTACATAGCAAACAAAAATAGGGTGTCTCAAAATCTTTTGATTGAGGCACCCTATTTTTATGTTTTACTCTTCTACAGCTTCAATTTCTTCTTCAAAATAAAACGTTTGTGGGTATTCAGAAAGCGTATACGAATATCGTTTCATATTAGCTACATAACTATAATGAACAATCGTAACGATTTCTCCAGTTGATTTCAGTCGTACCCTTTGATTTTTTTGGTACTTATTCTTATTTTTCATGTAACAATCCAACTTTCTATGCACCAACAGAGTTAATGGAGTTATTTTAATACTATTGCACGATTCCAGAAGAAATAAACATATCCCGTTTTATTGGTGTATATCCTTATCATAACATAGATAAATCGTTCATGTTAGAACCAGTTTCCACATATTTATAAAAAAGTGCAATAAAATACGTTTATAAAACAGGAGGTAATTTATGCAAATCCACGTAGTTCAAACAGGAGATACTCTTTGGCAGATCGCTCAAACCTATAATACAAACATAGACTTAATTGTCCAAGCAAATCAAATACCTAATCCGAATCAATTGGTCATAGGACAAGCGATGGTTATTCCAATTGTCGGAAGTTTTTATTGGGTTCAAGCAGGTGATAACTTATGGTCTATTGCCCAACGATTTGGAATGGATTATACAAGATTGGCTCAGATTAATGCAATTAATCCTAATCAGCCACTTCAAATTGGATTTAGGCTTTATCTTCCCCCGCAACAAAGAAGAAGTATTGAAACAAATGCTTATATCGAACCAAGGGGCACCTCAGTAAGTCAGGCATTATTAGCTGAGGCAAGGATTGCTGGTCCTTACTTAACGTATTTGGCACCATTTAGTTATGAAGCCAGGCGTGATGGTTCTCTTCAAAGGCTCCCTCTCCAAGGGATTCCTGAAGTTGCCCAAGAAACAGGTACTTCATTAATGATGGTTGTAACCAATTTAGAGGGTGGTCAATTTAGTGGCGAGTTAGGTCGGGATATCTTCCAAAGTCAAGCGGTCCAAGATTTATTGATTGATAATATTATTGCTGAGACCAAAAGAGTTGGAAGATATACTGATGTTCACTTTGATTTTGAATTTTTGCCCGGAGATCAGCGTCAGGCATATAATAACTTTTTGAGAAAAGCTGCAAGCCGTTTAAGAGCTGAAGGCTTGCTTATCTCTAGTGCACTTGCGCCGAAAACGAGAGCGGACCAACCAGGACAATGGTACGAAGCACATGATTATAGGGCACACGGTGAAATAGTCGATTTCGTGGTACTAATGACATACGAATGGGGCTATTCAGCAGGACCTCCTTTAGCGGTCTCTCCAATACGTCAAGTTGAAGAAGTGCTGCAATATGCGCTTACCGAAATGCCTGGCTCAAAAATTATGATGGGACAGAATTTATACGGTTATGACTGGACCCTTCCTTTTGTTGAAGGTGGTGAGTATGCCAAAGCGGTAAGTCCTCAACGAGCGATAGAGCTCGCTACGCAGTATCAGGTGCAAATTCAATATGATACGCAAGCACAAGCACCTCATTTTGATTATGTCGATGAAGAAGGGAGAGCTCATAAAGTTTGGTTTGAAGATGCGCGTTCCATTCAAGCAAAATTTGACCTAATAAAGAGACTTAATCTAAGAGGAATAAGTTATTGGAAACTAGGTTTATCTTTTCCTCAAAACTGGTTACTTATTTCAGAAAATTTCGAAGTTGTTAAACGTTAATATCAGGCCCACTATGCATAGTGGGCTTTTAAACTTTTATTGAAAGAACGTCTGGTTTGGTTCCATTTTTCCAGAACCCTGCATGATTCTCATATCTTTCGGGGGGGTTCCATGAATAAATGGAGGGGCTGGGCTAAGCTGCGGTTTTCCTCCCATAGGCTTTGGATTATTTACATATTGGAAATCACCTTGTCCATCATACGTTGCACCATGTGCCCATCGTCCTTCACGACTTTCTTCCCCTTCTGAAAAATTCATAAAAGAGTAGGACACATCTTGTTTTTCAAACTCTTGATTAAAGGTCGCTGGTACAATTGCACCTTGGGTTTGTTCAAGTTCTTCAATTGCTGCCATCCATTGGTTCTGATGCATAGTATCTCTCGCAATTAAAAAAGAGAGCATATCACGAACACCTGGATCTGTCGTCATTTCATATAAACGGACAACCTGAAGTCTTCCTTGTGATTCAGCATTTAAATTGGCACGGAAATCAGCCAGTAAATTCCCACTAGCTATTGTGTAACGAGCCGTCCATGGAAACCCAACACTGTCATTGGGCTGGGCACCTAAACCGTTCACAATTGCATGTTGAGGATTCATTCCTCCTAGGACCGCCTGCACCGCAGGATCTGCTGCAGCATATTCCTGATCACCAGCAGGGGCACCGTCTAGAAGCTGAGCAATCATTGTTGCAATCATTTCCACATGAGCTATTTCCTCCGTACCAATATCTAAAAGCATATCACGATATTTGCCCTCAGCTCGACAATTCCAACCTTGAAATAAATACTGCATCATAACTGACATTTCGCCGTACTGTCCGCCCAAGATTTCTTGGAGTTTCTTTGCATAAACAGGATCTGGCTGAGAGGGTTTAGCATGATACTGAAGTTCTTTTACATGATAGAACATAAGATAACCTCCTTTATAGTAAGTGTTTTTCTTAGAATTTGTTAAAAATGGAGAGATATAAGTTGAAATAAATACCAGAAGGCATTGTCAGATTTTCTCAAATGATATATACTACATTACAACACTAACGCACTATAAGTTGTAATGTAGAATTAAAGGAGGTGTGAGGTTGATTCTGAATCATAATGGTACAAAGCCGATTTATGTTCAAATTGCGGAGTGGCTTGAAACAGAAATACTTGCAGAAACAATTAAGCAACACGAAAAAGTGTATTCACAGTATCAATTGGCTGAAATGTTTAATATAAATCCTGCAACGGCAGCAAAAGGGTTAAATTTGCTTGCTGATGAAGAAATTGTCTACAAAAAAAGAGGACTTGGAATGTTTGTGTCGATAAATGCAAAAGAGCGAATTACAACAAAACGAAAAAACCAAACATTAAAACAGCTAGTTTATGACTTAGTACTGGAAGGGAAGCGACTTCATGTGGAGGAGCAGGAATTATACGAAATGATAGCAGAAGCCATACGGGTACTGGAGGAGGAAGGACAATGAATGTAGTTGAGTGCAAGGGAATAACAAAACAATACGGACAGATCACAGCATTAGATAATCTAACTTTTTCAATTCAAGAAAATAAAATTACTGGTTTAATTGGGAGAAATGGTGCTGGGAAAACGACACTTTTAAAAATCATTTCTGGGTTTATGAAAGAAAAGTCAGGAGAGGTTCGCGTGTTTTCCGAGCATCCATTCAACAGCTTGAAAGTTTCTACTAACTCGATTTTTATTGACGATCAGATGGATATGCCGACCTCTCTCACGTTAATTGAAATACTGGAAACGGCACAGCTATTTTACCCTAATTGGGATATGGTTCTAGCAAAACGCTTGTTTGACTACTTTTCTTTCCATTCGCACCAGCGGCATAGCAGCCTATCGAAGGGTAAGAAAAGTACCTTTAATATGATCATAGGTTTGGCATCAAGATGCGCTTTGACAATTTATGATGAGCCAACAACAGGTATGGATGCATCGGTTCGGAAGGATTTTTACCGTGCTTTATTAAAAGACTATCTTGCATATCCTCGAACGATTATTTTATCGAGTCATTTATTGAATGAAATGGAGGACCTATTAGAAGAGGTTCTGTTAATTAAAGACGGTCAAAAGCATCTGCAACTTTCTATTTCAGCGTTAAAAGAATATGCCATTGCTTTAGAGGGGCCGAGGGAACTTGTTGAGACATTTGTTAGGAATAAAGCTATCTTTTTCACTAAACAACTCGCTCCAACTCGCTCTTATTTCGTTATTCGTAATGATTTAAAAGGGGAGGACATTCAAAAATTAAGACTACAGGGTATAGAGTGTTCCTCAGTTTCCACAGATGATTTATGTATTTACTTAACGAATCAAACGAAAGGTGGAATCGATGATGTCTTTAAATGAACTAAGCATGCTATCCATAATTAAAAAACAATACCTGTTTAAAATAAAATCCTATACCGGTGCTTTAAGCGCACTATTAACTGCCCAATTAATTGCATTGCTCTTTTCATTTAATGGAAGTGGGTCAAGTAGTTCAGGTTCTAGTAATATATCTTTTTCTATACAGTATTACTCAGCAAATATAGTCATTATGTTTACGATGATTTGGGCTTTTATCATGGCAGTATTAATCACCACAAAAGCATATCGTAATGATGATTTTGTTTTCATCACAAATCGATTTTCTAGCCATGTTGCAAATTATTTATATTTAATTACGCTTAGTATCATTGGTGGGGTAACAGCTATGCTAAGTGGATTTTTACTGAAGGTAATGATGTATTATTTTTTCGGAACCGACTATTTGTTTTTATCTTCACCACACTTGGCAGCTTTTGATTATATACAAGGAGTGATAGGGACAATTTTTTATTTAGTATTGCTCTGTTCTCTTGGTTATTTAGTAGGCACCCTTGTTCAGTGGCAACGGATATTTATTTTAATATTACCTGCATTCTTTGTTGGCTCTTTATTATTTGGAGCAAGAATCCCCGGTCAAATTGAATTGATTACTAGTGTTTTTCAATTTTTTATTTTTGAGTCCTCTTTTATTTTATTTCTACTAAAAGTTGTATTGACTGTTGGTCTTCTACAAGCAGCTACGTTAGCGCTATCAAACAGACTGGAGGTGAGATAATGATGTGGCTAGGTACCTTATTACCACTATTATTTATAGGTCTAATCATATTGGTAATAGTAAATTTAAAAAAGAAAAAATTGTATCTTTCTAATATGAAGGGGAGCCATGTACGTATTTTATTTCTTGGCTATGTCATATTTTTGGTGCTTTCCGTCGGTTTGTTTTATTTGATGCCAGTAGAAGGAATGATTACAGAAACGAAAAGCTCAACAATAATTGAGGATTTAAATGAAGAACAAGAGGATTTTAATGATGCAATTAGGCAGGGGAACATTAAACATTTAGATGAGGTTTATTTTTCTAAGAACTGGACGTTTCCTTATCAAGGTGGACCAATTGAATATGAACAGTATTCGCAGGATATTCACTTTATTGTTGCTCAAAAGAAAGACACAGAGGAAATTAAGGTCGATTACTACACCACAAGGACAATAATTGATGAAATAGATTTCACAAAGGAATTACCTGTACCGACAGTAGTAAAACACGAAAACAAACTTCTCCTTGTTCAACCTGAATCTTATCAACTAGATGTTACAAAGTTCGACCAAGAATTCACGATAAATCAATTCACTAAAGGTCAAAATCAAGGTCAAAAGCATAGTAGCCAATGGGGCACAAATGCTTTGGTTATTACAATTCCGCTTGAGGCGGAGCTTGAATATGGTGATGATGTACACATTTCGTTTATTAAATGAAACTACTGTGCAATCTAATAGTTATAATGATAGAAATTCCAATAGAAGAGCCATATATAGTAGGGACCAAAGATGGAAAAGTCGAACTAAGTTTCACCATTTCTTAGCAAAGCAATGTATGTAGCAGGCAGAACCTCTGCCTATCTTTGCTTTGGGATTAGGGAGCTACTTCGTTAGAAGATTTGCTTTTTTTCTTAGTAAGATAAAAGGGTAGATAAAGCAGGATATAAATAAACACGACAACAAATTCAAGAGAGAGAATATACCATGGATAAGGCCCGAGAAAATCTATTATTGTTGGATTTTCGGGCTTTCTTGCTAAGTACATATAATTAGTTCCAAGAATGTAATTCATCATAAAAACATATGCACCAATCACATTTAATGCTAAAAATGACTTTAAAGCTGAGTAAAGGGTAACCCTAAATTTCTCCACCCAAACCATAAATAAAATCGCCAATATAATCGTAATATGAGCAATGAAAAAATGTAAATAACGAAAATGTGGAAACGTGTAGAAAAGATCCGGTGTCAGAATCGCTTGAAGTGCCCCTCCAATTCCAAAAAAATAAACAATTTCAAAAGATACATATTGCCTCGAAACTAACATCCAACAACATATGAGTAAACTAATCGTACAAAGCTGTAAAGGTAAGTGACTTCGTATGTCCCAAAGCCCTGTCGAAATTGACCAATAAAGAATACCTAGCTCTGAGCAAATTAATATCGTAAATAAGAGCCAACGAATATACGACCTCATATACAGCTTGTTTCTGTGAAGATAAAGCCATACAAGTGATAGCAAAAGAGTGATGATCCCAAGGACGTGAGCTGATGATAAAAACAAGGCTTCTTCCCCATAAAAAGTCGGCTCCCAAAAGCGTGAACTAGTCATTGAATCACCTTTCTTTGGAAATTGAAAGTTACATATTGAAAGCTTTTTAGTATTGTCCATCACCTTAGATGTATTATTCATGCTGAGGTTCTGCTACTGTCATTCGTTCGGATTTGTTGTAATTTCACATAACCAGAAGAAAAATGTATAAACTAAGGGAAACAAATTTGAGGTGATTTGATGTTTTATAACACAGGCGGTACTTACGGGTTTGCACTTTTTGCGCTGTTTCATGACTCTGAAGAAATAAAAAATTCCCATGAAGCCTTCGACGTATATGTGAATAACGAATATGTAGGAAAAAAGGTGCTAATAACCGAAAGTGAAGAGCCAGAAGACATTCTGAGTTTTTTAAAGAAGCAAGGCATTCAGCAAGTATCGGATAATGTAGTAGGAGATCACTATATTATCCAAACAGAAGAAGCAGAACGAGTGAAACAAGCTCTAGAGACTTACTTACAAAACAGGTAGACATCGTAGCGACTTTTCTATTGCATAAACGGTTGTATCGAGACGAATAATATACTGAATTCGATATGAAGGGAGCAGTTATGATGGACATTAATAGAGCAAAGCAGATTATTTCCTCTTCAGCAGAAATTGACGTGACCTATATGGGTCAATCTGTATGGCTATTAAACACAGATGAAAAATCAAACACAGTCTCAGTCAAAACAATGACGAAAGATGAAGATATTTTGGATTTACCCGTTGATACGTTGGAAGAAAACAGTTAACAACAAAGAAGGAGGACAACCAATGAAAAAAAACGTAGAGAAAAACCCGAAATCTATAAAAACAGATGACGAGAATCAACTGTACCCAGACTATAACGACCGTGAAAAAAGACATGCAAAAAAGCGAAAATAATAGTGGGACTTATGGATAACTCAAGGTCTAATTGCCATTTGAGTTATCCATTTTTATGTATTGCTACTAGCGTTTTTCATCGGTTCTCTAACAAGCAAATCATTTGGTTTATAGAAACTCTTCATATATAATTTGTGAATCACTAAAGAGTTTCAAACGAAAGGAAGATAGGAATGCCTTCAATTTTAGACCCATTTCAATTAAAAGGACTTCAACTAAAAAATCGGATAGTTATGTCACCAATGTGTCAATATTCAGTCACAGCAAAAGATGGAAAACCAAATGATTGGCATTTTAGTCACTATACTAGTCGAGCAATTGGTGGAACAGGGCTAATCATCATCGAAATGACCGATGTAGAACCCGATGGAAGAATTAGTGATTATGATTTAGGCATCTGGTCTGATGAGCATATCGAACCGTTTAAACGTCTTATCAACGCATGTCAAAGCTACGGTGCAAAGGTAGCGATTCAAATCGCTCATGCAGGCCGCAAAGCAGAAGATGCATCTATCCCAGTGTCGTCCACATCGATGGCGTTTTCAAAGAAATACAAGCAGCCTAAAGAGCTTACCACTGCTGAGGTAGAACAACTTGTTTTTAAATTTGAAGAAGCTTGTTCGCGAGCTGTTAAAGCTGGTGTAGACACGATAGAGTTACACGGAGCACATGGCTATCTGATTCATCAATTCCACTCACCTCTAACGAATCAGCGAACCGATAAATACGGGAAAGATCGTAGCTTATTTGGTGTTGAGATTATCAAAGCTGCAAAACGCGTTTTACCCAATACCATGCCGCTCACGATGAGAATTTCTGCTGTGGAATATGCTGAGAATGGCTATGATCTTAATTATTCAATAGAGCTAGCTAAACGCTATATGGAAGCAGGGGTTGATATGTTTGATATCTCAACCGGCGGGGAGAGTGATACGGGTCCAAGCGTCGCAGGTCCTGGCTACCAAGTTGAATTCGCTCATGCGATTAAAAAATCATTAAATATTCCTGTCCTTACAGTTGGTCGAATGGAGGATCCTCATTTGAGTGAACAAGTAGTGAATGATGAAAAGGCTGATTTAGTTTCGGTTGGTCGTGGGATGCTTCGACATCCATACTGGGCCAATGAAGCTTCTTTAGCACTAGGTGGTCCTCCTATTATTGCACGCCCTCTAAATGCTGGTTTTTCAATTTAAGAAAATTAAAGCCCACTCAAATATGTGGGCTTTAATTTTGATAAAAATCAACATAAACAGAATACGAAGTTTTTGTTTATGAACAAATATCTTTGTTTTATATTGATATTTGGATATTAACATTGACCTTCAATCTGTTCTAAATTAAACTTATGATAAGTGTGACAACGTTGTCATTATACTTAATTAAAGTGGAGGCGATAGTAATGACGCAACATGAATCTTTTATTGAACGCAAAGAGGTAATCAACTACATTCATTTACTTATGGATAATCTATCACAGATCAAAGATAATACCGGTGAATTTTTATTGAATTTTGATGGTTTGGTTGTCGATGATAAGAGCTGGAATGTTTGGAATTGGCCACAAGGTGTTGGCCTTTATGGTATTTACAAATATTGGAGACTGACAAATGACCCAAAAGCATTAACGATTGTAACAGATTGGTTTAAAGAAAGACTTGAAGAAGGAGTACCACCGAAAAATGTTAATACGATGGCACCGTTTTTAACATTGGCCTATTTATATGAGGATACAAAGGATCAAACGTTTGTTCCTTATTTAGAAGATTGGGCTGAATGGGTTATGTATGATATGCCACGTACAAAGGAAGATGGCTTACAACATATGACGTACGGTCCTGAAAATAAAAACCAACTCTGGGACGATACCTTAATGATGACCGTCTTACCTTTGGCGAAAATTGGGATGCTTTTTAATAAGCCTGAGTATATTGAGGAAGCGAAGAAGCAATTCTTAATACATATTAAATATTTAAGCGACCGAAAAACAGGTCTTTGGTTCCATGGTTGGACATTTGAAGAAAATCATAATTACGCCGAAGCTCTTTGGGCGAGAGGAAATTGTTGGATTACGATTGCAATTCCTGAAATTATCGAAATTTTAGATTTAAAGAAGGGTGATTTCTTCAGAGAATTTCTTATTGATACACTGAATCGCCAGGTAGAGTCCTTAGCTAAATACCAAGATGAAAGTGGCTTATGGCATACACTTATTAATGATAAAACTTCGTATCTTGAAGGTTCCGCTACAGCAGGATTTGCTTATGGAATTCTAAAATCAGTTCATAAACGTTATATTAGTCAAGATTACAAAGAAGTGGCTTATAAAGCAATTCAAGGAATGGTTAAAGAAATTAACGAAGAAGGCGTGTTACAAAAAGTATCAGTAGGAACTGGCATGGGTGATACGTTGGATTTCTATAAGGAAATTAAAATTACAACAATGCCATACGGTCAATCATTAGCGGTACTTAGCTTAGCTGAATTTTTACACTACTACATTTAAGATGTCGGAGGAGATCATATGAATTTAGGTGTAAGAGCGCATGATATTAACAAAAACACACTAGAAGAGTTAGTTCAAGAAATTGCAAGTAAAAAACTTAATGCGGTTCAATTAGCCTTGCCAAAGTCTTTTGACTATATCGGGACTGATTTAGGAACGGTTACGCCTGGGCTCGCTGGTCATATTGGCCGTACTTTTCAAAAAGAAAATCTGCAAATTGCGGTTCTCGGTTGCTATATTAATACGGTTCATCCTGACGTAATGGCAAGAAGACACGATATCGAACGGTTTAAAGAATATATTCGCTTCGCCAGAGATTTCGGGTGCAGTATCATTGGTACCGAAACAGGTACAGTTGATCCCTCTGTTCCGTTTACTCTTGAAAACCGAAAAGAAGAAGTGTTAGAAACTGTGATTGAAAGTGTAAAGGAAATGGTCGAAGAAGCGGAGAAGTTCGGTGTAATGGTTGGACTTGAAGCAGCCTTGACACACCCTGTACACTCGATTGAAACAATGAAAACTGTTTTAGATCGTATTCCTTCAAATAACCTACAAGTCATTTTTGACCCTGTAAATTTAATGAAGGTGGACAATTATCAGCAACAAGAAGAAATTTTCACTAAAGCGTTTGAATGGTTCGGTGATAAAATCGTGATTGTTCATGTGAAGGACTTTATCGTTGAAGATAATGATATTAAAGTCGTTCCAATT
Source organism: Bacillus solitudinis (assembly GCF_002797395.1). GTDB lineage: Bacteria > Bacillota > Bacilli > Bacillales > Bacillaceae_D > Halalkalibacter_A > Halalkalibacter_A solitudinis. The sequence continues at coordinate 4,414,061 of NZ_KZ454943.1, forward strand.
GGTAAGGGATTATTAAATTATGATTTTGTAATGGATCTTGTCAAAAAAAGAAAACCTCATATTCATTTTTTGATGGAAGACCAAACGGAGCCATTCATTGATGAGAGTATTGCCTATTTAAAAGCAAAATATGAACAAGCTTAAAATTTAATAAGTTAGAAAGAGGATACCTTGATTTTACTATCAATCATAAGGTATCCTCTTTTTGATAGGATAGTGAACGGAAGGGATGATTAACATGACTCATAAATTACCTCCTGGTCAATTTGAAACAGAAAAGTGGCCAATTTTACATGAAGGTGAAATCTATCAATTTAAAGAAAATGCATGGCAGTTCAAAATTTTTAGTGAAGTGGAAACTGAAGTCATTCTTTCTTACAAAGAAATGATGAATTTACCGAAGGCAAGAACTACAATTGATATGCATTGTGTAACAACCTGGTCTAAATTTGGTACTACGTTTGAAGGAATTTTATTACGTGACCTACTATCATTAGTTACGGTTGGTGAGAATGTTAAGTATGTAAAAATATATGGTTATTTAAATGATGATCCCTTTGGGTACTCTGCAAATTTACCACTTCACGAGTTAAACGGCGACGATTCATTATTCGTTACTCGCTACAAGGATGCACATCATGAGTGGCAGGATATCACAGCAAAGCACGGATATCCCCTTCGTTTTATTCCGCCGGCTTCTTTCTACTTATGGAAGGGCACTAAATGGGCAACAGGTATTGAACTTATGACAGAGGATGAGCCAGGATATTGGGAGGAACGAGGCTATTCAATGACGGCTAATCCTCATAATGAAGAGCGATTTCGCTAACTTTGAATAATAAAGATGGTTTTTTTATTGCAAATTTGCCCTTATCTTTTTCACTCAATTCTTTACATGAATCAGGTCTTTTGCACTGTTTTGGGAGTGTTTTCTCTATATAGATGTAAAACTATTTATGTAACATAGTATAAAGAGAACGCAAAAAGAGGGGGGCGATTTACTTGATTCCATCCTTATTGATTCAAATTGCTATTGTCATTATTTTAATTAGATCGGGATTTGCTGTGTTTAATCATTTGATACATTCAAGGAAAAGCCTACTGGAATTGCTTTATGATGCCTCAATTTTTATTATTGCTTTATCATTTTTAATTTAGAAAAAAAGGAAGAAGACTGGGTCTTCTTCCTTTTTTTGTGTGCTCAGGTTATCCTACCACCTATGAGCCTTTGCGTTACTACGAAGAATGATCGTTTTTTGAGACATTTCCGTGTGTCCGTTAACTTGGGACTTTGAACGCTTAGGTCTTGTCCAGTTGTGGTGAAACTGTTGAGAATGTGGATCTAATTGATCTTTAAAGCTCATGCGGAGTCACCTCATAGTTTGGATTGGAAAGTCTGAAGCATTCTTTAGTATGTACGTCATGTTTATTTTAATACCGGCTGGAATGCTACATTTCTGGGTCCTTAATTAGCGAAGAGAGTTGATTGTAAAAGGTTTTGTTATAAGATGTAATCGTGTGAACCCTTGCTTTATTAAGAGGAATTACATGCTTACACGCTCTTACTTTACATAAAGTGTTCTCTTCATTTACGCGGACTAAGTATTTTTTTCGTTTTTTGCATTGAGGACATGTTGCACTGATAAGATGCACTTTGGCGCCTTTGGAATACGTTCCTTTAGTCGGGTCTTTCGTTTCTTTTGATAATTCCTGAAACAACACTGCATTTGTTGCCGCTCGACCCGTTCGTTTAATCAATGTGTCAAACGTGAGAATAGGGGTTTCATTTTTCTTTGGGTTACGCTTCACAGTAATGTTGTCATAATCGTCTATTTCTAACAAGCCATACCCAGGTGGAATTTCCTCAGATGAGAGTAACCCAACAGGAGTCATGATGTAAGCGTAGTGTGCTATAGCATGGTAACCATAAGGAGCTTGAAGAACTTCGTCTCTTAAAAAGTCGGAACGTGAAACTTTCACTTCAATAATTCTCGCTTCATTTCTTTTTATATTTATACCCATCGCGTCAGCCTTAACTTGTTTTCGACGAACAAATAATTTGACTTCGTTAGCACATAAATCCGTCATTTTTGCTTTTAGCCAGTAAAGTGCTTGAATTTTAAGATGTTCATGTAACGAGCTTTCCATACAACCTAATCCTTTCTTATCTATCAATGAATAATATGAAGTAATCTCTATTTATCATAACAGGATTGCTCGAAAAAAAGGAGGTTTCCTTTTATTTTTGGGTATAATGAGTTTAAAATATAGAAAAGCACAAAGAAAGGAGAGAAACGACTTGCTAAAAAAAATAGTTATCCGAGGAGCAGTCATTCTTTCTGTTATGCTCTTGATTATCTGGATGAATCTAATGTTTTTAGATATAGGACCTGAAGAATTTCGAATATGGATTCTGTCTTACGGTTGGTTCGCTCCAATCTTTTATATTCTGTTATATACATTTCGACCACTTATTTTGTTTCCTGCATCGATTTTCACCATTGTCGGGGGGCTAGCGTTTGGACTACCTTTTGGAATTATCTATGCTTTACTAGGTGCTACTAGTGGTGCGGTCTTTTCTTTTTTTATCTCAAGAAGACTAGGTCCTGTATTCTTGAAAAAACAACCATCAGGACTTGCCAAGTCGATAAGTAAACAGTTAGAAACGCGAGGTTTTTTCTACATATTAGGCGTGCGCTTATTACCAATTATTAATTTTGATTTAATAAGTTATGTTGCAGGCGTTTCAAAAGTAAGATTTAAATCGTATTTTTTTGCTACTTTTTTAGGAATTATTCCAGGAACGATTGCTTATAATTTTGTCGGCGCAAGTTTTGTACGACCTGACCGCTTTACAATTACCGTGGCTTTAGGTCTTTTTGTATTATTGGTAATTATTCCACTAGCTTTTAGCAAGATATTAAAAAGTAGATTGGAACCAACATCGATTAAAAAATAATGTATGTGTTAAAGTTATCGCTCATATTTATGTACTATAACATGAAGGGTGGTAACTCATATGCTAGAAGATAAGATACGATTTTCACCACTTTTACCCCAAAAAACTAGACAAGAATTTGGGGAAAATACAATTAAAGTTATCGGGAAGGGAACTATTTCTGTGACACCTAATCGTGCCATCGTTATCCTTGGAGTGATAACTGAAGACAAAAGCGTTAGTGAAGCACAAAGGATGAATGCAGCATCTCTTCGCAATATTATTTCCACACTAACGGCCATTGGGGTGTTGCCTGAGGATGTACAGACTTCAACCTACCGAATTGATTCGCAATATGACTATGTTGATGGGAAACAACTATTTCGTAATTACCGGGTTACCCATTTACTCAGTATAACGATTAACGACATAAATTTAACTGGTACCCTTATTGACGCTGCTGTCGAACAGGGAGCGAATTCTGTCCCTTCAATTCAGTTTACTGTAACTGACCAAGAAGAACCACAAAACCAAGCACTCGCTCTTGCGGTAATGAACGGAACTAGCAAAGCTCAAACCATTGCTGACTCACTTGATGTTTCATTAATTGAAACACCGAAATCGATTGTGGAAAGGGAAGGAACACAATCTCGCCCATTTGATTCCTATGTTCTAGGCGCATCAACCGAAACACCCATTCAACCCGGGTCTTTAAACGTAACAGCAACAGTAGATATGGAATTTTCCTATGTTCGGTAATGGGTACGCCACTCTTTAAGTAAGGTAATTTCATCTTGATGTGACATAGAGTTGTCCTTTGGAGTTTCTAAGATAAATGGAATTTGTTCCAAATCACTGTCATTGAGAATTTGCTGCATTTGCGTTTCGTTTAAATGTCCACTCATCAGGTTTGCATGGCGGTCTTTCCTTGATCGATAAGGATACTTGGAGTTATTAAAATGAATAACATCAAGATGATGGAAATAACTTAAGTTCTTATCTTTAAGGGTTTTCCAATTATCCCCATCCCAAAGACCGCTAGCAAATGCATGACATGTGTCTAAACAAAAACCGATTTTTTCTTTCTTATCAACGAGTGAGCGAATTTGAATCATTTCTTCTATCGTTATCCCCATATCCGTACCAGTCCCTGCGTTATTTTCAATTAATAGCTTTGCCTCTCCATCCCATTTCTCCAATATACAATCAAGCATTTCAATCATTTTTCGATACCCTTCCAAAATATCGTTTTTTTTTGTGGTTCCAAAATGAACTACAACCCCAATAGAACCACAAGATTCTGCGATTTGCAGATCATTATAAAGAGATTCCATTACATAGGTCTCCATTTCTTTTGATTCTGGAATTAATTTTGATGGGTAAGGAGAATGTGCAACACTTTTAATTTGATGTTTCTGACAAAAGCTAGCACAATTTTGAGCATCGACTTCTTGCCATTTTTTTATCTTTAAACTACGCGGATTCTTTGGAAAATACTGAAACGCCGTAGCGCCTAGTTTATAAGCTGTCTCTGCTGCATGAAGATAACCAGAACGAATACTAACATGACTTCCAAAAAACATTGTTTCACCTGCTTTGGGAATGTGTTTATAATAGTCTTAGCTATTAGAAAACGCCTCATACAAAGGAGTTTAACAATGAATGATAAATACATAAAGAATCTTGTAGAAAATTATTTTACAAATACACATCAAACTGTAATAAAGAAAGGTAAAAGCGGGTATAACAACACAACGCGTTACGTTGAAAGAAGCGGTCAAAACTATATTCTAAGGATTTATGAAACACATCAAGACTTACGAAAAGTTCAGGTGGAGCATGAAGTTTTACTTAAACTTCATGAGCAGAAATCACCTTATCAAATTCCATTGCCCATACCTTCTCTAACAGGGGAAACCGTCGTAATAGAGAAGGAAACGGGTAAACTCATCAGCATGTTTCACTACATAGAAGGAGAAAATCCCTCACTGAGTAAAGAAAAGATCGTATATTCTTATGGTCAAACTGTTGCAACTTTATTAAAAACACTTGAATCAATCACTATTTCGCGAGAACCTTTGTATCGTCCATATTATGAAATTGAAAATTCGTATCCAAACTGTCCTATAGATATGGTTTTAGAATGGTGCGAAAATCCTCCCAAACCATTTAAGCATTTGGAAAATGAATTACAACGATTAATTCAGGAATTGATTCTGTTTCGACAATCTGTGCCCTTTTTGAAAACGTTGCCTCATCAAATAATACACGGTGATATTAACGAATCTAATATCCTTTCCAAGACGGGGGATTCAGTCGACGCTATCCTTGATTTTGAATTTGTTACATTTGATTTACGGGTGATGGAACCTGCTGTCTGTTTAGCAGAACTTCTACTAACTGCAAGTTCAAACACCTTCTTAAAACTTGCTCAATCTTTTATCTTAGGATTTTCTTCTATTCTAAAGTTAACTAAGGAAGAAGTTGAATGTATTCACATTTTATTTAAGCTTAGACGCTTAGATGTATTCGTACACTTTTTAAGCAGGTTTTTAAAAGAGATAGACGACGCTTCAATTTTAGAGGAGCAAATCAAGAAAACAGCAAATCATCTTAATAACTTAGAGTATTATGGAAATGTTCTTGCTGAATTTTGGATAAAAAAAATATAAACTTTTTTAAAACGACCCCCTAAAAACAACAACGTACATCGTATAGAATATGAAAGCAGCTTTTTCATATAGAAGAGTATCTATATACAGAGAAAAGAGGTGCCGAAGTGAAAAAAACATGTCTAATCATAGCGCTTTTATTTATGACAGGATGTCAATTTTCCAAAGCAGAGGAAGTAGATAAATCGGTTATCTACAAAAATGAAGAAGCCGGATTAAAAGTCTATGAATCAGAGGATTGGTTACTAGATACAGAAGTCTCATCTGAACCGTTCAATGCGACATTTAAACAGGAGAGTGCAAAGGCGATTGTTTCCATACTTCCTGGCAAGAAGTCACTTCATCAAATTAAAAATGAGTTAGGTTTAACGGATGAATTCATACAGCTGATTGAGGAGTCAGAATATCACATTTCGTTTCAAATGAATGAATTAAAAAACTTCCGATCTGATATTTACATCGAGCATACAAATGCTGACGATACCCTAATTGTTACATTTTTAACACCAGTGATAGAATATGAACAACAAAAAGAAGGAAAAGATTTATTTAGACATAATATTGAGCTAATTCATTAAGGAGTGAAAATAATGAAAAAAATACTTATAGGAGTATTAAGCACAGCGTTTATTATTGCCTCTTTACCTGTTTATGCCCAAGAAACTGTTACCGTAATAGAACAACCTGTAGACGTTTCTACCGTCGGTGACACAGATTTAATTAGCTATGTTAATCTCTTTCAAGATGTAACCTTAGAGTTAGCAGAAGACGAAAAAGAAAGATTGCAATTATTACTCTCCTTTGTTTCACGCTCTAATGATAGACTGGCTACTTTATTGAGTGAGGAACACTATGAGGAGGCTGTTATTTATTTAAATAAGTACAATGAAGATATAGAATCCGCAGAAAAATTATATACAGAAGTCACTAGCAAAACTGAAGATTCTCAGACTGAGGAAGAAGAGCTTCAGCTTGAGAAGATAGAAGAAGATATTATTGAAAAGACATCAATGCGTGGTGTGAACCTACAGTTGCTTTTAACACGAGAAAACCTTCCTGAAACCGCTCGAACTGGTGTAGAGAAAGCATTAGCAAATCAGGAAAAAGCTAAGTTAAAACATCCACTAGCTCAAGAAAGAAAAGAACAAAGAACCAGAGCAAAGCAAGTAGAAAAAGAAGCAAAAAAAGACGAGAAACAAGGCAAAAAGGATCAACCAGATTTAGATATTAATGCAACTGAGAAACATCTAAATCAAGAACAACCCGAAAAAGCAAAAAAAGTGAAGGAACCAAAAGCAACTGGGTTAGAACGTGCTAATGAAGTACGTAATGAAAATAGTAAACAAAACAATGAAAAAGCAGGGAAATAAGTTAAAGAAAAATAGACGAGGGGAAACTGCTTTTAATTATGTTCTAGAGAGGTTGAAGATGATATCTTGTAATTAGACTATCATCGTAATTGAAGTAGGTGTCATATAAATGGAAGAGAATGATTTAGAGACTAAATTTATACAAGCAAGGCAAGGGAATAATTTCGCTCGCGAACGATTAATTAACCACTATAAACCTTATATGATTAACGTTGCTGGACATATTTCAAAAAGGTATATCTCTTGGAGTGATGAAGAGGCGAGTATATCTCTACTAGCTTTTAACCGAGCTATCGATACCTTCAAAGAAAATAGTGGGCGGACTTTCCTGAATTATGTCTATCTCCTTATTCAACGTGATTTAATTGATTATTATCGAAAGGAACAACGAGAACAACATTTTTCACTTGATTCTACGAAGGATAATGAGGAATCGAATTCGACGATTCAAGAACAAACCAAAGCCCTTGAATCGTATGAGAGAGAAGTACAGACGACCGAATTAGTTGAGGAAATTCTAGAGTTCGATCAGATATTACGGAATTACAATATTACATTTGAAGAACTTGAAGATTATTCTCCAAAACATGAAGATTCTAGGTTGGCATTGTTTCAGATTGCAGCGTTTTGTTCCTGTGATAAGGAATGTCTATCTCTATTACAGCGAAAAAAGAAGCTACCAATCACTTTGATTTCAAAAAAGTTAGGGACCAAGAAAAAAACATTAGATCGCCACCGTAAATATTTAATAACATTAATACTATTACAGCTTCATCCACAATGGGAACACTTGTCTCAATTTATTCGGAAGGAGCAGAGTTAGTATGAATACATCAGGTCTAGTGCTTAAAATCACTGATACACATATCGTTCTATTAACTGAGAAAGGAACGTTTAAGAATGTTCCTCACCCAGCCTCTATTAATGAGATTCCTTTAATTGGTCAACGATATACACATTACGAACAAAGAAAACGTAATTACAATATATTCTTAAAATATGGTTCAACTGCCGCAGCTCTGTGTTTAATCATTCTAGCTTATTTTCTCTTTCCAAATGGAGGCAGCGCAGAAGAAACGTATATTATCACATTGGATATAAATCCAAGCATTGAACTCTCAACCAATGAAAAGGATGAAATCATCCGAGCAGAAGGATTAAATAGTGAGGGTGTAGAAATACTTGCACGTCTGAGCTTGGAAAGTAACGTATATGATGCATTAAAACAAATTATTAGTGAAACTGTGGAATTAGGGTATGTTCAAGACGGAGATTCACTTATCTCTACCTCTATCGTTCCTAAAAACGATCAAACCGCTGACATAACGCCAAAAATTAAAGCAACCATAGAAGATACACTTGTTTTAACTAATACAACCTCAGATGTTTCTGTGGTTAACGATCAAAGAAGTACGTATGAACAAGCAAAAGAGGCTAAAGTATCTATTAATTATTACAAAGAATTGGTAAACCTCGAAGAAAAAGGAATTGATATTGACGAAGAAGAAATTCAAGGGAAAAGCTTAGCCGATTTAAAGAAAATTGAAAACAACGAAGAGAAATCGAAAAAACGCGAAGTAGAAAATTCACCGTCTAACGATCGACCAGTTAAAAAAGACAACAACGGAACAAACAAAGAAATAAATCAGGAAAAAGGCTCTCCTGGCAACCAAAAAGAGAAACCAAAGAATCACCCATCTCAAGCCGTGGAGACTCCAAGAAGTAACAAACAAAATCAAGGGAATTCGCCTTCAGAGAATCCCTCTCAGACAAAGAACCGCGAACAACCTAATGACCCAAAAAAACCACCAAAGGATAGAAAAAAAGAGTAAAAAGAAGGGCACTGAAAAAGGGGGCTTTTCCTTTTTCAGTGCCCTCTTAGTAATGCGCGGAGCCGTTGCTTTGTTTTAATGCTTGCTATAAGTGGGGTTCTCCTAGCAGGTGCGCAACGTGTGGAGCCATTGCTAAGCTGGGCTTGTTAGCATTATTTTTTCCGTTGATTAATTTCCTCAGTAACGACTATCGCTAAATCATCGTTTCCAAACAACGATAATACACCAAGCAATGTTTGGTCAGGAATGTCTTCAGACTCTTCTTTAGATACTGTTAACTCTAGGGTTTGTTCAAGGATTGGATTAGAGACTTGGTTTGGGTAAGCTCGAGAATATAAGTCCCTTGGATTCAATTGGTGGTTAATACACCATTGCGCAAAAACAAGAATCATCATATTTTCTTCTTGTTTGTAATTTTGGATAACTTGTTCTTCTATTTCTTTTTGATTCATCATGAATTCTCCTTATGTACGTATTGTTAAAAGAATAACATAATGCAACCATATGGGTCATCTGCGGATTTATAAGCCAATCAACAAACCGTTCTCAAAAGAAAACATATACATATAGTAATTCCTTGAATTGAGGTGTTCAGCTTGAAAATCATCCCAGTACCGAAGCTTTATGCCCCTCCGATAATTAAGCAAACCATTGTTCGTCACAAAAAAAGTCACTGTCAACCACCAACAAAAACTAAACCGCAATCGAAAGCTATTGATTGTGCCGATTGTCCAAAAGTATGTGTCAAGCTTGAATCTTATATAAAAAAAACATCTGAAAATTATCGCATCATCTTTGAAATTGAAAGGCAAAACGAATTATATAGCCCTCGCTATATTGTGGAAACAAACCCTCCACATCAACAAACACCAAAAATAAAAGTAAATGTAAAAACTTGCAAAGTGACCTTTTTTGCCAACCCTGCATGTGACAATAAAGAAGTGCCATGTGATGATATCAAAATTATAAGTATATCTAGAGTAGGATAATTCCTACTTTTTTTATGGTCAGAACCTCATTCAAAAAATTTGCCAGAATGAAGTCGAAACATGTAAAATAGAGCTATCTTTATAATATCAATAAGATAGCGAATGCTAGCACTTTGATAGATTCCTATTATAACAGGGGGGACAACTAGATGGAACCAAATTCACGCATTCAATTAAATGTTCGAGTAAGCAAGAAAACGTCTGACCAATTAGACGAGATTGTCGAGTATTATCAAGAAAACACTAAATATGGAAGGGTATATAAAGGAGATGTTTTAACAGATATAATTGAAAAATCATATCAAGTGATGGAAAAGAAAAAATCTTTAGGGCATCGATAAACCGCCTAATCCTAAAAAGATAGTTGAATGCCCGTTTCGAACTCAGAGTATTTCTCATAGGCTAAAAGTGTAATGAATTAGAGTCTAGGAGGAGAATGTAATGTACACATATGATCAGTTTACACCGGTGCCAGATACTCGTTTTGGTTATGGTGCAATATCCCCTTTAAGCGCAGGTCTACTTGGAGCAGGAATAGGCTTTTTAGGTGGTAGCTTATTAACAGGCCCAGGCTACGGGTATGGTTATCCGGTATATGGTGGATACGGCGGGTATGGATATGGTTACCCAAGACCTAGACCTAGTTTTGGCTATCCTGGCATAGGTTTAGGATATGGAGGGTATGGCTTTCCACATCCTTTTTAATTAAAGCGTGTCTTGTCACCTAAAAGGGGTTTTTCCTTGGTGGCAGGACATCGTAATACATATAAAAGCTGCATTGTAATACTTTGATACGGATATTATTTAGCGCCTCACTTCTAGGATAAATAGTAAAAAAATAGTCATACTATTTGTAATATGTTTCATTTTGGAGGTGACTACAATGACGCAATTAACAACAAAAGAATTAGCTTTCTTTGAAGATGAGATTAGAGCTGAGGAAATAACCGCAAAAACCATGAACTGGTGTGCTTCTCAATGTGATGATACAAACTTAAAAAGAACTTTAGAGCAGCTGGCTGAGCAACATCAATTAAAAATTGCCGACCTATCACAATATTTTAACCGTTCAAGAAAACTTCAATAATAGGAGGGATAACGATGCCAAATAATATCGAAGGCAGAGGATTAACGGACCGCGAAATGCTTCAACTCTGTTTAGAGTTAGAAAAGGGACGAATCCGCAGCATAAGTCATTCATTGTTAGAAACAAGTCATCAAGAGCTGAACACCATTTACCAGGATTGTTTTGAAACAGCAAACAATAACCATACCACGCTTTATCAAATCATGAGTGAAAAGGGATGGTATAAAACAGAAACAGCAAGTATTGAACAAATAAATAAAGTTCAGGAATACATGCAAAATAATCTTCATCCCGATCACCAATTTTAATGTGGCGCTTGTATTACATAAAAAAACAGGAATGAAAAAATCCTGTTTTTTTTTTAGTTTACATTTCTAAGAATCACTAATAAAACCATCTCTCCTTTCCTTGTTGAATTATTCATATAATAAATAATCGTCCAGCTTATTTTTTGACATCCGCCTCAAATGAAAGTAAATTCAAAGAAGATGTTTTCAACATAGAGGAGGAGCACAATGTGTAAACAAATGATTAAACTACTTTTATTTGTAGCCTTATTTTTAGTAACCGGCTGCGGAACACAATCAGATCAAGGGCAAGGTGACCAACCCGAAGACCAAGAGAATGATGCGGTAGAGTACCCCGTTCCAAAAGAAAATCCAATTGTTACAATTACGATGGAGAATAACGAACAAATTATTCTTGAGTTGTATCCGGAGATTGCTCCGAATACAGTTGCGAACTTCATTTCACTAATTGAGGATGAATTCTATAATGGGCTAACATTTCATCGAGTCATTCCAGGTTTCATGATTCAAGGCGGGGATCCTTCGGGTACTGGAACAGGTGGTCCTGGATATTCAATAAAAGGTGAATTTAACTCAAATGGTTTTGAAAATTCATTAACACACGAACGCGGTGTCATTTCAATGGCTCGTTCTATGGAACTTGATTCTGCAGGATCTCAGTTCTTTATTATGGTTGAAGATTCTCCGCATCTTGATGGCGAGTATGCTGCATTCGGACAAGTCATCGAAGGAATTGAAGTAACAGATACTATTGTTGGTACTAAACGTGGGGCTCAAGATAAACCTATTGAGGATCAGATTATGAAAACTGTCACGGTCGATACAAAAGGTTATGATTATCCGGAACCTATGACTCAATAATCTAAACTTAAGGTAGGCAAGGCCACTGAAAAAAGGTGAAAATGACCGTTTTCAGCGGCCTTTTGTATATCTTAATGAATAACAATATTGTATAATTCAACCATAGTAATAATAGATATTAAGAAAGTTAAAAAGACTAATAAGGCGAGGGAGCAAACTTGTTCAGACAAATAACAGGAAATGCCAGAGCTTGTATGATAGTAGAGCCTATGTTCATTATTCCGTACAGCTTATTTATGACCTATGCTTCGGTGTATATGCTGATGCTTGGGTTAAACGAGCTAGAAATCGGACTTATTACAAGTCTTGGGCTAGTAGCACAAATCTTCGCTTCGTTCATCAGCGGTTTTTTTACTGATCGACTTGGAAGAAAGAAAGCGTTACTTATTTTTGATGTACTAAGCTGGTCAGTAGCAACATTACTATGGGCCGTTTCACAAAATTTTTGGTTCTTTTTAATTGCTGCTATGATCAACTCGTTTCACAAAATACCCCATATCGCCTGGATGTGTCTTGTTGTTGAGGATACTGAACCGAAAAAACGATCCCTTGTGTTTACCGTTTTACAATTCATCTCGGTTGTAGGAGGATTGTTTGCGCCAATTGCCGGAATATTGGTAAGCCAATTATCTTTAGTCCCCGCGATGCGTATTATGTATCTTATTGCTTTCATCAGCATGACTCTCATGTTTATCATTCGTCACTTAACAACAACTGAAAGTGAAATCGGTATTCGAAAACAACAAGAAACGAAACAATTGGATATTAAAAAATCATTAAAGCTCTACGTCCAAACAGTTAAAGATATTTTTCATAATAAACCATTACTAATTATCTTTTGTGTATATATCCTTTTTCAGTTCCAACTTATTATGCAAAACACTTATCTCTCTATATACCTTGTAGATGTTTTATCGTTTCGAGATTCAATGATCGCTATTTTCCCTGCTGTTTCATCTGGATGTATGCTTGTTTTGCTCGTATTTGTGGTTCCGAAATTTCGGGAAGAATTACAAAATCGCTATATGGTCATTGGATTTACTCTTTCGATCTTTGCATTAGTCTTATTAGTAACGTCAGCACAAGGAAAGTTATTTCCAATAATCATTAGTACGATTTTACTTGCTGCTGGTTTATTGCTTTCTAATCCTTATTTAGAAACAGCTGTTGCGAATGCGATTGAAGATGAGAATAGAGCGAACATTTCTTCCATTTTACAAGTATTAGTCCTTCTTTTTATATCGCCTGCAGGAATTATCGGAGGGCTAACCTATAAACTTGACCCCAAAATACCATTTGTTTTAATGATGGCCGCATTAATGATAAATATCATCTTAATCGTTATTATGACTAGAAAAACGAGGGTAACTCATATAACGAAACAACAAATTGAAGGTTAAAACTTAAAAGGACTGTCCCAAATAATTAAGGGGTTGTGAATAAGGTTAAAACCACCCTTATGACACAATCCCTTTTCCCATTACATACTACAAATTTCGAGAACGATTTATAAGGAGGACAGCAAAAGAATGCTAACAAAACTTTTAGGATTATGTATCTTCGTTATGCTAAGCGCAGTGTTAACAGCATGTTCTAGTGAGCGAACAAGGGCAATTGATAATGGGGATGTCGTTCATGTGAATGGTTCAGTTTATAATTTTTCAATATTTGAAACATTTATAGATAATCTTCACAATAAACAAGAGAGCTATATACGTATTCTCACCTATACAGACGAAGGAGAGCCACTTCATTATAATCTAGAATACAAAGAATCAAACTTAATGCTAGAAATAGATTATTCAAAAGATAAATTAAGAGGAAGTGTGCCAGATAAGCTATTATGCAAAGATTTGCTTATAAAAAAGGAATTACAGTCAAAAACATACTCTCTCCTTAACTGTGATTCTCCTTCTTCTGATTCATTTGAATTATTTCGCGTATATGAAATGATTGATTAAGCAAAAAAGTGCCTTCCAGAGAACCGATTCTTCTGTTATACAGGCTAATCTTTACTTGAAATCGAGTAAAGATTAGCCTGTTTTTTTTAGATGTTAAGCCATTATTCGGGTTCAATGATACTTTACTCTTGATTTGTCCATACTATCTTACAAACCTTATCTAGCATTCCTGTAGTGCGTTAATTTCGACTTTGAAAAAAATAGAGCCCCTCAGTAAGATAAGAGTATAGACACCACTCTATTACTCAAATTCTAAGGAGGAACTCTTATATGAAGTTTAAAATGCAAGAAAAACAAAATCAACTAATAGAAAGAATTTCCGATAAACATCTCGTTGTTGGTGTGGATATTGCCCAACAAACACATGTCGCCCGAGCTGTGAATTATCGTGGTATTGTGGTTGGTGATCCTTTACCTTTTGAAAATGACGATGATGGTTTTGCAAGGTTACTAGATTGGATAAAACAGCTTAAAAACACCAAAGGTCTTGATACAGAAATCGTTGGTATGGAACCTACAGGGCATTATTGGTTAAACTTATCAGGATGGCTTTACGAACAAAATATTGATGTTGTGACAGTTAATCCCCACCTTGTTAAAAAGAATAAAGAAAATAGAGATAATACTCAGTCCAAAAGTGATAAAAAAGACGCTCTAGTTATTGCTGATATGGTGAAGAATGGATACTATTCCTTTATTCGTCCAACTGGAGAGGCTTTCGAAAAACTGAGAGTACTGATGTCTAATCGAGATACAGTAGTAAAACGATTTGTCAGTGCTGCGAACCAAATCAATCGTTGGGTTGATATTATTTTTCCTGAATTTAGACAAGTTTTTAAAGACGTGAAAGGCAAAGGAGCACTCGCTACTCTCCGTTTATTCCCTACACCGAAAGAATTACGTTCGATGGAAGCCATCGATATCGTTAATGAGTGGAGAACCGTGATGAAGCGTCAACCTGGTATAAAAAAAGCTCAAGCCCTCATTCAACTAGCCAAGAATTCTGTTGGTAATGATAAAGCACACGATGCATATAAATTACACCTAAAACAATTACTTGAGGAATTTGATCTCGCCACAACCCAACTCGAAATAATAGAAAAAGAAGTATCTGAAGCGCTTGAAAGCATTACTTTCACCGATAAATTACTTGGTATTAAAGGCTTAACAGAAATAACGTTAGGTGGAATTTTAGCTGAAACTGGTGATTTAAGTCACTTCGCACATGGTAATTCGCTATTACGACATGCGGGTTTACATCTAGTCGAAGCCAGCTCTGGTAAATGGAAAGGGCAAATTGTCCTTTCTAAGCGAGGAAGGTCTCGTCTAAGGCGATTCTTATACCTAGGAACAATGTGTCTTGTGATGAACAATCCAGAGTTCAAAGAAATTCATGCCTACAATGTCAAAGTAAAAAAGATGAAAAAAATGAAATCTATCATGAAACTGGTTGGTAAGTTTGCAAGAATGATAGTAGGAATTGCCCGACGTAATGAACCCTATTGTGCAGAAAAAGTACACCCTTTGACACCTTTAGCAGCATAAGTTAATTGCCTTATAACTGAACATATGAAACAGTAAAAGTTACTTTATTGAATGTTGGCTTATTCGTAGGATCTCAAAGAAAGCACGGAGTACTGGAATACTTAAACAAAAGGGCACAGACCCATTCCTTTAGCAAAACCGGCCTCCACCCCTTGGATAGGCATGACGAAGGAATGAAAGGGCAAAAGACCCGTTGAGACATGGGAGGGAAAGCCTCCAGGGGCGGCGTGGAGAATGCGTGCAGTATATGGTAATAAATGGAGCATAGATTGACTCCTCTATTCCCGCATGCCTTCATGTAGCCTTTATTATCAATACTTATTCCACTTTTCCGTCATTGTTCTTACAAGTGGTTTGAAATCCTGCGAATAAGCGAGTATTTGAGAGAATTATGAATCTAACTGAGGGAGTTTAAGAAGGAGAGAGTATGAATACAAAGAAGCAACTTTCGGTACGGCTTAATGTGTTATTTTTTAGTTTGTTTTTATTGTTTTCAGTATTGATTCTACGTTTAGGGTTTATTCAAATCGTACAGGGTGAAGAATTTGCTAACGAATTAGCAACTCTTACAAATACTACATCTAAAACGGAAGCACCAAGGGGACTAATGATCGATCGAAATGGTTATGTTGTTGTTGATAATCAACTAGAACTATCACTTACATATACAAACCCTTCGCGACAAACAAAGCCAGAATTCATGCTCCAAATTGCGAAGGATCTTGAACCAATGCTTGAAGTTGAGACGTCACGCATATCTGAATTAAATAAAAAAGAGTATCTTCTTTTACAAATGGAAAAAGAGCAGCGATACAAACTTGTTAGTAGAGTGGAGCGTAGCAAACTTTCATCTGCATCAAAAGAATATCGTTTGGAAATTGAACGGATACCAGAGGAATTAGTGAATAAATTAACAGAACGTGATTATAAGGTAATCGCGCTTTACCGCGAAATGAGGCGTGGCTATGCAAATATACCTCAACGTATCAAGCAGCAATTGACGGAAAAAGAAGCTCATATTATTAGCGAAAACTTAGATCACTTACCAGGAATTGATATCCTGCGGGATTCGAAAAGAACTTATTTGTATGGTGACTCATTTAGAAGTTTTTTTGGGACGACAAATGCAATTCCTAGCGAGAGAATTAACTATTATTTATCACACGGCTACGACAGGTCTGATTTAGTAGGGACGAGCTTCCTTGAAGCTTACTATGAAGATGTTCTTCGTGGACAAAAGGCTGTTGTAGAAAAGGTTACGAAGAGAAAAGGGGCGCAGGAGACTAAATATGAAACAAACGAAAAATTAGGCAAACGAGGTAATGATTTAGTTCTTACTCTTGATATGGAGTTACAGCAGCAGTTAGAGGAAATCCTTGCTAATGAAATGAGAAGAGCAGGGAAAAAATCATTTATTCTTGATCGGTCAGCTTATGCTGTGTTAATGGACCCACGTACAGGAGATTTGCTAGCAATGGCTGGTTTTTCGGATCCTGCAAATCAAAAACGGACGAGTTACGCCGACCATATAGGGATTGTAACGAAATCATTTGAAATGGGGTCATCGATTAAAGCCGCATCAGTGTTAACGGGTTTTCAAGCAGGAATCATTCGCCCTGGTGATACATTTTTGGACGCCCCAATCAAATTGCCCGCTACCCAAGAAAAAAAGTCTTGGACAGCGGGCTTAGGCGTCGTTAATGATATTCGTGCCCTTGAACAATCATCGAATGTTTTTATGTTTCAAATCGGAATGAGAATGGCAAAGTGTTATTACCGTGGGGAGAACCAACGCTGCGGCTGGAACCATGAATCGATTCAACAAGCTTACGACGATGTACGACATAATTTTAGTCAGTTTGGCTTAGGTTCTAAAACAGGAATTGATTTACCTTCCTACTCCTCAGGTTTGACAGGAGGACGTGAGATTGGTGGAAATTTAATGGATTTAATGATAGGACAATATGATACTTACACAACTCTTCAATTAACACAATACATCGCTACAATTGCGAATAATGGTTATCGAATGCAACCACGCATTGTTCGTGAAATTCGTGAACCTGTTATAAATAGTGACGATCCAATTGTTACCCTTCAAAGATTTGAACCGAAAATTTTAAACCGTATCGATATGAGTGATTATCAAATTAAGCGCGTGCAAGAGGGGCTTCGTGGTGTAATGACTAGAGGAACAGCACGCAAACGTTTTTCAAACGTAACCTATCAACCTGCTGGTAAAACAGGAACAGCCCAGGTTCAGGTACCTGTAGGAGAAGGAGCCAATCGGCGATACGTTGAAGGCAATACCCAAACGCTCGTAGGTTATGCACCTTATGTTAATCCTGAGGTAGCCTTTGCAGTCGTTGTCCCTAATGTAAAAATTCGGAAACAGGGTGGACGTCAAGGCATTGCTCAAGACATTGCACATGAAGCGTTAAGCTCTTACTTTAAGTTAAAAAAAGGTCGGCATGGTCCAAAATTGATAATCGATTCTTAACAGAAACTCGATGACGGTTCGCCATATTGAAGAATTAAAACATCATATTCATTAGGAGGAAATCAATGAATTATTAGAAAAATATCAGGAATGGCACCACTAACCGATCAGGTGATTGCAACCGACGTTACTTAGAAGAGGCTATCCGTTTATATGAGCAAATTTCAGAATACATGATTAAGAATGGTTATGATCATCCCTATGATACAGCGAAGCAACTTCAAGTTGATATCCAAACGGCCGAGACCGCATTAAACCTTGCCCAGGACTAATTAGAAAAAGGGAGAATACGATAAGGACAAAATCCGACCTTATCGTAAATCTCCCTTTTTCACTTTCACCCTAATTCAATAAAAATAAAAAATAAACACCAAAGAAAATAACTAATAACGTAAGAAGAATTGATAAGAGTAAAACAAATAATTTTGATTGTTTATATGTCCCGTTATTAATAGCTGTTCCTTTAGCAAAGTAGATGGATGTGGAGAAAATAATAGTTGCAATTCCCAAACAGACTGAAGCAAAGCCGATTCCCTTAGCAAATACTACACTTATCTCTCGAGTTAATGAGGGAGTAGTAAAGTGGTAATTGGATACTAAAAATCCAATACCAATAAATGCTAGTGCAGTTCTTATCCACGCTAAGTAAGTACGCTCATTTGCTAAGTGTTGTTGAATATACTTGGAATCAATAGTTTTCGGTTTTTGACTATCCATACTTACTATCTTTCCAATTCTTAAAGGTAATATGTAAAAAATTAGATTGGATGCAGTCAAATTTTTTATAAAAAAAGGTATCTCAATGGATACATTCACATTGAGATACCCAGATAATTAGTCTTGAGGTCGGGGGCCGGGTTCCATTCCTGAAGTAGTTGCTGTCTTGAGAGGCTTTACTGAAAGGTCTGAGTTTACGCGAACTTGACAAGAAAGGCGAATATTTGAACCTGTAATTCCTTTCGAGCTAAGAATCGCAGCTTCGGCGTCACCAATTGGTCCAAGTTCACCATCAAGGACCTCTACCTGACAGGTTGTACATCGGGCATTACCTCCGCAACGGTGAAGGATATCAACCCCATTATCTTCTAATGCAAGAACCAGCTTCTTTCCTTCTTCTACTTCGTATGAACCATTTCCATCCACATTAATCTTGTACATTCAGACTCCTCCTTTAAAATTTAGCTTATTGTTACAAGTAAAATTTAACATATTGGAGAAGGAAAGTATAATAAGACCAATTCATGAAAAAGAAATGAGGCAATCTCTTTGACATAAAAATATTCATTCTGTATGATTAGAATTCTTCATAATAAATATCCAACATTTGGATAGTGAGAGAGGTATAATATGGGACAATCTCTAAAAGGTAAAACAGCACTTATCACAGGAGCTGGAAAAGGTATTGGCAAAGCGACTGCAATTTCCCTCGCGAAAGAAGGGGTAAACGTCGGATTATTGGCACGAACTGAAGAAGACTTAAAAAAGGTTGCCGTCGAAATTGAACAATATGGAGTAAACGTTGCCTATGCAACGGTTGATGTCTCCTCTCTAGAACAAGTCGAAAAAGCAGTTAACCACGTAACTACTCAACTTGGTGCCTTTGATATAGTAATTAACAATGCGGGCGTTGCAAAATTTGGAGGCTTTCTAGAACTCACACCAGAAGAGTGGAAAAATATAATTGATATTAACCTCATGGGTGTTTATTATGTGACTAGAACGGTTCTTCCGCAATTAATTAACAAAAATGGAGGAGATATTATCAATATTTCTTCTACAGCTGGTCAGAAGGGGGCACCTGTTACAAGTGCGTATAGTGCCTCGAAATTTGGTCTACTTGGTTTAACCGAATCTTTAGCTTTAGAAGTTCGCAAACATAACATCCGTGTCACGGCCCTCACTCCGAGTACTGTCGCAACTGAACTTGCTTTGAAAGAGAATTTAACGGACGGCAACCCAGAAAAGGTCATGCAGCCTGAAGATTTAGCTGAATTTATTGTGGCGCAACTAAAGCTTCACCCACGTGTGTTCCTTAAATCTGCAGGGTTATGGTCGACAAATCCATAAAATAGATAAAGCCATTTGAGAATTTCTTCTCAGATGGTTTTTTCTATTATTATGTATGAATAAAAAAAACAAATCACCCTCCTTGATATTGAAAATCATTATCAAATACATTTATAATAGATTAGTAGAAAAAAATGATTGAATTGGAGGAATGTCATGTTTGTACAGATGAGAAAAATAACCGTTACAGAAGGAAATGCGGAACAAGTTGTGAAAAGGTTTAGTGGGGAAGGTGTAGTTGAAAAACAAGAGGGATTCATTGATTCAACTACAATGGTTAAGAAGGTGCGTCGTGGTGACGAAGAAGTAGTCATCTTAATTCGCTGGGAATCAGAAGAATGTTGGAAGAAGTGGGAAAAGAGCGAAGCCCATATTGCAGGTCACAAAGCAAACATAGGTAAGCCAAAACCAGACTATTTTATCAGCTCTGAGGGGGGCTTATTTGACGTAAAAACAGTAAAAACAGCATCCGAAAATCCGTAAATTAGCTTCATCTTAAAGAAGGTGACAAGAGATCGAAAGTGATGAAAAAGAAGTGTGTCAAGAGAAAACCCCGTGACACGTTTATATCCTGGGGTTATCTCTTAAAAGGCATTTAAAAGATATAGCAAGGGGCTCAATGGGTTCCGTTCGCTAATCACTTAGGGTGTATGCATAAGGTCAAAACCCGACCTATGACTTACACCTTTTTGTATTTCTCGCTGTGTTTGAAAGGAATTACGCTCAAGTAATTTAAACAAGTGAGTATTTTAAACCTTTTTTTAAATTAACTGTCAGAATTTTAAAAACATAAGATTTTAACAGTTGTTACAATAACATTACAGTAACACGAAGAACAACCTCTTACGAAGGAAGGATAGAGGTTAAAAGAACGAAATGTAAGCGCTTAGATTTGCGTTGCAAAAACATCTTTAAAGCTTAAAAAGTTACGATTCTATTTTTGCTTTTCTTTGTACCTAGTATTTAACTACGAACACTTTAAAAAATTATTTGAAAGGAGGGATAATGCCAGTTTTCTTCATGCTCTTCTAGCTAGCGGATATTTAATATTAATTGAAATTGGGGGCGGTCAGATTGAAAAATAACGTTTCAATATTAATACTTTTGTTGTCGTTTGCTGTTTTCTTACTTAGTGCGTGTAGCAGTGATAGTACAGGTAGTTCTAATACAGAATCAAATAATGGTAATAGTGGGGAAGAAAATGTAAAAATCACTTTTCAGGCTTGGGGTAATCCCGCTGAACTCGATGTTTATCAAAGAGCGGTGGATGGTTTTATGGATGAAAATCCGAATATTCAAGTTGAATTATTACCTGCACCTGGAGAACAATATGAACAAAAATTAATGACCTCTTTACAGGGAAGTAGTGGCCCTGATGTATTTTATGCATATGAACCAACAATGGCAAAAATGATTGAATCTGGAGTAGTAGAACCTTTAAATGATTTTTTTGAGTCTGATCAAAGTTATTCTAAATTAGAGGATTTCCCTGAAGGACTGTATGGCCCTGCTGAAAAGGATGGTATCTATTATGGGGTTGCACCTGATGTAAATCCAATGGTGATTTATTATAACAAAAAAGTATTTTCCGAAGCTGGAGTAAAGTCGCCACAGGAGTATTATGATGAAGGAAATTGGAATTGGGATAGTTTCGAGGAAGTCACAAATCAACTAGTGGAGGCGGGAAAAAAAGGATTTATATTAGAAAATTGGTGGGCTCATTGGTACAGTTGGATTTGGTCAAATGGCGGATTGATTTTTGATGAAGAAGGAAAACTAGTATTACATGAAAATGAAAAAGGTCAAGAAGGTATTAAATTCATGGAAAAGCTAGTCAGCGAAGGTAAAGCTGTATACGCAGGTTCTCTTCCACAAGGGCAAGGTGTAGATGCAATGTTTATGTCTAATCAGGTCGGTATGATATCCGGAGGTCGATGGTTTACACCTCAATTTGATCAAAATGCTAATTTAGAATATGACTATATCTATATGCCAAGTAACACAGACAAAACTCAAAACCCTGTAGGTTTACCTGTTGCCTACATGGCTGTTAATCAATCTAGTAAAAATAAGGACGCTGCGATGAAATTCATCTCATATTATGTTGGACAGCAAGGTCAGGAGGCGAGAACAGGCGAAGGTGGTAGTGCAATGCCCTCTCACCCAGCAGCGGATGAAGCGACCTTAGCAACAACTGATTCATCGAAGCATTTGCAGTACTTCTTTGATGCTCGGGATAATGGTTTTACTCATGGGTCAAATTTAGCTTTTGATGCTCAGTATCCTGGACTTAGTGCTGATTTAGCTGAAGAAATGGATTTAATGTTTTTAGGAAAGCAAGATGCTGAAACAACAATTACTAAAGTTATAGACATTATTAAAAAATACGAGGCTGCTCAGTAAAATTAAATAATCTACCAGGAAGAGAAAGTACTCTCTTCCTGGTGTTTTATTCCAAGAGAGGTGAGTTGATATGACCAATAGAAAAAGGAATTTATGGGGCTTTATCTTTATAAGCCCTCAGTTAATAGGGTTATTGGCTTTTTCTTTAATTCCGTTAATTTATGCTCTGTGGTTAAGCTTCACAGATTGGAACGGTTTTGGAGAGTCAAATTTCATTGGGTTTACTAATTATACTGAGCAATTTCTCAATCCTGATTTTTGGAAGGCTCTGGTCAATACTGTGTATTATATGATATTAGTTGTACCAATTGGTATTGCAATAGCACTTGTTCTTGCAGTTGCGCTTAATAAAGTTAAGGGAAAAGAAGTTTATAGGGTTTTCTTTTTCATGCCAGTTGTAACAAGTTCGGTATCTGTAGGGATTATATTTATGTGGATTTTAAATGGTGATTTTGGAATTCTCAATCAACTTCTTTCTAATATAGGCGTGGCAGGTCCTCATTGGTTAACAGATACCAATTGGGTCATTCCATCCATTGCACTTCTAAGTATTTGGTGGGGACTCGGGTATAACATGGTTATCTTTCTTGCTGGTCTACAAGGCATACCAAAAAGTTATTATGAAGCAGCTGAAATGGATGGGGCTAGTTTTGTACAGAAGTTTCGGCATATCACACTACCTTTACTAACACCTACGACTTTCTTTGTAACAATCATGACAATTATATCTTCGTTTCAGGTGTTTGACCAAGCTTTCGTCATGACAAATGGGGGTCCTGCAAAAGCGAGTTATACCATGGTTTTTCATATTTATCATCAAGCTTTCGTTGATTTCACAATGGGGAAAAGTGCAGCTGCTGCTATGATTCTATTTTTAGTAATTTTGACGTTTACACTTATTCAATTTAAGCTACAAGATAGGTGGGTACACTATGGACAATAAGATAGAATTAAACAATGTTCCTACTCTGAATAGAATAACGAAAAAAAGCAAAGAGATACGAATTGCTAAAGTGTTCTTACATTTAGTGCTTGTCCTTGGCTCATTTGTGATGATATTCCCGTTTATCTGGACAATACTAAGCTCATTAAAAGATATGTCTCAAATTTTTGTTATCCCCCCAAAATGGATACCCGATCCTATTGTGTGGAGAAATTATGCAGCTTCGCTGAAGGCTATGCCTTTTGCTAATGCTTACTTTAATAGTTTTTATATTACAATAATTATTGTTATTGCTACACTTTTTACGGCTTCGATGGCTGCATATGCATTTGCTAGAATAAAATTTAAAGGGTCAAATGCACTGTTTATCTTGTTTCTAGCTACAATGATGATACCTAAACAAGTAACAATGATTCCACTCTACTTAGTAATGGATTGGTTAGGCTGGTTGGATACTCATCTAACATTAATTGTTCCTGGTGCATTATTTAATGCTTTTGCTGTATTCTTACTAAGGCAATTCGTAATGGGCGTACCAAAAGAGTTAGAAGAAGCTGCAGTGATGGACGGCGCTGGATACTTTAGGATTTATTGGAGTGTCATCTTACCACTTATTCGCCCAGCATTAGCAGCTATCGGTATATTTACATTTATGGGCGCTTGGAATAACTTTATTGACCCCTTAATTTACTTAAATTCTCCTAGTAATTTTACCGTACCATTGTTATTAAATCAGTTTAAAGGTTTATATACTGCTGATTGGTCATTGATGATGGCAGGCACGGTTATTTCAATTATTCCTGTGCTTATCGTCTATATAATTGCTCAGAAGCAAATCATTGAAGGTATTGCCATTACAGGTGTAAAAGGGTAATTAAAAATTTTGACTTCGGTTAATATGGAGTCTTTTGGATAGGATATTTATTCTCCATATTAATCGTTAGAAAGAAAATGACAACTTAGTAGAATTTCAGTCGACAATGGAGGGACTATCATGAATCATCACTTATTTGCGCCAACACCACCAATGGGGTGGAATAGTTGGGATTGTTATGGCGCGAGCGTCACAGAAGAGGAAGTAAAAGGTAATGCAGACTATATGGCAAAGTATTTAAAATCCTATGGATGGGACTATATTGTTGTTGATATCCAATGGTACGAACCAACAGCTAATTCATCTTGTTATCATTCTTTTGCTCCGTTAGAGATGGATGAATATTCACGTTTACGCCCGGCGATTAATCGTTTCCCTTCAGCTTCAAATGGAAGAGGTTTTAAACCACTGGGCGACTATATACATAGTCTAGGATTGAAATTTGGTATTCATATAATGAGAGGTATTCCAAGACAAGCTGTTCATAATAATAGTTCGATTTTAGGAAGTGATGTTAGGGCTAGAGATATTGCTCATCCAAATTCAATTTGTCCATGGAATACAGATATGTATGGTATTGATGCATCTAAAAAAGGAGCTCAAGAATACTATAATTCTCTTTTTCAATTATATGCTGAGTGGGGCGTTGATTATATAAAAGTAGATGATATTGCCGCCTCAAAGCTTTATGATACGCATCTTGATGAAATCAAAATGATTCGTCATGCAATTGATCAATGTGGGAGAGAGATGGTGTTAAGCTTGTCGCCGGGACCCGCAAAACTTGATTATGCTGAGGAGTTAATAGAAAACTCTAATATGTGGAGAATGACAGATGATTATTGGGATCACTGGGATCTACTATATGATATGTTTCAGCGTTGTGAAAAATGGGAGAAGTATGTAGGAATAGGATCGTGGCCCGACTGCGATATGTTGCCACTTGGACATATTGGTATACGTTCTGTAGATGGTCCGGGCGGAGATAGAAGGACCCGGTTTACCAAGGATGAACAGCAAACAATGATGACCTTATGGAGCATATTCCGTTCTCCGCTTATGTTCGGGGGCGAACTGCGTGACAATGATGAATGGACAACATCCTTGTTAACAAATGTAGAAATTCTAGATGTTCATAAAAATAGTCATAGTAATCGTTTGTTAACACGTAAAGACGATTTAGTCGTTTGGACAGCGAAGGCCAAAAACGATGAAACATTTGTTGCGCTTTTTAATTTAAGTGAAGACACAGCTACTATTAAAGTAGCCTTAGATAAGCTTGGTTTATTTCGGAATCAGCAAGTAAGAGATCTCTGGAGTAGAGAAGACATAGGGGTTACCGAAAAACATCTTGAGCATCAGCTTTCTCCACATTCTTCAATGCTAGTTAGACTCTCGAACACTTAGAAAGAAGAAAACACATATACAAAACCCCCCGTAATAAGAAAACAGGGGGTTTCTATAATTTCCCAATGAATCCAACAGTAATCGGACTTATTTGTTCTTTTCTTCATTCAAACAGGATAAGAGGAGAGATGGTGTATTTATTACCTGCTTCTTGAATATAGATAGTTTAGAAAGAAAAGAAAGGGTGAATGAATTGGCTATACTATCCCCACCATGGTACACGTTATGGAATGAATTAAAGTACTCGGTTGGTAAGGACAACCAAATCCGTATTTTACCACTTGATACGACAACTCATCCCTACGTAATAAAAATCGTTACTGCAAATGAAGAAAAAGGAAGAGCGTTGACAGCTCTATTAAATTCCTTACACCAGCTTGGAAATATTGCCGTTATAGTGAAAGTGGAAGATAGTAAAGGGTTAGCTTATAAAGCATCACCCCTTCATTCCATTAATGACATTTCCCTTTAATAAAAAAGGCATTTCAAGATAATGAATTTTTTGTGGATGTCATTGTTAAGCAGGTAGCTCCTTATCCGAATGCACCAACCGTTATCTATCCTGTGTTCAAGCAAGCGGTCATTCAGTTTTTCAACGATGATTTAACAGATGCATTTCAGAATTACAATAATGTTGCTTCTAATGTTTTTAGTCAGGTGATGGTTAAAGGACTCCTCGGGACGTCTCTTGATTGTTCTACTGACCAAAGCTAATGCTAGATATTAGCTACTTTTGCTTAAACAATCTACAATTCTTGTGCCTAAAAGGGGTTTGCCATAAGCTTAAACGGAGGCCACCGAAAAAGGCCCTTATAGCTTCGATAAACAAGGATAGTCGGTATTCTACGATTATCCTTTTAAAGGTTCAATATAAGTGACAGCAAAATAACTTTGTGGATCGATCCAAGCTTTACTAAAGTGAAGCCCTGCTTTCTTTAGGGTTAGCTGGAAATCCTCAAGATCAAATTTATATGAGTTTTCTGTGTGTATCGTTTCTTCAGCAGAAAATGAAAAGCTTTCTTCACCAATCAAAACATCTTGATTGATTTTACTAACAAGATGCATTTCAATTCTACTTTCCTCCTCGTTAAATAATGCACGATGCTCAAATTGCTCCACTTGAAAATTAGCTCCTAACTCCCGGTTGATACGATGTAAAAGGTTCTTATTGAATGAAGCAGTGACTCCTGCTGCATCATTATAAGCTGCTTCAAGGATTGTTGGTGATTTCTTTAAATCAATCCCAATCATTAAACCATCCCCTGGATTTAAATACGTTGCTAACTGTTGCAAAAAGTAATTTCTATCGCCCACCTCAAAATTGCCCAGCGTGGATCCAAGAAATAAAATAACCTTCTTTTTTCCTTGCTCACGACTTAAAAATGATAACGCTTGAGTATAATCAGCACGAATGGCTTGCACTTCCAATAGGGGATTGGTGTCCATTAATTTTTCAACCGTGTTTTCTAAAGCTTCTTCTGAAATATCTATAGGAATATAGCATTTACTCTGTTGTAAAGTTTCCAAGATAAGTTGAATTTTCTCCTCACTGCCACATCCTAACTCAATTAAAGATGCATCGTTTCCAATAAATGAAGAAATGTCAGAGTGATAGGTTGCTAGAATTTCTTTTTCGACACGTGTTAAATAATATTCAGGTAATGTAGTGATTTGGTTAAAGAGGCGGCTTCCTTTTACATCGTAAAAAAGCTTTGGATGTAACTGTTTTTGGTTTTGACTTAACCCCATTAAAACCTCTTCTTTAAAAGAAGAGAGTAGAGGGTTCAAATCAAGAATATCAATAGCTGTCTTGGTCATGTTAATACTCCTTCTTTGGCTAAGCGAATTCCACTAAACTGCCATCTTTTATTGGGGTGGAAAAAATTACGATAAGTTAACCTTACATGGTTGCGGGGGGTGGCTGCAGAGCCTCCACGTAATACCATCTGATTACTCATAAATTTTGCATTGTATTCTCCCAGTGCTCCGTCTGGTTTGGCGCTTTGTGGGTATGGTGTATAAGGACTTCGCGTCCATTCCCAGACAGTGCCAAACACATTTTTTACTGATTGATTTCCTTCATTAAATAGCAGATTCTCTAAAAATTTACCCTCAATCAATTCATCTGAAAAAGCATGTTCCCATTCTTGTTCGCTTGGAAGTCGATATCCTGCCCATCTTGCATAAGCATCTGCTTCATAGTAACTGACATGAGTAACAGGCTGATTTTTTTCAATTGGTTTTAAACCGGAAAGGGTAAAGTGGTACCACGAACCATCGATAAGTTGCCAATATAGAGGACCTTTCCATTTCTGTTCATTGACAATTGACCAGCCATCAGAAAGCCAATATTCTGGTGATTCATATCCATTATCCTTGATGAATTCGATGTATTCTCCGTTTGTCACAGGTCTGTCGGCAATCTCAAAAGGGTAAAGATACTGCTTATGAGCCGGTTGCTCATTGTCAAATGAAAAATCAGCCTCATTTGTTCCAATAGTTGCGATTCCCCCCTGAAAAGATAACCATTCAGGTGGTGAAATAGATGGATTTTCTACTGTCTGATTAATATCTTCTTTATAGACTGGGTGAAGAGGATTCATTGAAAAATTATATTTAATATCCATTATTAGCAACTCTTGATGTTGCTGTTCATGCTGGATACCTAGTTGAAGGAGAAAATAAAACTTTTCATCGAGCTCATCGTTTTGTGTGAGAAGAGCATGAATTTCCTCATCGACAGCACGCCTATACTCCAACACTTCTTGAACTGAAGGACGAGAAATAAGTCCACGCATTGATTTTGGGAAAGGGGTACTTAATGACTCGTAATATGAATTAAACAACTTACGTGCATCTTCTAAGTAAAAGTGATACTTGGGTTTATAATGTATTAATATAAAGTCTTCAAAAAACCAAGTGGTATGAGCTAAATGCCACTTGGGAGGACTCACATCTTGCATTGCCTGGATCATGAAGTCTTCTATCTCCAATGGTTCCACAATTTTCAACGTTAAATCTCGCGTCTGTTGATATTTTTCTAACAATAACTTCCTTTCTAGTAAGTGAACTCTAATATTAACCCCTCCTTTTTTAGTTCTATTACCTAAGCAACATCTCTTTAAACCATAAAAAGACCTCTAGAGTGACGAAACGGTGGTCTGCTCTTACGAGTTGTTTGGTAACTTTATTCATTAATTGATGCTCTTATGCTTAACTATTCATTCAGTCAAGATATTATGGTCTGGATTTATTTATACGCGTGGGGGGGAATAATAATTTGGAGTTTAGTATCAGGATTTACGTTGCTCACTACTATGCGGCACATAAATGCACCAGTTTAGCTTTTTTCTTTTGAATCGAGATACGCATCAAGCGATTCATCCAGTAACGTTTCACGGCGGGGATCTTCATTCACATCTGAATCTACTTCGAGTTCTTGGCTAATGCTGTATGCTTTGTTTAAATGATTTTTACGATGATTCGTTTTATGAGTCATATATTGATTCTCCTATAGTAGTTATTTTAGTTTAGTATCAACAATTCAGGCTGAAATATTCGCTTTGGTATCTTTTTAGGAGAGTGAAAAATAAAAAGATTGAGGGGATTATCCTCAATCTTCTGACATAGCTATACGGGATTCTATTACTTGTACTTATTTTCACTTGAAGACTCATTTTTTGTTTTATGTTTTTCTTTTTCCTCACGCCGCTCTATTTTTAAATCTTCCATTGGAATGGGGTCAACATTTTGTTGACTTTCAAACTGGTCAAATAGGCTTTCTTTTTCTGTTGGATATTGTTCTGGGTGGTCCATGTTTTTTTTCTCTCTTGGTTTCTTTTTAGCTTTATCTTCATTTACCATTAATATCACCTCTTATTGGTTGTTTACCTTTTATACATAGAAATAAAACATAGTGATTCAGCAAAATATAAGCTAGAGAAACTTTTTTACCCTAAATATCCAACTTGACAGTAGAGGGAACATTTCCAATCATCATTAAAATCGTTCAGGTAAATTCCCATCATAAGTTTTTTATATGATTGATATAAGTAAAAGCAATTTGACTCATATGAATAATGGAGATACGATTAAATAAATTAATATATAATTAGTAAGTGGTAAGTAAATTGAAACAATCAATGAAATAATAAGATGTCCTGAATGTAGGATTCCTTTGTGAGGTGGATTTTTTTGCAATTGCAGGTTATGAATAGTCCGTTTAATCAAGAACAGGTAGAACTCCTTAATCAACTTTTACCAAGTTTAACAGAATCACAAAAAGTATGGATCAGTGGTTATCTCGCTGCATCTCAAGCAACTATGGTAACTGAAACACCAGAATCGCAAAGTGCAGAACTTCCTGTTCAAAGCACTGAGCAATCGATTTCAAAAGAAGTAACCATTCTATACGGATCACAGACAGGTAACGCACAGGGGATTGCAGAAAAAACAGGTAAGACCCTAGGAGACCTTGGTTTTAAAGTAAATGTCTCATCTATGAATGATTTCAAACCAAATAATTTGAAAAAGTTGGAAAACCTACTTATCGTGGTGAGTACTCATGGAGAAGGCGATCCTCCTGATAATGCGTTATCATTCCATGAGTTTCTTCATGGCAAAAGAGCGCCAAAGCTTGATAATTTCAGGTTTTCTGTATTATCCCTTGGTGATAGTTCCTATGAATTTTTCTGTCAAACAGGAAAAGAATTTGACGAAAGACTAGAAGAACTTGGAGGTACACGACTTACTCCACGCGTTGACTGTGACCTTGATTTTGATGAGCAAGTATCTGAATGGGTGGAAGGCGTCATTGAATCGTTTAATGTAACACAAGCGAGTAGTGTTGCTCCTACTGTTACCGCATCGACGCAAGTAAATGGATCCGTGTATTCTAGAACGAACCCGTTTAAAGCAGAAGTGTTAGAGAATATAAATTTGAACGGTCGAGGGTCTAATAAAGAGACTCGTCATCTTGAGTTATCTTTAGAAGGATCTGGTCTCACCTTTGAACCCGGAGATAGTCTTGGTGTCTATCCTGAGAATGATCCGGATCTTGTAGAGTTGCTTCTTACGGAAATGAAATGGAATGCGGAAGAAAAGGTAACAATTAATAAAGAAGGAGACGTTCTCCCTTTAAAAGAAGCGCTTATAACTCACTTTGAAATAACGGTATTAACAAAACCACTTTTAGAGAAGCTCGGTACACTCTCAGCAAACGAAGAGTTGAAAGAGTTATTAGCTAATGGGGAAAAAGTTAAAGACTATATAAACGGGCGTGACTTGCTTGATTTGGTTCGTGATTATGGTCCTTGGAGTACTTCACCGCAAGAGTTTATCTCCAATCTCCGTAAACTCCCAGCTCGTTTGTATTCAATTGCGAGCAGTTTATCTGCCAATCCAGATGAAGTGCATCTTACAATCGGTGCAGTTAGGTATGAAACAAGTGGTCGCGAGCGCAATGGTGTTTGCTCCATTTTATGTGCTGAGCGACTAGAACCAGGTGATACTCTGCCTGTATATATTCAACATAACCAAAACTTTAAACTGCCACCTAACCCCGATACACCGATTATTATGGTCGGACCTGGGACGGGCATTGCGCCTTTCCGTTCTTTTATACAGGAGAGGGAAGAAACTGGGGCAGAAGGAAAATCATGGTTATTCTTTGGAGAACAACATTTTGTGACAGATTTCCTTTATCAAACTGAATGGCAAAAGGCGCTGAAAGATGGCGCGTTAACAAAAATGGATGTCGCATTTTCTCGTGATACGAATGAAAAAGTATATGTTCAAAACCGCATGCTTGAACAGAGCAATGAAGTATTCGAATGGCTTCAAGAAGGAGCAGTCGTTTACATTTGTGGCGATGAAAAGAATATGGCTCATGACGTTCATCACACTCTTCTTGAAATTATTGAAAAAGAAGGTGGCTTGAGTCGTGAAAAAGCAGAAGCGTATCTTGCCGATATGCAACAGCAGAAACGTTACCAGCGTGATGTTTACTGATTTTGGTCGAAGGGAGTTTTATCAACATGGTCAATAAAATATTAAAAGCACCAGAAGGCCCACCGAGTGACGTTGAGGGCATAAAAGAACGAAGTAATTATTTGCGTGGTACACTTGGAGAAACGATGTTGGAACGCATCAGCTCAGGGATTTCCGATGATGACAACCGGTTGATGAAGTTTCACGGCAGCTATTTGCAGGATGACCGTGATCTTCGCAACGAACGTCAAAAACAAAAGCTAGAACCAGCTTATCAATTCATGCTACGTGTCCGTACGCCGGGCGGAGTCTCAACTCCAAAGCAGTGGCTTGTAATGGATGAATTAGCTCAAAATTACGGTAATGGCACATTGAAATTAACAACACGTCAGGCGTTTCAAATGCATGGCATCTTAAAATGGAATATGAAAAAAACCATACAAGAAATTCATGCCTCCCTACTCGATACCATTGCGGCCTGTGGAGATGTAAATCGAAATGTGATGTGTAACCCAAACCCGCATCAATCCGAGATACATTCAGAAGTATTCAAATGGTCGAAACAATTAAGCGATGATTTATTACCACGTACAAGAGCCTATCACGAACTTTGGTTAGATGAAGAAAAAGTAATTTCTACGCCCGAAGTTGATGACGTAGAACCAATGTACGGCCCGCTTTATTTGCCACGTAAGTTTAAAATTGGTATGGCTGTTCCACCATCAAATGATATTGATGTTTTCTCCCAAGATTTGGGGTACATTGCTATAGTGGAGGAAGGCAAGTTAATTGGCTTTAACGTGGCTATTGGCGGTGGCATGGGGATGACACATGGCGATAAAGAAACGTACCCACAACTTGCCAAAGTCATTGGATTCTGTACACCAGAACAAATTTATGATGTGGCTGAAAAAATTATTACCATTCAACGGGATTATGGAAACCGTTCGGTTCGAAAAAATGCACGATTCAAATACACAGTAGATCGTCTTGGGCTTGAAACAGTTAAAACGGAACTTGAAAATCGTCTAGGTTGGAGTTTAAAAGAAGCAAAGCCGTTTCATTTTGAAGATAATGGGGACCGTTACGGTTGGGTAAAGGGTGTTAAAGGAAGCTGGCACTATACTTTATTTGTTCAAGGTGGACGAATCGCTGATTTTGATGATTACAAGCTAATGACAGGGCTACGCGAGATTGCGAAAATCCATACAGGCGATTTTCGTTTGACTGCAAACCAAAATTTAGTCATTGCCAATGTCACTAGTAAGAAAAAGAAAAAAATTAATGAATTAATCGAACAATATCACTTAACTGATGGTAAGCACTCTTCAGCCATTCGTCGAAGCTCATTAGCATGTGTAGCCTTTCCAACCTGTGGACTTGCGATGGCTGAAGCAGAACGTTATTTACCTGTTTTGCTCGATAAAATCGAAACAATTGTCGATGAAACCGGGCTGCGTGATAAAGAAATTACGATCCGCATGACTGGTTGTCCAAACAGTTGCGCCCGTCCTACCCTCGGTGAGATTGGCTTTATCGGCAAAGCACCAGGTAAATACAACATGTACCTTGGAGCTGCGTTTGATGGAAGTCGCCTAAGCAAAATGTACCGTGAGAACATTGGAGAAGGCGAGATTTTAAGTGAATTACGTGTACTTCTTTCTCGTTATGCAAAAGAACGTGAGGAAGGCGAGCATTTTGGTAACTTTGTCGTCCGAGCTGGAGTTATCAAAGCAGTGACTGATGGTACAAATTTTCATAATTAAGTAAGTATAAGAGACAGGAACTTTTTCCTGTCTTTTTTTGCGTTTTTTAAACGAATCCTTTTCGTTCTTCAAAGAAGCTGCAATGGCTCCGAAGGCTATGAAAAACCGACTCATAGCGTTCTAAAAACAATGCGAATCTCTAGTTATTATCCTCGAAAATCATGTTCTCTTAAACTTCTTTAAGATGTAACACTATTTTAATATATGTAATGTTTTAATTTTAAATCCCGAAAAAACCAAGCTACTTATATGTTTTAAATATTTCAAAGTTAAATAAGAGAGTATTTTTTTGCTAATTTTTAACAACAACTCTCTATTGTTAAAAAATCTCTGTTTTAATTTTGTTTTTTAATGGTATAGATTCATTAAACAAAATAAAAAATTAGCTAGTCACTTAACAACCCAAGTTAACTACATAACGTTATGAGAGGAGGGAAAGCAAATGAGTATTCAAAAAAGCACAGATAGTTCTAGCCTGGCTGAAGTAATTGATAGAATCTTAGACAAAGGTATAGTCATTGACGCTTTTGTTAGGGTTTCACTCGTTGGGATTGAAATTTTGACAGTTGAAGCTCGAGTAGTCATTGCAAGTGTCGATACATGGTTGCGTTATGCCGAAGCAGTCGGACTCCTCAGAGATGAAGTGGAAGAAGAAGGTCTTGCCAGTAGAGAAGACAATTCTAATCCGCAATTTAGTTTCTAAAATAAGATAAAAGAATAAAAAAATTACAGAGATGAGGTCTAAGAAGATGACAGTCAAAGAGAAGGAAGAACATAAAGAAGAGACTAAACAAAATGAAGAAGCAAGTGATACGAATCACTCTATGAATTTAGCCATCATTGGGGGCGTTTTAGGAGCTGGTATCGGATTACTATCTAGCCCTGGGACGAGCAAGAAATTCATGAAAAGTTTAAGTGAATCTGAAGTGATGAGAGTTGCTGGGAAAGAATTAAAAAGAACCGCACAAGAAATTTTTACAGAACAAGCAGTTAATAGTATTCGTCAAACGGCCTCTAGTTACATGAGTAAGTCTGAGGGAGGTCTATTAGGGCATTTGAAGAAACAGGATGAAAAGAATGAGGAAAGCACTTCTAAGAATGAAAAGGATTCCTCTCAGTACAACGAGATTAAAGAAGATAACAAAAACTTAAGTAATCGCCTTGATAAAATTGAAGACATGTTAAACGAACTAGTAGATTCAAAGAAATCGTAAGGACAATCTCGATGATTCCAGAGGGGGTACTTAATGGATAAGCCCGTTAAAAAGTTAGTAGGGAAAGCTGCTAAAACCGTAGCTGAACATACTCCTGAACCCATAAAGGAACAAGTAAAAGAAACAATAATCGATAAAACGAAAGATAAGTTTGTTGAGAATGTACAAGATAAAGCGAATGAAGCTGCAAAAAAATTAGAGAACGCCAAAAACGAAAATGCTGATAATGTCCATAGCAAAGCCGAAAAAGCAAAAGAAATTACACAAGATGTGTTGCTTACTGCTCGAGATAAGATAGGTAAAGTGGTAGAAGCTGGTGAGGAATTCCAAGAAAAGGTCTCTTCATCTACGAATGATAATGAGCAACGGAAAGTGAAGGGTGTTAGAAACATTAAAGGTGCAACCGATATTAAGAGTTCTACTAATATTAAGAGCTCAAAGAATATCAAATCGTCAAATAACATTAAAACGATGAGTTCCTAAATAAGAATGCGGAAGGAGAATGAGAAAAATGTCAGTTCAAAAAAGTACAGATAGTTCTAGTTTAGCAGAGGTTATTGACCGAATTTTGGATAAGGGAATTGTGATTGATGCTTTTGTAAGAGTATCTGTTGTAGGTATAGAAATATTAACGGTAGAGGCAAGAGTTGTTATTGCGAGTGTCGATACTTGGTTACGTTATGCCGAAGCGGTTGGCTTACTTCGAGATGAAGTTGAGGAAAACGGCCTACCATCCAACCAAAATGATAGAAATGCAAGCTTTAGTATCTAGGCGCAGTTCAGGATGTAGTCGGGGTTACAACAAACCCTGACTTGCCATCCTATATTTAGTGGGAGGGCATTATGGAAATAAAAAAAATCATGAGTAATGTTGCTGACTTCTTTAATGAACATGTCGCACCAATTCATAAAATCACTTCCGTTGAAGGCATCGATAACGAGGGTTGGAAGCTAACTGTTGAAGTTATTGAAGAAAAAGAATACATGAAAAAATATGCAAAAGACGAAATGCTAGGGGTATATGACGTCTATCTTAATCAAGAAAAGGAAGTCATCTCTTTTAAAAGACGTGATATTCGTTATAGAAGTGCTATCGGTCAAGAAATGTAGGACGTGGTGAGTAGGAGGGAAAAGAGTGACGGTCATTAAAGAAATGTTTAAAAAGGATGCTAGATTACTAATTCAAGACGAACAGACAAAAGATTTACTTTCTCGCTCTTTACAATACGCAAAAGCGGGTTATCCCATTCATTTCACAGGTCCGTCTGGAGCAGGAAAGACCTCGCTAGCTCTCGCCCTAGCTAAAAAAAGAAAAAAGCCAGTTATGCTCATCCATGGTAACCATGAATTAAACAATAAAGATTTAATTGGCGACTTTACTGGATATACGAGTAAAAAGGTTGTTGATAACTATATTCGTTCGGTTTATAAAAAGGATGAAAGTGTGAGCGGTACATGGAGAGACGGACGTTTGCTAGAGGCTGTTAAGAACGGATATACGCTTGTTTACGATGAGTTTACTAGGTCGCAACCAACGACAAATAATATCTTTTTATCCATTTTAGAAGAAGGCATTCTTCCTCTATATGGTTCAAAATTGACTGAACCATTTGTCCGGGTTCACCCTGATTTTTCCGTCATATTTACTAGCAATCCTGAAGAATATGCTGGCGTTTATCAAACACAGGATGCATTACTCGATCGGTTAATTACGCTCTATGTTGATTACAAAGACATCGACCGAGAAACAAGGATTGTTTCAGAAAAAGTAGACATGGAAGAGTATGAAGCCAAAGCAATCACGACGCTTGTATCTGACTTACGCAAAGCATGCAAAGAGGATGGCGGTCCAAGCTTACGAGCTTCATTGATGATTGCGAAATTAGCTAAGGAAGAAGATATTCCCATTGATGGAGACGATAGTGACTTTGTACGTTTAGCTATTGACATATTAACTCATCAATTAAGTCGATGTATCGACTCAAATCAACCAGTACAAACAGCAGAAGAGTTAATTAGAAAAGCTTGCAAGAATATGAAGGTTATTCGGGAATAAAAGGAGAGATTGACCATGAGCCAGGATGAGAATACAGGTATTTATATATTTTGCGGGATTCAAACAGACACGAATGATGAATTTGGTGAAATTGAATTCGAAGGCGAGAAAAGAAAACTTTTTACCATCCGCTTTAAAGATGCAGCAATTGTTGCAGCTGAAGTGCCAATGAAAATCTACCATCCTAATAAAGAAAACTTAATGATGCATCAAAAAACAGTTTCTCTTGTGGTGGAGCAGAATGATACTGTCATTCCTGTTAGTTTTGGCAATGTATTTCAATCAAAAGAGGACGTAGGGGTTCTACTCGAAAACCTATATCCACAGTTCAAAAAACTGTTTCCAGAAATTAAAGGAAAAATTGAAGTAGGATTAAAGGTAATTGGAAAAAAAGAGTGGTTAGAATCTCTTGTTAGTGAGAATGCCGAGGTTGAAAAGATGGCAGAAGCCGTCCGAGGGAAGTCCGAAGCAGCTAGCTATTATGAACGAATTCAACTAGGTGGAGTGGCTCAGAAACTCTTTACCTCCTTGCAAAAAGAAGTAAAGCAGGAATTATTTGAGCCATTAAAAGAGGTTGCCGAAGCATCAAAAGCAAATGATCCAATCGGGGAAAAAATGCTATTAAATGCCTCCTTCTTAATCGACCGAGACAAGGAAGAAGAATTTGACCAGAAAGTAAACGAAGCGCATGACAGTTGGAAGGATAAGGTCGATTTTAATTATAGTGGACCTTGGCCAGCCTATAACTTTGTCAATATCAGACTAACAGTTGAGAATGCCTAATGATCCATAAATTAATCTCTGCACCGATTAATTTAGTCATAAAAATCGGAGAAAAGGTGAAAGAAGAGGCAGACAAAGAATTATATGACCTTCCCACCATTCAACAAAAACTAATTCAATTGCAGATGATGTATGAGCTTGGAGAAATTCCGGAAGAAGCCTATAAAAATAAAGAAGAAGAATTACTAATGCGCTATGAAGTAGCAAAACGTTTAGAAATGGAACAATGGGAGCAGATGACCAAGAAGAAATGAGGTAAGAAAAATGAGTAATTTACTTTACTTATACGGCTTAATTCCAACAGATGAAACAACTAATCAATCCCTACCTTCCTTTAAGGGGTTTGAAGGAGATGGTGACATTTACACCATTCCTATAGAAAATAGCACAGCGGTTGTTTGTAACCTTCCTTCAGATAATTATTCTGAAGATATAATCAAGGATAAAGTTGAAAATGATATGGAATGGCTTCAAGAAAAAGCTTTTCATCATCATGAAACAGTCCTGAATTTATCAAAGATGTTCACAATCATTCCATTAAAGTTTTGTACGTTATACAAAAATCAGGAGAGCTTAATAAACGCAGTGCAGTCAAATAAAGCAAAAATGGAAAATACATTTTCTTTATTAGATGGAAATGAAGAATGGAATGTAAAAATGTACTGTGATGATTCATTACTTAAAAAACAGATTAGCAAGAACAATCCTTCTATCGAAGCGAAGAGAATTGAAATAAATGAATTACCTAAAGGAAGACAATTTTTTGAAAAAAAGAAGTTAGATAAGTTAATTGAATCGGAACTTGAAGAAGAAAAGAACCGAATAAGTGAAAAAATTGATTCGCACTTGAAAAAGTTTGTTCTTCAAGGAAACAGCAAAAAAAATTGGGGTAAAAACATGACTGGAAAAAAAGAAAATATGACTTGGAATGGTGTTTATCTTATCCCACAGGCACAGGTAGAGACTTTCTTAGAACAAATCCAACGATATGAAAAGGAAATGCAAGAAATGGGTTGGCAATTTGAGGTAACAGGTCCTTGGCCAGCGTACCACTTTTCTAGTTTTTCCTAAGTGAGGGAGACACTATATGTCTTTAAGAGAATCGGTTGAAAACAAGGACATCGCGCTTATTGATATTTTAGATGTCATCCTAGATAAGGGCGTAGCGATAAAAGCTGATTTAATCATTTCCATTGCTGGAGTTGACTTAGTGTACTTAGATTTACGAGTTTTAATTGCTTCGGTAGAATCTCTAGTTCAAGCTCAGCAAGAAAATGAGCAAACAGTATCTTCAGTGAATTTTGATAAACAAAGGGAGGAGCTAATTGATGCAACCGGCCAACCCAACAAGTGGAAGAATTAACTTAGACCCTGAAAAAGCTGAACATGGATTAGCACAGCTAGTTTTAACCGTCATTGAGTTGCTGAGACAAATCGTCGAGAAGCATGCCATTCGACGGGTAGAAGGTGGAAATTTATCAGACGAACAAATCGAAAAACTAGGTGAAGCTTTAATGAATCTTGAAGAAAAAATGGATGAGTTAAAGGAAGTTTTTGGTCTTGATGCAGAGGACTTAAATATTGACCTTGGGCCTTTAGGAAGCTTACTTTAATTCAAAATCCAAGGAGGGCCTCTTAATGACAGTCGAGCATTCCATGCAATCAAGTACGATTGTAGATGTGTTAGAGAAAATATTAGACAAAGGGGTCGTGATTGCAGGAGATATCACAGTAGGAATCGCTGATGTTGAACTGTTAACGATTAAGATACGTTTAATTGTCGCATCTGTTGATAAAGCGAAAGAAATTGGCATGGATTGGTGGGAAACGGATCCGTACTTAAGTTCTAAAGCTGTTGAGAACAACACGAAAAATCTCGAAGAAGTGAATCAAAAACTACTTGAGAGACTTGAATCTCTTGAAAAGAAATTTGATACAAAAACCGTATAAATGAAAAAAGATTTCAAACTAATCCTAGGAGGTTTTTACAATGGCAGAAACTAAAAATGTAGAAAATCAAACAGAGGAAAAAGCGACAAACAATGAAAATAAAGACTATGGTAGTCCACTAAAAAGGTCAGTAACAGGGGGAATAATCGGCGCTGCAGTTGGCTATTTAGCTACTCCTGAGAATGGGAAAAAGCTTATGGAGAAAATTGATCGAGATAAATTAAAAAGCAAAGGAATGGAATTTGGTCAATCTGCTAAAGAAAAGTCTAAAAAAGCAGCTGGTTCAATTAAAAATTCCGCTTTAAACCTATTTAATAAAGACGACGACTCAGAAGAACAAGAGGAGAATACTGAGACGGAAACAAGTCTGGAGTCAAACACAGAAGAAGAATCTTTAAAAGAAGAAAATGAAAATCTGAACGATCGTCTAGGACGTTTAGAAGAGATGCTTACAAAACTTACCCAAAACAATAATGATGAAGAAGAAAGTGAGCCAAAAGAAGAATCTGAAGACGAAAAGAAAGAGGACGAAAGCGACGAGGAAGACGATCAAGATGACAACGAAGGAGAAGAGGAGGAGAAAACAAAGAAAAATAACACGAGTGCAAAATCTAACAGAACAAAAAGAAAAAAGAATAGCTCTGCCGAGAAGTCCTCAAAATCAAAAAGTTCCTCAAACGAAGATGAGGAAAATGAAGGTGACGACACCACTCTCTCAAGTGATGATGACACATCTTCTTAATAAATAACGGAAGGAGAAGTGAAAATGAGTAATGATCCGAGTCCAGCAAAAGATAATATCCTTGAGTTTTTTGTGCAAGCAGCAAACAAATATGATTTTTCATTAGACATCTCATTAAATGTCAAAGGTGCGGTTATTACAGGTACGTTGGTATCGGCTAAGGAATATTTTGATATACTTAGCGAGTCCTTTGAAGATGGCAGTGAGATTGCTCAGAAGCTAAGTGACCGACTTACTAAGGCAGGAGATGAATTTGAGGCGCAAGACGATGTTGAAGCTTATTTTATCCATTTAAAAAACACAAAAGTATATTGTGGTGACAGTAAGCCTACACCTTCCAGAGGAAAAATTCTGTGGAGAGGCAAGTTAAGTGAAGTTGACGGTTTCTTCTTAGGGAAGATTTCTGATACCCCAGCGAAAAAAACATAACACTATAGCCGCACCAAGTAGGAAATTGAGGTTTCCTACTTGGTGCGGCTTCGCTATCATTAGATGATTCTTAAACAAGAGATAAATTCATTAAATAACTAGTGTCCTACTATATTAATGGTAGGACACTAGTTATTATCTAGACTCATATACTAAAGATTCTAGCTGTAAACGCATACATTTTTCAGAATTTTAATCTTTTTTACATCAAGAACCCATTACAGTGAGGACATAGTGATTTATCATATTGATTCGGGAGGACCCCTTGGCAATGCTTACAAGTTCTTTCTGGGTCAACCACTTCATCTGATGTTGCTGACCGTTTCTTTTTCATAGAAGTAACAATAAAAACAATAATCACAAGCACGATAATCCCTAAAAGAATGCCTAACCACGATGACATCTTAATCAGCTCCTTTGGTGATATGATTATTTCTTTGTTCTTATTAGTCCCATACCTCTTTATGAGCCCCAATAAACATTCTATTTAAGAGATAATTATCACGATGTTAAGTAACTAATTAAAGAGATATGTAAGCTTTTAGAGAGGTAATTCAGAATGGAAAAGAATTTCTCTTCAAGATTTATTCCAGTCAAACCCCAACTCTTTTAATAACACTCTAGCCAAAACCATGTGACCGGTAGCAGTTGGATGGACGCGATCCCATGCTAAGGTCGCTGAATAGAGTTCTTTCAAAATAATATTAAAGGCTTCTTGTGTATCAACAAAAAGACAATCATACTTTTCTGCTAGTTGTTTGACAACCTCACCATATTGATCCATTGTATGGCGCATCGCATCCTTCTCATTGCTTTCAAGGTAGAAAGGAGTCATCAGAACGAGTCCTGTTACAAGCGGTTTGGTCTTCTTAATCAATGCTTCAAGCGTTTCCTTGTATTCGTCGATATACACGTGATAATCCTTAATAAAGGGTGTGTCATACTGGCGCCATACATCGTTAATTCCGATCATGATAGATAAATAATCTGGTTGTTGGTCTACTACATCCTCTTGCCAACGCTTTTCTAAATCTCGAACTGTGTTACCACTAATTCCTTTATTAACGGTACGAATACCTAACTCTGGATAAACTGATTGCAAAAGTGCATCAACGAAAGCTACATACCCCTTACCTAATGCGCCAAATAAACCTTCGCCTTCAGGCTTAGCTCGTTCGCAATCTGTAATAGAATCACCAATCAACAAAAACTTCATACCCTGTTCAAGCTTCATATCGTATGCCTTCTTCCTACATTATATTTTAGTAGACTGTCATCTTAACAAAACCTACCTTGAAATTATCTCATTTTTATCAAAAGAATTCCATTAACCTTTATAAAAATAATTTATTTAAGCATAGCTTGTAATTATTCATAAACATATACAAAGAGGGAGGGATGCAAAATGTTCGAATATAAGTTTGAAAGAATCGAATTAAGTACTTGGAGTTCAAGTCCAAAAAAAGAATATCAAGAGTTGACTCATCAACATGCCAAAAAAGGTTGGAGACTTGTTCAAATATTTGCCCCGAGTACTCGAGGCTCCGGTTCGTCCTCATATTTTGAAATTATTTTTGAAAGAGAAGTAACAGACTAAATGCTGCGCATAAAAAACTGGATAAATCTTGAAGTCAGAGTTGAAGTACAATATAAAAATCTTGTTTAGGAATATTTAGGGCATCGTTAGAAAATAGGACTATTTTATTGCTGTTTGACATCATCGTTTTCAAAGCAAAAAACCAGGACTCTTGTTGTGGTTCTAAAGAAACTCTTTTAATCAATTATTTTTATAATCTAAATGTTTTCTTACCTATTTATATATTTTCCGTGAAAATAATAGAGCAATATTTGCACACATTTAGAACAATTATAGGATATGTTTTCTAATTTATTCATGTTACCATTGCTTTTGTAATCGCTTTCTTAAATTAATATAAGTTAAGTTAGGAGGGAAAGGATGTGAGTAATCAACAAGAATTGCTATGCGAACGTAAAAGTTTTTCGATCGTGTTAAAAGATGACTACAAAATACCTGTTCATTTTCATTCACATCCTGGCTATGAAATTGTTTGGATGACAAAGGGAGAAGCCCAATACATATTTGAGGAAAAAGTTTATCATATGACCAAAGGGCAGGTTTTATTCTTTAAGTCAGATGAATTACATAAAGTTCACGCAAACAATGACGTTCCTTATGAACGAATGGTTCTCCAGTTTAGAAATGATTTTTTTAAAAACAAAAATGACTTTCTTAGTGAGTTACAGCTTTTTCTTGAAAATCTGCCACATCCTCACCACTTATTGCAATTCTCGCCATTGGAAGCTCAGCAATTTCAACAAATCATGGAAAGGCTGTTAGATGAATATGAACATGAAGAGTATTGGGGGCAAAAACAAGCCATTGAACTTTATTTATTTGAGTTATGTTTGTTTATTTGTCGAGAAATCAAATCCCCTTCAAACAACGTTCTCTTACCAAGTTGTTCCACGGAAAAAGTAACCATGCTTGAAAATGTATTAAAAGAATTAAATTCAGTTTGGGATACAACTTGGAGTTTAGATGTTGTTGCAAAAAATTTACATATTAATAAATTTTACTTATGTCATTTTTTTAAACGTGAATTTGGGTTAACTGTCCAACAATATATTCAGCAAAGGAGAATCCACGAAGCAAAGAAATTACTAATCAATACGGATATGACAGTTAAGGACATTTCAAAGCGCGTTGGTTTCATCACCAATTCAAACTTTATTCGGAGCTTTAAGAAGTATGTTCATATGACACCGAAGCAATACAGAAATGTTTCAGAGAATAAAGTAGTGAAGTTTTATTAATTTACCATTAACAACCACTTAAGGAGGTGATTTCCCTCAATAATATACTGAATATTAGGATAATTGCTCTTATCTTAGATTTATAAACTAACTGATTGAAAGGAGAAATCAATGAAACCATCTAAACGAATTAATAAAATGGGAAAAGTATCTTTTATCAGTGTTTTCACGGCAATGAGTGTGATGTCAACCGTTCCTTTGACAAAAGGAGTCTCTGCAGAAGAAGGGGAATTAAACACCGTAGTTGAAAGTGATTTTGAACAAGAAGAAGTTGGGGCTGAACCCTCAGGATTTACAATCGCCGAAAGCGGTGGAACGGTTCGTATCTCAGAGGACCCAGAATCCTCAAATAAATATGTTCACTTGAATGATACAAGCGAGCAGACGAATGTCCTCTTAAGTAAAAGTTTTGATGCTGTTAGTGGATTAGTAACTTTTCAAATGAAATTTATGCAACCAGAATATACAAGTGCATCAAAGATTGCCAGAATAAAAGGGGAAGGAAGTACGGCTGTTGTTATTGAAACTAATTCAGGAAATTTGACCTATCGTCATGGAGACCAAACTCATGAACCATTAATAGCAATTGAAGAGAATAAGTGGTATGACATTGAAGTAATCATGGACGTTGATGGGCAAACTGCAGACGTAAAAATAGATGGCGACCTTAAAATTGAAGCAGCCCCTTTTCACCAAACTGCTACCGTCATTGATTTTTTTGAATCATTTACACCTAATAGCAAAACAATCGGTCATTTCATAGATGATATTTCTGTTTCAGGGTTCCCTCCCGTTGAAGAACAGCCAGAAGAAGATGACAACTCACAACCTGATGATGAGGAACCAGGGGATTTAACTGGAACGGGTATCTATGAAGCCGAGGATGCAAGCCTACATAATGCCATCATCGATAATAAACATGTTGGTTTTACAGGTTCAGGATTTGTTGATTATGCGCCGAATGCTCCAGGTGGGTATATTGAGTGGGTAGTTGATGTCCCAGAAGATGGTGAATACACATTAGATTTCCGTTATGCTCATGGAGGAACCGATAAACGCCCTGCTGAAATTCAAGTGAATGGAGAAGTTGTAGAAGAAGAGCTACCTTTTGATCCTAGTGGAGACTGGGCAAACTGGATTACTACCTCGACTCAAGTACATTTAAAAGCTGGAGCAAACGTTATTCGTGCTACAGGAAATGCATCGAACGGTGGAGCAAACATTGACCACTTGAATGTCTATAAAGAGGTTGATATTTTAAGTGAAGCAGAAGATGCAGTGCTGAAAGACGTCATTGTTGATAACAAGCATGTCGGATTTACTGGTACAGGCTTTACAGATTACAATCCAAATGCTCCAGGTGGATGGATTGAATGGACTGTTGATATCCCGACTACTGATGAATACACACTTGA
Organism: Bacillus solitudinis; assembly: GCF_002797395.1. Lineage (GTDB taxonomy): Bacteria > Bacillota > Bacilli > Bacillales > Bacillaceae_D > Halalkalibacter_A > Halalkalibacter_A solitudinis. Next base: position 4,458,996 of record NZ_KZ454943.1, read on the forward strand.
ATTTAGATATGCACATGGTGGAACGGATAAACGCCCTGCTGAAATTCTAGTAAACGGAGAGGTTGCGGAACCTGAATTAGCATTTGATCCAACAGGTGATTGGGCTGGTTGGAAGACCACGACGATGACCGCGACATTAGAAGCTGGAGAAAATGTCATTCGGGCAACTGGAATTGCAGCAAACGGCGGTGCGAATATTGATCATCTTCGTATTCATAATAAATCCTCAGAGTCCGAGGAAATTGTAGAATTAGAAGAAGTAGAAGTGACTGACATCATGAGCGGCTTACAAATGAAAAAGTTGCAAAATATTGGTCTACTTGTAACGGAACAAAAACCTGAAAATGAACCTATTTCCAAAATTGAATTTATGTCACTCATTAACGATGCATTCGGCTTTACGAATGAGGAAACATTCAAAAATCTAGGTCTTGATTCACAGGTTGGTGAGGTTACGTTAGATAAGTGGTATTCATATGTGCTAGAAGCGGCACAAGCAGCAGACTATATCTCTTTTGACCATGATGGAAAAGTCAATCCAGACGATGCATTAAATCGTCAAGAAGCAGCAAATATGATTGCAACAGTGCTTGAATTATCTCCTAACACAGTAGGATCCGTAGCAAGAAAAGGCTATATGGATAATGAAAATGGTGGCTTTAGCCCTGAAAAGAACATGTCTATCGCAGAAGCAAAAGAAGTGGTAAAGCGTATGGTGGCGGATAGTGAAAATGTGTCCACTGAAGTGAAAGTGGTAGGCGTTCATTCTGTTTCCCCTACTATCGTCGCTGTAACGTTGAACAGCTTTATTGAAGAGTTTGACTTCGAAGACATTTCGATTGTTGCTCCAACAGGAAAATGGGAAACATTAAATCCAGGATTAAAGAATCTCCCGATAACTAAGGCCTCTCAAGGTGTTAATAAATTTGGTCAAACCGTTTTACTCTTTGAAAGTCGTGATGCTTGGAATGAAGAGGCAAAGTTTAACTGGGATACGGAGCAGTCTAAATTTTCAGGTGATCTTGAAGCTGCCATTGAAGAGGCTAATAATATCGTTTCATGGCAAATGGATCATGGTGGATTCTCTAAAGGAACTAATTATAGCAGTGCGTGGGACGGGACTCGAAGCCGTTCAGTATGGCATAGTCCAAATGGTGAAGAGCTAGGAATGATTGATAATGACGCAACCATAAAAGAACTTAATTTCCTTGCTCAAATTTACAACGAAACTGGAGACGAGCAATTAAAAGAAAGTATTTTAAAAGGCTTTGATTTTCTGTTCACATTACAAGTTGAAACAGGTGGCTTCCCGCAAGTTTATCCGGAACGAGGAACACCTGGTAGTAACGTTCAGTATTCAAATCATGTAACATTTAATGATGAAGCGATGATAAACGTTCTAGACTTAATGGAAAAAGCGTCAAACAAGTCCTATCCATTTAATGGTGACTTAGTAAGTGATGAATTAGCGGAACAACTTAAGGAATCAATTGAAAGAGGTATTGACTATATCCTTAAATCGCAAATTGAGGTTGATGGAGTATTACAAGGCTGGAGCGCCCAGCATGACCGCGATACTTACGAACCTAGAGGAGCACGGTCATATGAACATCCTTCCTTATCAGGATCAGAAGCTGTAGGTATTGTTAGATTTCTCATGAGTAGACCTGAACAAACTCCTGAAATTAAGCAAGCAATCATCGGTGCCCTCGAATGGTTTGATGAAGTGAAGCTTGAAGGAATCCGTTATATAAGTGGTGATCCAAAGGGGGAATATTTTGTTGAGGACCCGAACGCGGTAACGTGGTATCGCTTCTACGAAATTGGTACAAATGAGCCGATTTTCTCTGGACGTGACGGTGTCATCAAACGGACAATTCAAGAAATTGAGCAAGAGCGTCGTGATGGCTATTCATGGGCAGGGAATTATGCTGAGCAATTATTAGAGGTTGCAAAAACCACCGGTTATTTCCCAAATAAGGTATTTGCTCAGGTAAACAATACAAACTCTGTAGATGCTGAGGGAAGAACGCTTGTAGCGGGGGATACAAAACAAATGGAAGATTTAACGGAGCAGTTGAAACAAATAGAAAATGACATTACTGTCGATCAAGCAGGTGAAGGGGATTATGAAAATGTGCAAGCGGCGATTGATGCCATACCAAGTAATAATACAGAACCCGTCACCATTCATATAAAAAATGGCGTGTATAAGGAAGTGGTACGCGTTCCTGCCGATAAGCCGTTTATTACGATGATTGGTGAAAATGAAACGGAAACAATTATCACGTACGATAATTATGCAGGCAGAGAGAATGGTGTGGGAGGTACTCTTGGTACAAGTGGAAGTGCAACCGCCTTCTTACAAGCTGATGATTTCACAGCCGAAAATCTAACTTTTGAGAACTCTTTTGATGAAACCACCGACACAAACGGCAAGCAGGCTGTTGCTGTTAATTCAAGCGGTGAAAGAATGACGTTTAAACAGGTTCGATTCTTAGGAAATCAAGACACACTGCTTACTAATGGAGGAACTCAATACTTCTATCAAAGCTATATTGAAGGGGATGTAGATTTCATCTTTGGTGGAGCTCGTGCTGTATTTGAAGAGACTGTGATCCATTCATTGGACCGAGGATCATCCTCAAATAATGGCTACATTACAGCAGCTAGTACGATGATTACCGAGCCTTATGGTTATATGTTTATTGATTGTGAGTTAACAAGTGATGCAGCACCAGGTACGGTATACCTAGGAAGACCGTGGCATCCAAGTGGTAACCCAGATGCGATTGCTAGTGTTTTGTTTAGGGATAGTTATTTAGGGGAGCATATCCATCAACAAGGTTGGACAGATATGTCAGGTTTTTCAGCAGCGGATGCTAGATTCTATGAATATAATAATTATGGACCAGGTGCGATTCAGGAAGAGACTGAGTCAAGAACATTATTAACAGAGGAAGAAGCCTCAGAATGGACAATTGAGAACGTGTTGAAAGGATGGAATCCAAAAGCTGAATAAAAACTAAAAATGGTTTCAACAAAAGTTAGGGTGAGTTCAAAGGTTTCATAACCTTTGAACTCACCCTATTAGTGTCCTAACATAACAGTGGAAAATTTTGAAACATATGATTTTTTCAATCGTAGTTATAGATAGAGGAGGGATAACCGTGATTGAAGTATTAAATCAAGAATTAAAGGTTGCGAAGGAAAAGCTATGGAAGAAAAGAAAATATCAAGAACATTTTAATAGGATGTCATCCCACTTAAAAGAAGAACAAAAGAAGACGGTAAAATTAAAAGAGCAACTAAAAAAAGAACAGCAGGATGTTGAACGATTAGAAGGTCTAAGTGTGGCTAACCTTTTTTACTCTCTCACTGGACGTAAACTTGAGAAGGTAGATAAAGAAAAGCGAGAATTAATAGCTGTTGAGCTCAAATATCAGGAGGCAACGAAAACGATCGAAGATGTAACCCATGAATTAGAAACTTTGAAACAAAAGCTTCTGTCTGTCACAGATGCAGAACCTATGTATGAAGAATTATTAAAGAAAAAAGAAACACTTATTCATAGTCATGATTCGTTGTTAAGTGAAGAATTATATCATTTGGTTGATTTGGAGGCAGAATTAAGTGCTAGTCTAAAGGAATATGATGAAGCACTCTCTGCAGGAAAACAAGCGCGTGGTTCACTTGAACGCGCACTTGAATCATTACATAAAGCTCAAGGCTGGTCTACATGGGATATGATTGGTGGCGGGGCTATTTCAACGGCGATTAAACATAGTCATATGGACGATTCTCGTGATGAAATCCATCAAGCACAACGAGAGCTTCGACTTTTTCAAGAGGAGCTTCAAGATGTTAATAATCATGCCAAAGCAAACTTGGATATAGGTGGTTTCTTGACATTTGCCGATTACTTTTTTGATGGTTTTATCGTCGATTGGTTTGTCCACGGTCATATTCAAGACTCTCATGAACATGCGTCTACAACGTTAAAACAAACAAATGATATTTTAAACAAATTACATAAACAAAAGGAAAGTGTCAGAAATAAATTATTAAAAACTGAACAGGAACGAATCAAGTTTGTTGAACAAATCAGCTAATAAAATGAAGTGTAAAAGCAAAGTGTCCAAATAAGAATTTACTTGGACACTTCTTTTTATGATTAGGAGGTAAAAACTGTAAGCGTTATTAAAAAGAAAATAGTTAAATTAAGAATTTATTACAATGTGGACAAAGAGATTTCAAATAGTCTTCCGCAATCGTCTTACTACAATTTTTGCAGGTTCGCATCGATTCATCATCCACTCTTGAACCTAATCCTTTGTTCTTTTTAGAACTAATAATCAGAACAATCACCGCTATTACAACAACGACCAGTAAAATGGCTAACCATAATGACATCTCTAATCATCTCCTTGTAATTTACTAGAGGTGTTTCCTTACATTCATACTCCAAATTTCGCACCTTAAGAACTCTGCATTGAAAAAACGTTTAATTACTAAAATAAAATTGTAACTATATAATTGTAAATGTTTCTATAAATTGGTATATTTTTATAATAGTTAATTTAATTTACAGTATGACAAGGGGGTCCCATGTTAAAAAAAGAAGAAAGCACTTATACATCTCTAACAGTCTACTATTGGACTCTTTCGTTTTTACGACCTTACTTATTAAAATTATTTCTTCTCATCCTATGTGGGTTTATGATTACCGGGGTCGAGCTAGCAATACCTAAGTTCATCCAATATTTTATTGATTCTATTCTAACTGAACAGCAATCAGATCTGTACATAAATTTAATCGGTTTGATTACGATATTTGTCGTAATTATGATTGCGTTTACTGCGTTACGTAACTTGATTCAACGTTCATTGCAAGAAAAAGCTTCCCGTGATATGCAGTATTCGATTTACTCACATCTACGCAAACTAGGCTTTGCTTACTTTGAAAAGCACCCCGTTGGTGAAAGCCTCTCCTTAATGAATACCGAGGTCGCCTCTCTTCAAAGCTTATATCGGCAATTTTTTCCGGGGATGATTAATGGATTAATTTTTTCAATTATTTCGATCACTTTGATGGCAACAATCAGTTTAAAATTAAGCCTCATCCTCATTCCAAGTTTTTTTCTATATTATTTATTTGGTCCTTATCTTGAAAGAAAAGCATCTATTTTCGGCAAGAAATTGGCAGATGATCGTGTTCGTTTTAATCAAAAAATATATGAAAGTATTGCTTCACTTAATGACATACGTGCAAATTCAGCAGAATCTTGGGATCTTCATAGTGTGAGGGAGCGGCATAAACTGTTAAACCAAACAATGATAAAAACGTACTGGTTTGCCTATTGGAGAGGCACAAATCGGCGAATGTCCTATTACATAGGGGGTGTAATTATCATCATCTACGGTGTCCATCTTTCACGAGCAGGAGAATTATCAACGGGAGCATTTGTTGCTTTTCTTCTTTATTATTTTCAAACGATGCATATTTTAACAGTGGTCGTGACGATGATTACCGAACAAAAGGTTCTTATGAATCAAGCAGAAAAACTTTATAAATTTATAAAGATTCCCGCCGTTGTTCAGGAAGCTAAACAAACAGAACGGATCGGTAAGGTACAAGGGAATATCACCTTCGAAAATGTTTCTTTTCAGTACCAAAAAGGACCGAGGGTGTTACATGCGTTTAATTTACATGTAAAAGCAGGAGAAAAAGTGGCTTTAGTCGGATCAAGTGGCAATGGTAAATCGACGATCTTGAAGCTTATTAACCGCTTCTACGATCCTACTAACGGAAAAATTTTCTTAGACAATATTCCCATAGATAAGCTTACCTTTGAAGACTTAAGAGAAAATCTAGGTTTTGTATTTCAAGAAACGTATCTTTTTGGAGCGAGCGTCCGGGAGAACATTTTGTTCGGTAGACCAGATGCAGCAGAAAACGAAGTTATCGATGCTGCAAAAGCTGCCTTCGCTCATGATTTTATTAGTGAATTACCTCAAGGATACGAAACTTTACTGGGCGAACGTGGGGTAAAGCTATCTGGCGGTCAGAAGCAACGAATTTCAATTGCCCGGATGTTTATAAAGAACCCTCCTATTATTCTCCTTGATGAAGCAACTGCTTCCCTTGATACAATTAGTGAGAGAGAAGTACAGGCTGCTCTTTATCGCCTCATGAAAGGAAGGACGACCATTACTGTCGCTCATCGATTATCAACGATAAAGAACTATGACAATATTGTTATGGTCGAGGAAGGTCGTGTATTTGAAAGCGGCACGTTTGCGGAATTGATGAATCAACAAGGTGCTTTCTATCGACTAGCCGATGGAAAGACGTTAGAAGGTGCATAGACATGAAGAATAATAGTAAATGGTTAAGTAGGTATGTATCTCCTGTCAAGGGATTAGTGATTTTAGCTACGCTCCTTATGATTGCAGAAAGTTATGCTTTTTTAGCAACAATTGGACTTCAACAAACCTTGATTGATGATGTACTTATTGCTCGTGACTATGACAGCTTAAATCAAGTGTTACTTCTTATTATTGTAGCTTTCATCGTCTACTCCTTTTTATTTACATTTGGGCCACATATGATTCATAAATCAAATGCTGCGATTACTGAGAATTTGGTTCATGATTTTATGCGTTATATGTATCAAATTCCTACCTCCTCTTTACACAAAGAACGAACAGGTTCCTTTGTTCACTATGTGGTTCATGATATAGGAACGGTTGGAGGGATGATTGGAAATGATGTGCCTAGAGGACTTCAGCAGCTAGGAGCAGCGCTCGTGTTATTTTTCGTGGTTGGTATGTATAGCCCTGTTATCTTGATATTTAGTCTCGTTTGTTGTATCGCCTATGTTTTTTTAGGACGTTATTTTTCAAAAAGGCTGAAGAAGAGAGCAAAGGACGTTCAAAATGCACGCTCCAATTTAATTGTCCATATGGAAGAAGGGATCTCCTCAACAAGAGAGGTCATTGCTTACCACCGAATGGATTGGGAAAAACGGATTTACGATAGATATTTTGCTGGTTACTTTGATGCTGTAATGAAAGAAGGAAAACTCATTAACTTGCAGCTTATCAGCAGTGAACCGATAAAGTGGGGAGTAACAATTTTTATTCTTGCGTACGGCGGGTATCTTGTTCTCCAAGGGCAAATGACGATCGGAACATTTGTTATATTGTATCAATTTAGTAATCAATTAGTCTCAACCTTTCAAAATCTCTTTAATTTGGTGATGGGCTTTTCAGGAAAACTGGCGAGCTTAGAGCGAGTTCGCAACGTAATGGATTCGCCAACTTGGAAGAATGGTACAAAGAAAATCAAGACAAACGTAAAGTCACTTCAATTAAAAGATGTTCACTTCAGTTATAGTGAAGGTACAAACGAAATTATTTCAAATTTGAATCTAGATATACCGATTGGTAAGAAGGTGGCAGTCGTTGGAACAAGTGGTGGGGGGAAATCGACAATTGCGCAGCTTTTGGTACGGTTTTATGAACCAACCAAAGGGAATATCTTTGTTAACGAGGACCGTCTTTCTAACATACTTCGTAAGGATTGGTTAAATCGGGTAGCCATTGTCTTTCAAGAACCTTATCTTTATCCAAATTCAGTAAAAAATAATATTCTCATGGGTAAGGAAGGGGTAACCGAGTTGGAGCTATATCAAATTTGTCAGGCTACCCAAATTCATGACTATATCCTTTCTTTACCTAATGGCTATGAGACAATTATTGGTGAACGTGGTATTTCATTATCTGGGGGACAACGGCAGCGAATTGCCATTGCAAGAGCACTAATTCGAAATCCCGAAATTCTAATCCTAGACGAAGCCACTTCAGCACTAGATTTAATCACAGAGAGAGTCATACAATCGAACATAGACCACTATAGAAGAGGAAAAACAACAATTATCATTGCACACCGATTATCAACAATCCAAAACTCTGATTATATTTTGGTTTTGGATCAGGGTCGTCTTGTCGAACAAGGTACGCATATCGAATTAATAAAAAAAGGAACAGTATATCAAAGCTTAGTTCAATCGGAAGAAGAGACGTCAATAAGAGCTACAGTGTAACATATAGTGTGAAGCTGGGTACTAGAAAAAACTAACGAAATAATCTGCTCAGATTCCACTGAAGTCGGTGAGGCTTGATTATTTTAAATTAAAAAATTAAAGGAGCAGATAAATTTTGTCCAAAGAGTTTTTGGGTTCTATCCAAATCACCTTAGCAATGTTGATTATTGGAAGTTTTATTGTCGTGAATAAAGTTATTACTGAACGATTTCCAGTTTTTTTGGCATCTGAACTGCGGATGATTATAGGTGGGGTCATATTGGTTTCACTCCTATTTATCTATGAGAAAGGTTTTCCGAAAATTTCAAAAAGAGATTATAAAATATTGTTCGTTCAGAGTTTCCTTGGGGTATTTATGTTTAGTGTGTTATTAATGTATGGTCTTAAGCTAACCACTGCGGTAGAAAGTGGCATTATTACGAGTATTACCCCTGCAATTGTTTCGTTAATTTCCTTTTTTCTTTTAAAGGAACGTTTATATCGGAACCAAGGAATCGGCATTTTTTTTGCATTACTAGGCGCACTAATTATTAATGTAGTGGGAGTGTTTTCTAATATAAATTGGACGATGGACTCTTTAATTGGAAATGTGATGATATTAGGGGCAGTTGTTGGAGAAGGTGTTTTTGTTACATTTGGAAGATTAGTTTCTTCGAAAGTTAGTCCTCTTCTTATCTCTACCATGACGGCATTATTTGGCGCTGTTTTGTTTTTACCTTTAGCAATTTATGAAGCCACACAATTTTCTTTTTCATCTGTATCTTCCGTTGATTGGTTGTTAATTCTATACACAGGAGTCGTGGTCACAGTTATTGCTGTAGTGTTGATGAATCAAGGGGTGAAAAAAATCCCTGGAAATTCCACTGCAGTCTTCACTGCGGTCATGCCACTAAGTGCAGTAGTGTTTTCTTACTTTTTTCTTAGTGAGTCAGTTTATTGGTATCACTTTGTCGGGATCCTTTGTATTATTACTGGAATTTTATTCATAGCTGCTAGGGACTCTTCAAAGGCAAGCATTGTTTCTTCAGTGGATAAAAACAACGAACAAAAAATCTTGCTTTAAGTTTGAGTAACACTCTATAAGAATTTTAAATTAAAGTAGCTTATGTTTTTGAACAACTATAAAGTATCGACAGAGTCCGATTTTCTATATGTCACGGGATAGTTTAATAAGTTTGTTGTATTCATTTGAAAAATATGGTAAAGTAAATACGAACATTAGTTCTGTGTATTGAAAATCAATATTATTAAAAGAGAGGTGTTTTTGATGATTTTAGAAATTTATCCTTATTTGGTTTTAAACGGGAATGGACAAGAAGCTGTTAAGTTTTATGAAGATGTATTGGAAGCAAAAGTTCTTGGAGTTCAAACGTTTGGAGATATGCCTGATAATCCCGAATACCCTACTCCTATGGAAGCAAAAGATCGTATATTAAATGCACACTTGAAAGTCGGTAATACAGATTTAATGCTTTCTGATACATTTCCAGGTCAGCCCTATCATATTGGCTCGCAAGTCACGATAGCTATTATCATCAACGATGTCGAAAAATCTAAAAAAGTATTCGAGAAATTACAAGAAGATGGTCAAGTTATCATGTCGCTCCAAGAGACTTTCTGGAGCCCTTTATACGGACAGGTAATAGATAAATTCGGAATAACCTGGCAAGTTTCCACACAAACTGCTGATAATAAATAATATGAAGAACACCAAAGCTGCTTCGGCAGCTTTTTCTAGTTCAGTTCATGAGAGAGTTCTATTATCTTACAGCTTATTTATTAAGTAGGCCAAGACCAATATCATTAAATGTATTGGGCGATGATTACTTCGTATTTTTCTGGGGTAACATGTTAAGGGTGTATACTTCTGTATCTACCTTCAGGTCTAACCAAAATAGTAAGAGGTGTATTAGATGAGTCTAGAATCAGGTTATGCTAAAAATAATTCAAATTCTTTTAACAAGTATTTACATTCTACTCGGAATTTATGGTCTGGTATTTTGTTTGGATTAGGATTAATAGCATTTTTTGATGAGGTGGTTTTTCATCAACTATTAAGATGGCACCATTTTTATGATAAATCGACAACTGATTTAGGGTTGTTTTCAGACGGTTTGTTCCATGCATTCAGTTGGTTTGCAACCATTGCGGGCTTATTTTTATTTGCTGATCTTCGGCGCCGAAATGGTTTATGGCTTACGAGATGGTGGGGGGGAGTTTTTCTTGGAGCAGGATTCTTCCAATTATACGACGGTATTGTGCAACACAAACTTTTGCAATTACATCAGATCAGGTATGTAGAGAATGTGGTTATCTATGATTTTATATGGAATATGATTGCTATAGTTATGATTGTAATTGGCCTCCTTCTTATGTTCCGCACACAGCATGGCAAACCAAAAGAAGGAGTTGTTTCAAGTGAGCGTGCATGAACATCTCCCTCTTATTCACAATCATGATGTAATAGGAATTATTCCCCAGATCATCTTGATTATCCCGTTTTTGATAGCGCTCATTGCTTATATAGTTGCTGTCTTCATTTCAAATCGTAAATACAGACATTGGTCCCTCTATCGTACTCTTAGTTGGGTGGTTGGAATCGTCATTGCGGTCGTTGCAGTATCTGGTCCCGTAGCCGAGCGTGCGCATGTAGACTTCACGGCACATATGCTTGGACATTTGTTCCTTGGGATGCTAGCTCCGCTTTTGCTCGTACTTGCTGCACCAATGACCCTTCTTATGCGTACTCTTAATGTCACTTTAGCTAGGCAACTATCCAGACTGCTAAAGACTGTACCCGTTCGAATTATAAACGATCCGATTGTTGCTACTTTACTCAATGTAGGAGGCCTATGGGTTTTATATACGACTGATTTATACTCAGCCATGCACGAAAACCTCATTCTTCATGTATTTATACATGTTCATGTGTTTTTAGCTGGGTTTTTCTTTACTCTTTCAATGATTTATATTGACCCAACACCACATCAAACTAGTTATGTCTACCGTTCCATTATCTTGGTATTTGCAATGGCTGCTCACGGCATTTTATCAAAATATATCTATGTTAATCCACCGTCTGGAGTATCTCTATCTCAAGCCGAAAGGGGAGGTAAGCTTATGTACTACGGGGGAGATGCTATAGAGATATTACTTATTTTAATTCTTTGCGTACAGTGGTATAAAGCTAGTCGACCTCGCCATTCTTTAGTGAGCGATACATATTCAATAAGTTAATGTGAGGGGGAAGCTAGAATTCGACGAAATCTTGCGAGAGCAGACATTTGCTTCCTCACAACAAATAAGTAGTTCTCTGGAAGAAGTAACAGATAGTTCGAATCATCTCTCTAAATTAGCTGAAAAGCTTAATGGTTTAGTTCGTCAATTTAAACTATAAATCAGTTTAGTTGTATTGAGTTCCTTAGAAACAAATAAAGGAAAGTATACAGGAAATGGAAATGGCACCGAACGCTACATTGCTTAGAGGGTGTGTTATAAGGTAAAAAAGCGACGCTGAACTAAAACTGAGTACGAACTATGTTATAAAAGTGACGACTTATACAATTGGGAAGTTGTCGGTACAGGTATTACAGGCTTTCCGATGAAGGAGCTAATGTATTTTATTGGGAATCACCTAAAAAAAGAACAAAATAGCGAATAGGGATGGGTCGTTTAATTTAGAGTTAGAGCGTTCGTCACATATCAGCACTAGGACCCTGAACTGTATTGGTCACCATTAACCAAACATACCTTTAAAAGCCCTTATCTTCGTTAAAGCCTTTTGGTTTTCTTTGTCCATTTTCGTCTCGCCTGTAAAGCGAGTTACTTTTTTGGGAACTATTTTTTTTGTTGGTTTTGCCTTTGACATATTCGCTCCTCTTTTCCTGTATAGTATCTTATTATTAATCTACACAAAAAAAAGAGGAAATATTAATAAAAAAAGCAAGATGCTTTTTGACAGCATCCTGCTTTTTTACTGATTATTAATATATTTCATTACCTTATTATTAAGCTTCTGAACATTATGAGACATTCGACTTGTAGATTTTTCAGATAGGTGAGTGACTTTTCTCCCCCTAGAAAGCTCCGTTTTTTTTACTTTTGAACTTCCTTCTTTAACTCTCAATTTTATCGCCATTTAAAAAACCTCCTTTTGAAGTGGTCTTTTTACCATTATATCACAAGTCTAAATCAAATGTATAAAAAAGCACGATTAGATTGGTGATATGAATAGCATCAACTTCTAACAGTTCTCCTTTTTCATTTTTTAAGATAACTATCATGTTTCCGTCGTCTAAATAGATGGGAACAATCATACTATCTTCACTAATTAATGAAACAATTTCCGATTGAAACAATGACTCTGCATAGACTTCTTTTTCTTTCCCAAATTCAAACGAGTTTAGCCGTTCAATGTCGGAGAGAACTCTCTTGATTCCTTCCAAAAACCCAAAATTATCGGCAAGAGAATTTATTTCAGCCTCCTCTAATCCTTCTTTTTGTTTGGAAGAGAGGTGAGTAGCCTCTATAGGATCATACTCTAAATCCCACAGTTGAACCAGAAAACCGTATTTCTCTGCATACATCCGAAGATACTTTTCTAATTGCTTCTTTTTATCTCTCAATTCTTCTTTTTGAAGTTCACTAAAATATGTTCCGGCGTCTTGAATCATTTCAGACATTGTTCCAACACGCCTCATTGTACCTTTTTGAATTTTTCGGTTTGTCATAATGATATTTTCAACATAGTCGCTGTATTGAAATTCTGTATTCCATATCTTCATGATACTAGGCGTTAACAAAAGAGCAAGGTCGATAAAGATGACGATAGCGGTTAAGGTCAATAAGAACTGCCAATTTGACAGCTTTACTTCATTCACCAATAAACCTACTATGATAGCTCCAATAAATAATGTATAGAGTGCCTTTCTTATTGTTCTTAGTGACAAGTGATATTTTAACGGAGAAAAAAAGAAAAAAGCAAAATTCCCCACCACAAATACTAACATTATCACGATATACGCCTTAAATGCCACCAATGATTCATCTCCTTTCTTTATGTTTGTATTACTAGTTTAAAAAAGTGCACCGTATCCTTTCATATTAAACTACTATAATTTAGTAGGAAACCCATTTTTCTATTCAATATAAAAAAAGAAAGTTTGTATGGAAGTGGATTATACATAACAAGCAGCATACATGGCGGGGGAAAGAGCACGGTACTTTTCAAACTTAGCTACGTATTAACATGAAATACTCTCTTGTTGAGTCACAATTCAAGTGAAAACAAATGGTTTTTTATGGTAAAATTAACGGTAAAGGCGTGAATGAATTAGGCTTATGCAAGAATATAGAACTAACTTTCACAGATGATAAGTAGTGGTTTTTGACGATTGAAATCAACTCTATTCTTGACGAGAATAAATCCTTTTCCAATGTTCATGTAAAAAGGAAAAGAGTTATTATGATGAAAAGAAATCTTCAACGGATAAGGAGAAGACAGCAATGAAAAGTGAAGTGATACTAGATTTTTGTTTTATGCGAATCCCAAAAGATGGTTTTAGACAAGAGATTTTAAATCAATTAAATCAAATATTTGGAGATACAATTCATTGGTTTTTAGATGTTTATGAAGAGGCAGATATGGAAATTGTCATTGCGGAAATTCGTAGTATGGGGATTTGGAAATCGGAGAAAGAAATTATTTATCATTTGAAAGAGAACGGTACCTCTGACTTTTTGGAATGGCTCAAAGGTTATCGAATGAAGATATATCCAAAAGAAAAAGGATGCAACAGTGGTACCAATTTAATTGAAAAAATCGAAAAAATATCTAATGAGAGTGCGTTTCTATGATTAACAGATAAGAGTTTCACTTTAAAATAGTATATTTTAGAATAGGTTTATCATTTTTCTTACCGGGTATTTTATTACTAGTCTTGTATAGGAGTGTGATATGCATGAGTAAGAAAATAGCAGTAGTGCTAACAGATTTATTTGAGGATTCTGAGTATACAAAACCAGCACAAGCATTTAAAGATGCTGGCCATACTCTTGTAACTATTGAAAAAGAAAAAGGAAAGCAAGTTACAGGGAAGAACAAAGAAGAAACTCTTACAATTGATAAAGGAATTGATGAAGTAAGCGTATCTGATTTTGATGCCTTATTTATTCCTGGTGGCTTTTCACCTGATATACTTAGAGCGGATGACCGTTTCGTGGCGTTTACAAAAGAATTTGCAGAGAGCAAAAAACCCATCATGGCGATTTGTCATGGTCCACAACTTCTTATTACAGCGGAGGTGTTAGAAGGCCGAGATGTGACAGGATTTAAATCGATTCAAGTCGACTTAAAAAATGCTGGAGCTAATCTTCATGACAAGGAAGTCGTTGTATGTGGCGGTAATTTAGTAACAAGTCGTAAACCAGACGATATCCCTGCGTTTAATGAAGAGTCACTTAAAGTGTTAAGTTAAAGAATAGGGTTGTGTCATAAGGGCGGTTTTTACCCTATGACACAACCCTTTTAATGATTTTACTAGATTACATAGTATGAACTAAATTTAATAGATAAATGAGAGCACCAGTAAAAAAAGAATCCATTTTAACAAAATGAGCAGGCGCGCAACGTGTGGAGCCATTGCTTCTTCCTCGAATCTGCTAAAAGGGACTTTTTCAGGGGCCTCGGTTTATTATAAGTTTTTCACTAATTTATGAAGAAGGTTGTGTCTCAAAAGGTCGGTTTTTCACCTTGTGGCACATCCGGTTTTGAGTCTATAAAAACCTTTTTTATGAGAAGGTATCCGTTGAAATAATTCAATGACATCAAAAGCATTTGTAAACCTTGATATATTGAGGTTTATTTTTTGTACATATAATAACCATTATGGATACGAGACTAAAAATATCGACAAATCTAAGGTTGGTACAGACAACAAGGCTCTAACATGGATATTCACAAGTGAAAATTATGATATTGAAAAGAAAAAGACGCTAAATATTCAAGAGCCCAAACATCCTCGAGGGGAGAGAATACCATGGTAGTGAGTAATTGAATGAAGGAGGAGAACAATGGATAAGAAAAAGAGCGCTGAGGTATCAAATGCATCTAAAGAAAAAGCAGAAGAAGTAAAGGCTGCTACAAATGAATCGGCTAGAAAAGAATTTATTGACCCATGGGAACAACTATTATTTGGTGGAAGAAAAAAAGAGCAACCTCAAGAAACTCAAGATACAGAAAGACAACAAACGAAGGTAGAAGGTAATGAGGATAGTGAAAAAAGTGATGGTAAGGAGAAAGGGTTTTCTTGGATATAGGGAAAATAGTCAATTAGGTAACTAATTGACTACTTTTTATCTTTTGAAGACTTAAACATTTAAAGGAAAATACCCTGATTTTGCTAATTGTTCAGCAATTACGTGATATCCGTTTTCGTTAGGGTGTATTCCTCCAAACGACAATAGTTTCTTTCCATGCTGTTGAAAGGTTGGATATATGTGGACAATTTTAACACTGCTAGAAGTAAAGGAATCAAGAATATGATTAACTTGTTGAACCCAATAATCACTATAAGGAAGATGCGGGTAAGGATTATATAATCCAATAATGCGAATGAAATATGAGCATACTGGGGAGTTAGATTTTATAGCATTTATATCAGCAACGATATTTTTGAAATTACCATATAGCAGATGGAGTGAGTTTCGGAGAAAACGGTTGTCATTTGATTTACTATAAGCACGATATGCTTGTAGTAAATCGTTTCCTCCAATTGTAATAGTAATGATATTGGCTTGCTCAATTCCTCTTCGTACATACTCATTTTTAAGGATTTTTAATAACTCATTTGACGTTAGACCTTTTCTAGCAAATTTGTTTGTGTTTACAGGGACGTTGAGAGTAGTTTCAGTCATCTGATCGTACCTTTGAACAAAACCTGCTGAGAAGGAAGCTCCAATTCCTTCAGTTAATGAATCACCTATAGCGGTATACGTTATATGATTCAGCGCTTTTCCTCCTCCCTAGAAAATTAGCTCTTATTAATATATGAAAAAGGTTAGTTCAAAGTGCAGGCCAGAAACCAGAGTAAAATATGGAAAATACAGAGAAAAAATCGAGGAACTATAATCTATCCAATCGTATTTGAGTTAGCAGGTAACATAATAGAGAATCGACAGTAAAGAAGCAAAGTTAAGTTACCTGTACTAAGAATATTTACTCACAAATAATATAAAAAAAGGATTGCCTAGATGACTTGGGGCAATCCTTTTTGATTACTTAATAAGTCAAGCATCCTGCTACCAGTAATCCTACTGCAATAGATAATAGTAAAAGAAAGATACCTACAGCTTGATTATCTTCATCAATAGCTTTCGTGATGTTGAATTTCGGGGTTAAGAGCTCTGCAAGATAAAAGACAACAATTTGAGCAACAATCCCAATCGAACCCCAAATTAGTAAATCCATAAGATTAAGAGAGTGAGCAGACGTAGAATAAAGAACTAGACCTAACCCGACTAAGCGACCACCAAGGACATAAGCACTTGCCTTATTTCCTTTAGCGATTAAAGTGAATTCTTTATTTTTTGTCGTTAACTCCATAAGAAACAATCCAACAATAAGCAACCCAACATTAACACCTAAATAAAGTAAAAAGTTTATCATTCATAATCCTCCTAAGTTTAAAGTTTATTTAAAACCAATAGGTAAGAAGTAAGATTCATTACCTGTAATTTTTTCACCAGCACGAACACCAATCGCACTCGGTTGACCCGCAAGGAGAAAAGAACCAAACATATATGATAATTTTTCTAATCCTTTTTCGGTCTCTAGTGTAACGGTAGGTAAGCTTACATATTTTTGATAAATTGGTAATTCATCTTCATAAGTTTGCATCGTGTTTTTTTCAATAGTTTGAGAATCGTGATGAATCGTGATGGTATCTCCTTCTCTTCCAAAGGATGGTTTTTTTACAAAAGGCATTCTACCAATAAAAGGTCCAGCATCTAAGTATGTAGGTAACATGTATTGATAAATTGATTTCTGTTCATCTTTTGTATAAAAAGAGCCTTCTTCAGCTAACCCCCAAATCAAAGCCTGTATCGCTTTTGATTGAAGTAAAAACGATGAGATAGGGTTTAATATTACTAGTTTTTTTCTCTTCACTAAATGAAGTAATTGAATTCCTACCTTATCCTTCGATGCTTCATCTACATCATTAATTAAATGTTCTAAAGGATAGGTTTGCCGATAAAGCACATCAATTACATTACCGCTTGGATCTATAAGGGAGTCCTTTGTGATTTGTAATTCAGATAGGGGAATCAGCTGGCACGGAACTTTCGCACAAGAAGCTAAGTACACAGTAGTATTCCAATCTTCTTGATGATCGTTATGAGCTGTAAAAACAATGTTGGGCGTATGTTTAATATCCTTTATGCTTTCTGTAATAGCCTTATTTAATACAGCAGATAATTGCTTTTCATAGTTTTGATTTGGTTCTTCAAATCCAAAATGTTTCGATACATGGCCGTTTATTTTAAAACATTCCATGATGAAGGTAGGTGTATCAGAATTCAACTCTAAAAGTTTAAGCCCTTCATTAGTAGAAACAAAATCAAACCGAGAAATAATTGATTCAGGTAACAGTGATTTAAACCGTAAGAAAGGGACGCTTTCTTTTGGAAAACCAAGTTCAATTAAGGTCTTGTCTGGTAGCTGCCGCAGTAAAGTAGAGGTTTTAAAAAAGATATCACCCATCTTTTTTGTAGCGATTCGTATTTCTTGTATGAGTTCTTTTTCAACTTCTAATAGATGATACAAACTATACTCACCGTTAAGATCGTACCAAAACTCTTGAAATTGGGAGTAAAATTCTAATCTATTACGCTTGTATAATGTCCTGTTCGTTAACATCTCCACACTTTAACCTCCGAAACCACCTGTTGTTCCTGAACCAAATCCACTCTTTGAAGTAGCATTTTTGTAAGTAGATGATGATTTATATTGGCTGTACGCAGAGCTTTTTACCAAACTTGATTTACTTTTGTAGCGTTTTCCATGTAAAAAATAATGACCATAGTAATCAGAATCGTCGTCATCACATTCCCAAACCCCTAAATCTCCATCAAATTCCCAATCGGAGCAATCATCTGTGTCAGGTTGTTCAGGTAAGGATGCCTGAGTACCGCATCCTGTTAAAGTTAGGGATAAAATAGTAGCACTGGCCCCAGCAATTAACCTTTTTGTCTTTTTGGATTCCATGTTTCTCCTCCTTATCTCTTTTCATACACTTAGTTTAACAAATATAGTAAACTGATAGATAGCACAGAAAAGTTTTTTTTCGAAAAATACCGAAATCCCAGTAGCTGAAAGAGAAGAGGGTAGATAGAATAATGAAATTAGAATATCGATTAGATAGTAAAGAAGAAGATTATCCAGCCCTTTGGCTTTACGATAACTTATCTGTAAGTGAACTGGTCTCTAGGATGACATGCGAATATTTTGTTATCGAAGGAAATACCTATCATGTGATCATGACTGCAAAGGAACCCGAGAACCTGACTGTCATTTACGTAAAAAGAGAAGAATTCAAAAATAATAGCGGGGATTTTAAATACGATTTAATCGGTTTCGAATATAAAGAAGTTATCGAAAAAGATAATTATCAATTAATACAAACGAAAGAACTTGAATCGCATGATGAAGCATTACTGACCTTACATTGCGATGCGGTATATTTAGAAAAAGATGGTTCACTAAAGGAATTTAAAGTGGATAGCAGAGAAATTGATGAAGATCGTAAATGTTACGTTTATTATGGGACATTTTCAAATATGGTTTTAGCGTATGAGTAAAAAACAATAAAGACCTAGCTATAAATACCGAGAACCCCACATTCAGTTGTGATGAAGAACCTCTTTGAACGTATGTCATGTTGACAGAGGAAATTACAATATATTTGTAAAATTAGACAACTAATTTAGGAGAAAACGTCAAGCTTTTATAAGCTTGGCGTTTTCTAATTAAAACGCAAATTAAAATAGGAAATACAATTATGTAGATTACACATTGGAGATTATAAAGCTGAGTTAACGGATAGTGGAGGAGGAATAATTGGTTGATCCGTGGTAGTAGTCTAGCGAATCCTTCTTCATTATTTTCGAAAGAAAGAGGATTACTGACCAAACTACAACAGTAATTTATAGCTCGATCGACGTGGACGTGTTGGGCGATTGAATGAGATTGTCCTGTCCCCTTCAACCAATTATAGTCGTAAGACCTTGGCCCAACATTTGGAGTATAAATTTAGTGATTTTTGTGGACACTAAAATAAGTAACCTTAATTGAGTAGTAATTAGGAAAAGTCGGTCGTCAAGGGGTAATTCTAATGAAGGATTTAGTAGGACTCAAAAAAAAACATAACAAGCATACATCTTCACACTTTAATATCCCTGAAAAGAAATTAGAATCAGAGAATAATCAAATTTCCCAAGATATAGATGAAAATTTTCGTCAATTGAAAGAGATTTTTTCTAACTGTTATGATCTCACTTTTTATTCATGGGGTTATGGACCTGAACTTTCGCATAAGGCATTTTCTGTTTATTTTGAATCCCTTACATTGGATAAAACGATAAATTATATGAAATACTCCATGCAGGATTTATTGGATCGTGAAGTAGGGCCTGCAACATCAATTGAACCTGAACATGTCATTTCCTTTTTTGATAATAACGGAGTTTCCGCTAAAAATGCTCGAGTACTAACAGATTTCAATCAAGTAATCAGTAATATCTTAAAGGGACATGTCGTTATCTTTTTCGATATGTGGGATCAGACACTCAGTTATGATGCATCTTCGGTTGAATCAAGGCAGGTTAGCGAACCTATAGCAGAATCAGTGGTTCAAGGTCCTCGTGAAGGAACCGTGGAGAATTTATATAAAAACATCGGTTTGATTCGGACTAGGTTAAAAAACCAAAATTTAAAGTTTGAAGTAATAAAATCAGGTGGAAAAGCACAAACAGAAGTTGCTTATAGTTTTTTCGAAGGTGCTGTAGATCCAGCGACTCTGTCTGAATTTAAAAAGCGAATATCTCAGGTAGAAAAAGTAGAGATATTGGAAACCTCCTATGTCGAGGAATGGATAGAAGATTCGACCTATTCTCCTTTTCCGCAACATCGTTATTCAGAACGACCAGACGTCGCTGTTTCCGCATTATTAGAGGGGAAGATTATCGTTTTAGTACAGGGGACGGGTTCTATTTTAATTTGTCCGGGACTGTTTGTTGAGTTTTTCCAATCAAGTGAAGATTATTATCAACGAACAGTTATTTCAACATTAATTCGTCTATTAAGAATTATGGCGTTTTTTATTTCTTTAAATTTGACAGGTATTTATATTTCTTTATCAACCTTTCATCCTGAATTAATTCCTACTGTTCTCTTACTGGCAATTATTGATTCGCGTGAAGGAATACCATTTCCCACAGTTGTGGAAGCACTTGTCATGCAATTTTTCTTCGAATTACTTCGCGAAGCTGGAATTCGACTACCAAGACCAGTCGGATCAGCAGTAAGTATTGTTGGGGCGCTTGTCATTGGTGAAGCTGCCATTACTGCTGGAATTGCCTCTCCGATTATAGTTGTAATCGTTGCATTGACTGGAATCGCATCGTTTGCGATTCCTCAATATACGATCGCAATTCCGTTACGTATTATACAATTCCCTCTTATGATTATGGCAGCTTCAATGGGTTTGTTCGGAATGATGATAGGACTCATTTGGTTGATGTTACATTTGACAAATCTGCGTACGTTGGGTCAGCCCTATTTAGCTCCTCTAGCTCCTATGCGACCAAGACAACTAATGGATGTTTTTGTTCGTGCTCCTTTAAAGACTTTGTTTCGCTCGCCACGAAGTCGGTACTCACATAAACAGTAAGAGAGCATTCTACCTAGGAGAAAGGAGAGTGTATTGACAGGATGAAATTATTTTGCATTAAAATATGGTTTATGTTCTTGCTCCTAATTCTAGCCGGGTGCTGGAACCAAATCGAATTGTCAGAAAGAGGGTTTGTTATGGGAGTCGCATTCGATGAAGAAGAAGATGGAAACATCAAAGTGACAACACAGGTATACAAACCTGTACAAACATCAGGGAACCAGGCGACTAGACAAGGGCCCGCCTTTGTCAATATTGAGACAAGCGAAAAAACTGTTTTTCAATCTATTCGTTCTATACCTAATAACCTAGGGCGAAGGACACAATGGAGTCATCAACAGATTCTGATTATTAGTGAAAAATTTGCTAGAACACATAATATTAAGGAAGTTTTGGATTTTTTTATCAGGGATCATGAACCAAGACTTAATAGTTATTTATTAATAACTAAAGACGAGGCCCGAACATATTTAGAAACTGAGCCACACATTGAAAATACAGTAAGTCAGGAGTTTAAACAAGCGATTCGTTCTTCCGCTGAAATTTCTGCTAGAACAGTTGATATGACGCTATTAAAGGTTTTTTTAGATTTGCGTAGCGAAACAGAGAATACAGTTATCCCTTATTTTATTACTAGTGGACCAACGGATAAAACAGTAGAAGGAGTAGCACTAATTCAAAATGGTAAAATGATCGATACTTTAACCTCTGTTGAAACTGAGGATTTAGTTATGCTAATGAATGAATACATAAACGGAATTATCGAAGTACCCTGTCTTAATAATGAAAACATGATGGAAACACTTGAAGTGATTTTAGCTGAAACAAAGATAGAAACAACTCCCAAAGCAGATTCAATTAGTGGACATATAAAAACAAAGCTTGATGTAATTATTGGCGAACTAAATTGTTCAGACTTAGGGGATGAAGAAGCGGAGAAACTTTTTATTGAAACTGTTCAAGATACATTGAAACAAAGATTGAAGAAAACACTAAAGAAATTACAAGAGCAAAAAGTTGATGTACTGGGAATAGGCAATCAGGTTTACCGAAAAGATCCAAGGCTATGGAAGGATATAAAAGAGGAATGGGATGAGCATTTTGCGCGTACCTCATTTGACATCGAAGTCGAGGTCAGAATTTCCGATAGTGGGATGTTTATTAGTAAACCTAGTTTCTAAAAGTGAGCTAGTGAGGAGACGATAAAAGTGTTCGAAAAATTAACCGTTTTAGTTATCATATTTATTGCTGCTATAGCCTATGAAACACCGAAATTAAGGCATGCAGAGCATCGTGAACGTATTGTTTACAGTTGCATAATGTTAGTAGCCGTGTATTTCGCAATTGATTACCTGTTGGCGAAAAATCTACCAGATCCAGTCGATTTCCTCGATTGGACAATAACTGAACCAGCTAAAATAATTGTTGGCTATTTGGAGGGTTCTTCATAATAAGACATATTGCATTGAGCCGATATAAATTGCTTTGAAAAGAGAGGTATTAAAGTGAAAGAACAGCAGACGATTTCTTCACGTCAAATGGCAATACTACTTTTCGCTTTTATGACTGGTTCTTCTATTATTAATGTTCCTGCTCCTTTAATTGGGATTGCCCAAAATGGTTCTTGGATATCATTATTAATTTCAATGGTATTCGGTATGTTGATACTCACTTGTGTGTTGTATTTGTATCGAAAGCATCCTAATATGACTTTTGTTGATTATAGTCGGAAAACTGTTGGCAACACATTAACTGTTTTACTTGCAATTCCTTTTATTATCACTTTGTTTTTAATTATTTCATATATTGTGTTGGATGTGGGAGGCTTTATGGTCTCCACAATGATGAGAGAAACCCCACTTTACATGTTTCATTCGCTTATTATCCTTACTTCGGCTATGACAATACGGGCTGGTCTTGAAGTCATGACTAGAATTTTTGTTATATTTATATGTTTTTTACTAGGTTTTGTAGGTATTATTCTGTTACTATCTATCCCTAATTATCACCCGGAATTTGTCCTGCCTATACTTCCGGACGGGATCATGCCGGTTATTCACGGAGGTTATTTTACTTTCGGTTTCCCATATTCCGAAATCATTATATTTACAATGGTTTTTCCCTTCATGAAAGAGGAGAAAAAAACAAAGATGGCCCGGTACATGTATACGGCCATTATCCTAAACGTGATCGTTTTAATTATCGCTACAATCTGTACAATTATGGCTTTTGGACCTATAGCAGGTGAGATGAAGTATTCTTTGTACTCGCTTTCGCGATTAATTAATATAGGGGAGTTCTTAACAAGAATTGAGTCGGTCATCGGGATTTCCTTAATCGCAGGTTCATATATGAAAGCAACCATCGCATTGTTTGTGCTTAATCTAATGATAACAAAATTATTTAAATTGAAGGACAATAAAATCTTGATTTTTCCAATTTCGATAATTTGCTTTTTGCTCACCCTCGTCATGTTTGATAATGAATCGGAACTGGTTGAGAAAGTACTCGTGGTTTTGCCACTCACTCACCTAACTTATACCGTTACGCCTGTGCTTCTGGTCACAATCGCAACAATGTTCAAAAGAAAATGAGCTGTGTGTCATTAAATATAAGTGAAACCAACTGAAAGCGAGGGGGAAGGCTATACCTGAAATGAAATTGCTCTAAATTCGAGAAAGCTCGAAGCAGTGAGCTTAACCGTTGCGTTGGTGTGAGAAGTGGCTTATAGAAGAAACTTTCTTTGGAATGTGGAATAGCACTATTATAGCAAAGGTTTAGTCTAATTTGGTTGGCATAATCTACCTACTTTTTCATATGAATGATACAGAGATTTAGTCATAATTGCTACTGCAAAGTCTGGTAACGAAAGGAAGTGGATTATGAGACTTTATATTGCTGATGATGGCGAGACTTTAAAAGATATCGCAGACCGGCAGAATATCACGCTAGAAAAACTCACTTCCCTCAACTCGCATGTGTCAAATCCAAATGAAAACATTTTTGGATGCCAAGTCAACCTCCCACCATTACCAATACATCAGATTGAACAGAGACATAATACATCCTCTCGTCAACAAAGGTCAAGAAAAGCAATAATTGTTGCAGGAGGATGGGAACCACATAAGCCAATGGAGATTGCTGAGATATTGGCTAGGTTATTGAAGCAGGAAAATTTTGAAGTTGAAATTGTTAATACCTGGGAAGTTTTTAATGATAGAGCAAAAGTGATGCAGATGGACTTAATTGTTCCCAATTGGACAGAAGGAACCATTACTCCACAACAACTTGATAATTTTTTGGATGCTGTCAATAATGGTACTGGAGTGGCCGGTATGCACGGCGGGATGGGGTATACATTCCCCACTGAGCTGAGGTATCAGTTTATGGTAGGCGGAGTTTTTGTTACGCATCCTGGAACCCGCTTCAAAGTGGAAATCACGAACAAAGCTCACCCCATTACCCGTGGACTGTCGGATTTCGAGGTGATCGACGAACACTACTACATGTTGCTTGATCCTGCAATCGAAGTTCTGGCAACTTCTTATTACGAGAGCTATCCTCCTGAAGTATCAAAACCTGTTTACATGCCTATAGTGTGGACGAAAAAATACGGTAAGGGACGCGTGTTTTACAACTCAATTGGCCATTCGCCCGAAATTTTACTAATGCCTGAAGTCTTGACTCTAATGCGGCGCGGAATGGCTTGGGCCGCTAGATAATTTATACCGCGATGTCATAATTGACCCGTTCTCTCATATAAATCATACAGAGATTTAGTCACAACGCCCTGCTTTTTAGCAACGAAGGGAAGTGCATAATGAGGATTTATATTGCGGATGACGGTGAGACATTAAAAGATATTGCGTGCAAGCAGAATCTCACACTAGAACAACTCATTTCTCTCAACCCACAAGTGCCAAACCCAAGTTCAAATATTTCCGGACGTCAAGTCAAGCTTCCTCCAGTTCCAATATCGGGATCGGACAATCGGAAGCAAGGAACATCTTCACATACCGAAACGGATTTCAAGAATGAATGGATTCCGCTTACTACTTTGGAAGAAATGGAACAAACGGAATACGATGTGCTCATTGTCGGATCGGGAGCTGGGGGTGGATCCGTTCTTTGGAGATTAGCGCAGCAATGGGGTGATAATGGGAAAAAGATCGGTGTCGTCGAAGCTGGCGATCTTCTATTACCGACACATTTCTATAACATTCCAACGTACACTCTCCCACGATTTAGAACCTATTTCGATAAAGTGTCAAGGCAGGTTGAGCAAACGCATTTCAGAGAGCTTATTGCATTTGGAGGCAGGACCTTGGCTTGGCAATTAGTATCTCCGCGTATGCCTGTTTCTGAGACAGTTAATTGGCCTATACATCCGAATGAATTGCAATTTTATTACTCGGTTGCTGAAGCAGCCATGAACGTCACTCCCTTTTATCAAGAAGGGTCCTATTACACGACCGTTCTGCTCAACCGGCTTCATGAACGAGGGTATCCAGATGCAATTCCGATGCCGATAGCCGTTGACCGTGAACCGACAAAATATGGACAGTTTCATTCCAATCCCGCTTTTAGCTCTATCGCTTTGTTTGCCGAAGCCTTAAATAGGCGACCTTACGATTTGGCAGTCAACGCACGCGCCGTGGAGATCCTCACTGACCAAAACAGAGTCACCGGTGTTAGAGTGATGTCCCCGGACAAGAGGTCGTATGTTCTAAAGGCTAAAACTGTCGTACTGTCGGCTAGTACGTTTGAAAACCCGCGTCTGCTGCTTGCTTCTGGAATTCGGGGACGGGCGATTGGTCATTATCTTACTACCCATTCTCTTATGGGCTTAACAGGATATTTTGACCGTGACCAATTTCCGGAAGTTTTAGGAGCTCTCGGCATTCTAATCCCCGGCAAGGAAGACCGTCCTTATGAAGTTATGATTGGAGGTCCTCCGGAAGAATATAATGCTTATCAGCAGTATCTGATTAAACCGCTACAGAAACAATTGAGAGTGGTTGCTGGCGCGTTCGGTATGGTCGAATCAAGGTTTGAGAATCGAGTGGAGTTAGACCCATCGGAGTGCGATAAATACGGGGTACCAGTCATTCGCGTTCACTTTACCTATAGTGAGAAAGATCAAGCGATTATTCGCCAAATGCAAGAAGGGACCCGAGATCTTTTTTTCGCTATGCAAGCCACTACTGTTGAAGAAGAATTTGGTGAATTAATAGAGGCGATCCACGACGCAGGAACTTGCAGGATGGGAGATGATCCTGCTACTTCAGTAACCAATACGTACGGTCAAGTTCACGGGGTATCGGGTCTTTATGTAGCAGATAACAGTGTTATACCGACAAGTGGAACGGCTAATCCCACACTTACAACCGTTGCTTTAGCCATTCGAACTGCCGACCATTTGGTTGGACGTTTGCAATAGTTTGATAATAAACTTGACGAATTTCAGAATGTATCAATGGTCAAAAATTATATGACTTAATGAAACTAATTAGTTCGAGTGGAAAATATACGTCTTGCTTACTGAAACATCACAAGAAGCACTGGGAGTAAAACGGCAGGGACGAATAAATTAACGATGGATGACATCAATTACTTATCAATCTTATCAATATGGGGTGGGACTTTAACATTGTATAGATGGTAATATAAAAGGATTTTTGGATAACGTTCATCATAGTAAACTAAACTAGCTAATCGTTTATCAACATTCTTCAATAAAAAATGAAAAACTATACTAAAAGTACACATACAAAAAACCTTCCTTATCTTAGTTGGAAGGTTTTTTAGAGGGTTTGCTAAATCCTGGATAGGTTTATTGCTTTTCAATGTAAGATTTTATTAACTGCATTAATGGCTACTCTAAAGGGTTTTAAAAATACAGCAACTAGAAAAGGCTCCATCATTGGAATTATTTATAGGTTCCTAAGTCAGATCCCATTGTTATTAACAACCCTCTGTGACACAGATTATGGGTCACAGAGGAAGTTAACGATTAATCTAGACAGATGCTATTGCGTTTCCTTTATCTACTATAATCTGTTATTAACCAATCTTTTGGACTCATATTAACTTTGTTTGCCCCTGCATATTTTGTAAGTGTAGCCACAACACTCTTTAAAGGAAGTACATTATAAGTATACGGTAGCTCCTCATTATAATTATATTCAAAGGTGAATGGATCAGTCGGTGGATTTGATTTACTCATATCTTCACTTCCCACAATATGAGAAGACCATGCCCAATTTCCTATAGTTGATTTGTCATACCATGTAAATCCTTTTGTAAATAGATTCTCACCATTATTGTCCCAACTACTTCCTGTATAGGTTCCATATTTATTTGTTATTTGGGAGTTTACAATTAAATTATTGTTATAAGCGCTTTGGAATAACTTATCCCAAGGTTCACCCATGTTTTTTGTGTCTTCTCCTTGAATCTCAGCCCCTGTGATTGGCTCGTTAATATCATGGAAGACGCAGGAATCTGCCGCAATGGAAGCACCATTTCTTGCATTCAGCGCTCGAGATAGTTGATCGGTTCCGTATTCAGCGATAGCGCTTACATTCTCTAAAACATCATAGTGAGTTGAGTTGTCAAGATAACAGTTGTATAAATGACCACTACCTTGACGTATCATCGGAATTCTCTGCCCAACATTGGTATAACGGTTATAGGCAAGGGTTAACCGGATTCTTTGATTGCCATCTTTTATCTCATTTCCATTACTAGACACATAATTTACATAGTCTTTATCTCCGGAACCAGTTAAATGCACCTTGCTATGATATGCTGCATATGCCATTATCTGCTCTTTGGTCGCACCGCCATTACGCATGTTATAGTACATACTATCGGAATTCAGTACATTTGAGGCATATTTTTCTTCCATATACTGAATCGATTGATAAATATCACTATCTTCAGGCGGATTCTCATTTGCAGGTAATCCGAATTCAGACCAGGAAATGGTAATATTGGAGCCGCCATTCTCAGTATCAATTAATCCATCCGCTGCAATGGAAAATTTACAATGGTCTATCCAGACATTATTTGCACCATTTACCTTAATAAAAGTCCAGCCTACTTCTTTATGTTTTCCAGTATCATCCCATTGCCACATTCCATCAAAATTCAAATTCCTAAAGACAATATCATTACTTGATCTTTGTAATTTTATTTCTAAATGCCTTATTGTTTTCCCTTTTTTCGAAAAAATAGTTAACCCATCGACATCAGCTAAACTTAATTGTGAAACACCGGAGGAAGCTAATGTTGGATTTGTGAATCCATTCATAGGATCCCGATATTTTGTTATAAAATTATACTTCTTAGCTTCTTCTGAACTTAGATTTAATTCTTTCCACCCTAAGTTTATATCTTTCGCTATTTCAATTACTTTTACACTTCCAGTTCTAGCATCCAAAATTGCCTGCAAAAACTCTCTTCCAGTTTTAACCTTACGATAATAAGAGGTATCGATGTAACTGCTTCGGTCATTAACCCCTAATGACGCAAAACCGCTTACTGACAGAAAACTATTGTCGTATTCCTTAATATCTCTTGTTGTGTTCGGTATAGAATCAATAACTGCCGCCTTTGCTACAATACTTTCACTTAATAATAACGATGAAGTAAGAAATGTTAGAACCAATAACCAGATTATTGTCTTGTTAAATTTCATAATATTCCTCCTAGGATCGAATAATATAAGCTTTTCTTTCATCACCAACACAATTTTAATAATAGTAACGAAATTTCCTCATCATCAACAACATCGTAAAAGCGATTACTTTTTTCCCATCGATCACCCCTTTAACAATAAATAATAACAACGTTGTAATTTTATGTATGATTTTTATGTCTATTCCTACTATAAACGTCTTTTTTTAGTTTTGTATAGAGGTGATAACGATTTATTAGAGAATTCAGAGTCTTGTGGCACTTTTACTCCCAAAAACTAATATAATGATTATTAGTTTTATATGGGATTTGTAGGTATTGTTGGTCAACTTTCTTTTTGGTTAACTTGAATGTAGTTATAAAGATGCTGTTAACATCATCTCACTGGTACAGTATGATATCCCGCCGTATTTTTACGTAATTTTTTTTAACTATACTGAGGAAGAAACAGAAGATTATTCAAATGCTACACTTAATCATCAGTTGGTTTATAAAAATTCATAAGGATAAGCATGACAGTAAATTAAAAGTTTCAAAAATGGAAAGGAACTTGCTGTCGATGCAGTCTAGATCATATTGTTAGGGGACAGGAAGATTATGATGAACAAATCATTAGAGAAATGCTAATGCATTTACATAGTCGTATTAATTTCAATTTTTACTATTTCGTTTATTTATTAAGGTTAATTGCACTATCTTCTTCAAATTATTTGATTTCTTGAGTATTTCAAGCAAAACTAGTATTATTTTTTTATGTGGTATTTGTCAGAGATGGTAGAGGAGGTTGATTTTTGAGAAAAGTAACAATAATTTTATATATATTCGCATTTCTATCTGTACCTATTCTTTTTATTGTTCGTGTTTTCGCAGAAGCATTCGTTGGCTACAAATTTTCTGCAATTATACAGAGTATTCATGAGAAGTTACCTATGCTACCTCCGGACATATACATATTTTTACTATTATTACTTATAGGAACGATATTTTTCGCCTTTCAATTATGGACTGAGCGCGACGCTTTAAAAGAACATGTGGAACAACTCCACGAAGAAAACAAAGAGTTGAAAAATAGAATTTCAAGTATCACTGATAAAAGAATCTCTCAACCTATGATTCATCTTGCTGCTCGAGACACCAAAGATAAACTTATATACTTGAAAGATAAAATGGAAACGATGGTCAATGCTGAAACCTATGTGAACGGCATTCAACTCTACAAATTCACACTTACTACCAAAAAAGTGGATATTAAAAGAGTGGTGGAATATGTTAACGATATTAGTAGCTGGGATAGTGCATCTATTCAAATTATTAGTTCCGTTTCAAATGAATTTGGACAAGTTGTAACCAATCCACCAAAACTAACCGCTTTTGTCAGTAAATATGTAGAGGACTTAAACGCAAAGAAACAAGATGACATCGTTCAAACCGATTGTTATAAATACGCCATCTTAAATGTAGCTTCCCAGATTTTAAACGACCAGGGAATACAAATTAATAACAAAATTAATTACCGCAACGAATGGGCGATGTTTAATAAAAACAAAAGAATTGGGATTATTGAAGCAGTACTCTATATTAAAGCGACCAATTCATTGAATTACTACATTTTTGAAAAAAGACACGGAGATCGAGAAAAATTAGGAAGGTTTTATTTTAATACATTGTATTATGTTAATGATGAACCATATATCTTATTAATTACCTTTGATAAGGATATTAGTCATTTAACAAAAAGAAGGGAACCAGTTAAAAATGTATTAACTAAAAAGAGTGAAGAAATCCTAAATTCGTTAGCAAAATGATACATAGTAGTGTAAAATGGAACCAAAGATATACTGGAAGGGGAGAATAAACAATGAAACTTTTCGGTCTCAAACGAAAAAGCCAGCCTAAACGCAAAACTCCCACTCACAGCAAGAAAACAATAGTAACCCATTCTAATGAAGAAGAATCTGTGGGAGTAATTGTATATAGAGCCACCGGGCGCATGAAACGAAAATATGGAATTTAACAATAAAGGACCCGCTCCGTTTTCTAAAACGCAGCGGGTTCTTATTGTTTAAAAGGCGAGAACCTCTTCGTTTGGCTTGGTTACATCCTACTATTACCTCGAAAACTCTTTCAACAATATAGGCTCTGTTGGATGAGTTTGATATTCCTTTAAGGACTCCTTTTACGCCTTCAACAAAGGTATTACAAAGGTTGAAGGGAGAGTTGGCGCTTTTTTTTCCTTCCCATCTTAACCTCTCCATATTCGAATATAACCCAGAGTTTAGTTTCGGAGCTTTGATACTAGCCATAAAATCAGGATTCATTTGCTCTTGAATGTATCTACGAATCGAGGATGAGTATAAATCATTAAGGTCTGTTGAGCTTCTACGATGAATCAAAGTTATATACATATAGAAATACGAATTAAAGGGTTATCTCAGTTTATTTTAACATAGCTTTTTTACTTTCTATCAATTTTCAATACTTTGGAATAATTCAGGAATAATATTTTGTTTTTGGATGAAGAAAAGAGATGGAAGAGAGATTAATTTAATGATTAAAGTCTATAACCACTACCTTACTATGTACTACTCAAAACACCTAAGTCATTAATTTACAAAAGAATCAGAAAAGTCACAAAAAATACTTGCTTCATTGAAGGAAGTAAGTTATGGTATTGGTAACAGAAAATAACAGTAAGGAGTAATGTCATGTCCATTCTAAGAAAGGCAGATAAAAACTTAATTAAGGAACTCAATCGATCCGCCGTGATTAATGTCATAAGGCGTCATGGTCCTATTAGCAGAACAGAGTTAGCCAAAATAACTAAACTAGGTCAATCAACTATGACAAAGATAATAGAAGAGTTAAATAATTTTGGATTAGTTAATGAAATTGGAGAAGCCAACTCGACGGGCGGAAGGAAAGCGATATTATTAGAGTTTAATAAATTATTTGCAAATGCCATTGGTATAAAAATTATGCAAGATCATTTAATATTTGCTCTCACCGATTTACAAGCGAACATAATTGAGAAGAAAGAAATCTACTTTGAATCTTCATCAGATACCCAACTTATCATCAACCTCATGAAAGACACAATCAAACAACTCCTTATAGAAAATTACCTGGAAATCAATAATTTAATAGCAATAGGAATTGCAGTATCAGGTTTAGTAAATGGAAAAGAAGGTGTTGTCCTAAGTTCTCCGTTATTAAACTGGAATAATGTTAATCTAGCTGGACCTTTGAAAGAAGAGTTTCATTTACCAGTTTTAATTGATAATGATGTAAATGCTTATACTTATGCAGAACTTGAATTTGGATATGGAAGAAATAGTGATCAATTTATTTGCATCTCCATTGGTGATGGAATTGGTGCTAGTTTTGTCATCGATAAAAAATTATATAAAGGTGAATATGGTGGCGCAGGGGAATTTGGACATTCCATCATAAATGTAGATGGAAGACCATGCTATTGTGGCCAAAATGGTTGTCTAGAAACTTATTTGTCTAATCAGTCTTTAAACTTAACTGCACAAGAGTTTTTCTCAAGATATCCCAACAGTGATCTTTTTCGTAAAAGCATTAACTATGAAGCGATTACAAGCGCTGCTAAAAACGGGGACCCACTCGCATTTGTTCTTTTTGAACAAGTTAGTAAATATTTAAGTGTTGGCCTTATTAATGCAATTAATATCTTCAACCCTAAAAAAATTGTCCTAATTGGAGAGGCTCTTCTAGGAAAAGATTATTTCATTGAAAAAGCAATTGAAAAATCTAAAAACAATTTCTTTAAACGTTCCTTCGACAGTGAAATTGTACTATCCGACCTTGGGAATGATGCATGGGTACAAGGAGCTGCATTACAGGCGATTAATCAATTATTTCAACCGCCAATCTATGAAGAAACAAATTCTTTAGTTAGTTCATAAAAAAGGGGTGAAGAACATGGTCGGTGATAAAGGTGTTAAAAAGCTTCTTATTGTAAGCGCATTCTTACTGCCTAACCTTCTTGGTTTCCTGTTTTTTATTGGGGTTCCTATCGTTGCTTCGCTAGGCATCAGTTTTACCGAATGGGACCTGTTATCTAGCCCTGAATGGGTAGGCTTTGATAACTATGTAGCTTTAATGTCTGACCGAGATTTTTGGGCTGCATTAGGACATACGTTTTATTTTATTGGAGGGTATCTACCACTCGTCATTGTTGGGGCTTTAGCTATTGCATTAATTTTAAATCAGAAGATTAAAGGTAGAACTTTTTTTCGAGCAGCTTATTTTGTACCTGTTATTACTTCTTGGGTAGCGGTATCTCTTATTTGGAAGTGGTTATTTAATCCTAATTATGGTTTAGTAAACTATGCTCTTTCCTGGATAGGAATTACGGGCCCGGCGTGGCTGCAAGACCCGAGTTGGGCAATGCCAGCAGTTATTTTAACTAGTGCTTGGAAAGATCTAGGCTTTGTAATGGTTATTTACCTTGCTGGACTTCAAGGTATTTCATCAAGTTATTATGAAGCAGCTAATATAGATGGAGCAACCTCTTGGCAGAAATTTCGGCATATTACATTACCTTTATTAAGTTCAACTACATTTTTTGTAACTGTTATTTCGTTAATTAACTCATTTCAAGTGTTTGATCAAATTATGATTATGACAGATGGGGGTCCGGCTGGGTCAACAAGTGTCATTGTAGAGCGAATCTATAACCATGCATTCCGTTACTTCGAAATGGGCTATGCATCTGCTATATCATGGATTTTATTTGTCATTATTTTTATTGTAACTATAATCCAAATTTGGTTTCAAAAAAGGATGGTTAGCAATGGAAATTAAAAAACAATTACAAACACAAACAGACCCAGTTTATATACAAACTAGAAAAATAGATTATAAGAAAATTATTAAACGAGTTTTATTTTACGCAATATTAATACTTGGGGCTGCTATCATGCTGATTCCGTTTATTTGGATGGTGTCAACTTCACTTAAGACATCGGGTTCTACTATGGTTTTACCCCCTCAAGTTATCCCTGATGAAATAAATTGGGAAAATTATGTGAGAGTTGCTGAAGCTTTTCCGGTATTTAAATTTCTTTGGAATTCCCTTTTTGTTGCTATTACCTCTACGTTAGGACAAATCTTATTATGCTCTATGGCAGCTTATGCTTTTGCAAGACTTGAATTTAAGGGAAGAGATATGATTTTCATTATTTATTTAGCGACATTAATGGTTCCTACACAGGTAACAATGACACCTCAGTTTATATTAATGAAATATTTAGGGTGGCTAGACACTTATCAAGGTCTTATTATACCAGGAATTTTTAATGCATTTGGAACCTTCTTACTTAGGCAATTCTTTTTAGGAATACCAAAAGAATTAGAAGAAGCTGCCTTTATAGATGGAGCTAGTCACTTCCGAATCTTTTGGCAAATCATATTACCACTAGCGAAACCAGCAC
Organism: Bacillus solitudinis; assembly: GCF_002797395.1. Lineage (GTDB taxonomy): Bacteria > Bacillota > Bacilli > Bacillales > Bacillaceae_D > Halalkalibacter_A > Halalkalibacter_A solitudinis. Next base: position 4,493,211 of record NZ_KZ454943.1, read on the forward strand.
TTGCTACACTTGCAATTTTTTCATTTATGCAATCATGGAATAACTTTTTATGGCCACTTATCGTTGTAAGCGATCCAGATATGATGACACTTCCATTGGGATTATCTTTGCTTCAAGGTAGATGGGAAACCGATTGGAATTTAATGATGGCTGGTGTAGTGATTAGTGTAATTCCTGTTTTAGTGGTTTATTTATTCGCGCAACGGCATTTTATACAGGGGATTACACTGAGTGGTATGAAAGAATAAGAGGCGATAGATCCCTTTTAAGGAGGTGGTAACACCCAGCTAAAAGTAAGTGTGTCGGTAGTCGTGGTCATTGATTATATTTTATTTAATCTTGAACAGGGGGTATGAAAAATGAAAAATTCATTTAAGTTTTTAGCTTTTATATGTATAGCGTTATTTTTGGCAATTGCAGGTTGTAGTCAAACAGATACTTCGTCCAGTGAAGCAGGTGACAAATCAAAAGAAGGAAATGGCAATAAGGAAACAACGAGTACAACAGATGAAAGTGAAGAGGTTGTAACCATTGACTATTTTACATTCTCTCCAGGAGAACAACATGAAGAAGATTTACAAAAAATGATTTCTGCATTCGAAGCAGAGAATCCCAACATTAAGATTAATTATGAAATGGCATCTTTTGACGATTATTTTACTAAACTTCAAACGCGATTAGCGGGTGGATCAGCTCCTGATACATTTGAACTGAATTATGAAAGCTTTGTGAACTACGCATCTAAAGATGTACTGTTACCGCTTGATGAATTAATTAAATCAGATTCAGAATTTGACTCTTCTCAAATTAATCAAGAAGCTTTTAAGGCATTTCAACATAATAAAACGCAATATGGGATGGTAGAATCCTTTTCAAATGTTGTCCTTTATTATAACAAGGAACTATTTGATGAAGCTGGTGTTGACTATCCTTCAGCTGACTGGACGTGGGAAGATGAATTAGAAGCTGCGAAAGCATTAACGAACAAAGAAAATGGAATCTATGGAACTTATGCACCAATTCAGTTTTGGGAGTTTTATAAAACAATTGAACAAAATGGCGGATCCATCTTTAATCCCGATAAAACTGAAGCCACAGTTAATAGTGCTGAAAACATTGAGGCTCTTCAATGGATGGTAGATAAAGTTCAAAAATATAACGTTACTCCTTCTGACTCAGAAATGTCAGGTCAATCTGATGGAGACCTATTTATAGCAGGAAAGATCGCTATGCTTAGAACGGGTATTTGGATGATGGGTTCATTTGAAGATGTATCATTCGAATGGGATATTGCATTAGAACCAGGAAACACCCAAAAAGCACATCACTTCTTTGCAAACGGGTTAGCAGCACATAAAGATACGGAGCACCCTAAAGCTGCGTGGAAATGGTTAAAGTTTATGAGTGCTAGTGAGGATGCGGCTAAAATTCGTGTTGATAGTTCATGGGAATTACCAGCTGTTAGTAACACAGAGTTAGTAGATACCTACTTACAACAAACCCCGCCAGAAAGTAAAGAAGTTGTATTTGAAGCACTTGATTCATTAGTTGTTCCTCCAGTAATTGAAGAATGGAATAAACTTACGGACGCATTTGGAAAGGAACTAGATTTAGTTAAAGTCGGTAAGAAGACACCGGAAGAAGCATTAAATGATCTTCAACCTCAAATTCAATCGTTAGTTGATTAGAGCATCTAGTAATAAACAGGAGAAGAAGGTTCCTTTCTTCTCCTGTTAAATTAAAAGGAGGTTACTATGTCTAATTCTATAAAAGAAACAAAATATATTCCTACTGGAAATGAAATGGTATCGATTCCTACTCTACGAGAAGATGGTTCAATTGAGAGTATTAATGTGATGAGTATGAAATACAGAGGCTTATTAGAAATGCTCGGGCAGCCATTTATTTCACCATTTATTGAGGTGAATAAACAGCAAATCCAATTTGATACATTGGAGTGGAACCGTCAAAACTATTGGATACCCAGTTATAAAGGCAATGAAAAAGACATTCAATTTTCAGGAACCATTCATGCCCCGGTCGGAGAAAGGGGATTTTATTATGAACTAAAAGTGACCAATTCATCTTCGCAAAAGAAACACATTTCTTTTGGTTTTGAAGGTGAATGGAGTCAAACTTTTCACACCATAAATGAATCACGGAGTTTTAATGGTAAATTACACACCTTTGCTAGCGGGTGGAATCACTCTTATGTTATGGAATTGCATACAGAAACGTCACAACTATCATTAGCACCAATGTTTAATGAACCGTTAGATCATGAAGAGTGGGAGGAGTTAGGTCCGAATTTTACAAGATTTCATTTCAGTAGAAATGTAGAAGTAAATCCTAATGAAGAACAAACACTTGTTGTATATTGGGGGGGTGGATTAGAAGAAGTGGGAGCCTCAACCTCTGCCAAGGAAATGAAAAGACAAACGGTTTCTACGTTGTTAGATCGTTCACTTACATGGTTAGCGCAACGGAAGATCGAAATTAATGCAGAAGAAAAAGTAGGAGAGATTATGAATGTTAATGCATTTTTTAATTACTTTTATGCAACGGGCTTAACATTTGATACAGAAGAAGATGTATTAGTTACATCAAGAAGCCCGCGGTATTATGTATCGGCAGCATATTGGGATCGTGATAGTCTGTTATGGAGCTTTCCTATGATTTTACAAGTAGATGAAAAAAGAGCAAAAGAAATGTTATCTTATGTTTTTACAACACAAAGAAAAAACATCGGTATTCATAGTCGATATATTGACGGCATTGTACTTGAGCCTGGCTTTGAACTGGATGAATTATGTGCTCCCATTATAGCATTGTCTATGTTTATCCAGAAAACAAAGGATTACTCTTACTTAGATAAGAGTTTTGTTAAAGAAAGTATTGAACTAGTTTTAGAAAGGTTAGAGGAAAACAAACACCCTGATTTACATTTATATAGTACGTTTCTTCAACCAACCGATGACCCTATTGTATTTCCATATTTGACATACAATAATGTCTTGGTATGGAGAACCTATATGATTCTTCATGAATTTTCATTCCATAATCACACACTACCTAACCAATCATTTGAGGAAAAAGCAGAACTAATTAAAGAGGACATTTATACTCATTGCGTTTTCAAAGACAATGAGTTTGGTAATTTTTTTGCATGGTCAATTGATTGTGAGGGTAACCACAACATCTATGATGAACCCCCTGGAAGTTTACAGTTACTATCCTATTATGGCTTTTGTTCTTCTGAAGACCCAATTTATCAAAGTACCGTTAACCTAATTCGGTCAGAACGATTCCCACATGCCTTTAAGGGTTGTACTTTTGAGGAGTTAGGGTGTGAACATGCGGATCATCCATGGGTATTATCGATCGCTAACAGTCTACTCTCAGGCAGGGAAGAACAAGCAAAAGAATTATTACTAAGAACCCCTTTAGATAATGGTATTGCATGCGAAAGCATTAACGAAAATACAGGTGTCTCAGAGACAGGAAAACATTTTGCTACTTGCGCTGGTTTTTTAGCATATTCATTGTATTTTGCCTTTGGTCAAGAGGAGGTTCATAAATGGAAAAACCATATCCTGGCATTGGAGTAGTCGGTTATTAACCCGCTTACATGGGCTTGTGCAGAATTTATTTCTGCTGTGTCAATTGGGAAGCATTTATTAAAAAACCTGGTTTGAAATTGGAGGTATAAGGGTGAGCGTAATAAGTAAAAGGCAAGAGAGTCTACTAACAGATTTTTTTGAGATACATCATTTACAGTTAAGTAATAGTGAACAAGAGGCGTTATCAGCATTAAGAGCGGTCATTACGCGCTCCTCATCCACTACTGTTGAGCATTCGTTATGGACGTGGCTTCTAACAGAACACGTTTTGCGTTTTGGTGAATTCGAACTAATGTCAGAGTTTGAGTCTTTTATCGAGACGTCAGTGGAACTTATAGAAGGAAACTGGAATAAGCCACAAACGCATCTTTACTTGTCGTTTTCAAATGATATCTTCACTCTACATTTAGCAATCTATTATTCTTCATTAGTTAATTTAAAGAATATCGGTTACAACCCTAGTATCCAACAAACGGCAACAGCGATAAGAGATCGTGTATTCGAAGGGCAATTAAAAGGTGGGATGGTGATTTGTTCACCCAATCACCCGTTTGCTTCTACAGATTTGCTTCTATCTGTACTGCCGTTTGGACTCTTTTCACCAGAAGACCTAGTTATGGTAGAGGCGGTAAAAGATATTGAACATTCGTTAGTGCAGGGGGGTATCGTATCAGCTTCTCCTCTTGATAAAACTCATTCAGAGTTTGGGGCTGTCTTATTGTCTTGGTACTTTCTTGAAAAAGGGGACCAATCAAAATCAAAGCATTATTTGAAGCTTGCTGAAAATACTTTAAATCTAGTTTCATCACATGTTAAAAACATAATAAATCACTATTTATCTTTAGAGGACGTTACATTAATCACTCACGATCCTTATGGAAATGAAAATAAGTATGAACCACAATTATATGAACGAATACCTCATAAGCCGATTGAGAATGAAGAAGTTACGGTACGATTTACTGCTCCATTTTCGAGTGAAGCATCTGCTTCTCTCTATGTTATTCACGGTTCAGATGAAAGAAAAGTAAAAGCTGATTATATATCTGGAGATGAACCATATTGGAAAGCAAATATCGGAGCATTCACTGCCCATACTAAGGTTTCGTATTTTATTGAATGGGTGGGAGAAAATCAGTCGTTAAGAACCGAAAACTATGTATTTTTCCCTTTAAAAAAAATAGAGTTGCGTAATCTTACAGGAAAACAAATGAACCATCACCAATTTAAGTTTTGGCCAAACGACATAAACTTTCCTCTCGCTTTATTTATCGATACAAAAAAACAAGTACTAGAGATTCAAAAAGAGAATGTTTATGGGAAACATAAGGGGTCACTCAAGCCCAATCATGTATTGGCTAATCAACAGCTTCCATGTTTAGTTGAAGACCCTTATGTAGCGCCCATACAGATTTTGGTTGACTATACTGGAAAATGGGTTGACCTCTCACTTCGATTTCATAGTCCTTTAGATGAACGTTTTTTTGGAATGGGAGAACGTTATCACCGATTGGAATATAGAGGTGAACAATTAGACTGTTATTTGTACAACCAATATCGAGACCAAGGTGCAAGAACATATATGCCTATGCCGTTCTTTATCAGCTCTTTAAACTATGGATTACATGTAAAAACAAGTCATTATACGAAATTTGATTTTGCAAACTGTTTTGATGATGTGCTGATCATTTCAATTGGTCACCATTATAAACAGAAAGAAACGACCACATTACAATTTTATAAAGGATATCCAATAGAAGTTGTCAGTAGATTCACAAATGATACCGGTCCGGCAGAAATGCTCCCTGTATGGGCATTGGGACCATGGATGTCTAGTAATAATTGGGATCGGGATAGTGTAGTACGTGAACAAGTCAAGAAAACAACAGAACTTAACATCCCATCTACTGTTTTAGTATTGGAACAATGGAGTGATGAGACAACTTACTATATTTTTAATGATGCAATATATTCTCCAACAGATGGCAGCTCAGCATTGTCTTATGAAGAATTTACGTATCCCAAATGGGGAAGATGGCCCAACCCTAAAGGATTAGTAGATTTTATTCACGATCATGGTATGGAATTAATTTTATGGCAAATTCCAATTATGAAGTATTTAAATCGACAACATCACCCGCAAAAGGATAATGATGAGTCTTACATGTTAGAGAAAGGCTACTATATTAAAGACAAAAACATGCAACCCTATCGAATGCCTGAAGGTTGGTTTAAAGAAAGTTTATTAATGGATTTTTCCAACCCAGAAGGGGCAAAGTGGTGGTTTGATAAACGACAATACTTGTTAGATATCGGGGTAGCTGGATTTAAAACCGATGGTGGTGAAATGGTATTTGGAGATACCCTCCAGTTTGCAGATAGTCGATTAGGTACTGAGATGCGAAATGAATATCCAAATGATTATATAGAAGCGTATTATCATTTTGCCCAAAAACATCGACCTAATAATGCCATGACTTTTAGCAGATCGGGATATACTGGTGCACAAAAATTCCCTGCACATTGGGCTGGGGATGAACGTTCTACATTTGATGCGTTCAAGAGGTCCTTAATAGCAGGTCTATCATCCGGTTTAAGTGGTGTTATTATGTGGGGTTGGGATTTGGCTGGATTTAATGGGGATATTCCTTCTGCAGAATTATTCATTCGTTCTGCTCAAATGGCAGCCTTCTGTCCAATCATGCAGTATCATGCAGAAAGTAAAGCTGAATTTAATCAAGACCGTACACCTTGGAATATTGCAGAACGGACAGGGGATGAACGTGCTATATCTGGGTATCGATACTTTGCGAATGTTCGAATGAATTTACTCCCTTATATCACAGAGCAAGCAACACTATCAGTCTCACAAGGAATCCCATTAATGAGAGCGATGATGCTAGAATGTCCAGATGATCCTAAAACGTTTACTATGTATGACCAATACTTCTTTGGTGAAAATTTACTTGTTGCGCCTGTCATTAAAGAAAACACAGAAAAACGTTCAGTTTACTTACCGGCAGGGAAATGGATAGGTTTGTTTAATAAAGAGGTTCATAACGGTGATCGCTATATTGAGCTTGATGTACCGTTGATGGAAATTCCTGTATTACAAAGAAATAATAGCGTTCTGATTACGAATGTACCAAAAGACAATAGAGAGTTAGGAAGTTTTGTCGGAAACTCAATCGATTCATATGCCTATCCAGTTATTCATATCGCTTCGGATCAATCATTTGATTATAGTGGAACAGACCATTTAGGAGAAGTGTGGAAAATCACAGTTGGAAATAGAGAAGACAAAGTAGTTATTAATGTTTTTTCAAATCGAAATGAGTACTCAATTAAATTCACAAATACATCTGATGTAGATAAAAAAGTACAAATTAATAGATTAGATAAAGTGATAATCGTTGGAACTAATAACACCTCAGAAATATAAACTGGTAGCCCTTTTAAAAGGAGGTGATTTTCTTTTATAAATGAAAGGTACCAATCAGTAGAAATTTATAATTAAAGGAGGATTTAATGTGAAAAAAGTGCGGTTGCCCATTGTCTCTTTAGCGATTTTCATTTTAGTAGTAACATCTTTTAGCTCTAATATATTTGCAATTGATGGGGTATATCACAACCCATATGGGGATGATGCATTGTACGGTGTTCAGGCTACGGAACGAGCACCTAGAGATCCTATAGCTGGAGAGAATGTATCTGTCAATATTACAACATGGCCTGTTGAGCCTGGCCAATCAGCGTGGGTAGTTTGGACAAAGAATGGAGTTTCTCAACCATCTGTTGGTGCAGAGTATAAATATAATGAAGGAAATAACACATACTGGGAAGCGAACCTTGGAAGTTTTGAACAGGGTGATGTAATCGAGTATAACGTTCATGCAAATAAAGATGGTTCTAACGAAAAAGTAATTGGATCATTTACGTTCACTGTAACAGATTGGGAGAGTGTGACTGAAGTAACATCGTTTTCTGACTTAGGGAACAACATAATATTAAGTACCGAGAGTAGTCATCCGAATCTTTCTCCAAAAATTAACATTTCATTCAAAGATTCCAAAACAGCCAGAATTCAGATGTCTCCAACTGGTAATGGAACCTTTAATACAGGAGAAAGTAACTATAGTATAACAGAATCCCCTACAGACATTGTGATTGAAACCTCTGACTTAATTATTAACATTCAGAAAAACCCTTATAAAATGTCCTTTATAAAAACAAGCGACTCTTCTTTAATTACAGAAGAATATGACCCCGCCTCTTCAAGTACTATGTCTTTCCTTACTGATGGCACTTCTATTATTGATAAGGTAGAGAATAGCTTTTTTACCCCTAGCTCAGAAGAGTTTTATGGATTTGGGGAGAGGTATAACCAGTTTGGTAAACGAGGTTTAGAGGTCGATTCTTATGTTTACAACCAATATAGAGACCAAGGAGACCGAACGTACCTTGCTGTTCCTTATTTCTCAAGCTCCAATAACTATGGGTTATTATTGAATACAACCTATTATGCTAAATTTAAGTTAGCTTCAGAAAAGAATGATAAATATACATTTACCCATAATACTGGTGGTAAATCAAGTTCAATATTAGACTATACCGTATTCTCCGGTGATACGTTAGAAGAAGTAGCTCAAAATTATTCAGAAGTTTCAGGAAAACCGACATTGCTCCCAAAATGGGCTTTTGGTCTTTGGGGGTCAGCAAATGAATGGGATAGGCAATCCGAAGTAACAGCTGCTATTGATAATGCGAAACAATATGATATCCCTATGACATCAATGGTTTTGGAACAATGGAGCGATGAACATACATTTTATATCTTTAATGATGCACAATATACTGCTAAGTCAGGAGATCAAGCGTTTAGTGCTAGTGACTTTTCGTTTGGTGGAAAGTGGCATGATCCCAAAGCAATGGTAGATTATGCACACCAGAATAATACAAAAGTTTTAATGTGGCAAATACCTGTTATGAAATATACAGACTATAGCTATGAGCAACGCGATAATGATGAAAATTTTATGTTACAACAAGGATTTGCTGTAAAAGATGGGAACGGAAACGGTTATCGAATCCCAGCAAATAAATGGTTTGGGAACGGCTTATTGCTCGACTTCACAAATCCTAAAGCCACTGACTGGTGGATGTCTAAAAGGGCATATCTTTTTGATGATATTGGGATTGATGGAATAAAGACAGACGGTGGTGAAATGGTCTGGGGACGGGATACAACTTTTTATAATGGAAGTAAAAAAGATGAGATGAGAAACCAATATCCAAATGAATATATAAGAGCTTATCATGACTTCTCTAAATCAAAAAAGAGTGATGCCTTCACATTTAGTCGAGCAGGAACTACAGGAGTTCAACGCTATGGGGCTTTCTGGGCTGGGGATCAGTCATCAACATACTCAGCGTTTCAAGATGCTTTAAGAGCAGGATTGTCATCAAGTATAAGTGGTGTTCCTTATTGGGGATGGGATTTAGCAGGATTTACTGGTGAATTTCCTAGTGCAGAATTGTATAAAAGGTCATTTAGTTTTTCAACATTTGTACCTATAATGCAGTTCCATTCTGAAAAAGCTGATCCAAGTATATCCGAAGAACGTAGCCCATGGAATGTGGCGGACAGAACTGGTGACTCGACTGTCTTAGATACATCTTCATACTATGCAAACCTGAGAATGAATTTATTACCTTATATCTACAGTGAAGCTAAATATACAAGCGATACAGGAATTCCAATGATGCGTTCTATGGGATTATCGTATCCGAATGATAGTAATGTAAAGGGACTATGGGATCAATATTTGTTTGGTGGTCAATTACTAGTAGCCCCTATTGTTAATGAGGGAGTTAATGAAAGATTAATCTATCTTCCTGAAGGTGAATGGATTGACTTCTTCTATCATGCAAAACGACCTGGTAATCAGACAATTAGTTATAAAGCAGATGTAAATAGTATACCGGTCTTTGTTCAATCGGGTTCAATTATTCCTATGAATTTAAATAGTAACTATGAAATTGGTGGGACGATTGGTAACGATGTAGACAAGATTAATAATCTTGTATTTAGAATCTACCCTGAGGGTTCTTCTAGTTATAATTGGTATGATGATTTAAGTAGCACATACAAAACAATCTCTTCAAATGAAGACCTTGTAAATGAAAAAATAACTATTGAAGTTCCAGGAACGAACGAGGATACAACCCTACAAGTTTTTGCGTCTATCCCTACTTCGGTATTAAGCAATGGAACATCTCTAACTCAGTATAGTAGTCTTGGTGAACTTACTTCGGCTTTAAATGGTTGGTATTACGACTCAGTTATGCAACTTACTTATATGAAGTTAAATCAAAACTCACAAGCTCAAACTGTAGTATTAGAAGGTGTGAAGAAAGCATCATATGAAGCTGAATATGCAGAACAAACAAACGTTACAACTAATACAAATCATTTTGGTTATACTGGAACAGGATTTGTAGACGGATTTGAAACATCTGGAGATAGTATTAGTTTTGATGTTCAAGTTCCTAGTTCTAAAGCTTACGAATTAGACATTCGATACTCATCGGCAGGTGGAAATGCTTCTAGAGCGATATATATCAATGGTGTAAAGGTAACAGATATAAATTTACCAAGTACAGCTGATTGGGACATTTGGAATGTCGCATCAACTTCTCAGAATTTAAATGAAGGTAAAAATACTATAACGATTCAATATGATTCAACTAATGAGTTAGGAATAAATGTTGATTCATTAAGGATTCGCCCGTAAATGAATTTTAAGATAATGTCACAAAAGACACATGCTTTTTGTGACATTATCAACTAAATAAGGAGGAATATATATGGAATCTTTTAAAAAATCATCCATTTATATAACATTTTTTGCATTATTAATTTTATCTTTTAGTCTTAATTCCGTTGATGCATATGTAGAAACTATCGGTAATGTCATTGATACTTCGGTTCAGGATAATCTATTAACTTTGACTATCGATAATGGATCTGAACCCAATGATGACATACTGAAGTTGCAAGTCCTAGATTCAGATATTGTACAAGTAAATTATTTGCCAAATGGAGAAGCAGAAAGCCCTGATACTCCAATGATAGACCCTAATAAAAGCTGGACTTATAATAGTGCAACCATAAATACTTCTTCAGATCCTATTACAATTACAACAGAGGATTTCATAGTAGAAGTTTCAAAAAGTCCAGCCAGAATGACCATCAAAAAGGTAGATGAGACAAGACTTCTCTGGGAATCAAGTTCTGGCGGAGTATTTTATGATGGAATTAGATTTGAACATAACAATACTGATTCAATTTATGGAATTAGAAGCTTTAATGCCTTTGAAGATGCGGGAGGGTTATTACGGAATAATAACGAACACCCAGCACATGCTGGTCAACAAGGAGATTCAGGAGGGCCTTTTATTTGGTCTACTGAAGGATATGGAGTACTTGTTGATAGTGATGGTGGGTTTCCATATACTAATGAGATTAGTGGCAAGCTTGAGTTTTATTATGGTGGTACCCCAAAAGAAGGAAGAAGATATACAAAAAAAGATGTTCAATATTATGTGATGGTGGGGGACCCAAAGAATATTATGGAATCTTTTACTGACATCACAGGGAAACACCCTCTGATGCCAAAATGGTCATTAGGTTTCTCAAATTATGAGTGGAATACAAACCAAACCGAGCTTAAAAATATTGTTGAAACATACAGAGCCAAGGATATTCCTATTGATAGTTATGGTCTGGATTATGATTGGAAACGATATGGTGAAGATAATTATGGGTCGTTTAAATGGCATACGGATAATTTTCCTGATGCTTCTACGTCTGCCTTAAAAGATTACATGGATTCTAAAGGTATTAAGATGATAGGGATAACAAAACCAAGAATAGTTAATCAAGAGACAAACGGAAATAGAACTGTTCAATATCAAGATGCCACAAATAATGGTTATTATTATCCAGGTCATGACGAATACCAAGATTATTTCATTCCTGTCTTGGTTCAGAGTATTGACCCCTATAAAGAATCCGTGAGAGATTGGTTATGGCAAAACTCAATTGAAGCATTTGATAAAGGAATTAGTGGGTGGTGGAATGATGAAACTGATAAGGTTTCATCTAATGGGGCTGAATATTGGTTTGGGAACTTTACAACGACTCATTTATCTCAAGCGCTTTACGAAGGTCAACGTAGTTATACAAATGACAGTAAGCGTGTCTGGCAGACTGCTCGAACTTATTATCCAGGTGCACAAAGGTATGCGACTACATTATGGTCTGGAGATATAGGCGCTCAATTTTATAAAGGTGAAAAAATTAACTGGGCAGCAGGAATGCAAGATCAACGTTCGGTCATGCTTTCATCAATTAATAATGGTCAACCTAAGTGGGGAATGGATATTGGAGGGTTTAACCAACAAGATGGAACAACTAGTAATCCTAGTCCTGAATTATACACGCGCTGGATGCAATTCGGGGCCTTCACACCAGTATTTAGAGTTCATGGCAATAACTATCACCAAAGGCAGCCATGGTATTATGGTCAAACAGCAGAAGAAGTTTCTAAAGGGATAATTCGTTTACGATACAGTTTGTTACCATATATGTATAGTTATGAAAGAGACGCATATAAAACTGGAACTGGGTTAGTTAGACCACTAATGCAGGTATTTCCTAATGAAGAAAATGTGAAAGATTATACTGATGGTTGGATGTTTGGTGAGTACCTTTATGTAGCTCCTGTTTTAGAGTCTACAGTTAATTCAAGTGATATATATCTACCACCTGGAACATGGATTGATTATTTCAGAGGTATTGAATATAACGGAAATCAAACTATCCATTATGAAATTGATGGTGACACGTGGACTGATGTGCCATTATTTATTAAAAAAGGTGCGATTATTCCATCTCAATCACCGCAGGATTTTGTAGACCAAGAAACTACTAAAGAAATTTATTTGGATATCTTTCCTGACACTAGCCTAAATGAATTTACGTATTACGATGATGATAGTTCAACATATAACTATGAAAACGGGGATTATTTAGAACAAGTTATCTCTGCTCAAATCTTAGATGCAGAAAATACTCAAGTTTCTTTAACTGCAAAGACAGGTGCATATGATTCTAATTTAAGCCATTATATTCTCAAAGTTCACGGGAAGGCGGGGGCTACAGTTGAGGTAGATGGACAAAATCTAACACAACAGAGTAATCTGGCCTCATTAATATCTTTACAAGAAGAAGGTTGGGCTAACGGTACAGATATTTATGGAGATGTAACGTATATTAAAGTTACTGCATTACAATTATCAAATGTAACAATAAACATTAGCGGGAACGAAACTATTAACCAATCACACATGACTTATCAGATGGAAGAGGGTTCCTTATCTGGTGTTAGTGAAAGTACTCAAGCATCTAAAAATACTAATCATTTAAACTATAAAGGTATAGGTTTTGTTGATGGGTATCATAATGTTGGAGCAGAAACTACCATCTATCCGAATGTAACAGTATCAGGAGACTATAATTCATCTTTACGCTATTCAAACGGAACAGGGAACGACCAAACTTTGAGTGTTTTCGTAAATGGTAAATATTACAAGAAAATAACCCTACCAGCAACGCCTTCATGGGATGACTGGAGTACTCTGGATTTAAAGTTACCATTAACAGCAGGATATAATATAGTTTCAGTAGAAAGATTTGAAGATACAAGTGATACAGGTAATGTAAATTTAGATGAATGGAGTATCGATTATGAACCTGTAATTGCAGTATATGAAGCAGAAGCTGCAAGTTTAAGTGGTGGCGCAAAGAAAAATCAAAACCATTGGTTTTATAAAGGTACTGGTTTTGTAGATACTTTTACATCCGGTGGAGCGAAAGCTACATTTAATGTATTTGCTGAACAGGCAGGAGCTCATGATATTGAACTGAGATATGCAAATGGAACACAAGCTACTCAAACTTTAAGTACTTTTGTTAATGGGAGTTACGTAAGTCAAATATCTTTGAATAGCATAGGTGATAATTGGTATGAATGGTTAACTAATAACCAAACTGTAAACTTACAGGAAGGTATGAATACTATCACAATATCCTATGAAAACAGCGACACAGGGAATGTGAATTTAGACCGTCTCCTTGTGACCAGACAAAATGACTTTGATGCTTCATATGATAATAATTTATTAGACAATGGAAGTTTTGAGCGTGAATTAACTTTTAATGATAATTGGATAGAATGGCATCCAAGTGATCAAGAAGTCGCTTTTGGAGTGGATAGTGGAAGTAATATTAACCCTCCAGAGTCTGCTATTCATGCGGATAAAAGGGCATACTTTCATAGCAATAATGCTTACAAACAAAGTATTCATCAAAAAATCAGTGTCCCAACAAATAATGCGTCTTATCGCTTCGAAGCCTGGGTAAGGTTAAAGAATACCACCCCAACAACTGCAAGAGCTGAAATAACTCAGTATGGTGGACAGGATCAATTTATAGAGTTACAAACAAACGGAAAATGGACATATATATCTGGAGAAGATGTATTTGTAACGAATGGTCAAATTGATATTGGCTTCTATATAGATTCACCAGGAGGCACAGTTTTACACATTGATGACGTTAGAGTTGTAAAGAATTAAGATTAAATGAGTAAATGAAAGAGCGATAAATAATGAATGCGGAATCTTTATTTATCGCTCACTTCTGGTTCAAATTTGGTAACAGGAAGGGAGACTTTAGGACATGATAGTTTATCACCGGAAGTCAGAGTATAGTTATGTTCCTTTACAGCTTTATCCTAGTTTACATAATATATATTATCGGAACCAATAAAGAGAAACATATTTATAGTCTCAATAACAAAGTATACTCAGAGTTTTGAGACGGAAAATGAATTTTGAGTTTTATTATTCAACCAATTCATTATGTTATTTCTTTCGAGACTTTAGGAGTTCAACCAGACATTTATTTAAACTAAAACCCTATGCTAGAGATTGTTCCAATATATTCTTCTTCATCTTCGCATAAAAAATTTGATTTGGTTTATATTTCCCTTGATTAATCCCAACACTAAGTCTCTCAATTCTTTTTTCAATTTGTCCGTCAAAATTTTTGACATGCTTGTATAAATCGTTGATAAATTTTTCTTGTGACATGCCAAAATGCTGAGCTTCTCGGTAAATCTCTTCCATAATATCTTGATTACTTATTGTTTCTTCAAAATATTGATCAAACGATTGAACTACTTTTTCTTTTGTTAATTGCAATTCGAAGTCTTCATAAAGTGAGTTAAAGTCAATTGCAATTTCTGTTAGGAATTGGTCGTAAACCATCTTTCCACCTCTTTTTTTAACAATATTCTTCCTAGAACTTGGCTGAATTATTCAGGTATATTATCGACTTATAATATTATTATGTAAACTGTGAGTTTGGTGTGTTCTAGAATTTAGTTTTCATAAAAAAAAGACAAGTCCTAAGACTCGCCTTTTATCACTTCAGTTTTTTTTCGTGAAAATTCAGTTACAACTCCGTCTTTTTCTGCATCTATAACAAAGGAACCATTATTATAGCGGTCACTATTACGATAGAGACTAGCTTCTACAATCACTTCTTTGTTTTTTGATGTTTTAACGATGAATGTATCTACCTTATCAAGAATTCTCATGAATCCAATAACTCTATGCGGATTTGATTTTAATTCACGAAGCAAGACTAAACCACGTTTCGCTCGAGAAGATTTATCAAATTCAGCGATAGACATTTTCTTAACAGAACCTCGTTGCGTAATCATCATAAACTCTACTTTAGCGTTTAAAGGAAAGGTAATTGCATTAACAACATAATCATCTTCTTTAAGGTTAATAGCCTTAACCCCAGCGGCTCGTTGTCCAACAAGAGTCACTTCCTCTTCATTGAACCATAAGCTAAATCCTAAATGGGTAACTAAGAATAACTCTTGCTGTCCATTTGTTCTCATGATAGAAACAACTTCATCTTTTTCCTTAAGCCTTAAAGCCACTAAAGGTTTAGAATAGCGTTGTGCTTTATAAAGAGAGAGCTGAGAGCGTTTGGCCATCCCAGATTTAGTAATAAATAACAAGGATTCTTCTTCGTTGAATTCTTTTACAGACATCGCATCAATAATTTCATCGTCACGATCGATGCTAACGATATTTGCAATATGCTGCCCATTGTCTTTCCAGCGTATATCAGGTAAGTGATGCACTGGTACATAAAGATAATTTCCGAGCTTTGTGAAGATTAGTAATGTATCTGTGGTATTAACTTCTCGACATGAAAGAAGATAATCCCCTTCTTTCATACCTGGTGGTTCTCCATTTGAGGCTGTATACGAACGAATGCTCGTACGCTTTACATAGCCTTCCTTTGTAACAGTAACCATCACGTCTTCAGAAGCAACAAGAACATCCATATCTATTTTGATTTCTTCAATTTCATCTTTAATAATTGTGCGGCGTGAATCAGCGAACTGTTTTTTAATTGCTAATAAATCTTTCTTTATAACATTTATCAGCTTCTTTTCACTATCTAGAATTGCCTCGAGCTCATGAATGTGACGTTCAAGCCCTGCTGCTTCTTCTTCAAGGGTTGTGATGTCTGTATTGGTTAAACGATATAACTGCAACGTCACAATTGCTTCTGCTTGAGCTTCAGTGAATTCATACTTTGCAATTAGGTTATCCTTCGCATTCTTTTTATCACTCGATGACCGGATAGTAGAAATGACCTCATCGAGAATGGAGATTGCTTTAATTAAACCTTTTACAATATGCTGACGGTCAGTTGCTTTACGTAATTCGTATTCTGCTCTTTTAGAAACGACAAGCTTCTGGTGATCAATATAGGCTTGAATTAATGCTTGTAAGCCCATTAACTTAGGTGCTTTATTATGTATGGCAACCATATTAAAGTTATAGGTTATTTGCAGGTCAGTATTTTTTAAAAAGAAATTTAAAATAGCATTTGCATCTGCTTCTTTTTTTAATTCAATGACGATTCGAAGTCCTGTACGATCTGTATCATCACGAACTTCGGCAATCCCATCAACCTTTTTATCGAAACGCAGTTCGTCCATTTTTTTTACTAGATTTGATTTAACAATTTCATATGGAATTTCTGTGATGACGATTTGTTGACGACCGCCTCTTACTTCCTCTATTTCCGTTTTTGCTCTGACAACAATCTTTCCTTTTCCTGTACGGTATGCTTGGCGAATTCCATCAATGCCTTGAACAATACCACCAGTAGGAAAATCTGGACCTTTTATCACCTTCATGATTTCATCAAGAGTTGTGTTAGGGCGCTCCATCTGCATAATGACACCATCAATAATTTCTCCTAAATGATGAGGTGGGATATCTGTCGCGTATCCCGCTGAAATCCCCGTCGATCCATTAGCAAGTAAATTCGGGAACATTGCTGGTAAGACAACTGGTTCATTCTCAGTATCATCAAAGTTCGGAATAAATTCCACGGTCTCTTTCTCTATATCACGTAATAATTGAGCTGCAATTGCGGAAAGCCGAGCTTCTGTATAACGCATCGCTGCAGGTGGATCCCCATCTATTGAACCGTTGTTCCCATGCATATCAATGAGTAGATTACGAACTTTCCATTCTTGACTCATGCGAACCATCGCTTCATAAACGGATGAATCACCATGTGGATGGTAGTTACCAATAACATTACCAACTGTTTTGGCTGATTTACGGAACGGCTTATCAGCTGTGTTACCATCTCGGTACATTGCATATAAAATTCGTCGTTGGACAGGCTTAAGCCCATCTCTTGCATCAGGTAAAGCACGCTCCTGAATAATATACTTACTATAACGACCAAATCGATCGCCTATTACATCTTCTAAAGGAAGGTCTAAGTAACGCTCTAATTGTGCCACTTTTTATTCCTCCTCTACTACGGCTAAATTTTCATTTTCTAGTATGTTTGTTTCTTCTTCTAAACCGAACGCAACATTTGTTTCAATCCATTTTCGTCTTGGTTCAACTTTATCACCCATAAGTGTAGTGATGCGCTTTTCTGCCCGAGTAGCATCATCAATATTAACACGAATTAATGTTCGTGTCTCAGGATCCATTGTAGTTTCCCAAAGTTGAATCGCATTCATCTCACCTAGACCTTTATAGCGCTGCAATGCATAACCTCTACCAACCTTTTTTGTTGCATCACCTAGCTGGCGTTCATCCCATGCATATTCTATAACTTCTTTTTTTCCAGAACCTTTACTAACTTTATAGAGTGGTGGAAGTGCGATATAGACTTTACCAGCTTCAATTAAAGGACGCATATAACGGAAAAAGAAGGTTAAAAGTAAGACTTGAATATGAGCACCGTCGGTATCCGCATCTGTCATAATGACCACTTTATCGTAATTAACATCTTCTAAATCAAAATCAGAACCGACACCCGCGCCGATCGTATGGATAATTGTTCGTATTTCTTCATTTTTCATGATATCTTCTAATTTTGCTTTTTCTGTATTTATGACTTTACCTCGAAGTGGAAGAACGGCTTGGAATTTACGATCCCGTCCTTGTTTAGCCGAACCGCCAGCAGAATCGCCCTCTACAAGGTACAATTCATTACGTTGAGGGTTTTTTGACTGCGCAGGGGTTAGCTTCCCACTAAGAAGTACATCTTTACGTTTGCTTTTCTTTCCATTTCGAGCATCCTCACGTGCTTTTCTAGCTGCTTCACGAGCTTGAGATGCTTTAATTGCTTTTTTAATAAGCATTCCACTGATATCAGGATTTTCTTCAAAGAAATAGGAGAGTTTTTCAGAAACAAGTCCGTCAACCGCAGATCTTGCCTCAGTTGTTCCCAACTTACTCTTTGTTTGTCCTTCAAACTGTAGTTTTTCTTCAGGGACTCGAACAGAAATAATCGCTGTAAACCCTTCTCGAATGTCTGAACCGTCTAGGTTTTTATCTTTTTCCTTTAGTAGCTTAATTTTACGAGCGTAGTCATTAACGGCTCGTGTCATCGCTGCTTTTGCCCCTAACTCATGGGTTCCCCCATCCTTTGTCCGAACATTGTTAACAAAGGAAAGTACATTTTCTGTATACCCATCGTTAAATTGAAAAGCAAATTCGACCTCGATATCGTTTTGAATACCAGTAAAGAATACAACAGGATTAAGTGTTTCTTTATCCTCATTTAAATATTCAACAAATGCTTCAATCCCGTTTTCATAACAAAAAGATTCAGATGAACCCCCATTACGTAAATCTATTAGTTCAATCTTTAATCCTTTTAATAAAAAAGCAGCTTCTCTAATTCGTTCTGTTAATGTTTCAATGTTATATGATGTCACACTAAAAATAGTCGAATCCGGCTTAAAATGAATGGTCGTTCCCGTTTTACGAGTGGTGCCAGTTTTTTCTAATGTTGTAACCGGCTTTCCTCCATTTTCAAAACGCTGTTTATAAACATGGCCATCACGCTTAATTTCAACTTCTAACCATTCAGAAAGAGCATTTACAACGGATGCACCAACGCCATGAAGGCCACCACTTGTTGCATAACCGCCCTGACCAAATTTACCTCCTGCATGGAGAATGGTTAAAATAACTTCAGGAGTCGGCTTACCAAGCTTATGCATTCCAGTTGGCATCCCTCGTCCTTCATCCGAAACTGAAATACTATTATCACGGTGGACTGTTACTTTAATTGTTGTTCCATAACCCGCCAAAGCTTCATCGACAGAATTATCGACGATTTCATAAACCAAGTGATGTAAACCTCGTGAGTCTGTACTCCCGATATACATACCTGGTCTCTTTCTTACAGCTTCTAAGCCTTCTAATACTTGTATTGCATCATCGTTATATTCAAGGTGTTGGTTCTTTGCCAAGACAGGTACTCCTTTCACTCGCTACATGTATTGTAGCACAAACGCACGTTTCCGTTTCATTTTCTAATCGCTTTTACTATTGTATCTGTTATTTCATTATTCGCAACCTATTTCATGGAATCCTTTATTTTTCTGAGAAGAAATTTACAATGCAGAAAGTAGATGTTCTTACAAAAAGGAGCATCTCTGAAGGCTAAATTTGACCTTTGAGACACTCCTCTTAATCAATGAGCAACAATATACATCTTTAGGAAGTTCAATCCCACAACCCACTGTGAGACGGTAGAGACCTATTAAAACGGACCGAGAATCCCATTTATATTTCTTATTTAAATTTTGCATGCTCCACTTTGATACAACGATCCATGATTGTAGTAACATCATGATCTACTAAGTATTGATAAGCGTCTTCATTTTCAACACCCAGCTGCGCCCAGAACACCTTCGCCCCAATTGCCACGGTTTCTTCAGCGATTCCAGGTAAATATTCACTTCGACGAAATACATTGACCACATCAACATGTTTATTAATATCTTTTAGCGACGCAAAAGCCTTTTTACCTAAAACTTCATTAACGGTCGGATTAACCGGAATGATTTCATAACCGGCTAATTGCATAGCTTCAGCTATCATATACGAAGTTCGTTCTGGGTTGTCCGACAAACCAACTACGGCAATTGTTTTACTTTTTTGAAATATTTCTTTAATTCTTTCATTTGACGGGTTTTTCATGTTCAGTGCCCCCTATGAATGATTGCTTTGGTTTATAAAGGATCGACCCAATTATGTATAATTTGTAACCAATCCTTAAATTGTTCGAGAAAATTTATCTAAAAATCGTTGTGGGTACTCTTCAGGTAGCTTACTAACTTCGTCTAAACGGTTCCAATGTTCTTCAGTTAAGCTCCAGCCTGTTGCTCCCATATTCTCTTCAAATTGAGAAAGGCTTGTTGCCCCGAAAATAGGCGAAGTCACTTCTTCTTTACCAATTAACCAGTTAAGAGCAACTTGCGATGGTGCTTTCCCTATTTCCAATGCAATATCTTGCACCGTATGTAAAATATCGAAATTTTTCTGATTAGAATTATATTTCTCCCAACTCGATTCACCACCTCCTTTTGCCAATCGACCAGTTGTAGGGGTTTCTCCTTGCTTATATTTACCAGTCAAAAATCCACTACCTAGAGGTCCCCATGGAATCACGCCAACATTTTCTTCTCGACAAAGTGACATCACTTCACGATCCATTTCGCGATTCACAAGACTATATTGTGGTTGAACTGAGATAAAACGTGCATAACGTTTGAAATCACTATAAGATAGCGCCTTCATTATCTGCCACGCTAAAAAGTTAGAACAGCCGATATAACGTACTTTCCCCGAAGATATAAGATCGTCTAAGGTTCTTATCGCTTCTTCAATTGGGGTTAAGTTATCCCACACGTGCAACTGATACAAATCTAAATAGTCGGTATTTAAACGTCGTAAACTTTGGTCAATTCCTTCTAAAATACGACGACGCGAATATCCAAAATCATTCGGATGTGGCCCAACCTTCATACGAACTTTGGTAGCAAGCACAACCTCTGAACGACGTTCGTTAATTGCCTTTCCAACAATTCGCTCAGATTCTCCCCCTACATATACATCCGCCGTATCGATAAAGTTCCCACCCTGATCAAGAAACTGATGAATCATTCTGATGGAATCCTTCTCATTAATTTGATTACCAAATGTCATCGTTCCTAAACATAGCTCAGAAACTAATAGTCCACTTTTCCCCAAAACATTATACTTCATCGTTTTCTTCCTTCCTTTTGTAAATAAAAAGTTATACTAATATTAATTCGACTAAATGTTTAAAAATCCTGCCTTTTAACCACTCAAATGAATGAGCGAATAATTTCATCTCATTTTGTTATCATTTTACCCCTCCCATCTCAAAAAAACAAAGAAATTTGCTCAGATAGGGGTAAGCTTCTTCACTTCAGTTAAAAATAAAAAGAACAAAAAAAGGGGGTTAATCTAATGTCAACGTATGAAACCAATGATCAAATCACGATTGTTGATGATACGGGTTTAGAACAAGATTTTCTAGTTGAGGCTCTTTTTGAAATGAAGGGTCAATCTTACGCACTTTTATCAGCTGAAGAAGATATGCTCCTAATGAGGGTAGAAGTGGAACAAGATAATGAGCAATATTTAGTTGATGTTAGTGAACAGGAAATTGAGAATATATTAGCAGCGTACGAAATCGCATTAGATGCAGATGAAAATAATATCATCCATTAAAATAACTAGATAGGTGTTCCTATTGGGGTTGTTTTCGGAACCTCTATAGGACACCTTGTTTTACTCATTTCATTTTGACTTTCTCAATCATTCGCAAAAATAATTGCTGAGCTTTTGATAAAGAAGAGTCCTTGGCTTGTATAACATAAAAAGGTCTTGTAAACGTCCGGTTGCTGATCTTTAGTTTCTTTATTTCATTTGCATTTAATTCTTTCCGAACCGTCCACAGTGAAATCATTGCAATACCCAGACCTGCAGCTACCGCTTCTTTTATACCTTGACTGCTACTAAAAATAAAAAAATGTTTTACTTTAATATCAAACTCAGAAATGAATTGATCACTATACGCTCGTGTTCCAGAGCCACTCTCCCTCCAAATCCATGTTTCATTATGGATCATTTCCATTTTAAGCCTTTCAATATTTGATAAAGGATGATGTGGTGGCGCAATAATAATCATTTCGTCTTCCATAAATGGTTCTACCTTTAAGCCTTTTCCCGTTACTTCCCCTTCCACGAGTCCAATATCAAGGGAACCAGAACGAACTTGTTCAATCACTTCCTCCGTATTAGCAACCATAACTTCCACTTTAACGAGTGAATGTTCTTTTGCGTAATCAGCAAGAACTAGTGGCAAAATATACTCGCCAATGGTAAAACTAGCCCCAATCTTTAACGTGCCTTTGACAACCTCCATTCGGTCATTTAATTCCTGTTTTACTTCTTCTAGGAGAGAAAGCATCTTTTTTGCTCGAATATAAAGAATTTCGCCCTCTTCCGTCACCTGAACAAGCTTTGGAGAACGAATTAGCAACTTGGTATCAAATTCTTGTTCGAGATAGCGTATATGTAAACTTACATTAGGCTGTGATAAATTTAAAATTTTAGCTGATTTTGAAAAATGACGTTGTTCAACAACAGTAACAAATGTTTTCAAATAATCAATCATACAATCACTCCTTTCTATTTCTATTTTACCATAAAATTATCTCATGATTAGAATAACAAGAATGCATTTATGTTATTCATACTATCAAGAAAAGGTTGCCGTTTATTCACGGCAACCTTAGTCACTAGATTTTAAATACTTGAATATCTTTCATTAAATCTTTAGAAATTCCTTCCAATTCCTCTGAAGACTGAGAAGCCTGATCAATAGATTCTAATTGTTTGTTAATATCTGTTTGAACACGTTGTGCCATTTCCGTACTCTTAAGCGCATGTCCGCTCATCGTTTGAACTGTAGCTGACACTTCTTCTGAGCTTGCAGATATCTGTTGAATGATTGCGGATACCCCTTGAACTTGGTCTGCGACACTATCAATTAAACCAACGAGTTCATTAAATTTATGGCCTGCATCCTCTACCCGTTGATTTCCTTCCGTTACTTCCTGCTTTCCTGTTATAATTTTTTCAACAGTCAGCTTAGTTGAATGTTGAATTTTTGAAACAAGTGCACCGATTTCTTCTGTTGCTTTTTGAGAGCGCTGTGACAATTTACGAACTTCATCCGCTACAACCGCAAAACCTAAGCCTTTTTCTCCTGCTCTTGCTGCTTCAATTGCCGCGTTTAGAGCAAGTAAATTTGTTTGCGCAGATAAAGCGCTAATAATTTCTGTCACTTTAACAATTTGTGTGGCGTGTTCATCAAGTTCTTCTATCATTTCAGCTGATTCATTTACAACTTTATTTACCTGACCAATTTGCTTAACTGCATGTGTAATATATTCCTGCCCTTGCTTGGCTTCATCAATCATATTCATTGAATTATTCGATACGTCTGAAGAAACCTCCGCAATTTTTTGAATATCCATTGTAATCGATTCAATGGCTACTACACTTTCCTCTGTACTAGCTGCTGTTTCACGAGATAGTTGTGCCACTTCATTAATAATTTCCTTCGTCTGTATCGACAGTTCTTTATTATACGCAGAGTTCTCAGAAAGCTTGTTGGAAGACTTTGAAACGACTTCCGCTGTACTTGATGCACTTACAATAATCGTTCGTATTCCCTCTACCATTTTACCCACAGACGTTAGTAAATCGCCAAGCTCATCTTTACGCTTCTTTTTCCCGCCTGTTAGTTCCCGGACTGCTGCAAGATTACCAACTTCAACTTCCTGCATAACATTGGTTACTCGCTTTATGGCATTCGTCATGCCCGCTGAAAAAAATAAAGCCACAACAAGTGAAACAATAACCGTAATTAGTCCTATGAGTACAGTAATTGTAGCAATTTCTTTCGTTTCTGTCGTCAATTCTTCAATGGGAACATTTGAAGATAAAATCCAACCGCTTCCTTCAAGAAGTGTGGCTGTAATTAATTCGTTGTTTTCCGATACAAAAGTCCTAGTTTCAGGAAGTTCCATACTAATTAACTCATTAATATATTGAGCATTCTCATCTTCACCCTCGTTAAGTGCACGGCTTCTTGAAAGTAGGTTTCCTTGATAATTTACAATGGACACATAACCTGTTTCTCCTAAACTGATTCCATGAAGACTGTTATGAATCGAGTCATTCACTTCAATTAATAAAACCCCTAGTTCATCACCCGAAGTAACGCTATTTACCATTCTACCAAGAATAAACTTGTCATTCGGAGTTGCTTCATTTTCTAACGTGAACCAATGCAAACGACCGCGACTATTTTTAATTTGTTCAATTCCAGCTTGAACCTCTGGTAACTCAAAGTTAAGATTAGATTGAACTGTCTTATAAATATCATTTTCTGTAATAAGTGATAGGCCGGATAAATCTTTTCTTGTATTTACAAGATGTGTTAAATACTCTTGTATCTCTCGTTTTTGCGAAAACATATCAAAATCATTTTCTGCTTTATTTAAGTTTGCTAGTCCCTCATAAATATCACGAGAAGTAACGATAGATAAACTCAAATTTTCTATTTCCTTGATATTGCTAGCAAAGTTTTTACTGACTTGAACAATAAGTTCTTCAGTCACTTCACTCGTTTTACTACTAATTATACTTGCAGAAGTATTATAAGAAATATAGCCAATAACAATGACTGGGACAATCGAGAATAGTAAGAACATAATTAAAAGTTTTCGACCAATTTTCGATCCTTTGAATGCTGCATTTCTTCTTTCTTTTAACCTCGCTTTTTTGGGTCCGGTTTTCTTTTTGTTAGCTATGAGCCCTTTTTTTACCTTTAATTTATTGGTAAATGATGTAAAAAACTTAGATAATTTCTTTTTCAATGGGAACTTCCTTTCTGTGCAGTATAGGATGATAAGATGGAAGCGCATACATAAAGTAACCGCTTACGCCATTTTATTAAAATACTATAAATCTAGTAAATAAAAGATTCATAGTAATTTTTAGAATTATAGGTTGAAATAACTAATTAATAAATACTATATCATATTTTCTTTTTACTTTTACATCTTTTTTTAGACTTTTTATAACACGTTTTAAGAACTTATCAAACAAAAAATGCCATAAAAACTCATTAATTGAGCCTTTATGACACCATTTAAATTTTTTTACAAACCTTTTTTACTAGAAATGATATAAACCTTTATACTTTTTCTCAAGATATTGAACAAGTGGCTTTGAATTTATTCCACCACCAGTAATATCTCTAATGATTTCTGCGGGTTTTTTTGTTTTGCCATATTGATGAACATTTCGAGTTAACCATTTACGAATAGGACTAAAATCCCCCTTGAAAATTAGTTCATCAAATGTTGGTAAATCTCTAATCATTGCTTCTTTTAATTGAGCGGCATAAATATAACCAAGTGCATAGGAAGGGAAATAACCAAAAGCACCGAAGGACCAATGAACATCTTGTAATACGCCTTCTCCGTCATGCGAAGGACGAATACCTAAATACTCTTCCATCTTTTCATTCCAGATATGTGGTAAATCCTTAACTTCAATTTGTCCTTCTAATAGAGCTTTTTCCAATTCGTAACGTAAAATAATATGTAAACAATAGGTTAATTCATCACTCTCAATGCGAATTAGAGATGGCTTAGCTTCATTGATAGCAAAGTAAAATTCATCAAGGTTCACTCCATCAAATTGACCAGTGGAATATTCTTTTAATAGTGGATATTGTCTCTCCCAGAACCGTCGATTTTGACCGACAAACTTTTCCCAAAATAATGATTGTGATTCATGTATCCCCATTGATGTGCCGTCGCACAAAGGCGTACCTATTAAATCTTGTGAGATATTTTGTTCGTAAAGTGCATGACCACATTCATGAATTGTTCCAAAGAGAGCAAGTCTAAAATCATGTTCATTATATTTTGTCGTGATACGAACATCATTTGGATTTAACCCAATTGCAAATGGATGAACCGTTTCATCTAATCGACCTGCGTTAAAATCATAACCAATATCTTTTAAAATCGCCATGTTTAAGCTTTTTTGTTTTTCTTTAGGAAAATGTTTGAATAAAAAGTCAGTCTGGGGTTGTTTTGAAGCTTCCATAACCCCTTTGACTAGAGGAATGAGCTGATCCCGTAATTCACCGAATACACTGTCTAAAGTGTCTACAAAGACTCCTGGTTCGTAATCATCTAGCAATGTGTTATAAGGATGATGTTCATAGCCCCAATAGCTAATGAAACGTTTTTTAAATGCTACTAATTTTTCAAGATTTGGTTGGAACAGGCTAAAATCTGACTTATCTTTAGCTTCTTCCCAAAGAGTCTCAGACTGCGATTGCAAAATTACATATTCTTTGTATTCTTCCTTTGGAATTTTCACATTTCGTTCAAATGCTCTATGACACTCTTCAATTGTCTTCTTTGTGCGATCAGATAGTTCTTCATGGTTGCTTTCCTCTCTGAGCTCCCCTAAATAGGAAGCCATTTCCTCAGACGTCGATAATTGAAAAACTTCTGAAGACAGCGTTCCGATGACTTCAGAGCGCTGTGCCATTCCCTTTTTGGGAGCTCCAGTTCGAGAATCCCAAGCAAGTAAAGATAAAGCCTCATTAAAGTCTTCTATTTTTTTCACATAATCTAAGAAGCTTTTTTCCATTTTACTCATTCTTGTACTCATAAATGTAACCACCTTTCATCTCTCTTTCTAAAGTTTGACTACAATAGTGAGAATCCTTCTTTATTAACTAAAATTTTTATCTACCATTTAGGATTCATCTACTTAACCCTATGATAAAAAGCGCCTAAGTGGGCGCTTTTTCTATTTTTTAGCTTCTTTTAGTTGATGATCCGTTCTCTCAATTATTTCTTCAGCTAACTCTAGAAATTGTTCATCAAGACCCGTTTGATGAGTCACCGCTTCCTGATATCGATGCTTGGCTTGGTTTAGTGCATCGGTAGCAGCCTTTAATTGGTCACCATCCATACTCATAGTAGCTTGACCAACCATATGTTCGGCTGACTTAATCGCCATCTCAACTTGTTTTAAGTCATTAAAACCTGTGTTTACATTATGATTAAACATGGTTTGACCTCCCCCTTTCTTTTAACCTCCACAATAGTTTATGTATTTTAATATTTAATATTCGTTTCTATGTTTACATAACTTTATTATTGTTAACAAATTTTTATGCAAATTAAAAGCGACCTCTTATCCTTATTTGGATAAAAGGCCGCCTACCCTATTTCATCAATCATACTTTTTCTTAATCCCTTCTACAATACAATATGTTTTATTTTTTGAATTCCCCATGTACCCGTCTTCGACTTATATAAGGTACACTTCGCTTACGTATGTCATTGGAATCACGTCCTTTCGTGTGTAACACTTATGCGCAACCAACTAAGTATACGTGCATTTCCACTTGTGTTTTCTCCTTTCTTTAAGATAAGTTAATCTTAATAAAATATTTATCTTTTGTAAATATTCTAAATATTGCGTTTTGGGCTTTTTTTGTACAAAAACTTCTCTTTTTCTTTAAATATCTCTTTAAATCACAATCTTTCGAAAATTTAAAATATAAAATAAACACCATAACCATCTAGGGTTATGGTGTATTTGGTTTACTCTTGACGTGGTGGGCGTGGACCAAAGTATTGATAATAGTCTGTTTTTAAATTTCCGTTATACAGTTTTCGTTTTTTGGTTGCCTTTTTGCCATACACGTTCTCAAAACCCTCATGTGACGTTAAGATATAAACGGACCATGTGTCGAGATGCTGTTGGAACGTTTTTCCCATGTCACGGTACATACGTTCGACTTCATTTAGTTCACCAATACGTTCACCATATGGTGGATTCCCAACCAAAATGCCATATTTTCCTCTATGTCTAAAATCTTTTACTTGCATTTGCTTAAATGTTATTAGTTCTCCAAAACCTGCTTCTTTTGCATTATTTTGAGCAAGATCCACACTGCGATGATCAATATCAGTTCCAAGAATATCTAAGGGTTGATCGTAGTTAGCCATATCTTCAACCTCTTGTCTAGCTAAATCCCACTTGGCTTGTCCAATAAAGTGCCAATTCTCTGAAACAAATTCGCGATTAAATCCCGGGGCAATATTTTGACCAATCATTGCTGCTTCAATTGGAAGAGTCCCTGAACCGCAGAACGGATCTGCAAATGGACGTTCTGGTTTCCAAGTTGTTAACATAATCATCGCCGCGGCTAAGGTTTCCTTTAATGGAGCCTCATTGTGCAAATAACGGTACCCTCTTTTATGTAAACCTACTCCGCTTGTATCAAGGGTTAACGTAGCAACATCTTTATGCAGGGCCACTTCAATTCTATAATAGGGCCCGTCCTCATCAAACCATTCGATGTTATGACGCTTTTTCATGCTTTCCACAACTGCCTTTTTTACAATGGCTTGACAATCAGAAACACTAAAAAGCTGTGATTTAACCGATTTACCTATTACGGGAAACTCCGCATCCACAGGAATAAAGTCAGGCCAAGGAAGAGCTTTTGTTTTTTCAAATAGCTCATCAAACGTATAAGCTTTAAATTCACCAATTTTTAATTTGACTCGGTCTGCTGTTCTTAGCCATAAATTGGCGCGTGGAATCGCACTAACATCAGCTGTAAACGTCACTTTGCCATTTTCAACTTGAACCTCTTCATACCCTAAATCTTTAACCTCACGGGCCACTAGAGCCTCTAATCCCATTGTTGCTGTTGCTATTAACGTTACTTTTTCCATAAAATAAAACCCCTTATGTAGATATGCATTATTACTATAAGTGTAACCCGTTTTTATAAGAATCTTCAACATTGTCAACTATTTTATAAACTGTCGTCGCCAACGAGTTGTCGACTATATGAAAGATAAGCCTCTCTTCGTTCGGCTGTCGTCGCCAACGAGTTGTCGACTATATGAAAAAAACCCCTTTTGAGGGGATTTCTCGTGTCGCATTGATATCATCATTAAACATTCGATAAGCCATGTTCTGTTCCTTAGTACTGCAAACGGTGATGAACCTCGTACTCCGGTGGTAACCATCTATCTACAAGGATGTTTCCTTGTCCTTCATCGTCGTTGAATTCCGATAATGAAAATTCCCCTACCAAATTTGGGTTTCTCGCTCGAGGGGTTTACCTCGTTCCACTCCGTTTGTTTCCAAACGGACTACGTCACTGTGGCACTTTCAAAGACATCACACCATATCTAAAAAGACGTAGGTGCTTATCTTGCCGTTAGTCCAGTCGAAACCAAACTACCCTAGCTTATGAATTGGCTAGGCACGAACACTACGGGCATCTCAGCCTGTGCGAGCATGGACTTTCCTCTACATGCAAAGCATGCAGCGATTACCTGAATGCTTAATTAGTCAAAAGCGACAATTTCAATTATAACTGTAAACACGCTCAGAATCAATAGGACAGATTATTTTTTAGAGTCCTTAATTGCTTGACGAGCTAATTCATCCGCATTTTTGTTTTGTTTACTTGGGATCCACTTAATAAAAAACAGTTCGAATTGATCAATGAGAACTAATGCTTGTTCTAAATATTCTTGATACCGTTTGTTTTTTACATACCGTCGTTCAATTGCATCGTCAATTAGCTGAGAATCTGTACGGAAGGACGCCTTTGTTACCCCTTGCTGGAGGCATAAATCCAAACCTCTAATAAGGGCCTCGTATTCTGCTTCATGGTTAGACATCTCACCTAAAGGAATCGCATGTCGTTCAACCCGGCCATCTTTAAAGTTAATGAAGACTCCTGCACCAGAAGGACCTGGATTACCTGCACTAGCTCCATCAACATACACCTCAATCAAGCAATCCACTCCTTACTCCAAAACAATTACTCGTACAACTTGCTCCCAAATACTTGCTTTTCAAGATTTGATAAGCGTTGAAGTATATCGTAATTCGTACTACCAACTGTCGGTGCTGCGGCTTGTCTTTGCGGACGCTCAGCAAGCTTCTTCACTTCACGCTTAAGTTGTTGATTTTCAAGTTCTAGTTGTTCAATGCTTCGTTGAAACGCTTCATAATCTTGAATGATCGCATCTAAAAACTTATCTACCTCATCAGGATTATAGCCTCTCATGCTTGATTTAAAATCTTTATTTAAAATGTCTTTTGCTGATAAACGAATTTCTTGATTTTGCAAAATTAATCACCTCAATCACGGATAAGAACACTGTTATTCTCTTTTATTTTTTCAAAAGTTAGTGAGAATGTCAATTTGATTTATTTCTAAGTCCAATTTTTTGGATTTTCGTGAATTTCGTCCTGTACCAAAAGGTCTAAGTCTTGAGGAGTTATTAAGATTATGGGAAAGTCATTTTTTTCCTGTTTCTTTTTAGCAATATCCAAATAATACAAAGGAGAACCAGGCTTGTCCTCGTCAAATAAGATAAGCAATCCATCGGCTTTTGAAATAATGAATTCGTTTTTCAAACGAAGCTGTGTAGGGTTCTCATAGGGTCTTTTCGTAATACTATCTACAAAATCAGCTTGATTAATAATTTCTGTATAAAATAATTTTGTTGTTTCCTGCCATCGTTCCTCTTGGTTTAAAAATGGCGTAAGTACCGCAAGCTGTATATGTGGATATTCTTTTTTCAAGTCTATTACCACTTCGGCTGCCCACAATTCTACTCCAAGCTGACCACTGATAATGAACCATTCGATACCATCATCAACCAACTCTCTTATTCTTTGTTCTAACGCTTTTTTTATAAAACGGATTCCTTGATGCTTCTGATCAAATATTCCTAATTCATGTGCTTTATAACCAGTGATAGCTATTGTTTTCAAGAAATCCCCCCTCGACCCATTTGGTGAAAAGGAGCGAACTAACTAGTTCGCTCCCTAAACAATATTAGCATCCACAAGGTTTGTGACCAAAGCCTTTAGTATGAGCCCCAGCAACCTGACCTGGGAACGGCTTCATGCCTTTTCCATATCCAGCCATACCTGCACCTGGTCCTGGATATGGCTTCATGCCTTTTCCGTATCCAGCCATACCTGGACCGTTTGTTGCTGCACCAGCTACTGTGCCTGGCATTGCACCCATTCCTGGTCCCATTGGAGCCATCGGGCCAGCACCCATTCCAGGAGCATAAGGTGGCGTTGCAGCACCTGCTACTTGAGATGGAAACGGTGGTGGGGTAGGGGCAACAAATTGCTGGTTAGTAATGTTTTGAGCAAATGATTGAGTATGTGGGAAGCTGTGAACATGTTTGTATACATGGTTTGTCACATTTGTTGTATGAGACGGATGAATTTCCGGTACCACATATTCACACGTATTTTGAACAACATTACACTTCGTTGGATGAACCACTGCTGGCATCACCTGACATTTTGCGGGTCGTTTACCGAACATAAAATATTTCCTCCTTTTTAGTTGAGTCAATATTAATCTATGTCGCAAACCCGATTAGTGTACTAGTTGTTTAACCTAATTATCCGCAATTATCCTAAAAATTAAGAGTTTGGGTTTTCGACTATATGAATATTATAATCTGGGCTATCTCTTAATTCATTCGATATAAAAAGCGTTAGTCCTATCATAACAAAAAACAAAATTAATAATGTACGATTCATTTAGTTCACTCTTTCTCTTATTCTCTATTCCTTTCCACATTGTAGAATCTTTCAGCGCATCTGACAATTTCTTTTCAAATATTACAACGTTTTCATTTGGTTCGTTCACACAATTGTTGTTTTTTGTTGAAAGCATGGTATTATTGCGCTTACCCAGGAAATATTGCTCTCATACTATTTCTTTAATTTTTGTTCGAGTCGATTTAAGCGTTTTTCAAGTTCGCCTTTTTTTCGTTGGTTATAACCTTGTATTAACCCTTTATTTTCTTCAAAAAAGTTTTTTGCTACTTCCGCATAGTGGTATGCCTTTTCGATGTCCTTTAGTTGATGTTCATAAATTTTTGAACATTCAATTGCACTATCAAATACAAAGGAGTTGCTATTCATCAAAGATAAGTAAGCCTGCAATGCAAGATTTGTTTCTTTTTTCTGCTTAACTAAGTTCGCATAGGCAAATAAACTATCAAAAGCAAGTGAGTCTTTGATACTCGTCAGCTCTTCATACATCAGTAGAGCAAGATCCTTTTCGCCTACATACTCATACCATCTAGCAAGCTCAAAACGTTCTTTTGGATGAAGGCTTGCTTGGGACTTTGACATAATTGTGAAAGATAGATGAGTATACAGTGTAATTAAAGATAAAACATCCCACTCATGGTGTTGAAGAACACCTTTAATAAATTCAGGATTCTGCTCGTTCATAAAATCAAAATAAAGCATTGGAACCAAATAGCTAGGTGTATCTTCTTCTCGTTTAAACTTCAAAATGTCAGATTCCACTATAGATAATTTACATGAAGGTAAGATATCTTTCCATAACCTTCTTGAGGCATGTAGTAAATCGTAATGACCAAACTGCGGTAACTTCGGCACTTGATCTCGAACAAACGTATGTCTCGTTTTCACTTGAGGCCAATCAAAAGCCTTACCATTATAAGTAACTAAGTTTTTCATTTGTCCTACATCTGTTAAGAAATGATGGTAGAGAGCGACTTCTGCCTCAGGACCAGGCAAAAAATATTGCCTAACATGGACGTCCTCCTCACGAACCTGGCTATACCCAAGTAAAAAAATCGTATTACCAGCCCCACTACTCAACCCTGTTGTTTCAGTATCAAAAAAAAGCAATTCTTTCGCTTGCATATTTTTAGTTGACAGCGGATGTGAAGCAATATGGTCCTGCCAATTTTCCACGGCTCTCTTTAACTCTATAAATTTATACGCTCCGTGTTGATAATCAAGAGGATAATAGACATCACGAACCATCGTATAATTCCCTTCGAACCAATATGGACTCGCTCCTAACTCGTTCCATTTCTCTTCAAAAGGCATAAGCTGAGGCGAAGGATGTTTCATTTCTTTTCCAACGAAAGGTTTTACATCCTTTTCGAGGCTCATATGTTTTTTAAGTAAATTCAACTTACTTTTTAATGCCATGACGCGTCACCCTTTACCGCTTCTCAAGCAAGCGAATTAATTTATTTACAACAAACTTCACATTTCCTGTAAGTTCACTAGATGCACCGACACAGGCTGGGCACCCACTCTCACACAAGCATGAAGCGAGTAAATGCTTCACATTTTCAAGAATTACATCGATATGACTGTACAATTCTTTTGAAAGACCAATCCCCCCAGGATACCGATCGTAGATAAAAATCGTCGGTTGTTCGGAATGCTCCGCCTTCATTTGTGGAATCACGTGGAGGTCACTTCGGTCACACATCACAAACACCGGAGCCACATGTTGAAACAAATGCGCTAGGCCAATCAACGCTTGATCAAGGGGGTCTTCTCCGAATGCATGGATAAGTTCTTCCGAAAAACTAATCCACATCGCATTTGTATGAAGTTCTTCTTCAGGCAAATGGATGGGTCCTGAACCTATGTTCTCAAAACTTGTTAACTTAATTTTTTTAAATAAAGTAGCCTTTGCATTGACCATCACATCACCAAAGGAAATGGCTGCTGATGGAGTAGACTTTTTATCGTCTTCTTCTAATACACGCATTTGAACAGCTAAATTGGCATCCGTAAAGTAATCAACCGCAACTTCACGAACAAAAGCTTTCTTTTCCTCCCAATCTAAATACTCTACTTGATACTGAACGCCTTGATGAAGATAGATGGCCTCATCATGAAGCAAGGTCATTGCACTGAATCTATCCATCTCTCCAATAACCAATGGTTTTGCTACATTAGATTGGTCTATAATTACAACATTTTCTTGAGACGCAGACCGTAGACTAATTCCATGTGCAGGAAAAGCATCATTCATCCAGTACCATTTATCCACACGATGGTGTAGCACATGCTCCTCGGTTAAAAATTCAAGAATATCCTCAATATCAACCCCGTCAAAGGTGTCTCCACGCTTAAATGGTAGTTCGTATGCTGCGCATTTGAGGTGGTCCACGAGAATGACAAGATTATCTGGATTAATTCGCGCAGATTCTGGTGATTTCTCAAAAAAGTAGTCGGGATGCTGGATAACATATTGGTCAATCGGTGTCGAACCCGCTACCATAATAATGGCTGACTCATGTTGTCTTCTTCCAGCTCGTCCAGCCTGTTGCCAGCTGCTTGCAATGGATCCAGGATAGCCGGTCATAATACAAACTTGAAGTTGGCCTATATCGACCCCAAGCTCCAAGGCATTTGTACTGACAACACCAATAATCTCGCCATTTCGTAAACCCCGTTCTATCTCACGTCGCTGTTTCGGCAAATAACCACCACGGTAGCCACGAATCGTTTGTGGACCGATTTTCTTCCGTGTAATTTCCTGTAAGTGACTTAAAATCACTTCGACTCGTACACGACTTCTAGCGAAGACAATCGTTTGAATTTTATTCTCTAAAAACCGCTTTGCAAGCTCATTCACTTCAACCGTCGTACTCTTTCGAATGTTTAATGCCTGATTAACGATTGGTGGATTATAAAAAACAAAGTGCTTACGACCAGTTGGTGCTCCGTTGTTATCAACGAGACGCATGGATACACCTGTTAGCTCTTCTGCTAACTCTTTTGGATTGGCAATCGTAGCTGACGTACATATAAAGGTAGGATAACTTCCATAATAAGCTGCAATCCTTTTTAAACGTCTAATCACATTTGCAACATGACTCCCGAAAACACCTCGATACGTATGAAGCTCATCTACAACGACATATTTTAAGTTTTCAAAAAAAGCGACCCATTTCGTATGATGGGGTAAAATCGCTGAATGAAGCATATCGGGATTCGTGATAACAACATGTCCTGCTTTGCGAACAGCCTGACGAATATTTGGTGCGGTATCCCCGTCGTATGTGAAACACTTTATATTAATATCCATTTCCTCAATAAATTCATTTAACTCACTTTTTTGATCCTGCGCTAACGCTTTTGTTGGGAAGAGATAAAGCGCTCGGCTTTCCTTATCCTTTGTAATCTGCTGAAGAACAGGTAAATTATAGCAAAGTGTTTTACCGGAAGCAGTTGGTGTAACAGCAACAACATTTTCCTCAGTCGATGCTAAGGTAAATGCAGTAGCTTGATGAGTGTATAATTCATGTATTCCTCTTCGAATTAAACCTTCTTTTATTCGGTCATCCATTGCTTTTGGGAACGATTGAACCTTTGCCTCTTTTGGTTCAATCGTTTGCCAATGAACAATACAATCCCGATACTTTTCATCGGTTTTTAAATTTGATAAGATATCTTGTAACGTTTCTTTAAACATCCGTTCCACCTCTTTTTTATCTTCTTTCATTGTAGCGAATGTTTGTTTGTTTTTCTATGATTAATCCTTTAAAATCAACAATTATCTTAAAAAAAGTTTGCTATAAAATTGAGACTTTTTCATGTATAGTAAGATTATGGAAAGTTAGGAGGGGGAAACGGTTGGATGAACGGAAATATGAACAATTAGAAAGGCGAATATTATATCTAGAAGAAGAGGTTAAGCAATTAAAAGAAGGAACATTACAGCAGAAACCAATTAATGTCGTAAAAGTTAAAGACCCACTATCTCAACCAAAACCAATTAAACAAATTGATTGGGAGAAAAGGCTTGGGCAAGTGTGGTTACCAAGAATTTTCTTGTTTGTCTTTCTTATTGGACTTATTTGGGGATTTAAAGCAGCCTCTGATATGGGGTTACTTAACGAGTTAGCGAGAATGTGTTTGGGTTATATCACTGCAGTAATAGCCCTCTTAATCGGGTATACGCAAATGCAGCGGCAGCGTCTTGGCCTCGGTCAAGTGGTACTAGCTGGAGCAATCATTATCTTAATATTATCTACGTTTGCTGGTACTCTTTATGGTTATATCCCTTCCGTTCTGGCCTTATTCTTAAACTTGGTTTGGTCTTTACTCGGAATTATGTTGGCAAAGCGATTCTCTTCGCAGCCAATTGCGCTTCTAGCAGGTGCCGCGGGCTTATTAGCTCCTTTCTTAGTAAATAGTGATGGAGCAAACGTGTATCTTTTTGTTAGTTATGAATTACTTTTTTATTTATTGCTATTGCTATTCTCCTTACGGCAGAGATACGTCTATCTGTTTACAAGCTCTATTCTATTCTTTCACTTAGCTTTATTTGTTTTTGTTTTTAACACCGAATCAGTTCCTTATGTTGTTGCAAGTGCCGTTATTATTCAACACCTAGCTTTACTTGCTTCCTTCTTAGCGCGATCGTTGTTAAAGCCACAATATGCCATGGTTGTAACGAGCTTCGTTCTCTGTCTGTCATGGGTGGCCTTATTGGAATCAGATTTATACGTACCTTTTTTACTTAGCTCTATACTCCTATATGGAATCTTAACTATTTATTCCCAAAAAAAATGGCCAAGGGTTCTCACCCTCACATTGCCGATCGTAACCATTTCAATAAGCTTACTTTTTATTGATTTAGTGAAATATGAACAAATTGGTTTAATTCTTTTATTAACTTCCTGTGCAGCGTTATACACCGGATTTAAGGTTGAGAGTTGGCTTCAAAAATTTATTGGAACATTGACATATACCCTCTCTATACTGTTGATTCTCTTTAATGGATTAGAGGACATTTTTTCCGAACAAGCTGTCGCATGGGTTTTTATGTTTATTAGTGTCTTCTTTGTAAGGATATTAATAAACGAGCATCAGGAAGAAATAGAGAAATCTCTTAACATACGTGGATTACTTGGCTTTTTATTTGTTTCACATGCTTTGTTTATGCTTCATTTTCTAAATATAGTTGGGGAATCAATAACAGTAAACAGTAGTGGTAATCTCACAAGCCTAACCATATCAGCTCTTTGGACATTATTCGCTGTAGCGGTCGTGTTATATGGTGTCCTTCGGCAGCATAAAGGTGTCCGTTTATTTGGAATCGGCCTTATTTTCTTTACGTTAATGAAAATTATTTTTGTTGATTTGCCGAATGTCTCGATTGTCATCAGAGCAATATTGTTTCTAGGCTTAGGAGCTGTTGGAATTATCGTGTCTCGGCTGTTTTACCGAAAACAATAACAAAAAGAAGGCTACTGAAAAAGGTACGATTTTCACCTTTTCCAGTGGCCTCAACAAAAATGTTGTTTCAGAAAGGATATTTGACCCCTTTTTAAAACAGCACTACTGTCTTAAAGTTAGGTACCGCTATCTGGCAAGGACGTCTTTAACAACCCTCTTATTTGCGGAGAAATTCTGGTAATCTGCGCATGCATTTTTCAGATTCTACAAAAAAGTCATACTGTTCATAAAGTTGGTGCGCATCCAAAGTGGCCAAGATCCCTGTTAAATTCTTTAATTCTTCTGAATCAACAATTGATTTAACTAGCATTTTTCCAATACCTTTTCCACGATAGTCCTCATCAATAAATACATCGCATAGCCAGAACATCGTTGCCCAGTCTGTAATCACTCGCGCAAAACCAATTTGCCGTTCACCATCATAGACTCCATAACATAGAGAATTCTCAATTGATTTCTTGATTTTCTCTTTAGAACGTTTGTTTGCCCAATAACTCCTTTTTAAAAACTGATAAATCGTTTCTTCTTGTAATTTAGTCTTATTATCACTAATAATGAATGGTTCATAAGCAATTTCCATAAGTTTTTCCCCTAACTTTTGATATTTTCAAAGGTACATTTATTTGGTAACGCTCTTTCTATGAAGGGATGGCCCTAGTCAATAATCCTTTCATC
This sequence comes from Bacillus solitudinis, assembly GCF_002797395.1. Classification (GTDB taxonomy): domain Bacteria; phylum Bacillota; class Bacilli; order Bacillales; family Bacillaceae_D; genus Halalkalibacter_A; species Halalkalibacter_A solitudinis. Next base: position 4,531,232 of record NZ_KZ454943.1, read on the forward strand.
ACTCTACTATACCAACAATGTTATTTCATAAATATGTAGCTTGTTTTCTTTCAAATTGTAGCTGTTTAAGAAAAGTTTCCATTTCACGTTTGCTCTTTAAGATGATTATTGTTTTTCGGGGTCCAAGCTTCTGTAGTTTTTCTAACCTTTCCTCAGCGGAGTGTTTCCGAGGATAATAGGTAGTACAGATGAATTTGATAAACGCCCAATCTAATTTCTCCTCACACCCAACAGTCATATCTTCACGTGTTTTACCAAAGTTTATCAACCATCTTTTTACAACCCGGAACAAGCAAACACCTAGGGGAAGCTCTAAGTAAATGATAGCATCCGCATATGCGGCACGGAGATTAACGGTACTGCTATAATTTCCGTCAATAATCCATTGTTCCTTTTTTACGACTTCATTTTGGGCTCCTGAAAATTCTTCTAGAGACGCCTGAATCCAACCTGGCTTCCAAAACATTGTATCTAGATGATACGCTTTGATGCCAAGCTCTTTACCTAATCGCTTGGCAAATGTTGATTTCCCAACACCTGCAGATACTCCCATAACCATAATTCGCTTCATCCCCACCCTACCTCTCTCCTAATTAGTGGAATAATAGTCTAACAGATTTTTAAGGCGTTTTCCATGTTTATCCTTATGAAAGTTAAAGTCGGTATCGGTTCAACTCGCTCATTTTAGATTAGTGCTAATAGCAGTAAACACTATTTATCACAATAATTGACTATCTAAACAAAAAAAATAGCCACCCTACCCTCAAAGTAAGGTTGACTATCTCTAATAGAAGAGCATATTTTATACATAGTAAAAGGAACAATAAAAAGTTAATTGTCACAATCCCTTACTGGACGATTACGTTCACATAATTCATATAACACCCCATTTGCAGCCTTAGGATGAATGAATGCAACATCTAAGCCCTCTGCCCCTTGTTTAGATTGTTCATGAATAAGAGAAACTTTATTTTGATTTAATTCTTTTAATCTTGCTTGGAGACTGGTGACGCCTAAAGCGATATGGTGAATGCCTTCACCATATTTTTTAATAAAGCTAGAAACAGGACTTTCCGAAGTAAGAGGTTCTAATAATTCAATAAACGATTCACCAACAGAAAGAAAAGCAATCCTGACTCCCTCTGATTTAACCTCTTCAATCGAAACACATCTCATATGCAGGTGATTCACATAAAAAGGAAGAGCCTCTTCAATGGATGCAACGGCTATACCAATATGGTCAATTCTAGTTGGAATTGCATTCTCGCTCATTTATGCTCGCCTCTTTTCACAATTTGCTCCACCCAATCCCTTCCTCTTATGCATTGTTCCTGTTCAAAAAGGGATATTTCCATGTTTTTTCTCAGGTAAGGTTTTTCGTTTGTGTTGAAGCATCTCTAATGCACTAGCTACTCGTTTTTTTGTTTCAGATGGATGAATAATATCATCTACCATCCCGCTCGCAGCAGCAATATATGGATTTGCAAATTTATTACGATATTCTTCAACTTGAGCGGATTTAGTTTCCGCAGAATTCTCACTATGGTCAATTTCTTCTTTAAAAATAATGGATGCTGCCCCTTCAGGTCCCATAACAGCAATTTCTGCATTTGGCCAAGCGAAAACTTGATCAGCACCGACGGCTTTGCTATTTAAGGCCACATACGCCCCACCATAAGCCTTTCTTAGTATAACTGTAATTTTAGGGACCGTTGCTTCGGAATATGCAAAGATAATTTTTGCGCCATGTCGAATAATCCCGAGGTGTTCTTGGGTAATTCCAGGAATAAATCCACTCACATCCTCAAATGTTAGTAAAGGAAGATTGAAACAATCACAAAAGCGTATAAATCTTGAGCATTTGTCTGAGGCATTAATATCTAATCCTCCAGCCATGTATTTTGGCTGATTCGCTATAATCCCAATAGGTCGACCATGTATTCGCCCAAACCCAACAACAATGTTTTTCGCAAAATCTTTTTGAACCTCCATGAACTCCCCTGCATCAACAATTAACTCAATAACTTTTCGGACATCATACGGTTTCTTTCCATCCATTGGAACAACATCAATCAATCGACGTGCGCAGTCAACCTCTAGTTGTGTCTCTTTTAAACTAACATGTTTTTGTGGGGGTTTTTCTTTGTAATTTAGAGGTAAAAAGGAAACTAACTGTCTAACTTTATTTAATACTTCTTCTTCTGAGGGAGACGTAAAATGTGCATTTCCACTCAATGTTGAATGCACGTTGGCCCCTCCTAATTCTTCCGCATCAATATTTACCCCCGTCATACTTTGTATAACTTTGGGCCCAGTGATAAACATCTGACTCGTGTTTTCAACCATAAATACAAAATCGGTAAGAGCAGGAGAGTATACTGCACCGCCGGCACAAGGACCCATAATGACTGAAATTTGCGGAATGACACCAGAATAAATGGAATTGCGATAAAAAATCTGTCCATACCCATTTAGTGAAAGCACACCTTCTTGGATTTTTGCTCCTCCAGAATCATTTAAACCTATGATAGGAGCACCGTTCTCCACTGCTAAATCCATAACCTTGGTAATTTTCAAAGCATGCATTTCCCCAACCGCACCACCATATACCGTGAAATCTTGGGAAAATAAAAAGACAAGTCTGCCTCCTATTTTCCCGTAGCCTGTTACGACTCCTTCACCAACAGAATGACCCTCCTCATTTTTACCGTGAATGAATGGATTCAGTTCAACAAAACTATCATCATCAAGTAATATTGTAATTCTCTCTCTTGCTGTTTGCTTTCCTCGTTCATACTGAGCTTGAATTCGCTCTTCTCCTCCTCCAGACTGAATCTTCGTTCGTTGGTACTCCATTTCTTCGATTTTTTCATAGATGTCCATCGGTTTCAGAGTCCCCCCATCTTTTTCACTATCTATAAAGAAAAAAGACGAAAGAAATTTTCGGTTTTTTCGCCGGTTAAAATATGGGTGTAGTCCAAATAATATTTGATACTATATATATGCTTACCGCAATATAAATATAAAGTCGTTTAAAGTATTTTTTTACCATTAACATTCTATAATTAAATATTGCAGAGAGTGGAGTTACACTTTAAAATTCATTTAAGCGCTTACATTATCTGCATTTGATTTCTGTTAATTCTTTTCGAATCCTAAAAGAGGTGAGCATCTATGGTAAATTCGTATAAATATGATTCATTATCCTTTCATGTCACAAAGAAGCAATTAAATAGAATCATCCAGGATGTATATAAAGAAAAGTTTGCGATTTTTTGGGGATTTGATCGGGGGAAAATGATTTTAAATATTTATAATGAAAAAATGAATAATAAATTAATGTTCATTCGCAAGAAAGGATTTCTAGAATTAATTTTAGCAGAAATACAAAGTGAGCAGGTGATTGACATACTTGACCAGTCTATTCAATTTAGCTATTACATCCAAACAAAAGAATTTTCTTTAAAACAGATCAAAAAAGAAGAACAGTATAATGAGATTGATTACTATCTAATACAATTACATCGGTATATGCAAGTAGGAAATCAACAAAAAATTACCGAAACCAAAAAAGTCCTCCAACATCTCGTTTCATCAAGCTGAGAATTCCTCCCCCAACAAACATTTGGGGAGGATAATTCTATAGATACCTTGTAGCAGCTTTTGATTATAAGCGAGCCTCATCTTAAAAAGGAAGAGGCTCCCCACCCTCTTGAATTAATTCAATAACTTCTTCCTCAGTCAAATGAATGGATCCTTTGGGAATTAAGGCCATAATCTCTTCAATCGTCATTTCTTCTACACCTTCAGGTAATAATTGCGCAATCTCTAGTCTTGTATAAAACTGAACATTGTTTTCTGACTGTTGTATGGAATATTGTCCATGCTCTTCGGCGACGGTAGTTGGACGCATGGATTGTAGGGATGTTCCTTGAATCTCTGTAGGAATTGTTTGATCGGCATTGTCCATCCGACAAGCACCAAGAGTGAGCAATATAATGAGTATTAATAGCACATATGACGTTGTCCTCATAAGCATCTCCTTTTGCAAACCATTGTTATATGTTAGTATTTTCCGTTACACTGAAATTATGATAACTTTTTACCTATCTAATAATGGAAACAAAAAGGATGAGTTTATGAAAGTGATGATTATATCTGATACTCATTATCCAAAGAAAGCTAAGGCCATTCCAAAACAAGTGCTCCGTGATTTAACCAATTGTGACTTACTCATTCACGCAGGTGATTGGAATACACTTGATGTCTTTCATGAACTGAGTCGTTATACGGAAGTAAAAGGAGTTTTTGGAAACACAGATTCCCAAGAGATAAAAGATAATTTCCCGGAAACATTATTGCTTCATTTAAATGGTTTTAATATTGGGGTAATCCATGGTCATGGAGAGAAATCTACAACGGAGAAACGCGCTTTAAGGGCCTTTGATTCCAAACAGGTTGACTGTATTATATATGGTCATTCACATATCCCTCAGTTAAAAAAGGCTGAATCAATCCTCCTAATCAATCCTGGATCTGCTACTGATAAACGTCGGCAGCCCTACTTCTCTTATTGCATTCTTACAATAGAGGATTCTCTTGGTGTTAACCATATTTTTTACGACGATAAGAGCTAAATCTTGATTTGAATACTGAGGGACCCCCTAAAAGGTATAAACCCTTTAAGAGATCCCTTGTTATCTATTATTGAAATTGTGAGGGCGACTGTTGTTGGTATTGACCTTGTTGGTGCGACTGTTGCTGATGAGACTGTTGTTGCATCATCATTTGACTTTGTTTAAGATGTTGATTTTCTTGAATTAATTGGTTACACATTGTGTATAACTGTTGAATTTGTTGACCAGCCATATTTTCATGTTGACCCATTTGTTGAAGCTGGTTAGCTACTTGCTTTAATTGAGATGCATGTTGCTGTTCCATTTGTTGCATTTGTTGAAGCATTTGCTGCAGCTGACCACTAAGATTTGTGTTTTGATACATTCGACTTCATCCTCCTAAAGATGGTTAATTTTGTAGTACAAGGATAGAGTAACCATTCTTTATATATATATGTAGAGAAACATGGACAACTTTTTCATAAAAGTTCTTAAGGGAGTCAAACTAACTATATCTATATTAGAATAAGAGGTGCTTTGAATGCGATTTGTTGACGATTTATATAAATTATACAAAAACCATTTAACTGGAGACGAAGAAGATGCCTATGTAATTATTCGTGGAATCCTCCTAGAGTTCAGTGATAATGATATTGAAAAAACAATGAAAGACATGAGTGAACACGAACGATTTGAAATGTTTTCATTATATTTGTATGAGAAATTCAGACTAAAAGTGGCGGAAGAAGGCATTGGTCAAACAAAAATGGCAGATGACCAAGGAGACATCAAATATTTTCATTAAAGAAATATTGGCACACCTTTTTTTATACATGGCATAAAATAAATTATGCCAATGTATGGAGGTTATCTTATGAGAATAGAACGAAAACCAAGATACTATGGGTACGACCTCGTAATTAACCATGTATTACATAAGCGATGTTTAAGATGTGAATCTTGGTATGAATTTGACGGGGAGATTGGTTATTGTCATTCATGTATCCATCATATAAAAAGATTACAAGACAAAACAGTTACTTTCAAAAAGTCTAGACAGGGCCTAGACTCTTTAAATTATGCAATTTTTAAAGTTTTTCCAAAAGGTACTTTAGGAATAAAATCGTTTGGAACAAGCCAGACGACTTCATAATCGATAAGAATGTTTTCATAGAAGTAGCCTGTTACATCTGTAATATAGAAGAGTGTGTCAATTTTATTTTCATTCCCCCATTCCAGCACCTCTGTATATGACGATTTTCCATGTGTAAAATAGTGAATGTTCGGTTTCTCAATTGGGGAAATGTCTCTAATTTTAAAATCCGACTGAACTAACGTTGTTTCTGGTTTCACTTCTTTAAAAAGCTTTACTATGCTTTCAATAAGAGCTTCCGTATCATTTGTTGATGTATCAATTGCCAAAACTATTTTGCCCTCTTGCTTTTGAATCATCGATAATAAGGATTTCTGCCATTTCATCGTTTCAGCTCCTAGTAAATAGTTAAAAGCAAGAATTATTATGCTTCAAAAGCAACGACTTTATGTTATGAGTTGTTTCTGGTTAAATAAACCATATTAACAGAGTGAGGAGGTACAGAAATGAGATGGGGTTGACGATTGACTGTTAGTTGTTGTTCTTTAATACTAACTCGTGTTGGGTTATCAATGTCATTATAGGCGTCCTTGGAATCAGATTGGAGACTATATAAAGTAATCTTGGTCCTATCATATTGTCGGATGTTGAGTTCACATTCTTTTGCCTCATTCGGGTGCCTGTTCACAATCGCTATGGCAATATCTCCGGTCAATGAATGACGCGTTGTGATAACGTCTAAACTAGGGACTTCAACGGTTATTCCTTTTTTATCAACACGAAATGTATCGCCACCACTTACGTAAGAATCAATTACTTCGTCTCCCATATATGTTGTATATAATTGGAATACAAAATAGGTTGATCGTAGGACGATCCCATCTTCATGGGTAAAAATAGCTCCTCTCGTATTTACAGTGGGTGAGAAATTTGCCATTTGCACGATATCACAATGCTTTAAACATTGATTTAAAAAACAAGCAGAAAAGATAGCGTCGGCCATTGTATAGCTCTCATTTGCATCATTTAAGTCCCTTGGAGATAAATAATCCTCTGTTGAAGAATTTACATGTGGGTGATGCCAACCGCGTAAATTCCATTCATCAAATGAAATCCGAATCTTATCAAGGTATCCGAGTGAACCAAGAATGTATTTTGTTTGTAAGATTGGCGGTTCAATATCTAGTGTATACGCCATACAGGTTTCAAAATCAGATAAATTATTTTCTTCGTTTAAAACATCCCAATAGCCATGTATTGAAATCCAATCTAAATACTTGCCTGCTTCTCGAATAAGGTTAATGTTCCAATCTAAATCGGGGATACTAGCTGCAAATAATTCAATCGAAGGATCAACACGCTTCATCATTTTTGCTGATTCCGCAACGAAACGTCCCCATTCATTTAATGATTTCGCCCCGATTTCCCAATCACCATAATTCTCGTTACCAATGCTCCAATATTTTACGTTGTATGGCTCAATATTTCCATTACTTATCCGCAAAGAGGCCCACTTTCCTTCGTTTTCTAAATTACAATATTCCACCCAATCACTCATATCTTCTGCGGTACCTGTTCCAGCATTTGTACAAATATATGGTTCGGCACCAATTTGCTGAGAGTAATCAACAAACTCATCTGTTCCAAATTGATTGCTCTCTTCAACCCGCCACGCTTTATCAAAAAAAGGAACTCGATTTATGCTGATACCTTCTTTCCAGTTATAATTCGAAACAAAACATCCACCTGGCCATCTCATTACTGGAACATTGATGTTTTTTAACGCATCGATCACATCAGTTCGATAGCCAGCTTCATTAGAAAGTTTATGACCAGGTTGATATATTCCACCATAAATTTGACGATGAAAGTGCTCAATAAAATGACCATAAATCATTACATTTCTTACTCCTAAGGCACGGTGTGCATTAACTTCAATCTGCGCTTTCATAATGACTACCCCTCTCTGAGATATAATAGACTTAATTAGTATTTTATTACGGTTTCAATAAAGCGCTTTCAAACTCCTGCCTTTTAAAGTGGAAATCCAAAAAAACCTGTTTTCATCTTCATTAGACGAAAGAAGACAGAACTAGCTAAAATCTATCAAAGGGTTCGACGACTTATAAAGTGAATACTTAGAAGGAGACGAAAAAAGACAGCAAAGGGGTTTGGATGAATGAGAACTAAACGAAGAGATGAATGGAAAACTCATTGGAAAAAATATAAGCATCTATACAAAGGAAATCGATGTGAACGCCGAGATAAATGGAGAAATAAATGGGAAAATCGATATAAAGAAGCTAGCTAAAAAGTCCATAAGTATGGGCTTTTTTTTGTCCATTTCTAAATGAAATTTCTAAATAAATTAAATTAAACTTCAAGAAGACATTAAGGTATGTGAAATTATATATATAAAGGGTGCATTCTTATGTGGTTTGTTATTAACTAATCAACCTTGGATTTTCTCCAAAGGAGGGTGTGCCATAAAGTCATGACACACCCCCACAATCTTATTTCTGGTTTAACGCATCCAAAATAGGAAATAATTCATCTAAATGTGTAATTTCAAAATCAGGAATTACTTCATTTCTTTCTTTGTTATGACGATTAATCCAAACAGACTTCATTCCAACCCTTGACGCACCTAGAATATCTGTCATTAAATTATCACCAACCATAATCGCTTCACTTTTATCAATATTCATTAAAGAAAGCGCGTGTTCAAAGATTGTTGCGTCAGGCTTACCTCTTCCAAATGCACCTGAGATAACGATTTGGTCAAAATACGGAACAAGCTCAGGTGTAATATCAAGCTTCGTATTTTGCAAATCTGGTGAACCATTAGTAAGTAGAAGTAATTGATACGTCCCTTTTAATTTGTTGAGCACACTAAATGATTCCTCGTACACGAATGGCTTTTTGCGACGTTCTTTCGGAAAGCGTTCAGCCAGTTCAGCACCAAATGCTTCATCATTAATTCCTAACGCCTTTAATCCTCTTGTCCATGCTTCTTTACGATATGTAGGGACAATATCCTTCATTTTTCTGAAATTGTCATCATCATCATTAAAATTTCCCCAAAGCCCTTCGAATGGGTTAATTCCAATCATTTGTGTAAAATCATAGGTTTCATACGAAGCATATAGTTCTCTCGCTTCCTGGCGTACAGCTTCTTCGAATTCTTCTAAATCAAAACCATACTTCTCCTGTGCCACCTTACACGTTGCAACGAAGGCTTCTTTGACACTTTTTTGATCCCATAAAAGTGTATCATCCAAATCAAAAAAAACAGCTTTTATCATTTCATGTGTCCCCTTTTTTCAAATTCCCACAATGTAAAGATTACAAGGAATTAAACAATAAGTAAATAGTCTATCCTTCTTTTCTTTCAGCATAAAACTGGTCATATTCCTCTATTAATCTCAAATCTAGATTCGTGATGCCGTTTGCCTTCCAAGAAGAAAGCTTTATCGTTACCAAAATATAATCAATCGAAATAAACGGATGATGATTTTCTTCTTCCGAAAGATTCGCAATTTTATTTACAAATTCAATTCCGCTAAGATACGAACGAAAGCGATATTTTTTAACAAGCCATTTTTCATCTGATACTGCCCATCCTGAAAGTTGTGAAAGATGTTTTTGTACAACTTCTATGTTAAGCCTCTCCATGTCTACCACCCCTTATTATAACCATGTTGTTTTTTCAGAAAATGGGATCCTAGTTTTAGGTTTTAATTTGTCTAATGCTTCTTGATCAGGATACCCTATGTAAACTGTTCCAATAATTTTCTTATTTTGAAGTGAGCCTATAAATTCATTCATGCGTGCGTCGCTGACAAGTCCGACTCCTCTTGTTCTCCAAACGAAACCTAAATCTAAATCCATCGCCATAAGCCACATGGAATGAATGGCACAGCAAACAGCATACTCATTATCTCTCGTAGCTTCGTCGTCACCTTCTACAATATCCGAAGCAACAACGATCATGGCTGGTGTTGTTGTCACTACTTTTAATGAACTTTCTACTAATTTAGGTTTTGCTTGGAATCGTTCTTCTAAATAATCTTTCGCTAGTTGTACGTACTTATCTTTGGCTTCACCCTGAATCACATAAAAGCTCCAAGGCTCTCTCATTCGGTCGTTTGGTGCCAATGTTGCTGCTTCTAATAATTGCTCAATTTTCTCTTTTTCTACGTGACGAGGTTCATAATTTCGAATCGCACGTCTCGATTTTAATAGTTTCATAACATTCATATGCTTCAACTCCTTTATCTTACTTTATTTAACTAGAGTGGTTCCTTAATGGCAACCACTTCATCTTATTTCTCTTAAGAAGAAAAACACTTTCATCTAAGCTGATAGCAGTTCTTCGTGTTCAATGTAAGTTGCATTTCTAGTTCATGAACATTCATTTGTTTGATTTCTGCGAGGCTAAACAAAACATCACGTAATAGTAATGGTGAAGTCGGTTTGTTCTTAAACGGACCTTCAAACTGCCAAGGTCCATCTGTTTCAGTCAGTAGATTTGCTAAAGGGACGTCGTTCACTAGCTCCATATCACGCTCTCGGTAGCAAACTTCAGGGGTCACAGATAAATAATATCCAGCTTCAACGATCGCATGTACAACATTTCTAGGTGCTTTCAACCAATGAAAATGTGCTTTTTGTATTTGCTTCTTTTTTACTAGTTGTAAGACGAGATGCGCTTTTTCATGAACTGCATGCAGAGCAACGGGTAATTCCTGAGCGGATGCTATATCAAGATAATGTTTAAGGAGATCAATGTGCTTCTCTAATGAGTTAGCTTCCAGCGAATAGTGGGGTAAGCCAATCTCGCCGATTGCAGTAATCCGATTACGCTCTATTTGAAGAAGCTTTTCCCACTCTAGGACATCCTTTTCCGGCGGAAGTGAATATTCTGGATGAAACCCCACACAAGCATGAACAAAAGAAGGAAAACATCGTTGCAGTTCTAATGTTTTGTAGGAAGAAGCTAAGTTAGTTGAAACAGCCATAACACGTTCAACACCTGCTTCTTGCCATGTTTTAACCCACTCTTGTATTTGACCTACCTTATATTGATCTAAATGAAGATGTGCATCAATCATTTTGACCTCCTATTTTATTCACATGCTAGAACAGAATCAAATTAATCAACCTCCCCCCTTAGATGGAAATATCTTCAGGGGTAATCATAACTCACATTAACATTACTTAAATTTCCCATCCCGATAATCAGCAAATGCTTGATAAATTTCTTCCTCTGTATTCATGACAAAAGGACCTCTGGCAACCACGGGTTCATTAATTGGCTTACCGGCATAAAACAATAGTTGACTTGTCTCCAGCGCATTTATAGTAAGCTGACTTGAAGTCGTATCCTCTACTGAATCAAGCAGTGCCACATCCCTTGTTTGAACCATTTGCCCGCTTTCCCCAACTTCGGCTTTTCCACTAAGGACATATACAAATCCATTGTAAGCAGGTGGGATATCTTGGATATAATTTGTTCCTTTCTCCATTGTAATTTCAACCATATTAAATGGAATATAATTTTTCGTCTCTGCCACAAGACCATTCGACCTTCCCGAGAAAACACGGATTTTGACTCCATGCTCTTCTTTTGTTGGCATCTCTTCCCCTACTAGGTTTTGATAACGAGGTTCTGTCATTTTATATCCACTAGGTAAATTTAACCAAAGCTGAAGTGAATGAACAGTTTCTCCTTCGAGAGGATCCTCACTATGAAGGACTCCTTTTCCAGCCGTCATAAGCTGGGCATCCCCTGGATTAAGAACTCCTTCACCCGCTTGGTTGTCTGAATGTTCAAGGACTCCGTCAATAACGTAGGTGAACGTCTCCATTCCACGATGTGGATGTAACGGAAACGTTCCTCGCTTGAAATAATCTTCTGCTAAAAGAAGAAACGGATCGTATTCCCCCCAATTACCCGGTTCGAGCACAAGTCCTGATGAATGAGTCTCACTATTTTTTTGAATTTCTACACGCTTTACAAATTTAATTGAACGCTCATTTTTTTGTAACTTATCCATCGTTACCTCCTTGATGTTTAACTCGTAAAACCATGTTTTGTATCCTCTATATATGTTTCTTTTGGAATATCTTTTAAAAACGGGAAAACATCTTTATAGCAAATATCTAGATTATGCATCGCTCGCGTACATACCGTGTAGAATAAATGACGCTCACTTTCTTTGACATAGCTCGAAGCGTTATAGACGATGACGGCGTCAAACTCAACTCCTTTTGCTAAATAGGAAGGAATGATGAGAGTACCTTCATCATAGCCGGTGGAGGTTTTTGTCATGAGCCTGATTGACAACAATTCTTTTAATTGTTCATAAGCTTGCACGCACTCTTGTGCTGTTTTACAAATAATTGCAACTGTACGTTTTCGTTCGTCTCTTAATTGGCTTACTCTTTTCACCAACCATTGATATAAATCACCATCTTGTTTAATACGTGTAATGATAGGTTTATTTCCTTCACGATTAAAAGGTTCAATGTCCGCATCAATAATGGATTTCGTGCATTCGGTAATTTGTTTTGTTGATCGATAGCTTTTTGTTAACTCATACGATTCTATCTCTTCGTGTTTAAATAGTGACTGTAAAGATGACTGAAAAGAAGATAATAGTGAATGCGTATAAATCGACTGATGCTTATCTCCTAAAACCGTCATTTTTGCTCTAGGAAACATGCTCTTTATAAAGGCAAACTGAAATGGCGAATAATCTTGTGCTTCATCAATAAAGACATGCCGAATGATAGTATTCATTTCGAACCCTTCAATCTTCCCTTTTAAATATAAGAATGGCGTGGCATCTTCAAAAGGTAATACACCTTTTTCAATCTGACTTGTCGCCTGCTTAAACATTTCCCTACCATCTTTTAAATCTGAAAGTTGACTAATCTCTTTAAGAAAAGTCATATATATTTTTGGGGCATCCAAGAATCGAATCTTTTTTATTGCATGTCGGACTTTTTTAAAATGTCTTTTTATAACCATCGTTTTCAGGATTTCTTCCTCACGATCGTAATCATAAAAGCTATCGTCTTTAAGGTCTTCATTTTGTTTACTCACTCTGTTAAACGCATAAAGATAACTTTCTTTATCAAGTAATTCTATTTCCCTTTCTACCCATTCCTTTCTGCGTTCTTGCTTTTCCATTTCTCTAAGCTCTTTAAGTAAGCGTTCGCAGACAAGGTTGATGCGATTTGGGATCGATAGAGTTGGATCAAGTTCATAAAACCAAGTTTCAATCATCTCATTTGAGAACAAGACTTCCCCTTTTAAATTTATCTTTTTAAAAGCAAGGCCTTCCTCATTTAATTTCTCCACAAATACATCCATCTCTTCCATAAACCGAATCGATGATTTAAATTTAATTCCTTCTAATCGAGCAAAATACTCTGGTTTTTCCGAATCAGTTAAGACATATTCCATTTGAGAAAATCCATCTTCTAAAGAAAACTCGTCTCCTAAACGATGCTCTATATAATCTTGAAACGTTGTTTGTTGCATATTCTCTTCCCCAAGTTCGGGTAAGACACTACCAATATAACTATTAAACATTGGATTAGGTGAAAATAGAACTATCTGATCGGCTTGTAACGTCGTCCGATACCTATAGAGAAGGTAGGCCACTCTTTGGAGAGCAGCTGAGGTTTTCCCACTTCCAGCAACGCCCTGAACAATTAAGATACGGCAACGTTCATTACGAATAATTTGATTCTGTTCCTGCTGTATTGTTGCAACAATACTCTTCATTTGCGAATTAGCCTGTTCTCCCAATACTTCCTGAAGCATTTCATCACCGATTGTAATGCCAGTCGTAAACATATGCTCTATCTTCGCTTGCCGAATGATAAACTGCAGTTTTTCATCAATCGTACCGGAAATAGTCCCAACAGGTGTCTCGTAACTTGCAGTCCCAGGCCCTGAATCATAATACAAACTTGAGATAGGTGCCCTCCAATCATAAACATAAAAGTCGACGCCATTTCGATCCACAAATGATGCCGTTCCAATATAAATAGCTTCTCCTGCTGTTTCATCCTCTTCGGTAAATATAATTTTACCGAAATATGGCTTATCCTTGAGCCTATGTAAACTTCTCAGTTGTTTCACATCATGCTGATGACGACGTTCCTGCTCAGATAACACTTCTGCCTGTTGCTTAATACTAGCAACTGTTTCAGCTGTTTCTTCCGCATTCTCTAAATTAACGGTAACATCATCCCAAAACTTTTTTCGGATATCAACAACATCTTCTTTTACTCCCCCGACCTTCACTTTTAGTTCCTCTATTCGTTCCCCAATTTGAGCAACGACGCTGTCTACCCGTTCCTGTTCCTCCTGCAAATTTCTATCTTTATTATCCATATGTCAACTCCCTTTTCTGCTTCTTATAGAAATGGAAATTTCCTTACATTAAGAGTAAGGGCATTGTTCAAAAAAAACAATGCCCCGATTTCCGTTATACTCATACCTTAAATTAATAATTCATAAACTCCACTTAATTGCGCAATTCTTTGTTCATCCTCTTCCTGACGGGCGTAACCTATTTCTTTCTCTAGAATTAAATTTAAAATCTCTGCTTCTCCATCATCTAATCCATTTACAAAAGCTTCCTCATTCTCGTACGAGTGCTGCTCCAATCTGTTATAGATTCGTTGACAGATTTCGTGATTGTCTACATGGTTTGATAATGATTCACGTAAATAAGCTAAATTCGTGTCCAATATATACCATCCTCTCAGCTATTATATCCCTACATCATTAGGATGGAACATCTAATCTTGAATATACATCGGAGTAGTTAACTGCTTTTTCGCCACATAACTAAACAGAAAAAAATAATTCAGATAGAAACCAATTCTGGAAGAGATACAGCGATACTTACTGCTTAGAGGGGCACTAAAAAAGTCCCTTTTAGCAAATTAATGGCTCCACACGTTGCGCTCATTGCTGAAAGGCCATTGAAAAAAGATGAAAATCGCACCTTTTTCATTGGCCTCTAAATATTACTATTCGTCTTTAAGACATTTAAGAAATCCCCACTGGGGCAATCTCTTTAATTAATCCTAAAAGCTTCTCATCTTCATGTATTCGTTCGTCTAAAATTGAAACGATTCCTCGGTCAGCGTGAGTACGAATTAAGCGACCGATCCCTTGACGTAAACGAAGCATCATGTACGGAACATCCACGTCCCAATAGGCAGAGCTTGCTGCATTTCGCTTGGCTTCAAACACTGGATCCTTAGGAGGAAATGGCAATGACCAAATAATAACGTTTGAGAGAGATTCTCCAGGTATATCTAAACCTTCCCATAAACTAACCGCACAAAGGACAGAATTGATGTCCTCTTGAAATTTAGAGATAAGTTCACTAATTTCCTGCTCCCCCTCGAATAAAAAGCGCCATTCATTAAAAGATGCCGTATTTCCTACCGCAGTTTTGAATTGTACTAATTCTTCTTCACTTGTAAACAGAAGTAAGGCTTTACCATTGGTTTCTTTCAACACACTATACGTATAATCAAGCTTATGTTCAAAAGCTTTCTCGTTTTGAATATTTGGTGCATAAAGCTTCATTTGATTTTCATAATCAAACGGTGATTCCACAGTAAATGATTGAAACTTATCAATTCCCAAACTCTCAGCTAAGTAGGAAAACGATTCATTTGTTGATAATGTTGCTGAAGAGAAGATAAACGGAATATGTTTTGAAAATACTTTTTCTTTTAATACTTCTTCAACTAGACGTGGCATAATAACTAGCGTGAAGCCTTGCTTATCCTCAGTCACCCAAGAAATAACATTATTTCTTTTCACAAAAATAGAAAGCGCATGTTGAATCATATCTAAATGTTCTTCTACAATTTTTAATTGATACTCATTAATCGTATAAAGTTCACTTTCAAAAACAATCTCATCTTCTAGTCGCGAGATTAACGAGACAAAACGACTTGCTTCAGAGATAACGATCTCTTCATTGACAAGCTCCCTTCGATTGGAACCTTGGACCACTTTTGAATGATCACGCAGTAAAAATGACAAATGAAGGCTTTGCGAAATCATTTCGTCAACAAGAACAGCAAATTCTTCACGTACATTATTTTCAAGTAAGCGCGTCAGAAGTTCTTCTAGGACGTCATGTCGATATTTATATGTTAATGCCTTTTGTGCGGCAACTTCTAGTAAATGTCCTTCATCAAACACAACTGAACTTGCCTCAGGTAGAAGCGGGAGCTGTCCTTCTCGTTTTCTTGATTCATACGTCCATACATGTTCCATGTAAAAATCATGAGAGCAAATAATTAAATCTGTTGACTTCCGGTAATGTTCCCGTGAAAGGGTTTGGCCACAACGATGTCGCTGCTCACATACGAAACAGTCTTGAAACGAATCCCAACCTACTTTATTCCATTGCTCATTCGTAAGCGTTGGATATTCTTTCCGATCGCCATAATGATAGTATGATTGCATCGTTTGATTTGAATGTACGAATGGTGGTAATGAAACATACATATCGTCATAAATTTCATGATAATCTTCTGTTTCTCTTTCTTGGTCAAGTTTCTGTAAGCAAAGATATTGGTCTTTTGACTTAGCAAGTCGTACATCAATCGACAATCCTAACAAGTTAGAGATTTTCGCAATGTCCCCTTCTTTTTTTACGAGCTGTTCAATTAATGATTCATCAGCACAGGCAATAATCGCAGGTTTACGTTTATATCGTGCAAAGCATAATGCATATAATAAATAGACAATCGTCTTCCCTGTTCCAACACCTGCTTCAGCAAACATTATTTTATTTTCAATAAATGCTTTCTCAAGTTGAAAGGCCATAAAAATCTGCTCATCACGCAGTTCCATTCCTGCTTCGGGTAAAATATCATAAAACACATCCCCAATCCATTCATTTAGTTGTTCAAAGAATGGACGTTTCGGGTCAAAATTAAAAGGTAACTTCTCATAATTGCTCACTCAATCTTCCTCCATATCTACTATGTGCAATTGCTTCATCAGATAAATCATCTGTTTCGACTATAACGACTTTAAAATCAACTTTTTTAATAAAGGGGCAAATTGCTCAGGTAATTTATCAACACTCGGAATGAGAACATGCTCTTTCCCATAAATATTACGCATTGTTTTCTCATCGGTTTCTTCTATGTCCCCATCTGCTAAAAACATGCCGATTACGTCAATCCCTTGCTTTCTAGCATGCAACACTGCCTCATGTGTATCGACAATTCCGTTCTGATCATAAGAGTCTGCAGCTGGTTCACCGTCAGAAAACACTAGCAAAAACTTATGTTTTTCTGGATGTCTAATAAGTTCTTCTGTTACAACGCGGATGCTAAAGCCATCACGGTTGTCTTCTTCAGGTTGTAACTGAACAATTTCCGCACCTATGCTATGAATCGACTGTTCGTAGGAAATAACCCGATGAAAGTAATTAGGTTGAAATCCCTTTTTTACTTCGTTCGCATCTTCCCAAAAACCAATAATTTCATGAGGGATTCTAAGTTTTTTTAGGACTTCATGAAATAATGTAATTCCTTTTTTTGTCTCCGTCATTTTATTATGCATAGAAGCAGAGCAATCGACCAATAAGGTAAATACCGCATCAATATCAGATGATGGACTGTTTTTTTTATAAAAGACTCTCGGCACGGCCTCAAATGTAATTGGTAACAGTTTTTTTGAGAGACGTCCATAGAGTAAGTCTCGCTTAGGATTCGTTTTTTTATGCTCCAACGTTTTTTCAATCGTTGATGCTAACTTTCGACGATAACCATCGATCTCCTCTACAAATGATTGATACGTACTTATTTCGTCCATTGTCAGTGTGGTCACATGCTTATCGACTCCTATTGCATACTTGTTTTCCTCACCGTATTTCGAAGAAGCACCAGCTTGCTCCTTCGATTCCGTTTCTTGCAAGGCTTCAAGAGAAGAATAATCTTTCTCCTTACTTTTCCCGGAGGCTCCTTGAATTGACGCCATGGCCTGGTCACCGTCCTCACTCTCCCGTGCACCATCCCCGAGCATATTTGTTTTTGTCCCACTCTCTAGTTCAAATTGAAGAAAGGTTTGATTTGTTTGTTCATCTGCTTCAATTTCCCTGTGCCACGTTGAAAAGGATTGCTCGGAACTATCATTATCTTGTTGGTCACCTGCTGCCTCATCATCATTTTTTAATTCTTCGTTTCTCGTTAAATCATCAAAGCTTGTCTCTTTTTTTAAGATATTATTTTGTTCATAAAACGGATAGACAAAATATTCATTCATCGAGTCTCGTTCATAATCTGACGTTAAACGAAATACAATGGTTTCACAAATTCGTGCAATATCTGACGTGCTACTTGCTTCAAACACTTCGTATATAGTCGGCTTAAGAACATCAAGTAACTGGCATTGCTTCTCGTTTGCCTCTTGGAAATTCTCATGAAACGTCGTCGCTTCTACCGTTAAAAAAATCAAACAAAAAAGCTCATCGATGAAATAGCTCATCGTCTTATTGGTTAGAGCTTGACTGCGATAATATTTTTTTAAAGTTTCTCTGCGAATCGTAAATAACTTCTCAGTTCCAGGTCGTTCTTTCTTGCATAATTCCTCAATTCGAATATCTTCAAATAATGTAAACAGCTGTTGTGCAAATTTTTTAAGATGAGTCGGTTCCATTAACTTTTTATAATTATTTAAAACATCTTCATTCGTATATTTTCTAGTGCCAATCGCACGTAAAATAAGGTCGGTTTTATAACCGGCAACCATCTCCAAATTATTTCGATTGTCCCAAAAGTGACTCGCTGTTATTCGGTTTTTAGCTTGGTCAATATAGTGCCCGAAATGATAGTCAAATTCTAATTCCTCATTTTCTGCTAGCACTCCGGCTAAATCCTGAAGCTGGAGAAAAAGGTTTGTATCGACTTTTGAGTCATTAAACAAGATAAATTTCATCTATTCTCCTCTTCTCAAAGCTTAAAATAAAGTATCTGCTAAATTTTCTACGATTTCCTTTTCTCTATCTTCGTCCAATTTATCAATAATAGACCGTTTTATTGCTCTTAATGGTGGAATGATTGAGGCAAGATCACACGCATCAAGTAATGCACGAATCGACGTTGCATCCTCGGACAATTTACCTTGTTTTGATGCTAAAATTAAGTCTTTTGACAAACGAACAAATTGTTCAATCGTTTTTTCATCTATTAATCGCGTTTCTACACGTATCAGTCCTTCAAGCAACGTTCCTTCAACATAAGGTACCTCAATAATCACAAAACGATTTTTTAAGGCTTCATTCAATGGGACCGTTCCGACATAACCTTCATTTATTGCTGCGATAACACCAAAGCCTTGTTCAGCTTTAACAACCTCAGCAGTAAAAGGATTGGTTAACGTTTTTCGATAATCAAGCACACTATTAATTAATGGTAATGTTTCAGGCTTTGCCATATTGACCTCATCAATATAGAGGAAATGCCCTTTTTTCATTGCTTCTACTACAGGTCCAGATACAAACTCAATGGTCTGTTTACCGTCCACGGAATGTAATGTTTTAAAGCCCAATAAACTTTCTGCATCTAAATCGACGGAACAATTCACCATGTGCATCGGTCTTTGAAATAGTTTTGATAGGCTTTCTGCAAATTTCGTTTTGCCTGAACCTGTTGGACCTTTCAACAAAACATTCTTCCCCATTGTTAAGGCGACAACAGCATCTATCACCAAATCAGAATCAGGCGACACATAGCCACCTTTTCCAACTAAATGCTCATATTCATCGGAATACTTCAATCTCTCTTCCGAAATTAACGTTAAAATTTCATTAGATAATATATGTTCCATTGCTATCCATAATCTCCTTTATTGTTCAAACGCTTTACTGTCTATCGTACCATATTTTTCTCAATTACATGCGTTTGCTGCTTATTCGTCTAGAAGGAGAAGTTTGAAAGAGGACACTGAAAAAGAGTGCTTTCCTATTTCAGTGCCCTCTTAGTAATGCGTGGAGCCGTTGCCCGGTTTTAAAAAGCCTTGCTATGAGTGATTTTCTCATAGCAAGGCGCGCAACGAGTGAAGCCATTCCTACTTCCTCGAAATGCTTTCAAAGGGTTTTTCAGTGGCCTCGAAAATCGTCCTTTTTCAGTGGCCTTAATGCTATCTTATCTATCATTACATTTAGTTTTAGCCTAATACAATGTCTATGTTAAAAAATACTGAGTTGAACATCGTCTTTGTACCTTTTTTCAGTAAGGGATAAGAATTCTTCTTCCAAATCAATTCCAATATACTTTCGGTTTAGCTTTGTTGCCACAATGCCTGTTGTTCCACTCCCATTAAAAGGGTCAAGAATTAATTGATTTTCTGTTGTGGAGGCTAAGATAATTCTTTCTAACAAAGCAATTGGTTTCTGTGTTGGGTGTTTGCCATGTTTTTTTTCGCTTTTTTTCGTAGTGGGGATGTCCCAAACATCTCTCATTTGTTTACCATTATTAATTTCTTTCATTAAACTATAATTAAAGTAGTGCTTAGCTTTCTCACTCTTCTTTGCCCATAAAACGGTTTCTGTCGAGTGGGTAAAATATCGGCAGGCTAAATTAGGAGAAGCATTTCTTTTATACCACGTAATATTATTTAATATTTTATAGCGTAATTCATTTAACGCCATGCCGATGGAGTAAATATTATGAAACGTTCCAGAAATCCAAATCGTCCCATCCTTTTTTAAAATTCTTTGACATTCTTTCAGCCAACTTGTATTAAACGTATGAATTTCCTCAAGTGAATTTAACGTATCCCATTTCCCTTTATTTACGGACACCATTTTTCCAGAGCTGCAGGTTATCCCGTTATTAGAGAGAAAGTAAGGTGGGTCCGCAAAAATCATATCAACAGATTCATCATTCATTTTCTTTAATAACTGCAAGCTATCTTCTTTCACTAAAAGAAACTCATCATCTTTAAAAAAGATATTCTCCTTATTTAGTTCATGAAAAATCTCAATCATTATTCCAACTCCTAGTAAAGTACTTGAATACGTCCGATACCTAGTCTCAGTTATTTTTTAGAAATTGGTAATTAATAACTCACTTATTGTTCCGCGACTACCGCCTTTTGAATTTATATTTCTTCTAGCACTAACTCGCTCAATCGTAAAACCCTCATATAAATCATCAAAAAAGTTGTCATCTTCATCCACATTTTTGGGGTCGGAATTACTAAGCATTAATAAGGCACCCCTTTCATGTAGTTCTCTATAATATGTAGCAAGCTCTTCTTGCTCTTTATCAGTAAAGTCGAATTTACTGTATGCCGTAAAACTAGACGATGTATTTAAAGGTCTGTATGGCGGGTCAAAGTAAACAAACGTTTCCGTATCAATCACGTCTCTACTTTCTCTATAATCCCCCAAATGGATGTGAACCCTCTGCAAGAATTGATGAGCTAATTGAAGATTATCTTCATCACAAATTCTTGGGTTTTTATAATCTCCAATCGGAACATTGAATAATCCTTTTTTATTCACTCTAAACAATCCATTAAAGCAAGTTCGATTTAAAAAAATAAACTGCCCTGCACGTATCATCTTTTTTTCATGATAAGACCTAAAATCAAACTCCAACAAATCTGAGTTGAAATCCTGTCTAATTTGGTAATAGTATTCTTTCCTAGCTTCCTTGTCCAGTGGAATAAACTCTAGCTCAAATTTTTCTAAAATGCTGATAAGACTAGCGACATCCCTTTTTATCACTTCATATACTGTATATAATTCAGGATTAATATCCCAAATATAGGCTTCTTCAATCTCATATTTTTGCACAATATCGAACAATACGGCCCCGCTTCCGGCAAACGGCTCGACATATTTCTTAATATTTCTTTCTTTTAATAGGTCCCGGTAGTATGTTTCAAAGGTATTTAACAGTTGTGTCTTCCCACCAGCCCATTTTAAAACAGGACGAGCTAGTTTACTTGTATCAGCTATCATCTATACAAACCTCCATTTATCACAAATAAACCCTAGTTATAATCTCCTACAACCTATATAATTATATTGGGAAATTAATTTTCGGATATTTTCAAAAAAAACGTACTACAAAACTATATTCATTACTTAGTGTCTGGTCAAAAAATATGAGGTGATTATAAATGAAACTTTTAGATGCATTAGATAAAATGCAAAATCAAACTATCAATGATATCCCCTTTGAAACTTTATTCAAGGATATCTCAATTGATTTGATTAATAAAGGAAGAATTGGACAACTTCTCGAAATTCTTTTAGGTTTACAGAATGGCAATAGCTTAACCGATTTTGAAGACGGAGAATTAAAAACAAATAAAGCAAAGGTAAATGGACTTCCAATTGAAACGATGTTTATCACCCAACTGGCAACCCAAGTTGATGATTTATTAAATAATATAGGTTTTGAGGAATCTCGATTATATCAGAAAATAAATCGATTAATCTATATCCCTGTCGTTAAAATGGGAGAACCAACTGACTGGTTCTTTAAAAAACCAGTTTATTTCGAAATGATAAAAGGAGACGCCTTTTATCATCAACTAGAAGAAGATTTCCATACCATCATCGAACAAATGAAAAATCATATTAAAACAGACGGTCAGCTTCATACGTCAAGCGGAAAATACATTCAAATCCGAACGAAAGATTCAAAACCCTATAGGCCTATCTATTCACACGTTTACAACGCTCCTATCTCAAATAAGAATTTTGCATTTTATTTTAAAAAATCCTTTATGACCGATCTCTTAAAAAAATCTGTGGACTATCCTGATATTTAAAACGCCGCGAGAGCTTAAGAGGACACTGAAAAAAGGGGGATTTCCCCATTTCAGTGCCCTCTTAGTAATGCGCGGAGCCGTTGCCCGGTTTTGAAAAGCCTTGCTATGAGTGGTTTTCTCATAGCAGGGCGCACAACGAGTGAAGCCATTACTGCTTCCTCGAAATGCTTTCAAAGGGTTTTTCAGCGGCCTCTATAGTTTTACCTATTTTATCTCTTGTAAAAGCAAAGAAAGTACTTTTGCACTTTCAGCTCTCGAAGCTGTATGTTTAGGTAAGAAATACCCTTTTGAGCCTTCCATAATACTTAATTGATAAAGTGTTTGAACTGCATTTACTGCATAATCATCAATTTTATCTTTGTCTTTATATTCATTCTCACCTTCTACAACTACCTTTGTCCCAGTCTTATGTTCAATGGCTCTAACAACTATCGTAGCCATTTGCTCTCTTGTTAAGGGATCATTTGGGGAGAACAAACCAGACGATCTTCCTTTTGTGATATTAGCGTCATAGGCAGCTTGCACTTCGTCTCTTGCCCATTCCCCTACATCTGAGAACTGATAGTTAGGTGAAGTCGCCTCTAATCCAAGCGCTCTTGAAATCATAATAGCAAACTGTCCTCTTGTTACCGATTCATGAGGAGCAAAGCTCATATCTTCTTTCCCTGTGACGATACCTTGACGAGTTAAATCGTGGATATAATCATAGGCCCAAAATGACTCGTCCACATCAGTATATGACGGAATTCCCTTGAATTCATAGACTGCTACTGTTCCGGAAACTTCATGAGTGGCGGCTAGAGTGGCATGGCCAGTAGGGCTATTTTCTGCTGTGATAAATCTTAATCCTTCAGGAGAAACATCTCCCTTTACATCCTCGGTGAAATCACGACTAGATATGAATGTAACAAAAGTAGGTTGTTTCGGATTGCTTAAGTCATAAACCATAATTCCACTCATTCTCTCTAAGGCAATAAAAGCGTACGTAACTCCTTCAATGCGCCCTGTCACCACAGTTTCTGGTTCAGGTCCTTTTGCAGAACTCCGTTTGTCAAAATCAATTTCATCGTTCGTAGTATTAAAGTAAGTAGGTAACGCATCGGCAATTAGTTTTTCAAAATCAGAACCACTATCAAAAACGAGCTCCATGGTTTCAGCATCAAATATCGAAAAGCTTCTTGCACCATAGGAATATAACGCTTCATATTTACCTTCAACGAGTCCGTCCTCTAAAGTGATTTTAGTTTTAGACAACGTATCGAGCAACCCCTCCTCTACTAGTTGATCTAATTCAGCTTGAGAATACCCTTCGTAATTATCAGCATTCAATTGAATGTTGTCTGAGATATCCTTAATACTTGCTTCTTCGGAGTAGCCATCGTAATCTCTTGCGTCACCTTCATTTGGTGTAAGAATATACGTTTTATCCCCTACTTGGAAGGTCTCTATCGCATCAGGCATATAGAATCCAAGCAGTGGCAGTTTCTCAATAGTTATTTCGCCGTCTCTTTTCCCATCTAACTCATTTCCAGCAACCGAATGATCCTTTACACCTAAACCCTTCACACTTGTAATTTCTTCTTTCTCTAAATCAATCGTTGCAATCGCATTGTTTTCTTGTAAGGAAACATAGGCAGTTTTGCTATTAGGAGTTACGCTCACGTATTCAGGCTCCAGCTGTTGCAACACAGACCCTTTAGAACTAACACGCACTTCGTCATCAAGCATATCTTCAGTAAAGGAAAGTGTACGTACTGTTAATGACATGTCTTCTTTCATATCCTTTTCAATATCGATAATTGATACTGTCCCCTCTGGATCAACAAGGTAATCGTCACTAGGCTCACCTTCATTGGCAACAATAGCCTTCTTACCATCTGGAGAAAACGTGACCATATCAGGTAATGAACCTACCTCTGCTTTCGTTATATAGTCACCGTCTTTTGTTAAAAATAATATGTACCCTTGGTCCGTTTTCGGAACGCTTACAACTGAAAGGGCAATGAGGTTCTCTGTTGGATGTGAGGCAACACTGGTAATATCATCAACATTTGATATTCCAAAATCTTTTAAATAAATTCTTTTTGAGGTTGTAATTTCTTGAAATTCACCTGACTTTAATGATTCAAACGATAGAATATCCAGTGCCTCATCCGTTCCATTGGTGACGAAGGCTTTCTTGCGCAATTCGTCATACGCTAAAATTTCCGTGCCGCCCTCTCCAACCTGACTGTCATATTGAGCAACTTGATTAATCTGTAATGTATCTCCTTTGTATTGGAAAAATGGCGTTTCATATGTAGCTTGTACTGAGTTCAGTGGAAATTGAGTAAATGCAAATCCAAAAGCAAGACTCGTTAGTAATGTCTTTTTAAACTTCATATATTCCCCTCCTATAAATTCATTCAAGGTAAAGTATATATATTCAATGTGAAGGAATAGTAAAGTGGATTTATAAATAATATGTTTTCTTTGTAAAAGGGTACTATGAAGCCACAATCAAAAAAAGCCGAGCGCATTGGCTCGACTTCTCTCCTTAATATTTTCCGCGTATATGTTGAACAATGTCACTTTTGTAAAATTGACTTAACTTCTTAAGTTCTTCTTCTGAAAAACTTGGGGTGTCTATAGCTTCCAAATTTCCATCAACTTGTTTCACATTTTTAAAACCTGGAATGACGCAGCTAACTTCAGGTTGATCTAAAATCCAACGCAACGCCGCTGAAGTCATACTTCCTCTTCCGTCTGCTATCCATTTCAATTCATCACTTAATTCAACCGCTTTTTCAAAAGGAAGCCCTGCGAAGGTTTCACCGACATTAAATGCTTGACCATCACGATTGAAATTACGGTGATCATTTTCTTCGAAAGTACTTGAAGCGGTGTATTTACCTGTTAGTAATCCACTTGCAAGCGGAAGTCGCACAATTATCCCAACATTCTTTTTTAAAGCTTCCTTAAAAAGAGAGTCTAGTGGCTTCTGACGAAAAATATTAAAAATAACTTGAAGCGAAGCAACATTCTCATGTTCAATACAAATATGACCTTCTTCCACAGACTCTACACTTACACCATAGTTTCGAATAAGTCCCTCTTTTTGTAAACGGTCTAATGTGTGAAAGACTTCTCCGTCCTTAAGTATCTCTGTGGGAGGGCAATGAATTTGATAAAGGTCTATTGCGTCTTGTTTCAATCTTTTTAGACTTGCTTCAGCATACTCTTTTACCTGCTCATAGGAGTATGTCTTCGGATCTGAAATATCGCCACTTCTACAAAACTTGGTAGCAACATATATTCGCTCAGAACGCTCCTTGAGTACTTGTCCGATGATTTCTTCACTTCTTCCTCCCCCGTAAACATCAGCTGTATCAAAAAAGTTAACTCCCTGGTCAATTGCATGTTTAAGAGCTTCAACGGCATCAGTTGTTTGCACATTTCCCCAATCACCGCCAATCGCCCAAGTTCCAAAGCTAACTTCGCTAATTTTCATATTCGTTTTACCAAGAGTCCTAAAGTTCATATGAGGTTTTCCTCCAATTAAGTTAATGTGTTCGATAATTATTGTAAGGGTTTTCTTTAAATACTGCAAAACAAAAGCATAATCAGCTAACTAATCAAATCCTCCCCATAAAACACTCTGATTATATAGGATATTTTATTTTTTAATGCACTGTAGACTATCCAGAAAAAGTAATTTATTTAAGTGAGTGAGCATGTTGAAACCTTGCTTTCTAAAAATAGATATGCTATTATAAGGTTAATTATTTTTGTTCGTTCTTAAGATGGAAAGTAGGAATACCAACTGTGTTTTTTCCTCTTGCAATTTTATTAATGACGAAGATAGTAATACAATGTGTACATAGGTGCATGCAATAGGAGGAAACAACATGTTAGAAGGTACAGTAAAATGGTTTAACGCAGAAAAAGGATTCGGTTTCATCGAGCGCGAAGGTGGAGACGATGTATTCGTACATTTCTCAGCTATCCAATCTGAAGGTTTCAAAAGCCTTGAAGAAGGTCAAGCTGTAACATTTGAAATCGTTGAAGGTAACCGTGGCGAGCAAGCTGCTAACGTTCAAAAAGCTTAATAATGCATAAAAGACTCCTATATGGAGTCTTTTTTTTGTTGCAGTGGAGAATTCAACTTGATACTATAATCTCTTCACTGGTAGTCTTCTCCAAAAATATGCAAAAAACCCTCCTAAATAGTTAGGAGGGTTAAACTTCTATTATAGCTTTACTACGTTAGAAGCTTGCGGTCCACGGTCTCCATCAACAATGTCAAATTCAACTGATTGACCTTCATCTAATGATTTAAAACCTTCACCTGTAATTGCGCTGAAGTGTACAAAGACGTCGTCTCCGCCCTCTACTTCAATAAAACCGAATCCTTTTTCAGCATTGAACCATTTAACTGTACCAGTTTGTGCCATGTTAAAAACTCCATTCTTCATATGATTTTCTCTAATATGCCAATCGTATTTACAATCCGAGGTAAATAAAAATTCACATATTATAAGGAAAGTCCCTCATAGAGTGACTATTCCTTATAATATGTGAATAATAAACTCTTATTTGCGGTACTATTAAGAAATCTGTATAAAGGGTATAGACCCGTTTTCATCTTTTTAAACAATAAAAGCCCTACCTCTCTTTCATCGTTACGGCTCCTATGACCGTGCCACGTGATTAGAAAGTCGCTTTACTACAAGAAATTTAAATCAATATTATAATTATATCCTATTTCTTACTTTATTGCAAGAAACATTACTTTGAACGCTTGACACCAACATGCAAAAAGAGGTCTGTCTGAGTGATTTCTTTACCCTTTTAGACAGACCTCTTATAAAGTTATTAATTGCTACTGTAATATTCGTTTATCATATCTAAGATTGTAGGTTCTTCTTGAACTTCCTGAGTTTTTCTCTCTGTATTTCTAACTGTTGCACTCACGATGTATCCCTCCTACTTTTAATCTTTCTTTCTTAGGTTCATTATAGGATAGCTGTACTATAATAGTCAATGGTTTTTTATCTGTATTAACACACAAAAAAACAGGACTCCCAATAGTGAAGATTCCTGTTTTTTAATAACATGTATATTACGATAAGTTTCGACCTTTGCCAGAGTCACTAATTGCAATTAAAGCTTCTGGATAAGGTTCAAAATATGTTTGGCTCAACAAATATTGATTCTCAAAACGGTAACACCAAGATCGAAGAATTGTTAAAACACTACTTAATGGTATTTTTTGTTGCTGGTATTTTTCAAGCACAAAATTAAAGTGTTTTTTTTCTCCTACTGTCACTTGCTTTGAAAAATAACCAAATACATGCAGACATACGTTAATATGAGAACCTGCACTTGGAGGCCTTGAAAACAAATCACACATAGCGAGTTCATAATCACGATAAACTTCATTTACCGACCTCTTTGCATGATTGGCAGCAGATTTTCCCATTTGCCTCATTTTATCTTGATGAATAGCCATAAATAAATATTTATTTTTAGCATGAAATTGCATCAAGCCAGATATTGTTTTCTGGTTTGTTTTTAGCTCGCGGAATTCTGCCATTGTAAAAATATGCGTAAAAAAGTGCTCACGGATGACAAAATTTTTTAAACGTCCCTCGTCTTCAAGAATTGTATCAGGCACCAATTCTTTTATATGTTTTGTGAAAAGTCCGCTTCCTGTTCGCACAACAGGTGCCTTCTCTATTCCACTATATACTTTTGCATCTGTAATGCCACAGCTTGGGGAACGACCTTTTAAAAGAAATCCATCAACTTCTTCAAGTGCAGTCAGAAAATCACGAGAAAATTCAGTCATTTCCATCGTTAGGTCTTGTCCACTTTTGGGCTGTACTAGCCTTGTCTCATCACCTTTAACGACCAGGCGAATCACTTCTCTAGGTGTCCCTAGACCAATTTCAATTTCAGGACAAACAGGGATAAACTCAACAAAAGGTTGAAGCCCAACAATCATTTCATCCTTAATTTTGTCGCCGTTATACCGACATGCGCTGAATTCTAAACATTGGCTAACAACAACCTTAGGTTTCGCAAAAACGCGCATGGGACCTCCCCCTTATCTCATTTTTTTGTCTCAAGTAGTTGAGTGATAACAGTTGGTAAGCTTTCATAATCCTATGGTGTTACGACTTACTTAATACATGTTGTGCGAGTAGCATGATTGTCATATCATCCATAGGAGGATTATGCAGCCCTGCACGTACATCACGATAATATCTTTGGAGGGGATGCTCTAATGATAGGCTCTTAGCTCCAACAATTCTCATCGCCAGATCAACAACTTCAATCGCTTGATTTGTCACACAGTTTTTCACTGCAGCAAGCTCTGGCTTCATTTGGTTTCGTTCATTCTCGCTTGCTCCATCCCATTTTTTAGCAACTCCATATAGAAAATAACTACTTTGGTGAAGTAAAAGTTCAATTTCTCCAATCTTCTGTCTCACATTTGGAAGTTCAGAAATTGTTCCTTCAATACTATTTGGTGAATAGCTTTTGGCATAATTCACCGCATAAGTTTTTGCTGCACGTGCGATTCCAAGATAGCACGCAGGGATATGTAACAACCAACCCGCAGCCGGCTTATCCCCTGGGGTGATATACTCAACTAAATCGTCCTCTGCCACTGTGACGTTTTCTAAAATCAAGTCATGACTACCGGTTGCGCGCATCGACATCATGTTCCAGGTGTTATTAATTGATAAACCTTGTGCATTCTTTGAAATCAAGAAGTTCGCTACCATTTCAGACCCTTCAATTGCTGCACTAACAATAAAAAAGTCTAGAACTGGAGCCATTGTCGTAAACGTCTTTCTTCCATTAATAATCCAAGAATTTTTGTTTTTTTTCGCGCTCGTTACTGGCTTCCCTCCACGGGTCGGACTCCCCGTCTCTGGTTCTGTTACCGCAGCATTAATTAGTGACCCTTCGACCACTCTTTTGCAAAGATCTGCAAATTTATGTTCCTCCCAACTCGGATTTTCAAAAAGATTCTTAATGATGCCAATATGCCAACCAATTGATAAAGATGTTGCACCGTCTGCTTCTGCAATTGTCTCTTGAAGTTGAACAAGCTCAAATAAAGAAATCTCAAGTCCTCCGTATATTTTAGGTACCGTTAGAGCCTGATATTGAATCTTACGCAAATCATCAATATTTTCTTTTGGAAAAGATCCTTCTTTGTCATGTTCCCATGCTCGGTCAAAAAAGGGTTTTGTACATTGTTTAACTATATTAATTCGACTTTCAAAGCTTTCTTCGCTTAACAGTGTCATTTCGTCTCTCCCCCAACTTCTTCCATTAATTCATTCTTCTATTGTAGCAAATAAATACTAATAAGGTTAAGAACCTAGTTTTTATTTACCCAGTTCTTGTATAAAACTCTCATTTCTTATCCCATCACGGCGAATAAATACCTTTGCTTCTACATCAATTTTTGCCCGTTTAAATTCGTCATTCCATTTCGATTTTACAGACTTAAATTTTTTGTATTGTTGACGTTCCATTTCTTCCCCAAAACCAAATATATCAACGCCATACTGTTCCTGAACTTTACCGATGGTAGTAGTTATCATTCGAGGTATCTCCTCTGCCAAAATCTTTTCATATTTTTCAAAGGTCTTAATTTTACTCGTTTCATCCTTTGCACATTGAGTAGATTGAAGCTCACCTTCTAAAACGAGTTTGATTAAAATGACTGGTTGTTCCCCTTGATAACTAGCTTTTATTTCCGTGTGAGAATTAAAAATACGTACAGAAAAAAATTGGTCTGGGTTACAATCAGCTATAACTGTTGTTTTCTGTATATCTTGTGTCCAAACATAATTTCTAGCTTCTTCTATAGATAACATACCAATAAGTTTATCTTCATCGAAGATAGCTAATCCATCTACAACCACATTCGCTTCAAGTGAGGCTTTCTGATTGTTTTGAACGGTTTCTCCTTTACTAGGGTCCCCTTCTATTGACACAACAGCAGCAACAGGCTGTCTTCCATCTGAAGCAATATTGGAAGTGAATTCGATAAATCGAACCTCTGGATATCCTCCCCATTCTTCTGCAAGTGATTTTAATTGGACGTCAAGCTTCATTGAAGGAACGAGTTGGACAGGATATAGCGTCTTAATGATTTCTTTTGCTTTGACATCTTTTGCGATTAATAAATGAAAATCGTTACGAAATTCAGCACTTCGTTCAATATATTGAAGAAAGGGGCCCACACCTTCCCTCGCTAACGCTTCATCTATCACAATCGTTCGTGTATGGGAAAAATCCAACTGACGAGTAAGACCGATGTTCATTTTATCGTCTATTTCTGAAATTGTATCCCCTTCCAATGAAAAAGAAACTGTAGGGGTGTTCCCTTGGGCCGTTTTAGGATTTAACTGACTTGCATTAATTACTTCTAACGTTATTTCATAATTAGCTGTTTTCCCTTTTTCAATGGCCATTCCTGCGACAAAGGTAATGTCATTTAATTCACGACGGTCCCAGCAGCCTCCTAAACCTAGTATTAAGAATAAACTAAGTAAGATAATAATGACCCACCTCAAGACTTCTCACCTTCTTTGCTTTTATTCGCTTCTTTCTCATTTGTCGCTTTTTTTGTTAGAAAACTTGGCTTCTTATTTAAGCTTTTAATGGGAAATCGAAAAATGGTATCCTTTTGGCCACTTAGAATAAATGGTCCGACAGGTGCCAAATAAGGGACTCCAAATGAGCGAAGGCTTGCTAAATGAGATAGTATAACAATAATACCTAGTAGGGTCCCATATAGACCTAAGAAACCAGTAAGTAAAATTAAGCCAAACCGAAGCAATCTAGCTGAGTTAGCGAAAGAGTAAATAGGTGAGACAAAACCTGCCATTGCCGTGAGTGCTACGACAATCACGAGGAAGTTGGAAACAATCCCTGCTTCAACGGCTGCTTGACCGATAACAAGTGTCCCAACAATTGATACGGCTTGACCAACAGCTCGAGGCATCCGTACACCGGCTTCCCTTAGAATCTCAAAGGTAATCTCCATCATTAAAATCTCAACAACCGCTGGAAAAGGAACACCTTCTCGTTGTGCTTGGAGATTAAATACTAAATTTGTTGGTATAAGTTGTTGGTGATACGTTGTTAAGCCAATATATAGCGAAGGTAAAATTAAGGCAATCATGAATGCCAAGTAGCGAATGGAACGAGTAAAAGAGCTCATTAAGAAGCCTTGGTAATAATCTTCACTTACTTGGAAGAATTCGGTTAAAACCACAGGCAAAATAATCACAAATGGGCTTCCATCAACAACAACCGCTATTTTCCCATCTATTATTTTTGTGGAGGTAGTATCCGGACGATCTGTATGATAAATCGTTGGAAATGGTGTATAAACCTCGTCTGTAATTAATTCCTCTATATTTCCCGAATCAAAGATAGCATTAATGTCAATTTTAGAGATACGCTTTTTCACTTCTTTTACGATTAACGGGTCTGCCACATCTTCTAAATAGGTTAAACACACAGAAGTTTGGGTCTTTGTTCCAACTGTCATCTCTTCACAAACTAAATATCGATTCTTCACTTTACGACGGATTAAACTAATATTGGTTGTTAAGGTTTCAGTGAAACTATCTTGAGGCCCACGGATAATTGTTTGGGTTTGCGATTGTTCAATTGCTCTTTTTTCTTTTGTTCTGACATTGATAGCAAGCCCCTTGCTCACCCCATCAATCAAAATGACACAATAACCAGACAAAACATACCAAACCACTTCATGTTCAAACTCAACAAAAGTAAAATCACTACTTGGAAAATAGGTTTTTTGAAACGTTTCAACTTCCTTATTAGTTTCAATAGTGGGTTTATGTTGATAGGCTTCTGCCAATGTTTCCATTACATGTTCGGAGACGGCATCTCCACTTACCATACTTTTCAAATAGATAATAGAAGCATCGTTTCGACCAACAACTGTTCGTTCATGATAGTAGTCAAAGTTTTTATTGAAAATATTGTTGATTGTTGATTCATTATTTCCCAAAAAGCGAGAAAGGTTTTGCTTCTGTTCATTCGGTTGAAGAATATCACCGGGCTGTTCCTGTACTCCTTTTTTTGAACGCTTTGACGCAATGATTTTCTTGTATAGTTTCATCCGTGCGTCACCTCTCCTTCCTTTTTCTTTTTTTTCTTATTACTAAAAAGGAGGAAAGTTAGGAGAATTGCTGGAATTCCTACTTGGAAAGGAAGATGTAAGAGATAAGGAACCTTCTCTAATCCTTCTTCAAAATGAGAAACGATATTTTCGGCAATCAAGGAGGCATATAGTGGGATTATCAGTGTGAGAGGTAAGAGAACAACACGGTATGGTATGTTGAACACAAACTCAATACCTTTCAATCCTGCATAAAAAAATACGCAAACCTTAACTAAAATCCCAATCATTAAAATAAAGACAACAAGAATATCGATTCGTTCAAAAAACTCCATAATTACAATTTCACGTGCTGCGATAAGTAATGGAAACAAAGAACGATTTTTTACATTCTCTCCTAACGTTGTAAGCTGTACTAAATCAGCATATACAATTAGCAATCCACTTATTATGACTGCTGCAATCCCCCTCATTCCAGTCTTGTTTATTCGGGAAACCGATGTCATAAAAACCATAAAAACAACGGTTTCGCCGTAGGGAAAAGTAAGCATTGTCGGAAATACAGCTTTTAATATTGGTTGAAAACCTTCCGCAAGAACCGGTTGAAGATGGTGTATTTGCATGCGACCTGTTAAATAGATTAAAACCCCGATCACTAATAAAAAAAATATTACCAAAGGCGCTAGAAATTCTGTTATCCGTCCAAGCACTTCAAGACCAAGGTATAAAATATAAAAAGCAACAAGTATCATTGTAATTGATATCACTTCAAGTGGTGTAACAGGCATAAGAGTCACTTTCATTAACTCTCCCAAATCTCGAATATTTCTTGTTACAATATAAAAAAAATACAAAACATATCCAAAGGATACCGTCATTCCAATCTTCTTACCAAAGGTCGAAACTAATAACTCATACAAATGTTTTCCGCCACCACGTGTAACAAGGTAACTGTAGCCATAAATTAATACAATCCCTAAACACATCGCTATCATTTGTGCAATCCATAAATTTTGCTTGGCTTCTTCGCCTGAACCAACTACTACTGTTGTTCCGATAAGAAAGATTATTAATAATATCATATATTGTTGAACGGAAAGAATTTCTCTTTGCCCGACCTTCATAAAGAACTCTCCCCTTTATTAGTTGGCGGTTGCTTTCCTTTTCTTTTCTTGATTTTTTTTATAATGAGTATGAGAAGAACGAGAAAAGGAACGCCGAGTTGTAAGGGGATATGGAGAAGAAATGGTGTTAACTCCAACCCCTCGATATTATGTTCATTAATGTTTTGTGCAACAATAATAGATAAGAGAGGTAGAAGCAGGGTAATAGGAACGCAGAGATTTTGATACGAGATATTGAAAAGCTTCTCAAGTCCTTTTAATGCTGCATAGAAATAAAGGCTTACTTTTATAAAAACCCCTGTTACGAGGATGAATACAACTAATATATCTGCACGTTCAAAAAATTCCAATAATGCAATTTCTCTCGTTGCTATTAAAAATGGGTAAAGAGACCGAGTTTTCATTCCTTCTCCTAGAGAAGCGATTTCAAGACCCTCAATATAAACTAAAAAGAATATTGCAGTAATCAAACTAAGTCCACTGACCTTTTTTGCAGCTTTTGTACTGGAGCTAGCTGAAAAGATTACAGTGAAAACGATTAATTCTCCATATGGAAAAACTAGCATTCTTGGGAAAAAGGCTTCATTAATTGGGCCGAGGCCTTCTGCAAGTATTGGTGAAAAATTTTTAAATTCAATTGCATCGCTAGCAAACAGAAAGATACCTATTAAAAAGAGAAAGACTAATATATATGGGGCCAGAATCTCTGTAAGACGAGCAAGGACTTCAAGTCCTAAACACAGCGTGTACCCACAAACAACCATAAATGCAATGGCCATAACTTCAATTGGAGTTTCCTTAAGTATTGTTATCTTCAATAATTCAATTCCATCCCTAAGAATTCTTGAAGCTTGGTATAGAAAATAAATTGAATACACAAATACCAGAAGATTTCCAATGATACGGCCTGTCGCTAATTGGAAAAGCTCGTATATGTTTTTCCCTTTAGATTGATTAAGCAAAGACCAATATAATAGCAAAATTCCAGATCCGGCAACAATGCCCAGCAATTCCGCTATCCAAATATCCTGTTTTGCTTCACCACCCCTTTCAAGAAATGCCGCCGTACCAATTAAAAAAATGACCATAAGAATATATAGCTGGGATAATGAAATTACTTCTTTTCGCGATTCGTTCATATGTATCCCTCATTAAGTTACTTCCTGTTGTTTTGACTTTTTTTTAGATAATTTAATGTCGGTAATCACACTAGTTGCGAACCCAGCAATCGCTGTGAAAAGAACGATTATACGACGGGTGCCCGCTTCAATAGATATTAACTGTAGGACACTTTGAATAAATGACTGTTGATAAACAAAAGCATCCAAAACACTCATTAACAATGCTAATCCAATAAAAACTAGACTAAAAACGACGGTAACCAAAAACCAGCCTCCTCAATACAGAGTGATAATAGTAAATTAACCAAAATCTTGATATCTTATGTAGGAAAACCAAATCTAAAGAACGATTTATTCTATAGCCTTGCCAATAGGTACTGAAAACAAAAAACTAGCTAATCATAACGCAATGAGTGAAGCTGTTTCTTCATTTAAAAAAGCCCTGCTATGAGTCGGTTTCTCATAACAGGGCGCGCAATGTGCGGAGCCATATCTATATAATCAAGGTATTTAAAAGGTTGGTGTTCGAGGCCACT
The DNA here is from genome assembly GCF_002797395.1 of Bacillus solitudinis. Taxonomy (GTDB): domain Bacteria; phylum Bacillota; class Bacilli; order Bacillales; family Bacillaceae_D; genus Halalkalibacter_A; species Halalkalibacter_A solitudinis. Next base: position 4,566,739 of record NZ_KZ454943.1, read on the forward strand.
GAAAGGTACGATTTTCAGTGGCCTCGCTAATCATTCGTTAGCTTGTTTTAATGTGTTTAATTTATCCTGTATTATCTTAATCGGAATCGCTAATCCTTCGCTCTCATCGTCAGTAAAAAGCGACGGGATCGTTTTGGCATATACCACAGCGACAACTTCTCCATTATTAGACAAGACCGGACTCCCACTGTGTCCCGGAAAAATGGGTGCCGAGATTTTCACGACATCAAAAGAGTCCTTTTTTTCAAGAATTGTTCCCTCGTTAACAATTTGTGTTTGGAGTAGTGGGTTCCCTATAACATAAATACGTTCATCTAAAATTGCTCCATTTTCACTTAACCTTAAAAAAGGTAATTCCGAACCATCAATTTGAACGATGGCAATGTCACTTTCCTCATCACTCAAAATAACTTCACCAACAAATCTTTCATTTGATGGGAATATCACCATTATTGGACCATTCCCGTCAACTACATGGTCGTTCGTTACAATTAAGCCTGTACTTGTTACAGAAAAACCTGTCCCCTTTGATCTTTCAGTCTGGATGGTCACGACTGCTTGTTTATATTCTTGAATTTCTTCTTCCTGTGATAACTCACTTGAAGTTCGCATGAGGTTTAAGGAATCTAAGTTAAATAAATTAAACCAAATGCTAAAAACATTCCCAACTAAAAAGACAGACACAGCAAGAGCGATAATTCGGATGAAACGAAGACGTCTTTGTTTTTTCTTATCTAATTCTTCTTTAAGTTCGTCGTCCACACCTTCGTATAAGAATTCGTCCGCTCTAGGCTCTTCATGTTCATCTAAATTGGGTTCTTTATCCTTATATTCAGTCATCTCTGTTCCTCCTACAATTGTCCAACTCTCTCTCTTTAACTTATCATTAACGCGGATCATTATCGTTCTTTATGTTTTTATTTTATAATAGTATTATTCAAATAGACAGGGGGAAAGCAGATGGAAAACATTCAAATCACAAAGGCACAAACTCTAATTGACCAGTTTGCAAATCAAGAAATCTACATCCACCTAGAAACTACCAACGGATCCTATGCCTCTCATCATGATCAATCTTTCTTTTCCGCTAGTGCATACATACGGAACGCAAAAGTTAGTTACGAGCACGGAAAAATTGTTGGTGAAGGCCCATATCGAGTCGGTTTAAAGCTTGAAATTGGTTGGATTTATGCAGAAGGGCTAACCCATTACGAATTAGATTCCTTTGGAAGGCTACTCCTAGCTGGACATGGATTTGACGGCAAACTAGCTGTTGCCTTGCAAATAAGCCACACCCCATTTGAATGAAAGGAAGGAGATAAGCTATGAAAGAACGTCATGTACTTGTTATATTCCCCCATCCTGATGATGAAGCCTTTGGTGTTTCAGGCACACTCGCTAAGTATAGTAGCGAAGGAACTCCTATTACATACGCCTGTTTAACATTAGGAGAAATGGGACGCAACTTAGGAAATCCGCCCTTTGCTACAAGAGAATCACTTCCTGTCATTCGTAGAAAAGAGTTATTACAAGCTGCAGAGGCAATCGGAATTTCAGATTTAAGAATGCTAGGCTTCCGAGATAAGACGATTGAATTTGAAGACGATAGAAAACTTACAACCCTTTTTTACGACCTCCTTGTTGAGTTATCACCATCGCTTGTTATTACATTTTACCCTGGGTACTCTGTACATCCTGACCATGATGCCACTGGGCGCGCGGTCGTTCGCGCTGTAAAAAAAATAGAAAAGCATAAGCGTCCAACCCTACATTGTGTTGCTTTCTCCAACAATCATGAAGCAGAAATCGGCACTCCTGATGTAATAGTGGATGTTTCTGCTTATTCTAACCAAAAAATCGCAGCAATGAAAGCTCACTTATCACAAACCGCTTGGATGCTTCAAGATATGGAACCGAAATGGATAGCCGGAGACGAAGAGGCCTTAAATTGGTTATATACTGAACGTTTCTGGACCTATTCGTATGATGATTAAGAGCAAAGGGTGTCCTTAAGGTCCAAACGACTGCAATACCCTTTTATATTGACAAACCTCCAACCTTAGTTGCACCGATAGACAGGTAAAATCGCTTGTTTAATCGATAGTGAAAAGGTATCATAGATTATAAGCATTTTATAAATACGATGGAGGCCTATATGCAGTTAGATATCTCCACAGAGTCTCTCCCTGTTTACGAGGCTCTCGCTAGTAAAGTTCGTTTATCTGTCATTCATTTTTTGTCAGAACGTTCGATGAATATTAAAGCGCTCGCTGATGCGGTTAACTTAAGTAGCGCAATTATGACCATGCACATAAAAAAATTAGAAAAAGCCAATATTATCCGTACAGAAATGGTTCCTGGCAAAGCAGGCGTGCAAAAACTTTGTATTTTAAATGTAGAAAAAATCGAAATTTTATTCCCGACTCTACTCTCACAAAAACGGGAATATCATGAAACTGAACTTTCTGTCGGTCATTATACCGATTTCGATGTCGTTCCAACATGTGGGCTTGCTACAACTGAAACGTATATTGGTGAATTTGATGAGGCGAGATTTTTTTTAGATCCTGCACGCGTGGATGCAAAAATTCTCTGGTTTAAACAAGGCTTTGTGGAATACAAAACACCAAACTTCCTCCTCTCAACGCAATTACCTAAAGAACTTGAAGTATCAATGGAATTGTCATCTGAAGCCCCATTCACAAATGAAAATTGGCCTTCAGATATTAGCTTTATTTTAAATAATATTTCTTTAGGTAAATGGACGAGTCCCGGAGATTTTGGTGATAGTCGCGGAAAATACACACCACAATGGTGGCCAAAAGTTATAAATCAATATGGTCTTCTTAAGGTTCTCAGGATTACCAAAAAAGGTACATTCATCGATGGAACGAAGATTTCTAACGTAACTATTGCGGACGTCTCTATTCGGGATAAACAATGGACATTTCGAATTGCTGTTGATGAGAATGCTGAACACGTTGGCGGCGTGACGTTATTTGGAAAAGGGTTTGGTAACTACAATCAAGATATCCTTTTCCGACTTTTTTATGAAAAGGAAACAACAAATCACTAAATGCAAACAAAAAAAACAGCCAAAAGCTTCTAATAAGCTTTTGGCTGTTTTTATACATTTTCAGTCCCGTTTAATCAAACAACAGGAGGATAATTAACCTGCGCATTGAGCTTTTGAACAGATTCTAATAAGATATTTCTTTTTTCGGTTTACCAAACACAGGAAACCCATTGTCGTCCCATTTAAATATCTGTGCATGCATATGACGATTTGGATCATCTAGTGGATTCCCTTTAATCTCCTTATAGTCTCGCGCATGGTAAACAATCACATCTTCTTTCCCATCCTCCGTCACTGTAAAGCTATTATGTCCCGGCCCATACAATCCTTCTTGCTCATCCGTCTGAAAGACTGGAACTGAGGACTTAGACCATGATTCCGGTTCTAAAAGATTGCTAGATTCATCTGCAGATAATAAACCCATACAATAGTGATAATCAGTTGCACTGGCAGAATAAGCTATAAATACTTTTCCATGTCTAATTATAACAGCAGGCCCTTCATTTACAAGATAACCAACTCTCTCCCATTCATATTCAGGGGTAGAGATCATTACTTGTTCTCCCGTGATCGTCCACGGATTGGACATTTCAGCAATATATAAATTGGAGTTACCTTTAATCTTCGGGTCTTTTTGTGGCCAAACCAAATATCTTTTCCCATGATGTTCAAATGTTGTTGCATCCAATGAAAAAGATTCCCACTTTGTTTTTAATTGACCTTTTTCTATCCAACTCCCCTCCAAAGGATTGGAAGCATCATTTTCAAGAACATACATCCGGTGGTCATATAAATCTTCTCTCGATCCCGCTACTCGACCTGCTGCAAAGTAAATATACCATTTCCCCTCTACATGATGAAGTTCTGGCGCCCATATATTTGCACTCATTTCTCCACTCTCATGTTTCTTCCAGGCAACGACCTTCTCAGCATCCTTCAATCCCGAAATGGTTTTCGAACGTCTTAATTCAATTAAATCAAATTCAGGTACTGACCCTGTAAAATAATAAAAACCATCCGTATGCTTATATACCCACGGATCTGCCCTCTGCTCAACAATCGGATACTTTAAATCAACTGCCATAAATGTCATCTCCTTTAACCTTATTATTTAATATTATTAATCTATTAATATAAATATTAACACTTTGAAATTGATTTTCCAAGTGAATTTATTTCTTTCTCCTAGTATCTTAAAAATCTTGACTCGTTCATAATAAAAGAACTCTTTCTCAACAAAAAGAGTTCTTTGTGCTAATCTATTTTCTCAGTTGAAATTCGTCCTCTTACTGAGTTTCTAATAACTAATCGTGGTTCATACATAAAGGACTCGATTTGCTGGCTTGTTTGAACTGGTGAATGCCTTTGTTGAATTAATTGGTCAATCATCCATGCTGCCTTTTGCCCCATCTTATGCTGAGGGTGCTGAATCGTCGTTAATTTCACCTCAGACGCTTGCGCTAAAAACGAGTCATCATACCCAATAAGCGACATTTCTTCTGGGACTTGAACACCATGTTCTCTTAATACATCTAATAAAGTAAGCGCAAGTTGATCATTATAACTAATTAACGCTGTTGGTCGCTCGGATGGATTACTAAGAAGTTTGGTTAATTCTTTTCTAGGCTTTTCTTTCTTTTCTTCAGTCGTGTAGGTAATGATGTTTTTCGGATTTAAAGGGATTCCATATTGGCGATGAGCTTTAACGTATCCTTTCAGCCTTTTTCCTCCTTGGAGGTCGTCTGTTTTAAAAAAACCGATAATATCCTTATGACCTAGGTTAATTAAGTACTCGGCTTGAATGAATCCTCCCTTTTCGTCATCCAAAACTAAACTAATCGGGTCAAGTTCATCATAGACAGCATTAATCATAATATAAGGAATATTTAATCGTTCAAAATTAAAAAAATAATTTATATTTGGTGAGGCATATGCACTTTTTGTCGGTTCAATAATCATGCCATCAAATTGCTGAGCTAAAATTGTTTCAAGGAAATACTTCTCTTTTTCTACATCATTATTTGTACTAAACACACTGACTTGGTACCCATTTTCACTGAAATATGACTCGGCACCGCGTATAATAGTTGGAAAAATATAATCAGATATATAGGTTGTAATGATAGCAATTCTCTTAGATGCAGATGGATGATGGGTCTCCTCCAATTTACGTTCTGCACAAAAGGTTCCAGATCCTTGCGAACGATAGAGCCATCCTTCATGGACAAGTTCACCAATCGCTTTTCTCGTGGTATGACGACTCACACCGAACTGTTTCATTAATTCATTTTCAGAATGTATCTTTTGATTAGGTCGGAAGGTCCCATCAAGGATTTTCGACTTAATCGCTTGCTTAACCATATTGTATTTTGTCTGCATTGTGTCACACCTCTTCGTTGCACATCAACTTTGTCTAATCATTTTAAACTTATCCGTACAACTATCATACCATATAAAGAGACGTCTTTTATCATGAAGATTCCATCTTTGCATCCCTTCAAAAACTAAAAAACGAAGCTTTGTATGCGAACATACAAAGCTCCGCTTCTCTAAACATGAATGCTTAGAATTTACGAGCAATTTCATTCCATTTTAGTTCATTACGGAACGGAATCATCTTCAAATCCTTATCAATAATTACACATTCAATATCTGTCATTACAGACCAATCGTATAACTGGTCAACCGAGACCTCAAATGAGAAGACCGTATGGTGAGCTCCTCCAGCGTATATCCATGCCTCTGCAGATTCGCTTAATGAAGGTTCTGGCTTCCATAATACTTGTGCTACTGGAAGATTTGGCATTGGTTGTTGCGGTTCAACAGCATTTACAGTATTTACAACCAAACGCATACGCCCACCCATATCAACGAGTGATGCATTTAAAGCTGCACCTGCTGCTCCATCAAATACCATACGAGCTGGGTCGTCTTTCCCGCCAATTCCTAGTGGATGAACCTTAATCTTTGGCTTGTTCGCAGCCACAGTTGGACATACTTCAAGCATATGAGATCCGAGTACAAGCTCATTACTTGGATCTAAATGATAGGTGTAATCCTCCATGAATGAAGTTCCTTTATTATTAGCCATAATTTTCATAACGCGAAGCAATGCCGCTGTTTTCCAATCACCTTCACCTGCAAAACCGTATCCATCTTCCATTAATCGTTGGACAGCTAGTCCGGGAAGCTGCTTCATCCCATGAAGAACTTCAAAGGACGTGGTAAATGCTTGGAATCCACCTTCTTCTAGGAACGATCTCAATCCAATTTCAATTCGAGCTTGCTCTAAAATAGAATCTTGATAAGCTCCTGGCTTTAGCCCTTCAGGATCAATTTCATACAATTCTTGATATTTATCAAATAATTCTTTTACTTCGCTATCTGAAACTGCATTTACATATTCAACAAGATCCCCAACTCCAAAACCTGAAATCGACCAACCGAATTTAATTTGCGCCTCAACCTTGTCACCTTCTGTAACAGCTACTTCACGCATATTATCTCCGAAACGAGCGATTTTAAGATTCTTGCTCTCAGTTACACCAACAGCCGTTTGCATCCAATCAGCCATACGAGCATGTACATTTTTATCTTGCCAATGACCAACAACGACTTTACGGCCAATATTCATACGCGTTCCAATAAATCCATACTCTCTATCACCATGAGCAGATTGATTCAAGTTCATAAAATCCATATCAATTTTATCCCAAGGAATATCACGGTTATATTGCGTGTGCAGGTGAAGAAGCGGCTTATTTAAGATAGATAAACCAGCAATCCACATTTTTGCAGGTGAGAACGTGTGCATCCATGTAATAATCCCCGCACAATTATCATCCGTATTTGCATCGACACATAAGCGACGAATCGAATCTGAATTCTTCAGAACTGGTTTGAAGACAATTTTAAATGGGAAGTTACCTTCTTTGTTCAATCCGTCTGTAATATGACTTGAATGTTCTGCTACTTGCTGAAGGGCTTCATCCCCGTAAAGATCCTGACTTCCTGTAATAAACCAAAACTCATATGGCTTTACTTTTAACATGTTTATTCCTCCTCTTATAATCTAGATAATTTTATTAACCTTGACGAATCGCTTTTAATCTTTTCATTACATCATTTTCACCACGACCAAAATAATCATGCAATGTTGAATATTCTTGGTATAGTTTTTCATAAATAGCGACGTTCTCTGGAATTGGCTCAAACGCTTCATCTTTCACTCGTGCCATCTTCTTTGCTGCTTCGACAATGCTATCGTAGCCACCCTTATCTGCACCTGCTGCAACAGCTCCAAACATCGCTGCTCCAAGTGCTGGTGTTTGCTTAGAATCCGCTACCTTGATTGGACGATTTGTTACATCTGCATAAATTTGCATTAACAAACGGTTCTTTTGTGGTAAGCCTCCACACGCATAAAGCTCTTCAACTGGTACACCATTTTGATGGAAGGCATCAACGATTTTACGTGTACCAAATGCGGTTGCTTCAAGTAAAGCGCGATAAATTTCCTCAGGCTTTGTTAATAAGGTCATGCCAACTATCAATCCGCTTAGTTCTGTATCCACTAAAACAGAGCGATTTCCATTCCACCAGTCTAAAGCAAGTAAGCCTGATTGCCCTGGCTTATACTTCGAAGCTTCTTGTTCCAACCAAACATGAATATTGACGCCAGCTTTTTCTGCTTCTTCTTTTACATACGCAGGTACGGCATTTTCAACATACCATGCAAAAATATCACCAACTGCAGATTGACCAGCCTCATAACCTAGATACCCAGGAATAATTCCGTCTTCAACAACCCCGCACATACCTTCTACTTGGTTTTCTTCGGTACCTAAAAGCATGTGACAAATTGATGTACCCATAGCCATTACTAGCTTACCAGGCTCAGTCACTCCTACTCCAGGCACTGCAGCATGAGCATCAACATTTCCAACCGCAACCGCAATTCCAGCTTTCAAGCCCATAAGTGAGGCCATCTCCTCTGAGAGTTCCCCCGCTTTTGTCCCTAAAGGAAGAATCTCCCCACGAAGCTTAGTTTCCGTTAAGTTTTCAAGTCGTGGATCAAGAGCTTTAAAGAAATCTTTTGAAGGATAACCATCTTTTTTATGCCAATTTGCCTTATAGCCAGCAGTACAACTGTTTTTTGTAATATTTCCTGTCATTTTGAAAACGACCCAATCTGTTGCTTCAAGGAATTGGTCAGTCAAATCATAGATTTCGCTATCTTCATTAAGTATTTGCCATATTTTTGCCAACATCCACTCAGAAGAGATTTTCCCACCATATCGAGGCAAGAACGTTTCTCCACGTTTTTCAGCAATCTCATTTATTAAATTGGCTTCTTCTTGACCTGCATGATGCTTCCATAACTTTAACCAGCTATGAGGTCTTTCTGCAAGTTCAGGTTTAAAGCATAGTGGTTCACCTTTATCGTCAACTGGGAGCATTGTGCACGCAGTGAAGTCAATACCAAGGCCAATCACATCCTCTGGGTTAATTCCTGATTCTTTTATTACAGCAGGGACTGAAGTTGTTAGTACCTCTATGTAGTCACGTGGATGCTGAAGTGCCCACTCATGCTCAAGCTTGATACCCGATTCAGGTAAACGTTCATCAATGACACCATGTCGATATTCTGTTACGTGGTCAGCAACCTCTGTTCCATCGTGTAAATCAACAAGTACAGCACGACCAGAACCCGTTCCATAATCGACCCCAATAGTATACTTTTTCATGAAATATCACTCCTACTCAAACTTATTTTTGACCGTAATAGGCATTTGCGCCATGTTTTCTTAAAAAATGCTTGTCGAGAAGCGTTTGATCCATCGCCTTAGCATTTGGATTTAGAGCAAATGTATTAGTTGCCATTTTAGCAACCTCTTCTAGAACCACCGCATTATGAACAGCTGTATGCGGATCTTTCCCCCAAGCAAAAGGTGCATGCGCATTAACAAGTACACCTGGAACCATATTTGGGTCAATGTTCTCGCTTTTAAACGTTTCAACAATTACATTTCCTGTTTCTAACTCATAAGCCCCTTTTATCTCGTGCTCAGTCATCCGTCTCGTACATGGAATCTCACCATAAAAGTAGTCAGCGTGCGTAGTACCAAGAGCAGGAATAGGCCGGCCTGCTTGAGCCCAACTAGTTGCACCTGGTGAATGTGTATGCACGATTCCACCGATTTCTGGAAACTCTTTATAAAGGACGATATGAGTCGCCGTATCTGACGAAGGTTTTAATGAACCTTCAACGACATTTCCATCTAAGTCCACAACAACCATATGTTCTATTTTCATATCTTCGTATTCCACACCGCTTGGTTTAATAACCACTAAACCTTTTTCACGGTCAATCCCACTAACATTTCCCCATGTAAACGTCACCATCTTGTATGTAGGAAGTGCTAAGTTTGCGTCTAAAACCGCTTGTTTTAATTCTTCAAGCATGAATGCCAACTCCTCTCTAATATCACTGTAAGTTCATTATATACTTGTACGGACAAATTTTCACTACTTTTTTTTACTTTTTTTAAAATAACTCATTAAGCTGCAGATACTCTATAAATCCCAATGTATTTCAGCTATTAAATAACTTACCGTACAAGACCGTACAACTTAAAAAGACCACCGCCGAAGGTGATCTTTTTAGATAACTATAGAATTAGCTTATTGTCGTAAAGCGATACGTGGTGTTTGATTTATAAACATCATTTTTTTCTAAGATTGCTGAAGCGAACTTAGGGTGATGAATGGAATCTGGGGGACCTTGTGTTTCTAAACAAAGCCCTATGTGTTTGCGCGACTGACGATTCCGAATCGAGAAGGAATCATCCATTTGATTTCCTGTGTAAAGAACTACACTTGGCTCACTCGTTTCAATGATTAGCTTTCTTCCACTACTTGCATCTTCAAGAACAATTTCCTCGTCTTTGTTTTCATCAAGCATAAACGGATGATCATATCCAGATCCAGCTAACAGATTTTGTTTAAAATCTGACTTTGTTCCATCAATAATTTTTCGACCGGCACGAAAATCAAAACTTGTCCCCTCCACATCAACCAAAGAACCTGACGGCAGAAGATCGTCTCCTAATTCAATAAACTGGCTACTTTTTAAGGTTAATTGATGATTCAATATATCCTCTTTTAAATCGCCACTTAGATTAAAATAAGTATGGTTCGTTAAGTTAACAATCGTCTTTTTCGAGGTTTGGGCTTCATATGTAATATCTAGTGTATTATTTGTTAAAGTATAAGTAACTTTCACTTTCAATTCACCAGGATATCCCTCTTCCATATCAGCACTGGTGTACGTAAACTCAATCTTATTTTCTTCATTAAATATGGTCGCATCCCATATTACCTTATCAAACCCTTTAGGACCACCATGTAAGTTGTTTTCACCGTCGTTCTTTGCTAATTGATACGTTACGCCATCTAACTCGAATGTCGCGTCTTTTATTCTCCCCGCATTTCTACCAATAACTGCTCCAAAATAGGGAGAATCCTTTTGATATTCTTCTAATGTATCGAACCCTAATACAACGTTCTCTTTTTTTCCCTTTTCATCAGGTGCTAATAAACCTGTAATAATGCAACCATAATCAATACAAGTCATTTCAAGGTCTTTGTTTTTAATTGTGTAGGCTTGAACAACGTTCCCGTCAATTTCTCCAAATTTTGTTTTCGTAATCGCCATCTCTTTTCCAGCTCCATTTCCACTATTTATCTTATTCAACATTAGCTGTAATAATTTCCATCGGATAGTTTTCATTTAAATCCTTTAAAAATTCAGGATCACTCTTTGTGCTCGTAATAAAGACATCAATTTGTGAAGGCTTAATAGAGGAAGCAATTGACTTTCTTCCAATTTTAGTAGAGTCCATCATCACGACAATTCGGTCTGCATTTACACCCATTGCCTTTTTTAACTCCGCTTCATAAATACTAAATTCGGTCATGCCAAGCTCCTTAGTGATCCCATGAGCAGATGTAAAAAATAAATCGGCATGAATTTGCGAAAGGAGAGACTGACCAAGTAACCCCTCTACCTCACTACTTCCTGAACGAACGACCCCTCCAACAATGATTACCGTAATTTGTGGGTTTTGTGATAAAAGCTGTGCTGTAGCTAATCCGTTCGTGATGACCGTTAAATGGCGGTAATCTAATAATAATTTCGCGAATTCTAACCCAGTTGAACTAGCATCAATAATGACACAATTTTTCCCCTCTAATAACTTAAGAGCTTCTTTGCCTATCGCTTTTTTTTCATTTATATTGATCTCGCTACGTGAAATGAAAGAAAACTCTTTCTCATATGTTTTTGGTAAAATGGCTCCACCGTGCGTCCGAGTCAAGAAACCCTCTTCTTCGAGAACTTTTAAATCATTACGGAGTGTTCCAACAGAAATATTCATTTCTTGAGCTGTTTCTTTTACCGTAATTTGCTTTTGTTCACGCAACTTTTGCATAATTTTATTTCGTCGACTAGGCGCTAACACATGCAAACAACTCCTTATTAATAATAACCTCCATAAATATACCACAATTTATCAATTGTTAAAAGAAATAAAGATACAAAACACAACAAAAATCAAAAAAACACAATAATGCACAATTAATGTTTGACGATTCGCTATCTTGCGTTGATAATAGAAAGAAAGAGTAACAAAAAAGGAGCGCTGACATGCTTGAAAACGTTGAAGGTTTTCTAATTGACATTGACGGAACCGTATTAACAGGGAGTCAATTGATTCCTGGTGCAGACGTAGCAATTTCACAACTAAGAGCGCAAAATAAAAAGGTAGTTCTCTTCAGCAATCGCGGGAACATCTCAGGAAAAATGTGTGTTGAAAAGTTAAGACATGCTGGTGTTGAAATCGATGAACATGAACTTATGCTTGCTTCTACTGTTGCTGCCAAATTTATTAAACGCCATTACCCTAAAGCTCTAATTTGGGTATTAAGCGACCCAGGTTTGCATGAAGAATTACTTCACCATGAAGTCGAGCTTGCCACGTCTCCAGAACAAGCTGATTTTCTCTTAATCTCTTTATTTGAAACATTAACGTATGATGATTTAAATTTAGCTTTTCGAGCGGTTCGAAATGGTGCAAGAATCATTGCTACAAATGCCGACAAAACCTTTCCGAATGAAGAAGGCTGTGCAATTGATGTGGCTGGAATGATCGGAGCAATTGAAGGAGCTACTGGAAAACTACCGGAAATTGTAATCGGAAAGCCCTCTTGTTTTATGGTTGAAGCAGCCCTCGATCTAATTAAGGTGCCCGCTGAAAAATGCATGATTGTCGGCGACAGTCCTGATTCAGATATCGTACTCGGGAACATGCATGATATTAAAACCACCCTAGTCCTAACAGGCAACACCAAAATAGAACATGTTAATACATTAATCGGTCGTAGAAAACCTTTATATGTCATTAATACACTTAGTGAGTTAACTAAATAGTAGGAGGTAATTTAAATGATAGCAAACCTTTCCACTTTACCGGAACGCGTAAATCAATGTACATGTGGCCATAAGCATTTTGATATTGCCATTGAAAAAATTGAGATAAGCAACGAAGCATTTGAAAAAGCAGCTGCCTATCTGCTCGAAAAGTCTTTCACAGATGTAACAATTGTGACAGATGAAGTGATTCAATCTGTTTTAGGTGATTCTTTTCATACTGTTTTGAAAAACAATGGAATCAATGTTCATACATGTGTTGTCGAAAAAAACAATCAGGGTGATGTTGTAGCAAATGAAGAGGCCCTTGTCCAAGGCCTTCTTGAAACACCAAACCACACAGACGTTCTTCTTGCTGTTGGTTCAGGGACCCTTCATGATATTACACGCTTTGTAAGTTACAAAATGGGGAAACCGTTCATCTCTATTCCAACAGCTCCCTCTGTGGATGGCTTTAATTCAATGGGAGCCCCTGTCGTTGTGAAAGGAATGAAAAAAACATTCCAAATGCAGGCGCCAATTGCCCTTTTTGCTCAGGTTGATGTACTCGCTAAGTCACCGAAGAAAATGATCGCTGCTGGTTTTGGGGATATTCTCGGAAAATACACGTCGCTTACTGATTGGACGTTTGGCCACTTAGTAGCTGATGAACCTTATTGCCCCCTTGCTGCAGAGATTACGAACGATGCATTGCAATACTGTGTGGATCATATCGAACAAATTGCGGCAGCAAACGAAGAGGGTGTCAAAATCCTCCTTGAAGGCTTAGTAGCTTCAGGACTAGCGATGCTGTTAATTGGTCATTCAGCGCCTGCTTCAGGAGCTGAGCATCATATTTCGCATATTTGGGAGATGGAGTTTTTACGTAATGATCAGCCGCAAATTTTACATGGGGCTAAAGTTGGAGTCACAGCGCAAATCATTGCTCAGCTTTATAAAGAAGATTTCGTAGCGTTTCTCTCGGATGAACAAGCACTTCAAGAACTTCAACAAGCGAATGACCATCCTGCTATTTGGAAAGTCATCACCCATAAGCAAGAAATTATAGCAGCAATCGATAAAATCCCTTCTCCTGCACAATTAAAACAAATGATTGATGACATTGGAGGAGATTCAACTCCCGAGGCGCTTGGAGTTGAGCAAACACTCGTACAAACTAGTCTAGGTGAGGCTCATCTGATTCGTGACCGTTTTACAATGCTATATTTTTCAAACCACTTCATAAGCTAACTAATAAAAAACAGGTTCTTTATAGAAGGGCACTGAAAAAGGTACGGTTTTTACCTTTTCCAGTGTCCTTTAAAAAGCCTGCTTTTTTGATCTTCTTTGAAGTTAAAATCATGATAAAATAAAGAACGGACGAAAACCACTGAAAAGGAGATATTACTCTTGCAAACAACTCAATCATTACTATTAATAGATGGATTTAACCTTTTGAGTCGTGGTTATTTTGCCACAGCTTATGGGAAAAATGAAGAAGACCTCCCAAAAACAAGTGAGGGGCTCTACACAAATGGACTGCGCGTGTTTTTCCAAAAACTGTTTCACCTCGTTTCATCTCATTCTATTTCCCATCTTGCCGTCGCATGGGACGTAAAAAGAGAGGATTCCGTTCGGAGACAATACTTCCCTGATTATAAACAAACGCGTGGCGAATTGCCTCAAGCCCTAATCCAACAATATCAAACTTGTGAAACATTACTAGAATCGATGGGCATGAAACAGCTTGTAACACCCCCGTATGAAGCAGATGATGCCATCGGTGCGATTTCATGCTTATGGACAAAGCAATTTCCAGGACAATCTTGTTTCATATACAGTAATGACCGTGATTTACTTCAACTTCTAAATGAACAAACCACGCAAATTATTGCCAGTAAAAAAGGAGACCAGTTATACACTGTCGACCATTTTACAGCAGACTATTCCATTCAACCAAATCAATGGATTGACGTAAAAGCTTTACTTGGAGATAAAAGTGATAATATCCCTGGATGTCCAGGTGTGGGTGAAAAGTCTGCTCTGCCTCTCATACAACAATATGGTTCAATTGAAAGATTATTTGATGAACTTGAATCGCTCGACCCAAGCTTTAATCGCTATAAAAAAAAGCTAGTTGCAGGCCAAGACTCTTCTATTCTCAGCAAAAAATTAGCAACGATTTTATGCGATATTCCGGAACTAGAAATGACTTCATTTGAAGAATACCTTTTAAAACTAGACACTATAAATATTCCCGCAATTTTAGAGCCTTTTAATATAAAAATAAAAACAACTACTTTTTCGTAAAAAAAATGCAATATTTTAAGGGCGTCAAAGCGAATAACCCGCTTTGACGCCCTTTTAATTATCTAAATTCCATTTAATTAACAAACCAGAATGCGCTAGTCCCCCACCGAAACCGTATAATAAAACAATGTCGCCATTTTTAAGTTTACCCTCATTTAATCCTAGATCAAGTGCTAGAGGAATGGTGGCTGCCGACGTATTACCGTAATGAACTAAACTCGTTAAGGTTTTATCTATTGACACACCAGTGCGGTCGCATATTGACTCAATCATGCGCATATTTGCACTATGTGGGACAAACCAAGAAACGTTAGCTAATTCAATTCCGTATTTTTCAGTTACAGCTTTCATTCCTTTTGGTACGGTTGTAACAGCCCATTTATAGACTTCACGTCCATTTTGGATAAGGTTTCCACTTGGATTTAACTCTTGTCCATCCATTTGGTTAGCTAAGTTTGTTCCATATAAATTAATGGCTGATTCCCCGTTAGAGCCAACGTGTGCCGATAAGAAACTCGGCGATTGCTCATCGTATTCTACCAGAGCAGCCCCAGCACCATCCCCAAATAAGATACAAGTCGTACGGTCAGTCCAGTCCGTAATTTTAGAAATGGTCTCCGCACCGACTACAAGAATTTTCTTATGTACGCCCGCTGTTATTAAACCATTTGCGACATGTAATCCATAGGTGAAACCAGCACAAGCAGCATTTAAATCGAATGCCCCTGTATTCTTGATTCCTAACTTTGCTTGAATGCGAGAAGCAACACTTGGGGTTCGGTAATCCGGCGTTAATGTACTAACGATAATTAAATCAACATCTTCGATCGATTTATTGAATCGTTTCTGCATATTTAATACAGCCTTATAAGCTAAATCACTCGTAAATTCATCTTCTTTTGCAATTCGTCGTTCCTTTATCCCTGTTCTTTGAACAATCCATTCATCATTGGTCTCAACAAGTAACTCTAAGTCTTCATTTGTCATAATGCGCTCTGGAACATAAGAGCCAATCGCTGTTATACGTGCCGTTGATTGAAGCATAGTATGTAAAACCTCATTTCTTCTAATGAGTTAATATTAGGATCAGGTGCTAATTCATTGTAAAACAATCAGAAATAAAATTCCACCGTTTTTGCATAATTCTAGTACCTGTCAATTTCCTATTGTCATTTGTCTACGCTTCGCATATAATATAATACTTGTAAAGTGAAGAAAGGGGGGATTCGGTGCTATTAACAAGCGAAAGGGCATTTACCACCAAAGAACAAGAGCCCGAACTGTTAAAGCAGAACCTAGAAGAACTTGAGTTTCAAGTATTTCGAATGCAGGAAAATTTAAAGGAAATTGCTAAGCAAGCACAAGTTCTAGGAATTGAACAAACAAAGGAAGAAAAATGGGTG
This sequence comes from Bacillus solitudinis, assembly GCF_002797395.1. Taxonomy (GTDB): domain Bacteria; phylum Bacillota; class Bacilli; order Bacillales; family Bacillaceae_D; genus Halalkalibacter_A; species Halalkalibacter_A solitudinis. The sequence continues at coordinate 4,582,997 of NZ_KZ454943.1, forward strand.
ATTGTGTACTTAATAGATGATGGGCGCACTTGTAAAATTATGTTAAATGAATGCGAATCAGCTTATCGCGGCGTTTGGGACTTTACCATTCAAGCAAAATATGTTGGAACTCACACAATCTTTATTGGAGATATTAAAGGTGAAGAAAACAAAGGGTATGGCTCTATATGTATAAACTATTTAAAAGAACACGCCAAAAGCCAAAACATTCAATACATTTCAGGTGATATTGCCAAACGTGACTGGAATCATCTTGACAGACTCATCCATTTTTATCAGAAACATCGCTTCCATATAGAGATTGACCGTAAAACTCAAAGCGGGACGATCCTTTGGAATGATTAAATGCAAGGAAGCGGAGAATGTATTTCTCCGTAAAAGTCATAAATATACCAAGGGTTCAGTTGAAATATAGATAAGCCTAACCGGTAGGTGAAAATTAAACCGACCTAGATTTAATTATTGAAGAAAAGATGAAAGTGTATTATTAAGCTAACACTGACTCTTGATAAAATCTAAAAATATGACCAATACTATGTTATTGAATAAAAATAAGAAAAACTCCCAAGTGAATTTCTAAAGAGTTTTTCTTATTTTTTTAACTTGATTGTTATTTCCACTCACCCCTGAAAGTAAAGTTTTAAGTAGAAATTTCACTTCTAATTATTCATCTTTAAAATAATCATAATCAATTGCTTTCACCACAAAAGTATGATTAACATCCACCCCCACATTATGACTAATCATTAACTTCGAAAGTTCTATACCATCAATTAAGATTATCTTTTTTGATTCCAACTTTTCAGCATACTTTCTTGCACCCTCTGTAAAATAAGAAGTAGTAATAAAAACACCTTTTCTGGATCCTTTTCCATCTAATGCTCCCGAAAAACTTTGAACAACATCACGACCAACAGAATTATTAGCGGAATATCTTTTGGCTTGAACATAAATGTTGTCTAACCCTAGTTTATCTTCTTTTATAACCCCATCTAATCCTTCATCATTGGTTCTTTGAGTCACTTCCCCGTCGCCATATCCCATAGTCGTTAGTAATTCTACGACTATATCTTCAAATTTCATCCAATGAACAATTCTTAATTGTTTAAGAAGATTGTCAGCTAATTCACTTTTTAATTCATTTAGCTTTTCTTTAACTACCGTTAAAGGGTCCACAACTTTCTCTAATTCCTCAATCTCTTCCTGAATTTCACCCCCACTTTCATTTAATAAATCTAATCCGTGGTCTGTTATTTGATATGTTAATTTATTAATTTCTTCAATATAACTTTCTTTTTTCAAACTGTACCGTACACTTCTCACTCTAGATAAAAATATAATATCGCTATTATTCTCATACTTCATTAATCTTTGTTCTTCACTTAATTTAAAGCACTTAACTAGTTTTTCAGTAATATCACTTGCTGAATATGCTCCACCTTCTTTTATCATTTCTAAATAGGGAATCATCATATCTCTTACAGAAGGAATAGTATCTTTTATATTTTCGTTATAAACTTTATGTACTCTATCAATTTTGCACTTTTCGATAAATCGTTCCTCTTCTTTAATATTTATCGGCAATTCCTCTTTATTTATAATTTGTTTAATTTCTATTTTTGTTAACCCAAGCTCATTAAGTTTCTTTAGGAAAGTAAGTATTCTTAAAGATTCCTGATTATACATAACCTTATTTCTATTTATCTCAGTAGGTATATAATCTTTGAAATCCTTGACCCATAGTCTACCCGTTGATTCAGACCACCCCACTAACTCAGACAACTTTGTCTTTGTTAGTAATTTTGACTTTTCCATGTGGAATCACCTATTTTCTTATTATTCAAGTAATGTTTTTTTGGTGCTGGAAACAATAAACTTTTTCTTTGAATTTCTTGTTTGATAAGCAATAGGTTTTAACCTTTTCAGATACTGGCTCACTGCACACAACACATTTCTCCGGATGCTGGGGTTGTTTGACTGTATGTTCTTTGTTCTCTTTCAACTTTGTAACATGTTTTTCTCTAACCACAATGTCAATTATGTTGGCATCAGAAATAACATTATAAATTGAGTTAATTTCTTTTTCACTTAGCAATGGTTCTTTATGTTGCAATTTCATCACTGATAATTTTCTATGTATGAAGTCCGATAATTCTATGTCATAAACAATAATTTCATTAGAAGAGATTTTTCTTAGCTCAATATCATCTATCTTGAACGTACAGCGTTTTGTGAAAGACACCATTGATATAAATACATCACTGTATTTAGTGTCTAAGTAACCTTTCAAAGCTTGGATATGTCCATAATTCTGAACAAAGGGATTCATAAACTTAAATTTCCCGTTAACCAGCCAAGTTTTTCTTCCTTTTCCTCCATAGATTGTGCCTTGATAGTTCTTCGTTTCAATCACAATTATTCCATATGGTGTAATGACAATATGATCTATCTGAGAATAACCCGTTTTTGACTTTTGATTTTTCACCATCAGATCGCTCAAACACTTGTACTCTTTTGAAAGCTGGTCAAGTTGAATATCTATTTTATATTCTCCAAGTTCACCGATTCTTGTAGCTGTAACTTTATTTCTTATTTCCTTTTGTTTTGGTTTGGTTTTTGCATTAGAGACTTTCTCTTTAGTTGAACCACCTTTTGAGAACATTTTTATAAACTTAGATAACATAAAATCCCTCTATTCTAAAGAAATGTATCACCAGAAAACGCCAAATTATAAGAATAAAAAAAGACAGTCATGCTAACAAATATACAATAATGCCTTTTCAAGTACCTACTCTTTCTATCTATGAACCATTCGATGATAGTTCGATCAGACAGCCACTAAGTATTCTTTAATATTAAGAGCGCTTCATCATCCAACGTCCTGCTCTTTTTCTATTTTCAAATTCATTAATACTATTCTCGTTATTTATTCCTATAACAATTATACCATAACCCTCCTTTAGTCTCTGTTTCATCATCTAATCCCCATAAAAACTACCTTACGAAAGCAGAAAGGTTCAGTGCACCCCAACAAGCGTTTACAAAAAACCTGCCCTTTTTATAGACCTTATGAATCAACTATCCAAGCTCTCAAAGACAAAAAACACTTGCAACATTTACAAGTGCTTTAGACAATCTATCATTTAATTAATTGGAGGATTGGTTATTCACAAACAATGATTTCTCGAGAAAATCTCGCTTTTTTAGCGACGCAACGATCCACGATGGTAAAACCAGACTTCTTAAGTAAATCATCAATTGGCTCAATCGTGACAACAACGACCTTATCCGCAAATCTGCGTGCACTTTGAAGCATTTCCAGTTGCTCTGTCGGATCTAATACAGAACAAAGATTATATGGCATATCGATAATAGCCACATCATAATCGCCTATGACATTGCGTATATCCTTTAACATGACTTCTCCGTATAAATCAAAATAGGCTATGTTTTCTCGTGCGCCAATCGCAGCAAGTGGATTTATATCACTCCCCACAATCTCGATATGCATTGATAATGCTTCGATTAGTACTGTTCCTATTCCGCAACAAGGGTCGATTACTTTTCTACCTTTCGGATTAGGGACAGCGATGTTGACAACCGCTCTTGCAACACGCGTGCTAAGGGCAGTTGAATAATTTTGAGGCTTTCTTTGATGCTTTAACCATATGGACTCACCTTTGACATATTGACCGAAAACCCAACCTTCTTTTAATTTCATAATTGCATATAACTGTTTTGGTTTGAGTAAATCAACCTTACCTTGAATTTGCAAGCCAATGTCACGCTCGATTTTACGTCTTTCCTCAAACACTACGATTTCATCTTTAGGTAAATCATCATTTTTTACAAAAATCACCTTGAAAGTCGAAGCAATTGGTTGAAATCCCTGACATTGACGGAGAATATCATCCAAGCATTTCCCTTTGTAGATTACATCTATTCTCTCTCTTATAAATGGACTTCTGCTTGGCTTTATTCGAATTGGACTCTCAATAATTGACGATTCAGAAACAGACCCAAAGAGTGAGCGCATTTCTAACTGAGACAAAGAACGTTCATCCTCATGACAGGAATACGTATATAGATAATGAACCGCCTTTTGTTTAACCTTTTCCACTCTTTCCCAACCTTTACTATTCGATATAACATAGAAGATTTTTGCTTATTCCCCTATAATATCACGTTTTTTATAACCTCTAAACCCAATTAGCATGAATGAAATCGCCAGACCAATTAAGGTGAAAGACTTTAAATAGTTCATCTCTTCAACTGGGAGTTGTGCGATATGACCGTATGGAGAAAGCTCCCCCATCCATTCCGGGAATTGCAGCAACCCACCTAAGTAAACGACAATGAAGGAATAACCTAAATACAACCAGATAATGCTCGCCAATTGGGGAAATACGCCTATAAATAGTACGACCAAACCTGTCATGAGCCAAATCGCAGGTAAATAACCCATCAGAGCAGCAAACATCATTGTAAAAGAAAGAGGTTCTTCCATCATTGAATAAGCTGTAACCCACAATCCGGTTAACGCTAAGAATAACATCACAAAACCAAAAAACAGTGAAAGCGCTAAGTAACCTCCCATTAATTTCGTACGCGATACCGAATGAGTCAGTACATGTTCAATGCGATTTTTTCTCTCTTCTGCTCTAATTTTAAGTATAGGCAACAAAGCAGGGACTGTGCATATCATGGAAATAACAGACATTAACATTGTTAAAAATTGTTCAGTTAACGAAAGCCCCTCTACTGGTGGGAATAACTCAGACAGCATTTCATTGCTCGAAAAGAAAGACTCTAAATCACCTAATACCGATCCATAAGAAGCACCTAAAATAAACATCCCGACCGCCCATGCTATGATACCTGTACGTTGTAGTCTAAATGCAAGCCCCAACGGACTTAATAAAAAACGGTTTGCGTGTTTTCTACCAGGTTTTGTAGGTAAAAAACCTGATTCCAAATCTCGAATTCTATTTAAATATAAGGAAACAACGACAATGCCTAAGCCCATTCCAACTGTTACGAATATGGGCCACCAATAATTATTTACATACACTTCAGTTCTTAAAATCCAACTAAGTGGTGAAAACAGTGAAAGCATTTCATTACTAACATCTCCAACCGCTCGCACGAGATAGGCTACCCCTAAAGCTGTAAAAGAAATTCCTATCGTTCCTCTTGTATTATCTGAAACTTGAGCAAATAGAACCGTCACAGCGCAGAAAAGTATTCCCGTTGCTCCTATAGCGGCTCCGTATAAAAGGGATCCTTCAAGGTCCATGCTTTCAATTCCCAAACCATACAAACCAAAACCGATAAGTAAAGCTAACAATAGGTTTGCACTAAACAAAACAATTATCGATGCCCCTACATTGGTTAGCTGCCCCACGGGAAGAGCTCTAATTAATTCGACTCGCCCTTCCTCTTCATCTGCCCGTGTATGACGTGTAGCAAGTAAAATATTCATTAGCGCTACCACTATGGCCGTAAATAACAACATTTGATGTGCCATCATCGGACCAGCAGTATAGTCATTCAAGCCATAACCTGGTCCAATCATTGCTGTCATCGCAGGGTTCCTCATTGTTTCAGCAATTACCTGTCTTTCTTGTTCATTTTGATATAAATCAGTAAATGCAGAAGCAGTAACGATTGTAATAAACGATAAAGCCATTAACCAAATTGAAAGCCGTAAACGATCGAGTCGTATCATGAAGAGTGTCATACGCGCTGTTTGACTGTACAGCTGCTTCCCCATTATATTTCACCTTTTGCTTCTGTTTTGTAATGGCGCATAAATAAATCTTCTAATGCAGGCGGGGAACTTTCTAGTTTTACTAAACCGAACTCACTAACATGCTTCATCACTTTAGCTAATTCTTCTGTATCAACCTGAAAGGAAAGGGCTTCCTCTATTCTCTTAATATCATGAACCCCTTTTAATGTATTTAAAGACGAAATCGGTTTTTTCGTTTCAATAAGCAAATTCGTTCTAGTTAAATGGCGTAGTTCTTTTAACGTTCCTGTTTCAATCATCGTTCCTTGACGAATAATTCCGATTCTATCACATAACCTCTCAACTTCAGATAAAATATGGCTAGAAAGGAGAACACTTTTCCCTTCATTTTTTGCTTCAATCACACAATCTTGAAATACTTTTTCCATTAGTGGGTCCAGTCCTGATGTCGGCTCATCTAAAATGTACAAATCTACATCTGATGAGAACGCAGCTATTAACGCAACCTTCTGCCGGTTTCCTTTTGAATAGGTTCGACATTTTTTAGTGGGGTCAAAGTTAAACTTTTCAATTAATTCTTCACGAAGATTTTTGTTTTTCTTCCCACGTAATGCCATAAATAAATCAATGACTTCTCCGCCTGTTAGATTTGGCCAAAGATTTACATCACCCGGTACATACGCAATACGTTTGTGAATGTCGACTGCGTCTGTCCAAACATCCTGTCCAAATATCTTGGCTTCCCCTCCTGATGCCTTCAAGATACCTAGTAAAATCCGAATTGTCGTTGACTTTCCTGCTCCATTCGGCCCAATGAAACCATACACTTCTCCCTTATTGATTCCGATATTTACACCATTTAACGCTGTGAATTCACCAAATTTCTTTGTTAGATTGGTTGTTTTTAAAATGTCCATTTGAAATACTCCCCCACGTGTATCATGAATTTGAACAAAACTATTTTGAGTTTGGTGTCTGGTGATAAGAGCTAAGTATTATCTATAGAATAACCTGTTGTGGAATCATTCGCTACTAAGGTTTGTATCTCCTTTATAGTAGTATCAATATTGAAAAAGCCTCAAACATATTCTCCATTTCAGTCGAAATCTCATAGGAATTGTTGCCACTTTTCCACGAGTTAAAGGCATTTTTGGCATGAATCGTCCATCGGCCTGAAGTATATTGATAGTGAATTCACTGCCTATTTTCTACAAAAAAAAGGCACTCCAAGGGATTGTCCTCCCCTTGGGCACCTCATTTTTCTTTTATTCAATCGTTTTAAGCATGGCCCACATACTTGGACCAATTCCTTCAGCAGCTTCTTTTGAAGGAAGAAACAAAGTAAAGCTCAATACATCTTCTTCATATTTCTTAGCTGTATGAACCACTGTGGTTTTTGTGCCATTCATTTCTACTTCTTCAACAATCGCATACTCAACTCCATCTAACGGTACATCTGCATCCTCTTGAAGCGTTCCTTCTGCGTGGTCAAGTATGTTTTGTTTCATTTGCTCGACATCCGCGTTAGCTCCATTAGAAGTAATTCTCGTAAAAAATTCTTCATCATAATTTGAGAAAATGACATCACGATTCGGTTCTTCGCTCACCAATGTATAATCTTGTAAAATATAAATAGCATAACCGAGTGGTGCTCGATTAAACTGAGCTAATCTCTTTTCATGTTCACCTTCCACAACAACATCAATTTCTTTTTCATCTGCTAATTCAATCGATGTTGATGGCTCTTGTTCTTCTTGAACTGGTTCCTCTTCTTCTACAGGCTCTTCTTCAGGTTCTTCCTCCACAACCTCAGGATCCTCATTTGCCGGTTCCTCTACTTGCTCCTCTTCAGGCGTACCATTTACTTCATCATTTTCCTCGACTGTACCACATGCAACGAGGGTTATTGCTAATCCTGCTACTAGTATATATTTTAGTGTTCTCTTCATCTTAACTTCCCCCTACTCTTTGTTGTTTATTTCTAGCTATAAAACGACCCAACTTCAAGAATGGTTTCAAAAAAGTTTGGAATTTCCTCGACTGTTGCTATTAATAAATTATACCACGCTATTATCTATGTAGGAATTGTGTTTAATTAAAGTAACAGTTTAATATTAAAGAGATTTCCTATTTAAGTTGCTATACATGGACTAATAAAAACGTTATTAGCACGTTAATAGAGCTATTTACCAATACCATTATTAACTATAAACTTGACTACTAGAATTAAACTATTATCTCATAGATTACGATTGGTTATTTGGCGCTTGGAGCGTCAGAACTACTATTTCTGGACGATTAAAGAGTCTTATAGGAATGATGCTATTTCCAAGCCCTCTACTCACAATCATTGTGGTATGATCTAGAATGAATTTTGCTGAATAGAATTCTGGGAATAACCCTTGGTTTGGTGCTACAATTCCACCGATAAACGGAATTCTAAACTGACCACCATGCGCATGCCCTGAGAAAACCAAATCAAAACCAAATTGTGAATATAAAAAGAATAATTCTGGTCTATGAGCTAATAAAATGTTGAAAGTTTCATGTTTTTCAACCTCTTGAAATATATCTTTTATAGTACCCTCTGCTATCTCTTGGTCTGAGTAGGCATTCTTAGCTTTTGCGGGGTCATCAATTCCGATAATTTGAAACTTCTCTCCCCCCTTGTCTATTTCTTCAACTGAATTCCTCATAACATGTACACCTATATTATTTAATTTAACTTCCAATCTATCAAATTTCCCAGACCACCATTCATGATTACCAGTTACGAAATAAACAGGAGCAATCTCAACAAGTCTTTCCATCAACAAAAGACTGTTTTTTTCTTCATATCTTTTTGAATCTACTAAATCCCCCGTAAATACAATTAGATCTGGGTTTACTTTCTCAACCCTTTTCACTAATTGACTTTGGTTGTTACCAAAAGATTTACTATGTAAGTCTGATAGTTGAACAATTTTATAGCCCTCAAAGCTGTTGGGAATCTTAGTCGAATTAAATGTATATTCAGTGGTTTCAATTGAATTGTTTTGAAAATGAATAAAATAAATTAACAATATAAAGCCAACAATAAAATAGATATACCTTCTACTCTTTTTATTCTTCAAAAATAGCAAACTCATATTTTATTAACCTCCAATACCGTTATTTATAAGCTCAAAAACGCCAGTTAAAGTAACTGACGCTTGGTACTATGATTTGGTTAACGCATAACCAAGTGAACCTGTTACAAGGCCTAAAAGGGCACCTCCGAGTACCTCTTCTGGTTGATGACCTAAGCGCTCACGAAGCCTAACCGCTTGTCGATGACTAAGATTATGGTCATAGCTATCCGTTACTTGTTCAAGCTCGGCATCCATTTCATTTACTTTTATTGTTAATTCTCCGGTTTGCCTACGTATCCCTTGTGCGTCATACATGACAATAAGTCCAAAGACTGTCGATAGTGCAAAATCAATGGATGATACGCCTCGTTCTAATGCAACATAGGTTGCGAGCGCAGTAACTCCAGCAGAATGGGAGCTTGGCATCCCACCTGTTTCCACTAATGTTCCTTTATCCCAGTTACCTGTCTTTGCTTTCTTAATCGGGATCTTTAGAGATTGAGCTATCCCTATAGTTATCAATGCTGTTAACATTGGTTTGTTCATGTCCTCACCTCATTAATAGTTTGAGGAGAAAGCGAGCGAACTATTCATTATGACCTTGTCAAGTTCCTCTTTAAAAACCAAATATCCACCGAGTATCGTTCCGGTTATTAGCATAGGGAATCACCCAACACAGACAACATAACAGTTGGTTCAAATAGTGAAAGTATGGAAAGCAATTTCCTGAGCACCCTAAATATAGGAGGTGATATTATGGAAACTATGCGAGTCCTTCAGTATCTATGCTCAATTTTAGGAACAGGATGTCTAGTGTTTACATATATTGTTATGGCACGTAAAAAAGAAAAGCGCGCTCGTAATTAATAGAGCGCTTCTCTTCTTTACCCCAAAAATTTAGTAATATTTTTTTTCGTAATATTCCAATGAGATGCAGACCATTGAACGTTTTTATCTTTAATCAAAATTAATTGAGGTGATTCGTGTTTAACATCAAGTTCTTTCGAAATTAGATTAGATATTGGACGTTCTTCAATCACACGAACTAATGAAAAGGTTAGCTCGCCCTTTTCATGTTCCTCCACAAACCCTAGATATTCCGCATGTGCTTCTGCACTTATGGGGCAAGTTGTACTATGTTTAAAAATAAAAACAGGATTAATGCTCGATAACTCAAATACCTCTTTCCAATCTTGTTCTGTGGTTACTTCTTTAATAATTGACATAAGTCACACCCTTTAATTTTTAGTTATTCTGAGTAATACATTAATGCAATCGCACCTGGCCCTGTATGAGTACTAATAATTGGCGATGTTTCAGAAATTAATATCGGTATATCTCTTGAAACGGAAAGTAATGATTTCTCTAATTTTGCTGCCAGGTCTTCGGCTTCAATATGCGCAATACCCACACCTTTAATTGTTTTTCCTTCTGTCTCTTCCAAAAATGTCTTAGTGAGGAGTTGAATCATTTGAGTATATGTACGAACTTTGGCAAACGGGGAATAGACACCGTCAGCTAGAGAAGCAATTGGCTTAATTTTCAAAAGCGATCCAAGTAATGCCTTTCCTCTCCCAATCCTCCCCCCTTTTACTAAATATTCCAGGGTATCAACCATTAAGTATAATGAGGTTTGATTACGAATCTGTTCTAACCTCGAAATTATTTCTTCAACGGCATGACCATTCTTTGCCATCTTTGCTGCTTCAATCACTTGAAAACCGAGCGCATGAGAAATAAATCGAGAATTTATAACAGTAACATTCGCATCACTCATTTCAGCAGCTGAATTTGCGGATTGATATGTACCACTCATTCCTTCTGTTAAATGAATCGAGATAATTTTGGCATCCTCATCCTTTGCTAGTCGATTATAAGTTTCAACAAACACTCCTGGAGCAGGCTGAGAGCTTTTCGGTAACTCATCTGAAGCAATTAACATATCAATAAATTCTTTCTTCGTAATATCAACCCCGTCCAAATAAGTCTTTCCCCGAACAGTAATTGAGAGAGGAACCACGGTTATTTGGTAGCTGTCAATCATCTCCTGTGTTAAATCTGCCGTAGAATCCGTTACGATTTTTATTGCCATGCTATAATCCCCTTTATTATCTGTTCATATTGCTCATAGTGTTTGTTGGCGATTTATATATATACCGCTATTTCCCTAAAACGAAACGAATCTCCTGGTATGTCACTTCTTCTGGTAACTGCTCTTTAATCGGACGAAGGAATTCAGTTCCTACTTCATTGGCAACACTTTCAATTAAATGCCGTTTTTCATCGTTGACATACTGCTGTAAATTCAATGATTCGTCTTCTTGATAGGCTTTGATTAAATGATTCAAAATCGTTTGTTCTGAAAACTGTCTCTTTTTAGCAATGTCTGTAACTGACAATCCTTCCCCAAAAAGGGTCACTGTTTCAAGATAACTACCTTTTTTCCCCGATGAGGATTTCGCTTTCGGTGTATCAAGCGGGGGGCGTATATCTCCTGCAGGCTTCTTCTCCTCAAATGTTTGCAACACCGTAAGGAAAGATTCCCCATACTTTTGAAGTTTCTGCTCACCTACCCCTTGTATCTCGTTTAACTCTTCTAGTGTTATAGGGATAAATTGACTCATTTGTCGAAGGGTTTTATCTGAGAATACAAGATACGGTGGTATGTTTTGCGCATCAGCCAACTCCTTACGACACACCCGTAACGCTTCAAACACATCATCCTGTTGTTTTGGTGCATCATCGGTTTGGATCTCATTTTGAAACACTTCTTCGTCCCCTTTTAGGACGAACAAAGCCTTCTCGGTTAATTGCAAGGTCGGGTAAGATGAACCTGTTGGTTTAATATATTGTTCTGCTGATAAATAATCAATAAAAGCAGCCAGATTTTTTTGTGTCCAATTTTTCATAAGGCCATAGGTCGGTAATTGATTCAAGTCAAATTGTTTAATTTTTTGATTTTCTGAACCAATTAAAATCTGAGCTACAATCGTCTTCCCGAATCTCTCTCGTGTTCGTTTCATACAAGAAAATACCATTTGCGCTTCTTTGGTTCGATTAATTTTCTCTCCTGAACGATTGCAATTGCTACACTTTCCACAGCTTTCGTCCGCAACATCTCCGAAGTATCGAAGGATGTATTGCTGTAAACACATTTCCGTATGGCAATATGCCACCATTTGTTGTAGCTTTTCATATTCTTGGGACTTTCTTTCTCCTTGTAAATCCGATTGATCAATAAAAAAAGACTGTGTCCGAATATCTTGCGCTGAAAAAAGAAGAACACACTCACTCACTTCGCCATCTCTTCCTGCTCTTCCAGCTTCTTGATAATAAGCTTCAATATTCTTAGGCAAGTTATAGTGAAGAACAAAGCGAACGTTTGATTTATCAATACCCATCCCGAAGGCATTGGTTGCAACCATAATAGTGGTTTTATCATGAATAAATGCATCTTGATGTTTTTGTCGCAGTTGTTCCCCCATCCCACCATGATACATCCCAACCCGAAGGCCTTTTTTGTTTAATCGCTCATATAGTAACTCGACTTCTTTTCTCGTTGATGCATAAATGATACCAGCTTCATTTGCCCGATTCTGTATATAACGTTCAACATATCTCCATTTATCGGCTCCCTTTACAAGCTGAAACATTAAATTTTCTCGGCCGAATCCAGTAATAAATACATTTTCATCATTTACATTAAGATGCTGTTGTAAATCACGACGTACATCCTCTGTCGCTGTTGCTGTTAAAGCAAGAACGGATGGCTTTATCGAAAGTTGATTTAGCCAGGTTGAAATTCGCAAATAACTCGGTCGAAAATCATGACCCCACTGAGACATACAGTGTGCTTCATCAATTGCTACGAGCGAAATTTCTAGCTCGTCCAAAAAGGTTAAAAACGAATGCTGTTCGAGTCTTTCAGGAGCAATATAAACTAGCTTACATTGTCCCTCTTTAATTTGAGATAGTCGTTGTAATTCTTCTTGTTTTGATAATGTACTATTTAAAAAAGTAGCCGGTATTCCAACCTCTCCAAGTGCATCAACTTGATCCTTCATTAGCGAAATTAGTGGGGAGAGGACAAGTGTTATTCCAGGTAAAAGCAAGGCTGGTATTTGATAACAAATTGATTTCCCTCCCCCTGTTGGCATAATACCAATCGAATCATGACCATTTAAAATCTGTTCAATAATTTGTTGCTGTCCTTCTCTAAACTGAGAATAGCCAAAATAATGTTTCAGTTGTTCCTCTGCCTGAAGAATTTTCACCATGGGCAACCTTCCTTTCCTACATAAAAAAAAACATTGAGGGAATTCTATCCTACACAATCAAATAAAAGAGGTGTTTTATTATGCAAAGTTCCTTGAAAAGAATCAATACGATATGTCTTTTTGTTATTACCGTAGTAATGCTTTCCCCTTTGCTAATCTACATGTTTACAGAAGCTTCATTTATCACTTCGCTTCGTCAATTTCCACTCGATTATTCTCTCTATTTTGCTATTTTACTGGGGGCAATCATCGTTAATTACTCGATGAAATCCATGAAGCTGCTAACGATTACGATGCTTGCTACAGCAGCAGGTCTAATCGTATATTATTTCCGTGTTTGGACGTAGTTCGTCTTTCTTTATCGTATCATGATTTATTATAAACCTCACCGTTTTTGATTTAAAAAAACTCTTAAGAAAGAGAGTACCAAAAAAATCTCGACTCTCATAGTTGGATTTTAGAACCGCCACCCACGTGTCAAAATCATTTTTTTTAAATTCATAGATGAAACCCTTTGTTTTTGCATCAAAAAAAGGGTATTCTTATAGAGGTGAAATAATGTAATTTCGGACATTGGAGGCAATTCATAGATGATTACTGTTACAAATGTAGGTCTACAATATGGGGACCGTAAATTATTCGAGGAAGTAAATATTAAGTTTACACCAGGAAACTGTTATGGGTTAATTGGTGCCAACGGAGCTGGTAAGTCCACGTTCCTAAAGATTTTATCTGGAGAAATTGAACCACAAGCTGGCGACGTCCATATGAAGCCAGGTCAACGTCTGGCAGTATTAAAACAAAACCATTTTGAATACGAAGAGCACGAAGTATTAAACACCGTCATAATGGGCCATGCTCGCCTATATGAAGTAATGTTAGAAAAAGATGCCATTTATATGAAGGAAGATTTTTCTGATGAAGACGGGATTAAAGCAGCAGAACTCGAAGGTGAATTTGCAGAATTAAACGGATGGGAAGCAGAATCAGAAGCTTCTATCCTTCTGAAAGGTTTAGGGATTTCCGAGGACGTTCATACAAAAAAAATGGGCGACTTAAGTGGGTCTGAAAAAGTAAAAGTATTACTTGCACAAGCATTATTTGGTGACCCAGATGTACTCTTACTAGATGAGCCTACGAACCATCTTGATTTAAAGGCGATAAATTGGTTAGAAGAATTCCTTATTAACTTTGAAAATACTGTCATTGTTGTTTCACATGACCGCTATTTCTTAAATAAAGTTTGTACACATATTGCTGATCTTGACTTTGGAAAAATCCAAATTTATGTGGGTAACTATGATTTCTGGTATGAATCTAGTCAGCTAGCACTTAAATTAGCACAAGATGCAAACAAGAAAAAGGAAGAAAAGATAAAAGATCTTCAAGCCTTTGTTGCAAGGTTCAGCGCGAACGCTTCAAAGTCAAAGCAAGCCACGTCTCGAAAAAAATCGCTTGAAAAAATTTCACTTGATGACATTAAACCGTCATCACGAAAATATCCTTATGTTCATTTTACGCCGGAACGTGAAATAGGCAATGATGTGCTGACTGTCGACAGCCTGTCAAAAACAATTGATGGGGTAAACGTCTTAAACAATGTTAGCTTTTCGCTGAACAAGGATGATAAAATTACTCTTGTCGGAAATAATGAGATTGCTAAAACAACACTTTTTAAAATTTTAGCTGGTGAAATGGAACCAGATAGTGGTAGCTATAAATGGGGTGTAACGACATCCCAGGCATATTTCCCAAAAGATAACTCAGAGTTCTTCGAAGGCTGCGAGATGAACATTGTTGACTGGTTACGACAATATTCACCTCAAGATGATAGCGATACGTTTCTCCGTGGATTCCTTGGCCGTATGCTTTTCTCAGGAGAAGAAGTTTTAAAGAAGGCAAGTGTCTTATCAGGTGGAGAAAAAGTTCGCTGTATGCTCTCAAAAATGATGCTTAGCGGTGCGAATGTTCTTTTACTTGATGAACCAACGAACCATCTTGATTTAGAATCCATTACTGCAGTAAATAATGGACTGATTAATTATAAAGGTTCGATGATTTTTTCTTCTCATGATCATCAATTTAATGAAACAATTGCCAACCGTGTTATCGAAATTACCGAGGATGGAATTATCGATAAGCAAATGACGTACAATGAATTTCTACAAGTTGCAAAATAAATAGTATGCTTCAATAGCTCAATTAAAGGATGCCCAAGGTCAATGACCACTTTCGGGCATCCTTTTTATTCTTTTACGGCGACTTTGTAACAGTCCTAAGTTAATATCTCAGTCCATTGTCCCCTCCCCTACACAACTTCCTTTTTATCAAAAAGCAAAAAAGTCCATGCAAGCTGATAAGGAAATCCATGTTTAATACATACAATTTGCTTTATTCTAATTTTACACACAATAAACCGTTTTCAAAAGGAGGAAATACGCTTGGAATCTAAATCGATTGTTAAACAACATTTAATTAGACATAAATGGCAATATATTTTTGGTGTGATATTATTGTCCATCTCTTGTTTATTTCAATTACTGATTCCAACATTTTTAGAACGCTTTGCGGACAGTATCCAAGACGAAACCGTCAATACAGGCCTACTTATCCGTTTAGCAATTAGTATTGTTATCGTTGGATTTATTATTGCATTCTTTCGCTCCTTTAGTAGAATTTATATTTTTCGGTTATCAAGAATTCTTGAGAAGCGTGTTCGTCACCGGCTCTTTACTCACTGGGTTAAGCTTCCCTCTCAGTATTTCAATAAAAACCGTATTGGAGACTTAATGTCGCACGCCATTAATGACGTTAATGTTATCCGTGAAGTTGCCATGGGAGGGGTGTTTCTCACTATTGAGGTGGTGATATTAATCACTGTCGCGGTTGTGGCAATGGGAATAACCATTAATGCATGGTTAACGCTACTCGTCATTCTCCCATTACCTGGATTAACGATTTTAGCTTATAAGTTTCGTTTCCAAATACAAGATCGCTCCACAAAAGTTCAAGAAGCCATTAGTCATCTTACAAGCACTGTACAAGAATTTTGTTCGGGCATTCGGGTAATTAAAGCATATACTCAAGAAAAGGATGAACGTCAAAAGTTTGAAAATGAAAACCAGAAAAATGTTTTCGCAAATCAACAACTTATCCTAACCAATTCGATATTTAACTCAGTAAGTATTGCTATTGTTGGTTTAAGCTACTTACTCTCGATTTTTTTTGGTGGGATGCTCGTCATGAATGGAACAATAACTCTGGGAGAATTTGTTGCCTTTAATACCTATTTATCATTATTAATTGCCCCTGTTGAAAACCTCGGAAAAGTTATCAATATTTTACAACGTGGTTGGGCTTCAAATAAGCGATTACGTACAATTTTAAATACAAAACCTGAAGTGACAGATGAAGAAGATGTTCTAGAGAATGTTACCATTCAAGGAGATATTAAGATTAGAAATCTGACATTTTCTTATCCAGATAGTAAAGAAATTGCATTAAATAATATTAATCTATCGATTCCATGTGGCACGAGTTTAGCTATTGTCGGGAAGGTTGGGAGCGGAAAAACGACACTTATCAACCTATTGCTTCGCATTTATAATCCACCTAGAAAGACTATTTTTATTGACGGTTATGATTTATATCAGATTCCGTTAAATACGTTGCGACACTCAGTCGGGATTGTTCCACAGGAAAATTTCCTATTTTCCTCAACAATTGGGGAGAATATTGCTTTTGATCCCGCTGATTATAACGAACAAGAAATTACGGAGGCCGCAAAGTTAGCACAAGTTTACGATAATATTATTGAATTTCCAAAACATTTTCAAACGCCTTTAGGTGAACGAGGCATTTCTCTCTCGGGTGGGCAACGTCAACGATTAAGCATTGCCCGTTCATTAATTAAGAAAAGCGAAATTCTTATTTTTGATGATAGTCTTTCTGCAGTGGATGCAGTGACCGAGGAAAAAATTCTTAAAGGACTTCGCGAACAAATGAAAAACCGGACAACAATTATTGTAAGTCATCGCATTTCTTCCATTCAAGATGCTGATCAAATAATTGTAATGGATCAGGGCCAGATTGTTGAGCAAGGAACTCACGACTCGCTAGTTCTCCAACGTGGTATGTATCAGAGCATGTATGCTAAGCAAAGCCTAAAACATGTTCCAGCCTTACCAAAATTCTCAATTAAGAGAAACAGGAGGTAATGAATGAATATTCATGATGAAAAAGACTACGTTCAAGTTGTAGATAGAAAGCTTTTATTAAAATTACTTCGGTATGCAAAACCTTATTGGAAGAAAATCGTCATTTCATTTTTCTTAGCAATAATCTTTGTTGGTGCCACACTAGCTCAACCATATTTAATTAAAGTGGCAATTGATGACTACTTGACGGTTCAGACTTCTTTTCAAGAAAGCTTTCAGGGTTTTTCTATGATTGCCGCCCTATTTTTAGGAACTATTATTCTAGCTTCACTGCTAACATATTTTCAAGATAGATTGCTCCAGTTTACAGGTCAATCAATTATCTTTGATATTCGTCAGACAATTTTTAAACACCTCTCCACAATGCAGATGCAGTTCTTTGACAGGAATCCTGTAGGTCGGCTAGTTACAAGGGTTACACATGATACAGAGGCTTTAAATCAGTTATACTCACAGGTTATCGTTAATCTTGTGAAAGAAATACTAATTTTAATTGGTATTTTCTTTATAATGCTACAAATGAGCGTGCGCTTAACATTAATTAGCTTTACGGTCATACCTGTCTTGCTTATTTTAAGCGTGTTCTATAAGAAACTCATTCGGCATGCGCATCGGTATACAAGACTACTATTATCCAAATTAAATTCTAATCTAGCAGAAAATTTATCAGGTATCCGAATTATTCAACTTTTCACAAGGGAAAATAAACAAATCAAACAATTTGACCAATTAAATGAAGAACACTATCGAGCAGGCATGCGGGCAACGATAGTGAACTCCATTTTCAACCCAGCAATTGGTTTCTTAGGTAACATTGCATTGGCCCTGATTATTTGGTATGGCGGAATGGGCATGATGGGTGGCGCCTTAACCTTCGGTGTTGTTTATGCTTTCACCCACTACATTCGCCAATTTTTTCAACCTTTAATGGCACTTGCAGACAGGTATAATCAAATTCAAACGGCAATGGCATCGGCTGAACGGATTTTTGACATGCTTGAAGAGCAACCGGCAATTGAAAATCATCCGGACGCTGTTGCTTTGCCGAAAACTATCCACGGTGAAATAAAATTTGAACATGTCTGGTTTGCATATCAGGATCAAGAATGGGTTCTAAAAGATATTAATTTTCAAATACAAAGAGGAGAAACTGTTGCTTTTGTAGGTGCAACAGGAGCGGGTAAGAGTTCGATCATTAACTTAATATCACGTTTTTATGATATTCAAAAAGGTTCTATTACCATCGATGGCTATAATATTAAGAAAACTAAATTAACTGATTTACGAACAAGGGTAGGCATCATTCAACAAGACCCCTATATCTTCACTGGCGATGTCACGCATAATATTCGTCTTCATCACAAACATTTATCAGAGGAAGATGTTATGAACTTAACCCGTTCCATCGGCCTTGAAGATTTTATTGAAAGTTTACCAAACGGTTATCAAACACTACTTGGAGAGCAAGGGATCATTTTATCAAGTGGTCAAAGACAATTAATTTCATTCCTGAGGGCACTAGCCTTTAACCCAGACATTCTTATTCTAGACGAAGCCACAGCCAATATTGACACACAGACAGAAGAATTAATTCAACGAGCTTTAAAAAAATTATCGAAGGATAGAACGACAATTATCGTCGCCCACCGCTTGTCCACGATTCAGGATGCAGATCGAATAATCGTTCTGGATAAAGGGCTCCTAAAAGAATCTGGAACACATAATGATCTTCTTAAACGTAAAGGAATTTATTTTCAGCTTTTTGAAATTCAAAACAAAGAAGTTTCTAAAAAAAGCAACCAGGTTTGTTCTCCTCATATCCAATAAATTTAGTATTCTCACCGTCATTACTCTAGAAGACGGTGAGAATAAAACTAAAGAAAAAGATGGTGTTCTATAGGCATTTCAATCATTTTGAAGGTAACGTTAATTTCGTTTTATGTTTTTTTGCAAATTCAGTAGGTGACACGCCCACCACTTTTTTAAATGTGCGACTAAAGAAAAATTCATCTTGGTAGCCAACACTTTGCGAGATTTCTTTTAACCTAGAATCAGAAAACACAATTAACTCTTTTGCACGATCCATTCTCAAGTGTCTTAAATAATCCATTGGGCTATACCCAATAAATTTCTTAAATAATCTAGAATAGTGACTTACGCTCATCCCAGCCATCTGAGCTAAATTTTCCAACGTAATAGCCTCTTGGTAGTGACTAGTTAAATAATCAACCGTTCTATCAATTGCATTTGTAGTATTACCCGTTAAATTTTGTGAACGAAAATCTTGAATTATCATTAATAGTAGCTCCCAAAAAAGTAGCTTTCGTTTCATCGCAACAATGGCCCCACGTCTTTTTCTTAAGTGAAGGATTTGTTCAAGTAAATTAATGATATGAGCAGAATTTTGCACATTATACATGCCGGACATTGGAAAAGAAACGTCTCTTTCTTCTCCAAAGGTCCATTGTTCTTTTTCCATAAAAGCAGATGCGTAGGTAAATCGAATAAAATAGTATTCTAACGGCTCCTCAATATCTGTTTTACGTTCACAAACCATACTCGGTTCGAAAAAAAATAATTTACCAGATTCCACTGGATAACTTGTTCCATTTATTATAAAATCACCCTTCCCCTTAGCAATAAACCAGAGAGAATGAAAAGATTGCTGTCTTGGGTCATGGTACCAAGTGGGTTCACATTGCTTATATCCAACTAAATTTATTGAAAAAACAAGTTGGTTTAGTTTCGTCAGAACTTCTCCTAGTTTTATCATCTCTATTCTCCTTCTTCATGTAATAACAACGTTGTTAAAATGCGGTGAACGTCTCTCTTATTGATGTAACATCATAAGAGAGAAATGAGAGATTCATTTAAGAATGCATATATGGCTCTTTCTGGTTTTTCTTTTTTTTCTTAACTATTTGAAAGATAATAACTATTACTACTGTTGCACAAGCTACAAAGATAACTTGGTCAATAAACGTCGTCCAGTTAGTAATCGAACGACCGAAGTGAAGACCGAGGAAAAAGTAAATACTCATCCACACAAAAGCAGAACTAAAGCCTATTAAGGCAAAACGGCGATAGGAAATATCTGATATTCCGACACTAAAAGGGATTGCGTGCCGTATAAAAGGAAAAAAGTAGCTAAATGAAGTCGCCTTTAATCCATATTGCTCCAATAATTCTTTCCCTTTATCTGCATTTTTCTGCCAAATTGAGTTTGGTTTAAACGAAATATGAGCTTTCTTGCTAACTAGAGACCCTATGGTATATAAAATCGTGCCGTGGAAAAAAATAGATAAATAGATAATTAAAAAACTAGGAATCGGGTCTAATAGATAAGTTGTTGCAAGCCAGCCACCGCTCATTATTAGCAGTTCATTAGGAACAGGAAATAGAAATAAACCAATTGTAAAAACTAAAAGAAGTGCGACATAGCCATGACTTTGAATAAATTGAATAATAGTGGCTGTATCCATCCAATCACTCCTTTTTATCCGACCATTTATTACCTAAAATATACAGTAAATACAAAACTTTAGCAATGAAATTACTCAAGTTACAAGTTACTATCTCAAAAGTATATGGTACGGATCCGTTTATTACATTGCTGAGGGTGTGTCATCAGGCCAAAAACCGACCTACTGACACACCCCCTATCCTTTAAAGTAGTCCTTGTAATACCCGCCGATTTTTCCTGTGTTATCAATAACAAAATAGAACTCTTCTGTTTCATTTTTTAGTTCGTAGGTTTTGCCGGTAGTTAATGCCCGGTTAACCATATATTTTTTGGCGTCCGTATGTATACATTCCACATCTCGAATTGTTTTATTATCTAACCAATGCTGATGGATCATTTTCGTCTCCTCCTTTTATCTACCTTAACATTATAAATCAAAATGATCTTTTTTTCATCCTCTTAAGATTGATCTAAAGACTTTAAAAGAACCTCTTTGAGAAATCAAAGAGGTTCTTCGTAAAATATTAACCTTCTAACAATAAAGATTCTGGGTCTTCAATAAGTTCTTTTACTTTGACAAGGAAGCTTACTGCTTCTTTCCCATCAACAATGCGATGGTCATATGAAAGGGCAATATACATCATTGGACGATTCTCAAAACGTTCTTGATCAATTGCAACTGGACGCCATTGAATTTTGTGCATTCCTAAAATCCCTACTTGTGGAGCATTTAAGATTGGCGTTGACATAAGTGAACCGAATACACCACCATTTGTAATCGTAAACGTTCCACCTTGGAGATCTGCAATAGAAAGCTTATTATCACGTGCTTTTCTACCCAATTCACCAATTTGACGTTCAATGCCTGCAAAGCTAAGTCGATCCGCATCTCTCAACACCGGAACCACTAATCCTTCTTCTGTTGAGACAGCACAGCCAATATCATAATACTTCTTAAGTAGAATTTCATCACCTTGAATTTCTGCATTTAATAATGGAAATTCCTTAAGTGCTCCCACTACGGCTTTTGTAAAGAAAGACATAAACCCTAACTTTACTCCATTTTTATCTACGAACGCGTCTTTACGTCGCTTCCGAACATCCATAACAGCAGTCATATCGACTTCATTAAATGTTGTTAACATAGCAGCCGTTTGTTGTGATTCAACAAGGCGTTTCGCAATTGTTTGACGACGACGTGACATCTTCACACGTTCAACTGGCTTGCCTGGTTGCTCTTGTGGTGCTGCTGGTGCAGAAGTCGCCTTTTTCGGAGCTGGTGCAGGCTTCTTATCAAAAGCTTCTACATCTTGTTTGCGTACACGGCCGAGTGGATCCACTGATGATACTTCACTCAAATTAATTCCATGTTCACGAGCATATTTGCGTGCTGCTGGTGATGCAATTGGACGATCACCTGTAGACGATTCTTCTACCTTTGCTGCTGGTGCTTCTGTTTTTTCTTCTTTCTTAGTTTCTTCTTCTTTTGTTTCTTCTTGTGCAGTCTCTGCAGCAGGAGTAGAACCAGAAGCCGTTTCATCAATCACAGCAATAACTTCGCCCACTTCTACGGTATCACCCGGTTCTCTTTTGAATTCCTTAATCACACCTGAGTGTTCTGCAGTAATTTCTACATTAACTTTATCTGTTTCAAGTTCAGCAATATATTCACCTTGATTAACATGGTCTCCTACTTGCTTTAACCATTGTGCTATCGTTCCTTCAGTAATCGATTCAGCTAGTTCTGGTACTTTAATTTCAATCACGGATATGGCCTCCTTATTATTTACGAGTCAACGCTTCGCTTACAATTCGTTCTTGTTCTTTCTTATGCGCAACTGGGTCACCCTCTGCAGGACTTGAGCGATGTGTACGTCCGATGTAGCTAACGTTTACACCTTGAGGAGTGATCTCACGGATACGTGACTCGATAAATGGCCAAGCACCCATGTTTTTAGGTTCCTCTTGAACCCAAACAATATCTTTTAGGTTTTTGTAACGTGCCAATAGTTCACGAATAATCTTTCTCGGGAACGGATATAGCTCTTCAACACGCGCAATATGAAGCCATTCCCAATTTTGCTCATTATTTTTTTGTATGCGATCGGCAAGTTCAATCGAAACCTTACCACTACACATAACAATTTGCTCAACTTTATCATGATTGTCTCCAAGTCCTGGTTGCTCATATACAGATTGGAATTCTCCATCTGTAAACACATCATGTGTTGAAGCGACAACCGGATTACGCAGTAAACTTTTCGGCGTCATGATGATAAGTGGACGCACCGCATTTTTTTCAAGAATGGCAGCTTGACGTCTTAAGATGTGGAAATATTGAGCAGCTGTAGTGCAGTTTGCAATTGTCCAGTTATTTTCAGCCGCTAGAACTAGGAAACGTTCAACACGCCCACTTGAATGCTCTGGACCTTGACCTTCATAACCATGAGGCAGTAAGCAAACTAATCCAGATTTTTGTCCCCATTTTGCACGTCCCGCAGATACCCATTGGTCAAAAATAACCTGAGCACCATTTGCAAAATCCCCAAACTGTGCTTCCCAAATTACCAATGTCTCGGGTGCATAAACATTATATCCATATTCAAAACCAACCACAGCTTGTTCTGAAAGAGGACTATTATACACTGCAAAAGAAGCATTTGCTTCCTCAAACTCTTGCAATGGAGTATATAGCTTATCAGTTAATCTATCATGTAATACAAGATGACGATGTGCAAACGTACCACGTTCGGAATCTTGACCAGTTAATCGAATAGGTGTTCCGTCATTTAAGATAGTAGCAAAAGCAAGGGTTTCAGCTAAAGCCCAATCGATTTTACCGTCTGTGTCAAATGCATTATAACGACGTTTTAAAATCTTTTCTAGTTTTTCGTTAGCTGTAAATGTCTCTGGCCAAGTTAATAATGACTCATTAATTAATTTTAAGTTTTCCATAGATACAGCTGTTTTCACTTTTGGTAGACCATTGACAACAAAATCAGGAGGCGACATTTCCTTTACCCCTTCAGACTGATTGCCTGACACCTTATCATATTCAGCTTGCAAGTTCTCTTGGATTTCTTTATCCAATTTTTCTGCATAAGACTTCTCAATAACGTCTAATCCGACTAATTGGTCTGCAAAAAGCGTTCGCACTGTAGGATGCTTACGGACATTATTATAGAGTGCAGGTTGAGTTACCGATGGTTCATCCATTTCGTTATGACCAAATCGACGATAACCAATTAAATCAACAAGAAAATCCTTTTTGAATCTTTTACGATATTGGAAAGCCAAATGCATAGCTGCTAAGCAAGCTTCAGGATCATCTGCATTAACATGAAGGATTGGAATCTCAAATCCTTTTGCAGGGTCACTTGCATATGTAGTAGAACGAGAATCATGTGCTTCCGTGGTGAACCCGATGTTATTATTTGCAATAATATGAAGAGACCCACCAGTTTGGTAACCTTTAAGACGACTAAGGTTAAGGGTTTCAGTCACAATACCTTGTCCTGGAAACGCTGCATCACCATGAATTAAAATTGAGTACGCTTTTGAAACAGTTTGCTCAGGGAACCCCTTTGAGGTACGAATCTCTTGAGCAGCACGAGCGTATCCTTCGACAATTGGACTAACAAATTCTAAGTGACTTGGATTATTAGCAAGAGTCACTGTAGCCTCTGCTGTGTTATCGTCTTTTATCTGACGATCCGCACCTAAATGGTACTTAACGTCTCCTGTCCAGCCATTAATTCCTTTTTCTGGCTCAACAAGTTTGGTAGGAGCATGTAAAAACTCTGAAAACACCATATTGTAAGGCTTGCCTAACGTGTGAGTTAGGACACTCAAACGACCACGATGAGCCATTCCAATCATGATATTCTCTGTACCTTCATGAACAGCTTCTCTTACGACTTCATCAAGCATCGGTACCATCACATCAAGACCTTCAATTGAAAATCTCTTTTGTCCAACGAACGTGCGATGAATAAACTTTTCAAAGCCTTCAACCTCTGTTAAACGCTTCAAAAGATTCAAACGTTGTTGTTTCGTGAAATTCGGCAAGAACATACCTGACTCAATCATTTTGTTTAACCAATTGCGTTCTTCTTCATCTTGAACATGTCCAAATTCAAAAGCTACTGTTTTTGTGTACATGTTCTCCAAATGACGTATAGCGTCTAGTCCATTTTTAACGTGAGACGGTGCATCCGGACAAATTAAATCGACTGGAAGTTGTCTTAAATCTTCTTCCGTTAAATTATATCGGCTTAATTCTAAAAACGCATCATTCTTCCTGTCTTTATGAATTGGGTGGACATCAGATGCTAAATGGCCTTTGGTTCTGATTGCATCAGCTAATTTCATCGCTCCTACAATCTTTTTCATCATGCCCGCTCCTGCAGCTGAAGCTACTGAAGCATTTGTCGTTTGAACCGAATCAGCTTCTAAAGACGAAGGTGGTGGTCCCCATGCTTGAAATAGCTCTCTTAACTCTTCATCAACAGCTTCTGGGTCCTTTGTAAATTCTTCGTAAAGCTCAATTGCGACGCCAAGGTTCGGACCATGAAATCCTTGCCATGGTTCTTCCGGTGTGTTCTCCTTGCTGGACATGTGATAAAAACCTCCTAGTTACTTTTAAATCAAATCTATAAATGATATTATTTTATAACGCTTACACGTACATTTTAACATGATTGTAACATCCACTCAAAGGTTATCTTCAATCATTCATAGATTTGTTTGAGGTACTTTCCAAACGACCCTATAAAAAAAGGGCATGGAATAAAAATAGTAAGGATAGAAAGTATCTTCAACTTGAAATTGTAAAACTTTTTGTATAGAAAATCTAGTTGTTTGTCATAAAATATACACATTTTTTTCAAAAAAGAAGCGAGGAATTTTTTATATGATTTATTTTGATGAAAAACACAGCCAAATCCTTACCAACTCTTGTATGAATTGCCAGGAAAAACATTTTCAACCACCGAATGAACAAGTACCTCGTGTTGGGTGTTGTTCTTATAGTCCAGTTCTCGGACTTTTTGAAATCGCAAAAATAATTAAGCAAAACGAATCCTTTCTTCACCGCTTACTACAAACTAGTGATGTGAGCATCCATCCCTATCACATCGTTGTCCATGCTAAAGTTCATTCGACTTTTGCAAAAGAAGATATAGCCACACTTTCTGTTCTTGAGCAAGAAGATTTAAAAACGTCGTATTCTGTATGTCAGTTTTTTGAAGAAACAAGAGGCTGTACTCTCCCACCGTCATTTAAAAATACAGTTTGTCGTTCTTTCATTTGTTCAACAGTTGAACTAAGTTTCACACCTGAAGAACATTTGAATTTCAAAAAATGGACGCAAAATATCAATAAGGAAGCTGATAATTTTCACCGTGAACATAAACTAAACCTTCAAAAAAAATCAATAGATATTAAAAATAATACTGAAAAAGTGATTTCTTATTTTAAAGTTTTGACCAACTAAACACAGAAGATTGGTCAAAGAGGGAGACGTTGATTAACTTCTTTATATTAAGTATGATAAGTACGAATGAAATAAAGTATATTGGAGTGACACTTTTGATTAAAGTTAGTTTAAAAAGAAATCGACGTAAACGAATTGAGCACGGACACCCCTGGGTCTTTCAAAGCGAAGTAGAATCAATAGAGGGCGACTTTTCACCTGGTGATTTAGTTCAAGTCGTTAATCACAAAGGATTCCCTCTTGGTCAAGGGTTTATTAACCCTGATTCCCAAATGATCGTTCGTATGCTTACTCAAAATAACAATGATACGATAAATGAGGCTTTTTTCTTAAACCAAATTCGGAAAGCCTGGCAACATCGTCAGCGATTCCTTCCCCAAGTCAAATCATGCCGAGCTATTTACGGTGAGGGTGATTTTTTACCTGGTTTAGTTGTTGATAAGTATGAGGATGTTCTTGTTGTTCAAATTATGGCTCTCGGCATGGAAGTACGAAAAGACTGGATTTTAAACGGTTTGCTTGAGGTCTTTAAACCGAAAGCTATTTATTTACGTAATGATGTATACGTACGAGAGTTAGAAGGATTAGAACAAGAAAAAGGTTTCTGGTACGGAGAATCAGATACGGAAATAGAGATTGAAGAAAATGGCGTGCGATATATTGTTGACATTAAGGATGGTCAAAAGACTGGATTTTTCTTCGATCAACGCGAAAATCGACAAGCTATACAACCTTTAATTCAAGAAGACAGCACTGTACTTGATTGTTTCACTCATACAGGTTCTTTTATGTTAAATGCTTGCCTATACGGTGCAAAAACCGTCACTGCTGTTGACATTTCCGAATACGCCATTGAGACAGCTAAACGTAATACTGCATTAAATAACTTCAACAATGTTGAGTTTGTTGTCGCCAATGCATTTGATTATTTAAGAGATGCTGTGAAAGAACAAAAACAATGGGATGTTGTTATTGTTGACCCTCCTGCTTTTGCTAAATCAAAACATGCTGTAAAGAAAGCGTTAAGTGGATATAAAGATGTTAACTTAAACGGATTAAAGCTCGTTAAAGACGGTGGTTACTTTGTAACTGCAAGTTGTTCCTTCCACGTTCGCGGCTATCAGTTTGATGAGATGATTCAAGAAGCTGCATTCGATGCGAAAAAAATACTAAGAGAGCTACGTTGGAGTGGCGCTGGGATAGACCATCCTACGCTTCTTAGCCAAGAAGAAGGAGAATACTTAAAATTCGCTATTTACGAAGTTCGGGATCGTGGGTAAGTGAAAGACAGCGGAATTTCCGCTGTCTTTTTTCTATGTCAGGCATTGGCTAAATTATCCTTCTGATAATTCAAATTGAATCCATTTGCTGAATTGTTCTTTTTCGTTTTCAGTAAACTGAAAATTAGGAGAATCACATCCTTCTTCTTGAAGAATGATTTGTAAAACATCTCCTGATTCATTTAAAATAACAAGAGCTGCTGGGTCTATCATTTTCTCTGGTAATGTCTGCGTTTTAAACGATACTGTACAATGAGTCCATCGGGAAACAGGGTAAGAATCGACAATTTTCATGTCGGTCATTTTGCATTCTTGATATTGTTCAAAATGAAGATCGATCATACGTTTCTCCTTTTTTATTACATTCTCTATGTATTAACCTCCGAGTCTATACGGAGCGAGGAAGTTAGCTCTATGAGTGTTTCTTTCCTTTATTTTAAAGAGGCCCCAATATGAGCACTGTTACGCTCTTTGCCTTCGTTTAAGCACGTTCTTAATTCAACGTTAAAAACAAAAAAAGCACTGAAAAAGTAAAAACTGAACCTTTTTAGAGCTCAAAAGGTTGGTTTTTACTTTTTTCTATAGCTTTCCTTGGACGCCCTTTTACATCAAAACGATTGGTAAATTATACGTTCACTTACTGGCTTACGAGCAGAGGGATGACCTGGCTTCTCCGCTTTTCCTACTGATAATAACATAACCGGAACAAACCGTTCTGGAATATGAAATGCTTCAACTAATGCTTCACGATTAAACCCACCCATTGAGCATGTATCATAGCCCTTAGCTTTAGCAGCAAGCATTATTTGCATTGCTGCTAATGAAGCATTTAAAAACGCTTCATCACGTGCAAAGGTACCTTCTTTGCTATATGCACTGTTTATCTGACCAACCAAAGTATCTTTTACTTCTTTAGGCATTGATCCTTTTTTAACAGCTTCTTCATATATTGAATCGGCTTCTTTATTTGCTTCCACATCACCAAGAATGACAATAACTGCTGAACAATCTACAATTTGTTGTTGATTATAGCCAATTGGCAATAATTCTTCTTTTTTTGCCTTTTCATCAATAACCAAGAAACGCCAATGTTGTAAATTCCAAGAAGAGGGTGCTTCAGAAGCAGCCTGTAGCATTTCCTCTAATTCACTTTTCGGGATTTCAACATCGGGCACATATTTACGAACCGAATGTCGTTCCTCCATTAGTTGAAAAACACCCGACTTAGTTACCGTACTCATAGTGCATACACTCCCTTATTTTAACTAGGAACCAAGTGTAACGAATCGTACTCTGTTCTGTAAAATAATATGCTTACAAAACAGAGTGTAATAGGCGTACTACCTGTTCTATCTCTACTTTCGTTGTCATTCTACCCAAGCTAAATCTCACCGTCCCTTTCCCTTCTTCAGGAGATAATCCCATTGCTTTTAGAACAGGCGAGAGGGTGACAATACCAGAATGACAAGCCGAGCCTGTTGATGCAGCAAGTTCAGGGACCTCGGATAAGATTTCGCTCCCAATTTTGTCTTTAAAGCTAACATTTAATGTATTTGGCAGCCGTTCTGTCGGATGCCCGTTGAGCCTTACCTTACCAGGAAACTCCTCATTTAATTTACCCAAAAAGTAGTCTCTTAACTCTAGAATTCGAAAGTTCTCTTCTTTCTTTTTCTTACACTCCTCACAAGCCTGACCTAGCGCTGCAATCAGCATGACATTTTCCGTTCCCGCGCGTCGACCGCTTTCATGCCCAGCTCCATGAATAAAAGAACCTATATTTATCCCTTTCCGACTATAGAGAGCACCTACGCCCTTTGGAGCATAAAGCTTATGGCCAGCGATACTCAGAAAATCAACATTTAAATCATCCACATTAATATCTATTTTCCCTACTGATTGAGCCGCATCGGTATGAAAAAGAACTCGATGCTTACGTGCCAACTGCCCGATTTCCTTTATAGGTTGAATTGTACCTATTTCATTATTGGCATGCATAATAGTAATTAGGATTGTTTCTGGTTTAAGTGCTTTTTCAATCTCTTCTATATTCACTCTTCCATACGAATCAACGCTAACATATGTAATCTCTGCTCCTCTATTCTTTAAATAGGCTAGAGGTTCTAGGACAGCCGGATGTTCAATTGAAGAGGTAATAATATGCTTTCCTTTGTAGGAGAATTTCTCAAACACATTTTTAATGACATAATTATTCGACTCACTTCCGCCACTCGTAAATATCACCTCGTCAATATTCGCCCCAATAAGGGAACTCACTTGCATTCGCGCGTGTTCAACCGCTTTCTTTGCTTCAACTGCTGCAAAATGTGACGCAGACGGATTCCCATAGTGTTCTGTTAGATAAGGCAACATCTTCGTTACTACTTCTTGATCAACTGGCGTACTTGCATTGTAATCCAAATAAATTTGTTTCAACCTATTTCTCCTCGCTTCTTTTTTTCTTAGTGTAACACGCATTTCTAGTGCCTGCTTTGAATGATTTTAGTAATTTTTTAAAAGGACTATTCGTTTTATTAACAAGCGTATATAATTAAGGCACATTAAAAAAGGATGACTTACTTTGAGAAAAAAACGAATTAGATTTTTATTACTAGGTATTTTAATAATCGCTTCATTAATTATTATCGAAGAACAAGATAAAATTCGGCAAATTACTTACATAGCTACTTTAGGAAAACACTCTATACCTGAACAGTATTATCCAATTTATAAAAAAGCCGCCGAAGAATTTGACATTCCCTGGGAGTTGTTAGCTTCTGTCCATCGTGTTGAAACAGTGTTCTCCACGATGGACCCACTTATCAGCCCTGTCGGAGCAGTTGGACACTTTCAATTCATGCCTAGAACGTGGATAGGTTGGACTCATCCCGGTTCAGATCTTGGCACAATCGATGAAGACGTTGATTTAACTGACATTTTGTTAATTGAAACACATAATGGTTATGGACTTGATGCAAGTGGAAATGGAAAAGCTGATCCTTTCGATGTCACGGACTCCGCTTTTGCTGCTGCAAAATATTTAGCGGATCACGGTGCAAAACAAGGGGACTATAAAAAAGCACTTTTTGCGTACAATCAAAGTGATGAGTACGTGAATGAAGTACTTTTGTATTACGAAAGCTACTTAGAACATTACGAACTTATAGATTTACGGTAAAATAAAGTGACTACTATGTAGCGTGTTTCTTTTTTTGATACGCTATTTTTCATATAGAGAGTTGAACAGGCATACGTATTAACTACAACACCTTTATAAAGGGAGGGTTCGCCATAAAAGAACTCTTATATGTATTCATTTTATCGATGCTTATGAGCATTGATGGCTTTGCCATTGGTTTACTTTTTGGTTTAAAGCGAATTCGTATCTCTTTATCGGTTATTTTTGTTATTGCGATGTTTTCTGGGTTTATCATTTTTGTTTCGATGGGCTTCGGTCGATTACTTGGTGAAATTGTGCCCACTCACTATATGGGGTCTATTGCAGGGGTTATGATGATTTGTTTAGGTGTCTACAACCTATTTAATGAAATTCCCTTATACCAACGTTCTTACTTTGTCATGATTGCTCTACTCATTAATGTTGATAGCTTTGGATATGGCATCCAAGCAGGTTTAGCGATGCAGTCTTTTTCACTTGCTCCGCTAGCTGCTTTTTCCATCGGATTTTCACTACTATTTGGAATTATTTATGGAAAGAAAACGAAGAATCACTTTTTCCTCCAATATATCACCTTTATGCCTAGCCTATTTTTTATCTTACTCGGGATAAGTAAATTATTTATCTAACAGTCGGTTAGACGAATCGTTGGTTTTGCAGAAAGTGGACTTTTAAGACGAATATTGATAAAATTTATACTTGTCTACACGTAGCCAATAGGTTTATGATATAGAAAATTTGAAAGACATGCTGGGGGGTTTATTTGATGGCGATACCTTCTTATCCAATTGATTTTCATGATTGTCAGAGAAGCAAAAGAATGACTGAAGACCTGCTACATACGAAAATTAACACAGAAATTGAGAAGATGATTCAATTTATGAACAAAAACAAAACTAATAATCATTCTGTTTCTTTTGAAGATGTCCTTATTATTGTGGACCGAATATTTGAAGATGACGATTATTACTTTGAAATTTCAGTCGCAAAAGAACATAGCAAACTTCGCGTGAAAGCTTAAATTATTTGAATATCTATAGTTCTTTATTCCTTGAATAAATAGACCTATAAACATTACACAAATTTACAGTTTTATTTTCCCTTACAAGTCCATCCTAATAACATACGAAAAAAGTTATTGAGGAGGCTTTTATGCGGAACGCGGCTATAGCGCTTCTATTTTCATCTTTACTTCAGAATCAAAAATTATTTAAATTTAGAAAGTACTTTTTAAATTTACTTTATGTTATTGTTTTTAACTTTGTGTATTATTGCTTTTTCCATAAGCATCTACTATGGGACTTTAAATCAAAGTGTTTTAATATGAAACTGGTTCGATGCTTTCACGTTTTTTTCGTTACCCCTATGCTAAATTATTTTTTCATCTTAAATTTCCCAAGAACATTGGTAAAGCGAATCATTTATACGGTGAAATGGATTATTCTTTCTGTTATCGCCGAACTGACTTTTAAAAAATGTGGATGTATTTTCTTTTCCAACGGCTGGCATATCGGTTGGTCTGCATATATCTACTTGAAAATGTATTTATACACCTACTTCTTTCCAAAAAGACCAATCCTTATCTCAGTATTGTCTATACTAAATGTTTATTTTTTCTTAATAAAATTTAACGTACCAATCAAAAAGTTTAGTTTTAAAGGTTTCTTTTGTATACCTAAGTAAAATAGAGGCTACTCAAAAGGGTTTCATTTTCCCTTTTGAGTAGCCTCTAAAACTATTTAACGTTTAGTTTTTCTTTTCCAGTACAACATGTCCCTTTACTACCTATTATCAATCTTCTCTGGATACAAATCATGGTTCATCAAGCGATGATATGCCATTTCCTCAAATTTAGTACCAGGCTTTCCGTAA
>NZ_NJAX01000036.1 GCF_002797395.1 Bacillus solitudinis
CCGCGTGGCGTAAACTTCCCCCACACCTCAATATAACGAGGGTCCATAAGGTTGATTAAATCATTCATGATAATATTGATACAATCTTCATGGAAATCTAAAGAGAAAAATCATTTACACTACAACGGTTTGTCCCAATCACAATTTAACAAGTCACAAGTTGTGGTCACGATCAGTAAATAAATCATCAAATTTACTGATTGCTTCACGCTGTAATGAAGGTAACGCATGACTATATGTGTTTAGGGTGATATTAACGTTCTTATGTCCCAATCTTTCTTGAATTATCTTAGGGTTAACCTGTTTTGATAACAAAAAAGTTGCATGTGAATGTCTTAAATCATGTAAACGGATCTTAGGTACATCTAACTGATTAATTGTGACTTTAAAAGCTCTTCTAAAATTATTAGGATGTACCCAGTTGCCTATTCTGGTACAAATTACTAGGTCATAATTTAAATAAGAGTTGCCATTTATCATTATTTCGTTGTCAATGAGCGATTTATGTTTCTTCAATTCAGTAATTAATGTTTGTGACACATAAATACTTCTAATAGCTGAAGCTGTTTTTCCTTCATCACTAAAATCAAAGCTGTCATCATTATTTCTAGCAAGTGTTTGTCGAATGTGTATTATCTTGTTTTCAAAGTCAATATCTTTCCACCTTAAACCAAGAAGTTCCCCCATTCTCATACCTGTCTGCACCGAGATAACAAAGCCAATATAATGTCTTGTTAAATTTAGAATTCTTTTAGGAGCTTCCAAAAAGGTATATATATCATCTTCTGTCCAAACACGTATCCTCTTTACTTCTCTAGGCAATGATATGTCTGACAAGAAATCTTCTGTGATGATTCTTTTTTTGATTGCCCTTTTTAAAACCTCTACAACCATACCATATGCTGATCTAATTGTAGCTGGTGCTAGACCTCTTTCTGTATGTAAAGTCGTGATGTAATTTTGAATAATTTCTTCATTGATTTCTTTAGTTTTAACCTCACCTAGATAAGGTAAGATATTATAGTGCAATTGGTCTTCATAATTATTAATCGTACTAGGTTTCAGTTTGATCTTTTTTGCATTAAACCATTGAGTGATAAAAGACTTAAATTTGAGATTAGCGATATTACTAATTTCCTTATTTCGCTCTAACTCTAATTTGATTTCTGAAAGAGTAAGTTCAGCATCTTTCTTACTGGCAAAGCCTCGTCTTTTCACTTGCTTCCTTTTACCAGTTATGGGGTCTTTTCCAGCATCCATAACAAAGTAATATTTGCCATTCACATCTTTCTTTATTGAAGCCATTCACATCACCCCACTTAGGTTTTAGTGATGTGACCAATAAATACGTTGCTTTAATATTAACTTTAAGTAGACATATCATCAACATAAATTTCATGACAATCATCAAGAATTTAAAATATATGATAATT
The DNA here is from genome assembly GCF_002797395.1 of Bacillus solitudinis. Lineage (GTDB taxonomy): Bacteria > Bacillota > Bacilli > Bacillales > Bacillaceae_D > Halalkalibacter_A > Halalkalibacter_A solitudinis. The sequence continues at coordinate 1,434 of NZ_NJAX01000036.1, forward strand.
TAACCTATATCTTCCTATATGCCAATAAACTCAATATCGAAATTCCAATCAACAGCTTCAATAACCTTTGTATCGCCATTAAGCAAAGTAATTACAATTTCGACCTTAGTAGGTAATAAATCATGAACTTCCCCATTTACCTTTTCCTCAGCTTCAAATTGTGATTGAACATCTTTAACATTTTCTACCATTTGAAGTGTTGCTACACCATTCATAATATAATTTTCTGTTTTATTCATTCAATAAACCTCCTATAATCACACTTGATATGATTTGTTGTTATCAATTTATCATACCATAGTGTGATAATCAAGGGGTAATTTGAATAACGTCACACTATGGTATATATTATTCTTAGTACCAGTTACTAGTATTTGATAATAATAGGAGGTAATGTAAATGAAATTTGTATTGAAAAAGGTAATGAAAGAAAAAGGTATGACATCTATTAAACTAGCCGAATTAACAGGAATGCATAAGAATGGGATATATAAATTAGCTAACAATAAGACTGAAGGTATCCAATTTCAAACACTTGGAAAGTTAACAAAAGCATTAGATTGTAGAGTGGAAGATTTATTTGAATACATGGATAACGAAGAAGACCACAAAGCCTAATCGCTAAATGGTCTTCTTTTTTCTTTGAATATCACTGACACCGAGTGATAGTTTTTTCCTTATAATTATCCATCATTTTAATTTCCCTTTTTAATAGCTTCTTCATACAATAACTCAGCTATAGCCCTAGATAAACCATCAAGACTCTTTTCTGCATTTTCGTTTTTAACAAATCTTATTGAGTAGTTTTTCTTTTTCACCACTGCAAGTATCTCTCTTCCTTTTGGATCAAACTGTTTCTCCGTCAATAATAAACCACCTTTTGAAAAGTTAGTTTTTCTTTCTATATCCACGAATCGCCCTACGTCCATCTTTCCAAGTTTATGATTTTCTCTTAATTACAATCCCTTCTCTCTTCTAATTAACTCACAAAACTCTTTTGCATATTTTTCAATATTAGGATCGTTTACAACTTGAACGACTATCTCTCTTTTATGCTTCTTATCTCTAATATTAGTTACTGCCTTTTTCTCTATTGGGTTAATAAGAATCACCTCTCACTTCTACCCTACCAAGAATCAAATCAAGATTCATTAGAGTGTTAAAGGAAATTGTTCAAATTAATACCAATTTATTACTTGAAGGGAAATTAGTGGTTATAAATCATGGACTAATTTTATAATTTATTTTATACTTTCCTCCGCTTAACTACATGAAAGATATACCAAGTGCTACTGTACTCCCTATTCCCACAAGTAATTGCATCATCATAGGCATTAATTGTACAAGAATATAACCAATTGAGGCATTTTGAATTAGACCTATACCTCTATCCTTTTGATTAATCATGAACAACAAAGCACCACCTGTAAGCATTACAAGCGCTATAGGATAACTTAATGCCTGAATCATATCAACAAGTGGCATAAATGCATCAATAATCTTATCCTTAGCTGCCCCTTTAACATAATCACTTCCTGGAATACTCATAACAGGAATAGCTTCAACTCCATTTGCATAAGCATGATTAATAAACAGTCTGTTGGTGAGACTAATGGCAGTTACTCCGGTTACTAGCGTGATTAGAGACGCTTTTAAATGGTGAGTATCTGCTTTTTTATTGAATTTTTTTATGGCTTTCTTTATATCTCCAAAATCATCATTATTTAAAAATTCCGAAATACTCCCCACTGTCTGCACTTTATTGAACATGGCTTATCACTCCCTCAATATAATCATTCTCGATCATTGGTGTTTGAACAATGTGCTTTCTATCAGTTAGATATACTCCACGTCCTTTTATAAAGGGTAAATGATGAGCATCCGTTATCCCTTCGCCTAATACAACTTCACTCGCTTTATCTGTTTGGAGCTTAAAACATAGCTTTGCATCACAGTTTTGTTTGATATTATGGTTTAAAACCTCACTATATGGTGTCTGAGTTGCATAAATTAAACGATATCCTAAAGCTCCACCGATTCTAGCTACACGTGATAAAAATGTCTCACATTGATTCTTAATGGGTTTTAGAACTTTGTCTTTTTCAATACTGGGGGATAGCTCTGCTCCTTCATCGACAATAATAAAATGCCTATTTTTGATACCTGCTTCCTTTACATTTTCAAATCCATTCCTTTTTAAATATGTCATTACTTCATTCATTTGTTTATCAATAATTGCTAAAACCTTTTCTGCTTCTTCAGCATTACTTGCTATATTGGTGACTTGAGAACATTTGCTGAAACGGTTAAAAGTAAGACCACCTTTTAAATCAATTAAACTAAACGAGACATTATTTGCTTGATTAATAAGTAGAGTTGTAATGACATTTTTCAGAAATATTGATTTACCATATTGAGTTGTTCCTGCTACAATCATATGCATTATTTTGTCAAAGTCATGTTTAATAAACTCGGTACGAGATACACCAATTGGTATCATCCAACCTTTACATTTTGGCATTTCCTCAAATGAAATTAGCTCAGGTAAAGGTTCACAAAATATGCGAACAGTTAAAACTTTATCGAATGCCATATTCACTTCTTTCTTTTTCATTTTCGGTTTAAACAATTGTTTGAGTTGTTTTTTATAATCCCCTGTAAAATCAAATAGTTTTAAATCAGATATAGATATATCAGGTAATTCGATATTACTATTTAAGCTATCCTCAATAACATCTCTTTTCTTATCAAAGTCCTTGAAGCTTAACCCTTCTGGAATCCTATAAACATAATCTGTAAAGGATTTTTCTTTTTTACTTCTTAATAATTTAGGTGTATCTTCTTTTCCACTATATTTTACAAACAGTCCACATTTACGAAAGATACGATCAAGCCTTTGCTTATCACCACCGTAACTACTCCTCATGTATTCCGCTCCCACCCATACACCACCAGCTATTACCACTTCAATTAACATAACTATTCTCTCCTTTGACCTTGGAGCATCGGATTATAAGGTCTAGGAGTTTGTTGGTAGTGCTGATTTTGTGGTCTTACTGGTAATGGTGTGTTTGGTGGTATTACTCGTTGCTGTAAAATAGGTGTATCAACTTTAGTAGTAGTGACTGGTACTAATTCATTAATAGGAACGTTTTGTCTTTTAATCTCATCATCCAATAGTCTTTTAATGAATCTTGAAAATGATTTCTTACCAATTAAACTCAATCGTGCAATATCCTTTTCATTCATTCTATTGAAACTAATTGAACGCACCCACTTGTTTTGACTCATGTAATCACTTCCTTCGCTGTTCTTGTTACATGATATTAGTGGTACTATTAATATATACGTACTTTTTAAAATTATATTGTACTATTTACAATAAAAAGACACTGGTTATTAGATAAAATAAGGATAATACCTAAAGAAAAAGGTGATTTCATGAATTTAAAATGCAACTTAAAATGGTTGATACCTAAAAGTGGAAAAAATCAAAATGAAATAGCTAATCAAATGGGTGTAAGTAAACAGATGTTTAGTAATTGGGTTTCTGGAAGAAATTACATGAGAGTAGATAAAGCTTATAAATTAGCGAAAATTTTAAATGTTAAAGTTGATGATTTATACGAGGAAATTGATATTACTGATATTAGCAAATAAGCATAAAAAAGACCGTCTGTTGACGGTAGTACTTTGACGGATATTAAGAGAAAAGCTAATATGCTTTTGCTCGCATTATTAGCTTATGTTTTCGGACAAGTTAAATATACCTATAATATTATTCCTTTTTTGGTGACACAATAAATTTATTAATCAAAAGGAGATTTATTACATGGGTAAAAAAGGGAAAAGGAACCAAAAAGGTGAAACGTCTTTTGGATTATTTATGTTTTTACTAATTTTATCATTAGGCTTTCCTTTGCTTTTTGTTTTTAACATAGCTATTATCATCTATTGGTTCGGTTTATTTAGATCAGACTGGAATAAATTTAAATATTGGAAATTAAAGGACAAGCTTAAAGTCCTTGTTTTTGTTTTTTTATTTTCGACAATCTTAGGTGGCTCAGGAGTTAAATTCTTCTCATCTCTTCCTATACCATTGATATTTCTTTTATGTCTATTAGGATTAACCATTTACGGTGTGATAAATGTGTTTAAGCTCTTTTTTATAAAACACTTGCCTACCCTAGAAACAATCGACCAGGTTGATAAAATGGATGGTATTGAATTTGAAAATTATTTAGGTAAACTCTACAGAAAATTAGGATATTTTAGTGAAGTCACAAAGTCGTCTGGAGATTTTGGTGCGGACGTAATCTTAAAAAAGGGAAAGGACAAAATTGTTGTTCAAGCAAAATGTAATGGTGAAGGAAATAATGTAGGTGTAGATGCAATTAATGAAGTAGTAGGTGCTGCTGGGTTTTATAATGCAAATAAAAAAATTGTTGTCACTAATCGCTTTTACACTGAGAATGCTAAGATACAGGCTAGGGCAAATAATGTTAAATTAGTAAACCGTGATTCATTAATTATGATGATTCGGGAAGCAATTGATAAAAAAGGTATTGCTACTTCAACAGAGCCTAATTTATAGGCTGTTCCCTTGAACACGAACCCTAATTCGCTATAATAAGAACCTACATTCCTATTACAAGGTGGTCAACGTGGTGATATGATATTGCGATTGATTGCTTGAAGACTGTGGATAAGATGTAAATAGCTCATTCCACTTAATTACTCCTTTCTAAGAATAAATAAAAGACATCCTAAAATGAGATGTCTTACTCAAGGTACAGCTTATTAAATTCCATTAATTTAGAGATATTGTCATATGATCTCATATAATCTAATTCTAATTCATCAAGTTTCTTCTTATCTTGGAAAACAGAATTAAATTCTAAGCTATACACAGCAAAACTAAAGTATCAAGACCAAGTTAGAGAATTGACAAATCCGTCTTTACTATTTTCAATTTTTGATGAATCATTGGCTACATCGAGTGATTTTAGTTTGTTTTCTGCCTTTTCGAGTGTGGCAACTTGATTACACTCTTTGTTCTCGAAGCAGTCATCAAGTATCTCAACTACCTCTTTATGCTTATTGTATCGTTTTTATCTAAATTTGAAGAAGCAGAAGTACCACATGCCGATAAAATAATAATATTTCATCATAATTACTAATCCATCCATTCAACTAATTAATCACATCACTGCGCCTTAAAGTCTTCCAACCACTCTTTAACTTCAGGATAAGTGGAGAATTTTAACGGTAAAACATGATTTGAATAACCTCGATCAATCCTGATAAGGTGATCTTCTCCATTAACTGTAACAACAAACTTGTAGTTAAATGGTGTCGCTACTATCTCATTTATGACCTTGTTCCTAAAATGTAAAATTATCCTTGATATATCTGCACTTTCTAAATCCCAGCTAACGTCTTCCTTATTTTTAATTTGAATATCAGAGTCTTTAATCTCTACTTCTGCTGAAGTAGTCGCTGCTATAAATTCTTTATTTGAGATATTAAAACCTTGCCTTAAAAGCATATTTGTTTCTGTTTGTCTTTCAATTAGTTCAGCAAAACCAATGAATAATATACCTGTAATAAAGCCACCTATAGTCCACGAATAAAACACAGAAACAACAAAAGCATAACCATCTTGTGCAAAAATAAAGCCTAAAATAAAACCAGCAATAATTTCAATGATTCCAATGTAAAATATAGTCTTTGCAATTCTGTTACGATAGTCCAATAAAACCACCCCTTATTTATGTAATATAAGTAAATAATACCATATAAACAAAAGATTAGAATGATAGAAATAGAAATATACTACTGCTTATTGAATTATTTCCAATAAAAAAGAAGTTTCCTTTTGAAACTAAAACCCTTATAAATTTTATCTGTTTCTGAAACATCAAGCTTTAAACTATTTCCTTTATTAGATAAAATCTAGTTAAAAGTCGTAAAAACTAATTATTACTACTTATTTCACCACTTATCATAGTTGACAAAATTAAAATAAGTCCTCACTTTCACAAGATATAGTATGTTTTTTATAAAAACGAGCACTATATCTTGAATTATTAAAAAGATATATGGTAGTCTTAGAGAGTGATTTGGGTTGGCAAATAATACTAGGAGGTAATACCATGAGAAGAATTAGTACAAGCCAATTGAAGAGTAAATTAAGAAGAGCAGAGAATCAATTGAAACGAGACGTAAGAAACTTAGAAAGAGATTTAAATCGCCAAATAAAAAAATTGAACTCCCGATAACCGCCATTATCAAAAGTTCAATATATAAAAATATGCAATGTAATTTTATCGTATAATTGAAGTCATAGCCAGCCCAAATCATAGTAATATATGTATTTTGTATGAATATACTCTCATTTTTTATTAGAGGTGAAGTATTTGGATTATTTGTTACAATTTTTATCAGTTACTGGGGTAGTCACATTTTTAGGTTTTTTAATAAAGATTATTTCATTATTACGAACTACAAAAGTCGAAAGGATTTTATTAACAGAAGAGCAAAAAATAATTATTTTCATTTCAAACATTTTTTTAATCAGCCTTTTCTTTACTGTTTATACAATGCTTCTTATAAACGAATTAGTTTATTCTTACTCACTCAAGTTTGAAGAAATAACGGCTAGCTTAATAGTTCTCTTTTTAGTATTTGCATTTTTTTTCGGAGGATCTTATTACATGCTTATTACTTTAATCAAAAAGAAATACGCTTATAAAGTTGATAATATGTATATAATCAAGTCTATTAATAAATCAACTGTACTTCTTTGTAATTATCATGACATAAACACCCTAGAGAATGACGCTTATTATCAGTATTATCCGAAAGAGAAATTATTAGAAATGAAAATAATAAGAGAAAATTTAAAAAGCCAAAAAACGAAAAAAAGGGGCTTACTCCACTAGCCGCGTATAGCAACCAATCGAGTAAGCCCCTTAAAAATAGGTGTATATGGTTCGATTTTTCACAAAACTCCCTATATAACTAACAATCTTGAAAGTCTAATATCAAAGTAAGGTTAATACTTCCCTTACCTCTAAATCTTTTTATTTCCCTAATTACGGTATATGAAATTATATTAAACGTGCCAATCTTTGCGCTACACGTTTACGTTTAATAGGTACTCTGTATTGTTTGGCAAATACTTTATTTCCCTTTTGGTATTCAGCCATCAAAGGGAAATCTTTATAGTATCTCTTGATCCGTCTAATAATATCTTTACTCTCCGTATAAATTACATAATACTCATTATCTAATTTCCATGCTTCTGTCATGTTTTCATCTCCTTAAACGAAAAAACCCCACTCACATTTAATTGTGAATAAGGGTAATTTAAATATCATGTAAAACGTACTCCTCTTCCTTTGAGTTCATTTCTAACTGTTTTGAAGAATTTAGAGACTCCTTCTTGATCACTGTACATTTTTTCAATGTTAATGTGCATGTCAATATTTGTACTGTATGTATTGTTATTAGTATTTTGATTACTTGTATTATTATTTGTGGTTTGATTACCTTGAATTTTCTCTTGTAGTCTGTTGTAGACTGCATCGGCAAACGGATCCATTTGACGACCGACAAGAGGAATAATAGCTTCCTTACCTGCTTCACCCGCACCTAGAATAGTTGGCTCATCTACGAAGCCCCCTCTGCGATACCATTGAACATTAAAATCAGGATATGGAATACCAAGGTTATTCTTTTTCATGTCAACGGAAACATGAGGTAATTTTAACTTCGGCAAGCTCCAAGTAAAATTAAAGGCAGACTTGATATTATCTATCATTGTCCGTACAGTATCTCTGGCTGTAGTAATTGGATTTGTAATAGCATTCTTTATATTGTTAAAAATTCGCTTTGCTGTGGAAAGGATATTATCGAATGCACTAGAAATATTGTTTTTCATTGTATTGAATGTGCTTTTCACGTTACTTGATATATTATTAACAACATTTGAGACAGTTGATTTAATACTATTCCAAATGCTAGAAAACTTATCAGAAATGGATGAGAGGATTTTTGAAATGGTTTTTGAGATGGAATCCATGAATTTTGAAATACCATCAGAAATACTACTGGTTACAGAAGAAACCAAACTAGATATACCTTTCCAAATATAAGAAAAATATTCTTTTATGTATGATAAGGCTACGCTCACCAATGTTTCGATTACATTTAATGCTTGTGAAATAATACCTTCAATTGCAGATAAAACACCGCCTACAATTTGTTTGATACCTTTCCATGCTTTATCCCAGTCACCAGTTAAAATACCTAGTACAGTGTTTACAATGCCTAAAATAACATCTAGCACACCTGAGATTACTGTCTTAACATTTTCAAACGTTTTAGTTGCATATACAATAATGGTTTGCCCATATTTATCCCACAACTCAGAAACACGCTCTAGAACAACGCTAATAACTTCACCAATGGCTTCCATTATTTGAGAAATGGTTTCTTTCATAGCTGAAAAAGTACCATCGGAGTCAGAACGCATGACTTCAATCTTCTCTCTAAAGAAGTCAATTACCCCAGTAATAAACTCAAACGTTGCATCCATAGCATCTTGAAGCATAGGAAGAGCAACTTCAGCAATGTTCATCATTAAATCGCCAATAGGAGATAATCCAACCATTGCGTTATCTTTCAACATTTGAAAACGTTCACCAAGGGTAAGAGTATCTTCACCAGCTTTATCAATAGTTTCTGAAGAATTAGCAAGTGTTTCTTTTAACTCCTCTATAGAAAATGCACCTGATTGAATCATTTCAGCCATTTCTGGGCCTGCCTTAGAACCAAACGTTTCAATGGCTAATGCTGTTGCATCTGCTGTAGAATCCATATTTTCCATTTCAGAAATAATTTGTGGTAATACTTCGGCAGGATCTTTTCCATCTTTAGCAATATTAGCAATACCACGACTGAAGGCAGACATAGCCTTATCAGCATCATAACCTTTAGCCTCTAGATTCCCCATTAAGGTAGCTGCATCATCGTATTCCATTCCTGCTTGTCTCATAGTAGCGCCATGCTTATCCATTTGATTCATAAGATCACCGACACCAGCACCAGTTGTTTGTGCAATTTTCCAGAGATTATCCATCTTATCGCCTGACTCTTCAGCACCAATTCCCCATGCTTCAAAGCCTCTTGAGCCTGATTCGATTAATTGGTCACTAGCTTCACCAGAAATACGTGATAAATCTAGATAGCTTTTACTCAGTGTTTCTAAAGATTCACCACTCTCACCAGTTCTTGTATTAAGATCAGCTAAAGCAGTAGCTACTTCTTCCGAATCCTGAGGAACACTTTTAAATACATTCTTAAAACTATCTTCTAAGCCTTTAAGATCCTCACCAGTAGCGCCTGTTCCAGCTCTAATTATTCCTGAAGCTTTCTCAAACTCTTGAGCTGCCTTAAATCCTGCAACCCCTACACCAACAAGAGCTGTACCAATACTAGCAACCGCACCTAATGCAAGACCGCCTAAGACTTTACCCATCTTAGAACCTTTTTTCTCGGTCTCATCCATGCCCTTTTCAGCATTTGACAAACCTTTTTCTAAGCCTGAGCTATCTACGGTTATATTAGCTTGATATGAACCTAAATTATATGTACTCATTTATTTTCACCTCCATCCGCATTGGAAGTGGTGTAACCAGTTAACGCTCTAATAGATGAAAGATCAGCATCTTTACGTGGATTTTGATATCTATGTGCTTTCTTTAAATACTCTCTACCTTCTTCAGTTTTCTGTAACTCTTTTACATGGCATTGTTTGATATAAGCTAGAAAATGACTGTGAGGCAATTGTAGGATGTCTTTATGAGAGAAATTAAGGTAAGAGGCTAGTAGAGCGAAGTCACTGAATAGTTCATACTCATCATTAAAAGAAGAAGCCGTACCCCCTTGATTTGAAGGTAAGTACGGCACTTTTAGTTTTTTGATTCAGCATTCTCAGTTACTTTTTCTTGATAAATCTCAACAACTCGCTTCATTTGTGAAATGCTTAGATTTTTCTCAACGAATCCTTCTGTAACATCCTTTGATTCATCTTGACTTAGAATTAAAGTAACCATCTTCACAAATAAACCAAACTGTGCTTTATTCGTTTTTGCCTTAATTACCTTTTCTTCAAAATCTAATAATTGATTCACTAAATGTACACTAGGCTCTGATGCAATACTAAACATGTTATCCTCTGCAAATTTTAAGATTAATGGTTCCTGTGTTAGCAATGAAAGATCAATAATTTTTGACATATAATACACTCCTCATAATTTTTAATGTTTTTCACAAATAAAAAAGAAGGGTTTCCCCTCCTCTTTAGATTTCTTCTTCAATTTTTACAATGTTGCCATCTTGCCTAGATTGATCTGCAAGTAATTTGAACTCGAAATTAAAGACAGACTCACTCTCAGGATTAAACGTAAGCTGTATTCCTGATCTGTTCTGAGCTTTATACATTTTAAGTTTAAGTTTCTTCCCATCTTGTCGCTTAGTATGTATAAACAAGAGTTGCTTCACTGGTACAGTTAGTTTTCCACCGATACCAAGAGTACGCTTACCAGTCAATTCATCTTCACTATAATAAGTAGCAGAAATTTCATTTAATATTCCCATATCAAGTGTACATACACCAGCATTGAACATAACTTCTTCAGAAGTAACGAAGCTAGCTATAGTTTGATTTAACACACCGCCTTTAACGTCATAAAAATCCGTTGAATAATTCAGCGTACTTTCACCAGAACTTTCCCCAATTTTAAGCATTGCTGCTTCAATTTCACTATCTGTACTTGTATCTAAATCAACTGTCTCAGGTAGAACGAACAGTTCTCCTGCCCCAAAAAGAATAGAATTTGCATTATCTGACATTAACTATCACCCTTTCAATGTGATTAAAAAATATTGGTTTTGCTCGAATACTTTTTCATTTTTATGAAACAAAAAAGACCCACCTGTCATAAGCTGGGAGTTTAAAATTATTTGATTGTTAACTAAGTTTGAGGGACGATCAGTAACAAGCTTTTTGAAATCAAGTAGTTCAATTAAACGACTAGTAATAGCGCTTAACTGCATCTCATCGGCAGTAACAAGCGTAACTTGTACTCTATGCTCATTTGTAACTTCGTTTTGAATCAACGGAACAACATTATAGACAATATAAGGATAATCAATAAAACTTCCTTTTTCGTTTAACTGCTTTTCCTTATCAATTGCTTGTGGTCTACCAAAGAATATTTTTAACTTGTTTTCATAAGGGTAATGATCAAGCAACTCACTTAATTTAGAATCAGAAGTTACATATTGAAAGAAGGTAGTAATCATTTAGGAGTCATCCCCTTAGCAATCATCTGTTGCATAGTGCCTTGATTCTGCTCAATTGAATCTCGTATATATGGCTGAGCTGTAATATTGCGGACAACACTACCCTCATGAACTACTTCAGCATATTCAACATTATTTGTCCCAACTGTAATATCACTTTGATTTTCATTATGTTCAACTTCCGAATTAGTATTTCTACGTAAATTACCTGTTTCACCGACAGGACTTCTCATCTTGCTTTCACGTTCCAATAACATACTAATCTCATTAGCAACCTTTTCACGTTGGCTTCTAACATCTTTAATAGCTTGTTGAAATTTAAATTTACTCAATTGAAGGCTCTCCTTTCTGCATAAGCACTTCAAAGTGTTTATCGTACTTTAGATACTCAGTAACGTAATAGTTCTCTTCATCGTACCGAATACACTTGTGAAAAGTTATATTACTATTCGGTTTACAAAAGAAACGGTTCGTTACTTCCACAAACAATCCATAATTTGTCTCAGCTAATTTTGCTGAGTATGGTTCAACCTCACCCTTAAATGGAACAAAAGTTGTGACTGTTTCATATTGAGGTTGACCTATTGAAGAATAACCAGTAATCGTTTTCTCTTCTTCAATAAAGTAAAGAGTTTTAGTAAGTCTCATACAAACTTCATCCTTCTGTTTTCATTCAACCTACGAACAATACTAGGAGGGAGATCCTTCCTATAAGATTCACTCAAACTACCTTTACCTTCAGATACAATATTCTCAACACCTTTATTACGATAATTGAAAATAGTTATATCCTCTACCAGTTCATCAAGAGTAGAATCAAGCTCTATTACATTGCAATATTTTAAGACATGGTTAGTTGCTCTATCTAGATAAAGAATAAGAACATTGTCTTCACTATAATCATTATCCTCAATATCTAACAAAGCTTTTACATTATTTAAAGAAGGCATATTCTAACCTCCTATTCCTTAGGCTTGGCTTTACTAACTCGTTTAGTAGTTGTTGTTTTACTTGTCGGTTTAGGCTTTTCAACCTTTACCTCTTCATAATTCTTATCCTTTTCACATCGCTTGATATGATCAGCATCGACAACATCCCAAACAAGACCAGTTAGCTTATTTTTAAACTTCAATTCACATCAACTCCTTACTATATAAAAGGAGATAGAGCCATAAAGCCCTATCCCTTTAGTTATGTATTTGATTAACCAATTGTAGCTGTAAGAACCGCTAACGCTTCTGGACGAATAACTTCAGAACCATATACCATTAGACCACGTACACCATCAGCCATAGTATCTTGTAAACGCATAGCTTCAGTTTTATCTAATTGCTTACCATGACCAATTGCTGATTTGTGAAGAGCTAAAATTTTGTAATCACCATTAACATTAGTAGCAATTTCTTCTGAAACAACTACTTGCAAACCATTGATTCGTTGTCCCTCCACTACTCCATTTTCTAATACTGTAGGATTTTTTGTAAAACGATCATCTTTAGAAAGAAGACCAAGCGCCTCAGCATTAATTACTACAAAACGGTCTGATTTAGGTACTTTCTTTTTAGAAAGCTTTGTTCCTAAGTCAACGATATTATCATAAATGTTAGTTTTAGTTAATGCGACTGGAGTTGTATCATCACCGATTACATTATCAGCATGAGCACCAGTATATAGACCAAGAATAAACTTATCTACTGTTTCTTGAAGTGAAGATGAAGCTTCTGACGTATGTGTATCTACTAACTCGCCCGCTGCTTGAATTGCATCAACATCATCTACTGAGAATGCAAAGTATTTTTTCTGATCCATATTTAATTCAACAGGAGTTGTATTTACATCATCCCATGAAATTGTACCTGTATAATCTTTAACTGCTACTGCACCAGCACGATTAAAGATAATCTTATTTCCTTCAATTTTAACTGGCTTTGATGTAATTACTTCTGCAATAGAAGCCTTTCGGAAGTTTGTTAATAGACGACTTTCCCATACACTTGGAATAAATGATTGTACTGACATATTAATATCACCTTTACCTTTTCTAATTTGTTATAGTGCTTCTTTTTTGTCTAGCCTGAAAGACATAAAAAAGAGACTTGCTTATACAAGTCTTAATTAGTTACTTTTTAATGCTTCACTCACAACTTCCCAATCTAAAGCACTCACTTCTTCAGTGGACATACCTTCGAGTTGTTCACGAGTGATTGTTTTTGGCTTCTCTCCATCTTTAGGAGTAAAACCATTAGACTTTAATTTATCATTTACAACTGTCTGTAAGTTGTTTGACCAAACACTCTTGAGGTTTTCTAAATTGGACATTGTAGACTCTTTACTTTTCGTACCATCTTCATCATCGTCTTTTTCTAATGCAATAAAGTAATCAACGATTTCAGAAGGTAATTGATTATCTGTTGCAAATTTTAAAGCATCATTGCGAACAGATTCACGAATAGTTTTCGACTTCCAACGTTCAATCTCAGCTAAAGCCTTCTCAACTTCTAAAGCCTCTGGACTCTTATTAGCAGGGTTACGTTTTGCAATTTCATCCTCAATAAGCTGAGGCATTGATTTCTGCTTAAATGTATCTAAACCCTTAGTAAAATAACTATCTAGTTTAGGCTGTAATAACTTCTTGCCATCTTCTGTATCAAGAAAAGCGGTTACTCCATCAGGTGTCACACTAGATAACCCCTCAACGTATGCTTTTACTTCCTCTTGATCTTTGTTCTCTTCTAAAAACTTCTTAATATCTTCTAAATTCATTATTTTTATCCTCCTACCCTTTATGTTCGAGCCATAAAGTGCAATATTTTTTTTCATATTGTTCTTTAAAATGTCTGCAACATGAAAAAAGACATAATAATAAAGCTAAATAATTTCCTTAGCTTCTGCCCATTCCTCATAATTTTGATAAGGAATATACTCTTTTGTTTCATTATCTTTTCTAATATTCGTACCACCTTCTAAATAAGGAACCGTGGTACACTTACAGTTTGGATGTCTAATTGGATCATAGCCAATATCATAAACATTTCCATCGAGTGAAGCACATTCTGAACATGTATTCGCTTCTAGAGTCGCTAAGTGCTGTACTCTTTCAATCCCATTTTCCCTATATACCTTTTGACGAGAATCTTCTATTATATGTGCAGTCTCAGTCCTAACTAACCTTTGAGATTGATAAGATTTACTATCAAATTGCTCATCAAATACTTTTGCAATCTTTTCTAGTTTATGACCTTCTCTAATTCCTCTATCAAGATTAGTAGACAATGCTTCTTTTAAAGCTTGACTGTTCATCCAAATTCTTTCAGAGTAATGAGCATCAGTCCAATTGTTATTGATAAAGCCATCTAGAATAGATTGATTAATCTTATTAAAATTAATACTCACACCAATATTTTTCTCTAATGTGAAAGCACTTCTATAATATGATTGAGTGAAGGCTGCACCAAGAATAGCGGTTATTGTAACTACCTCAAGAGTAGCAATTTTAGCTATCTCTTCCCCTGCTTGTTCCTCAAATTGATCAATTACACCAGTTAAATAAGCTTGATTGTAATCAATAACACCATCTTCAGCATAATCCATATATAATGAAGCAAGTAGTTGTTTAAGCTTGTCTCTACTCCCTTGATACTGAGCTAAAACTTTAATATATTCCTCATCAGATTCATTAAGTAATTGCTCAAGAATGGCTAATAGTTCATCATTCATTTACATTACCTTGTGTTCTTCTTATAGCTTCGTCAAGATTCATTGTGTCAGACTTGGCTTGAAGCTTCTTAATTTCTAATGAAGGTTCTGAAATTTTCGGATGCCAACTGAGGAGAGTTTCAAGGGGAACAATATTAACTAATTTGGAAATTTCATCTGTGATTGCTGCTTCATCTGCAGGAACATTTCGAGTCCAAGAAAATTTTATATCTGAAGGTTCATACTCTTTACCTTGTTTATTCAACACAGTAACAATCATACGAATACGTTTTCTTAATGCCTTTTCCATCTTACGCTCTTTCATACTGCTCTTTGTTTCTAATCCGAACAGATGAAATTTAAGAGCTTGACCACTGAGGTTACTTGAAAATTTAGCTGAAGTTAAACGAGGTGTATCTGAATGCTCATGAATTTGATGATCAAGTGTCTCAAAAAGAGTATTTTGAAATTCGGAGTCTGCATTTTTCGTTAACCATTTTGCCTGGTTTACATCTTCTAATAGCAATATTCCATCCTGCTTAAGCTTCTGTAAATCCTCACTAGTGCTTCCTGAGTGACCAGCCAAAACTAAATAAGCATTAACCCAACTCTCAACACTATTCACTGAGTCTGATAATAACTTTTCAATTGCATCTACTTTAGGAATAAATTCTTCAAAATCCCCTTGTTCTTCTTCATTATTTAAAAAGATTGAAATGGGAACTTCATTAAAGTAATGTTCTAAATCCTCTTCGGAAGAGTCTGAAACGTATGTTTCACCATTGTCATTAGAAATAAAATGATAAATTCCTGAATGATCATATACTTCAACTTTAATAATCTTCTTTCGTTTATCCTCTTGTCTTTTTTCTTCCCAATACCTTAAACCAAATTGAACATTTCCTTTATTATCGTTTTCTACATACATTTCCATTGGAGAATAATAGTTAAATCGAATCTTTCCACCTCTATCAATGTAATATAGCTCATAGCATTTACCGAAAATAGAAAAATTCTTAACGATTTCAGCATTTACATCTTCTTCATTGTTTATAAAGTTAATATTTTTCAAGTCTTCTAGAAATAACTCATTATTTGACTTACTAACATATGCAAGTGGAATAGATGCAAAATAGCCTAAAAGTGTATTAATAATCATTTTTGGATATGAGGTTGTTACCTTATTATTTGGCTTACTTGGATCTGCTAATTTTCTATTCAAGATTGCATGATTGCCAATGTAATAGTTATAGAGCTTATTAAGCCTTGGTAATTCTAATTTATGCTTCTTAATAGCTTCTTTAATTTGATTAGAAGTAATCAATATTTCACCTTCCCTATAGTCCTAATATTTTTCTATCTAGTGATTGAATGCGTTTATTTTTCTGCATTAATGTAACTGCCATTTCTAACGAATCTGGCGCATCATCATTTTTTGCCTTAGAAGAATAGTTCAAAACTTGTTGATTGTATAGCTTATTTGATTCATTAAATTTCACAAAGCCATTTGTCACAATCGGCTGCAAAGCAACTATTCGATTATGTTTATTGCTTCTTGAATTAATTGACTCAATATCTACGTACAATTGCTTCTTTGCAAGCTCTGTTCTTAACTGACTTAAAAGTAAGGCTTGAAAGTTAACTGTCTCAACTCCAATTCGAGTGATAGGGAACTGTTCAATCTTCTGTATAACCTCTTTAATTAACTGGTCAGGTGGCAATCTTCTACAATCACCTTCGATAACGTATAAATAACCGTTTGTATCTTTTCCTAAGATTGTAATAGCGGAAAAGTCAGAACGGTTTGTTTTAGCTAATGATGGATCAATTGTAAGGATAACTTCCTGCATTTCATCAATTTTTAATTCTTGAGATTTATAATAGGATAGATGAGTAAATATCTTATCCTTATTTGATCTTGGTTCATTCTGAAGCTCCTTTGAGAAAGCATTCTCACCAATTTCAATTTTCTTAAGCATCAAATCATAATAATCATTCTTTGCTTCCCATAACACTTCAGTACCATTAGTCATTTCTGCTTTATGCTTATCAAAGAATGTTTCTGCTGCAGATAGCCGATAAGGATTAGAAAGATCATTTACAATCTCTTCCCATTCAATCCATAAGTCTTCACGCTTTGAAAATTCCAATACAGCTTTATAGAAAAGAGTAATATATGTAGGATTATTCATAACATCTCCAACAAGGTCATTCTCTGACATTCTTGTTGAAATGAATAAGGAAGACGTATAAGTATCACCAGTATTAGCTAATGATTCATAATACCAACTTTTCAGGGCTTGTAGCTTAGATTCACTAGCAACATTACTATCTTTCTGAATATCATCTGAAATGATTAAATGAGGACGTTCATTATTAAATTTGATCCCACGTAAACTGGAGTCTGCACCTTTCCCCATGATACAAGTATCATTAGTAAGGATTAGTTTATCAGTGTTCCATGTGCTACCTTTTAATTCTCCAAAGTCTTCAATAATAGCCTCATTTGTTTCTAATTCATTACGTATAGATTTTAAGAAATCCTTTGCCATATCTTCATTAGCACTTACGATTAAAATGAAAGGTTTGAGTTGGAATAACAAGCAATAGAGGGGAATTTTAAAACTACATAATGTTGATTTAGAATGACCACGAGGGGCAACTACACAGAGGTTTTTAATTTTACCATCTAACATTTTTTGAAGATGCTCTTCTATTTCAGTATGGAAGATTGGAGATTCACGGTTAAAGTAACGAGGGAAGTAGACTTTTCCAAAGTAGTCTTTATCAATTTCAGCTAACTTTTTGCGTAAACCACTTTGACCAGTGAGTTTATCCTTGTGGGTAATGAGTAATGATTCAATTTCTGAATCTGTAAAATGCTTTCTCAAATAATGAATCAATAATTCTTTTTGTTTCGAGTCTATGATTATCACCTCCAATTTTAAGGGTAGGAAAATATGAAAAAAATTTATTTGTAGGTTGTTGTAGAAATTTTTAGAAGTTATTTAGAATACCCCTGCCCCTACGTACTCAATCAAAAGAAAAAGACCATCACATTATTAGTGACCGCCTTGGCTATCTTTTAGCTTTCTTTTATTGATTTCTTTATAAAGCTTACCTTGTGATATACCAACCTGTTCAACTATTTCCTTTATTGTATAGTCTTTACTGTCATACATCCTCATTGCTACGCTTACTTTATCATTGTCTAACTTAGGTCTACCTAGCTGCTTACCACGCTTCTTAGCACTCTGTAAGCCTTCCCTTACTCTGTCTGCTATCATGTTTCTTTCAAGCTCTGCAATAACACACATCATTTGAAACATAGCTTTACCAGTGGAAGTAGATGTATTCATGTTCTCTTTAAGACTAACAAAGGTTACACCCATGCTATCTAACTCTTCAACTATATTAAGGATATCTAATGTCTTTCTTCCTAGCCTTGAGATTGAATCAACTACTACTGTATCTCCTTCTTCAACACGAGTAAGTAAATCATTAAGACCTTCTCTATCCTTCTTTGTACCAGTAAACTTCTCAGTTATAAGCTTATCATAACCATATTTCTCTAATGCTTCTAGCTGTCTGTCTAAGTATTGGTCTTGAGTGGATACACGAGCATAAGCTATTCTTTGTGATTTCATTATTAATTACCTCCCTGTATTTTCCTGTTACACTTATTATATACAGAGAGATACTTAATGTAAACCTTTTATGTAATATTTAATGTAATGATTTTATGTAACATATAAACGTTGATATTATAGGCTTTCACTTTTCATCTTAAAGATTACAATTAACATATGTTTTATGTAATATGAAATATTACTCTTCTTCCTTCTTATCCTTCTGCAACATATCCATAAGCTCATTGTAGTCTTGATCATTGCTCTTCTTATCTTCAATGATTAAAGTCTTACTATTGAGTCCAGCTTTCTCTAAGATTGATTGAATGGCTTGTAAACGTGCATAGACTGTCTTGCTATCTTTAATCTCTCCATTAGCAATCTTAACAACTTCTTTAGACAACTTCTTACTGGAAACTTTAAATGTATTAAGCGCATCCTTTAATGATTCATTTGCTAGTGAATCAATGTATTCTTGCGCTTCAGGCTTCTTCAAAATTTCATAAATAGACTTACGATCAGCATAACCACACTCTTGTGCAATTTGCTGTACCGTATGCATACCTTCATAATACATTCTGATAGCCTTTAATTGATTATCTTTCAACATACCCCCACCCCCTATCTGTTACTAATCGTGATTCCATTTGCAGTTTTTTCTAATAAATATATAATAGTAAGTACAATAAAATCTAAATAAAAAGGTGTCCTATTATGAAGAAATTTACTCCCAAATCAATTAGTCATTTTTTCCTAGAATTAAGAATTCAGGACTTTTATAGTTATTTGTCTTTCATGGAAGATCACATTGAATCTCATAACCTTACACTTAATAATGAATATGATAAACTCTCTAATGAATTAGATGATCCTAATGAAAAACAGGAACTTTTTGAATATATGTTTCTAGATAGATACGATGATCTAAATAATACTTATGCCCTTATTCTAAGAAAATCATCATTTTTATCTCTATATTCATTTTTTGAAAATGAATTACGCTCAACTGCAGTCAAACTAGAAATGCAAAAAATAAATAAAATTAAGCTTGCCGATTTAAGTCATAAGGGTTTATATAAGTATTTATTTTTTATAGAGAATGTTCTTAATATAGAGTTGAATTTGTCAAAAGAGACTCGTAAAAAATTTCAATGTTTTAATACTTTAAGAAATTATTTTGTACATAATGATGGATCACCTATAAAACAAAAACAATTCAATGAATTAAATCTATTAAAAGGAGTCACATTTACTGAATTAAAAATAAACGAACTTTATTATGTAGACTCACTCAGTAAAGAATTTAACGAGAACTACTTAGATTTAATTAATTCATTTTTTGGAATTTTAATCCAATCTCTTGAGAGTTTTAATACTGATAATATTGATTAATCACAACATTGAATTAATTCCCGCTTTAATAAAGGCACAATAATTCATCTCTTATCTTCTCCATATAAAAAGCATCCACGAATGGATGCTACTCTTCTTCTCTAATAGATATTTGTGCCATACTAAGGTAATCATCATATTGATCAATTACGTCAGTGTAAGGTTTGTTCAATATTACTCCAATTCCATATTGCCTTCTAGAAATTGTCATGTCCTGTCTTCTTGGATATGGAATTAACATTCTGTATCCATCAACAGCAGTAGCATAAAAGGTTTCTACAACACTTCCATTATAAAGTAAATTATATCGGTTTGCGTATGCTGTACTGTCAGAAAAGGTTTCTACCCATTCTTCATTAAACCGTTCATCATATTCTCTATCTGCTAAAATACTTATACTCACATTAGTTTTTAACACATACCTTCCAACCTCGTCATCATACATCCAATCTTCTTTTAATGACATAGTAATTGTTTCAATATAATCCTCGTAATGCACTTCAACCATCTCCTTCACCAAATTATCGTACTCTACACAATTCGGCAAAGGTTAACATATTTCCTTCTTTTTTCCTACTATTCTCCTACAACCTCAACAGAAGACACATGACTAGGATTAATTAAAACTGTTTCATCGTTATACAAAAATACAAATTCATCTTTAGTCTTAGTAACTGAACCATTACCCATTGGCAGTTTATTCACAATAACAAAATTGCTAATCAAATCTTCTCGGCTTTCAAATCCTGATACTACATACTCTTTTCCACTATCCATAATCACTTTAAATTTCATAACAATCATCTCCTTTTAATAACATAATTCAGCAAAAGTTTCCATTTTCCTTCTTTTCACTAAACACCACGTATCAAAGGCAATCCTCTTGCTTTTCTCCAATTGTTACTTCTACCTTCAGCAATTGAATTATAATAATCTAATTCAGCTTTCTTAAATAATCGCTTATAGCCTACTGGAGGATTCTTACTAATCCAAGCAACTATTTCTTTAAAGCGTTCATAAATAGTCTTAGCAATGTTAGTAAACCATTCCTTAAAATCATTCCATACTCGCACTGCTGCTTTAATTGCTTTTTGTACCTTTTCAACAACTTCTTCACTATTTTCTGTATGTAAATTAAATTCTTCGTTCATCTTTTTACCACCTATCCAAAAACTAAATTATCCAAACCTTGCTGTTAGACCATGAACAGAATTTACGTTAGTAAAATCTACTGCTGTTCCAACAAATTCAATAGTATCGGCATTAATTCTAATATCAGCACCGTATGCTCCGTGCCCACCTTGTATATTTGCCATCTTATTAAAATAAATATTTTTATAAGTATTAGAAATTACTTCACTAGGTGCTATTCCTAGATAGATATTGTCACCTATTTTTGCACTGTTAGATATATTGATACTTCCGCCAGTAATGGTAATATTAGAAGCTGTAACCGCACCGCCTTGCGTTACTCTGAATGGAGCATTGGCTCTATTGGAAATTGTATCTCCAGCCCAAATACGAACAGAACTATCCCCTAAACCTTGAGCTGTAATACCTGCTTTAGTGTTAAAGTTGGAGTCTTGTAATTGAATTGTTCCCGATGTGATTAATCCACCATTTATTACAGTAGACGTTCTATCAGCATCCGTAGGTGGTTTACTTCCTGTTAACTCTCCATATCCTAGTGAGTCTTTGGTAGCTAAAGCTCCAGCATCAGTAAGATTACTAATTCCACTTCCGCCTGTGATAGTTAGAGAACCTGACATATTTACATTCCCACTAGTATCAACTTTAAATGTAGAAACTCCACTGTCATTTTTAACGTCAATTCCTTTAATCACATTTTCTTTACCATCAATGAAGTTAAATCCTGTGAAATCAATAGTACGTGTATCTCCATTGATGAGAGTAGTAGTACCATTCTTTATAATTAATTTATTAGCAGTTAAATCTTCAGCGATTAAGTTACCGTTCGTATCAGCGTATAATTTATCCTCCCAATTAGGATTGTTGGCAGTGCCTATGTTTCTACTTATTTTCATTCCATCAGTAGCGTTAAAACGTTGTAAATTCTTTAGCTTTTTAGATGTATGTATATCAAATTGTTCTTTCTTAATATTATCATTTGTCATTTCATAGATTGTTAAGATACCGCCAACTTGTTCATCTGCAACCGAATTATATGCTTGTTTTATCGAGGCATATACACCATCATTCTCAATATACGTTTTAAATACGTTTCCGGCTTTTTCCGTGTGAGTACCAATAGTTATAAGAGAATTACTTTTTTCACCATTATATTTTAAAATATTAAAGTTTTGCTCTGATGAAATGTTATAGATAACCGCATTTCTATTTTCAAAGGTGATAATTAACATTTCTAATAGTCTTTTACTTTCATCAAATAACGAGTTATAAATATTTTGTTTTTCGATGTTCGTTTTTTTCGATATTTGTACAAGATTTTCGATCGATTGATTATCCGAATTTTTAAATTCCTCTAGAATTGGATCGATTAGTAAACAGACACCAGAAGTAAAAATAATTTTATCTCCTATTTTAAAAACCTTTTGAGCATCATCATTTAATCTATAAAATTCCCCATTCTGTTCTATTGAACCTCTTGAATCTCCACTAATCACTGCTTTATCTTTGTTCATGTATACCAAACATAGACTCATTATTTATACCCCTTGTCATTTGTAGTTAATCTATCAAGAAACAATTCTTTCATTTTATCCTCATTATCTTTAAACAACATAGATAAACCACAACCTAGTTGTTTCACTTGTTCTTCTTCTAATTCAATTGACATAAAATCATCAATCGCATGGATAAGCTCATGAAGTGTAGTCTCAGCTTTTGTCTCCTTATCCATTGTATAATCTATCTTGATAACTCTTTTTAAAAAATTAACTTCTCCACGTCTTAACTCTTCCTTGCTTACGCATTCAACTTCTCGATAATCGTAATCTATATGCCCGACTTTAATTTTCAATTTTATACCTCCTAATCTGCCAACTAAAACACACACACTATATATAGTAGGTATTTCAATTTGTAACACCCTATACTGTATGGTAAAATATTGATGTAATTTAGAATCTATGAAAGGCGGTGACCCTATGCCAAAAAAACCATCTAAATCTCAATTATCTAAGGCTGGTTCAAAATTAGCTTCAGATAGTTCATCTAAGAAAACAAAAAGTAAAGCTGGATCTACTCTTGGAAAAGGTTAAAGTATATATTAAGAAGGGCATTTGATTGCCCTTCTACTTCTTAAATCTCATTATTAAAGGATTAGATTGGACTCGAACCAACAATTCACTCAGTCTTATAACTGGTTGCTCTACCATTGAGCTACTAATCCATAAAAAATAAGCTAATCACTTAGCTTAACCAATCAATTTCTTCATTTTCAAAAACCTCATCTGTCATATGCTCTTCCTTATTTAACTGCTCACTAAGCGCTTCAATTCCTTTTGAAATAGCATCTATATCACTCATTTTCTTATTCTTGATTCACACCCTCTAAATAACTCCCTGTAATCCTCTGCCTCTTCTTTTCTCAATTGTTCCATTCTCTTCACTAGTTCAGCAAACTTTTCTAAACCTGCGTTAAACTCGTTTTTCTGTCTTTCATTTATCATAAATAGGCTTTCAGACTTCCCTATCTCATCCCAATCATCCATAGTACATTCTCCACACTCAAAATCCCATAGCTCATCATGAGTAATCTTTAAATCACATACTCTACATTTGTAACTCATTCAATCTCTCCTTTTAGCTTCACCTTTGAAAGCCTCTTCTGCTCTCTGGGTGTTTTATTAAAATATCTATTGGCACGTTCAACCTCTTCTTTTGTAGGCTCCTCATAGACAGGCTGCTCAACTTTTACATTTTGTGGTTTTTCAGTAACTTTTGTAGAACGCTCTACACTTACTACTTCTTCCTTAACAGGCTTTATAATGGGTTTTTCTGTACTTTGTATGTATGCTTTCAAATAATCAAGCTCTTTCAAAATAATTTCATTTTCATCCATCAATCTACTGATAAATGGTAAAACACCTCCGAATAAATGGTCATTGGCTTCTTTTGCTTTTTTGTACAATATTCTGTCGAGTTCTGCAAAATTCATTTCAGTAACTTTATATTCTCGATCTGTTTTTCTCATTATTACCTCTCCTTTTATCTAATTTTTGTTTATCCTTCCGATGAGAATAGAGTGGAGACTTGCGAGGAACACATGAACAGAGCTAGATAAAAATACCTAGCTCACTATCATCTCTCATGTGCAATAAAATTAAATTAAATGCGGAGGAATACAATAACGACATCATTAAAGATTGTCAAATTGTACAAATTCAACCTTATATTTTATGACCGAGGATGAAAGGGCGCACTGTAATAAAACCAGTCGATGCGGTCAAAACTATTAATCGCTAACTCGTACACGTCTCATGACAAACTGATCAGCTTGCTGAATGATGTCTTTAATTTTATTCTCATTACTTTCAGATAATCTCGTTTTATTCCGTAAAAACTGCGAAACTGCCGATTGAGATATATTTATTGTTGAAGCAATATCTCTGTTTTTTAATTCCTTTTTATTCGCTAAGAGTCTCAACTCAATTATTTCTTCATTTGAAAGTCTCAATTCAACTCCCTCCTTCTGAATCTTAAATTTATTTAGTTTGATTATTCACTTTATTTGTTAAGTAAAAAAGTCATAAAAAAATAGAGCAGGAGGAGAAAACCCACTCTATTTTCATCAATGTAATGAATAGCTATTCATACATACTTTGTTTTAAGGTATTAACCTTCTATCTATATTAGAGACTTACCACACACTTTTTACAAAAACTAATATTATACACTAATTCACACACATATGTCAAACTTATCATCACAATATGTATTAACTAATTTCTCGCTTAACTTTTTCAACGCTCTTTTTATGTATCGTACATCTTTCTCAAGAGAATGTTCTCGCTCTAAATATTCAACCGCTCTCTGATATGGATGTTCAATCTTAATATCAGCACCCCTCCTCTGACAGACCACATCTATGATATCCCTTTCTATCTCGGTTAAATCAGACGCATCAACTAATTTATCAAACTGTGAAAGGATTTCATAGACAACTGAACCTACATTATATTTATGTTTCTCTTTCAATAAATGATAAATAGGATAAAAATTTGTTACTCTCTCTCTACCGAATTCGTCATCGAGAGTAAATGATTCCTTTTCAAAACTTAACAAAGCAAACACATGATTCTGATTAGTAAAATCAAAGCTATCTTCTATGTATTGAGTGACTAAATCTACTTTTATAGGCTCTATATGCGCACTACCCATTGAACGCACTGGTTTCACAATATTTTCATAGACAACTGACATCTCATATTTAATCTCATTGCGAACTTTAATTAATTTATCATATTGTTTCTCAGCTTCTAGTGGAATTCCGAATGAATAAAGGTATTTATTAAACTCAACCTTAAGTACTTCAAAATCATTCTCTCTACCTGATGCAATACACCTTCCTATAAAATGCTCTTTCAGTGTTTGCATATTATCTGCACGTTCAAAAAGAAATTGTTCCTTCATCTGTAATTTAGTTGCTTCTTTAAGACCTAATTTTCTATTAATATTATCAATACAATCTTGCATTTCCTTTAGTGTAGGGAACTGCTCAACTACTTCCATTCTCACTAAGCGAAGACGTAACTTCTCATCCTCACTTAAACGTTTATTTTTCATGTTTTGTTGCAAAGCATCATCATTGAAAAGATCCACTATATCTAAGTGAATTCCCTTTAACCCCTGAGCCGCATCAAAATCATGATTGATATATATCTCACGTTTTTCATTCATACTCTGAGAATACTCTGAAAGTAATGGATACTCAAATAATGGATGTTCTTTATCGATCACCTTATTGTGAGCTTTCAATAAGTAATCAGACAGCTTTTGCAATTGTTGATAGTAATAAATGTCCTCTGAAAGCGGACTGACACCTTGCTTTTTCCTACCATTTTCTAAGGCAAAATAAGAAGTTGATTCGTATGTAACTAAGTATTCATCTAATAAACTATGTAATATTTGATTTCTTTCATAAGAATTCTTAATTCTAAAATCAAGGTTATTCCAAATTTCCTTTATAGCTTGATGGATACTCTTATGTAAAATTGAATCCTTATCATAATAATGTTTAATATCAGGGTCGCCTAATGACCCATTTCGCAATAATTTTTCATTACCATAAACGACACCATATTTTCTTTCTTCCATATAATGAATCTCTCCCTTTAGTTTTAATTTTCATTCCGATTAACTTTTCCATTTGTAATCGCTCCTTGTGCGCTGCTTGTATGGCGCTTGATTAATTTGATTGTACGAGCTGATTGTACTTATTGTTGGCTTGACTTGTTGTATGCCAGTTTTCAATATAATTTCAAAAGATAGGGGTGCTAAAGTGATTTTGAAGAAAACCACTTCAAAATACACCTTACCCATACCACCCCTCTTGTTCCCTGCGGTCACAATTCACCCCTCATGGCTTAATTGTTATTTATTGTTCTAATTTGATACAAAAATATTAAATATCATAATTTTGGATGTACAAGGGTGGTTTTCCTTTGTACATCCAAGGCAAGTAGAAGGCGGTTTTCCTTCTACGCTGGCAAGCTGTTTTGACTTTTACTATTAAATTTAAAATTTGACACTTTGAGTACCTAGAAGTTATCTTAGTTATTTATGGTGGTGTCAAGGTGTCAAATTTTCTTACAAGAACAAATCTTCTAGCTCCTGTTCGATTTCGTATGTAATTTCACTTGGTAATGTTGGTACTAATTTAACTTTTCTAACGTTATGAACTATGTTTGGTGAATTAGCTTTTATTAATGCATATAACAATTTCTCAATGTCTTCTATGTAATTATCTTCTGTTCTACAGTCACCAGTTTTAAAGGTTCCAAAGGCTGCCTCATTCTCTTTAATTGCTTTTCTTCGTCTCTCATTTGCATTATGTAAGAATTTTGTTATTATAGTTTCATTTAGTTTGTGTTTCTTTTCATCAGCGTCTTTCAGTAGTAAATCTAATATGCTATTGTAAGTTGATAGTATCCCTTTTCGATTTAGAGTAATGTCGTAAGCAAAATAATAATAATCAATATCAAATATATTATCCTTCTGTATTTCCTCGCTAACACGCTTTTTGAACTCATTCCATTTACTAGTGCCAACTACATCAGAAACTTTATATATATTTTTTCCAATCGCTTCTTTATTCATCTCATCAAGCACTTCACTTTCACAACTGATTATAAATTCTTCCTCATCTACAGTTGCAACTTCATGCTCATAGTCTTCATTCCTCTTTATAACAATTGCCTTTTTATAGAAAATACATCGTCTATCTTGTAGACTTTTTAACGCACGCTCTATAGTGCTTCTGAAACTGGAATCACTAGTGTTGTAAAAGTCATAAACAATTGCTCGATTAACATTAATATGTTGAGCAAATTTTGGCACCATACGACCACACTGAGAATAATTTGAGTTGGACATATTCATTATTCTCATCAGTTGATTCTTTGTTTTAATTATTCGGTTTTCTTTAATTTTGGCTAACAAATCTAAAATTAGTAGCTCCACAATACGGATGAAATCCTTACTACTATTTTTAAGCTTCGGTTTTGGCTTCTCGTATATCTCCTCAATAACGAAGGAATGACCCTTTTTTGAATATTGACAATGTCGCTCTAAGTCTATCAATTGATATTTCTTACCTTTACCAGCCTTTATAGGAATCTCCAACTCTGCGCATAAAGCTTTATAATTCTTAATTACCTGACCTTCTCCGATGTTGCTTATTTTCATTCGATTCCTCCATTCGATTTAGAATTTACCCCAATTTCTTCAAAAAACTCATTAATCTCTTTTAATCTTCCAGTCTGATATTCTTCAAGATGTTTATCCTTAGGTAATGATCCAGTTTTTCTATGCCATTCGACAGAGTTTCGTTTAATCGATGCTAAAGACTTTTTATAACAACCTATCGTCATATCCCAAATAATCTTGTCGTCTTCGTAAACTACATCTTGAGGTAGACCTGGAATATTCTTTACGGTCTTTCCATTTTTGAATTCCACTTTTAATATGTGCTTCTTTCTAGAAAGTGGATTGACGACTTCATGCTTATAAAGATTATCTCCTATAAGAATGTAGTTATATAAAATTGAATTTTTATCATCATAGAGTTTTGTAAATTTGAAACAAGCATCTGTTCCTCCATAATCAATCGCTGTGCAAAGCTTCTTCACAAATGAATTAGCAGTATCTTCCTGTTTATATATATAAAGATGGTACGTATAGTTGTAAATTTCCACACCCTCATAATTAAATGATACTGTTTTCTGAGAGAATTCATTATCTCTAAATGAATGCTTATGCTCTACTTCAATTTCCTTACCGTTATGTTGGACAATTAAAATTTCTGATTCGTAACCCATTTAAGCCTCCTTATGATATTGTAGGGAAGAGGGAGATTAACTCCCCTCTAACCGGTTATGTATTAATTATGTATTACTTTTATTTCTTTATTAATATAAATTTGACTTTCAATGTCTTTATAACCACTTTATTGAGATTTACTTCTCCAACGTATATAGGTTGACCTATAGATGAATAACCTGTTATTTCACGACCTTCATCTAAATCTAAGTCCTTATATTCAAATGCAATTTCAAATTTATCTATTTTAACAAACCATAAAACCTGACCATCTTTGAAACTTACACTAACATCCGACTCAATCTCTTGTTCAGTTTTAAGTTCGTTTAAAACCTCTTTAATAGCATTAGTAATATTATCTACTTCATCGATTCTGGACTTGATTTCAGTTTTCCAGTTTGTTTCAGTAGTCATTATTGATCTCTCCCTCAACAGGTTCTTCTTCATCCAGTCCTAAAGCTATATACTCTTCCTCACTGCCGATAAAAGTTAAAAATTGTTCCTTATGTGTCATGCTATTTGGATTTTCCATTATTGAACTCCTCCTTTAGTTGGCATCATGTCTCCCAATTCTTCCTTGGCTGCTTGGTCGTATTCATTGGAGAAGTGTTTTCTAACGAAATCTTGAACCTCATAACTTCTTACTCTTCGGTCGCTAATATCTAATAAATTATCGAACACAGACATTTGGATTTCATCGTTTTCTAAAGCTCTATTTAATACACCGATTTCAATATCACTAAGCTTTTTATCATCTTTTATTTCACTCATAGCCTGTTCAATCAGCATAAATGCATCTAGTCCTTCTTCTGTATCGTCCAGTTCAGTTGATTCCATGATGATATTAAGTAAAAGACTTCCATTATCATTCGCTTCAGCGTAACCTACAACGTGTTTAGCCAATGTTTCAAAAGCTAGTTTA
The DNA here is from genome assembly GCF_002797395.1 of Bacillus solitudinis. Classification (GTDB taxonomy): domain Bacteria; phylum Bacillota; class Bacilli; order Bacillales; family Bacillaceae_D; genus Halalkalibacter_A; species Halalkalibacter_A solitudinis. The sequence continues at coordinate 30,969 of NZ_NJAX01000036.1, forward strand.
TAAGTTTCCTTCGAATATTCTTCATTAACTGGTACTTCCTCACCGATAAACTCGCTTGCCTTATTGCTAACTGCCTCTGTTAGTTTTGATACGTGATTTACTCCGATAAATTCATTGTTATTCTTCATAATAAATTCCTCCATTTGGTTTTAGTTTTATGTATACATGACTTGAGTGACGGTTGACTGTGAGATTGTTAAACTAGAATATTAGAATTGAATCACCTCCTTAGATTAATAATGGTCAAAGTTAGTTAAAGTCAAAGTACAGTTTTAGGAGAAGAAATTAGACCTCTCCGTCCTATGCCAATACTTGCTCATGATATTCATCCTTGGTATCCACTAACTCAAATTCCGCATACGCTTTACATAAAGCTTGTCCGTCAGTTGAGTCGATTAAATCTTGATATTGTTGAATAAATGTTGCCGCAAATGTGTTGGTCATTTAGTTAGTCCTCCTTCCCCGAGAATGTTTCTAATAGCTTAACAGCCTCATTAAACTTCATTTCTACTTTTCTTGTTTTCTCAGCGGATATAACCCCAATTTCACCTAACCTTTCCAAGTCAGTATTTTCTGGATTTACATCGGCGATATTATGGAATGTGAAATCACCTATTCTGTACAAAACAAGAAATACATCAGGTCTTTCATAATGTTCTTGAACATGATAACCAATTATTTCTGCAATCCCATCACGTTCAGCCTTTGAAATAACATCATTCTTCAAGTCGTATAAAGATGATTGGCGACTTTTAGATCGACTGACCACACCAAAGTTTTTACTGTAATAATTTTCTTGCTTTGTATCTCGACTTTTCTTAGCTGATTTATTAATTATGTAAAGTGCTTCACCAAGATTATTTTCATTTAATTCAAAATTACGAATATTTAACTTCCGCTTTTTCATCTCGACAGTTTCATCAATATTGTAGAGATTCGTTTCTCTCCATCTATTAGGAGACTGAAATTTCACATAAGCTGCAACATTTTCTAAATCAACAGGCTTTAATCTCTTATCTTTTAATTGTGTTTTTGTGAATAGATTTTTGGGAATGTTATCCCAACCTACATATGTTTCCAATTCAACTTGTACTGTCATTATTTGTCCTCCTTTAGAAGCTTGTGTTTTTTTAATAATACGATTATGTCTTTTTTTAACGCACTTAGTTCCTCACTGCCCATATTACTATCCTTCACTAATAATTCAGCGACATCATTAATATTCGACACTAAAACGTGATACGTTCCGTTACGAAGTTTAATCTTCTCATTCACTTCATTTCTTAGCATTGTATCCAATAACTCATCGTTTTCATTTTCCATTAATTCCCAATAGCGTTCTATATCTTCTTCATTATCAGAAATATCATGACGGTAAGCATAGTAACAATAATTAATAAAATGTTTTAATTTCCAATTTAATTCACCCGTGAAATAACTATCAGGTATATCTCTAAACTCCTCAATTTCTTTCATTTTTTCTAACCACTTTTTCGGTATAGGTCTATTACCATTAACCCATGAATTAAGCTGTTGTTTAGTAACCCCTAACTTCTCAGCCAATTCCGTTAAAGTAATATCAAATACTTCAGCAATATAAGCTAAACCCGCCTTCTTACTCATTTCTACCCCCTATTTAGGTTTACCGTAAACCTTCTTGGTAATAATATAACATGTGGTTTACAGTAAATCAATAGGTTTTTAAAATATATTTCCAAATTAATTTAAGTGCGACCACACAGTCCCATTTAGGAACCTAAAGGTCAACATTCCGACATTCGGGAAAGATGTCTTTCCGAGTTCTTGAAATACTTTAATAAATTTAATAACGCAGGATTACGTTATCATAACTAGTATTAATATTATTTAATTAATCGTCATTGTTATATCGGTGTCACGTGGCACCATCAACCTACCCAACTAAAACTAGCCACTACATAGACAAACACAAGTGTAATAATAGCACTACAAACTATAAACTTTTCCTCTGATGTTAGGTTCCCAAAGCGTCTAATCATTGCGCTAGACCTCCTGTGAGCCAGCTAGGGATGTTATCTGCCTGTTTGCGCTTGTCTTGTATTAACACCTGATAAACTCCACTGTACCAGTAAGACATTAAGTCACGCACACGATTTTTCTTGATAAAGAATACAGTACCCTTTAATTGTCTAATAATAGATGGTAAAAGGCTTATAATGTCATGTGTACCTACCTTACTAGCTGCAAGTAAACATTTTCCCCACAAGGAATAGATAGTCTTTGCGTTGAAATAAGGCTTACATACACTAATAAAATCTTTAGGAACATTTGAAGGAACAAATTCATGATTTAGTTGGTCAATTGTCGGTTCTTCCTTACGTATCTCTTTATTAGATTTAGTTTGAGTTTTAATAAGTCTGGAAGGACTAGGGACATTTGGACTAGCATTTTTAGTCTCATCCTCCACTTTTACTGGTAGTATGATGAAGATATTTGCGCCTTTCTTTCCGTTACAATAGGTCTCAATTACTTTGATTACATTCTTCTTAACTAAGCTAGAGATGTAATTAGTGATTGTCCTAGAAGATACCTCAAGCTCATTGCTTATTTCACGTCTCTTGCGCCAACAACAGCCTATATGTGTCTTAAAACAAGAATACTGAGAGATGAGAGTGAGAAAGCGTCTCTCACCTGCTGATATATTGGGTAAGTGTGAATTGACTGTCTTGTTCATTTCCTCAATAGAATCGTATTGTTTAAATGTAGCCAAGCGCTGAAACTCATTTTGTGATATGTTTATTTGCATAGTAAGTAGTCCTCCTCTATTGGCGATACTGGTAAAAGTGCGCAATACGAGCAGAACTACTTGATCTCATTTTAGAAATGAAATACAATATTAGTAAGTTGATTTGAGTCTGCTCGTACTCGTAGTGCAGATGTAGGTTGAGATGTGTTCCAGCACTCTCAGCCTTTTTCTTTGTATTTTATATAGAAATTTTTTACATTAATTCAATTGATTTTCCTGTAAAATAGTTAAGGTAAGTCATTATTCGACATTGCAAGATACTTGGGACTCTACAATTGTGGGGAGTCCATTTTTTTATTTGAACAACTTCCCTAAAAATCGTCCTGAAATTTCCCTGAAATTCTCCGTCCTATGCGCTTACCGACACGTTTTTTTTTGATTGCTGAAAGATCATTCCATATGCGTAAAGCTTTATAAATAAATGATTTCAGACTCTTTTATTAACCTCCCTAATCGACTTACATAATGTCAGAAGTTCATGAGCGAAGCGTTCAGTTTGTTCGATGCTAACAAGTAGACCCATATCCATTAACATGCCTGATTCCTCTTCAATGACTTCAAATACGATACCTGAGCCTTGTTGCTTTGCGATTAGGGTGTAAACGTCTCTGTGTCGATTTCCTGTAATTCTGACGGTCATTAGATAGCCTCCTTTAGGTTGATGAAAAACAAAAAAAGAGCGCCCTTTAAGTTTATTAAAGGCACCCTTTTATCACGTATTCTATTGGTCACATATATAATTTTAAAATTTTCAATTGCATCAATTTTGGTCACACAATTGATTATTTGGTCACTATTTAACGTTTAGTTTTTCTTTTCCAGTACAACATATCCCTTTACTACCTATTATCAATCTTCTCTGGATACAAATCATGGTTCATCAAGCGATGATATGCCATTTCCTCAAATTTAGTACCAGGCTTTCCGTAA
>NZ_NJAX01000037.1 GCF_002797395.1 Bacillus solitudinis
AGAAAGCAGTCATCAATGAAAAAATTCAAGGGGAACCACTTGTGTTGCATCCATATAATGGTAGTCCGATGAAAACTGAGACATTCTTGAGTTTATTAGAGAAATTGGGAATTCAAAGTTCCTTTTCACGACCACGTGTGAGCAATGATAATCCTTATTCAGAAGCAATGTTTCGGACACTCAAATATCGACCAGACTTTCCACACAAAGGTTTTGCATCACTCGAGGAAGCGAGACAATGGGCATATCAATTTGTCCATTGGTACAATTGACAAACACCGCTATTCGAAACAAACCTCTTGCTTATGGACGTGAACCACCTTTTTTCATTGTAAGGGATTTTTGAATAGTTAGAGGGGGCCTAGTATGTACTTTTGGAAGCGCTTTAAATCTGCGGAGCTTAAGGTGAGAGAAAGGCAAAAAACTGTTTTAATACGTCTGCTGACATCTTATATACTAGTCTTAATTTTACCAATCACTATTGGTGTATTGCTATTCATTAAGATTGAATCCATCATGATTGATAATTCTAATGAATCAAATATCGCAATGCTAGAACAGGTAAAACAAGTTGTTGATAACAGGCTTCAAGAGGTCGAGCAGTTTTCCGTCCAGATATCTAAAAATCAAAAGCTCATAAAACTTTTGAATGAAGAGAAAGAACATAACTATGACTATGTTAAATTTATTAATGAGCTAGCAAACTACCAAACTGTTAGTACCATAATAGATGATTATTATGTATATTCGCCAAAATTTAATACAATACTTTCATCGTCAATGAAGACAACCCCCGCCATGCTATTTAACCATATTAAGCGTTACGATAATAGTTCTTATGAAGAGGTAGTTAAGGAAAGACTATCTGGATTTCATCTAAACCATTATTATCCTTCTGAAAAGGTAGTAATGAACTCTGGAGAAAAAAATATTATAACCTTTGTTCAATCATTACCATATGGAGAGAAATTAAATATAAAAGGTATGTTTCTTGTTCACATAGATGAACAAGAAATAAGAGAGATGTTTCATCAAATTGAAGGGTTAAATAGTGGGTTTATGTATATTGTGGACGGAAATAATAATATTATGTTGTCTACAAGTAAAAGTGAAAAATACTTTAATCAAATTTATCCATTGCTAAATAAGCGGGCAGGTTTTTTTGAAAAAAGTATAGAAGGAAACGAAATGATCGTTTCTTACACCTCTTCTGAGAAAAACGGTTGGACATATGCTTCTGTCGTCCCAAAGAATATTGTCATAGCTCAAGTAAATGAAGTAAAGTCATGGGCAATGATTGTAATGGCAGTATTATTTATTATCGGAATTCTATTATCTTTCTATTTGGCTAATAAAAATTATCGTCCAATTCGGGAAATTGTAAATACTGTTATAGGGAAAAGTCGTCCTAATGGTGAATTTCAAAATGAAATTGAATTAATTAAACAGACAATTGTAAGCTCTATGAAAAAAGAAAGCCAACTAAGTCAAATTGTTTTACAACAAGAACCGGTGATAAAATCAAATTTTATGTACAGGTTGTTAAAGGGACAGGTCGATGTTGATAATGTATCTAGAAATGATCTTTCCTTTATGGGGTTATTTCCTAAATTTAATTATTATAGCGTACTACTTGTTCAAATTGACGGTTATTGTCAGTTTAGAAACGAAAATCTAGAAACGGAATGGGCATTAACGCGATTTATTATTACTAATCTGAGTAACGATCTTTCTAATGGTAACGGATTTACCATTGATATTGAACGTGATAAAATAGCAATTTTGCAAAACTATCCAAAAAATACAAGTGATGAACATACAAAACAAATTACTTTTATAAAGAGATTAAAAGAAGTATTAGAAAGGGAATTTAATATTAATATTACAGTAGCAATAAGCTATATTCATCATGGTCTGCATAATTTAGCCCAATGTTATGTTGAAGCGTCAATGGCGCTAGATTATAGAATGGTGAAAGGATTAGGTTCCATTATCTTTTATAGAGATGTAGAGAATAATGATTATTATTATTATTATTATCCTTTGGAAACAGAAATGAAACTAATTAATTATGCGAAAGCTGGAGATTCAGCAAATGTTGAGAAAACACTCGATGACATTATTAATTTACAAAAACAGGGCATGACTCCTGAAATTAGCAAGTGTCTATCATATGATTTACTTAGTACTTTGATAAAATTAAGTAGCTTGTTAAATGGGGAAGATAAAACTCAGCTGATTGATTTGAATAGGTTACTCAAAAGCATTACAGATAGCAGTACTGTTGAAGAAATACAAGAAAAGATAAAACAGCAGTATAAAGTTGTTTGTTTAAAAATACAAGAAAAACAATTAAGTCAGAGTGAACGTCTGTATCAAGACATAAAAAAATATATTGACGACAATTATGGAGGTGACAAGTTATGTCTTACGATGATTGCTGAATATTTTGGCATGAATCCATCTTATTTATCTACATTTTTTAAAAAACAAGGTAATCAAACAATTTCAGATTATCTAACGATGGTTCGAGTAACGGAAACGAAAAAAATGCTATCAAACCGAATGCTTACAATTTCAGAAATAGCTAAAAAGGTAGGTTATGCAAACAGTGTTGGTCTAATAAGGGTATTTAAAAAATCCGAAGGTGTAACACCTGGCCAATATCGTGAAATAATGTAAAGTGAACCTAATAAATAAGTTATTACCGAAATATCAATCAATCTATTAGTTCAATTTATATTATTAGCTATGCAAATTTGCCCTTTACCGCATGACCTCAAATTTGAAAGTAATTAGCTGTTATCAATAGATTTCATTGTAGAACCAATAAAGTATTTGGTTTTGGAAGGGCATTAAAGAACTCATTGTAAATACCAATCCAATGGTTAAGGCCATAGGTTTGGTATTTATTTTTGTAATAATTGAGACCATTTTCTTTGGCAGTTTCTACAATACTATAAGTTACAGCACTTGCCTTTACTCCTTTCGGAGTGTTGGCAAAGATCCAATTCTTTCTACCAATTACGAATGGTTTAATAGATCGTTCACTTCTATTATTATCAATCTCTAGTCTACCATCCTCTAAGAAAACCTCTAGCTTATCCCATTGATTACGACAGTATTTGATTGCTTGTCCGAGTGCACTTTTTGGTAACACTTTTGGCGTTTGCATACGAAGCCATGCTGAAAAAGCGTCAAGAAGTGGTCGACTTTTTTCTAGACGTATTTGGTGACGTTCAGGGAACGATAAATCTTTCATTTCTCGTTCAATCGCAAAGAGTTGGTTACAAAATTTTAAGCCTTCCTTTGCTAAGACATCTTTCGACTGTTCTTCTTTAGGCAAAGCTTTTAAAGCTTCATCAAATTTTCGACGAGCATGTGCCCAGCATCCAACTAACTTTACGCTTGGAATTATTTTCCATATGTGATATTTTTCTTTACGATTCATTACGACACCCTTTCAATTTTCTTGATTAGAGTATCGCATGCTCTCAAACCTATTGGAATGTGTGCATTATTTTACGCTTACGCTTGATTAACGTTTAAAATAACGTAATTATAGAACGTATAATGGTTTATCTAACAATAAGACTACCAATCTAAAGTATGGATTATATCGTTTTCTAAAATTTTAATTTAAAGTGAAGTCAAAGGACTTACAGCAATAAATACTTTATTCACAGAGGGGGATTTACAATGATTAATCAGAAAATGAAAGCGTTTTTATTTTCACTGTTGCTTCTCATTATTGTAGGAGGATGTTCGAAAGATGAAGAAGTGAGTCAGACCGAGGTAACCGTTAATCCCGAGGAAGTTGGGTACCCAGATGAACTGACATACTGGACAGAACTTCATCCAAGCGTTTCTACTAGCTTAGAAGATTTAAACGGTGTTGGGGTTTACCAAGAACTTGAAAAAATTACTGGAACGAAGGTAAATTTTCAACATCCATCAGGAGAAGGTTCGCAGATTACGGAACAATTTAATCTTTTGATTGCATCAGGTAATTTACCTGATGTCATGGAGTACAACTGGCATAGTGTACAAAGAGGTCCTGACAATGCAATTGAATCAGGTACCATTATAAGGTTAAACGAGTTAATTGAGGAGTATGCGCCCAATTTTTCTAATTACCTAAAGCAAAATCCAGAAATTAAGAAAATGATTACGACAGATGAAGGGAATATCTATGCTTTTCCTTTCCTACGTAGTGATGAACAACTAATGGTATTTATGGGACCAATTATTCGTCAAGATTGGCTCGATAAACTTAATCTAGACAAACCAACCACGATCGATGAATGGGAAAACGTATTGCGGGCAATTAAAGAAGGAGACCCTAATGGAAATGGTGAGAACGATGAAATCCCCTTACTAATACAGCCTGATCAAATCAAAAATATAGGTGCATTTGCAAGTGCATGGGGAATGACACCAATGTTTTATCAAGAAAATGGGTCTGTCAAGTTTGGCTCAATCCAGCCAGAGTATAAAGACTTCTTGTCAAGAATGAATAGCTGGTATGAAGAAGGTTTACTTGATCAGGATTTTGCCGCAACCGATGGAAAATTGTTAGATGCAAAAGTAACGAGCGAACAACTTGGAAGTTTCTATGGATATACGGGTGGAGGAATTGGTAGATTTACTGGTTTAATGGCTGATAAGAACTCAGAATTCAAATTGACTCCAGCGCCTCATCCAAGTTTAAGAAAAGGTGAAAAGGCAGCAAGAGGACATAAAGATTACCCATACTCAGGCTTTCATAGTGTGGCGCTAACAGGGGACGCTGAAAATCCGGAAGAGATTGTGAAATGGCTTGATTATGCCTATTCAGAAGAAGGACATATGCTATTCAATTTTGGTGTCGAGGGTGTAAGTTATGAAATAGAAGATGGCTATCCAAAATATACAGATGAAGTGATGAAAAATCCAGAAGGGTTACCTGTTTCACAAGCATTAGCAAAGTATGTTCGATCTTCTTATGGTGGACCATTTTTACAAGATGTTCGTTATGTTGAACAATATCTAGAACTACCTGAGCAAAAAGAGGCTATTCAATTATGGGTAGATTCGGCTGAAAACGATATTATAATGCCGCTAGTTACCTTAACTTCGGAAGAATCGCGTGAATATACTTCGATTATGAGTGATTTAGAAACGTATTATGATGAGATGGTTATTAAGTTTATTATGGGCGTAGAACCAATCGATAATTTCAATGGATTTGTAGAAACCTTAAAAGCTATGGGAATTGACAGAGCAATTGAATTACAACAAGCAGCTTTGAAGCGTTACCAGGATAGATAACGATACTAGTAATACTAGACGTGTTGATGTATTAAAAGACGCGTCTAGTATTTATTTTAATAGACGAAAGGGAGTGGGAAAAGTGGCAAATGTAGATAGGAATTTGGAACATACTCCTCCAAAGACTACTAAAAGTATTCGTGAGAAAGTAGTCAAATTTAAAGAGAATGTAGGAAAAGATTTTAAACGAAATAAAATGATTTACCTGATGGTTTCACCTGTTGTCCTGTATTATATTATCTTTCAATATGGTCCTATGTATGGTTTGCAAATTGCATTTAAAGACTATTCACCTTCACTGGGTTTTTTACAGAGTCCATGGGTCGGTTTTACTCATTTTATAGATTTTTTTAATAGTTACTACTTTTGGCGATTATTAAAAAATACGCTTATTCTTAGTTTATATAGTTTAATATTTGCCTTTCCTGCCGGTATTATCCTTGCCTTATTACTTAATGAAGTTAGGAATAAGGTATTTAAGCGAAGTATACAAACAATTACGTATATGCCCCATTTTGTATCTTTAGTGGTCATTGTGGGTATATTATATGATTTTACAGCTAGAGACGGATTAGTAAATCAATTGTTGGGGTCTTTAGGGATTGAACCTATTCCATTCATGAGGGAGGCTGCATGGTTTAGAACCTTATTTATAGGTTCTGATATATGGCAAAACGTTGGATGGAGTTCCATTATCTTTTTGGCTGCCATGTCAAACATCGACCCAGCTCTTTATGAGGCTGCTAAAATGGATGGAGCAGGTCGCCTCAAACAGATGTTTTATATTACGTTACCAGGAATTATGCCAACGGTTGTTATTCTTTTAATATTAGTTATTGGAAAGTTTATGACAGTTGGGGAGGAAAAAATATTATTAATGTATAATCCCCTTACTTATGAAACGGCAGATGTAATCGGAACCTATGTTTATCGAAAAGGGATTTTGGAAGCGAACTATAGCTTTAGTGCGGCGGTTGGGCTATTTAAGGCATTGATTGCTTTTACGTTATTAGTTATTGCTAATGGCATTGCAAGAAAAGTAGGAGAAACAAAGTTATGGTAAGGAGGATAAAATGAAAAAGCCATTGAGTGAACGAATATTTGATATTCTTAATATAGCCTTTTTAATACTTTTGTCCATTGTTTCAATCTATCCCTTGATTTATATCCTTTTTGCTTCAATAAGTGACCCTACATTTGTTGCACAAGCTAGGGGAATTCTACTTGCCCCGAAGGATATAACGCTTGAAGCATATCGACTTGTTTTTAATAACCCAATGATTGTTAAATCCTATTTAAATACCTTGTTTTATGTAACTGTTGGGACAACAATTAATATTTTATTAACAGCGTTAGGGGCATATGCTCTTTCACGTAAAAAAGTGATGTGGGGCAACTTTATAATGCTTATGATTGTGTTTACGATGTTTTTTGAAGGTGGAATCATCCCATTGTATTTGTTGGTAAATGAGTTAGGCCTCCTTAACTCACGCTGGGCAGTCATCTTACCAACTGCGGTTAGTGCATTTAACCTGATTATAATGCGTACCGCTTTTCAAGGGATTCCTGATAGTTTGGAAGAATCCGCTCGTATTGATGGTGCAAACGACTTTACGATTCTTTTTAGAATCATTATCCCTCTATCATTACCTGTTATAGCAGTAATGGTTCTATTTTACGGGGTATATCATTGGAATTCGTGGTTTCATGCAATGATTTTTTTCCAAGATAGAAGTCTATTTCCTTTACAGTTAATTCTACGTGAGATATTAATAGCAAATGATACTAGTAATATGATGACTGGAATAAGCTCTGCTGATGCGATGCCAGTAGGCGAAACGGTGAAATATGCAGCCATTATTATTGCAACTTTACCTATTCTCTGTTTATATCCATTTTTACAAAAATATTTTGTGAAAGGTGTCATGATTGGGGGAGTAAAGGGGTAAATAGAAGGTTATTTTTTACAAGTTTCTAAACAAGTAAGATAGTTTTAAAAGGAGCAGGAGTCCTAGAGAGGGATTCCTGTCGCTTTTTGTGCGCTAAGCATGCACACATTCTCTAGGGTTGAAGTCCCGAACTGAAGGCAGTAGTAGCGGTTAGCTTATGATAAGGGTTTCTGGGGTGACCCAGAATCAGGGGATAAAGGTCAAAAAAGATATTACTAGTCAAGCCTTTTTGCGTTCATTTTTAAAATTGTTTGAAAACTTTTGTCGTACTCGGGGAGATTCCCGGGTTTTTTGTGTTTTAGAGGAAATAACGTGTCGCTGAGGGCTTCATATGAGCAATTAACTTTCGAATTGTGGGAGGTTGTGCGTTAAGTGTGGAGAAATCGCAATCTATATAATTAGAAAATTATAACTTTCGTAATCTGCTAGTCTAGGTTATACTTAAATCAATACATACGAACGGACAATAAAAAAGAGACCCTCGCGCGTTATAGTAGTGCTACCAACACTCTATAACCGTCAGCCGTACTAACCTACGGCGAACACCTGCAAAGAATCCCTTTATTATTATACTTATGTCTTTATTGTACAAGATATTCGTTAGTAGCGTCAAGGGACTATTCTAAGCGATGTTTGCCGAATTTAAAACGGTAAATGTCGCTTTTTTGTTTCCGCAAAGGAGACGAAGCCAAATGAAAGTAATTGCGAACGAATATTTCAACGTACTAATGAATCTCGAAACGGCCACGGATTACATAAAGGAACGCAAGCAATTAAAGCATAGCCTACTGGAACGATTGGTAAACGTTCTAGGACGCTCCTACCGTAAGGCTCGCAAAGTAGCAGCCGTCATTGACGAAATTACATACAAGGCGACTGACCGCGGCTTCTCGTTTAATGGTCGTGATACTCTTGCGCAAAGGGTGGGCGTATCTTTGCCGACCGTCGACCGTGCTATTAAGCTATTGAAAGAAAGCGGAAGAGTAGTAGTGGCTTATCGTGAGAATCCGAACAGTAACGGGGCTAAGACGCCAGTAATCATCTTCAAAGACCACGCTAATTTTAAACGGATATCGGCTATTTTAAAGTTACGAGATAACGTAGTTGATAAAGTAGAAAAAGACGAGACTCTTACGGAGACGGGCGGTAGAGGCGTGAAAATAGTTGCTACCAATACTTACCGAAAACAAGACAACCATATATATAATGGCGATAATCATACGGTAAATGAAATTGTAAAATACGTATCTCTTAAAGTATCTGACGCGATGAAAAAAGGCGGAAGAGGTATCCATTTCTTATCTTCTTACGTGGATAAGGTTATTCAGAGTGAAGAAAACAACGCGTATTATAAGGCAAACGAGACGTATCGCAGTCGACGAGAACGTGAGAGAGAGCGGTTACGAAGAGTTGAAGCGCCAGGATTCGATTGGATTGAAAAGACGGCAAGTATGAAATAATTCGGCCCTCATCACCTTGTCGCGTCTTCAATCTTCCGTAGCACTCCTTTAATATCGTTATGAATCCGGCTACCGCTGAACCGAAGCACTTTCCAGCCGTTCTTACGCAAATAAGCATTCTTACGTCTATCGTGTGCTTTTTGTTCCGGACTGCTATGATAAGCGCGACCATCCGCTTCGATTGCGATTCTTTGTGGCACTAACGCCAGGTCTATCCGATACTTGCCGCAAGGGACTTGTGTCCGAGGAGCATACCCGTGGTTTATTAATGCGTCATATAAGCGCCGTTCAATAGGTGACTCGCATTCTGTTCGTGGCGTCCATACTGGCGGCGGCTTAGGCTTGCGCTCATGTAGCACGTATAGGACAAGACACACGGCAGTGAGTGCAAAGAAAACAACGTAATCAATCATAAGTCGAAGAAGTCCGTACTCTTAGCAGACGGGTCTATTTCGCGAATAGCTTTCATTATCTTCTTAATGACGCCCGTACTCGGAGTATAATCGGGGTCTGAGCAGACTTTGCTTATCGTGTTCCGGCTGACTTTTGTTGCGTTTACTAAATCCTCCTGACTATATCCGTTTACATCCAAAAACTTCTTTACCTTGCTGCGCTTTTTATTTAACCTAAACATGTTATAACCTCCTCGTATTTTTTAGCTATTATTGTCCAACTTTCACAATCCCATACGAAACATTCAAAAATAAGTACGAACCATTTAAATAATAATTCGAAACTTGGGTAAGCTATCGACATAAGTTAGAAGTGTAGTAGCGACCGCAGGGCGGTCTTAGAACGTGTCCTAGTCATGTGTCACAAGCAAGCCCTCGCGGAAGAAATATCAAGCGTCATTAAGTTGTTATTGCCGTGGGCCGTTATCGGCGGTCTTATCCTGTTCGTGCTATCCAATCCGTTAATATGAGCCTATTTGCGAAGCTAGAGAAGCGGAAGACGGAGAAGTTATTGCAGAAGAAGCTAGTGGACTGTTTCGATGTGGCTGGTCTTTATCTGAAATATGAGAGCGATAAATTTACACGGAAGATATACCCTAAGATACATTCGGCGCAAAAGTTAGATAACCGGATTGAGTATGTATTTACGCTACTAAACGGGATGGACCCGCGCGAAGTCAGAAAGAAAGAATATGCGTTCTTTCAGATATTCGGACGCACGCTGAAAATAGAATCGGACGGTATAAAGAAGTATGTTCTCACAATCTACGCGGAATCACTGGCGAAAGAAATTAAGTGGAATTGGAGCGATATTGTTGGTACGTGCCAACATTTCAAACTCCCGATATATTGCGGCAAGAACGAAAATAACGAGCATGTCGCTTATGATATGGTCAAGAATCCGCACTTACTTATCGCGGGTGAAACTGGCAGCGGCAAAAGTACACAAGTACGGTCTGTACTGACTACGTTGATAAAAACGACGACGTCGTCACATTTACACCTTTATCTCGCGGACTTGAAGCGGTCAGAGTTCCATCTATTTCGTCGCGTAGAGCATGTTAAGGCGGTATGTACGAAGGTAAGTGAATTAAAGCGTGTTCTCGCGTATTTAAAGAAAGAAACGGAATGCCGTGGCGATCTTCTCGAGAAATACGAAGTAACTCACGTTGACGACTTGCCGGAACATGAGCGCGTCCCTTATATCGTGCTATGTATCGATGAGGTGGCGCTATTAAAGAAGGAAAAAGACGCGATGGAGATAATCGAAGATATTTCGGCGATAGGGCGAGCGCTCGGAATGTTCCTTATATTATCGATGCAACGACCTGACGCGAAAGTGCTGGACGGTAAGTTGAAGGTCAATTTAACGGTCCGTATGGGCTTTAGATGCGCCGATTTAACGAATAGTAGGATCGTAGGTACGCCAGGGTCTGAAAAGATAGAGTCAAGCCAGGGAGGGCGTTTCTTGCTCAAATTGGAGAAGTTGACGGAGGTTCAAGCGCCTCACCTGGACGATGTGAACGCGAAGAAGGAACTCGAGCCGTATAAAAGGGACGACGTCGTCCCAATTGAGGAATCGATTCCCCTGTGTCCAAATAATCACACGGTTTCTAATTGCGGACGTTCACCATTAACCGATGAAGAGGAACCGCCGACCCCGCAATTCGGATTATTAGAGGACGAATAAGTCACTCGTTAGTACAGAGTGCCCATTTACACCCACTAAATTATTTCGGTTGTATGGGTAAGGAAACGTTGCTCTCGCAATAGCCCTTCGGGGGACAATAAAGAGGAGGACGACAACCATGCGTAAACGCGACCTCGACATCATTAAAGCACTCGAGCGATTCCGCTGCCTTTCACGCGACCAAGTAGCCGCACTATTTTTCGCCAACACAAAGAACGCAATCAATAACGCCAATGTATCACTCAAACGATTACGCGACCGTGGCTATATTGACGCCAATACAGAGCGCCAACCTTTCGTCTACTTTCCGCGTCCAGCTACGATAAAAAAGACCGGCAACAAGGTCGACCACTTTTTAAAGATGGCGGACGTCTATATCGCGTTAATAAAGCACAAAGAACCGCGCCGCTTCGATGTTGAGCCACGCTATGATGCCGACATAAGACCGGACGTATTTACGATATGGAAAGGGTCGCCGTTCTTTATCGAAGTCCAAAACTCCGTGTATAGCGCGAATGTGATGCGGAAGAAGTTAGAGCGATACCAGGCGTTCTATGATGGCGGCGAGTTTATTAAGTCACTACAAAAATAGGGGCGACGGTCGGTAACATCGGGCTAACGTTCCGAACCGATAAAGAGGCTAAGAAACAGGGGTAAGAAATGGGGTAACATTTAGCGAGTCGCGTTAGTATATATTACCTTGTCTGGCGACTTGTTTTTTAAGAGTGAAATCCCTTTGTGTATTAAGCTTTTTAAGAAATGTCCCCTATGCATTAAGGCATAGGTCTGTGCATGGGCTTAGGCATACTCTAATGGCATAGGCCTATGTCATACCCCTAATTCAATAAAATAGTATACTTATGCATAGGGATATTCATCACCAAATGTAGAACGTGGCTATTAGGTAGTGTGGACATACCCTCCCCTAATTACTTCCAAATGGTGTTAGTCCCCAAACCCTGGATGTACACGTTATCCATAGACCAACTTTTCCCGAAATAAAAATTGGTGAACGGGTCCTTTCCAAGAGATATGGTACTGGAATGGATTCACAAACAAGCCTCCGAGAACATTCGTTTCCCGTTTCCAATAAAAGAACGTTAGTCTACAATGAAAGGAACGAATATACGAACGGGAGAGATATGAATGAATAACGGTGACAAAGCTTACACAACCAAGGAAATAAGCGACTACCTCGATATCGGGACAAGTACCCTACGTAAGTGGTGTATCGCATTAGAGGAGAATGGATATGAGTTCCTAAGAACAGATAACAACAGGAGGTTGTTCTTCGAGCGTGACTTAATTGGTTTAAAGTATTTCAAGAAGTTAGTTAAGGTTGAAAACTTTTCATTAGAGAACGCAGCAAAGACTGTAACATCAAAGCATAGAGGAGAAGCGTCCGAAACAAGAACGCCTTCTGTTCTCCAAGAAAATTCAGATGAACAGCGTTCTCTTACACGTTCAGAGGAAACACTCCAGCAATTGTTAGAACATATGAAGAAACAGGATGAACATATCGAAAAACAAGAATCCTTCAACAAAGAATTACTCAAACGTCTTGAAGAACGTGACCGTTACATAGAAGAACGCTTAAACGAACGTGACAGTAAACTTGTGGAGTCATTAAGAGATGTACAGGAAACAAAACGGATGATTGCAGCAGCGCGCGAGGAACAGGACAACAAGAAGGGATTTTTCTCGAGGTTATTTGGTAAGTAAGAACTCTTGTAATTTGTTAGTGTAGAGAGCAAGCAAGGATCTCAGTCTTAGGAGTTAACAAAGGATTCAATGATGGCGGGATTTCAAATTATCATATGTATGATAATTTAGGGTCAAACAATATGAAGCAGTAGGAAGAATATTATATGGTGCAACTAGCATGAGTAATTACAGATCGTATGTTTGGACAGGTAGAATGCAGGTTGGCTGGTCGGACTGGCAAGGGAAGTACTAACCATTAAACCTTTGTATTTGATAATTTAGTTTCTAGCCACTCCAATTATCACGGTGTGTCATTCTTAACTTTGAAATAAGAAAATCTGAATGTCTTGACCAAATACTCTAAGAGTATGTATTAGTAAAAGAAAGAGCAACACTTTTCAAAAGTGTTGCTCTTTTTCTAGATGTTTAGGAGTAGTTCTTAATTAGAATTTTTAATTTTTTTCTGACTCTCTAATAGAACTTATTTATCAAAAAAGACATTTTCAAGCGCAATAAACAAACCTCATGGTGTTTTTTCACCGTTAATGTATTTTTTCGCTTCCCTATATAAAGCACTACGACTCACCTGCGTTATATCGCATATCTGTTTGACGGTCATATCTCCTTGCTTATACAGATGTATCGCATGGTTCATACCACTATGTTTATCACTGTATTTTTTAACTCTTCCAACATATTTCCCTTTTTTCTTCGCTACTTCTATACCCTCACGTTGCCTCTGCTTTATCATCTTTCTCTCATATTGAGACAGACCGGATATTACCGTTAAAAGGAACTCACTAAAAGGATTATCGTTTGTTGTATCGAGCCACGTGTCATTTTGCGACTTAAGAGAAACGCCTTTCATTTTCAACTCATCAACTAAATTAAGTAAGTCAATAGTGCTTCTGCTTATCCGATCCAAGCTATGGACCACTACCATATCTGATTTTTTCACTGTAGCTAACAATTTTTTTAATTCTGGTCGCTCCGTTGTTACTCCACTTACTTTTTCTTCAAAAATAATTTCGCATCCGGCATTGTTCAACGAACTAATTTGTCTATCTAAATTCTGGTCAGCACTTGATACCCTCGCATATCCATAAATTGCCATATAAGCACCTCTAATTAGATTTATCACTTATATTTTACTCTTAATTTTGGGATATGTATATGAGACTGCACAAATACTCGGTATACGGTTATGCTCTGTTTGTTCCAATAGGGTTTACCTTATTGGGATATTTTAAATACATTGAGTTTGTTTGTTTTGTAAATGCCATGTGATTCTAGTTATTCATTTCCTTTTCTTCTGTGCTGCGCTTCAATGCTTTTGCCTTGCGACAAAGTCTCGTAAAATGAGACAGTCGACAGGCTGACATTATTTCCTTGAAATAATGTTTTTTTAACCAATATTGGTGTCAGCCTTTCAAAATTAAAAACTACTCGCTTCATGAAGCCTATCATAAACCGATTTAATTAAATGACTTTTAACCGTCGATTGAAACTTTTCATCGTCCATCACTTTAGCAAATATCCCCTGGTTAAGTTCCCTACGATCAATCAATGTATTAATGAATTTTTCATCAAATACATATTGAAAATTTTCAATAGAATTATTTTTTGCCTGTTCAGCAAGATCAACATCATTTACCATTGCTTCTTCTAATTGTTCAAAGAACAATTGGTCTTCCTTAGTGAAATCTGTATTGAACCTGTCATTAAGTGCATCAATAAGTTGAGATAACGGGGTGTCCTTCTCTTCACCTGAGCGTCCTGTTCCTGCATGAGTCACTCCTTTTAAAGGAGCTTCTTCACCAATAATTAATGAGATACTACCCTCACTCGTTTTCTCTAATTATAATATTCTAGTGATATCTCATTATCTAAAGAGATAGATCTAGTTCCATTACCCGTCTTTGGTAACTTTCGCAATAAAATTGACTATATACAAAGAGTTTGTGTAGATCTGGATCTTGGAAAGGAACAATTTGAGATAAAAAGGAGTAAATTCGAGCAAAACTAGACAGCGTACTTTTAAATTCATCCTTCTCTTGTTCAGGTCTTTGTTTAAACCTTTCCACTGCTGGATCAAGAATTTGATTAAGTTTTCCCTGATCGCCGTGCATTTGTTGTTTTTTAAAAAATATTTTACTGAAACTTTCTATTTCTTCTCCCCAATAAATTGGGAAACCGTCCAACTTCCCTTTCAAATCATACAAAATATTAGGCTCTGTTCCCTCATCAATCGTTGTCTGCTCATAGAAAGGCTGAAATGATTTTTGAATATCAGAAGCTTCATTAACAAAGTCCAGTACAAACGTATCTAATTTTCCAGAATGCATACGATTTAACCTAGAAAGCGTTTGGACAGCTTTAATACCAGGCAGTTTTTTATCTACGTACATGGTATGAAGAAGCGGCTGATCGAATCCAGTTTGATGTTTATCCGCAACGATGAGCAATTGATACTCGTCAGAATCAAACTTGTCAGGTAATTCCTTTTCACCAAACCCATTAATTCCTGATTCTGTATATGGGTTCTGGGTACCCTATTCACTATTCGAACTATAAATAGTGGATAATTACAAAATAGATGTCGAATTAAATAGGCATAAAACAATAGTAATGATATACATCAGCTTTTTATTTTAAAATAATAAAGGAATTAAGCCTAAGAACGAAGAAATATTTAAACGAATGAAGAAACGAAGAAACGAACGTTTTTGGAGGTGAACCATGACAATTACAATTACAGCAGGAATTCAAAAGGGTGGTTGTTCAAAATCAACCACTATTGGTGTGTTAGCTCATCTATTAAGTGAAGATGGACATCGTGTTTTAGTGGCTGATTTAGATTCACAAGGGAATGTGTCAGAGCTTTTATCTCAAAAACCATCCAACGAGTTTATAGGTCGTTCTGTGTTAGAGGCCTTACAGGAACTAGACCCTAGAAAATATATATATACAGTTAATGAAAATATAGATCTTTTACCAGCAAATAATTTTTTAGCAACGTTTCAAAGGTGGCTTTACACTGGTAAATCCTACAAAGGTGAATATATTCCTTATAAAGGAAATCCTAGCTTAGTGTTAGAGCAAACATTAAATAAAGTAAGAGACAATTATGATTTTATTTTAATCGATACTGCTCCTTCTCTTTCAGAAACAACAACGAATGCCCTATGTGCTAGCGATTATGTTATTGTAATGTTCGAATGTTCAAA
The DNA here is from genome assembly GCF_002797395.1 of Bacillus solitudinis. Taxonomy (GTDB): domain Bacteria; phylum Bacillota; class Bacilli; order Bacillales; family Bacillaceae_D; genus Halalkalibacter_A; species Halalkalibacter_A solitudinis. The sequence continues at coordinate 15,793 of NZ_NJAX01000037.1, forward strand.
TTGGTGTTATTCAGCTATCCCAAATTTTATGGACTCAATTGAAGTGGCTCAAGAAGTAAGTGAACGCGGAGTTACTATTGCAGGTATCTTGAGAACTATGAACGATGTAAGGCGTAGCGATTCGAAGGCTTTTAATGAAATGATAGAAGAAGATTATCCTGAAGTAGTTTTTGATACAATTTTAACAAGAAAAGCTCCAATTGGACGAATATCATTATATGGATTTGAGAGTAATAGGGAATTAACACAAGCTCTCGAACAATACAAAAATTTTTATAAGGAATTGATGCAGCGTGTCAAAAATTGATGATATTAAAAACTTAAAGAGACAACAGAAAAAAATATCCCCGTCCCATATTATATCAGAACCAATAAACGAAGATTCGAAAGAAGAAAACAACGTTGGAAGAAAGGAAGAGTTAATGATGGTTGGAACGGAAACAACGAAGATTGAAAGAAAGAGGGTATCTTTTGATTTGCGTACGGATTTACATAAAGAGTTAAAAATGCAATCTTTGATTCAAGAAAAAAATATCTATATTTTAATTGAGGAAGCTATTGAAAGTTATTTTCAAGAAAAAAATTAATATTAGAATTGTTCATCAGTATTCAATGAGAGTGATGAGTTAGTTTAGTGTAATCATAAAAGCCCTCTAGGGGCTTTATGATTACAATGAAATAAGTTTCGATATCGATGATCTACCCTTGTCCCAGTACTCTAATCGGAGGGAATATATATACGGTTAAACAAACTTTAAATAAAGTACGGGGAGATTATAAATTTATTGTAATCGATACAGCATCATCTTTATAAGAACAATGATGAATGCTTTTTGTGATAGTGACTATGGTATTGTAGTGTTTAGTGCTATTCTGCTATACGGATCTTTATTGAGTTGAAACAATATCTTGGTCAATATAAAAGTTCTTATAAGGAATTTATGACAATAAAACTTAATTATAAACATCTTCTCTTTATGGGTTTTAATTGTTGGAATGAAAAGTTCTCTTCTATTTAATATGAGTCTAAAGCACAGTTTGTTTTAATTGTTTTACTAATTGTTTTAATTGTTTTCGGGGTCTTGAAAATACTAGTTTAATAGGGTTTTTAGCTACTAACTATAACAAAAATGGTGTTAACTATAACATTTTTGGTTTTTAATATAACATGTATGAAAAATGTTGTAGTTTGTTGAGAAAAGAAGCATAATGTAATTTTAGGATGGTAGTTTTACATCTTATATGGAAAATACACATTGAATTTTTACTGGATTCTTCTTATTAACTATAACAAAAATGGTGTGATGATATGAAAGAACTAAAATCTACTGATTATAATCTTGTCACTAAATCTAATATGCTTATTGAAGCTAATTATAAATTAGGTACCGTTGAACAAAAGATTATATTGTTTTTAGCAAGTCAAATACAGCCTCAAGACTCAGAGTTTAAAAACTATAAGTTTACTATTAGAGAATTTTCTAAACTGATTGGATTAAAGGGCACTCCGAAATATAATGAAATCAAGAAGATAACTATTGAGCTTATGAGAAAAGTGTTTACAGTCAGGATAGGTAATGAAGTGACACAGGTTAGTTGGTTATCTTCTGTTACTTATAAAGAGAACGAGGGAATGATGTTTCTTAGATTTGATCCGTTTCTAAAGCCTTATTTGTTAGAGCTTAAAAGAAATTTCACAAGTTATAGGTTAGAAAATGTAGTGAAGCTAAAGAGCTCTTATTCAATTAGGCTGTACGAGTTATTAAAACAGTACGAAAGAATCAAGGAAAGAACCTTTAGTTTAGATGAGCTTCGATTATTGTTAGGAGCTGATGATATATACCCGAGTTATGGGAATTTTAAGCAAAGAGTGTTAAACACTGCTCAAAAGGAACTAGAGAAAAAAACGGACTTATCATTTGATGTGGAAGAAATAAAAAGTGGACGTAGAGTGACATCTGTTCGATTTATTATTAAAACGAAGAAAAAAAGTATCGTCGTTGAATCTATTCCTCTCTTTGCGGAAGAAGATTATTTTTCAGCACAAATCCAATTGTTTGCAAATGAACATAATGTCAGTATTGATCAAAAGGTTATTGAGTCCTGGAGAAACTATGAAGAAGATAGAGTTCTGGATATTTTAAATAAAATCAGGGGACGAAGAGATATCGAAAGTCCTGTTGCATACATAACTCATGTATTAAATAAATTAAAGGAAGAAACAGCTGTAGAAGCTGATACTGATGACGTTTTAATTAGTAAAGCAATAAGAAATTTATATAAAGAGTACGCTGGTAGACGGGATCCAGTAGTAGGTTGGCTCGTGGAGGGAAAGCTAGTTGATTCTCTCATAAAAGAATTCGGGTTATCTCAGGAAGCTGCTAATAACTATTGGAAAGAGCATGGTAATCAAATTGTTAGAGATTTAAAAGCTAAAGTGAAAGCAAATAAAGATAAGCGACGATAAAACATAATATAAGACCTGTTAAGCAAATTCACATTTGGCGGAGTTGATTTATAAGATTCCCCCAGACTGAAATAGAACAAGATTTAACAACAAATAGTTTTTGTACATTGATTCCTATGGGGAATCGATTAATGTAGCGTTAAACCACCTTCAAAGCTCCACAATGAGTCTTTTATGGAGTTTGAGTCTCTTTGTATATCTACTAGCAGAAGAAGCGCCTAGACGGGCAATGATGGACGCTTCCTTCTTATGACCTTTTTGCTTAAAAGTTACTAGTTAAAACTCGAAGGAAGTGAGAATAGGTTTGGATAAATTAAAAAGCCAATTACTATGTCCATTTTTTATGTAACCTGTTTTAGGGTCCCATAAGATAGAGAAAAAAATAGATAGTTCAATTAATTTCATAAGGGATAAAACTTAGAAATAAAGCAATATCTATCGAGTAAATTCTATAAATGATACGGATTTTTCGAACATCACTGTTATCGAGTATATAATTTCATAATTACTGTTCGGTATTTTAGTGAATGACTTGAATTGTTAATGTGTTTATTTTGTCCTGTAAGAAAGCCTATACTGATGCGGTGTTGTTCCAATTACTTTTTTAAAAAGCTGAATAAAATAAGATACGTTCGACAGACCAACATTTTCTGCAATGAAATCAACAGAAGTATTGGTAGTTTGAAGTAATTGACAAGCTTGTTTCATTCTGCGAACAATCAGATACTCGGTTAAACTACTACCCGTGTCACGTTTAAATATTCTCGAAACATGGGATTTTGATAAATGAAGTTCATCAGACAAGCGTTCTAAATCAAAAGGTTCCATATAATGTTCTTCAATCCATTGCATAATGGATTCTGAATAATGTAAAGGACGTAGATTGAATAATGAAGGGTTTTCTTCAACATACTCATTATTATTCCGAATACAAGAAAGCATTTGCATGAGAAAAAGCTGACTGTTTTCCTGCCAATCATTATTGATTATTGAGTTATTCAAAGCATGATAGAGTTCTAATATATATTGATAGTCATTTTCTAAATCAAAGGCTTGCTGGGCTAGTATTCCTTTTTGCAAACGATTAAAGAGAGTGTTTAAGTTCGGAAATAAGTGAAGATTTTTACTATGACTTATCGGATCAAAATGAAAAATACTACGTTCATATGGTATATATTGTGAGACTTCCACGTGTATCTTATGTAACTGGAACGGCTGAAAAAAGAAAAGCATCCCTTTTTTGATTTCGTATGTGTGTTGATTAACAATCACCCGTCCCTGTCCGCGGTATACGAAAAGTAATTCGCAACCTTGGTGCCAGTGATAATAACCTTTGAAATTATCATTAGAAATCCTACGATAAACAAGATGAAATGGCTTGAAATCGAAGGGGATGTATTCAAATAAAGTTCTCATAAAGCTCCTCCTTTTTTAGCGCAATAGAACAACATTTTTTGCTATTATACAACAATTAATCAACGTGAAAACGGTTTAATATGAATTTATAACGGAATGGAGGAATGAACTATGTCTACACTGAAAGAAGATGTTATCCTAAATAATTTAAATAAGAAAGTTGAACGGATGATTGAACAGATAGGAGACAAATCTCCACATGTTGCAGGAAGTGACGGGATATATGACGATATGCCTCATGAGTGGTGGACTTCAAGTTTTTGGCCTGGTATTTTGTGGGTTCTCTATGATGTGAAAGGCAATGTAAAGTTTAAAGATGCTGCGATGAATTGGGATGAAAAGTTAGAAAAATGTTTCCATCAACATCCAATAAAAGTGGACCACGACGTAGGCTTTCAGTTTTTGCTAACCGCTGTTATAAAACATGAAATCTTAAATAATGAGGAAAGTCTTAGGATCGGATTAGAGGCAGCAAATTATTTAGCTGGTCGCTTGAATCCTGCAGGTGGATATATTCGTGCATGGAATCATGACAAACCGGGTTGGGCAATTATTGATTGCATGATGAACATCTCATTATTATTTTGGGCAACACGAGTGACTGGAGATCCTCGATATAAACATATCGCTCAAATTCATGCAGACACTACATTAACCTATGGAATAAGAGATGATGGTTCAACTAGTCATATCTTATCTTTTAATCCTGAAACAGGCGAGTTTATTGAGTCTATTGGTGGTCAGGGAAATGCAGGAGATTCTGCTTGGAGTAGGGGGAATGCTTGGGCACTTTACGGATTTGCAAATACGTACCGACATACTGGGGAAAAGCGATATTTAGATGCAGCCAAACGTGTCGCTCACCACTTTATTGCAGGGCTCCCAGATGACTTTGTTCCTTATTGGGATTTCCGATTAGAACAATTTAAAAATGAGCCAAGAGATAGTTCTGCTGCAGCTATTGCCGCTTCAGGGTTATTAGAAATCGTTGATGCTGTACCAATAAATGAGAAAGAGATGTATAGATTGGCTGCACTTAATATACTAAACTCTTTGACGAACAATTATGGAACTTGGGAGCAGCCAGAACATCAAGGAATTCTTCTTCATGGTACCAGCCATAAGTCAGCAGATAGGAATATTGATGTATCACTTATCTATGGTGATTATTACTATGTTGAAGCTGTGGCTAAACTTAATGGTTGGAAAAGGAGAATTTTCTAAACTAAGGAAAAGGATGTGTGCAACATGACTACGTTTAGTGAACGAGAATATTGGGTCACTACATTACAAAAAATTGCCGAACCTGTCCTTACTTCCTTAGCAAACAAACAATTAAAAATTCGTATGCCAGTTGAAGCAACTAACTCAGACAGAGAAAACTATAGTCATCTGGAAGCGTTCTCAAGGTTGTTGTGCGGTATGGCTCCATGGATTGAACAAGGTCCCGATGTTGGAGAAGAAGGCCTTTTAAGAAAGCGGTATGCTGATCTTATTAGAAAAGGGATCGACGCTGCTACAGATCCACAATCACCAGATTACATGAATTTTTCGTCTGGTTTACAGCCTATTGTTGATACCGCTTTTTTTGCTCATGCCATTCTTCGAGCTCCCGTTGAACTCTTTGAGAAACTTCACCCAGATGTAAAGTCTAATGTCGTAAAGGCTTTAAAATCGACACGTGACCGGAAACCTCTTTTCAACAACTGGTTGCTGTTTTCTGCAATGATTGAAACAACATTGATGTTAGTAGGGGAAGAGTGGGACCCAATGAGGGTTGATTACGCCTTAAAGCAACATGAGCAGTGGTATTTAGGAGATGGTGTGTATGGAGACGGACCTGTTTTCCATGCAGATTATTATAATAGCTATGTCATACAACCTATGCTTGTTGACATCATTAATCATATGTCTAACCAATCAAGTGATTGGTTGAATATGAAACAGCTTATTGTTGAACGAGCAAAACGCTTTGCGGTTATACAAGAAAGGAGTATTTCTCCTGAAGGAACATTCCCAATAGTAGGTCGTTCAATTACCTATCGCTTTGGAGCTTTTCAACATTTGGCGCAAATGGCGTTACAGCATAGGTTAGACAGTTCCCTTAAGCCTAATCAGGTTCGTTGTGCTTTAACTGCAGTCATACAAAGATTAATAGAGATGCCAGGAACGTTTGACGAGAATGGCTGGCTTCAAATTGGCTTTTGTGGACATCAACCAGAATTGGGAGAACCATATATTTCAACAGGTAGTTTGTATTTATGCGCGACAGTGTTTCTTCCACTTGGTTTATCCGAAGAAGACGCCTTTTGGCAAGGTAAGGCTGATTGGACAACCAAAAAGGCATGGTCTGGAGAGAAAATATTAATTGATCAAGCTCTGTAACCAAATAAATTAATGGGAATTAGATGGTTTTTCTAAATTAATAGTCAATCATAATGGCATGAGTACCTTTTTGAAATGTACTTTAACCAAAACCTCCTTAAAAAATAATCAGCAAATTGTGGAGGAAGAGATTATAATATGTTTTCTGTTCCTAAGATAATATTTAAATCTGGAACAGAAAACATAAACAAAAGGGAAATGTCCCTTTTGCAATAATCCTATCCCCCTCTGTTAGGATAGATGTCGTTGGGAAGTTTGGGAAAAGGAAGAGGCAAAACACGCTGAAACTCTCGTAAAGAAAGCAGTCATCAATGAAAAAATTCAAGGGGAACCACTTGTGTTGCATCCATATAATGGTAGTCCGATGAAAACTGAGACATTCTTGAGTTTATTAG
>NZ_NJAX01000038.1 GCF_002797395.1 Bacillus solitudinis
GATAGCGAAGAGGTCACACCCGTTCCCATGCCGAACACGGTCGTTAAGCTCTTCAGCGCCAATGGTAGTTGGGGGCTTCCCCCTGCGAGAGTAGGACGTCGCCATACCATACACAGTAATAGGGCTAACTAGGTTAGCCCTATTTTTTTCATGGTTGGGGTTATCAGCAGTTCATCCCCGATCGGATCATATATGTTGTGCGGTGTAGCTTACAGCTGGCTAGATCGTATGGTTCTTAACCCGTGAGACCACCATTTTAAATAGTATAGATTTTCTATGGAGGGGTAGCGAAGTGGTTAAACGCGGCGGACTGTAAATCCGCTCCTTTCGGGTTCGGCGGTTCGAATCTCGTCTTCCGCTTATCTTTTATTAAGGCGGTATAGCCAAGTGGTAAGGCGGGTCTGCAAAACCCTTACCACCGGTTCAAATCCAGGGGCCGCCCACTAACTATGCCGGGTGGTGGAATTTGCAGACAACAGGACTTAAAATCCTGCGGTAGGTGACTATCGTGCCGGTTCAAGTCCGGCCCTCGGTACCACTTTGATATTGCGCCCTTAGCTCAGCTGGATAGAGTGTTTGACTTCGAATCAAAAAGTCGGGAGTTCGAATCTCTCAGGGCGCACCATATTTTTTTGTAATTACGGGAAGTGGCTCAGTTTGGTAGAGCACCTGGTTTGGGACTAGGGGGTCGCAGGTTCAAATCCTGTCTTCCCGACCATCATCAATGATGCGGGTGTAGTTTAGTGGTAAAACCTCAGCCTTCCAAGCTGATGTCGGGAGTTCGATTCTCATCACCGCTTCACAAAAAGGGCGGCCTATAGCTCAGTTGGTTAGAGCGCACGCCTGATAAGCGTGAGGTCAGGGGTTCGATCCTTACCCATAATAATCTCAATATAACGACGCGGGGTGGAGCAGTCTGGTAGCTCGTCGGGCTCATAACCCGAAGGTCATAGGTTCAAATCCTATCCCCGCAATATCTATTTGGCTCAGTAGAGCAACTTACTGTTTAATCAGAGGGTCGATGATTCGGCGTCCTCTTACTGTACTATCCCGCTGGATAGTGCCCCATCCTCTTAAGCTGTCGATCGGAGTTCAAATCCTCTAGGGTACGCTATATTAATTTGGAACTTTATTGTGACGAACTTATTTTACATAATAAAAAAGACCAACAAAAAATTGGTCCCCTTCGAATATAAAAGTTTTAGATAAGTTATTTGTTTACATTCTATATCATCATTTCCCAAACAACCTCCCTAAAAGTCCTTTCTTTTGTTCCTTTTTCATCTCTTGTAATAAACGCATATTTTCCATTAGAACTTCATCTCTTCTTTTCATTTCACTTTCATAGCGTTTCTCCATCTCTCTCAAAGCTCCTGAAACATCTTCTAATTGTTCCGAAGTAGCTAATGTGTTTTTCTGTATTAATTCTTTTTGATCTTCTGAACTACTAGCTATCTCCTTACAAACCTCTTCGATTATATCTTTTCTCACTTCTTGACGAATCTCTTCCCTTAATTCTTTTATTAATGATCCTTTGAATTCTTCGAACCCAGACATCATCTCTTTAATACTTTGGAGTGTTTCTACAGCTTCCGATTGTTTCATTTGAGGAACATAAGGTTGCGGAATTAACGATATAGAATCTACACCTTTTACTTTGCCTTTTTTCTCTAACAATTCTCTAATTACATCTTTTGAAAGCTTCCTATCCCTCATTATCTTTATATGTTTTAATGTTTCAATTTCAAAATCAGTATAATATCGAGCTCCTTTCGAATCCCTAGGAATCTCAATTATCCCTTTAAAATCACTTTCCCACTGTCTTAATGTCCCCACTGGTACACCTATCATTTCTGATACTTCTTTGATCATATAAGCTTCCAGAAATTCATTCAATTCACACCCTCCTTTTATAAATTTTAACCCCTTTGATAGTTTCGAGGTAGGCCTTTGAACCCTTATTACTCCAGGTACGATATGTCATCTTTTAAACAAAGCAAATAAACTTTGTCTATTTTAACTATACAATTTAGACCCCTCATTATCCTTCAAATAGTGTTCCGAAATTATATATTTAAAAATAAACAAGGTAAATAAGCTTTTATTATTTTTTAAGAAAAGGCTTGTCCATTAAATAACCAACCTGGGCTAGGTACATCCGCATTATTTAGTTTTTGTCTGTGTAGATCTAAACGTTTATGATAAGCCTTTTTAGCTTTATGATAAGCCTTTTTATCTTCTGCAGATATTGTTTTATCAATATAAGACGACAAAAAGGAAATCCCTTTACCATTTTTCTTTAATGCATCTGAGACTTTAAGAGACACATAATCAACAATTTTATCGAATGATGGATATATAATATATTTTTCTTGTTTTAGGTATGTATTGGTAGGAACTTTTTTTACATCTGTAACACTTGATTCCCTTAGAGTTTCGTCTTTTTCTACTTTATCAACTACTTCTTCATTTATTTTTAAAATGGATGCGATTTGTTTATAATTAGTATGCTCTTTGAAGATGATTACGGGGGTCTTAACGCCGTTTGAATGAGGATTTTCCCGATACCCTACATACACTAGACCACTATCTTTTAATAGCTTCACAGCTCGATCCACAGTCGGTAAAGAAACACCTACCTTCTCTGCAAGTGTTTGACGTCCGTTAAAGCTGAAACCACGATCAGTCGCCTTGTAAGTTATCTCGTCAATAACAGCGGCAACCTTCTTTGCTTTACGGTAAGAACGGCCCAGTACGTGGGCAATACTGTCTAATAAACTGTATTTAATATTTTGACGTTCTCTTATATAATCTGATGCCTTTTCTAAATTAAGTAATACGTTAAAATATTCATTTGCAATAACTTTCATTTTCATCGTCTCCTTTTTTCCGGAGAACAAAAAAGCATATCCCATCAACCTTAAAATAGAGGTTAAATAGGATATGCTTTAAATATTCCAAAACAACACTATTGAAATCCAATAGAATGCACGTTAGAATAGACATATCTAAATAACCTGTTGTTTGGGAACAGGCTGAAGTCATTTCCGTTAAAGCGTTGGCGCGCCTTAACATCCGGGAAATGGCTTTTTTATTGTCCGAACTGTTAAATTACTGATTATTTTACCATTCCTTGCCGACAGATGGTAGATTAAATTGCCAATTCAATCATATCTCTTGCTTTTAACTACCTTCTAACCGTAAATCAATAAACTTTCCAAGTTGTACATACCACTTTTCACCCGTTCAGAATAACTATAAATTCAATCTTATATCCATCATATTCACGGCCTTATCTAAATAAGAGCAAAAGCTTGTTCAATGAATTATCTCGAATTACAAAAAACTAAGTAACGCCCTTCCGATGATTTTAATCATACCGGAACCGTTGTCGAGATAATATATCAATTTATTCTCCTAAACAAAATTCATATCACCCCCCCTTGAAATAACCCAATCAATCATTGTTTGATAACGCTCATCCTTTTATCGTTTTATTGTTTTCGGTTAATAACCTAATGAACCGGTCATATTATCCCTTGGCGATCCGACTTTTACAGACTAACGGTGTCATAACTTTAAATTATTGAAACCTCCCTTCTAGAGTGATATTGTCAGTAGATACAAAAGGGTCACCACTTAGGGTCATAAATAAATGAGCAAAGAGGATAAATATGAAATACGGCTATGCGCGAGTTAGTACAGTTAATCAAGATTTAGAGATACAAACACAAGCACTAAAAAAGGAAAATTGTGAGGTTATCTTTTCAGAGAAGTTTACCGGAACGAAATCAGACCGGCCTAAGTTTATAGAGCTTCTTTCTAAACTAGAAGTAGGCGATACTTTAGTAGTAACTAAGTTAGATCGTTTCGCTCGCTCAACAGTAGACGCAATAACCACAGTTAAACAGCTTTTTGAAAAGGGAGTTAAAGTACACGTCCTTAACATGGGGTTAGTTGAAGACACGCCAACAGGTAGACTAATCTTTAATATTATGAGTTCTTTCGCGGAATTTGAGCGTGACATGATTGTAGAGAGAACGCAAGAAGGAAAGGTTATTGCAAAGCAGCGAGAGGACTTCCGAGAAGGAAGACCAAACAAATATAACAAGAAGCAGATTGAGCACGCGCTAGGATTGTTAGTAACAAATTCATATAAGCAAGTAGAAGAGATCACAGGCATTAGTAAAAGTACGCTAATACGAGCGAAAAGAAAGCAGGCAAAATAATATGTGATAAATAAGAAGGGACAACAATGCTACTAACTGAATATTTCTTGTGCCGGCAGGTTGTCTTTAATAATAGAAAAACGCTTAAATTGTCCCTTATTAATATGGAAGAAAATTTAACTAACTTATAATTTATTGTTGTTATCTAAAAGAAGGTATGATAGATTATTAAAGCTCACTAAAAAAACGCCCTTAAAAATAGTTGCGCAGAATAATTATATATGATATATTATTACCTGTCGCTAATAACGATAGAAAACGAATCGATAGCGCGTTAAAAATATTATCAAAAAAATAGTTGCACGGAATTACTTTTTGTGTTACAATATTATTTGTCGCTGATAAACAGTGATGAAACGAGTTCTTTGAAAACTGAACAAAAGCCAAGCGAAAAAATAGAGATTGTTTTATTTCGATAAATCAAATCTCGTCAATTTATTATGTAATATCGTTAG
>NZ_NJAX01000039.1 GCF_002797395.1 Bacillus solitudinis
AGTCGTAACAAGGTAGCCGTATCGGAAGGTGCGGCTGGATCACCTCCTTTCTATGGAGTTTTTACTCTAGTCGATATATGACGTAGGTCATATACGCTTGCGCTTGTTGTTCAGTTTTGAGAGAACTCAAAACTCTCTTATTTAATAAAAGCTATTGCTCCTGCGTCTGTGAGTTCTGCTACGAAGCAAAATTCCTCGTCGCAAGGCAGCATGAAGCATAACTGAAAAGTGTTGCATGATGGTATCAAAGTCAGTAGCCTTGTTCAGTTTTGAGAGAACTCAAAACTCTCTATATTAAAACTCTCATTATAGTAATGGGGGCCTGTAGCTCAGCTGGTTAGAGCGCACGCCTGATAAGCGTGAGGTCGGTGGTTCGAGTCCACTCAGGCCCACCAAATACTTTGATAAGCCTTGAGATTTCCTTGGCGCTTGTCTATTAATAATGAATTGGGGCCTTAGCTCAGCTGGGAGAGCGCCTGCCTTGCACGCAGGAGGTCAGCGGTTCGATCCCGCTAGGCTCCACCAATTTCAAGATAGTTCTTTGAAAACTAGATAATGAAATGTAAACATGAACGTCAAGAATTCATGTTTAATCGGAGACGATTAAACAAAAACCTTTTTTAATTTGGTTAAGTTAGAAAGGGCGCACGGTGAATGCCTTGGCACTAGGAGCCGAAGA